>NZ_BMZF01000001.1 GCF_014652655.1 Paramylibacter ulvae
AAACGCAACACCATCAATCAGCGCCGCTTGCAACACTTCAGAAAAGCGGCATAATCAAATCAACGACGAACCAGAGCCTCCATTAATTTATAAGCTCACGTGTTCCAATTTATCTGACGACGGACACCATGGTTTCACGTGGCTGTGGGGATTTTTATGTTGATTGTCAAACCAACAACGGTATTTGTGAATGAAAATTCACCGCCAAGATTTTCAATAACTTTTATAGCAATCGGCAAGCCCAAACCGCTGCCCTGACTTCCGCTTGTTTGACCAAAACGGTTTCTTACAAGCGAAATATCCTCCGGTTTTATGCCGACACCGTTGTCAGCTATCGTGAGTTCCACATGCGATGCTTTCTTTTGCAAAACAATTTCGATTTCTGATAAATTTTCGCCGCCATGAATGACGGCGTTGTTTAATAGATTGATCAACGCCTCTTGCATCATAAGCGGATCACATAACACTGTTGCTGGTTCGGATGGAACATTCGAACGTATGGCGATGGTTTGGGGTGCCATTTTGGATTTAAATTTGGCTACGGTTTCGCTTATCAAAGTTGTTAAATCGATCTCTTGCATCGTTTCTGTGCGCTCTGTTCCTTTCGCGCGCTCAAAGGAAAGCAATTGATTGGTCAGGTGGCTTGCCTCACGCGCGGCCAGCACCAATTCTGAACTGCGCTCGCTCATCGCTTTGGCGTTTGGGGCGGTTTGTACGGATTCTGCGAGCGCTAATACGCCTGCGATTGGATTGCGCATTTGATGGGCTGCATTAGATATGAATTCATCTTTAGAGCTAATACGCCTTGATACACGATCAAGTAATGTGTTGAGCGTTGAAACTAACCCACGTATTTCAATGGGAACACTTCGTTGGATAGGTTCCAGCTCGCTTGGTGAGCGTTTCGCTATGGCTTCTTGCAGATCTAGTAGAGGGCGCAAACCGAGGTTGACACCGAACCAGACAATCAGAGCAACGGATGCAATAAGAAATGCTATCACTGAAAATGACCGTGTGACCACGTCTTGTACAAAATCTTGGCGTACATTCGAATTTTGCCAAACCGTAATTGTGAACAGGCCAGATATTTCCCCAATTTTTGCGGTGTCCTGCACGCGCAATACGCGTACGCTTCGGCGTTGGTACAGTCCATCGCTGTATTTTGGTTCTTGAAAACTTGAAAGTGCACTGCTGGATAATACGGGTGGGGTTGCATAACCTGTGACAAACACGCCATCAGGCGCAAAAACGTGATAAAATACTTCGCCACCTGACGTGTTACTGATCAACAGGCGTGAAGAAGGTGTGAGCGCATCGCCACCCGTCACAGACATATCGCGCGTAATGGCCAATGCAGCAGACAGCAGACCGCGATCAAAAATATCTTCGGCGCGTTCGGTTGCATTTTTGAACTGCCATGCGCCGGCGGCGATCGACACCACCAATAGGGGACCTAGAATAATGATAATAAGGCGTGCGCGTAGCGAGTTGAGTTTCATTCCGCTTCACTTGTCATGATTTGATAGCCCAAGCCACGCTGGGCGCGAATGGAAACACCATATGGTTTTAGCCGCCGCCGAAGGCGAGAAACATACACCTCAACTACGGTTTCCTCGACATCCGCACCAACGCCATAACAAAAATCCAACAAACTATTTTTTGACACTAATCGACCCTCTGCGTTGAGTAAGCATTCAAATAACGATAATTCTCGGCGTGGAATTTCAAGCGGGTTGCCATCTGCAAATAATTGTCGTGCAGGTGCATCAAATCGAAGCCGGCCAAAGTTTTGGAATTGTCGTTGTGGTGTTGTGCGGCGTCTTGATAGTGCGCGAACTCTGGCCTCTAACTCTGCGATTTCAAAAGGTTTTATCAGATAATCATCGGCCCCTGCGTCTAGCCCTATGATACGATCTTCGGTTTGTGCGCGTGCGGTTAATAGGATGATCGGGCGCATGTCTTCACGGCTACGCAATTCTTTGAGTAGTGTTAGCCCGTCTTTGCCAGGTAGGTTAATATCAAGAATAATTAGATCAGATTGATCATCCAGCAAAAACGCAGATGCTTCGGTTCCATCGTGCAGTATATCAACGGCATGGCCAGTATCCTCAAGCCGATAGGCAATCCCTTTAGCTAGGCTGATGTTATCTTCAACGAGGGTGATGCGCATTTATGTTTTCTTTGTCATGCAAGTTTTACGCAAGGTTCGCAGATCATAAAGGCAAAATCAACAAGGGCGGACACCCTTACGATTCTATGACGAGGTGCAGTTTTGAATTGTGCCGATTTTAAAGGGAGGAACATATGTCCAAATTTAAAGCCACGCAACGCGTGACCGCAAGCTTTGCTGCGACTGCAGCGGCGCTTATCGGTTTTCAAGCTCAAGCGGACGACCATGCCATCGATCTTACGGGTAAAACTGTTGAATGGGTGATTCCGTTTTCTGAAACAGGTGGTTCAGCGAAATGGGCAAATTTTTATGCGCCATTATTGTCAGAAGCATTGCCAGGCCAACCAACGGTTGTTGTCAAATTCATGCCGGGTGCGGGTTCAACCAAAGGTGCCAACTATTTCCAAGGTCAAGAATACAAAGATGGCACATTGATTTTTGGATCATCTGGTTCGACACAATTCCCATATTTGTTGGGCGATCCACGTGTGAAATATGAATATTCTGATTGGAATGTTGTATTGGCATCAGGGACAGGGGGCGTTGCCTATCTGACACCTGAATTGGCTGCATCAATGGACGGCATGGATGCCACGCCATTGCAAGGCACCGATTTTATTTACGGTAGCCAAGGTGCAACACGTCTTGATCTGGTGCCATTGCTGGCTTGGGAAATGTTGGGTCTGAATGTTGAGCCTGTGTTTGGCATCAAAGGTCGCGGTGATGGCCGATTGATGTTCGAACGTGGCGAAGCCAATATCGATTATCAAACATCATCTTCATACCTGAAAGGTGTAACACCATTGGTCGAGGCTGGTACTGCCGTTCCAATGATGAGCTGGGGCGCGTTGGACGACGATGGCAACATCGTGCGTGACCCAACATTCCCAGATATGCCAACATTCAAAGAGATCTGCGAAGCGACACCATCTTGTGAAACATCAGGCGATCAATGGGAAGCATGGAAGTCATTCTTTATCGCGGGTTTCCCAGCGCAAAAGATGGTATTTTTGCCAGCAGGCGCGCCAGAAGCGGCAATCGCTACCTATTCAGAAGCATTTGAAAAGGTCAAAGCACGCGCTGATTTCGCAGAAATTTCTGCAAACAATCTGGGTAAATACCCACAGATGACTGGAGCAAAAGCAAAAGGTGCACTGAAAAGTGGGACTGATGTTCCACAATCAGCTAAAGACTTTGTCGTGAATTGGCTCCAAGAACGATACGGCGTTTCAATTAAGTAACCCCGTTTTGTTACCGCTCCGTCGCGCTCAGCGGCGGAGCATTTTTTTTTCTTTAAAATCGTAGGAGGTAGGGACATGGACGTGTTTCTTTCGGCATTGCCTGCCTTGGGTGACGCTTGGGGGCTTATTCTTCAACCCGTTGTTCTTGGCTATCTTGTACTTGGCGTAATTATGGGGCTGTGTATCGGCGTTTTCCCAGGACTTGGCGGTATCGCTGGGCTGTCTTTGCTGTTGCCATTCATGTTCGGAATGGATCCGATTTTGGGGCTGGCATTGATGGTGGGGATGGTGGCAGTTGTGCCAACGTCCGATACATTTGCCAGTGTGTTGATGGGCATACCTGGATCATCAGCGTCACAGGCAACCGTGTTGGATGGTTTCCCAATGGCCAAACGTGGACAGGCGGCTCGCGCATTATCCGCAGCTTTCGCCTCATCATTATTTGGTGGGCTGGTTGGCGCAACTTTTCTTACGGTTTTTATCCTGATCGCACGTCCAATCGTGTTGGAATTTCGCACCCCTGAATTGTTGATGATCACTATCTTTGGCCTGTCGATGGTGGGTATCTTGGCAGGGCGCGTTGCAATCAAAGGTTTGGTTGCGGCGGGGCTCGGCATGTTGATCGGTACAATCGGTGAGGGCGCGTCATCGGGCGATTTGCGCATGTCGACATATGATCTGCCTTATCTTGCCGATGGGTTGAAATTGGTGATCGTTGGTTTGGGCATTTTTGCGATCCCTGAAATTATTTCGCTGTTGCGCCAAGATCGCGCCATTTCCGCAGAACCACAAATCGGTGGTGGCTGGATCGAGGGCATCAAAGATTGGTACGCCAATATCTGGCTGTCGGTACGATGTTCGATCATTGGTGTGATTGTTGGTGTTATACCTGGCCTTGGTGGATCGGTTGTGGATTGGATTGCCTATGGGCATGCCGTGCAAACAACCAAGGATAAGTCCAATTTTGGCAAGGGTGAAGTGCGCGGCATTATCGGGCCAGAAAGTTCAAACAACGCCAAAGAGGGCGGCGGTTTGGTCCCAACATTATTGTTTGGTATCCCGGGTTCCGGTTCCATGGCGATTTTCATTGGTGCGATTGCACTGCTTGGCTCTGGTCAGATCGAGGTCGGGCCCGCGATGTTGAAAAACAACCTTGATATCACATATTCCATCGTTTGGTTGCTGGCACTTGCCAATGTGGTGGGTACGATTATCTGTATATTTATCTCGGGTGGTATTGCAAAGCTCACAACAATTCGTTTCGCACTGCTCGCGCCGTTTTTGTTCATGATCATTAGCTTTGCCGCATTCCAGTCTGGGCAAAACCTGATGGATTTGGTGGCCTTGCTTGCAATTGGTTTGTTGGGCATTTTGATGCGCCGCTTTGATTGGTCGCGCCCTGCGTTTTTAATCGGGTTTGTTTTATCCAACCCCGCAGAAACATATGCAAACCAAGCATTGCAAATCGCTTCATCGCGTTTTCGCAAAAGCTTTGGCGAAGGTATTGATTATCTGTTTTCACCCATCGTGATTGTGCTGATCATCATTACCGTTGTTTCGGTTGTTTTGGGATTGCGTCAGGCAAAGAACATCATGGCAGAGGGTGATGTGAAATCAGGCAGCAAACGCGCGCCGTTCATATTCTTGATCGCCATCACCGGCTATATCGCATTTGCGTATTTCAACGCATGGATGATCCCAGAATACAGCCGTGATCGCGTGTTCCCGATGTTCGTTGGAGGCGTCTGTTTGATTGGCTGTATTGCATTGATCATACGCATGATGATGAAACCTGAAACCGATACGATTTTTGCAGATCGTGAAATGGATGGTGATGATGCGACCGCGACGCATGGTCTTTGGCCGACATTGGCTTGGTTTGCGGGTCTGTTGATCCTGACGTCATTGTTTGGGTTTATCATCGCGCTGGCTGTATTTTTGTTCAGCTTCCTTAAAATCCGCGCGGGAATGAGCACGCTTTATTGTGCCGCATATACCGCATGTGGATTGGCGTTCATGTGTGCGATGGCGTGGTTGTTGAACCGCGACTTCCCACCGGGATTGTTGCAAGGGTATTTTGATCTGCCATGGCCGTTCACATGACCCAGACAGCAATTCCATACCTGCTCATGCGTGGTGGTACATCACGTGGGCCGTATATGAACCGCGCGGATCTGCCAGATGATCTGGATCAACTGGCAGAGGTGTTAATCGCCATCGTTGGATCAGGACATACATTGAACATTGATGGGCTTGGTGGTGGCGCAGCCGTCACCACCAAGGTTGCGATGTTATCAAAATCAAATGACGACTGGGCGGATGTTGATTACTTTTTCGCCCAAGTCAGCGTCACGGACAAACTGGTCGATTTCAAACCGACCTGTGGCAACATCCTGTCGGGTGTTGGCCCCGCCGCGATTGAAATGGGGTTGGTATCGCCGCAGGATGGTGAAACCAACGTCAATATTTTGGCTGTGAACACAGGTGCGCGTGTTGCGGCCAGTGTTCAAACTCCAAATGGCGACGTGAGCTATGTAGGGGATGCACAGATTGATGGCGTCCCTGGCACATCTGCACCCGTGGCATTGCGTTTCATGGACACTGTTGGTGGTATTACGGGTGCGTTTACACCCACGGGGAACCTTACCGATACGATCAATGGGATTACGGTAACCTGTATGGATGTGGCGATGCCGATGGTCATTGCACGCGCATCGGAATTTGGTCTTACGGGGTATGAAACCGCGACAGAGCTGGATGAAAACAAAGCGTTTTTTGAACGGATGGAAGCGGTGCGCATCGCAGCGGGTGAAAAAATGGGCATGGGTGATGTATCAAAATCCGTGGCCCCCAAATTTGGTCTGCTTGCCCCTGCCAACCAAGGCGGGAGCGTTGCTGCGCGGTATTTCATGCCATGGAATTGTCATCCAACGATGGCCGTGACTGGCGCGCAGTGTTTGGCATCTTGTTTGCTGACCCCAAACACCATCGCCGATGGGCTGGCGGATCGTTCCAATGAAACCCCTGCAAAGGTCACGTTGGAACATCCATCGGGTTTGATTGATGTTCTGGTCGATTATGAAATCGGTGCGGATGGCTTTGCGCTAAATTCCGCAGGATTGGTGCGCACAGCACGCAAAATCGCATCTGGCGAGGTATATATCCCCAAATCTGTTTGGAGTGGAAATTAGGGGCTTGTACATATTGTATCCAAGTGTATACAATATGTACAAATCGCGCATAACGCGCCAGAGGCAGGGGCTGTTCCTAAATGAAAGTTCATATTTTAGATGATTGGTTTAACACGTTGCGCAATTTGCAGTGTTTCAAGAAACTGAATGGGCATGACGTGACGGTTTGGACGGATCATGAACCCGATCCATCCGCGCTGGCCACACGTATTCAAGATGCAGAAGCTCTCGTTTTGTTTCGTGAGCGGACCAAAATTTCTGCTGAATTACTGGATCAATTGCCCAATCTAAATTTGATTTCACAGCGTAGCGTTTATCCCCATATCGATGTGGAAGCCTGTACTAAAAATAACATTTTGCTTTGTTCCAATATGCATTCGGACACGCCATCTTATGCGGCGGCAGAACATACATTGGCGTTAATCCTTGCCAGTTATCGACAAATTCCACAGCAAATAGAGTCGCTGAAATCTGGAAAATGGCAATCTGGGGTGGGGCGCACGTTACGCGGGCGTACACTTGGGCTTTATGGGTATGGGCGTATAGCGCGCTCTGTCGCGGGTTATGCCCGCGCGATTGGCATGAATGTGCAATGGTGGTCGTCTGATGAGGGGCGAATGCGAGCAATTGAGAATGGCGAAGTCGTTGCATCGTCACGCGCTGAATTTTTTGCAAGCTCTGACATTGTATCGCTGCATGTGCGTTTGAAACCCGGCACGCGTGGGATCATCACGGCAGATGATTTGGAGGCGATGTCACCGCGAAGCCTTTTTGTAAACACATCGCGTTCGGGTTTGGTCGCCACAGGAGCATTAGAGGCAGAAATCGCCAAAGGGCGCATTCACGCTGCCATCGATGTGTTTGAAACAGAGCCAATGCTGGACACAAAAAACATTTTGTTAACGCACCCAAATGTCATCGCGACGCCACATCTTGGTTATGTAACCGAGGACGAATTTGATCTGCAATTTTCAGACATTTTCGATCAAATCAACGCGTTTGATAACAACAATCCCATTCACATGATTAATCCGCAGGTTTGGAACACAAAATGAAAAATGTCATCATCGCTGGATCAGGTAACGCGGCCCTTTGCGCAGGAATCGCAGCCCTTGAAAATGGCGCCAAGGTTTTAATGCTGGAAAAGGCTGATCAGGACATGTCAGGCGGTAACACAAAATACACCGCTGGTGCGATGCGTTTTGCCTATGAAAACGGGAGTTCATTGTTGCCACTGCTGCAAAACCCAGATGATCCACGCATTGCAACCACCGATTTCGGTAGCTATCCACGTGAAAAATTTGCTAGCGATTTGTTGGGCTTCAACGGTGGGCGTCCATTGAGCGTTGAACAAGAAACACTCGTGAGCGAAAGCTATGACGCCATGGCGTGGTTGTCATCCCACGATGTGAAGTTCGATCCGATTTACGCGCGTCAAAGTTTCAAAAAAGACGGGCGCGATGTGTTTTGGGGTGGCCTGACCCTTGCTAGTGCAAACGAAGGTGTTGGTCTGTTTGACCAAGAATTGGACGCGTTCACCCGCATGGGCGGTGAAATCCGTTACAACTGTGCGGTAACGGAATTGGTTACCGATGGCGATGCTGTGACAGGTGTGAAAACCAGCACCCGTGAAACGTTGATGGCGGATTCTGTGATCCTTGCTTGTGGCGGTTTTGAGGCTAACGCCGATTTACGCAAAACTCATATCGGCGATGATTGGGACAAAGCAAAAGTTCGCGGAACCCCTCATAATACGGGCGATGGTTTGGTTATGGCACAAAAATTGGGTGCCCAAACATATGGATTTTTTGGTGGGTGCCATGCAACGCCAATGGATTTGCATATGGTTGACTACGGCAATCTGGATATCCCCGCTGGCGAGCGTAAAAATTATCGCAAAATTTGTTATTTTCTGGGTGTAATGTTGAACGCAAAAGGCGATCGGTTTGTGGATGAGGGCATTAATTTTCGCAACTATACCTATGCTCAATTCGGCGCGGCAATAATGGAGCAGCCCGAGCATTTCGCATGGCAAATTTTTGATGCCAAGGTGGCCGATTTGCTCTACGCCGAATATAATTTCCACGACGCTCATTATGTCGAGGCCGAGAGTTTAGATGAATTGATCACCAAATTGGACGGTGTCGATCAGGCGGGCGCAACGGCTACCTTGTCTGCGTATAATGATGCAGTGAATGACGATGTTGCATTTGATCCTACGGTTTTAGATGGCAAATCGACAACTGGATTGGCGTTGGCCAAATCGAACTGGGCACAAAAAATAGATCAGGGACCATTTCGCGCCTATCCTGTAACAGGGGGCATTACATTTACCTATGGTGGATTAAAGGTGAACGGACAGGGGTGTATACTCCATGAAAACGGTGCGCCGATTTCAGGTCTGTATGCCTGTGGTGAAATGGTTGGGGGTGTGTTTTTTGAAGGATACCCTGGGGGCTCTGGTTTAACTTCCGGTGTGGTGTTTGGGCGGCGCGCAGGCAAGGGCGCGGCTGGTTCCTAAGGATTTTGCCATCCGTCAGTTAACGCGATTGCAAGCAAATCATAATGCACTAAAATATTCTTCCCAGCTTTGATGGGGGCGACCCGTTACGGCTTGAAAATCGCTTGGTGTATCGTAAATACCTTGACGGATACCTTCATAAATACCCCCGATAATTGGCCCGATAAAGTCACCTAGCTCAACTGTGCGGTCTGCAATAAATTCGTCGGGTGTCATTTCACGGTAAACGAGAGACGTGCCAAATGCGTTGTTTAGATAATCGGCCAGTTGTGATTGGGTAATTGGTGTTCCATAGAGGTTAACTGTTTGTCCGTTAAAGATATCGTTGGTGAGCAGACTGGTATACGCAAAAGCGAGTTCCGATCGGGTGGTATAGCCACATTTACCCGCACCCGCACTATTGGCGATTTCTCCGCGTGTTTTGTAGCTTTCAATATATTCGACATCTGGTTCAATATAGATGCCGTTGCGCCCGATGGCATAGTCAAGCCCTGATGCGCGTACGTCTGACTCTGTCTGGCGATTGCTTTGCACCACGGGTGAAAAGGCAGTACCTTGTTCGACGCCTTGGATGCTGGTGTAAACGATTTTTTTCACACCTGCCGATTTGGCGGCATCGATAACGTTGCGGTGCTGTTGAATGCGCGCATCGGGTGCATCCATCCCAGAGACAAGCAGCAAGGTGTCAACACCAGCAAGAGAGGCACACAGTTGATCTGGTCGGCCATAGTCACCCGCGCGGATTTCGACACCAAGATCACCAACATTGGCAGGGGTGCGCGCAAGGCCGATGATGGTTTGATCTGGCTGCGTTTCGATCAGAGCACGGGCGATTGCGCCGCCCAATTGGCCGGAAACTGCTGTTACTGCGATGGTCATATGGTCTCACCTTGAATGGAATGATGCGGGCGCGATATTCGCCCGCATGTTTTGGTTTTATCCATGATACGCTTTGCTAACTGCAAAACTATCTTCGAACCAGTTCCACAATACAACCTGACCATCGCGGACTTTCGCGCGCAGTGCAAAGGTGAATTCACCGATTTCCTTGCCGCTATGGGTGGTGATGCCGTTCATGCGACCAAATACAGCAACGGTGTCAGCCGATGCAAAGGCATCTGTGTTTTCCCACTTCGTGGTTTGAAAATTGGACGAGAACACACCCAGAAATTCAAAGATCGCGTCTTTGCCAACGGTTTCACCAACCCACGGCAGGGTCGTGTCGCCTTCGTTGTGCCAGATCATGTCGTCTGCCATCAATTTGCCCATTGCATCCATGTCGCCAGTGCCCATGGCACCCATGAACCCCATGACCGTGTCAAAACTTGCTTGTGTTGTTTCGTCCATGTCTTGTGCTCCTGCTTGTGTTCCAAGGATCAACGCTAGCGTTGCGCCAAGGGACGTTGTGAGTAATGTTCTGCGTTGCATATTGCGCTCCTTTGGTTTGGCCCAGAATGATCTGGGCCATCGGTGTTGTTGATTATTTGCCCGCAAGCTGTTGTAAAGCGCCTGCCCAGTCTTCGATGTGGTAAGTGCGTGTAATAACACCGGCTTCCAACTCGTGAATATCGATGGTCATGATGTCAAAGCTGCGGCCCTCACCATCAACACCAAAGAATGGTGCGACCGGTGTACCTGTTGCACGGCTGCGCACGATGACTGTGTCGCCGTCTTGGTGTATGTCCTGAATGGCCCAGTTTAAATCAGGGATAAGTTGGGCAAAGCCACCCATTTGACCCAAAAAGGCCTCGCGGGATTTATTGTTGCCGGAATAGTCACCTTGGCTAAACCAGTCTTCAGACGTTGCAGCCTGAAATTCGGCAACGAGTTCTTGAGACCCTGGATTGCTCAGTAGGTCATAAAATGTGGTCACGGTTGCGGTGTCATCTGCGAATGCGCCTGTTGCAGATGTCGCAATGATTGCAGATGTAATAAGCGATTTAAGTGTCATGTGTTTTTCCAGTTTTTGGTTGATTAAGCGGCGGTCTTATGGTGCCACGTGATGTTGGGGTTTTCGCGAAAGGCAAACCGTTCAAGGTGGCTGGCAATAACGCGGCTGGTCTTCATTTGGCCGGCTTGTGTTTCGGCACTAACGGTCAGGAACAGATTGTCTGGCGTTGCGCTCAGTGCACAGTGTCCAAACGTCAAGGCAATATCACCAGACACTGGGTCAAAGCGCACTTCGACCTTATGTCCAAAATGTTTGCACAATTGTTGCAAATAAATGCTCGCGCGTTTTGTCGTTATTGTGGCGGTGCTTACAAACATTGTTCTGTCCTTTCTGCTGAAACAATAAATAGACAGAAGTTATCTTTTTGATTATCCCAATAAATGAGAAATCATTTTTACAGGAATTAGAAAGATGATTGATGATTATCGCAGCCTCGCAGTGTTTGTAGCGATTGCCGACACTGGGAGCTTAAGCGCGGCGGGGCGCCGTCTTAAACTTTCCACTTCCGTGATCAGCCATCATTTGTCGCGGCTAGAGGATCGCCAAGGTGTCACGCTGTTTTTTCGCTCGACGCGTTCGATGTCATTAACGCCAGAGGGTCATATCGCACTTGAACCCGCGCGCCGCATGGTGGCGGCAGGCGAAGAGGCGTTGGATGCAATTAATGCTGAAAATGACGAACCTGTTGGTGCGTTGCACATTGCAATGCCAGCATTTGGGGAACAGAGCCGATTGCACGCGGCTCTTTGGGATTTTGCAAATCAACACCCGATGGTTGCGATTTCTCTGCATTGCAGCGATACGCCGACCGATCTGATCAAAGATGGATTTGATCTGGCGATCAGGCTTGGCACGTTGCGCAGCAGTAGTCTCAAAAGCCGTCGCATTGGCAGTTTCAAACGGCGGCTTGTTGCTTCGCCCGAGTATTTAGCAAAACGAGAGACGATAAAGTCACCAGATGATCTCATAGAGCAAGATTTCATTGCCGTTACACAAATTCCGTCGCAAGTGACTGTGGAGAACAAAGGGCGGTCGATACAAATCGATCCGGCGAGTATACGCGTGGAGGTTAACACCGTGTCGGCCGCAAAGGCCGCTGTGTTAGCTGGGCTTGGTATTTGGCATCTACCATTGGGTGAAATAGAACAGGAGCTTGCGCAGGGTCGCTTGATCCCTGTTCTGTCAGATTGGAATCTGCCCGAACTGGGAATCTACGCGGTCTGGCCAGACATAGGTCCGCAGAAAGCACTCACCCGCCGACTAATCGACCACTTCCTAGAAGATAGGACGGAATTGATGCTTTGAGATAGTAGAGCGGGGGGCATTTGCCACTCAAGTTCAGTTTCGTATGACAGCTTAGATTTTTCATAGTTATCTATTGGCACGTATATTTCCCGCAAATACCAACATTCATATCGTTTTAGTTTACTGACCAAGAGTTTAGCTCGACCAAGGTTGAAACATAAAACCAAACCATTCTGAATTGGTCTGTTTTTTTGAAACTCAATCTCGGAACGTTGATCGAAATCTATGGACGGTTGCATATCTATCTGAGCTATCACTTGGGGTTTTTCCGACTTAAATACTTTCCCAAGCGTTACATCGCTGAGTTGCTTTGCGCCTGTCGAAGAAAAGACCCAAGTGCCTGCATGAGCAAAGACCAGATTATGCCGAACTATTGAATTTACGGCGCTTAAAACTGTAATGCGAAGTTGTTTTCCTGTCTTTGTGTGCAGCCGCTTTCGAGTGCATCGATTTCTGTGTCGTGCTCAACTCCTCATTATTAACATGAACCAGGAACCATCCACAATTGGAGCACAGATTACCAAACCACGTTTTTAGGTCACGGCCCCAGTGCCACTTTGGGTGTCGCTCCATTGTCTCGGGGACTGTCCGTACATCCGTTTGAACTCTCGGCTGAACTGTGACGGGCTTACGTATCCCACATCCATGGCCGCTTCGTTCACGGTCAAGCCTCCATTAATCTTCATTGCGGCGGTGTTGAGACGCATGGATTTTACAAACTGGATTGGCGACATCGTTGTTGCCTGTTTAAACTTGCGGTGAAACACTGCGCGGCTCATATGCGCACGGGCGGCCATTTCGTCTATCGATACTGGATCTTTCAGATTGGAAGACACATGCGCGATCGACCGTGCAATGGCATTTCCTGCACCAAAAGCTCGTCGTGAAAAATAGCCTGCTTCGCCTTTCAGGATCGCGTAATAAAGTTCTCGCAGACGCGTGGCACCAAGGACGGCTGTATCCGTGTCATCATCGCCCAATTGCAACAAACGCAACAACGCATCTGTAAACGCTGCATCCCAACGTGCGAGCCTGATCCCGCGTGGGTTTGTGCTCACTCCGTCCGACGGTGGTGCGTCACCTGCGTTGTCTATCTCTGTAACCAGTTCATTCATTACGCGCTGCTCAAGCGATATAATCACCCCGTACAACGGATTGTCTGGTGACGCTGTTGGTGTCCCTGCCTTTACTGGCATCGAGGTTGGGCAACACATGTACTGGCTGCTGTCATAGACATGATGTTCGCCATCCAGCACGGCCTCTTTTGTTCCGCTCACGATGGCAATCACACAGGGATCATATACGGCTGGTGCACAGGGAATGGTAGCGGTCGCCCTAAATAACCTGACCCCCGTGACCCCAGTTTCGACAAGGCCATCCGTTGTTATTCTGCTTTGGATTATTTGCATGATGTGTTGTTTGCTCATGCGGTAAATCTATGCTCATCACAACGGTGTTGGCAACCACTGTGATACAATCAGGCAAGTATTTGCGACGATATCGTCTATTTTTTGATGATTATGAGAGCTATTTGATAATCAAGTTAACCACAATATTTCGCGCGGCTTAGCGCCATAAGGATCAAAACGATGACAGACACAACATTTGGACCAAAGGGCTGGACGCCCGAACGCCTCGGCTCACTTGGTGGCAAAACTTACGTCATAACTGGGGGCAACGCCGGTGCGGGGTTTCAGGCATCTCGTATCCTATTGTCGAAAGGTGCACGTGTCGTCATGCTAAACCGTAGTAGCGAAAAATCGACCGCTGCCCTGAACACGCTAAAAGACGAGTTTGGCGCGGGCGCAGAAGTGAGCTTCATCCGTATGGATTTGGCCGAACTCGCCAGTGTGCGGAATGCAGCGGAAATATTGCGCAAAACCGTTCCCCAGATTAACGCGCTGATTTGCAACGCGGCAATCGCGCAGGTGCCAACACAAAAGCTCACTGTTGACGGTTTCGAAAGCCAACTTGGAACCAACCATTACGGCCATTTTCTGCTTTGTGGGATGCTGTTTGATCGTATCGAGGAATCGAAAGGTCGGATCGTGGTCGTCGCTAGCCTTGGTTATAAGTTGGGGAGTAGAACAATCCAGTTCGACGACATGAATTGGGATAAAAACTACAGTGCAAACTCCGTTTACAGTCAAAGCAAGCTCGCGCAGATGATGTTTGCCTATGAATTGCAGGATCGCATCAAGGCGGCAAAAAAGAATGTGGAGGTCTATGTCTGTCATCCAGGCGCGTCGGCGACATCGTTGATCAGCACAAGCGGTGGCTTATTGACCAGGTTTGCATGGTGGCTTATGACCAAATCCCCCATGGTTCAAACCGCGCAACAGGGTGCATATCCCGAAGTCATGTGTGCCACCCAAGATGGATTGCAACAGCGTGCGCTTCACGGCCCCACTGGACGCATGGAAGTTGTCGGCGCAGTCGGTCAAGGCACGTTAGAACCCCACGCATATGATAAGGATGTTATGACCAAGTTGTGGGACGTGTCGGAAAAGGCAACCGCATTTAGCTGGAATTTCTGATTAACCAAAGGCGCATTATATACCACGGATACGCGCCCACAAAGAGTGGTGAGAGCAGGGTTTCGAAGCAGTCACGTTGGGCGAATTCTTTATCTTATGACATTTTGGATTCACCTCACACGTGAGGATCAAATATGGCGCAGATAATAAATGGCATGTCCGAAATACTTGTCATGAAAGTGGCAATTGGGGCGTCGCGCTGTACCCACGAGGTTGTCACAAGTTGCGTAAGTATATTGGCATTATTCAAGACACAAAAAAACGCGCCAAACAATCGGGCGCGTTTTTTCGTTTATTTGATGAAAAGCTTAGGCGTTTGATTCACGGATTTTATCGGCCGCATCTTTGTTGAATGTCACACCATTTGTTTCCAACAATGTGTCCAATTCACCAGACAGGGTCATTTCGGTGATGATGTCACAGCCACCCAAAAATTCACCTTTTACATAAAGCTGGGGAATTGTTGGCCAATCGGAAAAGTCTTTGATGCCTTGGCGGATATTTTCATCAGCCAACACATTCACATCTTGGTATTTCACTTCCATATAATTTAGCACGCCAGCGACGCGGGATGAAAACCCACATTGCGGCATTTCTGATGTGCCTTTCATAAACAAAACAACATCGTTGCCGTCTACGGTTTCTTTGATTTGCGCTTGTGCGTCGCTCATGGCGTTCATCCTTGGATAGTGATCTGATTTACCTGCCACATTTAGCGCAGTTTCGCGCCAACGCAAGCCCTGTCACCCAGAATTGATAGGGCGGGGTGTTTTGTGGCGCTATTTCGATTGGGGTTTGATCTTTGCCGCACCTTTTTGGGCGTATCTGTTGCGATCCTCAATTGTGCGGTTCATCTGCATATCTGCTCTGAACTGATCCATATCAATCTCTTCGGTGCCCAATTCTGGTTTGGTTTCGGTCGCTTCGTTTTCGGTCGCACCAAAATATTCGGACAGATTCCGTTTTGGGCGGTTGCGGCGCAGGTAAGCCTCGATCCCGACAGCGAAGATCAGGATGATCGCACCAATACCAACCCAAAACAGAAGGCTGTTCATTCTTTGACCCG
This sequence comes from Paramylibacter ulvae, assembly GCF_014652655.1. Taxonomy (GTDB): domain Bacteria; phylum Pseudomonadota; class Alphaproteobacteria; order Rhodobacterales; family Rhodobacteraceae; genus Amylibacter; species Amylibacter ulvae. The sequence continues at coordinate 15,983 of NZ_BMZF01000001.1, forward strand.
AGTGGTTAAGGCAAGCGCGTGTAATTCACCCGCTGGTCCGTCCATTTTGCCCTTAAGTGCTGCGTAAACCATGCGTTGTTGTTGCACGCGATTTTTGCCCGCAAATTCGGTTGCAGCCACTTCGGCGGTCATGTGAACGCCGTCATCGCCCGATACGATAATATCGGCGGTGGGAAACGTTTCGCGCAACAAGGCTTCTATTTGTGATGCATGCATTGCCATTGGAATGTCCTTTGTGTTTGTCTTTGCATCAACTTTACAAGCTGGTGAACAGCGCTTCAACCCGTCGTCGCAGCGGTGGGATGCAAAATATCCCACGCATGATGATATTGCGCATCCACACTGCGATGGGGTTTTTCAGAGTCAGAACGTAACGCATGCGTTCGGTGATTGTCGCGTAAAACTGTGCTTGGGCCACGCGATCTGTGCTAAACTGTGTGAAATCATTGTTGATAAAACACTGTGCCAACGCCGCCGCGTCCTGCATTGCCAAATTCATACCCCGCGCCCCAAGGGGGGTGTGAATATGCGCTGCATCCCCGATTAAAAACACCCGCCCGATTTGAAATTTGTCAACTGCGCGCACCCCTGCGTGAAAGGTCGCGACGCGGTTGGTTTTGCGCAATCCAACATCACTTGGGATCGCTGCCAGCGCATCCGTATGGCTTGAAAATGCGCGATAGCGTTTGTTGCCAATGGGCACAGCACCGGCGAAATGCCCGCCGCGCAATAGCCAGACCGACAAATCGTCGGGCAAATTGTCGGCATAAAAATCCGCAATCGACCACGGGTCGGGCAGGGTGAAACCATGGTGTTCTTGCCCAACCTGTTCGCGTACCACCGAATTGACCCCATCTGCGCCGATCACGTGGTGATAGATTTCCAACCGATCATTGATGGTTGCATGAACCGCGCCCGAAGTTTGGGATAATTCGGACAGATGGTGCGAAAACCGAACCGTGCCACCATGCGTTTCGAAATCCTGGCGGAGCAATGTTTCGGTTTCATCTTGGGGTAGGCCATAAACCTTGTGCATGTCACCTTCGGGAAAATTTATTCTGATCAAAGGTTTGCGGTTCATATGTAATGTCGCACCGTTCATTTGATGCGACGCGGTACAGATCGTTTTTCGCAAATCATTGGGCAATAATTTTAGTGTTTTGGGAAACACACCCACCGCACGGCTCAGGTTATTTGGCGCATGGCGTTGTTCGATCACATCCGCAATGATGCCCGCACGTGCCAATAATAATGCGAGCGTTAATCCCGCAGGGCCAGCGCCGACAATAAGGATGCGATTTGTTTGCTTGGTTTGGGTCATTTGGGTTTCCCAATCTTTGGAAAACCCTAGTGGGGGATAACCCCGATTGTCAAATTACATCACGCGTGATGGCAGACCATTTTCAAATGCGGCCTTTGCATCGGACAGAGATAGTTTCGCATCACCCAATGCGATGTCTTTGCCGCCAAATGTGCCAATAACGGCCGCGGGAACGCCCGCTGATTTTGCCGCTGCGATCAAACCATCTGCATTTTTTGTACCCAACAAATACCGCGCCTGATCTTCGCCAAAGAACCAGCCAGTGTCACCTGCGTTAAGTTTCACGCCAACGCCCGCCGCCATCGCCATTTCTGCCGCGGCCAGCGCCAAACCACCATCAGACAAATCATGTGCCGATGTGATTAGGTTTTGGCCATGAGCAGCGCGCACAAATTCACCCGCATTGCGTTCCGCCGCCAGATCAACATGAGGGGCATCGCCATCTTCGCGGTCAAAAAGCTCTTTCAGAAGGGCAGATTGCCCAAGATGACCATCTGTTTTGCCGATTAATACCAGCGTATCGCCATCATTTGGTACATTGCTGATCATTTCATCGATATGGTTTAACAACCCAACCGCACCGATTGTGGGGGTTGGCAAGATACCCGCACCATCGGTTTCGTTATACAATGATACGTTGCCAGAAACGATGGGCATATCAAGTGCAGAAACAGCCTCGGCGATACCTTTGATACAGCCCACGAATTGCCCCATGATTTCGGGCTTTTCTGGATTACCAAAGTTCATGTTGTCGGTGGTGGCCAGCCCACGCGCACCTGTGGCGCACAGGTTGCGATATGCTTCTGCCACGGCTTGCTTGCCACCCTCGAACGGGTTGGCCTTGCAATATCGTGGGGTCACATCAGATGTGAATGCAACCGCCTTGTCCGTGCCATGCACGCGTACAACGCCCGCGTCGGAACCGGGGCGCGCGATTGTATCCGCACCTACCATTGAATCGTATTGCTCATAGACCCAGCGACGGGACGAATAATTGGCACTGCCCAGCAATTGGTGCAACGCATCGGCGGCATCAACGCTTGGTACATCTGTTAATGGTGCCGCTGCGGGTGTTTCCACCCATGGGCGGTCATATTCAGGGGCGGTGCCTGACAATGCCTTGAGCGGTAAATCGGCCTTCACTTCGCCATTATGAACAATTAAGAAACGATCCTCTGGGATGGTTTCACCAACGATGGCAAAATCCAGATCCCATTTTTCAAACACGGCGCGTGCCTCTGCTTCTAATTCGGGTTTCAGAACCATCAACATGCGTTCTTGGGATTCTGACAGCATCATTTCATAGGCTGTCATATTCTCTTCGCGTTGCGGCACATCTTCGAGGTTTAGCTTGACGCCAAGGTTCCCCTTGTCACCCATTTCAACGGCGGAACAAGTTAGACCAGCCGCACCCATGTCCTGAATTGAAATCACCGCACCCGTTGCCATTAATTCAAGGGTTGCCTCCATTAGGCGTTTTTCTGTGAATGGGTCACCCACCTGAACAGTGGGGCGTTTTTCTTCGATCGTGTCGTCAAATTCTGCGGATGCCATGGTTGCGCCGCCAACGCCATCACGACCCGTTTTTGCACCCAGATAAACAACGGGCATACCAACGCCAGAGGCCGCAGAATAAAAAATCTTGTCCGTATCGGCCAGACCTGCGGCAAACGCGTTAACCAAACAGTTGTTGTTATAAGCGGAATGAAAACGCACCTCGCCACCCACGGTGGGGACACCGAAACAATTGCCGTAACCGCCAACGCCTTCGACCACGCCATTGATCAATGATTTTGTTTTACGGTGTGAAAATTCACCAAATGACAGGCTATTCATCGCTGCAATCGGGCGCGCACCCATGGTGAAAACATCGCGCAGAATGCCGCCAACACCCGTGGCCGCACCTTGGTAGGGCTCGATATATGATGGGTGGTTATGGCTTTCCATTTTGAAAACGATGCACTGACCATCGCCTATATCCACGATGCCTGCGTTTTCACCAGGGCCACAGATAACCTGTGGGCCTTCTGTGGGCAGGGTGCGTAGCCATTTTTTTGATGATTTATATGAACAATGTTCGTTCCACATCGCAGAAAAAATACCAAGCTCGGTATATGTTGGCACGCGGCCAATGATTTCCAGCAAACGTTCGTATTCGTCGGGCGAAATCCCGTGTGATGCGATCAGTTCTTGGTTGATTTCTGGTTCGTTCGACATGGGGCGCCCTCAGTATAGGATTCTCTGCCCGCCTTTTATGGGTTCCAAGCCTTGGGGAAAAGCCAGAAAAGACGGGCAAATTGGCGCGTATGTCAAAAAACGCGAATTTTTATCGCATTTGGGTGGGTTTAGGCGACGTTACCAACGCGAATAACGCGTTTGCCGAAGGCTTCACCGTTGAGCAATCCGATAAATGCCTCTGGGGCGTTTTCCAACCCGTCGATGATTTCTTCTCGGTATTTGATTTTTCCTTCTTTGATCCAACCAATCATTTGTGCGGCAAATTCTGGGTACAGATGACCAAAATCGTCAAAGATAATAAAACCGCGCATTGTAATGCGACGCGTCAACAATTGCCCCATCAACATTCCCATCCGATCAGGGCCATCGGGTAGGGATGTGGCGTTATATTGCGAAATCAAACCACACAACGGAATACGCGCACCCGTGTTTAACAACGGCATCACCGCATCAAACACTTTGCCACCGACGTTTTCGAAATAAATGTCGATCCCATCGGGGGTGGCCGCGGCTAGATCACCGTTCAACGTATCGGTTTTGTAATCTACACAGGCATCAAAACCCAGTTCATCAACGGCATAAGCACATTTTTCTGCGCCCCCCGCAATGCCAACCACACGACAGCCAAGGATTTTGGCAATCTGCCCAACGGTTGCACCAACAGGGCCCGTTGCGCCGCCGACCACCACGGTTTCACCCGCCTTTGGCATCCCAATTTGGGTCAAACCCGCCCAGGCGGTGAATCCCGGCATGCCCAACACACCCAGCGCCCATGACGGGTTTTGGGGTGTTGTGCCCAATGAATTGACCATCGTACCATCCGATATCGCATAATCCTGCCAGCCGCTGAACGATACGACATATTCGCCTTTGCTGAATTTTGGATTGTTGGACGCGATCACCTCTGCCACCGTACCACCAACCATCACATCGCCAATTTCTACCGGATCAGCATAAGATTTCGCCGCGCTCATGCGCCCACGCATGTAAGGGTCGAGCGACAAGAATTGCGTGCGCAGCAACATTTCACCATTCTGTGGTGTTGGAATATCGGCAGTTTCCATGCGCAATGTGTTTTCGTTTGGCTCACCGTTGGGCCGTTCGGCCAAGACAAGACGGCGGTTGGTTTTTGATGTTTGTGGCATGTATTTCCCTCTGGGGTTCGAGTTTGTTAGCATTGCTTACTTTGAAGGTATGCAAGTCACAACACCAAGGTGAATGTATCACAGAGTGTTGAAGTTAATTTTCGATTGGACAAAAAAAGAGGCCGAGCAAAAGCTCGGCCTAAGTCCAACAGGGAGGTGAAGATAACAGGAGCACGAAGCTCTACTGTCGTCTTCATGAATGAAACTATAAGTTAGAAGGGTTAATAACAACTTCCGAAACTGCATAACCGTTATGCAGTTCATTCATAACTTGGTCATTATTTGTGCAACGCATTGATAATGCGGGTTAATTGTTACGCAATTACATCACATTTTCGCGTTGATCAACGGCGCGGCGGTACGCTTTTATCTCTTCTACGACGAAATCACGGAATGCATTGACGCGTTTTGAATGGCGAAGTTCCTCTGGATAGGCCAAAAATACGGGGATTTCTTTGCTCTCGTCATTGGGCAAAACGCGCACCAATTCGGGCACCAAGGATGAGACATAATCGGGCATGACTCCGATTCCAACATCATGCATTGTGGCCTGCATCACGCCGAAATAATTATTCACGGTCATATGTTTGATATGCTGTTCATCGGCCAAAACGGTTTTCAACCATGACACGCTTTCGTTCACTTGGCGTGCGGTCAAACTTTGGCTGATAATGCGGTGGCTTTGCAAATCCTCCACCGTTTCGGGGGTGCCGTGTTTATCCAAATAGGGTTGGCTGGCATAAAGCTGCATATTCACCGTCATGATGCGTCGGCGCACCAGATCGGCCTGTGATGGCTCTTTCATACGAATGGCAACATCGGCCTCGCGCATGGGTAAATCCAAAACGCGCTCTTCAAGGATCAGATCGATTTTCAGCTCTGGGTATAATTCGTATAATCGTCCCATACGCGGCGCGAGCCAAAGCGTGCCAAAACCCGTCGTCGTGGTCACGCGCAATTCACCAAACACCTCATCTTCGCTATCGCGAATGCGTGCCTCTGCTGTTTCCAGCTTTTTGGACATGTCTTGGGTTGCGGTAAATAACAATTCGCCTTGTTCCGTTAGGATAAGCCCACGCGCATGTCGGTGGAACAGGATCACGTTAAGGCTTTCTTCGAGCGATCGAATTTGGCGGCTGACAGCGGATTGCGACAGGTGCAATTTGTCACCCGCATGGGTCAAACTGCCAATATCGGCCACTGCATGAAAAATGCGTAACTTGTCCCAATCCATGTGGGAACCTCCCTGAGAAGCTATGTTGGCTGCACAGTTCTGCTATGCATTTTTTGCAAAGTTATGCGAATTTTCAAAGCGTGGAAAGTACGAAAGTGACGCAAAGTTAACTTTTGCGCAGAAAATAGACCTGCGGATCGCTATCGGTGTCGGATGCGACCAATTGATGGCCTTGTTCAGTGCAAAAATGGGGCACATCAATGATGGCAGCAGGGTCATCGGCCAACATGCGCAACACTTGTCCTGAATCCAATGCCATCAACCGTTTGCGCGCACGCAATACGGGCAGGGGGCACAACAGGCCCGTCGCATCAAGTTCAGCATCATAATCCATGGCTGTGATCTAGGGCGTTAATGTAAAATTGTCCAGTGATTGCACAGGGTTACTTTCTGGAAATTCTCTGCTTATATGATGGCGAAAGATATGTAAGGCGAGCATGGCAGATCAAAATTCATTCGTGAAAAAGCGCAAGGTGTTTTACGTGCCGGGCTATGATCCGATGTTGCCGCGTCGATACCGCGAACGCTATCGCAGTGAAGGCGCAGCACAGGCCGAAATCTCAGGCTATGAATTGGCAATTAAGGGGCGCACAGGTGGGCGTGACAATTACGGCTGGTCGGTGAATGCGCAAATTGATGGACATGAAACCGAAACCCAAATTGATTTCCTGCTTTGGTCGGATATCGTTGAAAACCAGATGAAAACCAGCGTGTTCGCTAGTTTCATTACCCTGTTAAAAACCCATTGGATTTACATTGGCTCAGGTGCTGTATGGCAATTGTTCCGCATGCCAAATATGCCAATGATTGCAGCACTTTATCCATCCATCGCATTGATATTACAGATAATCATTGCGGCCTTGATCGTGTGGGGTGGCGCGGCCATGTTGGGTTGGATTGGCGCGTTGGTTGGTATTGCATTGGCGTGGGGTTTTTTACATTGGATCAAGCGATATGACAATAAAACCTATGTCAATTATTTGCTGACCGATTATGCATTTGCATCCTACAAGGCGGGGGAATATTCGCCCGATATGTCCGCACGCATGGCGGAATTTTCAAATACGATCCACGCCGCGATGACCGAAGATGTGGACGAGGTTTTGATCGTTGGCCATTCTTGCGGTGCGCATTTGTCCGTTACGATCCTTGCGGATGTGTTGCGCAAAGGAATGCCCGATAATGCGCCCAAGCTGGCGTTTTTGTCATTGGGACAGGTCACGCCAATGGTTAGCTTTCTGCCCAATGCGTGGCGATTGCGCCGTGATTTGAACTTCCTTTCAAACCGGGATGACATCACATGGGTGGATGTGACCGCCCCTGGTGATGGCGCCTGTCATGCGCTGTGTGATCCTGTCAAAGTGTCGGGTGTTGCTCCCGCAGATGCACGTTGGCCCTTGGTGATTTCGGCATCATTTTCGCAATCTCTAAAACCCGAAACATTCAAAAAGCTGCGCTATCAATTTTTCCGAATGCATTTTCAATATCTTTGCGCATTTGATCAGCCAAAAGATTACGATTATTTCCAGATCACGGCGGGGCCATTAACCCTGCGGGATCGGTATCATGGGCGCAACCCAAGCCCGTCGCGGATTGAAAAACCATATGCGAAATATCGGTCCATGGAACCAAGCGTATGAGTGATGATATCACCCCACCAAAACCCAGCGCGCGCAAGGAACGCGTTTCAGTTTTTACCCATATCCGTTTGTTTCGACAGGATATTTTTGCATCACAACCTGCGAAATTATACCGTGCATGGATGGCAGAATTTCGCATGTTGTTATTCAAATCCTATTTCATCAACGATCCCAATTTGGTTGGAACCGTGTTAAAAAAACGCTCCGATGATTTTCCAAAATCGGAAATCGTCACGGCGGGTTTGTTTTCGTTATTGGGCAAAAGTGTCTTTGTCACCAATGGTGACTTATGGAAAAAACAACGCCGTATCATTGATCCCGCGTTCGAGGGCGGGCGTCTGCGCGATGTGTTCCCATCCATGTTGGCGGCGGCGAATGAAAGTGTGGGGCGTTTAGGCCCCTTGGCGGATGGAACGCCCGTTGAAATAGAAGAGCAAACATCGCAATTGGCCGCCGATGTGATTTTTCGTACCCTGTTTTCCATCCCGATCAGCGATGAAATCGCCAGTGAAACATTTGAAAAATTCCGTGCCTATCAACGCACACAGCCCTTGTTAAATATCGCGGCATTCTTGAAACGCCCAAGCTGGGTGCCAAAAATGCAGCGACGCGCCACCAAACGCGCCGCGCACGATGTACGCACGATGCTCACCCGTTTGACGATGGATCGCGCGGCGATGATTGCAAATGGCGCTGCACCCGATGATTTGGCGACAAAAATCATGACGACACGCGACCCTGAAACCGGTGATTTGTTTACATCCAATGAAATGGTGGATCAGGTGGCGATTTTTTTCCTTGCGGGGCATGAAACATCGGCCTCTGCGCTGGCTTGGGCATTATATCTGTTGGCGCTGGATCAAGATGCGCAGGCGCGGGTGTTTGATGAAATATCAACACTTGATGAATTCACTTTTGGCAACCTTTCGAAACTGCCATTCACCCGCGATGTGTTTCGTGAAACGCTGCGCTTGTATCCGCCCGTGCCGATGATGGTGCGCGAAACCACGCGCCCTGAAATTTTTCGCGAACGTAAGATAAAGGTGGGGTCACAAATCATCCTGTCGCCATGGCACATCCAACGCCACGAACGCCTGTGGGATCGCCCAGATGTTTTTGATCCTGATCGTTGGAAAACGGATGAAACCCGCAAATGCGCACGTGAAGCCTATATGCCGTTTTCGGCGGGTACACGCGTGTGCACGGGGGCAGGTTTCGCAATGGTCGAAGGTGTTGTTTTGCTCACCACCTTAATACGAGCATATAAATTTGAAGTGGTTGCTGGACAGATTCCTACACCCGTTGCGCATCTGACGGTGCGTGCCAAGGATGGAATTTATGTACGGCTGACCAAACGATAATTCATTTTGCCATAGATTTCCGCGAATAATGCGTCCTCTTCGGCAGGGGTCAGCCATTTGCGTTTCTTAACAGCATCAACGTTGTTTTTGGCGCTTGCCTGATTAGAACCGACTGGTGTTGCAGATTTAAAGTCAGCGAATTTCAAAAAACGTGTCATTGCTCGATACCCTTGTTTTTGTTTTGTTATACTTAGTTAGATAGGAACCAAATTTAAGATTTTTGCGTTCTTATTTAGGTAACAATATGTTCAACGGGGGGTGATTTGATCTTGGTAATGCGCCAGAACATATAACCGTATTGCAGAGGCTAATCCTGTTGAAACACCGCGATCTGCGTCGATTTCTGCGGCCAAAACATTGATTGGCAATCCGCGTTGCTGGGCGATGTGTTTGAACGCCCGCCAAAACGGTTCTTCCAGCGACACGCTTGTACGGTGCCCCTTGAGTGTCAAAGAATGTTTTTGTGGTCTTGCGTCATCGGCCATGATGTTTGATTGGCGGATTGAATATGGTTTGTCTAGTAACATTGCGTTGTGCGGTCCGATCCCCCCAGATCAGACCGCACAGCGGCAATTATTCGCCTGCAAAAACGTTATTTGTGTAATCCATTTCGCGCGGTGTGCCTTCGAAGGTTGAACCAATCATTTTCAACATTGATACATCCACACGTGGTGCATTTGCACCACCAAGTTTCAGCGGAAGCATGATAACGTTGCTGCGGTTTTCGTCGTTAGAATGTGAAATATAATCCAAAGGCATAATACTAAGTTCCCAATTAAGTTTTTCGCTCACCCCCTAAATGAACTGGGAAATGTGAATTTTCAGGGCTGAATTAGGGCGATATTGTGCCAAATGGTTAAAATGAATGCGCCGACACGGGGGAAACCCGCATCGGCGTAAAAAATAGTGTTTATTTTTGGTTACTTAGGGCCAATCATATCTTTTGGCTGAACCACACGATCAAATGTTTCGGCGTCAACAAAACCCAAATTAATCGCTTCTTCCTTTAAAGTTGTGCGATTTTTATGGGCCGTTTTGGCCACTTTGGTTGCATTGTCATAACCAATTTCGGGCGCAAGTGCGGTGACCAGCATCAATGATTCCCACATCAATGTGCTGATACGGTCTTCGTCTGCCTCGATGCCATCAACGCAATTGTCGGTGAATGCAACGGATGCATCGCCCAGCAATTGCATGGATTGCAAAACGTTATAGGCCATCATTGGTTTATAGACGTTTAATTCAAAATGGCCTTGGCTGCCTGCGAAACCAACAGCGGCGTCGTTGCCCATCACATGCGCACAAACTTGGGTTAATGCTTCGCATTGTGTTGGGTTTACTTTGCCAGGCATAATGGATGAACCAGGTTCGTTTTCGGGCAACATCAATTCGCCCAGACCACAACGCGGGCCAGATCCCAGCAAGCGAATGTCATTGGCGATTTTGAACAATGAACCTGCGACGGTTTTCAATGCGCCTGACATTTCAACCAATGCGTCATGCGCGGCCAGGGCTTCGAATTTATTGGGCGCGGTCACAAATGGCAAACCCGTGATTGCCGCCATGTTCGCCGCAACCTTTTCACCCCAACCAATGGGCGTGTTCAAACCCGTGCCAACGGCGGTGCCACCCTGTGCCAATGGATAGATATTTTCCAGCGCGTGTTTGACGCGTTTGATACCCTGTTCCACCTGAAACGCATAACCGCCAAATTCCTGACCAAGGGTGAGGGGTGTTGCATCTTGCGTATGCGTGCGGCCAATTTTGATGATGTCTTTGAATGATTTTGCTTTGGCATCCAATGCTGCGTGCAATTTTTCCAAACCTGGGATCAACACGTCATGCGCGGTCATGGCGATACCGATATGCATGGCCGTGGGGAACGTATCGTTTGATGATTGCCCCATGTTACAGTGATCATTGGGGTGCACGGGGGTTTTTGAACCCATTTCACCGCCCAACATTTCAATCGCGCGGTTTGAAATCACCTCGTTCGCATTCATGTTGGATTGTGTGCCAGAACCCGTTTGCCACACAACCAATGGGAAATGATCATCCAGTTTTCCTGTAACCACCTCGTTCGCGGCGGCAATCATCACATCGGCCAAATCGGCGGGGATTTTGCCCAGATCACGGTTTGCCTCGGCACAGGCCTGTTTGATCACGCCAAGTGCGCGCACGATGGCAACGGGTTGTTTTTCCCAACCGATGGGGAAATTCATCAGGCTACGCTGTGTTTGCGCGCCCCAATATTTATGTGCTGGAACATCAAGGGGGCCAAAACTATCTGTTTCGGTGCGAATGGCGGACATGGGGATTTTCTCCATAATTAAAAATCAAGCGATCTATAATATGGAAAATGCCAATTGCCAATTGCGCAGATTGTCTTGACCCAATGATTTAGATCGCCTTTTGATTCACGCGCGCCGAAAGTTCAGCAGCGGTTTCCACGCGTTCGGAATAACGATCCACCAGATGTTCCTTGATATCGCGCGTCAGTGTGGTGAATTTTACCAATTCCTCCATCACATCAACCATACGATTGTAATAAGGGCTGGGTTTCATCCGCCCATCTTCATCAAATTCTAAAAATGCCTTGGCCACCGATGATTGGTTGGGAATGGTTAACAGGCGCATCCAGCGGCCAAGAATGCGCAACTGGTTCACAGTGTTAAAGCTCTGTGATCCACCGTTGACTTGCATCAGGGCCAGCGTTTTGCCCTGTGTGGGGCGCACACCGCCCAAGGATAGCGGGATCCAGTCGATTTGCGATTTCATAATCCCAGTCATGGCGCCGTGACGTTCAGGCGAACACCACACCATGCCCTCTGACCAAGTGACCAAATCGCGCAGCTCGGCAATTTTGGGGTGATCGGCGTCCACGCTATCGGGTTGGGGCAGGTCGGTTGGGTTAAATATGCGGGTCTCTGCGCCCAATTTGCGCAAAACGCGTGCGGCTTCTTCCGTCATCAGGCGGCTGAATGATCGTTCGCGCAGTGATCCGTATAACAACAGGATGCGCGGCGCATGTGTGGCGCGATCGGTTGGGAACAGTGCGTCTTGGCTCGTTGGGTTTAAACAGTCATTTTCGATGTTGGGGAGGGTATCCAATGTATTGCTCTTTCTATTCGTCGCGGCGCTAACATTTGCACGCGACTTGTTCCAAAAAGGGTTTGCATTCATCAACATTGCCACCACAGCAATCTTTCAACATGAACCCGATCAAATCGGCCATCGCGGGCATATCCGCGAAATAGCGGATGCCGCGCCCCTCGCGGGTTTTGCGAATGAGCCCAGCATTGAGCATCACCAACAGATTGGCCGACATGGTGTTTTGGCGCACATTCAGTTTTTCGCCAATCTCACCGGCGAGCAATCCAGTTTTCCCCGCCTGCACCAACAGGCGAAAAACATCCAACCGTGTGGGCTGGCTTAATGCGGCAAAGGCTGTGGTTGCTTTAGTTGTATCCATATATCATGAATTATTGATATAATGAGTGCATGTCAATGCCATTAAAAAAAATCAACACGGCAGGGGGCTATTTTCGGAAACTATCCAATGAAACCACCTCGGCATCGCCGCGTGGTTTTTCATCCAATTGATCCAGCTCGGTATCGATTTCAATCATTGGGCTTTCCAGTTCATCGTCATCGATCAGCGGTTCAATATCCGCATGTTCAAACCGCAAACCAAATTCAACCGATGGATCCACGAATGTTTTGATCGCATCAAATGGAATAACTAATGGTTCGGGGCTATCGCCAAAATTTAGCGTGATGGTGAAGTAATCGTCAAACACGTTCAAATCTTCGAACCAATGTTGCACAACCACGGTCATATCTTCGGGGTAACGCTCGCGCAGCCAATTCGCGATCTTGACATCTTCATGCGTTGTATCAAAGGTGATGAAAAAATGGTGCTCGCCTGGCAATCCATTTGCCGAAATATCGCGCAACAATTCCGCCAGCAAACCGCGCATGGCATTATGCATCAAATGTCCGTAATTGATCGTGTCGTTCATAAATTCAGTCCCTAGTTTGTGCATAGCATAGCAAAGTCAGAAACGGAGGGAAGTGCGAAAATGAAAATGGATGCCATGGATTTGCAAAATATCGCAACGCACACGGACTATGTATGAAAGTGGAGGTTTCTGTTGCCCACGATTTTTGCCGACAGGCAAAATATCGGAATGCTGCAATCGCTGGGAGTTAAGTGGAGGTTTCTGTTGCCAGGTACCTCCGAACCCCGCTTAGGCCAGCAGGCCCAAGGCTAAGTTTTCCAATATTTGGAACTGCTTACGCAGCTACAGCCATCGGTGCTTTGTTGTCATTTGCAACTAGCTTAAGTGGGTCGATAACAGCGACACCGCACCGGGCAAAAGCAAACATCTTTAGACGTCCGTCGATCCTATTTCGACCCCATGCCAACCGTCAAATGAACGATATGTTTGGTGGAGTCGCCGGGTACCGCCCCCGGGTCCGATCCGCTTATTACATGCGCGTTTATTACCATAGTCCCCGAAGGAACATTATGAATATACGCCCAATTAGTGTGGATTTAAAGGGGTGATCACAGCCCATTGATACAAATTCCTCTAACACCCGCAGAAAATTCAAAAAACACCACCAATTTGGACAATATAGTGGTTCACGATTTGCAATCTTCAAGATATAGTGATGATTGAATCATAAAAAAGACTATAAAACATCGCGAAATTGGGGATAGCAATGCCATTAACCGCCGAACAAGCTGCAGAAATCGAAGAGCAACGCGCCCAAACGGGCACCACGCGCCGCGCCATAAGCGAGGGCATGGAAGAACATCTTTATAAGGCGCACGAGGTTCTGGATCACGGGCTGATCCGCGTCATTGATTACATGGGCAACGATAGCGCGATCACACAGGCCGCGCGCGTGTCATACGGCAAGGGCACCAAGGCCGTTTCCAATGACGAGGGTTTGATCCGCTATCTGATGCGCCACTGGCATTCCACACCGTTTGAAATGTGCGAGGTGAAATTCCACGTCAAACTCCCCGTATTTGTCGCCCGCCAATGGATCCGCCACCGCACCGCAAACGTGAATGAATATTCCGCGCGTTATTCCATTTTGGATCGCGAATTTTACATCCCAAAACCCGAACATCTGGCCGCACAATCCGTGATCAATAATCAGGGGCGCGGCGAAGCGTTGACAGGGGCAGAGGCCGAAGCCGTGCTAAAATACCTGCGCGATGATAGCGACAAAGCATATGATCATTACGAAGAAATGATGGCCGAAGGCGATGATGATAAACAAGGTTTGGCACGCGAACTTGCCCGCATGAACCTGCCCGCCAATGTCTATACCCAATGGTATTGGAAGGTTGATTTGCACAACCTGTTCCATTTCCTACGCCTGCGCGCCGATAGCCACGCCCAATACGAAATCCGAGTCTATGCCGAAAAAATGTGCGAGATTGTGAAAGATTGGGTGCCAGCGGCCTATAGCGCTTTTGAGGATTACCGCATGGGTGGCGCGAATATTTCCGAAAAAGGTCTCGATTGCATCCGCCGCCGCTTGGCTGGTGAAGAAGTCACGCAAGAGAACAGCGGCATGAGCAAAGGTGAGTGGCGCGAGTTTGAGGGGATGTTGGGGTAGGGTGAAGAATTATTTTGATGGAATTTTTGCTCAAGGAATTTTTATTGGGCTTGTTTTAGCAATAGTAGGGTCATTATTTTTTGATGGTTCTTTAGGGAAATTAGCCAACGACAAAACTTGGGTTGCGGGAATCATAACTGCTGTAATCGTCGCGCTGATAGGGCTTATCGGTGTCTTTATGTCCATTGAAGAGGCGAGGAACGCAAGAATTGAGGCTAGAAAGGACGCGGATGCTGCCACTGTATTGGAAATTTTTGCTAAGCTACAAAAGATTGCTAATAATTTTTACACTTTAGGTAAGTATGTAGAAGATGCATACGCTCTCGTTGGGGGAGATTATTCAGCCCCCAACCCAGCTGCATTTGTGCGGGGATTAGCTAGCCACCCAGAGAGAATTGAGTTCACAAGCTTTGAAAAAGCTACCTTGCTAAGATTAGGAGCTCATGACCAGTTTGGCGAAATTTCCGAGATTGATGACTTGCACAATTCAACTATTGGAGCGTTTATTAAGTATGGGGAGTTGCGCGAGCGTTTTTGCAGTACCGTACCCGCAGAGATGGACGGCGAAATTGGAACATCCACTTTTAATGAAGAAGAATTCAGAGCTATCGCTCCTTTGCTCGCGGAAATGAATTTATTACTAAATCAAATAATTACGGGACTAAAGTCAGACCTGCTCAAGGCAATGAATGCCCTTCAATCTTTCGAAGTCATCGTTAGAGAACATGGGAAAATTAAGATTACTTGGGCGGAACAAAAGGACATCAGTGAACTGTTAGTTTGACAGGCTGTGGAAACTCTATGATTACATTTTGGGGCAAAAAGAAACGTGCTGTGATGTAAAACCAGCGCCAGAACCTCGGGTGGGCGTTTGCGCCCTCCCATGGGGGAGGTTCGGGCGCGGGCGGCTTGCGCCGCCCTTGGTGATTGCCGCAACCCTTCGGACTTAACCACCCATTAACCAATCCTTAAACCACAGCGCGCATCATTCGTGCACATCTTGACAGAACTCCAAATTTTACATATTACGTAAAGCGTAAAAATGATTCAGACCTTTGCTTGCCGCAAAACCAAAGAATTGCACTATAACAATATTGCGCATCGCCAGTTTCGTGCATTTGCACCTGCGGCAAAACGCAAATTGATGATGTTACATGCGGCGGTCAATATTTCGGATTTGCGAACACCGCCCAGCAATCGTTTGGAAAAACTTGTTGGTGATCGGGCAGGGTGATATTCCATTCGGATCAACGCGCAATGGCGAATATGTTTTCGCTGGAAAGACAAGGATGCTTACGATGTTGAAATCTGCGACTATCATTAAACCGATTCATCCCGGTGAAATCCTGCGTGTGGAATTTCTGGATGAACTTGGCCTCTCTGCCAATGCGCTGGCCAATCGTTTGGGCGTGCCCGCCAATCGCATCACCCGCGTGATAAACGGGCAGGCGAACATCACCGCGCAAACCGCCAGCCTGCTATCCGCCGCCTTTGGCACAACTGCGCAATTTTGGTTGAACCTGCAAATGCAATATGATCTGGAAATGGTTGCCCAAGATGCGGTTTTTCACGAAAAAATTGCCACAATCAAACCCTTTGCCACTGCATAATACCGTCCGCCACATGTCCCCCATGTGTCCGACGGATGTCCGACAGTTGTCCCACGGGCCAAATATTTGAAATCACACAAAAAAACGGCGCCCGAAGGGGGCGCCGCTTATAATTAATTAACAAATGATTAAACCAATGCGATATTGACCGCGTTCTGTTTGCCATTGCGACCTTCTTCAAGGTCATAAGTGACTTTCTGATCGTCGTTCAAACCTTGCAGGCCGGCCGCCTGGACAGCGGTGATATGTACGAATACATCATTGCCGCCATCTTCGGGTGCAATGAAACCATAACCTTTGGTTTGGTTGAACCATTTTACGGTGCCGTTAGCCATTTCCGTAGTCTCCTAAAATATGCCCCGACATTATGCCAAGGCTTGAATGTGTAGCTTAGTCTATCTCGGTCTATGCTACTTGTAGAAGTCATCGGATCGGCGAATAGTAAACTCACACCATCAAGTTGTGGGCATTCCGATTCAAAGTCAAGTAATCTGTAACGGGGGGCGGCAACGCGAACGGGGCCGTGCGTTGCCGCCGATCTGGTGGGTGCAAACGGGGAGAGAAGGCCACCAAGATACAGTGATTTCACCCTAGAAAATAAGGGGTTTGATGAAAGTGACGATAATCACCGATTGGTGGTTTTTCTATGTGCGGATTTATGCCAACATGGATAGGGATAAAATTTAAGTGAATGGGATACGTGAAATGGCACTGACACTTTATGGTTTGAAAAACTGCGATACGTGCCGCAAGGCGCTAAAGGTTTGTCGTGCATTTGACGATGAAACCACCTTTGTTGATGTGCGCGCCGATGGTATCAGCCGCGCCGATCTGGAACGGTTTTACGGCGCATTTGGCGCAGCATTGTTAAACACCCGTTCCACCACTTGGCGTGGTTTGGATGACGCGGAACGCACGCGCGATCCGATTGATTTGTTGATGGCACATCCCGCATTGATGAAACGCCCCGTGATTGATCATGATGGTGATCTAACTTTGGGGTGGGGCGCTGATGTCGCGGCGAAATTCACCGCTTGAAAACACAAGGTTTCATCCCCACATTGATGGCGTAAGATAAGGATAAGTTTATGCGCAGAACAGCACTGATCTTGGGGATTATTTCCGGCATTTGGGGAATGATCGTTGGCTTTTTCGGATATGGCTATACCGAATTTATCAACTGGTTTGGTGAAATTCCTGACATCGCAGAACAGGTTGATAACGTTAATAAAACACGGTTTCTGGCGTTGATCGCACCAATCTTTGCGCTGGTCGGTGGTGGCATGGCAGTGAGCCTGCCGTTGGTGGCAGGCGTGTTGCTGTTATTATCCGCCGCTGGCATGTATCTTGGCTTTGAATTCGGAGCCTTCACCATGTTCCCCATCACGCTATGTTTGGTGGCGGGAATATTGGCGTTAACAGCGGGACTTTTGAAAAAAGAAGATTAGGGCGTTTTACAAAAACGATCCAATGAAATTGGCCCCGCGCCCTTGATCAAAAGTGTGGCAAACAGCAGATACCAAAACAGGCGTTGATCGGCGATCAGCTCACCTGATTGGTTGTTAAACCAGCCGCCAAATTTCGCGCCGTGCCCTGTGACATCAACCAATGTTTGCACCGCAACGAACCCCATCATGCCAAGTGCCGCCAAACGCGTGAACAGGCCAAGCACGATAAACAAAGGCAGGATCAATTCCGCCCAAGTCCCAGCAATCGCGATCAGTTTGTAGATAAAGCCAAGTTGGCTAGGGTCATAACCAACCGCCTCCATTGCCTTGGGGAAAATTTGCACATATCCGTTTGGGTCAAGCGCGAACAACCCGCTAAAGCCTTCGCCCAATTTGGTGGCGGCGGATTTCCAGAAATACATCAACAGGGTCGCTGCAAAAATGAAACGCGCAAATGTGGGTAAAAACCACCCCGCCAACATCGCCGAAATCCGTGCAAAAATGCGATCGTGTAGCTGTAAAATCCAAGTCATGTTTTCCCCTTAACCCTTTATTTTATTGATGATACCCGTAGAAATCATCATAGTGATGACATTTGATATATCAAATTCGTTATCAATCTGTTGCGTCTGTTCAAACGCAGTTTCAAGTGTTTCGCCACATTGGATATGTTCCAGAAAGTGCGCGATGCTCGGGCTGATTAGCGCGGCGTCCACGTCAAATTCGGGGCGGAATATCAACACGGTTTCGCCGTGTGGCGCAACAGGGTGCGCATTGTCGATCATGTTGTGATGCCAGATGCTCTGAATCGGGTGTTCGGACCGAATAATCTGCGCCGCTGGTACCAGATCAAAACGGGATTGCAACAATGCATCCTCGGGCATATCAACCAGTGTTTGTGGATCAAAGCCAAGCGCATCTGCTGCGTG
Organism: Paramylibacter ulvae; assembly: GCF_014652655.1. Taxonomy (GTDB): domain Bacteria; phylum Pseudomonadota; class Alphaproteobacteria; order Rhodobacterales; family Rhodobacteraceae; genus Amylibacter; species Amylibacter ulvae. Next base: position 34,549 of record NZ_BMZF01000001.1, read on the forward strand.
GTATGATTGTCGCCGCGCCAATTCCAACCGCGCCACATCGGGCAAATAGGCCAGATGCGCCACGGGTTCGAATGTGGATAAAAATGCTGGAAATTCAGTGCCATAAAACATCAGCATTGGATTTTCAGGGGGAAATTCGCGCACATAAACACCCGCCATCGCGTTGAAAAATTCGGTGCCAACCAATTTGTGAATAACGGGAAATGCGGTTTGCATCGCATCAATCAAGCTGGTGACAACATTATTGCGATAAACGTCAAATCGTTTGCCGGCGGGGCGACCGGTTGGATCAATCAATCCAGGTGGTGTTGGCAAATCTGGGTCGAGAACCGCGTCGGTGAAAATCGGTTGGCTAACCACCATCGGATCGGCCATCACGCGACCTTTTGCACGGTGTTTGCCAGCAATGCGTCGGCCTGTGCAGCCTCTGATGCCAGAACGTCCCATGATGGGATATCATTGTCCCATTCGATCAATGTCGGACGTGGTCCAGAACGGGCAAGCGTGTATTCATAAAGCGCCCAAACGGGATCGACGACCGCGCGCGAGTGGCTGTCGATAAGCAAGGTCTCACCGTGATCATCGGCGTCTTCTTCATGCCCGCCAAGATGGATTTCCCCAACATGTTCAAGAGGATAGGCATCAATATAGCCTTGTGGCGAATACTGTTGGTTGGTGGCGGAGACAAACACATTGTTTACATCCAGTAACAAGCCACAGCCCGTGCGTTTGGCAACCGCCGACAGAAAATCAATTTCTGACATATCGCTTTCGGCAAAGGCGACATATGTGCTGGGATTTTCCAATAACATTTGGCGCCCAACGGTGTCTTGCACCTGATTGATATGATCAACCACACGATCAACCACATCCTGTGTGTAGGGCACAGGGAGGAGATCGTTCAAAAAATGCGTGTCATGCGTGGACCACGCCAGATGTTCCGAAAACAGGGCAGGGTTGAGCCAGTCGACCAGATGTTTCAAACGCGCAAGGTGATCCGCATCGAGCGGACCCTCAGCACCGATAGACAGGCCAACACCGTGGCAAGAAATAGGGTAAATTTCGGCCAGATGTTTAAGTTGGGCAATCGGTCGTCCGCCATCGCCCATGTAATTTTCGGCGTGGATTTCCAGCCAAGAAATGACAGAGGTGTCTTTTAAAATGTCGTTTAAATGTTGCGCCTTATAGCCAACGCCCGCACGGTTGGGCATGGGATTAGGTGCGGATTTTGATTGATCCAACATTATAAAAAGCTCCCCTTGAAAATAAATGGGGGCAGCATTGCCACCCCCAAATGGCTTAGGATGGGATGTCGCGATCCAAGGCTTCCAATGAACCTTTGCGCGCCATGCCATCGTCGGCCGCTGGCAATTCCATTGTTACGCACGAGCCTTCTGCAACCAATTTCCAAGCGTTACCTTGGTAATCAACTGTTGATGTACCTGCACATGATGTGCCTGGACCCGCCGCACAACCGTTTTCACCGGCCAATGCAACGCCGTAACATTTTACGTTTGCTGCGTGGGCAGCGCCTGCGATTGATGCTGCTGCTGCAACTGCTGATGCGATTGCCACCTTTTTAACTGATTTCGCCATAAGATTTTTCCTCTGGTATAACTGTTGAACAAGTATCGCGTTCTTGCGATGGGATAGTGTTAGCAAAGATTTTTTATAACGCGCCACTCACATGGTTGTTATACACGCGTGGTTTATCTGTTGTAACATTTATAAGCAGTGCCACAAAAAAGGGCAGGCAAACGCCCACCCTTGATGCAATGAATTGTTCGTTTTTGGTTTAACCAACGAATGCTTTTTCTAGTACGAATTCGGCGGGGCTGCTGTTGGAACCCTCTGTAAAGCCTGCATTTTCACAGATTTCTTTGATGTCCACGTTTAACCCCATTGACCCACAAATCATCACACGATCTGTTGCTGGATTCAGAGGCGGCAACCCAAGGTCTGCCGCAACCGTTCCATCCTTCAATAGGGTGGTAATGCGCCCCATTTTTTGGCTCTCTTCTTGGGTTGTTGTGGGGTAATATTTCAATTTATCGCCGACAAATTCACCAATCAATGGATCATCTGCAAGGCTCGCGACCAAATCAGCACCGTATTTCAGCTCTGCCACTTCGCGACAGGTGTGGCACATGATGACCTCGTCATAACGCTCGTAGAGGTCAGGGTCGCGCATCAATGATGCGAATGGCGCAATGCCTGTGCCTGTTGCGATGAAATACATGCGTTTGGCGGGCAGCAATGCATCCAAAACCAATGTTCCCACGGGTTTGGGGCGCACGATGACTTCGTCGCCAACCTGAATATTCTGCAATTTAGATGTCAGCGGGCCGTCTTGGACCTTGATCGAATAAAATTCCAATTCTTCGTCCCATGATGGGGATGCGATGGAATAGGCGCGCAGCAACGGTTTGCCATTGTCGCCCATCAACCCGATCATCACAAATTCGCCAGAGCGAAAGCGCAATGATTGCGGGCGTGTCACGCGGAACGAAAACAAACGATCCGTGTAATGGGTAACTTTGGTAACCGTTTGCGCATCGGGCAATACGGGCTTTGCTTTGGTAACGTTGACTTGTTCGTTCATCGGTTCAATCTCTGCAATACAAGGGAGGAATTTGTTGCGGCTTTGGCTTAGCCAGCTTTTTTCACATGGTCAAGGTAACTATGGTCGCGCCAATCAGCGCGGAATTGCCATTGATCGGCGGGTTGGCGTTTGGCCAGATCGTCGCTGATTTCAACTTCGTCAAAGCCAACACGGCGCGCCATTGCGTATTGATCGGCCAAAACATGACCGTTCGCACGCAAACGCCCCGTATAGCCCAACAGGCGCAAATGACGTGCTATGGAAAAACCGCGCCCATCGGCAAAGCTTGGGAATGCGATGCGGATCATGGCACAATCGTCAAAGAATGGCACCAAATCGGCAGGGTTTGATGTGTTTGGCACATCAATGGCGTAACCATTGGCATGTTGCCAGCGTGACAGGGCGGTATCGTCCCATGCGTGGAAACCATCCGTCCAATCGTCGGGTGCAAACCCTGTATCTGTTACAATTACGCTCATGCTTGGTCTCCTGTGCGGGTTGCGCCGCCGTCTGAAAAATGAATGCCACATTCCACCTTGTCAGATCCACGCCAGCGACCCGAACGCGGGTCTTCGCCAGCAGCGACTTTGGATGTGCATGTGGTTGGCGAACAGCCAATGGATGGATAGCCTTGATCCACCAGCGGATGGCGGGGCAGGCGGTTATTGATAATATAATCTTGCAAATCTTCGCGGCGCCAATGCGCCAGCGGATTGATTTTAAGGCGTTTGTTTTCCTCTGCCTCGAACAGATCAAGCGCTGTGCGCGTACCTGCCTGAAACCGTTTGCGCCCTGTGATCCATGCATCAAAATCATTCAGTGCATTTGACAATGGCTCGGTCTTGCGCAGGTTACAACAGCTTGCTGTATCGGCCAGATGAAGGCGTGCAAATGGATCGCGTTTTTTTACCTGTGCGGCATCGGCGCGAATGGTACGCACATCGGTCAGGCCCAGTTTTTGTGCGACCTCTGTTTGATAATCCAGCGTTTCTTGAAACAACATTTGCGTGTCGATGAACAAAACGGGCGTATCAGGATTGATCAGCGAAATCATGTGCAACAACACAACGCTTTCGGCCCCAAAGGAAGACACCATCGCCACGCGCCCGACCATTGGATCGTTCAGCGCATGGGTCAAGATCGGAATGGCCGCGTGATGGCGATAGCTATGGTTAAGCTGTTCAACACGCTCCTCAATCGTCAATTCTGGTGCTTCAAATGGCATGGGATTATTCCGCCGCTATTTTGGTTTCAGGATAAAGCGCCGCCTTAAACGGTTCGGCGCCCAGACGTTGATATGTTTGTAAAAATGTTTCGTGCTCATCCGCGCGAATTTCAAGATAACCATAGATCAAGCGTTCAATCGCTGGCAGCAATTCATCGGCACTGAACCCAGGGCCCGCACGTTCGCCAATGGCAGCGGTTTCTGTACCATCACCACCCAGCGTGATTTGATAGTTTTCAACGCCTGCGCGATCCAGACCCAAAATCCCGATATGTCCCACATGGTGATGACCACAGGCATTTATACAGCCAGAGATTTTGATTTTCAGTGCGCCAATTTCATGTTCAAGTTTCAATTCATCAAAACGGGTGGCGATTTCTTGGGCCACGGGGATTGAACGCGCCGTTGCCAACGCACAGTAATCCATGCCGGGGCAGGCGATGATATCGGAAATCAGACCGATATTCGCAGTGCCAAGGCCAACGGCCTGCAAGGTTTTGTAAACCTCATGCAGATGGGATTTATGCACATGTGGCAGTATCACGTTTTGCTCGTGGCTGATACGCAATTCATCGTGGCCAAATTTTTCGGCCAAATCCGCCATCACGCGCATCTGTTCGGATGTGGCATCGCCCGGCGTGTCGCCTTGTTTTTTTATCGAAATCGAAACAATCGCATATTCATCGTTTTTATGCGCGGATAGGTTGGTATCCACGAATGAACGAAACGCTGGGTCAGATGATTTTGCCGCATCAAACGCATCGGTGGATGCACTGATATAGGGGGGTGGAGCAAATGCGGCTTCGATATCGTTAAACAATGCGTGGTTGAATTCACCAAATGCTGCGCGTTGCAGGACAAAGCGTTCTTCGACTAATTCGCGGATTCTTTCGATACCGTTTTCATGCACGGTGATTTTGATCCGCGCTTTGTATTTGTTATCGCGACGCCCAAGGATGTTATAAACCTGAAGGATGCTTTCCACATAGGGCAACAAATCTTCGCGGGGCAAAAATTCGCGCAAGACTTTGCCAATCATCGGTGTGCGGCCAAGACCACCACCAACGATCACCTCAAAACCGGGTTCGCCAGCATCATTGCGCACCATGCGCAGGCCAATATCATGTGCCTTGGTCACAGCGCGATCATTTGGTGATCCTGTGATCGCAATTTTGAATTTACGCCCCAAGAATGCAAATTCGGGGTGATCGGTTGACCATTGGCGCAACAATTCTGCTGTTGGGCGTGGGTCTTCGATTTCATCGGCGGCAGCACCTGCAAAATGATCGGCGGTGACATTGCGCACACAGTTGCCAGATGTTTGAATAGCGTGCATTTCCACATCGGCAAGTGCTTGCAAAATATCGGGCACTTCGTTCAATTTTGGCCAGTTATATTGGATATTCTGGCGTGTGGTGAAATGGCCGTAACCCTTGTCAAATTTATCGGCAATCATCGCAAGCTGACGCATTTTTGCAGAATTCAGCGTGCCATAAGGGATCGCCACGCGCAGCATATAGGCGTGCAATTGCAAATAGAGACCATTCATCAAACGCAGGGGGCGGAATTCTTCTTCGGTTAGTGAACCATCGATACGGCGTTCAACCTGCGCGCGGAATTGATCAACGCGGGTTTGAACGAAATCTTTGTCAAACTGGGAATAGCTGTACATGTATTATGCCTCTGCCTGTTTGCCGTGGTCGTAATTTGATGGGCCACGGGTGCGAAATGCTTCGCGAAAATGGGTGGGAACGGGTTTGCCGCGTTCCAATACGGCATCCGCCAAATAAGGGCCAACCAGCAAATAAGATTGCGCATTGGCCTGTGCCAACAAATCATTTGCCTCGGCTTCGTCCTCGATAAACATCGCGTTTTCATGGGCGCTGACCCATTCGCCATTTGCGGCGTAATACACAACGTCGCCTTCGATCAAACGATTGGCGGTTAAAACTTTGGGTTTAAATGGGCGTGCCATTATGCGAATTCCTGTTCTTCTAATGTGTCGATTGCATCCAATGCGGCGCGGGGCGCAAGACCCAGCAAGATAATGGCAGGGCCATCCAATGCCACCTGATCCATCAGATCGGGCAACGCACCAAGGGATGTGGAAAGAATATGTTGATCCGCGCGTGATGCGTTTTCAACAATGGTGATTGGGATCGCACTGTCTGCGCCATGCATCAACAAACGCCCCGCCAAAAAACGCGATGCACGTTTGCCCATGTAAATGGCGGCGGTGCTGCCTGATTTTGCAAGTGCGCGCCAATCGTGATCGGCAAAGCCATCAACATCATGGCCCGTCAGGATGCGAAATGTTGAATTGCGCCCACGTTTGGTAAGCGATTGCCCAATGCTGGCCGCCGCCGCACTGGCCGATGTGATGCCAGGGATAATGTCAAACGGAATGCCCGCGTTTGATAGCGCATCCATTTCTTCGTCCAAGCGGCCAAAGATCACGGGATCACCTGATTTTAGGCGCACAACATGATGCCCCTGTGCCGCGTGTTTAATCATCAAGGCGTTAATATCGTCTTGTTTCCATGATTTTCCAAAACCGCGCTTACCTGTTTCAACAACAATCGCCTCGCGTCGCGCCAATTCCAAAATCGGCGCAGATACCAATTGATCGTGGATCACAACATCGGCCTCGTGCAACAAATTACGCGCCTTAAGGGTGAGCAATTCTGGATCACCGGGGCCAGCGCCCATCAAATGCACACGGCCAGACGCCGCACGTGTGTTCAGCGCATCATCCAACAGGTGATTCAGGGTTTCTTGCACAGCAATCTTGCCGCCACGATCCAATGCACGCGGGCCTGCGTTAAAATAAAACCGTGACCAAAAATCGCGGCGTTTGCGCCCCATGGGCAATGCATCGGCGGCAGGGCGAAATGCCTGACCGATCCGCGCCAAAATGCCAAGATTCGCGGGCAAAGATTCTTCGACCTGTTGTTTGATTTTGCGCGCGAGCACAGGGGCGGCGCCCTCTGTCCCAATCGCCACGGTCACAGGGTCACGATCCACAATGGCAGGGGTGATAAATTGGCTGTCGTCCAGATTATCAACGATATTGGTTAGCTGGCTTACACCACGTCCGATGGCGGCAACACGCGCATCTTCGGCCGCATCATCATTTGCGGCGTAAAACAATACGCTTTCTGTAATGTTATCATTTTGCAATGCACGCGATGTAAGTGTGATTTTACCCGCATCCGCCCAATCGCGCACAACATCGACAGGATCTGCGCCAAATACGTGAATATCCGCCTCTGTACGCAACAACAAACGTAGCTTGGCCACAGCGCATTCGCCCGCGCCAGACACGACAACGCGTTTGTTGGAGAGATCGACAAAGACTGGAAAGTGTCGCATTGGGCTTGCTTTCATTAAATTGGTTTCGTAGACGATATAGGCGATTTGGAATAATTTTCCAAGAAAGACCTGTCGAAAGCAGATTTTAAAGGAAATAATTTCTCACAATTGCGATTGTAAGTGAAAAAATCCATGATTTAAGGGAAAAGCAGAATGACCGCCCAATTAGACGCGATAGATCGGAAAATTTTGGTAGAATTGCAGATCGACGCCTCGCAATCGCTTGATGAAATCGCGAAAAAGGTTGGCGCATCAAAAACCCCCGTTTGGAACCGCATTCGCAAACTGCGCGATAGCGGCTTAATCAAGCGGGAAACGGTGTTGTTGGATGCGGATAAATTGGGGTTAGAAGCATGTTTTTTCGTACTGGTGCGCACATCCGAGCATGAAAAATCATGGCAGGATAAGTTTTTGAAAACATTAAAAGAACGACCCGAAGTATTAGAAGCACACCGCCTTGCAGGGGATATTGATTACATCCTTAAGGTGCGCGTGCGAAACGCCAAAGCATATGATAAATTTTACCAAGCATTGATTGGTGAGGTGAAAATTTTCAACGTCACGGCATTGCTGTCGATGGAAGAAATTAAATCGACGACGTTCCTACCTGTATAAGATTTATTTCAACTTCTTGGATTTTTCCAAACGCTCTGATTTTTTGCGCACAATCACGGATCGCAAATCATGCATAGCCATCAATAAATCATCGGCGAATGCATCGACCTCTGCGTCGGTGGCGCGTGATTGAAACATATGCGCAGTTAATGAAATCGTATCGATGGTTTGACGAATTTCGTCCGCTTGTTGTTGTGCGATCAATTCTTGGCGCGCGCTAATCCATTCTTGCATGGATTGGGTTTCAGCGGCGGTTAATATCGCATCGCCTTGCGATTTAATTTCACCCGTTTTGGTGTTCACATTGGCGATTTGTTGTAATTCCAAACGGCGCTGGCGGTTTTCCGTATCAACGCGAAAAACAGCGGCACCGTTTTCTTTGACGCGAAAGAATAGACTGTCTGGTTTTTTCATTGCGACGACTTTTCCCATGATTTCAATCCTTTACTCGTGATACATCATGTTAAGTAAGGTTTGAATTAGCATTTTTGTGTTTGAAATATGTTAATTTAGTGAAGCACAGAATTCTTGGATACGCGTACAGGCGGTGATCAATTCGGATTCTGATGTGGCATAGCTTACGCGAAAATTGGGTGATAAACCAAATGCCGCGCCAAAGACAACGGCAACACCTGTGCTTGATAATAACTCGGTTGCGAAAACTTCGTCATTTTCGATTTTCACACCCTCTGGCGTGGATTTACCGATGCATCCTGCGATGGATGGGTAAACGTAAAACGCACCTTCTGGCGTGGGGCAGACCAGACCGTCGGCCTTGTTCAACATATCCACCACCAAATCGCGGCGTTTTTGGAAAATCGGGCGGCTCATGTCCAAATAATCTTGGGGGCCTGTCAATGCCTCAAGTGCTGCCCATTGGCTTATGCTGCTGGGGTTTGATGTGCTTTGGCTTTGGACTTTGCGCATGGCGCTAATCAATTCAACAGGGCCGGCGGCGTAACCAATGCGCCAACCGGTCATGGCATATGCCTTGGACACACCATTTACGGTTAAAGTGCGGTCATATAATTTTGGCTCTACCTCGGCTGGTGTGCAAAATTCAAACCCGTCATAGGCCAGATGTTCATACATATCATCGGTCATGACCCATACATGGGGGTGTTTAACCAAAACATCGGTCAATGCTTTCAGCTCTGCGCGGCTGTATCCCGCACCCGTTGGGTTGGACGGTGAGTTGAAAATCAACCATTTGGTTTTTGGTGTGATGGCAGTTTCCAAGGCGGCAGGCGAGAGTTTGAAATTATCCTCGATCTGTGCCGCAACGGGTACGGGTGTGCCACCACCAAGCAACACCATATCAGGGTATGACACCCAATAAGGGGCAGGGATGATCACCTCGTCCCCAGGATTCAGCGTGGCGATCAATGCATTATACAGGACCTGTTTGCCGCCTGTGGAAATGGACACCTGTTCAGGTGTGTAATCCAGATTATTGTCGCGCTTGAATTTATTACAAATGGCGCGTTTCAACTCAATAATACCATCGGGGGCGGTATATTTGGTTTTCCCTGCATCAATCGCAGCCTTTGCAGCATCCTTGATATTATCAGGCGTATCAAAATCGGGTTCACCCGCGCTGAGCGCAATCACATCACGCCCCGCCGCTTTCAATTCACCTGCTTTGGTGGTGATGGCAATGGTGGGCGATGGTTTGACACGTGATAATGATTTGGCCAAGAAAGTCATGGGTGTTGCTCCGCAATAAATCATGAAATGTTTAGCCAGCGCGCATTGAAACGGCAAGCCATGATTGACCACGCGATTGGGCGTGATAAACGCAATCGACGCCAAAGAGGATAGATATGTCAGAAGATCGTGAAACACGCCTGAAACGCCTACGCCTGCGATCGTGGCGTCGGGGAATCAAAGAAATGGATCTGATTTTGGGGAATTTTGCCGATCAAGAAATGGCAAAGTTGACCGATGCAGAACTGGATGCGCATGAATCCATGATGGCAGAGCATGATCAGGATTTATACTATTGGATCACGCATCCCGATGAAATTCCAACAGAAATAGCGCCAGCTTTACATAAAATTAGATCGCATTTTTTGCAATTATCGAAATAATTTTCGACGCCTTAAGAACTTGTTTGAATTTATCGTTCAAAACATCCGCAAGCAGTCAACAGCGGAGAAACGAGCATGAGCATACATTCAAACATGAACGGACGGGGCAGCGGCCCCGAATCCCAAGACTTTTTGGGCAATTATCTGGAATCCTTGGCAATGGTGGAACGGTTGCACCGTTTATTGTTGGATGTGGTGAAAGATGAATTCGAACGATTAAATCTGTTGGATATCAATTCTGTGCAGGCATTGTTGCTGTTTAACATTGGCGATAACGAGGTAACTGCGGGCGAATTGAAATCGCGGGGTTATTATCAAGGGTCGAATGTTTCCTATAACCTGAAAAAACTGGTTGAATGTGGCTACATGCATCACAAACGATGCGAGGTTGATCGCCGTGCCGTACGTGTGAAATTGACCGACGAGGGGCAAAATGTGCGTAAAATTGTTGCCGAATTATTCCAACGCCACGCGGTCGGCATGAAAGAACGCGGTGTTCTGACCGAAAGTACTTTGCAAGATATCACCAATTCATTGCACCGTGTGGAACGGTATTGGGGCGATCAAATCCGTTACATTTACTAATAATTTGTGCTTTTGGTGACGAATCGCACGATGCGGCGATTTGGAACTTAAGCCCTTGGTCGCATTGCTCTATGGTGGCATCGACCATAGTGGAATCAGTTATGAATTATTCAAATCGCATCGACCAAGCCGTTAACCAGCTGCATGACGAAGGGCGCTATCGCGTGTTTCAGGATATCTGTCGTAAAAACCAATCCTTTCCAAAGGCGGTTTGGACAGATGCAGATGGTGTTGAAAAAGACATCACCGTTTGGTGCGGAAATGATTATTTGGGCATGGGCCAACATCCCGCCGTGATTGATGCGATGCACGATGCGATTGAAAATGCGGGAGCGGGTTCTGGTGGCACGCGCAATATTTCGGGCAATACCGTATATCACAAGGCGTTGGAATCAGAGCTTGCAGATTTGCATGCCAAGGATGCTGCACTTGTGTTCACATCGGCGTATAACGCGAACGAGGCGACGCTATCTGCGTTGCCAAAATTGTTCCCAGGACTGGTGATTTTTTCCGATGCATTGAACCATGCATCCATGATCGAAGGTATTCGCCATGGCAATTGTGAAAAACACATCTTCCGCCATAACGATGTTGATCATCTACGTGAATTGTTAGCGCAGCATCCAAAGGATGCACCAAAACTGATCGCATTTGAATCCGTTTATTCCATGGATGGTGATTTCGCACCGATTGAACAAATCTGTGATTTAGCAAATGAATTCAATGCATTGACATATATTGACGAGGTCCACGCCGTGGGCATGTATGGTGCAACAGGTGCCGGCGTATTGGAGTTACAAGGATTGCAAGATCGCGTTGATATCGTGAACGGTACCTTGGCCAAAGCATACGGTGTGATGGGTGGTTATATTGCAGCGGACGCCAATATGGTGGATGCAATCCGATCATATGCACCGGGTTTTATTTTCACCACGTCATTACCACCCGCGATTGCGGCAGGTGCACAGGCATCGGTGGCGCATCTGAAATTGGATACGCAATTACGTGCAAAACACCAAGCCGTTGCATCCGAATTAAAGGATCGTTTTCGCGCGCTTGGCCTGCCACTTGATGATCACGGGAGCCATATCGTGCCTGTCCATGTTGGCAACCCGCAGATGTGCAAAATGATATCGGATCGGTTGCTATCTGATTTTGGTATTTACGTTCAACCGATCAATTTCCCCACGGTTCCGCGCGGCACCGAACGTTTGCGTTTCACGCCATCGCCAGTGCACGACCAGAAAATGATTAACGATTTGGTTGATGCGATGGATCAGTTATGGGCGCACTGCGAATTGAATAGGTCAGAAATCGCCTGTTAAGTGCCTATTAACACTTGAAGACTTTGCAAAAGTCACTATTTGGCCATATAGTTATCGTAATGATAAAAAGGTGACGCGGATTCTACGCCGTCTACACTTTGAGGTAAGAGGGAAAATGGGTATGACAGACGCTGTCGATCCAGCAACAAATACTGAAGAACTACTTGGTTTTGATCAGTTTGAGATTACCCTAGGCGATGAAATGCGGGGTGAACGCGCGACTCTTGGCAAAAGTTTACATGACGTCGCGGATTCCCTGAAAATCAATCAAAAATATCTTGAAGCGATTGAAAATTGCGATCTGACCGTTTTTCCAACACCCAGCTTTATTTCTGGGCATGTCCGTTCCTATGCTAAATATCTGGGCATGGATCCGCAAAAATCGTTTGAACGGTTCTGCGAGCAAAGCGGATTTGACGGGGTGCGCCCTGCGCTCAGCGAAGCAGATGCAAAATCGAAAAAGTCAAAAACATCTGCATTAAGCCCACGTTCACAAGCGTTGATGAACGACCCGATTTTCAACCCACGCGTTCCCAATCGCCCCGCGCCAGTGGGCGTGTTTGAAATGATTTCCGTATCAGGAATCGTTTCAACGGCGCTGTTATGTGCATTGATCGCAGGCGTTGGTTACGGTGGTTATTCGGTTTTACAAGAAGTGCAGCGCGTACAATTCGCACCGATCAACGAAACACCAGGCGTCGCATCGGATACGGTGAACCTTGATCTGGCGCTGATTGACGACATCAGCACCGAAACAACATCACTCAATGTCGCCGAAAGCTCTGGCATGACATTAGAAGATTTGTATCGTCCGCAAGAATTGGAAATTCCACAGCTTGTCGCACGTGATGGCCCGATTGTGGCACTTGATCCGCAATTGGTTGGCACAATGCCCGTCGCACCACAGCAACCCGAAATTCAGGTCGCCGCGATCGAGGTGGAACAGCAACCAACCAAGGTAAAAGTTGTCGAAGATGGCCCACCGGCCGTTGATATCGTTGCATTGCGCCCAGCATGGGTGCGAGTTTTTCAAAAATCTGGTGGCATATTGTTTGAAAAAACATTGGATGCAGGTGAGCGGTATCGCGTACCAGCCGATGTGCAAGATGCATTGTTACGCGCGGGTAATTCAGGTTCCGTTTACGTCATGGTTGGCGATAAAACATATGGCCCCGTTGGGGTAAAAACAGGTGTTGCGCGCAAGGTGCCATTGGGGGCCAGCGAAGTCTCCGAAAAATTTGCCGAAGTGACGGATTTGTTTGATTCCCCGCTCGCGCCACCGGTGAACACCGCGCAATTGGCCGACGTGGCGGAAATCACGACCGATTAATTCATCACCCCAATGTGATATTTTTCGGTGTGAAACCACGCTAATTCCGCGTATATCAAACCAGAACACAGAACAAATTAGGCCAGTGTTATGTCATTGAATGAAATTCGCCCGTGGCGAAATATCTATCGCCGCAAAAGCCGCCAAATTCACGTGGGCAATGTGCCTGTTGGCGGGGATGCTCCGATCAGCGTGCAAACCATGACCAACACATTAACCCATGATGTGAAGGCAACCATTGCGCAAATTCAGGCCTGTGCCGATGCGGGGGCGGATATCGTACGGGTCAGCTGCCCAGACGAGGCGGCGACAAATGCTATGCACGAAATTGTCCGCGAAAGCCCAGTACCATTGGTTGCAGACATTCATTTTCATTACAAACGCGCAATCGAGGCCGCCGAGGCGGGTGCTGCCTGTTTGCGGATCAACCCTGGCAACATTGGGTCGCCTGAGCGTGTGCGCGAAGTGATCAAGGCCGCTCGTGATCACAATTGTTCCATCCGCATCGGCGTGAATGGCGGGTCGTTGGAAAAACATCTGTTGGATAAATACGGCGAACCATGCCCCGATGCGATGATCGAAAGTGGGATGGATCATATTCGCATTTTACAGGACAATGATTTTCACGAATTCAAAATTTCGGTGAAAGCATCTGATGTGTTTATGTCCGCCGCCGCGTACCAAGGTTTGGCCGAGGCGACAGATGCCCCCATCCATATCGGTATTACCGAAGCAGGGGGATTAACATCGGGCACGATCAAATCCGCCATTGGATTGGGCAATTTATTGTGGATGGGCATTGGCGATACGATGCGCGTTTCCCTGTCCGCCGATCCCGTGGAAGAGGTCAAAGTTGGCTTTGAAATCCTCAAATCACTCGGGCTTCGCCATCGCGGCGTGAATATCATTTCCTGTCCATCATGTGCGCGCCAAGGGTTTAACGTGATCGACACCGTTGCCGAATTGGAAAAACGTCTGGAACATATTAAAACGCCTATGTCTTTGTCAATTATTGGCTGTGTTGTGAACGGCCCAGGTGAGGCATTGATGACAGATGTTGGTTTCACGGGTGGTGGTGCTGGCTCTGGTATGGTTTACATGGCTGGTAAGCAAGATCACAAAACCGATAATGCGGGTATGGTTGATCATATCGTTGATTTGGTTGAACAACGCGCCGCGGTGCTTGATGCGCAAAACGCTCAGGACACGGCGGCAGAATAGGTGAGCAAGAAAATGGTTGGATTAATCGTCTTGGCAATTGCCTTGGGTGGGTATTTTTACATGCGGTTCCGTATGGATCGTTTGGTGTTGGACAGCGAAATCTGGCACATCAATTCCGAAAGCCAAGCGGCTGAACTGACCAAGCCGAACGGCTATACTTTGTCGGAGGATGACGCGGGTGTATTCCCAATTCATGCAACCGAACTGGCGCAAAAATTCGATGATTTTGCAATGGCACAGCCATCGACCACGCGCCTGTCTGGGGATGTTGAAACAGGTAAAATCACATATGTTCAACGCACGAAATTGATGCGCTATCCCGATGTGATTACGGTGCGTTTTCGTGAAATCGATGCGGATAATTCAACGTTTACAATGTTTTCGCGTTCCGTTGTCGGCCATTCTGATTTAGGGGTGAACCAAAAGCGCGCTTTGCAATGGTTGGACAGTTTCGCCCAAATCGCGCGATGAGCTGAGGCATTCATTCGCGCTCACCTCTCGCCACATCGGCACATTGAGCGACATTTCGCACCGCGCGGTATAGCTGCGCCCGTCAACTTGCATACAAATTTGCTGGCCAAGCTCGATGCGTGCACCGTTGCGATCTGTGCAATAACATTCGGGCCATTCAATTGGGTCTGCGTTGGCAATGCCCTGAAAACCCACGAAAAAGATCAAAATGAACCTGTTCATCCCAACAGCGTAACATATTTTTAAGCAAAAATCACCTGTGCCCTTGACCAAACGCGCGCAACACGCAATGTGACGCCATGGTACCAGAACATAAATTAGAACAGATCCTGTCCCGTTTCGCATTTCTAGAGGCGAAAATGGCCGATGGGTCTGCGGCGGATGAAATCGCCACCTTGTCCAAGGAATATTCCGATCTGCGCCCCGTTGTGGAACAGATCGAGGCGTATCGCGCCCTTGTCAATGAAATGACAGAGGCCGAGGACATGTTATCTGATCCCGAAATGAAAGCGCTGGCAGAAGAAGAATTGCCGCGCCTTAAATCCGAATTGCCAACGGCGGAACATAATTTACAATTGGCATTGCTGCCCAAGGACGAGGCGGATGACCGCCCCGCAATTCTTGAAATTCGTGCAGGCACAGGGGGGGACGAGGCGGCCTTATTCGCCGCTGATTTGTTACGCATGTATCAACGGTTTTGCGAAAAAACGGGTTTCAAATTCGAAATGGTATCCGAGAGCGCAACAGAGCTTGGCGGATACAAAGAGGTGATTGCCAATATTCGCGGCGACGGTGTTTTTGCGCGATTGAAATTTGAATCGGGCGTGCACCGTGTGCAACGTGTGCCCACAACCGAAAGCGGGGGGCGGGTGCACACATCGGCCGCCACCGTTGCGATCATGCCAGAGGCACAGATCGTTGACGTTGATATCCCCGCAACCGACATTCGCATTGATACAATGCGAGCATCTGGTTCGGGTGGTCAGCACGTGAATACAACCGATTCCGCGGTGCGCATTACTCATCTGCCAACGGGGATTATCGTTGTGAGCGCAGAAAAATCACAGCACCGAAATCGTGAAATTGCGATGAATGTATTGCGTACACGGCTCTATGATTTGCAACGCCAGACGGCGGCAGATGAACGGGCCGAGGCACGCAAAGATCAGGTGGGATCAGGCGATCGATCAGAGCGCATTCGCACCTATAATTTCCCACAGGGGCGCTTGACGGATCATCGCATTAACCTCACGCTTTATAAGCTGGATCAAGTTATGCAGGGCGATTTGGACGAAATCGTTGATGCATTGATAGCGGATGATCAGGCCACGCGATTGGCCGAAATGAACCCGTGACCACCAGCGTTCAGGACCTGTTGGATGGCGCGTTTGCAACGCTGCACCCCATTTTGGGTGATGATTGTGCGCGCGATGCACAGATCATTTTGGCGCATGTTTTGGGGATTTCGACGGCCAGTTTGCGTATGCGCATGACGGATGATGTAACGCGCGATCAATCACTGGCGTTCAATACAAAAATCGCACAACGCGCGGCGTTTCAACCCGTATCGCAAATCATTGGAACGCGCGAATTTTGGGGGCGTGAATTTTTGGTCACCCCCGATGTGTTAGACCCGCGCCCCGATACCGAAACCTTAATCGAGGCGGCATTGGAATTACCCGCACCCAATCGCATTTTGGATTTGGGGCTGGGGACGGGCTGTATCCTGTTTACATTGCTTGCGGAATGGCGCAATGCGACGGGCGTTGGGATTGATGTGTCACCCGCCGCGCTGGCAGTGGCCAAACAGAATGCAAATGCGTTGCATGTCGCCAATCGTGCGGAATTGCAGTTGGGCGATTGGTTTAACACGTTGGATGAAAAGTTTGATCTGATCGTCAGCAATCCGCCCTATATCACCGCAAGCGAAATGAATGATCTGTCGCGTGATGTGGCCGATTGGGAACCCCATTTGGCGCTGACACCGGGCGGGGATGGCTTGGGTGCGTATCGCATCATCGCGGCCAAAGCACAGGCGTATTTAAACGAGGGTGGAAACCTGATGTTGGAAATCGGTTGGCAACAATCAGAATCGGTTAGCGATCTGTTAAAACAGCATGGTTGGGCTGATTTACGCATTTTGCGTGATTTAGGCGGGAATACGCGTGTAATTTGTGCAAAACCACCGAAAATTCGGGCAAAACAACCGCTCAAATGATGAAATGAAACCTTTAGTCTTGTCATTATCGCAAGCAACAGTATAAGCTATTCCAGACGATTGATCACGGGGGTCTCGTCGCAACCAAGCAAAACATTCTTGGACCTCGCGCAAAGCGCGCCAATTCACAAAACAGGACTTTCTATTTATGCGCCCTTCGAACAAGCGTTCACGAAATAAGAATAATAATAATCGCCGTAATCAAGGCGGCAATATCATCAATCGTGTATTCGACTCTTCTGGTCCAGAGGGCAAGGTGCGCGGCACGCCCCAGCAAATCATTGAAAAATACCAAACCTTGGCGCGTGACGCACAATTGTCAGGTGATCGTATTGCACATGAAAGCTTTCTGCAATTTTCGGAACATTATTTGCGCATGTTGAACGAAGCACAGCGCGAAATCGAAGAACGCAAAGAAGCGCAGCAAAAACAACAAAGCCAGCAGAACAATAATAATCAACAGAATAACAACCAACAGCCTCGCAATACTGCGGCGAATGGCACAGGCGATCAGCCAGATGTTTCAGGTTCAAATTCAAATGATTTGTTCCCAGCCCAAGATGAAACCAGCGATCTGGTACAAACACCAGAAAGCGATGCAAAGGCGGAAAAACCAGCGCCCAAGCCACGCGCAAAACGCACACCCAAGCCAAAGCCCACAACAGATCAAAACGAACAGCCCGCAATGCCGACTTTCGTGACCGAGCCGTTGAAAAAACCGAGCGCTAAAAAGATAGAAAAATCCGTGGAAACAACACCTTCTGCGGACGAAAAAGCCAGCTAAAGGTTGCGCGCAATCGTGCAGAATTGTTCAATTGTTAATTGTTCTGCACGCTCCGTTGGTTTCACCCCTGAGGCCAATAAAATATCTTCGATATTTGGATGAATTGATTTCAGGCTAGCGCGCAACATTTTGCGACGCTGGCCAAATGCCATACCCACAACACGTTCCAATGTTTTGCGATCCGCCGCGAATTTGGGTTGATCCAAACGTGTGATATGCACGACGGCGGATGTGACCTTGGGCGGGGGCGTGAATGCTTGTGGTGGAATTTCCATCACGATTTTTGCATCACTGCGCCATTGCGCCAATATCGACAGACGCCCATATGCCTTGGACCCTGGTTTTGCGACGATGCGCTGTGCGACTTCTTTTTGGAACATCAAGGTCAGACTATCCCAAAATGGCGGCCAATTATCGGGGGTGAGCCAACGGATCAATAATTCTGTGCCCACGTTATAGGGCAGGTTGGCCACGACCTTTATCGGGGCTTGCATGTGGTCAAGCGGATTGATTTCAAGCGCATCACCACTGATCACTTGTAAACGATGATCGCTCGCATCTGTGATCTCTGCGAGTGCTGGCAAACAGCGTTCATCGCGTTCAATCGCAACGACCTTTCGCGCACCTTCCATCAACAGACCACGGGTTAAACCACCGGGACCCGGACCAATTTCCAACACGTCATGGCCCGATAAATCACCTGCCATCCGCGCGATTTTCGATGTGAGGTTTAAATCCAGCAAAAAATTTTGCCCCAGCGATTTTCGCGCATTCAAGCCGTGTTCGGCGATCACCTCGCGCAACGGTGGAAGGTTATTCAGCGTCATATCGTGCCCTGTTCTGTGCCATATCGCCTGCGCATTTTAATGCCGCGATCAAGCTGCTTGCATCTGCAATGCCTTTGCCAGCGATATCAAATGCGGTGCCATGATCGGGTGATGTGCGAATAAAGGGTAAGCCCAATGTTGTGTTCACACCCTCGCTAAAGTTAAGCGTTTTCAATGGGATCAATGCTTGGTCATGATACATGCAGATGGCGGTATCATATTTTTCGCGCGCGGCAGGGTGAAACATCGTATCGGCGGGCAGTGGGCCTGCAATATCCAATCCAGCGCTACGTAATTGATCAACCGTGGGGCGGATCATGTCGATTTCATCATGCCCCATGGCACCACCTTCGCCAGCGTGGGGGTTTAATCCCGCAATCGCAAGACGGGGCTGTTTGATACCAAAATCACGCTGCAATGCGTGATGTGTTGCGCTGATCGTTGCGCCTAACAATTCAGGTGTCAGGGCAGATTGCACAGCGGATAGGGCGATGTGAATGGTCACGGGAACCACGCGCAATTCGGGTGCGAGCAACATCATAAATGATCGATCAACACCGCCCAGATGGGCCAGATATTCTGTATGCCCTGGGTATGCAAACCCAGCGCCGTCATACAAAACCTTTTTATTGATCGGCAATGTACATACCGCACTAGCCGCGCCAGATTGTGCGAATGCCACGGCGCGATCAATGGATGCGATGGTGCTGGTGGCATTTGCGGGATGTTCCACACCGATTTTTGGACGTTCACCAAATGGACAATGCAATACTGGCAACCCTGTTTTCGCCGCCGTGGTCGTTTCATCGGGTGTTGCGATTTGCACCACCATTTGTCCTGATGTCGCGGCCAGTTCGCGCATGTAATCGACATCGGCAATCAGGAAAAACGGCAGTTTTTCACGCAATGCGCCCCACGCAGACAGGGCAATTTCCAGACCAACGCCGCTTGGATCGCCGCTGGTCAATGCGATGGGCGCACTCATTTGTATTCGATATATGCTGAGCCCTTGAGCTCTTGCAAATAACCGTTGCCAAGCCCTGCGATTTTGCGATTGAAAATGTTGCCACGCAACGCTTCACGCTCACCTTCTTGTAATTCTGTTGTGCGGCTGCACAGCATAATCACAGACATGCCACCTGCGGAATTAGCGTAATATCCTGCCTCGTTACGATCCAGTTTTGCCAATTCCATTGCGATGGTTTGGGGCAATTCGGATTGTAACGCCGCGGATTCTTGATATGCGTTTGCGCCGTATTTCTCCGCGTTTGCACGCAAATCCAAACACCGATCAGATTTGTTGATCAACACGCGAGCGGCCGCGATTTGTTTTTTCAGTTCAACACCCGTAGGCAGGGGAACCTGTGCATAGGATACTGTTGTTTCCTTGGCTGCGGTTGCATCGCGCCGTGTACCTCGCAGTTGGAAAATCGCTGTGGCATTGTTTAATTCAAGGGGGCCTGTGACCTCGTTATTTTCAAGCGCGAGCAATTGTGTGATGATGGATGTCGGCAGGTTCGCCGCTGGCACCCAATCCAAACGCCCACCATTACGCGCAGATGGCGAACGTGAATAACGCCGCGCCGCGGATGAAAACGCGCCTTGGCTCTTGATTGAATCAGACAATTGTTGCGCCAATTGTTTAGCACCATCGGGGCCACGTTCGATGTGTGGAATAACAATTTCTGAAATTAGCAGGGATAACGCACCCTGATTTGCACCGCCCAATGCATTGTCAATTTCGTTATCTGTAACGGTCGCTTGGCGTGAAAACCGTGCGCGTACAACTTGGCGCCACAACAAACCGTTGGTGACAAAATCGCGAAAGCTTTGTTCTTCAATTCCGCGCGCGGCCAAATATTGAATGATCTGTTCGGTGCTTAGGTTACCACGATTTGCAAATTCTTCCATGCCCTCGGCGATTTCGTCTTCGCCGACAGTGACGTTGATCAGATTTGCAGCGTGTTGATACAGGCGCTCGTCGATCAATTGGTTCACCGCGGTATCACGTGTGTCGCCACCACCGCCAAATGCCGTAATCATCGCTGTGCGTTGGGAAATTTCATAATTGGTGATGATGCCGTCATTCACGGCGATCGCCGTGTTAAACGGTGCTTGTGCATATGCGATTTGCGCACATACCATAAAACAACCCAAGACCAATGACATCAATTTATTCATATTACATTACCAACTTAGAGCCCACAGCGACGGGCGAATTTAGGTTTCGATTTACGCGCGCCCAATCCCTCGAGTGAGATTTTAAGCCCGAATTCGCGCGTTAGCTTACCAAGGGCTTCGTTTTGAAGCGAGACCGAAAAGGCTATTTTTGCACATTCATTTTCATATTCCACGCCCAAAGTACGTTCGGTTGCATCATTTGCCTCGAGATCATGGCGCCATTCGGCATTGAACAACCAATTTTGATTGGCTTGATACCGAGCATCCAGCGCGATTTCGTGCTGGCGATCATTTTCGTCCAATACCACCTGTTCATCAAGCCAGACATATGACGCATCCAAATCCAGCTTTTTATAAGTTGTGGAAAACCGCGTTTCGTTTTTGGAAACCTTGCCCCGTCCATCGAATAATGCGCGGCTGGACAGGCTGAATTGATTTGGAAAGCGAAGGTTAAACGCGCCAACATAATCGGATACGATACCATCTAGCCCCGCTGATACGCTGTCTGGAAATTGGTTTAAATCACGCTGGCGAAACACCCGCCCGACAGTGACACCCAATTCCCAGCCGCGCGGATCATAACGCAGATAATTCACCCCGACATTTAACCGCAAACCACGTTCGGATTCGTCAAATCCTTGAAACCGATCAGTGGAAAACAGATTGTTTTCGGAAAATTCTGCCTGTGGGGAATCTTCGTTCGGGCTGTCGAATGCGCGATCCGGTGACCAGACAAGCTGTGCAATGGGTTCGATCACATGAATGGCGTTGCCAACGGTTTTGGATAATGGATAGCGTAATTCAACCGCGGCGGTTGGGGTGAAATTGGTGTAATGGCGTTCGGGGTATTCGGTGGAGTTTGACACCAGATATGTGTTGCCCTCGACCTTGGTTTCGGCATTTAACAATAATCCATTGTTGAATTGCCAGTTGTTATACCAATCAAGCTGTCCGCCAACACGTGCAACGCGGCTCCCGTCTGTGCGGATCAATGAAACGGTTTGTGCGGTATAGCCAAACCGCCCTGGCAGTGCATCAAAATCAAGGTTTTTGCGATAATATACTTGTGGGAAAACCAATGGAATTTCTTCGTCAACTTCATCTGCGCGCAGGCTTTGGGTGAAGGATGCGCCAAGCGAGAAAAAGCTGTCATCCGTGGTTTTTTCCAGAGTGATGAAATTGAACAATCGGTCATCGTCGTTAAAATCATATTGATCCAGAAATGTATTATCCGATGATAGATCCAGTTTAAACGCTAATTGGTAATCACGGCGTAAATTGAAATCGCCCGTTACGGTGGCAAAGCTGCGAAACCGTGTATCGCTGAGCGGATCTGCCAATGCGATTGCCCCGTTCGCGGTGATTTGTCCATTAACAAAACGATGGCGATATTCGCCCTCTACGACAAAGCTTTCAGCGGAGGCAATGGACGGCGTTATGGTGGCATCGCGGTGATCATCAATCGCAATATAATACGGTAAATCAACGCGATAACCCAGATTGGATGAATGGCGAAATGATGGGATTAAAAAACCCGTTGCACGCGAAACGGTTGGGTCTGGGGTGCTTAAATACGGCAGGTATAACACTGGCACACCCAGCAAGCGCAGGCTTGGGTTTTCAAAGTGAATGCGGCGTTCCTGTTCATCGTGCACCACGCGTTTTGACCTGATTTGCCAAAACGGAACCTTGTTATCGTAACAGATATTACAGGTGGACGCGACAACCTGTTGCATCACCTTGTATCGGCCTTGGCTACGTGAAAAATCCGATGCGGCCATCTGGAATTGATCGTTGATCAAAATTTGCGCGCCTGTGATCAACCCGCGTGTGGCCTTATCATCCAATGTCGCGGATGTGCCCGTGACCACGGTGCCATCATCAGACACCAATTCAAATGCGGCAGGCAGGGTCAATTCGCCCGTCGCTTGGTTATAAATGACGCGATCTGTGGTCAGAACCTGATCGTTGTAAATGACGCGCACATTGCCCGTGGCGATCAATGATTTGGCATCGGGATCATATGAAATTTGATCAGCAAACAACCCAACGCCTGCGGGTGCGGTTTGCGCATGTGAAACCACACTGGCCGACAAAAACAAGGACAGGGCCGCAAATGCTATGTTCTGAAACCGTTTCAAATCACGTTACCCATCTTCCAAATGCAAAAACATCGCCAAGGCCATCAGACAGGCCGCAAGGGCAGGGAACCAAGCCGCCATCACAACGGCAACCTGTCCTGCTTCGCCCAAGGTTTTTGCAAAATTCTGCAAGAAGTAAAGCGAAAAACCAAAGCTCAGCGCATAGAGCATCGCCAAGCCCAAATTACCCATACGCGCATTTTTCAACGTAAACACGGTGCCAATCACAAACATTGCCAAAAATAGTAACGGCCGTGCCAACGACATTTGAAATTGCATGCGATATTTTAGGGATGAAAACCCTGCGTCCTCTATCTGTTTGGCAAAACTGGGCAGCGCCCAAATCGCAATAGTTTCGGGGGCAGGGAAGCCTTCTAAAATTTGCGCAGGCGTGATGGTGGTGGGAAAACGTTTGATCGCAGGCGTTTGTGCCGTGTTTTCAGGATTTCCAGATTGCACATCCCACTGTTTTACGTCCGTCAAAACCAATTCCTCGTCATTCAAAAACGCAACGGTGGCGAAATAACGGTCCACGGCCATGCCCGTTTCATCAAAATCCATTAATGTAACATCGCGCAGGATTTTCCCGTTATCATTTGCCGCCGCTGCCTGAACAATCATATTGCCCTTTTGTGATTTCTGGCGGAGCCAAAACCCCGTGTCATTCACCGCAACGGTCTGGGTTTTATTGGCATTGCGCAATGTGTTTCGTTTTTCCAGCATTTCATTGGCGAAAGGTTCGAAAAACAAAATGCTGCAAACGCCCAAAGAGACCGCCAGTAATGCTGTTAAAGCCAAAGATTTCAGCGCAGACATGCCAACGGCGCGTGATACAACAAACTCATTTGATCGCGCCATGCTGACGCTAAATGATATGCTGGCAAGCATGACGATGATTGGCAATGCTTGGCTGATTAACGATGATACGTTCAACCCGGCCAGTTGAAATGCACGCGTGGTGGCGTTTTCGCTACTGCCTAGTCGGCTGACGTTTTCCAACAGATCTGCCAAAAACATCAACGCGGCAACGATTAAAAACACACGGATAAATGCAATAATATAGCGTTGCGCAAAATAGAGCCCCAGCATCATGGTGCCACCTGTCGCCGTGCGCCAAACATTTGTGCGCGGACTGATTTCAGATCATTGGACCCCAAAAACAACAACACAATCAACACGATGACGGCCAATGCCACGGGGGCGTAGGATACGATCCAATGCGCACCATCTGATGATACCCATGATTGGCTGACACCGCGAAACGTATCAATGGAAAACATCAACACGATGGACACAATGATACGAAGGATAAACCCTGATCGCGAGAATCCACCGACCAATAGCGTCGCCATGCCAATAACGGGTGTTAACAACGATAACAGTGGTTTGACAAATCGATCATGTAGGATCGCCACCGCACCCGCTTGGTTTTTTACATCCAATGTGCGTGCCTCGATGTAGTCATACAAATCGGAGGTGAACAATTCATCGGGGCGAGTAACACGCGTTTTAATTGCGGTTTCAAACTGGCTTAGATCGTATGAAAGTGATCCGAATTGTATCACGTTAAGCGCCACATCATTCAGCGTGAAGTCTTGGATAGAACCGTTAAATAACAATAATTTGGTCGTGCCGTCCTGTGTCACGGCTTGGCCTTTTTGTGCGACATGGGTGACGATCTTGTTTTTCGACACCTGTTCCGAAATCATGATATCACGCAGGGTCCCATCTGCACCTTTTTCACCAAAGAAAAACGTAAACCGCCCGTCATTACTGACAAATTCGCCCTCTTTGACGATTTGGGTCACGTATTGGCGCCCGATTTCTTCTTGGCGATCTGCAAGCCGTTTTGTGGCGAATGGCGCCAAATAATGTACGACCAATGACATCGTTAAACAGCATATCAACCCAAACATGAAATAGGGGAATGCAAGGCTTACAACCGAACGCCCTGCGTTCATCATTACCACCAATTCCGCCTCTGAAAACAGTCGGTTCGTGACCATAACGGATGCGGCAAAACCCGCGATTGGGATTGCGGCCTCTATGGTTTTTGGCAATAAATTGATCGCAAGTTCAACAAATATTGACGCAGGCTGCCCGTTTTCCACAACCACATCAACCAAACCCAACGCACGGTTCAACCATAACAATCCGATAAAGACGATCATAAAAAATACAAACGGGCCAAACAGCTGTTTGAGGATGTATTGATCAAGCTGTTTCAAATCGCTATCCCGTTGAAATGGTTCTGGTTATTTTTTCTAACTTAGTTTTGTAAAAAACAACAGAGCGGAGTGGTGAATTGCGCATAAACACGCTAAGTTTCCATCAAAGTCAAACACGCTATCGGAGTATTTTAAATGAGCGCCCCAATTACACCAAAGTTTATCGATGTTGATCTGGAGAAATTCGGCGAAATTAGAGGCAAAATCGCCATCGCATTGCCCCCATCAGGCAGCATGGACAGCGCCGCACGCCGCGTTAACAAATTGACCAAGGGCGTAGTAAAAGCATTCGTTGAATCATCCCGCTTTGAAGAGATGAAACTGGGCGAATTTATCGAAATCACCGCGCCACTGGGCATGCTAGTGGACAGCGTTTTGGTTTTGAAAATTGATCCACGCACCAAAGCAGAAGAATTGCGCAAAATCGGTGCCGATCTGGGTAAGGCCGTGGGAACTGAACCTGCGACATTGGCATTTTTAAAACCATTTAAAGTGGCCGAATTGGTATTTGGATTCACGTTGCGTCGCTATGAATTTAAAGATCATAAAACCGATAAGGAAAAAGGTTTTGGTGATGTGACGGTCATGTCTGACAAATTTGAATCGATTGCTGCCGATTACACGGATTTGGCCGCGGTGGCCGAAGGCGTGTTTTTCACCCGCGATCTTGTGAATGAACCTGCCAACGTGTTGACCACCACCGAATTTGCCAACCGTTTGATCGATCTGGAAAAACTGGGCGTTAAGGTCAAGGTTTTGGAAGAAAAGGACATGGAAAAGCTGGGCATGGGATCATTGCTCGGTGTGGGGCAAGGTTCGACCAGCCCATCGAAAATCGTGATCATGGAATGGAATGGTGGCGGCAAAGAAAAACCATTCGCCTTTGTGGGTAAGGGCGTAGTGTTTGATACGGGCGGCATTTCATTGAAACCAGCGGGTGGCATGGAAGACATGACAATGGACATGGGTGGTGCTGGTGTTGTTGCGGGTGCGATGAAAACACTGGCATTGCGCAAGGCCAAGGCGAATGTTGTTGGTCTGGTTGGTTTGGTTGAAAATATGCCTGACGCGTTGGCACAGCGTCCAGGTGATGTTGTGAAATCCATGAAAGGTGACACAATTGAGGTGATCAATACTGATGCCGAGGGTCGATTGGTTTTGGCTGATGTTCTTTGGTATGCGCAAAAAACGTATAAACCAACGGGTGTGATAAACCTTGCCACTTTGACGGGTGCAATCATTATCGGGTTGGGCCATGAAAACGCAGGTGTGTTTTCCAACAATGACGTGTTGGCAGAGAATTTCTTAAAATCCGCAAGTGCGGAGGCCGAAGGCGCATGGCGTATGCCGCTGGGTGCGGGGTATGATAAATTGATTGAATCACGCATTGCGGACATCAAAAATGTTGGTGGTCGTGCGGCAGGTTCCATTACAGCGGCGCAATTCTTGCAACGATTCATCGAACCAGACATGCCATGGATCCATTTGGATATCGCAGGTGTCGCATCGGTGAAAACCGAAACCGATTTTGCACCAAAAGGTGCAACAGGGTGGGGTGTGCGCGCATTGAACCGTTTGATCGCGGATAAATACGAGGCAAAACCCGCCAAAACAGAAACGCCCGCCAAACCAGTGTAATGAGCGAAATCTTTTTCTATCATTTAACGCATAGCCCACTTGAACAAACCTTGCCCGAATTATTGGGCAAGTGTTTGTCACGCAACTGGCATGTAATTGTGCGCGGTACTGATACCAAACGCATGGTTTGGCTTGATGAAAAACTGTGGGGTGGAACGCCCGACAGCTTTTTACCCCACGGATTCATGACGGGCGCCAACGATGGGCATCAACCCGTATTGCTGACCGAGGCAAAAGCAAATGTGAATAACGCACAGGTGTTAATGCTGGTCGATGGCGCAACCGCGACAGCAGATGAAATCAAAGAATACGAGCGTACATGTTTGTTGTTTGATGGCAATAACCCCGTCGCATTGGACGCGGCGCGGGGGGATTGGAAACGCCTGACAGCGGCGGGGATCGCCGCACAATATTGGTCACAGGCCGATGGCCGTTGGGCACAAAAGGCCAAATCGGGCGGCTAATTGGGCGCACCTCGAACGATTTTAGGCTATTGAATTTGAATACTATTCTTATTTGAAGGTGCATTTTTTGATAAAAAATCGTCGGAACTCCTCTGGCTCTGCGTTCTAACTCTAAGAACAACGAAGAAACATATCGAGCAGCCCAACGAGGAAAAAACATGTCTAAACTATTTCGTACAGCCGTAATCAGCCTGATGGTTGCCACAGTGGCCATTCCTGCATCCGCCGCGAATTCGGACAAGCGTCATCACAAGAATGTTGTGGTTCAAAAACAGGTCACTGTTGTGGAAAAAACCACGACCCATAAGAAAGTGGTCAAACAAAAACAGCATAAACACGCCGTTGGAAAACGCGTTCAAAAACAAAACGTGACTGTGATCAAGGATTGGCAACGCCGCGGGTTGCGTAGACCGGCCGCCAATGAGGTTTACGTTGTTGATGGCAACGATATCTATCTGGCCGCGGCGGCAACAATGTTGATCAAGGCATTAATCGATTAGCAAAAAGTCGCGCTAGCCAAAGAATTTATAAACGAGCGCCACACCCAGAAATATCATCACCCAGATACCAGCCTGTTTAATGTGTTTGGACATATCACCGCGGTTTTCACGCATGAAATACCCGCCGAAAAACAGCATCATCGCGAGATAGGCGAGCAGATAAATAATATTTGCACTTTCGCCTTCCATTATCCAAACACTCCTAATCCGCGCATGCCGTCAATGATAAATTGAATGGCCAATGCAGCCAATAACATGCCGAGCAGACGGGTAATCACATTGATGCCTGTTTGACCTAACATTTTTTCAAATAGGTTGGAAAAGTAAAACAAAACATAGGCGATGATGATCACGCTAAAGGTTGCGGCCAATACAATGGCTGTGGTTTGCCATGCGTTTACGCTATCGCCTGTCATCAAAATGATGGTGGTGATTGCACCTGGACCCGCGATCAAGGGGGTTGCCAAAGGAAACACAGATGGATCATCGTGATCCTCTTGTTCGGCATCTTCTTCGCGCCGTTTGGAACGTTTGTTAAACAACATTTCAACCGCGGTCAGAAACAATAACATCCCACCCGCAATGCGAAACGCAGGGAATCCGATGCCGATGAATGACAACAACGCATCCCCCGCAAAGGCAAATACCGTAAGCAACACCGCGCCAATCAAGCTGGCGTTAAGGGCGACTTTACGGCGATACGATAACCCTTGGCCTTGGGTAAGCGCGATAAATATCGGCAACAGGCCGATGGGATCGATCACCACAAACAGTGTTGCAAAGACAGAAATATATAATTCCATTTAACTCTCTTTCGCCGCGTCCAACTTTACCGTGGCACGTTCCCATAAAATCTCTGCCTTTTTCAAGGCTTGTATGATTTCGGCGTGTTTTTTGGATAATTCTGCAATTTTGGCAGGATCATCGGATGCATAAAACGATGGATTGGCAAGGCGTCGTTCGATCTGCCCCTTCATTTCCTCTATTTTTGTCACACGCTCTTCGCATTTGGTGACATCCGCTTGCAACGGTTGCAGGTTCTTGCGTTTGACGATTGTCGCGGGCTTGGGGCCTTTGTCGGCCTTTTTCACCTTTTGCGTTTGGATTTTATCCTTGGCTTTTGCCGTGCCGCCGCGTTCGGCAAGTAACAGCTTTTTATAGGCTTCCATATCGTCATTAAACGGCAGAACCGTGCCATCCTTAACCAACCAGAGCTGATCGGCGATGGCGTTAATCAGGTGTGGATCGTGGCTCACCAAAACAACCGCGCCTTCGTAACTGGCCAAGGCCAACGCCAATGCCTCGCGGCTTTCGATATCAAGGTGGTTTGTCGGTTCGTCCAAGATTACCAAATGCGGGGAATCAAGGGTGGCCAGTAACATCGACAATCGCGCCTTTTGCCCACCGGACAATTTACCGACCAATGTATCGGCCTGTTCGGGGCCAATTCCACCTGCGGCCAGTCGGGCGCGTTGTTTGGCCTGACCAGCGGTGGGGATTTCGCGTGCGATATGTTGCAACGGCGTTTCATCCAGATGTAATTCATCCACCTGATGTTGCGCAAAATACCCAATTTTCAACTTGGATGAGCGGATCCAATCCCCACCCATTGGTTCAAGTTTGCTCGCTAACAGCTTGGAAAGTGTGGATTTTCCTTGCCCGTTTGCCCCCAAGAGCGCAATGCGATCATTGGCATCAATGCGCAGATTCAACTTGCGTAAAATCGGTGTGTCGTCATAGCCTACATTTACTTCGTCAAGGCGTACAATCGGCGATGACAGCTCATCTGGATTAGGAAAGCTGAACGATGCCACACCGTTTTCAACGGATGATGCAATCGGTTCCATGCGTTCCAACATTTTAAGACGCGATTGCGCCTGTTTCGCCTTGGATGCTTTGGCGCGGAAACGATCGACAAAGCTTTGTAAATGATCGCGCGCGGCTTCTTGTTTTTTTGCCATCGCGGCCTGTTCGGCCAGACGCGCACGGCGCACGCTATCAAACGTGTCGTAATTGCCCGTATAAAGTGTTAGGTTTTTATCATGCAGATGCAGGATGGAAGTCACGGATTTATTCAACAAAGTTCGGTCGTGCGAAATCACCAAAACCGTATGGGGATATTTCGCCAAATAGGTTTCAAGCCAAATCGTTCCTTCCAGGTCGAGATAGTTTGTGGGTTCGTCCAGCAGCAAAATATCAGGTTCTGAAAACAAAACGGCGGCCAAGGCCACGCGCATACGCCAACCACCTGAAAATTCTGAACAGGCACGCGCCTGTGCTTCGGCATCAAATCCAAGGCCCGACAGGATGCTGGCTGCGCGTGCTTCGGCGCTATAGGCATCGATATCGGCAAGGCGTTCGTGAATTTGCGAAATACGGGTGGGATCGGTTGCGGTTTCTGATTCCGCCAAAAGTTCGGCACGTTCTGTATCCGCGGCCAAAACCGTGTTTAGCAAGCTGACCTCGTTCGATGGTACTTCTTGGCTCACCCCACCAATGCGGGCCTTGCGTGGCAATTCCACAGCGCCGTCATCCAGAGCCAGTTTACCCGTAAGTAAATGAAATAGCGTGGTTTTACCCGTACCATTGCGCCCTACAATGCCCACCTTATGGCCATCAGGAATCACGACAGATGCACCGCTAATCAGCTGGCGCCCTGAAACAGAATAAGAAATGTCATCAATACGTATCATGGGACTGCTTTGCAGTAGTGGGCAGGGGGTGTCAACAGCAGGCTTTTCAAGCGCGAAAGCCTGTGCTAGTGGCTGCGCGAACCCGCGATTGCGGGGCAAGTTGAACCGTAAATCAAAGGATTTTCCCCATGGCGCTAGAACGCACATTTTCAATCGTGAAACCAGACGCAACAAAACGTAACCTTGTTGGTCAAATCGTTGCTAAATTCGAAGAAGGCGGTTTGCGCGTTGTTGCACAAAAACGCATCCAATTGACATTGGCACAGGCGCAAACATTTTACGGCGTTCACTCTGAGCGTCCATTTTTCGACGAATTATGTGAATTCATGATTTCAGAGCCAATCGTTGTTCAGGTTCTGGAAGGCGAAAACGCAATCGCACGCAACCGCGAAATCATGGGTGCAACAAACCCAGCCGAAGCAGATGCAGGCACAATCCGCAAAGAATTCGCATTGTCTATCGGTGAAAATTCGGTTCACGGTTCAGATGCGCCAGAAACAGCAGCAGAAGAAATCGCATTCTTCTTCTCTGGTCTAGAACTTGTCGGCTAAACCAACAATTTGGTGAAAGGGTAATCAAAGCGATTGCCCGAAAGCTAGGAATTTAAGGGGCCTTTCGGGGCCCTTTATTGTTTCAGATATAATAAAAAGCTATCCGCAATGGTTGGTGCAAACATTGTTAAACCGATGATTGCGATAACGAGTGCGGTAAACGAAAACCTGCGAATATTGCGCATGGTGATATTTAAACCTTCGCTGGCGTCTGGATTAGACCCACGATTAAAATCAACAACTGCCACGACTTCCCCCTCATTTTGAGATGTTTTTCAAATTGTTAGGGCAGCGGGTGCACGATTGGGGAAATTTTCCCCAATGTTGCGCGATTTTATAGAATTATGAGTCTTATCTGCCACGCTTGCGTGTTGGATGTGGCGGATGGAATATCAAAAAAGGTCGCAGATGACCCTTTTAATATTCAGGATCAAAAATTATTGCTGGATCAGATAATCCGCAAAGCTTTCTGCAATAACGGGACCAAATACGCCCACACCGATTACTGTTGCGATCAACGCGATAAATGACATGCGGCGGATTGTGTGTAAGATTTTGTTGTCCTGTGTCATCGTAATAACCCCCTAGGTTGTTTGATTTAGTGGACATCGCTCAATGTCCGTACATCTCATAGTAGAGAAGTGTTGGGCGGAAATGTGGCAGCAATTGTGCAAATTATGACGTTTTATTTCTTCGTTAACCAAGATTAGGAAAATCGAGCGCTCAATTTCGACGTTACGTAACGACCGTGCAAAGAGATTTGCAAGCAACGGATAAAGTGGATGATGGAAATTTTGCTTTGGGTGATTGGTCGAATATTATGCGTAACTAGTTGTTAAATAACAATTAATTCATGAGCCTAAATGGCAGTGATAATTAAAAAATTCCGTAGAAAGCTTTTTGGTACTGGCTAAAAGGACATGTTCTTTACACTAGGTTTGCGTCAAAATTGATGCCTTATACCTGCCAAATTTAGGCAAATTTTTATTAAATTGGGGCTGATATTTTCGTAAATTACCGTCAAATCCGTCATTTATTCTGCGAATCTGGTGTGAAATTTGGCCTAGGAATTTAAAAATTCTCTTAACACCTCAGGGTAGAGTCGGTGCTCTTGTACCAGTACACGCGCCGCCAGATCATCCGCAGTGTCATTTGGTAAAATTGGAACGCTGGCTTGTCCAAGTATCGGCCCATCATCCAGTGCAGCGGTTACAACATGCACCGATACACCACCCGCATTGTCGCCAGCATCAATCGCGCGCTGATGTGTGTGCAACCCTTTGTATTTGGGCAAAAGGGATGGATGAATGTTCAACATCCGACCTTCCCAGTGATCAATGAACCCAGCAGTCAGCACGCGCATGAAACCCGCCAGACATATAATGTCAGGGGAATGGTTGCTGATTATGCGGTGTAATTCCGCCTCGAACGCCGGGCGGTCGCCTTTGAATGGGCGATGATCCACGATGGCGGTAGGAATGCCCATGGCATCGGCCTTGGCGATGCCGCCAGCATCAGGGTTGTTAGCAAGAACCAGAACAGGTGCCGCGCCAAATGCGGGGTCTTTCATGGCATCCACCAATGATAGCATGTTAGAGCCACCACCAGAGATCAAAATTGCCACGCGTTTGGTCATGTTAGAGAGCGCCAGTATAGGTGACGCCGCTTCCTGTTGTGATCTGACCGATGCGCACAGGTGCGATATCTTGGTTCGCAAGGGCGGCCATAATGTCATCTGCATCATCGGCCCCCGCAATCGCGATCATGCCAATACCACAGTTAAATGTTTTCAATGCTTCGCCCTGTTCCAGACCCGCTTGTGCAATCAGCCAATCAAAAATCGGCAGACGTTGCCATGCGTTCAAATCAATCTGTGCACCCAAACCATCGGGCAGGGCGCGGGGCAGGTTTTCTGTCAAACCGCCACCAGTAATATGTGCCAAGGCTTTCAATTTGCCTGTTTCAAGTGCGGCAACCGCGGGTTTGACATAGATTTTTGTGGGTTCCAGCAAGTGTTTTGCCAAAACGCCATCACCAAATGGGCAATCATCATTCCATGACAGGCCAGAGGATTCGACAATTTTGCGCACCAAGGAATATCCATTGGAATGTACACCTGTTGATGGCAGGCCAATTAACACATCGCCCTCGGCCACATCGCGTGGCAAGGTTGCGCCGCGTTCCATTGCACCCACGGAAAAACCCGCCAGATCGAAATCTTCGCCTTCATACATGCCGGGCATTTCGGCGGTTTCACCACCAACCAGTGCTGTGTTTGCTTGGCGACAGCCCTCGGCAATGCCGTTGATCACATCTGTGGCTTTGTCGATGTCCAATTTGCCAGTGGCAAAATAATCGAGGAAAAACAGGGGTACGGCACCCTGACAGATCAAATCATTGACGCACATCGCCACCAGATCAATGCCAACCGTATCCAAATGACCCGTATCAATTGCAATGCGCAGCTTGGTACCCACGCCATCAGTGGCGGACACCAGAACAGGATCGTTAAATCCAGCCGCCTTTAGATCGAACATCGCGCCAAACCCGCCAAGCCCGTCCATGACACCTGCGCGTTTGGTTGATTTCGCTGCTGGTTTGATGCGTTCGACAAGCTCGTTGCCCGCGTCAATATCCACACCAGCATCTGCATATGTTAGGCTGTTTTTCATGGTCATGGCGCAAACTTTCGGTTGTTAAACTTTAGCTGCGCATTACCAATTGTACCTGAAACTGTCCACTGTTTAACGACATCTTGGGTGCGCTATGCGTTATTTTTGCGCGCTTCGACCTTGGCAAGGTTTTTTGCACCAAAACCGATAAAGAATCTCGTGGCCAAAAATGATATCAACAAGACGAACAATAAGATTACCAACAGACCTGGAATGCCCATTGTTGCGAAAAATTGCGGTGATGTAATAAAGACGAACAACAACACCAATAGTGTAAATGCAAACACCACAATCATTGCCCAGCGTGCCATGCGCCAGCTTTCTGATTTTTCGGGGATGCGGTTATTTTGTTTATAAAATGTTTGCCCCATATCCATCGCGGCAACCATAACGGAAATCATTCCCGCACCCGAACCACCAGAAACGCCAAAAATTTTTTCAAGCAGATAGACAACGAGCGCAACACCGACAGACGCCAAGACATAGGCAATGGCAAAGCGTTTAATCAATGGTTTGATGTCGAAACTGGTCATTGGGCATATCCTATGGTGATTAATTTCAAAATTGATAAAGCAAGGCCATCTGCACGTAAACCGTCTTGACCTTCGCAAACTTTATGGTACGACCAACACACGGCGGGCCTGTAGCTCAGTTGGTTAGAGCAGAGCGCTCATAACGCTTTGGTCGCAGGTTCGAGTCCTGCCGGGCCTACCATTTCACCGCCGTGCTGTTATCGTGGGTGCGAAACGGGGTGGGCATGTCATTTGATCTCAAATCATTGGAATTGTTTGTACGCGTTGCAACACTTGGTGCTATTGGGCGGGCAGGGGCGGAATTTGATTTATCGCCAACCAATGCGTCTCAGCGGATCAAAGCGTTGGAAACCGAATTGGGTATGAAATTGTTAAATCGGACCACGCGTTCGATATCTTTAACCCCCGATGGTGAATTGTTGTTGGAACATGCCAAACGCGTTTTGGAAAATGTTGATGATTTGCGCAGTGTGTTATCGCAGAACTCGGGCAAGATTTCGGGTAAATTGCGCGTGACCGCATCCGCATCGTTTGGGCGCACACATATTGTGCCATTCCTGCCAGAATTTTTGCGCGCGCATCCAGAAGTGCATTTGGATCTAAATCTGACAGATTCATATGTCGATATTGTTCAAGACGGATATGATTTGGCGTTTCGTATGGGCGAACTGGCCCCAAGTAGCCTTTTGGCGCAACGCATTGACGATAATCCGCAATGGCTTGTCGCAACACCACATTATTTGGCGACACATGGCATCCCCCGAACACCAGAAGATTTGTTGCATCATTCGTGTTTGTTACTGGGATCAATGCGAAGCTGGCATCTGAGCGATGATCAGGACGTGGTGCATGATGTTGCTGTGCGTGGGCCGGTGGCGGTTAATCTGGGCGATGCGATCGCAAATTTGGTGCGTGCCGACATGGGGATTGCTCGCGCATCATTATGGCATGCGGGCGAAGATTTACGGGCAGGGCGGCTGGTGCGGGTTTTGCCCGATTATACGTTGCTGCCCCGATCCAATATTTGGGCGGTGCGCCCCCCTGGGCGGATGATGCCAGCGCGGGTGAAAACATTCCTTGTGTTTATGCAAAAGCGTATCGTGGAAACCAATCAACAACGCTACGGCGGATTGCTATAGCTTTATTCTTTTGAAATTCGGGAT
The DNA here is from genome assembly GCF_014652655.1 of Paramylibacter ulvae. Taxonomy (GTDB): domain Bacteria; phylum Pseudomonadota; class Alphaproteobacteria; order Rhodobacterales; family Rhodobacteraceae; genus Amylibacter; species Amylibacter ulvae. The sequence goes on from NZ_BMZF01000001.1 coordinate 69,978, forward strand.
AATCATTTTGCAATTGCATAGATAGTATCCTTGCGCCCGATTGGCATAACAAGTGGCAACAGAAACAAAAACTTTTGGAATATAAAATGACCCAAGACATCGTAGCAGTCGCCAAAAATCGCCACACGACCAAGGCGTATGATCCAACAAAAAAAATTGCCCCCGCTGATATCGCAAAGATCAAAGACTTGTTGCGGTTCAGCCCATCAAGTGTAAATGGCCAGCCATGGCATTTCATTTTCGCGAGTACCGATGCTGGCAAAGAGCGGATCGCGAAATCAAGCGATGGTCGTTTTCCATTCAACAGCCCATCCATCCGCAATGCATCCAACGTGGTGGTTTTCGCGAGCAAAATGAACATTGACGAAGACTATATGTTGAAACTGTTAAACCAAGAAGAATCCGATGGGCGCTTTGCAACTGACCCAGAAACCCACAAGGCGCAGATGCACGGCGGGCGTTCCATGTTCGTGGACTATTTCAAAACCGAGAAAAATAATTTGCAAGGATGGACGGATAACCAGACATATTTGAATGTTGGACAATTCTTGTTGGGCGTTGCATCGCTTGGCATTGATGCAACCCCGATGGAGGGCATTGAAACCGATGTGCTAGACGCGGAATTTGGTTTGACAGAAATGGGATATCGCAGCTTGGTCGTTGTCACGTTAGGCTATCATAAAATGCCAGAGGATTATAACAAAGCCTTGCCAAAATCGCGCCTGCCGATTTCTGAAATCCTGACAGACGTTTAAATGCACATGAAAATGGGCCGCCCTGATGTTTCACAGGGGCGGCCCATCGTTAATGATCGGTCAAATCAGAACAGGAAATCGTTCTGATCTAGATCGTTAACATTAACACCTTGCAACATGATGCTGTCGGTTGCGCTGTATTCAACACGGGTGCTATTGCCAACTGCAACGAAGTTTAAGTTGTTATAGCCAAGTCCAGTTGAGGCAAGATCGATCGTATCCACGTTGATTTCAAAATCGATAATGCGATCATCACCATCGCCGATTTCAAAGTTGAACGTATCCGATCCAGAGCTGCCGCGCATAACATCATTGCCGGTGTCGCCATCCATGTAATCGTCGCCGCTGCCGCCAAACATGCGGTCATTGTCCGCGCCGCCATACATGAAATCGCTACCGCTGCTGCCGTAAAAACGATCGTTACCGTTGCTGCCATACATGGTGTCATTGTCGTTACCACCATTCATGACGTCATTGCCAACGCCACCGTTCACAATGTCATTGCCCGAACCACCGTAAAGGCGATCATTGTCACTCCCGCCATACATGCTATCGTTGCCATTGTTACCGTCAAGACGGTCATTGTCGTTGCCACCGATCATGTAGTCATCACCGCCATTGCCGTTCAAACGGTCATCATCATCACCGCCATACAGATAATCGCGGTGCTGACCACCAGACATGGTATCGTCGCCATCGCCACCGTAAATCGTGTCGATATGCAGACCACCCAATGCAACGTCATCGCCACCGTTGAGTGTGATACGGTCGGAGTCATCACCACCATGGGCGTAATCATCGCCATTTGCACCGGTAATTGTATCATCTCCGTTACCACCATAAAGTGAATCACCAACCGCAGAACCGGATGCAAAACCGCCATCTATCGTATCGTTACCATCATTCCCGCGGAGCAATTGATAGTTCAATCCGCCAATGATTGTATCGTTACCACCAGCGCCATTTGCGGTATAACCGCTCAAACCACCTAGATCGATCGTGTCGTCATTATGTGTTGCGAAAATGGTTTCCACAGATGAAATATCGGCGGTTTGTGAACTTGCAGTATAGGTTCCCGCCGACAGGTCGATATCGGCATTCCCTGTGGTCCGATTGCGTAAATCCAGCGTGTCTGAACCAGATCCACCGTAAACGTTATCAATAAATGCGCCACCGTAGTTTTCGAAAATATCGTTGCCATTACCACCATAAAGATCACCGGTGAATGGCCCGCCTGCCATGGTGTCATGACCAGTGCCGCCATACATTGTATCGGTGCCTTGGCCGCCAAACATGGTGTCATCACCACCGCCACCCATCATCAAATCATTGCCAGAACCGCCATACATAACATCGTCACCAGCCACATCTGCACCGCTTGTTGCATGGTGTGTTGATGTGATGTTCAACAGAAAATGTTCGTCGCCTTGGAAATCCAATCCATTGTTATTGACCAAAATGTAATATGTCCCAGCAGAAGGTGCGGTAAAGCTGAGGTAAGGATCAGAAGTATCGACAGAACCCAGCCCCCCATTTGAGATGGGCGATGTGAAATTTGACGCAATTTGTGTTTCTGCGCTGTTGAATATGCGTAACGATATGTCACTGTCATCGTTCGATCCAAGTGAGCCGCCAGCCCCGTCGATATCAAGCGTGATGGTTTCACCAGCAGCCAAGGTTATTTCAAAATATTCTTGCTGATTTGCCTGTGGAATAATTGAAAGTGTGGTGTGGGCTAAACTGTCATTACCAAACAGATCGTTTTCATCCGTAGACCAAGCAGTAGAAGAATCCAAATTGAACGCGTTAGCAAAGCTGTTGTTGGTTCCGTAGACGCTTCGGAAACTACCAATATCGCCCAACATAATATCGGCGCCAGAACCGCCATAAACTGTGTTGTTAGCGCCTTGTGCTAAAATAATGTCGGCGTCACCCGACCCTGTAATGGTTGTACCTGAATAATAGAGAGGCATAATATAACCCTTTCTGAAAAACCCAAATTGGGGTGAAAAATGAAATTGAAATTGTGGGATCAGAACATATCAACATGCGCGCACATTCAGTGATGTCGCTCACTCTTAATCGCTAACAAAAATTTTTAATTTGTTGATTTGGTGATGTTAATCACTTTGGGATGGTGATCGTGGCGGACAAGCCGTGCAAAGCTTCGCTATCACTCAACGCAAGGTTGCCACCGTGGCTGCGGGCGATATCGGCAACGATGGCTAATCCCAGTCCGCTTCCGTTTGCTTGGTTTTGATTGCGCGCAGAATCCAATCGCTCGAACGGGCGCATTGCGGTTTCGCGATCTTGGGGGTTAATGCCAGGGCCATTATCCTCGATCATGAATACCACGTCTTTTTCATTGTCTTGAATTGTCAGCGACACCTGATCGCCATGTTGGGCGGCGTTGGATAGCAAATTGTCCAACGCTCGCGTTATCGCCAGTTTGCGACAGGTCAGATAAATCGGCGCATCGCTGGCGTTCAAAACAATGGTTTTCCCAGCGCGTTTATTGTTTTCAACCAATGTGCGGGCAAGCGCAATTGCGTCCACTTGTTGGCGGCGCTCGGCGCTGTCTCCGCGCGCGAATGCCAAAAACTCTTCCATGATGCCCTCCATCTGGATCACATCCTTGCGCAGATGCTCGATTTCTTCGTTATCTTCGAGCATTGAAAGTGACAATTTCATGCGGGTAAGGGGGGTACGTAAATCATGGCTTACCCCCGATAACATCAAGGTGCGCTGTTGGATTTGTTGTTCTATGCGTTCTTTCATCGCGCGAAATGCGTGGGCTGCTAAACGTACCTCGGCGGCGCCGCGGGCGCGAAACGGGATATTGCGCCCTTTGCCAAATGCCTCTGCCGATTTTGCCAACAGGCGAATGGGTTTCACCTGATTGCGCAAAAACAACACGGCCAGAATCGACATAAGCAATGATGCGATGGTCATCGCGACCAGCAATTGGTGCGGATTGCGTGCGGATGCGCGGGCACGATCAAAGCTGACTTGGATAAACTGCCCATCAAAATTCATGCCAAATTGCACCAAATGATCATCTGTTGTTAGATCCACAAAGGCGACATTGGAAAATTGCGTGCGCAGTTTTTCAATGACATTTTTGCCGGTGAAATCCAATGGCGCGATGGAATCACCACGACCAGTGAAATTTGCAACTTTTTCCACTTCAAATCCCAACTTGATCAGCGCATCAGGATCGCTTGATTGCAGCGCAAATTCCAATTGCCTTGCCACTTCGCCTGTTTTTAACAATGTCACATCGCGAAACAGGCGGTCAAAAAAGATAAAACCGACCACCAACTGAATCACCACAATCGGAATCATCAGAATCAGAATCGAACGCCCCATTAGGGTTTTGGGCATATATCGGCGAAGGTGAAAGCGGCTCATAATGCCAGAGCCTAGCTTTGGAACGGGGTTAAGGACAAGAGGCGAGCGCACAATGGCGCTATTTTCTTGGGAATTTCACAGAATATGCAAAAAACTGTAAAAAACGCTATGGACGCCCCAAAAAGGCTTCGTTATATCACCCCTACATTTGGACATTCCGACGTAGCTCAGCGGTAGAGCAGTTGACTGTTAATCAATTGGTCGTAGGTTCGATCCCTACCGTCGGAGCCAAATGTAAATACCAAAAATCGTCTAAACCGTCTTGAACCCAGCAGGTGAAACGCCTAAAGCTGGTTTTCATGAAAATGATAAAAACAACGGCTGAATTGGCCGCATTCTGCGAAATTTGTTCTGGCTTTGATTATGTGACAATCGACACGGAATTTTTACGTGAGCGCACCTATTATTCCAAACTTTGTTTGATCCAAATGGCCCATCCGGGCGACGATGATTCATCTGCGGTGTTGATTGATGTTTTGGCGGATACGTTGAACCTTGATCCGCTGTATGAGCTGTTTCAAAACGAATCTGTGGTCAAGGTTTTCCACGCCGCCCGCCAAGATTTGGAAATTTTCTATGTTGATCGCCAGATCCTGCCAAAACCGTTTTTCGATACGCAAGTGGCGGCCATGGTTTGTGGGTACGGCGAACAGGTGGGGTATGAAACCCTTGTGCGCAAAATTGCCAAACAGGGGTTGGATAAATCATCACGTTTCACCGATTGGTCGGCGCGTCCTTTGTCGGCAAAACAGATGACCTATGCCATTGGTGATGTGACGCATCTGCGCGAAATTTATGAAACCTTGGCGGCGGAGTTGAAAAAATCCAAACGTCAAAGTTGGGTCGAAGAGGAATTGGCGGTTCTGTTGGACCCCCAAACCTATATCAGTGAACCTAAGCAAGCATATATGCGTGTGAAAACCCGTACCAATTCGTGGAAAATTCTGGCCGCCGTGCGCGAGTTGGCCGAATTTCGCGAAGATTTTGCGCAAAAACGTAATATTCCACGCAATCGCGTGATGAAAGACGATGCGATCATGGAATTGGCCGCAACCCGTCCGCAAAACATAGGTGAATTGAACAAATCACGTCTGTTGTTGCGCGATGCACGCAAAGGCGACATTGCCGATGGTATTTTGGCCGCGATAAAGCGGGCTAGTGCATACGAAGCATCCGATATTCCAAAACCCGCCGATGATCGGATTAAACCCCAAGGTGCCGAGGGTTTGGCCGAATTGCTCCGGGTAATGCTCAAGGCCAAGGCCGAGGGTTACGGCGTTGCGCAAAAACTGATCGCGAACGCGGCAGAGTTGGATGCAATCGCCGCAGGGGAACGCGACGGTAAAATGTTCAAAGGGTGGCGAGCAGAGGTTTTTGGCGATGATGCCTTGCGCCTGTGCGAGGGTAAGGTTGCACTTGCATCAAACGGTAAATCCGTAAAAATCGTTAATATTTAAAACCTTAGCGTGTGACGCGAAGGTTGTTTTGTAAGGCTTGCACGCTGATCGTGCTGGCCACGAGATAGATATCAATCGGGATAAATACGCCAGCGTAAATTTCCTTGGACCGTTCGGTTGGAACATCAATACCAGGGTTTGGAACATTTGCGCGAAAATCGTAAATCAACGCGCCATCGGCGTTCACTTCGCCAAAATTACGTGCCACCAATTCCACATCATAATATCCGGTGCGATCAACACCACCGATCACACGCAGGATATATCCATCCTTGGTGCGATCCAATTTCGCCGATTTGATCACAGGCACCAAACCACGGTTATCGACCACTGCGGTTTTTGCCGCGCCGATTTCTTCTTCGCTGCGTTTATTGCCAAATGATCCAGACCCGATCGAACCACTACCAACGCTGCCGCCACTGCCTGCGGAACTGCCCGCACTGCCACCTGATGAATTGCGGGCACCATCAAAAACAGAACAGGATGCAAGCATTGCGCCAATTATTGCAGTGCTGAAAAGTTTTTGCGTCATATTTTGCATGGGTAGCCTCTTTTTCGTTTCACCATCGATAGCCAATCGCGCAACCAAATTAAAGCCCTTTGACGCATCTCACACCAAATTCACTGGACAGATGCATAGCGGAGTCATAAATCAACGCCAAACAAGAAAGAGACCGCAATGAGCGCTGAATTTGAAGAAATCGTCGAAACCTTTGAATTTTTGGACGATTGGGAAGACCGCTATCGTCATGTGATCGATATGGGCAAAGCATTGCCCGTATTGGATGATGCATTGCGCGTGCCTGCGGTCAAGGTTGATGGCTGTGCGTCACAGGTCTGGCTGGTGCCCCATATTGATGGGACAGGGGGTAATGCGGTTTTGACATTCCAAGGCGCATCTGATGCAATGATTGTGCAGGGGTTGATCGCGATTTTACATGCGCTGTTCAACGGGCAGAGCGTGAAAACCATTTTGGACACTGACGCGCTCGCCGCATTTGGACGCTTGGGGTTGGACCAACATTTATCGGCACAACGTTCAAACGGTTTGCGCGCAATGATAGCGCGCATCAACGAGGTTGCCGCCAAGGCCGCGCAATCCTAAAGGAATGTTCATAATCTTTATGTCCAATATGAATTGGATTGATGTGTTTTGCTGTGGCATGGGCTATCTTGAAACAATAAAACATTCCGACGCATCATAATTTCACCGCAACATGGATACGCAAGTGACTGATAAACTTACAAAACTGATCGAAACGCAAGGCTGGGTTCTGGCCGATGGTGCCACGGGAACAAACCTGTTTAACGCAGGATTGCAAGCAGGCGAACCACCTGAATTTTGGAACGAAGAGCATCCCGATCGCATCACAGCGCTTTATCAAGGGGCGGTTGATGCAGGATCTGATCTGTTTTTAACCAATAGCTTTGGTGGCAACGCATCACGTCTTAAACTGCATAACGCAGAAAAACGCGCACATGAATTGTCCAAAATCGCAGCGGAAATTGGCCGCGAAGTGGCGGATAAATCATCGCGCGATATTATTGTGGCGGGTTCAATGGGGCCAACGGGTGAAATCATGGGGGCGGCGGGCACGCTTTCGCACGATGATGCCGTTGAAATGTTCCATGAACAAGCCGAAGGTTTGATCGCGGGTGGTGCGGATGTGTTGTGGCTGGAAACGATTTCAGCGCCCGAAGAATACGCCGCCGCCGCCGATGCAATCGCGCGTACAGGCCATCCATGGGCCGGCACCATGAGCTTTGACACCGCAGGACGCACCATGATGGGTACGACCAGTGCGGGCATGGTGAAAATGGTGGATGATCTGGATTACGCCCCAATGGCGTTTGGCGCGAATTGCGGTGTGGGCGCATCTGATTTGTTACGCACGGTTCTGGGTTTTGTTGAGGGCGGCGCAAGCAAGCCGATTATTTCCAAGGGTAACGCAGGCATTCCAAAATATGTTGATGGCCACATTCATTATGATGGCACGCCAGAATTGATGGCTGAATATGCGGTGATGGCGCGCAATTCCGGTGCAAAAATCATCGGTGGATGTTGTGGAACCATGCCCGACCATTTACGCGCCATGCGCAAAGCGTTGGAGGAAACACCCGTTGGGAAGGCCCCCACATTGGACGAAATCGCCGCCGCATTAGGTGGGTTTTCATCCGAAAGCGATGGCACAGACGGCGCTGGCCCAAAACGGCGTGAACGGCGTCGTGGGCGTGGCTAATACGTTAAAAACGTTATGAAAGTCGGTGATTTAGTCGTTTTCGTCGTAAAACGATCAGAAAATTCACTGATTTTCGAGAATTTGGTACCATAAGCCAGCGGTTGGCGTTGCAAGGATAAGAACATGTCAGACGAAGAAGAAATCATCCTGTCGGAACTCAGCGACGAAGAATTGACGTTGCAAATGCACGACGATCTGTATGACGGCATGAAAGAGGAAATCGAAGAGGCGGTTAACATTCTGCTTGAACGCGGTTGGCAGCCCTATGATGTGCTGACCAAAGCATTGGTCGAAGGAATGCGCATCGTTGGTATCGATTTTCGCGACGGTATTTTGTTTGTGCCAGAGGTGTTATTGGCCGCGGGTGCCATGAAGGGTGGCATGGCGATCCTGAAACCATTGCTGGCCGAAACGGGTGCGCCGCGTTTGGGTTCGATGGTGATTGGCACGGTGAAAGGTGATATTCACGACATCGGCAAAAACCTTGTAACAATGATGATGGAAGGTGCGGGTTTCGAGGTAAAAGACCTTGGCATCAACAACCCCGTTGAAAATTATCTTGAAGCGCTGGAAACAGGCGAATTCGATATTTTGGGCATGTCCGCATTGTTGACCACAACCATGCCATACATGAAGGTCGTGATTGATACGATGGTCGAAAAAGGCATGCGCGATGATTTCACCGTGCTTGTCGGTGGGGCGCCATTGAACGAAGAATTTGGCAAGGCGATTGGCGCCGATGCGTATTGCCGTGACGCCGCTGTTGCCGTGGAAACCGCCAAAGAATTCATGGCAAAAAAACACAACCAGATGGCTGCGGGATAACATGGCACAGATCAGCGACAGCGATCTGACGGAAACAGGATTAGACGCGCCCAGTGATCCTGCTGGGCGCGTTTTGATTCTGGCCTGTGGTGCGCTTGCGCGTGAAATCCTTGCGCTGATCAAGCTTAATGATTGGGGGCATATGGATTTAACCTGTTTGCCTGCGAAATTGCACCTATACCCCGATAAAATCACCGATGCAGTTGCGAATGCGGTGGAAAAGCACCGTGCAGATTACGATCAGATTTTTGTGGCTTATGCCGATTGTGGAACGGGTGGGATGCTGGCCGCAAAATGCGAACAGCTTGGTGTTGAAATGATCGCAGGCCCCCATTGTTATTCGTTTTTCGAGGGCAACGAAGCATTTGGCAAATTGGAGGATGAAATCACCGCGTTTTACCTAACCGATTTTTTGGTGAAACAATTTGATGCGTTTGTGTGGAAACCCATGGGATTGGATCGCCATCCGCAACTGCGCGACGTGTATTTTGGCAATTACACCAAACTGGTTTACCAAGCACAGGTGAATGATCCCGCATTGGATGCCAAGGCCGCATTGATTGCCGAAAAAATGGGATTGCCGTTGGAACGCCGTTTCACGGGATACGGTGATTTGTCCGTGGCACTTGGCGGAATTTTGCGCGGATAGACAAGGGATTATGCCTTCGGCGAGGATATTTTGAACATTTGGAGCAATGAACGTGGTGAATTTTTGCCAAGTTGATGTGTTCGCGCAACTGTGATTTTGACCATCGCGAACTGCGCGGTAGGTATTGCCGATGTTATTTAAATCGAAGGGACATCGCATGAAGAACATATTTTTTACATCTGCAATAGCTGCATTAGCATTCTCAGGAGCCGCAATGGCCGACACCATGATCACCAAAAATTCGCCTCATTCTGTAAGCGAAACAATTGATCGCATGGCCGCCGCAGTGGAGGGCGCAGGTGCCAAAGTATTTGCGCGTGTTGATCATGCTGCGGGTGCCAAAAGCGTTGATATGGACTTGCGCCCAACAGAGATGCTGTTGTTTGGCAATCCAAAGCTTGGCACGCCTGCGATGAATGCGAGCCAGACAATCGGGCTTGATTTGCCGCTGCGCGTATTGGCGTATCAAGTCGAAGATGGCAGCGTGAAAATCACCTATCGCGCACCAATGGATATGGCACAGGCACATGATGCCGATGCAGATTTAGAAGTGTTTAAAATGATGACAGGTGCTTTGGATAATCTGACAAACAAAGCGATTGCAGAATAATTTAATCACGCCATGAATTGAAAAGAGCGTGCCAATGAATGGCACGCTCTTTTTTTTTATCCGACGTAATTTGAACGGGTTAACCCGTATTTCGCCATTTTTTCGTTCAATGTTCGCCGTGGCAGGGATAATTCCTCCATCACGGATTGAATAGACCCTTTGTGGCGGCGCATTGTGTTGTCGATCAACATGCGTTCGAACGCTTCGACATGTTCTTTCAATGGTTTGCCATCGGTCACAACATCGGGTACTTCTTCGCCGACATCGGCCATCAGGATATTGGATATGGAATAGCTGCCGCGGCGGCTTTGTAATACGGTGCGTTCGGCCAGATTGATCAACTGGCGGATATTGCCAGGCCAGGGGGCTTGCAACAATTTGGCCGCGTCTTCGGCGGAAATTTCGGGTTGTTCGCAACCGTATTCTTCGGAAAAGGTTTCGGCATATCGATTAAACAGGCTCAAAATATCTTCGCCGCGTTGACGCAAAGGGGGGGGAGTGATGTGCATCGCCGCAAGACGGTAATACAAATCTTGGCGCAAAGCGGATTCAAGGTTTTCGTCGTTATCGCTGGTGTCATTCGAAATTGCGATAATGCGCAGTGCCGATCCATCTTCGCCACGATCATGTTCGGTAATTTCCGACAACAATCGCGCCTGAATGGATGCGGGCAGGCTTTCGATATCTTCAAGGCACAACGTACCGCCAAGCGCGTTTTCGACCAGGGGGGTGGAATCATCCAGCGGGCCAAACAGGCGCGTTGTAAGATCATCTTCGGTATAGGCGGCGCAATTGACCGAAATGAATTTTTTACCTTGGCGTGGGCCACAGGCGTGCAGCGCGTGCGCGATCAGGCTTTTGCCCGTACCGGTTTCGCCCTTGATCAACAAATGTCCATCGGCCTGTGCCAGATCTAGAATGTCTTCGCGCAGGCGTTCCATCACGGGGCTGGTACCGATCAATTTGCGCAACAATACGGTGCCATCGGACAATTCGCGGCGCAGCGTGCGGTTTTCCAACGTGAGGCGGCGCGTATGCACCGCGCGTTTGGTCAATTCCGCCATGCGTTCAGGATCAAACGGTTTTTCCAAGAAATCATAGGCACCAATGCGCATCGCTTCGACGGCCATCGCAACATCGCCGTGACCCGTGATCAAGATTACGGGCAGTTGGCTGTCGATGGATTGCAGTTTTTTCAAAAACGTAATGCCATCAATTTTGGGCATTTTGATATCGGAAATGATGATCCCAGAATAATCGCCATCAATCACCTTGAGCGCATCTTCGGCGCTGGCGAATGTTTTTGTGCGATACCCAGACAGGGTGAGCCATTGCGAAATGCTTTCGCGCATGTCTTGTTCATCATCAACAATAGTAATTGTAATTTGTTCTGGCATATTTGCTCCGCCAATAATGTGGCTGTTATTCAGCCGCGAGTTTTTCCACATTTTCTACTTGTGGCAACTGGAATTCAAACACCGCACCCTTGGGCGATACGTTTCTGGCAATTAACCGCCCACCCAAATCCTTGGCAATTCCCGATGAAATGGCAAGGCCAAGGCCAACACCGTCGCCTGGGTTTTTTGTGGTGAAAAATGGTTCAAATAAATTATTCAAATCGGCAATGCCCGGGCCGTTATCTTGAACGGATAGGGTGGCCATTTCGCCGCTGATCAGGCTGATCTGAATTTCCTGTTCTTCTTGGCCTTTCATGGCGTCCAGCGCGTTTCGCAACAGGTTCACGATCACCTGTTCCACGCGCACCTGATCACCCATGATGATCACGGGCTCGTTTGGTAGTAACGTGTCCACCTGAACCTGACTTTGTCCCAATTGGGGAGACATCATCGACAGGCTGTCGTTCAACGCATCGCGCAGATCAATGGCGAGCAATTCATCACCACCCTTGCGGGCATAAGATTTAAGCTGTTTGGTGATCGCACCCATACGCCCGATCAAATCATCAATGCGTTGGAAACTGCTAGCGGCCTCATCTGGGCGATTGCGTTGTAACAACACCTTGGCGCCCGCAAGGTATGTGCGCATGGCGGCCAACGGTTGGTTCAATTCATGGCTGACAGCGGCGGACATTTCACCAAGTGCGGCCAATTTCGAGCTTTGGGCCAAGCTTTGTTCGGCCACTTCCAATTCACGTTCAGCGCGTTTACGTTGGGTGATTTCGCTTGAAAGTTGATCATTCAATGCGCGCAATTCTTCGGATTCCGCCTTGAAAATAAAGGACTGGCGAATGGCGCGGCGTGACAGAGTATAAAACGCCAAGGATAGCAAGATCGCCAACCCCATGATTTCCAATGCAATCACGCCATTCACGCGTGCACGTACAGGTTCGGATGACGCAAGATAGGTTAATTTCCAGCCCTGAAACGGAATTTTTGTTTCCAATTGAAACAGGGGTTGCCCCGACAGATACGCATCCGCCACCGCATTTGACCATTCCCCAGTGGCACGAATGGCGCGTTCAACGGCGGTTAAAACTGGTTTTGCCTCTAAGGCTTGTTGCAAGGATTGATTTCGAAATTGGCGTTCGGTGGACAGGATTACGATGTCTTCCGAATTGGTTACCATGATGGTGGATTCCGATCCCGACCATGTATTGAACAGATTGTCCAAATCAACCTCGACCACGATCACGCCAACCAATTCGCCCGCAGAAATTAATTTGCGTGAATAGAAAAAGCCAAGCGGACCTTCGCCAACGCCGCGTGCGGTGAATACCGTTTCCGCAGAGCGAAGCGCCTTGGTCATAAATGGTTCATCGCGCAACACCGTGCCAAGCTCGCGCCGATCACTGGCGGCCACGGTACGCCCCAATGAATCAAGCAAGAATATCGCTTTGGCCCCGATTTCCTGTCTGGTTTTGATCAGGCTTTGCGATGAACGTACGTAATCATCGTCATTTAATGCACGCAACAATGTGGTGTCTTGGGATAACAACAGGGGCACAACCGAGCTACGCTGTAATTCTGCAATCAACCGGCCAGAATACAGGGTGAGCTGTTTTTCAGCATCTGCACGGGTTTGCGCCGAATATTTTTCGGTGAAATACAGATTTGATAACCAAATCACCAACCCCGTGGCAATCACAAACAAAAGCACCCCCATGCGCAATGCACTGGGCGTTAGGTTTCGTGAATTTTCAGTAGTGGCAGAGTCTGTCATTATCGTGACAGTCTATAATAACACTGGGGCAGGCGACAAGCGCTGCCCACAGTGTGAATTTTATCAGGCGGAAACAAGCGCAGATGCGATGCTTTCAAACAGTTTTGAACCATCTGTGCCACCCAATTGGGGATCGTTCAGGCGTTCTGGATGGGGCATCATGCCCAACACACGGCGATTATCCGACAGAATTCCCGCAATATCATCCATCGAACCGTTTGGATTTTCCGCATAGCGAAACGCAATGCGATCATCGCCAACCAATTTTTTTAACGTTTCAGGATCGGCATTGTAATTACCATCATGATGGGCCACTGGAACATTCACAACAGCGCCTTTTTTATAGGCTGATGTGAAAACGCTATCGGTTGTTTCAACACGAAGCCCTGCATCCTTGCAGATGAATTTCAGGTTTGCGTTGCGCATCAAGGCACCGGGCAATAGGCCAGATTCAGTTAGGACCTGAAAACCATTACACACACCCAAAACAAAACCGCCCTTGTTGGCGAAATCAACCACCGAACGCATGATTGGGCTGCGTGCGGCGATTGCACCACAGCGCAGGTAATCACCAAATGAAAACCCACCGGGAATTGCGATGATATCCAAACCATCGGGCAGGGTGCTTTCTTTGTGCCAAATCAACTGTGTTGGTTTGTTGTGGCCAGATACACGATCCATTGCCACCGCCATATCGCGATCACAGTTAGACCCGGGAAATTGAATGACGGCTGCGCGCATTTATAAAATCTCCACCGTGTAATTTTCGATCACAGTGTTTGAAAGAAGTTTTTCACACATATCTTTGACGGATGCTTCGGCCTTTGCCGCATCTGTTTCGGCCAGTTCCAATTCGATCACTTTGCCTTGGCGAACGCGTTCCACGCCTTCGAAACCAAGTGCGCCCAGTGAATGACGAACGGCGGCACCTTGGGGATCTAAAACGCCAGCTTTCAGGGTTACATGTACACGTGCTTTCATGGGATTATCTCACTTTACCAATTTGGGGCCGGTTTTGCTGCCACCTTTGGGCAGGATGTTCAGGCGGCGGGCGACTTCGGAATAGGCATCGGTCAGATTGCCCAGATCACGGCGGAATACGTCTTTGTCAAGCTTGCGCCCCGTTTCAATATCCCACAAACGACAGCTATCTGGGCTGATCTCATCGGCCAGCAGCAATGTCATATTGCCGTCTTCATCGAATTGACGGCCAAATTCGATTTTGAAATCAACCAGTTTGATACCGATGCCGTGCATCATGCCAGACAGATAGTCATTCACGCGAAATGCCATGTCGATCATCGCGTCCAATTCGTGGCGCGTGGCCCATTGCATGACTTCGATATGTTCTTCGGCAACCAATGGATCGCCAAGCGAGTCTTCTTTGAATGAAAATTCAACCAAAGGGCGCGACAATTGATAGCCTTCTTCCAGACCCAAGCGTTTTGCCATGGAACCGGCGGCGACATTGCGAATGATGACCTCGAGCGGGACAATTTCAACCTTGTGGCACAACTGTTCACGCGCATTCAGGCGGCGGATGAAATGGGTTGGCAAACCCAGCGCGTTAAGGCCCGTCATGATATGTTCACAAAAACGGTTGTTCAAAACGCCCTTGCCATCGATCACGTCTTTTTTTTCGGCGTTGAACGCAGTGGCGTCATCTTTGAAGAATTGGATAATTGTCCCCGGCTCTGGGCCTTCGTATAAAATCTTGGCTTTGCCTTCGTAAATTTTAGCGCCGCGTGCCATTCGCATCTCCGTAGCGTAGCTGAGTCTTTCGACATTTACGCCACTCTATAGGCAATGACGCCCATTTGAACAAGAACAACACGCGCCCACCTTGAGACCTGCGCGGTTTCGTATCATATATAGTGGGAAACTAACCTTACGGAGAAAACAAATGTCCACTTTTGATGATCGCGAACGCGCATATGAAAACAAATTCGCGCATGACGAGGAAATGCGTTTCAAAGCATTTGCACGTCGCAACAAACTGGTTGGCCTTTGGGCCGCAGAATTATTGGGAAAAACCCAAGGTGAAGCGGACGCTTACGCCAAAGAAGTGGTAAAGGCCGATTTCGAAGAAGCAGGCGACGAAGACGTATATCGCAAATTGTCCGGTGATTTGGGTGACAAGGCATCAGAAGCAGACATTCGCGCGAAAATGGCCGAATTGTTGCTGGTTGCCAAAGATCAGATGGTGAAAGAAGCCTGAATATTAAGGTAAAGATCGGCGCGAGCAGAAACACGCAAATGCTGCAGGACAAAATAATCCTTAAGGGCTAGGACCCCTATCGCGCCGATAATCTAAAAAAGCATACTAAAAAGGTGCCCCTTACATATGGTTCCTTTTCACAAAAAAAAGAGTGACAATAATCACTCTTTTTCCCGTTTAGGTGGTATTAGTTAAAATAGTTTTAACCGACCTATCCTTTTAGACATATACCTTTAGCCAAACACGCGTTTGAAAATCGTATCAACGTGTTTTGTGTGGTACCCAAGGTCGAATTTATCCTCCAATTCAGAATCACTCAGGTACGCCGTAACCTCTGAGTCGCCTTTAAGTTCAGTGAGAAAATCTTTGCCTTCTTCCCAAACTTTCATCGCGTTTCGCTGTACCAATTTATAGCTGTCTTCGCGCGATGCACCTTTTTGGGTGAGGGCAAGCAAGACACGCTGTGAATGCACAAGGCCGCGAAATTTATTCATGTTCGCAATCATGTTGTCGGGATAGATGACCAATTTGTCGATCACCATGGTCAAACGCGCCAATGCGAAATCCAATGTGATGGTGGTATCTGGCCCGATGTTGCGTTCCACAGATGAATGCGAAATATCGCGTTCGTGCCACAACGCCACGTTTTCCATTGCAGGAACCACAGCCATGCGTACCAGACGCGCCAAGCCGGTCAGGTTCTCTGTCAAAACAGGGTTGCGTTTGTGCGGCATCGCGGATGACCCTTTTTGCCCCTTAGAGAAAAATTCCTCTGCTTCCAGCACTTCGGTGCGTTGCATGTGGCGAATTTCGGTGGCGATGTTTTCAATGCTGGAACCCACAACACCAAGGGCGGCGAAAAAGGCAGCGTGACGATCGCGTGGGATCACTTGGGTTGAAATTGGTTCTGCTTCCAGCCCCAATTGTGCACATACATGTTCTTCGACGGAAGGGTCGATATTGGCAAATGTACCAACCGCACCAGATACCGCACCTGTTGCGATTTCTTTGCGGGCCTTTTTCAAACGGTTCAGGTTGCGATCCATTTCCGCATAAAACCGCGCCAATGTCAGACCCATTGTTGTGGGCTCGGCGTGGATACCGTGGGAACGACCAATACGAATGGTGTCTTTGTGTTCAATCGCGCGGCGTTTCAATGCGGCCAGCAATTGTTTTGTATCCTCGATCAAAATATCGGCGGCACGTACCAATTGTACATTAAAACAGGTGTCCAATACATCGGATGATGTCATGCCTTGGTGAACGAAACGTGCCTCATCTGGGCCGATGATTTCACCCAGATGTGTCAGAAACGCAATCACATCATGTTTTGTGACGGCTTCGATTTCATCAATGCGCGCGACGTCAAATTCAACATCTTTAGCTTTCCAAACTGCCTTGGCGTTGGCCTCTGGGATCACGCCCAGTTTGGCCTGTGCATCACATGCGTGTGCTTCAATTTCAAACCAGATTTTGAATTTGCTTTCTGGCGACCAGATTGAAACCATTTCGGGGCGGGAATAGCGGGGGATCATGGATGACGACCTTTTGTGTTGGAATGTTACGAGGCGTCTCTTAAACTGGTCTTGCAATCAAAACAAGGTAAGGGGTGTCGCATAATGTTCAGGCTCGTTCTATTCCTCGCGTTTTTCGCCAATCCGGCGCTGGCCGAGGGCTGGCATTTGTTGGACGGTAAACAAATCAAATCCGCACTCACGTCGCGCACGATCAGCTATGGCACAGAGCAACAGGATTTTAAGGCAACAGGTAAAACACTGTATCAAACCAAAACCGATGGGCATTGGGGGCGTTGGCGGGTGCGTGCGAATAAATATTGTTCGCAATGGCCACCAGCAAAAGCATGGACATGTTATAAAATTCACGCCAGCACCGATGGGCGTAAATTGCGGTTTGAGGATAAGGCGGGAAAAATTCTTGAGGGGCGATATATCGACCTGAATTAAGGGTGGCTATCGACCTTGTGGTCCAGCATAGGCACGTTCAACCTTGGCCACGCGCAATGTATAATATTCATACCATTTTTCGCGCCCCATTTTTTGCGCATATAAATGATCGCTCACCGCTTTCCAGTTTTTAAGCGCGGCTTCATCCGTCCAATAGCTGACCGTAATGCCAAGCCCATCTGCGTCGCGTGTGGATTCAATGCCAAGATAACCAGGCTGGTTCGACGCCAGTTCACCCATTTTGTCCGCCATCGCGGCGTAGCCTTGGGTATCCTTACTTAATTGTGCAGTAAAAATTACGGCGTAATAGGGTGGTTCGGGTAGGGGTGCGAAGCGTGACATGACAAATCCTTTTGTTTGTGGCAGTAAGCCGTGAAATGCCATTGTTGTAAATTACCCAAATGTAATTTTCGGATAATCCGAATGTCGTTTTTAGACCATTTCTCAAACTGCGTCGTATTTACCAAAAATGTCGCCTGTCGCTGAGTTTTTGTAATTTTATTATAAAATTGTTACCTAATTTGAATTTTACCAAAAAGTAAAACTTTCAACAAAAGAAAAAGTGACCGCTTTGAACCTTGACCTTATGCGGGGGATGTCGCTTTATGCCCACATTGCTTCGTAAAGCAGTGACGGCGAAGGAAAGAGTTGCGTAACGTGTACTGCACAAAGACAGGGAGAAAACAATGAAATTTAAGATGGCAAAAATGGGTGCAACAGTGGCGGGGGCTATGATGTTGTCTGGTGCCGCTTACGCTGAATGTGGTTCTGTGCAGATCGCCGAAATGAACTGGGCGTCTGCTGAATTTATGGCGAACGTGGATGCGTTTATTTTGGAAAATGGATACGGCTGTGATGTTGAATTGATCCCCGGTGCGACAACAACAACATTCGCATCTATGGATGAAAAGGGCGAGCCAGACGTTGCCAGCGAATTGTGGGTAAACGCGGTGCGTGAACCACTTGCCGTTGCAATGGAAGAAGGCCGCTTGCATTCACTGCTACAAGGTCCGATTACCGATCTTGGCGAAGGCTGGTGGGTGACACCTGCGTTCAAAGAAAAGCATCCAGAATTGGATACGGTTCTGAAAATTCTGGAACATCCAGAATTGTTTCCAGATTCCGAAGATCCATCCAAAGGCGCATTGGTTGGCTGTCCAGCGGGCTGGGGTTGCCAATTGGCAAACGCAAATATGTTTCGTGCATTCGACATGGAAGCAAAGGGTTGGAAACTGGTTGATCCAGGTTCAGGCGCTGGTCTTGACGGTTCTATGGCCAAGGCAGCGGAGCGTGGCGAAAACTGGTTTGGTTATTACTGGTCGCCAACTGCGTTGGTTGGCAAATACGACATGCAGCCAGTTGATTTTGGCGTACCGTTCGCGGGTGCTGAAAACTGGGACGGTTGTATCGTAAAGGCCGAGCAAGACTGTGCCGATCCAAAACCATCATCATGGACACATTCAGAAGTGCACACTGTTGTAACAGATGAATTCAAACAAAAGGGCGGCATCGCTGTTGATTACCTTTCAACACGTATTTTCCCGGGTGCCACGATGAATGGCATGTTGGTTTATATGGCCGATGAACAAGCCACTGGCGAAGATGCAGCAATCGAATTTTTGCTAACACAGGGTGATCTGTGGAAAGCATGGGTATCAGAAGATGCCGCAGCAAAAATCGAAGCAGCACTTTAATTCTGTTGCTTACGGCCCGCCAAGACAACTTGGCGGGCTTTTTTCTATCCAAAAATACGGGGGAATATTGAATGGCAAGCGATAGCATTATCGACTGGTCTAAATTGACGTGGATTGATCCGCCTACCATGGGGCGCACCGAACTTCGCGATGTGAAAAAGGCGATTGATGGAACCTTTCGCGATTTTACCCGCGCCAATGGCGAATGGATAGAGGCGATATTTGATCCGCTTCAATCCTTTCTTGTGTGGTTCGAAAAGCTAATGATTGCAACGCCTTGGCCGTTGTTCTTGATTGTGGCTGCTGGCTTGGCCTATTACGGTTCACGCAGTTGGAAATTGGCGTTGATCACCGTTGCGTCATTTCTGTTTATTGGCTGGCTTGATATGTGGGAGGACACGATGGCAACCGTTGCGATGGTGTCGGTATCCACCATGTTATGTATCGCTTTTGGCATACCGCTTGGCATTTGGATGTCGCGATCGGATCGGGTGCAGGCGATTGTCGTGCCGATCTTGGATGTGATGCAGACCATCCCCAGTTTCGTTTATTTGATCCCTGTTGTGATGTTGCTGGGCATTGGCAAGGCACCCGCATTGATTGCGGTGATGATTTACGCCATTCCACCAATTGTGCGCCTCACCAACCTTGGTATTCGCCTTGTCGATAAGGACACGTTAGAGGCCGCAGATGCATTCGGTGCATCCAAACGCGAACGCTTGTGGGGAGTGCAAATCCCGCTCGCGCTTCCTAATATTTTCGCTGGTGTGAACCAAACAATCATGATGGCGTTGGCCATGGTGGTGATTGCCGCGATGATCGGGGCAGGTGGGCTTGGTACGCCCGTGTTGCGTGCGGTGAATAACCAATATTTGGCACTTGGTGTGTTCAATGGTCTGGCAATTGTTGCCATCGCGATCATCTTTGATCGTGTGTCACAGGCATTCGGCAAGCGTTTGCAAAAACATCGCGAAGGAGGCCACGGTGTCTGAACCAAAGGTACAAATCAAAAATCTCTACAAAATCTTTGGGCGTAAACCTGCATCCATGGTTCAGCACGTCGAAAATGGTATGTCCAAACCTGAATTGTTGGATGTGCACGGGCATGTGTTGGGGTTGAATAATATCAACCTTGATATTCCGGCACGTGGCATTCAGGTGATTATGGGCCTGTCTGGATCAGGTAAATCGACGCTTATTCGTCATATCAACCGATTGATTGAACCCACCGCGGGTGAAATGATCGTGGATGGCGAAGACGTGTTGCAAATGTCCGATACGGCGTTGCGCGATTTTCGCCGTTTCAAGGCATCAATGGTGTTTCAAAAATTCGCCCTGATGCCCCACCACACGGTGATTGAAAACGTCCGTTATGGCGTTGATATCCAAGGCGTGGCGGAAAAAGAAGCGGCAGAGCGCGCACAGCGTTGGTTGGAACGTGTGGGGCTAAAGGGGTTTGAGCAACATTATCCCGCACAGCTCTCTGGTGGCATGCAGCAACGTGTCGGTTTGGCGCGTGCATTGGCAACGGATGCGGAAATTTTGTTGATGGACGAGGCATTTTCTGCCCTTGATCCATTGATCCGCACTGATATGCAAAACGTGCTGCTTGATCTGCAAGAAGAGCTTCATAAAACCATCATCTTTATCACCCATGATCTGGATGAAGCATTACGTATCGGCGATAATATCGCGATTTTGCGCGATGGTAAAATGGTGCAATCGGGCAATCCACAAGATATCGTTCTGCGCCCTGCGGATGATTATGTCACTGATTTTATTCAGGATATTAACCGTGCGCGCGTGTTGCAAGTAGGGACGGCAATGTCACCTGCGACCAAAAAATGTGACGGGCCACAAATCCCACATAACACGATTATCGAAGAAGCATTGCAAACCTGTGTTGATAGCCACAGCGAAACCGCAACGGTGACCAAGGCGGGTAAAGCGGTGGGCAGTATTACGTTGGATCAAATGGTGCGCGCCATCGCAAGGCCAGAGGCCGTATCAGCCGATGATGCAAATTACAGATAATTCATACGGGCGCAGAGATGCGCCCGTATTCATTTAATCCCAAATTAACTTAAGGGGCGCACTTTCATCAGTGTCACGCGGTTTTGCTCGCGTTCCACGACTTCGAACCGCATTCCATGAAAGCTGAACACTTGGCCAGGCATTGGGATCATGCGTGCCTCGTGAATCACCAAACCCGCAATGGTATTGGCCTCATCATCGGGCAGGTTCCAATCATGCGCACGGTTGATGTCGCGAATGGTGGCACCACCATCAACCAGATAATCACCCATTTCATCTTTTTGCGCCCAGACATCCTCTATTTCGTCATGCTCATCGGTGATTTCACCCACGATCTCTTCCAGAATGTCTTCTAGCGTGATCAAACCTTGCAGCGCGCCATATTCATCAACAACCAATGCGAAATGGGTTTTACGGCGTAAAAATTCGCGCATCTGATCATCGAGCGTCGTGGTTTCAGGCACGAAATAAGGTTCCATGGCGATGCTTTGAATATCCAATGTCGCAAGCGCATCATTGCGGTTTTTACCATCACGCAACAAACGTTCAACAGATCGCAACAAATCCTTTGCATGCACAACACCAACAATGTTTTCAGGGTCATTCTCAAACAGCGGCAACCGTGTGTATGCAGATTCCAAACAAATCCGAATGATATCTTGTGCAGGCAAACCAACATCAATCATTTCAATGTTGGAACGATGCAACATGATTTCTTCGACTTCGCGGTCTTTCAGATCCAGCGCACCCAACAGGCGATCTTTGGCGTCTTTTTCGAAATTACCTTCGCGATGGCCAAGCGCGATCGCACCGGCAATCTCTTCCTGTGCGGCTTCGGACAGGTCGTCATCGCCCGATTTCCCGCCGAACAAATGCAACAAGCTGCCCACAAACCACTGCACGGCCTTAACGACGGGTGACAATACCATCACCAAAATCTGAATGGGTGCTGATACCTTTGTCGCGGCGGTTTCTGTGTGATTAATCGCATATGTTTTTGGCAGAACTTCGGCGAAAACCAACACCAACAGGGTCATCACTAGCGTCGCAATGGCAACGCCACTGTCGCCCAGTAATCGCGTGAACAGGCTGGTTGCCAACGATGCCGCTAGGATATTCACCAGATTATTACCCAGCAAAATCGCGCCGATCAGTTTTTCCGTATCCTCGGTCAGGTTCAGCGCGCGCGCTGCCCCCGATGAACCTTTGTCCGCCATCCCATGCAATTTCCCACGGCTAGCCGCCGTTAACGCCGTTTCGGAGCCTGAGAAAAACGCAGACATCACCAACAGCGCAATAATTGCACCAATGGTTGCCCAAGACGCAGTGTCTAGGTTCACAATCGCGCCAATAATCATTTCCATTCGGTCTTGTTCCTTGCATAAAATCGCATAGCTTCTTTTATGGGGGTTCTAAGGCCACGCTTCAAGTGGCGCAATGACACAAGGGTGGGAAATGATCGTTCGAGATTTGGGTGAATTACACGGTGATTTGCTGATATATGGCGGGGTTTATTCCAATTTACACGCCTTGCGCGCCTTTATGGATATCGCACAGGGTGCGAAAATTCCCGCGTGTAACATCATATGCACGGGTGATATCGTTGCCTATTGCGCCGACCCAGAGGCCTGTGCGCAACGCGTTCGCGCTATTGGCGGTCCTGTGTTGGCGGGCAATTGCGAACGTAATCTGGCCAATGGAGATGATGATTGTGGTTGTGGTTTTGATGAAGATTCCGCGTGCAATTTATTGTCGCGTGCGTGGTATGCCCATGCAGATGCACAAACATCTGTTGAATCCAAAAAATGGATGGCAACGCTGCCCGATCGCATTGTGTTTTCGCATCATGGCAAACGCTATGCCGTGTTACATGGCGCGGCCTCCGATATCAGCCGCTTTATCTGGCCAACCACACCTGACACCGTGATTGCCGCTGAAATCGAAATCCTTACCCAACAAGTTGGCGCTGTTGATATCGTGCTTGCGGGGCACACGGGGTTACTCATGACACGCAAAATTGGATCAACGATATGGCATAATAGCGGTGCAATCGGGATGCCTGCACATAATGGAAAACCAAGCACGCATTATTCGGTGATTTCGCAAAAAGGCATCATAAACAATACGCTAAGCTATGATCATCACGCAGCCCACCGCGCAATGCGGGGCGTTGGTTTAACCCAAGGCTATGATAAAACGCTGCTTTCAGGTGTATGGCCATCAGAGGATAATTTGCCCGTAGATATGCGTGTGTCAAACCCTGATTGTGAACAAAAAACCGCGCCATAGGCTTGGATCTTTTACACTCAATCTGCCAATGGGTGATGTTCAAACACCAATTCGCGCAGCTTTTCATCCAAAACATGGGTATAGATTTCGGTGGTTGCCACATCTGCGTGGCCCAGCAACATCTGAATCACACGCAAATCGGCGCCATTGGCCAATAAATGGGTCGCAAATGCGTGGCGTAATGTGTGGGGTGTGACCTTGGCGGGATCGATATTTGCCTTCAGCGCGATTTCTTTGATCAGCGTGTAAAACCGAATACGTGTCAAATGGCCAAGCTTGCCCCCCGAGGGGAATAAAAAACGCGACTCTGGCGCGCCTTTCTTGGCGTCTTGGCGCAAATCGCGTTCGCGCAGATATACCGCCAACGCCAATTTCGCAGGGGTGGATAGGGGAACAAGACGTTCTTTGCCACCTTTGCCTTTGATTAACAGCATTTCTGGATCACCGCGCACGGCGTTGACGGGCAGTGATACCAATTCGGTCACACGCATCCCCGTGGCATATAACATCTGCATCAAACAGGTGTTGCGCAATTTATCAAAATCATTGCGCCCCGTGATTGTTGCGGCCTCTAGCATGGCATTCACATCTGCCTCGCTCATCGTGTCGGGCAGATGTTTTTTCTTTTTTGGTCCCTTGATTTGCATTGCGGGATTGTCGGTGATCCAATCTTCCTCGAATGCAAAACGATACAGTTGTTTAATCGATGACAAATGCCGCGCGCGGGTGGTTTCGGCCATCCCGCGCGTGTCCAGTTCAACGATATAGCTTTCGACATCGCTGCGCGATGCATCCGTAAAATCGCGATTTTTATCTGCAAGGAATTCTTGGAAATCCACCAAGTCGCGATAATACGCCTGAATGGTATTATCCGCCGCATCTCGCTCAGCGCGGATGGCTTCTAAAAATGGATGTATCCATTGATGCGCCATTTTTGGCCTATTGGGTTTCAAGTTCGATGGTTTCGGTATGGTTCACCGATGGTGCGGACAGGTCCCCGAAAAAGGAATATCCGACCAAACATAAGGCCACCAAAATGGCCAGATAGAACAGATACTTGATTAAGCGCCCCATATTTATTGTGCCTCCGTCTTTTTTCACGGCTTTGCTCTTGCCTGTTTATGGCTTAATGCTATCAGAAAGGGGCGTAATTGAATACGCTAAAATGAGGGTCGCGTGGCGTATCGATTATCAAAAACAATTGTTCTGGTTGGGCTGATGGGCGCGGGTAAAACCGCGATTGGCACGATTGTTGCGCAAAAGCTGGGTTGTCGGTTTATCGATTCGGATGATGAAATTGAAACAGCAGCACAGATGACGATTGCTGAAATATTTGCACGTGATGGTGAGCCGTTTTTCCGTCTAAAAGAAAGCCAAGTTTTACAACGCTTACTGGATGGGCCACCGTGTTTGTTATCAACTGGCGGTGGGGCGTTTATGTCAGAAGATAATCGCGCCGTCATCGCGGATAAGGGTGTTTCTGTTTGGCTCGATGCTGATCTTGATCTGTTATGGGCGCGGGTAAAGGCGAAATCAACGCGCCCGTTGTTACGCGGGCCTGATCCATATGGTACGCTTGAAAACTTGTTCATTGCGCGCAAACCAAAATACGCGCTTGCGCAAATTTCTGTGAAGGCTTCACCAGATTTAAGCAAAGAACAAATGGCGGATAAGGTTATTGCCGAATTATTAAACAACCCCAAAAGCGGGCTGGTAAAGGTTGGATAAAATGCGCGAAACGGTTTATGTAAACTTGGCAGATCGGTCATATAACATTGAAATTGGCACGGGGTTATTGGCGCAATCGGGTGCATTTATCGCACCATTGTTAAAACGCCCGCGCGTGGCCATCATTACGGATGAAAATGTTGCTGCATTACATTTGGATGCGTTGAAATCTGGGTTGTCTGCGAATGGACTTGATGGGGATACATTGGTTTTGCCCGCGGGTGAATCCACCAAATCATGGGCGCATTTACAAGAATGCGTTGAATGGTTGTTGGAGCAAAAAATCGAGCGCGACGATGTGATCATCGCCTTTGGCGGTGGGGTGATCGGCGATTTGGTTGGCTTTGCCGCCAGCATTTTGCGCCGCGGCGTGCGATTTGTGCAAATCCCAACCAGTTTGCTAGCACAGGTAGATAGCTCTGTCGGGGGGAAAACCGCGATCAATTCACCGCGCGGTAAAAACTTGATTGGAGCGTTTTATCAGCCTCAGCTGGTTTTGGCCGATGTGGAATTGTTGGGTACGTTAACACCGCGCGATTTTTTGGCCGGTTACGGCGAGGTCTCAAAATATGGTCTGTTGGGGGACGCTAAATTTTTTGAATGGCTGGAAGTGAATGGCCCTGATTTGGCGGCGGGGAATGTTGAAAAACGTATCTACGCGGTGAAACGCAGTTGCGAAATGAAGGCCGCGATTGTTGGCGAAGATGAAACCGAACAGGGTATTCGCGCGCTCTTAAACCTTGGTCACACATTTTGTCACGCACTTGAGGCCGCAACAGGGTATTCGGATCGGTTGTTGCACGGTGAAGGTGTGGCGATCGGCTGTGCGCTCGCGTTTGAAACATCGATGCGATTGGGATTATGTAGCCAAGAAGCGCCAAGCCGTGTGCGTGAACATCTGCGTGCAATGGGTCAAAAGGTTGATTTGGCCGATATTGACGGTGAATTGCCAGATGCCGATACGCTCGTTGCGTTGATGGGGCAGGATAAAAAGGTCAAAGACGGCACAATCGCATTCATCATGGCGCGCGACATTGGCGAAGCCTTTGTCACACGTGATGTGGATATGGATGTTGTGCGTGGTGTTTTGTCCGATGCCTTGGCCGCGCGGCGCTGATTTTATGCCTTCGGCGAGGATATTTTAGACATTTGGAGCGTTACGCGCTGCAACTTGCCCCGCCAAGGACACAGAATTTTGCGCAATGAGGATGGTTGAGTTTCACGGGGCGTTCGGCTTGTTCCAGGGTTTCGCCAAGCTCAAATTCAGGCGTATTTGGCAGGAGCGTGCAGGCAAGCACGGCTGGCTTTTTGGCACCTTTGCGTTTGACCACCATACGCGAGCTAGAACACATCACATCATTTGGAGATTTGTCCAAAATGGTCCAACAGGCATTCGTAATTTCGGGAACATCCACAGTTTCGTCCATTTCAGGAAAAAGAACTGTTGTGGCAGGGTTGTTTGCGTCAATTTTGAAATCATGTTGGGAGAAAAGTTCGGCGTAGCCTGCACGGCTCGTTGCATCGCTATCACCAAATGCGGAACGCCCTGCGACATGCATTTGAAAATCGTTATCGCGCAGCCATTTCATACCTGCGAGGGTCACATCATAGCTGCCTTTGCCGCGTTCTGCGTCGTGCAGATCAGCGTTGAAATGATCAAGAGAAATGCGCAGGGTAAGTTTGTCGCCAAATGCATCGCGCAATGCCAACAATCCCGATTGAACCGATTTGCGCATCATCGGGCGCATCGCGTTGGTTAAGATCAAAACATCATAGCCACGTTCAAGGCAAAGCCGTGTAATATCAATCATTTGCGGGTTCATAAACGGTTCACCACCGGTAAATGCTATTTCTGTCGTTGGCCATTTGCGATCA
The DNA here is from genome assembly GCF_014652655.1 of Paramylibacter ulvae. Lineage (GTDB taxonomy): Bacteria > Pseudomonadota > Alphaproteobacteria > Rhodobacterales > Rhodobacteraceae > Amylibacter > Amylibacter ulvae. The sequence continues at coordinate 96,907 of NZ_BMZF01000001.1, forward strand.
ACAATTTGATCCAGATATCCGCCGACCTCGGACGTGGTGATATAAACCAAACTGTCGTTTTTGGGTGAGCTTTCGATATAACAATTCAAACATTCGATATTGCACAATGTACCCGTATTAAACCAAAGCGTTGTGGGGTTATTCAACGGAACCGATGCTCGCATATCACCCTTGGCGGTGACATTCGGGTTTTCAAATTTACCCACAGGTGTTGCACCCAATTTATCGAAATTTTGGTCGTTCATTGTTCAAATTACCCCTTGCTTTCACCATCGCTAGCTTGAAACCCAAGAAAAAGAAAGTACCGCAAGGCGCATCTTACATAAATGTGAGGATGCGTGTGTCAGACCTTGCGCAAATGCGGTGGATTGATAACGTGCACATAAATAACGACAGAGGTTTCGATGGTTGCACAGGTCATACCCGTAGAAGATTTCGATTTGGTGATATTTGGTGGCACTGGAGATCTGGCCACACGCAAAATTTTGCCAGGGCTTTACCGGCGAATGTTATCGGGACAAATGCCCAAAACATCGCGAATTATTGCTGCGGCGCGATCCGATTATGATGCAGAGGCATTTCGCAAACATGTTCATGACGGTTTGATCGAACATGTTGATAAGGCGCTGTTGAAAAAGGGTGATGTTGATACGTTTTTAGGGCAGCTTGATTATTTGCAACTGGATATTTTCACCGAAGACGGTTGGAAAGCATTGGGCAAAATGTTGCGCGCCGACGTGATCCGCGCGTTTTATTTTTCCGTGGGGCCGTCACTGTTTGGCGAAATCGCGCGTCGATTGGTGCAATTTAAACTGGCTGATAGAGATGCACGCATTGTGGTGGAAAAACCGTTTGGGCGCGATTTGGAAACGGCCAAAGCGTTGAACGCGGAATTGGCGGAATGTTTTGCCGAACATCAGGTTTATCGGATTGATCATTATTTGGGTAAAGAAACCGTGCAAAACCTGATGGCGATCCGTTTTGGCAATGCGTTGTTTGAACCGCTGTGGAACGCGCAACATGTGGATCATGTGCAAATCACTGCGTCTGAAAGTTTGGGCGTGGGTGGGCGTGGATCATATTATGACAAATCGGGCGCGATGCGCGATATGGTGCAAAACCATATGATGCAGTTACTGTGTTTAACCGCAATGGAGCCACCCAGCAAGTTTGAGGCCAACGCCGTTCGCGATGAAAAGCTAAAAATTATCAAAGCGTTATCACCCGTCGCGCCCAATGATGTGGTGCGCGGACAATATAGCGCGACCGGGGATAAGGGCAGTTATTTACAAGATAGCGAAAACCCAGAGAGTAATACCGAATGTTTCGTAGCGATGAAGGTTGAAATCGCCAATTGGCGTTGGGCGGGCACACCATTTTATTTGCGCACAGGAAAACGATTGCGCAATCGGTTGACCGAAATCGCCGTGGTGTTCAAGGATCCGCCCCATTCGATTTTCGATGACACGGGCACACATCTGCGCGGCAATGCGTTGATCATCCGTTTGCAACCAGATGAGGGGATCACCATGCGTATGACGATCAAGGACCCAGGGCCAGGGGGCATGCGGCTGCGCGAAGTACCACTTGATATGACATTTGCGGAGGCGTTGGAGGGCGAGGACATTGATCTGCCCGATGCATATGAGCGGTTGATCATGGATGTGATCCGCGGCAACCAAACACTGTTTATGCGCGGAGACGAGGTCGAGGCCGCTTGGGATTGGATTGATCCGATTATCAATCAATGGGTGGAAAAGGGTCAAAAGCCAATTCAATATGATTCAGGCGGGTCCGGGCCAGATGACGCGTTAATGATTATGCACCGCGACGGGCGTCGCTGGCGGGAGATAGCACAATGACAAAACCATTTCACATATTTGAAAATCGCGAGGCGCTTATGTCTGGGCTTGCGGATCGCGTCGCGACTGAGTTGGGCGAGGCCTTATCCGCCAATGGTCGCGCCGTTTTGGCCGTGCCGGGTGGCACTACACCCGCACCATTTTTCGACGCATTGAATGTGGCGGATTTGGACTGGGCCAATGTGACGGTGATGTTGACCGACGAGCGTTTCGTACCCGAAACATCGGATCGTTCAAACACCACATTGATTAAACAGCGATTGTTACAAAATAATGCCTCGGCGGCGCGTTTTGTGCCGTTTTATCAACCTGCGGATCGACCAGAGGATGTTTTGGGCGATATTATTGGTGATGTGGCGGCGGCAATGCCATTGGATGTCTGTGTATTGGGAATGGGGGCGGATATGCACACCGCATCGATTTTCCCAGAGGCGGATTTGTTGGACGAAGCATTGGCGGACGATGCGCCGATCCTGTTGGCCATGCGTGCACCAGGCGCGCCAGAGCCGCGGATCACATTAACCGCACCAGCATTAAAAAGCGCAAAAAATATTCATGTTTTGATCGCAGGCGCGGAGAAAAAAGATGCATATAATGCTGCACTACGCGAACAGCCGTTAGCGCTATCGCCAATTCGTGTTATATTGGGTAAAGATGCCAATACGGATATTTTCTACGCTGATTAACGGAGCTATCATGCGCGACATTTGGAACGACCTTCAAAACCATCACAGCCATATCAAAGACCGCCCAATTGTTGATCTGTTCGATGTTGATGGCACACGGTTTTCACATTTCTCAACGAATGCCGTCGATATGGTTTTGGATTATTCCAAGACCAATATGGATGGCACCGCGCGCGGTTTGTTGTTTGATCTGATGCGCCAAACGGGTGTCGAAGCCAAGCGTGATGCGATGTTCGCGGGCGAGAAAATCAACGATACCGAAGGGCGCGCGGTTTTGCACACCGCATTGCGCAATCTGGCGGGTGTTCCGATTGTTTTGGACGGCGCAGATGTGATGCCATCGGTTTTGCAAACCCTTGAAGATATGAAATTATTTTCGTCCGCCGTTCGTGATGGTACGTTGACCGGTGTTGCGGGCAAGCCGTTCACCGATGTGGTCAACATTGGTATTGGCGGTTCTGATCTGGGCCCCGTGATGGCAACAGCGGCAATGTCGCCATATCATGATGGGCCGCGTACGCATTTTGTGTCCAACGTGGATGGTGCAGATATTCACGACACGTTGAAGGGGTTAAACCCCGAAACGACGTTGTTGATCATCGCCTCTAAAACCTTCACCACGATTGAAACCATGGCCAATGCGCAAACTGCAACCGATTGGATGAAATCGGCGCTGTCTGTTGATGATATTTCTGATCATCTGGTGGCGCTGTCAACAGCCGCTGACAAAACCGCGGCCTTTGGTGTGAAACCCGAACGCGTGTTTGGGTTTGAGGATTGGGTTGGTGGGCGGTATTCCGTTTGGGGGCCAATTGGGTTGTCATTGATGCTCGCCATTGGTGGCGATGATTTTGTGCAATTCTTGCAAGGTGCGCATGAAATGGACACACATTTCAAAACAGCACCGATGGAACAAAATATGCCAATGGCGCTGGCGATGGTTGGGGTCTGGCATTCCAATATCTGTGGCTATGCCACACGTGCGGTGCTGCCTTACGAACAACGCCTGACACGCTTGCCTGCGTACTTGCAACAGCTTGATATGGAAAGCAACGGCAAGGGCGTGGCGATGAACGGCGTGGATTTGCCACGCGATAGTGGCCCCATTGTTTGGGGCGAGCCGGGCACCAACGGGCAGCACGCGTTTTATCAGCTGATCCATCAGGGAACGCGGGTGATCCCATGTGAGTTTATGGTGGCACAATCAGGGCATGAACCCGATTTGGCACATCAACATGAATTGTTACAAGCCAACTGTTTGGCACAATCAGAGGCATTGATGTTAGGGCGCAGCGTCAACGAAGCACGTGCATTAATGGCCGCCACAGATTTAACCGGTGATGAATTGGAACGCCAAGCCCGCCACCGTGTGTTTAAAGGCAGCCGCCCAAGCACCACGTTGATTTACCCAAAACTCACGCCATATACGCTGGGTGCGATTATCGCATTGTATGAACATCGCGTGTTTGTCGAAGGCGTGATCTGGGGATTGAATAGTTTTGATCAATGGGGCGTGGAATTGGGCAAGGTTCTGGCCACAGAAATGCAAGGCTATGTCAGCGGGGCAGATGCCCCAGATGGCAAAGATGGATCAACGCTTGGCTTGTTAGCCGCTCTAAAACCCTAATTCTCTGGCAGCTTTAAAATCGCCTTCATCGGTGCGCCAATGATTTTTGTATTATCGGCGCGCCCTTTGACCAGCCACGCAATAGCAAAGGCCCAGATACAGATCGATTCAAGGATCAAAACAAGCGACACGCGATAGGCAAAATCGAGTACACCGCCAAACAGCCGATCCAAAACATAAAGCGATAGTAGTGCAATCAACGCGCCCAAAATCGTGCGCCCGGCCAGAAAATAAATCCGATCGCGCCCAGATTTACTATTGGTTTTTACGCCATGATTGACCATGCGAAAATTCACCAGACACAAGCGCGCAAGGATGGCAAAAAAACCAACCGCAGCGCCGTAATGGATATATTGGCTGACATCAAATTGAAACCATTGCTGGGGCAGGGTGCATATCGTGTTCCCCGCACAGGCGCGAAACGGAAAAAACGCCACACAAATCGCCAATAATCCGGCCATGAATGTCAGGTTCTTATCCGACCCAAACCCGTATGGTTCTTCGTATCCCTTATAGGTGATTAGAAAGAAGCCAATGGCGATTAACCCACCCGTAAAAACGTCACGCATGGGGGTGAAAAAATAATCTGATAATGTCGGCAAGACTCGATCATCCATCGCCAACATCAACCCGCCGATCACCAATACAAACGGAAATGCTAACCCCAGATAACCTACAGCACGACGGATGCGCAGAAACGATTGCGCCTCTGGTGTCGCGGCCTTTGGGGTATCTGGCGGGCTGTCTTGCATGCGATCAGCTTAAGGTAGAATTGCCGTTTGAGCAAGATTTCTGGAGCGGGTAACGAGAATTGAACTCGTAACTGAAGCTTGGGAAGCTTTCGTGATACCTTTTCACCATACCCGCGCCGCGCTTTCATAGTCGGAGTTTTTACGCTGTGCAATGGGGATTGGTAAAAATCTGTTTTGCCACGATGTGCCGCATTGGCTTGGCTTATGCGCTGTGCTAATGCAGCCACTGTTGTAAACATCGGTGTTTGCATTAATGGAATTTCAATGATGGACTGGTCAAATATATTACGTGAATTTATCACCCTGCTGGTGGTGATAGATCCCATTGGTTCGATACCGGTGTTTTTGTTTGCCACGGTGGGTGTGCCTGCTGCGTTGCATCGGCGTTTTGCCATTCGCGCAATTTTGGTCGCCACGGGTGTGTTGCTGTTATTCTTGGTTGGTGGACAGTTTGTATTGGAATCCTTGGGGTTGCGGCTTGGCTCGTTTCAAATCGCGGGTGGCATTGTGTTGTTCATGTTTGCCATGACGATGATTTTTGGTGAATCCAAACCCATGCGCGAAATCGAAGAGGCCGAGCGTGATCATCTGGCCGGTGCTGTATTCCCATTGGCGATGCCATCTATTGCATCACCTGGGGCCATGTTGGCGGTGGTTATTCTAACGGACAATCACCAAAATCCGATCGCAGATCAGGTGGTTACGGCGGGCTTGTTAGTGCTGGTTTTGGCAATCACGCTGATTGTTTTACTCTTTGCCACGCGTAGCCAGAAATTTCTGGGCGCAACAGGGGCCAGCGTGATTAGCCGCGTTATGGGGCTGGTACTGGCGACGGTTGCGGTTGATGCGGTACTGGGCGGGTTTGAATCGCTGGGTGTTCTGGATATCGTTGAGACCACGCCAGAAGTGTTGGAACCAGAGGTTACCCAATAACCCTAGCCCCGCCGACGGCGACGCCGACCACCATTGTCACCACCGCCAGTATTGAAATTAACATTTGGCAATGTCACGATGCTGTCCAATATCGGGAATGGTTCCACGCTATTAGGGATCGCGGATGCATTGACAAAATGTTCCTGAAAACGAGGCTCGATCGCCGTTTCGATCTTGTGAATATCACGAACCACTGTTTCAATATCGCGCCGCGCATCGGTGTTTAGCAACGCAATCCGCGCACCTGTACCCGCGGCATTGCCCGCCGACGTTACCTTAGCGATTTCGCAATCGGGGATCATGCCCAAAACCATCGCGTGTTTGGGGCTAATGTGGGCGCCAAACGCGCCTGCCAATACGATGCGGTCAACCTGATCGACCTCGAATTTATCCATCAACAGGCGCGCACCTGAATAGAGTGCTGCCTTGGCCATTTGGATTTCGCGAATGTCGCGGTTCGTCACGGTAATCAGTGGGCCGCCATCCGCCGTGCCATCAAAGACGCGATATGAATATGTGCGCCCATCTTGGAAACAGCGGTCTGTGCCTGTTTGTTCGGGGGAACCGATCAATCCTGCCTGATCGACAATCCCTGCGATGCGCATTTCGGCAACCATTTCAATGATGCCCGATCCACAAATCCCCGTAATGCCAGATGACAATATTTCGCGGTCAAACCCATCCTGATCAGACCAAACATCCGATCCAATCACACGAAAACGCGGTTCTTTGGTGACGGGGTCAATTTCGACGCGTTCAATCGCTCCAGGTGCGGCGCGTTGGCCGCTGGAAATTTGCGCGCCTTCAAATGCCGGGCCCGTGGGTGATGAACAGGCCAGAACGCGGGTTTTATTGCCAAGCAATATTTCCGCATTCGTGCCCACATCCACCACCAATACTAAATCATCCGATGTGTTTGGCGATTCCGATAATGCAACGGCGGCGGCATCCGCCCCGACGTGCCCCGCAATACACGGCAGAATATAAATTCGCGCCGCGGGATGGATTTTCAGATCAAGGTTTTTCGCACGTGTCGATACCGCATCTGATGTTGCCAGTGCGAATGGAGCCTGACCAAGCTCAAACGGATCAATGCCCAAGAACAGATGATGCATCACAGGGTTACATACAAATACCGCATCCAAAATCAGGGCAGGGTCAATTTCGGCCTCTGCCGCGATTTGGGTGAAAAGGGCATTCATGCCTTCGCGCACCGCACGGGTCATTTCAACCGCGCCGCCTTCGTTCATCATGGAATATGAAACGCGGCTCATCAAATCTTCGCCAAAACGGATTTGGGGATTCATGATACCGTTGCTGGCAACCACTTCGCCCGTTTGTAAATCACACAGATGCGCGGCGATGGTGGTGGAACCCAGATCAACCGCCATGCCATAAACGGAACCGTCGTAATATCCCGACCAAACCTGAACGATGCGCGGGCTGACGTAATCATCGCCCAGATGAACGGCACATGTGACCTTCCAGTCGCCCTTGCGCAGCGCGGATTGTAGGCCGGCGAAAATGGAAAAATCGGCTTCTAGCTCTGGTAAATCCCAATCCTTGCGCAATGCCGCGACCAGACGTTCCAGATCACCCGATGGTTCGTGCATGTCGGGTTGTTCAACCTCGACATAAAACAGCTTGGTCGACGGATTGACGATGATATCGCGTGCCTCTGCGCGTTTGCGCACGACTTGTTTGTGCACTTGGCTCTCGGGGGGGACATCGACCACGATATTGCCCTGAACCGTCGCCTGACAGCCCAAGCGCCGCCCATCAATCATGCCGCGTTTGGATTTGTATCGCTCCTCGACACTGTTCCATTGTGACAATGCGTCGGGCGCAACCGTAAGCCCATGTTTGGAAAATTCACCGTATGAGGGTGTGATTTGGCATTTGGAACAAATCCCACGTCCACCACAGACAGAATCCAGATCAACCCCCAATTGGCGCGCCGCTGTCAGGATTGGGGTGCCAACGGGAAAATTGCCGCGTTTGCCTGATGGGGTGAAAATAACCAGTGGGTTTTTGTCTTCGCTCATGGGGCTGCCTTTGTGTTCATTGCAAACCTTCTAGGCTGCTATTTGACCACAGGCAAGACGGCGCAGTGCATCACTTGCGCCGCTTTGGTGTTCATATTCGCCATGGTGTTGGATTTCGCCTAGGCCAATGCCAAAAGCGCATTCAGATCAAGCCGTTCTGTTGTCATTTGCAATTTGCCATTGCCATCGCGCGGCCATTCATTGCGTGGGCAATCCCAATACAATTCTACGCCGTTTTTATCAGGGTCGCGTAGGTACAACGCCTGTGAAACCCCGTGATCGGATGCACCGTCGATTTTATACCCATGATCCAGCAGTCGTTTCAAAATCTGTGCCAAATCTTTGCGGGTGGGATACAAGATCGCCAAATGAAATAACCCAGCCGCACGCACAGGTGCAGCTGGCATATCGCGGCTATACCAAGTGTTCAGCCCGATATGGTGGTGATAACCACCCGCCGATAAAAATACCGCGTCATCACCCATTTGTTCGGTAACCTCGAACCCCAACAGATCGCGATAAAATGTCAGTGCGCGTTCGATATTCGCGACCTTTAAATGCACATGTCCAATCGCGGTTTGTGCTGGTATTTGATATGTCTCCGTCATGATGAAAACTCCTTTGTTCGCCTGAAACATACGCTTAGGATTGCACCATTCAACAAAAAGCAGATAAACAGATTGTTTCCAATCAGCCGCGCAAAAACGCCATTGGGTCAATATCAAACACCAATATCGCCACGGGAATTGGGGCAACAGCAATCAACAGCATGATCATGATTAATGGCGTTGTGAACAAGCGGCTGAGCCCTGCGATCAACATGATTCCGCCACCGCCACCCAATAACGCATTGCCTGGAATGGACAGTGCCAAACCTACCAAAACATAGCGCCCATCAATCACAAAACGGCGTATCGGTTTTGGCAACTGGTCGCGCAACAATCCCACACGTTCTGACGGGGACAGGGGTGCGATACGCTGCAATAAATCGCAAGCACGGCGCATGTGCAGATCGCGAAACACCTTGTGCAAAAACCGATAGGGCGTGAATTGCCCAAGCAGAAATGCCAGCAATAACCCCAAAACCGTGGCGGCGTAAACCAACAGCACAATTTCAGGCCCATGCAACAACATCAAAGACAACGCAATTTCGATTCCGGGGACAAAAGGAATTGAAATCAGTATGATATAGGCAATAATTAATCCTGCGATCAACCCGAACATCACATGATCACTCTGTGTTTGTTTGGCCATTTCCATCGACCATGACATCAACCAAAAAATACCTGCAATGATCAGTGCCAACATTAACAGACGAAAAATCGTGCGCAAAATCGCGTAAAATGTTCTGGGCGGTGAAAAGTGATCCATCATGCCATGTTGTGCATGAATTTTGGTGAAAATAACAGGAGAAGTTTAAAAATTACAGCAGATGTCGGAGCCTGTTTCGTGAAAAGATGACATAGCGGAACAAACAAAAAAATGTGAGCCAACATACCTCGTCTGGGCTTTTTCGTATGTGCATTAGTTTTGCGCAATCGAAAGGGAACCGCTTGACTTTAAGAAAGAGTTAAATAACCTAAAGTTGAGCTATAGTAATCAAATCAATTTTTACGAGTGAAATTATTTTAATTGACTGGGTGGGGAAATGCCAGACAGTACGATTACACTTTTTGATCCGTTTCTTGGATTGGTCAGCGGAAGTGGTGACGCCACGATGTTGTTGACCGATTCTGACGATGATATGTTCGATCTACCTGATCAAACAGGGGATAATCAGGCGGCCTATTTGGATGGGTTGTCGGTTACCGTTAACGATATCGAACAGGCGATTGGCCCACAGTTGGTTGTAGCAATGGTTGATGGTTTACAGGTTGAACTGTCATTAACCCCAATACGTATCACGGTCGAAGACGGTTTTTTTGACAAAAGCTATGTGTATTTTCCAGGGCTCCCAGAGGGCGCTGAAATTTTGATCGGCCTATCGCTTCCTCTGTTATTCCCACTGGATGGACAAATTCCGCTGTGTCTTTGTTCAAAAACGCTATTAAAAACTGATCGCGGTTTGAAACCGATTGGGGAAATCTGTGTTGGCGATATGGTCGCGACGCTTGATAACGGGCATCAAGCAGTGCGTTGGGTGGGCAAGCAATGCGTTGATTTTATGAATAACCCAGAAATGCAAAATCACACACCGATTTTGATTCAAAAAAACGCGTTTGGAGAAAATAGACCATTTCAAGAATTGATTCTATCGCCACAACACGCCGTCATGCTTGATGGATGGGAACCGCTGGTGTTCACAGGCCAAGACGAAGTGTTTGCGAGTGCAAAGTCGTTGGTGAATGAAACCAGTGTTTGTAACTTGCCAGATTGCACGGAAATTGAATATTGTCACATTCTGTTCGATCAGCACCACGTGATATGGGCGCAGGGTCTAACGGTCGAAAGCCTGTTTTTGGGTGACTTAGCAAAAGATCATATTTTGCATCAAAAAAGAGCGGAACTGTTGTCAGTATTTCCCGATCTTGACGCATTGCGCAAAAATTTCAAACAGCGTGCCCGCAGCAAAGTAAAACCGTATGAAGTTGCTGCGATGTATGAAATTTGTGTTTGATTTGAGGTTGTTTTGAGACTTCGCAAATACGATGTGGAAAACTTAATTCCAGCTGTACGATTATTTGCGAAGGCGCGGAATAAGGCATTGAAAATTGGTTTTATAGACTACGGGGTGCAATACGTTCTGTAAAACGAATTTTGGATACCCTTGGCCAACGGATTGCATATCCATATTTGAGGCACTTAAACTCTTTGAAAGACGCTATAATTAAACTATATCAGGTCTAACATGTTAGTTAAGCCAGCATCCAAACCGAATGCTAGCCATAATTTCAAACGTTGTTAACCGCGACGACGGCCGCGGCCACCGCGACGGCCGCGTGCGCCTGCTTCTACACCACCATCGTCGACCTTGTTAAACTTGATCCATTCCGATCCGTTTGCGTCTTGGTCGATCAGGAAATTGGCGGCGCGGATTGCTTCCATTTCTTTGCCTGGGGTGTATTTGGTGGAACCCATGCCGGTAAGTTTCGCGAGCATCTCTGGATCAATATCATCGGGTACGATAATGCCAGCGGCGGCGAGTTCGTCCAATTTGGCTTGGATTTTTTTCGGGCCAACAGGGATTTGAACAGGGTTCATAATCGCAGATGTCATCCCAGCAGTCATCGCCATTGGCAAAAACGCATTGTTCACACCGTGGCGGTTAGGCAGGCCGAATGAAATGTTGGATGCACCACAGGTCGTGTTCACGCCCAATTCTTCGCGCAGTTTACGCACCAAGGCGAACACTTGGTTGCCCGCAGAACCCATTGCACCAATCGGCATCACCAGTGGATCGACCACAATGTCATGCGCAGGAATGCCATAATCGGCGGCATGTGCCACGATTTTTTTGGCCACGGCAAAACGAACCTCTGGGTCCTCTGAAATGCCAGTTTCATCATTTGAAATCGCCACAACTGGGACGTTGTATTTTTTAACCAGTGGCAGAACCTTTTCCAGGTTTTCCACTTCGCCCGTCACGGAATTGACCAAGGGGCGTCCGTTACAGGCCTGTAATCCAGCCTCAAGTGCGGCGGGAACCGAGCTATCGATGCACAACGGCGTTTCGACGGTGTTTTGCACCAGTTCGATCAATTGGCGCATCAAGGGTGGCTCGACAAAGTTATTGTCGGCATATCGTACGTCTTCGGCCATTTTGTTGCTGAAAACAGCGCCTGAGTTGATATCCAATACGCCAGCACCCGCCAAGGTTTGCGCAATCGCATCGCGTTCCACAGATGAAAAATCACCTGCTTCGAGTTCGGCGTTCAAAATTTTGCGCCCCGTGGGGTTGATCCGTTCCCCGATCACGCAAAAGGGTTGGTCAAAACCGATGATCGCTGTTTTGGTTTTGCTCTCGATAATGGTGCGTGTCATTTGTATTCCTTTAGGATTGAACGGCGGGAACGCCTGATGCGCCGCCGTGGGTCATTGCCCAAGTTGCATTTGTTTTGATCCCGCCGAGCGGGAAAAAATGAACCTGTGCAATGTTGAAATCTGGGTTTGCGGCCTTGTGCTCGGCCAATTCTGTGATGATGTCATTTGGTTCAAACGGTAACATCAATTTTGTTACATCCTTTGCGCGGCGTTGCAATACGCGCAGGCTTGGCCCCACACCACAGGCAATGGCGAATTTCACCATTGTTTGCAATTTTGCAGGACCCGCGATGCCGATATGAACCGGAATATCAATGCCTTGGGCCACAAGGTTATTGGCCCATTCAATCACGGGTTCGCTTTCGAAACAAAACTGTGTGGCGATGGCCATGTGCGCATCGGTGCGTTTGGAAAATTCCTGTTTCCAAGACAATGCCGCATCAACATTTTTGCGCGTTCCATCGGGATCAATATCGCGATTTCCCTCTGGGTGACCCGCGACATGCAAATTGGTGAAACCCGCACGATCAAACAAACCTGTTTCCAGCAACTGCATAGATGTTTCAAAATCACCTTGTGGTGCATCTAAACCACCCGCGAGCAACAAAGCCTGTTTTACACCTGCCTCGTTGGCATAACGTGAAATCCATGTTTCCAAGGTTGCGCGATCCTTGATGATACGCGCAGGAAAATGGGGCATCACATCGTAACCCTCATCGGTGATACGTTTGGCGGTTGCCACCATATCATCAATCGGGGTGCCATCAATATGGGCGATGTAAACGCGCGTACCAGATGGGAGCAGGGCGCGAAAATCTTCTACCTTGGCGGCGGTGCGCGGCATCACCTCGATCGAGTAACCCTGCAGAAATGATTCCACATTTGGATTGACTGAATCCGTCACCATTTTTGGTTTAAGATTGAACAATGACATGGCCTGACCCACCCTTGCTAGAAAAGATTTACGCCCAGCCGTCATTGGCAATCAGCGTTTTTAATTTTTCCTGATCAAACTCTTTATCCAGCAGTTCAGCTTGGTCTTTTGCGACTTGATCTTGATCGCCTTCGACGTCGAACGGTTCTGCCTTGCGCCATTCGGCAAGATAGGCATCCGTATCCTGCGCGCCAATTTTCATCGCGCAACGATCGATCGCCTGTTCAAAGCGTTCGGGCAATTGCACCTTTGCGCCACGTCGGCCTTTGCCAACAATGACCTGTGCGGGAATATCGCGCCAATATACGATTGTGACTGCTGGCATGTTTCACCTCATTAACATTTTATTTTCTGTAACGCTTGCAGCGTACATAACAGGTGCGGTTTTCGACTTCACTGGCAAAAGAAGCGACCAAATTGGTAATCTTGCATAAAGGATATTTGATTCATTCATCATGATCGCTTGATATGGGGCGGATTGGGGCGTAACATTTACGTAACCTAGGAATATAAAATGTCACAAAATGCCTCTGATAAGGTCATCGCGTTCCCAAATGTCGGGAATCAGACCGCGGGGGTGGCGCAAGAAACCGAATTATTTGGTGCCCTTGATTTGGGTACAAACAGTTGCCGCATGTTAATTGCACACCCACGTGGTGAACATTTCGAAGTTGTCGATGCATTTTCCAAACCCGTCTATTTGGGGGCGGGATTGGAAAAAACCGGCAAACTTTCGGCGAAAGCGATCCACCGCACGATGGACGCATTGCATGTCTGCGCCAAAAAATTACGCCACCATAATGTGCAAAACGCTCGCCTGATTGCGACCGCTTCGTGTCGTCAGGCCAGCAATGGGCGTGATTTCGTGAAACGCGTGTTTCGCCAAACGGGTCTGCGACTTGAAATTATCAAACCCGAAGAAGAAGCCCGCCTTGCCGCAATCGGGTGTGCTGCGCATTTGCGCCGCAGCACCGAACAGGTGTTGGTGATTGATATCGGCGGTGGGTCGACCGAATTGGTCTGGCTTGATCTGGCCGATGTGGAACCCAAAATGCGTCGCGCGGCGATGATGGGGTTGCGCACCAATTTGAAAAAACCACGAACAGGCACACCGTTTGATGGGGTCAAGGTTGTTGATTGGATTTCGGTGCCCTTTGGCGTGACCACGCTGCGTGATCAATTTTCCGATGTGGACGGCGACAAGGATCGTTATGCGATGATGTCGTGGTATTTCGAAGAATACATCGCCCAATTTGGCCCCGTGATGGAAAGCAATGAACAAGATTTCTTGCAAAATTTTCAAATCATTGGCACATCGGGCACGGTAACCACCATTGCTTCCACCCATTTGCGATTGCCTCGGTATGATCGCGATCTGGTCGACGGCCAAGCGATGAGCGCGATGCAGGTCGATGCCGAGGTTGATCGATATTTGCATATGGGGCCAAAGGGGCGTGAGAGCGAGCCGTGTATCGGGCGTAACCGTAAAGATTTAATCATGTCGGGTGCTGCCATCCTGCAAGCAATATTGCGTGTGTGGTCCACCGATACACTAACAATCGCCGATCGCGGTTTGCGCGAAGGTTTATTGTATTCACAGATGGTCAAAGCAGGCCATTTGAAGTAAAGCGTGAAACATGTCGAATGAAAAAAATACATCTGGGCGCGGTCAGCGCGATTTACGAGTGCGCGTTAAAACCGCCAAAGGACGGCGTTTGTCGTCCAAACTCTGGCTGGAACGTCAACTGAACGACCCCTACGTGCAACGTTCACAAAAGGACGGGTATCGTGGCCGTGCAGCCTATAAGATATTGGAATTGGACGAAAAATTCCGTTTCTTGGTGCCTGGCGCGCGCGTGGTTGATTTGGGCTGTGCACCTGGTGGTTGGTGTCAGATTGCCGTGCCGCGTGTGAATGCGCTTGGTGATAAAAAAGGTAAAAAGATTGGCACGATTTTGGGTGTCGATTTACAAGAGGTTGATCCGATTCCCGGTTGCGAATTGCACGTTCTTGATTTTCTGGACGAGTGCGCGGACGACAAGGTAAAAGAGTGGCTTGGCGGAAAGGCCGATGTTGTGATGTCTGATATGGCCGCGTCAAGTTCGGGGCACAAACAGACCGATCACTTGCGCATTATGCACTTGTGCGAGGCTGCGGCCTATTTTGCATTTGACGTATTGGAAGAGGGCGGCACATTTGTTGCCAAGGTTTTGGCGGGCGGTGCCGAGGGCGATTTGCAAAAATTGCTCAAACAAAAATTCACTAAGGTTGCGAATGTAAAACCCCCCGCAAGCCGTTCAGACAGTTCCGAAAAATTCGTGGTGGCAACGGGGTTTCGGGGCTAAAATAGCCGCGCAAAAAACACCGCACTCATGCTAAACCCAATGATAGCGATAATCGCGCGGATGGCCGATTTTGTTAACAACCGCGCCAGCGGTGCGCCCAAATAACCACCAATTGTGGATGCAATCATCATCACAATTGCTGATTGCCATGCGATCAAACCAGACAGCGCAAATACCCCCACGGATATTGCCGATAGCGCAAATGAAAGCCCGTTTTTCAACCCGTTCATTTGGTGAATATTCTGCATCCCCCACATGGCGAACAGCGCCAATAGCACAATACCCAATCCGCCGTTGAAATAACCGCCGTAAACGCTGACCAAAAACAGGCCAACCGCCCCTTGTGGGGTGACGGATTTTGATCGTTTGGCAAGGGCGGCGCGAATACGTTCACCAAACAAAAATACTAATGTCGCGGCCAATAACAAAAAGGGCACGATCACGCTAAACGCGCGGTTGGATGACACCAACAATAACAACGCGCCAACCACGCCCCCCGCAAGGGTAATCAGGGTTAGGCGAATTAATTGCGCGCGATCAAAGCTGCGCAGCTCTGTGCGAAATCCAAAGGCGCTGCTTAGGTATCCAGGGAAAACCGCAACCGCACTTGTCGCATTTGCCATCACGGGTGGAATGCCGATCATTACAAGTGCAGGAAAGGTTAAAAACGTACCCCCCCCCGCAATTGCATTTAAAACGCCAGCGCCAAATCCCGCCAGAATTACAAGAATAATATCAGCCATTTACACACCATTTCATTGTGCACACGCTAGCCGAATGGCGCAGGTATTTCCAGCGTCATTTCAGAGTGCTAACGGCAAAAAAAGCGAATGTGTTACTGGGGCGGATTTACAAGATGCGATTGCAATTTTTTGATCAAAACACCCTTGTTAATGGGTTTAGATAAAAATCCGTCCATACCCGCCGCCAAACAATTTTCGCGATCAGATTGCATAGCATTTGCAGTCAACGCAATGATCGGACAGGCAGATAGCGCGTTTTTTGTCTCATATGCACGAATTTCACGCGCAGCAGACAGCCCACCCATTACGGGCATTGATAAATCCATCAATATCAATTCTGGCCGGCGTTGTTTAAATGTATCCACTGCGCATTGTCCGTTTTGGCAGATTTTGATTTCAAGCCCCAATTTTTGCAACATTTTGCGGATCACAAGCTGGTTGGTTTTATTGTCTTCGGCGATCAAGATATAACCATCAATGTCAAATCGCGTCGGATTATCGTAGTCACGCAATACAAGATGTTTCGCGGTGGTTATCTTGTCGGTCACGGTCGTAACTGGCATCGAAATCGTGAACGTCGAACCCATGCCTTCTTGGGACGTAACGTTTATTGTTCCCCCCATCAATTCAATCATTCTCGCCGAAATGGCCAAGCCCAGACCCGTTCCATCAAATTCGCGCGTTGCTTCGTTGTCAACTTGTTCAAAGGCAGCAAAAATCTTGTTAATGTTTTTCTGGGGAATGCCAACGCCCGTGTCGGTGACCCGCAAATTCAACACCTGTTGTTCTTCATCGTTATCGATCTGTAATTTTGTGGTCACCTGACCCGTATTGGTGAATTTCACTGCATTGCCAATAAGGTTTAAAAACACTTGGCGCAATCGCCCCGCATCACCCATGATCAACGGTATGTGAGTATCCGTTTGATCAATCATCGCGATCTGTTTTTCGCGCGCCTTTGGCGCGAGCAGATTGTTAACCTCTTGCAAAGTGCGTGCGACGTCAAATGGTTCATGGATCAGTAACATTTTGCCCGCCTCGATTTTCGAAAAATCAAGAATGTCATTGATGATCGTCAACAGCGCCTGACTAGAATTTGTGATTGTTGTACAAAATTCGCGTTGCTCTGGCGTCAGCGTTGTTTCGTTTAACAAATCACTCATGCCAATAATCCCATTCATCGGAGTGCGGATTTCATGGCTCATATTCGCCAAAAATGCCGATTTGGCGCGGGTGGATTCTGTGGCGGCGATGACCGCGTCGTTCAATTTTTGCGAAATTTTTTCCTTTTCAATCAGTGATTTTCGCAAATCTGACAATGCCATTGTTGTGCTTTCGACCTCGTCCAGTTTGTCAAAGTTTTTGTGTTTATCGCTGCCTGACATTACGAACAGCTCGTTTGCGAAATCCAATATGGTTTGCGATAATTTGTTTGCAAATCGTGCGGAAAACAATGCAGCCGTAAACATTAACACGATCATCGAAATTGCAACCAATCCTGTTGCGTTTAGCTGGCTTTTGGTGATGCCTTCGCTAATACCAACGGTTGATTTTAATGTCGTGTATTCAATTTGTTTTGACAGTTGGATCAAATGCGTTGCACGCCGATCCATCAATTCCAATGTGGGGATATACTCGGTGGTTCTTAACCCGAGCAAAACCCGTGCATCCGCGTCGGTTTCGTTAATCGCGTTTTGCAACTGTGTTAATAATTTTTGGTTTTCCCCGCTCAACATATTTTGACGCATCATTAAAATTGTCTGTGATAATATATTGGACGCGGTGTTGTAACTGTTCTCGATCGTTTGTTTCTCGATCAGATGTGTCATCGCACTGACATCTTGAACAAGAGTTACAATGCGGTTGATTTGGGTGCGCATTAATCGCGTTTGGTTCACCACATCCAAAGATTGGCGAAGCACCATTTCGTTTTTATAGCTGACGCGCAATGATAAAGTGGTGTTAACCCCGATTGCAACGATTCCAACAAGAAACACACAGATGAGCGGGAGGATGATGCGTTGTTTTAGCTTCATACCGTCCCCTAATTCGCTGGTAGGACGGGGGTTGGAACATCGATTTTAGTCTCCGATAAAGTTTTCATAAATGCAATCAACTGATTGATTTCATGTTCATTAATTTCAAAGGGTGATATTGCGGAACCTAGAAACCTGTCGGAAAATCCACCCTGTGCATAATGTGTGATCACTGCATTCAAATCCATCATTTCGCCACTGTGCATATATGGCGCGCGCAGCATGATGTTGCGCAAGCCAGGTGTTTTGAAAGCGTGATTATCATCAGCGAAATTTTGAGTGATTGCCGCGCGACCGATATCATCATCTGGCAGACCGATATTGTGGAACTGGTTATCGGTAAAATTCCACCCCGTGTGGCATGTGGCACATCCAGCCTTACCGTTGAACAACACAAAACCAGCGATTGCGTCATCAGAGATCGCATCATCATCGCCGTCAATCCAACGATCAAAATCTGACCATCCAGCGACAATGGTTCGTTCATATACGCCAAGAGCATCTTGGATGGACTGTGCGGTGATACCTTGGTCAGGATAGAGCGTATTGAACCATTTTCGATATTCGCTCACCTTTTCAAGCCGCGCGACGACCTGATCAAATTTTGCATTCATTTCCATGGGTGAGGTGATCGGACCGATTACCTGATCTTCGAGTGTTGCGGCGCGCCCGTCCCAGAAAAGCGGGGTAACCCATGCCATATTCAGCAATGTTGGCGCATGGCGATCAAGTGGCACATTGGCGCCACCAATTGCGGTTTTGACGGGCGTTTCCCAACCAAATGATGGATTGTGACATGACACACAGCTGATATTTTGGCCGCCAGACAAACGCGGATCGAAAAACAACATTTTGCCCAGTGTCGCGATTTGTGGGCTGAACTGTTTGTCGCGTGGAAATGGAATGTAAAACGGACGGTGATACTGTTTCTTAAGTTGCACCAATTGGTCTGAGGTATCCGCAAACAAAACCAGTCCAAATGTGACCAAACCCAAGATAAGCAATAATATTTTCACGACTGACACTCCTGTGCCAACTACTATCGTGTGGTTATTAACAATGTCTTTCGCGGCGCAAAAACAAGATTACCTGTCCAGCAAATGGTAAAATTGGGACAAGGCGTGGAATTTACCCTTTCCTTTTGCACCATGTCGTGAGATAGAGCGGCGGCAATACCGATAACTCTTGGAGATACCCAATGGAGATTCGTGAGGCACTCACCTTTGACGACGTTTTGCTGGTTCCTGGCGCATCTACTGTGCTGCCAAGTGATGCGGATGTCCGCACACAAGTAACCAAAACCATCAACATGAACATCCCGATCCTATCATCGGCGATGGACACCGTGACAGAGGCCAAAATGGCCATCGCCATGGCACAAGCGGGCGGGATTGGCGTGATCCACCGTAACTTAAGCGAAAAACAACAATCCGATGCTGTGCGCCGTGTAAAACGGTTTGTGTCGGGCACGGTTTACAACCCAATCACGTTAACACCTGATCAAACCTTGGCCGATGCCAAAAAGCTGGCGGAAAAATATCGCATCACAGGGTTTCCTGTGGTTGATGCAGATGGCCGCGTGCAGGGCATTTTGACAAACCGCGATATGCGATTTGTGTCGGACGATAAAACACCTGTTTCAGTGATGATGACCACGGATAATTTGGCGATTGTGCAAGAACCGACAAATCTGGATGATGCGCGTAGCTTGATGCATTCACGCCGTATTGAAAAATTGCTGGTGGTGAATAAGGGGAATGAGTTAACCGGATTGTTGACCATCAAGGATTTGGAACAGGCTGTTTTGAACCCACAAGCATGTAAGGATGATCTGGGCCGATTGCGTGTCGCTGCGGCGTCCACTGTGGGTGATGCAGGCTTTACGCGTTCAGAAAAGCTGATCGATGCGGGACTTGATCTGTTGGTGATTGATACTGCGCATGGGCATTCTATTTCCGTAGCGCAAACCGTTGAAAAGATTAAAAAACAATATCCAAATATACAAATCGTTGCAGGTAATGTTGCGACTGGCGATGCGACCAAGGCATTGATTGATGCGGGTGCGGATGCAGTTAAGGTTGGCATTGGCCCGGGTTCAATCTGTACCACGCGTATTGTGGCGGGTGTTGGTGTGCCACAGTTAACCGCAATTAGCGATAGCGCAAAGGCAGCGGCATCCACAAACACCCCCGTCATCGCCGATGGCGGCATCAAATTTTCGGGCGATTTTGCCAAGGCGATTGCGGCGGGCGCAAGTTGTGCCATGGTTGGTTCCATGCTTGCTGGCACGGACGAGGCACCTGGCGAAGTGATCTTGTACCAAGGGCGATCATTCAAATCGTACCGCGGCATGGGGTCTGTTGGTGCAATGGCGCGCGGCTCTGCCGATCGGTATTTCCAAAAAGAAGCCAGCAGCGACAAATTGGTACCCGAAGGCATCGAAGGCCAAGTGCCATACAAAGGCCAAGCGGGCGCTGTTTTACACCAAATGGTTGGCGGTTTGCGTGCGGCGATGGGTTACACTGGCTGTAAAACCGTGGATGATATGCGCAAGGATTGTAAGTTCGTGAAAATCAGTGGTGCAGGGCTTAAGGAAAGCCATGTCCATGATGTGCAAATCACACGTGAATCCCCGAACTATCGGATTGGCTAGTGACACCTGCTGCGCGATACGCATCCGCGATTGATATTCTGGATCAGATTTTTGATGGCGCGAGCGCGGAAAAAACGCTGACCAATTGGGCGCGCAAAAATCGATTTGCGGGATCCAAAGATCGCGCTGCATTACGCGACATCGTGTTTGATTGTTTGCGCTGCAAACGATCATATCAATACCACGCGGGGCAATCGGGCGGGCGCGGTGCGGTGCTGGGCCATGTGTTGGGCAATGGTTTGAAACCAAATGATATTTTTAGTGGTGAGGGCTACGCTCCCACCACGTTATCTGATGCGGAAACGCGCGCAATTCAAACCAACGACAGCGATGATATCGCCACAATCTATGACGTGCCCGATTGGGTGTTGCCCATGTTGCAAGAAAGCCTTGGAAATGGGTTGATTGATAACCTGAAAGCGATTCAATCGCGCGCGCCAATAGATTTGCGCGTGAACATGGCAAAGACTAATATTAAACAGGCGCAAGCCATGCTTGCACGAGATGATCTGTCAACGGAACTGGTTGATGGTGTCAAAACCGCGCTGCGCTTGTCCAAACAGACGCGCAAAATTCCGCAAACGGATGCATATAAAGACGGTCAGATCGAATTGCAGGATGCGGGATCACAACAGGTGGTTTTGGATTTGCCATTGCAAGATGCGAAAACTGTGTTGGATTATTGCGCGGGTGGCGGTGGTAAATCGCTGGCCATGGCGGCGCTGGCACCTGACGCGAGCATAGATGCCTATGACAAACATAACGATCGTTTGGGGGATTTGTCCACGCGCGCAATGCGTGCGGGCGTTGACGTGAATATCTTGTCGCAAGACCCTGTTTTAGAATATAAAAAATACGATATTGTCGTGCTGGATGTACCGTGTTCGGGCACGGGGGCATGGCGGCGTAATCCGGATGGGAAATGGAAGCTAACCCTCGACGACTTGGATGCAGTCACCCAAACACAATCTGAAATTTTGCAAAATGCGCCAAGCCTTGTCACCAACGGTGGTCGCATCGCATATATCACCTGTTCGTTGTTAAATGTTGAAAACACCGCACAGGTATCTGCGTTTCTGGCGAAAAACACGCGTTTTGCATTGGAATTTGAACGAAAATATCACCTGACAGGCGCTGGCGATGGATTTTATCTGGCAATCCTCAAAAACGAGTCAATTTTAGACGAAATTTAGGGGTTGTTAACCTTTGGTTTACCTTTTGGATGTCTGGTCTCTTGATGAAATCAAACCTGCTTTCCGATAACCTGAACCGTCGCAACAGTATAAACAGTTGGTTTATCTTCAATACATCAATTATTCTCATTCTGTGTTTGTGCTCGGTCGGGCTACAATTGATGTTGCCAAGCTCGCTATCGTTTTTGATCGCAATGGCAAGTGTCACCACATTTGGATTGGTGTTTTTCCTCACTGGGCAAAAGGGATCCGATGCGATTGATGTGCTCAAAAAAAAACGGGCGCGATCGCGCAATGTGATATCAGCATTGTTTCAACGAAAACGCGAAGCGGTGCCTTCGCATTTAATTCCCAAACAAATTCACAATTTCAACCTTTTGGATGATTTGCCGATTGCGCTTGTCACCATTGATATTCACGGACAAACGACACGTTGTAATACGGCGGCAAGAGAGCTGCTGGGGTGTTCAGGTAATGAATCACCATTGTTTTCCGAATTAACCCAAGGTTTGGGGCGATCAGTGTCACAATGGATAACATCAGAACAGCGAAATCAAAGCGTCAGTAAACCTCAGATTTTGAAAGTTAAACGCGCAAACAAAGATGTGTTCGTTCAGGTTTCATTGTCCAAAACCCGTGGTAATGGGCTGCTCGCCGTGCTGAGCGATGCAACAGAGTTAAAAACGCTCGAAGCACAATTTGTTCAAAGTCAGAAAATGCAAGCCATCGGACAGCTGGCAGGTGGCGTTGCACATGACTTTAACAACCTGCTGACTGCAATATCGGGATATTGCGATTTGTTGAAGTTACGCCATGACAAAGGTGACGCGAGCTACAGCGATCTGGAACAAATTGGGCATAACGCCAACCGTGCGGCGGCGCTGGTTGGTCAATTGCTCGCGTTTTCACGCAAACAGACATTGCAACCCAAAAGGGTTCAGGTGAATGATATCCTTTCTGATTTGACCCATCTGTTGAATCGTCTCGTCGGGGCAACGATTAAGCTTCATCTGGAACAGGATAAATTCTTGCCGCTGGCGTTTGTTGACGGGCGACAAATGGAACAGGTGATTTTGAATTTGGTGGTGAATGCGCGTGATGCCATGCCCGATGGTGGTAATGTCTGGGTGCGTAGCAAATCCATAAAATACTCACAAAACCAAAAACGCGACAAAGTTGATATCGTACAAGGTGAATATGTTTGTATCGAGGTGGAAGACGAAGGTGTTGGTATTTCCAAAGAAAACCAATCCAAAATTTTCGAACCTTTCTTTAGCACCAAAAATGTGGGCGAGGGGACGGGGCTTGGACTGTCCACAGCGTATGGAATTGTGAAACAAACGGGTGGGTACATCTTCGTCGAAAATGGCGAACATGAGGGCGCGAAATTCACCGTATTGTTGCCAGTCGCACAATCCACGGCCGTTGTTGATGAAACTTCAGAAGAAAAAAACGTTGTCCGAGCCAATGGTTTGTCAGGTGCGCTGGCTCTGTTGGTCGAGGATGAAGATCCCGTGCGTGCCTTTGCTACCCGTGCGTTGGAATTACAGGGTGTAAACGTTGTTGCCGCACGGTCTGGCGAAGAAGCGGTGGATTTGGTCAAAAAACATTGTGATCGGATCGATGTGATTGTGTCCGATGTCATTATGCCTGGTATGAACGGCCCTGAATGGGTGCGAAAGGCGCGCAAAGATTGCCCAAATGCCAAAGTGATATTCATGTCAGGTTACGCAGAAGAAGTGTTCGAAGACAAAAATAATACCATTGAAGATTACGAATTTCTGGCCAAACCGTTTTCGCTTCAAGCTTTGGTGGAAATGGTATCGAAAACCGTCGCCTAAGTTAGCGCGAGATCGTTTCGTACAAATCAAAATCTGCTTTGCGCTTTACTTGTAATTCTTTCAACAGGGTTGGACTAACCTTGATATCCATTTTTGGGGAAACGTTGTTTTGTTCAAGAATGATTTCTTGGTCCAATACAGTTTCCAAAAATGAAACCGCGCGTGGCATATCCTCGTATCGGAATAAATCGGTCACACCCAAATTACCGTTTTGTAGGGTTAAAAACCGATGCTGCGATCCCAGATTGGCATAATCGGGGCGATCATCGCCAAGGTATTCTTGGACGAACTGATTGAAATCAATCAATGCTGTGCTGGTGGAGCGTCCCAAATTTTCGGGGCGCTGACGATATCGATACCAGCTTTTCAACCAATCAAGCGGTTCGCGCATCAGTGCCATTTTTATTAATGGTTTTGATGCGTGTTTTAAAACATATGGCTCCAGAAATCGGTTAAACCGTTGTGGGCGAATATGTTTAATCGCGGGATTGTGTCGCAATGATATATCGGCGCGGGGTTCGATTTGGCGTTCAATCGCGGTGGTGCCCGTTTTTGGCACGGCAAAAAATACCAGTGATTTGTTTATAAAAATCTGCATTTTGAATGCCTTACCCGTAAATTTGAACCTCTTTACCATTTATAAACATTCATTGCGCACAGTCGATAGATAAAGTTTTACTTGAAATGTTCACTTTTTGGTCTCATAGATAGACAAAAGAACAAGAAGCGAACACAGGTGCAGATTGCGCATTGCAATTTGCTCGTAAAAAAGGGAATAGTTATGGGAACACCACTTTTAGATCTGGGCGAAAGACGAGCAATGGATAAACAAAAAGCGTTAGAATCTGCACTGGGCCAAATCGAACGACAGTTCGGCAAAGGTTCAATTATGAAATTGGGCGATGACGACGCGCGTATGGATATCGAGGCGACATCAACCGGTTCAATTGGTCTGGATATCGCGCTTGGCATCGGAGGTTTGCCCAAAGGGCGGATTGTCGAAATTTATGGCCCAGAAAGCTCTGGTAAAACCACGCTGACTTTGCACGCCATTGCTGAGGAACAGAAAAAAGGTGGGATTTGCGCATTTGTCGATGCGGAACACGCGCTTGATCCATCCTATGCTAAAAAGCTGGGCGTGGATATTGACGAGTTATTGATTTCACAGCCCGACGCGGGTGAACAGGCCTTGGAAATTGCCGATACGCTGGTGCGTTCTGGTGCGGTTTCGATGGTTGTTGTGGATTCGGTCGCTGCATTGACACCAAAAGCAGAGCTAGAAGGTGACATGGGTGATCATCAGGTCGGCGCACAAGCGCGTTTGATGTCACAAGCCATGCGCAAACTAACCGGTTCGATTTCCAAATCTGGCTGTATGGTGATCTTTATTAATCAAATTAGGATGAAAATCGGCGTGATGTTTGGTTCACCAGAAACAACATCTGGCGGTAATGCGCTGAAATTTTATTCATCAGTGCGTCTTGATATCCGCCGCATTGGCGCGATCAAGGATCGTGACGAAATCGTGGGTAACCAGACCCGTGTGAAAGTTGTGAAAAACAAAACCGCGCCACCGTTCAAACAGGTTGAATTTGACATCATGTATGGCGAAGGCATTTCTAAACGCGGCGAATTGATTGATTTAGGCGTTAAGCTTGGCTTTATCGAAAAATCAGGAAGCTGGTTTTCATACGGTGATCAACGCATCGGGCAGGGGCGCGAAAACGCGAAGACATTCATGAAAGACAACCCACAAGTGGCATGGGAAATCGAAGATAAAATCCGTGCGGCCAACGGTTTGGATTTTGACATGCCCAAACCCGAAATCGAAGCGGTGAAAAAAGCCGATGCCGACGAAGTGTTAGAAGGTTAATTCAATCTTTTTAAATCGAACGAAAGGGCTGTGTTGCGCACGGCCCTTTTTCATGTCTAATTGCGTTTATGGAACATATTACACATGATGAATTGATGGCGCATCTGCCCGATATGCTGGATGCCCCAAAGGATAATGTAAAAATCGACACGCTGTGTCTGCGCCCAGATTATGGTGCGCGTGATTTTGTTGACGAAATTACGCTCACTGTTGATCGCGGAATCCCTGGTGAACGTTGGGAAAACGCGCCGTGGATGAAATTGGATGATGGTTCACCCGATCCTCGTATTCAGGTTTCAATCCTTGGCAAACGCGTGATGGATGCCGTGTGGCGTGATCGTGAAAACACCCCACATCCAGGGGATACAATCATTGCGGATTTGGATTGTTCCCATGAAAACCTGCCCGTGGGGCAGCGTTTGAAAATTGGCGGGGCCATTGTGGAAGTCAGCGATGTGTTCAACGATGCTTGTGTCAAATGGAAGGTGCGATATGGGAAAGACGCAAAAAATTTCATCACCATTCCCGAACATGTACCCTATCGTTTACGCGGCGTTTTATGCCGCGTGGTGCAAAACGGTGTGATCCGCAAAACAGATACAATCATCAAGGTTTAATGCCATCCAAACGCATGTCCTGTGGACAGCCCGCAATGCCTGCGCTAAACCGCATGAAACAACATCTACATGGGTAAATTATGGCCAGCCTGAACGACATTCGAAGCACATTTCTGGACTTTTTCCAATCTAACGATCACCGCATCGTGCCAAGCTCGCCATTGATCCCGCGAAATGATCCTACATTGATGTTCGTCAATTCAGGCATGGTACAGTTTAAAAATCTGTTCACGGGCCAAGAAACGCGTGATTACCAACGTGCAACCACCGCGCAAAAATGTGTGCGTGCGGGGGGTAAGCATAACGATTTGGATAACGTCGGATACACCGCGCGCCATCACACATTTTTCGAAATGATGGGAAATTTTTCGTTTGGTGACTATTTCAAGGAACAGGCCATTCCCATGGCTTGGGATTTGATCACCAAAGAATTTGGTATTCCAAAAGACAAGCTTTACGTTACCGTATATCACACGGATGATGAGGCCGCGAATATTTGGAAAAAATACGCAGGCTTGCCCGATGATCGCATCATTCGTATTGCAACGGACGATAATTTTTGGCGCATGGGGCCAACTGGTCCGTGTGGGCCGTGTACCGAAATTTTCTATGATCACGGCGATCATATCTGGGGTGGACCACCCGGATCACCAGAGGAAGACGGCGATCGTTTCATCGAAATTTGGAACGTCGTTTTCATGCAAAATGAACAGTTTGCAGATGGATCGCTGAAACCGCTGGACATGCAATCAATTGATACCGGCATGGGATTGGAACGTATGGCGGCCCTGTTGCAAGGCAGCCATGACAATTACGATACCGATTTGATGCGCGATTTGATCGAAGCATCGGCGCATGCAACGCATGTTGATCCTTATGGTGATCAAAATGTGCATCACCGCGTGATTGCCGATCATTTGCGTTCCACATCATTTTTAATCGCGGACGGTGTTTTGCCATCAAACGAGGGGCGCGGATATGTTTTGCGCCGCATTATGCGCCGCGCCATGCGCCATGCACATCTGTTGGGCGCAAAAGACCCCGTTATGCATCAATTGGTGCCCGCATTGGTGAAACAAATGGGACAGGCGTATCCTGAATTGTCCCAGGGCCAATCATTGATCGAAGAAACTTTATTGCTTGAAGAAACCCGTTTTAAAACCACTTTGGATCGTGGTTTGAAATTGCTGGATGATGAAACGGCTGGCATGGACAAGGGCGCGTCATTGGCGGGTGAAACGGCGTTCAAATTGTATGACACATATGGTTTCCCGCTCGATTTAACCCAAGACGCATTGCGCGAAAAGGGGATTGAGGTTGATACCGCTGGTTTTGACGCCGCGATGGATGAACAAAAGGCCAAAGCACGCGCAGCATGGGTAGGGTCGGGTGATGCAGCCGATGAAACCGTGTGGTTTGATATCGCGCAGGACAAAGGCACAACCGAATTTCTGGGCTATGACACCGAAATCGCAGAGGGTGAGATTGTTGCGATTGTGAATGCCGGTGCGGTGGTTGCCACGGCCAAATCGGGCGACGCAGTTGAAATCGTGTTAAACCAAACCCCGTTTTATGCGGAATCTGGTGGTCAAGTTGGCGATCAGGGTATCTTGAAAACAGACAGTGGCACAATTGAAATCACCGATACGCGCAAAAAGGCAGGCGTATTTGTGCATGTGGGGCAGGTGACAGAGGGTAACGTGAAAACAGGCGATGCGGCGGAATTGATCGTAGATCACGTTCGTCGTAGCGCCATCCGGGCCAACCATTCGGTGACACATCTGTTGCACGAAGCCTTGCGCGAAGCGTTGGGTGATCACGTGGCACAACGTGGTTCGTTGAACGCCTCCGATCGGATGCGTTTTGATTTTTCCCACACCAAGGCCATGACCGCCGATCAATTGACGCAGGTCGAGGACGAGGTAAACACCTATATCCGTCAAAATACGCCCGTGGAAACTCGGATTATGACACCCGATGATGCACGTGAATTGGGTGCGCAGGCATTGTTTGGCGAAAAATACGGCGACGAAGTGCGCGTGGTGTCGATGGGCACACAGGATGGTTCGGGCAAAGGCATGGACAAAAACACCTATAGCCTTGAACTATGTGGAGGTACGCATGTGGCGCGCACGGGGCAAATCGGCCTGTTTGTTCTGACTGCAGAGGCGGCATCGGCATCTGGTGTGCGTCGGATTGAGGGGTTAACAGGCCAGGCCGCATTGGATTATGTGCGTGGTCAGTCACAGTCATTGAGCCAAATCGCGACAACCTTGAAAGCACAGCCAAACGATATTGCTCCGCGTGTGGCGGCATTGTTGGACGAGCGTAAAGTGATGCAAAACGAAATTGCAGAGCTGCGCAAAGCGGTGGCAATGGGTGGATCAGGTGATGCGCAAAACGCCAAGGATATCAATGGTGTGCCGTTCTTTGCTCAGGTTCTAAACGATGTCCCGGGTAAAGATTTGCGCGGGTTGATTGACGAACATAAAAACCGTCTAGGTTCCGCTGCAATTTTGTTGATTTCAGATGCAGGTGGCAAGGCGGCGGTGGCCGCAGGTGTGACCGATGACTTAACCGCCAAAATTTCCGCCGTTGATATGGTCAAGGCCGCAGCGGGTGAATTAGGCGGCAAAGGTGGCGGTGGCCGCCCCGATATGGCACAGGCCGGTGGTGCAAGTGCCGCAAATGCAGACCAAGCGGTAGAGGCCGTTGAAAAATTATTGGAGAATTAAAATGCCAGCAGCTTATTGTATGGTGCAAATCAATGTGCACAACGCCGAAGAATACGCAAAATACGCCGAATTGGCTGGGCCAGCGGTGGCAAAATTTGGCGGCGAATTTTTGGCACGCGGTGGACGTTGTTTGACCAAAGAGGGGCCAGAACAATTGCGCAATGTGATTGTAAAATTCCCAGATTACGACACGGCTGTGGAATTTTACGAAAGCCCTGAATACAAAGAGGCGTTGGATTTTGCACTGGCCGATGGTGTTTCAACGCGCAACTATACGATTGTTGAGGGTGTATAACACATCAAACAGGCAGCGCAGTTGTTTCTTTCAACTGTTCCATCACAAAACTGGCGGAGACATCCGCCAGATTTACGCGCTTGATCAGGCGTTGGTAAAACCGATCATACCCGGCCATATCGCGCACTTGCGCACGGATTAAATAATCCAAATCGCCAGACATGCGATAAGCGCCCAAAATTTCGGGCATTTCGCGTGTTGCACGGGCAAATTCAGCGAGCCAGTCTGGTTCATGGCGATTGGTGCGCACGGATATAAACACGGATAACCCCAGATCAACCGATGCCGCATCCAATATCGCCACGCGTTGTTTAATCACCCCCGCAGTTTCCAGCGTTTTGATCCGCCGCCAACAGGCATTGCGCGATAATCCAACTGTCGCACCCAAATCATCCAGCGATTGCCCCGCATCACGTTGCAATTGCGCCAGTATTTTACGATCTAGTGTATCTATTTCCATAACATTGATTATATCATGGGATAAAATCCCATCAAGTGAATATTTTTCGTAAACTTTGGGATATGTTTTGCGCAAGGCTGAGTATTCTGTAGGAAATTCTACAGGAGCATCCAAATGATACGAAAAATTTTCCTAGACCACCCGCAATCCGTTGACGAAAGTTACCTTGAGCATTTCATGTTTGCATTGGGTTTTTCAATGAAACTGTTCGGTGCGGCGTTTGCGGCGTTGATCCATGCATTCGTGCCTGTGGCCTGTGAAAAAACAGCAAGCAAAACCGTGGCGACGCTATACGCGAAAACACATAATCGGGGTGCGTGATTAATGCAAATTTGTGCGTGAAAACACGTTGATCACCAAAACCCCAGCCATGATCAGCGCAAGCCCGACATAGGCAGGTGCATCAAGATGTTGTTTGAAAAACACCAAACCGATCAATGTGATTAACACAATGCCAAGCCCCGACCAGATCGCATAAACGATCCCGATGGGCATGTAATTGAGCGTGAGCGAAAGGAAATAAAACGCACCGGCAAAGCCGATCACAACCCCGATGCTGGGGTAAAGCTTGGTAAATCCTTCGCTGGCCTTCAAGCTGGCCGTGCCGCAGGTTTCAAAAACAACTGCAACGATAAGATAGACATAATGTATCGGCATGGCACAATCCTTTGAGGTGATGCGCCAGAGTTGAAGCAAATTAAGCGATGGGTCAAGCGCGATCAGTTTAGCGCCCGATGTATCGATCCTTGCGATGGTTCACACCGATTATCAAGTTGGGGATCAACGCACCCAAAACGGAGAGGGCGACCAAATTCGCATCTGCCAATATGAAAATCGCGAGGATAAACAGGATAAGGTCAAAGCCCATCTGGATCCAGCCCGCCTGTATGCCATATCGATCCTGCGCCCAAAGCCCGACAACACCAACACCACCAAGGGACGCACCGTGGCGAAAAAATACAACCAGCCCAAGCCCCGCGCAACACCCGCCCAGTACCGCGCCCAAAATCGGGTTGAGCGCATCAAATGAAACCAGATTTCCCATCTGATCCGCGCCAAAGGATACCATTAATACCGCGATGAATGTTTTGATTGTGAACCGCGCGCCAAGCCGCAGGTAACCAAAGATGTAAAACGGCAGGTTGATCACAAAGAAAATCAACCCAAATGAATAATCGCTGATATAGCTGAGCAAAACCGCAAGTCCCGCAGTTTGCCCCGTGATTAGGCCAAGGTGCGTTATAAATTGCATCGCAATCGACATGAGTAATGTAGCTAAAACAAAGGCCTGGACATCTTCATGCAGGCTATGATCGGTTTGTTTATGGGGTTCGTTCAGGGGCATTGTATTCATCCAAAAAGAAAGGGTCGCCGAAATCAGCGACCCTTCGTGTATTTCATCAAAGCAATGGTTTACATCGCTTTGTTCAGGTTCTCGTCGATTTTTTCCAAGAAACCTTCGGTTGTCAGCCAACCTTGATCCGGGCCAACAAGCAATGCCAAATCTTTGGTCATGTGGCCGCTTTCAACCGTATCAACGATCACTTTTTCAAGCGTGTTGGCAAAATCGGTCAGCTGTGTGTTGTTGTCCAATTTCGCGCGGTGCTTCAGACCACCAGTCCATGCGTAGATTGACGCGATAGAGTTGGTTGACGTTGCTTCGCCTTTTTGGTGCTGGCGATAGTGACGTGTCACAGTGCCGTGCGCGGCTTCTGCTTCTACGATTTTCCCATCGGGTGTCATCAACTGTGACGTCATCAGGCCAAGTGAACCGTATCCTTGGGCCACTGTGTCGGACTGCACATCGCCGTCATAGTTTTTACAAGCCCAAACATATCCACCAGACCATTTCAACGCGGCCGCAACCATATCGTCGATCAGGCGGTGTTCGTAATGGATGCCCTTTTTCTTGAACTCGGCCTCGAATTCGTTTTCGTAAACTTCTTGGAAGATGTCTTTGAAACGACCGTCATACGCTTTCAAAATTGTGTTTTTAGTGGACAGGTAAACAGGCCAACCAAGGTTCAAGCCATAGTTTAATGATGCACGTGCGAAATCATAGATCGACGCATCAAGGTTATACATGCCCATCGTGATACCAGAAGAGGGCGCGTCGAACATTTCGCGTTCAATGATTGTGCCATCGTTGCCCTCAAATTTCAGGGTCAGTTTACCCGCCCCTGGGAACAAGAAGTCGGTTGCTTTGTATTGGTCGCCATATGCGTGACGGCCCACAACGATTGGTTTTGTCCAACCTGGGACCAAACGCGGTACGTTTTTACAAATGATTGGCTGGCGGAAAATAACACCACCAAGAATGTTACGAATGGTGCCGTTTGGTGAACGGTACATGCGCTTGAGGCCAAATTCTTCGACGCGTGCTTCATCTGGTGTGATGGTCGCACATTTTACGCCTACGCCGTATTTTTTGATCGCTTCTGCCGCGTCCACGGTGATTTGGTCATTTGTGTCGTCGCGTGCTTCGATGCCAAGATCGTAATATTTCAGATCCAGATCCACGTATGGCAGGATTAGTTTGTCTTTGATAAATTGCCAGATGATGCGTGTCATCTCGTCGCCGTCAAGTTCGACGACTGGATTTTCTACTTTGATCTTGGTCATAGTAACCTCTGTTTTTGGAATCGGAATTGCGCGTTGTTTATCGTATAACGCCACGTAATGAAAGCGTGTATGCGAATGTATACCGAATGTTATTTGGCGGGCAGGTTCCCCACGAAATCAAGGGCTAGCCGCATCACTTGTCCGCGCCGTTCATCATCTGCCATTAAATGGGGGGCTACATCCACCATGCCACCCATTGGCCGGCCTGTGAATGCCATCGGGCTGACCCCTTCGATTTTCAATGCCTCTGCGTGATTATCCTTGCCCACGCGAAACATGCCACCACCCTTGTGCACACCGCACAGCATATTACCATTGAACATGAAACAGATGCCGCCGAACATCTTTTTCTCTTCCACACCTTGCAATGCGGTCAGATGATCGCGCAAAATTTGCGCCAGTCCTTCGTCATAGGCCATATCTGCCTCCTTGCCATCGCTTGACCCTAAATGTATCACGCGCATGGATAAATATGGAATGATTTAATGTCAGGTACAGATCACGCAAAGGATACGGGCTGGGGCGGGCCGCAACCGGTTTTTGTTTTGGTGGAGCCCCAGATGGGCGAAAACATCGGGGGCGCTGCGCGGGCGATGTGGAATTTCGGGCTGGAACATATGCGCCTTGTAAATCCACGCGATGGCTGGCCCAACCCCAAGGCCACCGCAATGGCCAGCGGGGCTGCGCGTGTTCTGGACAAGGTTGGGGTAACGGAAACCACCGCCGATGCATTGTCGGATATGAATTTCACATTCGCCACCACCGCACGTAGCCGTGATTTGACCAAGCCCGTCATGACACCCGAACGCGCAATGGAACATGCACGTGCGTTAATCGGGCAGGGGCAAAAGGTTGCCGTGATGTTTGGGCCCGAACGTTCGGGCCTTGCCAATGATGATATCGTGCAGGCCAATGCGCTGATTTCCGTGCCCGTGAACCCTGCATTTGCATCGCTCAATCTGGCGCAATGTGTATTGCTCACCGCATATGAATGGCGCCGTCAGGGCGATGCCACCCCGCCAGAGGTGGTCGAGCTGGCCGGTACAGATTTCGCCGAAACGATAGAGGTGCAAAAGCTGTTGGAACGTATGGAAACCGCGCTGCACGATGTGAACTTTTTCTGGCCAGAGCATAAGGCCGAAAGCATGATATTGACCTTGCGCAATATGATGTCGCGCATGCCTTTAACACAGGCCGATGTGCGCACATTTCACGGTATTATCAAAGCATTGGGTAAAAATAAGGACTAGGCGCGATTATCTGACGCTTGTCTGATTGAAAACAACCCCCTAAGTTTGCCAATAACGGAGGCAATCATGAGTAAACCACGTAGCATTTTTGAAGAGGTCGCAACCGACAAACCCGTGGCGAGCGCGCCAAAGGGTGGTCATATCGACGGGGGGCGCAATTCATGGCGCAAACCTGCATCAATTTGGATGCTGATCTTGTTTGCGATGGTTGTGTTGATGATTGTCGTGGGTGGATTGACGCGCCTAACCGACAGTGGGCTTTCAATTACCGAATGGAAACCCGTCACGGGTGCGATGCCGCCAATGAATGCGACAGATTGGGACAGCGAGTTTACCAAATACAAGGCAACGCCTGAATATCAACTGGTCAATCACGCAATGGAATTATCCGAATTCAAATTCATCTATTGGTGGGAATGGGGCCATCGCCAATTGGGGCGTTTGGTTGGGCTGGTCTGGGCCGTGGGGGCGTTGTTTTTCATCGCAACCAAACCCATTCCGCGGGGTTGGAAATTTCGGTTTTTGATCATTGGTCTGCTGGGTGGATTACAAGGATTCATTGGCTGGTGGATGGTTTCATCGGGGCTGACAGGGCGCATGGTTGATGTGGCGTCTTACCGATTGGCGACCCATTTGGGGCTGGCATTTATCATCCTTGGCACATTGATGTGGTTCGTATTTCAGTTGCGGCGAAATGAAATGGAGCTGTTCCAAGCGCGGCGAAACAGCGATACACGTACCGCTGGCTGGGCAAAAATCCTGTTGATCGCGGTGTTTGTCCAAATCATCCTTGGCGCATTGGTGGCGGGCATTGATGCGGGGCGTGGATATATCGATTGGCCGATGATGAACGGCGAATTTTTACCAAGCGAGAGTTTCGATTACGAACCGACATGGAAAAATTTCTTTGAAAACCCCGCACTGGTGCAATTCAACCACCGCATGTTGGGCTACGGCGTCATGGCGCTTGCGATTTTTGCGTGGTTCAAAAGCCGCGCTTCGGCGCTCACGGCCGTCAAAGGCGCGTTTAACGTCGTGATCGTCGCCATCATTTTGCAAATGATCCTTGGCATTACCACCGTATTATACGCAGCCCCTTGGCAAATCGCGATCCTGCACCAACTGGGCGCAGTTGCGGTTGTGTGCTTGATATTACGCGCATTGTTTGTGGCAGTTTATCCAGCGACGCAGAAGTTGCGGTGAGGGAGATGGCGTTTTCCAATCCAAAAGTATATCTAGAAAAACTGGCGAGGCCGCTTTTAGAACGATTTGAAAAGGAACCAAATTCTTACGAGCTGGCTGTTTCGTGCTCTATCATTCTCTATCATTATTGCGATGTTGTAGCTTACGTTCGAAATATCAAGCCTTATGTAGCAGCTAAACAGTTAACTGATAAGGTTTCAAATTTTGAAATAATAAGAGCTTTAGCCAATGCGGGTAAACACGTTGAACTTACTCATCACCCAAACAAAAATTTGCTCGGGCTTAAAGCTCAGGATTTACAAATCGGAAAAGGCGCTGCTTTTAGTGATGGCACGTTTTTTTCAGACGGTACTTCGTTTGACGATTCCCCCGATACGGTAATGGTAACAACGCCCGACGGAGAAACATACGATGTTCTATTGATATGTAATAATGTACTTGAAAACCTTGAAAAAGAAGTTGAGTTTTATGAAGTCTAGCATTCAACAGACTTTACTAACTATCACTGCTCCCATTTCGGCTCACGTTTCTCGATAAACGCGGCAATCCCTTCGGCGGTTTCTTGGTACATCATGTTTTGCACCATCACATCGGCGGCGTAATCGTATGCGGCATCAACGGGCATTTGGGCTTGGTTATAAAACGCTTGTTTGCCGATTTTTACCACCGAACCCAGCTTTGCCGCAACGGTTTGCGCCAATTCCATTGTCGCAGCGTCCAGATCATCATGCGCGACCGCACTATTGATTAGGCCGATTTTTTCTGCCTGTGCCGCGTCAATAAATTTTCCTGTGGTCAGCATTTCAAACGCCTGTTTGCGTGGCACATTGCGTGATAACGCCACCATTGGCGTGGAACAGAACAGGCCGATATTCACACCATTCACGCCAAACCGCGTATCATCCGCCGCCACCGCCATATCGCATGTCGCAACCAACTGGCATCCAGCGGCCGTGGCGATGCCATGTGCCTGTGCGATCACGGGTTGGGGCAGGGATTGGATGGTCAACATTAGCTTGGCACAGCGCGCAAACAGATCAGCGAAATAGGCCTTGCCGCCATCATCACCGCTGCGAGCGGCTGTCATTTCCTTGAGGTTGTGACCCGCGCAAAATGCCTTGCCCGCGCCGCGCAGGATCACCGCGCGAATTTTGGGATTTTGTGCGATGTCATCAAATGCATTTTGCAACGCCGCCAACATATCATCAGACAGCGCGTTTAATGATTTTGGCGTGTTCATCGTAAGGGTCGTAACGTTACCACTGTCTTGGCGTAACAAAATGTCTAGGCTCATGGGGAATTCCTCGCTATCACAATCGCAATAGAAAAAAGGTGGCATATGAAACCCGTAATGACAATCCAAGAGATGACAGATTTCTTGGCCAAAGTGTTCCCACAAATCGCCGCTGATTTTGAGATTATCCATATGGATGGTGAAACCGTTGATGTACGTATGAATGTTAAAGAGCAACATCTGCGTCCAGGCAATACGGTATCAGGCCCATCCATGTTTGCGCTGGCTGATGTGGCCTATTACATCGCAACGATGGCGCGGATCGGGCCAGAGGCGCTGACCGTCACCACCAATTGTTCCATTGATTTTATGCGCAAACCCGCCCCAACCAATATGATCGGCAAGGCGCGGGTGTTGAAAATGGGCAAAACCCTGTCTGTGGGGGATGTGATGTTATACAGCGAAGGCATAGATGAACCCGTGGCGCACGCAAACCTTACATATGCGATCCCGCCAGCGCGAAAATAGGGGTGAAAATTGGGGTATTATTATACCTATTTTCTATACCTTTGTTTTTAAACGGTTATTTGATGCAAATGCGCATTGACTGTGCATTTAAATCCCTTAAAAGCCCCATATCAGTTTCAAGCGCGATAACGCGCGACAAATCTATGGGAATGACTCATGAAAACTTTTTCAGCGACACCAGCTGATATTGATAAAAAATGGTTTATCATCGACGCCGAAGGCGTGGTGTTAGGCCGTTTGGCATCAATCATCGCTTTCCGCCTGCGCGGAAAACATAAACCAACATTCACACCATCAATGGATATGGGCGACAATATTATCGTTATCAATGCCGACAAGGTACAGATGACTGGTAAAAAACGCACAGACAAAATCCACTACTGGCACACTGGTTACCCAGGTGGGATCAAATCCCGCACTGCCGGCCAAATCTTGGAAGGTAAATTTCCAGAGCGCCTATTGGAAAAAGCCGTGCAACGCATGTTGCCAGGTGGCCCATTGAGCCGCAAACAGATGACAAACTTGCGCATCTACGCGGGCACAGAGCATGGTCACGAAGCACAAAACCCAGAAGTTCTGGACGTAAAAGCCATGAACCCTAAAAATACGCGGAGCCAATCATGAGCGACGATATCAAATCATTGGACGATCTGAAGGACGCAGTTGCAGAATCTGCAGTTGTTGTTGAAGAAACCATCAAACGCGAACCAGTGCGTGACGCATTGGGTCGTTCATATGCAACAGGCAAACGTAAAGATGCGGTTGCACGTGTATGGATCAAACCTGGTTCAGGTAAAGTGACCGTAAACGGCAAAGAGTTGAACAAATATTTTGCACGCCCTGTGTTGCAAATGATTTTGGCACAACCGTTTAGCGTTGCTGGCGTAACTGGCGAATTCGACGTGATGGCAACTGTTAAAGGTGGCGGTTTGTCTGGCCAAGCTGGCGCGGTTAAGCACGGCATTTCAAAAGCGTTGCAATTGTACGAACCATCATTGCGCGCACCATTGAAAGCGGCTGGGTTCCTGACCCGTGACGCACGTGTTGTTGAGCGTAAGAAATACGGTAAAGCCAAAGCGCGTAAGAGCTTCCAGTTCTCAAAACGTTAAGCTTTACACATTTTTTGGACAAGGGCTGGCGTTTCGCTGGCCCTTTTCTTTTGCAGTGGCGAAAAGATAAACCATGCCTTGGCGTTGCAATTTGGAATTATCTGGTGTCTAGTTTTTTCATTATTTTGGATAAGGGAATTGAATAAAATGGCATATTTCACAGTACTTTTTAGACGAGCAGTGATTGTGGCTATCGGTATGAATGCGGCAAACATTGCTGTTGCTGCAGATAAATATGACGGTGTTTATCGACCTGTAGGGCAAATGTTCGCGGGCTGGGACTGTACCACGATTGGACAGGATGGCGGGGCAATAGCAATCAAGAAAAATGTGGTTTATGGTATCGAAAACAATTGCAAACTTACAAATCCTGTAAACGTAAACGGTATGACCGCAACGTTGTATGACGCGAATTGTGCAGGTGAAGGCAACTCATGGCGCAGCCGCGTTATGATAATGAAAGCTGATTTTGGATTGTATTATATATCGGATCAGTTTGTCGCCAGTTGGCAAAATTGTCCGTCGCGCTAATCAAATTTGATGCGTTGTGTTGCTATGTAATGCTGCGTTTGGCGATGGGTCCCAATGGTTTTGCAGTAGCGAAAAGATGAGATTGGGGGTATAAACCCTTCAAAACAATAACAGACGCAGAGCGCATACAGGCATGATACACCTCCGTAAACGATTGCTGTGCATCATTGCACATGAACCGCTGTTCGAAATTTGCTATCCTATTTTAACGCGGCTGAAACAGCGCGATAATATCGATCTGGATGTGGTGATTTCGCGTCGCTTATTGCGGCTAGATCCCCGATTTCATGTTATTTTTCGCGAGCAGGGACTGACGCCAAAATCCATGGGGAGGTTGCGGTTGGAACTGGGTATGTTTGGCCGAATTTCACGCGCGGATGCGGTGCTGAGCCATGGTGATTTGTGGGCCAAGCCAAGCAAACACGGATTTCGCGATAAATTCGCAGCGCGGGTGAAAACGCAATCAATTTTCATTCAGCATGGTTTGTTACAACACCGTCTGAACTGGCGCGATGGCGATATGCCAAATGTGCGGTTTCATTCCGATAAATTGCTGTTGTGGGATCGGGTAAATCATTGGGAAAATTCGTTTTTAAGCGAAGACATCATGCCCAAAGCATCCATCATTGGGTTTCCTAAGAAAAGCCTGTTTCCCACCAAAAAATTCAGTGAAACATTCATGCAGTTTGCGCGAAAGTTTGAAAACCGAGTGTTGATTTGTTCAAGTTTTCATGAACATTGGCGGTTTGCAGCAATGGATCAGAAACGCTTTTACGCGGTTTTAGACGATTTTTGTACACGCAACCCCAAAACACTTGTGATCTATCGTCCGCATCGAGGGCGGCACAATAGTGCGGAAAAAATAGCAATGGATGCGATTTTAGCAAAGCATTTCAATATAGTAGTATCCGATCGTCATGCGGGTGATTTTAAATATTCCACCATTAATGATTGTTTAGAAATAAGCGACTTTTGCATTTCACACAGTTCCACTGCGGTGATGGACGCAGTTTATTTTGGTGTACCAACCGCCGTTTTGCAAAATCAATGGCCTACGTTGGAAATATTACCACAAATCAATAACTTGGGCGACATAGATAATTTTGTTAAATCATCAAAACAAGCGGAATATGCACGACAAAAGTTGGTGGAATATTACGGTGAAACAGACGCAAATCTGGATCGCGCGAGCGTCGCGATTGAAGAGTTTTTATCACAAACATGAAACGCGACAATAACAACCATGGTGTCATTGTTTTGTTACGCTACTGTTTTACCCAAGCACAATTAACAGTGGTGGCA
Organism: Paramylibacter ulvae; assembly: GCF_014652655.1. Classification (GTDB taxonomy): domain Bacteria; phylum Pseudomonadota; class Alphaproteobacteria; order Rhodobacterales; family Rhodobacteraceae; genus Amylibacter; species Amylibacter ulvae. Next base: position 136,297 of record NZ_BMZF01000001.1, read on the forward strand.
TCACATGGGTAAACATCAATCAATTGGTCGCGATATCAGTTACGCCAGTTCTGCACGATCGCGCGGTGGGCGTGCGTTTATTCGTACTTTTGAAAATCTGACAGGGCGACCCAAGCTAATTAAACGCGCACTGGGGTATGACATTGATGTGGCCAACGGCAAAGATTTCTGGCAGGTGATGATTGATCGCTACAACGTCAATCTGGATTTTGTTGGTGGCGGGTTGGATAAAATCCCCACATCAGGTCCTGTTATCGTTATTGCAAACCATCCATTTGGTATTTTGGATGGGCTGGTGTTGGGGCATTTGATGTCAAAAACCCGCCCGAATTTTCGCATTTTGGCAAATCATGTTTTCAACAAAAGTGCTGATTTGAACAAAATCCTCCTGCCGATCAGCTTTGATGGGACCAAAGATGCGGTTAAAGAGAATTTACGCACCCGCAAGAACGCCATTGAATATCTGAATCAAGGCGGATGCATTGGCATTTTCCCAGGTGGTACGGTTTCGACATCTGCGCGCCCAATGGGGCAGGCAATGGATCCCCAATGGCGCAACTTTACCGCAAAGCTGGTTCAAAAATCGGGCGCAACGGTTGTTCCGATTTATTTTGATGGATCAAACAGCCGCTTGTTTCAAATCGCAAGCCACGCCAATTACAACTTGCGCATGGCGCTTCTGATCCGCGAATTTAAAAAACGTATTCGGAAATCCGTGCCTGTGGTGATTGGTGATCCAATTGAACAACACACATTGGCAACATATCGTGATAATCCAACGGCAATGATGGAATTCCTGCGCAAAGCGACCTATAGCTTGTCGCCAACACCGTTGGGCAATTATGACCACGGTTTTGAATTCGAGGATCATTATCGTTAGATGCCTGTTGGGATTTTTGACAGTGGTTTGGGTGGGCTGACAGTTCACCAAGCAATCCAATCACGCCTGCCTGATCAACCTTTGGTCTATTACGGCGATAACGCTTTTGCGCCATATGGTGTGCGCGATGCGGATGATATTTTTCGCCTGACGTGCAATGCAACAGAACGGCTCTGGGACGAGGGGTGCGATCTGGTGATCTTGGCCTGTAACACGGCCAGTGCGGTTGCGTTAAAACGTATGCAGGAAACATGGCTGCCTGCCGATAAACGCGTGCTTGGCGTGTTTGTTCCGATGATCGAGGCCGTGACCGAACGCAATTGGGGCGACAATTCCCCGCCGCGCGAGGTGGACGTAAAGCAAGTGGCATTGTTTGCCACCCCCGCAACCGTGGCCAGCCGCGCATTCCAACGTGAATTAGCATTTCGCGCCATTGGTGTGGATATCGAGGCACAGCCTTGTGCGGGGCTTGTGGATGCGCTGGAAGACAATGATATGGAATTGGCCGAAGCCTTGGTCGATAGCCATGTCGCCGCGTTAAAGCGCCGTATGCCAAACCCACAGGCGGCGGTACTGGGTTGCACACATTATCCCATTTTACGCGATGTGTTTCAGGCAGCATTGGGCGATAAGGTTCAAGTTTACGCCCAAGGAACAATTGTCGCCAAAAGCCTTGCCGATTATTTGGGACGCCACCCCCATATGGCGGGTGATGGGCGCGATGGGCGTTTTTTGACCAGCGGTGATGCGGTGAAAGTATCCCTTGCGGCGACACGATTTTTGGGCAAGAAAATCACATTCCAAGCGGCCTGATTGCGCCGAGCGTAAAAATCGCATATTCCCGCTTTAAACACAGGATAAATCACATGGCACAGCCGAAAAATATCGCAATTCTTGGGGCTTCCGGTTACACAGGGGCTGAACTGGTGCGCTTGATCGCAACGCATCCAATGATGAATATTGTGGCGCTCAGCGGTGAGCGTAAGGCAGGCATGGAAATGCGCGATGTGTTTCCTCATCTGCGCCATCTTGATTTGCCGACCCTGGTAAAAATCGAGGATATCGATTTCACAGATGTTGATCTGTGTTTTTGCGCTTTGCCACATGCGACCAGCCAAGCCGTGATTAAAGAGCTTCCAAAAGATATGAAAGTGGTCGATTTGTCCGCCGATTTTCGTCTACGCGACCCAGAGGTTTACGCCAAATGGTACGGCGGTAAACATGATGCGTTGGATATTCAGGCCGAGGCGGTTTATGGTCTGACGGAGTTTTATCGCGACGATATTAAACGCGCGCGGGTTGTTGCTGGTACGGGCTGTAACGCGGCCACGGGGCAATATGCGCTGCGCCCATTGATTGCGGCAGGCGTGATTGATCTGGATGAAATTATCATTGATCTGAAAACAGGTGTCAGCGGTGCTGGCCGTTCGTTAAAAGAGGGTTTCTTGCACGCAGAATTGTCAGAGGGTGCGCACCCCTATGCCATCGGTGGCACGCATCGCCATCTGGCCGAATTTGACCAAGAGTTTAGCGCTATTGCAGGGCGCGAGGTAAAGGTGCAATTTACACCCAACCTGTTGCCTGCGAACCGCGGGATTATTGCAAATGTTTATGTACGCGGTGATGCGCAAACCATTTATGATACGCTTGCTGCGGCCTACGTCGACGAGCCGTTTGTAGAAATGCTCCCTTTTGGCGCGGCGCCAAGTACCCGCCATGTGCGCGGTTCCAATTTTTGCCATATCGGTGTGACCGGTGATCGTATCGAAGGGCGTGCGATTGTGATTGCCGCACTTGATAATCTGACCAAAGGATCATCAGGCCAAGCGATGCAAAACGCCAATCTGATGCTTGGTTTACCAGAGGAAATGGGCCTGCAAATGGCGCCGTTGTTCCCGTAATGGCGGTTGGTCTGAAAAAACGCCGTCGTGTTCAGTTAATCATCATCGGCTTTGTCTTGATGGCATTGGCAACTGTTGTGATTGGTTATGCCATGCGCGAGGGCATCGAATTTTTCCGAAGCCCAACGCAGGTGTTGGAAGAACGCCCAAAATCAAGCGAAGTGTTTCGCATTGGTGGGTTAGTCGAGGAAAACAGCCTGCGCCAATCCGATGAAACCTATTCATTTAGTGTGACCGACGGTGGTGCATCTGTGCCAATTTCATATCGCGGGATTTTGCCTGATCTGTTCGGTGAAGGGCAGGGCATGATTGGCACAGGGCGTTTGATCGGTGGAGTTTTCGTTGCTGACGAAATTTTGGCCAAGCACGATGAAAACTATATGCCCAAAGAGGTTGCAGATGCGCTCAAGGAACAGGGCGTTTACCGACCGAGCGGTGAATAGTTAAAATATTTAACTTTTGCGGGAATCCTTATCACACGGCGGGGTGATAGGTGAAAAATGCAAACTGTTGATGAAATTGCCAGGGAAATCGTTGCGCGTGAAGGTGGATATGTGAACGATCCGGATGATCCAGGCGGGGCGACAAAATATGGGGTTACCATCCATACCATGCGTCGATTGGGGCTGGACTTGGATCGCGATGGGGATGTTGATGCGCGTGATGTGCAAAAGCTGACCCGCGCACAGGCCGAAGATATTTTCAAAAAACATTACTACCAAAAACCACGGATTGATCAGTTGCCCCAACCGATACAGGCATCCGTTTTTGATATGTATGTCAACGCGGGGGGCAATGCGGTGAAAATTTTGCAACGCTTGTTGTGTGAATTTGGCGAAGATGTTGGCGTTGATGGTGCGCTTGGCCCGCAAAGCATTGGCGCAACAGCGCGGGTATTTGAACGCGCACCCGATCATCTGGTCGATGCCTATGGCATTGCGCGGCGTAATTATTATTACAAATTGGGTGATGGGCGCAAAGCATCGCGCAAATACGCGAACACACGCGCTGGAACCAAGGGTGGCTGGATTAAACGTGCCGAAGAATTCTTATCGCAGCGATATCATTTCAGTGCCACGCAACATTCACAGAGGATCGCAAAATGGGCTTGATTGGTAAAATTTTGGACGTGGGCAAGGCGGTTGAACGTGTAGGGCGTTCAGCAGAAAACATCACAGAGGTTTTTGTGCCCAACAAAACCGAAAAACAAAAACAAGAATATCAAAAATACCGCGCAAGCCTTGATCAATATGCACAGGAATTTGCGCTGGCGCCATTGGGGTTTTTCAACAGCTTTGTGAATGGGTTAAACCGTTTACCGCGCCCGATGCTCGCCTTTGGCACGATGGGGTTGTTTGTGTTTGCGATGGTTGACCCAAGCGCATTCACGCTGCGTATGGTCGGCCTGAACCAAGTGCCCGAGCCGCTTTGGTGGTTATTGGGTGCGATTGTGTCGTTCTATTTTGGAGCGCAGGAAATGCATCATTTTCGGGGGCGCATGGTGCAAGCACCGCAAAATTTATCATCAATGACAACATTTCTGCACGCGTCGTACGATACATCAGATGATCCAAATTATAACGCTGCGTTAGAGGATTGGCGGCGGTTGCAGAAATAGCCAAACAGATTTGACATTGCATCCTATATTGCGCCAACTGTGCGCAAAATACTGGCAGCACCAAAGGGAGCCGTTATGCAATATTCTGAAATCCTCTATGCGGTGGAAAATGACATCGCGACCATTACGTTGAATAAACCAGATGCGATGAACGGTTTGACCACGCAAATGCGCGCCGAGTTGTTGCACGCATTTCGCCGCGCCCCCAGTGAAGCACGCGTAATCGTTTATACCGGTGCAGGGCGTGGGTTTTGTTCGGGCCAAGATTTGGGCGATGCGGGTAGTGTCGAGGAAATCGAATTGGAAGGCACGCTTCGCGACGAATACGAACCATTGCTGCGTGCGATTTATGATTGCCCAGTTCCCACGATTGCGGCGGTGAATGGACCCGCCGCAGGGGCAGGTGCCAATTTGGCATTGGCCGCGGACGTGGTAATTGCGGCGCAAACGGCGGTGTTTATGCAGGCATTTACCCGTATTGGGTTGATCCCTGATGCGGGGGGCACATATTGGTTGCCCAGACAGGTTGGTTTTTCACGCGCCATGGGTGCCGCATTGTTTGCCGAAAAAATTGACGCAAAGCAGGCCGAGGATTGGGGCATGATTTGGCAAGCCGTCCCAGATGATGAATTCATGGATGTGGTGAATGCACGATCCCACCAATTGGCCACAGGCCCAACAGAGGCATATCGTTTGTTGAAAAAGGCGATGCGTCTGTCATTCGATCAAACATTAGATCAACAATTGGAATCAGAGGCACATCTGCAAGGCAAAGCAGGGCGCACACGTGATTTCAAAGAGGGTGTGATGGCATTCTTGGAAAAACGATCCGCGAAATACGAGGGGCGTTAACCGTCACGGTTATCCAACGTAAAAGGCCGCTGAATTTCAGCGGCCTTTGTTTTTGTGATTAGCGTTTCGCCAAATCGACGTAATCGCGGTTTGTTGCACCTTGGTACAACTGGCGCGGACGACCGATTTTCAATTTTGGATCGGCGATCATTTCTTGCCACTGTGCAATCCAACCAACGGTGCGCGACAATGCAAAGATTGGCGTGAACATTGATGTTGGGAAACCCATGGCCGACAGGATGATACCAGAATAGAAATCCACATTTGGATAGAGCTTCTTCTCTACGAAATAGGGGTCTTCTAATGCGATACGTTCCAGCTCTTTGGCGACCTTCAACGTTTCGTTATTTTCGATACCAAGCAAGCCCAACACTTCGTCAGCGCTTTCTTTCATCACTTTGGCGCGTGGGTCAAAGTTTTTGTAAACGCGGTGACCAAAGCCCATCAAACGGAAAGGGTCATTTTTGTCTTTGGCGCGTGCGACGTATTCTGGAATACGATCAACAGTACCAATTTCCTTGAGCATTGTAAGTGCTGCCTCGTTTGCGCCGCCATGTGCAGGGCCCCACAAACAGGCGATGCCCGCTGCGATACATGCAAATGGGTTCGCACCAGAGGAACCGGCCAAACGCACAGTAGATGTCGATGCGTTTTGTTCGTGATCTGCGTGCAATGTGAAAATACGATCCATTGCTTTGGACAGGATCGGGTTCACAACATAATCTTCGGCAGGAACTGCAAAACACATGCGCAAGAAATTGGACGCATAATCCAGATCATTGCGTGGTGAAACAAACGGTTGCCCCACAGAATATTTATATGCATACGCCGCAATGGTTGGGATCTTGGCGATCATGCGAATGGATGCGATTTCACGTTGTTTAGCATCGGAAATATCGGTGCTGTCATGGTAAAACGCAGACAGCGCTCCAACCACACCACACATAATCGCCATTGGATGCGCATCACGACGGAAACCACGGAACAGGTGCTGCATCTGATCGTGCAACATCGTGTGGTTTGTTATTTTGTCTTCAAATGTTTCAAGTTCAGTTGCCGTTGGCAGTTCACCATAAAGAAGCAAATAACATACTTCCAAATAATGCGACTGATCCGCCAGTTGATCAATTGGATAACCGCGATACAACAATTCACCTTTGCCACCGTCAATATATGTGATCGTTGAATCACATGACGCGGTGGATGTGAAACCGGGGTCATAGGTGAACACACCAGCCTGACCATACAGTTTTGTAATATCCAAAACATCTGGTCCCGCAGATGGTGAATAGATTGGCAGATCAACCTTGTTATTATCAATTATTAATGTAGCAGAGCGTTCTTTGTCGGACATATTAAACCTTCCCTTTTATCTGGGCACCAGGCGTGCCCGCATCCATTCCATCGTCGACTAGAATACGCGTCCCTTGCGTAACCGTCCCACAGCCTGTTGGTGCTATGTGGAACTTTCCTCCAGTCGTGCGATGGTTTCATCACGACCAAGTAACAACATCATGTCAAAAACAGATGGCGATACTGTCTTGCCTGATAAAGCGGCACGTATTGGCTGTGCCAGCTCACCAAGTTTCAAATTTTCACTCTCGGCGAATGTCTTTGAAGCTTGCATCAAGCTTTCATGGTTCCAGCTAGCATCTTGTATCGCGGTGGTCAATCCATTCAGTATACGTTTGGATACTGAATCAAGGATTTCTACTGATTTTTCGTCCTTTTCAATTGGGCGCTGCGACAATATGAACGCAGCCTTTTCCAAAACATCAGGTAGCTTTTTCGACCGTTCGCGCAAATAGGGCATCGCGCGTTTCAAATCATCAATTTGTGAATCCGATAACATCGGAATGTTCGCCGCACTCATATATCCCAACACCGCATCGGTCAGCGCCTGATCGCTCGCTATTTTGATGTGATGGGCGGAAACATTATCCAGCTTTTTAAAATCCAATCGCGATGGCGATTTGCCCATGCCGTTAAAATCAAACCACTCAATTGCTTGCTCGGTGCTAAACAATTCATCATTGCCGTGGCTCCATCCCAGACGGGCCAAATAATTGCGCATCGCTTCGGGCATGTAACCCATCGCCGCGTATTCTTCGACACCTGTCGCACCGTGACGTTTGGACAGCTTTTTGCCATCTTCGCCGTGGATCAAGGGGATATGGGCAAACACGGGAATATCCCATCCCATCGCTTTGTAAATCAAACTTTGGCGCCCAGCGTTGATCAAATGATCGTCGCCGCGAATAACATGGGTCACGCCCATATCGTGATCGTCAACCACAACGGCCAGCATATATGTGGGCGTGCCATCGGATCGTAACATGATCAGATCATCAAAACTGCTCGCGGCCCAAGATACCTTTTTTTGCACCATGTCTTTGATTGCGACGCCGCCTTCGCGTGGGGCGCGCAGGCGAATGACGAATGGCGCATCGGGGTGATCCGCAGGATCAGCATCGCGCCATGGGCTTGAGAACGGATTTTGATGTCCGTCTTCGCGGGCCTGTTCACGATATTCTTCGATTTCTTCCTTGGTGGAAAAACATTTATATGCGCTTCCATTTGCCAGCATTTCATTAGCCACGGCGCGGTGACGTTCTGCGCCCGCAAATTGGCTGGTTGGTTCTTCGTCCCATTCAAGCCCAAGCCACGCCAAACCATCAAGAATCGCCTGTGCGGCGGCAGGGGTGTAACGCTCACGATCCGTATCCTCTATCCGCAGCAAAAACTTACCACCCTTTGCGCGTGCATAAAGCCAGTTAAACAACGCCGTGCGCGCACCACCGATATGCAAATAACCAGTGGGTGATGGGGCGAAACGGGTGACGACCTGTGGGGTGGACATGGAATATTAACCTCTTGGAAACCAACGTGAGTGTAGCATTTCCTTGTCTTTAGGCAATTGACGCAAAGGTGACAAGTGATGTGAACGCGCTGGGAATAATATCCGAAATCGCGGCGCAGCGTAATCGCGCGCTTTTGTGGTTTCCCGTCTGTTTGGGCATTGGGATATACATCTATTTTTCGCTGATGGTTGAACCGACATTCATGTTTGTTCAAGGGCTGTGTATTGCCGCAATCGTTGGCGCGTGTTTGGGCTGGGTCTGGCAACATCCGCTGCGCTGGGTCATCTTTGTATGCGTCTGGATTGTGATTGGGTTCCTTTTGGGAAGCCTTCGCGCACATTCCGTTGCAGCACCTGTTCTGGGTTGGCGTTATTATGGGGCAATAACGGGACAGGTGGTGGCGATTGATCGATCGTCTAGCAATAAACAACGCATCACGCTGGCCGTCGATCGTATGGGGAAAATATCCAAACCGCGCACCCCCAAATATGTACGCGTGTCACTACATTCCAAGGATGATAATTACGTACCCGAAGCGGGCGATGTTATCAGCGTGATCGCCAATGTCACGCCACCATCAGCGCCGAGCGAACCCTATGGATTTGATTTTCAACGCCGCTCTTGGTTTCACCAATTGGGCGCGGTGGGATATTCGCGCAAACCCGTTGATATTTTGGATCGCGGAAATGGGCGCGGATTTCACCACCGTGTGTTTCAAACGCGTATGGCGATATCAGCACATATTCAATCACGTGTGAATGGCGGTGCGGGTGCGTTTGCATCGGCGATTTTGACGGGGAATCGTGCCAATATCGACCCCGCGGATTTACGCGCCTTACGAAAATCAAACCTTGCCCATTTGCTGGCAATTTCGGGTCTACATATGGGGCTGTTAACCAGTGTGGTTTTTGCCATTGCGCGCTATTCTCTGGCACTTTGGCCTTGGTTAAACCTGCGGATCAAAACCAAAAAAATCGCAGCGATATTGGCATTGCTGGCGGGGGCAAGCTATCTAATGTTGTCAGGATCTGCGGTGGCAACGCAACGCGCATTTATAATGGTATCTGTCATGTTGATCGCGATCTTGCTTGACCGCCCCGCCATATCATTGCGTGCGGTGGCGATGGCGGCGGTGATCATATTGGGGCTTTGGCCCGAAAACTTGATGGAACCTGGGTTTCAGATGTCATTTGCAGCGACCATCGCATTGATTGTCTGTTTTGATGGGCTGAAACATATTCCATTTTGGCGTGCGATGGGGCGTGGTGGAATGCGGTTTTTGCAACCCGTATTGGGGTTGTTAATTTCATCCTTGGTGGCGGGCTTTGCGACCGCACCATTTGCGGCCTATCATTTTAATCAGGTCGCGCATTATGGTTTGATAGCCAATATGTCCACCTTGCCAATCATGGGGATGATCGTGATGCCATCGGCGGTGATGGCCGCGATTTTGACACCCATCGGTTTGGACGGGGTGCCGTTTTGGATCATGGGGCTGGGGATTGATTGGATATTATCCGTGGCCAATTGGGTGTCCAATTTACGTGGTGCGGTGTCGCGTGTGCCCGACGCAGGGCCATATGCATTACCCTTCATTGCGATTGGCGCTGTCTTTATCATTATGTTTTCGAAAACTTTGCGCATCTTTGGCCTAACTGCATGCCTGTGTGGTGGATTATTTTGGAAAATTGCACCGCGCCCTGATATTTTGGTGTCCCATGATGGGCGTCTTGTTGGCGCGATGTCTCCGCAGGGACGGATGTTAAACCGCAAACGGGGCAGTGGTTATGCCGCCACAAACTGGTTGGAAAATGATGGTGATCTGCGCACGCGCCAAAATACGCTTATATCGGGTGATCCGGATCTGATTTATTACACGCTGGCGGGGCAAAAAATCACGTATCTTTGGGATACAAAATCCACCTTTGAACAATTGGAGGGGCATTGCGATAGGGCGGAAATCGTTTTGGCACCCAAATGGAAAGAGGATGCGCCAAAGGGGTGCCAATTTTTCGGCTATTACGATTTTCGTGATATGGGCGCATTGTCGTTTCAGAACAAAAACGGTGTGCTCAATGTAAAAACCGCACGCCAATCGGTTGGCATGCGGGTTTGGAATAATCAACAGCGCGGGTTTAAGCGCAGAAATTAATAGGTGCGAATCAACCCCACCAAACGCCCCTGAATTTTCACCTGATCATCGCGATAAACGCGGGTTTCATAGGCAGGGTTCGCAGCCTCTAGCGCGATGGCAGAGCCGCGTTTGCGTAAACGTTTTAGCGTGGCTTCTTGATCTTCGACCAATGCCACAACAATTTCACCGTTATCCGCATCCGATTGTTCATTGATTACCACGATATCACCATCGTTGATACCAGCATCAATCATTGAATCACCCTTCACCTCTAGCGCGTAGTGACGCCCAGCGTTGCGTAACATGTCGCTGGGAACGGACACGTTATTGGCAACCTGTTGGATCGCCTCGATCGGGGTACCCGCCGCAATGCGCCCCATCACGGGCAGGTTCATGGCATGAACAGCCTCAATCGGTAATGCGGCGGCGGGTGGTGTTGCACCACTTCCTTCAATAACGCGGGGTTGGAAACCACCACCATCCATGCTTTCGGGAAGGCGCATAATTTCAATGGCACGGGCGCGATGGGGCAGGCGACGGATAAATCCGCGTTCTTCCAATGCGGTGATCAGACGGTGAATGCCCGATTTAGAACGTAAATCAAGCGCCTCTTTCATTTCATCAAAACTGGGCGGAACGCCATCTTTTTTCAGACGTGTGTGGATAAATTCAAGCAAATCCAGTTGTTTACGTGTTAACATTGTTGCGCCTCACCCTGTTATGTATCTGTTATGTTCTACTCTGTTCTATAAGCGTTCTTGATTTGTGTCAATTATTGCTTTGAAAAAAGTTAACAAGCGCTAAATCATTTGCACGACAGCATCATAGACCAGTTTAAGCCCAGTTATGGCTAATAAAACGTAAGCGACACGCATAAACTGTTCTTGTTTCAATTTTTTGTGCAAATAGATCCCGACAAACACCCCAAAAGGCACCATGGGTAACAATATCGCGCTGATGGGGAGTGTATTCCAATTAATTTGACCAAAGGCGATATAGGGCGGCAATTTCATCCAATTGACCACGGCAAAGAAAAAACCGAACGTGCCGACAAATTGGCTCTTGTGAAGATTTTGGTTGAGCAAAAATGCGCGCACCGGTGGCCCGCCAGCATGGGCCAGATGGCTAGTAAATCCAGAGACGGCAGCAAACGCAAACCCCCATTTCATGTCCAACTTTCCACCCCAATCGGGCAGGTAGTTTTTGCCATAATAGATCGCCGCAAACCACAGCGCGATTAAGCCAACCAGCAGGCGCACCATGTGGGGTTCAACCACGCCAAACGCCAGCGAACCAAGGCCAATGCCAACAATTGCCCCCGGGATCATCAGCAAAAAATACCGTTTTTGAAAATGATTGCGATAGGTCCATAAATTGGTGGTATCAATCACGATCAATATCGGAAGCAATATGCCTGCGGCCACGGCGGGTGGCACGAATAGTGAGAGCATCGGCACGCCAAGGGAACCAAACCCTGCGGCCAAGCCAACCTTGGACACGCCCGTTAGAAACACCATGATTGCAGCGATCACAAAAAATGCGATGGGCAATTCCATCAGAGCGGCACGATCTGAACCGTATCACCCGCCGAAAGTGACGATTGGTTTGGTGGGCGGATCATAAATGCATTGGCCGCGGTCATCACCGATAGTAACGAACTGTCTTGCCGTTCAAACGGGGTGCAGATGTTTTGCCCATCAATGATTTCGCAATGAGCGCGCATGTAATGGCTTCGCGGGCCGTTGGCGGGCAAATCGATACCAAGCGTTGCGGTTTGTGTGGCGAGCGCCGCGCGGGGCAGGCCAAGCATGGCGCGAATGGCGGGGATCAAAAACACATAACCACAAACAAGCGCGCTGACAGGATTGCCAGGCAGGCCAATCAATGGCGTGCCTTTGTATAGCCCCGCCATCAACGGTTTGCCTGGGCGCATGGCGACCTTGTAAAATTCGGTATCAAGCGTCCCGTCAGCCGCCATTTTTCCCATCAAATCATGATCGCCAACGGATGCACCACCAAGAGTAACAATCAAATCTGCACCCTCGCACAGGTCCAGAACCGTTGTCAGGCTATCCATATCATCGCGTGCGATCGGCAACAGGCGCGCGCTGGCACCATGTGATTCAATCAATGCCTTTAGCCCGAAATTGTTTGAGCTGATGATTTGATCCTGATTTGGCGTTTCGCTTGGGTGGACCAGTTCATCACCTGTGGCAACCAGCGCAATCACGGGTTTGCGATAAACAGGCAATTCATTCACATTCATGGCCGCAATCAATGCGATATTGGATGGGGTGAGTGGCGTTGGCGCATCAATGGTGGAGCCAGCGCGAAAATCACCACCAGCGGGGCGAATGTAATGGGCGGTATCAATATCGGGATTTACGGTGATGACATTGCCGCTTCGGGTGCAATCCTCTTGGATCAAAATCCGATCGGCACCTTCGGGCACGGGGGCGCCTGTGAAAATGCGCACGCATTGCCCCGCTTTGATTGCGCCATCAAAGCGATGGCCAGCAGCGGACTCTCCGATCACCAATAGCTGCGCATAGGGATCAAGCTCGCCCGATTTCACGGCATAGCCATCCATTGCGGATGACGCAAACGGGGGCTGGTCGCGTTTAGCGCTGACAGGGTGTGCCAATACTCGCGCAGTTGCATCGCGAATTTCGATTGTTTCGATGTCTGTTGGGGAGAGTAATGCTAAAACCTGCGCCAGCGCTTCGTCAACGGATATCACAGCTTTGCCTCGTAACGACCTGATTTTCCACCATCTTTTAACATCACGCGAATGTCGGTGATGGTCATATCCTTGTCCACGGCCTTGACCATGTCATAAACCGTAAGGGCTGCGATATTGACGGCGGTGAGCGCTTCCATTTCCACACCAGTTTGGCCTGTGGTTTTCACCGTCGCGGTAATATCCACGCAATTTTCATCGCGATTTACATCCAAATCCACAGAAACCTTGGTGATGGGTAATGGATGACAAAGCGGGATCAGATCAGGCGTCTTTTTCGCCCCCATAATCCCCGCAAGACGTGCAATGCCCAAAACATCACCCTTTTTTGCAGTGCCATCGGCGATCATGGCGAGCGTTTCTGGGCGCATCACTATCCGCCCCGTTGCGGTGGCGATACGCGCGGTGATGTCTTTGTCGGACACATCAACCATATGTGCCGCACCACTTGCATCGAAATGGGTGAGTTTATCGCCCATCACGCGGCCAACACGGGGTTTGCCAGTAATGTTTTGGTGGCGGCGGTGACGTCGTCTTGTCGCATCAAACTTTCGCCAATCAGGAAGCTTCGCGCACCAACAGCGGCCATTTCAGCCATATCATCGGGCGTGAATATCCCGCTTTCGGTGACCATATGGCGATCCGCTGGCACGTTTTTTGATAATTCACGTGTGGTATCCAGTGTCACATCGAATGTTTTCAGATTGCGGTTGTTTATCCCCAACAGCGGCGATTTGAGGTTCAATGCACGATCAAGTTCGGCGCGATCATGCACCTCTAACAACACATCCATACCCCATTCGAACGCGCATGATTCCAGCTCTGCCGCCTGTGCATCGCTTACGGACGCAAGGATGATCAAAATACAATCGCCACCCCATGCGCGGGCTTGGGCGACTTGATATGTGTCATACATAAAATCTTTGCGCAGCGCGGGCAGGGTGCAGGCATCGCGTGCTTGGGCAAGATATTCAGGGGCCCCTTGAAAACTGGGCGTATCGGTTAGTACAGACAGGCATGTCGCCCCACCAGCGGCATAAGCCGCCGCCAATTTAGCAGGTTCAAAATCGGGGCGGATCAAACCCTTGGACGGGCTGGCCTTTTTGATTTCAGCGATCAATCCATAACCAGATTTAGATGCCTCAAACAGTGCATTGGCAAAGCCGCGCACGGGCGATGCAACCTTTGCTTGCTGTTCCAAGTCGCTGAACGGTAAAGATTTTTTCTGATCCGCAACCTCTTGAAGTTTATAGGTTTTGATCTTGTCTAAAATGTCGGCCATTTATGATGCTGCCTTTGAGGTCAGTTCTGCCAGTGCAGTTAGTTTTTGTTTTGCAGCACCTGAATCAATGCTTTCAACGGCCAATTCAACCCCTGCTTTTAGCGTAGAAACCTTACCCGCGACCACCAATGCGGCGGCGGCGTTTAATAACACAGCATCGCGATAGGCAGATTTTTCGCCATCTAACAAAGCCTGAAACGCAACGGCGTTTTCATCCGGTGTGCCGCCCAAAATATCCTTGAACGGATGAACGGGTAGGCCCGCGTCCTCTGGATGAATTTCCAATCCATTGATGTCGCCATTTTCCAATGCGGCAACGGCAGTAGTACCCGAAATCGAGATTTCGTCCGTCCCGTCAGATCCATGCACGATCCAAACCTTTTCCGATCCCAATTCTTTGAGCGTTTCCGCCATTGGGAAAATCAAGTCAGGGGCAAATGCACCCGTTAGCTGGCGTTTCACACCCGCAGGATTGGTCAGCGGCCCAAGGATGTTAAAAATGGTTTTACAGCCCAATTCAACACGCACAGGCATCACATGTTTGATCGCGGGGTGGTGCATGGGTGCCATCATGAAACCGATTCCGATTTCTGATATGGCCCGTTCCACCACATCAGCACCCACCATCACATTCACACCAAGTGCAGAGAGCGCATCAGATGCGCCCGATTTTGATGACAGATTTCGATTGCCGTGTTTCGCCACGGTCACACCCGCACCCGCGGTCACGAACGCAGTGGCGGTGGAAATATTCAATGTGCCCATGCCATCACCACCGGTTCCCACGATATCCATTGCGCCATCTGGTGCATTCACGGGCGAACATTTGGCGCGCATCACTTCGGCGGCGGCGGCGTATTCGGATACGGATTCACCACGTGCGCGCAGCGCCATCAACAATCCGCCCATTTGCGCAGGTGTTGCTGTGCCTTCGAACAGATGCATGAATGCCTGTTTTGCTTGTGCGCGGCTTAACGGCCCTTCGGAGGCTGCGAAAATTAGGGGCTTCATTGCGTCGCTCATGCGGGAACCTTCACTGTATCAAGGAAATTTTGCAGCATTTTATGCCCGTGTTCGGATGCAATGCTTTCGGGGTGGAATTGTACGCCGTGAATAGGCAATTCACGATGTTGTAACCCCATAATTGTGCCATCTTCCAACCATGCAGTCACTTCCAGACAATCGGGCAGGATATCGCGATCAACGATCAGGGAATGATAACGGGTTGCTTCAAACGGGCTGGGCAAATCTTTGAATAATGATTTGTTGTTGTGATGCATCGTGCCCATCTTGCCGTGGACGATTTCATCGCAACGCACGACCTTTCCGCCAAACACCTGTCCGATGGTTTGATGCCCCAAACACACACCAATCAGCGGTGTTTTGGTTTCGGCGGCTGCCTCTGTCATCGCCAGACAAATGCCGGCCTGATCGGGGTCACACGGACCAGGGGATAACATGATCGCGGATGGATTTAGCGCCATAGCGGCCTGTACATCCAGTTCGTCATTACGTTTGACAACAACCTCTGCGCCCAGCTCGGACAGATAGTGCACAAGGTTATATGTAAAGCTGTCGTAATTATCTATTAATAGAAGCATGTCACGGTTCCAAAATACTTTGTAATTTAGGGCTGTACCCATTAACGTTTGGACGTATAAATGCCCAATGTGGCAACCAATGGTCAAGGCCAGTGGTGCAAATAAAACGAGGAAGGGGGCAGAATGACATTCGTCAAAGCCATTTCAGGATTCATTTTCGGCCTTTTGGCATGCGGTTTGCTGTTATTTTTGGTCTCTGTTCGCAGTCCAATTGCAACAAGTCCACCAACCGCCAATACCGAAGTTGCACCAGCAACAAGTGATTCTGCGCCAAGCAATGCAACCGACGCGGGAAATGCAGAATCAGAAGTTGCACCATCCACGGATACAGAATCCCCTCAAATCGATGACGCCGATGGCACCACGCAGCCCGATGACAACGATAGCAGGAGCAATTCAGAGCCCGTAAACACACAAATCAGTGCGGCAGAAACCACACCCGCGTTACAACCTAGCATGGTTGGCGTGTCAGAAACCGTTGATGCCCAAGAACCCGCCACGCAAGTGGCAGAGCCAGCGACACCAACGTTCACAGAAACTTTGCCAAGCAATGAAGAATTCAACGAACCAGAAACCAATGACGTGGCGGTAAACACCACAAAACCAGCAGTGCGCATTGGTACGGGCATCGGTGAAAAATCAAACAGCGGATTACCCACAGTTGGCGGCGAAACGTCTGAAAACCAACTGTTATTCGAGAGTGAGACGAACAAAGAGGCAACACCAGTAACACCCGAAGAAACCTTTGGTGCATTTGATAGTTTTTCCCAAGAATACATTTCTGATGATAAACCCGCCATCGCCATCGTGATCCAAGACCTTGGTCCTGATGGGTTGAGCCGAGCGGATTTGCTCAAGGCTGATTTTGCCGCGAGCTTTGCCATTTCAGGCGATATGCTGGATTCAAAACGTGCAGCGGCGGAATATTACGGCGCTGGTTTTGAAGTTTTGGTCGAAAACCCAATGACATCTGGTGCGGGGGTTACTGATGGCAACGATACCGATACACGCACAACCGTGGTGCGTGATTACCTGTCTGCTGTTCCAACGGCGGTGGCATTCATTGATAATCCGCTTGGCACGTTGCAAAAACAACATGTGGCGCAAAAGGATGTTTTGAATGTGCTTGCCGAAAGTGGACATGCGATTATTTCATATAAACGTGGTCTGGACCCAACCCCACGCGAGGCGGCGAAACGAGCAATGCGATCTGGTTCGGTTTTTCGCGTTCTTGACGCAAATGGCGAAGATGCGGATGCGATTTATAACAACCTCAACCGCGCGGTTTTTAAGGCCAACCAAGACGGCAGTGCGATTGTGATCGCATCAGGCACCGCGACAACATTTGACGCATTGCAAAGCTGGGTACAAAGCGGCAAAGCATCGGGTGTTTCAATCGTGCCTATCAGCGCCGCAATCCGCAAAAAACGTTAATCAACCATTTCCAGATTGGGTGGAAAATAACGCAGCCTCTTTTGCCGCTTGGCGCAGGGCCTTGGATTTATTGACGGTTTCTTGGAATTCTGATTCTGGGTCGCTGTCATAAACCACGCCGCCACCTGCTTGGATATACAGTTTGCGATCTTTGGTTACCGCTGTGCGGAGCGCGATACAAATATCCATGTCACCATTGGCCGAAAAATACCCAACACCGCCACCATATACGCCACGTTTTTCGGGTTCCAATTCGTCGATGATTTCCATTGCGCGCACCTTGGGCGCACCTGAAACAGTACCTGCGGGCAACCCCGCGAGCAGGGCGGATAGTGCATCGTGATCATCGGACAACTGTCCAACCACGTTTGATACGATATGCATCACATGGCTGTAACGCTCGATGATGAATTGTTCATTGGGATTGACCGTGCCAATTTTGGAAACGCGGCCCACATCGTTACGGCCCAAATCCAACAGCATAAGATGTTCTGCCAATTCCTTTTTATCGGCGAGCAGATCCAATTCCAATGCTTTGTCTTCTTCGGGGGTTGCACCGCGTGGGCGCGTACCAGCGATGGGGCGAATGGTAACTTTGCCGCCTTCTACTTGAACCAAGATTTCGGGGCTGGCACCAATCACCTGAAACCCGCCAAAGTTGAAATAGAACATATAAGGTGACGGGTTGGTGCGGCGCAGCGCGCGATATAATGAAAACGGCGGCAGGTTGAATTCCGATGTCCAGCGTTGTGATGGCACCACCTGAAAAATATCACCCGCGACGATGTATTCTTTGGCGCGTTTGATCACGTCGAAATATTCATCCTTGGTCATGTTGGACACAGGTTCACCAACGGCCACACCGTGGGGTTCCAATGTTTCGGGGGCCACGGGGCGATCCAAATCGCGCAATGCTGCCGCCACACGCTCAGACGCCTGTGCATATGCCGCCTTGGCCGACATTTCACCGGTTGCCCATGCGGGGCTGATCAATGTGATTTCGCCTTTGACACCGTCAACCACAACCACCACGGATGGGCGGGTCATGACCGCATCGGGCAAACCCAGCGGATCAACGTTCACATTTGGCAAATGTTCCACATGGCGGATCATGTCATAGCCAAGATACCCAAACAAACCCGCCGCCATCGGGGGCAGGTCGGCGGGCAATTCAATGCGGCTGGCGGCGATCAGGGCGCGCAATGACGTGAGCGCATCAGATGTTTCATCCACAAACGCATCTTCGTCATACAGCGCCTTGTGATTGATCTGAACGCTATCGCCGTGGCATTTCCAAATGACATCGGGCTGCATCCCCAATATGGAATATCGCCCCTTCACCTCGCCACCCGTCACAGATTCCAGAATAAAGCTGTTTTTGCGTGCCTGTGACAGTTTCAACATCAAGGATACGGGCGTATCCAAATCCGCAACCAAACGGGTGTAAACCACCTGATTTTTACCCGCATCAAACCCACGCGCAAAATCATCAAAAGCAGGGGAAATAATCATTGGCCTGATATGATTTGTGAATCAACAGAATTGATCACAACCTGATTAAGCGTCACACCCGCATCTTGTTGCAAGGCCTGGGAAAATAGATCCAAAATATCCGCAGACACCTGTGATCGAAGCTCGGTATTGACAGTATCCAACAAAATAGCCGTTTCACCGGTTTCGCCATCCACCGCCGTGATGTTTTTCAGCTGAGCAATCACAACTGTATCGTCGGTGGCGGCCAACGTTGCCGCGTTAAGGTCAAGTTCAAACAAATCAGAAATCAAAGTGATAGGCAGTTGTTCGTCGCGTGCCCCACGATTGGCTCCAGTTTTTGTTTCAACAACCACATCAAAATCTGCGATGGATTTACCAGATGCGATTTCAGCGATGATGGCTTCGCCGCGTGTTTGCAACGCTTTGGCTGTTTCTGCGGCGATCCAATCGGTGATTACCATATCCTTTACATCCGCGAGCGGACGCAATGTTGGATCTTTGATTTCGTTCAGTCGAAGTGCAAAAAATCCGCCATCAGATAATTCCAACACTTCTGGAAAATCATCAACATTGGCTTGTTCTGCTGCATCGCGAAATTCGTCATATGCGGCGATGCTGTCTTCGGATTCTGATGTGAATGAAATTTGACCCAATTCCATTTGGGTTTCTGTTGTCAGCTCTTCCAATGTGGCACCCGCAGCCAACCGTTCGTCAATGTCGCTTAACAAACCCGACACCAAACGCGCAGCGGAATCGCCAACCATTTCGGCATGTAACTCTTCTTCGGCGTCTTCAAAGCTGGTGATCTCGGCCTGTAAAATTGCATTAATACGATAAATTGCAGGGCCAAGATCGCTGTCGAATGGGCCAAATACGCCCAGTTCATCTTGGTCAAACAATCCATCCGCGGCACCCGTTGAAACGTCATCTTTGGTCAACTCGCCCAAATCAACATCGCCTGGTTCCAAACCACGTTCGGTGATCAGCGCATCGAATGTAATGCTTCCTGAATCCAAACGGTTGCGTGCATCTATGGCCGCATCGTTATCCGCAAATACAAGTCGATCAATCGCACGACGTTCTGGGCGATTGTAACGCTCTGTTTGCAGATCATATGCATTGCGCAATTCATCCGCTGGAATTTCAACCTGATCCTCAACCATTGTTGGCGACAACCAAGCATAGGTAATTTCGCGTGCCACTGGTGTGGTGTAACGATCTGGGTTTTCCGTATAAAACGCGTTCAACTGTTCGTCTGTTGGCGCAGGGATTGGTTGCACCAAATTGGTTTCGTCGATTTCAATCCAATCGAAATCACGCGTTTCATTTGCAAATGATATCAAATTCATTGCCTGTGTTTGCGCACCTGTCAAACCAGATGTAACCGCGCGTTCAAGCATGGCACGCGCCAAACCTTCGCGGATTGCAGTTTCGTTTTCGCCCGCACTGACATTTGAACGTTCCAGAGCAAATTCATATGCTTCTTTGTCAAAACTTCCATCCAAACCTTGGTAAGACGGAGTTTGACGAATGGTTGTTGCAACCGCCGTGTCACCCACGCTGATGCCCAGTCGTTTTGCTTCGTTATCCAGCGCTGCACTTGAAAGCACAGCCGAGAGAACATTGCGCTGTAAACCCAGCCCCTCAATTTCCGCAGGGGACAGTGTGCGCCCAAATCGCTGTGCCATGGTTTGCACCGCGTTGTTCAACGTGTTGGCATAGGTGTTGATGGAAACGCTTTGCTCGCCAACTTTGCCAATTGATCGCGCAGAACCGCCGCCGATATTACCCGATCCAAAACCGATCAAACCAAGAGCCAAAAGCCCTAAAAGAGCGTAGAAAAAATAGCGATTTTTACCGCTGCGCATGGCTGAAAGCATTATTACCACCTGTCAGAAATTTATTGCTACTGGGTTTTACGCAGATGCATCGGGACTGGCAAGCGCTGCGCGCATATTTTGCAATATTTCCTCCGTCAAATCACCTTGACGTCGCGCATCAGATGAATGATAGCACTGGCATGGCTACTCCACCGATATTGACCCTTTCTGATCTTCATCTCACCTTTGGCGGCGATCCCGTTTTTGCCGGGCTTTCCTTGTCCATTCACGACGGCGACCGTCTTTGTTTGGTGGGGCGCAACGGGTCGGGTAAATCCACCCTGATGAAGGTCATGGCAAAACTAATTGAACCCGATAATGGTGATCGGTTTTTACGCCCGGGCAAGGCGGTTGGCTACATGGATCAACACCCCGATCTGACGGCCTATGCAACCCTTGGCGATTATGCGCGTTCCGATCTGTTGGAAACGGATTTTTACAAGGTTGATATCGTAGCCGAGGGTTTGAAACTTGATCTTGATCGCACGCCTGCCACCGCATCGGGTGGGGAACGGCGCCGCGCGGCACTGTGTAAAATTGTGGCCGAAGAACCCGATTTGATGCTGCTGGACGAGCCGACAAACCATCTGGATATCCAAGCCATTGAGTGGTTGGAAGACCATTTAAAACAAACAAATCAAGCATTTGTCCTAATCTCACACGACCGCGCATTTCTGCGAAGCCTCACACGTGGCACATTGTGGGTGGATCGCGGTGTTGTGCGCAATAACCCCAAAGGGTTCGAAGCATTTGAAGATTGGCGCGACACGGTGTTCGAAGAAGAGGACCAACAACGCCACAAGCTGAACCGTCTGATAAAATCAGAGGCACGCTGGGCGGTGGAGGGCATTTCTGCAAGGCGCAAACGTAATCAGGGCAGGGTGCGTCGCTTGGCCGATTTGCGCGACCAACGCGCGGGTCAAATCATGCGCAAAGGTGCGGCGGCCATGGTGCTCGATAGCGGTCAAAAATCGGGTAAGCTGGTGTTAGAAGCGCTTGATATATCAAAACAATTTGGTGATCGCACGATCATCCGTGATTTTTCGCTCAAGGTCACGCGCGGTCAACGTATCGCGTTGGTGGGGCCAAATGGTGTGGGTAAAACCACGGTGTTAAATATGTTAACGGGCGAATTGGAACCTGATACGGGTTCTGTGCGGATGGGGCAAAAATTGCTGCCTGCGATTTTTGATCAAAACCGTTCTGCGCTGCGCCCCGAAATGACATTATGGGATAGCTTGACCGAGGACCCCGAATTGGGCGTGTCTGGCAAGAACGATCAAATCATGGTGCGCGGCAATCCGCGCCATGTTGTGGGATATCTCAAAGAATATTTATTTGATGAAAATCAAGCACGTGGCCCCGTTTACGTCTTGTCTGGCGGTGAAAAAGCGCGGCTTTTGTTGGCGCGGATTATGGCCAAGGAAAGCAATCTTTTGATTTTGGACGAGCCGACAAATGATCTGGATGTGGAAACGCTGGATTTGATGCAGGAAATTCTGGACGGGTATGATGGCACGGTGCTGTTGGTCAGCCACGATCGTGATTTTCTGGATCGCATCGCGACGACCACGATTGCACTGGAAGGTGACGGGAACGCTACGGTTTATGCGGGCGGCTGGTCTGATTACAAGAGCCAACGCCGCGAGGTAGCGAAAGCAGTCAAGGCCAAGAAAAAGGCGCAAAAACAAACGCCTGTGGCGTCAGCGCCCGCGCAAAATGATGAAAAGTTGAGCTTTACCGAGAGCCATCGTTTAAAAGTTTTGCCCGCAGAAATTGAACGGCTTCAAGCGGAAATTGCCAAGCTGGAAGCGTTTTTAAGCGACCCCGAACTGTTCGTTAAGGAACCGGTAAAATTTCAGAAAGCGACCGATGGTTTGGTGGAACGCCATGAAACCCTGCAAAACGCAGAGGAAGAATGGCTGGAACTGTCGATGCGCGCCGAAGAGGCTTGATTTAATTACAGTTTTTGCCTGACCTGATGGCAGGTACCTGTCTAAAAGGACAGGTAGAAAAGGGTCATTTACCGCCTATAGTAGAACCTACCGCTCGTTAATATTTTTAACGATGAAAAAGACGTGTTTTTGCATGTATTGAGTGGGGGGATACTGTGACGACTTCGAATATCTGGTCCAAGTTTCATCGACCAGTCAAAAGTAAAACTGCGCAAAAATCCGCGCCGACCAAACGTGCACCGCTGACGCCCAAGCAAGAGGCGGATTTGATGCACGAGGTGATCGGCCTGTCCCCGTTTTTTGAAAAATTTGCCGTGAATTCAGTGGCTTTGGTCGAAAAACGCGTCGCTGAATTAAAACGCCGTGTGCGATTTTTAGACGATAAAACCCGCGAAACGTTGAAAGACAGATATGGCGAAGGCCATGAATGGCGCGGGCTGGCGGATGAAAATTTACTGGCAATTTACGCCTGTATGATGCGCCTTGAAATGCGGCTTGAGTGGGACTAATCCCAGCCAATTTCACGTTAACCTTTTAGAATGTAGGACATGCGTCGGACACCCGTGGGACATGTGGCGGACATGTGGGTGGCGGAAGGTTGATCTTTTGAAATTCCTTGTTTCAGAACTTACCGAAATTAATATACTTTTCAAATTTGGAAACTAGTAGACCAAGTTGATCGTTTAACCACTTTAGCTCGGCATGTTCTTTGGCCACAAATTCTGATCGTTCATCGCCTACAGGAAGGTTTTGGTATTTTGAATGTGAAAGCCTCATATCAATCGAATGAACTCTTATTTCTTCAAGATATGATGATACGTCCGAACCAAACAAGAACTTTGATTCTTCTACTACTCCCATGAATTCAAAAAATTCTTCATCTTCAACACGTGCGCTTCTTAAAATACTTCCTAGAAATTTTTGGGTGCCCTTGTAAATCGTGTAGCGTCTATCGAACATCTTTTCTTTAAAAGATGCTCTATTTACCTGCCATTGTTGATAGGCAATATAACCAACCACAATTGCAACCAAAATTGGACCGAACGCCTTAACGTACTCTATCCAATGAATCGGGTCACTCAAACGTCTAATTCCTCAACAAACTTCGCATTCTCTTGAATATACTGAAAGCGCAGCTCTGGCTTTTTGCCCATCAGTTGATCGACGAGCCTGTCGGTTTCACCCGGTTCATCTTCGTCAATGGTGATGCGGATCAATTGGCGGGTGGCTGGCATCATGGTGGTTTCTTTCAAATCCTTGGCGTCCATTTCGCCCAAGCCTTTGAATCGTGAAATGTCGATTTTACCGCGACCGCCCAAACCCTTGGCCATCATCTCGTCCTTTTCCTGATCATCCATGCAATAAACACGGCGCGAGCCTTGGGTGAGGCGGAACAGGGGCGGGCAGGCCATATACAAATGACCATGATCAATCAGCGGGCGCATTTGGGTAAAGAAAAATGTCATGAGCAGGCTGGCGATATGCGCACCGTCAACATCCGCATCGGTCATGATGATGACCTTTTCATAACGCAAATCTTCGACGTTGAATTTCGCACCCATGCTCACGCCAAGTGCCTGACATAAATCGTTAATTTCGTTATTTGTCGCCATTTTATTGGACGCAGCCCCCAACACGTTGAGGATTTTACCGCGCAGCGGCAAGAGCGCTTGGGTTTTGCGATCACGCGCCATTTTGGCGCTGCCACCCGCGCTATCGCCCTCGACGATAAACAATTCGGTGCCTTCGCGTGCGGAATTGGAACAATCCGTCAGCTTGCCCGGCAGGCGCAGTTTTTTGGTGGCGGATTTGCGTGCGGTTTCTTTTTCTTGGCGCCGGCGCAGACGCTCTTCGGCCTTGAGCACCATGTAATCTAGAATGGCGCCAGCGAATTTATTATTCGCCGCCAGCCAGTTATCAAAGTGATCGCGCACGGAATTTTCAACCAAGCGCGTCGCCTCGACCGTGGCAAGGCGATCCTTGGTTTGGCCCACGAATTTGGGTTCGCGGATAAAGACAGATACCAGCGCACAGCCACCGCCCATGACATCGTCACGGGTGATTTGCGCGGCCTTTTTGTTGTTCACGAGTTCGCCGTAAGCCTTGATCCCCTTGAGGACAGCAGACCAAAATCCGCTTTCATGTGTGCCGCCCTCTGGTGTGGGGACGGTGTTACAATATGATTGGGTAAAGGCATCGCGTGATGGGGTCCAGTTGATCGCCCATTCGACATTGCCGATCTCGTTATTGCCGAACTTTTCCGCAAATTGAACCTTGCCCGCAAAGGGTTGGTCGGAATAGGTTGTCGCCCCTTCGAGCCGTTGCGAGAGGTAATCCGCCAAACCATTTGGGAAATGGAATGTATCGGTTAGGGGTGTTTCGTCGTCTTTGCCCAGGCATTCGGGCGCACATTTCCAACGGATTTCAACGCCTGAAAATAAATAGGCTTTGGATTTCGCCATGTCATACAGGCGTTTTGGTTTGAATTTCGCCGTTGCGCCAAAGATTTCGGGATCAGGGTGGAATGTGACCGTAGTGCCGCGACGGTTTAGGATTGGGCCAAGTTCTGTCAATTTGGTTTGCGGAATGCCGCGCGAAAATTCCATAGAGAACAATTCGCGGTTGCGCGCAACCTCGACCCGTACATGATCAGACAGGGCGTTGACCACGGATGAACCAACCCCGTGCAAGCCGCCCGATGTTTCATAGCTATCGCCCGAAAATTTACCGCCTGCGTTGAGGGTGCAGAAAATAATCTCCAGCGCGGATTTTTCGGGAAATTTGGGGTGCATGTCCGTGGGGATACCACGCCCGTTATCGCGCACGGTGATGTGGAAATTGGCATGCAATTCCACCTCGATCCAATTGGCGTGGCCTGCGACTGCTTCGTCCATCGAGTTGTCGATGATTTCCGCTACCATGTGATGCAACGCGCGATCGTCCGTACCACCGATATACATACCAGGGCGCAGGCGCACGTGTTCCATATCCTCCAACACTTGGATAGAGGATGCATCATATGATTTTTCAGGTTCGTCTTTGAATAGGTCGTTTGGGGCCATTGGGGCTCTTGATTCTCGTTATTGCTCGTTTCGCAAGATCATAGAACAAGTTGCCCCATAGGGTATAGCAATTATTGCGATGCCATTTGCATTGTATCGCCATGCACTGCGCATTTATCACCAATAGCGGCGGATGAACCGGCAAGGGCGAATGTGGCGGTGGCACCGTTAAAGAGACGCACCTTGACCCGTGATTTGGATTTCATCAACCCGACGATGCGGTTGAACTGTTCCACATCGGGGTGGGCGAATGTGCCAATGCCGCCTTCGATATCGGTGGTGGCGTAAATTGGCGCGTCTTTGTCAAATTGCATCATCACGCTGGAATTTGGCATTGGTGCCGTGCCATTGATGGCAAATGTGATTGCAGAGATTGGGGCGTTGATCCCAACGTCACACATCACCGCGATTTCATCGGCAGATTTGGTTGTAACACTGGCCAGACGGATGCCATCCGTTGTTGACCCATTCCAAGATCCCGCAAATACAGGAGAGGCCACAAGAGTGGCGACGATAACAGCAGCTTTAATCATTTTTTCCCCATTGCCACATAGCGTGGCGGCTTAATTCAACCAGCGGCAGATGCTGGTAACTCGATAATCGCCCAACCATTTTGCAATGTTCCCTCTGAGCGTGAGGGATAAGTAGGAATTGAATGTATCGGTTTCAATAAAACGACGTGACATTTATTCTAAACTTAACGAAAAACAGTGATTATAGTCACCGTTTTTGAAGAAGAAATTATACATTCTCGCACAAGACATTACATAGCCATCGAAATGTTCATTTGGGTTTTGCGTATTGCAAAACAAAATTATTAGGTAATCGCTTGCAAAGCTGGTCATCACATGTTCGCTCTACACTCGCATTGGGCACACCATTGGTTGGGTCGCATCTGGCACAGATGTTAATTCAGACAACGGATGTGGTCATGTTGGGCTGGTATGGCGTGGAAGAATTGGCCGGCACGATTTTGGCAACACAGGTGTTTATACTTGTGCTGTTGATCGGGTCTGGTTTTGCCTTTGCGGTAATGCCAATGGCAGCGAATGCCATTGGTGCAGGACGTGATAGCGAGGTACGCCAATCTGTGCGTATGGCCGCATTGATCGCGTTGGTTTACAGCCTGATTGCGATTATCCCGCTCAGTTTTCTGGAAAATTTCCTTTTGTTGACAGGGCAGCAACCTGAATTGGCGCATATCGCGGGCGAATATATGTCGATTGCGCAATGGGCATTGATTCCGGGTGCATTGGTTTTTGTCACCCGTAGCTTTTTCTCGGCCCTTGAACGAACACAGGTGGTGTTCTGGGTTGTTGTCGCAGGGGCGGCGTGGAATGCGGTTTTGAATTATGCGTTTATTTTTGGCAATTTTGGTCTGCCCGAATTGGGTGCGCGGGGGGCTGCGATTTCATCGGTAATGACCACCTGCGCCACGTTGGTTGCATTTCTGCTTTATGCTTATTGGCGCACAGAAATCCGCGGATACGTGTTTTACCGTGGCTTTTTCCAAATTGATTTTCATCGATTAAAAGAAGTGTTTTTATTGGGCTGGCCGATCAGCCTGTCAATGCTGGCCGAAACAGGATTGTTCACCGCATCGACATTGATGGTTGGTGCGTTTGGGACATTGGCGCTGGCCACACATGGGATTGTTTTGCAGATCGTAACGATCTTTTTCATGATCCCACTTGGCATGTCGAACGCGGCCACCGTGCGTGCGGCGCGGTTTTGGGGACGCAGCGAAAACAACGAATTGCGCCGTGCATCATTTGTGGCAGTGATCTTGGCCGTGGCCATCGCGGTGGTTACGATGGTGCTGTATCTGGTCGTGCCGGATCGTTTAATCCCGCTGTTTTTGGATCGCGAAGAAACCCGTGTGGTGGAAATCGTCGCGCTTGGGTCCACATTGTTGGTTGTTGCGGCAATGTTTCAAATTGTGGACGCGTTGCAGTTGGTCATGTCCGCATTGTTGCGTGGATTAAAAGATACGTTAATCCCGATGATGATCGCGGTGGTGTCATTCTGGTTTGTCGGTTTGCCAACCAGCTATTTCCTTGGGTTTCGGTTTGGACTGGGTGCCACGGGTGTGTGGTGGGGCTTGGTTTTCGGGCTGGGTGTCGCGGCGGTTTTACTGGGGCTGCGGTTGCGTCGTTTGTTGAATGAACAGCCTGTGATGGTGCAAAACAGCTAAATCTTTTCACCCATCAAATGCGGACAAAAAGGATAGGTTGTGAGGTTTTCATAACCTTCATCTGTTATCAAAACCTGATCTTCTAACTTGATAGAAAAATCCCCATCCTCTGGGCTGACCAAAGCTTCGACGCATAAAACCATGCCTGCTTGCAGTTCATAATCAAACGCGCCTGTGACGTGGTTTTCTGGATATGCAACAAGTGGCCATTCATCGCACAGACCGACCCCATGAAACCGACAACCGTATTGTTGGCGCACATATTGTGGCGCCAATTTATGCCCCCCGAATGTCAGTTCATCACATGTGACACCGGGTTTTAACAGTGCCATATTTTCCATGATGTGATCATGGGCATGGCGCATCGCGGTAATCATTTCGGGGCGGGGCGGTTGATCGCCAATCCACCATGTGCGGCTGATGTCGATGCACATACCATAACATCCAACCAGATCGGTATCGAACGCCAGAATTTCATTATTTTGCAATTGACGTGGGCCGCATTCTTGGAACCAAGGATTGGTGCGCGGTCCTGTGGTCAGCAACCGCGTTTCAATCCATTCTCCACCTCGTGCGATATTGGCGCGGTGCAATTCAGCCCAGATTTCATTTTCTGACATACCAACGCGCACTGCATCTTGCATTTCGCGCACCGCAGATTCACAAGCATGATGGGCACAACGCATGGCGTGAATTTCATCGACACCTTTAATTGATCGCGCTTTTTCGGTGAGCTCTTCACCGTTCATGATTTCAAAACCTTGCGCAGCAAGGGCGCGAAACCCTGTGAACATCGCCTTGTCCACGGCAAGACGATTGTTGCCATCGCCGTGAAAATCAATCAGATCGCGCAGCTCGCGGGCAAATATATCGGCGGCGGCATCAACCATATCGCCGCGATCAAAATAAAATAAATCGGCCCCAGATCGTTGTTCGCGCACCAATGGGTTGAATTTTGACAAGAACATCGCGTTTTTATAATCCCAAACCACCATATACCCATCGGCGCATACAAGTGTGGCGCGAAATGGATTATGGGTGTTCCAAAGCTGCATATTCGTGCTGTCCGTGGCATATCGGATGTTCAAGGGATCAAACAGCAACAACCCGCCATAACCACGCGCATTGATATGATCGACCAATCGTTGCCAGCGATATTTGCGCATCGCAGGAAGGTTGGGCTGTGTTAGGCCAGCCGAAGTCCATTCGTTGAGTGCCAGCAAACTTGGCCCGATTTCAACGCGATCGGCGATATTGGGTGTCCCATCGGGCAGGGTGGCGCCTGCTGTTGGGTCAATCTTTCGCGTTGATGCGTAATGGTCGTTCAAAATCAATCCTCCGCATATTCAACAAAGTCTGATTTTTGCTCAACGTATCGCCAATTTGCGCCGCATAAGCGTCGTTTTTTAGAACAATCGGTGTTTAGCGCGTTGTTGTAGCATTAAAATGAACAGTGGTACTGCGATTTCAAGGCTGAGCAATATCAACATAATGCCATGCGGCGCACCGTTGAAATAGATTGATATGCCACGCCCCAAAGCGCCCAATAACACAACCGCCACTAACATAGGAATACGGTGCATCCGTCGGCGCAGATCGGACGCGGTGTTCAAAATAATCATACCGTAAGCCACATAAAAGATGGCCAAGAACCGCATTTCGCTGTCGATATCGGCGTGGTTCAGATGATCAAGCGGTGATATATCCCCCAGTAATATATCGGCCAATGGTGCCGCGAATTGGACGATTGGAAAAATTCCAAACAGATATATGCTCGCGCCGATGGCCACGATAAACAGCCCCGTAATATAGAGCGTAAATCTGAGTAACGAGAATGACATGTGCAGAAATGTGGCACAATTCATTGCGTTTTCAAAAGAATTTTTTTGGGACAATAATTTGGCGTGATATTTACGCCCGCTATCGCACTTGTTTTCTACAGAGTTGATTGTCAGAACACGGATATGAACGTTGATTTTAGAAATATTTGCCAGACCCAATTGCCGTTATCGCCATGGGCGGATCCGCGATTGCGTCGACTGCCTGGGATGAACCCGTTGGATGTGGTGGATTGGCTGATTGTGGACGATGCGTTTGATCGCCAGTTAGCCTATGCTGATTATCTGATTGGAACGAAACGCGATGCGGTTTTTGCCATGCAAGACGGCGCGGATGATGGCGCGGCGGAGCTGTTGGAATTAGTGATAGCAGCACTTGCAAATCACCCCGATTATCGGATTACCGATCAATCTGTTGCGCGTCCCGACGGGGTGGTTGTTGCGTTAGACGGCGATCATCCATTGATTATTGCGCGGCGTCTGGTGCAACAAGATTTTTGCCTGATGGGCAAGCAAGGTGATGAACATGTCTTAGAAGGTGCCACGCTTTGTTTTCCCGCCAGTTGGACATTATCGGAAAAGATCGGACAACCGATGTCGCGCATCCATACACCCGTGCCAGAATTTAGCGCTGATATTGCCCGACGTGTGCAGCGCATGTTTGATACGATGCGCGATGGGCGGGCGTTATGGCGTGCAAATTGGATGGTTTATGCCGATCCCGATTTGCATCAACCACGTTTAGAAAATGCGCCACACAGACCCGCACCGACAGGGCAGGGATGGATGCGAGTGGAGCGACAATCGCTACGTCTGTTGCCCCGATCCGGGATGACGGTATTTGGTATTCATTCGATTGTGGTGCCAATGGATGCATTGACGAAAGAGCAGAGCGAAACACTAACCGCCCCATAAAAAAAGGCCCCGCAATTGCAGGGCCTTTTCGATATTCATCAACTGATTAGCAGCTGTAGTACATGCCATATTCAACTGGGTGTGGCGTGTGCTCGTATGCGAATACTTCTTCCCATTTCAGGGCGATGTAACCTTCGATTTGCGACTTTGTGAAAACGCCACCTTCGGTCAAGAAGTCCATGTCGGCCTCTAGTGATTCAAGTGCTTCGCGCAATGAACCACAAACCGTTGGGATGCCTGCCAATTCTTCGGCTGGCAGATCGTAAAGGTCTTTGTCAGATGCTTCGCCTGGATCAATTTTGTTTTTGATACCGTCAAGGCCAGCCATCAACAGAGCAGAGAAACACAAGTATGGGTTTGCTGCTGGGTCTGGGAAACGTGCCTCTACGCGTTTTGCCTTTGGGCTCTCTGCGAATGGGATACGTACACAGCCAGAACGGTTAGACGCAGAATATGCGCGCAGAACTGGTGCCTCAAAGCCCGGGATCAGGCGCTTGTAGCTGTTTGTGGATGGGTTTGTGATCGCATTCAACGCTTTCGCGTGTTTCAAGATACCACCGATGAAATACAGTGCTTCTTGTGACAGGTCAGCGTATTTATCGCCTGCGAACAATGGTTTGCCGTCTTTCCAAACGGACATGTTCACGTGCATGCCTGTGCCGTTATCACCGGCGATCGGTTTTGGCATGAATGTCGCTGATTTGCCGTAGGCATGTGCAACATTGTGGACGATGTATTTATATTTTTGCAACTCGTCGGCTTGTTTCGTCAACGTGCCAAAAATCAAGCCCAATTCGTGCTGACAAGACGCAACCTCGTGGTGGTGTTTGTCAACCTTCATGCCGATTGATTTCATTGTCGATAGCATTTCAGAACGCAAATCCTGTGCCGCATCAATTGGGTTTACGGGGAAGTAGCCGCCTTTAACACCAGGGCGGTGGCCCATGTTGCCCATTTCATATTCAGTATCTGTGTTCCATGACGCATCAGCGGCATCAACTTCGTAAGACACTTTGTTGATTGTGTTTGAAAAACGGACATCGTCGAATAGGAAGAATTCGGCCTCTGGGCCAAAGAAAGACGTGTCACCAATGCCTGATGCAACCAAATATTCTTCGGCGCGCATGGCTGTTGAACGTGGGCAACGGTCATATGTTTCACCAGTGTCTGGTTCAACAACGTGACAATGCACAGCGATTGTTTTTTCTGCGTAGAACGGATCAAGATATGCGGATTCTGTGTCCACGATCAATTTCATGTCTGATTTGTCGATGGATTTCCAACCTGCGATGGATGAACCATCAAACATGAAACCACCTTCGAGAAAGTCTTCATCGACCTCATCATTGATCACTGTTACGTGCTGTAGCTTGCCGCGTGGGTCGGTGAAACGGATATCGACATATTGAATGTCTTCGTCCGCAATACGTTTTACTAAATCTTTTGCGCTCATGTTGAGTGCTCCTCTTCTTATGATGCGTTAGTTAAAGTGCGTCCACGCCGTTTTCGCCTGTGCGAATACGGATGGCTTGTTCAATGTCGGATACGAAGATTTTACCGTCGCCGATTTTTTCGGTGCGCGCGGCGTCGATGATCGCCTCTATCGCCGGTTCCAATTGATCGTCAGAAATCACCAATTCGATTTTTACCTTTGGCAAGAAATCCACAACGTATTCCGCGCCGCGGTACAATTCTGTATGTCCTTTTTGACGGCCAAAACCTTTGGCTTCGATAACGGACAGACCTTGGACGCCAACCTCTTGCAAGGCTTCTTTCACTTCGTCCAATTTAAATGGCTTGATGATCGCTTCGATCTTTTTCATGGGGGTGAAGTCTCCGAAAATTAATATGCTGCATGTGTTTCAGCCATCTTTTGTGCAGCTTTGCAATTCGGATACGCTGTGGTGATGCCTGTGGGGCTGTTTGTTGCAGTGTTTGCATAATAAATAGGCAGATTGCGTAATAAATGGGCAGTGCGCAAAGCGGGTCACTTCAACCTTGGCCAAACTTGCCATATTCATGGGCAATACTGATCTGATAATATTTTTCCATAATTGATCAATTTTGCTCTTACATCCCTCAAATAGTTGCGCTAGAAGGCACGTCATTCGAGCAATGACTCGGATATATGTGCGGGTGTGGCGGAATTGGTAGACGCACCAGATTTAGGTTCTGGCGCCGCGAGGCGTGGGGGTTCAAGTCCCTTCACCCGTACCATCTTTCTCGATAATGATGAAAACAGAGACAAGCGCATATTTGCGCAATTTTCCCCTTATAAATCTGCCCTTGCACCCATGCCGTTCCATCCCTAAAAGGACGTCAGTTTTTCCCATGCATGTGGGTTATGGCGTGTGGCCAAACCCCAGTTAAAAGGACCGCAAAATGCAAGTGACCGAAACGTTGAACGAAGGCCTGAAGCGAGGCTATACCATTGTTTTAACAGCAAAAGAATTGGCAGACAAAGTTGATGCCAAATTGGAAGAAGCCGCGCCAACCATCGAAATGAAGGGTTTTCGCAAGGGTAAAGTTCCAAAAGCGTTGTTGAAAAAACAATTCGGTCAGCAAGTTTTGGGCGAAGCAATGCAAGAAAGCATTGATGGCGCGATGAACGAGCATTTTGAAAAATCAGGCGACCGCCCAGCAGGCCAGCCAGATGTTAAAATGACCAATGATGATTGGAAAGAAGGCGACGACGTAGAAGTAACATTGAACTACGAACGCCTTCCAGACGTGCCAGAAACAGATTTCTCCAAGGTGAAATTGGAAAAATTGACTGTTAAGCCAGCAGATGCGGATATCGACGAAGCATTGGCGAACTTGGCAGAAACTGCGCAAAACTTTGAATCACGCAAAAAAGGCAGCAAAGCAAAAGACGGCGACCAAATCGTTATCGATTTCTTGGGCAAAGTTGACGATGTTGCATTTGATGGCGGCCAAGCAGATGATTACCCGCTGGTTTTGGGTTCAAACAGCTTTATTCCTGGTTTCGAGGAACAGCTTGTTGGTGCCAAAGCAGGCGACGACGTTGTTGTGAATGTAGATTTCCCTGAAAATTACGGCGCAGAAAACTTGGCTGGTAAAGCCGCTGTTTTTGAATGCAAAGTAAAAGACGTGAAAGAGCCAAAAGCAGCAGAGCTTGACGACGAATTGGCGAAAAAATTCGGCGCAGAAAGCCTTGATGATTTGAAAAAACAAATTGGTGAGCGTCTAGAAGCGGAATATGCTGGCGCGGCACGTATGGTGATGAAGCG
The DNA here is from genome assembly GCF_014652655.1 of Paramylibacter ulvae. Taxonomy (GTDB): domain Bacteria; phylum Pseudomonadota; class Alphaproteobacteria; order Rhodobacterales; family Rhodobacteraceae; genus Amylibacter; species Amylibacter ulvae. The sequence goes on from NZ_BMZF01000001.1 coordinate 170,189, forward strand.
TGACTTGATGGATGGTCTGGACAAATTGGTAACATTCGAATTACCAGAGAGCCTGATCACAGCCGAAGCAAACCAAATCGCACACCAGTTGTGGCACGAAGAGAACCCAGATGTTCAAGGCCACGACCACCCAGAAATCACACCAACAGACGAGCATAACAAACTGGCAGAACGCCGCGTGCGTTTGGGTCTTTTGTTGGCAGAAGTTGGTCAGATCCAAAAGATCGAAGTAACAGATGCAGAAATGCAGCAAGCGGTGATGCAACAGGTGCAAAACTATCCTGGTCAAGAGCGTGAATTCTTTGAATTCATTCAGAAAAACCAGCAGATGCAACAACAGCTACGTGCGCCAATCTTTGAAGACAAAGTTGTTGATTACATCGTAGAAAATGCGAAAACGACAACAAAAGAAGTGACCAAAGAAGAGCTGCAAAAAGCAGTTGAAGAATTGGACGCTTAATCTGTTTTCAGATTACGGATTGAAAGAGCGCCCAAGTGGCGCTCTTTTTTTATGCGTTGCTATGAACAGGCATTGGCGAAGGCGGTTTCAAACACACCAACCCAGCCCGCGTTATAGCCATCATGCATATCCTGCGCCTTGTCGCCAAACGCTTCCCAGCCGTAATGTTTTAGCGTGACTGTGGTGCCAGTGCTGCTTGGTTCAAATGTGACCTCAACAAAAGTTGCGTCTTTGGGTTCCAGATTGATATGCCATGCGAGCGCCAGTTTTGAATGGGGTGAAAATTCGGTGACAGACCCCCAAATTAAATCCGTGCCCGTGTGATCAGTTTCGATAATTGCACCACCTGTTTTTGGCTCCATTACAACACGTTGCGCGACCGCACCATTCATGGCGGAAACGCTGTTTTTATCTTTGGGCCACCATGTGTCAATGTCATTGGTGAACGTATCAAATGCATGTTGAGGCGGGCAGGGAACGGTGATGGTTTTAATGACAGGTGGCAGCATAATTAATCCTTTGCTTGGTTGATAATGTGGTCTTGAAAAGCGGTGAGCGCATCATCCCAAAACCCATCGATATAGGCGCGCACGGGTGCCAGCCCATCGCGATTAATCTGATAAATCCGTTTGGTGCCCTTTGGCGTGACGGATAGCAGACCAGCATCGGTCAGGATTTTGAGATGTTGTGAAATTGCGGGGCGGCTGACGTTATGTTGATCAGCCAGTTGCGCCACCGACATGGGTTGCGTTGCGATCTGTTGCAATATGTTGCGACGGCGCGGGTCGGCGAGGGCGGTGAAAATCATATCGTAAGTCATAACTTACGGTAAGTAATACCTTACCAAATGTCAAGCTTACATAAAAAAGCCCGCACGAGGCGGGCTTAATTATTATATTTTACAATAACTTAGAAGCTTTTGGAAACTTTCATGCCAAACGTGATAACTTCGTTATCACCGAATTGTGTGCCAGCATCTGTCATCGCATCACCACGTGGAGAGTAGCTGATCCCCATTGATGTTTTTACTCCGTTTGCACCAGTGTATGCACCACCGAGAGCAACGCCAAACAAACCGTTTGTTGGTGCAAGTGAGCTTACAGGTTCTGCACCTTTATCTTCGTATGACAAAGTCAACGACATTGAGAATTCATCAGATATCTTACGACCGATACCCAATGAATATGCAGTTGTGTCTTCGAAGTTTGAAAGTGGTGCAAGCCCTGCAAATACAACATTCGCATCTGACCAGTTCGCGCGACGTACACTACCAAACAGCAATGTGTCCGCGGCGATACCAGATTGGAATTCCAACGTGTATGCTTCAGGTGAGCCAGCAAGAGTCTTGCCGTAATTGCCACCAGATGTTGCGCCTATAGAGTCCAATTCGAAATCTAGCTTAGATTCATATGATAGCGAAACACGTAGTGCGATATCAGGAATTTCATATGCGACACCAGCAATATAACCTGTGTCAGAGTCGCTGGAAAAACTATGTGCTTCGGTTAAACCAAGAGCTGGAATTGCAGTCAAATCGGCAGAACCTTTGGCAATTTGGTGTTTGATCCCAGCAAACGCGCTAAAACGATCAGTAAAGCTGTATTTAGCAAGTAGAGTAGCAGATGTTGAACTTACTGAACCGCGAAGTGGGCTGCCCAATGATGCGTAATTAATATCAACGCCCAGCGGTTGATTGTTATAAACAAACGCCACCGCCAGTTTATCATTGAATTGATGCTTGTAGCCGAATTTCAATGTTGTGAATGATTCAGCAACGTTGAACGAATGTGGTAAACCCGCTGGTGTTACACTTGGCAATGTAACGGCCAATGCTGCCTCGGCATAATTGCCTTGTTCAAACAAGATGCTTGGGCTGAATGTTGCGCGATCCATACCGCCAGCAAAAGCGGATGATGCGATGAGTGTTGACGCGGCTGCACCTGACGCCAAAATTGTTTTTATTTTCATGATGCTCTCTCCCTAGAAACTTCACGATTACGTTAGTGCGACAATGTGGTTGCGGTCAAACGCAATGTGACATTTGTGACGCGGGGGAATTTAGGCTCGTGGTATTTTTACACCACAGACAGTGCGCAAAAATGCAGGGACAATTTGTTTTGATGATATTTAATATTTAATTCATCTTACAAGGCCAAAACGCGCCTTGAAGCCCCCCGCAAGGCGCACTACAGTTATCGCAGAAATTTGCAAACACAGGCGAAATATCATGAGAGACCCACAAGAAGTTTATATGAATACATTGGTTCCAATGGTTGTGGAACAAACATCACGTGGGGAACGATCATACGATATTTTTTCACGCCTGTTAAAAGAACGCATCATTTTCCTGTCAGGCCCGGTGCATGATGGCATGTCTACATTGATCGTTGCACAATTGTTGTTTCTTGAGGCGGAAAACCCCAAGAAAGACATTTTCATGTATATCAATAGCCCGGGCGGCGTGGTGACATCCGGATTGTCGATTTATGATACGATGCAATATATCCGTCCCAAGGTTTCGACGCTGTGCGTCGGCCAAGCCGCATCAATGGGGTCGTTGTTATTGGCCGCGGGTGAACCGGGCCAGCGTTTTGCATTGCCAAATGCACGCGTGATGGTGCACCAGCCATCTGGTGGTTTCCAAGGCCAAGCATCCGATATCGCACTGCACGCCAAAGAAATTTTGGAACTGAAAGATCGCTTAAACAACATCTATGTCAAACATTGCGGACGTAAATTGAAAGAGGTCGAAACAGCGCTTGATCGCGATAATTTCATGACCGCAGAAGAGGCCAAAGATTGGGGGCTGGTTGATGAGATCGTGCAAAAACGCGCATTGCCAGACGAATAGGGCGCACAATCAAGGGTTTATTCATCTTGCTGTGGCTATCGTGTGTCAAATATATGGTCATAATTTAGCCATGTCTGGTCACTAGGTAACGAATAATCGCATTGTATCGGGCATGGTTCTGCCATATCGTATCGGGCAAGCGTAAATAAGGCGGAGTAAAATATGTCGAATTCAAACAATACGGACGCGAAAAATACACTGTATTGTTCGTTTTGTGGCAAAAGCCAGCATGAAGTGCGCAAATTAATTGCGGGTCCAACTGTGTTCATCTGTGATGAATGTGTTGAATTATGTATGGATATCATCCGCGAAGAAGCCAAGGGTGGCATTGCCACATCTGGCGAAGGTGTGCCAACGCCCGCGGATATCTGTAATTTCTTGGATGAATATGTGATTGGCCAAGATGTGGCGAAACGCGTGTTGTCTGTTGCTGTGCATAACCATTACAAACGTCTGGATCACGCCGAACACACCAAGGATGATATCGAGCTTTCGAAATCCAATATCTTGCTTATTGGGCCAACGGGTTGTGGTAAAACATTGCTCGCGCAAACATTGGCACGCATTATTGATGTGCCATTTACAATGGCTGACGCCACAACATTGACCGAGGCTGGCTATGTTGGCGAAGACGTTGAAAATATCATTCTGAAATTGTTGCAAGCATCTGAATATAACGTGGAACGCGCCCAGCGTGGTATCGTTTATATCGACGAGGTCGATAAAATCACCCGCAAATCAGACAACCCATCCATCACCCGCGATGTCTCGGGCGAGGGTGTTCAGCAAGCATTGCTTAAAATCATGGAAGGCACGGTTGCATCCGTTCCCCCACAGGGTGGTCGTAAACACCCACAACAAGAATTCTTGCAAGTGGATACCACGAACATTTTGTTCATCTGTGGCGGCGCATTTGCGGGCTTGGATAAAATCATTGGCCAACGTGGCAAGGGTTCTGGTATCGGGTTTGGCGCAGATGTCAAAAACGAAGAAGAGCGCACCGTGGGCGAATGGTTCACCGAATTGGAACCAGAGGATTTGTTGAAATTCGGCCTAATCCCAGAATTTGTTGGTCGTTTGCCTGTTTTGGCGACATTGACCGATTTGGACGAGGATGCATTGATTACAATCCTGTCTGAACCCAAAAACGCATTGGTGAAACAATACCAACGCTTGTTCGAGCTGGAAGATGCGAATCTGAAATTCACAGACGAAGCATTACGTGCCATCGCCAAACGCGCCATCGCACGGAAAACCGGCGCACGTGGGTTGCGTTCGATCATGGAAGACATATTGTTGGATACCATGTTTGATTTGCCAGGTCTTGAAAACGTCCAAGACGTTGTGGTCAACGAAGACGCCGTAACGGGCGAAGGCGAACCATTGATCGTTTACGCAGACAAGGTGGAAGAAACCGCATCAGCGGGCTAATCCCACAACTAATCGTGAAAAAATTGAATGCATTGGCGGAATTCCCGCCAGTGCATTTTTCTTATGCTGGACGTTGGTCTGGGTTTGTAGCATATACAAGATAACAGAACGAAGGATGCCGCAGATGGATTTTATCAAAAGCTTATTTACTTGGTGGAATAGCCAAACGCTCAACACACGTTTTTATACGTGGCGCAAGGGCGTAAAGGTTGGCGAAGACGAACAGGGCAACATCTATTATGAAACGCGCGACGGCAAACGCCGATGGGTTATTTTCAACGGCGAAAGCGAAGCATCGCGGGTAAATGCGGATTGGCACGGCTGGTTGCACCACACATTCAAAGAACCACCAACCGATAAACCATTGAAACACAAGGTGTGGGAAAAACCGCATCAGGAAAACCTGACAGGGACCGCGATGGCCTATGCGCCTGCGGGATCGTTGCGTCACGCAAAACCAGCCGATCGCACCGATTACGAAGCATGGCAACCTGAGTAGCAAAGGGTATTTGCAATGGCACAGAACCTTACTGAAACCGCCGTTGGCGCCGTTGTTGTCGCCGCTGCTGCTGGTTTTTTGATTTTTGCATCGTCAAGTGTGGGATTTTCCACGAAATCAAGCGGATATGAATTAAACGCCAGCTTTCGCAGTGCGGATGGTGTATCCGTTGGCACTGACGTGCGTATGGCGGGCGTCAAGGTTGGCACGGTTACTGCACTTGCGCTTGATCCTGAATCGTTTCGGGCAAATATGGAATTTTCCATGCGCGAAGATCTGAAAATCCCCGATGATTCAGGCGTTCAAATTTCTCAAGAAGGATTGCTTGGGGGCACCTTTGTAGAGGTCGTGCCTGGTGGGTCCGAATTTGCAATGGAACAGGGCGGTGAATTCATCGATACCCAAGGGTCGGTCAGCTTGATATCATTGTTGCTAAAATTCGTGGCGGGCACTGACCAATGATCCGTATTGCGCTGATATCATTTGCTTTTATGATGGCATTGCCCAGCTTTGCCGCGGTAAAAACCACCAATGGATCGGGCGCGATTATACGGATGCTGGATCGCGTCACGGGGCAAGTGGCCGATTTTGAAATGCAAAGCGGTTCGACAATCGAGGTGGCAAAAATTCAAGTCACGCTGAAAGAATGCCGTTACCCACAACGCCGTTTAAACACGGATGCATTTGCGCATTTGTTGATTTTGGATTCACGTATGGAAAACCCCGCGTTTGACGGTTGGATGGTGGCATCTAGCCCTGCGTTATCCGCATTGGAACACCCACGTTACGATGTTTGGGTGATTAAATGTCTGGCGCCGAAATAAACGAAGCCTTTATCCCAAGCGCCTGATCTAGGCGTTCACGATAATCGCTGCGCGGGATTTCAATTGCACCTAATGTTGCCAAATGCGATGTGATGAATTGCGTGTCAAACAGGGTAAACCCCTGTGATTTTAGATGGTTAATCAAATGAAACAGCGCCAGCTTGGATCCATCCGTTTCAACTGAAAACATGCTTTCGCCAAAAAACGCACCACCCAAGGCCACGCCATAAACCCCACCGACCAAGCGATTGTCGCGGTGAATCTCAACGCTATGTGCATATCCCAGCGTATGAAGTTGGCAATATAGCTCAAATATTTCTGCGTTTATCCACGTTTCATCACGATCCGCACAATGACGAACGACATCCGAAAAACATGTATTAATTTCATATCGATAGTCACTTCGTTTGATACGCCGCGCCAAAGAACGCGACACATGAAACGAATTCAGTTCGAATATCCCGCGCATCTGTGGATCAACCCAGAATATGTCGGGATCATCTGCGCTTTCCGACATTGGAAAAACGCCCTGTGCATAGGCTTGTAGCAATAAATGAGGGGTAATTTTTTTTGGTTGGGTGGTCATATCATCCACCCAACCATTTGATATTTATTCGGGATTTTGTTTTTCCAGCCATTTTTCCAGCCAGTGAATATCATAATTCCCTTTTAACACGTCTTCTTCTTGTAATAACGCGTCGAACAGGGGCACGGTGGTATCTACGCCATCCACGATCAATTCACCCAATGCACGACGCAGCCGCGCAAGCGCCGCTTCGCGGGTAATGCCTGAAACGATCAGCTTGGCAATCAAACTGTCGTAATAGGGCGGGATAGTATAGCCAGCATAAAGTGCTGAATCCATGCGCACGCCCAAACCGCCAGGGGCATGAAACGTGGTGATTTTTCCCGGGCAAGGCGTGAAATTTGGAAGTTTTTCCGCGTTAATCCGCACCTCGATCGCATGGCCTTTGATCGACAATTCTTCTTGTTTGAATGTCATTTCTTCGCCAGCGGCAACACGGATTTGTTGTTTTACCAAATCCACACCGTAGATGGTTTCGGTCACAGGGTGTTCCACCTGCAATCGTGTGTTCATCTCGATAAAATAGAACTCGCCATTTTCGTACAAAAATTCAATTGTACCGGCGCCCGAATATTTAATGTCTGCAATAGCATCGGCGCAGACCTTGCCAATTTTTTCACGGGTTTTTTCATCAATTGTTGGGCCTGGTGCCTCTTCAAACACTTTTTGGTGGCGACGTTGCAGTGAACAATCACGCTCGCCCAAATGAACGGCGCGGCCACGACCATCGCCGAATACCTGAACCTCGATATGACGCGGTAGTGTGAGGTATTTTTCAATATAAACCTCGTCGTTACCAAATGCGGCCTTTGATTCGGATCGTGCGGTGGAAAATGCCTCGTCCAGATCTTTCTTGGTTTTCGCAAGTTTCATGCCACGACCACCACCACCAGCGGTTGCCTTTACAATTACAGGGAAACCCATTTCATCAGAAACTTTATGCGCCTCTTCGATGGTATCAACACCACCGTCCGATCCTGGAACACAAGGCACGCCCAGTTTTTTCATTGTGTCTTTGGCGGTGATTTTATCGCCCATCATGCGGATATGCGCTGCACTTGGTCCGATAAAAGTAATATCGTGATCTTCCAACACTTGTACAAAATTGGCGTTTTCAGACAGGAAACCATACCCAGGGTGAACCGCTTCGGCACCTGTAATTTCACACGCTGCAATGATGTTTGGCACGTTTAGATAGCTTTGCGCACCCGATGGTGGGCCAATACAGATGCTTTCGTCTGCCATGCGAACATGCATGGCGTCTGCGTCTGCGGTGGAATGAACGGCGACGGTCCGCACGCCCAATTCTTTGGCGGCGCGGATGACCCGCAATGCAATTTCACCCCGATTGGCGATAAGAATCTTGGAAAACATGTTTGTTTCTTTCGTTTATCGCTTATTCAACAATCACAAGTGGCGTCCCAAATTCAACGGGTGTGCCGTCTTCGATCAGGATACGTTTCACGGTGCCACCTTTAGGGGCAGGGATTTGGTTCATTGTTTTCATCGCCTCGACGATCAACAATGTATCGCCTGCGGCAACTTTCTGGCCAACACTGATGAATGCTGCGGCACCAGGTTCAGGTTGCAAATACGCGGTGCCAACCATGGGTGATGTGACGGCACCTGGGTGATCAGCGGGATCACTTGCGCTGGCGGTTTCTGTTGCGGCTGGCGCGGCGGCTGGTGCAGCTGTGGGCGCGGTGGCAACCATCTGTGGTGCTGCTGCAACGGTCATTGCAGTTTGGCGTGTGACACGCACATTCAACGTTTTATCGTCGCCATATTCGCGTTTCACCTGTAATTCAGTCAGGTCATTTTCGCGCAGCAATTCGGCCAAGGCCTGTACAAACTGAACATCAGTATCTTGATCTTTTTTGGTCATTTCACCCTCGAAATTTGTGCCTTATCTTCGGCAAGGTCATTTGAACCTGTATAAAGATGTTTTGGCAGTGTGAAAAGTCTTAACGTTTACGTGACGTCGCTTGTTTTGCCAGAGCCAATATTTCCTGCGCTTTGAGCCAACCACTCGTCCCTTGCGGCAGCAATCCTTGTGCGCGTTTTGCATGAACAGATGCCTGTTTAAAATTGGATGCTAGCGCGTACCGTTCGGCGGTGACAACTGATGCATTACCGTTTTGCCCTGCACGTGCATATGCCACGGCCAGTTCGCGCAACATGCGGCCATCGCGCGGATCCTTGGAATAGGCGCGTTGTAACACGTTCAACGCCTCTTTGTTGTTGGTATTGGCCGCGTTTAACGAACGCCCAAGCCCCGCCAAGATCAGTGATTCATTTGGCGCAAGTTTTGTTGCTGTGCGATATGATTTGATCGCACCGTTCACATCGCGATTTTCCAACAAGATTTGGCCGCGCAATTCATGATAATATGCATCGTTGGGGCGCATATTTACCAATCGGTTAATCTCGTTAATCGCGCGTTTGCGATCGGGCTTACGATGATATGCAATCGCGCGGGTCAGGGTGGCAATTTCACCTTTGTCCGATTTTTTGACACGGCGCAAAACGCTGGCGGGGTTGTTCGTGAACCCGTTGAATTTGGCAACCATGCGCGCATACCAGTAATCCAAATTGGCGGGTTGTGTGCTGGCGCGGGGTTTATAAGCCCCAGCAAAGGCGCGTAAATTTGCGATACGTTCGCGCGACATTGGGTGCGATAATGTATATGGATCGCGGTGTTTCGCCGACATCAAATCTTGGCCGTCAAAGATTTCCAACACTTCGATTGCGGCAACAGGATCAATGCCTGCGGCGGCCATAAAGCGTGCACCTGATTGATCTGCGCTCGATTCTTGGGCGCGTGTGTGGGTTAAAAAGTTACGTGTCGCAACCGATGCCGATCCCGCAGACAGCGCGACAGCGGCTTCGCCAGAACCAGCGGCTGCAGCAGCTATGCCAAGCAAAAATCCAACACCCGCCGCGGTTTTTGAACTGGCGGCAGCACCCGCACGCTGTGCAATGTGGCCACCTGTAATATGGCCAACTTCATGCGCCAAAACCGATTGCAATTGTTCCACAGATTTTAGTTTCAGGATCAGCCCGTGATGGACAAAAATATGGCGCCCACCAGCGACGAACGCATTCAATGAACGGTCATTTACCACCAAAATATTGGCGTTGCTTTGGGAAACACCCGCCTTGGCCAAAATTGGTTTTGCGGCCAATTTTAATGTGCGTTCAATTTCTGCATCGCGGATCAATCCCTGTGCGGACAGGCTTATCGCGCTGGACAAAACGAACGCCGTGGTCATCGCCAATTTGCAAAATTTCGAACCAAACATGGATATTCCTCTACTGGTTTTGGAAACAATGCCGAGCTTGTGGGCAAAAAACAACGCACAGTGATGTTATGCGCAGGTTTATGCCAAAAAAAAGCCCCGCTTGCGCGAGGCTTTTTGTGTTTTTACGAGCGTGACCACCAACCGCGTTTTTTGGGCGCAGGTTTCGCCACCGCATCACTGGGTGGGGATGCGGGTGTCGGCGCGGGCACTGGAACCTGTGTGGGTTCGGGCGATGGCGCTGGTGTTGGATCTGGTGTTGGCACGGGTGCGGGATCCGCTGGTGTCGGGCTTGGCGCTGGGATTTCCACAGGTTCGTCAGCGGCTGTTGTTTTTTTTGCCGCCGGTTTGCGTTTCGCAGCAGCGCGCGGTTTTGCCGCCGCTTTGCGCGTTGGCTTTTTCACAACTGGCGCATCTTCGCCAACGGGTTCTGCCGTTTCTGTTACATCAGCATCGGCTTTTGCTTTGGCTGTTGTTTTCTTGGCAGGTGCCTTTTTCGCGGTGGTGCGTTTTGCCGCGGCGCGTTTTTTCGGCGCGGGTTTTTCGCTGGGCTCTGGCGTTTCAACAGGTTTTGCATCTTCGGCAACGGGTGCTGGTTCAGCTGTTTCTGTTTTTGGCACTGCTTTTGGTGCACGTGGTTTGCGCGGGGCACGTTTGCGTGTTGGCTTTGCTGGCGCTTCTGCGGCGTCTTCTGTTTTTGCATCAACGGGTGCATCTTGCACTGGCGTTTCTGTCACCGGTTCAATTGCGTCTGCCTTGGCCGTCTCTGGTGAATCAGCTGGCGCATTGTTCGCATTGTCTGAATTTTCCGCGTTTGCGTCTTGGCTTTGTGTACCATCCGCGCCATTTTTGTTGCGCCCACCGCGCCGACGCCGACGACGGCGTTTTTTCTTGGGCTGATCTTCATCATCACCAATGGGTGCGGGGGCTGCTGGTGAAGGTGGCGCTGTTGTCAGATCATCGGTTGATGTGCTGCTCATGGTGATCGCACCAGATTCATCGCTGTGTTGTGCAACGATGCGGCTGGCGGTTTTCAATTTTTCCATGGTGTAATCAGGGCTGATCATTGAAACGTCTGCTTCGATCCGCACCGACATGCCATAACGCGTTTCAATCGCGCTGATATGTTCGCGTTTGGCGTTCAACAGATAGTTTGCAACATTGACGGGCGTCGTGACCAACACTTCGTTTGTGCGTTTGCGTGTCGCTTCTTCTTCGATTTCGCGCAGGATTGCCAATGCTTGGCTACCGTCGGAACGAACAAGTCCTGTGCCGTGACAATGCGGGCAGGGCGCGGTTGTCGCCTCTAGCATCCCAGGGCGTAGACGTTGGCGTGACATTTCCAACAAGCCAAATGACGAAATGCGGCCCACTTGGATGCGTGCGCGATCATTTTTCAATTTGTCTTTTAGACGTTTTTCAACGGCAGAATTGTTGCGGCGTTCTTCCATGTCGATGAAATCGATCACGATCAAACCAGCCAAATCGCGTAGGCGCGCTTGTCGTGCCAATTCTTCTGCGGCCTCAAGGTTGGTGCGCAATGCGGTATCTTCGATCGAGCCTTCTTTGGTGGCACGACCAGAGTTTACATCAACCGCGACCAATGCTTCGGTCACATCAATCACGATATAACCACCTGATTTTAGCTGCACAGTCGGGTTAAACATACCACCCAAATACGCTTCGACCTGATAACGGGCGAACAGGGGCATTGATTCCTTGTAGTGCGTGATTTTTTCAACGCGGGTTGGCATCAACATTTTCATGTATTCAACCGCATCCGCGTAACCACGATCACCTTCGACAATGATTTCGTCGATTTCGCGGTTATATAGATCGCGAATGCTGCGTTTGATCAAATCACCCTCTGCGTAAATTTGCGCAGGTGCGATTGATTGCAATGTCAGATCGCGGATCTGTTCCCATTGGCGCAACAGATATTCGTAATCGCGTTCGATATCGGTGCGGGATCGTTTGGCACCTGCGGTACGTACGATTAAACCAGCGCCCTTTGGAACTTCAATTGCGTTGGTTATCTCTTTGATTTTCTTGCGATCTGTGGCGTTGGTGATTTTGCGTGAAATGCCACCACCGCGTGCGGTGTTTGGCATCAGTACACAATAACGACCAGCAAGTGATAGATATGTTGTCAGTGCAGCACCCTTGTTGCCGCGTTCTTCTTTGACGACCTGAACCAAAATGATTTGGCGTACTTTCACAACTTCTTGGATTTTATAACGACGTGGGCGGGGTTTGCGTGGGCGCACCTCTGCTTGGACTTCGTCATCGGAAATTTCTGCGTCAGCCAATTCGTCGTCTTCGACAATTTCACCATCAACTGCTTGAGCGGTTTCATCGGCGTCGTTGCTGGAAACTTCGGTTACAGTGTCAACGGTTTCAACTTCGTTTTCAATGGGTTCGCCTGCGTCGGCATCCGTTTGGGCGGATTCAACGGGCTGTTCCTGTTTATTTTCAGGAACCTCAACCAAACCATTTTCTTCGTCAACGTCGATCACATCAGGGGATGTGGCATCACCTGTAACAACCGCATCTGTTTGCGCAGATTCAGCGACAGTTTTGGATTTAGCACGGCTGCGGCGGCGCGATTTTGTTTTTTGTTTGGATTTTTGCTCTTCCGCTTCGGCAACGGCCTTGGCGTATGCTTCTTCCTCTTCCAACAGCTTTTCGCGATCGGCGACAGGAATTTGATAGTAATCGGGGTGAATTTCGGAAAAGGCCAAAAATCCGTGGCGATTCCCGCCGTAATCAACAAAAGCCGCCTGAAGCGATGGCTCTACGCGTGTAACCTTGGCAAGATAGATATTCCCTGCAAGTTGACGTTTATTTAGACTTTCAAAGTCGAATTCATCTACTTTGTTTCCTTCTACAACAACAACGCGGGTTTCTTCCGCGTGTGTTGCATCGATAAGCATTTTCTTTGACATGTTTTCTTTCTGACACGCAAATCAAAGCCTCCCTTGTTCAGGGGACGTTGAATTTACATGTTTAGTTAAGGCGATAGCGCGCGATACGCCAACAGGCGCAGACATGTCCGCGGTGTTTTGGCTGTTTTTCGGCGCGCGTTTCATCGCGGTTTTCTCCGACGCTCTTATTCGTGAGCGTTGATATAAGGCCGATTTCGCACTGATTGCGCAAAATGGGCTGTTCTGTTTGGCCATTTGGCCTGCTGGGGGTTCATCGCGGTCTTCAGCAAATGCCTGTCGCAAAGAATACCGCCAGCGAAACTTTGTGGTGATTTTTCAAACACCGATTGTTCATCAATAAGTTGAAGATTAGGCAATTACAATCTGTTTTTGTTTTGCTATATTATAAGAAACAGCCAAAGAGCGGTAAAAAGCAGTGAAAACGATCATATCAGCGCTAATTTTTTGCATATTTCAATGTTGGGCGGCGGTTGGCGTTGCCCAAGAATTCGGTGCATTGGCACGCATTGACGCCAATCGTACGAAATTGGACGATAAATTATGGGGTTTGCAAATTGATTTGGGATTATCCCAACCCGTACCGTTTCGCGTCTACACATTGGGCGAACCATATCGTTTGATCTTGGATTTTAAACAGGTTGATTGGGCACAGCTGCCCAGTGATTTTATCGAAGAATCAGAAAAGGTCACGGATGCGCGGTTTGGTGCGTTTCGCCCCGGCTGGTCGCGGATGGTTTTGACATTGTCTGAACCAATGATTGTGAAAACCGCAGAGATGGGTACCGAAAACAGTGCTGGAACTGGTCAGTTGTCGGTTTATTTGGAACAGGTCAACAAACAAGACTTTGGCGAAAAATCCACGCCGCCCAATGATGCACTCTGGGATTTGCCTGCGTTCAAGGCGGATATGATTGCCAAAAAACGCCAAGACGGGACACGTCCCATTATTGTAATGCTGGATCCGGGTCACGGTGGGTTGGATACTGGCGCTATTTATGACGGGCATTCTGAAAAAGACTTGGTTTTGCAATTTGCGCTGGAATTGAAAGAGGCACTTATTCGAACAGGGCGGTTTCAGGCGTTTATGACACGCGGTGTTGATGATTTCATCTCGCTCCCTGGGCGTATTGCATCGGCGCGGGCGCAAAACGCAGATGTGTTCATATCTTTGCATGCGGATGCGGTGGTGTCTGGATCGGCGTCTGGTATCACGGTTTACACCTTGTCAAACAAAGCATCAAACACCAGTGCCGAACTATTGGCCAGCCAGCTTTCGCGTTCCGATCTGTTGGCAGGTGTAGATCTTACGGATCAGGACGATGAACTGGCAGGGGTGTTAATGGATTTGGCGCGATTGGAAACATTTGAGCGCAGCGATATGTTGGCGGAAATGATGGTTCTGGAAATTGCGCAATCCGTGGGCAAGCTGCGTAGCCGTCCACATTTATCCGCTGGCTTTGCCGTATTAAAAGCACCCGACATTCCATCCATCCTGATCGAACTGGGTTTCATGACCAATCGGCGTGATCTTAATAATTTGATCACACAATCGTGGCGTTCCAAGGTGATTGATGGTATCGTTTTAGCATTGGATTCATGGGCTGTCGAAGACGCGGCGGCCGCAAAATTGTTACGACAATAGGGTTTTAATTAGACGTTAAATTCACTATGTAAGGCGAAACGTATCGGCGGATTTTGGGCGTATTTTTATGATGCGGCTTTTGACCAAAACCCAGCAACCGCCTAAATAACTGTCGAACTCGACGAGGGATTCCCGTGCTAAGATCAATTGTTTCATTTTTTGGTGTTATTTTTACAGTGCTCACATTGGGCGCAATTTTGGGTGTTGCCACGATTGCGGCGGTGTTTTTGGCATACGGTCGCGACTTGCCCGATCATGACAGTTTGGCAGGATACGAGCCCGCAACGATTTCGCGGGTTTATGCGGTTGATGGGGGCGTGATGGATGAATTCGCATCTGAACGACGCCAATTCACGTCCGTCGAAGAAATGCCCGATATTTTGAAAAACGCATTTATCAGCGCCGAGGATAAAAACTTTTATAACCACAAGGGTTACGATCCACTTGGTATTGTAAAGGCGGGGATTGACGCGGCAACAGGTGGAACATTGCGCGGTGCGTCCACAATCACGCAACAGGTGACGAAAAACTTTTTGCTGACCAATGACCGTTCCGCAGAACGCAAAATCAAAGAATTGATCCTGTCCGCGCGGATTGAAGGATCATTGAGCAAAGATCGCATTTTGGAATTATATCTGAACGAAATTTTTCTGGGCCAAAATTCATATGGTGTGACGGCGGCGGCCGAAACCTATTTCGGTAAAACTCTGGAACAGTTGAATTTGCAAGAGGTGGCTTATTTGGCATCCCTGCCAAAAGCGCCGTCAAATTATCATCCCGTGCGCCAAAAAGAACGCGCGTTGAATCGTCGAAATTTCGTTCTACGTGAAATGGCTGAAAATGGTTATGCCACAGAAGAAGAGGCTAAACTTGCCCGTGCCAGTGATCTGGAAACCGTGCAGGGCGGTCATATGGAAACTGCGCGTTCATCTCGCCCGCCGCGCAATTATTTCACCGATGAAATTCGCCGCCAGGTGACTAATTCATTTGGTGAAGATGAATTTTTCACAGGTGGTTACGCCGTACGTGCCACGATGGATACAGATATGCAGCGCGAAGCAGAACGTGCGCTTCGCCGTGGGCTAGAGGCATATGATCGCCGCAACAGCCCGTATTTCGGCGCAGTTTCCACAATCGATACGGCATTGTTGGATGACGAGCCAAAATGGCGCAATGCGTTGGAAAATGCCAAAGCACCGCGCGATATCGAAAACTGGTATCCAGCGGTGGTGTTAAGTGTCGGTGAAAAAACCGCTCAAATCGGCGTAGAGGGTTTTGACTACAACGAAGAACGCGACCGTCTGTATTTTTCTGTTGAAAACAAATGGGCGAAAAACAAGGTCAACAAAGATGGCGATCGTTTCCGTATGAAAAACGCCGCTGATATGTTTTCAGCGGGTGATGTGGTTTTGGTGAAATCGGCGTTGAACGATGATCGCAGTGTGAAATCTTGGACCTTGCGCCAAGTGCCGAAAATCCAAGGTGGCTTTGTCGCGATGGACACAAACACGGGGCGCGTGTTGGCCATGCAGGGTGGTTTTTCATATCAGCACAGCGTGTTTAACCGCGCAACACAGGCACAACGCCAACCCGGTTCGGTGTTCAAACCGTTTGTATATGCCGCCGCCATGGATAGTGGATATTCCCCTGTGACCATTGTGGTTGACGCGCCGATCAAAATCAACACGCCACAGGGCTTGTGGACACCAAAAAATGCATCGAACAAATTCTATGGTCCCGCGCCATTGCGCGTGGGGATCGAACAATCACGTAACCTGATGACCATTCGTTTGGCACAGGATGTGGGCATGGGCGTTGTTGGCGGATATGCCGAACGCTTTGGCGTGTATGATCGCATGTCGCGTGTGTTGTCTGGTGCGTTGGGTGCGCAGGAATCCACACTTTATAAAATTGTTTCATCCTATGCGATGTTTGCAAATGGTGGTGAGCGTATTCACCCCACATTGATCGATCGCGTCCAAGATCGCAGTGGTAAAACGGTGTTTCGCCATGATGGCCGTGTATGTGCGGATTGTGGCCCCGGAGATTTGGCTGACGGACAAGGCGTAACCCTGTCATCTGACAAAGAGCGCGTCATGGACGAAGTTACTGCCTATCGCATCACATCCATGATGCGCGGTGTAGTTGAACGCGGCACAGCACGCAAAACCGTGAACTTGGGCGTGCCAGTGGCGGGTAAAACAGGGACAACCAACGAAGCCAAGGATGTTTGGTTTGTTGGTTTCACCAGCAACATTGTTGCGGGCTGTTACATGGGATTTGATACGCCTAAAACGCTGGGACGTGGTGCATCTGGTGGTGGCATGTGTGGCCCCGTATTCCAACAATTCATGGCCAAAGCTGTGCAAAAATACGGTGCTGATAATTTTGAACAGCCAGATAATACCGTATTTTACAAATTCGACCGATTCAGCGGTGTACGCTTGCCCGATGATGCCACAGGCGATCACGTGGTGCGCGAATTGTTCCGCATCGGTGAAGATTTTGATGCAAACGGTTTGCTAGATTTTATCGACGGTGGATTTGAAGCCGAAACAAATATCGAAATTTTCAGCAACTTTAGCCGCAATACAACCACTACCAAAAAGGACAAAGTAGTGCGCACATCCACGGGCAAGAAAAAGAAAATCCCAGCCAAGGCCAGCTTTGGTTCATTGTCCAGTGGCGGGCTCTATTGATGCGGTTGCTCTTTACCTAATGGGCGCGAATGGCTAGAAAGATGGTTCATAATACGGACCAGAATAATGCGTGCAGAAATCGAAAACCTTGTTGGTGAAATCAATAAATCGCTAGAGCTGTTGAAACAGCGCATGGATTGGGACACTGCCGAATATCGCATGGAAGAATTCAATGCGCTGTCCGAAAATCCTGACCTGTGGAACGATCCTGCCAAGGCGCAAAAATTGATGCGCGAACGCCAGATGTTAGCGGATGCAATTGACGGGTTTAAAAACCTGTCCCAAGATCTGGCCGATAATATTGAATTGATCGAACTTGGCGAAATGGAAGAGGACCAAGAAGTCATCGACGAGGCAGAAGCCGCCATTCGAAAGGTTCAAAAAGAATCCGCCAAACAAGAGATCGCCGCGTTGTTAAGCGGCGAAGTGGATGGCAACGATACGTTCCTTGAAATTAACGCGGGCGCGGGTGGTACAGAAAGCTGTGACTGGGCATCAATGTTGGCGCGCATGTATGTGCGATGGGCGGAAAAACAGGGTTATTCCGTGGACGAAGTTGCCTATAACGCTGGGGATGAGGCGGGGATTAAATCCGTCACCTATCAGATCAAGGGCGATAACGCCTATGGCTGGATGAAAACCGAAAGTGGTGTGCATCGTTTGGTGCGCATTTCACCATTTGATTCAAACGCAAAACGCCACACATCGTTCAGCTCTGTTTGGGTTTACCCTGTGATTGACGACAATATCGAAATCGAGATCAACCCATCCGATTTGCGTGTTGATACGTTTCGCGCATCGGGTGCAGGTGGCCAGCATGTGAATAAAACCGATTCCGCGGTGCGCATGACCCATATCCCCACAGGGATCGTTGTGCAGGCATCGGCGAAATCACAGCACCAAAACCGCGCCACATGTATGAACGCGCTAAAATCGCGTCTGTATGAAATTGAATTGCGTAAACGCACCGAAGGCATCCAGGAAGCCCATGATAACAAGGGTGACGCGGGGTGGGGCAACCAAATCCGTTCCTATGTCTTGCAACCCTATCAAATGGTGAAAGATTTGCGTACCAATGTGGAAACATCCGACAGCCAAGGCGTGCTGGATGGCGATTTGGATCAATTCATGGCGGCAGCATTGGCGCTGGATGTATCTGGTAAAACACGTGCGGAGGCACAAGAAGGGTAGTTAGTATGAAGCTTGATCCAGCAATTTTTGCCAAGAGCCACGATGTTTCGGCGGCTTGTATATTTGCGGACGGGCTTCCTATTCTTGATGACGACGCATTGATTAAGTCAATTGTTGCGGCATTTCCAAATCAACGGTTTGGCCAAAAATACGGTGGATCGGCGACGGGCAATGATCTGCATTTCACGATTGGCGATTGTTTCGTAAAAATCGCATTGCACAACGAAAAATTGGCGAAAAACACGTTTCAAGAAGCGTTGAACTCGCCATTTAACAAATCACTGGCCGTGGATTTTGAAACACTAATAGATGCGCATAAAACCCATGCGTTAATCCACGTTGGCACGGGAGCAGGTGTTGCACCCGTTCTTGATGATATGCCAGATGATGTCTTGGCGATGCTGCAATCCATTGATAAAACGGATAATTCTAGTGGAAAAGAAACGCAAGACAGCTATGGCTTTCGCTTAAATCTGCTGTTGAAAGTGGTGGCATTCGTGAACCATGCCCATGAACCGAGCCTTGTACACTGGATGGCATCACAACATTTATTGACCGCCAGCGGTTTTGAAATCGCGACGCGTGAAAAGTTCCCGATATTTCTGTTCACACATCCAAAACTGTTTGGATCAAATGACCCAGAGACAGGCAAACAGCTCATCGGTGCACGGTTCATGAATTCAGAAAAATTCATAGGGAAAAACCTGGTGTTTGAACAATCCCCGCTTGGTTTGAAACCGTTGTTGGAATTGTCTCTGATGTTTATGCAATATTGCCGACAGTTAGGAACCATTCCAAAACATGGCGAAAGCTTTGGTCGTTCTGCGCATGAGGTTATTCATGTGTACCACCAAGACAAAACCAGCACCGATCCATTTGGTGCTGTGCATTTGCGTGTCACCAGACATGCCGATCTTCCTGATGATTATGTGCCCGTGGAACCAACGGCACCTGATGTCACAGAATCGCAAGATATGTCAGAAATGGCTTTGGTAACGGCAGAAGTTGGTGTTAACGTTGACGGAACAGCTAAACGAAAGATTACCATGAGCGATGCGCCCAAAAGTTATCCTGATTTTGATCGTGCCGAAGACGAGTTGAGGTCACTGTTTCGCAATATCGATGATGGGAACGGCACAACCACCCAAACCATCGACGAAGTTAGCGATAATGACACTGCGAAAAAGGGCGGTTTTTTAAGCGGATTATTTGCCAAGAAAGAAAAGCCAGCACCAGAACCGAGCAAAGGTGTGATGGCGCATGTCCACAAATTTTTCACTTTGCTTTTGTTATTGATGGCTGCTGTTCTGGCCTATCTTATGATCCCACAATTGTTGGGATAAAAAAAGCCCATCCAAATGGACGGGCTGTTTCAATGCGATGTTATAAAACCTTAGGCGTCTTTTGCGGCCACCTTGCCAGATGTTTTGGCAACGGTTGCATTCAACGGATCGTCTTGGCGTGTGACTGAACCCTCAAAATGTGCGCCGCTTTCAATTGCGATTGTTTTGTGGATGATATCACCCTTTACATCGGCTGTTGATGTCAAACGCACCTTAAGACCGCGCACGCGGCCAATGATACGACCATTGATCACCAAATCATCGGCGATCACTTCGCCTTTTACGGTTGCGCCTTCGCCAATCGTCAACAAATGAGCGCGAATGTCGCCTTCGACCGTGCCTTGAATTTGGATATCACCAGAGGTTTTCATGTTCCCCTTAATCGCCAAATCCGCAGACAATGTGGACGCTGGCGGCTTTGCCTTTGGCGCAACAGGAGCAGGGGATGCAGATGACGATGGTGTCACGGCTGGCTTGCTTGCCGGCGCAGGTGATGTGTCTGACTTTGCAGGTGCCGCATCTTTTGCTGGTGCGTTGATTTTGCTTTTGGAAAACATTAGTTTACTGACCTCATATAATTCGCTGGATTAACAGCTTTGCCGCCGACGCGGATTTCATAATGTAGATGAACGCCCGTGCTGCGTCCAGTGTTACCCATATCACCTATACGATCACCACGTGAAACACGCTGTCCATTTTTAACGCGAATTGCGTTTAAATGAGCATAAAATGTTTCGAAACCTTGACTGTGGCGCACTTTAACCAAGTTACCATAACCGCTTTGACGACCTGCGAATGTCACAACACCGTCAGCGGTTGAAACGATTGGCGTGCCGCGCGGGCCTGCCATATCGCGACCCTTGTGCAAACGACGACCACCTGTTTTTGGGTCACTACGATATCCAAATCCGCTGGTATAGCGAAAGCTGCCCGCGACAGGATGTGCCAATGGCACCTTGCGCGCGGCCAATTTCAACAAATTAACGCGATCCAAATCTTTTAACAATTTGTTGGCGCGATTTGAAATTTGATCGTCAAATATGCTTTTGGATGACACAACAAGCGGCGTCATTGGGCCACCTGTGCCTGAATATCCACGGCTTACTTCGTTGATGAGGTTGTCAACGCTGATGCCGCTTCGGTTTAGGTTTGATTTCAATGGGCCAAGGGACACATCCACGGCCTCTTCAAGGCGGGCAAAGATTTGATCGCCGCGTTCTTGCAACAAGCGTGAATCAAATTCCATTTCGGCAACGCGGTCTTTTAGCGCCTTATGTTCCATCAAAACCGCATCGCGTTCTTGGCTTGTCGTGCCAAGCGCGTCGGTGACAAACGACAGGGTGGTTTGCACATCCTCGGCATTGCCAATGCGATTGTCGATGCTGCCAGAAACAGTTTGCAATTCATTCAACAATGAATCTGATTTTTTCTGTGCGATATCACGATCTTTGACAGCGGCTTGTAATTTGCGCTGCATAATCTTGATGCCGGTCGCCAATTCGCGGCGTTCTTCTTCGGCTTCGAGCAGATCGGATTGTTGTTCTGAAATTTGTTCAAGTGCGATGTAAAACCGTTCTTGTGCGGTTTGTGCCTCTAATGCGCGCTGATCGCGTTCACCAGAAATTTGTTCCAAACGATCCTGAAACGCAATTTGAATAACTGCAGATTGTTTTCCTTCGGAATTTGCCGTCAGTTTATCAATTAACAACGCGGATGATGCGATCACACTCCAACACACCGTCACAGCAATAGCCGCACCAATGGTCGTCTGTGCCAGTGGCGACAAACGGACGTAGCGAGTTGATTTATCTGATCTCAAATAAATACGTTGTTCAGGAACTTGATTTCCCAATGCGCGATTTAATGAAACAAATAGTCTTTTCATTCCCCAGCCTCTTGATTTTTTGCTTGGCCTAGTTACCCCGCCACAGTCTTTACGGAATGGAACATGTTCAATCAAACAGTTTTTACCAGTGTTTCAAAAAACGCCGCGATATACGGGTAAATAAGCGGGATTTTGCCACTTTGCGCTGGGTGACCAAGCACAACGCCAAAACTGTAATTTGAAATTGGCCTAGCTCACGGCGACGGGCCAATAAAAATCAAGCGGTATTCCTGCCTCTGCGCGCTTTTCATCATTGAAAGGTGGTTTCAATCCACCGGGGAAATATTCGCCGACCAAGCGGTGGAATTCAATCTTGGGATCTTTGTCGTGGCGACCACATAAAAAGTGAAACCATTTGGAACCATAGGCCACATGCCCAACCTCTTCGCCGTAAATAGTTTCCAGCGTTGCAACGGTTTTGTCATCGCCGACCTTGTTAAACATGTCGATCATGCCAGGGGTCACGTCCAAACCGCGCGCTTCCAACACCATCGGCACAATTGCAAGGCGGCCCATAAAATCGGTGGCGGTGGATTGCGCGGATCGCCACATGCCCAAATGGGCAGGGATTTCACCATAAAAGCTGTCCATGTCATGCAAACGATCACATAACAGATTGAAATGTTTCGATTCCTCTGCCGCGGCCTTAACCCAATCGTCAAAATATCCCCGTGGCATATCAACATGGGCAAAGCGAGGGATGATATCCCAGTGTAAATCAACCGCGTTCAATTCGATATGTGCGATCGCATGAAGCAACGCCGCACGACCCTTGACCGATCCGGTTTTGCGCTTTGGCATTTTGTTGGGGGGCAACAATTCAGGGGCATCAGGGCGCGATGGCACATCGGGGGGCGTTGCATTACCAATTTCAAGTGGGTTGTTATCAGCAACTGAATCAAACCACATCTTGGCAGCGGCGAGCGATTTTTGCGTCTTTTCATGCCCATCTTTGGTGGTAAGTACATCCACCGCTAATTCGGTTAGTGTCGGGCGCGTCATAAATCTTTGACCGCCAGCAATACGGATTCAACATGATCTGGAACTTTGACCTTGCGCCATTCCTGAACCAATTCACCATCTGTGTTGAACAAAAACGTGGATCGTTCGATCCCCATGAATTTTTTGCCATACATGTTTTTTTCTTTCCAAACGCCGAATGTTTCGCACAGATCGGTGTGTTCGTCTGATAACAGGGGGACGGTCAAATCTTGTTTGGCAACGAATTTATCATGTGATGAAACGCTATCCTTGGACACGCCGTAAACCACTGTGTTTAAATCGGAAAATTCCTGTTTCATATGCGAAAAACCGATGGATTCTTTGGTGCAACCGGGTGTGTTATCACGCGGGTAGAAAAATAAAACCACGTTTTTCCCTGTCAACTTTGACAGGTCCACATCACCACCGCCGTCACGCGGGAGGGTTACGTTAGGCAATTTTTGACCTATATGCATCTATATCATCCTTTTTACATGGCGCGCTGTGCGAACTGTCGTAAAATGCAATAGTGTAGCATTTTTAGAAATGCCACCAAAAATACGCTAGGAACCCAGTTGGGACACCAATGACCAAAGACACCGCCGTTGCTCCGCGCAAACGGAAACATCCGTTTTTGCATTTTATCGGATTCTGCTGTTCGGTAACAATAACGGCTGTTGTTATTGCGTTGTTATTTATTGGTTTTCTTTATCTACGATTTTCAACAGGGCCAGTTGAACATCCCAAATTAGTGGAATTTGTCGAAAACCGCATCAACCGTGAAATCAACGGATCGCAGGTGGAAATCGGCCAGTTTCAAATCCATGCCAAGGATTTGGATCAGGCCGTAAATATTCAACTAAGAGATGTTGCACTGAAAAATGCCCAAGGTGCAAATATGTTATCGTTCCCCTTGGCCGAGCTCGCATTTTCCAGCATGGCAGCGGTACGTGGCGCAGCGCGACCAGAGGCATTGCGCATCCAAGAAATGAACCTGTCAGTCATTCGCCACAAAGATGGATCATTTAATTTTCAAACTAAAACAGAAACATCTGATATTGAATTCAATTCGATTGATAACATTCTGAATTCATTCGCTAAAATTGAATGGCTGCAAGACCTTCAAACGATTGAATTTGTTGATACCAAAGTACGATACGATGATCGGTTTTCGGGCCAACAATATACGTTTGATCGTGCAAATGTGAGCCTGACACGTACACAAGATTTATTTGATTTGCACAGCGATCTGGAACTTGAACAAGACGAAAACGCAAACACGACGTTACAAATTTCGCTGCGCCATCGTTTGGGCGCTGATACAAGCCAGCTAAAGGTTGGGTTCGATAATGCCAGCCCCGTACAATTGGCGGGACAGGTGCGCGCGCTTGGTTGGTTGCGTGGGGTTGATGCGGTGGCGTCTGGGTCTTTTTTATTGGAATTGGCGCAATCGGAAATAGTCAAGGATTTTTCTGGTGTGCTTGATCTGACGAACGGGCGCGTGCGGGGATTGCTTGATGAAACAACGCCAAAATTTGATCGGATCAAGGCGTATTTCAATTACCAAGGTGACGCCGAGCGGTTCACTTTTGACAGCATAGAAATTGACGCGCCGCGTTTGAAACTGGCGGCGGTTGGCGATGCAATATTGCTACGTGATGATTTGGGCGAAATCGAAATTTTGCAAACTGATCTGAATGTGTCTCAATTAAACTTTGCCGATCGTGAAGTGTTTTCCAAAACACTGGCGTTTCAAACTGCGCATATCAATGCAGATTTTCACATTGGTAAACACCGCGTGCATGTTTCAAATGCTTTTTTGAAAGACGAAAAAACCAGCTATTTTGTAAAAGGGTCATCGTGGATAAACGAAGATATTTGGCAGAGCAGTTATCAATTTCGCGTCGATGAAATCGGGGTTAATCGTCTGATCTCACTGTGGCCAATAGAGGCGGCGACAAAGACACGCGATTGGATTGCAAAAAACATAACCAAGGGCATGGTAAGGGGGTTAAACGGGCACATATTGTTGCGTGATGGTTCGCCCAATTTGGAAATGAATTTCTTGGCGAGTGATGTGGATGCCAAATTCATGCGCACCATGCCGCCCTTGCAATCGGCGACGGGCGTGGGCCGTTTGACCGAAACCGCGTTTTCAATTCAACTTGCAGATGGGCATGTGACAACCCCGCGTGGTGAAAACGTGGATTTGGCAGGATCAACGCTCACCATTCCACAAATCACGGCAAAGCCCGCGTTAGCAAAGATTGACCTGAAAACCCAAGGCAGCATTTTGGCCGCGCTTGAACTGTTGAACGTTGAACAGTTTCAATTCATTGACAAGGTTGGTTTGCAAACCGACGTGGCACAGGGGAATTTGCGTACGAATGGAACATTACATGTGCCATTGGCCAAAACCACAACAACCAAGGAGTTGTTTATAGAATTCAATGGTGACATTCAAAACCTTAGCACCGAAAAACTGGTCGCGGGGAAAACGATCACCGCCAAAAGTGTTGCATTAAATGTTGATAACGCGGGCATGTCGCTGCAAGGGCCTATTCGATTTGATGGGATCGATACCACCACAAAATGGCATATGGAATTTGGACAAGGTAAATCGCAAAACATCACGTCTACCATGCAGCTTGATCAGGCAAGTCTGCGCAAGTTCAACGTTAATTTCCCAAAGGGAAGCATTGATGGGCGCGCCCCAGCGAAAATTGATATTACTCTGAATGCAGGTCAGGCCGCCGATTTCCAATTGCAAAGTAACCTTAAAGGGTTGGCGATGAACGTACCCACATTGGGATGGCGAAAAGGAGCAAGTTCTTCGGGTGATTTACGCGTGAGCGGATCGCTTGGTCAAAATCCCAAAATTGATCAATTTGCATTTTCCGCAGATGGATTGGCGGCAAAGGGTACGGTTGATCTTGGCGATAAAGGTACATTCAAAAGCGCCCAATTTGATGAAATTAAGGTCGGCAATTGGTTTGATACATCCGCCACAGTTGTCGGGCGGGGTGCAGGGGCGAGTAAGATTTTGCTCAATGGTGGACGCGCCGATATGCGCCGCTTTCAGTTTGGCAATGCGAGCGGTGGTGGCGCGATCGATGTAAGCCTTGATCAATTGGTGATTACCGATGCAATCACGTTGCACAACCTGCGTGCAACGCGCGGCGCGGGCGCATCCGCGATTGGAAAATTTACCGCCAGCTTAAATAACCAAGCCAACATCGCTGGGACATTTCAAAATGGACAATATGGGACCAGCATTCGCATTCAATCCAGCGATGCTGGGGGCACGTTGCGCGGGGGTGGCGTGATGCAAACCTATCGCGGAGGTGATTTGATCCTCGAAATCGCACCACAACAACAGGACGGGAATTTCAGAGGTAAATTTTCAATCGACGGTGGTCGCATGGTACAAAGCAATGGAATGACATCGTTAATGAATGCCATGTCGGTTGTTGGGTTATTGCAGCAAATGAAATCCAAAGGTATCCATTTTGACAAAATCATTGGTAATTTTGCGATCACGCCTAAAAATATCCAGCTACAAAATATCAGTGCGGTTGGTCCATCCATGGGGATGACCGTGAATGGATGGTATAATTTGGGGCAAAGATCGGTTGATATCGAAGGCGTGGTAACCCCGCTCTATGTATTGAACGGTGCGTTCCAACGTGTGTTTGGGAAATTGTTTGGCCGCCAAAAGGGCGAAGGGTTATTCAGCTTTACCTACACAATGACAGGCGATTCCAAAAACCCCAAAGTGGGGGTAAATCCGTTTTCGATTTTGACCCCTGGCATTTTTCGCGAAATTTTTCGCCAGAATCAGCCCCAACCGTCGCAATAGGCTTGCAATTACATCCGCGTTCGGACACAGGCTGTTTTTATGAAACTGTCTGATTTTGATTTTGATTTGTCCGAAGAATTGATTGCGTTGCGCCCAGCAAAACCGCGATCTGCTTCGCGTATGCTTGTGGCCCAATCGGGTGAAATTAATCACCAAAAATTTTCTGATCTGGCATCATTTTTGCGCCCCAATGACCGCTTGGTTTTGAATAATACCAAGGTTATTCCCGCGCGCCTGAATGGACAACGGCGCCGTATTTCAGACAATGGCGAAACATTTGCTGGTTTGGAAATAACCCTTTTGTCGATGGATACGAACGGGCATTGGCTGACACTGGCAAAACCTGCAAAACGTGCCAAGGTTGGCGAAGAAATTATATTCGCGGATGACTTCAACGCCACCGTTATATCTAAATCTGAACAGGGTATGGTGTTGGAATTTAATCTATCGGGCGCTGCGTTTGATCGACAGCTGGCCGCGAATGGTTTTATGCCGTTACCGCCATATATTGCATCCAAACGCCCCGCCGACGAACAAGATCTGGCGGATTACCAAACCGTGTTTGCCAAAACCATGGGCGCGGTCGCCGCGCCAACGGCGTCGCTTCATTTTGAAACAGATCAATTGGATGCGTTGCGCGATATGGGCGTGAATACCAGTGAAGTTACTTTGCATGTGGGCGCAGGCACATTTTTACCAGTAAAGGTTGATGATATCGCCGATCACAAAATGCATTCCGAATGGGGAGAGGTCAGCGCAGAGGCCGCCGCAGAAATCGCCCAAACCCGTGCAAGTGGCGGGCGGGTAATCCCCGTTGGCACCACCGCTCTTCGCCTGATCGAAACGGCGGCGCGGGGTGGGGAAATCAAACCTTGGGTTGGTGATACTGATATTTTCATAACCCCTGGGTTTGAATTTCATGCAACCGATGCCTTGATCACCAATTTCCATCTGCCAAAATCCACTTTGTTAATGTTGGTCAGTGCGTTAATGGGGATGGACCAGATGAAACAAATCTATCAAACCGCCATCCGCGAACAATACAGGTTTTTTTCATACGGTGATGCGTCGTTATTGGTTCCATAGTTCATTCGCGCCAGTTTACGTCGATAACAGCACATTTATCAGTTTTATGATCAGTTAAGTCACAGCTAAATCTTACGGAGTAATGCCCATGTTTGGGGTTCTTAAAAATTCATGGGCACTTCTTGTTGGGATGCTTCTGTTAATGCTTGGCAATGGTTTGCAAGGTACGTTGCTCGGTATTCGCGGCGCGATCGAAGGGTTCAGCCCCGTTACCATGTCATGGATCATGGCAGGGTATT
Organism: Paramylibacter ulvae; assembly: GCF_014652655.1. Classification (GTDB taxonomy): domain Bacteria; phylum Pseudomonadota; class Alphaproteobacteria; order Rhodobacterales; family Rhodobacteraceae; genus Amylibacter; species Amylibacter ulvae. Next base: position 198,009 of record NZ_BMZF01000001.1, read on the forward strand.
TCCTTGGCTTTTTGGGGGGATCGCGGCTTGCCCCTGAAATGATCCGCCGTGTTGGGCATGTGCGGGTTTTCGCAGCTCTTGCATCCCTGATTTCGGCCTGTTTGATTTTGTATGCTGCGTGGCCAAACCAATATTTCTGGTTTTTCCTGCGTGTCGTTTTGGGGTTCAGCTTTTCTGGCGTTTATGTGGTTGCAGAAAGTTGGCTGAATGACAGCGCAACAAACGAAACCCGTGGTCAAACCTTGTCGATGTATTTGATTGTCCAAATGATGGGGATCGTTTTGGCGCAATGGGTCATGAACTTTGCCGATCCGGGTGGATACACATTGTTTGTAATCGTATCCGTCGCGGTATCATTATCATTCGCCCCGATTTTGTTATCGGTTAGCCCTGCGCCACAGTTTCAAACGACAAAACCGATGAAGCTATATGATTTGTTAATCGCATCCCCGTTGGGTGTTGTTGGCAATTTTTTGTTGGGTGCCGTGTTTTCGGCGTTGTTTGGGATGGCGTCAATTTTTGGTACGGAAAAGGGCATGGATGTTTCAGATATCACATGGTTTGTCGCGTCAATTTATACCGGCGGAATGTTGTGCCAGTTCCCGATTGGGTGGCTGTCTGATCGCATGGATCGCCGTATTTTGATCGTTGCAATTACGGCTATTGGCTTCGTTGCCTCACTCTTTGCCACATTGGTTGATGGAAATTTCACCATGTATTTGGTGGTCGGATTTATCATCGGAGGCGTCTCTAACCCGCTGTATTCATTGTATATTGCATATACGAACGATTTTCTGGAACACGAAGATATGGCCGCTGCGTCTGGTGGTTTGATCTTTATCAACGGGCTCGGCGCGATTGTGGGGCCGATGATTGTGGGTTGGGCAATGACGCGATTTGGTGCGAACAGTTTCTTTGCCTATATCGGTGTTTTGATGGCGATGATGTCGCTTTATGCGATGTATCGCATGACGCAACGCGCAGCGCCATCAATCGAGGATACCAGCATTTACACACCAATTTCCCCATCTGGTTCACCTGTTGCAGTTGAGCTTGCACAGGAATATGCTATCGAAATGGCGCTCGAAGAAGAACAGCACGTCGCGCAGGAGTAAGCATGGAACGAGCAGATGAAATAATTGATTTTTGGGTGAACGAAGTTGGGCCAGATGGCTGGTACATCGCTGACGAAAATGTGGATGCCCAAATCAAAGAACGGTTCATGGCCGATTACGATTTGGCAGCAAGCGGCAAATTGGAAGAATGGGAAAAAACCGCCACGGGGACATTGGCGATTATTATTCTGTTGGATCAATTTGCTCGTAACATGTTTCGCGGTCGCCCAGAATCGTTTGATGCAGACCCGCTTGCACGCGATGTGGCAGGGCGCGCAATACGCAAAGACTTTGACCAGGAAATTGACGAACCTTTACGCCAGTTTTTCTATATGCCATTTATGCACTCGGAAAATTTGGGCGATCAAACGATTGCGGTGAAACTGTTTAAAAAACGAACAAGTGACGTTGGTAATAATCAAATCCACGCGCAAGCGCATCGCGAGATTATTCATAAATTTGGTCGGTTTCCGTTTCGAAACAATGCCTTGGGCCGTGAAAGCACCGCCGAAGAAACCGCATTCATGGACAAGGGCGGGTATCGCGCCATTGTCGAAAAACTGACTGCAGAATCCAGCGAATAGCCACGCTTGCCACACCGCCCGATTTGGTGCATTATATAATGGTTTAATGTTAAACTATATGCGAGATCTATGATGGCTAACACATCCTTTGATATGATTGTAATTGGCGCGGGGCCGGGCGGCTATGTTGCGGCGATCCGCGGTGCGCAATTGGGATTAAAGGTTGCTGTGGTTGAACGCGAACATGTTGGTGGCATTTGTTTGAACTGGGGCTGTATCCCGACAAAGGCTTTGTTGCGGTCATCCGAAGTTTTTCACCTGATGCATCGCGCATCCGAATTTGGCCTGTCTGCTGATAATATCAACTATGATTTGGATGCGGTTGTAAAACGTTCACGCGGTGTGGCAAAACAATTATCATCTGGCGTGACCCATTTGTTAAAGAAAAATAAAATCACCACCATCATGGGCACGGCGAAATTGATCGCCAAAAACAAAGTTTCCGTAAAAACCGACAAAGATACGCAAGAGCTTACAGCGAAAAATATCGTTTTGGCGACAGGTGCGCGTGCGCGTGAATTACCGGGACTAGAGGCCGATGGTAAAAATGTATGGACATACAAACACGCATTAAACCCGCCCCATAACCCCAAAAAGCTTTTGGTGATTGGATCAGGCGCCATTGGCATCGAATTTGCCAGTTTTTATCACACGCTTGGCGCGGAAACGACCGTGGTCGAGGTGATGGATCGCATTTTGCCAGTTGAAGATGCTGAAATCGCGGCATTTGCCAAAAAATCCTTTGAAAAACAGGGAATGACAATCATGGAAAAGGCAACGGTCAAGAAACTTGATCGTGCCAAGGGTAAGGTGACCGCGCATATTGAAAAAGACGGTAAAACCGAAAAACAGGAATTCGATACAGTGATTTCCGCCGTGGGGATTGTTGGCAATGTCGAAGACCTTGGTCTGGAAGAACTCAAAATCAAAACCGATCGCACCCATGTTGTGACAGATCCGTATTGCCGCACAAATGTTGATGGCATATTTGCAATTGGTGATCTGGCTGCACCACCTTGGCTGGCACACAAAGCATCCCACGAAGGTGTAATGGTTGCCGAATTGATCGCGGGACAAAAACCACATCCGGTGAAACCCGAAAGCATTGCGGGCTGTACATACTGTCACCCACAAATCGCCTCCGTTGGTTATACTGAGGCGGCAGCCAAGGACAAAGGGTTCGACATCAAGGTTGGGAAATTCCCATTTATCGGCAACGGTAAAGCCATCGCATTGGGCGAGTCTGAAGGCTTGGTAAAAACCATTTTTGACGCAAAAACTGGTGAATTGTTGGGCGCACATATGGTGGGCGCAGAAGTCACCGAATTGATCCAAGGCTACGTCGTTGGGCGCCAATTGGAAACCACAGAAGAAGACTTGATGCACACCGTATTCCCGCATCCCACACTATCCGAAATGATGCATGAATCGGTTTTGGACGCGTATGGCAAAGCGATCCATTTTTAATTGAACGGGCAGGGCGGCAATGCCGCCCTTATGCAAATGCCAATCCAACCCCATATGCCACGGCGGCGCACACTCCGCCAACCAGAACAGTTTCACCGACACAGCGCAAAATGTTCTGGCGAATAACCGCAAAACGCAACAATCCCAAAATGGTTAACGCAGTGAATGTTGCAATGACCGACAGATGAAATGTTGATCGCTCAGGTTCAAACATAAAATAGGGTAACAGTGGGATAATCCCAAATGTGATGAACGCAGCAAAGGTGGCCAAACCATTCAACGCAGGGTTTTCATCGGCGGGATCGGACATTCCAATTTCATAGGACATCATGAAATCTGCGTAATAATCGGGGTATCTTTCCAAAATATCCGCCATCGCAGCGGCGTCTGTGGCGCTCATTCCTTTTTCGGCTAAAATTTCCAACGCCTCTTGTCGTTCCATTTCGGGGTTGTTTGTTATCTCGATCAATTCATCGTCGCGGACCGAATGGTACAAATCGTTTTCGCTGCGCGCGGACAGGTATTCACCCAATCCCATTGCCGTGGCATCGGCAAACAAATTCGCCAATCCAAACAGCAAAACTGCAATCGCACCAACCTGTGCAACACCGTCTTGACCGGCACCTGCGAATCCTGCGACCACCGCAAATGTCGTAACAATTCCATCATTACCACCATAAATGATCTGTTTAATAAATTCGCCCATTTTGGAAATATGATGTTCGCGTCCGCGATGGGTGGTGATACCGTCAAAAGTATTGCTCATACGATGTTCCAAAATAAAAGGGCCACGCCCAGCGTAGCCCCTTATCTGTGATTTGCAAACCGTGGCTTACGCCGCTTTGTTTGCCTCGGCTTCTAAATATTCCAACAGGTTTTCAGGTGAACTTTCGCCATATGGATCATCGCCGTGGTTATCCGCACGACCTGGTTCTTCGAACCATGCCTCAACAACACCGTTGTTGACGATGGCGGCATAACGCCACGAACGCATCCCAAACCCTAGGTTATCCTTATCGACCAACATACCAACTTTGCGGGTGAACTGGCCCGAACCATCTGGGATCACCTTCACATTTTTAATATCTTGGCTTTGCGCCCATTTGTTCATCACGAAACTGTCGTTCACAGACAGACAGTAAATTTCGTCAACACCAGCGGCTTGGAATTTGTCAAAATTGTCTTCAAAGCCGGGCAATTGATAGGTTGAACACGTCGGGGTAAATGCGCCCGGCAATGAGAATAAAATCACGCGTTTATTAGCGAAAAAGTCGGCCGTTGTTTTGTCTTCCCAGCGAAATGGATTTGGGCCTTCGATCGCGTCATCACGCACGCGCGTGTGAAATGTAACGTCAGGGAGGGTGACACCAGTTTTCATCGTATTTTCCTTTGTTTTCAATGTGGTTACTGCAAACCACAGAATCGATTATTCTCTTGCGCAACCTATTGCTCAAGGCGTGCATTACAACGACATATTTGTGGAATACGGGTCTTTGCGACAATATTGCGCGGCGTTATTTTGACACCTATGCAGAATGTGAAATCCTGCTATGAAATTCATCACAATTTGCGCGAAATTTCGCACTGGGTATTACATTCCAAACAGCGTAATGTATAGTAATCGCAACAAGTGAGGATTGTGATGCGTGATTTAAATATTCCCGAACAGCGCCACCCAGAAAAGGCGCATAAGCCTGACAATGCCCAGCCAAAAAAACCCGATTGGATTCGGGTCAAGGCACCAACCTCCGATGGGTATAAAAAAACCCGTGACATCATGCGTGACAATAAACTGGTCACCGTCTGCGAAGAGGCTGGTTGCCCAAATGTTGGCGAATGCTGGTCGCAAGGCCACGCAACTATGATGATCATGGGCGAGGTTTGCACGCGTGCTTGCACATTCTGCAATATCGCCACAGGTAAACCGCCAGAGGATCTGGATGTGTTTGAACCGGGGCGCGTGGCGTCTGCGGTGAAAAAGCTGGGTCTGAACCATGTTGTGGTCACATCCGTTGATCGCGATGATGTCAAAGATGGCGGGGCAGAGCATTTTGCTCAAACAATCCGTGCCATTCGCAAACAATCCCCGAACACTACAATCGAAATTCTAACACCCGATTTTATTCGTTGTGATGATAGCGCGCTTGAAACTGTCGTTGCTGCGCGCCCCGATGTGTTTAACCATAACCTAGAAACCGTCCCCGGACTGTACCCAGAGGTTCGCCCAGGTGCGCGATATTTCCACAGTTTGCGTTTGCTGCAACGGGTCAAAGAGCTTGACCCATCCATGTTCACCAAATCGGGGATCATGGTTGGCCTTGGCGAAGACAAACAATCCGTTGTGCAGGTCATGGAAGATATGCGCGCCGCCGATATCGATTTCCTCACCATCGGACAATATCTGCAACCGACACCCAAACATCACGCGGTTGATCGTTTTGTCACGCCCGATGAATTCGCCAACTACGAAAAAACCGCATTTAACAAGGGGTTTTTGATGGTGTCGGCCACGCCGTTGACACGCTCAAGCTATCACGCAGGTGATGATTTTGCTCGGCTCCGCGCCGCACGTCTCAAGGCACTCGGCCACTAACAAAAAGGCCAGCATGTAAATTGCTGGCCCTCTCCAAATGTTTAAAATATCCGCGCCGCAGGCATCCGCCTTAACGGCCGCGCGACTTTGGTTTGCCTTTGTTGCGCGACGAATTCGGCTTGCCTTTACCTGCACCCGCCCATTTACCACCACGTGGTGGGCGTGATGCGCGACCACGGCCACCACCACCGCCCATATTTTCATGCGATGGCATCGGTGTGTTGGTCAAACCTTCCATCACCTCAACAGGGATGTCTTGTTTGATTACCTTTAGGATATCTGCCAATTGTTTTTGCTCATCAGGTGCGCAAAACGCGATCGCGCGCCCTTCGGCGCCTGCACGCGCGGTGCGACCAATACGGTGGACATATGCTTCTGGAACATTAGGCAAATCGAAATTTACGACTAGTTCGATACCTGGAATATCAATCCCGCGCGCGGCAATGTCCGTGGCAATCAACACATATGTTTTACCTTTGCGAAAATCCTCCAATGCGCGTTGTCGCTGACCTTGGGATTTGTTTCCGTGAATGGCGTCTGCCTTAATATCCTGTGTTCCCAACCACTTAACAAGCTTATCTGATCCATGTTTGGTTCGTGAAAACACGATGATACGTTTGTTTGGGTTTGCCTTTACAATACGTTCCAGCGCCAAGCCTTTGTTCATTTTCACCAAATACATCAATGATTGTTTGATACGTTCGGCGGTTGATGAAACCTGTGCGACTGCGACTTCTACAGGGCTATCCAAATATGTATTGCTCAGCTCTTTAATGGCTTTGGGCATGGTTGCAGAGAAAAGCAATGTTTGACGCTCGGTTGCGACTTTGCTCAGGATACGTTTGATGGACGGCAAGAAACCGATGTCCATCATTTGATCCGCTTCGTCCAGCACGATGAAATTCGTTTGATCTAGGCGTAATGCCTTTTGATCAACCAAATCTTCCAATCGACCCGGTGTTGCCACCAGAACATCCACACCTTTGGACAGTGCCTGCATTTGTTTGCGGATGGGTGCACCGCCGATCACGGAGGTAATCGTCAATGGCATGCGTTTACCATATTCTTTGATTGCTGTGTGAATTTGCAATGCCAACTCACGCGTTGGCGACAAGATCAACGCACGCGCAGAGCGTGGTTTTAAATCCGTTGGGTTTTCCAACAGGTTTTGCAACAACGGCAATGAAAATGCGGCGGTTTTACCCGTACCAGTTTGCGCCAAACCAACAATATCGCGTCCCTTAAGGACAGCAGGAATTGCCTGTTCTTGGATCGGTGTTGGTTTTTCATACCCTTGAAAGCCAAGCGCTTTTACGATTTCGCTGTCCAACCCCAATGCACCAAACGCGCTTGCGTCTGATTTTGGTTTTGCTTCTTGCTTTTGTTTTTTATCGGTGGGTGCGGGGCGGCTTGCATTTCGTAAAATGCGGCCTTCTTCGTCTGTCATTTGGGTGATGTTTGCGGCGGCTTGTTTGCCTGTCACATCATCTGTTTCCATTTCAAATAAAAGACGATCGCCTTCTTTGATTTGTTTTAGCCCTGTTTTTTTTAGTGCTTTCATATGTACAAAAACATCATCACCAGCTTCGTCTGGTTTGATGAATCCGATGCCCTTTTTGGCGTTATACCAAATTACGGTGCCTGTATTCATTGATTATACCTATCTGACGCGAAACAGCCCGTCAGGTGCCATTGGCACGACAGGTTTCGCATTGCGTTTCATTTATGATTGCGCTTCTTCTTTTCATGCGACAAACACAAATTCCAAAACGCGCAAATGGCCGATGCCATTGATCGTGCTTCAATAGGTTTCAGGTGGATAAGTCAAGCAATTACAAACGCGGCATACGTCCACGCAGGTTATTGTTCACATTCAACGCATCGGGCCAGCCGAAAAAATGTTCAAACAATGCGATGGCAACACAGATCAAAATCACCGCGAAAACCAATTTCACACGTTTCCACGATGGTGGCCGCTGTGCCCATCGTTTTGCACGCATCAACCAATGAATGTTCACTTGAACACAACCTTGCCGATATGATCCAAATTGCGATTTCGTTGTGCATAATCAATGCCATAACCAACCACGAATTCATCGGGGATTTCGAAGCCGATCCATTTTGCGGTCACGTCTACCTCGCGCCGTGCGGGTTTATCGAGAAGTGCGCAAACCTCCAATCGGGCAGGGTTACGTGATTTCAACAGGTTTAACACATGGTGCAATGTGTGCCCCGTATCAACGATATCTTCGACCAACAGGATATCCTTGCCTTCAATTTCGCCGCGCAGGTCTTTTAAAATCCGCACCTCGCGCGATGATTCCGTGTTGTTCCCATATGACGAGGTTTCCAAAAAATCGACCTCACAGGGTAAATCCAATTCGCGTGCCAGATCGGCGATGAACACGAATGATCCACGCAACAGGCCGATCACGATCAATTTGTCGGTATCCGCAAAATGTTTGGAAATTTCCGCGGCCAATGATTCCACGCGCGCGGCAATGGATTTGGCGGAAATCATGGGTTCAACTTGGTAATTATCGTGGTTCATTCTGGTTCCTCTTGCCCCATCCTAGCAAATTGTTCACCCGCGACAAGTTTAAGCGTGACCTCTGTCATCTTCCTGATAAAAGAGGCGCCATGCCGACCCATGCCGAAAAACGAGTGATGCCATATACGCCACAACAGATGTATGATCTGATTGCGGATGTAAACGCGTATCCTGAATTTTTGCCTTGGTGTTCAGCGGCGCGTATTCGCAAACGCATAGAACAGGGTTCCACAACAATTCTTGACGCCGATCTGGTGATTTCATTCAAAGTGTTTCGCGAACGTTTCGGGAGCCGTGTCACATTAAACCCAGATGATATGCAGATAGATGTGGAATATTTGGATGGGCCGTTCAAATATTTGAATAACCATTGGAAATTTAGCGACCATCCCGACGGGTGCGAGGTGGATTTTTTCGTTGATTTCGAATTCAAATCCAAAATCCTGCAAGGGTTAATAGGCGTTGTATTCAACGAAGCGATGCAGCGCATTGTGGGCGCGTTCGAAACCCGTGCAAAAAACCTTTATTCATAAATAAGCCGCCCCCGAAGGGACGGCCAAATGCACCTTCATAGTAAATTTATTATGACGCGTGATCGTATGCGCGTTCACCATGTGACGCTAGATCAAGTCCTGTGATCTCGTCCTCTTCGCTCACACGAATTGGGAAGACCAGCGCAACCAGCTTCACCAAAACGAATGTCACAACCAGTGTGAATACGCCAACGACAACCAGCCCACCTAATTGTGCGGTCCAGCTTGCGTGACCAAACAGTGCCAGCATGATGATGCCAAACATGCCGCCAATTCCGTGCACGGCAAAGACGTCTAATGTGTCGTCAATGTTCAACCATTCTTTAATGACCCAGCACATTTCTTGGCACATGATACCAGCGATACCACCGATGATTAACGCTTCGATCGGGCCGACAGAACCTGATGCGGGTGTGATTGATGCAAGCCCTGCAATTGTCCCTGTAACCATGCCAACCAAGGATGCTTTGCCATATTTGATGCGTTCCCATGCAGCCCATGTCAGCGATGCAGTTGCCGCTGACAAATGTGTCACCGTCAATGCCATCGCCGCACCACCATCCGCAGCCAGTTGTGATCCACCGTTAAAGCCGAACCAACCAACCCACAACATACCAGCGCCCAACATCACGAAACCTGGATTATGTGGGGGTACGTTTTTCTTGCGACGACCACCCAAAACCACTGCAATCACCAGCGCGGCCAGACCCGCGGTTTCGTGCACCACGATACCACCGGCAAAATCATTCACAGCGTCCGCGAATAATGCGCCTTCGCCGCCTGCGAGCAATCCGCCACCCCAGATCCAATGCACAACAGGCGCATAGCAGAGCAACATCCAAAGCCCCGAAAATGTCATCACAAACCCAAAGCTGATCCGTTCAACATATGCGCCAACAATCAGGGCAGGGGTGATAATCGCAAATGTCATTTGAAACGCGAAAAACAGGATTTCAGGGATCGTGCCAGACAGGCTATCCGCACCAACACCGTTCAAAAATGCCTTGCCCAAGCCACCCCAATACGCATTGCCATCGCCAAACGCGATTGTATATCCAAACGCTAGCCAAAGAACCGACATCAAACATGCAATTGCGAAACATTGCATAAAGACGCTGAGCACATTTCGCGCCCGCACCAAACCGCCGTAAAACAACGCCAACCCTGGTAGGGTCATAAACAGAACCAGCGCCGTTGCGACGATAATCCATGCAGTATCTGCACCATTCATAAGAACATTTCCCTTAGTTTTTTCGTTGCTAGGGTCTATGCCACGAATTTGTGCAGGATCAAGCCGCAGGTTGCCTAACCTACGGTCATTTCGCCAATTTAATGTGCAGTCGCCGTTTTGTGTATAATAAATATGCAAATAATGGGGTGGAAGCCTAAAAATCCATCAGTTGGTTATCTTTGCTTTGCATCATTTATTTGCGCAAATAACAACGCCAACGCGTGTTCAACCGTTTTTTGGCGCACATTTGCGCGCCCAATCGCACCAAATTCTACGGTTTCAAGCCGTGGCTCTTTGCCTGTGCGCACTATCCCAAAACAAACACGACCTTCGGGTTTGTGTTCTGAACCACCGGGGCCCGCGATGCCCGTAACGGATACGGCAAGGTTTGCATCAGAATGCTTTAATGCACCCAGACACATTTCACGCGCGACCTGCTCGGATACGGCGCCAAATTTTTGCAACGTATGGCTGCTGACACCCAGCATCTGTTGCTTGGCGTCATTGGTATAGGTAACGAACCCACGATCAAACATATCGGATGATCCTGCAACGTCGGTTAACGCCGCGCTGATCATGCCTGCGGTACAACTCTCTGCCGTGGCGATGGTGACGCCTGCGTTTCGAGCGGCTGTTAATAGTTGTTCTGCCATATCTGACATTAAAACATATCCTGAATGCGAAACAGGGCGACGATACAGATCGCGGCCATGATTCCCGCCAACACATCATCCATCATCACACCAAATGCGGTGTCTTTGTTGTCGGCCCAGCTCACGGGGAATGGTTTTGCGATATCAAACAAGCGAAACAATGCAAATGCGATCAGGCTGTAAATCAACAATTCACCATGTGAAAACGGAAAATCCGGGTGATAAGACGCGGCAAAGCTGACAGGGATTAACGCGATCCATTGGCCCGCGACCTCGTCAATGACGATTTCTGACGGGTCGTGATCATCCTTGCCCTTGGTTTCCATGGCGGTTGCCCACCAGCCAATGAAAAATACGATTATCGCGGCGATACCTAGCCACCACCATTGGCCCAGCATGTGTAAGATATACGCAAATGGCAATGCTGCCAGTGATCCAAATGTGCCAGGCGCGCGCGGTGCCAACCCTGAATAAAACCATGTTGCAATACAGCGTGTCATTGTTTGATTACCGTTGCTGTTGCCAATGCGGCAATACCCTCGTTGCGGCCCGTAAATCCCAACTTTTCCGATGTGGTTGCCTTGATCGAAACACGATCCAGATCAATGCCCAAAATATCCGCGATGTTGTTGCGCATAGCGGGGGCGTGTGGGGTGATTTTTGGTGTTTCACAGATGATGGTGCAATCGATATTGCTGATTTGGAAACCGTGTTCGCGCACAACATTCACGGCCTTGCGCAAGAATATATCAGAACTGGCACCTTTCCATTGTGGATCAGTTGGTGGGAACCAGCGCCCGATGTCACCCTGCGCTACGGCACCAAACAGTGCATCTGTTATCGCGTGCATGGAAACATCTGCATCCGAATGCCCAATCATCGCGTGATTATGCGGAATTTTGATCCCATTTAGGATCACATGATCACCCGCGCCAAGCGCGTGTACGTCAAATCCGTTGCCTGTGCGTATATCGATCACGTCATTCCCTCAGTAATTTTTCCGCCAGTGCAAAATCACCAGCATGTGTTATCTTAATGTTCCGCTCTGATCCAAGCACAACCGTAACATCTATGCCAGCACGCCGTGCGATGGCCACATCGTCATCGGCGGGTTTATCGGTGGCGCGATGTGCCGCCAATATTTCGGCTGTGTTGAATGCTTGGGGTGTTTGTGCACGCCAGAACGTATCGCGGGGTTGTGCGGATTGCGCTCGCCCGTCGCTGACCGCCCAAATCGCATCGGTGATGGGAAGGGCGCAAAATGCAGCACCCGAAATAAGCATCTGATCTATTACGCGCGACAATGCATCAATTGGCAATAAGGGACGCGCACCATCATGGATCAACACATATTCGCAGGTAATTGATTCTAGCCCGATACGCACCGTATCGCTGCGGGTGGTGCCACCGATGATATGCCCCATGAACCGTGCATCATCAATATTTCGTGTAGCTTCAGTGAATAATTCGAGATCATCGCGGTGTATCGCAACCCAAATTTCGCGAATATCGGTATTGGCCAAAAGATTTGTAATTGTATGATAAATAACGGTTCTATCGCCCAATGCATGATATTGCTTGGGTGTTTCACCGCCCGCGCGGGTGCCTCGGCCAGCGGCCACGATAAGTGCTGCAATCGACATGATATTGCTTATAGCGGGGTATTTTGTTGTGGCAATGCGCGATTTCGCTGGCATTGCAGATATAATTATTGCACTGCACAAATTTAGTGATTGCGCTAACGCAAAATAAATGCACATATATTAATCATGGCTTCTATTCTGATTGGAAAACAGGCAATCGCGCCGCCCGTACTTTTATCGCCTTTAGCAGGTATTACCGACTTACCTTATCGTAATTTGGTAAAATCTTTTGGTGCGGGATTGGTCGTGTCTGAAATGGTGGCAAGCCAAGAAATGGTACAGGAACGCGCTTCTGTTCGCGCTCGCGCTGAACTTGGGTTCGATGTAGAGGGTACATCGGTTCAAATCGCGGGTCGCAATGCGCATTGGATGGCGGAATGCGCCAAGATTTGTGCAGGCAATGGCGCGAAAATCATTGATATTAATATGGGCTGTCCTGCGAAAAAGGTGACACAGGGGTATTCTGGCAGCGCGTTGATGAAGGAACCCGAATTTGCATTAACGCTGATTGATGCGGTTGTTCGCGCAGTGGATGTTCCCGTGACCCTGAAAATGCGATTGGGTTGGGATGACGAAAGCCACAACGCGCCACAAATCGCCGCTTGGGCACAGGGCGTTGGGGTGCGGATGATTACAATACACGGGCGCACGCGCCAACAGTTTTACAAAGGTCACGCCAATTGGAACGCCATTCGCGCGGTCAAGGATGCGGTTGAAATCCCCGTTATTGCAAATGGCGATATCGTTGATGCCACAACCGCGCGCAGCGCATTATCGCAATCAGGTGCCGATGGCATCATGATCGGGAGGGGCAGTTATGGAAAACCATGGGTGTTGGCGCAAATCGCATCCGAAATATATGGCGCTGATGCGCCCGTTATTCCACGTGGTCAGGATTTGGTTGATATGATTTTGGATCATTACAATGCCATGCTCGATTTTTACGGCGAGAGTCTTGGCAACCGCGTCGCACGTAAACATCTGGGCTGGTACATGGACGATATGAACTTGTCGCCTGAAATGCGCAAACGCGTGTTAACCCAAAAAGATGTCAACGAAACAAAACGTTTAATCGCAGATTTTCCAGAGTTTATTCAGGTGGCCGCATGACCGATATTTCGCTTGAACAAATATGGGAAACACTACCATTTCCAGCCTTCGTGGTTGGGCGTGATAATTTGATCGAACGGGGCAATCCTGCCTCCGAACAATTGGCGCAAACATCTGTAAAACAGATGCTGGGCAAACCGTTATCGCGGTATTTTGGCATAAATTCGATTGTAATTGAAACCATCCGACAGGCGCATGAACAAACATCATCATTCACGCAATATGGCGTTGATGTTGCCACGGCGGAACGCAGCGTTTTACCCTGTAATTTGCATGTGCATTTTCTGGATGTTGATTTGGGCAAAATCTTGTTGATTATCCAACCAACGGGGGTTGCGCAAAAGATGAGCCAATCTTTGGGTCATATGACCGCCGCACGTTCCGTAAGCGCAATGGCAGCAACTTTGGCGCATGAAATTCGCAACCCGCTGGCGGGTATCATTGGGGCGTCACAGCTTTTGGCGATGAATACGGATGCCGAGGATACCAAACTGGCCGAAATGATCGGGCTGGAGGCAAAACGCATTGGTAAATTGGTGGATCGCGTGGAACACTTTGGTGATCAACGCCCCATTGGACGCGCTTCGGTGAATATCCATGATGTGCTGGATCGTGCGGCGGCGTCTGCAGCGGCGGGATATGGTGCCCATGTAACCTTTGACAAAAACTTTGATCCATCATTGCCCGATGCGGCTGGGGATTCTGATTTATTGTTGCAGGTGTTTCAAAACCTGATCAAAAATGCGGTTGAATCCGTGGATGATCGCGGCGGTATTATCAAGCTGCGCACATCATATAACTCGGGCGTGAAATTTGCCGTGTCAGGACATAAAACCGAAAATCTGCCGTTGCAAATTGAAGTGACTGATAACGGCAAGGGTATCCCAGACAGTTTAATCAAAGAAATTTTTGAACCTTTCGTGTCAAGCAAGGTGAATGGCACGGGACTTGGCCTTTCGTTAGTTTCGAAAATCATCGGGAGCCACGGCGGTTTAATTGAATGTAGCAGCAGCGAGGGGCGCACCACGTTTATTGTGCGTCTGCCGATCTGGAAAAAACAAAAGGAAACGGTGTAATGGACGGAACAGTATTGGTTGCAGACGACGATCGCACCATTCGTACGGTGCTGACACAGGCGTTAACGCGTGCGGGTTGTAAGGTACGCTCAACAGGCAGCGTGAACACATTGTGGCGCTGGGTGGAGGAAGGCGAGGGCGATGCCATCGTATCCGATGTGATGTTACCTGATGGGAATGGCTTGGAATTATTGCCATCCATCAAACGCAAACGCCCAGACTTGCCAGTGATCGTGATTTCGGCGCAAAATACGGTGATGACTGCGATCAAAGCATCGGAATCTGGTGCCTATGATTATCTGCCAAAACCCTTTGATTTAAAAGAGTTACTGTCCAAAGTTAACAAAGCATTGTCACAGGGTGGGCCATCAGATCTACGCAACACATTGGATGTGTCAAAGGGGCAAGATTTACCCTTGATCGGGAGCGCGCCAGCCATGCAAGAGGTTTACCGTCTGCTCGCGCGGGTGTTGAACACAGATTTAAGCGTGATGATTTCAGGCGAAAGCGGTGCAGGCAAAAGCCTGCTTGCCCGAAGCCTGCATGAATTGGGGCACCGCAACAAAGAAGATTACGTTGTGATCAACGCGCCAACCCTGACCGCGGATAAGATCGAGGGCATATTGTTGGGGGGGCGCGAAGACCAAGGCGTTGATGCTGCATTACAAGGCGCGACGATTTATCTTGATGAAATCGCTGAAATGACCGCAGATTCACAGGTGCATTTGTTGGAAATGCTGCGATCTGATGCGGTAAAGGCGAAAAACTTCCGCTTTATTTCATCAACGCGGCGCATTTTATCCGATTTGGTCAACGAAGGCAGCTTTCGCGAGGATCTGTTTTACCGCCTGAACGTTGTGCCTATTGCTCTGCCGCCATTGCGCGATCGTTTGGGGGATATTGCAGAGCTGACGCATCATTTCTTGCAACAGGCGGCAACAACTGGATTGCCCAGCAAAACCATATCGGCCAAAGCATTGGAACATATGCGCAGCGCGTTATGGACAGGGAACGTTCGCGAACTGGAAAATTTCGTCAACCGTATGGTGATTATGGCGCCAGAGGATGAAATTTCAGGAACATTTGTATCTGAATCCCTGCAAACCATGCCGCGCATGAAACCTGAAAATGATAACCTGTCCGGCGAAAAGCTGTCCACCGCAGTTGAAGCACATATCAAACGCTATTTCGATCTGCACGGTGATGCATTACCGCCACCGGGCATGTATAATCGTATCTTGCGAGAGGTCGAATTGCCCCTGATTGCGCTTTCGCTCGCCGCAACACGCGGAAATCAGATAAAAACAGCCGAGTTACTGGGCATAAATCGCAATACTTTGCGAAAAAAGATATCAGACCTCGATATTGTCGTGACACGCAGTAAGAAAATGATGTAAAAGCGCCACAGGTACTGAGGTAAAAACGGAACGGTTACTCAATGAGGCAGTTCCCACTGATAAGATTGAGCAACAAGCTCAACAGGTGGCGTAAACTTTCCAGTGTGCGAATGACATTCGCATGGGGGCTGTTGGCGCTTGGCCCACTTCTCATCATTTTAACAATTGTCGCGCTGCGTTCTATCGCCGATGCGGTTGGCTCGCCGATTATGCGCGGGATCATTTTTGCCGATTTTATTTACGGTATCATTATCGTATCCTTGGTGATTACCAGCATCGCGCGGGTTTATATCGCGCGCAAACGTAATTCCGCAGGTTCACAATTGCATATGCGCCTAAGCGGTGTTTTTGCGATCATTGCGTTGATCCCAACCGTGTTGGTCGCGTTGTTCGCGGCATTAATTATCAACGCTGGGTTAGAGGGATGGTTTTCAAACCGTGTGCGCGATGTGGTTGGATCATCCTTGGCCGCTGCCCAGGCATACGAAACTGAACAACGCCAAGATTTGCAAGAAGACGTGGCATTGTTGGCGCGATCATTAAATGAACTAAAGCGCCGCCAACCTTTTCTAGAAGACAGCGAATTGCGCGTTGCATTGACACAGCTTCAAACCAGCGTTCAGCGCGGTTTAAAAGAGGCATATGTTATCGATGGTGGTTCCGAGCTTCGCGCGCGGGGTGAACAAAGCTATCTGTTTGGTTTTGAAGAACCAAAACAAGAAAACCTTGATGCGGCAATCGCGGGCAAAACCGTTGTGATCGAAGATTGGTCAAACGATGAATTTCGCGCACTCGTCCGATTGGAAAACTTTGCCGACAGATTTTTATATGTATCACGCGAAGTGGATGGCGAAATTTTAAGCCTGCTTGATGATACCAAAGAAACCGTGCAATTTTACAATCAAATGGAAAGCGAACGTGACCGCTTGTTATTTGATTTCAGCCTGATTTATCTGGCCTTTGCCGCAATCATTACACTGTCTGCCATTTGGATCGGTTTGATTTTCGCCGAACGTTTGGCGCGCCCTGTTGGGCGGTTGGCAGGGGCTGCGCAACGATTGGGGCGGGGTGATTTTGATGTTCGCGTGGTCGAAGAACGCGGCGACGATGAAATCGCGGTGCTTAGCCGTGTGTTCAACACCATGACGTCACAGGTGAAAAAACAACGCGATGATCTGATCACGGCCAATGTGGAAACCGAACGGCGCCGTCGTTTGTTCGATGGCGTGTTATCCAGTGTCACCGCAGGGGTGATTGGCCTGTCCCAAGACGGGCGCATCCGTGTGATGAACAGTGCCGCCGAGCGGTTGTTAAACCTTGATCTGAAACGCGATATGGATCGCGAAATCGACGATGCAATCCCTGAATTTTCGGAATTGTTTCACGAGGTAGAGGACAAAACAGTTTCATCCAAACAACGCCAGATCAGCCTGACACGTGCTGGCACATCTGAAATTTTGTTGGTGCGCATGGCAGAACGGCGCGAAGAGGGCGGCGAATTGGAAGGTTACGTTGTGACCTTTGATGATGTGTCCGATTTGGTGTCTGCACAACGTATGGCCGCATGGGGTGATGTGGCACGCCGCATTGCACATGAAATCAAAAATCCGCTGACGCCCATTCAATTATCTGCCGAACGATTGGCACGCAAATTTGGCCCGATGTTGGGCGATCATTCGGATGACTTGAAACAATATACAGATGTTATTGTGCGTCAAACCAACGACTTGCGCCGTATTGTTGATGAGTTTTCAAAATTTGCGCGTATGCCAGAACCCGACAAACGCACTCACGATTTAACCGCATTGGTCAAAGATGCTGTTGTGTTGCAAAAGGCGGCATTAACAGATGTTCATATCTCAATGTCAAATCGTGCTGGGACAATTTCATTGGATATCGACGATACAATGATCCGCCAAGCGTTGACAAACTTGATAAAGAACGCAGGCGAAGCCATTGATGCATATCAAGAAAATAGTGTTGAAGACGGGTTCGAGCCCAAGATTAAAGTCGCCATGCAGATGCTTGACGACGCTGTTGAAATTACAATTGCTGACAATGGCATTGGCCTGCCAGCAGAAAATCGATCACGCCTTTTCGAACCCTACGTCACCCATCGTGACGAGGGTACGGGGCTTGGCCTGTCGATCGTGAAAAAGATTATCGAGGAACACGGTGGAACCCTCGAATTGACAGACGCCCAAAAATTTAAGGGGTGTCGTCACACGGGCGCATTAGCGCGCATCATTTTGCCACTTGGCAGTAATTCCACGCATAATAATCAAAAAGCAGACGCAAAAGTCGCATAGAAAAGGGTAGTAGGAATGTCAGATATATTGATTGTAGACGATGAAAAAGATATCCGCGAATTGGTTTCGGATATCCTAATCGATGAAGGATACAGCACCCGATTGGCCGCTGAATCAGACGAAACATTTCGTCAAATCAACGCGGAACCACCCGCGCTGATCATCTTGGATATTTGGTTGAAAAACAGCAAGTTGGATGGGATTGATATCCTTAAAACCGTGCGCCGTGATAACCCTGATATTCCTGTGGTGATTATTTCGGGACATGGCAATATTGAAATTGCCGTCGCTGCGATCAAACAGGGTGCATATGATTTTATCGAAAAGCCATTCAATATTGATCAATTGATGGTGGTGATTTCACGAGCAATGGAAACATCGCGCCTGCGCCGCGAAAATGCACAGCTAAAGGTAACAGGATTTACGTCCACAACTATGATTGGGGATTCAGCGGCATTCAAGGTGCTGACCGCGAATTTGGACAAGGTCACAACATCAAACGCACGTGTTATGTTAACTGGTCCATCGGGTGCTGGTAAAGAAGTTGCCGCGCGTTATATTCATGCAAATTCAGATCGTGCCGCAGGCCCGTTTATTTCCGTAAACTCTGCATCAATAGAACCAGAACGGATGGAAGAGGTTCTGTTTGGTCGTGAATCTAGCGATCGCGGCTATGAACCTGGCCTGTTGGAACAGGCACATGGTGGCATACTTTATTTCGACGAAATTGCCGATATGCCCTTGGGGACGCAATCCAAAATACTTCATGTATTATTGGAACAACAATTCACCCGTGTTGGCGGCAAGGACAAGGTGCGCGTCGATATCCGCGTCTTGTCATCCACAAACCGCGATCTACTGGCCGAAATTGATGCTGGAAATTTCCGTGAAGAATTATACCACCGTTTGAACGTTGTCCCGATCGAAGTGCCATCACTTGAAAATCGTCGCGATGATATTCCGGCAATCGCTCGTCATTTTGTGGATGAATTGAACAAAGAACAAGGTCTGACAAAACGCGAGATCAGCAACGAGGCCTGCGCCGTTTTGCAGATGCAACCTTGGCCAGGTAACATTCGCCAATTGCGCAATGTGATCGAACGGATTTTGATTCTTGGGCCAAATTCCGGGCCGATTATGCCCGATGAGCTGCCAAATGCAGAGCATGTTCAACAGGATGATAGTCTTGGGCTTACGAGTAATTTCGCCAGTCTGTCGTTGCGTGATGCGCGTGAAATGTTTGAACGTGAATATCTGATGGTTCAAATCAATCGTTTTGGTGGGAATATTTCCAAAACCGCTACATTTGTTGGCATGGAACGATCCGCACTGCACCGCAAATTGAAAACCTTGAACGTTGTAACAACCAATAAATCGGGCGCTCGTGTGGCCGAATTAGAAGCGGTTGCAACAGGTACGGATGGGTAATCTGGCATTGACGCGCTCGTTCAATTGGCACAAATTGCGCCGATGGACGGTGCGCCGTTCGATGAATTAGGAGACCAAGAATGAAGGTCATCATTTGTGGCGCCGGCCAGGTTGGCTGGCAAATTGCGCGCCATTTATCATCGGAAAAAAACGATGTTACCGTTGTGGACAATAACGCCGAATTGGTGGCGCGAGCAACGGATACGTTGGATGTCAGTGGCATCGCAGGTAACGCCAGTTATCCCGATGTATTAACGCGGGCAGGGGCAAGAGATGCGGATATGATTATCGCCGCCACGTTTTCGGACGAGGTGAACATGGTAACCTGTCAGGTGGCCCATTCGGTGTTTAAGATACCGCGCAAAATTGCACGTCTGCGAAGCCAATCTTATCTGGATGTGATTTATTCCGATTTATATCAACGCGATCACATGCCCATTGATGTGGTGATTTCACCCGAACGCGAGGTCGCCGAACAGGCGCTACGCCAACTGGCATCGCCATCCACATTTGATACTGAACCGTTTTTAGGTGGTGACGCGGAATTGATCGGTTTGGTGCTAGAAGAAAACTGTGCGGTATTGAACACGCCATTGAAACAATTGTCGGAATTGTTTTCCACGTTGCGCGCAACGGTGGTTGGCATTCGACGCAAGGGCGTGTTGAGCGTGCCAAGTTCCGCTGATGAACTTTATGCTGGGGATCAGATATATCTGTGTACGCATTCCGATGATATGGCGCGTTGTTTGGAAATTTTTGGCAAAACCAATGCCAAACAAGAACGCGTTTTGATTATTGGTGGTGGCAACGTGGGATTAAGCGTGGCGCAGCGCTTGGAACAAAGCACGGCAAGAATCCACGTTAAAATGATCGAGGCCAATCGCGCCTGCGCCGAACGCGCCGCCGATGAATTGGAACGCACGATTGTATTGCACGGTGATGGTTTGGATATGGAATTGCTGGAAGAGGCAAATATATCAAACACTGATGCGGTTTTGGCTGTAACGGATGATGATAAAACCAATTTGTTGGCCGCCGCGCGGGCGAAATCCATGGGATGCCCGATGGCTGTGTCATTGGTGAATGATCCAACTCTTTCTAATTTGATGAAACCGTTGAATATTGATGCGTTTATCAACCCACGTGCCACAACGGTGTCATCAATCTTGCGCCATATCCGCCATGGACGTGTGCGCGCTGTTTATTCCATTGGCGACGCAGAGGCCGAGGTCATCGAGGCACAAATTCTGTCCAGTTCCCCCATCGCAGGGCGCGACATTCGCGATATCGAATGGCCAGAAGGTGCGATTATTGGCGCAATCAAAAAGGGCGACAAGGTTTTGCGCCCCATTGGTGGCACCAAAGTGGAAGAGGGCGATGTTGTTGTGATCTTTACTCTTGCCTCGGATGTGCCAGAGGTTGAACGCCTGTTCCAAGTGAACATTGATTTTTTCTAAGAAATGATCGCGCTTCGAAATCAACCGTTGTTTGTGGTGATGATGGCAATCACCGCGGCATCTATGATGGTGCCCGTATTGTTTGCGGCGCGACTGGAACAATGGTTGTTTGCGCGCACGTTTTTGTATCACAGCATTGTTTTGATGTTGATCACCGCATTGATGGCCATTGCCATGTCCAATCGCGACCTCAGCAATCGCAGCGCAAACCGTTTGATGGATATTCTAGCGGGTTTCATTCTGATGCCGTTTTTCATGGCTATGCCGCTGTCATTTTTGATGCCTCAAATCGGATTTTTTGCGGCCTATTTTGAAATGGTCAGCAGCTTTACCACCACGGGGGCATCTGTTTTCATGCCCAATCAGGCCGTACCTGATGTGATCCATCTGTGGCGCGCATTGGTTGCGTGGATGGGTGGGTTTTTGATGCTGGTGGTGGCGATCGCAATTTTCAAACCCGTGAACCTTGGCGGGTTCGAGGTTTACACCAGCAGCAAAGACGGCGTGTTATTGAACCAAACGATCAAACGCGCAGCGTTGCGCGACCGTCTGATCCGATATTCTGCGGTGATTTTCCCCCTATATACCTTGCTGACGGCGGTCTTGGCGTTGTTGTTGATCCTCAGCGGGGATCGCATGTTGGTTGCTGTCATACATGCCATGTCGACCTTATCCACCAGTGGGATTTCACCCGTTGGCGGGCTAAGCGGTTCTGCGGCTGGCTACATTGGCGAAGTATTTATTTTTGGTTTTTTCATTTATGGCATCACGCGTCATTTGTTTTTTGTTGATCGCAATGAATCGGCGATAAAACTTGTGAAACGCGACAAAGAATTGAACATGGCGCTTTATCTGGTGGTTATTATCCCAGCCGTGTTATTTTTTCGCCACTGGCTCGCGGCGAGCGAGGTGAACCAAGGAAATGAATTTTACCATGCTATATCCGCGCTTTGGGGCAGCATGTTTACCGTTTTGTCATTCCTGACAACCACAGGATTTGAAAGTAACGGATGGACCGCTGCGCGCGATTGGTCGGGGTTGGGTACCACGGGGTTAATTTTGATGGCGGTTGCGGTCATGGGTGGGGGCATTGCCACCACTGCGGGTGGGGTGAAATTGTTACGTGTTTATGCGCTTTATAAACACGGGCTTCGTGAAATGCAGCGGCTCTCCTATCCTCATTCTGTTGGTGGTTCAGGCAGCCGTGCGCGAAATATTCGCCGCGAAGGTGCATATGCCGCGTGGATATTTTTCATGCTTTTCTTGGTGTCCATTGCGGTGGGAATGTTATGCTTGTCGTTGATGGGCATAAATTTCGAAGATAGTTTGATTTTATCCATCAGCGCATTATCAAACACGGGGCCATTATTGGCCGCCGCCAGCGACAATGGCGTCACCTATGGCGCGATATCGAGCGCGGGTAAGGGGATTTTATGCGCGTTAATGATCCTTGGGCGATTGGAAGCGCTGGCCGTTATCGCCATCCTGAACCCTAATTATTGGCGAAAATAACACATATTTAAGTTCTATCATGCAAGGGGCTAGGTGTTTTTTATAGAATATCGTAGTAAAAGTCTGCAAAACTGCCCGCAACAATAACAAAAACCCGCTAAGTCTGCTCTTGGTAGGGTAAAAACGAAGAAGGCTAGGAATAATGGCTGCCGATAAAGCAAATCTTCAGGATGCGTTCCTGAACCATGTCCGCAAGACAAAAACATCCGTAACAATTTTTCTGATTAATGGTGTGAAACTGCAAGGTGCAATCACTTGGTTTGACAATTTTTGTGTGTTATTGCGCCGTGATGGTCAATCACAATTGGTGTATAAACATGCAATTTCTACGATTATGCCCGCAGAACCTGTGGTTCTGTATGATGGTGAATCAACGAGTGAGTAATCAGTTTTAGGATGCGCGTTAGCGTCATTCACCCCGATATCGCCAATATCGGCGCACGCCGCTTGCCCAAGAATAGCTTGGACGAGGCAATTGCGCTGACCTCTGCTTTGCCTGACCTTGAAATCGAACACAGCGCCGTTGTGACCTTGAAAAAGGCACAGGCGGGTTTGTTGTTTGGTACGGGTAAGGTCGCAGAGCTAAAACAGATATTCCATGATATGGAAATCGGTTTGGTGATTATTGATGGCCCATTATCACCCATTCAACAGCGTAACCTTGAAAAAGAATGGGGTGTAAAGGTGTTGGATCGCACGGGTCTGATCCTTGAAATCTTTGGCGATCGTGCGCAAACCCGCGAGGGTGTGTTACAGGTTGATCTGGCTGCGCTGAACTATCAAAAATCACGTCTGGTGCGAAGCTGGACCCACCTGGAACGCCAACGTGGTGGTTTGTCGTTTATCGGTGGTTCTGGTGAAACCCAGATTGAATCCGACCGTCGTGCCATTGATGATGCGATTGTGCGCCTGAAGCGCCAGTTGGAAAAGGTTGTGAAAACACGCAGCCTTCACCGCGCCGCACGTGCCAAGGTGCCATATCCAATTGTTGCATTGGTGGGGTACACCAACGCAGGTAAATCGACCCTGTTTAATCACATGACAGGGGCCAAGGTTATGGCCAAGGATATGTTATTCGCAACGCTTGATCCCACCATGCGCGTGATTGAATTGCCAAATGGACGCGAGGTGATCCTATCGGACACGGTTGGGTTCATTTCAGAATTGCCAACGCAATTGGTTGCAGCGTTTCGTGCCACGTTAGAAGAGGTGTTGGACGCCGATTTAATCGTGCATGTACGTGACATCGCGCATCCTGAAACCGTGACACAAAAAATGGATGTGATGGAAATTTTGGGTGATCTGGGCATCACCGATACGGCACTGGAAAATGTGGTCGAGGTGTGGAATAAATCCGATTTGTTGGACGAACGAGCGCTTGAAACCCAAACAAACCAAGCGGTGCGCACCGATAAAATCGAATTGATTTCCGCGCTAACGGGGGCAGGTATCCCTGATTTGTTGGATACGATAGAGGATTCATTGCTTGATCCTGTCACAACGGAAACAATCAAGCTTGGCTTTGCCGAAGGAAAACGTCGTGCGTGGTTATTTGCGCAAAACGTCGTCGATGGTGAAGAACCAACCGATTACGGGTTTGAAATCACCGTCACATGGACAGCGCGGCAAGCCGCAACATTTGATACGGTTTAAGGTTTATCGCTTGGTGTTAACACCATAACACCGTCTGAACCACTTCGTGCCAATTCAGGATCAAGCGTCATCGGAATATATTCGCCGCGGCGCCAAAGCTGCGCCAGATCATCGTAATGGCGCGACAGAAAATGCCCCGATTGCCCCGTTGAAATGATATAAAGCGAGCTTTCCGGATCTGCAAAATCAACAAGTGCACGAAACCCAGCCGCATGAACATTGGCATAGGGTTCCGCACCTTTGCCAGCCGTTCGGGCACGCAACAACGTATTGTCACCACCAGGTGTGTCTTGGCGGATATTCACAAACCAGCTCAGCAATGGAATATTGCCCAACACCTGATGATCGTGCTTTGCCTGATGTGCCTGACCCCAGCGCCAGCTATCGATGCTGCTGCCATATTGTTCGGTAAGCTCCAGCAATGCCGCGTCCAGTGCAATTCTCGCAATATCAACACAGGTTTCAATTTCGCTGGATGGCAGGATATCGCACCATTTTGATGCACCATCGATATCGCGAAATACGCGTTCGATAAACACCGGCTGTACCTTGTAAAATTCCTTGCTCAGCGGGCCAAGATCATCGGCAATCAGACGTTGTTGCAAATTGCGTAACCACGCCGTGTAAATCAACGGTTCTGGCACATGTTGATCCATTTCACCGTTCCAGCTTGATAACAATTCCAACGCGATTTGGCGTTGGCGCTCCACTGTGCCACTGGCGGCGGGTTCGCCCTTGAACCATAATTCGCGGCCAATCAGCGCGAGCAGTGATCGCGCCGTGTATGATACGGGGTCAAGCTGTGCTTCCATGAAACTGTCACGCGTATGCACCTTGCGTGCGTTCAACAGCTTTGTCAGACGTTTGATACGTTGTGTATCGCCCCAGTTATGGCCGACATGTTTGGGGAATTTTTCATCTGTGATTTTGTTGTTGGTATTCGCGACAACGCCGCTGGCGGGATTGATGCTATTTGGGTTTTCGCTAAATGGAAAATCACCCTGCCAACGATTTTGGGGCAACCATCCTTGTGATGGAATACGCCCAAGGCTTGCGTGGCTAGGGTCGCGTTTTGGCATACGCCCAACCACTTGCAACGCCACACTGTTTTTATCCGCAAGGATCAAGTTTTGACCCGGCGCATGATGCATTGAAACTGCGTCACGTGCGGCCGCAATCGATTTGGATCGCATCAGGCGAATACCCGCAGAAACCGATTGATCCTGTTCACGCAACGCCGTCCAATTGATGCTGGTCACATGGCCAATCGGGGTGATTGCGCCCAAGTCAAAGCTCTCTGATGGAATGACTGGACCATTTTCCGTCCAGCGCATATCAATGGTTTTGCCCAGTTGATCCTTAATATCAATGATCACGCGTTTTTTGATAAACGGCTTATATCCATTAGGGGTCAGGTATTCATCGCTATTGGCGGGGTTAAGTTTTTCCACGTAAACATCCAGATCGTCCAGATATGTTGTGGTCAGCCCCCATGCCAAATCATCGCTGCGCCCTGATACGATAAAGGGTAGGCCTGGAATGGTTGCACCAATCACACCGCCATCGGAAAATTCCATCCGCGCCAACATCCAGATGCTGGGCGCTGATAATCCCAAATGGGGATCGGTGGCCAGCAATGGTGCCTTTCGCGCAGCGCGTGATCCATCCGCCGCCCATGCGTTTGAAGCACCTGCAAATTCGCGGGGTTTAACAGGATGCAGCGCATGTTGCGTGGGCTGTGGCGAAAATGAGCGGGGCGGGTTTTCAAACAGGCTGGCATATTCAGGCAAGGCCATCACCGCATCATTGGGTGAATCTGGCATCAAATCACGCATGCGTTCATTGCCAACGGTTAACGCGGCCTTCGCACGTAATATTTCATCTTGCAGGTTATTGCTGATTTGCAATGCCATCACACGCATGACCGCCAAACTATCGGTCGGGGTCCATGGTGCAATCTGGGGTGAAAACAAAAACAGCTCTGGCGCACCGCGCCCCAATGCATCGGCTTGCACAACCTTTAGCCACGCATTCACGCCTTCAGAATATGATTTCAAGGCGGTCTTTGTTTCATCCGTTTGATGCTGAAATGATGCACTTGATAGGTTGTAGATATCCAAGCGGCGAACAAATTCATCAACGCTCAGGGTTTGATCACCCAAAATTTCAGATAACCGCCCTTGGGCAGTGCGACGCAAAATTAACATCTGCCACAATCGGTCTTGGGCGTGGGAAAACCCAAGCCCGTAATAAACGTCTTGGTCATTTTGCGCAAAAATATGCGGAACACTGTGATTATCGCGCACGATTTCAATCGGGCCGCTCAGACCATCAACCGTAAAATTCTGGTTAAAATCAGGAATGGAGCGCGATGCAAAATAATATGCAATTGCCATCGCGCCAAGTCCAAGAACGCACAACAACAGAAATAACCGCGTTAACCATTTAAAAGTAACTGCCATTAACCGACCTTCGTATTGACGCAAACTGATTAGCAGTCCATTCATAAGCTGACAATGAGATTAAGGGAACAGGTGATTTATGGCAAAAGTGGCTTTCTTGGGTTTGGGTGTAATGGGCTATCCAATGGCGGGGCATTTGGCCGCCGATGGGCATGATGTGACGGTTTATAACCGCACCACAGCCAAGGCCGAAAAATGGGTTGGTGAACACGGGGGCAGCGTGGCAAAAACACCAGCCGCTGCCGCCGTTGGTCAAGACATCGTATTTGCCTGTGTCGGCAATGACGATGATTTGCGCCAGCTGACAACGGGTGATGATGGCGCGTTTTCAACAATGAAATCAGGTGCGGTATTCGTAGATCACACAACCGCATCTGCAAACATCGCACGTGAATTGGCAGATGTCGCATCAAGTGCGGGTTTTTCATTTATCGATGCCCCGGTATCGGGCGGCCAAGCAGGTGCTGAAAACGGAGTTTTGACCGTGATGTGTGGTGGCGATGCGGATGCATATGCACGCGTTGAACCCGTAATCATGTGTTTTGCACAGGCATCACGCCTGATGGGGGGCGCAGGCGCAGGGCAATTGACCAAGATGGTCAATCAAATTTGCATCGCGGGTTTGGTGCAAGGATTATCAGAAGGCATCAATTTCGCACAACAAGCAGGGCTTGACGCCAAGGCGGTTGTTGATGTGATTTCAAAAGGTGCTGCCGGGTCATGGCAAATGGCCAATCGTGGGCACACGATGGTGGATGACAAATTTGATTTTGGCTTTGCCGTTGATTGGATGCGCAAGGATCTGGGCATTTGTATCGAAGAGGCAGGGCGAAATGGCGCAGATATCTCTGTGGCGAAAACTGTTGATGGCTATTATGAAGAGGTTCAGAAAATGGGCGGTGGGCGCTGGGATACTTCCAGCCTGATCCGCCGGTTGAACAAAGGATAATATCATGCCCGTCACTTTCGATCCAAAACGCGAGTTGAAAATCGCACCATCTATTCTGTCTGCTGATTTTGCCCGCCTTGGTGAAGAAATTCGCGATGTCGAGGCACAGGGTGCGGATTGGATTCACGTTGATCCGATGGATGGGCATTTTGTACCCAACCTGACAATCGGCCCAAACGTTGTCGCCGCAATTCGCCCGCATGTGAAAACGGTGATGGATGTGCACCTGATGATTTCACCCGCCGATACATATATCGAAGCATTCGCAAATGCTGGCAGTGATATTTTAACGGTTCATGCGGAGGCAGGGCCGCATCTGGATCGCACATTACAAGCCATTCGTGGTTTTGGCTGCAAGGCGGGGGTTGCGTTGAACATTACAACGCCGTTGTCGGTGATTGAATATTGTCTTGATAAAATCGATCTGATCTTGGTGATGACAATCAACCCAGGTTTTGGCGGCCAAAAATTCACCCACAGTGTGGTGGACAAGGTCGCCGCAGCACGCAAAATGATTGGTGATCGCCCTATTTGGTTAGAGGTCGATGGTGGTGTTGATCCAACAACCGCGCCATTATGCTGGGCGGCGGGATCAGACGTGATGGTGGCAGGTTCTGCTGTGTTCAGGGGTGGCACACCAGAAGATTACGGCAAGAATATCGCCGCAATCAAAAACGCATGTAAATAACTAAATCAATGCGTTAGCTATCAAAGCTAACGCAATTTATTAACGGATGATCCGCGAATATTTGGAACCTTCAAGGGTGACACCCGCGTGCAACCCTTTTTGACCAAACACAACACCGTAAACTTCGTCTTTGTATGTGTTGCTGTCGACGGCCGCGTTTTCCGCATTATCAATCAAGGTGTATTCCAGATCCGCGCCAATGGTCCAACCATTGCGTGAACGGAATTTCGCCAAACGATCGTGGCTCATGAAAAACAGAACGGTGGACAGTTTTTGCACACCGATTTGCAAACCAAATGATGCGCTTGTCACGGAATAATAATCCACAGGCGCGCCGCCGATCAACAATGATCCTTCGCCATATGATCCACCGTAAATCAAACCAGCCTTACCAACGATAGGCATCACCAAAATGCCAGCGGCTTTTTGTTCTAAATCAGCGGTAAATGGTAGTTTGCCACGCATTTCACGTAATGCTTCTTGGCTGCGGCGGTCAATTTTAAACCGTTCTGTGCTGCCTGTGCCTGTTGAACACGCGCCCAATGTGGCCGTGCCCGCGCCAAGGAAAAATCCCCGCCTAGTCCAATCTTTCATGGAATGCTCCTGTAACTGCTATGCCTCTTGTTTCGATCTTTTGTCGAAATCAAGTTTATCTTAACTGTTATTTCTTTGATTGTCTTGGTTTTTCGCACAATCGCGCAAAAAACCGCTGATTTTGTCAAAGAATGGGTTCGGCCAGTTTTTTGGCAATTTCCAGCGCGTGATACGTCAATATGCCAGAACAACCCGCACGTTTAAACGCAAGCAATGCCTCCATGATCGCCTTGTCACGATCAATCCAACCATTTTGTGCCGCGGCCTCGATCATCGCGTATTCACCGGACACCTGATACGCATATGTCGGCGCACCCGTTTCATTTGCAACACGCTGGCACAAATCCAAGTAGGGCATACCAGGTTTCACCATCACCATATCCGCTCCCTCGGCGATATCACGCATGGCCATGCGCAAGGCTTCGTCTGAATTGGCAGGGTTTAATTGATATGTTGCCTTGTCACCCTTTAATGCACCAGATGCGCCAACGGCATCACGAAACGGGCCATAAAAAGCGGATGCGTATTTCGCGGAATAGGCCATGATCGCCACGTTTTGATATTCATGCTGTTCCAATGCTTGTCGGATCATCCCAACGCGTCCATCCATCATATCTGATGGGCCAAGGATATCTGCGCCTGCTTCTGCGTGGGAAAGCGCTTGTTTTTCCAACACAAACAAGGTTTCGTCGTTTAATACCACGCCGTCGCGCACCAATCCGTCATGACCATCGGAATTATATGGATCAAGGGCAACATCCAACATGATCCCAATGTCTGGCACGTTTTGTTTGATCGCACGTGTTGCACGGTTCACAAGATTGTCAGGATTAAATGCCTCGGCGCAATCTGGCGTTTTCAATGCATCGGGCGTGTTAGGAAATAATGCAATCGCAGGGATTTCCAAATTCGCGGCTTCATTGGCTGCGATCACTGCGCGATCAATGCTCATGCGCGAAACGCCGGGCATAGATTCTATTGGTTCTTCAACGTCTTGGCCGTCACAAATGAATATCGGCCAGATCAAATCAGCGGCGGTTAATGTGTTTTCCGAAACCAATCGGCGCATCCATTCCGTTTGGCGGAGGCGGCGCGGGCGAGACATTGGGAAATGTGCGGCTGGCGTGATCATTTTGTATCCTTGCTTGATATCTTGAACTCGTGCCTAAATTTTGCCCGACATTCAAGTGAAAAGCCATTAGACAATTGTTTCACAACCACGCAATATGCGTGCAACAACCCAAGATTGAGAAGAATGACCGAAGATTTTTTACAAATTCTAGAACTGAAAAGTTTCTTTAACATTTGGTATTGGCTGTTTTTGGCGTTCATTTGGTCACGCGCCACATATTTCACATTGGGTGTCCCACTGCATGACGCACGGCTTGGGCATGAACGCGAGGGCGTTTATATGCATGATTTCGAAGAATTGATGCGCATCAACACGGGCCACACGGTGGAAGCATTCGATCAATATGGCGTTGCGGTCATGGCTGTGATCGCATTTTTGCTTGCATCTGCGGCAACGCTTGGGTTTGGGTTTCGAATGGAAATCATGCAGGCGATATTTTTGTTAATGGCGCCACTCACAGGTGCAACATTGTTTTCGGTGCGCTTTGCCTATCGCATTCAAGCAGAAAAAATCACCGGACAGTCTCTATATACTGCGTATGTTGTTCACCGTCGTATTAAACAGATTTTTGGCATGTTGAGCATGATCGTAACATCCGTTTGGGCGGGTATTCGGATATTTTATTTTAGTTAATTGGTTGAAGCATTCCACATGGTCAGCTAGTTGAACTGCATGGCAAATTCTGAACAAAAAATTATCAAAATCGGCGGCGTTCCCGAAGGGTTCGACGCTAAAATTCTGTCGGATTTTGTGCATAAACACAAAACGCCCACGGTTTTTATCTGTCGCGATGAAAAACGATTGTTGAATGTACAACGTGCATTAGCGTTTTTTGCACCAGACGTTTTGGTATTGGATTTTCCTGCGTGGGATTGTTTGCCATATGACCGCGTATCCCCAAACGCGGATATTTCGGCGCGGCGCATGTCGACATTGGCCGCATTGCACAGCGGGATAAATCATCCGTTCATATTGCTCACCACTTCCAACGCGGCAACGCAACGTGTCCCCAGCCGCGCGGTGTTGGAAAACGCGAGCTTTGTTGCCACGGTTGGGCATCAGTTGAACGAACAACATCTGCGTTCATATTTCACCCGCATGGGTTTTGTACAAACCCCAACGGTGGTCGAGGCAGGGGATTACGCCATTCGCGGTGGCTTGATCGATGTTTTTGCCCCTGGCGACGTGGGACCAGTGCGCCTTGATCTGTTTGGCGATGTGCTGGATGGGGCGCGCCGATTTGATCCCACAACCCAGCGCACATTAGAAAAATTGGAACGTCTTGAACTGGCACCTGTATCAGAGGTGATACTGGATGATGCGTCCATCGAACGGTTTCGGGCAAAATATCGGGGCGAATTTGGCGCAGCGGGCACCGATGATCCAATGTATGAAAGTGTCAGTGCAGGGCGCAAATATCAAGGTGTTGAACATTGGGCGCCGTATTTTCATGATCATATGGAAACCCTGTTTGACTATGTGCCAGAAGCACCTGTTTTCATTGATGAATCGGTTCAACAGGTTCACGCAAAACGATGGGCCAGTGTGGTTGATCAATATGATGCCCGCATTGAATCATTAAAATCCAAATCGCGTTTGGAAACAGTATATAAACCCATTGCGCCCGAATTGCTGTATCTGGACGAGGATCGTTTCAACGCACAGCTACGCGGGCATGAACAACGTCATTTTGCGGTTCTTCCCATTGGCGTTGGCCCCAATATCACCGATGCAGGTGGGCGCATCGGGCGTAACTTTGCACCCGAGCGCCTTGATGAAAACGCCAGTGTTTTTAAATCACTGGCCGATCATGTTGTGGAAAAACAAAAACAATCCAACGTGGTGATCGCGTCATTTTCAGAAGGTGCGCGCGAACGTCTGTCAGGGATGCTGGTTGACCAAGACGTGACCAATGCAAGCAACCTTTCACGATTTGGCGATATTTCTGCTAGCACTGGTGGTCTTTACCTGACCGTATGGCCTTTGGAAGAAGGTTTTGAAACCAAAGGGTTAACCGTCATATCCGAACAGGATGTGATGGGCGAGCGGATGTTGCGCACCGGTGCGAAACGGCGCAAGGCCGATAATTTCCTGACCGAAGCAACAAGCTTGTCTGCTGGTGATTTGGTTGTGCATATCGATCACGGTATCGGGCGTTTCATGGGATTGGAAACCGTGACGGCGGCGGGTGCGCCACATGATTGTTTGTTGTTGGAATACGCCAATGACGCCCGCCTGTATTTACCCGTTGAAAATATCGAATTGTTGAGCCGCTATGGCCAAGAAACCAGCATGTTGGATCGCCTCGGCGGCGGAGCATGGCAGGCGAAAAAGGCCAAATTAAAAGAACGCATTCGCGATATGGCGGATAAATTGATCCGCATTGCCGCTGAACGCGCGTTGCGCAAGGCCGAGGTGATGGAACCACCAGAGGATCAATGGGACCGGTTCGTGGCGAAATTTCCGTACACTGAAACTGATGATCAGTTACACGCGATAGAAGATGTCATCGCTGATATGGCGTCGGGTCGTCCGATGGATCGTTTGGTGTGCGGTGATGTGGGTTTTGGCAAGACAGAGGTCGCATTGCGCGCCGCATTTGTGGCCGCGGCCAGTGGCACGCAGGTGGCGGTGATTGCCCCCACAACATTGCTGGCACGGCAACATTTTCAATCGTTTTCTGAACGGTTTCGCGGCTCAGGGGTAAAGGTGCGTCAGTTATCGCGTTTTGTCACCACCAAGGATGCAAAAACCACCAAGGATGCGTTGAAAACCGGTGAGGTTGAAATTGTTGTCGGAACCCATGCACTTCTGGGCAAGGATGTGAAATTCAACAATCTGGGTCTGTTGATAATCGACGAAGAACAGAAATTCGGCGTCACCCACAAGGAACGGTTAAAACAAATTCGATCCGACGTGCATGTGTTGACCCTGACCGCAACGCCAATCCCACGAACATTGCAAATGTCATTGTCTGGTGTGCGCGAATTGTCAATCATTGGCACACCGCCCGTCGATCGATTGCCGATCCATACCTATGTTTCGGAATTTGACGGCGTTACAATCCGCGAGGCGTTGTTGCGCGAACATTACCGTGGCGGACAAAGCTTTTACGTGGTTCCGCGCCTTTCGGATCTGGCTCAAATCGAAGGTTTCTTGCAAGAACAACTACCCGAAATAAAATATGTTGTGGCACACGGTCAAATGGCAGCGGGCGAATTGGATGACCGCATGAACGCGTTTTACGACGGGAAATACGGAATCCTGTTGGCGACGACGATTGTGGAAAGCGGCCTGGACATTCCGACTGCTAACACCATGGTTATTCATCGCGCCGATATGTTTGGTTTGGCACAGCTTTATCAAATTCGTGGACGGGTGGGGCGATCAAAAACCCGTGCCTATGCTTACCTTACAACCAAACCACGCAAACCATTGACGCCAACGGCGGTGAAACGGTTGCGTGTTCTTGGTTCACTGGACAGCCTTGGGGCAGGGTTCACACTCGCGTCCCAAGATTTGGACATCCGCGGCGCAGGCAATTTGTTGGGCGAAGAACAGTCGGGCAATGTGCGCGAAGTTGGTTACGAGCTTTATCAAGAAATGCTTGAAGAAGCGATTGCCAAGATGAAGGCAGGATCGCTTGAAGGCTTGACCGAGGATAGTGGAACCTGGTCGCCACAAATCAATTTGGGTGTTCCTGTTTTGATACCAGAGGGTTACGTACCCGATCTTGATGTTCGATTAGGGCTTTATCGTCGTCTGTCCAGCCTTGCTAAAAAGGTCGAATTGGAAGATTTCGCAGCCGAATTGATAGATCGGTTTGGCAGTTTGCCGCCTGAAGTGGACACATTGCTGCGTGTTGTGCGGATCAAGGCCATGTGTCACGCCGCTGGTATTGCTAAATTGGATGGCGGACCAAAGGGTGCAGTTATTCAATTCCACAAAGATAAATTCGCAAATCCCTTGGGGCTGGCCGATTATATGGCAGCACAACGTGGTACGGCCAAGGTGAAGGACAACAAGATCATTATTCGCCGCGATTGGATGTCAGATGACAGCAAAGTTAAGGGTGCATTCGTGATTGCGCGTGAATTGGCAATCGCGGCCAAAGCCAAAAAATAAGAGCCGTTAGTGGCTCTTGTTCTTGTCAGAAATTTCTTTGATCGCTTGGTCCCACATCTCAATGGGTTGCGCACCGTTCACGACATAGGTGTCAGCCACGATAAAACAGGGCACACCAGTCACGCCGCGTTGACGCGCATGTTTATCGCGATTGCGAATGTCTTCGGCATCTGCGTCACTGGCCAATAATGTCCGCACGGCCTCGCCATCCATTCCAACGCCCGATGCGATCCGCACTAAAACGGAAACATCGGAAATATCGCGACCTTCTTTGAAATACGCTTTGAACAGGCGATCAACGACGGCGTTTTGTTTGCCCTCGATCCCCGCCCAATGGATCAAACGGTGCGCATTGATGGTGTTGGGCGTGCGTTTAATGCCCGCAAAATTGATATCCAACCCAGTTTCAATCGCAGTTTGTTCAATCTGCGAATACACGCGAATGGCGCCTTCTTTGCCGCCAAATTTGGTTTCGAGATATTCACGACGATCCATACCATCGCTTGGCATATCAGGGTTAAGCTGAAACGGATGCCATTCAATCACAACATTAGTTTCGGGGTTCGCCTCTAGTGCGCGGTCAAGTCGGGTTTTGCCGATGTAACACCACGGGCAGATAGGGTCGGATATAATATCAATTTTGGTCATGAGCATGGTTTGCGTGATCTTAATGCAAGTTGCAACCAAGATTTGCGCGGTCTATATCACATTCATGACAGAACATGACAAAGCCAGCATCATCAAAATCGCCCGTGCAGATGGTAAGAAAGCGGAACCGCTTGAACCTCTAAATCTTGGCGCGCGCGTACGTGAATTGCGCAAAGCAAAAAATTGGACGCTGGAGCAGGCGGCACAACAGGCTGGTTTGGCACGATCCACATTGTCAAAAATCGAAAACGAACAAATGTCCCCAACATTTGAAGCGGTGAAAAAGCTGGCCGAAGGGTTGGATATTTCAGTTCCACAATTATTTACCGCCCCCAAGACCGATCAGGTGATGGCGCGTATGGCGATCACCAAGTTCGGCGAAGGTAAGCCGCATTTAACGCCAACTTACGAACATGAAATGTTGGCCGCCAGTATGACACAGAAAAGCATGTTGCCGTATCGCGCCCGTGTACGTGCCCGTAGCGTTGATGAATTTGACGGTTGGGTGCGCCATGACGGCGAAGAATTTTTGTATGTTCTGTCTGGTATCATTCAATTTTACACCGAGCATTACGAACCCGTTGAAATGCGTCGTGGCGATAGTGCGTATTATGACGCCGCGATGGGGCATAATGTGATTTCGACGTCTCAAGAGGATGCGGTGATCTTGTGGGTTACGACGCTTACCTAAGCCAGCATTGCAATGAAGCCAAAAAAAACGCCCTCACGAAGAGGGCGTCAAGTATTGAGGCAGGTTTCATACAGGCAAGAAACCTATCGAGCAGTGCAATATTTATAGGCGACGCCCCGCCTTAGGCCAAGGAAAAAATTGAACAATTTTGTTTCATGCCTATTATCGACCCAAAAACGAGCGATTCAATACAGGGATGTTGCGTAGATGACACGAAGAATGATGGATATGGGGCGACTCGCCCTTGTAACGACAACTGCGATGCTCATTGGCACCTTGGCGCAGGCGGAACCAAAACATGGTATCGCTATGTATGGGGAACCCGCATTACCACAAGATTTTGTGTCGCTACCCTATGTAAACCCAAATGCGCCCAAGGGTGGGCGAATCGTTTTTGGCGATAAGGGCGGATTCGATTCGCTTAATCCATATATCCTGAAGGGCCGCGCACCATGGGGCGTGCGTGCACATACTGTCGAAAGCCTGCTTGGCCGAAGTTATGACGAACCCTTCACTTTATATGGTCTGTTAGCCGAGAGTGTGGAAACGGGGCCAAACCGTGAATGGGTTGAATTCACCCTAAACAAGGATGCCAAATTTTCCGACGGATCACCCGTAACGGTGGAGGATGTGCTTTGGTCGTTTGAAACCATGGGCACAATCGGCCACCCGCGCTATCAATCATCTTGGCAAAAGGTGGAAAAGGCGGAACAAACTGGTGAACATTCAGTGCGTTTTACATTTAACACCGTCGATTTCGAAGCACCGCTTATATTAGGGCTGCGCCCGATTTTAAGAAAGGCGGATTGGGAAGGGCGTGCATTTGATGAAAGCAGCCTTGATAAATTCCACGGTTCAGGTGCCTATGTCGTTGATAAGTTTGAGGCAAATCGTTTTATCACATTCAAGCGTAATCCAGATTATTGGGGCAAAGATTTACCGTTTAACAAGGGGCAAAATAACGCGGATGAATTGCGATACGAATTTTACCAAGACGGCGATGTGATATTCGAGGCGTTTAAATCAGGTGCCGCATCTTGGTATCGCGAGGGTAACGCGGGGCGCTGGGAAACACGCTATGATTTTCCTGCGGTGACATCGGGGGATGTTGTAAAATCCACCATTCCACACGCACGCCCATCGGGTGCCAAAGGATTCGTGATGAATACACGCCGCGATATTTTCAAAGATTGGCGTGTGCGCGATGCATTGATTCATGCGTTTAATTTCGAATTCATCAATCAGGCCACAAATGGTGGGGTTGAACCACGATCAACATCGTTTTTCTCCAATTCAGTTTTGGGCATGGATCACGGTACTGCAACGGGAAAGGTGTTGGATCTGTTGGAGCCGTACAAGGCAGAATTAGTGCCAGGAACCATAGAAGGTTATGAATTACCTGTCGCCCAAGGTGGTGAGCGGAACCGCAAAAATCTGCGCGTTGCAAAACAACAGCTAGAAGCCGCGGGTTGGACCATTCAAGACGGTATTCTAAAAAACGCCGCAGGTAATCCGCTCACATTTGATATCTTGTTGAAAAATGGCGGTACGGTTGGCGGCATTCAAACCGAAGGTATCGTGAATATCTATCTTGATGCGCTGAAACGGTTGGGGATTAGCGCCACCATTTCATCCATTGATGATGCGCAATATAACGAACGGCGCAATGCCTATGACTATGACATGATTTACAATTTCTATTATCTGTCGCTGTCACCGGGCAATGAACAA
The DNA here is from genome assembly GCF_014652655.1 of Paramylibacter ulvae. Classification (GTDB taxonomy): domain Bacteria; phylum Pseudomonadota; class Alphaproteobacteria; order Rhodobacterales; family Rhodobacteraceae; genus Amylibacter; species Amylibacter ulvae. The sequence continues at coordinate 235,341 of NZ_BMZF01000001.1, forward strand.
AAACTGTATTGGGGGCGCGATGGCGTGACCGAGCAGGGAACCCGCAATTTCATGGGGATGGATAGCCCGGCTGCAGAGGCAATGATTGAATCGTTTTTGACCGCAGAAAACCAAGATGATTTTGTGGCAGGGGTAAAGGCGCTTGATCGTATTTTAACCGCGGGGCGATATATGATCCCGTTATGGTATTCCAAAGAATCCCGTATCGCGCATCAAAAAGAGCTAAAATACCCAAAACGATTGCCAATGTATGGCGATTGGCAGGGGTTCTTGCCAGAGGTTTGGTGGGTTGAAGAATAACCGATAACCGATTGAAAACGCCAAGGTTAATCGCCTTGGCGTTATTTTATGATTAACATAATTGCAATTGCAAACATCACGATTGCAATGCCGATATCCAATATGCGCCACGTGCGCGGTGAACGCATGAATGGTGCCAGATATTTCGCGCCGTACCCAAGCGCAAAAAAGAACACGAATGAGGCCAATACCGCACCAAATGCAAAGCTTAACTTTGCATCCATCGCAGGAAATTTCGTTGAAATCGCACCGATCAGCGCGAGCGTATCCAAATATACATGCGGATTTAACCACGTTACACCAGCGAGCGTGAATAAGACTTGGCGCAAGGGCAGGGATCGCCCCGCCATTTCATTGGCATAACTCGAGGTTGCCGCCGCATAAAGACGCATCGCCCCGTAAACAAACAAAAATATTGCGCCACCCCATGCCATTATTTTTGGCAAGGACGGGTATTGATCCACGATCGCCGAAAACCCAGCCACCCCCAGTGCAATCAGAACCGCATCAGAGATGGCACAAAACAAAACGACGGGTAAAACATGCGCGCGCGCCAAGCCTTGACGAAGCACCAGCGTATTTTGCGCCCCGATCGCAAGGATCAGGGAAATAGAGGTCGAAAACCCCGTTAACCCCGCAGCAATCATTTTACGGGCGCTTTTTTGGATACTGTGCGCGCGGATTTGGCAGAACCGTTTTTGATTTCACCCTCTTTGGGTGGCATGACAAGCCCCGCAGAGATCACCAATTTCGCGGCGGCCTCTACATCCATATCCAAAATAACAACATCGGATTTTGGAACAAAGAGCAAAAAACCAGATGTCGGGTTTGGTGTGGTGGGTAAAAACACGCTCATCATCGCGTCTTGGCCTGTTTTGGTCAGGATTTCGCCTGAACTTTCGGTGGAAATAAATGCGATCGCCCAGATACCTTTGCGTGGGTATTCAACCAAACATGCCTTGTCAAAGCTGGAATTTGACGAACTGGTTACGGTTTCAACGATCTGTTTCACACCGTTATAAATGGATCGCACAACGGGCACGCGATCAACCAAACTTTCACCAAAGCGCAACAATTGACGTCCAAAGATCCCTTTGGCCAGAGCGCCGACAAATGTGGTGAAGATCAGGAATACAAACAATCCGTACCCACGGACATTGGCATCCGTGTATGTTGCAGGATTATACGCCTCTGGCACCAACGGCAAAACACGGTTGTCCACGAACCCAACGAATGTCCACAACAAGTAAATTGTGAGCGCCACAGGCAGCACCACAACCAAACCAGTTAGAAAGTTATTACGTAATCGCGCAAAAATACCCGCGCGTTTGGGGCGGGGCGGTTTGATAGGTTTTCGTTTTGCCATTGGGAATTATATATTTCGTTAAAGTTTCACGCGCACTGTTATTTATTGTGTCGCGTTTTGCAATTGCAATATCTTCTTTTTTAACTTGTGAAAATGTTTGGGGGCCGCGTTTAATGTTATTGCCGCATCTATTTTTTCCAAGGCTACTGAATATTCGTTGCATTACCCCAAAATCCATCAGAACCATTCAACACGTCACGATAAATCGTGTTATGCGCATCGTTCAGTTGTGTTTCATTCAAAACATCTAAATGGGATAATAGATTTGCTTTGCCAAAATTTGTGGCAAGCCCGATGAATGCGCTAAATTGCGGGACCAAAATTGCCTTTCATTTTTCCTTGCAATACAGCTTTGTAAAATCGCGCTGGGGCTTTCGCGTATTTGCCAATGCATAACAAAGGGCAGGGCATAGGTGTTGGCAATCCGTTTGGCGTTTACAATTGCGTTTAAACGTGCACCCAAACGATCACCGCGAAATCCAACAATACGACCAGACATTCGCATCCCTTTGACATTTTCAACAATGATTGCCCCAGCAGTGTGACGAGTGGAAAATATCCGATTGTTCAATAAAGGGCTTGAACATATCAAATTCTTGGCATAAACGGCGCGAATAAATCCACAGGCGGGGCTTGCGGGTGTTGGGGGAGAAATCCCTGATACTCCACCGGTTGGGCATAATGCCCTTCGACCCCGCTGAGGCAAAACCGGAAAAGGAAGTATACAATGGCTCTACCAGAGTTTTCATTGCGTCAATTGCTTGAAGCAGGCGTACATTTTGGCCACCAAACACATCGTTGGAACCCACGCATGGACCAGTTTATCTATGGTTCACGTAATGGCATCCACATCATGGACCTTACACAAACAGTTCCATTGTTGGACCAAGCGTTGATCGCTGTTCAGCAAACTGTTGCCAAAGGCGGTTCAATTTTGTTCGTTGGTACAAAACGCCAAGCGGCCAAAGCAGTTGCAGACGCGGCTGAGCGTTCAGCACAATATTACATGAACCACCGTTGGTTGGGTGGCACGCTGACAAACTGGAAAACAGTTTCTAATTCTATCTCTCGTTTGAAACAAATCGATGAGAAATTGGAAAACGGCGCGGATGGTCTTACGAAAAAAGAACGTTTGGGCATGGAACGTGAACAAACGAAATTGCAAGCGTCATTGGGCGGTATCCGCGAAATGGGCGGCACCCCTGATTTGATCTTCGTGATCGACACAAACAAAGAATCTTTGGCTGTGGCAGAAGCGAAAAAATTGGGCATCCCAGTGATTGCTGTTGTTGACTCTAACTCTGCACCAGATGGCATTGATTACCCAATCCCTGGCAACGATGACGCAGCGCGCGCCATTGGCCTGTACTGTGATTTGATCGCACGTGCGGCATTGGACGGCATGGCATCACAAATGGGTTCTGCAGGTATCGACGTTGGCGCATTGGAAGATGCACCAGTAGAAGAAATCGTAGAAGAAGCACCCGCAGTTAAGGTTGAAAAGAAAGCCGCGAAAAAGGTTGAAAAACCAGCGGAAGAAGCAATCGAAAGCGCTGGTACAAAACCACAATTGTTCACAGATGCACCAGCAGACAAAGATGATTTGAAAAAAATCTCTGGCGTTGGTCCGAAACTAGAAGAAACAATGAACAAATTGGGCATCTACCAATTTGCACAAGTGGCATCATGGTCAAACGACGAAATCATGTGGGTTGATGACAACTTGTCATTCAAAGGCCGCATTGAGCGCGACGATTGGATCGGCCAAGCAAAAGAATTGATGGCTGGTTAAGCTGTCATATTACTGACATCAGGGGGCGCTATAGCCCCCTCAATTCCGAACGAATTGGAGAATACAATGGCGATTACAGCTGCATTGGTAAAAGAACTGCGTGAACTGTCAGGTGCTGGCATGATGGACGCGAAAAAAGCGCTTGTTAAAAACGATGGTGACGTCGAAGCATCCATGGATTGGCTGCGTACCAAAGGTTTGGCAAAAGCTGCGAAAAAATCGGGTCGTACTGCTGCCGAAGGTTTGGTTGGCGTAAAAGTAGAAGGCGGCGTTGGCGTTGCGGTTGAGGTGAACTCTGAAACTGACTTCGTTGGCAAAAATGCTGACTTCCAAAAAATGGTTAACGGCATTGTTGCTGCGGCGGTAAATGTTGACGACGTTGATGCGTTGAAATCAGCGGACGTAAACGGAAAAACTGTGGAAGAAACAGTCACAGATGCGATTGCAACAATCGGTGAAAACATGGCCGTGCGTCGTATGGCCAAGGTTACTGGCGATGTTGTGGGGTCATACATCCACACAGCAGCGGCAGACGGTTTGGGCAAAATCGGCGTATTGGTTGCGCTCAAGGGCGGCGACGAAGCAACTGCGAAACAAATCGCAATGCACGTAGCGGCGACAAACCCAGCATCATTGTCCGAAGAAGATCTTGATCCAGCTGTGATCGAGCGTGAAAAAACAGTTTTGACTGAACAAGCACGTGAATCTGGTAAGCCTGACAATATCATCGAAAACATGATCAAAGGCCGTATTAAGAAATTCTATTCCGAAGTGACCTTGGTTAACCAAGCATTCGTAATGAACCCCGATGTGACTGTTGGCCAAGCAGCCAAAGATGCGGGAGCGGAAATCGTATCATTTGTACGCCTAGAAGTAGGCGAAGGCATCGAAAAAGTAGAAGAAGATTTCGCAGCAGAAGTTGCAAAAACAATGGGTGGCTAATACCCCAACGTTGGAATCAAAAAATTAAGCCCAGCATTACGCTGGGCTTTTTTTATGAAAAATTTGTTTTGTGCCACACGCTGGCGAATAAAAAAAACTTAAAATATGTTGCGTGGGATCATTGAACCGGGAGTGTCACGATCCCACGCAGAAAGAGGAATTGGTTAGGCCCTAGGAAAGCCGTGTGCTCTGTGTCCCTCTGGGCGTAGTGCTATCGGTTTTGCGCCGCACAATAAGTGACAAACCGCACACTTATGTGCAATTACCTTCCCTAAGGTCAATTGGTTGTAACCGCTTGCGCGGCGGTTCCAAAAATGATTGCGTGATGGAAAAATGGGAATCAACATGCAAACTGCTGCTGAACTTTTGGTGAAATGCCTTATCGCGCAAAAATCCGATATTATTTACGGTGTCCCTGGGGAAAGCTATCTGTCGGTTCTTGATGCGCTTTACGATCATACCGATCTGCTGCGTTTTATCACCACCCGTCACGAGGGTGGGGCGGCATTTATGGCAGAGGCTTATGGTAAGCTGACGGGCCAACCGGGCATTTGTTTTGTCACGCGAGGACCTGGTGCAACGAATGCAAGCATTGGCGTGCATACCGCCATGCAAGATTCCAGCCCGATGATCCTGTTTATCGGTCAAATTGGACGCGAGATGCGGGATCGCGAAGCGTTTCAAGAAATTGATTACCGCGCGTTTTTCGGCCCCATCGCCAAATGGGTTACGGAAATTGATGATCCTGATCGCATTCCCGAAATTATCGCGCGCGCCTACAGCACCGCAATGTCTGGCCGCCCAGGCCCCGTTGTCATAGCATTGCCAGAAGATATGTTGCGTGAGCAAACCAACAGGACCCCGACGCCCGCGGTTAATATCGCAAAACCAAACGCATCAAGCGCGGAGATTGGCCAAATTTCAAAGGCATTACAAAACGCCAAACGACCCTTGATAATGGTTGGTGGCGGTGGGTGGAATGCCGATGGCCGCCGCGATCTTCTGCGATTTGCACAAAGCGCAAAGATTCCAGTTATCTGCGGTTTTCGCAACCAAGATTTGATGGAGACAACATCACCACAATATATCGGCGACGCATCATTTGGCAAAAGCGTGGCGATGAAAGATGCCATCAATGGATCAGATCTGATCTTGGTTATAAACCAACGTTTTGGCGAGGTTGTGACAGATGGCTGGGAATTGTTTGACATGCCAACGCCCGCGCAAAAAATCATCCACACCCATATATCTCAAAGCGAATTAGGTAAGGTTTATCAGTGTGATACGCATATAAACTCATGTCCCAATACGTTGGTTTCCATGCTGGCTGATCAGAATATCAAATGCAATTGGTCTGATTGGATGGATGAATGCCACACGGGTTTCATCGATGCGCGCAAATTGCCCGACACGCTCGGTGCCGTTAATCCTGCGCTAATATGTGACGCGCTAAACGATATATTAGATGATGATGCGATCATGACCAACGGCGCTGGTAATTTCGCAATTTGGCACAGTAAGTATCTGAATTATAACAATAACCGTCGCCTGATCGCACCGCAGTCAGGGGCAATGGGGGCAGGGTTGCCCGCCGCGATTGCGATGAAATCCATTCATCCAGAACGCCAAGTTGTCTGTTTTGCAGGTGATGGTGATTTTCAGATGAATTGTAATGAGCTGGGCACAGCCATGCAAAACGACCTGCGGCCCATTGTGATTATCTTTAACAACGGCAGCTATGGCACGATCCGCATGCACCAAGAAGGCAAATACGCCGATCGTATCAGCGGTACAGAACTGTTGAACCCATGCTTTGAGGATATCAGCCGCGCATATGGTTTTGACTATCATCATGTCACAAAAACCGATGAATTTATAGAAGCTTTTCAATCTGTTAAAGGTCACGGTGGAATCATTGAATTAGTCATCGATATCCGCGATATCGCACCAAACAAACAGCTATCTTAGGGATATTAACCGCCTAGCAGTTTGCGCCCAAACACCGCCATGCTATTGTAAATTCAAATACGAATAATAATATGAATTTAACCTATGCGGGTAATTCTGTCCGCGTGATCAAACAAAAAGGTTGGCTGTGGCGGACGCATTACGAGGTGGCATTGTTATTAACGAATTCTTGGTTGACCCAACAGGATCAACAGGAAGCACAGACACCGACGGCAATGGCGCTGCAAATGGTACCGATGAATTCGTAGAATTTTACAACGCGTCGGATGCGCCAATCGACATTGGTGGGCTGGAATTGTGGGACGCGGGGCGGGGCAATTGGTTTACATTTCCCGATGGCACCATATTGGAACCAGATGCAAGGGCATTGGTTATACGTAACGCGGATTCCTTGCCTGCAACGGGTGGTCCAAATGATCTCGCGTTTGATGCGAATATTGGCCAAAACGTTATAAACAATGGCGGCGACAACATTGTATTGTACGATCCTGATGCGGATGAATACGTTGTGGCGACGTTCAATGGCGATGCGCTGGACACGCCAGAGACCGATTATACAGGCTTTTCATCAACCGCAAGTTTGGTTGGGAGTGGCGAAGATTTCGGCTCGGATATTGACGGATTTTCAATCCAACGATCAGGTGACGGTGAAGATATATTCGTAAACAACGTCGATTCAACACCCGGTGCGATGAATTTCGTTTGTTACGCTGGGCGAAGTTTCGTTCAAACACCAGATGGTGATAAACGTATCGGCACGTTGCGTGCTGGCGATTTGGTAACAACCGTCGAACACGACGATTTGCCGATCCGATGGATTGGTAAAAAACGTCTGAACCTCACGAAGCCCAATACAAATGCGCGTGATTTTCCCGTTGAAATTAAACGCCATGCCTTGGGTAAAAACAAACCCAACAAAACGCTACTGGTATCACAGCAACATCGCATTTTGATCAAAGGGCCAATTGTTCAGAAATTATGCTGCGCATCCGAAGTGTTGATCGCAGCCAAAGAATTGACCGCGCTGAATGGTATTCAAATCAAGACCGATCAACGCCAGATCACATATGTTCATATCTTACTGGAAGATCATCAATTGTTGTATGTCCATGGATTAGAGGCGGAAACGTTGTATCTGGGTACAGAAACAATGCGTAGTTTGACGGACAGTGGTCGCAAAGAAGTATTGGCGATATTCCCAGAATTAGAAACATTACCGCCAGAGACCGTAAAACCCGTTATTACTGGTCAAAACGCACGCAGACTGGTATCTCAGTTACATACAAAATTAACATAATATGTATTATGGGATATTTGTACATAACTGACATGCACCAACTTGATCCAAAACTTGAACGTGAAATTGCCTTTGGTCGTTCGTCACATTGACATGAGAATGCGTTGAAAAACAAACCAGAGTGCGTGGTGATCACTAGACGTCTGAATTGTGGAAACGATGGTGGAGGCTAGCACGAGTGTTCAAAGCCTACATGCTGGCGTTTCCTCCACGAAACCCCTACCCTTTGTCTTGTGAAAATAGGCAAAATGACAAGAGTATGTTCCTTGGTGTTTGGTAAAGTTGCTAAGCGCTTATTTCCATCAAGTGCGGCACAGGTCAATTTCCAGTATCGATTTTACTAATTTACCCGGTGCCCCTTGGCGTCAAATTCAAACGCTTGTTCATCATCATAGGTTAACGATATTGAATTTCCGACGGCCATGACGTGTTGGCCAAACATACGAATTGTAAGCGGTTCCCCCGTATCCGTGCGCACCAGTAAATTTGTGTCGCTGCCAAGGTTTTCGATATGTGTAATTGTCCCGTTTATTTTACCCTTTTTCGCGACGCGCAAATGTTCGGGTCGGATGCCAATCGTGCCGCCCTGCCCATCTTTTTTCTTTAGAAAGTTCATTGCAGGTGAACCAAGGAACCCCGCCACGAATTGATTTGCTGGATTGTTGTACAATTCCATCGGGCTTCCGACTTGTTCAATCCGTCCATCGCGGAGCACCACGATTTTATCGGCCAAGGTCATCGCCTCGGTTTGATCGTGGGTAACGTAAACCATGCTTGCGCTCAATGTTCGATGGAGTTCAGCGATCTCAATCCGCGTGTTCATGCGCAATGCGGCATCAAGATTGGATAATGGCTCATCAAACAAAAACAGTTTTGGTTCGCGTACAATCGCACGCCCAATGGCAACACGTTGGCGTTGCCCGCCGGACAATTCCGCCGGATGGCGATCCAGATATTCGTTCAATGATAAAATTTCGCTCGCCTTTTGCACACGCGATTCAATCAGGTCTTTGGGCTGTTTTTCTTGTTTTAATCCAAGCGACATATTCGCCTTTACGCTCAGATGCGGATACAAAGCATAAGATTGAAACACCATAGCAATCCCGCGACGCGATGGAGGTATATCATTGACCTGTTCACCGCCGATGAATACGTCGCCTTTTGTTGCGTCTTCTAACCCTGCAATGACGCGCAACAACGTTGATTTACCACATCCCGACGGGCCAACGAACACGACAAAATCACCATCTTCGACCGTAAGGTTAATGTCTTTTAACACCTCGACAGAGCCAAAAGATTTGTACACATTTTCAAGTTTAAGAGCGGGCATTATTCAAAGTCTCCTAGCTGGATAATTTTTCCTGAACGGATACTTTCATCCGCTGCCAGACATATTTTTAATGATTGCACCGCATCGTTCATATGCGCTGACAAATCAACATTGTTTAGGATTGCATCAATCACGAACGCCTGTTCGCGATCACATAATTCTTGGTGGCCTGGTTCATCGGGCATGGTGATTGTTTCATCGCCATCCATGCGATGCACAAGAATGGAACCAACGCGTGTATGCCCTTCGACATCATCCGAATGAATGTCCGATTTATCAACAATCGACACCGCGCCATTTGGCGAAACGATATCTTTGACGAAATGGGCGGTGTTGGACATCATCGGTCCCCACCCCGCTTCGTACCACCCAACGGAACCATCGGCGAAACGCACCTGAAGCTGGCCATAGTTATACATGTCAGGCGCAATTTCATCGGACAAACGCAGGCCAATGCCATGCACGCTGATGGGATCTGCATTGGCAATCTGGCACATCACATCAACGTAATGCACACCGCAATCAACGATGGGCGATGTGGTTTGCATCAATGCGCGGTGCGTATCCCACGTATCCCCCGATGATTGCTGGTTCAGGTTCATGCGAAATACATATGGGCCGCCCAATGCGCGCGCCTGTTCCACCAATTCAACCCAGCTTGGATGATGGCGCAGGATATACCCTACCACCAATTTGCGTCCCAACGCGGACGCTGTTTCAACAACACGTTTTGCATCCATCACGGATGTGGCGAGCGGTTTTTCGACAAACACATCCGCACCTGCATTCATCGCCGCGATAGCGTAATCTGCATGGCTGTCGGAATAACTGGCGATACAGACCAGATCGGGTTTGCATGTTTCAAGTGCGGTTTGAAAATTGGAATAAAACGGTACGTCTGAAAGGGCATCGGGCAATGAAACCTTGCTTCGGTTGACCACCCCAATCAGTTCTACATCATTATGCCCATGCAGCGCGAGCGCATGGCTCTGCCCCATATTGCCAAGGCCGATCACGATTGCGCGGATCATTTCACTGCCCCTGATGTGATGCCACGGATAAGTTGGCGTGAAAACACAACATAAAGCGCCATGACAGGCAGGATCGCCAATGAAAGCGCAGATAATACCGCATTCCAGTCGGTCACGAATTGCCCGATGAACACTTGGCTGCCAAGGGTTAGGGTTTTCACCTCTTCTGCGGGAGCAAGGATCAATGGGAACCACAGATCGTTCCAAATCGGGATCATGTTAAACACTGCCACCGTTGCCATTGCTGGGCGCACCAGCGGCAAAACAAGATTGAAAAAGATGCGATATTCGGACAATCCATCAATGCGCCCTGCATTTTTCAAATCATCCGAAACCTGTTTCATAAATTCACTGAGAATAAATACCGCCAGCGGCAAACCTTGGGCGGTGTAAACCAAGATCAATGCCCATAACGTGTTCACCAATCCCGTGGCCACCATCATATCCAAAATCGCGACTGTGCCGATACGGATCGGAATCATGATCCCAAGCGCAAGGTACAACCCCATCAGGGTATTCCCCTTGAACCGGTATTCAGCCAAGGCAAAAGCGGCCATCGCGCCAAATAGCAGGATGAAAAACAGCGACACCACTGTGACGATCATCGAGTTTTGAAAATAGAGGAAAAAGTCCCCCTGCTTTAACACGGTTTCATAACCAACCATGCTGAACGTGTCGGCATTTGGTAATGCGAGCGGTTCGCGAAAAATCGCACGGCGTGTTTTAAAGCTATTGATAACAATAACAAAAACAGGGAATAGCGCGATCAAAGTATAAGCGATCAATGCGGCGTGTGCGGCAATGACATTGGTTTTGTTATGGCGAGCTTTGTTCATAACCGACCCCTAAAATTGATAGCGCCGCATGCGGCTTTGAATTGCGAACAGATATATGCACACACCAATCAGGATGATGGCGAACATCGCGGATGCAATGGCGGACCCCATATGTGGATCGCCCAATTGCAATTGAAATCCAAAGAATGTGCGGTACATAAACGTGCCCAAAATATCAGTGGCAAAATCAGGTCCCGCCAGCGCGCCTTGGGCGGCATAGATTAGATCGAATGCGTTGAAATTGGCAACGAACGTCAGGATCGAAATAATGCCGATGCTGGGTAATATCAGGGGCAGTTTGATTTTCCAAAATGCCGCCGCGCCCGTGATGCCGTCACATTCCCCTGCTTCCAAGATTTCCTCTGGGATGGAGAGCAACGCGGCATAGATCAACATCATTGGGATACCGACAAATTGCCATACGGATACCAACGATAACGTGGTTAACGCATATGCCTCGCGCCCCAACCACGGCGCATAAAGCGATTTTAATCCAACCGCATCAAGCATTCCCGGTGCGATGCCCCAAATCGGTGACAGGATCAATTTCCACGCAAATCCAACAATCACAAATGACAGGATTGTGGGGATAAAAATGGCGGATCGATAAAAGCCGGCAAAACGTAATTTCGGATGCGACAGGATTGCCGCAAGCAAAATACCAATCGGGTTTTGCACAAGCATATGAATGATAAAGAACCAGAAATTATTACCAAGCGCATTCCAAAATTGTTTCGACCAATTTTCATCGCCAAACAGTGTTTTGAAATTGGCAAGGCCAACAAATTCGCGGGTTTGAGCAACCTCGCTATAAAGTGAGAGGCGCAATGTGTTGAACAGCGGATAAATCATCACGGCGGTGTAAACCAGCACCGCGGGTGCCAAAAACACCAAGATGTGCCATTTGATACGCGATGGTTTTTTTGTCGTATTCATGCTGTTCCCCTGTTGTTTGGCTTGGGCGAATACACCGCCCAAGCCGTTGTGTTTAAGAAATTATTGTTGCGGTTCGTACCAGCTTGCTAATCCTTTTTGTAAACGTTCGCCCGCGGCCTCTGGTGTTTCGTTGCCACGAATTACTGCCACGGATGCATTCCATGTTTCGTTTTCCAAATTTGGCGTGCCGCGTGACAGGATTTGATATGTGGATCGGATGGATGATTCACATTTTGAACGCCAGCTTACGAATTCTTGTGCAAGCGGGTCTTCCATACCGACCTCGTGGTTCGACAGGGAAAAGAAACCCGGCAACGCATTGGCATAGATTTTCGCAAACTCTGCCGAGCCAACCCAGTTTAAGAATGTTTTAGTTTCCTCTGGATGGGCGGTGTTTGCATTCATCCCAATCGCAATATCGGTGTGATCGGAAATGTAACATGTATCGCCAGCCGCCTGTACGGGTGGGTTAAATGCGCCCATTTCAAAATCGACCAAATTATTGAAACCTGAAATTTCCCACGAACCAGCTGGATAGATTGCCGCGCGTCCCAGCGTGAAAATGTTCTGGCTGTCTGGATATGTTTGCGCCTCGTAACCATCGCCCAGATATGAACCCCATTTTGCCAATTGGCTAAACGGTGCAACCCATTGTGGATCGGTCAGCTTTTGTTCACCATTGATCAATGCAAGACGGCCCTCTTCGCCTTTCCAATAGTTTGGGCCAATATTGTTGTACCCCATTGTCGCCGCTTCCCATTGGTCGTTGGTGCCCATTGCCATTGGGGTGTAATTGCCGTCTTCTTTGATTTTGTCCAAGGCTGCGAAAAATTCGGCTTCGGTGCTTGGGACTTCGACACCGACCTCTGCAAACGCATCTTTGTTATAGATAAAGCCGTGGATCACAGATGCCATTGGCACACAGAATGTTGCGGAACCATCATCAGTGCTCCACCCAGATTTTGCCACGTCCGAGAAATTTTTCATCCCGTCCAGATCAGACAGGTTTGCCAATTGCCCCGCGTCATATAATGCAAGTGATGCATCAAACGGGCGACATGTTACCAGATCGCCAGCAGATCCTGCATCCAATTTTGAATTCAGAACGGCGTTATATTCAGCAGGTGCCGATGGGGTGAATTTTATTTTAATGCCTGGATTTGCGGCTTCGAACGCGGGAATGATTTGATCTTGCCAAATGGCAAGGTCATCATTTCGCCAGCTTTCGATGGTTAATGTCACATCCTGTGCCATCGCATGTGTGCATAATACAGTGGTGGCAAGCAATCCGCCGGTAATTGTACGTTTTAACATGATATTCTCCCTTATGTTTGTGCGGTTTTCGCAGCATTTAATGCCAGCAAACAATCACCCATTCGCGGGCCATAGGTTGCAAGCAGTTTGTTAACCTCGGATGCGGGGCACCCTTTGGCAATTAGAATTGCGTGTTTGGTGTTTCCATCAGCGGTGCGCAAAGCCAGTGCAGCGGTTTCATTTGAAACATCCGCAATAGAACCAACAATGTTGATCGCACGTTGGCGCAACTTGGCATTATCCGCAATTAGATTGATCATCTGCCCATCGTGGACATGACCAAGCAAAATCCCTGCCTGTGTTGAGATCAGATTAAGCGCAACCTTTTGCGCGGTTCCCGCCCCCATGCGCGTTGATCCTGCGAGTGCTTCTGGCGGGGTGCTCAAACAAATTGCAACATCGGCGATTTTTAACAATGCCGTGTCGGCGTTGTTTGCAATGGCGATAACGTTAATGCCTTTTGCACGGGCCGCTTGTGCGATGTCATAAGCAAATGGTGTGGTGCCACTTGCACTTATTGCGATCACACAATCGTTTGATTGCATGGCTTCGACGATGGTGTGGGTGTTGGAAATATCGTCTTCGGTATTCCCAGGCATTTGCCCATCCGTTGGAACACCACCTGCCATATGAATGCGAATTTGATTTTGCGCGATTCCAAAAGTTCCCGGTAATTCTGCCCCATCTGCCAGCGCCATTAACCCCGAACTGCCCGCGGCGACATAATGAATGGTGCCACCATTGGTGACCGTTTGTGCAACGGCGTTGCTTGCATCAATAATGCCATCAATCGCATTGTTTACCGCATCAATCGCCTTGCGCTGAACATCCAGCATGATGCTCACGGCACGCAGCGGCGCAACAGCATCAATTGTCATATCAGAATTTGCGATCTGTTCAGTTTGCGGCAGCAATATCGAATCTCCTTATTCCAAAAATAATACCTTTATGATACCTTTTGTCGAGTCATTTTTATGCCTAGTGCGTTTTCCAACAATTTTTGCAATATTATCAGCTGTATGGCACAAAATGCATTCAATGGCACCGATTTTCATCGTAAATTTGGCTTCACTTATCACCAAAGGTATTATAAAGGTATTGCATGAGTGATTCACATAAACCATATATCTTGGCGGTTGATGGCGGCGGTTCTGGCTGTCGTGTCGCGATTGCAGACGTTGACGGTAACACCCTTGGTATTGCAAATGGCGATGCTGCAAATGTGGCGTCAAACATCGACACAACATGCCAGAATGTTGAACGCGCGATTAGTGATGCGTTGGTTTCGGCCAAGCTGGATCAAAACGATATTCCAAATATCTGTGCCCATTTTGGATTGGCTGGTTATATGGATGAAACGCAAGGATCGATTTTACGTAATCGATTTTCATTTTGCAAATTGTCGTTGAGCGATGATCGCCCCACAACGGTGTTGGGCGCACTTGCAGGGGCCGATGGATATGTGATTGGCATTGGAACGGGCACATTTTGTGCCGCATCAAACGCTGGCAAAATGAGCTTTGTTTCAGGGCGGGGGTTTTACATTTCAGATCAGGCATCTGGCGCATGGCTGGGTCGTCGTGCGCTTGAAATGGTTATTCAATGTGACGACAACATAATTCAGCACAGCCCCCTCACCCACGCGTTGCTGACCCTATTTGGCGATATCAATGCAATGGTAAAGTTTAGCGTCACCGCCCGCCCGCGTGATTACGCAACATTTGCACCCGAAATTATTCGGGCGGCCAACAACGGTGATCAACACGGCGAATTGTTGATGAACGAAGGTGCAACATATCTGCGCTCTGCGCTCATCGCGCTTGGCTTTCAATCTGGTGAACCTGTGGTTTTAACTGGGGGCGTTGGTCCGCATTATGCGCGCTTTCTCAAGGAACCATTTAACACCAATATTACACAGCCATTGGGCAATGCGCTCGATGGTGGGTTGGTGATGGCACGCGAATTGGCGTTACAATCAAGCGAGGCCTGCGCATGAGTGTTGCAAAATACCTCGCACCCGAAAAATGGTTAACACCCGACGGTGGCCCGCGTTATTTACAGCTTCGCAATCGATTGTCGTCAGGCATCGCCGATGGTATTTTACAACCATCAAGCCCACTGCCACCTGAGCGTGAAATTGGTGCGATTACGGGTTTGTCACGCGTTACCGTGCGCAAAGCAATTCAAACATTGGCCCAAGATGGGCAGATCATTCAAAAACAAGGATCAGGTTCATTCGTTGCCCCAGATCAATCGCGCATTGAACAATCCCTATCGCGCCTAACATCGTTTAGCGAAGACATGGATCGCCGCGGGCTGAGTTCTACCTCACGCTGGCTGGACAAAGGCATCTATGTCCCCTCACCCGCAGAGGTTTTATCGCTTGCACTTGCGCCCGATGCATCCGTATCGCGCATCACACGGCTTCGTACCGCGGATGATCGCCCGATGGCGATTGAACGTGCATCGCTGCCCACCGAAATTTTGCCCGACCCTGAATTGGTTCAGGGATCTTTGTATGAATTGCTGGAAACATACGGATTGCGCCCCGTGCGCGCGTTGCAAAAAATTTCCGCCATCAATGTAAATGGCGAAAACAGTGAATTATTGGAAATGGAACAAGGCGCGGCGGGGCTTCAAATTGAACGCATGTCTTATCTTGCGGATGGGCGTGTCGCGGAGTTTACACAATCAATCTATCGCGGAGATGCCTATAATTTTGTGGCTGAACTGCGCTTAGCAAAGGAATGAAACCTTGAATGCATCACAAACCCAAATGCGTCGCGAAATATTGGAACTACCCGTTGCTGTTGATCGTCTGTTAACCAATGGTGAATCCGAAATCAGCAGGGCTGCGAACGTTTTGCGCGACCACAATCCCGCATATATCGTCAGCGTCGCACGCGGTTCGTCCGATCATGTTGCAACCTATTTTAAATATGCGACCGAATTGTTGTTGGGTATCCCCGTTGCATCGGTTGGCCCATCGGTGGCATCAGTTTACAAGCGCCAAATGGCGTTGAAAAACAGTGCATGTATTTCCATTTCACAATCAGGCAAAAGCCCCGATATTGTTGAACTGGCGCGCATGGCAACGGCGGCAGGTTCCACATCCATTGCATTGACCAACCACGCGGATTCCCCGCTGGCACAGGTCAGCGATTTTACCTTGGACATCCATGCGGGTGCAGAATTAAGCGTTGCGGCCACAAAAACATTCGTAAATTCAGCCGTGTCAGCAATTTGGTTATTGGCGAAATGGAGCAAAGATGCGGAATTGGAACACGCAATAAAAAACCTGCCCCGTGCATTGGAACAGGCGGTTCAGATTGATTGGTCCGATCTACGCGATGCCATTGGCACGCGTAATTCGCTATTCTGTCTGGGGCGCGGCCCATCCTATGCCATATCAAACGAGGCTGCGTTAAAGTTCAAAGAAACCTGTCAAATTCACGCAGAATCCTATTCGTCGGCAGAGGTTTTGCATGGCCCCGTTTCCATCGTCGATCAAGGGTTTCCTGTGATCGCCATGGCCGCGCATGATGCTGCAGAACCTGCATTGGCATCTGTCGCAGACGAAATTGCGCAAAAAGGCGGCGTTGTGTTTTCAACCAGCGATTTGGTGAAACATGCCACCCCCTTAAATGTGGTACGCAGCGGTCATGCCCTAACCGACCCGATTGTTATGATTGCACATTTTTATGCGATGGTGGAAAAGGTCGCGGCAACACGCGGCATTAATCCAGATACCCCGCGCCATTTGAAAAAAGTAACGGAAACTGTTTGATATGACGCTCACCGCCTTTATCGGTGCAAAAATTCATGATGGTCATCGGTTAACCCGTGATCATGCGTTTTTACGCACAGGAAATAATTTTCATTCAATCGTTGCATTGGATGAATTGCCCGCCGATGTTACGCGTATAAATTTGAATGGCGGCACCATTTGCCCTGGTTTTGTTGATCTACAGGTCAATGGCGGTGGTGGTGTGATGTTCAACGATGACCAATCCGTTGATGCGTTGCAAACAATCGTCAATGCCCATGGCCGCACGGGCACTTCCGCGATTTTACCGACCTTGATTACCGATACCCCAACTCGCACCAGCGCAGCCATTGACGCGGTGGAATCTGCCATCCAACAAGGTGTTTCTGGTATTATTGGCATTCATTTGGAAGGCCCCCATTTATCGGTCAAACGCAAAGGTGCACATGATCCAGACTTGATCCGTGAAATGACGGACCAAGATATGAAAATCATATTGGACGCGGCCCGCCGTTTGCCAAATGTATTGGTCACGGTGGCACCCGAAAATGTAAACAATAAACAGGTTGCCACGCTTTGTGCATCGGGCGTGATTGTTTCATTGGGGCATACCGATGCGTCATATGAAACCTGCATGGAACGGTGTTCGCACGGTGCAACCTGTGCCACACATTTGTTTAACGCCATGAGCCAGTTAACGGGGCGTGAACCAGGGCTGGTTGGCGCGGCACTTGATCATGCGCAGGTATCCATGGGCATGATTGCCGATGGCATTCATGTGCACCCCGCAACCATTCGCAACGCGATGCGAGCCAATCATGGCACGGGGCAGATGTTTCTGGTGACGGATGCCATGGCAACAGTGGGATCGGACATACGTTCGTTTACACTCAATGGGCGTACGATCTATCGCAAAGATGGGCGATTAACCTTGGCCGATGGCACACTTGCGGGGGCGGATCTGGATATGCCCACGGCCTTGGGTGTGATGGTGCAGCAGGTTGGTGTGGATATCGAAACCGCAATTGGCATGGCGACATCAGCACCGATTGCGGTATTGCACGACAATTGCGGTTTTGGCGGGTTCACCAACGGCAAACCCGCCCATGCTGTTTATTTGAATGACGCACTGCAATTTGTATCGGGTGTGTTTGTCTAAATCTTTGCAACTACGCTTTTGGTTTTGCAGTAGCTTTGCAATGCTTCCAACCCCTTTTCACGACCAAATCCAGATTTTTTATTACCACCAAACGGCACCTCGATCCCGCCTGCAAAATATTCGTTAATATAAATTTGACCCGCATCAATATCGCGCGCCATACGGTGCGCCGTGGTGGCATTGCTGGTATATATTCCTGCGACCAGCCCAAATTGACAATCATTTGCAAGTGCGAGCGCGTGATCAACATCATCGGCGATTTGCACCGTTAACACTGGGCCAAAAATTTCCTCTTGCACCAGTTCATCATCGCTTGGACGGTTGGCGATGATCGTTGGTTCATAAAACCATCCCTGCCCTGTTTTTGGATCTGTGGTGATATTGCCACCTGTCAAAACCTCGGCACCACGTGATTTTGCGCGATCAATGAAACCAGCAACCTTTTGCAAATGTTGCTCGGAATTCAGCGGACCCATGTTGGGATCATGCAAGCCATGACCGATGGTCAAAGATTGCGCGCGCTTTACGAGGCGTTCAACAAATGCATCGTGAATATCACGCTCAATAATCAAACGTGAACCTGCCGAACAAATTTGACCTGCATTTTCAAAAATTGCACCCATCACACCGTCAAGCGCTGCGTCTTGGTCGCAATCATTCATCATCACAACTGGTGATTTCCCGCCCAGCTCCAACACAACCCGTGTGACATTATCCGCCGCCGATTTCATCACATTTGCACCTGTGGCAACTGAACCTGTGAATGTCACCTGATCGATATCAGGATGTGCGACCAATGCCGCACCCGTTTGAACACCCGTTCCCGTGATGACATTACATACACCTGCGGGCAATCCGGCTTGGTGCAAAATATCGCCTAATAACAACGCGCTAAATGGTGTTGTTTCAGCGGGTTTGGCAACCACACAACATCCAGCGGCCAATGCGGGCGCTATGCCACGCGCCGCGGTGGAAATCGGGAAATTCCATGGAATAATATGGGCGGTCACGCCAATGGGTTCTGAAATGCTATACCCCAGATAATCATGGCCAAGCGGGAAGGTTTGCCCCTGTAATTTATCACAAACACCAGCGTAATATTCAAAACAACGGGCTGCTCCGCGCACATCACCGCGTGCCTCTGACAGTGGTTTTCCACAATCAAGGGTTTCGATGACGGCGAGACGTTCAAGGTTTTCCAAAATCAATGTGGCTGCCTTTGATAAAATCCGCCCACGTTCAACAGGTGCGGTTTTACGCCAAACAGTTTGAAATGCATTGCGTGCATTCGTCACCGCGCGATCCACATCAGACGTTGTTCCATTGGTGAACTGGGCAAATACTGCCCCGCGCCCCGCATCATAGCTGTCAATTAAATCACCACCAGATTTGCCAAACGCGCCATTGATAAAATGTCCATCTGGCAAATCCAATGTGGCGGTTCCTGCGATCAAATCATCAAGTTTATCCAACATGTTAAGCCTCGTGTTTTGAAATATGGTAGGTTGCATTTTCAAGCCAGTCTTGGCGAACTTCAACGCCCCAGCCTGGTTCATCCGTCACGTTGGCATACCCGTCGGTGATTTCAAAGGGTGATTTCACAAACAGATTTTCCTGCCATGGATAATAGTCCAACCCCTCGATTGAAAATTCCAGATATTTCCCCGCATTGGGAATGGCGCGCAACAAGTGCATGGTAAACAGCGTAACCATCGACAGATTGGCGCAATGGGGCGTAACAGGAATACCTGCCTTATCCGCCATCTCGGTCACACGCAATGTACGTGTAATGCCACCCAGATAACAAATATCGGGCTGCACGATGTCGACAATGCTCCCGTCAATCATGCGCTGCCAGTTATCCAGCATACAATCCTGTTCACCGCCAGTGACATCGATATCAAGCGCATCTGTAACCTGTTTCGTTTGATCAAAATGCCAATACGGGCATGGTTCTTCGAAATGGGAAATGCCGTTATCGATCAGGATTTTGCCAACCTCGATCGCGCGTTTGGGGGAATAACACGAATTGGCATCCACCAATAACGCGACATCATCGCCCATCGCATGGCGCATGGTTGGGATGATTTCCTCTGTGCGCCCTTCCCATTCGTCCTTGTCATGTCCACATTCCGCGCCGATGCGAAATTTGAACGCATCAAATCCATAATCATCGCGTAATTTCAACATGCGTTGTGATTCAGCAAGCGGCGTGATGTCTCGCTTCATTGACGAAGCATAGGCACGCACCGATCCTACGCTGCCCCCGACTAATTCACAAACTGGTTTACCTTCTACCTTGCCACGTAAATCCCACAGCGCGGTATCAAGCCCACCAAGTGCGCGACGCAAATATGATCCGGGAAATTTGTGTTCGCGATCACGTACAATATCGACCAAATAGTCGATGTCATATGCATCTTGACCCAACGTATATGGCGCAACTTGGCGGTGCAGAACCTGTGCGGTGATATCCGCATAATACGGCGCCACCTGCCCCCATCCCTGTGCACCCGTATCGCTGGTCACGCGTACAAAACAAACAAATTCATTGGTAAAGGTTTCAATCGAGCTGATTTTCACGGTCTATCCTTGAGTTTTATGGATTTTCGTTAACGATAATTGGGATTGGTATTTTAATAAGGTCCATTATAGTGATTATATCAAACCAATTTAACCAAGGCCGACATGAAAAAACAGCAAGGCGCGTTGTTAACATCGATCCACATTGATCGGACTGCGCGGAAAAAAATCGGTGTGCAATTGTATATGGGATTGCGCGATATCATCCTTACGGGTGGATTATGTGCGGGTGATCGATTGCCTGCAACCCGCACATTGGCCAAGGAAATCCAAGTATCACGCACCACCGTAATTGACGCCATTGATCGTCTGGTCGCCGAAGGATTATTGGAATCGCGCGTTGGTGCGGGCACCTATGTCAGTGAGATTTTGGAAAATCAGCGGCCCCGCACACCGAATGTGGACACAGCGGATACATCAAATGCAAGACCACGTCTTGCGCATAATTTAACACATGCCACCGAAACCTATGCGCCGCGATCTTGGTTACCCCATACGACCGGTGCATTTGTGACGGCACTCCCTGCGTTGGATGCGTTTCCCATGGCACATTGGGCACGGCTATCTGCGCGCCATTTACGCGGGTCGCGCGATGATATTATGGGATATGGCCAGCCAAAGGGGCTGTTGCAATTACGACAAGCGATTGCAACTCATTTGAACGCCTCGCGGGGCATACGATGCCACAGCGAACAGGTGTTTATCACCGCGGGGGCACAACAGGCATTTTCACTGATTGGCACTGTATTGTTAAATGCAGGCGATCAGGTTTGGTATGAAAACCCAGGCGCCGCGGGTGCCCGCAACGCATTTTTATCACGCGGTGCACAAATGGTGCCAATTGACGTTGATAAAGACGGGATGAATGTTGCGCAAGGTATTCAAAAATCACCACATTTTCGTCTGGCATTTGTCACCCCGTCACATCAACAACCGCTGGGTCATGTCATGTCGCTTGCGCGTCGGTTGGAATTGTTGGATGCGGCAAACACCGCACAGGCGATGATTGTCGAAGATGATTACGATGGTGATTTTTACTTTGGTGGTCAGCCACATCCACCGCTCAAAAGCATCGATACACAGGGGCGCGTGATCTATGTCGGGACGTTTTCAAAAACCTTGTTTCCGTCATTGCGATTGGGGTTCATGTTGGTGCCCGATGGGTTGATTGACACATTCGATCATCTGTTTGCATCATGGATCAGCACCGCGCCAACATCCGTGCAATCCATCGTTGCCGATTTCATGGACGAAGGCCATTTTTCC
The DNA here is from genome assembly GCF_014652655.1 of Paramylibacter ulvae. Classification (GTDB taxonomy): domain Bacteria; phylum Pseudomonadota; class Alphaproteobacteria; order Rhodobacterales; family Rhodobacteraceae; genus Amylibacter; species Amylibacter ulvae. Next base: position 257,227 of record NZ_BMZF01000001.1, read on the forward strand.
ACGCATATCCGCATGATGCGCCGCCTGTATTCGGCCCGATATGATGCAATGATTGAAGCAAGTTCGCAAATGCCCAACGGTTTCACGCTGGGTGAAACCAAGAGCGGGTTTCACACGATGGGGTATTTGCCCGAAAATGCAGATGAACATAAATTGGTACGTGCAGCGGGCGAAAACGGTGTTATCGTGGCACCACTGAATCGTTATTGTTTAACCCCCATTCAACAAAAGGGACTGGTTTTGGGGTTTGGCAGCAGTACGCCAGAACAAATCAATTCAGGTATGAAAACGCTACGCAAATTGGTTCGGCGTCAAATCTAAATTGGTCTGCCTTTAATTCCGTAATGGATATAACCAGTAAACCAATGTGTTTCTAAGCTCGTTAAGTTATTTGGCGCAATATTTGCGTTTCATCGAAGGGAGAAAAGTATGTTATCACCAAAGAAAGGCGCAGGATTAATCGCTGCGCTGATGCTAACAACGGCATCTTATGCAAATGCTGAAACATTGCGTTTGTTAACATGGGGATCTTATGCACCAGAAGAATTGGTGCAAAAATTCCAAGAAAAATACCCTGACATTACCGTAGAAGTAACATTTTCCAATAACGAGGAAATGATTGCAAAATTGCGTGCCACGGGTGGTGCTGGTTTTGATTTGGCACAGCCAAGCCACGACCGCATATATTCCGCACAACTTGAATATGACATCTACAAACCGATGGATTTGTCCAAGATCAATACCGATGTGATGGAAGATTCCCACCTGAACGGTGTTAAGGCAAATACAACAATTGATGGCGAAGTTTATGCCGTGCCACATCAATGGGGCACATCAGGTTTGATGGCAAACAAGGCCGTCGCACCCGATTTCAAAGGTTGGGGTGATTTGTGTGATCCAAAATATGCGGGAAAAACATCGATGCGTTTGAAACGTACGATCCTGCTTGGCACGGCATATTCGATGGGCGAAGATCCATTTGCCGCTTATAGCGATTTGGACAAATACCAAGCATTGCTGGACAGGGTCGCGGATAAGCTGATCGAATGTAAAGCAAATATCAAAGCCTACTGGAAAGGCGGCGATGATTTATCCGCAATGATGTTGTCAGGCGAAGTAGTAGCATCCGAAACATGGGATTCCACCGCATATAAACTTTATGGTCAAAACAAAGATATCGTGTTTGTGCCACCAGAAACGGGTGCGCTTGCGTGGATCGACACATTTGCATTGCCACGCAAAGGCAAGGCAGACGATGCCGCGTATAAATGGATCAACTTTGTTCTAGAACCTGAAAACGTGACCATCATGTCAGGCAGCACAGGCGCGATTGCCGCGGTCAAAGGTGGACTAGATATGTTGCCAGAGGACAAAAAAGAGGCCGTAACAGCCGCATTCACTGACGCGGATATCGCGAATTTGAAATTCTTTGCCAATATTCCCCCCGGTGTGGAGGATATGGAAGGCAAGACTTTGGAAAAAATCAAAGCAGCGACAGAATAAACATCTTCGATTGGGGCGGTAATCACGCATGATTGCCGCCCTTTTTTCGACCACTACCATTAACGGAACACCACATGACCAATGCCCAAGATTATGATTTGGAATGCACAAATTTGATGAAACATTTTGGTGCTGTGCGCGCCGTTGATGACGTTTCATTCAACATTCCAAAGGGATCGTTTTTTTCGATATTGGGGCCGTCTGGTTGCGGCAAGACCACGTTGATGCGCATGATTGCGGGGTTCGAAAACCCAACCGCAGGCGATATTCACATCAAGGGAAATTCGGTTTTAAACACGCCCCCGAACAAACGAAATGTGAAAATGGTTTTTCAGCATCTCGCTCTATTTCCGATGATGAATGTCTACGACAACATCGCATATGGTTTGAAATGTAACGGCGCAAGTGCCAGTGAAATTAAAACCAAAGTGCGCGATGTGTTGGAACGCATCGCCCTGCCCGATGTGGCAAAACGCGAAATTCACCAATTATCTGGCGGGCAAAAACAACGTATCGCAATCGCACGCTGCATGGTTTTGGACCCTGATGTTTTGTTGCTGGATGAACCGCTGGGTGCGCTTGATTTGAAATTGCGTGAGGCGATGAAAATCGAGCTCAAACTGTTGCAGCATCAATTCAACACCACATTTATTTATATCACACACGATCAGTCAGAAGCATTGGTCATGTCCGATCACGTTGCCATCATGAACAATGGTAAATTCGAACAAATTGGCCGCCCAGAGGATTTGTATCACAAACCGGACACTGCGTTTGTTGCTGGGTTTGTTGGCGATTCCAACCGCTGGAACGGCAACGTCATTGCAATGGATGACAAACAAATTAAGGTCGAAACCGACACCGGTTTGGCAATGGTTTGCAAGCGTAACCCAAATGATGGTTTGTCAGATGGCGATGCGGTGAACATTTTCGTGCGCCCCGAATTTATCGCCGCGAAAAAGACCAGGACAAAATCCAGCAAGGATACGAAAAACACTATGGATGGCACCGTGGATAGCATCCTGTTCAACGGCGCAAACAGCCGCGTGTTGGTGCGCAGCGACAATGGCCAATTGATCGAGGCCGACATCGTTGTAACAGGTGGTGCCAGTGATTTGCGCAGTGGTGACGCCGTGAACATGTCATGGGCACACGCCCAGACTATGTGTTTTGCCGACAAAGGGGAATTTGATGCAAAGTGATATCAAGCGCCTCTCTTTGATCCTGTTGTTCGCACCATTTGCGCTCTGGATTGTGTTGCTGATTATTTTGCCGCATCTGGGCATGGTGGTGTTGTCATTACGTGAAAAGGTTGCACCGCGCGTTTATGAATTTGGCTTTGGCAATTACATCGATTTCATCAATGAACCGATTTATTGGAATACGTTGTTACGCACGGGGTCCATGTCAATATTGGTGACAATCCTTGCACTCTTGATTGGGTTTCCAATTGCATATTACATCGCAAAAATCGCAGGGCGGCGTTCGCGTGGGGCATTGTTTTTGCTCTGTCTTATTCCCCTTTGGGTGAGCGATCTGATCCGTGCATTTGGCTGGATTTTGTTACTGCGCGAAACGGGCGTGTTTTCGAGTTTCCTGCAATGGAGCGGAATGGTGAGCGAGCCAATCGAATTTTTATACAACGATATCACTGTGGTAATGGGGCTGGTTTACACCGTGATTTTGTTCATGATTGTGCCGCTTGTGTCCACGCTTGATGGAATGGATGATGCGATGGTCGAGGCAGGATATAACCTTGGCGGAAATGGTTTTACCGTGTTGCGTCGCATTATCGTGCCCTATGCCATGCCTGGCATTGTGTCGGGCTGTATCGTTGTATTCATGATGACTGCGGGCAGTTACCTTACCCCGATATTATTGGGTGGGAAAAACTCCAGTTGGTTTACGGAACAAATTTATGACCAGTTCATCACCCGATTTAATTGGGAATCTGGTGCGGCATTTGGGTTTCTGTTGCTGGCATTCACATCGCTTGTGGTTTGGCTTGGTCTGAAACTCTCTGGTCAAACCTTGGCCAATACAGTCGCGAAAAGCTAGGGGAGGATCACATGGCAAATCTAAACAAAAATCCTGCCTTCATGTTGGGCTATCGGTTGTATGTCGCGGCATTTTTTATCTTTCTTGCCGCGCCATTGATTGCCGCTGGTGCATTTGCATTCAACGATTCATTGTTCCCCGCCCTGCCGTGGCAAGGGTTTACTCTGGATTGGTTTTTCAACGATACCGAACCAAAACTTGGCATGTTTCACGATCGCCGATTGTTACGCGGGCTATATTATTCGTTCATCATAGGCATATTCGTATCCACCCTGTCCGTGTTCGTTGGCACGACAAATGCGTTTTTGTTTGTGCGCGGCAATTTCCCCGCCAAGAACTTTTTCTATATCCTGATGATTTTGCCATTGGTGATCCCCGGCGTGATCTTGGGTATTTCGATTTTGGTGATGGCCAGCAACATGGCCAACGGGGTTGAGGATAAATTCAATCTCGAATTGGAATTCCTGCGCCCGGGCATATTGTTGGTGGTGCTGGGACAATTTTCGTTCATCACCACAATCACATCGCTGGTCATTACCGCGCGTTTGAAAAAATTCGACTATTCGATGGAAGAGGCAGCGTTAAATTTAGGTGCCAGCCGCATACAGGTTTTGCGCAGCGTCACCCTGCCCTTTTTACGCCCTGCTATGATTGCGGCGGGGATTGTCGGATTTTTGGTGTCTTTTGAAAATTTCAACACCACGCTGTTTTTGGTTGGCTCTGAATCGCCGTTAACCATCACCATGTACGACCGCATGGCCAAGGTCGGATCAACACCTGTTTTAAACGCGGTTTCGTTTTTCTTGATCGTTGGCTCTGGTCTGCTTGCGCTGATCAGCGTCGCTGTGCAACGTGACCCACCAAGTTGAGAATAATATGCAACAATTTGATTTCATCATCGTTGGCGCTGGATCAGCGGGCTGTGTTCTGGCCAACAGATTAACCCAATCTGGCAAATACAAAGTTTTGTTGCTTGAATCAGGTGGCAGTGATCTGAATTTTTGGGTTTGGATGCCAATTGGATATGGCAAAGCGTTTTATAACAAAAAACTGAATTGGATGTATGAAACAGCACCCAATCCAAACCTGAATAATCGCAGATCATATTGGCCGCGAGGCAAGGTTATTGGCGGGTCCAGCTCGATCAACGCGATGGTCTATATTCGCGGGCAACACGAAGATTTCAACGATTGGGCCGATATGGGCAATGCGGGTTGGTCGTGGGATGATGTGTTCCCCTATTTCATGAAAATGGAGAATAACGACCAAGGTGCCAGCGATTTTCGAAACACAGGCGGACCGCTTCATATTTGTACGATGGATCGCGACTTGCACCCGCTGTGTGATCAGTTCATTCAGGCGGGGCGCGAAATGCAAATCCCCCATAACCCCGATTTTAATGGCCCAACTCAAGAAGGTTTTGGAACATATCAAAACACCGCCAAGGGCGGGTTTCGCATGTCCGCTGCACGTGCATATTTGCATGGCATCAAAAATCGCAAGAATCTGCGTATTGAAAAACACGCCCACACCACGCGTATTTTGTTTGATGGCAAACGTGCGATAGGTGTGGAATATCACCAACGCGGCCAAATACACCGTGTATTCGCAGGGCGCGAAGTGGTGTTATCCGCAGGCGCAATCAATTCGCCCCAATTGTTGCAATTGTCGGGAGTGGGTGCACCAAACATTTTAAAACAACACGGTATCGATGTGGTGCATCAATCAGATGGCGTTGGGCAGAATTTACAAGATCATCTTGCCGTTGATTTTCACTATCGATCAAAGCGACCAACCTTGAATAACCAACTTCATTCGTGGCAGGGTAAATTGGCCCAAGGGTTGCGATATGTTCTCACACGGCGCGGGCCATTATCGCTCGGTGTTAATCAGGCAGGTGGATTTATTCGCACACGCCCCGAATTAACCCGCCCCAATATGCAGCTATTCTTTTCCCCAGTGAGCTATACCAAAGCACCGCCTGGAAAACGCCCATTGATGAACCCTGATCCATTTGCGGGATTCTTGACCGGTGCACAACCCACTCGCCCCACCAGCCGTGGATATTTGCACATTCAATCAAACGATCCGTATCAGGCACCAAGCATCCATCCCAATTATCTGGACACAGAAATTGATAAACAGGAATTGATAGAGGGCATGGAATTTTTGCGCAAATTGGCACAGACCCCTGCGTTTTCCGACATCATTGATTTCGAAATATCACCTGGGGAACACATTCAAACCAACGATGAATTTGTTAATTTCATCCGCAACACCGCAGGCACGGTTTTTCACCCCGTCAGCACATGTCGGATGGGCCCTGATCCATCGGTGGATGTGGTTGATCAACGGTTGCGTGTTTATGGCATTGAAAATCTGCGCGTTGTTGATGCGTCGATTTTTCCAACGGTCACATCGGGCAATACCAATGCGCCCGCGATTATGGTTGGGGAAAAAGGTGCCGATATGATTTTGGCGGATCAGGTGGCGCAATGACCGATCTATTTACAGATCAATTCAAACCGACACCCTACTGGTGGGATACCGCGCCATTGATGCCCGCAACCGATGCGCAACTACCGTCCAAAACTGATGTTTTGATCATCGGGTCGGGATACACGGGGTTGCACGCAGCAATCCAAACCGCGCGCGCGGGAATGTCAACATTGGTGGTTGATGCGCAAGATTGCGGATATGGCGCCAGCACGCGTAATGGTGGACAGGTTTCCACATCTGTTAAGCCCAGTTATGAATATCTGAAACGTCAATTTGGCGAAACACTCGCAAGCAATATTATGGCCGAGGGTCAGGCATCGCTGGATTACATCAAGACATTCATCGCCGATGAAAACTTGGATTGTGATTATCAATCTTGTGGCCGTTTTCACGGCGCACATACCAAATCCGCATTTGTAAAATTGCAGCAGGATATCAAGGACAGCAAAATCAAAACCGATGCATTTGTGGTGTCTCGCGGTGATATGGCATCCGAGCTTGGTACAGATGTATATCATGGCGGTGTTGTGTTTCCCCATCACGCCAGCATTCATCCCGGAAAATATCACAAATCATTGCGCGAAATTGCGCGAAATGCGGGCGTGAAAATTGTGCCTTTCTGCCCTGTGCACGCCATTGATCGCACCGCTAATGGATTTCAGGTGGCAACCAAACATGGTGCTGTTGACGCGGCACAAGTGGTTCTGGCAACCAATGGATATTCGGGTGCGTTGTCCAACTGGCACCAACGCCGCGTGATCCCGATTGGATCATACATAATCGCAACCCAAAAAATCCCGCGCGATGTGATGGATGAAATCATGCCCACAAATCGGATTTTATCAGATACACGAAAACTAGTATATTATTACCGCCCATCACCCGATCGCAAACGCATCCTGTTTGGTGGTCGTGTGTCATTAAACGAAACGAATTCCAAAAAATCCGCACCAAAGTTACACAATGAATTAACCCGAATATTCCCACAATTGCAGTCCACAAAAATAAGCCATTCTTGGACAGGCACCGTTGGATATACGTTCGATGCCATGATGCACACGGGCAATGATCGTGGTTTGCATTTTTCAATGGGTTATTGTGGATCTGGTGTTGGCATGGCCAGCTATCTGGGAATGCGCGTCGGGCAAACGGTTGCGGGTTTGCGTGAAAAGGCCAGCGCGTTTAATGACGTACCGTTTCGCACACGCCCATATTATTTCGGAAATCCGTGGTTTTTGGCGCCATCGGTTTTGGCATATCGCATGCGCGATCGGTTTTGGGGATAGAAAGCCGCGCAATTTTACGCGGCTTTCATATTTTTATTTATTTCAGTGCAAGATCAGAAATTTCATGTGTCCATGCATCAACAGGTTCTTTGGTGATTACGGGATCAGAACCACCAGACAACAGGCTGTCCACTGTGCGTTGATATGCATCCACATCCAGTGCACCGTTTGACCCAGCGGTCAATTTGGCAACTTCGGCCATCATACGTTTTTGATGCTTTTCAGTTTGCGCACCTGATGCGTCATTGTCCAATACGATCATCGCGGCCTCGTCTGGATTAGATTCTGCGTATTTCCAACCCTTCATAGATGCACGAACAAAACGCACCATCTTGTCCTTGAATGCATCGTCTTTCAGGTTTTCGCCCATGACGTACATGCCATCCTCAAGCGTTGCCACACCTTGTTCTTCGTATTTGAACACTTGCAAATCGTCTGGTGTCAGGCCGGCGTCGATCACCTGCCAGTATTCGTTATAGGTCATGGTGGACACACATGCGGCCTGTCCTTGCAACAACGGGTCCACGTTGAAACCTTGTTTCAGCACGGTAACACCGCCCGCTGAACCGTCTGTTTTTAGGCCAAGTTTGCTCATCCAGCTTAGGAACGGATATTCGTTGCCAAAGAACCAAACGCCAAGTGTCTTGTCTGGAAAATCTGCTGGGCTGGCAACGCCTGCGTCTTTGCGACAGGTCAGCATCATGCCTGATGATTTGAAAGGCTGCGCGATATTGACCAAATCCAAACCTTTTTCGCGTGATGCAAGTGCGGATGGCATCCAATCAAGCACGACATCCGCGCCACCACCAGCAATCACCTGTGCGGGTGCAATATCAGGCCCACCTGGCTTGATGGTTACGTTCAGATCTTCTTCACCATAGAACCCTTTGTCGAGCGCCACATAATAACCTGCGAATTGTGCCTGTGTGACCCATTTTAATTGCAGTGTCACATCATCCGCGGCATTCGCCAATGTCGCGCCAAACGCGAGCACACCTGTGAGTGCTGTTGTTAAATACTTGTTCATGATCGTCTCCTTGTTGTTGTGATTAGTTTATTTTGAATTCACTTTCCTATCATCGTTGTGATGGGTGCCAGAATGTCACCGCCTTTTCGATCAAGGCTATGACACCATAAAATGCCGAACCTGCGATTGCGGCAACTGTTATTTCGGCCCAAACCATATCAAGCGCCAGTCGCCCCACCTCTGTTGAGATGCGAAACCCCATGCCTTTGATGGGGGATCCGAAAAACTCTGCAACGATCGCACCGATTAATGCAAGGGTAGAACAAATTTTTAACCCATTGAAAATGAACGGCATTGCCGCCGGTAGGCGCAATTTTGTCAGTGCTTGAAAATATCCCGCACCATATGTTTTCATCAAATCGCGTTGCATATGATCAGATGCTTTTAACCCTTCAACCGTGTTCACTAGCATGGGAAAAAACACCATGACGACAACAACTGCGGCCTTTGATTGCCAATCAAATCCGAACCACATCACCAAAATTGGTGCCATACCGACGATGGGCAATGCGGCAACGAAATTGCCAACGGGCAATAACCCCGCTTGTAAAAACGAGGATCGATCCACGGCAATTGCCGTCAAAAACGCCGCGCCACAGCCAAGAATGAACCCTGACAGAGCACCCTTTACAAATGTTTGCACAAAATCGACCCATAGAATTGGGATAGAATTACCAAACCGTGCGGCAATTGCCGTTGGCGTTGGCAACAACACAGGGCTAATTTCAAAACCACGCACCACGCATTCCCATAAGACCAAAATGGTCAGGCCGAATATGGTTGGAATGATGAACCCGATTAGCTTGTTTGGCTTGGCCTTAGACAAGCGTAAATTCATTGCCCACATCGCCAGCCAGAAAATAATGCCACAAAGTATCCAGATCATCGTAGCATCCCCATACGTGTTAATGTGATGCGTTGGATCAAACCGATCAACGCGACCAATACGGCCGCCAGAACGGCGGCGGAAATCAGTGCGCTCCAAATTTGGATGGTTTGCCCGTAATAACTGCCTGCCAGCAATCGTGCACCCAATCCCGCAACCGCCCCCGTTGGCAATTCACCAACGATGGCACCGACCAGCGATGCGGCCATGCCGATTTTAAGGGATGTGAATAAGTATGGCATCGCACTGGGTAAGCGCAGTTTCCAAAATACGGTGCTTTTGGGGGTGCTCCATGTGCGCATCTGATCAAGTTGCATCGCACTTGGTGAACGCAATCCTTTGACCATGCCAACGACAACAGGGAAAAATGACAGATACATTGAAATCATGGCCTTTGGCAGCAATCCCGAAATTCCGACAGCGTTCAAGACAACGATAATCATCGGTGCAACGGCCAAAATTGGAATTGTTTGGCTCGCAATCACCCACGGCATCACCGACAAATCCATCGCACGGCTGTGTACAATGCCCACGGCAAGCAAAATTCCAAGCCCCGTGCCAAGCGCAAAACCAAGCAGCGTGGCGGATAGCGTGATCCAACCATGCCAGATCAAGGATCGTTTGGATGTGATCTTTTTCATCACGGTGGTATTGTAAATCTCTTTTGCAACTTGGTGTGGCGCAGGCAGTTTTGGTTTTTCCTGCGCCCATGTGTCGGACACAAGTTCAGAAAACGATAACGTCACCCCTGCCCGCGTGGCCTTGTCCTGCGCCCAGGGCGCATTGAGCGCCACCGCACCTGCGTACCAAACCGCGATGATGATCGCGATAATGGTCAGCACGGGTGTGACCCGCGATATGATGCTGGGGCTAGACGTCATCGCCGTGCCCCAAACGCAATCCATCGCGCACACGATGGGCGATATCTAAAAACTCTGGCGTGTCACGAATGTCCAAGGGGCGCTCGCGTGGCAATGTGCTTTCAATCACATCGGCAATGCGTCCTGGGCGCGGTGACATCACCACAATCTTGGTCGATAAATACACCGCCTCTGGAATTGAATGGGTCACAAACCCTATGGTTTTTTCTGTGCGCGCCCAAAGTGCCAGCAATTGTTCGTTCAAATGGTCACGCACAATTTCATCAAGCGCGCCGAACGGTTCATCCATCAACAGAATATCCGCATCAAACGCAAGGGCGCGTGCGATGCTGGCACGTTGCTGCATCCCGCCTGATAATTGCCACGGAAATTTGCGATCAAAGCCAGATAGTTCAACCAATTCCAACACACGCGCAACACGTTCATTCTGTTCGGTCTTGGAATAGCCCATGATTTCAAGGGGCAGTTTGATATTTCCACCAATCGTACGCCATGGATACAATCCCGCCGCCTGAAAAACATAGCCATAGGCGCGGTTTTTACGTGCTTCTCGCGCGGTCATCCCATTGACGGTAATTTCCCCCGCTGTTGGCGTTTCCAAATCCGCCATCACCCGTAAAAACGTGGTTTTACCACAACCAGATGGGCCAATGAACGACACGAAATCGCCCTTGTTTATTTCCAGATTAATATCCTGCAATGCATGCACAGGGCCATCATTGGTTTGAAAAGTCAGGCTGAGATTTTTTGCTTCTATAACAGTTGCTTCGCTCACGCGGGTATTCCTTTGGTTGCGGGCGAACCCGCTTTATTTAAATCCCTGCTGGGATGTTTAGCGGGTCACGCTCGATTTTGCGCGGGCTGTTCAATGCTTTCCATTGGCTCAATGCCTTGTGTGCGGATGGAAATGCAGGGCGTGGAACGAAACGACCACGGCCTGGGCTTGGTTGGCTATTTTTGCCCCATGCCCAGATCACATCGCCACGTGATAGCGTATATCGTGCCTGTGCTTTGACATCGAAACCCTCAAACACGTTGTAATCCAGAACCGAATGATGGTTGCTGGTCGAAATTGTTTTGCTGATTTTTGGATCCCATACCACGATATCGGCATCTGCACCCTCTACGATTGCGCCCTTTTTAGGATATATATTCAATATCTTAGCGACATTTGTTGATGTCGCTGCAACAAATTCGTTTGGTGTAAGGCGCCCCGTTTCAACGCCCTCTGTCCATAACACGGCAAGACGTTCCTCTAACCCGTTGGAACCATTGGGGATCAGGGTGAAATTGTCGACACCCATACGTTTTTGTTCGGTGGTAAATGCAGCGTGATCGGTCGCAACCACTTGCAAGCTGCCTGATTGTAGACCCGCCCAAAGGCTATCTTGGTGGTCTTTTGATCTGAACGGAGGGGACATCACGCGGCGTGCGGCATGTTCCCAATCCTTGTTGAAATATTCAGATTCATCGAGTGTAAGAAATTGAATAAGAGGTTCGCCATAAACTCGCATGCCCTTTTGGCGTGCGCGGCGAATGGCCTCGTGCGCCTGTTCGCAGGAAACGTGGACGATATAAAGTGGCACACCTGCGGCATCGGCAATGGTGATCGCACGGTTTGCCGCCTCGCCCTCAAATTCAGGTGGGCGTGAATATGCGTGGCCCTCTGGCCCTGTGATCCCCTCGGCCAGATATTTTTGCTGCATTTCGGCAACCAGATCGCCGTTTTCGGCGTGAACCATGGGTAATGCGCCCAATTCGGCACAGCGTTTAAATGATGCAAACATTTCATCGTCTTCGATCATCAGCGCGCCTTTGTAGGCCATGAAATGTTTGAAACTATTCACGCCCATATCCACGGCGTCTTTCATTTCGGTGAATACATTTTCATCCCATCCCGTAATGGCCATGTGATAGCCAATGTCAGAACAGATTTGTGGCGCGGATTTGCGGTGCCATTCGTTGATTGCGTTTTTGATGCTGCCATCTTCGCCCGGCAGGCAGAAATCAACCACCATAGTTGTACCACCACAGGCCGCAGCCCAAGTACCCGATTCAAATGTTTCCGCCGCCGTTGTGCCCATGAATGGCATTTCCAAATGCGTATGGGGATCAATGCCGCCCGGGATTACATATGCGCCCTCCGCATCAATGTATTCATCACCTTTCAGATTCTCGCCAATCTGTTTGATGATTTCACCCTCAATCAAAACATCCGCCTTATAGGTGCGATCGGCAGTGCATACAGTGCCACCTTTGATAACTTTGGTTGTCATTTTAGCTGCCTCCCTTGCAGGCTTGGAATGTAAGTTGTCCTTGTCTTGGATCGACTTCGTTGTTGATGTTGATCAAACTTAAACTGCAGATTGCGCCATCCTCAAATTCCCATTTTTTTGGTTGACCAGGATAGAGAGATTTAAGTTCGCCATCTATAGTAGCATTCACATAATTCGTTGCCGTCAAAGCAAAAACAACAGTTCGTCCAGATTCACAATTAGTGAAAATCGGTGTTTCTGTGCTTGCAATAACGACCTTGTTGTTTGGCGTGCAATTTGCAGTGTCCAACTCTTTCACATCCAAGTTTAACAATGGCCCTGCAGCGACATAATCTTTGTCTTCAATTGCTGCGATCAAGGATTTCAAATTGGCTTGTGTTTCTTCGTCAAACTGATCCAATACAACTGGGTTAGCGATGATTTTGTTGTATTTTTCGAGAGTTTGCTGCGCTTCTCGCAAATCTTTGCTACCTGCAAGGCGTCCATCTTCGTAGTAATCGCGATTTCCCAAAACCAAACCAACCGAAAAACCCGCAGCCAAAAAGGTAACGGCGGTCGCAATGTTTGTTATCGTGAAATACTTACCAAAATCGATCACTCCACAATCCCCGCTGTTTCCACGACCGCTTGCATTAAAACATCCGCACCTGCCGTGGCCCATTCTTTGGAGATTTCTTCGGCTTCGTTATGGCTTAGCCCATCTACACATGGGCACATCACCATTGCGGTTGGTGCCATGCGGTTGATCCAACATGCGTCATGCCCTGCGCCCGAAATCAGATTCATATGCGAATATCCCATGCGTTCGGCGGCATTGCGCACGGCGGTTACGCAATCTTCGTCAAAGGTGACGGGATCAAATCCCCCAACCTTTTCAAATGATACGTCTAAACCCATTTCATCGCAAATTTTCTGCGCTCCCGCTTGCAGGCGTTGTTCCATATCGGTGATCACATCCAAACTGGGCGAGCGTAGATCAACGGTAAACACGACCTTGCCGGGGATCACATTGCGCGAATTGGGGTAAACATCAATATGCCCCGCCGCGCCCACCGCATGGGGTTTGTGCGACCATGCGATTTCATCGACCAATTCAAGAACACGCGCCATACCAAGCCCTGCGTTTTTGCGCATGGGCATGGGGGTGGAACCGGTATGGCTTTCTTTGCCGCTGATGGTAATTTCCGTCCATGACAATCCTTGGCCGTGTGTGACAACGCCAATATCTTTGCCTTCGGCCTCAAGTATCGGGCCTTGTTCGATGTGAAGCTCGAAAAATGCATGCATTTTACGTGCGCCAACTTTTTCATCCCCCTTCCAACCGATGCGTTCCAGCTCTGCGCCGAAGTTTTTGCCATCTGCATCTTCGCGTGCGTAGGCCCAATCTTGGGTATGCATCCCTGCGAATACGCCCGATGCGAGCATGGCGGGGGCGAAACGCGTGCCCTCTTCATTTGTCCAGTTTGTCACGACGATGGGATGTTTGGTTTTGATTTCTAAATCGTTGAGCGTGCGAAGAATTTCCAATCCGCCAAGCACACCCAAAACCCCGTCATATTTGCCGCCCGTTGGCTGTGTATCCAAATGCGATCCAACATAAACGGGCAATGCATCAGGATCGGTGCCGCCCCATGTGGCAAACATATTGCCCATTTCATCGACACCCATTTTTGCCCCAGCGGACTCGCACCAAGATTGGAACAATGCCCGCCCTTCACCGTCTTCGTCCGTGAGGGTTTGGCGATTATTCCCGCCTGCAATTCCAGGGCCGATTTTGGCCATGTCCATCAAACTGTCCCACAGGCGATCACCGTTGATGCGCAGGTTGCTGTTCATTTTCGACATTGCTTGCTCCCCATGAGTGGCTGAATTTCCTGACCAGTTGGTCAAGATTATGAACGCGAGACAAGCGTTGGGTCAAGGGATTTATCACAAATATACAAGCCCAGATTGTGGCGAGCGAAAAATGACTATTTTATCATCAAAACAATGTATTGGTGCGAAATATTCATGCGAGATATCAACCCTATGCGCGGCCCATGACGTATAAAGATTTTCTCTATCTTTTCAGCAGGTAATATTTTTGCTAGTTTTGATCATATAGTAAAAATTGACATGCAGTTTTGCGGGTCACTTGCATATAATAGATAGGCGCAAATTTGGCACGTTCTGGCACCACCAAAAAAGTCACCCGCATTCAACGTGAAAAAACCGAGGCGATATTAAACGCCGCCCTTGATGTGTTTTCAAAACACGGTTTTCGCGGTTCAACGATTGATATGATCGCAACAAATGCCCAACTGTCAAAGCCCAATATCTTGTATTATTTTGACAGCAAAGAAACCATGCATGCCCAACTGTTGGAACGCATGTTGGAAACATGGTTGGAACCGTTGGAGCAGATGTCTGGTGATGGTGATCCTGTCAATGAAATATGCGGGTATGTTCAACGGAAATTGGAAATGGCGCGTGATTATCCACGCGAAAGCCGCCTGTTCGCCAATGAAATTTTGCAAGGTGCGCCCCATATTATTGACCAACTATCGGGGCCACTGCGCGCATTAACGGATCGCAAGGCAGTGGTTATTCAACGGTGGATTGATGAGGGAAAATTGTCACCCGTTGATCCCTATCATCTGATCTTTTCTATTTGGTCAACCACGCAACATTACGCGGATTTTGATGTTCAGGTGCAGGCGGTTTTGGGTGATGCAAAAAACCTGCGCTTTGAACAAGCGCAGGTTCATTTGGATACGATGTTTCGCGCGCTGTTAACGCGCGATTGATTATTCGGCGGCAGTTGCCATTGGGTTGTTTGGATGTGTTGTCCAATCCCCATGTTTGTCCGATACTTTTTCACCTGTACGTGGGTCTGTTGCACCAATCGGCATTTGTTCCATGGTGATGCAATCCTGAATTGGGCAAACATTCACACAAAGATTACACGCCACACATTCATCGTCATTCACGCTAAATACGCGTTCATCCGACATGTCGATTGCTTGGTGCGAAGTATCTTCGCATGCGGCGTAACAACGGCCACAGCTGATGCACAGATCCTGATCAATTTTCGCTTTGGCGATATAATTCAGGTTCAAATCTTTCCAATCGGTGGTGTTTGGCACTGCGCGGCGCACGATGTCAGCCGTGGATTCGATCCCTTTTTGATCCATCCAATCTGACAATCCGCTGATCATTTCTTGCACCACTTTAAACCCATATGTCATGGCGGCGGTGCATACCTGAACATTGCCTGCACCCAGCGCCATAAATTCGGCAGCGTCTTTCCATGTTGTGACGCCCCCAATACCGGAAATCGGCAAATGCGCTGTTTCTGGGCTTCGTGCAATTTCAGCGACCATGTTCAATGCAATGGGTTTCACCGCAGGGCCACAATACCCACCATGCGCACCTTTGCCATCAATTGTTGGTTCAGGCGCGAATAGATCAAGGTCAACAGAAGTAATTGAATTAATTGTATTAATCAAGCTGACCGCATCCGCACCACCACGCATCGCAGCCTCTGCTGGTTTTCGCACATCGGTGATGTTTGGGGTTAGTTTCACAATACATGGCAGTTTGGAATATTGTTTCACCCAACGTGTCACCATTTCAATATATTCGGGCACCTGCCCCACAGCCGCGCCCATGCCACGTTCCGACATGCCATGTGGACAGCCAAAGTTAAGCTCGACCCCATCCGCGCCTGTTTCCTCGACCAATGGCAAAATCTTTTTCCATGCTTCTTCTTCGCAAGGCACCATCAAAGACACGATGATTGCGCGATCGGGGTAGTCTTTCTTGACCGCCTTAATTTCGCGCAGGTTGACCTCTAGCGGGCGATCGGTGATCAACTCGATATTGTTCAGACCAAGCAATCGGCGATCCGCGCCAAAGATTGCGCCGTATCGTGGGCCGTTGACGTTGACCACGGGAGGGCCTTCTTCGCCCAAGGTTTTCCACACAACGCCACCCCAGCCAGCCTCGAACGCGCGACGGACGTTATATTCTTTGTCTGTCGGTGGCGCCGATGCCAACCAGAACGGGTTGGGAGACTTAATTCCGATAAATTCACTTGCGAGGTTCGCCATGATAGGCTCCTTTCCAATGCTTAAGCTGTCAGGCTTGCATGTATATCCATTGCTGCGTCACGCCCTTCGGCGACGGCTGTTACGGTCAAATCTTCGCCGCCATTAGCGCAATCACCACCGGCCCAAACGCCTGATTGTGATGTGCGACCAAATTCATCGACTGCGATTTTTCCATGCTCAATTTCTAATGCATCGGGCGCACCGTTTAACGTTTGACCAATCGCTTTGAAGACTTGATCGGCGCGGAGTTCGAACGTTTCACCTGTGCTGATCAATTTACCATCTTTGGTTTGCATATAGGCAAATTCAACACCAACAGCCGCGCCATTACCAAGGATACGTTCGGGTTGAACATTGTACAAAATTCGCACGCCTTTGGATGTTGCCAAGTCCTGTTCATAAACAGATGCGCTCATGCGATCCTTGCCACGGCGATAGGCAATTGTGACCTCTTCTGCACCCAACAATTTGGCCTGCACGGCGGCGTCAACTGCCGTCATACCGCCACCGATAACGACAATTCGCCGTCCGATGCTGAGTTTGGATAAATCAGATGCCTGGCGCAAATCGGCAATGAATGAAACCGCGTCCAGCACGTTATCCTTGTCCTCGCCATCCGCGCGCAGCGCGTTCACACCCGCCAGCCCCATGCCAAGGAACACGGCGTCATAATTATTCGATAAACCATCCAACGTAATATCAGAGCCAAGCGATTGCCCTGTTTTCAATTCAATCCCACCAATGGACAGCAACCAATTCAATTCGTTTTGGGCAAACCCATCAACGGATTTGTAACTGGCGATACCAAATTCGTTCAGCCCGCCTGCCTTGGCGCGTGCATCGAAAATGACAACATCATTGCCAAGCATCGCCAAACGGTGCGCACAGGATAATCCCGCAGGCCCAGCACCCACAACGGCAACCTTTTTGCCTGTGGATTTGGCGCGCACAAATGGGTGGATACCCTTACCCATTAACGTGTCAGTGGCGTAGCGTTGCAAACGCCCGATTTCAACTGGCTTGCCCTCTGCCGTTTCGCGAACACAGACCTCTTCACACAATGTTTCGGTGGGGCAAACGCGTGCGCACATGCCGCCCATTATGTTTTGTGAAAAAATCGTTTTGGCCGATGCATCTGGCGTACCCGTCGCAATTTGGCGAATGAACAACGGAATATCAATATCGGTTGGACATGCGGTTATGCACGGCGCGTCATGACAGAAATAACACCGATCCGCGGCAACCAATGCCTCGTGATCGTCAAGTGGTGGATGCAAATCTGTGAAATTGTCGGCCAGCGTTTGTTGATCCAAACGTTCTGCGACCACCCCATTCGTTGCTATTGAATTAGGCATCGATGCCTCCTCCTTTGCTGGAATTTATTGGAATCAGGTTCGCACAGGTTTAAAATTTTATCAAATGGTAAATTTTTACAAGACGATTAAATTTTATTCATCGCCCACAAAAAAACGCTGTTGTCGTTATGTGAGCAACAGCGTTTTTAGTTTAATTAAATGTAATCAGCAATTTACATGCTACACCTGAAGTCATGAGGTGTTTTTGTTTGCCTAAATTACAAACAATCCTCGATCAGCTTTTTCGTATTATCATATGTCATTTCTACGGGATTGCCGCCAGTACTTGGATCATTTAGCGCACTTTTGGTCAACGCATCGATGTCTGGATTTTGAATGCCAAGCTCGGTCAGGTTCTTTGGAATGCCAAGGCTGTCGTTCAAATCGGACACAAATTGGTAAAACCCGTCAAAGCCGCCAGCGATCCCCAGATAATTCGCTGCATCCGCCAACCGATCGGCAACGGCGTCTTTGTTGAATTTCAACACCTGCAACATCACGGTCGCATTTGTGGTGCCGTGATGGGTGTGATGAACCGCGCCGATTGGGTGGGAAATCGCGTGGATTGCACCAAGCCCCTTTTGAAACGCGGTCGCCCCCATTGCGGCGGCAGACATCATATGCGCGCGCGCTTCGATATCGGTGCCATCTTTGAATGCGCGTGGCAGGTATTCCTTGACCAATCGCATCCCTTCCAGCGCCATACCTTGGCTCATCGGGTGATAATGGGGGGAACAATATGCTTCGAGGCAATGCGCAAATGCATCCATGCCCGTCCCCGCCGTAATGAATGGTGGCATCCCAACCGTCAATTCAGGATCACAGATCACAACGGAAGGGAGGATTTTTGGGTGGAAAATGATCTTTTTCTCATGCGTAATGGAATTGGTAATCACGGATGCGCGGCCCACTTCGGAACCTGTGCCAGCGGTTGTTGGCACGGCGACAATCGGTGCGATTGCGTCGGGATCGGCGCGTGTCCACCAATCACCAATATCTTCGAAATCCCACAACGGGCGGGTTTGCCCCGCCATGAACGCAAGAACTTTGCCCAGATCAAGACCTGAACCACCGCCAAAGGCAACAACGCCGTCATGCCCACCTGCGCGGTATACATCCAATCCAGCGGCGACGTTTTCTTCGGTTGGGTTTGGGTCGACGTCGCTAAACATCGCGCGGCCCAATCCCGCAGCGTCAAGCAAATCCAATGTGGATTGCGTGATCGCCATATTTGCCAAACCTTTGTCGGTGACAAGTAGCGGTTTTTTGATGCCAGCGGCGGCGCAGGCATCTGCGATTTCGCTGATGCGCCCTGCCCCAAAACGGATAGCGGTTGGATATGACCAATTTGCTGTGATTGTCATCGGTTTAAGCTTTCTTAATGTGGTATGATTTTGGACGGGTCAGGTTGTGATATCCAATCGCAGATAATCCCCCACCACGCCCTGTGTTTTTGCACCCAGTCCAGCACAACGCTGGATCAAGATAATCCGCACGATTGGTGAAAACCGTACCAGTTTCCAATTGATCACCAATGCGTTCAGCGCGTTCATAATCGCGGGTCCACAATGATGCGGTCAGGCCAAATTCGCTGTCATTCATCAATGTGATCGCCTCTTCATCGTCTTTGACGCGCATAATGCCCACCACAGGGCCAAAACTTTCGTCGCGCATTACGCGCATGGAATGATCCACATCGACCAAGATTTGGGGCATTAAATATGCGCCACCATCATTTGGGAAAAGTTTTGGGTCAATCAGTGCTTTGGCACCCGCTTTGATTGCCTCTGCGGTTTGCATGCGTACCTCTTCTGCGAAACGCAGATGCGCCATTGGGCCAAGCGTGGTTTCTGGATCCAATGGATTGCCAAGTTTATACGCACTAACAATCGCAACGGCCTTTTCAACAAAAGCATCATAAAGGCTATCAACCACATAAATGCGTTCAATACCGCAACAACATTGACCACTGTTAAACATTGCGCCATCGATCAATGTATCAACGGCCGCGTCCAAATCAGCGTCTTCCATTACATATCCTGGGTCTTTGCCGCCCAATTCCAATCCAATTCCTGTGAATGTACCCGCGGCGGCACGTTCCATCGCCTTGCCGCCACCAACGGAACCTGTGAAATTCACAAAACTAAATGCGCCATTGGCGATTAATTCGGATGTGGTGTCATGCCCCAAGAACATGTTTTGGAATACATCGGCTGGGATGCCAACCGAATGAAATGCCTTGGCCAGACGTTCACCCACCAACAGGGTTTGTGACGCGTGTTTCAACACCACCGCATTGCCCGCGATCAATGCGGGTGCGACCGCGTTAATTGCTGTCATATATGGGTAATTCCACGGTGCAACCACCAATACAACACCATGTGGAACGCGTTTGATTTTGCGATCAAAATTTGCGCTGTCTTCGACGATAATCGGTGCGAGCGCCTCGGCGGCAATATCAGCCATGTGACTGGCGCGTTCGTTAAATCCGCCAAATTCACCGCCGTACCGCACCGGTCGCCCCATTTGATGGGCGATTTCAGGCACAATTTCATCGTTCATATCACCAATTGCGGCAACACCTGCACGTACCAATGCGATACGTTCATCTAATGGGCGTGCGGCCCACGCAACCTGTGCCGCTTTGGCCGCTGCAACAGCTTCGGTTGCCGTAGCAAGATCAAGCGTGTCACGCGTGGCAAAAACAGACCCATCAATGGGCGAAATACAGTTTACAGTGTTTGTCATGTTAGGCTCTTTCAAATCCGCGCTTGATTTCATAATCGGTTACGACGCGGTCAAATTCTTCTTGTTCCCATGTGGCCGCGCGGGTGTAGTGATCAATCACATCATCCCCCATCGCAGCGCGTAGCATTTTTGAATTGCGCAACAAATCCGTCGCATCGCGTAAACTATGCGGGATATGTGTTGTATCATCGTTTTCGTATGTGTCACCCATGGATGGCCCAGCCAGTTCAAGTTTATCTTCCAAGCCTTTGATCCCTGCTGCCAGTTGTGCAGCAATTGCCAAATACGGATTTAAATCCGAACCACCAATGCGACATTCAACACGCACACCTTTGGTTTTTGCACCGCACAGGCGGAAACCAGCGGTGCGGTTATCAATCGACCAAACGGTTTTGGTCGGTGCGAATGTTCCCTTTGCAAAGCGTTTATAGCTGTTCACATATGGGGCGAGGAAATAAGTGTAATCGGGTGCATATTTTATCAACCCCGCCATGTAATGGCGCATGGTGTCGGTCATTCCCAGTTCGTCGTTTTTGTCATAAAACGCGCTGTCACCATCCAATGTCCACAATGATTGATGCACGTGGGATGAACTGCCCACACGTTCGTGGTGCCATTTCGGTAAAAAGCTGACCGCGTGCCCCTGTTGCCATGCGATTTCTTTGGTCGCGTGTTTCGCGATGGAATGATAATCGGCGTTGTCCATTGCGGGGGCATAACGGATGTTCAATTCCTCTTGCCCTGCTTCGGCCTCACCTTTGGTGTTTTCAATGGGCAATCCCGCCTCGAACAACAAGTTGCGCAAAGGGCGCATGACGTGTTCTTCTTTGGTGGTTTGAAGGATGTGGTAATCTTCGTTATATGCACTGATTGGTGCCAGGTCTTGAAAATTATCCTTGCGGATTTCATCAAAACTTTTCTCGAAAAGGAAAAATTCCAATTCTGTCGCGGTTTGCGCGACATAGCCAAGCTCGGCCAGTCGTGCGATTTGGCGTTTCAAAATTGCGCGCGGTGAATGTGGCACGTCTTGATGCGTATTGTGATCGAGAACATCGCATAAAACCATTGCCGTGCCTTCCAGCCATGGCACAATGCGCAATGTGGACATATCGGGTTTCATAACGTAATCCCCATACCCAGTTTGCCAGCTGGTCGAGGCATAGCCATCAGGTGTCGCCATTTCCAAATCTGTTGCCAACAGGTAGTTACAGCAGTGGGTTTCTTCCCATGAATGGTCGATGAAATTTTGCGCATGGAACCGTTTGCCCATCAAGCGCCCTTGCATATCAACCAAACACACCAAAACCGTGTCGATTGATCCATTCAAAACCATCGGTTTTAGCGTTTCTAAACTCATGTTACCTGACATGATAACTCCTGTTGTCTGTGGATGGGCGCGCATCATATGCGCGCCCAAAAAGTGTTAGCCGTAACGATACGGACGGCCTGCTTTGACCATATCCGCGTTATACTGCTTGAATATATTCACAACCTTGGCCTTGGTTTCGGATTCAGCTGCGATTTCATCCCAGAACGTATGTGCTGCTGCTTCGACAGTTGCCCATTCTTCGTCTGGAATAGTGGTAAGTTGCATTTTCGGGCCGTTGACACGCAATGCGGCTTCGCCACCCCAATACCACCATTGGCGATAATAATGCGAACTGTCCATTGCCAACTTCAGCAACTCTTTCAGATGTTCTGGCAATTCTTGATAACGATCCATATTGGCAAAGAATGACCCAGCCCAAGCACCCGAAATGTTGTTGGTCAGGAAGTAATTCGTAACATCCGCCCAGCCCACTGTGTAATCTTCGGTGATGCCAGACCATGCGATCCCATCAAGTTCACCCGTTTGCACGGCGACTTCGATGTCTTCCCATGGCAATGTCACTGGAACCACACCAAATTGGGTCAGGAAACGCCCAGCGGTTGGGAATGTGAATACGCGTTTACCTTTAAGATCGGCCAATGAATTGATCGGATCTTTGGTTGCGAAATGGCATGGATCCCAAGAACCCGCAGACAGGTGTTTTACACCAACCTTTGAATATTCTTCGTCCCAAATTTCATTCAAACCATATTGGTTGAACAACACGGGCACGTCCAATGAATAGCGGCTTGCAAATGGGAAATATCCGCCAAATACGGTTACTTCTGTTGGGGATGCCATGCTGTCGTCATCTGATTGCACCGCATCAATTGTACCTTTTTGCATTGCGCGGAACAATTCTCCCGTTGGGACAAGTTGATCGGCAAAGTACAGTTCGATTTCCATTTCATCGCCTGCAACCTTGTTAAAGGCATCAATGGCGGGTTTTACCACATGTTCGGCCAATGCAGGGCCTGCATATGTTTGCAAACGCCATGTGATTTTGGATTGCGCGATCGCGGGTGCTGCAAGGCTTGCGCCCACGGCTCCGGCACCGGCACTGGTGATAAACTTACGTCTTGTTGTCATCTTCACTCTCCTATTTTGCTTGTTATGCCCAAAGGGCGGTGATGCTCGTTGCGAGTCTTATTATTATTTCCCGTAAACATATTCTGGCAGCCACAACGCGATTTGTGGGAACAGCATAATCAGTGTCAGTGCCAAAACCATAATCATCACAAACGGCAGGATGGACCCGTAAATATCACGTAGCGTGATTTCCTTGGGCGCCATTGCACGCATTAAAAACAGGTTATAGCCAAAGGGCGGCGTCATATATGCGATCTGTGTCGTGATGGTATAGAGAACACCGTACCAAACCAAATCAAATCCGAGCGCTTGAACCAATGGCACGTATAGCGGCGCCACGATCACCAACATCGCGGTGTCATCCAAAAATGTCCCCATCAACAGGAACGATAGCTGCATCAGCACCAAAATCATCCACGGCTCCAGCCCCAATTGTTCGGTGAACAGATTATCAATCGCCCGTACGGCACCCAGCCCATCAAACACCGCACCAAACCCAAGGGCGGCCAGAATGATCCACATAAACATACATGAAATCGCTAGCGTCTGGCGCACAGATGTTTCAAACACCGCCTTGGTCATGCGCCCCTTTAACACGGCGGCGGCGAATGCGGTCATGGCACCAATGGCAGAGCTTTCGACCAGTGATGTCCAACCGTTCACAAACGGCACCATCATCGCGGCAAAGATCACCAGTGGCAATAATCCAGCGCGTAACAAGCGTAGTTTTTCAGCGGTTGAAACTGTGCGTTCTTCTGGTGGTAAAACAGGGCCAAGGCTTGGGTTGATTTTACAGCGCACGGCGATGTAAATAATGAACATCGTCGCCATCATCAAGCCGGGGACAACACCCGCGAGCCATAGCTGCCCCACAGGTTGACGTGCGATCATGGCATATAGAACCAGCACAACAGATGGCGGCACGAGGATACCAAGCGATGAACCGGCCTGTATCACCCCTGTGACCATGCGTTTATCATATCCGCGTTTTAATAATTCAGGCAGCGCAATCGTGGCGCCAATTGCCATACCCGCAACAGATAATCCGTTCATCGCAGATACCAAAACCATCAACCCAATGGTGCCAATGGCAAGTCCGCCATTGATTGGCCCCATCCAGACATGGAACATCTTATAAAGATCATCTGCGATTTTACTTTCGGACAGGACATAGCCCATGAAAATAAACATTGGCAGTGTTAACAATGGATACCATTTCATCAACTTCATCGCCGATGAAAACGGAATGTCGGAACCACCCGTGCCCCATAATGTGACGGCCGCAATCGCGCCCACGGCACCAATCGCACCAAACACACGCTGACCTGTAAACAGCATCAGCATCATCGATGAAAACATCACAATGGCAATCATTTCGTGCGACATTACAAAGCCACCCCTTTTATCTTAAAGATGTCTTTGATCAGCTCTGATATCGCTTGCAGCAACATCAAGAATATTCCGATGCACATGGTGATTTTAATCGGCCATAAATATGGTCGCCATGCGGTTGGGCTTCGCTCATTGTATTTAAGCGAATATGCCGTGCTATCCCACGCGCCATAAAGCATGATGCCCAAATACGCGATCAGGAAAAACACGGTGATGCAATCAATCTGTGCCTTTTTGCGATCCGACCATTCGCCGTAAAACAAATCCATACGCACATTTGATCCCATCTGAATGGAATACGGCCCGCCAAGGATATAATATGCCACCATGCAAAACTGTGCGACCTCTAACGTCCAGAGTGACGGGAGGAAGAATGTTTTGGAAATGGATGACCAAAGTAGCACGCTAACCATAACAAAAATGCCGTACATGACCACTCGGCCAATACGATAATTGATTGCATCCACAACTTTAACAAAGCCTCGGGCAAGGTTAATCATGCTGTGGCCTCGTTTAAATCGATGCCAAGTGTGGCGAATGTTTCGCGCAAATGCTGTGCCAAATAGGCCCCCATTTTTTCTTGGTCTGCGTCGTTGGTGATTAAATCATTGCGCACCTCGATCATTGCATTTTGCAATCCGTTTTGCGTGCCATGCAGGTTTAACGTATGTGCCACCCCATCATCGCGTGAATATGGCTCGTTTAACTCGCTGATATATGTGCCATCATTTTGAAGCGTTTTGACAAATTCGCGGGCCAGTTGCGCATCTTTGTCGTGGATAACGCCGATTTCAACGCGCCGTGGTTGATCAAAATATGTCGGTGTAAAACTGTGAACTGTCACCACAATCCCCTGCTCACCTTTTTGCGCGATTGCATCGGACAGCGTGTCGCGAAATGGTATGTACACCGCGCTGGTGCGCGCATCGCGTTCGTCTTGTGACAATGTTTCGTTTGCGGGAATAACGATTTTTTCGCTTTTGGCGGGCATGGCGCTTGGCGCTTCTGGTGGACGATTGCAATCATAGACCAACCGCGACACCGTGCCATAAACACCAACCGCATCAAATTCACGAACCAAGCTGTTCAAAACGCCAAGCGCACCTGGGTCATACGCGGCGTGGGATGTTTTGTCAGTTTCCGACAGACCAAGCCCGCGATAGGTTTCTGGGATCGCGTTGCTGGCATGTTCACACACAAAAACAATACGCGATGCACCCGTTGGGTTTATCACCGCAACCGGATTGACCGTTTCGCCATGCGCATGATCGTGCTGTCGCTGTCCCAAGTTGATTCCCCTGTCCCGTGTTTTGTAAAATTCTGTTCAGTCTTGGGTCACCTGTCAAATGATTTCTGTAAATTTCTCTTCAAAAAGAAAAGTAATGTCGATATATGTTCAATATGGAGACTGATTTTATGGCATCAAATAACATTTCAGATCGGCTGACCCAATATTTTGACAGCCTCACGCGTGCCGAACGCCAATTGGCGAATGTGGTCATGGAAAACTATCCCGTGTCTGGATTGGGATCGATCACCGAACTGGCGGAAAAAGCCGATGTGTCCACTCCATCCGTTGCGCGATTGGTGCAAAAACTTGGTTTCAAAGGATTTCCAGAGTTTCAGGCGCAATTACGCAAAGAGCTGGCCGCCAAAATTTCGGGCCCAATTGAAAAACATGATCGCTGGGCCGAAAATGCGCCCGATACGCATATTTTAAACCGCTTTACCGATGCGGTGATGACCAATATTCGCAAATCATACCATCAAATCGATACCAATGTGTTTGATCGTACCTGTGAATTGTTGGCGGATCAAAAACGATCTGTATATGTGGTTGGCGGGCGCATTACGCACGCGTTGGCCGATTACTTTTTCCTACATATGCAGGTTATTCGCCCCGATGTGACCCATATTCAATCCATATCAAACGCATGGCCGCATTACCTGTTGGATATTAAAAAGGGCGATGTAATCGTTGTGTTTGATGTGCGGCGATACGAAAACAGCACGCTCAAGCTGGTTGAAATGGCGGCCGCCAAGGGCGCCGAGGTGGTTTTGATCACCGATCAATGGATTTCCCCGATTAGCAAGCTGACCAATTTGGTGTTTGCCGCACGCATTTCGGTGCCATCTGCTTGGGATTCATCCATCGTGAACATGTTGATTTTAGAAACAATTATTGCCCGCGTCCAAGAAATCATCTGGCCAGATACACGCGAACGCATGGAGCAATTGGAATCCATGTTTGATGAAACCAAATTGTTTCGCAAATTTACCTAACTGCTTGCTTGTATTTATTATTCAGTCAATTATGGTCACTGGAAATATTGAAATAAGGCCGCAATGACCACTGTATCTGACATTGAAAACATGATTGCCCGCGTCGGGATCGGCGATCGTAATGCATTTTCTTTGCTCTATGATGCAACATCTGCGAAACTTTTTGGCGTTTGCTTACGTATCTTAAATAATCGGGCTGATGCAGAGGAAGCGTTGCAAGAGGTTTTCGTCAGGATATGGCAAAAATCCAGCAGCTATTCCGCAAATGGATATAGCCCGATGACATGGTTGATTACATTGGCGCGCAACCTTGCAATTGATAAATTGCGAGCACGCAAAGCACCAACAACAGATATCGATGATGTGCCCGATTTGCGCGATCAAGGCCCCACACCAGAGGCGGCGGCGATTGCATCATCCGAACGTGCACAGATAGATACATGTCTGAATGAACTGGACGATGGTCATGCGGATGCCGTGCGCGGCGCCTACTTGAACGGGGACAGTTACCAAGAATTGGCAGATCGTTTTGATGTGCCAATAAATACAATGCGAACATGGCTGCGTCGCAGTCTTTTGAAACTGAAAGAGTGTTTGAGTAAATGAGTGGTTCAACAGACATAGATAAGGACGATTTCGCCCTCGCTGGCGAATATGCTCTGCATCTGTTGGATGCCGATGAACGCGCAGCGTTCGACCAACGCTTGTTAAACGAACCAGCGCTGCGCGCCGCGTTGCGCGAATGGGACGAAGATTTCGCGACAATGGCGGATGAATTTGAACCCATCACCCCACCAGAACACCTTAAGGCGAAAATAGAATTGGAAATGTTTGCCGCCAATACACCATCCCACGGTGTCAGCGCACATTTCTGGAGCATTCGTCGCTTTATCGCATCTGCTGTTGCTGTGGCGGCATTGGTGATGATTGGTTTTTACAGCTATAACCTCAACCGATTTAGCCCAACGCAAGTGGCCGATATGGTCACAGCGGATGAAACATTGTTCATCCATGCGGGGTATCAGGCAGGCGATGATGAATTGCA
This sequence comes from Paramylibacter ulvae, assembly GCF_014652655.1. GTDB lineage: Bacteria > Pseudomonadota > Alphaproteobacteria > Rhodobacterales > Rhodobacteraceae > Amylibacter > Amylibacter ulvae. The sequence continues at coordinate 285,015 of NZ_BMZF01000001.1, forward strand.
TTTCATTCGCCACAAAGGCACCACGGGCGAAGGACGATCATTGGAATTGTGGCTGTTTCCTGCGGGTGAGTCCGTTGCGGTATCACTCGGTGTGATACCCGAACAAGAACGCGGTGTAATACCGTTGGCGGCTGAACATGCTGCCGCCATCAAAGGTGGTACATTGGCGATCAGCGATGAACCATTAGGCGGTTCACCAACAGGCCAGGCAACAGGCCCTGTGTTGGTTGTGACCCCAATCACAGACCTGTGATCAAAAAGATTAAATTTATTTGCAACTAATCTGAACACACTGCGTGTTTCCATTGTAGCCCGACACGATGTTGGGCATTCAACAAAGGAAACACCCTCATGACGTTTACAAAATCAATTTTGACTGCTGCTGCTCTGACACTGACATCTACTGCTGTTTTTGCGGAAAACCCAATGGTTGGCGGCGCTGCAATGTATGAAGATAAAAACATCGTTGAAAATGCGGTAAATTCCAAAGACCACACAACATTGGTGGCCGCGGTACAGGCCGCTGGCCTGGTTGAAACATTGCAATCAGAAGGCCCATTCACAATTTTTGCACCCGTGAACGCGGCATTTGATGCATTGCCAGATGGCACTGTGGAAACATTGTGGAAACCCGAAAATAAAGAAACACTTGCAACGATCCTGACATGTCATGCCGTGGGCAAGGCCGTGATGGCCGATGCATTGCAAGGCATGATCAAGGATGATGGCGGCAAACACCCAGTTCCAACATTGGGCGGTTGCACATTGCAAGCATCATATGAGGACGGCAACATGATCCTTGAAGATGAAAACGGTACAAAAGCGACAGTGACGATTGCTGACGTTAAACAGTCAAACGGTGTGATCCACGTAATTGATGCGGTGTTAACACCGAAAATGTAATCATTACACACCGTGAAGGCCCCTCAAGGAAACTTGGGGGGCCTTTTTTATGCGGTTTTAGAAAAATCGACTTTTGTTGAAACTTTTTTGAACACCACTCCGTGGATACTTCATAGCTGCCAATAAGGGCGGCACCCACAAGGAGAGAGATTATGAAAACCACACGCATTATCGCCGCATTCGCTGCATCAACACTTTTGTCAACAGCTGCTGTATTCGCTGAAAACCCAATGGTTGGTGGCGCACCAATGTTTGAAGACAAGAACATTGTTGAAAACGCAGTCAATTCAAAAGATCACACAACATTGGTGGCCGCGGTTCAAGCCGCTGGTTTGGTTGAAACATTGCAATCAGACGGCCCGTTTACCGTATTCGCACCTGTAAATGATGCATTTGCTGCCCTGCCCGCTGGTACGGTTGAAACATTGTTAAAACCAGAAAATAAAAACACGTTGACCAAGGTTCTGACATCGCATGTTGTTGCTGGTGATTGGTCCGCCGCTGATATCGTTGCCGCTGCACGCAAAAGCCCAGATGGCTTTTTCCACTTCAAGGCCGTATCAGGCGACGCATTGTCAGCACAAGTAAAAGGCAGCAATGTTTACATCTATGACGAAAGCGGCAACGCTAGCCGTGTAACCATCGCCGATGTGAACCAATCAAACGGTGTGATCCATGTGATCAACAAGGTTCTTTTGCCCAAGTAAAACGATAAAAACATTCCTCCCAATCGCCGTTCATTAATTTGAGCGGCGTTTTTTGTGCTCATCGTATTGTGAACATTTAATAGCTTGACCTTCCATTAACTGGAAGGATTATATCGAGGCTATCAACTCCAAAGGTTTTGGCCATGACACAGACAATCGAGCTTCAAATTAACGGCATGTCTTGCGCATCTTGTGTTGGGCGTGTGGAAAAGACGTTGCTGGGAACAGACGGCGTTTCGCGTGCCGTTGTGAATTTGGTGACCGAAACGGCAAACGTTACGTTTGACGAACAATCAACAGACGCTACAGCGATTGCAAAAATCGTCACTACAATGGGATATCCAGCCACCGCGAAAACCAACAACAAGTTGATTGATAAGACATCAGAAATGCAAGAGCTGGCACGCATGACTATGTTCGCGGCGGTATTGGCTCTGCCCGTGTTTGTAATGGAAATGGGCGGGCATATTTTTCCCAGCGTGCATCATTATCTAAATGCATGGATCGGCACACAAACCCTGCGCATGGTTCAATTTGCGCTAACCTCTATCATTTTGTTTGGTCCAGGATTGCGTTTTTTCACCAAAGGTATCCCCGCCCTGTTTCGCGGTGCACCTGAAATGAATGCACTTGTCGCAATGGGAACTGGTGCTGCATATTTGTTTTCAACGGTTGCAACATTTGCACCGCAAACCCTCCCAAACAACGCCAATAACGTCTATTTTGAATCCGCCGCCGTGATTGTTGTGCTGATCCTATTTGGCCGTTGGTTAGAATCCCGCGCCAAGGGGCAAACGGGATCTGCTATTCGCGCATTGATCGCATTGTCACCCAAGATGGCACGCGTGGAGCGCGACGGAGCGATGATCGATATCCCAATCACAGATATTCAGTTAAATGATATTATCCACGCCCGCCCAGGTGAAAAGATTGCAACCGATGGCGTGGTTATCAATGGGCAGTCATATGTAAATGAGTCCATGATCACGGGCGAACCTGCGCCCGTCAAAAAATCATCAGATCAACCCGTTATCGGTGGCACAATCAATGAAAATGGCACGTTTTCCTATCGCGCCACCGCTGTAGGCGACAAAACCATGTTGGCGCAGATTATCAAAATGGTGGAACAGGCGCAGGGTGCCAAGCTGCCCATCCAAGACATCGTAGATCGAGTAATAACGTGGTTCGTTCCTGCCGTTTTGATGATTTCATTGCTCACTGCTGGTATATGGCTCATCTTTGGCCCAACGCCCAGTATCACCAATGCGCTGGTCGCAGGTGTTGCGGTGTTAATCATTGCCTGCCCCTGTGCCATGGGTTTGGCCACGCCCACTTCAATTATGGTTGGCACGGGTCGTGCGGCGCAAATGGGCGTATTGTTTCGCCAAGGCGGCGCATTACAAACATTACAACAGGTCGATATGATCGCGTTTGACAAAACGGGTACGCTGACCCTTGGGAACCCGATGCTTACCGACATTCATGTGGTCAATGGATTTTCGCAATCCGATGTGTTGTCATGGGTGGCAGGTGTTGAATGTGTATCGGAGCATCCGATCGCGCGCGCGATTGTTACACATGCACAAGATCATGACATAAAATTTGATCAATCCAAAAACTTTCAATCGCTGACCGGGATGGGCGTTACGGGTGACGTTTCCAATCGGTGCATATTGATCGGCGCAGCGCGGTTAATGGAAAGCAATGGAATTGAAACAAGCAATTTGCGCGAACATTCAAATTCATTGGCCGCTGATGGTAAAACGCCGATCTATGTTGCGGTTGATGAAACGCTCGCCGCCATCATTGCTGTATCAGATCCGATCAAGCCCACTGCGCAAAACGCAATTCAGATGTTGCATGATATGGGGATCAAAACCGCGATGATTACGGGCGATCACCATGAAACCGCAAATGCAATTGCATCGATGCTTGGGATCGATCATATCGTTGCAGAGGTATTGCCAGACGGCAAAGTTGACGCATTGCAATCACTGCGCGGTGACGCCCAAACGATTGCATTTGTTGGCGATGGCATCAACGATGCGCCCGCCCTTGCATCCGCTGATATTGGCATTGCGATTGGCACAGGCACGGATGTGGCCATTGAAACCGGCGACGTGGTGCTGATGAATGGTGATCCGATGGGGGTTGTAAACGCGATTGAGATCAGCAAACACACCATGCGCAACATTCACCAAAATCTGTTTTGGGCGTTTGGGTATAACATCCTGTTGATCCCTGTGGCGGCGGGGGTGCTTTACCCAGCCTTTGGTATTTTATTATCACCCGTGCTGGCAGCGGGCGCGATGGCGTTATCCAGCATTTTTGTGCTGACCAATGCATTGCGCCTTCGTTTCATCGGCACAACAAACGGAGCATGATATGAACATTGGACAAGCGGCGGATCACACAGGATTACCGGAAAAGACCATCCGTTATTACGAAGACATCGGATTGGTCACGCCAAACCGCGCAGCGAACGGATATCGTGTGTTTGGCGAAACAGCGCTTCATCAACTTAACTTTTTGGCTAAGGCACGTGGATTAGGTTTTTCAATCGAGGACTGCCGCAACCTGCTCGCACTTTATGACGATACCGCACGTTCCAGCGCGGATGTTAAGGCCATCGCCAAAGCGCATGTTGCAACGATTGATCAAAAAATTATCGAACTTTCGGCGATGCGCGATACGCTTTCCCATCTGATGAAACATTGTGCGGGTGATAACCGACCCGATTGCCCGATCTTAAATGAACTTTCTCAGGGGAAATGAAAAATGCGTTCGATTTTGACACTTACGGGGCTTGTTTTTGCAATGTTGATTGCTGTTTTGATGTTCACCAATGAACCAAGCACAACAACGCCAGATCAACAACAATCAGCGGCAATGGAAATTCCAACTCTGACGGGTGCTGCTGTGATGGGTAAAACGTTCTTTGACGCCAAATGTGCGCAATGTCATGGCACAAACGCAAGTGGTACTGAAAACGCCCCGCCGCTCGTGCATATTATTTACGAACCAAACCACCATGGCGATGAATCGTTTTTGCGCGCCGCAACCCAAGGTGTCCGTGCTCATCATTGGCAATTTGGCGATATGCCACCGGTAGAGGGCATCACACAGGGCGAGGTGAAACAAATCATCGCCTATGTTCGAAGCCTGCAACGTGCAAATGGCATTTATTGACCGATCACAGTTTAAATTGAAGTTGAAACAAGTATTCCTTATGCATTGTATATGGATATTACCCTGATCAAAACCTTTCTAGAGGTCGCCGCCACAGGTTCGTTTGTTTCTGCATCGGATCATCTGTATGTCACGCAATCCGCCGTGAGCCTGCGCATTCAGCGCCTAGAGGATTCATTGGGACAGCCCCTGTTTACGCGATCAAAGGCGGGGGCGGAGCTTACCTCCGCTGGGAAAGAATTCGAAAACTATGCGCTAAGCCTGATTAAAATCTGGGAAGAAGCACGTCAACAAATTGCCATCCCCGAAGGTTTCACCAAAAGCCTGACCATTGGCGCACAATATTCATTGTGGCCACGTCTTGGGTTTCGTTGGGTTGATGACATGCAAAAACGTATGCCCGATTTGAATATCCGTGGCGAGGTGGGCATGCCAGACCGTCTGACACGGTTTATTATTGAGGGCGTTATTCAGGCCGCATTGGTTTACACACCCCAAACGCGCCCTGGGTTAACCGTGGAACCTGTGTTGGATGATGATCTGATACTGGTGGCATCTTGGGAAAATCCAACGCTTCCCCTTGATGGGCAATATGTGTTTGTGGATTGGGGACCAGAATTTATTCACGCGCATAACGCCGCCCTACCCGATTTGCATCACAACGGTTTAACATTTGCGCTTGGTGCGATGGCATTGGATTACATCATTCACCGCCGCGCAGCGGCCTATTTGCCCGCACGATCAGTAAAACGCCAATTGGACGCAGGGCGTTTGCATCTGGTTCCACATGCACCAACCTTCCCTTATCCGATCTGGAGCGTTTGGCGAAATGATGCTGATGCTGATGTTGTGGCAATTGCAAAGTCAAGTTTACGTGATATGGCCCATGGTATTGATCATACCCAAGACGATATTTTACAAGATCTAGCAGATCTAAGCCAATAATTACGGCTTATATACTTGTGATTACTTAATATATGTAAAACTCGTTTAAAGCATGATTATTTTGAATTTTACTTATTTCAATACAGTTCCTAAATACGGTTTCAGCAGAAATGCTCCTGGGTCATTCGGCCCTTGTTCTTTATTTGGGAAAGGATACCCACATGAAAAATGCAGTAAAATTCGCTACAGCCTCCGCAGTGGCACTTGTTCTGTCGGTACCTACTTTCGCGCAAGACGCACTTACAGGCGTCGAAGGTTTGGACGATCGTATCGATGACATCACAGATGCTGTGAATGACAACATCGAACGTTCTGATGACGACGAACGTTATTCAACATTGGGCGTGGCTCAAGGTTGGAAAGGTTCTGTTGCACTATCCGCGTCACAAGACATAGGTAACAGCAGCTCTTCTGATTTGTCGATGGCAGGTCGCGCAACTTTGGGCGTTGGTGATTGGAGCCACAGCTTTGGTTTTGCCGCTGAATATTTGGATAGCGACGATACAAACGCAACAACTGATTTGTATGGTACATACGAAGGCAGCCGTTATTTCACACCAAAACTGTACGCATTTGGTACAGCGCGTGGTGAATTGAACGAAGCGTCTGAAAACCGTATTGATGCCTTCGCTGGTGTTGGTCTTGGTTATCGTGTTGTTAACAATCCAAACCACACATGGCGTGTACAAGCAGGCCCAGGCATGCGTTACATCAAAGACCAAGCGGATGTTTCAACATCAGAAGCAGGCTTTATCGCGTCATCACGTTATTACTATGCGATCACAGACACTGTATCGTTGACCAATGACACAGACGTATTGGGTTCAAGCACAAACACCGTTGCAACCAACGATTTGGGCGTAAACTTCAAAGTGTCAAACAAATTGACCACACGCGTAAGCTATCGCACAGAGCACAACTCTGACGCGGGTGATCTTTTGAAATCAACCGACAGCACTCTTGGTCTTGCGGTTGTAATGGGCTTTTAATTTAGCCACCCCTCGTTTGAAACGGGGCAGAGAAATCTGCCCCGTTTTTCATATTGCCACCGCCGTTTTGGCGGCTTTGTTTTGTGATGTGATCAACATTTGCGCAATCCCTATTGCGATTGCTGCCGGCTCTTTGCCCAGATTTGGATCCCCAATGGGGCAGATCAATTTATCAATGTCATTTGTCGAATGCCCCAGTTGCGCCAAGCGTTTTGTAAATCGTGCGCGTTTGGTTTTTGATCCGATCACGCCCACCGATTGATGGGGAAGGTTCAAAATTTGATGGCACAGCTCCAAATCAAATGCATGGCTATAGGTCATAATCAAATGCACAGCATCTTTGGGTGCGTGTTTCACGACCATTGCAGGATTGTTGGCAATTAGTGGCGTTACACCCTGCGCAATTTGATCGGGAAACCGATCTTTTTCGGTGTCCACCCAAGTGATATCAAACGCCAATTCATGCAAAACATTGACCAGCGCCCGCCCGACATGACCAGCACCATATAACCACAACGGTTGTCTTACTTGTTTCATCGGTTCGATCAGCCAACCATCGCGATATATCGTATTTGGTTGCACTGATTGATTGCGAATATTGGCAAGTGTACGTTTCACATCCAGCGACATGTCATTTGTGGCAATGGGACGGGCGAAAACAATGTCATTCTCGGGCAGGTTTTCACGACCAAATCGTTCAAACACCAATGTCACGGCCCCACCACAACATTGGGCAAGCGCGGGGCCTAATGGGATTTTTACGGCCCTTTTGTCCCCACCATCGGCAAGCAATTCACGTGCAATTTCTGTGCCGCGCATTTCCAACGCCCCCCCGCCAATAGTGCCAATCTGGCGATCTGGCGTTACGATCATGGACGTACCCGTGGCGCGTGGAACCGATCCGTGATCTGTGGCGATAACCACGCGGACGATATCACCGCTTTGGGTAAATTTCGCGATTTGTTCACGATCAAAATGCATCTGTGCCATCTGCATTGCGATAAACGGATCGTAACAATTCCTCTGCCGTTGCGGGTGCATTTATGTTGGGGTAAATTTCAGTGTCACCCGAATATCCAACAGCATGTGACAGGGCGTGAAACGCAGAAATGCCCAACATGAATGGCGGTTCACCCACCGCCTTGGATCGATAAATGGTATCTTGTGTATTTTCGTTTTCAAACAGTTCAACATTGAAAATGCGAGGCCGATCCGAACAGGCGGGAATTTTATAAGTACTTGGCGCGTGCGTGCGCAAATTGCCCTTTTCATCCCAAACCAATTCTTCGGTGGTAAGCCACCCCGCACCTTGGACATAGCCGCCTTCGATCTGTCCAATATCAATCGCGGGGTTCAACGATGCACCAACATCGTGCAAAATATCCGTGCGTAAAATTCGGTTTTCACCGGTGAGAGTATCTACAACAACCTCTGTCACCGCCGCGCCATATGCGAAATAGAAAAACGGACGACCCCGCCCCGCCATGCGATCCCATTTGATTTTGGGCGTTGCGTAAAACCCCGTGGCAGACAATGAAATGCGATTTTGATAGGCAAGACTTGCCGCATCCGCAAATGTCATTTCATGCGATCCCGCACGCACCATCCCATCAACAAATTCAACCGCAGCATCCGTTTCAAAATGAATGGCAAAAAACGCGACAATCCGAGCCTTGAGTGTTTGACAGGCATCGCGCACCGCCATGCCGTTCAAATCTGAACCCGATGACGCCGCCGTGGCGGATGTGTTTGGAACCTTGGCCGTATCGGATGCGGTGATTTTGATCATATCAAGCGGTAGACCAAATTCACGCGCGGCGACTTGGGCAACCTTGGTAAACAAACCCTGCCCCATTTCCGTACCACCGTGGTTCAAATGCACCGAACCATCCGCATAGATATGCACCAACGCCCCCGCTTGGTTCAGATGGGTCAGGGTAAAGCTGATCCCAAATTTCACTGGGGTCAGCGCGATACCGCGCTTCAACACCGCATCAGGGTTGGCACGGTTTTCTGCGTCAATTTCTGCGCGCCGTTTAGTGTAATTCGAACGCTGTTCTAATTGATCGACCAACGGCGCAATAACGCTATCCTCTATCGTCATCTGATATGGTGTAGTTTGCCCGTTTTGATAGAAATTCGCACGGCGGATTTCCAATGGATCGCGTCTCAAATGATGCGCAATCTGATCAATCACGCGTTCGATCACAACCACACCTTGCGGCCCGCCAAACCCACGATACGCGGTGGCGCTTTGCGTGTTTGTTTTCAATCGGTGTGATACAATTTTGGCATGTGGCAGATGATAGGCATTATCCGAATGCAGCATCGCACGATCGGCGACAGGCAACGATAAATCCTGTGCCCAGCCACAACGCACGAAATGCTGCATCATCACTGATTGTAATTTTCCATTGTCATCAAATCCCACCTGATAATCGATGCGAAAATCGTGGCGTTTGCCCGTAATGATCATATCATCGTCTCGATCATATCGCATTTTGCATGGGCGGTTTGTGATCCGTGCTGCAACGGCACAGGCACAGGCCAGTGCGTTTGCTTGGCTTTCTTTGCCACCAAAACCACCCCCCATGCGCCGTGTTTCAACCCGCACGGCATTGAATGGCAATCCAAGGCTTTCCGCGACTTTATGTTGAACCTCTGTTGGGTGCTGTGTTGAGCTATGCACCAGCATATCGCCGTTTTCTTGGGGGAGCGCAGATGCCGCTTGCCCTTCCAAATAAAAATGTTCCTGGCCACCGATTTCAATGCTACCCGAAATTTGATGGGGTGCAGATTTCAGTGCGGATTCTGGCTCGCCCTTTAAAAACTGAATGGGGTCTTCAAATTTGCTATCCGCCGCGATGGCATCATCAATAGAGAGGATTGGCGTAAGCGGTTTAATATCAACCTTGCCCAAACGCGCAGCCTTGCGTGCATTCAAATGCGTATCCGCGATCACCAAAAATATCGGCTGACCGATGTAATGCACCGTTCTGGTTGCCAGCAAGGGTTCATCATGCACTGACGGCGATACATCATTGCCCGCGGGCAAATCATCCGCCGTGATCACCGAAACAACACCGTTTGCATTGCGAACGACATCCAAATCCATCGCGGTGATTTTCCCATGCGCAACATCTGACAATCCAAACGCCAGTGACAGCGCATTTTTGGGCATCGGTATATCATCAATATATCGCGCTGCCCCCGTAACATGTAATGGCGCGGCATCATGTGGCGTTGGTTTCATATGGTTCATGATGAAACCTCCAAAACACGTGGTTGATCGGTCGTGTCCTCGATGAAATAACGCAACAACATATTTTGCGCCGCTTTCATGCGATACCCAGCGGATGCACGCATATCGTCCATCGGGGTGTAATCAGCGCTGAATAAACCCATTGCACCGTCAACATTTCCACGTGTCCAAGGTTTACCGATTAACGCCGCCTCTACTGTGTCGGCGCGTTTTGGGGTTCCTGCCATGCCACCAAATGCGATGGCACAACATTCCACGATCCCGTCTTTGACAAAAATGTTGAAACAGCCACAGACCGCAGAGATATCTTGATCAAACCGTTTCGACAGTTTGTAACATTTTAGTCGATCGTCTTGTTTTGGAATGAATATGCTTTCAACAAATTCACCAGATTTGCGAGCCTGTTTGCCGTATTCAATAAAGAAATCTTGCATCAAAATTTCGCGCCGTTCATCACCACGGCGTAACGTTAACGTGGCACCAAGCGCGATCAATGCGGGCGGTCCATCGCCAATGGGTGAACCATTTGCAATATTTCCGCCGATAGTCGCCGCATTGCGAATTTGCACCGAAGCATAACGGCGCAACATTTCTGCGAAATCGGGATAAATATCCGCGACAGCATCACGCAGATCGCTGATCGTCACCGCCGCACCAATGTGCAAACCATCATCACGATATTCAATTTTCGCCAAATCGGGGATCTGTGACAGGAAACAAACCTGTTCCAACTCGTGCAATGATTTTGTCACCCACAGGCCAACATCCGTAGCACCACCCACTAAGGTGGCGTCTGGGTTTTTTAGATACCACGCGGCGAGTTCATCGCTGGTTGTCGGGCCAGTAGGTTTTGCAAATTTCGAAACGCCGTCTTGATCCGCAGCAATCCAATCGGGGCGCGGCGCGTTTTCAACCGCCTCTGCTGCGCGAATAATTGGGGCGTAGCCCGTGCAACGGCACAGGTTTCCCGCCAGTTGATTATCATGGTCCGTGGCGCCATTGGTATGCGCCGATACCATCGACATCACAAACCCCGGTGTGCAAAACCCGCATTGTGAACCGTGATGTTCAACCATTGCCGTTTGTACGGGGTGCATATCGGATTGCGTTCCCACACCTTCGACGGTGCGCAATGCTTTGCCGTGAAGTTGTGGTAAAAACAGAATACATGCGTTCAATGATTTACTGCCATCAGCATCTGTCACCATAACAGTACACGCGCCGCAATCACCTTCGTTACAGCCCTCTTTCGTGCCGTGCAAACCCTTGGTTTCGCGCAGCCAATCCAGCAGCGTGACCGTTGGGTTATCAACGGTGATATTCTGGGTTTCCCCGTTGAGAAGAAACGCAATTTCCATGGTAAATATCCGCCACCGTCTCTGCCGTTTGGCCGATTTGCAATCCCCCGATGTGGCGTAAAGGAATTGCTTGCCGTTGATTACAGATAATCAGGTTTGAGTTTCAAGATCAACAAAAACAAAAAGGCCGCGCCAAATATAGACGCGGCCAATAAGTTTATTTCGTTTGATTAACCAATATCTTCTGGCAAAATCAAATTCAGAACAATCGCGATAAATGCCGCTGGCAACAGACCAGATGTCATCAAAATTTTCGCGGTATTACCCAAGAATGCCATTGCATCAGGCACCTGTTGCAGGCCAAGCCCAACAGACAGTGCAACCGCAAAGATCACCATATTGCGACGGTTCCAATTCACATCAGACAACATTGATGCACCCGCAGCGGCGACCATGCCAAACATTACAATCACACCGCCACCCAAAACTTGGATCGGTACGGAATTGATGACCGCGCCGATTTTTGGGATCAAACCACAGATGATCAAGAATATCGCACCGATGGTGACAACATGGCGGCTCATCACACCTGTCATTGCGATCAAGCCGACGTTTTGGCTAAACGATGTATTTGGCAAGCCACCAAAAATGCCGCCAATTGCGGTGCCCAGACCATCTGCGAATGTGGCGCCTGTGACCTCTTCATCGGTTGCTTCACGCCCTGCGCCACCTTTGGTAATCCCGGACACATCGCCCACGGTTTCAATCGCGGAAATAAATGCCATCAAACACATGCCGATAATAATCGCCCAGTTAAGCTCAAACCCATATGCAAACGGGCTTGGCAACTGGAACCACCCTGCACGACCAACACCAGCAAGGCTGACATCGCCCATGACGAAGGCTACGATGTAACCTGCGATCAGGCCAACCAAAACCGCGGCCACAGATAACAAACCACGTGCAAAGAATTTCAACGCCAAGGTCACGATGATAACCACGCCCGCTTGGAACCAATTGGAAACGCCACCCCATGTGGGTTTGCCACGATTAAAATCACCAGCTCCACCCGCTGCATATTCAATGCCAACCTTGATCAATGCCAGACCGATCATTAAAACGATCAATCCTGTCACCAATGGCGGCAATGCAAACCGAATGCGCCCGATGAAAAAGCCGATGCAAAAATGGAATAGCCCGCCAATCATCACACCAGACATTAACCCCGCTAAACCAGCCGTACCCGCGCCAACCATGGCGGGGATCATTACGGGCAGGAACGCAAAACTGGTTCCTTGAACAATTGGCAATCGTGCCCCAACGGGACCAATGCCAATGGTTTGGATCAATGTTGCAACGCCTGCGAATAACATCGACATTTGAATAAGATATATCAGCGTTCCAACATCTGGTGATCCAAATCCAAACCCAGCAACACCCGCAATAATGATTGCTGGTGTCACGTTGGATACAAACATCGCCAAAACATGTTGAATGCCAAGTGGTATCGCCTTGCCCAATGCGGGCGTATAATTGGGATCGCGCAGCTGTTCTGGCGTCCCTATCGAAGTATCTGTCATTTTTGTTCCCCGTTTCAAAATTACGCCATCTGTGGGCGCGTTGAATGCGTTAACCGCATACTGTGAATCAAGGTTTTGTGTATTTTTTGCAAAAATCAAGCAAAATCGACTAAATAAAGTAGCAGAAAAGATGGTCTGCCTTTAATTTAAGCGACAATTATTGGCGTTGGTAACGGATATTCCTGTAAGTTTCTTTCATCGCCAATGCGATCAATCACACAGAACAATCCAGGTTCATGCAGCGGCGTTAAAACCCCGTGCCAAGTATTTCGGTAAAAATTAATGCCCTGTCCGATGGATGTAATAAACGCCTGAATATCGACAGGTTTTCCACCATCATCATGTGCAACAATTACCAAAAACGGATGTTGTGACATGGGAATAAATGCTTGGCTGCCCAATGGATGGCGCTCCATCAAATCTAGTTCATAGGGTAATGTTCGCGCCTTTGCCGAAAACAGGCTGATCCCTGTGTCACCACCCGCAAAATCCAATTTTGCCAGATCATGAAACCGTTCACAATTGCCCTGATTAATTATCATGGGGTCAACGCTATTCAATTCGATCACATCGCCAAATGGCGCAAATGCACTGGCGGTAAGTGGTTGGGTTTTAATTTGCATCATGGAGTTCCAAAGGGTGCGAATTTTGGATGGCGGTTCACATCCTTGTACAATAAATATCGAAATGGTTCATCGCTCGTCGCGACACAGGCTTGTGGGCAAAACGCACGAAGCCACATGAAATCCCCCGGCCCTACATCGACCCAATCTTGGTTTAACAAATACCGCGCAGTACCTTGTAAAACATACAGCCCATGTTCCATCACATGGGTTTCTTCGAACGGGATCAACCCATTCTTTTGAAATGTCACAATATTAACGTGCATATCATGGCGCAGGTCATCGGGTTCGATAAACCGCGTGGTCGCCCACACACCGTTGCAATCTGGCATTTCGCGCGCGGGTACATTGTTTTCATTGGTTACAAAAGCATCCGGCGCGTCGATCCCATCAACATGTTCATAGCGTTTACGCAGCCAGTGAAATGTCGCGCTATTCGCACTGGCGTTATCCAGCGTCCATTTGCACCCAACAGGCAGATATGCATATCCCCCCGCACCCATTTCATGTTTTTTGCCATCCATTGTAAGGGTCACTTCGCCATCAACAATGAACAGAACAGATTGCGCACTTGGATCGGTATCGGGCGTTTGGCTGCCACCATTTGGGGAAACCTCGACAATATATTGCGTGAATGTTTCGGCAAACCCGCTGAGTGGGCGTGCGATGATCCATGCGCGGGTATTGACCCAATGCGGCATGTAACTGGTTACGATATCGCTGAATGTTTCGGCCGGAATGAACGCATAGGCATCGGTAAAAACGGCGCGACCTTGTAATGGGGTTGATTGCGATGCCAGCCCACCGCGCGGAACGTAATAGGTGTTATTCATGGAAGTAGCTCCGACAAACGCAATAGCGCAATTTTTTCAACCTGTTTACAGGCGGTGGCAAATTCCACATCGCGCGTGTTGTTGATGCGTACCTTAAACGCGGTCAGGATGTCATCTTTGGTCAATCCTTTGACCGCAATGATAAACGGGAAACCAAATTGGGCTGTATAACTGGAATTCAGATGCGTGAATTCTGCGTGTTCATCCGCGGTCAACGCATCCAGCCCTGCACCCGCTTGTTCGGCTGTAGATTCCGCCGTTAAGCGTTTAGCCGCGGCAAGCTTGCCAGCCAAATCTGGGTGCGCTTTTAACACATCAAGGCGTTCCTCCACACTTGCGGTGCGAAATTTACGTGCCAATGCGCTGTGCAACCCAATCGCGCTGTTATGCGCAGGGCCAAGTTCATCGTCAAATGCGCGTTCGGCGATCCACGGAGAATGTTCAAAAACACCCCCAAAGGTTGCAACAAAGCTGTCTTTGGTCATATGAATCGGCTCTGCGCCCCGCATGGGTGCAGGATGGTGTTCGTGCCAGTGTTTCGCGATATCAATACGCCGCGCAAACCAGACTTTGTCATGTGATTTCGCATATTCAACAAATCGTTTCAGCGCCTGAACACGCCCTGGCCGCCCGACAAGACGACAATGCAAACCAATCGACATCATCTTGGGTGAACCCGCCGCGCCCTCTTCGTAGAGCGCATCGAAACTGTCTTTGAGATAAGTATAAAACTGATCGCCCGTGTTAAATCCTTGGGGTGTCGCAAAACGCATATCGTTGGCATCCAACGTATATGGAATGATCAGTTGTTCACGATCACCTTTGTTATACCAATAGGGTAAATCATCGGCATAACTGTCTGAAACGTAATCAAATGATCCATTCTCGCAGGCCAGATCAACCGTGTTAACGGAACTGCGCCCTGTGTACCAACCGCTTGGCGCATCGCCTGTGACTTCGGTGTGCAATGCAATGGCTTTTTCCATGTGGTCACGCTCGTCCTTGGGGGAATAATCCTTGTATTCCACCCATTTCAAACCGTGGCTGGCAATTTCCCAATCGGCGTCTTGCATGGCCGCCACCTGTTCGGGTGATCGTGCCAGTGATGTGGCAACGCCGTAAACCGTGATTGGAATAGCCGCACTCGTAAACAAACGATGAAGCCGCCAAAAACCCGCGCGCGCACCATATTCGTAAATGCTTTCCATGTTCCAATGGCGCTGACCTTTCCAAGCGGATGCCCCCACGATTTCGGATAAGAATGCTTCGGAATCCTCGTCCCCATGCAAAACACAGTTTTCCCCACCTTCTTCGTAGTTCAGTACAAATTGCACAGCGATCTGCGCACCATTTGGCCATTCCACGATTGGTACATTGGGTCCGAACCCGCGCATATCGCGTTGATATCGTTTCATTTTTTCCATCCTTATATTCGGCATGCCGCACCATTTTTAGAGACACCCGCCAAGTTTCATCACTATGGCGCGCAATAATCAAGCCCGAAGGGGCTTTCTTTTTGCACGATCTGCTGGCAATGTTAGTTTGTAATAACAAGAGTAAGACAATGCCAACAGGATACCTCACCACACATGTTTTGGACACGGCTACGGGTCAACCCGCCGCGGGTCTGGAAATTCAGCTCTTTCGCATTGATGGCGATAACGTGGTGCAAATCACGACGATGAAAACCAACGCCGATGGGCGCACCGACAACCCGATTTTACCAGTCGATGACTTTGAAACGGGGATCTATCGTTTGGATTTTCTGGCGGGGCCATATTTGCGTGCACAAAACGATGCGCTTATTGAACCGTTGTTTTTGGATACGATCCCGATTCAGTTTGGCATAAACGACGTGGATGCGCATTATCATGTGCCGTTGTTGCTCTCGCCGTTTGGCTATTCAACTTATCGCGGGAGCTAAACCATGTATGATTATGCAATTTTCATGGAATGGGCCGAGTTTGCGGTGCGCTGGTTGCACGTTATCACGGCAATCGCATGGATTGGTTCATCTTTTTATTTTATCGCACTTGATTTAGGGCTGCGACAAACGCCCAACCTGCCCAAAGGCGCACATGGCGAAGAATGGCAAGTGCATGGCGGTGGGTTTTACCATATTCAAAAATATTTGGTTGCCCCTGAAACCATGCCCGAACATCTGACATGGTTTAAATGGGAGAGCTATGCAACATGGTTGTCTGGTTTTGCCTTGTTGATTTTGGTCTATTATTCGGGTGCAAATTTGTATCTGATTGATCCAAATGTCGCAGATATTTCCGTGCCCGTGGCGATTTTGATTTCGCTGGGGTCTTTGGCGGGTGTTTGGCTGGTTTACTCAGCTCTGTGTAATTCAAAATTTGGCGGCGATAACAGACGCTTGATGATATTACTTTATGTCATATTGGTCGCGCTTTCTTGGGGTTATACCCAAGTATTCACAGGGCGTGCATCGCTGTTACATCTGGGAGCAATCACCGCGACAATCATGACCGCGAATGTGTTTTTAGTGATCATGCCAAATCAGCGCATCGTTGTGGCCGATTTGATCGCAGGGCGCACACCCGATCCCAAATACGGGAAAATTGCGAAACAGCGTTCAACGCATAATAACTATCTTACCCTACCCGTGATTTTCTTGATGTTGTCGAACCACTATCCATTGGCGTTTGCCACTGAATACAACTGGATCATCGCAAGCTTGGTGTTTTTGATGGGTGTTACCATCCGTCACTATTTCAACAGCATCCACGCACGCAAAGGCAATCCGCATTGGACATGGATGGCAACAACCGCGCTATTTTTAATCATCATGTGGTTATCCGTTGTAGGGCAACCCAAAATCGAAGAGACCAATTTAAC
The DNA here is from genome assembly GCF_014652655.1 of Paramylibacter ulvae. Classification (GTDB taxonomy): domain Bacteria; phylum Pseudomonadota; class Alphaproteobacteria; order Rhodobacterales; family Rhodobacteraceae; genus Amylibacter; species Amylibacter ulvae. Next base: position 302,206 of record NZ_BMZF01000001.1, read on the forward strand.
CAATTCACAGGAAAAATACATGGCCGCCGTAGGGTTTGATGGTGTGCATGATATTGTCATGGGGCGCTGTTCCATGTGTCACGCCGCAGAACCCGTTTACGAGGGTATTTTATGGGCCCCCAAGGGTGTAGAATTGGAAACCCCTGCTCAAATCGCAGCGCGTGCAAAAGATATCTATATCCAATCAGCGGTCAGCCACGCCATGCCTCCGTCCAATTTGACATATATGGAAGAATCCGAACGCGCCAAAATCCGCGAATGGTTTAACAGCGTTTCGTATTACTAAACGTGGGAAAGGCATTTTCCAAAACACGCCTGAAAATTCTGCGTAAAATGGGCGCGTATCGGCGCATCGCAAAGGTTTTGGAAAAGACAGATGCGAATTATGCGGCGGGGTTTGTTTTTACGCTGCTTGATGACGTTGTATCCGCGCCTGATAACTCAAATTTTGAACAGCTACGCGGATTGAAAAAATTTTTACCTGAAAACCAACCGCTATTGTTTGATGAAATATTGGATCGTTTTCAAAACAACGCTACCTCAGCTTTGACCACAATCATAAATGATCAACACATGCACCCGTTAACGCGGTTCGAAGCAATGGGATGGGCTAATCTGTATAATCATCGCCAAAGCGATTTGTTAAAAAATACCTGCGCATCAACACCATCAATTGCACAATATTGGGATCAATCGCCACCGGATCGTATATCCGAAGGCATGGATAAATGGCGTGGGATAGGCAAATCGAATTATATTGCATTTGATGATGCATCGGCATCGGAATTTATTCGGGAACATTTTGGAAATGATGCGGCCAGCGCGTTTCACAAACTTTGGCACCCTGCTCTGAAATCAGATTTCATACGCCTTTACTATTTGGCGAAGATTGGTGGCGTTTATGTTGATGCAGATTCAGAACCACAGGCATATTCACATCGCTTTTGTGCCAACGATACCCGCGTAACACTATCCGCAAATAGCCACCTTGCAAATTGCACAACAATCAACGGGATCATGGCCGCACCCGCAGAGCATCCGTTCATCCTTGGTTTTTTGGATCACGCGCAACGCAATTTGCACGACAAAAATATTGAAAACATATTTTGGATCGCTGGTCCTGGTGCGCTCACGCTGTATCTTTATCAACATGGTGGTGATGTCGATGTTTTGCCACATGGTTTGTGCACGGCGCAAGTTTTCAAACAATTTGATGCGGCGTACAAATATACCCCGCAAAACTGGCGGGTTTTTGAACATCAGCAACACCGCGATGATACGGATATCCTACCCCGATTGCTCGAACAGATTTAGGCCATCAATCGCGCCACACGTTTTTGAACGCGTTCAACGATCATGCCCTCTTCTTGGTTCACCAATTGGCCTTCTGCAACAACTGGTTTTCCCTCGACAAGCAAATCGCGCACATTAAATGGCCCGTTTAAAACAAGTGCCGCCACGGGATCCCATGCACCTGCTGCTTGTAATCCGCTGACATCCCAAATGGCGATATCGGCGCGTTTGCCAACATCGATCGAACCTAGATCATGTCGCCCTAAAACCTGTGCGCCACCGCGTGTGGCAATTTCCAATGCTTCGCGTGCGCGCATGGAATCTGCACCATTTTTAACGCGTTGCAATAACATGGTTTGGCGTGCTTCGGTTAACAAATGCCCTGCATCGCTGCTGGCGGAACCATCAACGCCAAGGGCAACCTTAACCCCCGCATCACGCATTTCGCGCACAGGGGCAATGCCCGACCCAAGACGACAATTCGAACACGGACAATGTGCAACGCCGGTTTTCGATCGGGCGAATAAATCGATTTCCCCTGCATCCAGTTTTACACAATGCGCATGCCACACATGATCGCCCGTCCAGCCAAGGTTTTCGGCATATTGCCCGGGACGACAGCCAAAATGATGTAATGAATAGGCAATATCTTCGTCATTTTCGGCCAAATGTGTGTGTAACATCACGCTCTTGTCCATCGCCATATCGGCAGCATCTTTCATCAAGCCTTCACTGACGGTGAACGGAGAACATGGTGCAAGCCCAACGCGCAGCATTGCACCATCGGATGGATCGTGAAATGCGTCCACAACACGCAAGAAATCTTCTAAAATTTTGGGTTCTTGTTCAACCAAGCTATCAGGTGGCAAGCCGCCGTTACTTTCGCCCACACTCATCGCGCCGCGCGTTGGATGGAACCGCACACCAATTGATCGCGCTCCCTCGATTGCGTGTTCCAGCTTGACGTCATTTGGGAAAATATATTGATGATCGCTGCTCATCGAACAACCCGATAATGCAAGCTCGCCCAAACCTAATTGAGCAGAAACACACATGTCTTCGCCCATCATCCGCCCAAAAATCGGGTATAGGGTTTTCAGCCAGCCAAATAACAATGCGTCTTGCCCCGCAGGTACACCGCGCACCAATGATTGAAACAGGTGGTGGTGTGTGTTCACCAAGCCAGGCGTCACAACACAACCCCCCGCATTGATCACATTATCCGCATCTGGCAGATTTTCACCCACCCCCACAATCACACCGTTTTCAATCAAGATATCACAGGATGCAATTTCTTGGCGTGTGTCATTCATTGTGACCACAACATCCGCATTTTTGATCAATGTTTTGAATTGGTTAGCCATTTGCGCCCCCTTTGGTATTTCCAAAGTTCACGATGTGCCACTGTTGGGTGTTTTTCAAGCCCGAAATTAAATTGGCGCATCGCGTTGCGTGATTTACATAAACATCTGTTTTACATTTCCTGAATTAAACAAATTTTTCTTTGCCAGACTGCCAGATTAGGTGATCACTTACAAAACAAGGAATTTTTCATGCCAATTCGTTATTTAAAAAAAGCGACAAAAACTGCGCAAAGTGATTCAAAATCAGTGAACCACACTGTCGAACAAATTTTAGATGAAATCGAAACGGGTGGTGATCAGATTGCGCTGAATTACGCACAGAAGTTTGATTCATACGCTGGCCCTGCCCTGATGGACGAACATGCTATTTTGGACGCAATTTCACGTGTTCCTGAAAAAGTGAAACGTGACATTGATTTCGCACATCAAAATATTGAACGCTTTGCGATTGCCCAGAAAAATGCGATGTCCGAATTTGAAATAGAGGTTCAACCAGGCCTGTTCGCAGGGCAACGCATGATCCCTGTGAATGCCGCAGGGTGTTATATTCCAGGTGGTCGTTACAGCCATATCGCATCTGCGCTAATGACGGTAACAACGGCCAAGGTCGCAGGGGTAAAACACATTACCGCCTGTTCCCCCGCCCATCCAAAACACGGCATTCATCCCGCAATTGTTTATGCGGCAACCAAGGCAGGCGCGCATAACATTCTAGCGCTTGGCGGCGTTCAAGGTGTTGCCAGCATGGCATTTGGTCTGTTCAACCTGCCCGCTGTCGATATTATCGTCGGCCCTGGCAATCAATTTGTGGCCGAGGCAAAACGCCAACTGTTTGGGCGCGTCGGAATCGACATGATCGCGGGCCCGACCGACAGTTTAATTTTGGCCGATAACACAGCCGACCCCGTAATCATTGCCGCGGATTTAGTCAGCCAAGCCGAACATGGGTATAATTCTCCTGTTTGGTTGGTGACAAATGACCGCGATTTGGCGCTGCGCGTTATTCAACTTATGCCTGATCAAATTTCAAACCTACCCGATGTGAATCGCAAAAATGCAGAATCCGCTTGGCGTGACTATGGCGAAGTTATTTTGTGCGATACCGTCGAGGAAATGGCGCAAACATCCGACGAATATGCACCCGAACATTTAACCGTTCAGGCCGATAATTTGCATTGGTGGTTATCACGATTAACCTGTTACGGATCGTTGTTTTTGGGCGAAGAAACCACCGTTGCCTTTGGCGACAAGGCCACGGGAACCAACCACGTATTACCCACCAGCAGATCAGCGCGATATACGGGTGGATTGTCCGTTCATAAATATATGAAACTGGTCACGTATCAACGCGCAACTCGCGCTGGATCACAAGGGGTTGCACAAGCGACCGCACGCATTTCCCGCATGGAAGGCATGGAAGGCCACGCGCGCGCCGCTGACATTCGTTTGAAAAAATATTTTCCAGATAAACGTTTCGAACTCCATCCAAATGATGATCACGGATCTTCGGTGGATTCTTCGCTTTCTTCGGCTGGGGTCTCGGTTGGCCCGGCCACTTCATCAGCATAACGAGGACGTATAAACAGGCTATGAGCAAGCTCTTTGTCACGCCAACCCACGCTCCATCCTGCGAATGAATAGTTGATTACAGAAGAGTAAGTTTGAAAACCTTCGACATACAAAATAGATTCACCAGGCTCGATAAACGGAATAATTTCACCCATTTCATCCAAACGATCCGAAACCGCTGGTTTATCAAATGTTGGAGGATAGCTCCACGGAACAGTATACGTGTCAGGGTCGGCTGGGTCACGCTTGATGCTGCTGACACGCAAACCTGTACGCGTTGATTTTGGCATTAACTCCGAAAAAACATCGATGTAAAAATCCAGCGTTTCCTCGGTCACGTTGTCTTCGCGTGAAATGATATCCGCAATGGTAAACGAATTGCGCACCACAGATGTTTTTTCACGCACGATATCAAACAGAACGGGGCCAAAAATGATCAACCAATACATGATTGGGAACATCAATACCGCCTCGACGGTCATTGACCCGTTTTCCGATTTCTTAAATCGTTTCAGTTTTTGAAAAGACATCGCAAAATCCCCTAAGAACCGGACGCAACCGTAGCACCCGTAGAAAAGTCATTGTCTTCGGGTTCTACAGCATAGGCCGTATAAGTGGATAAGAAAAATCCGCCTGAATTATCCAATTCAAATGCTGGCGTGATTGGCGTTACACTAAACAATGGATCAACCACGATACATGCGCGCACAAACATCACATCGCCAAAATTACCCATGGTGAATGTGCGTGTCGGCACGGCGTCTGGGTCTTCTGGTTTGCGTTCAACACAATCGCGCGTGCCCAACGTGAATGATTCATCAGGTGAAAGTTGATACATCTCCAATTTCATTGAATTGGCGCAATCATTAACGATGCCTGCATGTTCACAGATTTCGTCTTTGAGCACGTCATATGCATCTTTTTCAGCGGTTCCGCGAATTTTTCCAAGCCTCAAGTTACGCACACTGATATCAACCGCGCGTTCCAAAAACACTTTTTGCGCGGTGAACCAGCCACCTTCGATGGCAAGTGCGAACATGAAAAAGAACAAAGGAAAGATAAAGATAAATTCGAGCGTAGAGGTGCCCTCTTCCTTTTGCCAAAATCGTTTGAGGTTATTGCGAAGTTTCGACATTAGCTTGTCAAACGCAGTTTGGAAATTGCTGCTGCAATACCACGGAATGTTTCGCTCAGGTTTGCACTTGACGCGGGTTCATAGAATGCATCGTCATTATTGACACAACCGCGAAGAGCACGTTCTGCAAGACCGCCTGCTGGAACCTCGAACCCGATGGTAAACATCAAAAAGTTGTTGCGATCAGGGTCTTTAATTCCACGCGCAAGGGCGCAAACCGACTGCATACGCGCGTCTGCTTCTGGGCTTTGCCACACGCCACCAGTGTATTCGCCGTCGCCTTCGACCATGTCTTCTGCCTCGATACCATCCATGCCATAGAACAGGTCAATAATATCTGGGATTGAAAAACGACGCGTTAATTCTGTCATGTCTAGTTCACGTGCGGGTGAAACAACCGGCAGGCTGCCCCATGGTACGAGGCTATGTGCAAGAATGCTGTTTTTTGGGTTCCCACCAATACCGCCTATATCACACAACGAAACAACCCCAAGCAATGCCTCTCGACCGCTTGCGCAGAAATATGATCCAGAGAAAGGTCCTGTTTTGCGTTTAACAGAGTAGGTGTTTGTAGGTTCGTGGAAAAACACACCAGATGGCCCTGAACGATAGTCGTCCTTGAGTGCTTGGTGCAAAGTATTTGCCCCATCACTCAAGTGGACAATCACTTTCATGGTGCCAGATTCGTCGTAATCATGCGGACGGCCAGTGAATATGCCGTCAACATCGCCATTGGCAACCATTTGGTTAACAGTTGGACGGAATGTCGGATCTAACATTGCCAAACCCCATTTAATGCCCAAATCGCCAGCGGTGGATCCCTCTGCCTTAAGAGCATTAATATAGTTAGTCACATCTGCAACATTATCCGCGAATGGTAAAATGCTGTTTTCCGAGCTGTTGCCAGTGACAGGGTCTATCGTGTGACGACAGGTTGGGTTGTCATGACCTAGACCAACCAAATTCAAGATATAGTTGTTATTTGCTAGGCCCAAAATATTGTCATTAAACCAATTAAATCCAGTTGAACCACGCGTGTCATCAAACAACCATGCCGACGAACGGTCACGAAATTCACCTGCGCGTTGCAATGTAACGGTATCACCAGGAAGCGCCGTTGCCAGCTCCTCTGTCAGCGCGGTAACGGTATAGTCGCCACCAACGATTTGATCTGGGTTGGGCCCAAAGCCTTCGACAAAGGTGCCGCGGTTAAAATCAATGCAATCGGACAAAATATTTTCGCCGGTCAATGCCTGACCGGGGACTGCTGCCCATGCATCTAAAATCGCTGGGCCAGCCGATGTTTGATAGTCAAACGGAATGATTGAAACGGATACGTCGGCATTTGGATTTGCAAACACATCGGTTGCAAAATCAATTACGGCTGTGCGCAAACGCTCGATACGCGTCCCTTCCATTGATGCGGATACGTCCACCACCAATGAAATTTCGATGTCACCAATTTCTTGTTCGATCGAGGCCGCTGCATCAACATCAAATTTGCTGATGCCATACAATGATAAGAACAGATTGTTACTGTCCGCACTTGCCCATGCGATATATTCACCTGGTGTCGCGCCTGGATCAATATCCCAATCGGCGTTCATCTGATCTTTGCTCAGACCCGATTTTACAAAAAAGTCGTTGAAAATTGTTTCGTCGGTTTCGTCAGAGTTGCTTACGGCAACTGCGAAAATCGCCGAGTCCAGTGTCGTTTGCAAACGCACACGCGTGTTTTCGTATCGTGCGATATCAACCGCCATGCCGCCAAACACGAACAAGGATACAAACAAAAACAAAACAAATAAGATAAATGAACCAGATTCATCATCTTTAAAACGCGTGATCTGGTGCTTAAAATTAGAAAAAGCCATTTTATTCCTCAAACACAAAGTTTGTGTATGCAATTGTCATTACTCTTTACTCAACAGATTACACGCACTTTTACGACAAGTTAGCAGTTATATTTAAAACGGATACGCCACACACAAAGCGTAACGCTACACTACAGAATATATCTTCAATTATGGCAAAATTAGGTAAAATTGCCCAATTCTTATGCCTAATTGTTAATTAACCTAGTATTTTAAGTCAACTCATTGATTTTATGAAAAAAGTTCATGGCACAATTCAAGCGCGCTTACCAGTGCGTCTACCTCTTGGGTTGTGTTGTACAACCCAAAGGATGCCCTGCACGTTGCACTCACTCCCAAATGTTCCATTAATGGCTGTGCGCAATGGTGCCCTGCCCGAACAGCGATTCCCCGTTGATCGACCACGGTGGAAATATCGTGCGGATGACCAGCGCCATCAATTGTGAACGAAAATATCGCGCCTTTGGTTGTCGAATTTCCTTGAATGTTCAGCCAATTTAACCCGCTCAGCTTGGCTTGGGCATAATCGCGCAATGTATTTTCATGCGCCGCGATCTGATCCATGCCAAGAGACGTCATGTAATCAATCGCAACACCCATCCCGATGGTTTGCACAATGCCCGGTGTTCCTGCCTCGAATTTATGAGGCGGATCGTTATAGGTGATAACATCACGCCCGACCTCGCGGATCATGTCGCCCCCCCCCATAAATGGGCGCATCTGTGCCATGCGTTCACGGGTTGCATATAACGCGCCAGAACCCGATGGGCCGTATAATTTATGCCCTGTGATCGCAAAGAAATCGCACCCGATGTCTTGGACGTCAACGGGCATGTGGACAGCGGATTGCGAGCCATCAATCACCGTAACAATCCCTTTGGCACGCGCCGCGGTGCAAATGGTTTTCACATCCACGACCGTGCCCATAACATTGGACATCTGAGTGATCGCAATCATTTTTGTATTGGGCGTGATGGCATCAATCACCGCTTGCGGATCTAGATCACCGTTTACATCTGTTTCCACCCATTTCAACACGACGCCCAAGCGTTCGCGCAAAAAATGCCATGGGACGATATTGGCGTGATGTTCCATGATTGACAGAATAATTTCATCACCCGATTTCAAATTGGGAATGCCCCAACTGTATGAAATTAAATTAAATGCCTCTGTCGTGCCGCTAGTGAACAAAATTTCGTCTTCATGCGCGGCATTCAGAAAACGTCGCACAGTCCCCCGCACCGCTTCGTATTTATCGGTGGCAAGGTTTGACAAAAAATGCAGCCCTCGATGCACATTCGCATATTCGTTGGAATAGGCTGTGTTGATCGCATCAATCACCACTTGTGGTTTTTGTGCAGACGCACCGTTATCCAAATAAACCAATGGCTTACCATTCACCTGACGTGATAAAATGGGGAAGTCTTTGCGAATTTCATTCACGTCATACATGAGCTTGCCTTTAGATATTTTTAGTCTGCTTTTTGCCGCTATTTGGGAAATGGACTTCGGTCAAATTGGCCGCCAACACCCATGCGAACACAAGCGTGGTAATCACCCCTGCTACCAGCACATAGTAAAATGGCGCAACGCTATTCACGATACCACTGATCAACATGAATGGTACGCTGACAATCGCAGCCCAAAACACCGCGCGGCGTGTTTGAACGCCCAAACCAGCGCCGTTAAATGCACGCATGATAAAATGGAAAACCAGCGCGATACCGTAAATCACCAACGGTGTGATAAACACCGATGATGCAAATTGCATCGCCGTAAGATTGGCGATGCTTTGTTCCGTTTTCGTTGCTTTCACAGCGATGTTTGGCATCTGCGAAACCAAATGCATGGCACCGAAAAACAACGCATAGAACAGTGTTTGTTCTTCGCGTATCCCTACATCCATTTGTTTTCGCATGATTTTTCGCGGTGTGAACACCGACTGAAAAATATCACCAACCAACGACATTATCCCTGTCTCCGCTTCATCCACGCATCCATGCGGTCCAAGATATCAGCGGCCAGCGCTTCGTCTTCGATTTCCTCAATCGCTTCGCCAAGGAATGCAAGAACCAGCATATCCTGAGCTTGGCTACGTGGAATGCCGCGTGACGTTAGATAAAATAACGTGTCATCATCAATCGCACCCACAGTTGAACCATGTGAACAGGCAACGTCATCAGCGTAAATTTCCAGTTCTGGCTTTGCCAGAAAATTGCTGTCGTCATCCAACATCAATCCTTGGGAAATTTGATAGCCGTCAGTTTTTTGCGCATCCGCTTTGACCAAGATTTTGCCTTGGAAAACACCAGTTGCACCATTGCGCAGAACCTTTTTAAACACTTGGCGGCTCTCGCAATTCACGGCGTCATGGGTGATGAACACGGTATCATCATGATGAAAACCTTTACCATCACCGGCAGACGCGCCACCAACCGTTGCATGCGCATCATCACCTGTCAGCTCGATCACCGTGTCGTTGCGGGTCAAAACACCGTTTACCGTCATGGTAAACGATTTAAATGTGCTTTCACGTCCCAAACGCGCAAACATATGGGTCACGGTTTTGCGTTCATGATCGCGCCCTTGTGTGCGCACATGATGAAAACCACCATTATCGGCGATATCAACCTCGACCACGGAATTGAAACGCGCCGCACCAGGACCGCTTTCCAAGAATGTGATATCAGCGCCCTCTTCCACTTTGATTACGTGATGCACCATCGCATCCGAACTTTGTGATGAATGCACATAACGTATCGCGATTGGGCGATTAACCTTGCCCGTTGCGTGGATCACCAGCCCTTGGTCAGCAACTGCAGTATTCAATGTTGCCAATGGGCGTTGCACGGGGTTTTGCCCATCCGTTTCCAACGCACCAAACAAATCCTTGGCCCAATGGATATCTTTTGAAAATGCATCCGACAGGGTTTCAATCACAACGTTTTCGCCCGACAGATCATCCGATTGCGCAGGATCATAAACCCCATCGACGAACACCACCCGCAAACGATCAATGGCGTCAAACATCGGCCGTTCGTCATTTTCAAACAACGCAGCTGTGGCCGCTGGAACCGCTGTTAGCGCGGACGGATCGGTATATTTCCAGTATTCATCGCGCTTGTTTGGGGCACCCATTTCGCGCAATCGCGCAAGTGCATTTTTGCGTGTTGCATCCGCCCATTTCGCACCTGTCGGCGTGGGATAGGCCGCGATCAGCGTTTCCGCTGTATCCAATTTAATTGAAGGTACAGCCATATCAGGCCACCTCTGCCAAAATATCGGCATAACCGTTGTTTTCGACCTCTAATGCCAATTCTGGACCACCAGATTTCACGATTTTGCCATCAGCCATGATATGCACAACATCGGGTTTGATATGATCCAACAGACGTTGATAGTGCGTGATCACAAGGAACGAACGTTTGCCATCGCGCAATGCATTTACACCCTCGGCCACCAATTTCATTGCATCCACGTCCAAACCAGAGTCCGTTTCATCCAAAACGCACATTTTTGGTTCCAACATTGCCATTTGCAAAATCTCGTTACGTTTCTTTTCACCACCGGAAAAGCCAACGTTAACGGGGCGTTTCAACATATCCGCATCGATTTTCAATGCTTTTGCTTTTTCACGTACCAGTTTTAGGAAATCACCCGCGGATAGCTCTTCTTCACCACGTGCCTTGCGCTGTGCGTTCACGGCTGTGCGCAGGAACGTCATGTTACCAACACCTGGGATTTCAACAGGATATTGAAACGCAAGGAAAAGACCGGCTGCTGCGCGCTCTTCTGGTTCCATTTCCAACAAATCCTCACCATACAGCGTGGCAGAACCACCTGTAACCTCGTAACCATCTTTGCCAGACAACACATATGACGTGGTCGATTTACCAGATCCGTTTGGCCCCATAATCGCGTGGACTTCGCCCTCGCCGATTGTCAGGTCAACACCTTTGAGGATTGTTTTCTCTTCTTCTTCAAGATCAACTTGTAGATTTTTGATTTCTAACATTTTTATCTTCTTTCTTAAGCGGCCAATTCCGAAGGAAAGGCGTTTTCTATTGTATCTTTAATGGCATCGAGATGATCGAAATACCGCGTATCTGTTATGTCTGGAATGCCGTTTGCAACGATATCCACAATATTCATTGGTGAGGTCAAAACGCGCCCGACCGACAGGGCGTAATCATAAAATTTAAAGCGAGAAGAATTTCCAATCGCACCCAAATCAATCCAAATATTTGGAATTTGAAAACTGTCCGCGACGATCAATCCGTGCAGGCTGGACGAAAGGATCACATCACATTGTGCAATTTCTTGCGTCGTTTGGGTGACGTTATCCGTGCTCAAATTAATCAGAGTTGCATTGGGCAATGCGTCTTGTAGTTTCGCAACCAATGGCGCGTTATGATGTAAAACATGAGGAACAATACCAACCGCGTATTTTTTGGTTTTTGAAATCCCAGTAAAAACACGATCGGCGATCAATCCTGGATCACCCTGTGGCGCTGACTCCATCTTTAATGCTACTGCAGTCAACGGGCCGCGAAGCAATGATATTGCCGCAAAATCAATCACATCTGCACTCACGGGTTCTTTGATCCCGCTCCCCCAAACGTAAACTGGATCGGCGCCATCTTCTTTGCGCTTAACCACCGCATCAACAACGGAGCCAATCGAAATGATTTCTGCATCATTGCGCTTCGCCCATTTCACAGCGCGGCCAGAAACATATTCCAACACATATGGCGTTAATATATCGCCATAGTTGTTGGTTTTTTTCCACCACCAGCCTGTTAATGCATTGCGCAATGTCATGATCCTCAATTGATCGGGTTAACCAACCGACCCTTCCAGCGAAATCGCAACCAATGCTTGTGCCTCCATTGCGAATTCCATCGGCAGGGCTTGCAATACCTCTTTGGCAAAGCCATTGACGATCAACGCAACCGCCTCTTCTTCGTCCATGCCGCGTTGGCGACAGTAAAACATTTGATCATCATCCACCTTTGATGTGGTTGCTTCGTGTTCTACACGGCTCGAATTGTTTTTCACCTCGATATAGGGAACGGTATGCGCGCCGCATTTATCACCGATTAACAGGCTGTCACATTGGGTATAGTTGCGCGAATTTTTCGCCTTGGGGTGCATTGAAACCAATCCGCGATATGTATTTTGCGCAACCCCTGCCGAAATCCCCTTGGATACGATGCGCGATTTGGTGTTTTTGCCCAAATGCACCATTTTTGTTCCCGTGTCGGCCTGTTGGTGGTGGTTTGCAATCGCGATGGAATAAAACTCACCCTGTGAATCATCGCCGCGCAAAATGCATGATGGGTATTTCCATGTCACCGCAGAACCTGTTTCCACCTGTGTCCACATCACCTTGGCACGATCACCGCGACAATCGGCACGTTTGGTGACGAAATTATAAATGCCACCCTTGCCGTTTTCATCCCCAGGGTACCAGTTTTGAACGGTCGAATATTTAATTTCGGCGTCTTCTAAGATCACCAATTCAACAACGGCTGCGTGCAATTGGGCGATATCACGTTGTGGCGCGGTACAGCCCTCAAGATAGGAAACATAAGATCCTTTTTCCGCAATAATCAGCGTGCGTTCAAATTGCCCTGTGTTTTCCGCATTGATACGGAAATATGTGGATAATTCCATCGGGCATTTTGTACCCTCGGGCACATACACAAATGACCCGTCGGAAAATACGGCGGAATTCAACGTTGCGTAAAAATTATCTGATTGTGGAACCACGGAACCAAGGTATTTTTTCACCAATTCGGGATGTTCTTTGATCGCCTCTGAAATCGACATGAAAATCACGCCTGCTTTTTTCAATTCCTCTTGAAATGTGGTCCCAACTGAAACGGAATCAAACACCGCATCAACCGCAACTTTGCGTTCTTCTTCAGGTGCTTCTACACCGGCAAGCAATGCTTGCTCTTTCAACGGAATACCCAATTTTGCGTATGTTTCCAATAGTTTGGGGTCAACCTCGTCCAATGATTTTGGTTTATTTTCCATCGATTTTGGACGCGCGTAATAATACTGATCCTGAAAATCAATTTTAGGGTATTCAACCATCGCCCAAGTGGGCTCTTCCATTTGCAACCAACGGCGATAGGCCGCCAAGCGCCATTCCAGCATCCATTCTGGTTCTTCGTTTTTCCCTGAAATCAGACGCACGATATCTTCGGACAGGCCAAGGGGTGCATATTCCATTTCAACATCTGTATTGAAACCGTATTTATATTTACCCGCGATTGATTTCACCGCTTCTACGGTTTCTTCATCAACGCCTTCTTTTACGATTACTTCGCTCATATCTGTCTTCCTCACGCAGCTTTTGCTACAAATTTACGATAGGCTTTGATCCACGCATGCGCGAAATCAGTCACCTCTTGTTCTGTTGTCGTTGGGCCCAGTGACACCCGAACAGCACTTGCCGCTGTAATGTCATCATAGCCCATGGCCTTCAAGACCTTGCTTGCCTTTACCTTACCGCTCGAACAGGCAGAACCTGCTGAAATGGCAAATCCCGCCAAATCCATTTGCATCACTTGCGTTTCACCGCGCCAATTTGGCACTGCAAAACAACTGGTATTGGGCAAGCGTTTCACTGTTTGCCCTACCAGAACCACATCTGGTGCAGCATCCGCAATCATTGCTTCCAGTTTGTCACGCAATTGTGCAACCTGTTCCCAAGCACCATTGGCCAAGTCACGTGCGCCCGCTTCTGCCGCGGCACCAAATCCCGCGATTCCAATCACGTTTTCCGTGCCCGAACGGCGCCCCATTTCTTGGCCGCCACCCTTGATTTGCGCCTTAAGCTCTATGCCTTGGCGCAAGACCAACGCCCCAACACCCTTTGGCCCGCCAAGCTTATGCGCAGATAGCATCGCCATTTGTGCACCAGACCATTCAAACGCGCTCACAACTTTGCCAAATGCTTGGACGGCATCAACAACACCAACACCACTTGGCAAATCTTGCAAAACACCCGTTTCACTATTCGCCATCTGAACCGCTGATTTTGAGGCGTTTTCCACCGCGACTATGCCATTTGTATCCACGATTAAACTGCTATCAGCCCATGCAGAAACACAATCATGCTCCACATCACTTGCCAGAAATTCACGCCCTACCATTGCCAATGCCGCGGCCTCGGTTGCGCTCGACGTAAACACCAAATCGGCGTTTTCCGCGCCAAACGCTGTGCGAATTTGCCCGCGTGCTTTTTCAACAATCGCCGTTGCTGCGCGACCCTCGCTGTGCACAGACGATGGATTACCAACGATATCCATCGCTGCGATCATCGCGTCACGCGCTTCTTGGCGCAGCGGTGTTGTGGCATTCCAATCCAGATAGACGCGGTTCATGTCAAACGTCGCTTTCCAAATGTTTCAAATATCCTCGCCGAAGGCATAAAATCCTCATGCCTCGTCCACCATTTGAAACAATCCGGGCACCGCAGGGCATGGTGCCATCTGATTTTCAATCACATCCGACAAACGCGTCGAATGCAAAAATACGTAAACCTGCGCGGATAAACTTTCCCACAAACGATTGTTCAACGATTGCGCACGGCTTCCCGATGACGCACCCGATGCACCTGCCCCTTTGGCCAATGCATCCATCGTTTCATCAACGGCCTGCAACACTTCCGAAATCCGAATGGCATCCGCTGTACGCGCCAATTTGTAACCGCCACCCGGCCCGCGCACCGATGAAACAATCTCTGCGCGGCGTAATTTTACGAAAAGCTGTTCCAAATACGCCAGCGAAATATCTTGGCGTTCGCTAATCCCGCCGAGCGAGACCAAGCCTTTTTCGCCCTCAATCGCCAAATCGATCAGCGCGATCATCGCATATCTGCCTTTTGTGCTCAGTTTCATATGATTTCACTGCCGATTATATTGACGAAAACGGAACAAACCCTTATCAGATGTTATTCGAGTGGGGGCTTGCACCTTACAATTTAGAATAGTTCTAAAGTTTCTGAGTGATTCCGTCAAGATTAACGACGCTCGAAACGAAAATATTATGTGAGGCCACGCGCTACAGATGCCAGAAGTCATTTTCCCCGGTCCAGAAGGCCGCCTAGAAGGTCGATACCACCCGCAAAAATCCAAAGACGCGCCCATCGCGATTGTGTTGCACCCGCATCCACAATTTGGTGGCACAATGAACAACAAGGTCGTTTATAATCTGCATTACGCATTTTATAACATGGGCTTTACTGTTTTGCGTTTTAACTTTCGCGGTGTTGGCCGTTCACAAGGTGAATATGACCAAGGCGTTGGTGAATTATCAGATGCAGCGGCGGCACTTGATTTCTTGCAAGCCAAAAACCCAAATGCAAAGCATTGTTGGGTAGCTGGGTTTTCGTTTGGCGCATGGATTGGCATGCAATTGTTGATGCGCCGCCCTGAAATTTCTGGGTTCATTTCCGCGGCTCCACCTGCAAACACATATGACTTTAGCTTCCTTGCCCCCTGCCCAAGCTCTGGCCTGATCATCAACGGTTCTGCTGACCGCGTGGTTGCACCCACCGATGTCGAAGGTTTGGTTGGCAAATTGCACGAACAAAAAGGCATCACCATCACACATGAAGTGATCGATGGCGCTGGCCACTTCTTTGAAAAAGATCACATGGACACGATGATCGGGTCGGTTGATGAATATGTGCGTCGGCGCTTAACAGAAAACACAAGATAACAAATCGGCGGCCTTGGCCGCCTTTTTTTATGGGTTGCTGATAATCCCACCACACACGGGTTCGCTACACCCGGTTGTGCTTGGCGCTGATGTTGCCAATCCACGCATGACCCGAACCGCCAAATACGCAAACGCTTGTGCTTCTAACATATCGCCATCAAAACCGACGTCTTCACAGGGTGCTACCTGTTTCAATCGTTGCTGCAATCCGTTCATCAAGGCGGGATTGCGCCGTCCACCCCCACAAATCAACCATCGCGCAGGGTCATTTGGAAAATGCATTTGCGCGGCATAGGCACTTGATGCCGCCAATGCGGTTAAGGTCGCCGCGCCATCTTCCAATGATAAATTCGAAACCAAATTTTCAATCTGCGCGAAATCGTTTCGATCTAATGATTTGGGCGGGACGCGTTCAAAATAGTCATGCTTGAAAAAAACCTCCAAGACACCTGTATCAACATGTCCAGCCAATGCATGTGCGCCATCCTCGTCGAATGTTGAATTGGTGCGCAAGACCATCAAATCGTTGATCGGCGCATTTGCAGGACCCGTATCAAATGCCAACAACGCCCCCGCATCCGTTGGCAAACCTTTGCTTGGATCAATCCAGGTGACATTTCCCACACCGCCAAGGTTTAAAAATGCAATTGGTTGGGTTCCACCCAATTGTTTGGCCAGTGCAAAGTGGAAAAATGGTGCCAATGGCGCACCCTCGCCACCCGCTGCCATATCGGCCGTGCGAAAATCCCAAACAACTTTTTTACCCGTTTCGGATGCCAGCGCCGCGCCATCACCAATTTGAAACGTACGCCCACCCGCAGGGTCATGCGCAAGCGTTTGCCCATGAAACCCCACCACATCCGCTGTTGGGAAATGCGCAATTACATCTGCATGCGCGTCTTCCACGATTGATTTCGCCAATTGCAGGCGTGTTGCATCACCATCTGGCCATAATCCCAACGCATCGCGCAATATCGCATGTTCATGTTCACTATAGGGGCGGAAAAACGAGGCACCAAAATCCAAGATATCTTGCCCATCCGTCAAAACCATTGCGCCATCAACCCCGTCCAAAGACGTGCCAGACATCAACCCAAGCGCCCAAATCGGGGTAAATTTCACCATCTGTCTTTCCTTTCGCAATAAACCCGTTATACGAAGCGAAGACAGAATTAAAAAGGATCAATACCGATGACATACAAGCCCAAATCAGAGTTTCTGCAAGTGATGCAGCAACGGGGCTTCTTGCAGGACTGCACAGACCTACAGGGGCTCGATGAACGCCTACTTGAAGGTCCACTTGCAACCTATATCGGGTATGATGCCACGGCGAAATCTTTGCACGTGGGGCATCTGTTGAACATCATGATGTTGCGCTGGTTGCAAAAAACCGGCCACAAGCCAATCACCCTGATGGGTGGTGGCACGACCAAGGTGGGCGATCCGTCGTTTCGCGCCGATGAACGCCCGCTTTTGGATAACGCAGCGATTGATGCCAATATTGATGGTATGAAACAAGTGTTCGCCAAGTACCTGTCATACGGTGATGGTGAAACCGACGCGGTGATGCTGAACAATGCGGAATGGCTCGATAATCTTAATTACCTCGAATTTCTGCGCGATATTGGCAAATTCTTTTCGGTCAATCGCATGCTTAGCTTTGAAAGCGTGAAATCACGTCTTGATCGCGATCAATCGCTCAGCTTTCTTGAATTCAACTACATGATCCTACAGGCCTATGATTTCTTGGAATTGAACCGCCGCTATGATTGCGCATTGCAAATGGGTGGTTCGGATCAATGGGGTAATATCGTTAACGGTATCGACCTTACCCGTCGTATCAACAAAAACCAAGTGTTCGGACTCACATCACCACTATTGACCAAGGCGGATGGAACCAAAATGGGTAAATCCGCGAATGGCGCGGTATGGCTTAATGCGGAACTGCTCAGCCCGTATGAATTTTGGCAATTCTGGCGCAACACGCTTGATGCGGATGTGGCGAAATTTCTCAAACTATTCACTGAATTATCGGTTGAGGAATGCGAGCGTCTTGGCACGCTTGATGGTGCAGAAATCAACGCGGCGAAAATCATTCTCGCAAACGAGGTCACGGCTCTTTGTCACGGCGAAGACGCCGCGAAAAACGCAGAAAACACCGCACGCGAAGTTTTTGAAAAAGGTGGTGTTGGTGATGATCTGCCGACATTGGAACTCAACAGCGACGAAATCGGTGACGGTATTAGCTTTGCACAAACTTTGGTTCGCGCGGGTCTTGCCCCTTCTGGCAAAGAAGCAAAACGCATTATCCAAGGCGGCGGTGCGCGTCTGAATGATGAAGCCGTGAATGACATTGGCCTGATGCTCACCGTTGATGACATCGCCAAAACACCAAAAATTTCATCCAGCAAGAAAAAGCACGCCTTGGTCAAACTCCAAGGCTAAAATTCCATTTTGTCTAAATATCCAAAAACACGCTTGGCCCTTGGGCCAAGCTTATCATAATGATCGCAATCGCGATCTCATTTTGCTCAGTTTCCTAACATCCATTTTCCATCTGGATGAAACGCATGAAATGCAAAGGCAAAACCAACATCATGCACGACATTGCCCCCCGATGATTGATCTGTGACCCGCACCGATCCAACATCGCGCCCCTTTGCAATTTCTCTGGTGTCGAGCGCTGATGCCATGCCAGCATCCCATTCAATTACAATGCCCCGCTCAACAATGCGCCCTTCTTTGCGCACCCGCTGAAGCGGCCATGCTGCCTGCTCCACCACAACAACGCGCTCCAACGGGTTAATCCCATGCGGTGGGTTTTCGCCACGATACAAAAACGGCGTGCCCGTGTCATATCCCGCATATGGGTTTGAACCATATGAACGGTTGTGTTTTGGCGACGACATCACCAAACCGTCTGGATGTTCGTTCAGATATGCGCCCCAGCTTACTGTATAGCTCGGCAGTTTTGTCAGCTTCTTGCCAACCATTTCTCCGACGATCGCATCACCCGTAAATTGCTGCCACCAGCTCTCGGTTTGGCGATCATACATGATCATATCAGAATTGCGTAACAACCCAGATACGCCCAATTCATATTCGACCTGATCCAATCGGCGATCAAACACCACACCCGAATTACAAAGCGGGCAAAACGTTACCGCAATTGGCACATCACCAACCCGATCATTCACGATTTCATGCCACATCAAATATCGAACGGGATAGGCACGAACCACCTGCCCTGCGACATGAACAACCATTACTGGTTCTGGGTTTCTCAATTCGCGTTCATCGCTGTTTGCCACCATCACCGGGTCGGTAATCGCTGGAATACCGTCCTTGCCAGGGCCACCGTCCAAGATGGTGTCAAAATCAACGATGGTTTTGCCAAAATCCGTGTTTTTCCACGCCATTTTCCAAAACCGCACATCCGCCATCGCCGCAGATGCGAACGCCAGACAAACCAATGCAAATAGGGTTTTTTTCATGATGCCTCCGTTAACGAAGGCTAGGCGAAATCACGGCATCTGAATAGTGCGTCTCACCAAAAGGTGAAGGCCCGTCAGGGCCCTCAAATCAATTATCCGATTTTACATAAACACGTTTCATGTAATCGGGATCATCCAACGCACCCGTTTGTGCGTGCCCTTTTTTGATCCCATCAACCACATCTTGGCCTTCGATAACGCGACCAAAAACAGTGTATTGTTCATTCAAAAATTCACCATCGGCGAACATAATGAAAAACTGTGAATTAGCAGAGTCAGGTTCAGATGATCGCGCCATGCCAACCACACCGCGCAAAAACGGTTCTTTGGAAAATTCGGCTGGCAAATCCTCATAGTTCGATCCACCTGAACCCGCATAACGTGGAATGAAACCTTCTAGGTTTCCGTGCGTTACATCGCCCGTTTGCGCCATGAAACCATCAATCACGCGGTGAAACACCACGCCGTCATATGATCCTTCGCGCGCCAGTTTTTTGATACGCTCAACATGTTCAGGGGCGATTTCAGGCAACAGTTCGATTTCGATAATACCTGTACTGGCACCATCAAGTTCGATCACTAATGTGTTTTCAGGTGTTGCGGCAAATGCCCCAACACCCATCAACACGGATGATACAACTGCGAAAAACAGATTGCGCATTACATATCCGCCGCAACGCGTACCGTTACCATGCGATCAGGGCTCGCTGGTGGCTCGCCACGTGTGATTGCATCAACATGTTCCATGCCAGATGTTACACGGCCATAAACGGTGTATTGACCATTTAAGAAATGATTGTCGCCAAAGTTGATGAAAAACTGTGAATTTGCAGAATTCGGGTTCGCTGAACGCGCCGCGCCCAATGTCCCACGATCATGAGGCAATTTTGAAAATTCCGCTGGTAAATCTGGCAATTCAGAACCACCCGTACCCGCACGCCCGATGTCGAAATTGTCTTCCATGTTGCCGTTTGCGACGTCGCCCGTTTGCGCCATGAAGCCGTCTATCACACGGTGGAATGCAACATTGTCGTATTTGCCTGCGCGTGCCAATTCTTTCATGCGCGCGCTGTGCAATGGTGCAACATCTGGCAACAGTTCAATATGAACTTCGCCGCCAGCAAGGGTCATTACGATTGTGTTTTCTGGATCTTTAAAGTCTGCCAAGATGGCCTCCGTTTTCTAAATTTCGGCGCACCCTACGACAGGCAGATCAAAGAGAAAAGCCAAAGCCCTATTTTTTTGCGAATTTTTCGATCAAAGCATTTTGAACGCCTTTGGTGACAAACGGCGAAACATCGCCACCAAGACGTGCAATTTCTTTGACAAGGCGTGATGCGACGGCTTGGTGTTTCGCCTCTGCCATCAAAAATACGGTTTCGATTTCATCATTCATTGCACGGTTCATTCCAACCAATTGGAATTCATATTCAAAATCTGAAACCGCACGCAGACCGCGAATAATCACATTCGCGCCCACCTCTTGGGCCATATCGATCAACAGATTTTCGAAAGGCACAACCAGAATTTCGGTGGATCCCTTGTCGATCTTGCTCATGTTGCGTTCGATCATTTCAACGCGCTCTTCCAAGGAAAACAACGGCCCCTTGTCGCGATTGATCGCAACACCGATTACCAAACGATCAACCAGCGTACATGCGCGTTTAATAATATCAATGTGACCAACCGTAATTGGATCAAATGTCCCTGGATACAGACCAATACGCATGGCAATTCCCCCCATATTTTTGTTGGGCGCAGGTTGACCCTATGCTGACGCGAACGTCAAGTTGATTTAGTGCCCTGTGATCATATTGATCATAGCGGAATTTTCGGATTCAACTTCGTTCAGGCGCGCTTTGACCACGTCACCTATGGAAATCAAACCAATCAACTTGTCGTCTTCGATCACGGGCAGATGGCGAAACCGTCCTTCGGTCATCATTTTTAACGCATGCTCTGCGGTATCTTTTAGGGAACAATGTTTGATGTCAGCAGTCATAATATCCGCAACATTCAGAGAAAAACAATCAATACCGCGTTTTCCGACCTCGCGGATAATGTCGCGCTCAGAAATGATCCCATCGGCGGTGTGCCCATCGCTACTGACAACCAGTGCACCGATACGGTGCGCGGACAAATCGGATATCGCATCGCGCACTGATTGACCTTTGTCAATTGTTAGAACACCGTCTTTGGCTTTGGACGTTAAAATTTGGCTGATCAGCATGCATGTTTCTCCTGTTGATATTAATCAACTTATAGCAGAAAAAACACGCTAGGTCATTAAAAACGCGCAAAACTCTTATGCTTTGCGTTTGATTGCCGTGTTCAACATTTGATCCAGATAATAACCTGTATAACTGCCCTTGACCGACGCCACATCTTCGGGTGTGCCGGTGGCAACGATTGTGCCACCACCATCGCCGCCCTCGGGGCCAATGTCGATGATATGATCGGCGGTTTTAATCACATCCAGATTATGTTCGATCACAATTACCGTGTTGCCCTGATCGACCAATTCATGCAGCACCTCTAACAGTTTGCGCACATCTTCGAAATGTAGCCCCGTTGTTGGTTCATCAAGAATATATAACGTGCGCCCCGTGGATCGTTTCGACAATTCTTTGGACAATTTCACGCGTTGTGCTTCGCCGCCCGACAATGTCGTCGCTTGTTGTCCGACCTTGATATAGCCAAGTCCAACACGCATCAGCGCCGTCATTTTATCGCGAATACTTGGCACGGCTTGGAAAAACTGTTCGGCGTCTTCCACGGTCATATCAAGCACATCTGCGATGCTTTTGCCCTTGAACAACACCTCTAGCGTTTCGCGGTTATATCGTTTGCCACGACAGGTTTCGCATTCAACATAAACGTCTGGCAAAAAGTGCATCTCAATCTTGATCACACCATCGCCTTGGCACGCCTCGCAACGCCCACCTTTGACGTTAAAGCTAAACCGACCAGGTTTGTAGCCACGGGTTTTTGCCTCTGGCAATCCAGCAAACCATTCACGAATGGGCGTGAACGCACCCGTATATGTGGCAGGGTTTGATCGTGGTGTGCGCCCAATCGCGCGTTGATCAATATCAATCACCTTGTCCAGATAGGTAAGCCCGCGAATTTCATCGCAATGTGCCGGCGTTTGTTTAGCGCCGTTTAATCGCATGGATGCGGTTTTGAACAACGTTTCAATGGTCAGTGTCGATTTCCCACCGCCAGACACCCCCGTAACACAGGTGAACGTTCCAAGGGGAAAGCTGGCATCAATCCCTTTTAGATTATTGCCCGTGGCGTTGGTGACAGTGATTTCTTTGCCATTCCCCTTGCGCCGATCAACAGGGATCGCGATTTCACGCGCGCCTGTTAAATACTGCCCCGTTATTGATTTTTTGCTTTTGATAATCTGGGCTGGCGTACCCTTGGCGATGATCTCACCGCCATGCACGCCCGCACCTGGGCCAATATCCAAAACATAATCGGCGGTGCGGATCGCCTCTTCGTCATGTTCCACCACAATCACGGTATTGCCCTGATCGCGCAAATTTTTGAGCGTTTCCAACAGGCGATCATTATCGCGTTGGTGCAGGCCGATGGATGGCTCATCCAACACATATAATACACCTGTAAGCCCAGACCCAATCTGGCTCGCCAGCCGAATACGCTGGCTTTCGCCACCTGAAAGCGTGCCAGAATTACGTGACAATGTCAGATAATCCAAACCCACATTCACCAAAAACCCAAGCCGTTCGCGGATTTCTTTTAAAATTGCCTTGGCAATTTCATTTTTCTGATTGGTCAGGGTTGCTGGTGCATCTTCGACCCATTTCAATGCTTCTTTGATCGAAAACTGAACAACCTGCCCTACGTGAATATCGGCGATTTTTACTGCGCGGGCTTCTTCTCGCAACCGATAGCCATCACAGGCGCCACAGTGGCGGTTGTTTTGGTATCGTTCAAATTCTTCGCGAATCCAATTGCTATCGGTTTCGCGGTAACGACGTTCCATGTTGGGGATTACGCCTTCAAACGCGCGGGTTACCTCGTATACACGGCCGCCCTCGTCATAACGGAATTTGATTTCATCCTTGCCCGAACCATAGAGCATGATTTTTTGCACATGTGGTGGCAGATCACGCCATGCCGCGTCTTTGTAAAATCCATAATGATCGGCGATTGCCTCTATCGTTTGACGAAAATATGGGGATTTTCCCTTGGCCCACGGCGCCAATGCCCCATCGTATAACGATATGGATGGATCTGGCACAACCAAACGCTCGTCAAAGAACAACTCAACACCAAGCCCGTCACATTCAGGACACGCACCAAAGGGTGCGTTAAATGAAAACAACCGTGGTTCGATTTCCGCGATTGTGAAACCGCTGACCGGACAGGAAAAATTTTCGGAAAACGTGATGCGTTCGGGTTCGCCGTCACTTGGCGCTGTCTCTAAAATCGCGATCCCTTCGGCCAGATCAAGAGCGGTGCGCAAACTGTCGGCCAAACGCGTTTCCAAGCCCCCCTTGATAACGATCCGATCAACCACAACATCAATATTATGGCGGAATTTTTTATCGAGCGTTGGCGCATCGTCCAGCTCGTAAAATTCACCGTCCACCTTAACCCGCTGAAAGCCTTGCTTCTTAAGCTCTTGAAATTCCTTGCGATATTCGCCCTTGCGATCACGCACAATCGGCGCGAGCAAATAGGCACGCATGCCCTCTTCCATGCCCATCACGCGATCCACCATTTCGGACACTTGCTGTGCCTCGATCGGTAAACCAGTTGTTGGCGAATACGGCGTGCCAACGCGGGCAAATAAAAGGCGCAGATAATCGTAAATCTCGGTCACGGTGCCAACGGTGGAACGAGGATTTTTCGACGTTGTTTTTTGCTCAATCGAAATCGCCGGTGACAGCCCCGCGATATGATCAACATCGGGTTTTTGCATCATATCAAGGAATTGGCGCGCATATGCGGACAGGGATTCAACATATCGACGCTGACCCTCGGCATAGATTGTATCGAATGCAAGTGACGATTTCCCAGACCCAGACAGCCCCGTAATCACCACCAATTTGTCGCGTGGAATATCCACATCAAAGTTTTTGAGGTTATGTTCCCGCGCACCGCGAATTTCGATGTTTTTTAGCTCTGCCATTTGCCTGCCTTTGATACCTGTGCGACCTGTAAATCAACACGTATAAGATGGCAATGAAACACGCGGAACACAAGTAGAACATTAAAAATTGTTAATACTTAGCAATTTCATACAAACTCGGCACGAGTAAAAGATGAACTACTGCCGACAGTCAGTTGTAATTAAACGATTAAATGTAAACTTAGTGACCCATAATTTTTTTAACGTAATTACGTGTTTCACGATATGGCGGGATGCCTGAATATTTTTCCACGGCACCTGGCCCCGCGTTATACGCAGCCAATGCCAAACGCCACGATCCAAATTTGCGATACTGCTGTTTTAAATAACGCGCCCCGCCGTCTAGGTTTTCTTTGGGATCGCGCGGGTTTACACCCAATGTTTTGGCCGTAAACGGCATCAATTGCGCCAAACCAACCGCGCCAGCATGTGATTTGGCACGGGGGTTCCAATTGCTTTCTTGTTGAACAAGCCGATTAAACAGATCAACGGGAATACCATGCTTGCGCGCCGCCGCCTCTGCCATCGGTTTATACATGCCGCGATATTTGCCGCGATAGCTTGGGATCGTTTCATAATTGATCTTGGTGGAATTGGGCAAAAGACGGGCTGAATTGTTGTACTGTTTCGATAAACGCTTATCAATCAATAACTTATGCTTTTCCGACAGACCAGTAGCCGACCCAGATATGGGCAAGATAGACACGGATACAACAGTCGCAACTAAGTTTCGCAAAATCATAAAAGAATCTTTTTTCAGCCTCGCAATTGCAAAACATATACGGCTAAAACGCACCCAATACTAGTATTTGATGAAATGCCTGTCTGCATTAGTGGAATTTTTACGTTTTGATCATTGGTTCATTGTTGGCTAAACGCTATGGTTAATAACGTATTTGGATTCGCACGAGGGATGAAATTATGGCTGGATCATTGAACAAAGTAATGCTTATCGGCAATTTGGGCGCCGACCCAGAGGTGCGCACATTCCAAAATGGGAACAAAGTATGCAATTTGCGTATCGCGACATCGGAAAATTGGCGTGACAAAAGCACAGGCGAGCGTCGTGAAAAAACCGAATGGCACACCGTGTCGGTATTCAGCGAAGGTTTGGTGCGCGTGTGCGAACAATACCTGCGCAAAGGCAGCAAAGTATTCGTAGAAGGCCAATTGCAGACCCGTAAATGGCAAGACCAATCAGGCAATGACCGCTATTCAACAGAGGTGGTTTTGCAAGGATTCAACGGCACTTTAACCATGCTGGACGGACGTTCGGGCGATGGTGGCGGCGGCCAAGGTGGCGGTGGCGGCTATGGCCAGCAAGACCCAATGTCTGGCGGTTCAGGCGGCGGTTACAGCGCCCCTGCATCATCAAACAACGATATGGATGATGAAATTCCGTTCTAGACCCGATAAAACACGAATTAATCAAAGGCTCCTTTTCAGGAGCCTTTTTTATTGATTGTTAATCCAGTGCATGTGAGGGTTTCAAAAATTAATTCAGGGGGAATTTATGATTTTAAACAAATTATTCACCGCATTGATTACGAGTGCGGCACTATTTTCATTATCCACAACATTTGCAGAGGCACGACGCGGCGCATCCATACACACCGATTATTCGATGGAACATGTTCAGGACATCGATTCTGCAAAACTAGGCACTACAGATGAATTATCTCTTTGTGCTGTTGTGCAACAAAAATCCATCTTGGGTTTTGCCAATTTTTGGCGCAGCAAAGACCAACATGTATTTGCGAAAAACCGTTGTGATACAGATAGCTACAACAGCTTTGACGCGGAACAATTTGCAAAGTTTCAAGAAGACGGTGTTATTGATGGTACGCTTGCGTACAAACCCAAAATGTCGATCAAAGACTACTTCAGCGGTTTTTGGGTATTATGGGTAATTGGCGGTTTCGTTCTGTTCGCCATTTGGAAAAAAATTCAAAGTATGAAGTTGGCGCGTGCACGTCGTGGTGCGCTTGGTGATGTGACCCCTGTTGCAGAAAAAATCGTATTTGCGATGGCCGCTGCGGCCAAAGCGGATGGGCGCATTGACGAAGCAGAGGTGAAACAAATCCACGAAATCGCCAATAAAATGGCAGATGATCCCATCTCCATGGAAAACGTGCGTGCAGTGATCGCCAACACCCCCAACAAAATGACAGAGGCCGATTTTAAATCCATTGCAAATGGTTTGCGCGCAGCCGATCGCAACCTGACCGTTACCGCCGTTTTAAACGTCGTTGCGGCGGATGGTGAATTGGATGAAAAGGAAAAACATTTCCTGGGTCAGCTTTGTAGTGGGTTGGGCGTTAACGAGGAAAATTTTGCCTCACTTTGGATGGATTTCGTTTCCACACGCGCATCCTAAAATATATCCAAAAAACAAATCTAAACGCCACGGATATATCGTGGCGTTTTTGTGTTTAATATCAATCGACTAATGCCTTGACCAGATACTTCATTCGCGTGATGTGAATTTCGCGAAACGTAACAGAATTAAAACCACAAATCATTGCGGTTAATGGGAATGTCTGATACAAATTCACACAACATATAGAAAAGCAAAACAGGCGATAATCCGTGAGCGACGAAACAGATATTCCACAGGACGACACCCCTGAAAAACCAGTCTTTGATGGGCCAAATATTTCCATCGAAGAGGAAATGAAAACTTCCTACCTGGATTACGCGATGAGCGTGATTGTCAGCCGCGCAATTCCCGATTTGCGCGATGGTTTAAAACCTGTTCACCGCCGTATTTTGTATGCGATGCATAAAAACGGTTATACCCACAATAAATCCTATCGTAAGGCGGCGAAATCCGTCGGTGACGTGATGGGTAGCTTTCATCCACACGGTGACAGCGCGATTTACGACGCGCTTGTGCGTATGGCTCAGGATTTCTCTATGTCCCTGCCCCTTATCGATGGTCAGGGTAACTTTGGCTCGATGGATGGCGATAACGCGGCGGCGATGCGTTACACAGAGGCGCGTCTTGATAAACCAACCGAATTTCTGTTGGAAGATATCGACAAAGACACGGTTAATTTCCAAGATAACTATGACGGTAAGGAACGTGAACCCACGGTTCTGCCTGCGCGTTACCCAAATATGCTGGTCAACGGCGCTGGTGGTATCGCGGTGGGCATGGCAACGAACATTCCGCCACATAACCTTGGCGAGGTAATTGATGCGACACTTGCGTTGATCGAAGATCCAGACATGGACAGTTCACGCTTGATGCAATTCGTCCCTGCTCCTGATTTTCCAACGGGTGGTATCATTTTGGGGCGTTCTGGTGCGGCCAAAGCCTATACCGAGGGACGCGGCAGCGTGATCATCCGCGCCAAAACCCGTGTGGAAGAAATCCGCAAGGATCGTTACGCGATTATCGTTGATGAAATCCCATATCAGGTGAACAAGGCGACAATGATCGAAAAAATCGCGGAATTATCCCGTGATAAAAAAATCGAAGGTATCGCCCATGTCCAAGACGAATCCGATCGTGTTGGCGTGCGTGTAGTTGTTGAGCTGAAACGCGATGCAACGGCAGAGGTGGTGTTGAACCAACTGTTCCGCTTTACCCCGCTGCAAACGTCGTTTGGCTGTAACATGCTGGCGCTTAATGGTGGGCGCCCTGAACAGTTGACGCTGTTTAAATTCCTGGATTATTTCATCAGTTTCCGCGAAGAAGTCGTGGCGCGCCGCACCGCATTTGAATTGCGCAAAGCACGCGAGCGCAGCCACATCCTTTGCGGTTTGGCTGTGGCCGTTACCAATGTCGATGAAATCGTTCAAACAATTCGAAGCTCGAACGATCCAGCCGAAGCGCGCGAAAAATTGATGACACGCCGCTGGCCTGCCCAAGACATCGCGCAATATATCAAGCTGATTGATGACCCAAGCCATACCATGAATGATGATGGCACATATAACCTGTCGGAAGTTCAAGCGCGTGCAATCCTTGAACTGCGTTTGCAACGTCTAACGGCGATTGGTGTGCAAGAAGTCACGGATGAATTGCAAGAACTGTCGGGCAAGATCACAGATTATCTAGATATCTTGCGTTCGCGCGAACGGATCATGGCGATCATTTCTGACGAGCTTCGCGAAGTTAAGGAAAAATTTGCGGTTCCACGGCGCACAGAAATCGTTGACTGGTCTGGTGACATGGACGACGAGGATCTGATCGAGAAAGAGGACATGGTCGTGACCATCACCAATGGTGGCTATATCAAACGCACAAACTTGACCGATTTCCGTGCGCAAGCACGCGGTGGCAAGGGCATTCAAGGCATGTCGACCAAGGATGATGATTTTGTGTCTAACATGTTTGTGGCCAATACCCACACTGCCCTGTTGTTCTTTACCACCGACGGCATGGTTTACACGTTGAAAACATGGCGCTTGCCGCTTGCGGGGCGTAATGCCAAGGGCAAGGCGATCGTGAACCTGTTGCCAATCCAACAAGGTGTTTCCATTGCCGCATTGATGCCCATTGATGTGCCAGAGGATGAATGGGGTAACATGCACATCGTGTTTGCCACATCCGATGGTGGTGTGCGCCGCAATGCGCTGTCTGATTTCACCAATGTGAAAGCAAACGGCAAAATCGCGATGAAACTGTCCGAGGGCGTTTCAATCGTGAATGTGCGCATCGCGACGGAATCTGATGATTTCCTACTGACCACCGCATTGGGCAAGGCAATTCGTTTCCCCATCACCGATGTACGCGTGTTTAAGGGACGCGATTCATCTGGTGTTCGTGGTATTCGATTGGCTGATGGCGACAATGTCGTATCCATGGCCGTAATACGCCACGTTGATGCAACCGCGGATGAACGCAACGCCTATTTCAAACAACGCCGTGCGTTGACGGGCGAAGATGGCGGTGAGGTTTCGGGCGATGCTGGTGAACTTTCAACAGAACGCTACGACGAATTGGCCGCGATGGAAGATTGGATTTTGACCATCACCGCTGGTGGATTTGGCAAACGATCATCTGCACATGAATATCGCGTGTCTGGTCGTGGCGGCATGGGTGTTGCGGCGGCCAACCTGTCGCGTCGTGATGATAAAATCGTAGCGGCATTCACCGTGGAAGACGAGGATCAGATCATGCTTGCCACATCCACGGGTCAATCAATCCGCTGTCCTGTTTCAGGCATTTCTCGCCAAGGACGTTCATCATCTGGTGTCACAGTGTTTAACACCAAAGCCGGGGAAAAAGTTGTTTCCGTTGCCTATATCGCAGAAACTGGCGAAGAAGACGTGATTGATGGCGATGTTGCCGAAACACCAACAGAACCAGATCAAACGGCGGGGGAATAACCCCGGCGATTGTTGCCTATTTGTGAACAGTTTGTGTATTCATAATCCTTTGGTTTGTTTCGGTAATTGCGATAGCAAGCGCAAAACAAACCAAAGGAAATACACATGACCACTCCATTTGATAAATACGCACATCCCGCTGGCCGCATCCTACTCGGGCTTTTATTCGCCTTTGCAGGTTTTGGAAAAATCACAACCTTGGGTGCCGCTGGTTTTGGTGGCTACATTGAAACACAAATGCCTGGTATGGGATTTTTGGCATGGCCGGTGATGCTGTTTGAATTGCTGGGTGGGATCGCCATCTTTGTCGGATTTCAAACGCGCCTGATCGCCATTGCACTCGCCGCATTTTGTGTCGTCACGGGCGCATTGTATCACGGCGTTGCCGATATGAACGGCATGTTGAAAAACATCGCATTAGCTGGTGGATTTTTGATCTTATACGCAAAAGGTGCTGGCGGTTTTTCTGTCGATAAATCTTAAAACATCTTGCGAAATGCGAGTTCACTGCTCGCATTTCGCCTATAAATTGTTGTAAATATGCACCCGAAACTGTGTGCACATCGCGCATGTTTATTTTTCATTGCGACTCAGTTTACGTGATGGCACTGAGCCAATCATAATCAATTGGACTAGAAAAAATGAACAAAACAACTTTCCTCTCAGTTGCTTCAATCGCTTTGGCAACAACATCATTCACTCAGGCTGCTGAGCTTTCTTTCGCATCTATCGGTATCAAAAAAGACGGTATGGGTGGCGCGCTTGACGATGCTGGCATCAATGTAACCGTTTTGGATCTTGCCGCTGGCTTGCGTCATGAATCATATTTGGGCGAACTGTCACACAAAGCGACTCGTTTGTCTGCTGGTGGTGTATCTGAAACAATTGGCCGCACACAGTTGGCATTGGGTTTTGCAATCAGCGAAGAATTCCAAACTGGTTTGTATTTCGCAAACACTGATCTTGATGAATTCGTGGGCGACGACGTTACCGAATACGGCATCATCACTGGCTTTGATAACAACAAATACAACGCCAAATTCCAACTTGGTGCGGCAAGTGCGTTCGACGAAGACTTGGTAGTTTTGGGGCTGGAAGCTGGCTACACATTCAACTTTGGTCTGAACGCGACTGCAAAATTTGCATCTTTGGACGGCGACGTAGAAGTTTACGGTATCGATCTGGGTTATGACATTGCAAACACAGGTTTGACATTGGAAGCAGGCGTAACACGTCTTTCAGCAGAGGGCGACAGCTCCACATCAACATTCGTTGGCGTAAAATACAACTTTGGCCCAAGCAATGAAAAATTCGCACCTATCGCGGCATTTACCGATATTCTTGGCGCGATTTGATCGCTGAACAAAGTTTATAAATATTCAAAGGGGTCGCGTCGCGGCCCCTTTTCTTTTGCGTGGCACTGGCATAAACCGCGCCTATGACAAAACCTATTCATATCATCGGCGGCGGGATGGCCGGATCAGAGGCCGCGTGGCAAATCGTTAACGCTGGCATTCCTGTAATCATTCACGAAATGCGGGGCAAAGTGGAAACCTTTGCCCATCAAACCACAGACCTTGCGGAAATGGTGTGTTCCAATTCGTTTCGCTCGGATGATGATGAATCCAACGCGGTTGGGTTGCTTCATTGGGAAATGCGTGCGGCCAACAGCTTGATCATGGAAATGGGCGATGCACATGCCTTGCCCGCGGGTTCCGCGCTGGCAGTTGATCGTGATGCGTTTTCTGCCGCCGTGACAAAACGT
Source organism: Paramylibacter ulvae (assembly GCF_014652655.1). GTDB lineage: Bacteria > Pseudomonadota > Alphaproteobacteria > Rhodobacterales > Rhodobacteraceae > Amylibacter > Amylibacter ulvae. Next base: position 333,940 of record NZ_BMZF01000001.1, read on the forward strand.
TTAACCAACCATCCGCTCGTGACGATCGAACGCGATGAAATCACCCAGATTCCAAGCGATGAATGGGGGCAAACCATCATCGCAACTGGCCCGTTGACTTCTCAATCGCTTGCCGCGTCAATTTTGGATCAAACGGATCAGGCTTCACTGGCATTTTTCGATGCAATCGCGCCGATTGTTTACGCTGACAGCATTGATATGTCCAAGGCATGGATGCAATCGCGCTATGACAAGGGCGATACCGAAGAAGAGCGCACCGCGTATCTGAATTGCCCGATGGACAAAGAAACCTATGAGGCGTTTATTGATGCCCTGCTTGCATCAGAAAAGACCGAATTTAAAGATTGGGAAAAAGACACGCCGTATTTTGACGGCTGCCTCCCGATCGAAGTGATGGCGGAACGTGGGCGCGAAACGCTTCGCTTTGGCCCGATGAAACCTGTTGGCCTGACCAACCCACACCAACCCGATGTCAAGGCGTATGCCGTTGTGCAATTGCGCCGCGATAATGCGCTTGGCACGCTGTTTAATATCGTCGGCTTTCAAACCAAAATGAAATACGCCGAACAGGCGCGCGTTTTATCGATGATACCTGGGCTGGAAAACGCCAAATTCGCACGCCTTGGCGGCATTCATCGCAACACATTCATTAATTCGCCCACATTGCTCGATGATCAGATGCGCCTGAAATCACGTCCGAATATTCGTTTTGCGGGGCAAATTACAGGTGTTGAAGGTTACGTTGAAAGTGCGGCGATGGGATTGCTCGCTGGGCGTTTGGCTGTGGCAGAGGCGATGGGTAAACCGATGCAATCTCCGCAAAACACCACTGCGATGGGCGCGTTGATTACGCACATCACGGGCGGTGCGGATGCCAAAACATTCCAACCAATGAACGTAAATTTTGGTTTGTTTCCACCCGTTGACAATGTCAAAGGCGGGCGGCGCAATCGCGCAACCAGATACAAGGAATATACAGATCGCGCCAAGACCGATTGGACAGCATGGTTGCAGTCATAATCACCGCGCTCTAGGCTCGCGCCATGATTATTCGCGAACGATTTGCCCCATCACCAACGGGGCTCTTGCATCTTGGCCACGCATTTTCCGCACTCACCGCATATGATGCGGCGTGGCGCGCTGGCGGCGAATTCGTCTTGCGCATTGAGGATATCGACCAGCCACGCTGTAAACCCGAATTCGAGTCAGCAATATATGACGATCTCGCATGGCTTGGCATCACGTGGGAAACGCCCGTAATGCGCCAATCAGAACGCACCAATGCCTATCAAAACGCAATTCAAACGCTTTGGGATCGTGGTTTGCTGTATGCCTGTGATTGCACACGCAAAGACATCGCCATCGCCTCCGCCCCGCAAGAGGATGGCGAACCGTTGATTGGCCCCGATGGTATTGTTTATCCTGGTACCTGTCGCAACAAACACCGCCACGAAACCTCTAAAAATGTTGCACTTCGACTGAACATGGCGCGCGCCATTGAAACACTGAACAAAACCCAATTCACGTTCAATGAACTTGAGCACAGCACAAACAACGAAATCAAAGCTATCCAGTTTGACGCCAATGAGCTCTTAACTAAAATCGGTGACATCGTGTTGGCGCGTAAAGACATTGCAACAAGCTATCATCTGGCCGTCGTGCTTGATGACCATGCGCAAAACATCACACATGTAACCCGCGGCAACGATCTGTTCGAAGCGACAAAAATCCATATCTTGCTGCAAGAATTACTGGGTTTGAATACGCCAACCTATCGCCACCATCGCTTGATCCGCGACGAAAATGGCAAGCGGTTGGCGAAACGATATGATGCGATGGCCATTCAAACCTATCGCAAAAACGGCGTCACCCAGACAATGATACGGGAGATGTTTGAAACGAACGCGTAATCTCCATTTTGTTCAAATATCCAATCACACCGTTCACCAACAAATCCGCCTTACGATTCCATCGGTGAAATCAGTTCAACCTCTTGCCCGTTGGTGACATCGGTATAAAAACAATGACGGCGCATGGTGTGGCACGCTGCTCCCACTTGATCAATCAACATCAAAATACAATCGCGATCACAATCGATACGCAATGATTTCAAAACTTGCGTATGACCAGACGTTGCCCCCTTGCGCCATAACTCTTGGCGTGACCGCGACCAATAGGTTACTTGTTTTGTTTCCAAAGTCGCCTTTAATGCATCACGGTTCATCCATGCCATCATCAACACTTCACCCGTGTCGTGTTGCTGTGCGATGGCAGGTATCAGCCCTGCGTCATCAAATTTAAGTGTTTCAATGTCAAATTCCGCCGCCATAACCGCCCTCGTGCTTTTCAATTTCGTTTTCACCCTCTAGTTAGGGTTTAGTGACCCCAACTGCAAAGCAAATTCACATGTCTGATACAACTGATCTTATCAAGCTTTATTCAAAACGCATTCTTGCGCTCGCGGCTTCGATTCCGCACACCACGCCGTTGGAAACCCCGATGGGGAGCGCGAAAAAACGATCTCCGCTTTGTGGATCAAACATCCAAGTGGCGCTTAATGTCAAAGACGGCGTTGTGACCGAATTTTCCCAAGACGTCAAAGCATGCGCATTAGGGCAAGCATCGGCATCGGTTGTCGGCAGCAATATCATTGGTCGCACACGCGGTGAAATTGAAACAGGGCGCGACCAACTGTTTGCAATGCTCACCAAAGACGGCCCTGTCCCAGATGCCCCATTTGATGAATTGATTGTATTGGAATCCGCCAAAGATTACCGCAATCGCCACGCATCGATCATGCTTGCGTTTGATACAACGCTTGTTGCGTTCGACGATGCAACGACCCAATCCCAAAACGCATAAAAAAACCGCGCTTGGGTAAACCAAGCGCGGCAAGTAATGTCGGCCAATGCCAAGATCAGATGATCTCACCTCCGAGGTAAAAGAGGTTGGGACAGACCGCAGGCGGAAACTGATTTACAAAACTGCTGGCAGGTTCAATCCAACAACAACGATAACAAAAAGTGCCGCGAAACCGATGTAATCTTCGGTAGCGCTGTCGGGATTGCGTGTCATAACTGCATAGATAGACTTTAACATGTGATATTCCTGCCGTTTCTAAGTTTTGTTTACTCTTTGTTCCAGAATATTTACCTCTTGTAAAGAATAAAAAGAGAACAAAAGAGAACAAAGTGACATTTTATAAATCACCTCAATGCTAACCTATTGATATTAAACGAATAGCCTTTTCACGTTCCATCAAATACAGAAGCACCCTTACCGCCTGTCCACGCTCGGTTTCCAATGTTGGGTCTGTCGTCATTAACAATCTAGCATCGTCAAACGCGATTTTCATCAGATCCGATTGTAACTCGATGTCCGCGATCTTAAACTTCGGAAGCCCTGATTGCTGTACCCCCAATACATCCCCAGCGCCGCGTAATTTTAAATCCATTTCCGCAATTTCAAACCCGTCTTCGGTTTGTCGCATGGTTTCAAGCCGCTTTTTCGCATTGGCCCCAAGTGGTCCAGCATAAAGTAACAAGCAGCTTGATTTTTCTGATCCACGCCCAACCCTGCCCCGCAATTGGTGCAATTGTGCCAGCCCAAATTTTTCAGCTTGTTCGATCACCATGATTGACGCATTGGGGATATTCACGCCAACTTCGATCACCGTGGTGGCGACCAGCACCTTGGTTTTCCCTGCAACGAAATCTGCCATTGCTGCATCTTTTTGTGCCGCGGGCATCTGCCCATGAACCAACCCCACATTTTCATCGCCAAGCGCCACACGCAGCGATCTATATCGTTCCTCGGCGGCGGTCCAATCCGTTACTTCACTCTCGCCAACCAAGGGGCACACCCAATATGCTTGTTTGCCATCAGCGGTCGCTTGTTTCAATCGATCAACTATTTGATCAAGGCGTGAATTATTGACCAAAACCGTTTCAACAGGTTTACGCCCAGCTGGTTTTTCATCCAAGATGGACACGTCCATGTCGCCAAAATTTGCCAATGCCAACGATCGCGGTATGGGCGTTGCTGTCATGACCAGAATATCAACGGCCGCACCTTTTGCACCCAAATCCATACGCTGACGCACGCCAAATCGATGCTGTTCATCTATGATAGCAAGACGCAGCGCACCAAACTCCACATCTTTTTGAAACACCGCATGTGTCCCCAGTAAAATTTGAATTTTACCTGCTGCAAGCGCTGCGAGTTTTGCGCTGCGCTCCTTGCCCTTGTCCCGCCCAGTTAAAATTTCCATAACAATGCCCGATTGTTCGGCCAATGGTTGCAAGCTCTCTAAATGTTGCCGCGCGAGTATTTCTGTTGGTGCCATCATCACCGCCTGTGCACCAGATTCCACAACCCCCGCCATCGCCAAAAACGCAACCAGCGTTTTTCCCGAACCAACATCGCCTTGCAACAATCGGTTCATTCGATAGGGTTCGCCCATATCGCCCAATATCTCAGACACCGCGCGCCGCTGCGCGTTTGTTGGCGTAAATGCAAGTGATTTCAATATTTTATCCTGCAACACTCCAGTGGATTTTGTGACCTTTCCCTTTGCGCGGCGCAGTTTTTGACGTGCCAGAGCCAGGGTTACCTGATGTGCGTATAATTCATCATAGGCTAGCCGCGCACGCGCAGGTCCCATGGGTGAAAAATCCGCACCCGTTTTAGGCGCATGGGCAATACGAACCGCATCTGCCCAGCTTGGCCAATTATGTTTTTGCGCCAATGATGGCAAAATCCATTCGGGCAAATGCGTTACACGTTCAAGCGCGCTCGCAACCGATTTTTGCATGGTTTTTTGTGTAACACCCGCCGTTAATGGGTAAATCGGTTCGTGTTGTGGGATCTCATTCACCCCAGCAACGGGCACGATATAATCGGGATGAACCATATTCGCGATTGAATCGAACATTTCAACCTTGCCCGAAACAATCCGCCGCTGTCCTGTTGGCAATTGTTCACGCAACCAATCGGCGCGAGCGTGGAAAAACACCAATTGAAAACTGGTTTTAGCATCCTGTACCGTCACACGATATGGCCGCCCCTTTACCGAGTTTGGTTTGTGCTCCCCGATCAATACCTCCACCGTTACGATGGATGGGAATACGCCACCTTGGATTGTTTCACGCGGCTCACGGTTCACTATCGACTGGGGTAACGTGAAAATCAGATCCTTGGGGCGCTCAATCCCCATCTTTTCCAAATTTTGCGCGGTTTTTGGCCCCACACCGTTCAAACCTGTCATTGCAGTGAAAAATGGAAACAGAATTTCGGGGCGCGTGTTCATCGTGTAATATGATCAGGTTGCGTTTATTAGGGCAAGCCAGCTTTCCTCATCCATAATCTGCACCCCCAATTCTTGCGCTTTTTTTGCCTTGGATCCTGCACCCGGGCCTGCGATGACGATATCGGTGTTTTTCGACACGGAACCGGAAACCTTTGCACCCAAACTTTCTGCGCGTGCCTTTGCCTCGGCACGGGTCATTAATTCCAAACTGCCGGTAAAAACAACCGTTTTACCAGCGACAGGGCTGTTGGAATTGTCTTGTACGACGGCATCTTGGATATCCAGTTCAGCAACCAAATCATTGATGATTTTGCGCTGGTCTGGGGAATGAAATTGATCAACGATTGCGCGTGCCATAACATCGCCCACCCCATCAATCGATAACAGATTATCCCATGCATCGCCTTGATAATCTTGGATCGTGTCAATCGCCTGTGTTAACGCCCCCCAAGACCCATATTGCTTAGCAAGCAGGCTCGCGCTGCTGTCACCAACATGGCGAATTCCAAGTGCAAAGATCAATTTATTCAGCGCTACAACGCGTTTTTCATTGATCGCAGCAAACAGATTTTCGCTGGATTTTGCCCCCCAGCCCTCGCGGTTTTTAAGCTTACCGAATTGGGCATTATCGCGCGCTTCTAGCGTAAAAATATCCGCAAATGTTCGGATCGGAAGCGTTTCATCGTTGTAAAATGCTTCGATTTGTTTGTTTCCTAGACCTTCGATATCAAATGCACCGCGTGAAACGAAATGTTTCAAACCCTCAACCGCTTGCGCGGGGCAAATCAATCCACCGGTGCAACGGATCGTGCTGTCGCCCTCCTCGCGAATGGCGGGGCTTTGACATTCTGGGCAATGTGTCGGGAAAACATATGGAACACTATCTGTGGGGCGTTTTGATAAATCCACGTCGCGAATTTTTGGGATCACGTCTCCCGCGCGATAAACTTCGACCCAATCGCCAACGCGAATATCACGACCATCGCGAATTGCGTTTCCTTTGGAATCTTTGCCCGCGATGTAGTCAGGATTGTGCAAGGTTGCGTTTGAAACAACGACACCGCCAACGGTGACAGGGGTTAATCGCGCGACAGGTGACAATGCGCCAGTGCGCCCAACCTGAATTTCGATAGCCTCCAGATGAGTATGGGCAATTTCAGCAGGGAATTTATGTGCAATAGCCCAACGTGGATTGGTTGAACGAAACCCAAGGCGTGATTGCAACGCTAGGTCGTCAACTTTGTAAACCACCCCATCAATATCGTAACCAAGATCAGGGCGTAGTTCTTCGATACGATTGTAATGTGCGATCATTTCAGCGGGGCTGTCACAGCATTTCATCAAGTCATTTGTTTGAAATCCAAATTCACGCATGCGCGCCACCGATTGTGATTGCGTTGTGCCAAGCGGCGCGGACAGTTCGCCCCAAGCATATGCGAAAAACCGCAACGGGCGGGCGGCGGTAATGTTTGAATTCAATTGGCGCAACGAACCCGCCGCAGCATTGCGCGGATTCGCAAAGGTTTTTGCGTTGGCTTTTTCCTGTACCTTATTCAAGGCCATAAAATCGCTATGGCTCATATATACCTCGCCGCGAATTTCGACAATTTCAGGTGCATTTTGTATTTGTTTTGGAATGTCATTGATAACCTGTGCATTCGCGGTCACATTTTCGCCGATTGCACCGTCGCCACGCGTTGCTGCATGAACCAGATTCCCGCGTTCATAACGCAACGATAAAGACAGACCATCAATTTTTGGCTCTGCCGTGTAATACAGAGACTCCCCCCCAGTCATTCCCAAATATTTACGGATACGTTCATCGAACTCAGCGACATCATCATCAGAAAACGCATTTCCCAATGACAACATGCGTATTGAATGTTCGATTTTTGTGAATTTTTCAGAGATTGGCGCGCCAACCTTTTCCGTTGGGCTATCCTCCCGTTTCAGATCGGGAAATTGGATTTCAATCGCCAAATTGCGCTGTTTAAGGTGATCATATTCCCCATCGCTGATCGTTGGCGCATCATCACGGTGGTAATCTTGGTTGGCACGTTTTAATTTTTCGGAAAGCTGTTCCAGCTCAGCAATTGCCTGGTCACGCGTAAGATTTTCAACGGGAATTTCGGTTGTCATTACATCGCTTTCTACGCAGGAAATTATGCGCAGAAATTACGTTGATTCAGACCATGCGTCCAGTGAAATTAGCGCGGAATTATGCGCTGGCAATCATCGGTGCATCCACTTGGGTTTCACGCGGATCGCGCAATACATACCCTCGCCCCCAGACCGTTTCGATGTAATTTGCACCATTTGTGGCCTCTGATAATTTTTTACGCAGCTTACAAATGAAAACATCGATAATTTTCAATTCGGGTTCGTCCATGCCGCCATACAGGTGGTTCAAAAACATCTCTTTGGTTAATGTTGTTCCCTTGCGCAGCGACAGCAATTCCAACATTTGATATTCTTTGCCCGTCAAATGTACCGGTTCACCATGCACATCAACAGTTTTCGCATCCAAATTTACCGTCAGATCACCGGTTTCAATTTTGGATTGCGCGTGACCTTTTGATCGGCGCACAATTGCGTGGATACGTGCAACCAATTCTTCGCGGTGGATTGGTTTGGTGAGATAATCATCGGCCCCTGAACCAAAACCTTTTACCTTGTCGTCGGCAGCATCGTTGCCAGACAGGATCAAAATGGGCGTATTCACCTTGGCAACCCGCAATTGGCGCAAAACTTCGTGACCGTTCATATCGGGCAGATTAATATCAAGTAAAATGATATCGTAATCATACAGCTTGGCCAGATCGATGCCCTCTTCCCCCATATCGGTCGCATAAATGTTAAAATTCGCGTGGGTTAACATCAATTCGATGCTTTTCGATGTAGCGGGATCGTCTTCTACCAAAAGTATGCGCATTCGTATTTCTCCAAGTCCTAGTTACCCAATTTCACACAACATCCGAAAAAATGGTTAATCATTGGTTACTCAACTTAAAGATTATTAACAATATTGTGAACATACAACCCGTTATTGGCGATATTCCTTCAATGCAGTCGCCCGTAACGCGACCGAACCATCCTTTTCTGACAATAATATCCATGATTCCAGCTCTTCGTCTGATAATCCGTATATATCGCAGGCTTCATCTTCCGTAATCAGGCCATGAACAACTGCTTGAACGATCACCAATTTCAATCGCGCGACCCAGCGTTTTATATCTTTTGCTGGAAGATCGGAACGATTAAGTTTACTGCCATCGGGCAATGACACCTCTATCGGGCCAGTTTCTTTTTTCACATACATAGACACTTCCTTGTTACCGCATGGTCTTTTTTGCAGTGCAAGGTTAAGCAGGCGTGAAACTGAACCTTGTTAGTGTCTAAGGTTTTATTATATTGCTGCGTATTAGGAGGCCGTGATGGCGCTAGATACACCACAAAAACTAAATTCCATGGGCTTTGCCAAAGACCCAGCAGATACACGTGTGCTCGTCGCTATGTCGGGTGGCGTGGATAGTTCGGTTGTGGCAGCGCAGCTAAAATCAGAAGGCTATGACGTGGTTGGTGTCACCTTACAATTATACGATCACGGTGCAGCATTGGCCAAAAAAGGTGCCTGTTGTGCGGGGCGCGATATTCACGATGCGCGCCGCGTGGCCGAGGAAATGGATTTCCCGCATTACGTTTTGGATTACGAAAATAAATTCAAAGACGCGGTAATTGATGAATTTGCAGACAGCTATTTGGCTGGTGCAACGCCTGTGCCCTGTATCCGCTGTAACGAGCGCGTAAAATTTCGCGACCTGTTGGAAACGGCCAAGGATTTGGATGCCGATTGCATGGCAACGGGACATTATATCCAACGCTTTATGGGTGATCAAAAAGCGGAATTGCACAAGGCCGCCGATGGCGATCGCGATCAAAGCTATTTCCTATTTTCCACAACGCAGGATCAATTGGATTATCTACGCTTTCCGCTGGGGCATTTAAAATCCAAGGCCGAAACGCGTGAATTAGCGAAAAAATTCGGCCTGCCCGTGGCGGATAAACCTGACAGCCAAGATATTTGTTTCGTACCAAACGGATCATATGCCGCCGTTATCGAAAAGCTGCGCCCAGAGGCCGCCAGCCCTGGTGAAATCGTGCATCTGGATGGATCTGTTTTGGGCGAACACAAGGGCATTATCAACTACACCGTGGGTCAGCGCCGTGGTTTGGGGATTGGTGGGCGTGAACCATTATATGTGGTAAAACTCGACGCCGATAAACGCCATGTGATTGTCGGGCCAAAATCGGCACTCGCGACCACGACATTCCCAATCCGCGAGGTTAATTGGTTGGGTGATGAACCCTTTGATGCCGTCACCGAACGCACGGTCGCGGTACGTGTGCGATCAACGCGTGCGCCGCGTGATGCAATCATTCGCCCAACGGGGCCGACCACCGCAACCGTTGAATTGATTGCCGCCGAAGAAGGTGTCGCACCTGGCCAAGCATGTGTATTTTACGATGCCGATGGAACACGCATTTTTGGTGGTGGCTGGATTTATCGCGAATAGGTTACGGAATTTTCGCGGTGATGGTTTCGGTTTCAATAACGTCACCATCGCGCAGGATTGAAAATTCGGCAATATAATCCCCCGATGGCCAGCCGCCATCGGGTTTCTTTTTCCCAGCAAAGCGTAAGTATCGCGATTTGGCACGATCAAGTGGATCTGTTTTGGTATTGGCAATCACGCCATTCGGGCCACGAAATGCGATGTGAAACACATCCCCTGCCCGCATGTTGATTGCGCTTGCGAATGCGACCAATGCGGGCGTTTCTGATTGTGGTGAAAATTCTGCAAATCGCGCCTGTTGGATATCATCAATCTTGATGGCGCTGGGCGCAAAGCCCATGGAAAATATCTGGGTGATTTGTGGATCATAGGCATCCAGAAACGCACCATCCCAAATAGTATTGTTGCGGTCAAATGCACAGCTATCATCGTCGACGATGGAAAATGGATCAATCACGCGGCGTGCTTTGCGCATGGTTATGTGCAGATGTGGAAATTGCGTATTGCCCGATGCGCCCACCATGCCCAAGACATCGCCCGCCTTGACCATATCTTTGTTTTCCACGGTCACACTGTTCAATCGCATATGGCAATATTGCGATTGATAACCGTTGGCGTGTTGAATCACCAATCCATTGCCGCATTCGCGCCCCTTGATCGCGGCCTTTTGTTCAGGTGTTGTCCATAGTTGATCCGCCATATCATCGCGAAGTGCTACGATCTGACCATCGGCCACAGCCAAGACGGGCACACCGCGTTTCATTGCGGCCAAATCCTTGATCCGAAAATCCGTACCCTTGTGCCCATCATATGTGGCATGGCCACAGGTAAAATCACGTGCGTTGTCCGTATCATCATGATCCATGAATTGTTGCACAAAACAATCCTGACCCAAACTGCAATCAAGCGGGAATTGCAATGCAATATCATTGGCATAGCTAACATTCGCAATTGTGATCAACAGCGCCGATATCATTGAAACTATTTTCATTTTGGTCTTTTCATTTTGATCCACAGGGTGTGTTATGCCCATAATCCAGTTTAACGGTTTTATCCAGAAAGGCCAAAAAAATGTCTTTGGACAAAGTTCTTGCGCATGTTGATGCCGATCAAGACAACGCCCTCGCCCGCTTAATCGAATTGCTTAAAATTGAAAGCATTTCGACCGATCCAGCCTATGCCGCTGAATGTAATCGCGCCGCAGATTGGTTGGTGGATGATTTGAAATCCATTGGGTTTGACGCAAGCAAACGCGAAACACCTAGGCATCCGATGGTGATTGCACATAATGATGCAACCGATGGAACGCATGTGATGTTCTATGGCCATTATGATGTGCAACCCGTTGATCCGTTGGAGCTGTGGGAAAACCCACCCTTTGATGCGCGCGTTGAAGATACCCCAAACGGCAAAGTCATACGTGGGCGCGGATCATCGGATGACAAAGGCCAGTTGATGACATTTGTCGAAGCCTGTCGCGCTTGGAAGGAAGTAACAGGATCTTTGCCAACAAATGTATCGATCTTTTTCGAGGGCGAAGAAGAAAGCGGTTCACCATCATTGGTGCCATTCATGAAGGAAAACGCGGCCGAGTTGAAATCCGATGTGGCGTTGATTTGTGACACGGGCATGGTGGAACCCAACACACCATCCATCGTGACCATGTTGCGTGGTTTGGTTGGTGAACAAATCACCATCAAGGGCCCAAGCAAAGATTTGCATTCAGGCATGTATGGCGGCCCATCAATCAACCCAATTCGCGTGTTAACCCAGGCACTTGGCGCGTTGCATGATGACAATGGGCGTGTGACCTTGGAAGGGTTTTATGACGGCGTACCAGAATTGCCCGCACAGATCGCCGAACAATGGAAAAACCTTGATTTTGACGAGGCACGTTTTTTGGGTGATGTTGGATTATCCAAACCCGCTGGCGAAAATGGGCGCAGCGTTCTGGAAATGTTATGGTCACGCCCAACAGCCGAGGTAAACGGCATTTGGGGCGGCTACACCGGCGAAGGTTTCAAAACCGTTCTCCCAGCCGAAGCAAGTGCCAAGGTGAGCTTTCGTCTGGTTGGCCAACAAGACCCTGTAAAGGTGCGCGACGCATTTCGCGCGCATGTCGAAAGCTTCCTGCCCGAAGATTGCAGCGTTGAATTTCACGGGCATGGCAATTCAGGTGCGTCGGGCATGGCGATCGATCACCCTGCATTTGAACAGGCACGCGGTGCATTATCCGATGAATGGGACAATGAAGGCGTGTTTGTTGGTTGTGGTGGTTCCATTCCAATCGCAGGTCATTTTCAGAAAATTATTGGCACTGAATCCATGTTAATTGGATTTGCGCAAGACGATGACAGCATTCATTCGCCTAACGAAAAATATGACTTGCGATCATTTCACAAAGGTATTCGCAGCTGGGTTCGTATTTTGGCGGCGTTGAACTAAATCTAATCGCGCTGCAATTGGTGGCGCGGTTGAAATAGAGATGGTGTGGCGGCTAGAGATTGCGCCGCCCCATCCGACCGCCACGGCGGCCTTTTGTTGGCGATTTTTCCAAACCCTCTTTGATCACCGTCATCATCGGATGATCGGGATATTGATCGCCATATTCGGTAATAAATTGCCCAAGTTGATCTTTCATTTCACCAGATGGAGCAAACATGGCCCAATCAAGGAAGATCACGCGGCATTCCTCTACCGTTATGTTTTCGATTCGAAAAGATTCATAGATCATTCCACGCGGATCAATATCGAGATTACCCTTAAATACCATTTATTTGCCCAGCTTATTAAGAACCGAACGCGCCGCTGCCAGCTTCATGTCATGGTCGTCACGCCCTAACGCCTTCATAGTGTTTTTTAAGGCGGATTCCTGTGCGCTTAGTGCCGTTTTATCATTCAAAAGCGCCAAAAGTGCAGGTGTTATGTGATCTGGCGTACAATTTTCGAACAGAAATTCGGGTATGACACGGCTTTGCGTTACAATATTAATCAGGTTTGCCGTATCAATCTGAGCCAATTTTTTAACCATGCGTGTAGTTGCCCAGTTAGCACGATATGCGACCACCATTGGGCAATTTTGCGCAGCTAATTCAAGCGCAACCGTGCCAGATGTTGCAAGCGCGACATCGCTGATTGCATAGGCTGCGTTTTTGCGCATTTCCGTGGCCTGCGCATCTGGTTGGGGCAGCAATAGTTTCACTGGCAACGCCCATTTTGCCACCGCGCGTTGCACCTGTTTGGCCACGGGGCGCGCCACAGGTAGCAAAAAATTCGCATCCGAGTGTTTGGCAAAAATATTATTCGCCACCTGATGGAATATCGGCATCATGCGTTTGATTTCACCCGCACGAGACCCCGGCAATAATGTGATAACGGGGCCATCAAGACCCAATTGTTGTTTCATCGCGCCAAGTTCCGCGGCATCCAACGGTGGTTCGAATGCCGCGGGATGCCCAACAAAATCACAGGTCATTCCCGCGTCTGTCATATATGGCGGTTCAAACGGTAATAATGCGAGCACGTGATCAACATATTGCGCCATCTTTTGTGCGCGTTCTGGACGCCATGCCCAAACCGATGGTGCGACGTAATGGATAACGGGAATATCGGGGTATGTTTCCTTGATCTTTGCGACAACGCGGAAACAAAAATCAGGACTGTCGATTGTGATGATCGCGTCGGGTTTTTGTGCGATAGCCGCACGCGCAGTTGTTTTAACGCGCGACAATAGTTTTGGAATTTTTGGCAGGATTTCGACCAACCCCATAACCGACAAATCAGACATGTCAAACAAGCTGGGCAAACCATTGGCGATCATCTGATCGCCGCCAACGCCGCGATATTGGATTTGACCATCGTATAACGTGTTCAATCCTTGCATCAAGGCACCGCCAAGTTTATCGCCAGATGCCTCGCCCGCGATAATGAACAGGTTTAGCGAATTATTCATCTGCGCCCTGTATCCACAAAAACAGGTTTAGCTCATCGGCCATTTTGACCGTTTCGCGCAAATCAATGATCAGCGCACCACCATCGGGGACAACCACCCCGTTAAGCCCTGCATGATGTGCGGTGCGTATCGTGTCGGTTCCGATCGCGGGGAAATCAATGCGGCGATCTTGGTTGGGTTTAGGCGCTTTGTATAGCACACCTGCATCGGCGTTATGGCGATATGGGGCGGCGGTTTGGTATACAAATTCAAGCATCGCATCCGTGCCTTGGATTGTTTCCAGCGCCAAACATATTCCGTTGGCGACAACACAGCCCTGCCCAACATCAACAAGGCCAAGCTGTTTTACAACATCACGCGCGCGTTTAGCATCCGCACGGTCAATATCGGTTGGCTGTCGTTTGGTTGGAATGCCCAGTTTGGCCACAAGGTTCTCCAAAACGGTGTCTGCGCCGATAATTTCAAAACCTTCTTCGTGAAACACCGACGCAATCGTGCGCAATGTTTCATCATCACCAGCGCCAAGTGATTTCAACAATCGTGGCGCGAGTTTGGTGAATTTCCAATCATATTTCAACGGGTTAAGGCTTGGCCGTGACATGGCACCCGCGAAAACAACACGATCACACCCAGCGTTGCGAATGGTATCAAATAACGCACCGGCCTTTTCAAATTGGGCCGTTTCAAACGGGTGATCAACAGCCCACTTTAACGCTGCATTCCCAAAACCAATCACCAGATACGGTTCATTGCGACGCGCGCATTCTTCGGCCAGCAATTTTGGTAAATCGCCGCGCCCTGCGATAATTGCAAGCCCGTGTTGTTGCGCGGCCACCATCAAATCACCCGTAATTAACGGTAGAGATTGATCGGCTGGATTCCGAAAGGATAAAATCAACAACCTCTTTGACCCAAGGGTTATCTGTTTCGCTCTGCATCACAGCGGCGCGTTCTTTTAAGCTGCCCCCTTGGGCGAATAATTCTTTGAATGCTGCACGCAGGCCAGCAATTTCAGCGCGGCTTACACCACGACGCTTAAGACCCGTTAGGTTCAAACCATGCAAATCCGCGCGATCGCCCATGACTGTGCCAAACGGAATAACATCCGCGACCACAGCGGCCAAGCCGCCAATCATCGCCCCGCGCCCGACACGACAGAATTGATGCACACCAGCAAGTGCGCCGATCACAACATTATCCTCGATAATACAATGCCCGCCAAGGGACGCATTATTCGCCAAAATCACGTTGTTACCGACGATGCAGTCATGCCCAACATGGACCGACATCATATATAGCCCGTCGTTACCGACCTTGGTCAATCCACCGCCGCCAATTGTGCCAGGGTTCATCGTAACATGTTCGCGAATGCGATTGCGTTCACCGATTTCCAATTTCGTACGTTCACCGCCGAATTTAAGATCCTGTGGGATATGCCCAATCGATGCGAATGGGAAAATCACCGTACCCTCGCCCACATCCGTCCAGCCTTCGACGACGACATGTGATTTCAATTCAACGTCCTTGGCCAATGTAACCTCTGCGCCGATCACACAAAACGGGCCGATGGTTACGTTCGCACCAATGGTTGCGCCATCCGCGATGACAGCGCTGGGGTGGATATTCGCGCTGGGGTCGATTGCCATAATTGTTAAGCCTCTTCTGGGGGGACCATCATAGCCTGAAACTCGGCTTCGGCCACGACTTTGCCATCAACCTTGCCTTCGCCATAAAATTTCCACAGCTTACCGCGCCCGCGCACCACTTTGACATGCAATTCCAATTGATCGGGTGGTGATACCACATGACGGAATTTGCATTTATCAATGGTCAGAAAATAGACCAACATATCATTGTCGATCATATCCAGCGTTTTCACCACCAAAACCGCAGCAGTTTGCGCCATCGCCTCGACAATCGTGACCCCAGGCATCACGGGACGTTCGGGAAAATGACCCTGAAAATGGGGTTCATTCATGGTCACGTTTTTGATCCCAACGGCACTTTCACCCAGTTTCATATCACGCACAGCATCAATCAACAAAAATGGATAGCGATGTGGAATCATCCGTTTGATGTCTTGAATATCTGCGTGATACAATTCGCCATCTGTTTGATTTTCGGCCATGAATTTGTCCCTTTATATTTTCTTTATCCTGCCTAACAACTCTGTCGTTCGTGTTCAAGCAAGTGGTCGTCTATTGTTCGAGTTCTTGGTCAATGCGCGCGATTGCCTGATCCGTGATATCGCCGTTTGGCTGTCCCATCAAAATCGCGCTGCTGTCCAAGATGAAAACGATCCCCGAATCCACCATCAATTGTTGCAATATTGGCGTGGCTTTGGTGTTGAATGTTTGGCGTGCTGTGTCCAATGTTGTTCGAATATTGGCAAATTTTTGATCCTGTTCAGCGCGAATTTGTTTCACACGACGATCAAATTCTGCTGCCTTTTGTTTAAAAATCTCGGGCAGTTCTGTTTTGCGCAACTCTGCCAGTGATTTTTCTTCGGCGGTTAATTTTGCTTCTATTTCACGGTTTTCAAGGCTCAGCGCGCGCGATACCGTTTCAATTTCTTGCAAAATCTGTTTGCCAAAATTTGATTCAGAAAACAGGCGTTCTTGGTCGATTGATGCAACTGTTGGCTCTCTGAAAACAGGATAGGTTTGCGAAATTGCGGGATATACAAAACCCGCAATGCCAATTTCAAACGCCAAAAACCCAGATGCAATCAGCCGCGCAACACCCATTAGAACCGCGTATCAACCGTAAATCGGAAGGTTTCTGTTTCGTCATACGCTTGTTTTTTCAATGGCTTGGCAAAATTGAAACGCAATGGTCCAATCGCGGTGTCCCAGAAAATGGAAAAGCCAACCGCCGAACGAATGATGGCGCTGTCATCTTCGCCGTTAAGATCAACGCCAAATGTATCGTCAATTCCCCACACGGAACCAACATCATAAAACACACCGCCATAAATTCCGTATTCTTCTGGCAAACCAATTGGGAAACTGGCCTCTAGTCGCGCAACGGCATAGGTGTTACCACCAACTGGATCACCTGTGGATGCATCCCGTGGGCCAATTCCGTAATCTTCGAACCCGCGCAACTGATCCCCGCCCAAGAAATAGCGGTTGGTGATGCGTGAACCACGATCGATATTGTGCAAATATCCGCCTTCCAATTCCGCAGTCACAACAACATTATCGTTAAAAAATGAGCGGAACATTTTGAAATTTGCCGATGTTTTAGAAAAACTTACATCGCCACCAAGCCCTGCAAATTCTTGATCAAACGACAATGTATAACCCGATGTGGGGGATATAATTGAATCACGTTTATCAATTTTATACCCAAACCCGATCGAGCTGGTCATTACCGTGCCATCGGCAACATCCGCCAAGGTAATAGCAGAAGCGTCCTCATAGAGCGGCACTGCATCCGTTGAATCATCCGTTTCTTGGCGTAACACTTCAGATCGGGCCAATTTGTAATAAATCGTAAAACGCCCATCTTCACCCGTTGGGAATGACACGCGCGGGGAAAATTGGATGGTTTCAAAATCGACAGGTAGATATGACGATGACGTGGTGCGCCCGCTTAGATCAAACCCAACTGCCAAATCGCGATCCAAAAATTGCGGTTCGGTAAAGGCAAGTTGGAAATCCTTTGCCTCGCCCGATGTGGAAATACCAAAACGTACGTTTTGCCCGCGGCCCAAAAAATTGCGCTGCGAGATTTCCACATTACCAACGGGACCATTGGATGAATTATAGCCAACACCAAACCCAAGTGAACCTGTGGTTTTTTCTTTGACGTTCACATCAATGACCGCGCGCCCTGCCGCAGAACCTTCGCGTGCTTCGACGTTTACTTCTTCGAAATAGTCCAAGGCGCGAACACGATCGGCGGCCTGTTGAATGGCACGTTGGTTAAATGCATCGCCTTCGGCCACCTTGAATTCGCGCCGAATAACCTTGTCCAATGTGATCGCATTACCTTCAATATCGATGCGTTCAATGAATGCGCGTTGGCCACGTTCCAAACTGATTTCAATATCAAGCGTGCGTGCATCGTCGTTACGGCTAATAATTGGTCGCGCAACCAAGAATGGGTAATTTAAACTGTTCGCACGAATTTCAATATTATCCACCAAATCGTTCAGTTTACGTGGATCATAACGCCGCCCGTTTTTGATTTTTTGCAGGTTTTCAAATTCAGCTGCGTCAACATCAGGCTCGTTGCTCACGATTGTAACATCGCCATAGGTGTATTGTTGGCCTTCACGGACATTGAAGGTTACACCAAAACTATCTTGTGAACGGGTTAAATCGCTGGATGCTGCCAGAACTTCAAAATCGATATAACCGTTATTGAGATAAAATTCAGAGAGTTTTTGTTTATCAAATTCGATACGGTCAGCCACAAATGTATCGCGTTTTGATAACGCGCGGAAAATGCCAGCGCGTTTGGATTCAATCACGCTGCGCAATCGACGATCAGAAAAGTTGCGATTGCCAACAAAGCTCACGCTTTCGATTTCGGAAATGCTTCCCTCTACCACTTGAAACACCAGATCAACTCGGTTTTGCGAACGCTTGATAACCTTGGGCGTGATTTGCGTGGCAACACGCCCAGATGCGGCATAAGCCTCGGCGATTTTTTGAGTATCGGATTCTGCGCGGGTTGGCGAAAATGTTTGGCGCGACGTTGATTCAATCAAACCAAGCAAAACTTCGTCTTTCAGACGTCTATTGCCCTCAACGCTCACCCGGTTGATGGTTGGGTTTTCAAGCACATTGATCACAAGGTTGGAACCCTGCACATCGATATCGACGGCCTCAAAGAAACCCGTTTGGAACAACCGCTGCACAGCAGAGTTAATCTTGGCTGGAGATGTCACAACCCCCAATTCGACCGCGGCGATTGATAAAATCGTGCTGGATGCGATGCGTGCGTTGCCGCGCACCTCTACCGATTGGTATGAAATTGATTGCGCTTGTGCCACGTGGGGCTGTGAAACCAGCCCTGTTGTTGCCGATAATACGCCAACAAACGTAAGTTGCGCGGCCATACGCCCAGCGGCGCTCAATCGTTTGGTACTGCTCATCGTCGTCCCCAGTATACTTTTTTATGGTAAACTACGACAATTCAGATCAAAGTTAAAGCCAGATTTTGCTATTGAAACCAGCGCACCAAATCATTGGATGTTGAATACAACATCAGCGTTAACAACAACGATAGGCTCACCACGGTTGCATATCGCACTACCCGTTCATTCATCGGCTTTCCAACCACACCTTGATACGCAAATTGCACCAAATGACCGCCATCCAAAACAGGCAATGGCATCAGGTTTAAAAAACCAATTGCCGTGGAGATGATACCGATCAATGCGATCAGGCTGATCCAACCAGATTTTGCAACGTCACTGGACATATGCGCGATTCCAACAGGGCCTTGCAGGTTTTTCGGGCTGATCGCGCCTTGGAACATCAATTTAATGCCGCGCACGGAACCAGAAATCACCGCCCATGTACGTGACACACCGTTGGATACTGCCGTTCCAAACCCAACGGGGATAATCGCGGGTTCAAATGCATTGCCCCCAGAAATGCCCAATAATATACGGGTTTCGATTTCGCCATCTGCGTTTTCATAAACCTGTTCGCGCGGACGGATTGGAAAGGTCAATTTTTCACCATCACGCAAAACCGTGATCGGAATTTCGCCCACGCCCACTGTTTTCACCACCTCGACCAATTGGCGAAATGAATTCACCTCTTTATTATCAAGCGAAACGATGAAATCACCCGCACGCATATCCGCACTTGATGCGGCTGATACAGGCATGATCGCTGCGGCGTATGCAGGTGCGGGAAACGGCCCCGTTACATCAATGCGATCATTGCCGCGTTCAACCGTGTAAATCGTGTTTTTGTTTGCTTCTGCTGTGGCCGCCCATTCGGCCATTTCAAGGAAGCTGTTCATTTCAACACCATCGACGGCAAGAATTTTATCACCCTCGCGGATTTCGTATTGCGTACCTTTGGGCGCGATCACCTTGCCCAAGGTCATATCATCGACGGCCTGTCCAGAATAAAGCCCAAGCCCCGTGAAAATCACAATCGACAGGATAAAGTTGAAAACTGGCCCCGCCATAACCGTCAGCGCACGTTTATAAAGTGGTGCAGTTGGGAAACTGCGGGCGGCCTCTTCTGGTGGTAAATTGGCAAGATTTTCCTTGCCTTGCGTGCTGGCCGCATCCAAATCACCGCGAAATTTCACATAACCGCCCAACGGAATCGCCGCCACCTGCCATTTGGTGCCGCGTTTATCGTAACGTGAATAGATCACCTTACCAAAACCGATGGAAAACACATCCGCGTCAATGCCACACCAACGCCCAACGATGTAATGACCATATTCATGGATCGACACAACCGTACCAAGCACGATCACCATCGCAACAACAACCAACAAACCGTTGCCAAATACAGGAATAGATTCAATCATTTCAAACATTAGGCAACATCCTTTGTTATGCTGTTTTGCACAAATTCGCGCGTCTTTTCATCGGCAAACTGAATATTCGCAAGCGTCATATCCTGTGACCATTCTGACAACATGTAATGATCCAACGCCCGTTCAACAAGCGCAGCCATATCCAGAAAACCAATTCTTTGTGCCAAAAATAAGTCCAATGCCTGTTCTTTTGCGGCATTAAACACCGCACCCGATAAACCGCCCATGTCAATCGCACGGCGCGCAAGTGCCACCGCAGGGAACCGTGTATCATCCAATTCGTTAAATTCCAATGAAACCAATTCCTTGGCCGTTAATCGCTGTTGATCCAATGGCGCACGATTTGGCCAGTTGAGCGCATAACCAATCGCACCCGCCATATTTGCGGGGCCCATCTGTGCAACCATATTGCCATCGTTAAACCCCACGATTGAATGGATGATGGATTGCGGGTGAATCAACACCTCTATCTGATCATTAGAAAGGTCAAATAGTTCTTTTGCTTCAATGACTTCCATCGCTTTGTTAAACATGGATGCACTGTCGATTGAAATGCGTTGTCCCATCGACCAATTCGGGTGCGCTGCCGCCTGTGATGCATTCACATCGCGCATTTGATCAAGCGTGAATTCCCGAAATGGCCCACCCGATGCGGTGATGATCACACGTTCAACAGTTTCTAATTCTTCGCCATTTAAACATTGCAAGATCGCAGAATGTTCACTGTCCACTGGCAACAAGTTCGTTTCGTATTTTGCGCAAGCGGCACGTAACAAAGGGCCGCCACAAACGAGGCTTTCTTTGTTGGCAAGTGCAAGCGTTTTGCAATGCTGTGCTGCGATCAGGCTTATTTCAAAACCTGCAAACCCGACGACGGCCGACATTACCCAATCAACATCAACACGCGCCGCATCCAGTATCGCATCCCTGCCCGACTGGATTACAATATCCATACCCGACAGCAATTTTTCCAATTGCGCGTGTTTGGTTTCATCTGCAATAACAACTGTATTGGGTTGAAACCGCCGCGTTTGTTCCGCCAGCAATTCAACATTGCCATTTCCCGTCAAAACCTGAATTTGAAAATCATCGGATTGTTGGGCAATCACATCAAGCGTCGTTTGCCCGATGGAACCCGTGGCACCAAAAATCGAAATGCTCCGCATGGGTTATCCCCAATTACCTGTGGCAAGCAAAACCAGACCCGTCAAAACCGCAGCCCCCATAAACCCGTCAAAGCGATCTAGCAATCCACCATGACCAGGGATCAGGTTTGAACTATCTTTAATTTCCGCGCGCCGCTTCATCCAAGATTCAGCCAAATCACCCGCCTGTGCTGCCATGGCAAGCACAACGCCGTAAAAAACGGTTTGTATGCCAAAACCAGCGAAACTGACAAACGCCACCCCAACGATTGCCGCCAACACCCAGCCGCCAATCGTTCCTGACCATGTTTTTTTGGGGCTGACTGCTGGCCAAAATTTCGGCCCGCCGATGATGCGCCCTGCAAAATACCCACCGATATCCGATGCGATCACACAGCCCGCCAAAAACAACAGATTTATCATCGATGTTTGGCGCAGCTGAACCAGTGCCGAACATGCGATAAGAATAAGAACCAGCGCAACACCCGTCGTTAGCCGCGATTTTGAAACCCCAAGAGACAACAGTGCCACCAACACCAACGCAGCAATCGCAAAAACAAAACTGGGCGCAATTACATTCAGACCAAGCGCGAATGCGAAAACAATTGCCCCCACAATGACATACATCGCAGATGCGCCGTGCATCCGTAACGTTTCCCATGCCATCAATCCACCGATCAAAACTGCCAGCGCCTGAAACCACATCCCGCCTTGGACAATCGCAAATGCACCAATCACGGTCATCACCACGGCGGATGCAAGGCGTGTTCCAAGATCAGAAAATTGTGCAGGATTGCTCATTTGGTGCCAACTGCGCCAAAACGGCGGTCGCGGTTGCGAAATTCATCCAAAGTTTGCGCCAATAGTTCAACCGAGAAATCAGGCCATGAAGATTCTTCAAAAACATATTCGGCATAAACCGATTGCCAAGGCAGAAAATTCGATGTGCGAAATTCGCCAGACGTGCGTAACACCAAATCTGGATCACAAATTTCGGCGGTATCCATTTGTTCTGAAATCAAATCTTCGGTGATGTCATGCGGTTCAATCTGTCCCGCGGCAACCATTCCGGCAACCTTTTGTGATGCACGCACGATTTCGTCGCGCCCACCGTAATTTATCGCAACGGTCATATGCAGGCGGGTATTTTCGGCGGTTTGCGCCTCTAGCCCTGTCATCAAATCTTGTAGTCGGCTATCAAGTTCGCCGCGCCGCCCGATAAAACGCACGCGCACGCCTTCGTCAAATAATCGTGCGGCCTCTGATCGGATATAGCGGCGAAAAAGCGCCATCAAACCGTTCACTTCTTTTTCTGAACGTTTCCAATTTTCGGTAGAAAAAGCAAAAAGTGTTAGGTGGCTTACGCCCAAATCTGGGCAGGCTTCGACAACTTCACGAACACGTTCAACACCACGCTTATGTCCCTTCAATCGTTCGAATCCCCGTGAAGCCGCCCAACGACCGTTGCCATCCATGATGATGGCCAAATGCAAGTTTTCGGATACTTCGGACATGTCTACGTGTTACAAATTCACAGGGTTCTAAACCTGCATAATTTCCTGTTGTTTATGTTCGATTGCTTCATCAACCTTTTTGATCGCTGCATCTGTCAGCGTTTGAATTTCATCAGACCAGAATTTTTGGTCATCCTCGCTCATACCTTCAGACTTACCCTTTTTAACTTGGTCCATGCCATCTTTGCGCACATTACGCACTGCGACCTTGGCGTTTTCGCCGTATTGACCGGCAACTTTGGCCAGTTCGGCGCGGCGTTCTTCGTTTAATTCTGGAATTGGCAGGCGCAAAACCATGCCGTCAACCACGGGATTAATACCGATGCCTGAATTGCGGATTGCTTTTTCGACCGCACCAACCAAGCCCTTATCCCAAACAGTGACCGTAATCATGCGCGGTTCTGGAACATTGACCGTGCCACATTGATTGAGCGGCATATTTGAACCATAGGCATCAACCAACACTGGATCCAAGATCGATGCCGATGCGCGCCCTGTTCGCAAGCTTGCAAATTCATGCTTCAACGAAGCCATCGCGCCATCCATGCGGCGTTCCAAATCGGCGGTGTCAATTTCAATATCAGCCATCTTCAAATTCCTTGTTCGATATTCTAACCGTTTTCTACGACGGTATATGTGCCCTCGCCGCGCAGAATGCCAGTCATACCACCCTTTTGCTCTAACGAGAACACCACAATAGGCAGATTATTGTCACGCGCCAATGCAATTGCGGACGCATCCATCACCTTTAGGTTCTTTTGCAACACTTCGTCGTAAGTGACGCGATCGTAACGCACAGCATCAGGGTTGGTTTTTGGGTCTTTGTCGTAAATGCCATCCACCTGTGTGCCCTTGAAAATACCTTCGCAAGACATTTCGGTCGCACGCAATGTGGCAGCGGTGTCGGTGGTAAAGTACGGATTGCCCGTACCAGCGGCGAAAATACAGATCCGTTTCTTTTCCAAATGGCGCACGGCGCGGCGGCGGATGTATGGTTCACAAACCTGATCCATTGGGATGGCGGATATTACGCGAGTATGAACACCCAACGCTTCCAATGCGCCCTGCATGGCCAGCGCATTCATTACCGTGGCCAACATACCCATATAATCGGCGGTGGTGCGCTCCATGCCCTGTGCGGAACCTGACAGACCACGGAAAATATTGCCGCCACCAATCACAACGCAAAGCTCGATTCCCTCGTCATGGACGGATTTTAATTCTTTGGCGATACGTTCAACGGTGGGTGGGTGCAGACCAAATGCTTGGTCGCCCATCAAGGCCTCTCCGGAGATTTTAAGCAGAACGCGTTTAAATTTTGGCGATGAATCGCCCGTTTCATTCGACATCTGCGTCTCCTATCTTATCTTTGCGCAAAATGTCTGAAATTGCTGTTTCTTGCAATGGCAAATGTGATGGAAATTGAATAGACAGTGATCTTCGGCACCTTCTTGCCCGCTTGCCAAGGAAACTAATAATGTTATCGCGTGTATTGCAAAACGATTTACCCGTGTTGATCGCGGGTCCAACAGCCAGCGGAAAATCCGCGCTTGGCATTGAAATTGCGCAGAAGTTTCGCGGATGCATCATTAATGCCGATGCGTTGCAAGTGTATTCGGATTGGCAAATCCTGACCGCGCGCCCGATGGGTGATGAATTGGACGCCTGCCCCCATTTTATGTATGGCCATGTCGGTTTGGCACAAGACTATTCCGTGGGGCATTGGCTGCGCGAAGTTAGCGCACAGATTGATGCGGTGAAATCAAATGGGCTGCGTCCGATAATTTTGGGCGGCACGGGGCTATATTTTATGGCGCTGACCATGGGTTTGACCAATATTCCCGACATCCCCGCAGAAATTCGCGCAGAGGCAAACGCATTGGGCGCGGACAAGGGATTGGATGTTTTTGCCCGCGAATTACGTAAACTAGACCCCGCAACGCATTCAAAAATAGACACATTAAACCCCGCGCGCACCCAACGCGCCTGGGAAGTGTTGCGTGCAACGGGCAAAGGTTTGGCACAATGGCAGGATGAAACACCACCCCCGTTGTTGCCCCTTGACCAAACTGTTGCGCTTAATCTTGTCAGCAACAAGGATTGGTTAAATGCGCGTATTGATCAACGGTTCGATATGATGGTGGATATGGGTGCATTGGATGAATGCCGTGCGGTGATGAATAATGGTTGGGATGAAGCGTTGCCATCATGCCAAGCGATTGGAGCTAAAGAGTTGATCGCGCATATCAATGGCGACATGGAATTGGTTACCGCAATAGATTTGGCCAAAACCCAAACCCGCCAATATGCCAAACGCCAGCGGACGTGGTTTCGATCAAAGATGAAAGATTGGCAACAAGTTCAACGGGTTAATGATGAATGGGCAATCACTGGATAACCCATTCGCTTTGTTATTTACCTTTGAACAACCCACCCAAAATACCACGGATCATTTTTTGCCCAGATTGCGTGCCCAACTGTTTGATCATGGTTTTTGCCAATGTTGTTCCCAAACTGTCGGATCGTGATGAACGGGTGGATCGCGTGGATTTCTTGGTCGTGTAACCGTCGAATTTACGTGCGAGCTTCAGCTCTTTTTCTTTGGCTTCCAAGCGTTCTTCTTCGGCCTCTGCTTTGGCGGCAGCCTCTGCGGCCTCTGCGGAACGTTTGGATAGGATTTCAAACGCAGATTCACGATCCAATGCGGCCTCGTACAGTCCCGCAACTGGTGATTGCGCGATTACGGCGGCGCGTTCTGCATCGCTAATCGGGCCAAGTTGCGAACTTGGAGGGCGGATCAATGTGCGTTGCACCACCGATGGCATCCCCTTTTTTTCAAGGGTTGAAACCAGTGCTTCGCCAACGCCCACCTCTTTAATCGCATCGGCGGTATCAAAATCGGGGTTGGTGCGGAATGTATCAGCCGCCATACGCAATGCCTTTTGATCCTTGGGCGTGAACGCTCGCAGCGCGTGTTGCACACGGTTACCAAGCTGCCCCAAAATATCCTCTGGAATATCGGCTGGGTTTTGCGACACAAAATAAACACCGACACCTTTGGATCGGATCAATCGCGCAACCTGTTCCACCTTGTTCAACAACGCCTTTGGCGCATCGTCAAACAACAAATGTGCCTCGTCAAAGAAGAACACCAATTTGGGTTTATCTGGATCGCCAACCTCTGGCAGAGTTTCGAACAATTCGGACAGCATCCAGAGCAAGAATGTCGCATAGAGCCGTGGCGATTGCATCAATTTATCCGCCGCCAGAATATTAATGCGCCCCTGACCACCCGGTGTAGTTTGCATCAAATCCTCTAGGTTTAACGCAGGTTCGCCAAAAAACTGTGTCGCGCCTTGGTTTTCCAAAACCAACAGGCGGCGTTGAATGGCACCAATGGATGCAGTGGAAACCGAACCGTATCGCAGCGCAATTTCCCCTGAATTTTCGCCCAGCCATACTAACATAGATTGCAAATCTTTTAGATCCAGCAACAACATGTCCTGTTCATCCGCCACACGAAACGCGATGTTCATCACACCCTCTTGCGCTTCGCTCAATTCCATCAGGCGTGACAACAACAACGGACCCATTTCCGAAACAGTTGTGCGCACAGGATGCCCCTGTTCGCCAAACATATCCCAAAATGTCACGGGGAAATCGTTGTAATCGTAATCGTCGAATTTGATCGTCGCGGCGCGTTCCATGAACGGTTTATGCAATTTTGCCTCTGGCGATCCTGCCTTGGCCAGACCAGACAAATCACCCTTAACATCGGATAGAAACACCGGCACGCCTTGGCTGGAAAAGCTTTCTGCCAGAATTTGCAAGGTCACGGTTTTACCCGTACCCGTCGCACCCGCGATCATCCCATGACGATTAGCGTATTTCAAAATCAGGTTTTGCGGTTCGCCATATTCAGCGCCACCGCCACCAATAAAAATGCGATCAGATTGCGACATATTCATCCCCTTGTGTTCGTAACGTGAACATAGGCATCTTGATCGCCCAACGCTAGGTTTCAATCACAAAAAACGTATATTTTCGGGCGGTTTACCGTAAGATTTGTTGACGAAATCGATTTATGAGCGTATGTGTGGGGCAATGTTCGGCCAGTCCGACAGGGGAGAAAGCTTTAAAAGCTAGAAAAGGTGCGTCATTGGGCGCATCTTTTTTCTTTTGGGGATAAATTCAGCATAAAATTGCCCGTTTCGTCATCAATTGTACCTGATGGAAATTTTACCTGACAAGCAGCGCAAATAACGCTAAAAACCAGCGAAATTAAAACGAGCAGCGAGAATTACAAATGAAACTGACTGTATGTTCAATCACATTGGCACTGGGCATGACCGTTTCGTCCATTGCCATGGCGCAATCGAACGATGCCGAAACGCCCACAACAGAAACACCTGCCGCAGAGACACCTGCAACAGAGGCACCTGCAACACCGGCAGAAAGCTCTCCAGAAGCGGGTGCTGAAGCAGAAGCAGCGCCAGCACAAGACGAAACGTTTCCAGTTGCAAGTGACGAAGCACCAACGGACGGTGAACCACAAGTTGGCCAAGAATTCGTGCGCGAAACCCATGGCGATTGGCAAGTGCGCTGCATTAAAGGTGATGAAACCGACGCGTGTAGCCTTTATCAACTGCTTAACGACAGCGACGGCAATAGCGTTGCGGAATTCAACGTTGTTGCATTACCAAAAGGCAGCCAAGCCGTTGCAGGTGTTACATTCATTACACCGCTTGGCACGTTGTTGCCATCAGGAGCAAAAATGCGCATCGATTCTGGCAAAGTTCGTAGCTATGAATTTAGCTGGTGTGAAAAATCAGGCTGTATTTCACGCTTTGGCCTGCCAAACAGCGAAATGAATGCATTGAAAAAAGGTGCGAATGCGGTGATGACAATCACATCTGTTGGCGCACCCGACAAACCAATTCCATTGGCTGTGTCATTGTCAGGCATTACCGCAGCGTGGGATGCAATCGCACCCAAATAAATCATCGAAATTCTGATGTGTAAGCCCGCGCAATTTGTGCGGGCTTTATATTTTGCGCAGCGCTATTACCGCGTTTAAACCACCAAATGCGAATGCGTTGCTAATGGCGACATCAACGGATGTTTGCCGTGCTTCGTTGGGCACAAAATCCAAATCACATTCTGGATCACTGTCGCGCAGATTAATCGTGGGTGCGATAACGCCATCCTTGATCGCGGCAATACAGGCCAGCATTTCAACCGCCCCCGTGCCACCGATCAAATGCCCATGCATGGATTTCGTCGATGACACCATCACGTTATATGCGTGGTCGCCCAAGGCATCCTTGATCGCGGCACATTCGGTTTTGTCATTCGCCGCCGTACCCGTGCCATGAGCATTGATGTAACCAACATCAGTTGGGTTTAACCCAGCACTGTTCAATGCGCCTTGGATTGCGCGCCGTGCGCCGCCCACGCTTGGCATGACGATATCGCTGGCGTCCGAGCTCATGGCGAAACCTGCAACTTCTGCCAAAATTTCTGCACCGCGCACACGGGCATGTTCATATTCTTCGAACACAAAAACGGCAGCGCCCTCGCCCTGCACCATGCCATCGCGGCTGGCGCAGAACGGGCGGCAACCTGTGTTGGACATCACGCGAAGCCCTTCCCATGCCTTGATCCCACCAAAGCATAACATGCTTTCGCTACCACCAGTTATCATCGCCTTGGCAGCGCCCGATTGTACCATTTGAAACGCCTGCCCCATGGCATGGTTTGATGATGCACAGGCTGTCGAAACCGTAAAACACGGCCCCTTTAATCCATGGGTCATAGATACATGTGAAACGGCGGAATTATTCATCAAACGGGGCACGACAAATGGATGCACACGGTTTTTGCCATCCTCATAAACGGAACGATAATTTTCATCCTGTGTTTGCAGACCACCGCCAGCTGTGCCCAAAATCACACCCGAAAATTCGGCCAATTCGCCATCAAAAACCAATCCAGATTGTGAAATGGCTTGTTCTGCGGCGATCAACGCGAATTGTGTAAATGGGTCATAGAAATTAAGCTGTTGGCGGCTGAACCGTTCGCTGGCATCAAAGTTTTTGATCTGCCCGCCAATTTTAATCGACAGACGATCCGCATTTGGAAATTCCAATTCACCAATGCCGCATTTACCATTCGCCATCGCATCAATTGTTTGCGCGACATTGTTGCCCAAGGCATTGATCGTTCCTTGCCCCGTAATGACAACCCGTTTCATATCAAGCTGATTTCGCGGCGATCAAGCCTTCGACTGCGGTGACAATTGATTGCACGGATGACACGTCAAAATCAGATGCGCTTGGATCATTTGCATTAAATGGTACGGATACGTCAAAGTTTTCTTCGATGGCGAAGACGGTTTCAACTAATCCCATGGAATCAAGTCCCAATTCTTCGATCCCCATTTCAAGTGAAACATCACTTGGCTCGAGCACCGCTTGTTCAGCGATGATTTCGACAATCTTGTCTTGAACAGACATCTTTTCAGATCCCTTTGCAGTTAGTCGTCTGCCTATTACTTTGTTTCCAGTATTTTTGAAACAGATTTTTGCAGCTCTGCGACCTTTGCAGCCAATCGCGGTAAACGGCGCAGCGCGGTGTAGGATTTAATATTCAAATCCATTTTCATCGCAGGGTTACCCATCATCACACGCCCCGCGGGAACATTGGATGAAATTCCTGATTTCCCCGCCGCAATGACATCGGAACCGATATTGATATGATCGGCCACGCCAACCTGTCCGCCCAACACGACGCGATCGCCAATCACGCTGCTGCCTGCGATGCCAACTTGGCCACAAATCAAACAGGTTTGCCCGACAACCACGTTATGGCCAATATGCACAAGATTATCCAATTTCGTGCCATTACCGATGGTTGTATTTGCAATCGTGCCGCGATCAATCGTGCAATTTGCACCCATTTCCACGTCATCCCCGATATGCACAGCACCCAACGAATTGATCCGCGAAAAACCATCCGTGCGGGTGTGTTCGCTGATTTGACCCGTTTTTTTCGCCTCTTCCACCGCACCTGGTTGTGGGGTGACATACGAAAACCCATCCGCACCGACAACGGTGTTGGATTGGGAAATAAAGCCGTTGCCAATTTTGACCCGCGCACCGATGCGCACGCCGGAATATAACAACGCGTTATCACCGATCATGGCATCCTCGCCGATGGTACAATGCCCCACCATGCGCAAATTATCCCCGATTACCGCACGCGCACCAACCACGCAAAATGGGCCAATGGCGGCATTTGCACCGATCTTGGCCGTTGGATCAACAATCGCGCTTGGGTGGATGCCCGTGGATATCTCGGGCTTGTGCTCAAAAATATAGGATATGCCCGATAATACATATCGCGAACGCGGTGCAATGATCGCGGCAGACAGCCCCATATCACGCCAATCCGCATCCGGCCAAATGATCGCCGCACTTGCTGATCCTTGGCGTAGTGCGGATTCATAGGTTGGCTCCATCGCCAACGCGAGCTGGCCCGAAACTGCCTTCGCTGGCTCTTGTACTGCGCTGATTTTAATATCTAAATCACCAACAGCATCGGCGCCCAATGCCGCTGCAATTTCACCAACTGTCAATTCAGGCATAGCCGACCTTTCACAAAAAAGGGCGCCACAATCGGCGCCCCGTTTATCACCGTAAGTGGTGTTTAGCTTTCTACGGCGGTCAACGCCACCCCTGCACGGGTCAAGGCGTTGAAAACCTTCTTGTCGCGGCCATAAATGTCGCTGCGATAAATTGGTTTTGATCCACCGTCAAAATAAACCGTACGATATGTGATATACACTGGCACTGGTGTTTTCAAATTCACAAAGCGTTCCTTTTTGGCATTCAACCAATTTGCAAAAGATGCCTTTGGGTTTGCCTCTTGGCGTTCCAGCAATTTGTAAGCAAAATCAAACGGTTGGTGCACACGGATACAACCGTGGCTGAACGCGCGGGTTTCCTTGTTAAACAACGATTTTGATGGCGTGTCGTGCAAATAAATATTGTATTTATTTGGGAACATAAATTTCACCAAGCCAAGCGCGTTGCGCGGATCAGGTTTTTGTTTGATGTAATATGGGAATTTGCCGTAGTTATCTTTGTTATACTTGGACAATTCAGCCACGCTTGGGCGCACGGCCTTACCGCTTCCGTTCACCATATACATGTTACGCTTAGCCAAGAAATTTGGGTCGCGTTTGATGATTGGAACATATTCTTTTACCGCGATGGATTTTGGTACGTTCCATGTGGGATTCACCACCATATGGGTCATTGAATCGTAAAATTCTGGTGTGCGGAAATCGTTTTTGGTTTGGCCAATCACAGTGCGCGATTTAAACGAAACCTTGCCTTTATCAACCAGCGATACGGAATAATCTGGCAAGTTCACCATGACATGGCGGTCACCACGTGGAAAATTCAACCAGCGTTGGCGTTCTAGGTTTACCAGAACCTTGACCATCTGGGCCTTTGGCCCAAAATTCATCGAACGGATAGTTGATGGGCCAACGATACCGTCCGCTCCCAACCCGCGATCCGTTTGGAATTTCTTCACAACCGCGACAAGTTTCGTATCATAGGTTGGTGAATTGCCAAGTTTTCCATAACCAAGCGCACCCAGTTTTTGGCGCATGATCACAACATTTTTGCTGCTGATGCCCGGTTTGATGGTGGCCATTGGCACATCCACAGCCGAAGCACCGCGCATTGATTTTGACAGGCGCTCACGCTCTTTCAGCAATGCTGTGTATTCTGGATTGCTGGGTGCGAGTTTTGCCAAATAACCTTTCGGTGAACTTTTCGCAAAATTTGTAAGCAAGCCGTAAGCCGCATATTTTTTCGGTTGCACCGCGATTTCACGATCAACGGCGCTTGGTTGTAACACACCAGATGAAATGTCGCGCGCGTATTGAACAAATGTTTTGCTCGCAAGGATTTCGGCATTTCCACGATCCTCTGCAGAACGCGCGGATTTCAACGCTTTCATCAAACCAGATGGGTTGTAGCGTGAAACGGGCAAACCGTGATCACTGGCGTCGCGCAAAACTTTGATAAAGGCATTGCGTCGTGAAGAATTTTGGTTTCCAACCCAGATCGGTTTAAACCGACGTTCTTGGTAGAATTTCACAATATCAGCATCAGCCGCTTTTAATCGCGCCGCACTGTTTTGAATGCCAGGATAAAGCAATGATTGTGCCTGCACCGGTGCGTTCAATGTTGCGCTTGCTGAAATTGCAAATAGCGCAAAACTCGCCACCTTGAGCGGCTTTAATATCTTAATCATATGCTTCAGTCCCCGTAACCATGGTTTTATACAAGTAATATAATCCCTTTATCACCAATTGTTAGGCTCCTGCCAATCAAATTTTCGGCAAGTTTTCGCCCATTAAGTTCGAATTTACAAATTACAACTAGAACAAAAAGTGATCAAAGTTACAAATTCGCATGATTGTCGCTAACCCCCTGCTATCTAAGCAAAAATTCGCTGAAAAATAAAGTTTACCTTGGAATTCGAATCGGCCTGTGTAATAAAAACATATCCGATTTCCACGGGGGGCAATCGGTAAAGGCTCAAAATAGGGCTGTCAAAAAAGAGGACAGGTTACACAAAATGGAATCGCAAGATAATTCAAATTTGTCTCGGCGTGGCTTGCTAGGGGCATTCGCAGGAATTGCTATGGTGTCGGCGGCACCAGTTTATTCAAAATCTTTTGGTTACGTTAAAGGCGCTGGCAATATTCGCCGCGTACGATTGCGCTCGGCACGTACAGGTGAATCTGTTGATACGATTTACTGGATTGACGGCCAATACATCAAACCCGCAATGAAAGAGATCAATTATTTCATGCGTGATTGGCGTGAAAACTCTGTTGCGAAAATGGATCCAAATTTGATCGATGTCATTGCCGCAACGCATTTCCGTCTTGATACGGATGAACCATTCACTTTGCTATCTGGTTATCGCACCAGCCGTACCAATAACATGTTACGTTCGCGTGGTTCTGGCGTAGCCAAGAAAAGCTATCACCTGAAAGCACAGGCATCTGATGTGCGTTTAAAATCCCGTTCAGTCAGCAATATCGCGCGTGCGGCTGTTGCCGGTCGTGGTGGTGGCGTTGGTAAATATCACCGCTCTGGTTTTGTGCATGTGGATTGTGGTCCAATTCGCACTTGGGGCTAACAACCTAATCACTAAAAAAACTAACCCGCCAATTTGACGGGTTTTTTTATGCGTTATGCTCGGATTGTACCATCACCTTCGACCAAGTATTTGAAACTGGTCAATTGTTCTGCCCCAACGGGACCGCGTGCATGCATTTTCCCCGTTGCGATACCAATTTCGCCCCCCATGCCAAATTCGCCGCCATCCGCAAACTGTGTCGATGCGTTGCGCATCAAAATCGCGCTATCAACCCGTTGAAAAAACACATTCGCGGTTTCGTCGTTTTCCGTCATGATACAATCTGTATGGTTTGATGAATATTGGCGCAGATGGGCAATTGCGCCCCCGACCCCGTCCACGATACGTGCGGCGATAATCATATCCAGATATTCACGCCCCCAATCGTCGTTGTTCGCCGCAATCACACCATCAATGGATTGCAGCGTCTCATCACCGCGCACCTCTACACCCGCCGCGATAAGGTCGGATATAAATGGCGCACCGTGGGTTTCATAAAATTCACGATCAATCAGCAGACATTCCGCCGAACCACAAATGCCAGTACGCCGGGTTTTTGCGTTCATGATAACCTTGCGGGTTTTTTCCAGATCTGCATCCACATCAACATAAATGTGGCAAATACCTTCGAGATGAGCAAACACAGGCACACGTGCCTCTGATTGTACACGCCCAACCAAACCTTTGCCACCGCGTGGTACAATCACATCAATCGTATCGGTCATGGTTAACATTTCACCCACCGCCGCACGATCACGTGTGGGAACCAACTGAATGGAATCCGCAGGCAGCCCAGCCTTGACCAAGCCATCAACCAAACATTGATGGATGGCGCCAGATGAATGAAAACTCTCTGAACCACCACGTAAAATCACGGCATTCCCCGCCTTTAGGCAGAGCGCACCCGCATCCGCGGTAACATTTGGACGACTTTCGTATATCACGCCAATAACGCCCAGCGGTGTGCGCACACGCTTGATATTCAGCCCCGTTGGACGATCCCAAGATTGCAATATCGCACCAACAGGATCTGGTTGTCCTGCAACTTCGCGAAGCGCGCCAACAATGCCCTCGATCCGTGCCTCGTCCAACATAAGGCGATCCAACATCGCATCGGACAAACCTTTGTCGCGACCAAATTCCATGTCTTTTGCATTCGCGGCAATAATATCGGCGCGGTTTTTCCACACTGCTTCGGCGGCAAAATTCAATGCATCGGTTTTGCTGTCAGGGTTGGCATAGGCCAATTCTGCGCTGGCTGCTTTTGCTTTTTGGCCAATTTCAGCCATCATTTTTTTAATGTCCATCATGCCCTCATATCACCATATCGTCGCGGTGAATTAACACACCGCGCCCTGGGTATCCCAATATTTCTTTGATTTCGCTGCTTTTACGCCCTGCGATTGCGCGCGCTTCTGCGGCGTCGTAATTGACCAAACCTTTGGCCAATTCAGCGCCTGTTTGATTTTCAATCGACACCAGATCACCACGACCAAACACGCCAGAAATCTGTGCAATCCCCGCGACCAGCAATGATTTACCTTGGCCAAGCGCGGTTGCCGCGCCCTCGTCCACGATTACGGCACCTTTGGGTTTCATCCCAGCAATCCATTTTTTACGTGCTTGGCGGGGGTCGCCTTCGGCCAGGAATAGGCTATGTTTTGCACCGTTTTGCAACGCATCCAGCGGGCGTTCAATATCCCCAAGCATAATAACCATAGCGCAACCCGCACGCATTGCGGTTTTCGCGGCCATGATTTTGGTTTTCATGCCCCCCTTGGCACCGGCCGTGCCCGCACCACCCGCCATTTTTTCCAGCTCTGGCGTGATTGTTTGCACAACATCCATACGTTTGGCATCAGGATCGGTTTTTGGATTGCCTGTATAAAACCCATCCACATCGGACAATAAAACCAACATATCCGCACCACACATGGATGCCACCTGTGCGGCAAGGCGATCATTGTCGCCGTAACGAATTTCATCCGTTGCCACCGTGTCGTTTTCATTCACGATTGGCACAACGCCATGCTGCAATAACGTCGTCATCGTTGCGCGTGAATTCAGATAACGTCGGCGATCCGCGCTATCCTCTAGCGTCAACAATATCTGCGCGGTTTTTATACCAAGGGGTTCCAGTACCTGTTCATATGCGCGTGCCAATCGAATTTGGCCGACTGCTGCCGCTGCTTGGCTTTGTTCCAATGTTAATGCGCCCGCGGGCAAACCCAAAACCAAACGCCCCAATGCGATGGAACCCGATGAAACCAAGACCACGTCTTTGCCAGCGGCGCGCATTGCTGCCACATCATTGGCGACACCTTGTAACCACGACAGACGCAATTGCGAGCTTTCGCTATCAACCAATAACGCAGAACCAATTTTGATGACGATACGATTTGTCTGATCTAGGGGCGCCATCCTGTCGTCCCTTCGTCGGCGTTTTCCTCCGCCTTTTCACGCGCATTTCGTGTTTCAACCTGTGTTGCAAGCGCACGTAGAACATTATCCGTTCCTGTACGTGCAACCGCTGACATCGCCAAAACCGTTCCGCCGCTGGCCTGTTCCAGATCGTTGATTTTTTGGGCTTGTTCAACTTCGTCCAACGCATCAATCTTGTTTAACACGGTAACACGTGGGCGATCGGCCAGATCATCGCCGTATTTTTCCAGCTCTGTGATAATCGTTTGATAATCGGTTACGACATCCTCGGATGTGCCATCAATCAAATGCAACAACACCGCACAGCGTTCGACGTGGCCCAGAAAACGGTGGCCCAAACCAACACCTTCGGATGCACCAGCGATCAGGCCAGGGATATCGGCGATCACAAATTCCTTGGCGTCAATGCCAACAACGCCCAAATTGGGATGCAGCGTGGTAAACGGATAATCCGCAATTTTCGGGCGGGCATTTGAAGTTGCCGCCAAAAATGTTGATTTCCCAGCATTTGGCAACCCCAACAATCCCACATCCGCGATCAGTTTCAGACGTAGCCATACTTCTAATTCCACAAGCGGTTGGCCAGGGTTGGCGCGACGCGGTGCTTGGTTGGTGGATGATTTGAAATGAAGGTTCCCAAAACCGCCATTGCCACCTTGGGCCAACAACACACGTTGGCCTTCTTCGGTCAGATCAGCGATCACGGTTTCTTGGTCGTCTTCTAAAATTTCTGTGCCAACAGGAACCTTTAGAACGATATCTTCGCCGTCTTTGCCAGAACGTTGTTTCCCCATGCCGGGGCGGCCATTTTGGGCAAAGAAATGTTGCTGATAGCGAAAATCAATCAGTGTGTTCAGATTGTCCACGGCCTCGGCATAAACGCCGCCGCCATTGCCGCCGTTACCCCCATCTGGGCCGCCGAATTCTTGGTGTGCTTCGCGGCGAAAAGATACACAGCCGTTACCGCCTGCGCCTGATTTCAGATATACACGGGCGAGATCGAGGAATTTCATTTGTTTTGGCTTTCGAATTTGTGTCGCGTCAAGCGATATAGAAATACTGGTGAAGGCTCAAGCCGCGCTTTGGATGGCTCGATCGACTCGCCACATTTTTCAAAGCCAGCTTTTTCCAACACCCGCATCGACGCTGGGTTATCTGTGAATACTTCGGATGCAATAGATGGCAAATCGAAGGTTTTAAAACTGTAATGGAGCAAGGCATTCAATGCCTCGGTTGTAAGGCCCCGGCCCTTAAACTGATTTGACATCACATAGGCGACGGACGGATCTTTATCCCCGCCCAGCCCAATCACGCCAATCATGCGCCCACCATGCAAACAAATGGCCAGCATGAAACCAACCTGACCGCGAAACGCGGTATCGGCGATCATTTGTTTCACTTGGCTTTCTGGCCACGGTACGGGGATTTTTGAAACCATCCGCGCGGTTTCACGATTTCCCGAAATGCTCTGCATATCATGCCAATCGTCCAATGACAGCGGGCGCAAAAATATCCGCGCAGATTCAATTGGTAAATTGAATGACGTAAGCCACGCATCGCGGGTTAAAACCGTGTTCACATGATCAACAGTGCCGAGCAATACGGTATCAACTGTATTATATTCAGTGATCTGAAAGCCTAGCTTTTGCTGAACTGCCGCAGATTTATCATTATCGGCAATATAGCCTGAGCGCAGTTCAGTGTTTTTTGGATTGGAAAAATGCCAATTCACCACGGCACGCACAGCTTCTGATGCATATCCTTTGCCCCAATGATCCTGAGCAATCCAATACCCCAGCCCAACCAAACCATCCGTGCCGATACAGCCAACAAATTGGTTTTGATCAAAAATCGCAAAGGGTTTGATTTTCATCGACTTGGTTTTGTTGATGAATTTCTTTGCGTCATCCAAACCATAGGGATTGGGCGCGGATGATAACCACCGCGCCACCTCGTAATCATTCAATGCTTTGGCCACAGCAGGAGCATCCGCACTGGTGAAATGGCGCAGGGTCAAGCGTTTGGTTTGAATGACATCTTTCATGGGATCACTTTACACAAAAAAAGGGTCGACGTAACAGCCGACCCTTTTCAATAACCATATGGTTAATCTGAAATCAATCAGCTCATTCAGCAGCTTCCGCTACCGGCAAAACTGAAATGAATGTACGACCCTTGAAACCCTTGTGGAATTTCACGGCGCCACCTTTCAGTGCGAACAATGTGTGGTCTTTACCTTGACCAACATTTTCACCCGGCCACCATTTGTTACCGCGCTGACGCACGATGATGTTGCCTGGGATGACTGCTTCGCCACCGTATTTTTTTACACCAAGACGACGTCCAGCGGAGTCGCGACCGTTGCGGGACGAGCCGCCTGCCTTTTTATGTGCCATTTCGCGTGTCCTTTACTTGTCTTCAGCTTTTTTAGCGGCCTTTTTAGGGGCTGCTTTTTTTGCTGCTGGTTTCTTTTCTGCTGCTGCTTTTTTAGCAGGAGCGGCTTTTTTCGCGGCTGGCTTTTTCGCCGCTACTTTTTTCGCTGGTTTTGCTTCTACGGCACCAGGTGTGAAACCTGCGCCATTTTCGGCAACAGCAACGCCTGATTTGTCAGCGCCTTTGGCCAGAATGTCAGTTACGCGCAAAACAGTGATCTGTTGGCGGTGACCTTTTTTACGTTGGCTAGAGTGCTTACGACGACGTTTAACGTAGTTGATCAACTTAGGGCCTTTGCCCTGCTCCAGAATTTCGGCCTGAACGGCTGCGCCTGCAACTGTTGGAACACCGATTACTGGCTTGTCGCCACCAACCATCAAAATTTCGTTGAATTGAACAGTTTCACCAGCATTGCCAGTTACTTTTTCAACACGCAGGATATCCCCGCTTGCAACTTTATACTGCTTGCCACCAGTTTTTAGAACCGCAAACATATGCGTCTTTCCTTTAACTTCCGCGTCCTGTGGCCCGATGGTTTTATGTTTAAAACCAACTGTTTAGCGAATAAATCGCGCCTCGAACAGCGCGCACCGTTTAGTGCGATATGAACATTTCTCTGCACACATTTGCGCAACAGATGGCGGCTTATCGTCAAAAGCGTTTGCAGAGTCAAGCATTTAACCCTGTTTTTCTGGGTGAAATTCCATAACATCACCACATGCGTTGGCTCGTTTTATATCTTATGCTTGCAGGATGCGCCAGTGATGCGCCCAATCATTTGGGCAATCCGCTCACTTGGCCTGTTCAAGCGATCACAACTGGTGCGCAAAACGGTGCGTATAATCATCGCCGCGCGTTGGTGAAAACTTTTGTCATCGACAATCACAATACTATACAGACCGACGTGCAAAATGGTGGTGGTGATGCAATAAACACCGCAATGGATTTTGCGCGGGTCAAAACGCAAAATCGCGCCGCCCTGATAAAAGAGCTGCGCGATCAACACGATTTATATTTTGGAACCGATCCCGAACCACTGGTCGTGGCGTTAATGGTTCATGGGAATTGATTATTCAGCGAACGTCGAAAGATAGGCAATAATCGCAGTGACATCTTTTTCTTTGCGCAATCCTGCGAATGACATTTTCGTGCCTTTGACAAAACCCTTTGGTGATTGCAAATACGCTGTCAGGTTTTCTGCGTTCCAAACGACCCCCTCTTCGCCTGCCTTTTTCATCGCGCCAGAATAGCTAAACCCATCAACGGTTGCTGCCGCGCGATCAACGATGCCGTTTAACTGTGGGCCAACTCCGTTTTTCGCCTTTTCACCAACCTTGTGACAGGCCTTGCATTTGCGAAATACCTTTTCGCCCGCTTTGATCAATTCTGGATCGACAGCGGCGGTTTCTGCTGTTTCTGTGTCTGTTGGCGGATCGAGGGTTTCTTGAATATCGGCGGTGGCCTCTTCTGGTGCGCTTGAATCTTGCGCCAAGGCTGGCGTTACGGCCAAGAAAACGGCACTGGCGATAAGGGCTGGTTTAAACATTTGGTGTTCCTCTGGCTTTGTAGCGTCGCAAACAGATGCACAGAAAAACGTTCAAGGTTCAATAAATCTTTAGTCGAAGTTCATCGCATTTACGTGAACTAATACCAACATCGTATTGCGTGGTGAATTGCGCGATGACTAGCATTCGAAATGAATAAATTAATACACTACTTGTCGGTCCTCATGTCCGTCTGTATCACACTGATCGCAAGCGCGGTATCGGCACAGGTGGATTATGAAACCTTGGCCGCCAAAATCGAACCTCCATTCGCGCTGGGTGATGAAATTGGTGATCGCACTTATGAAATCATCAATCTTGATGGGCGCATTGGTGGTTATGCGTTTGAAACT
This sequence comes from Paramylibacter ulvae, assembly GCF_014652655.1. Classification (GTDB taxonomy): domain Bacteria; phylum Pseudomonadota; class Alphaproteobacteria; order Rhodobacterales; family Rhodobacteraceae; genus Amylibacter; species Amylibacter ulvae. Next base: position 373,954 of record NZ_BMZF01000001.1, read on the forward strand.
ATCCCTTATGCCGTGATCCCTGGGTTTTCGGGCGCACCGATTAATTTGTTTGTCACCATTGATTTGCAAGGCAAATTCATTGATGCCGAAATTTTGGAACATAACGAGCCGATATTTGTGTCTGGCTTGGACGGTGCGTTGTTCCATAACTTTGTCGAACAATACAAAGGTAAATCAATTTTTGACACGCTGGTTGTTGGCGTACCATACGGCGGCAAAGACGGTGCATCGTCCCTGATTTATCTCGACGGTGTGACCAAGGCCACGGCCAGTGTACGCATCGCGCATGAAACAATTTTGGCAGCAAGCTTTAAGGTTGCCAAAGAAATGTTGCAACAAATCCCCTCTGGTCCACCCGCAAAACCAAACGTGGAATATAATGAAAATTTAGATTGGCAAGCCTTGATCGACAAGGGTATCGCCACACGACGGCTGGTTAAAAATAGCGAGGTTCAAGCCGCATTCGACGATACATTATGGGAGGATGACGATCCCATCGCAGCGGATGAACCAGATGAACCCTATCTTGATTTGTGGCTGGTTGATGTTGGCCCACAATCCGTTGCCCGTGCGGTTTTGTCCGCGGATGCCTATGACGAATTACAAGGTTTTATGGAAATTTCAAACCATGATGAACCCCTGTTGGTGATCGATGCGGGGCGTCATGGTTTGGTTAGCGATACATTCATTCGTAACACCAGCCCAGATTTAATCGAAGCACACCAAGACGGGTTCCCTATCGCCCTGCGCGATTCTGATTTGGATGTGGAATTGGCGGATGGTGTTCCCGGTGAAACGGCCATGATATTTCGCACAGATCGCCGTTTGGGATTTGACCCAACACGTGATTGGACCATCAGAATAAAGGCCGTGCGTGAACACGGATCATTTCGACCGGAACTGGGCAATGTATCATTTGATGCAAATCACAAAACCGATGAACGATTTTTCATTCGTGAAAAGGTTCATGTTCCAACACCGCCATGGGTAGAAGCCATTCAATCGCGGATTGTCGATCTTGTCATATTGGCGATCACGCTGTTTGCGCTTGTCTGGATTATGTTGGGTAAAATAAACTGGTTGGCCGGGCATAGATATTTTACCCCTATTCGCCTTTCTATTTTGGCGTTTGTGACCTGTTTCATTGGATGGTGGGGCCAAGGACAATTATCTATCGTCACACCATTGGGGGTGATGCGTTCGGTTTACGAAGGGCAAAGTTTGGCATTCCTGCTCTACGATCCGTTTTCATTGCTGATCTGGTTGGTGGTAATAGTATCATTCGTTTTGTGGGGGCGTGGGTTGTTTTGTGGCTGGCTCTGCCCGTTTGGCGCATTACAAGAATTTGCTCATCATTTGGGGCGTTTGTTACGCCTGCCTCAATTCACCGTGCCAGACCGCGTTGATGCGGTTCTGATTTATTTGAAATACCCCGTGCTATTCGGGTTGATTTTCATGGCGTTCTATAACCCGGATGTTGCGGATAAACTGGTAGAGGTAGAACCGTTCAAAACCGCAATCACGACCTATTTCATTCGCAACTGGTATTACGTCGCATATGCTGCACTTTGGTTGGTGTTGGGCATGTTTGTTTTCAAAAGCTTTTGCAAATATCTCTGCCCATTGGGTGCGGTGATGGCCATTGGCGGGTTGATCCGTGGGCGCGATTGGATTGAACGTCGCAAGGAATGCGGATCGCCCTGTCAGCTTTGCAAAGTGAAATGCAATTACGGCGCGATTAAAAAAACGGGCGAAATAAAATATAGCGAATGTTTTCAATGTCTTGATTGTGTCACCATTCATGACAACCCAAAACAATGTGTACCATTAATCCTAGCGCAAAAAGGCAAAACATTATGACAATTTCGCGCCGCCGTTTTATCGCCATCAGCGCCGCCGCCATGGGCGTTGGTATGCGCGCGCAGGCCAGCACGTGGCGGGGTGTTGCAATGGGTGCGGATGTATCAATTACGCTGCACGCAAATGAGGCTGATGCGGATCATATCCTCGCGCTCGCGATTTCGCGTATCCGTCAATTGGAAAATGAATTTTCACTCTATCTGACACAGTCGCGAATTTCCGCACTAAACGATACAGGTAAATCTGTAAATACACTTGATTTTAATGCGTTATTGAACGAAGCGAATGAGATATACAATTATACGAATGGCTTGTTTGATCCAACGATTCAACCCCTGTGGCGTGCATATGCAGATGATCCGAATTTGCCCGCAGACGCACAGCAACAAGCGTTGCTACGCGTGGGTTGGCAGCATGTCGAGAATACAGCTAAACACGTGCGATTTGCGCGTGCCGGTATGGCGATGACGCTAAATGGCATTGCCCAGGGATTTATCACGGATCAAATATCCGCCCTGCTCGCGACACACGGATATGATGATGCAATCGTTAATATCGGTGAATATCGCGCAGGTGCGCGTGCGGCGCAGATTGCGGTTGCTGGAACCGATGATATCGTCACGTTGAAAAACGCTGCACTTGCCACATCTACGCCGACTGCCTTGATGTTAAACGGGGATACAACGCACATTTTACATCCCCGATACGGCGCTATTCCCAGCGTTTGGAAAACTGTCACCGTGGCGGCGAAACGCGCAAGTATCGCGGATGGGGTGTCAACCGCGCTATGCCTTACGCCTGATCTGCGACTTGCGCAAAAATTGATTGAAAACGGCGTGATCCAGCGTTGTTTGTTGGTGGATAATAATGGGAAACTCACCACTCTGGCGGGTTAAACTGTAACCCATAGCTGGCAAATATATCTGCCATGCGCCCGTCATTGACCGCCGCGCGTATTGCATCATCAACAGTATATCCCAATGGCCGCCAATTGTGGCGCACGGCAACGCCCAATGTCCATTGAGATTTTGCCAACCCAACTAATGGTGGTTGATGAACCGAAAGCCCATCAACCAGCCCGTGTTCCAACTGGCCAATTGGCCCTGTCACGGCGGCAACTTGTTTGTCGCGCAGCGCCGCCATTGCATCATCAATATGATCAAAGCGCACCATATTTGGCACCATCAGACCATTTGCAATGGACGCAAGATAGAAATCCGCGAGCGTATCGTTTTCAACGCCAACCTTATCATATCGAAAATACGCAGGCGTGGGGCCGCCATCAGGGTAAACATCGTCACGATACGCAATGGCGATTTTTTCGTTGAAATATTGCCCTGTCAAAACAACCTGTTCATTGCGACAACCCAGTTCGTGATCATATGGAACATGCATCATCACATTGGCAATCTGCCCGCTGATCAGTTTTCCACGCCATACATTGTTGCGTAAATCAGCATCGACATTTTCGTCTGCTGCCGTTTGGAAAAATCGTGCCTCAACACCCAAATCCTGTGCGATTAATCGGCCAAGGTCGACATCAATGCCGACCAATGAACCATCCTTCATCCATGAATATGGTGCGTAATCCTCGTAAACGGCAAACATCATCCAGCCACGTTCGATGATATCGTCAAGGCTCTGCCCGACGATATCACGCGCGGTGTTTTGCGGCTTGCCATATGCCTCTAACCCTGATTTCACCCCTTCGCAGTTTTGCGCAAATGTTGGGGGGGCGATCAGAAACGCAAGCGCTGCAAGACAGCAGCGCATTATTGCGCGACAGACAGGCCGACGGATAAAATATCAACGGCCTTTTTCAAGCTGCCATCGCTGTTATCCAATACGGCCACAGCGCGTGATGCAACGGAATCTGCCAGTGGTGCACCCGATCCGGTTTCAACAGTTTGTGCAATATCTGTAAGCTGTTGTTTAATCGCACCAATATCATCTGCGTAATCCGCCACGGTTTTATCACCTGCGTTTATCGATGCTGATTTTGATTCCAGATCGGTTTTGATCGTTTGCAATGCATCGGTGTGATCATCCAGCGCGCCATCATCGGGGCGTGTTTCAAGATATGTACGAATGGCCCATGCCGCCTCTTGTGATAACAATTCGCCAAAGGCAGGCATTTTGGTAATACCGTTTTGCGTGAACCCGCCATTAAAGCGTTCCATATACCATTCATCGCCATCGATGTCGGCCTCTAGATAGCGCAAATCAGGGGCAAGCCCACCAGACACTGCGCCCAAACCATGGCAACGGGCACAGTTTTGATTGTACCCAGAATCGCCAATAGCCACAGCTGCGGACCACGCATCGCCTGTTGGATCGCGCCATGGGTTTTCCTCTAACTGTTCATCACCCAAATTGGGCAAACCAGCGGTATCCACCGCTTGTGGCGCCACATCGCCGTGTGCGTTTACTGATGCAGTTGGTGCCAAAAATAAAACGGCAACGCCACATGACATCGCGGTAAGAAAACCAAAACCCTTGTTCATTACGAACCTCCCAAAGCTTGTTTGTGACCTTTTGCCAAACTCCGACAAATCCTTCTATTAGACCTTTGGAGCATTTTGCAATTTTGACAGAGCCGATAGCGTTATTCGTGAGGAACAGCGTTGAGGGACATAATGAAATTATTAGGACTGGCATGTGCGATCATCATCGCAATGCTTGCAAATACTACGTTTGCGTCTGATTTACGCGTGTCGATTACCTATGTGATGCGTGAACAAAACCAGGCGCCGACACTTTCAAATCTTGATCCGATTCCAGAAAACTTAGGGCTGATCGGTGCCGAACTCGGGTTGGTAGACAATCAAACCACGGGCAAGTTTTTGGGGCATGATTACACATTGAACATTATAACCTTATCGCCCGACCAAGACATATCAACGTTGAAAGACCAGATAGATTTCAGCCAAACAATTGTGGTTGCAAACGCGCCTACGCCAGATCTGATTGCCATATCACAAATGGGGGCGAATGCCCCTGCGGTTTTGTTCAACGCCAGCGCGATGGACAATACATTGCGCGATGATGCCTGTTTGCCCAACATGTTTCACACCGCGCCATCACATGCGATGTTAACAGATGCGCTTGCCCAATTTGGGTTTGCGAAAAAATGGCAACGCTGGGCGATGATTGTGGGACCACAAGTGCATGATCGAGCCCTCGCCGCATCGTTTGAAAAATCAATCAACAAATTTGGCATTGATCTGGTTGCACGCAAAGAATGGACATTTGACACCGATATGCGCCGCAGTGCCAGCAATGAAATCCCACTGTTCACACAGGATTTTGCAGATCACCAAATGCTTGTTGTCACTGATGCCACAAACGATTTTGCGCGATATGTGGTTTATAATACATGGGCACCCCGCCCCGTTGCGGGTTCGGTTGGGCTGATCACTTCGGGTTGGGCGCGATCCGTGGAACAATTTGGTGCTGTACAATTGCAAAATCGTTTTCGTGAACTGGCAAAGCGTGACATGCAACAAACCGATTACGCAAGTTGGGCCGCAATACGGGCAATCGGCGAGGCTGTGACGCGCACCGACAGCAACGATTTGCAAACGTTAAAATCATACCTTTTATCGGATGAATTCGCGCTCGCTGGATTCAAGGGGCGCAAATTATCGTTTCGATCATGGAACGGACAAATGCGACAGCCTATCGTTTTGGCACATCACGACGCCATGGTTGCGATGGCACCGCTCGCTGGGTTTTTACATCAATTTAACGAATTGGATACGTTGGGGTTGGATCAACCTGAATCCAATTGCACGGCTTTTCAGGAGGACTAAATGCGATTTACACTGTTGTTCGCCCTGTTATGTTCACCCGCCTTTGCGGATGAAATTTGGGTGACGAACGAAAAAGACGACACCATTTCGGTGATCGATATTGAAACCCAAACTGTCACGCGCACCATCGAAACAGGGCAACGCCCGCGCGGCATTACATTTTCCAAAGATTTTTCCGTGCTTTACGTTTGTGCATCTGACAGCGATGCAGTGCAGGTGATTGATCCCGAAACGGGAAAGGTTCTTCATGAATTGCCATCGGGCGAAGATCCTGAGCAATTCGTTTTGCACCCCAACGACAAACATCTTTATATCGCGAACGAAGATGATGCGATTACAACGGTTGTTGACACAGAAACACACCGTGTCATTGCCCAGATTGATGTTGGCATCGAACCCGAGGGCATGGCCGTTTCGCCCGATGGAAAGGTTGCGATAACCACATCTGAAACCACGAATATGGCGCATTGGATTGACACGGAAAATCAAACCATTTTCGCCAACTCACTGGTTGATCAACGTCCCCGCCATGCAGAATTCACCAAAGATGGTTCCGAATTATGGGTCAGCTCTGAAATCGGTGGCACGATCAGCGTGTTTAACACCGCCGATCAATCTGAAAAGGCCAAGATCAATTTTGAAATTCAAGGTGTGCACCGCGATCGGATCCAACCCGTTGGGTTCGAGCTTACCAATGATGGGAAATATGCGTTCGTGGCACTTGGGCCATCGAATTATATCGCGGTGGTCGATCCCACATCATATCAGGTTTTGGATTACATCCTCGTCGGGCGGCGTGTTTGGCATATGGCATTCAACGCCGATGAAACTCAGCTTTATACGACTAACGGAATATCAGGCGACGTCAGCGTCATTGATATCCCATCACTCAAAGCAATCAACACAATCAAGGTCGGGCGGTTCCCATGGGGCGCTGCATTTCGACCAACAAAATAACGGAGATTATAATGAAAGACACATTAATTAAACTTGGCTGCATCCCATTGATCATGGCCGCGGGGATCGCGTTTGCAGACGATGATGATGATGATGACGATAACGGATTTGGGCAGGCGGGTATTTTATCCAAAACCAACCGTGGTGATATTCCTGAAATTTCACTATCATCTGGTATGCCGTTACTAGAGGATGGTGATACCATCACACTTAAATCTGGCATGTATTACGAGTTGGAAATCAACGCGGATGGCAGCCAGGAATTGGCACTTGGTGGCGCTGATTTTTTCCGTGCTATTTGGGTTGATGAATTCGTGGTCGAGGGGATCGAGCTTCGCCCCTATGGAATCGATAGTATGGAATTTGACGAAGCAGGTGAAGCAGAGCTATCATTTGTGGCAATAAAACCAGGGAGCTATCGCTTTGGTGTCCCGGGAAGTGATTTACAGACTGTGACCATAAACATTGAGTAAATATGCCCTGTCGGTATGCGATCTAAGCTATGCGTATGCCACAAAAAATGCGCTAAAAAATGTGTCTTTTGATATTCCAAAGGGCAACTTTTGTGCATTGCTCGGTCCCAATGGCGCGGGCAAATCGACATTGTTTTCGGTGTTAACGGGATTGGTGCAATCACCCGATGGCGCGGTTTCGGTTTTGGGGCATGATTTGGCCAGTTTTGGACGATTGGCACGGCGCGATATTGGCGTTGTCTTTCAACAACCGACCCTTGATCTGGACGTGAGTGTAACCGAAAACCTTTTGTATTTTGCAGCACTTCACGGAATTTCTCGTCGCCGCGCAAAACCACGCGTGATGGATGCGCTTGATCGATTATCAATGGGTGAACGCGCAGGCGAAAAGGTGCGAAACCTGAATGGTGGGCATCGTCGCCGCATGGAAATTGCGCGTGCATTGATCCATGAACCATCGGTTTTGTTGCTGGATGAACCAACCGTTGGGTTGGATCACGAAACGCGCATATCGATCACGCAATATGTGCATCAACTTTGCGATGATGGCATCACCATTTTATGGGCCACGCATTTGGTTGATGAAATCAAACCAACCGATCATTTGGTTTTGCTGCACCATGGCCAAGTGTTGGAAACGGGCCGCGTATCCGATGTGGTTGGCACGAAAGATTTGGCGCGCTGGTTTTCTGATCAAACGGTGGATGCATGATATATCTTACCGCATTAACTGCGATTATACGGCGCGAATTGCTCCGCTTTGTTGGGCAACGCTCACGATTTTTATCCGCACTTGTGCGCCCATTAATTTGGTTGGTGGTGTTTGCCGCTGGCTTTCGCGCGGCATTGGGGTTATCAATCATGCCCCCCTATCAAACCTATATCACCTACGAGGTTTATATCGTGCCTGGCCTGTGTGGGATGATCCAATTATTCAACGGCATGCAATCATCGTTAAGCCTTGTTTATGATCGCGAAATGGGATCGATGCGGTTGCTGTTAACCAGCCCTTTGCCGCGATGGTGGCTATTGCTATGTAAAATATTCGCAGGCGTTTTTGTGTCATTGCTGCAAGTTTACGCATTCCTTGGTATCGCCGCACTGTTTGGCATTACGTTCCCGCCAATGGGGTATATCCTCGCCCTACCCGCCTTGGTTTGTAGCGGTCTGATGCTGGGTGCGCTCGGCTTGTTATTGTCTTCAACCATCAAACAGTTGGAAAATTTCGCGGGGGTTATGAATTTTGTGATCTTCCCAATGTTTTTCCTGTCCACGGCATTGTACCCATTGTGGAAAATGGCCGAAGGGTCGCCGTTGTTACGCGATGTCTGTGCCTATAACCCATTTACCCATGCGATAGAGCTCATCCGTTTTGCACTCTATATGCAATTTAATGGCGCGGCGCTGATCTGGGTTGTTACATCCTTCGTCGTATTTATGATTGCGAGCCTTTGGGGATACAATCCGGCCAAGACCATGACAAACCGTAAAATGGGCTAGCCTATTTCAGCCGCATCAAAGGGAATGCACATGAAATATTTATTAACCGCCGCAATAATATCACTCTCGCTTTCAAGCGCAGCGTACGCAGCCAACGAAGAAGACGTTGATGGCGGCACGCTTAACCCCGAAGAAATGACATTACGAAAATCCGTAAAACGCGCCAAAGACGGCGATGTAAACATGGTAATTTGTTCGCAAGGGTATTTATTGACCAAGGGCGGATCACACGCAGATGCCCGCGCCATTTTTCGCGAATGCGCCAACCAAGGATACACCAGCGCGATGACATGGATGTCATATATGGATGACAACGGGTTTGGTGGTGAATACGATCCAGACTCTGCCGCAGATTGGGATCGCCGCGCCGCTGATGCAGGTGATGAAATGGGCATGTATAATTATGGGCTTGATCTGATGCGCGGGCATGGGAAAACGCAAAATATCGAGCTGGGCCGTCAATATGTGGATCAGGCCGCCAATATCGGGCTGGGTATCGCCAAACAATTACAGATGGATGATTACGACGTTGAAACAGTTACGCCCGATGCGGATAACTGGAAATACGCACCCAATTATTGAATAATCGTCGCAGGATTACCGCCCAACGTGAGGCGACGATCGGTTAAAAACGCGGCTTCTTTTTGTGAATGTGTGACCAACAGCAATGCCATATCGCGCGCATCGACCACCTGTTTTGTCAGCGACAACATTTCATCGACCATATCACCGTCAAGGGATGCGAATGGTTCATCAAGGATCAATAATTCTGGTTCCATCGCCAATGCACGGGCCAATGATACACGGCGCTGCTGACCAAGCGAGAGCTGCAATGGAAACATCTGTGCCTTTTCGCCCAACCCAACCTCTGATAAAATGGTTGTTAATGTCGCGTCATCTTTGCGTGTTGTGATACGCAAATTATCCATCACATCGCGCCAGTTTAATAATGTGGGTTCTTGGAACACCACGGCGCTGTTTTTAACTGATGATACCTGCCCGTCATAATCGGTATCCAACCCCGCGATCACGCGCAGCAATGTGGATTTTCCAACGCCAGATGGCCCAACAATCGACACCCGTTCGTTGGTATCAATGTTAAAATTCACATCGACCAGCACCAATTGTTCGCCGAATGATTTGCGTTTAATTGCAACCGAAATCATCTGTGTCTCCAACGGTTAGCATGGTTTTCGATGGGTTGCAGGATCAGATATTCCACCACAAGCATGACCAGCATGAATGAAATTGCATAGGCCAAAACACGCCCCACATCAAACAGTTGGAAATACAAATGGATTTGAAACCCTACCCCGTTTGATCGCCCCAGAAACTCCACCACCAACACGATTTTCCAAATCAATGCCAACCCCGTGCGTGCGGACGCGGCCAATTGTGGTGCCAATTGGGGGATAACCACATGGCGCAACCGTTCGGTGCGTGACATCTGAAATACCTGTGCCATATCAAACAATTTGGGATCCAACGCACGCGCGCCTTCGCGGATCATTACGGTCACCATCGGAATTTTGTTCAAGGACACCGCAACAATTGCCGCGGTTTCCGTGAGCCCAATCCACAAATAACACAACACAATTGTGACCAGCGCCGGCAGGTTTAAAAAAATCAAAAGCCAGCTATCAAACCAACGGTTCACAGTGCGGTTTCGCCCCATGATCAGGCCAAATATAACACCCAAAGACATGGCAATAACGAATGCAAACGCAACACGGCGCAATGTGATTGCAATGTGAAATAACAATTCGCCCGATTGCAATTCCGCAATCATCAATCGCCAAACAGCAAGCGGCCCTGGCAATGTTTCGCGATCTTGCAAAACAATGGCCAAGCACGCCCAGATTGCGACAAATGCCGCAATCGAAATTATCCGCGAAAGCGTTTTAATCTGTTTAACTTTCTGGTTGTAAAAACACACCTTGTGGCAAGGTTACAGCCTTGCCAACCAGTTTTTCACCCCCAAATTTTGCCATCACTTGCAACAATGTTGCAGCGTCTTTTTCATTCACGGAATAGCTTGTTGGGATACCTGCGCGAAATCCATCCTTTAGCGCATTAAATGCACTGTCTTTTTCGGCACGCATCATTGGGCGCAAACGATCCCATGCGGTATCATCTGTTGCCAAAATTTCCTTGGCTTGGCGTGATGCCATTGCCAATCCGTTCACCAGTTCAGGATGTTCGCGTACCAATTCGCCCCGCACCACATATCCCAGCAATGGTGTTTCGCTGCTTAGTCCCAATTCATTTGCTGCATCAGCAACGGAAACAACTTGGCGCATACCCGCCGCTTGCATTTTTGCGTTGAAATGCCAGAAATTTATTGCGGCATCTACCTCTCCGCTGAGTGCTGATTTAAACACAAGGGGTGGTGCGCCGAAAACCTGTTCGGTTTCCCCCGCCAAATCAAAGCCGCCTTTTTGTTCCGCTAATGCGCGAAGCAACAACCAGCTTTTGTCCACTGGTCCACCAGCAATACCGATTTTTTTACCCTTTAAATCGGACAGTGATTGAACTGGGCTATCTTTTTTCACCAACAAACCACCAACAGCCTTGGAATATGGAATGAATACAAAATCTTTGCCATCGGCACGTTGGCGTGCAACCCAGATCCAATCGGCAACCATGACATCTGCCTCGCCGCCTTGGAATGCGATGCGGGTTGCGGGATTGCCAGCCATGCCCACAATTTGCAAATCAAAACCGTTTTTTTGATCAAGACCGTTGTGTTTAATCGTGTCCAATTCCCAATTGACCGTACCCACCTTTAACACAGCAGCGCGCAGCACTGGAGTTTCGGCATTACCAAGACTGGCAAATAAAATCGTTGCGATGAACGCCGTTATGATCAAACGAAGCTGGTTCATATCTCTCTCCCGTAGATGTTTCCTATATGTCTAAATGGCAGGGTTTTGATGGGATATACGACCAAATGATTAGCGCCTGCATTTTCATCCATTTTCATATTAGCCTTTGGTCGTATCGACCTATGGCTAATACCCCGTTTTTGCCGCCTGTTCCATAATTCCCCCACCATAAGGGCGACTCTTTGGGTCGTGACCTTGCACTAAGGGAGGATTGTATGAGAAATTTTGTAGCGGGGGCAGTCGCATGCCTGATCGCGGCTTCACCAGTGTCCGCAGGACCAGTAACAGAAGCTGACATTGCCAATGATACCGCAAACACCAGCAGCGTGTTAACAAACGGCATGGGGCGTCATTTGCAACGCTTTTCACCGTTGGAAATCTTAAACAAAGACAACGTCAAAAATTTGGTGCCAGCATGGGCATTTTCGCTTGGCGGTGAAAAACAGCGCGGCCAAGAAACACAGCCTTTGGTACATGATGGCGTGATGTATATCACCGGTTCATATTCACGCATGTATGCGATTGATATCAAAACTGGCAAAGAGATCTGGCAATACGATGCCCGCCTGCCCGAAGGTATCTTGCCATGTTGTGACGTGGTGAACCGCGGCGCAGCAATTTACGGCGACACCGTATTTTTTGGCACATTGGATGCGCGTATTGTTGCGTTGAACGCAAAAACAGGTGACGTAATCTGGCGCAAAAAAATCGCTGATTACAAGGCAGGGTATTCATACACTGCGGCACCTTTGATCGTGAACGGTCTGGTCATCACGGGTAACTCTGGCGGTGAATTTGGTGTGGTTGGCGAAGTCCAAGCACGCAGCGCCGAAACAGGTGATCTGGTTTGGACACGCCCCGTGATCGAAGGTCACATGGGCACGTTGAACGGCGAAGAATCCACCATGACGGGTACACTAAACGCGACATGGCCTGGTGACATGTGGAAAACAGGTGGCGGTGCAACGTGGCTGGGTGGCAGTTATGATGCCGATACCGACACGTTGATTTTCGGCACAGGCAACCCTGCCCCATGGAACAGCCACCTGCGTGGTGCGGGTAAACCCACCGATGGCAACACCGGCGATAACCTTTATGCCGCAAGCCGTCTGGGCATTGATCCCGCCACTGGCGAAATCAAGTGGCATTTCCAAACAACCCCACGTGAAGGTTGGGATTTTGACGGCGTGAACGAGGTCGTCGCCTATACCGATCGTGAGGGCAACAAGCGTTACGCCACGGCGGATCGCAATGGCTATTTCTATGTCTTGAACCGCGAAGATGGTGAATTCGTTTCGGCATCACCGTTCGTTCAAAACATCACATGGGCCGAAGGCATTGATGAAAACGGTCGCCCGATTTTCGTTGAAGATAATCGCCCTGGTGATCCAACTGCCGCCGCTGATGGGAAAAAGGGTGAAACAACATTCTCCGTTCCTGGATTTTTGGGTGGCAAAAACTGGATGCCAATGGCGCACAGCCCCAAAACAGGTCTGTTCTATGTTCCGTCAAACGAATGGGGCATGGATATTTGGAATGAACCTGTGACCTATAAAAAAGGTGCGGCGTATCTTGGCTCTGGCTTTACCATCAAACCATTGTTCGAAGATTACATTGGTTCGCTCAAGGCCGTTGACCCAGATACAGGCGACATCAAGTGGGAATACAAAAACAACGCGCCTCTTTGGGGTGGCGTAATGTCCACCGCTGGCGGGCTTGTATTCACGGGCACACCAGAGGGTGATTTCAAAGCGTTCGATGATGAAACCGGCGAAGAGCTTTGGTCATTCCAAACGGGTTCTGGCATCGTTGGTCAGCCAATCACATGGGACATGGACGGCGAACAATATGTTGCTGTGGCCTCTGGTTGGGGTGGCGCGGTTCCATTGTGGGGCGGCGAAGTTGCCAAAAAGGTAAACTACCTGAACCAAGGTGGCCTGATGTGGGTATTCAAATTACCCAAACAAATGGCATCAGCCAACTAATACAATAATTCTCCCCCTTGAAAGGGCACCCTTCGGGGTGTCTTTTTTTATGGGTTAGTTGTTTTTGGATTCCCAGATTTTCCACGCCTCTGGCGTATCAAGATCGATTGCCACTGCATCGTCCATATCGATTTCATGGATAAACTCTGGAACCGCACGCAGAACATCACGTGCGCCTTTGTCCCCGCTGATATCTTTTAAATTTTCGCTAAACCGTGCGTCAAACAAAACGGGATTCCCGCGTGTGCCCGCGCTGGTTTTTGGACAGATAATCAGCCGATCTTGATTTGGATCATGCGCTGACAACAGCGCATTAAAATGATCAACGCGAATATCTGGCATATCTGCAAGCGCAAACGTGATGGTTTTCGCCTTGCCATTTGCACAACCCACTGCGGCGCGTATGGACGCGGACATGCCCTGTTCTGCATCCATCACATCTTGAATTTCAACGTCCAAGCCCGCGAGCGCGGCACGATGTGCATCTGCACCTGTACGCAATGTTACCACGCATTTATCAAAACCCGCGGCCAACATTGTTTCCACCGAACGGCGCAGCAATGGCACACCATCAATTTCGCGCAGCAGCTTATCCTGATCGCCCATACGGCGCGAAGCACCCGCCGCGAGCATAACGCCGTAATTCAGCGTCGGCACTTTGGCACGTTTTGCGCGGGGTTGGATACGGTTTGGAATTTCCTTGAGCAATCCTCCAACACCCATTGCGGCGATATCGTTTGATTGCACATCAATCCCTGCTGCCAAGCGTTCCAACACCCAATCCACCCCGTTTAACGCGGGCGCACGTGCGCATCCAGGCAGGCCAACAACTGGCCGCCCATCAATATGTCCCAAAACCAACAGGTTCCCAGGATCAACTGGCATGCCATATCGTAAAATTTGCCCGCCTGCCCGTTCGATGGCCCCAGGTATTACATCGCGTCGATCCGATGTCGCCGATGCACCCAACAGTAGAATAATATCCGAGCGACAATTTTTTATCCCGGCTTTAATCGCATCCTCTGCATGTAAAACCGTTTCGCAATGATTAAGCGACATATTCAACGGTGCAACACGCGATGCTATGATCTTTTCGCCCTTGGCCAGTACGCTGTCTTTAAACCCAGCGGTTTTGGTGAGGATCAAATCTACCGATTTGGGTTTAAACGCAAACAATTGCGCCGCGCTGTCAGAAATTACAGAAATGGCATTATTTAAGTCATTTTTATCAACGGCGTATGGGATGATCTTTATCGTCGCGACCAAGGCACCTTTGGCCACTCTGGAGTGATTTGGAAGTGTCGCAATTGTAATTGATTCATCAATATTGTTCATCGCGTTGATCTGATCGATATCAAACGTCACAACACCGTCGCACCCCGCCAACAGGTTAACGCGCCCTGCTACGGGTTTGGTGCAACCGATATTTGCATTTTGCAGCGCCTCACCAATTTTTTGCGCGGCGATATCTTCGCCAATATCCGTGGCGGATAATATCGCCGCGTTAATTTCAAAAATGCCCGCCTGCTCCAGCGCTGCTATTTGTGCCCCATCCAACACCTGCCCTTTTTTCAGATGAAGATCACCCGCACGCAATGAATGCGCCAAAATCACGCCATGCGCATTAGATGTGGCAATGGTTCCAAATTTCATCGCCGTGTCTCTGGTCGGCGCAAACGTTCGGTGATTTCTGCCATGATAGATATGGCAATTTCTGCGGGCGATTTTGACCCGATATCTGCACCAATTGGCGCATGTATTTTGGCTATTTCTGCATCTGAAAATCCAGCCGATTGTAAATGTGCAACCCGTTTGGCATGGGTTTTGCGCGACCCAAGTGCGCCAATATAAAACGCATCACTTTTTAATGCGCGTTCCAACGCGGGGTTATCCATTTTTGGATCATGGGTTAATGTCACCACCGCCGTGCGTGGATCAAGCCCGATTACATCCATCGCATCATCGGGCCATTCATCAACGAATTGATCGTCTGGAAAACGTTCCGTGGTGGCAAAACTGTCGCGCGGATCAACCAAAAACACTGCATATCCAGCCATGCGCGCCATCGCCGCCAATGATTGTGTAATATGCACCGCCCCGACAATAGCCATGCGCAGCGGTGGATTGAACACGCCCGAATATGTTTGACCATCAAGGATGGATTTATCAGCTGCAAAAGCATCAGGTGCATCATCGGACGCAAGCAATTTGCGCGACCAGTTTGACAGGTTCACCTGATATCCAATCGCGCGGCGTGCATCCGCGGCGTTCACCAAATCCGCAATCATATCAACGCTTGGCCCATCACCCACACCAATAGGTTCGACCAAGATTTTAATGTTACCCCCACAGGCAAGACCAACGGCGAATGCCTCTTCATCTGCGACACCATATTCCAGCACGCGGCATTGCCCGTCGGCGATGGCCGATTGTGCCTCAAGGATCACTGCACCCTCGACACAGCCACCAGATACTGATCCGAAAAACGTGCCATCCTCGCTGATTGCCAATTGTGATCCTGCGGGGCGCGGGGCGGATCCCCACGTAGCGATCACGGTGGCCAATGCGGCACCCTTCCCGTTTGAAATGAATTCCATTGCCACACTTGGCATATGTTCTATCTGCGTCATAACATGGCCTTCATGCGGTTCTTTTCACCGGTATTATGTGCATTGCTCAGCAGTTCGGCAAGTTCTTGCAATGATGCAAGGTTATGGCACGCACTGAAACTATCGACATGGGGCAGAATTGCGCGGATCCCCATCGCTTGGGGTTCAAACCCATCCCAACGTAGCAACGGATTTAACCATAATATGTGTTTCGCCGACAACGACAATCGCTGCATTTGTTGCGACAGGTTTTCAACATTCTCTCGTTCCAATCCATCGGTGATCAACAACACCATTGCGTTGCTTCCCAGCACACGGCGCGACCAATCTTTGTTGAACCGCTCTAATGATGTGCCAATCAATGTGCCACCATCCCAGTCGTTTACCCGATTGCCGATCAGTTTTAGCGCGGCATCAGGTTCTTTTTCGTTCAACATCCGGGTGATATTGGTCAGACGTGTGCCAAAGGTGAACGCATGAACACGCGCCCAACCCGCACCACGTTTGAGCGACACGGAATGAATGAAATGCATCATCATTCGCGAATACGCCGACATCGACCCCGATATATCGCAAAGCACCACCAAATTAGGCGGCTGTTTCACCGCACGTTTGCGTGGCAATGATAATACTTCACCACCCAAACGCCGTGCGGCGCGAAATGCGGCGCGTGCATCTATCATATGACCATGACTGGCTGTTTGGTATCGACGCGACGGTGTTTTCAAAACAGGCAATTCCATTTTTGCAATGGCCCGTTCTGCATCGCGCATTTCCGCGTTGCTCATTGCTTCAAAATCCATGTTTTTTAGCAATTCATTTTGCGACACGGATAATTGTGCGTCCAGCTCCAATTCATCGCGCACCTGTTCGGGCGCATCACGCGTGGCGCCATCGGCCATCGCATCAGCCGCACGGTTTTCTGCGGGTTTTGGTTTTTTCTCTACTGGTGGTGCATTGATTACAGGCAACAGGTTTGTGATCATCTTTTCCAAAAACTCTGGATCGCGCCAAAACATGCGAAACACTTGTTCAAACACTTGTAAATGTTCTGGTCGGGTGATCAGGCTTGCACGCAAGGTTATGAAAAAATCGCGTCGATTAGTAAACCCCACGGTTTCAACGGCGCGAATGGCGTCGATCACTTGGGCTGTGCCAACGGGCACGCCTGCGCGGCGCAACGCTTTGCAAAAATAGGTAATGTTCTCGGGCAACCGCCCGTGGGGCGTTATGGGGATAACGCTCATCCCGCCTCGCGCAGATCGGCGCGTACGGTTTCCAAAATACGGCCGACCTCTGACCCATGCAATTTTGCGATGTCGTCTTGGTATTTCAATACCGCACCAATGGTATCGGCAATCACATCAGGTGACAGGGCAACAACATCCAACGCTACCAAACATTTCGCCCAATCTAGCGTTTCAGCAAGACCAGGTTTTTTAAACAAATCCTCACCCCGCAATCGTTGAACAAAGGCAACGATTTCACCGCTAAGCTGAGCTTTGGCCTCTGGTACGCGCGATTGTAAAATTTCCAATTCGCGTTCGAAATCGGGGTAATCAACCCAGTGGTATAAACAGCGCCGTTTCAATGCATCATGCACCTCGCGGGTGCGGTTGGATGTCAGGATCACAATTGGCGGTTCGGGTGCCTTGATCGTACCAATTTCGGGTACGCTGACCTGATAATCGGATAATGCTTCAAGCAAGAACGCCTCGAACGGGGCATCGGTGCGATCAATTTCGTCGATCAACAGGATGGGCGCACCATTTGCATGGGGTTCCAATGCCTGTAACAACGGACGTTTGATCAAAAATTCGTCGGTATAAATATCGCGCGCATCATCCCCGCGCATCGCCAGCATTTGTTTGGCGAAATTCCATTCGTAAACGGCGGTGGATGCATCAAGACCTTCGTAACATTGCAAACGGATCAAATCGCGCCCCAATGCAGCGGCCAGCGTTTTGGCCAGTTCGGTTTTACCCACCCCTGCTTCGCCCTCCAAAAATATCGGGCGATCAAGCGAGAGCGACAGAAACGTCAAAGTGCCCAAGCGACGATCACAGATGTAGCCTTGGCCGCGCAACAGGGTCAGCGTTTCGTCGATGGATTTGGGTATGTTATTCGTCATATAGCCACACTAACAAACTTCACCAGCCCAACAAGGGGCTGGTGGATTTCAGTTTTGATAACACTGCGAATTAGGCAGCATCGACCGCGCGTTTTGCCATCACTCCAATCAGATTGGCACGATAGGCCGCATTGCCGTGAATGTCGGATAACAATCCTTCGGCACCGACATTCACACCTGCGGCCGATGCGGACGACCAATCGGATGAAAGCGCCGCTTCCAAACCAGCGTGGCGGAATACACCGTCATCGCCAGCACCTGTTACCGATACACGTACATCACCATCAATGGATTTGGCCACAAACACACCGACCATCGCGTAACGCGATGCGGGTACGGGGAATTTCCCATAACCTGCATTCGCCGGGGCTTGGAAGGACACAGATTTGATAACCTCGCCCTCGTTCAGCGCCGTTGAAAACATTCCCGTGAAAAAATCATCGGCACTAATGTCACGCGATGTGGTGTGAATGGTTGCACCCAAGGCCAGCAAGGCCGCAGGATAATCCGCTGCTGGATCATTATTGGCAATCGATCCACCAAGGGTGCCGCGATGGCGCACTGCTGGATCACCGATATTGGCGGCAAGCCCCGTGATTGCAGGACAAACAGCAGCCAAATCGGCGTTATTGGCCACATCATAATGGGTGGTTGTGGCACCGATTGTGATGGTTTCACCGCCCTTTGCCTTTAACACACCCAGTTTTTTGCGCTGCTCAATCGTAACACCGCTCAGTTCTGCGATGCCACTGATATCAATCAGATCGGATGGTGCGGCAAGATGTTGCTTCATTGTGGGGATCAAGGTTTGACCACCCGCCAATATTTTCGCCTCTGGCGATGCCCCCAACAGGGATGCCGCGTTGGCCGCATCAGACGCTTTGTGATATTTTGTCGTATACATCTTTGCTCTCCTTATTCTGCGGCTTGTTTGGATGCTTCTTGCAAAGCGGCCCAAACAGCACTTGGGGTTGCTGGCATGTTGAGGTTGTTGTTACCGATTGCATCTGTGATCGCGTTGATCACCGCTGGTGGCGATCCAATCGCACCAGCCTCGCCACAGCCTTTCATACCCAATGGATTGCCTGGGCATTCGGTTGATTGATGCATAACCTGATACATCGGCACATCATCCGCGCGTGGCATACAGTAATCCATGTATGATGCGGATAACTGTTGCCCATCGGGATCATATACCACGCCTTCGAACATGGCTTGACCAATACCTTGGGCAAGACCGCCGTGTACTTGGCCTTCGACGATCATCGGGTTGATGATTGTGCCAAAGTCATCGGATGCAGTGAATTGGATGATCTTGGTCACACCCGTTTCTGGATCAACCTCGACCTCGCAAATGTAACAGCCCGCAGGAAAGGTAAAGTTGCTTGGATCATAAAACGCAGATTCTTTTAGACCTGGTTCCATGCCCTCTGGGATATTATGCGCGGTATAGGCGGCAAGGCCAACCTCGTGCCACAACATCTGTTTATCCGTGCCCTTCACCTTGACCGCGCCATCCTCGATGATGATGTCATCTTCGGATGCTTCCAGCACATGTGCGCCAATCTTTTTGACCTTGGCCTCAACCTTATCCATTGCCTTGACGATGGCGGACATGCCAACCGCGCCAGAGCGTGAACCATAGGTACCCATGCCAAATTGCACCTTGTCCGTGTCACCATGAACAATCGCCACATTTTCCGTGGGCAGACCAAAACGTTCCGCCACGATTTGTGCGAATGTTGTTTCATGTCCCTGTCCGTGGCTGTGTGAACCCGTCAGGATTTCAATTGTGCCAACGGGGTTTACCCGTACCTCGGCACTTTCCCACAGACCAACACCAGCACCAAGGCTACCAACCGCTGCTGACGGAGCAATACCGCAGGCCTCGATGTAGTTTGAAAAACCAATACCGCGCAATTTGCCACGTTTTGCGGCCTCTGTTCGGCGTTTTTCGAACCCTTTGTAATCGGCAGCGTCCATTGCTTGTTTTTGGTTTGCTGCAAAATCACCACTGTCATAGGCCATGATTACAGGCGTTTGATGTGGGAATTCTTTGACAAAGTTTTTCAAACGCAATTCCGCAGGATCAACACCCAATTGGCGTGCAGCGGTTTCCATCATGCGTTCCATAACGAAACTGGCCTCTGGTCGCCCTGCGCCGCGATATGCGTCAACTGGCACGGTGTTTGTGTAAACACCTTGCACATCAGCATACACATTTTCGATGTTATATTGTCCTGACAAAAGTGTTGCATACAGGTAGGTCGGCGTGGCCGAACTAAACAACGACATATATGCGCCAAGGTTTGCCTTGGTATTCACGCGAAGCCCGACAATTTTATGGTTCTTATCAAAACCCATCTTTGCATGGGTAACGTGGTCACGCCCATGTGCATCTGTTAAAAATGCCTCTGTGCGATCAGATGTCCATTTCACCGAACGATTGGTTTTCATGGATGCCCACAAACATGTGATTTCTTCGGGATAGATATAAATCTTGGACCCAAAACCACCACCAACATCGGGTGCAATCACACGCAGTTTATGTTCTGGTGCCACGTTATAAAACGCAGACAGAACCAAACGTGCAACATGTGGATTTTGCGATGTGGTGTATAGGGTATAATGATCCTCGGATTCATTAAATGTGGCGATTGCGGAACGTGGCTCCATCGGATTTGGTGCCAAACGGTTGTTCACAATGTCCATCTCGACAATATGTTCCGCGCTTGCCAATGCCGCATCGGTTGGTTCCTTGTTACCAATTTCCCAGTCAAAGATTAGATTGCCCGGTGCGTTTTCGTGAATTTGCGGTGCACCATCTGCCAGAGCCTCGACAGAGCCAACAACAACGGGCAGCGTTTCATAATCAACGACCACGGATTCCGCCGCCAGTTTGGCAATTTCGGCACTGTCCGCGATGACAACAGCAACCGCGTCACCCACATAACGCACCTTTTCGGTGGCCAGTGCGGACCAAGCACCCATATTCATTGGCGTGCCATCCTTGGATGTTACACCCCAACCGCAAATGATGTTACCAATGCCATCGCCCGTTAATTGATGCCCGTTAAGAACGTCAACAACGCCCTCCATCGCCAATGCGGCGGATGCATCGATGCCTTTGACATTTGCATGGGCATGTGGTGATCGCACGAATGCGGCATAGGCTTGGTTTGGTTCGATGATATCATCGGTATATCGCCCCTTGCCTGTGATAAAACGTTTGTCCTCTTTGCGCAGGACTCTTGCGCCAATACCTTCAGTCATGGTCATTCCTCCCTTACGCAGCTGTCATTTTGGACGCACCGTCCTGAATGGATTTCACGATGTTATGATACCCCGTGCAGCGGCAAATATTTCCCTCAAGCTCGTGGCGAATGGCGTCTTCTGTTAATTCTTTGCCCGCTTCCTGATATCGTTTCACCATATCGGTAGCTGTCATAATCATGCCCGGTGTACAAAACCCACACTGAAGCCCGTGATTTTCCTTGAACGCCACCTGCATCGGGTGCAGATCATCCTTGGATGTCGCCAATCCCTCCACCGTGGTCACTGTCGCGCCTTCGGCGGCGGCGGCAAGCATGGTGCAAGATTTCATCGCTTGGCCGTTTACATGCACAACACATGCGCCACATTGGCTGGTATCGCACCCAACATGCGTGCCCGTCAGGCGTAGATGTTCACGAATATATTCCACCAGCAAGGTGTTATCGGAAACATCCTTACTGGCGGCCTTTCCGTTTACCGTCATTGTTATTTTTGTCATTGTTTTCCTCCGCTATTGTAATTTATGCGCCGCCAAATAAACGTTTAAGCCATGCCCAGAACCCACCCTGTTTTGCAGGTTGTGCTGTGCTGGCCGCGGGTGCGCCCCCACCTTCGACGATCTCTTGAAATTTTTGAAAAAACTGGTCTGCCATTTTGCTGGCAAAACTGTCGATGATACGTGATCCAAGCTGGGCAAGTTTACCCCCGACCTTGGCCTCTACGTTATATGCTAATTCTGTGCCGCTACCATTTGGTGTGAGGGTCACATCGGCACCACCTTTGGCAAAACCAGCAACGCCACCCTGCCCTTCGCCACTGATTGTCAGGCTATGTGGTGCGTTCAAATCGGACAAATTAACAATGCCCTTAAACGTGGCCTTTACCGGCCCCACACGTTGCACAACGGTTGCTGTAAACCCAGTTTCAGCGTCCCCTGTCATTTCCTGACAACCTGGCACGCATTGCTTTAACACTTCGGGATCAAGGATTGCTTTCCAAACGGTTGCTGGATCGGCCTTGATCACGCGGGTATCTTTTAATTCCACGATTCTTGTCTCCCAATAATGGGGTAACTCTATGCTTGAACTGCGAAACCCAAAATACGACCAATGTCCAAGTCGCCATTCAGTTGAATACATCCCTTATTTTGGTTAGCTTAGGCCATTATCTGATGTGACCAATAAACTCTGTGAAAGTATTCAATGAACGAGATCGCAACGGAACAGCATAAAATTGATCTGAACTCAGCATTAATTGTTGATGATCATCCCCTATTTTGTGACGCGTTGTCATTGATCGTTCAGATGGTATCGGACATTGAAACACCCGACACTGCCGCTTCGCTACAAGGTGCATTGGACAAACTGGACGCAGGTTTAAACCCCGACATTGTATTGCTGGACCTCAGCCTGCCTGATGTTAACGGCTTGGATGGGTTGATGCGCATCCGTGCACGCAACGACAAATTAATCATCGTCGTGGTGTCATCCATGTCAGACAATCAAATGATCCGATCAACGATTGCAGCCGGTGCAAATGGATTTATTCCAAAACACAGCGCCAAGGAAGTATTCAAACAAGCGTTTGAAACATTACAAAGTGGTAAAACATATTTGCCGCCAGAATTCATTGAATCGCCCAATCCCGAAACCGACGACGATTCACCACAAATAGTGATTGACAAACTGGCCACATTAACCCGCCAGCAGGGTCGTATTTTGCGCCTGATGAGCGATGGGAAATTAAACAAACAAATAGCCTATGAATTGTCGATCGCAGAGGCTACGGTAAAGGCTCATATCACGGCTATTTTGCGCAAATTAAACGCACAAAATCGCACACAGGCGGTTTTGTTGTTACAACAAGCAAAATTCCAAAACCTTGCCCAAATGCAGGCGGATGTGAATACACATTAACCACAACTTTGGGAGGGGTTTGTGGTGTCTCAGGAACACATTGTGCGCAGCGCATCAATCGCAGCGCACCACCCAAACGCAATAAAAACGCTTGCCGCCGATCTAGGCGAAGATTTGGCGCATGTCTTTTTATACGTTTCGCCAAGCGTTAATTTTGACGACATCGCAAAACAGGCACAACACCTGTTTCACGCCGACTGCATTGTTGCCTGCACCACCGCGGGTGAAATCATGTCTGGTTATACCGAGGATCAGATTGTGGCGGTAGGGTTGCCAAACAACCACTTTGCCACAAAATCCATTTTGATCAAGGATGTAACATCTGTAAATACCAATGATCTTATTGGTGAAATGATCCGTGCACGTACCGAACTTACCGATGCCAACCCGATGTTTTCGCACGAAGTTGCGTTTTTAATCGTTGATGGCCTGTCATTGTTCGAAGATCAATTGGTCAGCAAAATATCATCTGGTCTTGGCCCTGTTCCATTGTTTGGCGGATCTGCTGGTGATGGCACACGGTTTGAAAAAACCTATGTCGCGTGCAACGGCGTCAGCCATCAAAACGCAGCCGTTTTAACATTCATGCGCAGCGATTGCGTGATTGAAAGCTTTAGCTTGGATCACCTGTCCGCTAGCAGTGAAAAAATGGTTGTAACCCGCGCCGATCCAGCACGCCGTATTGTGCATGAAATCAACGCCGAACCCGCCGCGCGCGAATATGCACGCATATTAGGACGCGATCCAAATCAGTTGTCGGAATTTACATTCGCATCCAACCCATTGGTCGTGCGCGTTGGCGGACGCCATCATGTGCGCGCCATTCAACAGGTAACCAAAGACGGCGATTTGGTGTTTTTCTCGGCCATAGACGAAGGGTTGGTTTTAACCCTTGCCGATGCCGAAGATATGGAAACCCATCTGGAACGAGAATTTTCAAAAATTGCGGATCAGGGATCACTGGATTGTATGTTGATTTGCGATTGTATTTTGCGCAGACTAGAAGCAGCCCAAAGCCAAAAAACAATTGCACTGTCCAATATCATGGCCAAAAACCGCGCAATCGGTTTTAACACATATGGCGAACAATTTGGCGCAATGCATGTGAATCAAACCATGACAGGTGTTGCGATTTATCGCCCCGAAAACAAAGTTTAACGCATGAATTCTCTGGTCGATACATCACAACCCATCACCAAACAAAACGAAAAACTGTTGAAAATCGTTGATGCGTTGATGCGCCGTGTTGAACAAGACACCAACAATAACGGCGATGCCTATGCGCAATTCGAACGCGCCGTATTGTTAGAAGACCAAGTGCGCAAACGCACCGCAGAATTGGAACAGGCATTGCGTCTGTTAAATCAATCCAACGAAAACCTTGCCAGTGCAATGGCCGAAACGGAATCCGCACGCGAAGACATGTTCAACGCCATCGAGGCCATCGAAGAAGGTTTCGCACTGTTTGATTCACATGATGTTTTGGTGATGAACAACAGCCGATTTTGCACCGCCCTGCCCGATATTCGCGCCAAACTCGCACCTGGGTTGCGGTTAAACCAATTCATCGATTTTGCCGCAAACAGCCCCCATTTGATTCCACCAGATGGCACCACGCGCGATAGTTGGGCGACTGATCGCAAGGCATTGCACAAAAAACCCCATGCAGTATTCAATATCGCAATTAACGACGATCAATGGTTACAGGTCAGCACAGATCGCACATTGAACGGCAGCACGGTAATTATGCAAACCGATGTGACCGACATCATCCGCACCGAACGCGAAGAACGTGATAAATTGCTGGACGATCAAGCGCGCATGATCAAGGCGACTTTGGATCACCTGAACCAAGCGGTTGCGATTTTTGATCAGCAATCACGCCTGATCGGTTGGAATCGCAGCCTCAACAGCCTGCTCAGCCTCAAATCAAAATCGCTACGTATGGGGGTTAGTTTTTCAAAGGTTGTTGACAGTTTGCGCAACAGTTTTGGAAATGAAAACGCAAAAGCGGTACATGCCTTGAACACATGGGTTGAATCGCCAAATCTGCGCCGCCCGTTATCATTTGAAGTCACGTCCAAAAGCGGGCAAATATTGGATGCCTTTGTGCGCCGTATGCCCGATGGTGGGTTTGTGATCAGCCTCACAGATGTGTCCGCCGAACGATCCGCCACCCGCATGTTAGCGCGCGCCAATGAAACCTTAGAATTACGCGTCGAAGAACGCACCGATAACTTGCAACAGGCTTTGCAATCCGCAGAACGTGCGAACGCATCCAAAAACCGATTTGTAGCTGCCGCAAGCCATGATTTGTTACAGCCCCTTTCCGCGGCGAAACTTTATCTTGCGGCGCTGTCTGATAAGGCAAACCAAGAAATATTGGGCAAGGCCGAACAGGCGCTCGTCAGTGTAGAAACCATTATCGAAGATTTGTTGGAAATCTCAAAGCTTGATTCAGGTTCGGCTACGATGGAGGTGGGTAATTTTCGCCTTGCCGATATCTTGACCACGTTGAAAAACGAATTCCAACCGATTGCAGCGTTGAAAAATTTAGAATTGGTCGTGGTAAATAGCAGCGTCACGGTGCGATCCGATCCGTCCTACCTGCGCCGTATTTTGCAAAACCTGATCAGCAACGCAATTCGATACACCGATCAGGGCCGCATTTTGGTCGGTGCGCGGCGCAATGGCGGATCACTACGGTTAGAGGTCTGGGACACAGGGCGCGGCATTAGCGAACCCGATCAGGCCATTATTTTCGATGAATTTCAACGCCTTGAAACCCGCGCCAGCGCGTCCGAGGGCATGGGGCTTGGCCTTGCGATTGTTGAACGTGCCTGTGAACAATTGCACCACCCGCTCCAGCTTTGGTCGGTGTTGGGCAAGGGTTCTGGTTTTTTTGTCAACGTTCCCATTTCTGACCAAGCACAAACCAATCCAACCACTCAAAATTCAAAATATTCGCCACGAAACAGTCTCCAAAACCAAGGCTTGATCGTGTTGCTGGTTGAAAACGACCAAGAATTGCGCCGCGCCATGGTGTTATTGTTGAACAAATGGGACATTAACGTATTGGACGTAGCCAACGCACCAGAGGCGCTGGATCTCTTGGATGAAATCCAAATCATGCCCGATGCGATGGTAATAGATTACCAGCTGGATTTCGGCGATGACGGCATCCATTTGGCACAGACCATTTTACAAAAACATAGCGATATCCCCACCCGTATTATTTCGGCCAATCGCACGGGTGATCTGCGCCGAAAATGCAAAGATGCTGGATTACAGCTTATGCTTAAACCCGTTGATGCAGATGTTTTAGAACAGTTTTTATTGACCGCAATCAAACCACCTATAGCCTAAGTGAATAATGCATCTCGTCAAACGAATTTGGAATTACCCCTGTCCGCGTTATTGTTACCGCATTAATTTTGGGAGTGATCATGAAAACGCAAGTTGCAATCATCGGTGCGGGGCCATCAGGGCTATTGTTATCACAACTTCTTAATCGCGCGGGTATTTCCACGATCGTTTTAGAACGTCAAAGCCGCGAATATGTTCTGTCGCGTATCCGCGCGGGTGTTTTGGAATGGGGCAGCGTTGAATTGTTACGCAAAGCAGGCGTTGGCGCGCGTATGGATGCCGAAGGTCACCCCCATGACGGTTTTCATCTGGCCTATAACAACCAAGAATTTCGCGTTGATGTGCATAAACACACGGGTAAGCGCATGATGGTTTATGGCCAAACAGAGGTCACGCGTGATTTATACGAAGCCCAAGATGAAATTGGCGCCACCATCATTCACGGTGTGGAAAATGTGAAATTGCATGACCTGCAATCGACGCCGCGCGTGACATATGAACTGGATGGGAAAACACAGGAAGTTCAATGCGATTTTATCGCAGGTTGCGACGGTTTTCACGGTGTCAGCCGCCCCAGCATCCCCGATGATATTCGCACTGAATATGAAAAAGTTTACCCATTTGGCTGGCTTGGCGTTTTATCCGATACTCCACCCTGTGCGGATGAATTGATCTATGCCAACCATCGCCGTGGATTTGCGCTGGCATCGATGCGATCCGCCACGCGGTCACGATATTATATCCAAGTCCCCCTGACCGATAAGGTTGAAAATTGGTCTGATGATGCGTTTTGGGATGAATTGAAACGCCGCCTACCCGCAGAACACGCCAAAACATTGATCACGGGGCCAAGCATTGAAAAATCCATTGCACCATTGCGCAGCTTTGTGTGTGAGCCGATGCAACATGGCAAATTGTTCCTGTGTGGCGATGCTGCACATATCGTGCCACCCACGGGTGCCAAGGGGTTAAACTTGGCCATGTCGGATGTGTATTATTTATCCAACGGCTTGATCGCGCATTACGATGATGGCAATTCAAACCTGTTGTCCGCATATTCAGAAACCGCACTTGATCGGATATGGAAAGCCATCCGATTTAGCTGGTCCATGACCACCCTGTTGCATCGTTTCCCAGATCAAACCGATTTTGATCAACATGTCCAAGAAAGCGAATTGTTATACACCGCGCAATCAAAGGCCGCACAGACAAGCATTGCGGAAAATTATGTGGGGCTTCCCTACTCGCGCTAAATACTTGCACTTCATGCATATCTAAATTATTAATATATTAATTAATTAGGATATGCATGATGCTCAACTTTCAACGATCATTACCGATGATGTTAAATTACACGCTCGATGCTGTAATGCCGGTTCATCGCGAACTTTTTGCGCGATTTGATCTGACCGAACAACAATGGCGCGTGTTGCGCATGTTGTGGACATCGGAAAAAACCACAGCGGTTGAAATTTCAAAACAAACATTGCTCCCCGCACCGAGCCTTGTCGGTATTCTTGATCGGTTGGAAAAAAAGGGACTGGTTGAACGCAAACGATCCGAATCCGATCGGCGCAAAACCTATGTTCTCGTCACTGAACAAGGGCGTGCGTTACAACAACAAGTTTTGCCATTGGTGCAAGACATTCAAATCCATCTCACGCAATCAATCGGAACCGATGACTGGGCGGCGCTGGAACGCATTTTAGATACGATCAAACAAAACATGGATGATGTCACACTCGCTGACATTCTCCGTAGTAAATCAAAGTCATAGGAGAAAAACATGACGTTGGGAAATGGCATTCGCACAGGTGCGCAATATATCAAAGGTTTACAAGATGACCGCGAGGTTTGGACGCGGGGAAATCGTGTTGCGGATGTTACCACCGAACCGGGGATTATGCGCGGTGTAAATACTTTGGCGGGCTTTTTGGATCGCCAGCATGATGAAAAATATCGCGACACTGTCACCTATCAAGATGATGATGGCACCCGCTGTGCGATGTCATTCAAAATGCCAAAATCCAAGGATGACATTTTGGCCAAAGGGCGTGCATATTACGAATGGGCGAAATGGTCGAACGGGATGTTTGGGCGCACTCCTGATTACAAAAACGCATCGGTGATGTCATTTGCATCCGCCACATCATTTTTGGCACAAGGCACCAAAGGTCAGGCTGATTTTGCGCAAAACATGACTAATTTTTATGACCATGTCCGCACCAATGACAAGGTTTTAACCCATACATTGGTCAACCCACAGATTAGCCACGCCCAAGCCGCCGCAGGTAAATTTAGCAGCGAAGTCGCATTGCATGTGGTAAAAGAAACCGACGCGGGGATCATCGTAAATGGCGCGCGTTTGCTCGCAACGCTTGGCCCATCTGCCGATGAGATTGAGGTTTTCCCCTCAACCGTTTTACGTGCAGATCCCGCCAATGAACCATTTGCCTTTGCATTCGCAATTCCGATTGCAACCAAGGGTTTGAAAATGATTTGTCGTGATACATATGATCACGGGAAATCCCATTTTGACGCCCCACTTGCATCGCGGTTTGAAGAAATGGATGCGGTCGTGATTTTCGACAATGTTTTGGTGCCATGGGAACGCGTGTTCATGTATGGCGAACCAGAATTATGTAACCAAGCGTTTGGTGCCACCAATGCCGTGGTACATATGGCGCATCAGGTGGCATGTGGCAAACTGGCAAAGGCCGAATTTTTAACGGGCATTTTGGTTTCCATCCTCAAGGCGACGGGCCGTGATCGCGATTTGGCGATGAAGGGCATGGTATCAGAGGTCATGTTAATGACCGAAACCATCCGTGCATTGCTGTACCAAGCAGAGGCCGAAGCACACGAAGATGAATATGGCAATTTCATCCCATTGCGCAGCCCGCTTGATACATCGCGCAATCTGTTTCCGAAATATTACCCGCGCATGGTGGAAATTCTGCAAATGATGGGATCATCATCATTGATGGCAACCCCTGCCGAGGCGGATTTTGCCAATGATCTGACACCAGATGTTTTGCAATATTTCCAAGTTGCAAATTTAGAAGCGAAAGATCGCGTGGCATTATACCGTTTGGCGCATGATGTGGCGGTATCGGGATTTGGCAATCGCCAAGCGCTTTACGAGCGGTTCTTTTTCGGACCACCACATTTGATGCACGCGGCCTATTTTGATCTGTATGACAAAGATCGCGTGACAGATCGCGTTGATGCATTGCTTGCTCAAAATTAAATACGAAAAAATCCCCCAAGATCAGAACCTTGGGGGATTTAATTCATCTATAAATTTAACCGCGGTTCATGCGGTTTGCGATCAGATCATCCACGACCTCTGGCTCTGCCAATGTGGATGTGTCGCCCAGACTTCCAAAATCATCTTCGGCAACTTTGCGCAAAATGCGGCGCATAATTTTGCCTGAACGGGTTTTCGGCAATCCTGGCGCCCATTGGATCAAGTCGGGCGATGCAACTGGGCCGATTTGTTTACGCACCCAATTGCGCAACTCAACGCGCAAATCATCTGATGGTTCCACACCAACATTGAGGGTGACATAACAATAAATGCCCTGTCCCTTGACCGCATGTGGGTATCCCACCACGGCGGCCTCTGCCACATTTGGATGGGCGACCAGTGCGCTTTCGATTTCGGCGGTCCCCATACGGTGGCCTGATACGTTCAACACATCGTCCACACGCCCCGTGATCCAGTAATATCCATCCTTGTCACGACGACAGCCGTCTTCGGTGAAATAATACCCTTTGTAGGCGGCGAAATATGTGTTCACGAAACGCTCGTGATCACCATAAACCGTGCGCATTTGGCTGGGCCAACTGTCCTTGATCGCCAATACGCCTTCGGCCTCTTGCGTGGTGATTTCTTTGCCTGTTGTTGGGTCAAGAACGACGGGCTGCACACCAAAAAATGGCTTAGTCGCGGAACCCGGTTTCGTGGCGATCGCGCCCGGCAATGGAGTCATCATATGTGCGCCCGTTTCGGTTTGCCACCATGTGTCAACAATTGGGACTTTGCCCTTGCCAACCACATTGTGATACCAATTCCACGCCTCAGGATTGATCGGCTCGCCCACGGTTCCCAGAACCTTGAGGGCCGATAGATCACATTTATTCACCGGAACATCCCCCAGCGCCATCAATGAACGGATCGCCGTTGGTGCGGTGTAAAATTGATTAACCTTATGCTTTTCGCAAACCTGCCAAAAACGCGATGCGTCTGGATATGTTGGGGTTCCTTCAAACATCAACGTGGTCGCGCCATTGGCCAGCGGGCCATAAACGATATAGCTGTGGCCAGTGATCCAGCCGACATCCGCCGTGCACCAATACACATCACCATCATGATAATCGAACGTATATTGATGGGTCATGGATGCAGACACCAGATAACCGCCCGATGTATGGACAACGCCCTTTGGCTTGCCCGTTGAACCAGATGTGTAAAGAACGAATAACGGATCCTCTGCGTTCATTTTTTCCGCGGGGCAATCTGGGGATGCGTCCGCCATCAAGGTTGCGTAATCATGATCGCGCCCCTCTTTGTTGCCAGGGCCACCGCCGGTGCGTGCCACAACAAGCGTTGTCACATCACCGCAAATATCCAATGCCGCATCAACATTTTTCTTAAGCCCAACAGCACGTCCACCGCGTGGACCTTCGTCTGCGGTTACAACCAATGCAGCCTCGCTATCGGCGATGCGTGATGCCAATGCATCGGGTGAAAACCCACCAAACACGATGGAATGGATCGCACCAATGCGCGCACAGGCCAGCATGGCATATGCCGCCTCTGGGATCATTGGCATATAGAGAACAACGCGATCGCCCTTTTTAACACCCAGTGATTTATAAACATTGGCGAGCTTTGACACTTCTTGGTGCAGCTTTTTGTAAGTGATCTTTTCGTCGCCACCTGGTTCATCGCTTTCCCAAATAATCGCAACCTGATCGCCGCGTGTTTCCAAATGGCGATCAACGCAATTCACACAGACGTTTAATTCGCCATCCTCATACCATTTGATCGACACATCGGGATATTCAAACGTTGTGTTTTTCACCTTTGTATATGGTGTCATCCAATCCAGACGCTTGCCGTGCTCAGCCCAGAATGCTTCTGGGTCGTTCACGGATGCTGCATACATTTCGTCGTATTTTTTGGCGTCCGCATGCGCGTTCGCAGCGACTTCCGCGCTTGGTGGGAAAATCGGGTCGGTCATATTCAATACCTTTCGTCTGAATTGGCGCTAGATGGCCAAATATTCGTGGCGCAGCTCTTCGTTATCCAACACCTCTTTTGCGGTGCCGTCAAAGACTACTTGCCCTGTGTCCAAGATCAAAGCGCGATCAGCCAAGTTCAAAGCGGCGACTGCGTTTTGTTCAACAATGATCGTTGTGATGCCCTGCTCGCGGATCAGATGCAACGTTTTTTCGATCTCTTGAACGATAACGGGGGCTAGACCTTCGTAGGGTTCATCAAGCAGCAAAAGTTTGATATCACGCGACAATGCGCGTCCAATTGCCAGCATTTGTTGCTCGCCACCAGACAGGGTTGTACCCTCTTGTTTGCGCCGCTCGCCCAGACGTGGAAACAGATCGTAAATGCGTTCCAGCGACCAACCAATGGGTGGTTCAATCTGTGCCAGTTGAATGTTTTCCTCAACGGTCAAACCTTGGATGATACGCCGATCCTCTGGCACCAATGCGATACCAGCCTGTGCCGCCTGATATGATTTCATCGTATGAAGCGGTTGATGGTCAAGCCAGATTTCGCCCGTGTGCACCGCAGGATCATCCAGACGCGCCAATGCGCGCAAGGTCGATGTTTTCCCTGCTCCATTACGCCCAAGCAGTGCCAGAATTTCACCCTCATGGACATTCATTGACACGCCTTGCACGATATAGCTTTCGCCGTAATATGCGTGGATGTCATGTACCGAAAAATACGCAGGTGCGTTTTGCGCGTGATTTGCGTTCATATTCGCCATTAGTGTGCCCCCCCAAGGTAAGCTTCTTGAACCTTTGGATGGCCCTTAATATTTTCTGGTAAGTCTTCAACGATAACAGTTCCTTGCGCCAACACGCTAATCTTTTGCGCCAGCGAAAACACAACATGCATATCGTGTTCAATCACAGCCATGGTGATATGGCGGCGATCCTGAATTTCGGATAACAAATCGATCGTGTTATTCGTATCCGCACGCGCCATGCCAGCCGTTGGTTCATCCAACAACAAAAGCTTGGGGTCTTGTGCCAGACACATCGCCATTTCAAGGCGGCGTTTATCACCGCGTGACATGGATGACGCAATCATATCGCGTTTGTCGATCATGTTGACGTCAATCAACATCTGTTCCGCTTTTTCCTGAATATCAACCTCGTTGCGCACACGGTTAAGCGCATTCATTTTGAATGAACCGTCGCGTTTGGCAAAACACGGGATCAACACGTTTTCAAACACGCTTAGATCGGTAAAAATCTCTGGCGTTTGGAACACACGTGAAACGCCTGCTTGGTTAATTTCGTGGGGTTTGATCCCCAACAATGATTGCCCATTAAACATCACCGTTCCAGTGTCAGGGACCAATTTGCCAACAAAACAGTTCAACAATGTTGATTTTCCTGCACCGTTTGGCCCGATAATTGCGTGAATTGTACCCTCTTCGATATTAAGGTTCACGTTTTGCAATGCCTTTAACCCACCAAAGGATTTATTCACATTTTGGACTTCTAAAATACCCATTTGAAATCCGCTCCTTATTCTGCTGGGGTTGTGGCATTTGGCGTATCATCGCCATCGCCTTTGTTGCGGCCAAATCGTGCACGAATACGATCCGCACCTTCCATCAAACCACCGGGAAGGAAGATCACCACCAGCATGAACAACATGCCAAGCGTTAAATGCCAGCCCTTACCGACAAAGAAATGAAGCACCCAAACAATCGCGTTTTCCAAACCATCAGGCATGAACGAAAACCAAGTGTGCAACACATTGTCGTTGATCTTTGAAAAGATGTTTTCGAAATATTTGATAAAGCCTGCACCCAATACAGGGCCAAGCAATGTGCCCGCACCGCCAAGGATTGTCATCAAAACGATTTCACCAGATGCCGTCCATTGCATACGTTCCGCACCTGCCAATGGGTCCATTGATGCCATCAAACCACCCGCAAGCCCTGCGTACATGCCAGAGATCACGAACGCTGCCAATGTGTATGGACGCGAGTTTAGGCCCGTGTAGTTCAGACGTGTTTGATTGGTTTTGATCGCACGCAACATCAATCCAAATGGTGATCGAAAAATTCGCATCGACAAGTAAAACGCCAAGATCAAGAAGATCGCGCAAACATAATATCCAACATTGAATTGAAATGCCCATGCACCGACATCAAGCGTGAATGTATTGCGCATTTCCATGCCAAACAAACCCGTCACGGGCAGGTTCCCCGCACCCGTTCCACCATCCAAAATGCGCGGATCATTCAGTGTAATTTGCAAACCCGTTTCACCATTGGTGATCGGTGTCAAAACCGAATAAGCAAGCGAGAAGCTCATTTGTGCAAAGGCTAGCGTTAGGATTGAGAAGTAGATCCCAGATCGGCGCAGCGAGATAAACCCAATGACCAGCGCGAATACACCCGCGATAATCACTGACAGGATCAATGCCGGAATGATATTCATCGATAACAGCTTGAACATCCAAACGGCGGAATATGAACCCACACCCAAAAATGCCGCGTGACCAAATGACAGATACCCCGTCAGGCCAAACAGGATGTTAAATCCAACTGCCAAGATGCCAAAGATTGCGAAACGCTGCATCAAATCGGGATAGCCTGCGTTGAACTGTGCCATGGCCGACCCTTCTGGAAACGGGTTCAAGATGAACGGCGCGAGCATGGTGATGATAATGACAAATAACAGTGTGTTTTTGTCTGCTTTGCTAAAAGTATTCATTTATTCCTCCATTACGCCAGCTTTGCCCATCAAACCGCGTGGTCGGGTCAGCAAAACGATAATGGCAACAAGATAGATTACGATTTGGTCAATCGATGGCAGATACAGCATTTCAAAGAAATCTTTGACTGCGTTCATTGACGCAAAGCTTTCCAAAATACCAAGCATAAAGCCCGCAAGCACAGCACCGGGCAAACTGCCCATGCCGCCAACAACAACCACAACGAATGACAACACAAGGAAATCCATCCCCATGTGATAATTGGGTGAATTGATCGGGGTGTACATCACACCCGCCAGCCCCGCCACCGCGGCAGCCGCGCCAAACATCAATGTAAAGCGACGATCAATATTGATGCCAAGCAAACCAACCGTTTCACGATCGGCCATGCCCGCACGCACCACCATCCCAAATGTGGTAAAGCGCAGGAATGCAAATACCGCACTGATGATTACAGCGGAAAATGCGAAATAAATCAAACGCCAGTAAGGATAGATAACTGCGTTTGGATCCATGCCCAGCAATACACCAAAATCGAACGAGCCCACAAATTGGCTTGGTGCGGGTGTTGGGATTGGGTTCGCACCGTATGACGCTTTTACAATTTCTTGGATCACAATCGCCAAACCGAATGTCACCAAAATCTGATCCGCATGGGGGCGTTTATAGAAATGTTTAATCAACCCGCGTTCCATGATGTATCCAACCAATAACATCACTGGAATGGCCAATAACAACGCCAATGGAACCGACCAGTTGATCATCGCATTCCCTGCGGATTCACCAAACCATTCAATCACATATGGCGTTTTCACCTTTAACGGATTGCCCAAAAAATCGGTTTTGGTTGCATCAATTGTGACCTTTGAAATTTCAAAAATCTTTTGCATGGAAACCGCGCAAAACGCGCCAACCATGAACAGTGCGCCGTGGGCGAAATTCACCACACCCAGCGTACCAAAAATAAGTGTAAGCCCCAACGCAATCAACGCATATGCGCTGCCTTTGTCCAGCCCGTTCAATACCTGTAAAAGGAACTGATCCATTGCTCTCTACCCTGTATAATCTGAAAACCGCGTTCCCCGCGGTGAGCAGATCACGCCAGCATTTACGCCAGCGTGATCGTTAAGTTGTGCGATAAAATTATGCGCCTGGGTTACATTGACCCAAATCGCCACCCGCAAACATTGGGTGATCTGGTGCATATTCAACCTGTGCACGTGGTGTGATTTCGACGATTTCCAACGCATCATATTCGTTTGTTGGATTTTCTTTGCCCTTCATCACAAGCACATCTTTGAAACACTGGTGGTCTTCTTTACGATACAGTGTTGGGCCATTGCCCAGACCGTCGAATTCAAAACCTTCTAGTGATTCAGCAATGCCACATGGGTTGAATGTGCCAGCGCGTTCACACGCATCCGCATACAACAATGTTTGTGCATAAACAGTTTGCGCCGCATTTGACGGTGGGAAACCATATTTTTCACCGAATGCTTTTACAAACGCTTTGGTGCCGTCATCGCCAAGTGTCCAAGACCAGTTGGTTGAACCCAAGATACCTTTGATGTTTTCACCAGCACCTTTGGCCATCAACTCTGAATACAATGGAACAACGATTTCAAAGTTTTTGCCGTTCACTTGTTTATCACGCAGACCAAATTGAACCGCGTTTGTCAACGAGTTCACCATGTTACCGCCGTAGTGGTTCAGAACCAACACATCCGCACCAGAGTTCAAAACAGGCGCGATATATGAAGAGAAGTCAGTTGTCGCCAATGGCGTCAGCACGTTGTTCACTGTGCTCCAACCCTTTGCTTCTGTCGCGGCTTGGATGGATTCTTGTTGTGTCCAACCCCAAGTGTAATCCGCCGTTAGGTGGTATGCACGACGATCTGTGCCATATTCATTTGCCAACACAGGCGCCAAAGCAGCACCAGACATATAACCGTTAAAGAAGTGACGGAAACCGTTCGCTTTTTTGTCTTTACCAGTTGTGTCGTTTGAATGTGTCAAACCGGCCATAAAGATAACGCCAGCTTCTTGGCACAGACCTTGAACAGCAACAGCCACACCAGATGAAGAACCACCTGTGATCATGATTGCGCCGTCTTTTTCGATCATGGAT
Organism: Paramylibacter ulvae; assembly: GCF_014652655.1. Lineage (GTDB taxonomy): Bacteria > Pseudomonadota > Alphaproteobacteria > Rhodobacterales > Rhodobacteraceae > Amylibacter > Amylibacter ulvae. Next base: position 410,836 of record NZ_BMZF01000001.1, read on the forward strand.
TTCGCAGAAGCACGCGCCGCATCAGATTTGGTTTGCGTGTCACCTGTTACATATTCCACTTTCTTGCCAAGGATACCATTACCCTTAAGCGCCTTTGATGAAAACGTATTCATCATACCACCATCGCCACCACCATTCAGGTGCTCGACAGCAAGTTCATAAGCACGAAGTTCATCCGCGCCCTCGTCCGCATATGGACCCGTTTGTGGTACGTTGAAACCCAATGTAACTGAACCACCAGTTGGTTCATTCGTATAGGCCGCAAGTGGGCTTGTGATTAATGTCGGCATTGCAAGACCGGCACCAGCAACGGCACCTGTTTTCAACAATCCACGACGTGTAAAGTTAGACATAGTTATCCTCCCTAAATCTGGCCGCATGATGCCTCCTCGCAGCATACGCCAGTGTCTGATTGACGCCTTCAGGCTAGCGTGATTAGAAAGTTTTTCAATAACTTATTGTTTATGAACACTTTTTTTGTAAATATTTTATATTTGCATCTGCACAAAATGTAAATTAATTTACAAGAAAGGCTAAACCATCTGTTTTCAAAGGATAATTTATGGCGCGAACACATTTGGGAACACGCATCCGTGAAAACCGCAAATCAAAAAACCTGTCGCAAAAGGACCTGGCGTCACTTGCGGGGATTTCTGCGTCCTATTTAAACCTGATTGAACACAACCGTCGATCCATTGCAGGCAAGACATTAATCGCGCTGGCAAAAGGGCTGGGAATTGATGCGCAAACCCTGTCCGAGGGCATGGATACATCCCTGATTGATCGCGTGAAACGATCGGGGCTGAAAATGCGCGGGTTTGCCATTGAAACAGACCGAAGCGCGGAATTCGCCGCCCGTTTCCCAGGGTTCGCGCGCCTGATTGCACGCCTACAAGATCAGGTCGATCAACAGGAACAACAGTTGACCGCACTTGCCGATCAAATGCACCACGACCCGTTTTTTGCAGAAGCCATGCATTTGATGTTGTCCAACATCACCACAATCCGATCCACGGCGGAAATTTTGGCCAATGAAACCGATGTGCCAATTGATGTGGCCAAACGGTTCATGGATAACCTGCGCGACGAGGCAAACCGTTTATCAACCACGGTATCAGATGTGTTGGACCATTTTGAACCCAATTCAGATACCCAATCCTTGTCCCAAGGCACATCGGCGTTCGAAGCGTTGTTGGAACAAAACAATCATTTTTTGGCCGATCTTGAAAACCGCACCACCACGGCGGATGCGATTGTGCAAAATACCGACGGTGAAGCCAGTGATCTGGAAAAACTGCGCGCGTCAATAAACAGCTACATAGATATGGCGCATCGCCTGCCCATTGATCCGTTCATGGCACAGGCCAAACAGGTGGGATATGATCCTTTGGTTTTGGCACAGATGCTAAACACCGATATATCATCTATCTGTTTTCGCCTTGCCCATATGCCAACCGCACCCGATGTGCCCAAATTTGGGTTATTGCAATGCGACGGGTCTGGCGCGGTTTTGTATCGCAAACAATTGTCCACGTTTAACCTGCCCCGATTTGGCGGCGCATGTGCGCTCTGGCCTGTGTATCGATGCATGTCTCAAACAGGCCAACCTGTCAGCGCATTTTTAGATATGCCAACGGGCGAGCGGTTTTATACATTTAGTATTTCATATCCCGTTGCCCCGCCCCAAATCGGAATGCCCGCCCAAAACGAAAGCATCATGTTATTCACCGCTAATTACGATTTGCTCGCAAACGCGAATTTCGCCGCCCTTCCCCAATTGGCAGTTGGGTTGCAATGCACGGTCTGTCCGCGCCCAAATTGTACCGCGCGGCGCGATGCTTATTTGCTCGGAAAATCCTAACCCCTTGTTAGTTTCAAAAATCTCGCTAATTTGTCCCCGCTGCATCTTGGGAGGGACTGTTGGCAAAATCCGTTACAATCATCGAAGATGAACCATTCATTGTCGAGGCTTTGACATTCCTGTTGGAACGCGAGGGATTGCGCGTATCGTCATTCAACGATGGTGCAGGCTCTGTTGCGTTTATCCAAAAAACCAAACCCGATTTGGTTATACTGGATTTGATGTTACCCAATGTATCAGGCATGAAAATACTGGAGGATATTCGCGGCTCTGAAAACCTAGCGGATTTACCCGTATTGATGTTAACCGCCAAGGGACAGAAAAAGGATCGCGCAGCGGCAGAAACCGCAGGTGCCAGCCAATTTATGACCAAACCTTTCGCCAATAGTGAACTGGTCGAAAGTGTTCTTAACCTATTGAAATCATGAACAAAGTTAACGGACAGCGACAAATCGAAAAACGCCGCCGACGGCGCAAACTGTCCGAACTATCCTTGGGCATTTTGGCACTTGGCATTTGCCTGTTGCTCACCCCGATGATCAATGCATTCACGCTCACATCGGATGGCCCAAACAAGCTTGGTTTGTTGGCATATATCTTTGGCACATGGGCGGCGTTGATCATTTGTGCGTTCATCTTGTCACGCTTTTTGGTCAGCGAAGTGGCGGATGAATAATGCTAAGCTTTAACCTAATTGTCACCATATCGTTGCTGTATGTCGCCTGTTTATTTGGCATCGCGGCATTGGCGGAAACGCGGGCGAAACAGGGTAAGATGGGGTTCATCGAATCCCCCTTCGTTTATACCTTGTCCATTTCTGTTTATTGCACGGCGTGGACATTTTATGGCGCGGTTGGGTCGGCTGCGCGCAACGGTTTGGAATTTTTAACCATCTATTTAGGCCCAACATTGGTGTTCATTGGCTGGTGGTGGTTTTTGCGAAAATTGGTGCGTATTGGGCGCACGCAACGCATTACATCCATCGCCGATTTGATTTCATCTCGCTATGGGAAAAGTAACCTTTTGGGTGTCTTGGTAACCATCTTGGCGGTGGTTGGCTCCACGCCGTATATCGCGTTGCAATTGCAATCGCTCACGCTCAGCTTTACCGTATTTACCCAAGGTTCCCCCGCAGACGTCAGCCCCGCAGTTACCGCATTGTTAATCGCGCTTGGCTTGGCCGCGTTTACTATCGTGTTTGGCACGCGCAATCTGGATGCAAATGAACGCCACCACGGCGTTGTCACCGCCATCGCAATCGAGGCGATTGTCAAACTCGCCGCCCTGATTGCCGTGGGTGTGTTTGTGGTGTGGGGCGTGACTGGTGGACCATCGGAAACGCTGGCATTAATGGAACAGCGCCTGCCCCAGACAACGGGCATATTTTCACCGCGCTGGGTGACGCTTACATTTTTGTCGGCGACGGCAATCATCTGTTTGCCGCGCATGTTTCAAGTAGTCGTGGTTGAAAACGCAGCAGAACGCCACTTGGCCACCGCCAGCTGGGCATTCCCGATGTATTTGTTTTTAATGTGCATTTTCGTGGTGCCCATTGCTGTCACCGGGTTGAATATCCTGCCCGAAGGATCAAACCCTGATTTATTTGTTTTAACCATTCCGCTGTCCGAAAATCGCGCAGGCTTGGCCGCATTTGCATTTTTGGGCGGCTTTTCATCAGCCACATCAATGGTGATTGTTGCGGCGATCGCACTATCCACAATGATATCAAACCATATCGTTCTACCGCTATGGCTCTACACATTTCGCCGTCGCATCCCCGAAAGCGATGACATTCGTATGGTATTGTTACGATCGCGTCGGATCAGCATCGCCGTGATTTTAGGCTTGGGATATTTGTATTTCATCCTCACAGGTGGGCGATCCGCGTTGGCATCCATCGGATATATCGCATTTTTGGGAGTGGCACAGGTATTACCAGCACTGGTTGGTGGCCTGTTCTGGCGCAACGCCACACGGATGGGCGCATTTTTTGGGATCAGCGTGGGATTTGCAGTTTGGGCATATACGCTATTTTTACCAAGCTTTGCGGGCGGTTTCGTCTTGACCGAGAGCACAATCATTCACGGCCCCTTTGGGATTTCCGCACTGCGTCCACAAGCACTGTTTGGCATTTCAATTTCGGATCCGTTGATCCACGCTGTGTTCTGGTCTATTTTTGCCAATACGCTTGCCTTTGTTGTGGTGTCATTGTCCACATCACCGCGACCATTGGAACGCGTACAGGCGCAACAATTTATCAATGTTTACGGACAACCAACCAACCCACGCCCCATTGAGTCCGCCGCCACACCAGAGGAATTATATATCCTCGCCCAACGTATTTTAGGGCGCCACGATGCAAAAAAATTGTTTGCAGAACACGCAAAACTACAAGGCAGAATGGAAGGCTTGCCCCACATCACAACCAAGTTCATGGAAACATTGGAACGCAATTTCGCAGGCTCTGTGGGGGCGGCCACGGCACATGCGATGATCGGCCAAGCCATCGCAAGCGAAGCAATTTCCGTAGAAGATTTGATCGCTGTCGCAGACGAAACTGCACAGGTATTGGAATATTCCGCACGCCTAGAAGACCAATCCAAAGTGTTAAAGAAAACCGCAGAAGAATTGCGCGCCGCCAATACAAAGCTGACGAAACTTGGCCGTCAAAAGGATGACTTTTTAAGCAAAGTCAGCCATGAATTACGCACGCCAATGACATCCATCCGCTCGTTTTCGGAAATTTTGCACAACAGTGAAAACCTTGATCGTCAGACACTTAAACATTTTTCATCCGTTATTAATGACGAAAGCCAGCGATTGACGCATCTGTTGGATGAAATTTTGGATCTCAGCTTTCTTGAAAGCGGGCGTTTGCAATTAACCAAGCGGCGGGTGCAGGTTTCCGGTGTGGTGGAACGCGTGCTGAAATCAACGCAGCAAATCGTAACACAGGCAGGCGCAAAAATTTCATATCATGGCGACGCGCTGAATGCTGTTATCGAAACTGACACAGATCGCTTGTCGCAGGTGTTTATCAATCTAATCACCAACTCTGTAAAATATTCGGACAAGGACACCCCTACGTTGACCATCGAATGTCGCCTAAATGACGGCGATGTCGACATCATTTTTTCCGACGATGGCCCCGGCATCCCAACACAAGATCACGCAATGATTTTTGAAAAGTTTATTCAACTGTCATCAAACAGCCCATCTGGCAGCGTGGGATTGGGCTTGCCGATCAGCCAAGAAATTATGAAAAACCTTGGCGGATCGCTGCGTTGTGTTCCAAATGATGATGGTGCGGTTTTTGTGGTCACCTTGCCGCGCTAAAATATATGACGCGTCAGGCGTTTGTTTACTCGCCCAAATAGGAATATCAAACACAATGTCACGGCGATGAAATATGCGGCCACAATGGGATATGCGACAAACGGGTTAAATGTTTTTTCCGCAAAATAATTGGCGTAATACAACGCATCCCCTTTTTGTTGCCATGCAGGGAAGGACGAAAAATACACCAGCGTTGTCGCGTGAAACAGAAATATTGCCTCGTTCGTATATGACGGCCATGCAAGGCGTAACATCGTTGGCCAGATGATTAGACGAAACCGTTGCCAGCGCGACAGGCCAAGTGCGGCACCCGCCTCTACCTCTCCGCGTGGAATGGCACGCAACGCCCCGTAGAATATTTCGGCAGAATATGCAGCGGTATTCAGGAACAATACAATTGCGGCCCCCAACCATGCGCGGGTAAACCAACGTGTTTCTGCGGTGATTGTGGTAAACCCAAGCGGGATATCAATGGACAGACGTGGCAACAAAACGAACAGTTCATATGCGAAAAAGAACTGAATAAACAATGGTGTGCCACGGAAAAAATAGATAAAAAACGCGCAGAATTTTTGGGTGTATTTACCACCGTCAAATTTCCCAAGCGCCAACGCAGTTGCCGCAAAAAATCCAAAGATTACCGCGAATAATGCGAAATATATATTCCACATCACACCAGAACCGATCAAAATTACCTGTTCACAAATGCCAATGTCATTGCTTGGTAACAGGCGTTCGCCAACACCAATCGCGCGGAAAAGATAGGCTGATATCGCCTCGCCACAGGTCATTTAGGATGCTCCTGAAAAATTCTGGCCACGCGCCAAGCGTTTGCGCATACGTTCAAATCCACGTTGTGAAATCGACGTTACCAACAAGTAAAACAACAACAAAACGGTAAAATAAGCCAAGCGCCAATCAGCATGGCTATAGGCATATGCGCTGGTTTTTGATCCACCCAATTCGCGTGCCCAATAAACAAGGTCTTCGACACCAAGCAAGAATAACAACGGCGTTGATTTAATCAATAATTGCCATAGGTTGGACAGTCCCGGCAATGCATAGATCCACATTTGTGGTACTTCGATCAAGCGGCGAATTTGACGTTCACCAAGCCCCATTGATCGCCCTGCCTCGATTTGGCCACGCGGAACAGATTTGAGCGCACCTGCCAATACATTTGAACAAAACGCACCAAATACAAATGCAAATGCCACCACTGCAAGCAGAAAGCCATATACGTCATGCGTCCAAACGGCAGCATCGCTCAGCGGCATTTTTGCGGCACGACAGACCACAAAATCATTGCCGCGCCAGATCGGTTCGGTCACATCCCAGCACAGCGTTTTATGGCGGATAAATTCGATTGCTTGGTCCAATGCGATCGGCACAAACAGGAAAAACACGATGTCAGGAACACCGCGCACAATGGATGTGTAACCCTTGCCCAAAATGCGGACGATCATGTTTTTGGATCGGCTCGCAAACGCCCCCATAAATCCAAACATCAAACCAAACGGCGCCGTCAGCAAAATCAATGCAACAACCGTAAACAGGCTGTAATACATCGACATGTGCTTTGGCGTTGTCAGATAACAAGAAAACCACTGGAACGTTTCCAGTGATTTTGGGTCAGTACAATATTCAAACATTATAAAATGAATGGGGCGTTAAAAAACGCCCCAGACCAATTATTCAAACATAGCGGCGTCTTCACCGAACCATTTTTTGATCATTGCATTCAATGTGCCATCAGCCTTCATTGATGCGATCGCTGTGTTGAGCTTGCCTTTCAGCTCGCCATCGCTTTCGCGCACACCCACACCGATACCGTCACCCAGAACGATGTCTTCGCCGATGAATTCCAGCTCGCCACCGCTTTCAGCAACGATTGGTTCCCAGAATGCTTTGTCGGCCAATGCCGTGTCGGCCTGACCATTGCGAACCGCTGCAACGGTTTCGTCAGGAGATGCAAATTCCATCAATTGTGCACCGCTTGACGCAACATGGCTTGCTTGGATCGTGTTGATCTGTGCAGCAACCACACCATTGATCAACGCAGGATCGGCACCAGCCAAACCAACATATGCAGATGGATCAGATGGGAAATATGCATCAGAAAAATCGATCACGGCGTCACGCTCTTCGGTGATGCTCATACCAGCGATGATTGTGTCATAGTTACCAGAAACAAGGTTTGGAATGATTGAATCCCACTCGTTTTTCACCCAGACACATTCCAATTCTGCGCGTGCGCACAGTTCGTCACCAACTTCGCGTTCGAACCCGTCAATTTCGCCTTTGTCATTCACAAAGTTATAGGGAGGGTATGCGCCCTCTGTACCCATGCGAACGGTATCGGACATTGCCACTGTTGCAGTCAACGCCATTACACCAAGTGTGGTGCCAAGTGATTTCAAAATCATAATACTCTCCCTGTATTTCGAATCTAAAGAGAGAGATTAGACGTTTCGCCAAAGGAATCAATCGAATTGAATCCCGCATGTCCCCTTGCGTTACGTAAACAAAGCCTGTTTCATTCCAATTCAACGAAAGGCGCTAAAATGTCACCACAACAGCTGGATTTAGAGGCATATCAAACACTGATCGGAAAACCACTGGGGGTTTCTGATTGGTTTCAAATGGATCAATCAAGAATCAATGCCTTTGCCGATGTGACGCTGGATCATCAGTTTATCCACCTTGATGATGCACGCGCAAAATCGGAAACACCGTTTGGAGGAACGATTGCACATGGATACCTTACACTCGCGCTATTGACCCATATGATAAATCAGGTTGCCCCCGTCCCCAAAGATGCACAAGCACAGATTAATTACGGTTTAAACCGCGTTCGTTTTTTACATCCCGTCACAGCGAACGCACGCATACGCGCAAACGTGGGGTTGGACAGCATCATCGAACGGCGCAAGGGCCAATATTTGTTTGAATTTGATGTGACAATGCAAATCGAAAACGTCAAAACCCCCGCCTTAATGGCGAAGTCTTTGGCGTTATACACGTTTTGAAATTTTGAAAAATGGCGCGGTTGACGGGGCTCGAACCCGCGACCTCCGGCGTGACAGGCCGGCACTCTAACCAACTGAGCTACAACCGCAATTGCGATGCAACCATTTTTCTTAGTGGCGCGGTTGACGGGGCTCGAACCCGCGACCTCCGGCGTGACAGGCCGGCACTCTAACCAACTGAGCTACAACCGCACACTAAGTGGAGGCCTTGTAGGGCGCGTGGTAAGTGTCGTCAAGCGGTTCAAAGCACCTTTTTAAATTAAGTTTGTTTTCCAGCCATTTTCAAACCATATTTCCCCGATATTTTGACGCCAAAGCAGCGAAACAGAAGTGGAATTCGATTCATGGCATTACCGCGCCCACATATTTCACAAATCGTTTTTATCCCTACTATATTCCTCTCCGCGGGATTGCTTTTCTTTGTTCAGCCATTGTTCGCAAAGCTCGTGTTGCCCTTTGTCGGCGGGTCATCATCTGTTTGGACAACGGCGATGTTATTTTTTCAAACGGTATTGTTGTTGGGCTATATTTACGCCCATCTGAGCACGAAATACCTGTCTGTTTTTTGGCAAATCGCCTTGCATATTGGACTTTGGGCGGTGGCGCTTTTGTTTGTACCACTTAGCGTGAAATCAAACTGGATCGCCGATACCAGCACCATCAGCACAACAAACACATTGTTAATATTTGCAACTGGGGTCGGATTGCCCTTTGCGGTTCTTTCCGCAAACGCACCACTGATTCAAAAATGGTATTCACGCAGCGGCGGACCATCTGCCGATGACCCCTATTTTCTCTATAGCGCATCAAATCTTGGGTCATTGATAGCATTGCTTGCCTTTCCATTGATCGGCGAACCATTACTTGGGGCGCGTATGATCGGACTGATCTGGGCAGCGGGTTTTGTGATTCTGGGCGGGATGCTGTTTTGGTCGGGACGTTTAGCCAGACAAAACAACATCGTTATCTCAAAATCAGTCGATGCGGCGCCGTTGGGGGCAGCGCCTAATAATTTACAACGATTATATTGGATAATTCTTGCCGCGATTCCATCGTCGTTAATGCTGGCCGTCACATCAAAAATCAGTGCAGATATCGGATCCTTCCCGCTGGTTTGGATTATTCCGCTCGCGCTTTATCTGGTGTCGTTCATCATCGCGTTTTCAGGAAAACGATTTATTTCGCAACAACGCCAAGCGGTATTAATCCCCGCCTGTTTGATATTTTTGCTGTTTGCCACACGTATCGAGGGTATCTCCGCCGTTGGCTGGACCAATTTTACAATTCTGATTGCTACGTTTTTTGTACTGGCAATCATTGCACACAAACGGCTGTATGATGCGCGCCCAAGCGAAAACCATCTGACCCAATTTTATATTTTCATGTCACTTGGCGGGGCGATGGGTGGTTTTTTCAACTCGATCATCGCAACACACATGTTTAACGATATTCACGAGGTCCCCATCGTAATCGCCGCGGCCAGCATTTTGATCTGGACTGGAAAAACCAAACCCACACAAAACGATTTTATCCGTGCGATCATTTTCGCGGTGATCGCAATTAGCGTGGCATTGTTGTTGCCATCCCTAATCAGGGGAACCTTGGCACAACCCAATCTGATTGCCGTTACATTTGTCGGCTTTCTTTTGATTTTCATCTTAAAAAACAAAGAGTGGCAAACGGCGATATCGTTGGCACTTTTTATCTTGGTGACTTACTTCGCCACTCAATCAAACCATATTTATCAAAGCAGAAGCGTCTTTGGCGTGCATCGCATTTTGGAAGAGGACGGTATTCGCAAATATCTAAATGGCACCACATTACACGGTGCAGAGCGTATATCCGAACACGGGACGCGCCCCACCCCGCTCACATATTATCATCCCAACGGCCCCATGGGGCGGATTATGCAGGCAGCGCAAACGCCAGATACCACATCCATCGGAATTGTTGGATTGGGTGTTGGTTCGCTAACCTGTTATCGCCAAGATCATCAGAAATGGGATCTCTATGAAATTGACCCCGTGGTTGATGACATTGCGCGTGATCCAAAATTATTTAACTTTATGGATCAATGCGCACCCGACATTCCAACGCATATCGGTGATGCGCGTTTGGTTTTGGCCAAACAGGCCCCCAAGAATTTCGATATCTTGTTGATTGATGCGTTCAGCTCTGATGCCATCCCGGTGCATTTAATCACGAAAGAAGCGATCGAATTGTATCTGTCGCATATGAACGACAACGGCGTATTGGTTATGCATATTTCCAACCGATATTTTGCATTACAAAAACCCTTGTCAAAAATTGCATCCGAATTGGGATTGATCGCGCTTGGAACAAACCATATCCCAGAAACAAAGGACGACAACGCAGATCAAGCATCCGCCGTTACTGTATTTGCCCGCAATCAAATCGCCATTAATCGTTTTATCAAAGACGACAAATGGCGCCCGTTAATTTCCAATTACAGACACCTGTGGACGGATGATTACAGCAATTTGTTATCCACTTTGCGCTAGCGGTTCATACACCTGTTGGTATCGCGCAACGGCACCTGATTTTCGCAACCGAGGCGTGTTACCACGCCAAATCACCCGATAGGTTGCATGCATCAATATAAGGAATCAAGAATGAGTATTTTGAAAACAATCGCCCTATCATCTGCGGTTTTGGGTTTGGCGATTACGCCTGGGTTTGCGGCGAAACAAGGCCAAAAGGCGGGAAAAGTAACGGTCAGTGAATCATTTTCAGACTGGGGCATTAATTGGGGCAGTAGCGGCAATTACATCGCAAAGGTATTTGTAACGGAGCACAACGGCCAAATTATTTTATGCGGCGCGGGTTACCTCAAAGGCGCAATTACCGCTAACTTTAACAACCAAGCGCTTACCGGCACGTATCTAACCCTGAACGGCGAAAATATTCTGAACGGTTTGCGTTTTTTCTCAAACGCGCGTACGGCCAAAAATTTACCAAAAACCAAAGCAAACTGCGCCTATACCAAGGCGACGGGCCCCATCAAAGCTTCCGATCGTTTCAGATTTGAATCGCGCCGTAATAAATATTGGGACTAGTTCCAACTTACGCCCAGATGCATCGGCGTCTGGACGGTTTTAGGATACATCTGACGTTCGATCAGAAGGTGCAAATGCGACTAAGTAAATGCTTGATTGCACGAAAGTTTTCAAAATTTTTACACTCGATCAATGACTGCTCTGGGGACAAAGCGCCAATTCGCTGCGGCTGCGCCAAGGTCCGTTTTAAGAATCTTTGTTCATTTCAATTAGTCGTTCAAAACAGACCTCACAAAGAAGGCCAATCTTCGCAAATCCTTGCGTCTCGTCATTCCACTCTTCACCGTGGCTCATAAGAAATTTGTCGCACTCATCACACCACCCATTGTATTCCCCATCTTCGTCTCTATGGAATATTAGTCCGCGTTTGCTGCCCTCGCGCAATGAGACGATGGAATGACAACACGCATAAGCTGGTTTGGTTGGACCATGCTGATGGCAATGCACTCTTTGTTCTTCTGGTGACCCCACTTATCACCTCCGGGCGTTATTTTCTGTTCAAAGCCGACTTTAATAAAGGGTGCAGCATCAGTCCATATGGGCTCAAAGCTGCCTTTCAAAATAGTCGAGATATCCCAAGAACAAACCTGCACGTTGTCAAATTGATCGCGACGAGATTTCACATGATGGCAGAGCCAAATTGAAACGGTCGATATAAAGAGAGGAAATGGTGGGTGATAAGAGACTCGAACTCCTGACATCTTCGGTGTAAACGAAGCGCTCTACCAACTGAGCTAATCACCCTGTGTCGCGGTGTTTAGACGTTGTTTGCGCGGGCATCAAGGGCTGTTTTGCGCTTTTTCACAGTTTTTTTGATTTTCTGTTTTCATCAAATGTAGTTTATAAATTACACGCGGCCCATCGTCGGTTTCGCGCAGAATTGGTTTGATCCGTCCCAATGGCGGCACATGAATTTCGGCGTTGTTTTCAAGGGCGAGATGCAGTTTTTCAAGCATGGCTTCGATCACTTCGCGCACCTCGCCTTTGCGCACCCCTGTTTGCAATACCACGGCCTCGAACAAATCGCGTTTGCGAATGATGACTGGTTCTGGTGAATCAAGTGACATGGATACTCCATAAAAAAACGGGCACCCCTAGGAATGCCCGCTTTGTTTTAGAATTTGGTTAATCGAGACGATTAATGTGCCAATGAAGCGCGTTGTGCCTCTGCCAATTTGGATGCGGCGGCGGCTTCTTCTGCGGCCTCGTCCCAATCAATGGCTTCTGGTGCGCGGATCAATGCGTGTTTCAACACTTCTGACACGGATGATACAGGGATGATTTCCAGCCCCGCTTTCACATTGTCAGGAATGTCTGGCAGGTCTTTTTGATTGTCCTTTGGGATCAACACGGTTTTCACACCACCGCGCAATGCCGCCAGCAATTTTTCCTTGAGCCCACCAATCGGCAAAACATTCCCGCGCAATGTCACCTCGCCCGTCATGGCGATATCTTTGCGAACAGGAATGCCCGTCAACACCGACACGATTGATGTCACCATGCCAACGCCCGCTGATGGGCCGTCTTTTGGTGTTGCACCTTCGGGGACGTGTACGTGAATGTCGATCTTTTCAAACACGGGTGGTTTGACACCAATTTTCGGTGAGATCGAACGCACATATGATGATGCGGCCTCGATGCTTTCTTTCATCACATCGCCAAGCTTACCTGTGGTTTTCATCCGCCCTTTACCGGGCAGTTTCAATGCCTCGATCGACAATAATTCACCACCGACGCTGGTATAAGCCAAACCAGTGACCACGCCCACCTGATCGGTTTCTTCGGCCAGACCGAATTTAAACCGTTTCACGCCCAAGAAATCTTCTAGGTTCTTGGCGGTGATTTTCACAGCTTTGTCCGTACCTTTTACAATTTTCGTCACCGCCTTGCGGCAGAGTTTTGCAATTTCACGTTCCAAGTTCCGCACACCCGCCTCGCGGGTGTAACGGCGTACAACGTCCAGTAACGCACCATCGGTCAATTCAAATTCACCTTTGCGTAATCCATGGTTTTTCATCTGTTTTTCCAACAGGTGACGTTTCGCAATCTCTTGCTTTTCGTCCTCTGTGTAGCCAGACAATGCGATCACTTCCATCCGATCCAGCAATGGACCTGGGATGTTATAGCTGTTGGATGTGGTCAGGAACATCACGTTCGAGAGATCATATTCAACCTCTAAATAGTGATCGACAAATGTGCCGTTTTGTTCTGGATCCAATACCTCGAGCAAGGCAGACGCGGGATCGCCGCGGTGATCTTGGCCCATCTTGTCGATTTCATCGAGCAAGATCAGCGGATTATTGGTTTTCGCCTTTTTCATCGCTTGGATGATTTTACCAGGCATGGAACCAATATATGTCCGACGGTGACCACGGATTTCGGATTCATCACGCACCCCACCAAGGGAAATACGGATAAATTCACGCCCCGTTGCACGCGCAACCGATTTACCAAGCGATGTTTTACCAACACCGGGAGGGCCAACCAAACACATGATCGGACCTTTCAATTTGGTTGAGCGTTGTTGCACAGCCAAATATTCCACGATGCGCTCTTTGACCTTTTCCAGACCATAGTGATCTGTATCCAGCACTGTTTGCGCCTTGTTCAAATCCTTTTTCACGCGGGATTTTTTGTTCCACGGAATGGACAGCATCCAATCAAGGTAATTGCGCACAACTGTTGCCTCTGCGGACATGGGTGACATGTTGCGCAGCTTTTTCAATTCGGCTTCGGCCTTTTCTTTGGCCTCTTTGGACAGTTTGGTTTCGCTGATTTTCGCTTCCAGCTCGGCGGTTTCATCTTGGCCACCGCCCTCGCTATCGCCCAACTCTTTTTGAATGGCCTTCATTTGCTCATTCAAATAACATTCGCGCTGTGTGCGTTCCATCTGGTTTTTCACACGGCTTTTGATCTTTTTCTCGACCTTCAGGACAGACATTTCGCCCTGCATCAAACCATAAATGGTTTCCAGACGCTCGGCCAAATCCAGCGTTTCCAGCAATTCTTGTTTTTGATCCACACGGATGGACAAATGCCCAGCAACCGTATCGGCCAGAATTTCGGCGCTATCGCTTTCATCAACCGCTTTTAACGCTTCTTCAGGGACATTTTTGTTCAGCTTGGAATAGCGATCAAATTCAGCACTCACAGAACGTGACAATGCTTCGATTGTGTCTTCATCGCCGCGGTGTTCTGTCAACACCTCTGCGTTGGCTTCGAAATAATCGTCATTATCCAGATATTCGGTAATGCGTACGCGTTCTTTACCCTCGACCAACACCTTTACGGTGCCATCGGGCAGTTTTAGCAATTGCAAAACGGTCGCGACCACGCCGATTTGATAAATGCTCTCGGATGTTGGTTCGTCTTCGGATGGGTCAATTTGTGACGACAACACGATTTCTTTGTTGTCTTCCATCACAGCTTCTAGTGCGCGTACAGATTTTTCGCGCCCAACGAATAATGGCACGATCATATGTGGAAACACGACGATGTCGCGCAATGGCAATACGGGATAGGTTACGCTGCTCGCGTCAGTCATTTTAACGTCCTTTTATATTAGCAAGAAATTCAGCGTCCCAGATTATCCGGCAACGTCATATTTCTCCTGTTAAGGTTCTTAGAAATTGGTCATCCAATCAAAAACTGTCAAGCGCACGGCACATCACAAAAAGATGAAAAACAAATTTCGCAATCACTATTACAGAAAACAAAACCGAGAACAATGCGCGTTTACGGGTTTTCCACAGCGTTTTTTGGCATCGCTCAATTTAGAGTGGATCGATATCGCCCTGAGCGCGAGTTGCATGAAATTGTGCCACAAACGCATCCAATTGACCCGCGGCAATCGCATCGCGCAGCCCTTGCATCAATTCCTGATAATAATGCAGGTTGTGCCATGTTAATAACATCGACCCGATAATCTCTCCTGCCTTGTGCACATGGTGCAAATAAGCGCGGGAATAATTGGAACATGCGGGACATGTGCAATTTTCATCCAACGGGCGTAAGTCATCCTTGTGACGTGCATTGCGCAAATTGACCGCACCGTGACGGGTCAATGCCTGCCCTGTGCGCCCTGATCTGCTTGGCAATACGCAATCAAACATATCTACGCCGCGCTGTACCGCGCCAACGATGTCGTCTGGTTTGCCAACGCCCATCAAATAACGTGGTTTTTCAACGGGCAATTGGTTTGGGGCATAATCAAGCACGCCAAACATGGCATCCTGTCCTTCGCCCACGGCCAATCCACCAATGGCATAACCATCAAAGCCGATTTTTTCCAAGGCTTCCGCGCTTTCTTCGCGAAAATCCTGTTCCAGCCCGCCCTGTTGAATCCCAAACAGCGCATAGCCTGGGCGATCACCAAATGCATCGCGCGAACGCTGCGCCCAACGCATCGACAATTGCATCGATTCATTTATCCGTGCGCGATCTGCGGGTAATGCGGGGCATTCATCGAAACACATGACAATGTCGGATCCCAACAAACGTTGAATCTCCATACTGCGCTCTGGCGTCAGGTTATATTCAGTGCCATCAATGTGGCTTCGGAATTTTACGCCCTCTTCCGTCAATTTGCGCAAATCGGTCAGGCTCATCACCTGAAACCCGCCAGAATCCGTCAAAATCGGGCGATCCCAATTCATGAATTTGTGCAAACCACCCAGATTGTGAATGCGTTCGGCACCCGGGCGCAGCATTAAATGATATGTATTGCCCAACAAAATATCAGCACCTGTTGCGCGTACATTTTCAGGCATCATCGCCTTGACCGTCGCGGCAGTGCCCACAGGCATGAACGCAGGCGTGCGAATATCGCCCTTTGGGGTAGAAACGATTCCAGTCCTTGCGCGACCATCATTTGCGGATATATGAAAAGAAAATGATTTTGACATGCTGCTTCCCTAGAGAACCAGTTGATGATTTCAAGCGAAAAACACCAAATTGGGGGAAATACGATGGCACATGGCGAAAATCAGCATGATGAATTGGCATTGGGCTGGGAAGAATGGCTTGCCCTGCCCGATTTGGGTTTGCCCGCGTTGAAGGCCAAGATTGATACAGGCGCACGTACATCCGCGCTTCATGCGTTTAATATCGAACCTTTTGGAACAGCGTCAAAGCCACGCGTTCGATTTGTTATTCAACCAATCCCGGGGCGCGATGATTTAGAGGTTATTTGTTCCGCCGATGTCATTGATCGACGCGATGTGACCAGTTCGAACGGTGAATCCGAACTACGCTATGTTGTGCGCACAAATATGCAGATCGGCGATCATAAACGCCCCATCGAAATCACTCTGACCGATCGCGCCAATATGGCGTATCGCATGTTGCTGGGTCGCCAAGCATTAGGCGATGATATCGTGGTGAACCCATCAGAGAGCTTTATTCAACCAAAGCTGAGCTATGATCTCTATAAATCGTCTCAACGCCCTGCGGCGGCCAAACGTCCGCTGCGAATTGCGATTTTAACGCGTGAGCCCGATAATTATTCCACAGGTCGTCTGATCGAAGAAGGCGAACGTCGCGATCACGTTGTGGAAACCATTGATACATCGCGCTGTTATATGAATATCCGCACATTAGCGCCTGAAATTCATTATGATGGTAAAAAGTTACCCCATTACGATGCCGTGATTCCACGTATTGGCGCATCTATCACCGCATATGGCACCGCCGTGGTGCGCCAGTTTGAAACCATTGGAACCTATTGCGTGAATGGATCAGAGGCCATCACAGCATCGCGCGACAAATTATATGCGCATCAACTGCTGGCACGTTACAAAATCGGCATGCCAACAACCGCATTTGCATCATCCCCCAAGGACACCAAAAATTTGGTGACATTGGCGGGGTCAACGCCATTGATCGTCAAATTGCTCGAAAGTACACAAGGCAAAGGCGTGGTTTTGGCCGAAACGCCCAAGGCCGCAGAATCGGTGATTTCCGCCTTTCGCGGGCTAAAGGCCGATTTTTTGGTCCAACATTTTGTAAAAGAGGCCGCAGGCGAAGATGTGCGTTGCATGGTGATCGGCGGCAAGGTGGTTTCATCCATCAAACGCACCGCCGCCGCGGGTGAATTTCGATCTAACCTGCACCAAGGCGGCACCGCTGCGAAGGTGAAAATAACCAAAGAAGAACGCGAAACCGCCGTGCGTGCAGCCAAGGCAATGGGGCTAAATTTCGCGGGTGTTGATCTGTTACGCTCGCACGATGGCCCCAAGGTATTAGAGGTAAATTCATCCCCGGGTCTTGAAGGAATGGAAAAAGCATCCAAATTAAATGTAGCGGGTAAAGTTTACGATCACATCGAAAAATCCGTCCGCCCCGCCGCTCCGCGCCGCAAAAGTTGATCGGAATTGATATGTCCCGCTTATGGACAGTGCCAGCACCAATCCATATAAGAAGAGTCAGGAATTCAAGAAAGACGTTGATATGACCAGTGAAACAGCCCCCCTGATGGAAGGTACCCCGTTGATAAAGCCATCAACGACGGATCACCCATTGTATGATGCGATTTGCGAGGCATGCCGAACAGTGCATGACCCTGAAATCCCTGTGAATATCTTTGATTTGGGATTGATTTACACCATTGAAATCAACGCCGATGGTGCGGTAGATATATTGATGTCCCTCACCGCGCCCGGTTGCCCAGTTGCAGGCGAAATGCCCGGCTGGGTTGAAGAGGCCGTTGAACCGATTCCTGGTGTGCAATCGGTCAGCGTGTCACTGGTTTGGGAACCTCAATGGGGCATGGATATGATGTCCGACGAGGCCCGATTAGAGCTAGGATTTATGTAATGTTTGGTATCCCCGGAAAACAAGCCATCAGCATCACAGACCGCGCCGCCAATCAGATTGTAAAACTGATGGGTGATGGCGACAAAAAAGGCCTGCGCGTTGGCGTGAAAAAAGGCGGCTGTGCTGGCATGGAATACACCATGGAATATGTCGATGCCGTTGATCCAAACGATGAAATGGTTGAACATAATGGGGCCAAGGTGATGATCGCCCCCATGGCACAAATGTTCCTGTTTGGCACCGAAATCGATTACGAAGTGTCATTGTTGGAATCTGGTTTCAAATTCAACAACCCCAACGTAACCGAGGCCTGTGGCTGTGGTGAATCAATCAAATTCGAAGGTATGTAATGCGCAAAAAACTGGCCGCTGGCAATTGGAAGATGAACGGATTGCAATCGAGCCTTGGTGAAATTGCAGCCCTTGCAGAATTGATCGGCCAACCCAATTGCGATGTGTTACTATGCACACCTGCAACGTTAATTAACTCTGCTGCGCAAGTCGCTGATAAATCAGCAATTAATATCGGCGCACAGGATTGTCATGCCAATGAAACTGGTGCGCATACGGGTGAAATTTCCGCTGATATGATCGTTGATGCGGGTGGAAAATATGTGATCCTTGGCCATTCAGAACGCCGTGCAGATCACCGTGAATCGGATGCTTGTGTACGTGATAAAACCCGTGCTGCATGGGCTGCAGGATTAACAGCGATTGTGTGTGTTGGTGAAACACTGGAACAACGCGAAGCATCCAACACACTTGATATTATCGGTGGTCAGCTGGCCACATCCATTCCAGACAAGGCCACGGCGGAAACATTGGTTGTGGCCTATGAACCCGTATGGGCGATTGGCACGGGATTAACGCCAACCCTTGATCAAATTGGCGAAGTGCATGATTTCATTCGCGCGCGTCTTGAGCGCCGCTTTGGCGAAGGTGTCGGGCGTTCGGTGCGTGTTTTATATGGTGGTTCGATGAACCCCAAAAATGCCGCCGAAATTGCAACTGTGTCCAATGTCGACGGCGGTTTGGTGGGCGGCGCATCCCTAAAGGCAGCAGATTTTGCACAAATCGTGGATGCGCTGAGCAACGCTTAACCGATTTTGCGGTTCATTTCACCGTATTCTTCTTCGTAATGGCGGCGCAATCGTTGCAAGGCGATGCGCAGCACGATTTTACCTGATCGCGCCGACCACCCCATGCGTTTTTCCGCCACTTCCAACCCTTCCAGATAACAACAACAGCGCAATGCAATATCGCCAAGCCCTGTGCCAAGTGCCGACAACGCGTCGCGCAAGCGTTTCGCGGCGGCGTCCGATCCACCAACCCCCGCACTGTTAAACGCGCCGCGATCACTTCCGGTTAAAAACCGATCCCAATTTTGTGCGATCCGCGGCCCCATTTGCGATAATTCGAAATCTTCGCGTAAACGTTCACCCGCTTGTAACAATTCGGCGGATAAAAACCGTTCCCCATTTGAATCCTTTTTACGCGCAAGCATCGTAAGCGGGCTTTCACGTAAATTAACACGCTTTTTGGTAATGCGTCCCGTGGCAGTGTCAAAAATGTTTTTGTCACCAAATTCGCGGTGTTGGGCGGCAAATGGTGTTTGTGCCTCGGCAAAACCATCACCTGAATGTGGCTTTTCAGACAGTGCACGGCGCAGCGCCCCACGGCCAGATTCGGTCACATGATAAACATGCACAGCCCCGTTTTTCGTGCATTTAATCCAATCACAAACCGTCATTTTTTGGGCCAAGTCACGCGAAACGACAGCGGTTTTTGTGGGCTGCCCTGTGCCAGATTTGCGCAAGATCGCACCATTTTCCAATTTTGGTGAAATCGCCATAAATGCGCCCGCTTCGCACATGCGGCGCAATACACGAATGTCTTCGGCTGATACTTTTTTATTCGCAATTGTATTTGTCGTGGTTGTCATAGTTTTCCCAAGTCTTTCCTTCAGGAAATCAACCATTTGTGGTGTTTCAGCATGTTCAAGATATTCATCAACCAATGGATCATCGCGCAATTCTTCTATGCGGCGCACACGACGCATAACTGTTGATGGATGCACGCCCATTTCTTGGGCAAGGCTTCGCAGACTACGCCCCAGTACAGTATGCGCAAGATACAGGTTCGTGGACAAACAATCTGCTTGTTCACCCAGTATTTTATTCGCAGTGACATGCACCCTTGATCCGTTCACAATTTTCCCCAACGGTGGTTAATCATTTATTACTGAAACAACCTTTGATTGAAATCTAAAGATTGTGTTAACATTTTTGATTAGTTAATTTTTGCCTAAACATTTAAATAAATTGAATATTCTGCGTTCGCTGAATCTCGAATTCCCGCAACGGTTGTAAATTCCGTGCAACAGTAGTGGCACGAACAAGGAGACAATCGTGACTATTCAACAAGTATATCAACACATCTTTCGCCCAAAAATATTGGTTCGCGCCGCACGTATCGGAATGCAGAAATACGTACGTGACAAGGATTTGAAACGCCTGCTCAAGGTGAACCGCCTGCCAGTGGAGGGCGGCGCAAAAGAGGATCTGATGATACGGGAATCGGCGCTAGAGGCCGCGCGCATTTCTGGCGCAGCCTCTTACAGCATTATTGAGCATATTTCGGTTCTGACCGCATTATTGGCGGAAATGAACCTGTTGCCAAAACAGCAACACAATGCGGCCGTATAGTATTGATCAGCCAAAGGCGTCTTTTTCAGATGCCTTTCGCGTTTCGATATAATCAACCAATGCGGCATCAATCGCGGGATCAAGCGGTGGTTGCTGGTAATCGGCCAGCAACTGTTTCACTCGCGCATTGGCGAGCGTGAACGTATCCTTTTCACCATCCTCGGCCCATGTTTCATAGGGGCGATAATCCAACACGTTTGAACGCCAAAAAGCGTTTTTGAAATTGGCTTGGGTATGTGCACAGCCCAGATAATGCCCACCTGGTCCAACTTCTTCGATTGCACCCATGGCTTGGGCTTCTTCGGACATATCAATGCCTTTGGCGATCGAATGTAAAACGCCCAATTGATCCGCGTCCATCACCAGTTTTTCTGGCGATGCGACAAGTCCACCTTCCAACCAGCCCGCTGCGTGCAAACAAAAATTAACCCCACCCAGCAAAGCCGCGTTCAACGTATTGGCCGTTTCATATGCCGCCTGCGCATCGGGTAGCTTTGATCCACACAAACCACCGCCAGAGCGGAAAGGTAAGCCCAACTTACGGGCCAATTGCCCTGCACCGTATAGAATTTTAGATGCCTCTGGTGTGCCAAATGTTGGCGCGCCTGAATTCATATCGATTGATGTTACAAATGCACCCATAATAACAGGTGCCCCTGCACGGCAAAGCTGATTATAGGCAACGCCCGCCAATGCCTCTGCCATCACCTGTGTCAATGTCCCAGCAACGGAAACTGGAGCCATCGCACCGCCCACGATAAACGGGGACAGGATACAGGCCTGATTATTTTCGGCGTAAACCTCCATTGCGCCCATCATGATATCGTCAAACACCATCGGGGAATTGACGTTGATCAATGATGTCATCACCGTATTGTTTTGCACAAATTCTTCACCAAACAGGATGTTGCACATATTAACCGAATCTTGTGCACGTTCGGGCGCAGTGACCGATCCCATAAATGGCTTATCGGAATATTTCATATGCGCATAAAGCATATCCAAATGGCGTTTATTCACCGCAATATCGGTGGGTTCGCACACCGTACCACCCGAGTGGTGCAACCATTTGGACATATAGGTCAGTTTGACCAGCTTTTGAAAATCATCAATCGTGGCGTAACGACGTCCGCCGTCTTGGTCGCGAATAAAGGGCGGGCCATAAACAGGTGCGAGCACCATTGTATTGCCGCCAATTTCAACAGATTTTTCAGGGTTGCGCGCATGTTGTGTGAATTTTGCTGGTGCGGTTGAAATTAACTTGCGTGCCAAACCACGTGGAATGCGGACACGATCACCGTCGATATTCGCACCTGCTGCAGCCCATTTTTCCAACGCTGATGGATTATCGGGGAAATTCACTCCGATTTCTTCCAACACTTTTTCGGCGTTATTGAGGATGATGTCCAATGCATCATCATTCAACACTTCGAAATTTGGAATATTGCGTTCGATGAAACGTGCGGTTTCAATCACAACGGCGCTACGTTCTGCGCGCCGTGCGGCGCCGCCACCGCGTGCGCGGCGTCTTGGGGATGCTGTTTCGGTCATCTTTGGAACCTTTTGGAATTATCTGGCACAGTCATAGCCTTTATAATAGGGATTTGGGACATGCAAATTCGGCAACTATATTCCACTTGCGACATTTGATCTGTCGCGATGTCGATTTCTGTGCGGTTGTTTTACGCATGGCCGCGATTGCACTTGCGCGAATCCACCCCCTCGCCTAAACCCTGCGGGCATGAGCACACAATCACATGAACGCCTTCTTATCATCGATTTTGGCAGCCAAGTAACGCAGCTTATTGCGCGGCGCTTGCGCGAATTAAACGTTTATTGCGAAATTCATCCGTTCAACAATGTTGACGAAAAATTTCTGCGTGAATTTGACCCAAAGGCCGTCATCCTGTCGGGTGGTCCATCCTCCGTCATCGACAAGGACAGCCCACGCGCGCCTGATGTGCTGTTTGAACTGGGTTTACCAATCTTGGGCATTTGTTATGGCCAACAGGTGATGATGCATCAATTGGGTGGTACAGTTGAACGTGGCCACGGCACCGCCGAATTTGGCCGCGCCTATGTAACTCCAACCGCTGATAAGTTGGACATTTTACAAGGTTGGTTTGCCACAGACAAAGAACAAGTCTGGATGAGCCACGGCGATCACGTTTCCAAAATTGCAGATGGGTTTGCGGTTTATGGCACATCGCCAAATGCACCGTTTGCGGTTACTGCCGATTTGAAACGCAAATTTTACGCCGTGCAATTCCACCCAGAGGTTCACCACACCCCCAACGGCGCAATGTTATACGAAAATTTCGTTCGCATCGCGGGTTTCACCGGTGATTGGACGATGGGTGCATATCGCGAACAAGCGATTGCCGCCATTCGCGAACAGGTTGGCGATGAACAGGTGATTTGTGGCCTGTCAGGTGGCGTGGACAGTTCGGTCGCTGCTGTGTTGTTACACGAGGCAATTGGCGATCAATTGACATGTGTGTTTGTGGATCACGGATTGCTGCGCATGGGCGAAGCCGAAGAAGTGGTCACGATGTTCCGCGACCATTACAATATGAAATTGATTCACGCAGAGGAACAAGAATTGTTCCTTGGCGAATTGGATGGTCAATCAGATCCTGAAACCAAACGCAAAATCATTGGCAAACTGTTCATTGATGTCTTTGATAAACATGCCCGCCCGATCAATGCAAAATTCCTTGCCCAAGGCACATTGTACCCAGATGTCATTGAAAGCGTTAGCTTTTCTGGTGGACCATCGGTGACAATCAAAAGCCATCATAATGTTGGCGGCCTGCCTGAAAAAATGGATATGAAGCTGGTTGAACCGCTTCGTGAATTGTTCAAAGACGAGGTTCGCGCATTGGGTGTTGAACTTGGCCTGCCGCCCAGTTTCGTTGGTCGCCACCCGTTCCCAGGGCCAGGGCTTGCCATTCGTTGTCCCGGTGAAATTACCCGTGACAAATTGGAAATCCTGCGCCGTACCGATGCTGTATATATCGACCAAATCCGCAAACACGGGCTTTATGACGATATTTGGCAAGCGTTCGTTGCCATTCTGCCTGTGCGCACAGTTGGCGTCATGGGCGATGGGCGCACATATGATTTTGCCTGTGCATTGCGTGCGGTTACATCCGTGGATGGTATGACAGCGGATTATTATCCGTTTAGTCATGAATTCTTGGGCGAAACCGCAACACGTATCATTAACGAGGTCGAAGGCATCAATCGCGTCACCTATGATATCACATCAAAACCTCCGGGCACGATTGAATGGGAATAATGCATTGATTGATGGGTTGTAAATTCATCGATCACCGCTAATCTGGCGCAAATAATTTTCTAAAGAATGCGTCAAATGCCCCTTTCCGATACACTCAAGGCCGCCCTGTGGATGATGGGGTCTGTTGTTTCATTTAGCGCGATGGCGGTGGCTGGTCGCGAAATGAGCCTTGATCTGGATACATTTGAAATCATGATGTATCGCTCACTGATTGGTGTGGTGATCGTTTTGATCTGTGCCCGCTACTTTGGAACACTGGGTCAAATCAAACATGATCGGCTGGGCCTGCATTTTACCCGCAATATTTGCCATTTCACCGGACAAAACCTGTGGTTTTTTGCAATCACTTTAATTCCATTTGCACAGCTTTTCGCATTTGAATTTTCGGTCCCAATTTGGGTTACTCTGGCCGCACCGTTGTTGTTAGCGGAAAGATTAACTTCGATGCGTATCCTATCTGTTTTTACAGGATTTATTGGTATATTAATCGTCACACGCCCATGGGCGGCAGGCATATCACCGGGGATTATTGCCGCTGCTCTTTGTGCTCTTGGCTTTGCTGGATCTGCGATTTTTACGAAAATTTTAACCCGCACCCAAACCATCACCTGTATTTTATTTTGGCTCACCGTGATGCAATTGGCGTTTGGTGTGATTTGCGCAGGCTATGACGGTGATATCGCCCTGCCCGCCGCGCGTAGCATTCTGTGGGTTTTCATTGTCGGATTTGGTGGATTGTTTGCGCATTTCTGTTTGACCACGGCATTGCGCCTTGCGCCCGCAACTGTGGTGATGCCCGTTGATTTTACCCGTCTGCCGTTAATCGCGGTGGTCGGTGCGGTGTTTTACAATGAAGCGCTTGAAATCTGGGTTGTGATCGGTGCGATTATCATATTTGCATCCAATTATATCAATATCTGGGATGAAAACCGCAAAAAACGCGCCGTGGCATAAAGGCGGCTGTTTTTTAACATCTGCGCAATCCGTTTGAATTGCCCCACAAAAATTGGTTATTGAGTAAAAAACAAACGAGACTCGTGATGATTTATGAAACAGCCAATGATTGGAACCAATCAAAATCCAAACGCGTCATGCTGTTTGGCATGTCTGGTCTTGGGAAAACTCACATCAGCCAGATTTTGCGCGACCAAGGCAGTTGGTTTCATTACAGCGTCGATTATCGTATTGGCACACGTTATATGGGCGAACATATTGCCGATAATTTCAAGAAAGAGGCCATGCGCAATCCGTTCTTGGCGGAATTGTTGCGATCCGATGCGATTTACATCGCAGCCAATATGAAATTTTCCGATCTTTCACCCCTGTCTACATATCTGGGTAAACCCGGTGATACAGCCAAGGGTGGCATCGCGTTTGATGAATATTTGCGCCGCCAGCGGTTACATCGTGATGCAGAAATCAATGCGATGAAGGACACGGTTCATTTTATTCACCGCGCAAAAGAGCTTTATGATTACGACAACTTCGTTTGTGACACATCGGGTTCCGTGGTCGAGGTGGTTGATCCAAACGATAAAAACGATCCGGTCATGTCATTGTTATCTGATCACGTCCTTCCGATCTGGATCGACGGTGGATCGGGCCATACGGATGTATTGGTTGAACGTTTCGCCAAAGCACCCAAGCCGATGTATTACCAAGAAGAATTCTTGCTCGATTGTTGGAAAAACTATCTGTCCGAAAAGTCGGTGGCGCCAGACGATGTAAACCCCGATGATTTTATCTTGTGGGGATATCAAAAATTATTGGAAAACCGCCTGCCCCGCTATGCACAGATTGCAAAAAACTGGGGTGTTCGGGTTAATGCCAAAGACATCGCAAATGTTCACAATTGCGAGGATTTTTCTGCTGTTGTGTCTGCTGCACTTGAAGCGCGTTAATCACCGCGCTAAATTTCAAGAATATTGAAAGAGTAATTCCATGCCGATCAAAATTCCATCCAAGCTCCCTGCCTTTGACGTGTTGAAATCCGAAGGCGTGAGCGTGATGTCAAACAAAGATGCACAACGCCAAGATATCCGCCCGCTGCAAATCGCGCTTTTGAATTTGATGCCCAAGAAAATTCAAACGGAAACGCAATTTGCACGCCTGATTGGTGCAACCCCGTTGCAGATTGAATTTACCCTGATCCAAATGACGGAACATACGTCCAAAAATACCAGTGCCGATCACATGGATGCATTTTACGCAACCTTCCAAGAAGTGAAATCGCGCAAATTCGATGGGCTGATTATCACGGGCGCCCCGATTGAACATCTGCCATTTGGTGATGTAACCTATTGGGATGAAATGAAAGAGGTGATGGAATGGACGCAAACCAATGTGCATTCCACCTTTGGTGTGTGTTGGGGGGCGATGGCCATGATCTATCACTTCCACAACATCGACAAACAAATGCTGGACGCCAAGGCATTTGGCTGTTTTCGCCATACAATCACCGATAAATCCTCGCCATTTTTACGCGGGTTCTCTGATGACATTGTGATGCCCGTGAGCCGTTGGACAGAAATTGACCCTGCGGATATTAGCGCGAATGATCGCCTCAGAACCTTGATCAGCTCTCCCGAAACTGGCCCTTGTTTGATCGAAGATCCCGATCATCGCGCAATTTATGTGTTTAACCATTTTGAATATGATGATGGCACATTGAAAGAAGAATACGATCGCGATGTGGCCAGCAATACGCCGATCAACATTCCGATGAATTATTACCCCGATGATGATCCATCGCGTGAACCAACCAATCGCTGGCGCAGCCATGCACATTTGCTCTATGGCAATTGGATCAATGAGATTTATCAATCAACGCCGTATGATTTAAACAAGATAGGTGTAGATGCTGGTTAAAATTGGCATAATCTGTCTGTTCGCAGCAATTGCAATCACATTGATTGTCTGGATCAGTGCGGTGCGTTCGGTACAGATTGCCGAAAAAAACCATCCACCAATTGGTGATTTCCTCAATATCGCGGGTAAGCATGTGCACTATGTGAAAATGGGGCCGCCCATTGGGCGCGCACCTGTGATCATTTTGTTGCATGGCGCGGGTGGAAACCTGCGCGATTGGACGTTCAAGGTCGCGCCTGAGCTATCGAAAAACTACACCGTTATTGCCTTTGATCGCCCGGGTCATGGATATACCGATGTTTACGACATCAAGGGCGAAAGCCCACAATATCAGGCCGACATATTGCGCCAAGCAACGCAAAAGCTTGGTATAAAAAACGCTGTCGTTGTTGGTTATTCATTGGGTGGTGCGGTGGCTATTGCTTGGGCGCTGGATTATCCACAAATGTTGGATGGGATATTATTGGTATCCTCTGTTTCAAATCCATGGATCATCCCACCATCCGATTTATACGATTATGTTGGGCATCCATTGACCAGCTATATCGTTGCCCCCATCATCTCGGCCTTTGTTCCCACGCGCAAAATTCGAAATGACTATGCACGGGTTTTCACGCCACAATCCCCACCAGAAGGTTTCTTGGATCATGTTGGCGCAGCATTAACCGTGCGGCCAAAATCATTTCGCGCCAACGCGCGACAGGTGCGCGGTTTGTTGGAAAACATTCGACAAATGTCCGCGCGATATGACGAACTATCCCTGCCCATCGAAATGATCCATGGCAGCCGCGATCGTTCCGTCCCCGCCGCGATCCATTCCAAGGTCATGAAACAACGCGTGCCGCATGCAAACTTAACACTGATCCCAAGTATGGGACACGGTGCACATCAATTGGCAACACCCGAAATTTACAGCGCAATCGCACGATTAACGCGCCCCTAACCTTGCAAGCGCGCAAATTCTGCGCATATGTTGGTGAAAGTTCAAAGGGAAAAACATGCAAAAACCATTCGACGGCGCGATCAGTGCATTTTACGAAAACGAAGCCCCAGATGACATTCGAAAATCCATCCAATCCGCCAGTAAGAAAGAGATTTTGGATAAATCATTTCCCTATGACAAACAGATGGACAAAGACGAATACGAAGAAACCATCGAAGATTTGCAAGTGGAGTTAGTAAAGCTGCAATCTTGGGCTCAGGAATCGGGCGCGCGTATCGCAATTATATTCGAAGGGCGCGATGCCGCTGGCAAGGGTGGCACAATCAAACGGTTTCGCGAAAACCTGAACCCACGTTCGGCGCGGGTTGTGGCTTTGTCTAAACCAAGCGAAACAGAACGCGGCCAATGGTATTTCCAACGATATGTCCAACATATGCCAAGCACCGGCGAAATCGTATTTTTTGACCGTTCTTGGTATAATCGCGGCGTGGTGGAAAAGGTATTTGGATTTTGCACCGACGAGCAACGCAAACATTTTTTCGCTCAGGTCAATGAATTTGAGGACATGTTGGTGGATGATGGGATCATTTTAATCAAACTCTGGCTCAATGTTGGACGGGGCGAACAATTGCGCCGTTTCTTGTCACGTGAATCCGATCGTTTGAAACAATGGAAACTGTCTGGCATTGATGTCAAAGGATTGGCAAAATGGGATGAATACACCACCGCTATTCAGGAAAATTTCGGAAAAACCCATTCCAAACACGCCCCTTGGGTGATTGTACGTACTGATGACAAAAAACGTGCGCGCATCAACGCCATTCGCACCGTTCTGGCACAAATCCCCTATGCACTAAAAAACGAAAAGGTGGTATCAAAACCAGATCCCAAAATCGTTGGTGGGCCAGAAATCATTGGCTAGAAAAGGATACCACCACGGAAATCTGAAACAGGCTTTGATTGATGCAACCATTCAGTTGATCGAACAAAAAGGCCCCACAGGTTTCACAATGTCAGAGGCGGCAAAACTGGCCGGCGTGTCTGCCGCCGCCCCCTATCGCCATTTTGAAGGCCGCGAGGCCTTGATCGCAGAGGTCGCACGCGAAGGGTTTGGTATGTTC
Source organism: Paramylibacter ulvae (assembly GCF_014652655.1). Classification (GTDB taxonomy): domain Bacteria; phylum Pseudomonadota; class Alphaproteobacteria; order Rhodobacterales; family Rhodobacteraceae; genus Amylibacter; species Amylibacter ulvae. The sequence goes on from NZ_BMZF01000001.1 coordinate 439,889, forward strand.
GGTGATCTGATGGAATTTGCCTATGCCAAGGGGAATACACCACTGGCCGCACTTGAATCCACGGGGCGTGCGTATCAGGCATTCGCCAAAAAACATTCTGGCCATTATATCGCGATGTTTGAAAGCGGTGTCGCCATAAACAGCGACCCCGATTTGGCCGCTGTTGCCAATCGCGCATTGGGCGTATTGGTGCGCGCCTGCGAAGAATTGATCAAAGATTTGCCAGCCCATCGCCGCCCACCCGCGACAATGGTCAGCCAACATATTTGGGCGATGAGCCACGGTGTGGTTGAATTATTTGCACGCGGTGAACCAGGGCAACGTTCGCCGTTTTCACCCGAGGATTTGATGGAAAGCGGGCTTGGCATATATCTGCGCGGTTTGGGTGTTTTGCCAAATGATGACTAATAGGGGCGTTCCATCACGCGGTCTGCGCCCGTAATAATCATATCCATTGGAATATCGTGGGGTTGAGGGAATATGGTTTTCAATGCCCCAACGGGATGCCCAACACCGATTATCAATGGCTTTTTCGCCATCGCGGCCAAGGTACGATCATAAAACCCGCCCCCATATCCCAGCCGATAACATTGGGGATCAAACCCAACCAGCGGTGAAATCACCACATTGGGTGTTATTTCTGCGTTTGTTGCGGGAATGGGAATGTTCCAAACGCCCCGCGTCATTTCACAATCTGGCGTCCACTCGCGAAAAATCAGCGGCGCGTGTTTTTTCACAACAACAGGCAATGCAATTTTTGCACCCCGCGCAAACGCCCGCGCCATCCAGCCGCGCAAATCTAATTCCCCACGAAATGGCCAGTAGAGGCTGATAATATGCCCCGCCGTTGGATTTATGACCTGATCCAACATATCGCCAATGTCATGTGCCAATTTTGTGCGTTCTTCCACAGATACCGCCAATCGTGCATCAATCATTACCGCGCGCGTCGCCTTGCGCCAGCGTGCGGTATCCAATGCTGCTTGTGGATCAACAACACCAAACCCATCGTCGGCTTGGGTAAGTTCATGCGCAAAACAAGGTGGCGAGGCATAGGATTTGGGTGAATCATTGCTCATACCATCAGCATTGCGCCGATCTGGTATCGAAAACAACAAAATTTTGCATGTACCACTTGTTATTCAAAAAATCTTTGCTAAATATGTTAATGTGAATAACATTTACATTATTCGAAACCACAAACAGAAAGGAATACCAAAAATGTCTACCCCCGCTATATGGCTTGCCGATGCTGTCGCTTGGCTTGACGCGAAAGGCAAAAAGGCATGGATCGCAGCAATGATACTTGGGTTTATCTTTGTCTGGCCTGTTGGTCTTGCCATCCTTTTTTACATGATATGGAGCAACCGTATGTCACGTTCATTTTTTCACTGTTCAAACAACCGTCGCCAATCATCCACGGGTAACACCGCATTTGACACCTATAAGGAAGATACGTTGCAGCGCCTAGAGGATGAACAATCCGCGTTTCAATCTTTCTTGCAACGTTTGCGCGATGCAAAGGATAAAACCGAATTCGATGAATTCATGAATGACCGCGCAAAGGCCAATAAAACAACGGCTTAATGCATTGCAAGTTCCGCCATCTCCCCTATTGTGAACTTGTCGCTCCGCCCTCATATTGGGGCGGAGCATTTTGTTATAGAGACCGCATATGATAAGCTTTGATCACGATTTATCAGGCCTGCCTGATCCACATTTGGATGCACAATTTTACGAAGGTGTTGCATTCAAACGCTTCATCGCATGGGTGATTGATGTGGTTATATTGGTGCTGATTTTTCTGGCCGCCACGATCGCAACCCTTGGGTTGGCTGCGGTATTTGGTTTTTTAATCTTTGTCCTCAACTTTGCCTATCGCGTGTATTTTTTGAATAAAAAATCAGCAACAGTTGGCATGATGATTGCAGGTATCGAAATTCGCAACAAACATGGCAATCGGCTGAACCAGCAAGAGGCGATGTGGCACACTGGCCTTTATATGTTCAACTTTTTGGTGTTTCCATTGTTATTGCTGAGCCTGATGATGACATATCTAACATCATACGGCCAAGGTTTGCATGATTACGTGTTGGGCACCACGGCGATCAACAAACCCATGGATTTGTGAACGCAGGTTGGTTGAATCCACGCAAAACCTTTGCTAGCCTAGGATATAACCATCAGTATCAAAACGATTGCTGACGAATAAGAGTATTACAATGCGTCACACCCTGCCAGTTGCACCACAGTTTTACGTTACCGCATCACAGCCCTGCCCGTATTTGGATGGCAAGGTTGAACGCAAGCTGTTCACTGGATTGGCGGATGAACATGGCAAAGCTTTGAATGACACCCTGTCAAAACAAGGATTTCGCCGTTCGCAAAACGTATTGTACCGCCCATCATGCGCCAATTGCGCCGCCTGTTTATCCGCGCGTATTCGCGTGGCCGATTTTAAACCGCGCAATTCACACAAGCGCATTTTGCGCAAAAACCGCGATTTAATGCGCGAGGCCCACACCGCATGGGCGACAGACGAACAATATGATCTGTTCAAGGATTATCTGGAAACACGCCACGCCGATGGTGGCATGGCCGATATGGATATGTTCGAATTTGCCGCCATGGTCGAAGAAACCCCCGTACAAACCCGCATTATCGAATATTTCGAAGATGCGCCAAATGCGCGGCGTAAATTGCAAGCGGCCAGCCTTACGGATATTTTGGATGACGGGTTGTCCATGGTGTATTCCTTTTTCAACCCAGATCGCAGCGGCAAAAGCCCCGGAACCCACATGATCCTTGATCATATCGCATTGGCACAGGAAATGGGGTTGGACTATGTCTATCTTGGCTATTGGGTGCCCGGATCGCCCAAGATGGATTACAAGGCGAAGTTCTCTGGGCTAGAGGTGTACATCGCCAATCAATGGCAAGCTCTTGATTGCCCCGAAGACGTAAATCCAGAAATGTTGAAACAAGATCGCGGTTCGATTTTGGAACAGGTTGCCACGATCAAATTGCCAGATGTGCTGATTGACGGCAAAGGATAGCGTATTTTTTGTAATTAAAATTCGTTTCCGGAACCCTTGCGAAATAAAATTACCAAAAACCACCCTATTTAGCATATTAAATTGCAAATATGCCCTTGACGCGGTCTGTATGCGCGTTAAGTTGCCCCTATGAAAACGCAATGTCAAAAACTCGTCGTCGTGATGTAACACACTGTTAGGGCTCCCTTTCAGTGTTGCCCCCAATTGGGGGTTTTTTTATACCTAACGCATCGACATACATAGGAGATTCACATGAGCAAGCAAATGACAGGTGCTCAAATCGTTGTAAAAGCTTTGAAAGATCAAGGCGTTGATACCGTGTTTGGGTATCCAGGCGGTGCTGTGCTTCCTATTTATGACGAGATTTTTCAACAAAATGACATTCGCCATATCCTTGTGCGCCATGAACAAGGTGCCACACATGCCGCCGAAGGGTACGCACGTTCAACGGGCAAACCGGGCGTTGTTTTGGTAACATCGGGTCCAGGTGCCACCAATGCCGTCACAGGCATGACCGATGCGTTGATGGACAGCATCCCAATGATCGTTTTGACGGGTCAGGTTCCCACATTCATGATCGGGTCTGATGCATTCCAAGAGGCCGACACTGTTGGCATCACCCGCCCCTGCACCAAACACAATTGGTTGGTAAAAGAAACCGATCAACTGGCCGAAACAATGCACCAAGCATTTCACATCGCCACAAGCGGTCGCCCTGGCCCCGTTTTGATTGATATCCCCAAGGATGTTCAATTCGCAAACGGCACCTATATGCCACCACAAAAGGCAAAAACATCGCATTACCAGCCCCGCGTTAAGGGTGATATGGAAGCGATCACCGAATTGGCCGCAATGATCGAAACCGCCAAAAAACCTGTGATTTATACGGGTGGTGGTGTGATCAACTCTGGCAAGGCTGCCAGCCAATTGTTGCGCGAATTGGTCAAGGAAACCAATTTCCCAATTACATCCACGTTGATGGGGCTTGGCGCATATCCTGCGTCTGGTGATAACTGGTTGGGCATGTTGGGTATGCACGGCACGTATGAAGCCAACTTGACCATGCATGATTGCGATCTGATGATCTGTATCGGTGCGCGTTTTGATGACCGCATCACAGGGGTCATTCCAAAATTCAGCCCACATTCGAAAAAGGCGCATATCGATATTGATGCATCATCCATTAACAAGGTGATCCATGTTGATGTGCCAATTTTGGGCGACGTTGCCCATGTGTTGGAGGATTTGCTCAAGGTTTGGAAATCACGTGGCCGCAAAACAATGGCCAATGACGTTACAAAATGGTGGGCAAAAATTGACGAATGGCGTGCGGTGAAATGTTTGTCATATGAAACATCGGACAGCATCATCAAACCACAATACGCGCTGGAACGTCTGGAAGCGTTAACCAAAAAACATGATCGTTATGTTTGCACCGAGGTAGGCCAGCACCAAATGTGGGCTGCGCAATATCTGGGGTTCGAGGATCCAAACCGTTGGATGACATCTGGTGGTCTTGGCACCATGGGATACGGCATGCCCGCATCCGTTGGCATCCAAATTGCGCATCCAGACAGCCTTGTTATTAACGTCGCTGGCGAAGCATCGTGGTTGATGAACATGCAAGAAATGGGAACAGCCGCGCAATATCGCCTGCCTGTGAAACAGTTCATCTTGAATAACGAACGCTTGGGCATGGTGCGCCAATGGCAAGAATTGCTCCATGGCGAGCGTTATTCCAGTTCATGGTCAGAAGCATTGCCCGATTTCGTGAAATTAGCCGAGGCATTCGGTGCCAAGGGTATTCAAGTTTCTGATCCCGCCGATTTGGACGATGCGATCATGGAAATGTTGAACTACGACGGCCCTGTGATTTTCGATTGTCTGGTTGAAAAACATGAAAACTGTTTGCCGATGATCCCATCGGGCAAGGCGCATAATGAAATGTTGCTGGGCAATTCATCCACCAAAGATGCAATTGATAGCGACGGCGCGGTGATGGTTTAAACCCACCCACAGAAATTAAGCCCCTCCACCGTGAGGGGCTTTTTTTGTTTAAAATTTTAGCGGCACGCGTATTTTTTACAGTTAGTTTAACCCGTTGTGGGATAAGCGCCGTATGAGCATTCTAACCCACCGTTTTCCAACCACGCGCCATCCCTTGGGGCCGATGATCGTATTTTGTTATGGCATGACAAAATGCGGCAGCACGCTTGCATTTGAAACCGCGCGCTCGGCGCTTGAATTATCGGGGTATCCGCAACCTCGATTGTCAATGTCTGCCTTGGGCGTCACACGTAAAATAAACTTTTGCCAACATTTAGATTGAAATAATATCAACGCATTAACGAACGAAGCTTGTGCAATCGGCCACCCCATCGCAATCAAAACACACACCCGCCCCGATGCCGGAGTGATTGAATTAATCAACCAAGGTGGCGCCTTGGTTCAGGCGACATATCGGGACCCTCGTGAAATGGCGCTATCCATGCTTGATCATGGGCGCAAAAGCCGCAAATTGGGTGAGCCCGCGTTTAGTGAAATCAATAACTTGCACGACGCGATGGACAATATCCGAGGTCAAATTGACAGCCTGACCCAGTGGTTATACCGCCCCCATTGTTTGCCGATATATTATTCTGATTTGGCGTTTTCCCAAATCGATACCACGCGGCGTATTTTGGCACAGTTACAGTTGGAAATTGATCCGCGCCGTGTTGTCCAACACGTTAATCAAAATCGATTCACCCAAATGAACAAAGGGATCAAGGACCGTTATCGCCATGAAATGACACCTGCACAATCACGCGCATTCAAACAGGCATTCCCGCAATTTTACGAAACATTGATAAAACGGCGCAAGTCATTGCCAATATTTGGCCAAGCTCCGCTGCGTGACGGGTGCGAATTGCTGTAAACTTACGGCTGACACTTCCTTTTCAATCCGCTATTGTTCGTGTCATCGAATCCGAGAAGGGAAATTGCCATGAACGCGTTGGCCATTAAAAAATCTGCGACATCCAAGAGCGCCTATAACCTCAAGAGCACTATGGGCGATGATATTGAAACCCACACACTTGCGGTTTTGGTCGATAATGAATCGGGTGTCTTGGCGCGTGTCATCGGGCTTTTCTCTGGTCGTGGTTACAACATCGAAAGCCTGACCGTGGCAGAGGTTGACCACGGCGAAAACCTGTCTCGCATCACGGTTGTCACCACGGGCACACCATCCATCATCGTCCAAATCAAAGCACAGCTTGGCCGAATGGTTGCGGTACATGACGTGCACGATTTAACCGTCGAGGGGCCATCCGTTGAACGCGAATTGGCGTTGATCAAGGTTGCGGGCACAGATGACAAACGTGTGGAAGCATTGCGCACATCCGAAGTATTCCGTGCCAAGGTTGTTGATACCACGCTTGAAAGCTTTGTTTTTGAATTGACTGGTACGCCCGAAAAAATTGACGCGTTTGTAGAATTGATGCGCCCACTTGGGTTGATCGACGTGGCGCGCACAGGTGTTGCTGCGATTGCTCGCGGGGCATAATCGCCCAGATCATTTTTGAATTGTAAACGCCGCCCCAACATGGATTGGGGCGGCGTTTTTCTTTATGCAAATTCGACTTCGTCAATCATCGGAAGCATGGTCACTCGCGGGCCACCCGCGCGGGCAATCGCGTTGGCCAATGCCGGCCCTGATGGTGGTGTACCCGGTTCACCAACACCTGTTGGGGCATCCGCAGATGCAACAATCGCCACCTCAATTGCGCCAATATCGGAAATGCGCAGCGGTTCGTAATCTGGGAAATTGGTTTGATCCACTTCGCCATCTGTCAGGGTGATTTGATCGCGCATCACGTGACCAATGCCAAAACCGATGCCACCTTCCATTTGGGCGCGGATTACGTCCGGATTCACCGCGATACCGCAATCAACGGCACAGTAAACCTTTTCGATTTTCACCGCATCATCGCCACCACCCGAAACATCAACTGCTTCGGCGACAAATGAGCCAAATGAATGATGCACCGCCAAGCCGCGCGATTGCCCATCAGGTGCGCCCGCTTTCCAATTGCTCAGCTCAGCCAGTTTGTTCAATACACCCGCCATGCGCGTTTGCGCAGGCGTTTTACCTGGCAACATCGACAGGCGCAATTCCAATGGGTCGGTATCGGTTTCGGATGCAATCATGTCGATCATGCTTTCCATCACAAACGCGGTATGGGTATGCCCCACTGAACGCCACCACAAAACGCTTGTCGCTTTAGCGTGATCTGTCAAACCAACGGACATTCCGGGCACGTTATACACCGTATCGGCAACGCCCTCGATGGATGAATGATCGACACCATCATGAACGATCATGGGTTCCATCGCCGTGCCCTTCATGATGGATTGCCCTGAAATGCGGTGATCCCAGCCAATGATTTGCCCCGCCTCATCCAGCCCCACACGCACACGGTGCGCAAACGCTGGGCGATAATAGCCGCCACGAATGTCATCGTCGCGTGACCAAACCAATTTCACAGGACGCGAACGATCTGTGAGCGCGAATGCCATCGCACATTCCAGATTGTAATCCGCTGTTGGGTTGGCACGACGGCCAAATGATCCCCCCGCAAGCACGGTTTTCACCTGAACCTTTTCCATTGGCAGACCCAAAACTTGGGTCAATGTCATATGGCCAAATGTTGGGAATTGCGCGCCATCATGTAACACAACACCGCCATCCGCAATCGGTTCGATGGTACAGGTCAGCGGTTCCATCGGTGCGTGGGCAAGCAATGGAAAATAGAATGTTTTATCAATCACCTTTGCCGCACCCGAAATCGCATTGGCAGTATCGATTTGATCACCGCGTGTTTGATAGGTTGCTTCGCCCATTTCCACACCCGCAATCAATTCATCACGGATTGTATCGGATGATCGCATTTCGGCGTTTGTATTGTCCCATTCAACCACAATCGCATCACGCGCTTGCATGGCATTCCACGTGGTATCGGCAAACACCGCAACGCCCGAATTATCAGGCAGCGTTTTTGCCATTTCAAAACCCGTCATACCCTTGGCATCGGTATCATCAAATGATTTTACCACAGCCCCCATGCGCGGCGCATGTGCAATCATGACAACCAATTGATTGTCAAAATGAAAATCCATCGCAAATGTACCAGACCCATCAATTTTCACAGCTGTGTCTTTGCGTTTCACCGCACCCTCTTTGCCGATCAATCGCCATTCATCAGGTGTGCGCAAACGGGGTTCGGCGGGAACGTCTTGGGAAACAGCGCTGGCAACAAAATCTGCGATGGGCGCGGATTTTCCGCCACCCGTGATTTGCCCCGCAACGATATCAAGCGTGGATTCATCCACACCCCAATCGCTGGCAGCGGCGGCGATCAGCATTTCACGCGCAGCAGCACCTGCGTTGCGGTATTGCACAAAACTATTGGCCATGGCGGTTGAACCGCCCGTGCCCTGAAATGTACCAAACAGCAGATTGTTGTAAACCTGCGGGTTTGATGGTGCAAAATCGTAATCGATTTGATCCATGGTCACGCCCAATTCTTCGGCAATCAAGGTTGTAAGACCGGTTGAAGGCCCCTGACCCATTTCAAAATGTTTGACGATGGCGGTAACACGGCCCGTGGCATCAATGCGCACAAATGGGTTGATATCCGTGGTTTCACTGGCTGCGGCCATCACCCCATTGGCGCGCATCCCAACCAATAAAACGGTGCTTGCGGCGGCGCCTTGCAAAAAACGACGGCGAGAAGTTGTAAGTGTCATCTTAAGCCTCCAAAATTTCTGCGGCGCGTTGTACGCCTGCGCGGATGCGTTGATAGGTGGCGCAGCGACACGCGTTGCCCCACATGTATTCATCAATTTCATCCGCCGTGGGTTTTTTGTTTTCGGCCAATAATCCGACAGCGGACATGATTTGCCCAGATTGGCAATAACCACATTGCACCACGTCCAATTCTGTCCATGCTTGCTGTACGGCGGCGCCGATTTTATCTTTGCTCATCGCCTCGATTGTGGTGATTTCCACACCTTCGACATCTTCGACAAATGTCTGGCAGGATCGTGTTGGCTCGCCATCAATATGAACCGTACAAGCACCACATGATGCCACGCCACAGCCAAATTTTGTGCCCGTCATTTTCAACTCGTCGCGGATCACCCAAAGCAAGGGCGTGCCATCTTGTGCGTTGGTACTAATCGTTTGACCGTTAAGTTTTAATTCACGTGTCACGTCGTTTCCTCCGTTATATCATTGAAATGTAGTGATAATACTGCCCAAAATCGTCTGCCGTAAAACACCACGCTTGGTAATGTTATCATTTTATGTGGACACCTCCACATAAGAATACTTGCAAATCGCGCCAAAATATCAACATTTGGCGACACGCTACAATTCCCCCTGTTTCTGATTTCAAACACGGGTTATGGATTTGCCAAAGGAATATTGCATGTCGCTCCCACGGTTTTACAAAATCGCCGCAGATCTTCGCCAGACCTGTAATCAGCACGGGATTTCGCCAGCGCGTGTATTGGCGCGAAGCGGTTTGCCAAGTGATTACCTTGAAATTGAAACCAAGGGCGTCGATGGCGAAACTTATTTTAACATCTGGGATGCGATCGCGGCTGAAACGGATAACACTGAACTGTCGCTGACATTGGGCCGTGGTATTGCGCGTGGGCCGTTTCAACCCGCATTGCTCGCGTTTTCGGCCAGCCCAGACATCCACACAGGCCTTAAGCGACTGGCGCTGTTCAAACCGTTATGCGCCCCTATTCGATTGATCTTTGACGAAACGCCGGATCAATTTAACATCACGTTTTCAAGCGAAGGTTGTTTAAACATCCCCGATATCTATGCGGTGACCGAAATAATATTTTTCTTGGATTTGATGCGGGAATTTACCGCCCATCATATTGTGCCAACTTCGGTGGAATTACCCACGTTCAATCACGTCACCCCCGCATATAAACGGTATGTCGGTGCACCAATTAAATTGTCGAACACATCGCGATTGACCCTGCAAATGCAAGACGCCCGCCGCCCGTTGATTTCTGCGGATACTGAATTTTACAAAGTCGTCGAACAAGAATTGCAATTGCGACTGCACAAAGCCAATCAAGAACATTCCATTGGCGAACGCGTACGCCGTGCGGTGATCGAATTATTGCCATCTGGCGCGGTGTCATCGGATCAGGTTAGCGCACGTATCGGCATGAGCAAGCGCAGCCTGCAACGTAAATTGAAACAAGATGACACCAGTTTTCAATCCATTCTGGACGAAACGCGTGCGTCTTTGGCCCTGACATATCTGCGCGAACAACGGTTGAGCGCCGAAGAAACCAGTTATTTATTGGCCTACCAAGACCCCAATTCATTTTACCGCGCGTTTCATGATTGGACAGGCATGACCCCCGCACAAGCACGCGATACGGTTGTGAGTTAGCCCATAACATAGCCTCAACAAGCTATTTTGGGCGCAACACGCATCGCTGATATTTCCATCGACAAAACTATTTGCGCCCAGATCACCACGCGTTTGGGTTGAACCAGCGTGCAAATTTCGTGCCGCAACGTAAATGGTGCACTGCAACATATCGGTGTTATATGCATTTCACCACCAACGGCACTGCCTGATTAATACACAAAAGGAATAGAAAAATGACTGACACAAAGAAAACTGCAAAAACTGCAACAGACAAAACAGCTGAAACAGTTCAAGACGTAAACAACACATTCACAGATGCAAAATCTGCGGTGACAGAAGCTGCTTCAGCTTATGTTTCTGGTGTTACTGCAATCACCAAATCAGTTTTTGGTATCGGCAAAGAAATCGCACAAGAAACTGTTGATCACGGCAAAATGAGCATGAAAGCAAACTGCATGCGCAGCCTTGTTGAAATGCAAGCTGGTTACGTTCAGCACCGCGTTGAATCATCAACTGTACACTTCAAAACAGTTGCTGACGTTACGACAGATAGCGTTAAAAACGTATATGCTCCGATTGCTGAACTGGTAAACAATCGCAAAGCTGCTTAATATTTTGACAAAGGGCAGCGTTCTTGCTGCCCTTTTTTATATTATAGGGAGGGGAGAACCTATGTCACGACATTGGCAAGACAGCTATGATAATGGTGTTCCAGCAGATATTGACGCAGATGCATATGAAAATGTTAGCGCGTTATTCGAAGATGCTGCGGCAAAGTTTTCAGACAAACCCGCGTTAGAATGTTTTGGTCACACGACCAGCTATGCCACGTTGGAAACTCTTTCCCGAAATTTCGCGGCCTATCTGCAGAATGAATTGAATATCAAACGCGGTGATCGTATCGCGTTGATGGCACCAAACGTGCCCGCATTTGCAATCGCCATGTTCGGAATTATCCGCGCAGGTGGCGTTCAGGTGAACGTGAACCCGCTTTATACGCCGCGCGAATTAAAACATCAGTTGAACGACGCAGGTGCAGAAACAATCGTGATTTTTGGCGGCGTATCTGCATCATTGGCCGAAATCATCGAGGATACGCCAATCACCAAAGTTATTGGACTGGATTTGGGCGACGGTACACCGTTACCAATTCCCAGCCCCGCATTGGATGAACGCCTGTCGGCCGCAACCACATTTGCATCTGCACTGGATGCGGGTGGCACAATGGAACTGCGCGATCCAGGGCTTACAAATTCAGACACCATATTTTTCCAATACACTGGCGGTACAACGGGCCTGTCAAAGGGTGCGGTTTTAAGCCATCGTAACATCGTTGCAAACGCAGAACAGTACAAAGCAGTGGTGCCACAGGCATCAAATGTTGGGTCTGAAATCATGGTTGGCGCGCTGCCAATGTATCATATTTTTGGGCTGATGTTATCCATCGCCTATCTGTCATTGGGTGGGAAAATCGTATTGATCCCCAACCCACGCGATATGGACAGCTTTATCGACAGCATCAAGAATGCAAAAATCACCGTTATGCCAGGTGTGAATACTTTGTTTGCAGGGTTGGCAATGCACCCACGTGTGAACGAGATCGATTTTTCAGACCTGAAAGTTTCAATCGGCGGTGGCGCCGCCGTGATCGAAGCGACATCGGAAAAATGGAAATCCATCACAGGCAAACATATCAAAGAAGGTTACGGCCTGTCCGAAACATCACCGTTGCTATGTATTAATCCCGCATCTGTTGAATTTTTCTCGGGCACATGTGGTTTGCCTGTTTCATCATCAGACGTGAAATTGCTGGATGAAAACGATAATGTCGTTGCCATTGGTGAGCGCGGGGAAATTTGTTGCACTGGCCCACAAGTTATGTCGGGTTACTGGAATAATGATGCGGCCAACACCGAGGCATTCACCAAAGACGGCTATTTTCGCACAGGTGACATTGGAATTTTTGACCAAGCTGGATATTTGAAAATCGTTGATCGCAAGAAAGACATGATCATCGTGTCTGGTTTCAACGTATTCCCAAATGAAATCGAAGCAATCGTCACCGCCGCAGACGGCGTTGCCGAATGCGCATGCATTGGGGTGAGCGATGAAAAAACGGGCGAAGCCATCAAAATTTTCGTCGTAAAATCCGCAGGTTCCACAATTACAGAAGACCAGTTGATCGCGCATTGCCGTACCGAATTAACGGGATACAAAATTCCGCGCCACGTTCATTTTTTAACAGAATTACCGAAATCAAATGTAGGGAAAATCCTGCGGCGCGAGTTGCGCGATAACTGAAAGGATTACTAACATGTCTGCACCCAAAGGCTATGCACTATCCACATTAAAAGATCACATCGGCCACGATTTTGGCTCTTCCAAGCCAATGCAAATCACACAACATCGGATCAACACATTTGCCGATGCCACAGGCGATTACCAATGGATTCACACAGACGTTGCCAAAGCAAAAAAATATAGCCCATTTGGCGGCACGGTTGCGCATGGGTTTTTATCATTGTCCTTCGTTGCAGGCGCAATGGCATCAACAGGTATCGTTCCCAAAGAAGCAAAAGGTGTTTTGAATTACGGCGTAGAGGGTGTACGCTTCTTGTCACCTGTTCTGACTGGATCCGAAGTGGTTGCAAGTTTCGTGCTCAAGGATGTGGTGGAAAAAGGCAAAGGCCAATACCTAATACATGTTGATGCGACCGTGACCGTTCCCGGTGCCGCAAAACCAGCACTTGTTGGTACATTTCTCGCAATGGTAATGGGGTAAATACAATGTCTGACAACAAGCTTGAATCCAGCACCCAAATGATGATGGAAATGCTTTCATTTTATACGAAAGCATTCTCCAACCCGATGTTGACCGCGACCCAAATGCAAGCGCTTGGCACAGGTTATTACAACATGATGACGGGCAAATCCCCGATCATGCCGCCAAAGGGTGACAAGCGTTGGCGCGATCCAGTTTGGGCGACAAACCCGTTTTACGGCATGATGATGCAAAGCTATCTATTGTGGTGCCAAGAATTGGAAAAATGGTTGTCAGGTCTTGGTCTGGACGAGCGGAGCGAAATGCGCGCAAAACTGGCGCTGTCTTTGTTGACGGACACCGTATCACCCACCAACACATTGGCGGGCAACCCCACCGCGATGAAGGTCACGCTGGATCACGGTGGTAAAAATCTGGTTCAGGGTTTCAAAAATTTCATGAACGATATGAAAGACAACAATGGCCTGCCCTCAACCGTTGATAAATCGAAATTTGAGGTCGGCAAAAACCTTGCCACCAGCGAAGGTCAGGTAATTTATCGCGAAGAACAGCTAGAGCTGATCGAATACGCGCCAAAAACCGAAGAGATTTTCGAAACACCGATTTTCATCGTTCCACCACAGATCAACAAATTTTACGTTTGGGATTTGGCCAAGGGACGTTCAATCGTTGAATACCTGACGGAACGCGGACATCGCGTGTTTATTGTAAGCTGGCGTAACCCATCATCGGATCAATCCGATTGGGGTTTGAACAGCTATATCGAGGCATTGGATCGCGCAACAGAAGTGGCATGTGAAATCAGCAAATCAGACAAGTTGAATATGATCGGCGCATGTTCCGGCGGTCTGACTGCGGCTGCGTTGCAGGCATATTGGGGTGCGCGCAAAATTGATCGCGCCAACACATTCACGCTTTTGGTTGCGATTTTGGATATCGAAGGTGGCAAAAACACATCCATGGGATTGTTTGCCAATATCGAAACCCTTGAAATCGCCAAGATGTTTTCAAAATCCAAAGGTATCTTGGAAGGCAAGGATTTGGAACGCGCATTCGCATGGTTGCGCCCCAATGATTTGATCTGGGCGTATTGGGTTAATAACTATCTATGTGGTAACAGCGCGCCGACCTTTGATATTTTGTTCTGGAATGCAGACACAACCAACCTGCCTGCCACGTTTCATCGTGATCTGATTGATCTGTTATCCAATGGTGGTTTTGGCGACGGTCCGAATTGGGATGTGAATGGTACAACGATTGATTTGAAAAACGTCAGTTGCGATACCTATATTGTGGGCGGTGAAACCGATCATATCACACCGTGGGATGGCTGTTATTTGACAACTGGTCTGTTGGGCGGTGACACTGAATTTGTGTTGTCACAAGCGGGTCATATTCAATCGCTTATCAACCCTCCGGGAAATCCGCGCGCCAAATTTATGACCAATTCTGGCAAGCACAGCACAACCGAAGAATTCCTCGAAGGTGCGGAGCAACATTCAGGAAGCTGGTGGCCACACTGGATGAATTGGACCGAACAGCGTTCAGGTAAAAAAATCAAAGCACCAAAAAAATTGGGTTCTGCGAAATACAAGCCATTATGTGCTTCACCAGGTACATATGTGTCAAAACTCCCGGAGAAAGAAACCTGAATGGAAACTCTCACCAAAACGATTTGTGGGCTTGAAATACGCGTTGGAATATTTGGGAAAAAGGATGCAAAACGCACCATTCTTTTTTTCAATGGTATCGGCGCGCGATTGGAAGCCGCGGAAAAATTCGCCGAGTTGTTATCTGACTATCGCATCGTAACATTCGATGTGCCAGGTGTGGGTAAATCACCCGCGCCCAAGGCACCCTATCGCCCTGCTCTCCTGTCCAAAATGGCGGGCATCTTGTTGGATGAATTGGAAATCGACAAGGTCGATGTCTTTGGCATTTCATGGGGCGGCGCGATGGCGCAGCAATTTGTAAAGGATCACCAAGATCGTTGTCATACTATGACCTTGGCCGCCACATCCGCAGGCATGGTGATGGTTCCAGGTAAATTGAGCGCGATGCTTAAAATGGTGACGCCAAAACGCTATTTCAATCCAAATTATATGTTGGAAGTTGCGCCAACAATTTACGGCGGAACCATTGGTGAAAACATTGAACAGTTGGAAGAATTTGCCAAAATGGTGATGGGTGGTTCAACGCGCGGATATTTGTATCAACTGCTTGCAGGATATGGTTGGACAAGCTGGCTTTGGCTGCCACAAATCAAGGTGCCAACGTTGATTTTGATGGGCAATGCAGATCGGATCGTCCCCCCATCAAATGGGCGGATATTGAATAGTCGTTTGCCAAACAGTCGTTTGGAATATCTGGATTGCGGGCATTTGTTCATGATGACAAAGCCACAAGAAACCACGCAGCTAATGCGGGATTTCTACGCTGAACACTAAGCGAAAATTGCCAATGCCGCGATCCGTTCCAACAGAGTTTCGACGTAACAAGGCAATCGCAACAGGATTGCTGTTGGTGACAACAGCAATTTTCGTAGCGACACTATTGGTTCCTTCGCCGCCAAGCTGGGTATTATTCATCCGTGCAGTCGCCGAGGCAGGCATGATCGGTGGTTTGGCCGATTGGTTCGCTGTCGAAGCGTTGTTTCGCCATCCATTAGGTATTCCCATCCCCCACACCGCGTTATTACCCAAGAGCAAAAATCGCGTTGCTCAAAATGTGGGTGAATTTATCGCCAAGCATTTTTTAAAACCTGACCTGATCCGCCAGAAACTGTTCGATGTGAATGTCGGCGCTGCGGTCAAGGATTGGTTATTGGTGCCCGAAAACACCCGTTTGGTTTCACAAAAAGCGGCATTCGTTTTAAAATCAAACTTGCATGAAACAGGCCCATCCGAACCGCGCGCATTTTTCAAATTAATGCTGCGCAGCTTGCTCATGCGTCCGCAACGCGAAGTTTTCTTTAATCGTATGATCGCTAAATTGATGGCATCCGATTTGCGCAATGACGTGATTGATTATGCATTGAGAACGGTGAAATCATTAATCGACGACAGCCGTGATAGCGTTGCGCAATTGGTCCAAGACCGAAGCCGATGGTGGATCGCATCCACCGCAGATCGCCGTTTTTCACAGATGTTGATCGACGAAATGATCAAAATGATTGACGAATTGCTGGATCATAAATCCGCGTTGCGCACACAGTTTGACGGCGCAATGACGGGTTTCACAACAGACCCAAAGCAAAGCGCGAATATTGGGCGCACGGTTCAGGGCGTTTTATTACAACTCGTGGATAGCGACGAATTTGACGAAATCGTTGCGACATTCATCCGTGGATTGAAACGATCCCTTGATGAAGATTTGCAAAATGACACGGGTCACACCACAAGGTTCATCGAAAACACATTGCTGGCGATGGCGCAAAAATTAGACGCTAACCCTGATGATTTGGCCACTTTAAACGACGAATTGTCCAATGCCGCGGGTGAATTTGTTGAACGACTGTCGTCCACCGCTTCTGAATTTATCTCATCCACAATCAAAACGTGGGACGAGGTGGAAATGGTCGAACTTTTCGAAAACCAAGTTGGAAGCGATCTGCAATTTATCCGTATGAATGGAACGCTGCTGGGTGGTCTTATCGGTGGTGTCTTGTTTTTTCTGTCCGAAGCATTGCAGCATCTTATGTGAAAAATTTGCGCATCTAACGCGCGATGGATTGCGTTCTTTCACACCTGAAAAATGGACCGCCCCCCTGTTCATATTCAATACCAAATTGGATGAAACCCAGTTGAATTCGCACCGATCGTTAGCCGATCACTAACTGTGTCAATCAGCTTAAATCCTTGAATTTGAAAAACATCACTGTATCGTAATTCGACAGACTGCCTGCTGAAACTGGGGAGCCAGAGCAGAAATGTTAATGCGCCATTATTGGCGAAGAGGAGGAATTATGAAAAAGACACTATTCGGCATGCTGGCCGCAACCAGCACGATGCTCACGCCAATCGCGGCGATGGCACAAACGGAGGTTCAATTTTGGCACGCATTCACTGGCCGTCTTGGCGATTTGGTAAAAGAACAAGTCGCGGATTTTAACGCAAGCCAGAGCGAATACACCGTCGTCGAGAGCCATAAGGGCAATTATTCCGAAACGCTCAACGCTGGTATCGCGGCATTTCGCGCACAAGAACAGCCACATATCTTGATGGTTTTTGAGGTTGGCACAGCGACAATGATGGCTGCTGCTGGTGCGATTAAACCAGTTCATGACGTGATGACAGAAAGCGGTGCAAAATTTGATCCCGATGCCTATATCGGCGCGGTCAAAGGATATTACACATCAACGGATGGTGAAATGCTATCGCTGCCGTTTAATTCATCAACGCCTGTGTTATGGGTAAACCGCGACGCCATGACAGCGGCGGGTGTTGATCCCGATACGGATTTATCAACATGGCAAAATGTCGGGAACGTTCTGGATCAATTGAAAGCAGGCGGCGAAGATTGCCCACTGGTTACCGCGTGGCAGAGCTGGATTCATCTTGAAAACCTATCGGCGTATCATGACGTGCCATTTGCAACCAAAGACAATGGTTTCGCAGGGCTTGATGCCGAACTGGCATTGAACGGCGAAACACAAGTTGCGCATCTTTCTGCGATGGGACAATGGGCCAAGGACGGCAAATTCATCTATACTGGTCGGCGTAACGAAGGCGGCGCAAATTTCCGTGGTGGCGAATGTGCGTTGTTTACTGAAAGCTCTGCGGGCTATGCTGGGATCAGTTCCGAGGCCGAATTTGAATTCGATGTACGCCCCTTACCCTATTGGGAAGGCGTTGGAAATGCACCACAAAACACGATCATTGGTGGCGCGTCCTTGTGGGTTATGTCGGGACATGAGGCGGATGAATACAAAGGTGCGGGTGAATTCCTAAGCTATCTTTCATCATCTGATGTCCAAGCGGCGTGGCATCAAAATACGGGTTACCTTCCGATCACAGTCGAGGCTGGCGATGCAACGCGTGCTGCTGGATTTTACGATGAAAACCCAGGCACCGATATTGCGGTAATCCAAATGACCGCGAAAGAGCCGACAGCAAATTCCAAAGGTATCCGTCTTGGATCGTTTGATCAGATCCGTGGGATCATAGACGAAGAGCTAGAGGCGATTTGGGCTGGCGACAAAACCGCCCAAGAAGCAATGGACAGCGCCAAAGAACGTGGCGATGCACTGCTGCGTCGATTTGAAACCGCAAACCGCTAGGTTTAACAAACAATGGCAGGCCCCATTCGGGCCTGCTGACTTGAACGCTAGGGGAAAATTATGGAAAAACGCGTAACATTTCGCGGCTGGTTATTGCCGTTCTTGTTGATAGCACCCCAAGTCGCCATATCTGCCATTTTCTTTTTCTATCCCGCGGGGCAAGCGATCTGGCAATCCTTGTTTATACCTGACCCATTTGGATTGTCTTCGCAATTTGTCGGATTGGGAAATTTCGAATTTTTGCTGGGCGATAGATATTATCGCGCGGCCTTTGGCACCACCGCAATTTTTTCAATCTTGGTCACCGTGTTTTCGATGATCCCCGCATTGTTTTTGGCCGTCACTGCGGATCGGTTGATCAAAGGTTCGGGCGTTTATCGTACAATGTTAATTTGGCCCTATGCTGTTGCACCTGCAATCGCGGGTGTACTCTGGCTATTTATGTTCAACACACGCGTTGGTGTGGTGTCATGGTATCTTGGTAATCTTGGGTATGACTGGAACCATGTATTAAATGGAGGCGAGGCAATGGGTCTGGTGGCCGTTGCATCCGCTTGGGGTCGTATCAGCTATAATTTCTTATTCTTTTACGCCGCACTTCAGGCCGTGCCGCGTTCCGTGATCGAAGCCGCCGCCATTGATGGCGCGCGTTTCTGGCGACGTTTCTTTACCATTGTGTTGCCCCTCTTGTCGCCAACCACATTTTTCCTTTTGGTGGTGAATATTGTTTATTCGTTTTTCGAAACCTTTGGCGTTATTCACACCATCACCTCGGGTGGGCCGCAACAATCCACAACCATTTTGGTTTACAAGGTTTTCTCGGACGGGTTCGTTGGCCAAGATCTTGGGTCATCCTCGGCGCAATCCGTGATTTTGTTGATTGTCGTTGGCTTGCTGACCATCTTTCAGTTTAAATTTATCGAAAAACGGGTGCATTACTGATGGCAAACGATGTTCAAGGCATGGTTGAAAAACGCGGCGCTGGCCTGTGGTTAACGCATGTCTTTATGATTTTTGGCGTCTTGGTTATTTTCTTTCCAATCTGGCTTGCCTTTGTGGCGTCAACCGTATCACAAGCTGACATTGTCAGCCCACCGATGCCGTTGTTACCAGGCGATAAATTTTTGGAAAATTATTCTGCCGCCCTGTTTTCGGGCGTAAATGTCCCCGTAACAACCATGCTATTTAACAGCCTGATCATGGCGATTGGTATCGCGGTGGGCAAGATTGTAATATCGTTACTGTCGGCCTTTGCCATTGTTTATTTCCGCTTTCCATGTCGCACGATGTTTTTCTGGATGATCTTTCTAACGCTTATGCTCCCCGTCGAGGTGCGCATCGTGCCAACCTACGAAGTTGTCGCCGGTTTTGGCATGTTAAACAGCTATGGTGGTTTAATCTTTCCGCTGATCGCCTCGGCAACAGCTACGTTTTTATTCCGCCAATTTTTCCTAACCATCCCCGATGAATTGGCAGAGGCCGCCCGCGTTGACGGTGCCCGCCCAATGCGGTTTTTCTGGGACATCGTATTACCGATGAGCAGGACCAACATCGCGGCACTGTTCGTGATCCTGTTTATTTACGGCTGGAACCAATATTTGTGGCCCCTATTGATCACCACGGATCCAGAAATGAACACGATTGTTATGGGCATCAAACAGATGTTCCCATCGGGTGATGATTTCGCCAATTGGCCCGTGATTTTGGCAACTTCAATCCTTGCGATGATCCCACCCGTGATCGTTGTGATTAGCATGCAACGGCTGTTTATCCGTGGCCTAGTAGATAGCGAGAAATAAAATATGGCGACTGTTACCTTAAACAATATCAAGAAAAGCTTTGGCACAACGGAAGTGATCCACGGGATAGATGCACAGATTGCAGATGGTGAATTCATCGTGATTGTTGGCCCGTCTGGTTGTGGAAAATCCACGTTGCTGCGGATGGTTGCGGGTCTGGAAACGGTATCATCTGGCGAAATTTTCATCGGTGACGACATCGCCAACGATAAGGAACCCATGGATCGCGATATCGCGATGGTATTTCAAAATTACGCGCTCTATCCGCATATGTCGGTACGCCAAAACATGGGGTATGGGTTGAAAATTGCAGGTTTGCCCAAGGATCAGATAGACGCCAAGGTTGTAGAGGCAGCAGAGCTCTTGCAACTCGAACCGCTCTTGGATCGCAAACCCAAACAATTGTCTGGTGGTCAGCGCCAACGCGTTGCGATGGGGCGTGCTATTGTACGTGAACCAGCCGTATTTTTGTTTGATGAACCCCTTTCAAATCTTGATGCGAAACTGCGTGTGCAGATGCGTTTGGAAATCAGAGAGCTTCAAGCAAAGCTAGGGGTTACGTCGCTTTATGTGACCCATGATCAGGTCGAGGCCATGACAATGGCCGACAGAATGATTGTGATGAATGCGGGCATCGCCGAACAAATTGGCACCCCGCTTGAGGTTTACGAAACACCACGCACATTATTCGCCGCACAATTCATCGGGAGCCCAGCGATGAACATTATCGGTGCAGACATAAGCGATGGCCAAGCATTTGTGAACGATTTGCCCATCATGGCCACAACGAGTAAGGACGGCCCTGTTAAACTTGGCATCAGACCCGAACATATGATCGTGGATGCCGATGGGCCGTTACGGGTGGTGGTACACATGACCGAACCCTTGGGCGCGAATACGCTGTTTCACGGCACGCTGAATGGATCTGATGACATCTTTACGATCAGCCTTCAGGGCGTGCACCCACAGACAAGTTCAAAGCAAGAAATGCGATTTAGTGTCATGGCCGATCAAGCTCATCTTTTTGATGTTGAAACCGGCATACGTCGATGAGGGTAATACTAAACTCGTGACATAATTATCTGTCGCTAGGATTTGGAATTGGTGTTAATCTTAACGATAACAAACCCCACTATCGCCGTCGCAAGGACAATGAAAGCGCAGGCGTACATGCGAATAATTTTATAAATGCCCCAACCAACATCAGCGCCGCGTCAATTTTTAACCAATCTGTTTGAAAATGCAGTGCGCACGGCTGATCCAATGCGTGTCGTGCCCAATTTTTTACCACCCCGCCCCGCTGGTCGTTTGATTGTTATCGGCGCAGGCAAGGCCAGTGCGCGCATGGCCGAGGCTGTTGAACAGCATTACGGCCCTTGCGAGGGGCTGGTCATCACCCGTTATGGATATGCCCGCCCTTGCAAAGGCATCGAAATCGTAGAGGCCGCGCACCCCGTACCCGATACCAAGGGTGAATTGGCAACACGCCAATTATTGGATCGCGTTTCAAATCTTGGTTCTGGTGACACCGTGCTCGCATTGATATCTGGTGGAGGCTCGGCATTGCTTTGCGCGCCGATTGATGGGCTTACCCTGCGTGACAAAAGAGATTTAAATCGTGCCTTGCTGGCGTCAGGTGCACCGATTGGTCAAATCAATATTGTGCGAAAACACACAAGCCGCGTGAAGGGTGGGCAATTGGCAACGGCGTGTTACCCCGCGCAATTGATCACATTAATGATTTCAGATGTACCAGGTGATGATCCATCGCTGATTGCATCGGGCCCAACCGTTGGCGATGACAGCACCCCCCAAGATGCAATTGCCATTCTTGATCAATACAAAATTGAAATTTCGCCACAGATACGCACAGCAATTACCCAACATCCCAATGTTGTTGCAAAACATGATCCACGGTTACGCAATAATCAAAACCATATCGTCGCCGCGCCATCTCTTTCGCTGACAACCGCGGCACA
Source organism: Paramylibacter ulvae (assembly GCF_014652655.1). Lineage (GTDB taxonomy): Bacteria > Pseudomonadota > Alphaproteobacteria > Rhodobacterales > Rhodobacteraceae > Amylibacter > Amylibacter ulvae. Next base: position 462,234 of record NZ_BMZF01000001.1, read on the forward strand.
GATCGCGACGCGTGATGGTTGTGAAGTGCAAATGTTGGGCGACGCGCTGGAAGGCGAAGCGCGCGATTTGGCAACAGAGCAAGCAGAATTGGCGATCTCGTTATGCCCAATGGTAAATGACACAGGTAAACCGCTGTTATTATTGTCAGGGGGTGAATGCACAGTTACGCGCCGCGGCGATGGCATTGGGGGGCCAAATGCCGAATTTGTGCTAGCCGCGGCAATCGCATTAAATGGTCAACCAAACATCCATGTACTGGCCTGTGATACCGACGGTGTTGATGGCGCCGCCGAGGTGGCGGGAGCATATGCGGGGCCAGACACATTAATAACAGCGTTAAAACAGGACATTGAACCAAGTGTGGCGTTAGCCAATAATGATGCACATCAGTTTTTTGAAAAGATCGGTGGGCAAATCATTACGGGCCCCACGCTCACCAATGTGAATGATTTTCGTGCCATTCTTATCTGCCCCGAGTCATGAGCAATTATCCTCGCCCATGACTCCGGTCATACGACGATTTTAACGGCGTGTTATGTTTTTCGCGCGTCATTGCACCTGGATCGTAAACTTCGATTTCAAGCGGATAACAGTGCGCAACATCCGATGTATGTTCCTGTCCGCAATCCCCACCCGGGCACGCGGACAAGCCAACGATCAGGTCAATTTCAGCGTAAAATTCCAAATAATCCCCTGGGCGAACTGGGCTCGCTTTCATAAAATATTGCCCAGTGTCACGCGTAAACCCCGTGCACATGAACACGTTCAAAACATCATGCACATAGGTTTCTGCAACATTCACGGAAAGGCCACAGTGATCCGCAAGCGCACGCGTCAAATTTGAATGACAACAGTTATGGTAATCCCCGCCCGACAAAAGCCGCCCCGTGTATGGATCACATCGCGTGCCAATCACATCGTGCACGGACCCACCAAATTCATCAAACCCATACCAATCAAGCGTATCAGCCGTTATCGTTGCCATCGGGCGTAAATTTGGAAAACTGGACCACATCCGATCACCCGTTGATAAATGTGTACCGTGTAACGCGCGTGTTTTACCCGAATAAAATCTCTCGTTTAAATCCGCTTTGCTCCACAGATTCAAATCGCCAACTTGCGATCCTTGCACAGAAACAATGCGAAAAAATGCACCCGCGGGTATGTCAACACATGCCGCATCACGCGGTGGTACGGTTACAACATTTGTACGTTTCGCACGTGCCAGCAATTCCGCGAACGCGCCAAGGTCCGCACGAACCCGCGCATTTGGTGGATAACAAATAACCGGGGCAATGCCGCGCCGCTGTTGTGCATCTTTGGGTGGGGCAAAATTTGGTGTGGTGGGTTTCATGACAGTATCCTTTTGTCAAACGTTCCCAGAAACCATAAGCAAAAGATACGTTGAATCGAGGAAAATATCGTCACCAAACGGCGGTTCGTCGTTGTGCTGATGTTCACTATGAACGGGTCGTATGCGCTTTCTACCCTGAATTTGCGAACAACTTCGAAAACATTGTCCCAGAACAATAAGCACGGCGCAAACGTAATGTATTTATTCCTTTGAAAATATATCCACCAAAGGAGACAATATGTTTACGCGAAGAGCTGCATTAATGGCGGGCGCAATGTTGGCGGCCACCCCATATGTAATAACAAACGCCGCCGCAGACGAAGTGATGGATACATCGGGCGCAGATCCCGTTGATCTGTCGGCCTTGCCAGTGCGAAGCCACAAGTTGGTCCCGCCTCCATTTGTGCACGAACATGAACAAATCGCATCAACGGGCCCTGCTCTTGTGAAATTTGAACTAAAAATCATAGAGAAAGAGATACAGGTTGCCGAAGGTGCATATCTGCAAGCGATGACATTCAACGGATCTGTTCCTGGTCCGTTGATGGTGGTGCACGAAGGAGACTATGTCGAGTTGACCCTGTTTAACCCGCCAGAAAACCTGATGCAGCATAACATTGATTTTCATGCGGCGACTGGTGCGCTGGGTGGTGGATCGCTCACGCTCGTAAATCCAGGTGAAAAAGTGGTTTTACGGTTTAAGGCCACCCGCCCTGGCACGTTTGTTTATCACTGTGCGCCCGGTGGTCCAATGATCCCATGGCATGTTGTATCTGGCATGTCGGGCGCAATCATGGTTTTGCCACGCGATGGCCTGAAGGATCATGAGGGCAAATCGGTCAGCTATGATCGAGTTTATTACATCGGTGAAAACGATTTTTATATCCCCAAAGACGCTGACGGAAATTACAAACGTTACGAAGATGCGGGCGAAAGTTATCCCGAAACCTTGGAGGTGATGAACGGATTAATACCCACTCATGTCACGTTCAACGGCAAGGTTGGCGCGCTGACGGGCAACAATGCCTTGACCGCTGAACAAGGGGAAAATGTGCTGTTTGTTCATAGCCAAGCAAACCGAGACAGCCGCCCACATTTGATCGGCGGGCATGGCGATCTTGTGTGGGAAGCAGGGAAATTTAACAACGCCCCGGATCGTGATTTGGAAACATGGTTCATTCGCGGCGGGTCTGCGGGTGCGGCGCTATATCGTTTCTTGCAACCAGGTGTGTATGCCTATGTGAATCACAACCTGATAGAGGCGGTGAACCTTGGCGCAACCGCGCATGTTGTTGTTGGGGGCGATTGGAATAATGATCTGATGGAACAGGTCGTTGCACCAACCGAGTATGATGTCGCCTATGAGGGCAAAACCGCATTGCCATAAATACGCGACCTTTGACAATTCAACACACCGATGGGCGGTCGCAATTGCGGCTGCCTTTTTAAAAACAGGAGTGATGATGCGATATTTTGTTGGAGTATTTGTTGTATTTTCAGCTGCTCTGGCGCTGTCCGCAATGATCATGTGGAATGCAAAAATTGCTCTCCCCGATTACCTCGAACCAGAAACGGTTTTCATTCAATCTGGGGCTTTTGAATATCGTTTCGTAGGCGAATTTCGCATCGACAACCGCATGGTTGATGCACCAACAGAACACCATTTTGCTGATTATGATTTCGAAGTCATGAAATATCATGTGACACAAGCGGAGTATTCAGCATGTGTTGCCGATCATTTTTGTCTTGCGACAACTGGTGGGTCGTCCCCAAAATTGGCACAGGTGAACGTGAGCTATCTCGATGCACAAAAATATGCAGCTTGGCTTTCTCTTCAAACGAAACAAGTGTGGCGATTGCCCAGCGATCAAGAATGGGTTCGGTTTGCGGGTGATAGGTTTCACGAAACCATACTGGGAGATATTTCCAACAACCCTGATCCATCCCAGCGTTGGATCAAACGATACAAAGAACAAGCAGATCAAAGAGGCAATTCAAACCCCAAATTGCGCGCGATCGGTGCATATGGTGCGAATGATTTAGGGGTGTTTGATATCAACGGTAATATTTGGGAATGGACAACAACCTGTTTTAAAAATGGGAAGGTATCCAAAGATGGCAAAACACTGATTGAATTCAAAGATTATTGCGGGGTTCGCGCCGCACAGGGAAAACATCGCGCATTCATTATCGATTTCGTAAGAGACGCCAAAGGTGGGGGATGTGCGGTTGGCGTTCCCCCAGATAATTTGGGCTTTCGGCTGGTTCGCGAGGTTTAACAAAACGCGCAAGCCCACCCTGTTTTGATTCAAAAAAGGCGGCGCTCATATCGCGCACCGCCCAAGATAATTTGGTGATCTATTATTCAGTTACCTGTTCAAACAACGCAGGAAACCGTTTCTTGGCTTTGCCTTTTTGCTTCACTGCTGTGGCATCCTCTAGGTTGGTGGCCGCCCCAACTTGGATTAATGCGATCATGCCCAAGGCATAGTGAGGCGTACATTTAATGCCATACAAACCTTCGGTTTCAAGTATTACCGAAAATTCTTTGCCCAATGCACTTTTGAACGGTTCAGCACCCTCTGGCAGCATCCCTTGGATCGTTTCGGCATTATGCCCCTTGTCCGTCGCCAAGAAGGTAATTGTGTCGCCCGGCTGTGCCGCGACAAATGCGGGTTCAAAAACCATGGTTCCTTCGGCGCCTTTGTTCAGCATTTTCACTTCGAAGGTTTCTGCATGCCCGACATTTGCAAGCACAAATGTTGCGGCGCATGTCATCACTATTTTTTTGAACATCTAAATGTCCTTTCTTCTATTTTGGACGGGTTTGTCTCTGGGCCGTTTTATGATAGTGATCACAAATGCTCTTTGCGCTGTGTCAAACTTGGACTGCATATTTTGAAAAACCTTGATGAAAGCTTGCTCGCCAGCATTCCGCCCTTTCGGAAACTTCAACGGCAACAAATTCGTGAAATTCTGGATCAAGCGCAGCCCAAAAGAATAGATTCTGGAAACGCCATTTTTGACCAAGGCATGCCAGCGACACATTTTTATCTATTGCTTGATGGTCATATCCGCGTCGTTAAAAACACTACGGTTGGTGATCAGGTTATTGTGCTCCATATTGCCAGTGGACAATTGTTTGGTATCGCGGTTGCATTGGGCAAAGATGAATATCCTGCCTCTGCGATCGCGGCGCGCGAATGTTTAACGCTGTCTTGGCCCAATGAATTGTGGGCTGAATTTGTCGATAAATACGACGGGTTCGCCACAGAAACCTACAAAGTTGTTGGTGATCGGATCGGTGAAATGAATAACCGGCTGGTCGAATTGGCAACGCGACACGTTGAACAACGTGTGGCAGCTGTGTTGTTACGCCTGATAAATCAAGCTGGCAAAAAGGTTGCAACGGGTATCGAAATTGATTTCCCCATCACGCGCCAGAATATATCAGAAATGACTGGAACGACATTACACACCGTAAGCCGCCTGCTCAGCGGATGGGAACGCGACGGTATCGTTGTCAGCAAGCGTAGCAACATCACCATAACGCAACCCCATCAATTGGTTCTGTTAAGTGGGGTTGATGGGTGAACCATCCGCAATAATTCCACAAGGATTGTTTCTTCATCCAGTTGGTGTTCATTGCAGGCATCGCGTAGCGAATGAAATGGTGCGATGGTGCATCCCACACAGAACATTTTGTATTTGATAAACACGCCAATCGTTTCTGGCCATTTGTCCATGATCTCTAAAACGCTTGTATCTGCGTCAAATGCCGATCGGGGTTCCAAAACATCCTCCAAAATGGTTGCGGTTTTTTCAACTGGTTTTGAATCACAAAATATCGATGCTGATCATCGGCTCTTTGCGCTGTGGCAACGTTGAAACAGATCTTGTTCGATGTTTTGGCGCTAAATGCGTATTGGAACCACAGTATTTATTTGAATACCCAATTGTCGAATATATCCAATGATCGTGTCTGGGTTCGATACGATTACGAAAACGGACGGGGATAACAGCGCCAAAGAACAAACACTGCAAGAAACCAATCTCGCAGTGTTGGATTTTATATTTTCTGAATTGCTTTATTCAGCCGCGGTTTCAATTTGGGTAACGATACGGCGCAATGCGTTGATTGCTTCGTCGCGCTCGTCGGTTAACCCATCCAATTTATCCTGCAATTCATCACGCACAGCAATCGCCGCGTCGCGTTCGGATTTCGCTTCGTCGCGCTCTGTGATTACTTCGGGATCTTGGGTTGGTTTTGCATCCAACTCTGCAATTTTGGCGTTCAGCGTTTCGATTTCTGCTTTCGCAGATGACAGTTCATCATCAAGACCCGCTGCTCTTTCAATCACGTCGTCTTGTTCGGCGGATAATTCGGCGGCCTTTTCCAATGCAGCGTTTAATTCGTTAATTTTCGCTTCACTATTGGCAAGTGCAGATTGCGCATCGCTCAGTTCTGATTTGGCTGTGTCCAATGCGCCATCAGCGCTATCGTCATTTTCCATGGTTTCAAAGCGCTCTTGCGCCAGTTCAACCGCATGTTCCGCGGCTTCTAATTTGCCCGTTAGCATTTCAATTTCTGCGCGTGCGGTGGATAGCTCGGCATGCATATCCGCGCCACCATCCAGATTTACACTGTCAATTTCGGTTTGAAGCGCATCTTTTTCTGCCTTCAGTTCGACAATTTTTTGATTGGCAGCGGCCAGTTTGCTATCGGCGGTATTAGCGCGATTGATTTCACCCTCTAGCGCGGTTTTAAGCGCACCAGTGTCATCCGATTTTGCCGCCTCTTCGAGTGCTGCGGTGCGATCGGCCAGCATTAAACCGGCCATCATCAACATACGGCTTTCGGTCAGGCGCGAACTTGCCTGATCCAATTTTTGTGCCTCTGTATCCAACATTGCAGCGGCGGAATACAGATAATCCTGTTGCCCCTCTTGGCAGACAACTTGAAAATCGCGGCCACCAATTGTGATTGTTACTTCTGCCATGGTTTAGCCCTCTACGATTGGTGTGAGTTTTGCCAAAATATCATCAACTTCGTCGATGTCTTCTTGGCGCAGGCGGCGCAATTCGGCGAGTGTTTCAGATGCATCAATGATTGCTGCGTCTTTTTCACCATTCACCGCGTTTTGCGCATCTGTTGTTTTAATCACGTCCAATTCCATTTGGCCGAAATCTTGACAAACATCCAAGAATTCTTCTTGAAGCGCGGCATGGATACGTTCTTCTTTTTCCAAAGCATCGTTTGCTTTGGTTAAATCGGCTTCCAATGCGGTGATTTTGTCTGAAAAACCCGCGTCCTTATCAGACGCCGCGGTTGCGAATTTTGCCAAAGCGGCCTCTGCTCTGGCCTCTAGGTCCTTAATTTCGCTCATTTTGTCCCCTAATTCCCTACGCGAATCGTATGTATTTTCTGTTAATGTTTATTTTAACCCAATTAAATCAGTTTGTTGGAGTAAAAACTTCACATATCGGCAAACAGTTGCTTGACCAGCCCACAACACTTGGTATCACGGTTGCGTATAAACCACACCATCAACGAGAAAAGCGAGCTGCCACGTGTCACTCTCCGAGCTTAAAAAAACACACCCCGATCATTGGAAAAAGGCTGCGGCCATTCGTATCTTGGCGGCTGATGCCGTTCATGCTGCGAAATCAGGTCACCAAGGCATGCCCATTGGCATGGCCGATGTCGCAACCGTTCTGTTTGAAAAACATTTGAAATTCGACGCATCAGCCCCTGATTGGGAAGATCGCGATCGTTTCATCCTGTCCGCAGGTCACGGTTCAATGCTGATTTATGCATTGTTGCACCTGACAGGTTACAAAGACATGACCATGGAGGAAATCAAAAATTTCCGCCAATGGGGTGCAAAAACAGCGGGCCACCCTGAATATGGCCACGCCAAAGGCATCGAAACAACCACAGGTCCATTGGGCCAAGGCATTTCCAACGCGGTTGGTTTTGCAATGGCAGAACAAGCATTGTCAGCGCGTTTTGGCAAAAAGGTTGTCGATCACTATACATATGTCATCGCAGGCGACGGTTGCCTGATGGAAGGTGTCAGCCACGAAGCCATTGGTTTGGCTGGCAAACAAAAACTGGGCAAATTGATTGTTCTTTGGGATGACAATAACATCACGATTGATGGCACGGCGGAATTGTCCGATGTGACAGATCAGCCAAAACGGTTCAAGGCCGCAGGCTGGTCCGTATTCGAAGTAGACGGCCACGACCCCGATGCGATTGATGCGGCAATCACTGCTGCGAAAAACACCAACACTCCATCCATGATCGCATGTAAAACAGTGATCGCGGCGGGTGTTGATGGTGTTGAAAACACATCTGGTGGCCACGGCTACAACATCAAAGATGCGCAACTGGAACAGATGCGCAAATTTTATGACTGGCCTTATCCTGCGTATGAAATCCCAAAAGACGTCGCCGATGGCTGGCGTGCAATTGGTGCACGCGGCGCGAGCGAGCGCCAAGAATGGGAAGCACGCTTTGCGGGTCTGTCCGAAAACAAACAGGGCGAATTCAAACGCGTGTTTGCAGGTGATGTGCCAAACAGATTGTCCGCGGTGATCAAACGGTTAAAGAAAAAGATCAGCGAAGAGCAGCCCAAAATGGCAACGCGCCAATCGTCACAAGCGGCGTTAGAGGTAATCAATCCAATCATGCAAGAAACCATTGGTGGTTCTGCGGATTTGACGGGTTCCAACAACACACTCACCGCTGATCTGGGTCGTTTTGATGCGGATAACCGCAAAGGTCGCCATGTGTATTACGGTATCCGTGAACACGGCATGGCCGCGGCGATGAACGGCATGGCATTGCACGGTGGTATTCGCCCATATGGCGGCACATTCATGTGTTTCACCGATTACGCGCGGCCATCGATGCGCCTGTCTGCACTGATGGGTGTTCCTGTGGTTTATGTGATGACACACGACAGCATCGGTTTGGGCGAAGATGGCCCAACACACCAACCTGTTGAACATCTGGCAATTTCACGCGCCACACCAAACACAAACGTGTTCCGTCCCGCTGACACCGTGGAAACGGCAGAGGCATGGGAATTGGCCGTGACCAGCAAATCAACACCATCCGTGATGTCATTGACACGTCAGGGATTGCGCACAGTACGTACCGATCACAAGAACAAGAACATGACCGCATTTGGTGCCTATACGCTCGCCAAAGAGGTTGCCAAACGTCAGGTGATCCTGATGGCAACAGGTTCCGAAGTTGAAATCGCTCTGGACGCCAAAGAGGCGTTAGAGGCCGAAGGCATCGGTACACGCGTGGTATCCATGCCATGTTGGGAACTGTTCGAAGCGCAGGACGAACAATACCGCAAATCTGTTTTGCCAGGTGGTTCAGTGCGTGTCGCGGTAGAAGCAGGTGCGCGCCAAGGCTGGGATCGTTGGATCTTTGGCGAACGTGGTCGTGCGGGTCGTGGTGCATTTGTCGGTATGGAATCCTTTGGTGCATCAGCACCCGCGGATGAATTATACGAAAAATTTGGAATCACTTCGGCGGTTGTTGCCAAGACCGCCAAGGACCTGTTGAAGTAATATCAAAAATCGTTAGCGCTATCACATTAAGAGTTAGCGCTAACGATTGATAAAAAAGGAAAAAATCCGATTTTTTCCGCCTTGTTAGCCTTTTATAAAAACCATTTTCCGATTAGTTGAGGGGCAGGATTTACTGCACTCACACCACGTGGATGCCCAAACTATCGGAGTTTGACATGACATTAAAAGTTGCCATCAACGGAATGGGCCGGATTGGTCGCTGTACACTTGCCGCGATAATTGAATCTGGACGCAAAGATATCGAAGTGGTGGCGATCAACGCACCTGCTCCGCTGGAAACCTTGGCGCATCTTTTGAAATATGACTCTGTGCATGGGCGCTTCCCCGGCGAAGTACGCATCGTGGATGGCAAGATTTTTGCGGGCCAAGGGCTCATTGAAATGCAAGGGACGTATAATACTGATGAATTGAATTGGGATGGCATTGATGTGGTGCTGGAATGCACAGGCGCATTTAATTCCAAGGAACAATCATCTGTGCATCTGGAAAAAGGCGCAAAACGAGTCTTGATTTCCGCCCCTGCCAAAAACGCCGATAAAACCATCGTATATGGTGTGAACCACGACAGCATCACAAAGGACGATACAGTCATTTCCAATGCATCCTGTACCACCAACTGTTTGGCACCACTGGCCAAGGCGTTGAATGAAACTGTGGGCATTGAAATGGGTATCATGACCACGGTGCATTCATACACAGGCGATCAGCCGATGTTAGATAAGAAACATAAGGATTTGTACCGCGCACGTGCTGGTGCCATGTCGATGATCCCCACATCCACAGGTGCGGCCAAGGCCGTTGGTTTGGTATTGCCAGAGTTGGAAGGTAAATTGCACGGTTCTGCCATTCGCGTGCCAACGCCAAACGTATCCTGTGTTGATCTCACGTTCACCGCAGGGCGCGATACATCTGTCGAGGAAATCAACGCCGCCGTTAAAGATTACGCCGATGGCCCCCTAAAGGGTGTATTGGCATATGACCCAGAACCCAAAGTGTCGATCGATTTCAATCACGACCCCCATTCATCCACATTCGCGCCTGCGCAAACACAGGTCACCAACAAACGTTTGGTGCGCGTGTTAAGCTGGTATGACAACGAATGGGGTTTCTCTTGTAGAATGGCCGACACTGCAGTAGCGATGGGTCGACACATCTAAAAGGATAGCCCGTGGGAAATCGAACGTCTATAATTGTGGGAATCGTTATCGTTTTGGCGATCATTGGCGACTATTCGATGAACGATGCACAGGGGCTTCTTTTCCTTGGGAAAAAAATGCTGATACTGCTGGATTGGATGACATTTTGGAGATGAAAAATTGGGCCTAAGAACACTTGACGATTTCGACTTTACTGGAAAAAACGTATTGATCCGTGTGGATGTAAACGTACCAACGGACAATGGGCGTGTCACCGACCTGACCCGTTTGGACCGTATCGTTCCCACCGTTTTGGAAGTGTTGAAAAAAGGCGGCAAGCCGATTTTGCTGTCCCATTTTGGCCGCCCTACCCGTGGGTTTGAATTGAGCCTTTCGGTACAGCAAACCGTCAATGCATTGTCCCAAGTTTTAAAACACCGCGTACATTTCGCAACTTCTTGCATTGGTGAAACTGCGCAAAAAGCGGTTGAAACCCTTCCAGAGGGTGATGTTCTATTGTTGGAAAACACGCGTTTTCATGCGGGTGAGAAAAACAACGATCCTGAATTTGCCAAAGAACTGGCAAAACTAGGCGATTTTTTCGTCTCTGACACATTTTCCACCGCACACCGCGCCCACGCATCCGTGGTTGGGGTGGCTGAATTGCTTCCCAGTTGTGCAGGGCGTTTAATGGAAGAAGAAATCAAACAGCTTGAAGCCGCACTTTCAAAACCAGAACGCCCTGTTTTGGCCGTTGTCGGTGGCGCCAAGGTTTCATCCAAACTGGAACTGTTAACCAACCTTATCACGCCGATGGATACAATCGTCATTGGTGGTGGTATGGCAAACACTTTTCTGGCCGCGCAAGGGTATAATGTAGGCCAATCATTGTGCGAACATGATTTGCTGGATACCGCACGCGATATTTTGAAAAATGCCAAGGATGCAAATTGTGAAATCGTATTGCCCGTCGATATAGTGACATCACGCGAATTCAAAGCATATTCAGATAATGAGACGCTTCCCGCCGATGCCTGCCCCGCGGATAGCATGATTTTGGATGCGGGACCAAAAACCGTCGAGATTATCAAATCACATTTGGACAAATCCAAAACCGTGATCTGGAACGGCCCATTGGGCGCATTCGAAATTCACCCCTACAACACGGCCACAGACGCCGCCGCAACACATGTGGCCGCATTGACCAAGGCAGGTAAACTGCTGTCCGTTGCGGGTGGTGGTGACACGGTGGCCGCATTGAACAGCAGCAACGCTGGCAAAGATTTCACCTATATTTCCACTGCGGGTGGCGCGTTTTTAGAATGGCTAGAGGGTAAAACATTGCCCGGTGTCGCCGTACTTCAATACTAATTTTATCAAAGACATTTTAAGGGGATCACCACATGAGCAAGTCAGCACAAGCCAAACAAATGGAAACCGGCGCTGGATTTATCGCAGCACTGGATCAAAGCGGTGGTTCAACGCCAAAGGCGCTCGCGCTTTATGGTATTGGCGAAGATGGTTATACCAATGACGCCGAAATGTATGATTTGATCCACGCCATGCGCGCACGTATCGCTACCGCCCCTGCGTTTACAGGGGACAAGGTGATTGGCGCTATCCTGTTTGAAATGACCATGGATCGTGAAATCGAAGGGATGCCAACAGCGCAATATATCTGGGAAAAACGCGGTGTGGTGCCATTTTTAAAGGTGGACAAAGGGCTAGAGGCCGACACAGACGGTGTTCAATTGATGAAACCCATTGATGGGTTATCCGATACACTAGCACGCGCGGATAAGGCTGGTATTTTTGGCACGAAAATGCGTTCTGTTATCAGTGCCGCAAATGCGGGTGGCATTGATGCAATCGTGGGGCAACAATTTGAAATCGGCGCTGAAATCATCGCCGCTGGTTTGATGCCCATCCTTGAACCCGAAGTCACCATTTCAATTGATGACAAGGCAGAGGCGGAAAATATGCTGCGCGACAGCATTGCCAAACATTTGGAAAACCTGCCCAAAGAACAAAAGGTTATGTTGAAACTAACGCTGCCTGAAACGCCAAACCAATATAAATCGCTGATCGATCATCCACAGGTGATGCGCGTTGTTGCTCTGTCGGGTGGATACAGCCGCGAACAGGCCAATGAAAAGCTTGCGCAAAACGCAGGAATGATCGCCAGTTTTTCCCGCGCATTAAGTGAAGGATTGAGCGCAGATCAATCCGATGAGGACTTTAATGCGACGATTGCGTCCACAATTGATGAAATCACAGCGGCGTCCAACGCGGGCTAATCATCTGAAAACCTTATTTTATTGGGGTTCGGATCACCGAGCCCCATTTTTTTCGAATCAAATGCATTTTTGGGATTCACATTGCGAATCACTTGCCCTATGATTCGGGTATAACCAGCACAAAGACTGGCGTTGAGGCAAAGAATGAAGGTAATGCGAAATTCACGTATTGGACTTGGGGCGGCGATCTTTTTCGCCGCCATTCTTTCGTTGTCCGCTTATTTTGTTTTCGCAGCAATTCAAGGCGATTTTGGCCATTTCCAACGTGTGCAAATCGAAGCAGAGGAACAATTGTTGACACAGCAATTGGCCGAGCTACGCCAGCAACGCGAAGAGATCGCAAATAAAACGCACCGCATGTCCGATGACTATCTGGATTTGGATTTGCTGGATGAACAGGCGCGAAAATTGCTTGGCATGGCGCGCCCTGACGAAGTTATCATTCGCTAGCACCCTATTATACATATTTTTCAATGCATTAACGCCACGTCAAAAATGACGTGCGTTTTGCGGTTGCTTCGCATATAATATAGTTCAACGTTAAACTATATTCCTTGGGGTGTTCTATGGCTGCAAAAAAATCTGCGTCTGGTGCGAATGTTTCTGGCGACGAGCTTTTACATTACTACCGTGAAATGTTGATGATCCGCCGTTTTGAAGAAAAGGCAGGTCAGCTTTATGGCATGGGTCAAATCGGCGGGTTCTGCCATTTGTATATCGGCCAAGAAGCGGTTGTTGTTGGCATCGAAGCCGCCGCCAAAGAAGGCGATAGCCGCCTCACCTCTTATCGCGATCACGGTCATATGCTGGCCTGTGGCATGGACCCCAAAGGTGTGATGGCCGAATTGACCGGCCGCGAAGATGGCTATTCCAAAGGCAAAGGCGGCTCTATGCACATGTTTAGCGCCGAGAAAAAATTCTATGGCGGGCACGGTATTGTGGCCGCACAAGTGCCAATCGGCGCAGGGCTTGCATTTGCCAATAAATACAAGGGTGAAGACACGGTTTCATTCACCTATTTCGGTGATGGCGCTGCGAACCAAGGCCAAGTTTATGAAAGCTTTAACATGGCCGCGCTTTGGAAATTGCCTGTGATTTTCGTGGTGGAAAATAACCAATACGCCATGGGGACAAGCCAAAAGCGTTCCGCATCAACCCCTGATTTTTACACACGCGGCGAAGCATTCGGTATTCCAGGTGCCGCCGTTGATGGCATGAATGTTCTGGCTGTCAAAGCCGCCGCAGAAGAGGCTGTTGCCCATTGTCGCGCTGGCAAGGGCCCCTATGTGATGGAGGTGAAAACCTATCGCTATCGCGGGCATTCAATGTCTGACCCTGCCAAATATCGTTCACGCGAAGAGGTGCAAAAGGTCAAGGAAAACCAAGATCCGATTGATATGGTCAAAGAAATGATCGCACAGGGCAAACACGCCAGTGCAGATGATTTGAAAGCCATCGACAAAGAAATCAAAAAAATTGTGCAAGAGGCTGCAGATTTCGCAATCGAAAGCCCAGAGCCATCCGTGGATGAGCTTTACACTGACATTTACGCGTAAGGGAAAAATATCATGGCAATTCAAATCCTTATGCCTGCATTGTCGCCGACAATGGAAGAAGGCACATTGGCAAAATGGACTGTGAAAGAAGGCGACACAGTTGAAAGCGGTCAGATCATGGCCGAAATCGAAACAGACAAGGCGACGATGGAATTCGAAGCCGTCGATGAAGGTGTGATTGGTAAATTGCTGATCGCCGAGGGCACCGCCAATGTAAAGGTGAACACCCCCATCGCCGTCCTCCTTGAAGAGGGTGAAGATGCATCCGCCGCTGACAGTGCCGACGCACCAGCAAGTGATGACGACGACAATCAAGCACCCGCGGCAAGCGAAGACGAACCAAAGGTTGCCAAAAAACCAGCCACGGCCGCCATCGCAATGGAAGAAGTGCCAGAAGGTACGACATTCACATCCACAACCGTGCGCCAAGCGTTGCGCGATGCTATGGCCGAAGAAATGCGCGCCGATGACACCGTATTTTTGATGGGTGAAGAAGTTGCCGAATACCAAGGGGCCTATAAAATCTCGCAAGGGTTGCTTGATGAATTTGGCGAAAAACGCGTGATTGACACGCCGATCACCGAACATGGCTTTGCTGGTTTGGGTGTGGGCGCGGCATTTGGTGGTTTGAAACCAATCGTTGAATTCATGACTTTCAACTTTGCGATGCAAGCAATCGACCACATCATCAACTCTGCTGCGAAAACATTGTATATGTCTGGCGGTCAGATGGGCGCACCAATGGTGTTTCGCGGTCCAAACGGTGCCGCCGCACGCGTTGGCGCACAACACAGCCACGATTACGCCGCGTGGTATGCACAAGTTCCTGGACTCAAGGTTGTGATGCCCTATTCCGCTGCAGATGCCAAAGGCTTGCTTAAATCAGCGATCCGCGATCCAAACCCTGTGATTTTCTTGGAAAACGAAATTCTGTATGGTCAATCGTTCGACGTTCCTGATCTGGATGATTTCACCGTACCAATCGGCAAGGCGCGCATTTGGCGCGAAGGCGATGATGTAACCTTGGTCAGCTTTGGCATCGGGATGAAATACGCCTTGGAAGCGGCCGACAAATTGGCCGAGGACGGTATCAGCGCCGAGGTTATCGATCTACGCTCCTTGCGCCCGATTGATTACGATACGCTGATTGAATCGGTCAAGAAAACCAACCGCTGTGTCACCATCGAAGAAGGTTTCCCAGTGGCATCCATCGGCAACCACCTATCCGCTGTGATCATGGAGCGCGCGTTTGATTATCTTGATGCGCCCGTCATCAACTGTGCAGGCAAGGATGTTCCAATGCCTTATGCAGCAAATCTTGAAAAACTGGCACTTGTTACCACCGCCGAGGTCATCGACGCAGTGAAACAAGTCACCTATCGTTAAGGGGAAAAGACATGGCAATTCAAATACTTATGCCCGCACTATCGCCAACGATGGAAGAAGGCACATTGGCAAAATGGCTGGTCAAAGAAGGTGACACCGTTGAAAGCGGTGACATCATGGCCGAAATCGAAACCGACAAGGCAACGATGGAATTCGAAGCCGTGGACGAAGGTGTAATTGGCAAAATTTTGATCGCCGAGGGCACCGCAGGCGTCAAGGTCAACGATCCCATCGCCGTATTATTAGAAGACGGCGAAGATACCTCTGCCGCAGATAATGTTAAATCCACCCCTGCACCAAAAGCGGATAAAAAACCTGCTGACGAAAAATCGGATGCTCCGAAAGAGGCGTCCGCGCCAAAGAAAACAGAAGCACCAAAATCCGCACCAAGTGCAAACAAAGGCGATCGTGTCTTTGCCACACCGCTTGCACGTCGCATCGCGGCGGACAAAGGCATTGATCTGAAATCAATCGACGGGTCTGGCCCCAAAGGGCGCATTGTAAAAGCTGATGTTGAAAATGCCAAACCAGGCGCTGCGACCGCACCATCTGCATCCGCTGGTCTTGCGCAATCGCCAAGTTCGGATCAGGTCAAAGCGATGTACCAAGACCGCGAATTCGAAGAGGTCACACTCGACGGGATGCGCAAAACCATTGCTGCACGTTTGACCGAGGCAAAACAAACCGTTCCACATTTTTATCTGCGCCGTAGCATTCAATTGGACAAACTTTTGTCAACACGTGGTGAAATTAACGCAGGTCTGGCAGAAAGCGGCGTGAAACTGTCCGTAAATGATTTCATCATCAAAGCATGTGCAAAAGCATTGCAAGATGTACCAGACGCCAATGTTGTTTGGGCGGACGATCGTATCTTGAAACTGAATGCATCGGACGTGGCCGTTGCGGTGGCGATCGAGGGTGGATTGTTCACTCCTGTTATACGCGACAGCGACACCAAAACTCTGTCAACCATTTCCGCCGAAATGAAAGATTTGGCAAGTCGCGCACGTGATCGCAAACTTGCCCCCCATGAATATCAGGGCGGCAGCTTTGCCATTTCCAACCTTGGCATGATGGGTATCGAAAATTTTGATGCGGTGATTAACCCACCACACGGTTCGATCTTGGCTGTGGGCGCTGGTATGAAAAAACCAGTTGTCGGCGATGATGGATCTGTTTCGGTTGCCACTGTGATGTCGGTCACGTTATCCGTCGATCACCGTGCGATTGATGGCGCGTTGGGGGCAACATTCCTTGATGCCATAGTGCGTTATTTGGAAAACCCACTGACCATTTTTGCTTAATTTTATGCAAATGTAAAAATTAGAGCCTCGCATTTTGCGGGGCTTTTCTTTGTGTCGCAGCTATGCTCTGATACACACAATCAGCAGGAGATGTACGATAGCGTCAATAGTGGAAAATGCTGCCCTTGTCGGCGCAACGGTTTCGGTTTCAATTTGGGCGATGACCCGAATTTATAGCTTTTTCGAAGGGTTGTATTCACGCCGATCAGAACGGCGTAACTTCATCCGCGCCCTTTTTGCCGAGGTCGATTTTAACACTAAAGATTTGTATTTCTTTATCGAAAGCTCGCGTGATTTGTCAAAATTGCACATAGCGCTGCAAAATGATGCGGCACTGATCCCACATATCACGGCTGCAAACCATACGCATGTTTACCGCCGCAACATTACAAATTTGCATTATATAGAGGATGGATTGATCAAACGGTTAGTCTTGTTTTATGGCCTGTTGGATAAGATATCAGCGCAGATTAATGGATTGAATCTGCCCAGTTTCGCAACTGTTTCAACAGCCGCAAAAATAACCACGATTGAACGCATTGTGCATAATGTGACGGAATGTGAAAAAATTGGGAATGAAATCTTGATCGAATTCAAACGCAATTACAGATGGCTATCGGCAACACGCGGATACCGCCCATATATCGTAGGCAAAACACGCGAGGGATTTTAATCCCTAAAATACAATTGGATCTGGTTGCGACATATCTGTTTCCTTGTTGTTCCCACTCAATATACGTAGTTTTTCACAAATTCCAAGGGTCATCGCATTCTTGTGACCTATGATATGACCACGATCAATCATCACAGTCACAATCGCCAAAATAATGATCCATACTTTGTGATGGCTGATCACAGCCCGCCTCGCCAACAACTTTGGCTGGAACACCTGCAACGGTTTTACATGCGGGCACTTCGTGTAACACCACCGAACCTGCGGCAATCTTGCTGCAATGGCCGATCGTGATGTTGCCAAGAACCTTGGCACCCGCCCCAATCAACACGCCATCTTCGATTGTTGGGTGACGAATGCCATCCGCCTTGCCCGTACCACCGAGCGTTACAGAGTGCAGCATTGAAACATTATCACCAACAACAGCCGTTTCACCAATTACCACCGAATGGGCGTGGTCAATCATAATCCCCTGCCCAATTTTGGCACCAGGATGAATATCAACACCGTAAACTTCTGATGCGCGCATTTGGAAAAAATAAGCCATTTCATTGCGGCCGTGCTGCCACAACCAATGCGCAATCCGATAGGATTGCACGGCCTGATAGCCTTTGAAAAACAGCAATGGTTGAATAAACGTATGACACGCAGGGTCGCGATCAAACACTGCCACAATATCCGCACGCGCAGCCCGCGCAATCGATTTATCGCTTGATAACGCCTCGTCCGCAATTTCACGCAATATTTGCGCAGGCATTTCATCGGATGACAACTTCAACGCAATGCGATAGCTGAGAGCCTTGGAAAAACGCGCATGGTGCAACACAGATGAATGTACCAAGCCACCCAAAATGGGTTCCTTGGCAATCAAATCCTCTGCTTCGCCGACAATGCGCTCCCAAACAGGATCAACCTGTGTGATATTTTTCTTTGCGACTTCAGCCATGACAAATCCTCTGGTTTCACGTCTTTATACAACATTGCGCCAAAGGATTACAATATGATGTCAATCACAGATTTTTGTATGTTTTTTTGGCCTGATGCGCCAGCATTTTGTCTAACATTTTAGTAATGACCACCAAAACGCATCGCAAAAATTCAATATCCGCAATCGAACACTGCGGTTTCATCGTGTGGATATGCGCTGCTCCGCGCAACGTGCCATCACCAAAATTTGGATCATTTTGGCCAAGCCTACGGCGCAGGATATCCCCAATATGTGCCGTTTCAAACATCGCGGCGAGCAATTGTTCGCGTTGATCCGCTGGCACGCACAATAATGCACGCGCCGCGGCGAATATATCGCTGTGAATAATGCGACGCATTACACCGCATCGGGTGGCGTTGGCACCATCGCATGCACAGCAAATCGGATTTCACCCGATACAAACGCACCTGTTTCTGGTGCAATCAACAATGGTGTATCGGAATAATACGCTTGTGGTTGGCCAGTTACCCCAATCGCATACGAATTCAATGCCAAGCCGTATTGGGAACCATATCGTCCTGATGCACCAGTGACGCCCAATGTCCAGCTGGCCGCACCATCGGTCACAATGGGTGCGATCACCCGCGCGGTGACGGCGCTCACCACACAATGACTCGGAATAATATCGGCGGTGGTATTATCTGCCCCTGCCACGATGGTGTGATCAAGGTGGAAAACCACAGATTCAAACGCGGCCCCATTCGAAATCTGGCTTGGCTTTTCCGCCCGCCATTTGTTTCCCAAATAAACATAATATTGATTGTTATCTTCATCAAACTCCCCCACTGGGATTGTGTCAGTCATGTATTGAATGCTCTTTCACGGTTGCCCGCCCAAAGAGAGAGAATAGAAAAAGCGGTCACAAGGTTCACCCCTGTGCCGCTTACCCACTTCTTCCAGCTTGACTAAAGTTATACGTTGGACCGTTCGCAAAGTCAAGGAAAATCGTTATATATCAACGCACTACGCATTAACCTCTGATTAACACTTGGGCTAAACCCTAGTTATCATTGGCTTTTGCACGATCCGCTGCTTGTTGGCGTTCGATACGGCGCCAGTTGGCAACATTCTTATTATGCTCTGCCAACGTCTTGGCAAATGCGTGCCCGCCCGTGCCATCAGCCACGAAAAACATAAAATCGGTCTTTTCTGGATTTACCGCCGCTTCCAATGCGCGTCGGCTTGGGTTGCCAATTGGTGTTGGCGGCAGGCCGGCAAAACGGCGCGTGTTATATGGCGTGTCTTTTAACAAATCCGAACGGCGAATATCGCGCATCTTTTTGGGATCACCCCCCGTGAATTCATAAACGGTGGTGGAATCCATCCCCAATGGTGTGCCTTTTTGCAAACGATTGATGATCACCCCTGAAACCAATCGCAATTCTTCCTTCACCGGGGTTTCCCCCTCGATAATGGATGCAACGATCAAGGCTTCTTCTTTGGTTTTCAAAAACAGATCGTCGGCGCGGTTTTCCCAAACCTCGTCCAGAATAATTTGCTGTGCGACCACCATTTTATTAATGATGCTTTGCCGTGTATCCGCGCGATTATAGGCATAGGTATTGGGCGATAACCCACCCTCTGGTGGTAATGTCGTAACCTCGCCCGTCAATTGTTCCTGCGCCATCAAACGTTCAACGATTTGCAGATTTGTCCAACCTTCAGGGAAGGTCACATTTTGCGAAATGCCGACACCTGAATTCACGATCTCTAACACCTGCGCCATTGATGCCGCTTCTGGGATGATATAATCGCCAACCTTTAGTTGGCTGTTTTTATTCAAATATTTCGCGCCAGCACGGAAAATGGACGCATCCGAAATAATGCCAGCATCCTCAAGGCGTTCCGCCACGCCCTTTTTCGAGCTTGACGAATTGATCCGATCATTGGGGTTCACCGCAAATTCGGTTTCCTGCGTCAACGGCCCCGCCTTGTTGAATTGGGATTTCCCCCACAGGATGGCAACGCCCCCCGCGATCAACAAAACAATCAGCAGATTTACAAAATTTGCAGCAATGTGGCGTGCGAACATATTCTTATTTTACCCGACCAAAGACCAATGATGCATTTGTACCACCAAACCCGAAAGAGTTCGACAAAACAGTATCAATCTTGCGTTTAACGGCGGATTTGGGCGCAAGGTCCAAAACAGCATCCGCTGGCGGGTTATCCAAATTCAATGTTGGTGGCGCAATTTGATCGCGCATCGCCAGAATACAGAAAATCGCCTCAACGGAACCCGCTGCACCCAACAGGTGGCCAATCGCGGATTTTGTGGATGACATGGTCGCATTTTTCGCCGCATCGCCCATCAATCGTGTGACCGCACCCAATTCAATTGTATCGGCCATGGTCGATGTGCCGTGCGCGTTGATATAATCAATATCTGCGGGTGTGATCCCTGCGCGTTTGATCGCCGCTTGCATGGAACGGAAACCACCGTCGCCATCGGATGATGGCGCTGTGATGTGATATGCATCACCAGACAGACCATAGCCCAAAACTTCACAATAAATATGTGCACCGCGTGCTTTGGCGTGTTCGTATTCTTCTAATACAACAACACCTGCACCCTCGCCCATCACGAACCCATCGCGATCATCGTCATATGGGCGCGATGCGGATTTAGGATCATCGCCACGTTTGGTTGACAGCGCCTTACAGGCGTTAAAACCTGCGATACCAATTTCGGTAATCGGATTTTCCGCACCACCTGCAATCATCACATCCGCATCATCCAGCGCGATCAGACGCGCCGCATCACCAATCGCATGTGCACCTGTGGAACAGGCGGTCACAACCGCATGATTTGGGCCTTTGAACCCAAAACGAATGGACACTTGGCCTGACACCAGGTTGATCAAACATGCGGGAATAAAGAACGGTGAAACACGGCGTGGGCCGCGTTCTTTCAATGTCACGGCCGTTTCGGCAATCGTGCCAAGCCCACCAATACCAGATCCGATCATCACACCTGTACGCAGGCGGGATTCTTCGTCCTCTGGTTTCCAATTCGCATCATCAACGGCCTGTTGCGCCGCTGCGATGCCATACAGGATAAAATCATCAACCTTGCGGCGTTCCTTTGGTTCCATCCAGTCATCTGGGTTGAATGTGCCATCGGAACCATCCCCAAACGGGATTTCACAGGCATAATTCGTTGCCAAATGATCCGCATCAAAACGTGTGATCGTGCCAGCGGCGTTTTCACCAGCCAACAAACGTTTCCACGTTTCATCAACACCACATGCAAGTGGTGAAACCATTCCTAAACCCGTGACAACAACGCGACGCATGATAATAGTCCCTCATTCATTTTGCTTGCCCCTATCTATCGCCTTGAGAATACAAGGGCAAGCAAACGCTATGGCTTTTTCAACCCGTTTCTGCGCATTTCACAACTTTAAGCTGCAGATGCAATTAGATATGCGGTGTAAACCAAATAACAAGCGAGCATCACGCCACCTTCTGGGCGCGATATGCGCCAACCTGTGAACGCAAGGCCAAGCAGCATCGCGCTTGAGGCCACCATTACCCAGATATCGAAACTTACGATTTCAGGCGGAATTTCAATGGGTTGCACAATGGCAACCACACCCAATATGCCCAGAATATTGAAAATATTGCTGCCCAAAACATTGCCAAAGGCCACGCCCGCCTGGCCTTTGCGTGCAGCAATCACCGATGTGACCAATTCGGGCATGGATGTCCCCACCGCAACAATCGTTAACCCGATCAAGGTCTCAGACACGCCAAACCCCGCCGCCAGCGTCACCGCGCCTTGCACAAGAAACTTTGCGCCAATCAACGTTAACCCCAAACCGATCAGAACAAACACTATCTGTTTTCCCATCGGCGTTGGTGCAACGTCCCCGCCCATCTGCGCAAAGGTTTCACCAGCGACGGTTTTATTTTGCCGTTCCGATAATAGGGTAAAAAACAAATATCCCACCAGCAGCAACACAAAGCCAACACCGATGGATCGCCCCAAAATCCCGACATGCGTCGCGATAAGGCAGACAAATGTTGCGGTCATTAACATACCTGCATCGCGTAAAAATCCAGTGCGTGCAATTGCCATAGGCGCAATCAATGCCGCGACACCAATAATCAGGAAAACATTGGCAATATTACTGCCCACAACATTGCCCACGGCAATACCAGACGCCCCTGCAAGGGCGGCATTCACACTGGTTAACAATTCTGGGGTCGATGTGCCAAACCCAACCAGCGTTAGGCCGATCACCATCGGCGACACACCCAAACGCTGTGCAATCGCAACTGCGCCGCGCACCAACAATTCCCCACCAAAAATCAGGCCAACAAATCCCATGATCAGATAAAAGATATTCATAACGTCCATGACGAACCTTTATGCGCGCTTTGCGCAAATCATGCTGCGCAAAATATCATTGCGTCAACACTTGTTGGGTTATCTGTGAATCTGTGCGGGGGTTTTCAATGGGAAAAATTCATGCACCCATAAAAAAACGGCGCTTCCCGTGGGAAACGCCGCCTTTGATCGTGATCACTAAAGCTTATGCAGCTTCTGTGATGAATTTCACTGCGTCGCCAAAAGACTGAATAGTCTCTGCTGCGTCGTCAGGAATTTCGATACCGAATTCTTCTTCGAAAGCCATTACCAGCTCTACTGTGTCAAGGCTGTCTGCGCCCAGATCGTCGATGAAAGAAGCACCTTCAACAACTTTGTCTTCGTCAACGCTCAGATGCTCGACAACGATTTTTTTTACGCGATCTGCGATGTCGCTCATATTCTCAATCCTCAATTTATGGCCAGTGGCCGTTAGACTGTCGCGTTGCTGCGACAACAATGACCCAAGGGCCGGTTTTTGCGCATTACAGATGTAAAACGCTACAACTGCGCTGCGCTATAACAGAATGTTTCAATATGGCAATAGTTTTATCAACCAATCGCCATATCATTCTGCGCCTGTCCCAATATGATGGCTACGATTTTCCTGTTTTACAAGGGTAAATGCAAAATTCGCCATCCATTGGGCAATTAAATCATCGCCATGCCGCCGTTCACGTGAATCGTTTGCCCGGTGACATAACTGGCCTCGTTTGATGCCAAAAATGCGACCGCAGCTGCGATTTCACTTGGTGTGCCCATGCGCCCTTGCGGGATACCCGCCAAGATGCCTGTTTGCACGTTTTCGGGCAATTCAGCCGTCATCGCCGTTTCAATGAACCCTGGTGCGACACAGTTTGCTGTAATCCCGCGCGATGCGATTTCTTGGGCGTATGATTTGGTCATCCCGATCATACCCGCCTTGGACGCGGCATAATTCACCTGCCCTGCGTTACCCGTTACACCCACGATTGATGTGATGTTTATGATACGGCCCCAGCGTGCCTTCATCATCGGGCGCATGACTGCCTTCATCAAATGCATGGTGGATGTGAGGTTCACATCAATCACGCTCTGCCATTCATCATCAGACATGCGCATGAAAATATTGTCGCGTGTGATACCCGCGTTATTGACCAGAATATCCAAACCACCCATGGCCTCGGACGCTTGGCCCGGCAATGCCTTGACAGCATCAACATCGGACAGGTTACATGGGGTCACAAACGCGCCCGCGCCCAATTCTGCTGCCAGTTTTTCAAGCGGTTCAACACGTGTACCAGACAATGCAACCTGTGCGCCCTGTGCGTGCAATGCACGCGCAATTTCACCACCGATACCACCAGATGCACCTGTTACCAGTGCATTTTTACCTTTTAGATCAAACATTTGAATTCCTTTATATCGCAGAGGCGGCAGCAACCGCGCCTTCGGGGTTGTTCACGGCAACACAGTTAATATCGCGGTTAATACGGCGGATCATGCCAGACAATGCTTTGCCCGCACCAATTTCAAAAACTTCGGTCACGCCATTGGCACCCATCCATTCAACGCTTTCGCGCCAACGCACGGAACCTGTCACCTGTTGCACCAACAGCTTTTTGATTTCATCGCTATCGGATGTCGCACTTGCCAAAACATTGGCAATCACGGGCACGGCTGGTGTTTTCACATCAACATCGGCCAATGCCGCCGCCATCGCATCGGCGGCGGGTTGCATCAATGCACAATGAAATGGAGCGGATACGGGCAATAACATCGCACGTTTTGCACCCGCTTCTCTGGCCAGATCACATGCGCGTTCAACCGCCGCCTTGTGGCCAGACACCACTACTTGGCTTGGGTCGTTATCATTTGCGGCCTGACAAATGTCGCCATCCGCACTGGCCGCATTGGCAATTTCCTGCACTGTGGTAAAATCCAATCCCAAGATCGCAGCCATCGCGCCCAACCCAACAGGCACCGCCTCTTGCATCGCGTTTCCACGAATGCGCAATAATTTTGCAGTGTCGGTTAATGAAATCGCACCCGCTGCACATAGTGCCGAATATTCGCCCAATGAATGCCCCGCGACAAAATCCGCCGCATTGATATCAACGCCCTGTGCTTCTAATGCGCGCATGGCGGCAATACTGGTGGCCATCAATGCGGGTTGCGCATTGTGGGTCAGCGTTAGGTCGGCGATATCACCTTTCCAAATTAATTTGGAAAGGTTTTCGCCCAAAGCATCGTCAACTTCTTGGAAAACGGCCATCGCGGATGCGTATTGATCCGCAAATTCTTTGCCCATGCCGATTGTTTGGGCCCCCTGTCCGGGGAAAACAAATGCGCGTGTCATTAAATTCTCTGTGTTAGTTCCTCGGCTCCGTTATAACGCCGCGTCAAACCCAACACCAGAGTTTATCCAAATCAGCTACCGTCATCTTCGCTATTTGTTGCGCTCAAACGATCCATTTCTTCGGTTTGAGCAGTTAATATCTCGGCAAGAGAACCCATATTTGAATCAATTGCCGCGCTGATTTGCACGGTAATCCCGAGCCCCAACAAAACCAAAAATGCCGCAACAACAACCCAATCAACCGTAACGGCCCCAGATTCATTGTTAATAAACGCTGAAATCCGCGTTCGTAGAGATGTCGTTGTCTCTTTTTGTTCAATATTCATATCAAAGCCCCCTTATGATACTCTTCGTTAAGGAAGATTCGCCAATCCGCCCGTTGTCCGATAATGGATATAATCGAAACAAGGCATTAAAATGTCATTAATAGGACGATATCGGCCTATTTTCCCGTAAAAAGTGTATTTATCCAAGTTTCTCGCGCCACTTTTTCCCGTTGTCTTTCCCCCATTTCACGTTATAAGCCACCTTTCTTGCGCAAGTATTTTAACGCGGATGCCTCTCGTACTTGGGCGCGCAAGAATTGGCCCTTGTTTTGAAGCACGCTTGATAATGGTGAATGAAATGGCGCTCTACGAGCATACATTTATTGCGCGACAAGACTTGTCAAATGCGCAAGCCGAAGGTTTGATCGAACACTTCGGCGCAGTTCTGACAGACAACGGCGGCAAGCTGATTGATTCAGAATACTGGGGCCTGAAAACGATGGCTTACAAAATCAACAAAAACCGTAAAGGCCACTATGCCTATTTGAAAACGGATTCTCCGTCTTCAGCGGTAAAAGAAATGGAACGCCTGATGTCGCTGCATGACGACGTTATGCGTGTGCTGACAATCCGTGTTGATGAACACGAAGAAGGCCCATCCGTTGTTGTACAAGCTAAATCCGCGCGTGACGAAAAACGTCGCGACCGTGAACGTTAAGAAGGACCTGTAAATCATGGCAAATAAACCATTTTTCCGTCGTCGCAAATCTTGCCCGTTCACCGGTGAAGGCGCGCCAAAAATCGATTATAAAGATACAAAATTGCTGCAACGCTACATCTCTGAGCGCGGCAAAATTGTACCTTCTCGTATCACTGCAGTATCTGCAAAAAAACAACGCGAACTTGCCAAGGCAATCAAACGCGCTCGTTTTTTGGCATTGCTGCCATACGCTGTTAAGTAAGGGGAAAATCCATGGATGTTATCCTACTAGAACGCGTTGCTAAGCTGGGTCAAATGGGCGACGTTGTGTCCGTGAAACAAGGTTTCGCACGTAACTATCTGTTGCCACAGGGCAAAGCCTTGCGCGCATCAGACGCAAACAAAGCACAGTTCGAAGCGCAAAAAGCACAGCTTGAAGCGCAGAACCTCGAAACCAAAAAAGAAGCAGAAGCAGTGTCTGCAAAATTGGACGGCGAACAGTTCATCGTGATTCGTTCCGCATCTGATGCTGGCGCGCTTTACGGTTCTGTTTCCAACCGCGATTGCGCAGATGCCGCAACCGAAGCTGGTTTCACAGTTGACAAAAAACAAATCATTTTGGCTGCTCCAATCAAAGAATTGGGTCTTCACGAAGTGACTGTTGCTCTGCACCCAGAAGTTTCTTGTGTGGTTAAACTGAACGTTGCACGCTCTGTTGAAGAAGCAGAATTGCAAGCATCAGGTAAATCAATCCAGGAATTGGCTGCCGAAGCAGACGCAGAAGCAGATTTCGAAATCGCTGAATTGTTCGACGATATCGGTTCTGCGGCACTGGACGAGCTAGAAGAAGCCGTTCCTTCAGAAGAAGCTGGCGAAACAAACGAAGAAGACGAAGCGTAAGCTTTCCTCTTTTTGCAAAAAATCAAGGCGTGCGAATTTTCGTGCGCCTTTTTTTATCGCAATTTTGTGAAACTTTTGTCGGGGAAACTGCGTTACTATACGTATAACATCACCCCAACAGGAGATATCCCATGAAATTTACCCCCCTGATCACCACCGCAAGCATCGCCATCAGCATCGCCATGCCAATATTTGCCGCTGGCAGCAGCACACCAGAAAAACCAAAGCCAACAGAAACCACCATGGAATGTGAAAAGGGCTTTGTTTGGAATGAAAAATCAGAAAAATGCGTCGAAATCGAAGAAAGCAACCTGAACGACGATCAAATCTATCTAAACGCACGCGAATTGGCCTATGCCAATCAATATGACAATGCGTTGCGCCTGTTGGACATGGCTGCAAACCCGCGCGATCCACGCATCCTCACCTACCAAGGTTATGCCCATCGCAAGGCTGGTCGCGCAGAACTGGCGAACACCTATTACACCGCGGCGCTGGACATTGACCCCACAAACATCACCGCGCGCTCGTACATGGGGCAAGGCATGGTGCGCAGTGGCGATATGACGGCTGCGGTTGATCAATTGATCGAAATCGCAAGCATTTCTGGCAAAGATAACTGGCCGTATCGCGCCCTAGCCAATGCAATTCGCGGCGATATCACAACAGATTATTAACCCGCCCTTGCAATATTCACCCAACAGGGGCAAAATTTAACTTCGCCTTTGTTGGGAAACCTGCCCATGAAACCGCCCACCGTCCAAATTGAGCCAAGCGTGAATGTCCTTGGCGAACCATTAAAACCCTGTTCGCTTGATCCGCTGACGGGTTTTTTCCGCGATGGCTGTTGTAATACGGGGCCCCAAGATTCAGGCCGCCATACGGTATGTATCCAAGTGACGGCTGAATTCCTCGCCTTTTCCAAACAAAACGGCAATGATCTGTCAACGCCACGCCCTGAATTTGGCTTTGACGGCCTCACCCCTGGGGATCGCTGGTGTCTTTGCGCGGATCGCTGGGCACAGGCCGATGCATTCAACGCCGCCCCCCATGTGTTATTGGAATGCACACATATCAACACATTGGAAACAATTCCCTTTGCGGTTTTGCGCGCACATGCATTGGATATGAATTAACGCCCCAGCTCCAAATGTTCTAAATATCCAAAAAACCCACACTTCCCCAAACGGCCAAGTTTCGTTTTTCCCGAATGTCGCTGTATTTCCCCCAAAGCATAAAAATCTTTGCTGACAGAATCTAATTTCCCTGCCAACATTTTCAAACAATCAGGTCTCAGGAGACAGCGATGGATTATCTACAAACAAACGACATTCAGGATATCGTTGAACAAGAACGCGTAAATGTGTGGCATCACCTTAGCCAACATAAACAATATGAAACCAGCGATCCGCGTATCATTGTCGAGGGCAAAGGAATGCGTGTTTGGGATCAAAACGGCAAAGAACACCTTGATGCGGTGTCTGGCGGGGTTTGGACGGTTAACGTTGGCTATGGGCGCGAAAGCATTGCGAATGCGGTGCGCGATCAGTTGGTCAAGATGAACTATTTCGCTGGCTCTGCTGGGTCTATCCCGGGTTCGATTTTCTCTGAAATGCTGTTGTCAAAAATGCCGGGGCTGTCGCGGGTTTATTATGCAAACTCTGGATCCGAGGCGAATGAAAAAGTGTACAAAATGGTACGCCAGATCAGCCATAAACACCACGGCGGTAAGAAATCCAAAATCTTGTATCGCGAACGCGATTATCACGGCACAACAATTGCTAACCTGTCCGCTGGTGGCCAAGAAGAGCGCAACGCACAATACGGTCCGTTTACACCGGGCTTTGTCATGGTGCCACATTGCATGGAATATCGCCGTCAAACACCCGATGGCGATTATGGCAAATATTGCGTTGATCAGATCGAGGCGGTTATTCTACGCGAAGGTGCAGATACCATCGGTGCGATCGTATTGGAACCTGTAACCGCAGGTGGTGGCGTGATCACCCCACCCGAAGGTTACTGGGAAGGCGTGCAAGCCTTGTGTAAAAAATACGATATCTTATTACATATCGACGAAGTCGTTTGTGGCGTTGGGCGCACAGGCACATGGTTTGGCTATCAACAATATGGCATCAAACCTGATTTCGTCACAATGGCCAAAGGTGTTGCATCAGGCTACGCTGCGATTTCATGCGCGGTCACAACCGAGGCGGTTTTTGACATGTTCAAAGACGACACAGACCCGCTCAGCTATTTTCGCGATATCTCCACCTTTGGTGGCTGTACTGCGGGGCCAGCGGCCGCGATTGAAAACATGAAAATCATCGAAGCCGAAGGTTTGCTAGATAACACAACCCAAATGGGTGAATATCTGATGGGCAAGCTGTCTGAATTACAAGACAAACACGCTGTCATCGGTGATGTCCGTGGCAAGGGTTTGTTTGTGGGCGCAGAACTTGTGTCCGATCGCAAAAGCCGTGCACCCGTTGATGAAAAACTGGTTCAGGCCGTTGTGGGCAATTGTATGCAACAAGGTGTGATCATTGGTGCGACCAACCGTTCGGTTCCCGGTTTCAACAACACGCTTTGCCTATCGCCTGCGTTGATTTCAACGCGTGATGATTTGGATCAGCTCTGTGATGCGATTGATAACGCACTCACATCTGTATTTTCCTAATATTAAGGTGCACCTCCGCAATTTCGCGGCATTGTATATCGTGCAAAAGGGTCCCAAACGGGGCCCTTTTTCCATTCACCAACACGTTTTTTACGATAGACGCCCAGAACCGCGCGAGCTAGGCTCGCGAAAAAGGGGAATTTTATGGTTGGTACAATAATACTGATCGCTGCAATCATTTATCTTTTTGTATCGACGTCAAAAAAATTCAAACACCTGCAATCCCAGATTGACAAATTACAAGACCAGAAATGGGAACGTGATAACGCAGAGCCAAACAAAACCCGCCCCCCCGTTTTATCACCCAAGGCCGCAGCGGCGGCGGCAACCGCCGATCCTGTTGTCACCAAATCCCCGCCCAAGGCAAAAAAGGGCAAAGCGTTACCCATTGTTGATGCACCCGAAAATGCTGCGCCAAAACCCGCACCCGCGGCACCCATTGTAAAAACACCCCCGCCTCCAAAAACGCCCGATTTTATGGATCGTATGGTTGCCAATTTTCAGGCCAACTGGGTCATATGGCTCGCCGCGTTGTCACTCGCCTTTGGTGGTATTTTTATCGTCCAATACGGTATTGAAAACGGATATCTTGGCCCTGTTGCGCGTGTTATTGGTGCACTTGCATTTGGTGTTGCCTTGATTGTGGGCGCAGAATGGGTACGCCGCCATGCCCGCGAAGGCGAAGATGGCTGGTTTTCCGTCCCCGTTGCGCTGGCCGCTGGGGGCGTTGCATCCCTGTTCGCAGGCGTAGTTTCAGCGCATACGCTCTATAACCTTACCAGTCCCCTAATCGGTTTTATATCAATGGCCGCGGTCGCGTGGATCGCCATGTTGGGCGGCATCATTTATGGCCCCGTGTTGGCCGTGATTGGCATACTTGGTGCGTTTTTCTCGCCGATGTTGGTGAGCGCACCGGAAACCAGCCCGATGATGTATTTGTATTTCCTTCTTGTCCTTGGCGCATCCTTGTTTGTGGAACGCACGCAACGCTGGATTTGGCTGTCCGCGCTTGCCATCGCGGCGGCATTATTTTGGGGATATGCGTTGCACCTGTCGTTACCCAATGATGCGGTTGCACCGCTTTATTTTGCCGCGATTGCGGTGATGGCGGCAACGATCCCTGCTTTTGGTGCGCCACCAAAATGGGAAACCACACGCTGGGTCGATGTGAAATCAATTGTCGAAGTATCCCATCAATATCCCACGATTTTGGCGGTGGTTACGGGTGGTATTGCGGGGCTTGCGATCAATTGGGCCAATACCAAGTCGCTGGATCATTGGCAGGTTGGTGTGATTGCATTGTTGATCCTGACCGCACTTGCGATATTTGCAACCAAACGCGCACAGAATTTGGATCAGCTTGCGGGGATTTTCGGGCTTGGCCTTATCGGGGCGGTGGGTGCGATTGGGCATATTCCGGGATCCGATCTGACGTATATGTACGGCGCGGATTATCACGCCGCCATTCGCGATTATTTCCCCTTTGCCACGCTTTCGGTTTTGGGCAGCATGGCATTATTTTTCGCTGCATCTTATTGGCGCACAAACGGATCTGTACGCCCGTTTTATTGGAACCTGTTAACTGCAACGCTCCCGCTACTCGGCTTTGCATTTTTATATGAAAAATGGTCACCCGCAGGGGTATTAAACGATGGTAATTGGACGGCGCTATCATTGGGGTTGGCTGCGTATTTGGGCGCGATGAGCTGGCTTAACATGCGGATCAAGGATAATTTGCCCAGCACCGATATCTTGGGCAATGCCGCCTTGCTGGCACTTGGATATACCGCGCTGATCACCTTGGGCGGTGAAATCCAAACCATCGCCTTTGCGGCATTATCTGCCCTTGCGTTGTTGTTCACCACGCGATTTGGCTTTTTCTTTAGCAAATTCACATCCCTTGCGTTTGCGGCAATCACCATGGGGCAATTGGTGGTTCAACCTGGATTATTCTGGGCGATGAATGCGCCCGTGGGACAGGTGATATTCCTGTTCGCCGCCGTGGTTGCGATATTTGCAGGTGCATTTTTCCATGCCAATAAACACAAACTTGGCAGCGAAATCACCCAATTTGAAACCGCAGGCATTGCCGCATTGGCGATTTTGGTTTGCATCCTGATCGGGCGCAGTGTTAGCGGGCAAAGCGAAGGAATGGTGATCCTTGGCCTGTTTGCCAGTGTTGGTTTGATCCTTGCACTTGTGCAATTTCGCCGCGCAGAAATGGCAGACAGCTTTGTGCGGTTTCGCAAAATTTTGGGCTATGCCTATCTGCTTGCTGGTGGGATTGCGTTGTTCCTGTCGCTGACGGTGTTTTCACCCCTTGGGCATCATTTACTGTCGCGTTCCTTGGTCACGGGCATTTTCCCGATTGATACGGTTACGGTGGCCTATGCCCTGCCCGCGTTGATCATGATTGCGCATCGTTTTGTGAAACAAATCCCGGTCTTATTGCCACGCCCGTTGGAAATTCCGATTGTGGCTGCGTTGTTCACTTGGGTTGCGATTTTGGAAATTCGCCGTTTCTGGCACGGCACAAATATTAGCGCCCATGAAATTTTGAAACCAGAAATGTACAGCTATACCGCTGCGATGTTGATCGCGACGGTGGTGGTGTTCACATGGTCGATCATTCGCCATGATAAAATATTGCGCAAAATAGGCCTTGGCTTGGCAGGGTTGACCGCGTTGAAGGTATTCTTGGCCGACACATCAGGGCTAGAAGGATTGGGGCGTGCCACGTCATTTATCGGGCTGGGTCTGACATTGGCAGGGATTGCATGGTTGCATCAACGATTTGCCGTGCATGATGATGTCGTCGCAATTGATGACGCACCACAGGATGATCCAGATCCCGAAGCGGAGGCGTAAAACCAAAAAACGCCCCGCAATCGCGGAGCGTTTTTTGTGGTGTGGTACCCGAGGCCGGACTCGAACCGGCACACCTTGCGGCGGGGGATTTTGAATCCCCTGCGTCTACCAATTCCGCCACTCGGGCCAATGCAGTGATTTGAAATCAAACCAGTGCAGCGTAGTACACGAGGGGTGATTTAGCCAAGACAGCATCGGGCGTCAACGGCAATTCCACATCATTGTTACACAAAATGCATTTTTATCGATTTACGATCACAACTGTTGGCCGTTGAATGTATCACATTGATCCAAACGCGGGTTTTGATATCCCTTTGCGAACCAACGTTGGCGTTGTTCGGATGTGCCATGCGTGAATGTATGAGGCATTGGGCGGCGCCCTGCGTTTCGTTGAATCATATCGTCGCCAATTTGTTTGGCGGCATTGATCGCTTCTTGGATATCGCCCTCTTCCAGCGTACCCAATTTTTCGGAAACATAACGTGCCCAGATACCAGAAAAACAATCCGCTTGTAATTCAATCATCACCGACACGCGGTTTGATTCCACCTTGCTCATACGTTGGCGTGCAGCGTTTGCTTGTGGCAGGATACCCAATTCGTTTTGCACATGATGCGCCACTTCATGTGCCACAACATAAGCGGCGGCAAAATCGCCCCTCGCGCCCATTTGGCGTTCCATCGTGGTGAAAAAATCCGTGTCCAAATACACCTTGCGATCAGCGGGGCAATAAAACGGACCTGTTGCACCCGATGCGTTGCCACATGGCGATTGCGTTGTACCCTTGAATAAAACCAATGTTGCGGGGCGATATGTGCGGTTTGCTTCGCGCGCCAAAACTGTTGCCCAAACTTGTTCGGTATCGGCCAATGTCACCGATACAAACTCGCCCGCGGCTTGGTCTTCGGCAGTTAATGTGGTGCTAGTGCTGGTCGCTTGCCCTGGCACGCTGCCACTATTCATCAATGAAGATACATCAACACCAAGAAAACTTCCAATTGCCCAAAGAGCCAACAGGCCAAAAATGCCAAGCCCGCCCGCCTGCGCCGTACGTCGCCCGCGACGATCTTCGATATTGGAGCTACCCTGTCTGCCACGCCATTTCATTGATTTCTTCCTTTAAACTGTTTGACCATTATAAATAGAGATCAGAAAGCCAAGGTGCAAGGTTATTGCATTTCACGCAGGCCACGCTAAACCCACGTCACAGATTAAAGTGATTCAAATAAGGGCGCGCAATGTTACGAAAACTATATGACTGGACGCTTTCATTCGCCGACAGCCCCTATTCATTATGGATACTGGCTGCTGTTTCATTTGTAGAAAGCTCGGTTTTCCCGATCCCGCCGCATGTATTGATGATCCCGTTAATCATTGCACAACCCCATCGCGCATTCCTGTTTGCCGCCGTTGCCACCATCGCCAGTGTCGCGGGTGGTGCGTTGGGATATTATATTGGCGCGGAATTATTCGATTCCATCGGACGCCCCGTTCTGGATTTTTATCACAAGGCCGACGCGTTTGATGCATTCGCAGCCCGTTTCAATGAACAAGGTCACTGGGCCGTTTTGGCCGCAGGCGTCACACCATTTCCATATAAGGTCATCACCATCACATCGGGCGCCACGGGATTACCGTTTGCCAGTTTCATGTTGTGGTCATTGATCGCGCGCAGCATCATATTTTTCGTGATCGCGGGATTGTTATGGAAATTTGGCGCACCCATTCGGGATTTCATTGAAAAACGTCTGCCGCTGATGTTTACCCTGTTTATCGTCCTGTTGGTGGGCGGATTTTATGTGGTGAAATATCTATGACAAAACGACATCTGATTTTGATTGCGACACTTGGGTCTGTTGCCCTGTTGGGTGGCGCATTGGCGTTTCAATATCTGGGTGGGTTACCACCGTGTAAGATGTGCATCTGGCAACGCTGGCCACATCTGATCGCGATTGCATTTGGCGCATTGGCATTGTTTACACGCAAACAATTGTTCGCCATTGGCGGATTATTGGCCGCCGCCACAACCAGCGGCATTGGGTTTTACCACGCAGGCGTTGAACAAAAATGGTGGGAGGGTCCGACAACCTGTACATCCACATCGAACGCTGGACTGAGCAGTTCAGAATTGCTTGATAAAATCATGAACGCTCCATTGGTGCGTTGCGATGAAATCCCGTGGGATTTATTCGGGATCAGCATGGCTGGCTGGAACGGGATCATCAGCTTGGGTATCGTTTTGATCTGGGCCGCGGCGCTGCGCCGTTAGCTTTTTTACCTGCTTCATTGCTTGATCAAACTGCCCTGAAATATCGGGTGAAATAACATCAATCGCTTGTGGTAATTTATTGATATGTATCGGATTTACAGCCTGCGCAATCCCTGATGCCATCGGTGCGTTTATCACGTTTTTACCGATTAATTCTTGTAAAACATTGGTGGCGGTATCTGCGTCCACCTTCAGATGGCGCATCAAAAACGGAACCGAACATTGGCTATGGGCCCGTGTTAACATGGCCGCCTTTGCCAGATGAGGCGATGGCAAGATACCCGCGCCCAACGGCATCGCAGGTGCGCCAAATAATGCACCAAGACTTATGGTAAATTCACGTCTGTTCATCCCCATAACATAGGCATGATGCACAAATTTTCCAAGCTATGCGTCCAGTTCTGCATCCCAATACAGAAAATCCATCCAGCTTTCATGCAGGTGGTTTGGGGGGAAACGCCGCCCCGAATTCAACAATTGCGATGATGATGGTTCAACGGGTTGCTGGCGCAGGGACATATGCGCCTCTCGCACCGATTTCGAACCTTTGCGTAGGTTACACGGGCTGCAAGACGCCACAACATTTTGCCACGTGGTTTTGCCACCACGCGCGCGCGGCACCACATGATCAAACGTCATTTCACCCTGTGATCCGCAATATTGACAGGTGAATTCATCGCGTAAAAACAGGTTAAACCGCGTGAACGCCGCCATTTTCGCCGGCTGCACAAAATCGCGCAAAACGATCACCGATGGAATGCGAATTTCGGTGGATGGAGAATGCACCACTTCGTCATATTCGGCAACAATCGTCACCCGATCCAAATACGCCGCCTTGACCGCATCCTGCCACGACCAAAGCGAAAGGGGAAAATACGACAATGGGCGAAAATCGGCGTTCAGCACAAGGGCTGGGCATTTTTGAAGGTTAGAAGGACTGCGAACAAACTCTGAAGAAAATTCGGTATTCATAGTGTCAAAAAGGCTCCTGTTCCGAAATGTTAGAAACACCAGAACGGGACACCCCGTCCCAGTCACTTATCCACAACTATATATCGTGTTTTGGTTATGGCAAGTGTCTATATGAAGCGGTAACAGGATTGCGTAACGAGATTATGACGGCTGGATGATGGTTAAGTGAAATGTTTGGGGGGTGTGCTGGGGTTATTCCCTCAACACTTTCTTAATAAACTGCAATGCCATGCTTAATCCATCGGGCGCGATGCCGTGGGCGGTGCCTTTGGATGTGTGGGTGTACACTTCGAACCCTGCGGATGCCAGACCATTGGCGGCTTTGGCCATATCATCATATGGCACCACATCATCCGCATCGCCGTGGATTAACATCACGGGGGGGTTGTTCACGGCCTCTTTGGCCAAATCTTCTTGGTTGAGCAAGCGGCCAGAAAACCCGACTACCCCGGCAAGCGCATCTGTGCGCCGTGGTGCCACGTGCAATGACATCATCGTGCCTTGGGAAAACCCAACCAGCACGGTGCGATCAGCGCTAACCCCATGTTCAACAGCCATTTCATCAAGCCACGTGTTTAATGTTACGACAGCCTCGCGCATGCCCAATTCTGCCAATTCGGCGGGCGATCCATCAAGCCATGGGATTGGAAACCACTCATAACCCATTGGATTAACGCTACATGTGTTTGGCGCATCGGGGGATAGGAACACGGTATTTGGCAAATGGGACGCCAATGGATCGGCCAGCCCCAACAAATCCTGACCATCCGCGCCATATCCGTGCAGGAAAATCACCATGCTGTCGGGTTTACCCGATTGGGCGGCTTTGGTGTGGGTGGTTAGACTTGTCATGTTTTGATACCTTCTCTGTTCTTTAACACGCGGTAATACGCCCATAACAGGCGCGCCGCAACACCGCGCCATGGCGACCAATCTGCGGCCAGTTCACGCATTTGTTTTTCATTGGGGCGCCCTGGCAGATCAAACAGGTTTTTCGCCGCCTCTTGCAATGCCAAATCGCCATGGGCAAATACATCTGCACGGCCAAGGCTGAACATCGCATAAATTTCCGCACTCCATGTGCCGATACCTTTGACTGTGATCAATTCGGCAATGACATCTGCATCCGCTTTGCCGCGCAAGCCATTGAAATCAATTCCAGATGTTGCAAGCGCTTGTGCATATTTCACCTTGGGGCGTGATAATCCACAGGCGCGCAATTCATCCACGCTCGCGTTGGCAACACCCGCAGCGGTGATTAAATCCGCATCAGCCAGCCGCTGACAAATGCTGGCGGCGGCGGCGATTGAAATTTGCTGACCACAAATCGCATCGAGCAATGATTGAAACCCATCCCCGCGACGGCGTAACGGCAATTTCCCCACCTGTTCCAAGGCATGTTCAAAGCGTGGATCATACGCGGCAAGCCACGCCGCACCCTCGGCCACATCGGCGTCTGTTTCGATAATGCGCCCAACAGTCATGTATTAATCCAAGTCATACATTCATCTACCGTTGAAACCCGCGTTGCCACGGGCAATTTTGGGCGGCGCAACATCGCCACGGGCATTTTTAACGCGCGTGCCGCATCCAGTTTC
This sequence comes from Paramylibacter ulvae, assembly GCF_014652655.1. Classification (GTDB taxonomy): domain Bacteria; phylum Pseudomonadota; class Alphaproteobacteria; order Rhodobacterales; family Rhodobacteraceae; genus Amylibacter; species Amylibacter ulvae. Next base: position 499,506 of record NZ_BMZF01000001.1, read on the forward strand.
GAACGGCTGGCCGCCCCGCCCGAATTTTTCACCACCAACCAATCAACGCCGAGCAATTGGAACAATGCAATTTCATCATCAATTGAAAATGGTGGGCGTCCTTGGACAAATGCGCCGCCATCGAACGGAAACGGTTTTTTCGGCGGATCAATCACGCGGGCGAGCAGTTTGCGCCCAGACAAGCATTCATATTGCGCCAAGGTTTGCCGCCCTGTGGCCAAAAACACGGTCTTGCCCCGTGCGATCAATGCGGGCGTATCGCTGGGTGCATCAATCATATGCCAATCATCACCCGCCCCCGCGATCCATTCATCGCGCTGCAAAATCACATGGCGCAACCCCAAATCCGCGCATACCTTGGCGGCGGTATTTGTCATCGTTGCGGCAAACGGATGTGTCGCATCGATCAGCATATCAATCTTTGTATCGCGCAGATATTGCGCCAACCCATCCGCGCCACCAAATCCGCCCATGCGGGTTTCAACACCCAAATCGCGCGGCGCACGGGTTGCCCCCACCAATGATGCCGTGACCTGTAGATCCGAACGTGTTGCCAGAATTTGCGATAAATCGCGCGCCTCTGACGTGCCCGCCAATATTAATATGCGCATTATACCTGTCCCAACACCTTGCCCGCGCGATCAATCACGACAATGTCGATCTGATCAATTGCCCCTTTGGATTGTTCCATTGCGTTAATCTGTGCCAGACGCGCGATTTCTTGGGCCAGTGCGTTGCCTGCGATTGTGACCGCCTCAAGCGCGGTATTCGCATTGCTAACATCAGGCAGGCCAAGCGATTGCGCAACATCGTTGAGCGCGTCAAAGTCAACTTGGCTTCGCGATGAATGCAGATCCACCGCGCCTTGTGCCAGTTTCGTAATCTTACCAATGCCCCCACCAATGGTCAGGCGCGGCACAGGTTTTTTTGACAGGTATTTCAACATACCCCCCGAAAAATCCCCCATATCGAGCATGGCAAAATCGGGCAGATTATACATCCCCTGTATCACGCGTTCCGATGTGGCACCCGTACAGCCCGCAACATGTGGCAGGCCATCCGCACGCACTACATCAATGCCGCGATGAATGGATGCAATCCACGCAGAACAGGAAAACGGACGCACCACCCCCGTTGTGCCCAAAACCGACAGCCCACCAACAATGCCAAGCCGTCCGTTCCACGTTTTTTTCGCAATCTCTGCACCATTTGGAATGGAAATGGTGATTTCAACATCCGCAGGCATATCGTATATCGCCGCCATCTCATCCACCACCGCGCACATAAATTCACGTGGTTTGGGATTAATTGCAGGTTCGCCAACACCAATGGGCAACCCTGCCTTTGTCACCGTTCCAACACCGTCACCCGCCACAAACACAACGCCACCCTTTGATTTTGCGACGCGTGCAATGATCAGCGCACCATGTGTGACATCGGGATCATCGCCGGCGTCTTTGGTGATGCCCACCTCTGACCAGCCATCACCCTTATCCGTATGGGCAAGCGGAAATTCGGGTGTTTCACCACGGGGCAGCGTAATGCCAACGTATTTTGGAAAACCATCGCCCCATAACGCCATCAGCGCCGCCTTGGTTGCGGCGGTGGCACAGGCACCTGTGGTCCAGCCACGGCGCAAATCACCCGTTGGTTTGCGTGTCATAGCGCAACTATAACAGGTTCATTGGTTTCGCCAATTGCCGATATGCGTCGCTTCACATCTTTCAGAATCTTATTTTGCGAGTCATAAGGGGGTATGAGCAAAGACATAACACTTCCAACTGGCGATTTCCCAACACTTGAACAGGGTTGGGTTTGGCTGTGCGGCGCGGGTCCAGGGGATCCGGGGTTGCTGACGCTACATGCGCTGAATGCATTGAAACAGGCGGATGTGGTTATCTACGACGCACTTGTGAATGATGCGATTCTGGATTGGGCGCCACAGGCGGAAAAGATTTATGCGGGTAAACGTGGTGGTAAACCATCGGCGAAACAGCGCGATATATCGCTGCATCTAGTGGAACTGGCCCAATCTGGCAAACGTGTTTTACGCCTGAAGGGTGGCGATCCATTTGTATTTGGTCGTGGCGGCGAAGAAGCACAGACATTGATTCAGCACGGTGTCCCTGTGCGTATCATACCAGGTATTTCGGCGGGGATCGGCGGGCTGGCCTATGCGGGTATTCCCGTGACGCACCGCGATGTGAACCAATCGGTCACTTTTGTCACGGGTCATGATCAAAGTGGTGAAACCCCAAGTTCCCTGAACTGGCAGGCCATTTCCGATGGCAGCCAAGTTTTGGTGATCTATATGGGCATTAAACATGTCGAACGGATTGCTGGTGAATTGTTAAACGCAGGGCGCGGTGTGGATGAACCCGTCGCCGTTGTCACCAGTGCGACAACCCCCGAGCAGCGCGTTTTGGAAACCACGCTTGGAAATTTGAAATCCGATATGGATGCAGCGGGCATGACGCCCCCTGCGATCATTTGTGTGGGCAAATCTGTGCTGATGCGCCAAGTGTTGGATTGGCAAGGCATGATGAATGGTGAAACACCGCGCAATCTTGACCCATTAAACCGTGGTCGCCCTGCCGAAGCATCATGAACGGCGTGATCATCGCCGCGCCCAGTTCGGGCAGCGGCAAAACCACCATCACCCTTGGATTGTTGCGCGCATTGCGCAACGCAGGCATCGCGATCCGTTCTGCCAAAAGCGGCCCCGATTATATCGATCCACGTTTTCATGCCGCCGCATCTGGCAATGAATGTGTGAATTTGGACGCTTGGGCGATGACGCCAGAGCGTATTCAAACAATGGCATTAGGCGATACCCCGATGGTGATTGAGGGTGCGATGGGATTATTCGACGGCGCTCCACCTGCGGGCAAAGGTGCCACCGCCGATTTGGCTCGGATTTTGCAAATCCCTGTGGTGTTGGTGGTTGATGTATCACACCAAGCACAATCGGTTGCCGCCGTGGTATCAGGATTTGCCAATCACCGCGCAGATGTGCGCATTGCGGGGCTGATCCTGAACAAGGTTGGCAGCCCGCGCCATGAAACCATGCTGCGCGATGCGCTGATTGATACGCCAATCCCCATATTGGGATGTGTGCATCGCGATACAAATTTACAAACCCCATCGCGCCATTTGGGGCTGGTTCAGGCCAGCGAGCGTGGTGATTTAGAGGTGTTTTTGGAAAATGCTGCGGATGTGATGGCCAAACACATTGATCTGCACGCATTTCAATCGCTGTTTTCACCAATGGCAACCACGAATAATGCACCCAAAATCCTGCCGCCGCCCGCGCAATCAATTGCGATTGCATCAGATGCTGCATTCGCGTTTTCATATCCACATTTGTTGGATGCATGGAAATCCGCAGGGGCGTCATTATCGTTTTTCTCGCCTTTGAACAACGAAGCACCTGCCAGCGCCGATTTGGTGATTTTACCCGGGGGTTACCCCGAATTACACGCAGGTAAATTGGCGAGCAATGATACCTTTCTTTCTGGTGTGCGAAACGCCAATGCCGTTTACGGTGAATGCGGGGGATATATGGCCATGGGGGATGGCATTGTTGACGCCGATGGTGTGGCACATAAGATGCTTGGATTACTTCGCCTTGAAACCAGTTTTTTCAAACGAAAACTGACACTTGGATATCGCTCCTTATCCAGCAACGGCGGCATTTTTGACGGTCATTTGAACGCACATGAATTCCACTATGCGACCACGCTACGCGCAATCGGCGATCCGCTGTTTTCTGCATCCGATGCCAATGGGGTATTGCTCGCTGATATGGGGCTTATACGCGGACAATATAGCGGAAGTTTCGCACATGTTATTGACCGCGCATAAACTGCGCTCTACTGCTTGCGCATGACTTCTGAATCAGCTGCACGGCGCAACGTCGCCCTTCTTGTTTTTGCCCAAGCATTCCTTGGCGCACAAATGCCCATGGTGTTCGTGATTGGCGGCCTTGCAGGGCAATCATTGGCATCAAATGTGTGTTGGGCGACATTGCCAATATCAATGATCGTGTTTGGATCAATGACCACCGCACCGTGGCTGAGCCAAGTAATGCAAAATCATGGTCGCAAGCTTGGCTTTTTCATTGGCGCATTGGGCGGTGTGATCGGGGCAAGCATCTGTGCCTACGCCCTCACCCAATCGTCATTCACACTCTTTATGATCGGTAGTTATTTCACCGGCATATACATGTCCGCCCAAGGATTTTTCCGCTTTGCCGCGGTAGACACCGCATCTGAATCATTTCGCCCCAAGGCGATTTCCTATGTGATGGCGGGTGGTTTGGTATCTGCGATCATGGGGCCACAGTTGTTGAACCTAACAACTGATGCATTCGTCATTCCGTTTTTGGGCGCTTATTTGACCATCATCGCAATCAATGTGATCGGGTCCATCGCGTTCCTATTCTTGCGCATCCCCTTACCCGCAAAACCGACCGAGGCTGACGGTAAATCGCGCACACGACTTGAACTGTTGATGACGCCGCGCATCGCCGTATCGATCATCTGTGCCATGGTCAGTTATGCATTGATGAACTTGGTCATGACCGCGACGCCACTGGCGGTGGTTGGCTGTGGATACGCGCAATCAAGCGCATCAAACGTGGTGATGGCGCATGTTTTGGGCATGTTCGTACCCAGCTTTTTCACGGGTCACTTGATCGCGCGATACGGCACTGAAAAAATCGTTGGCTCAGGCCTTGCGATCCTTTGTCTTGCTGGCATCGTGAACCTTGCGGGTACAGATCTGCTGAATTTCTATGGTGGGTTGATCCTGTTGGGGATCGGCTGGAACTTTGGTTTCATTGGCGCTACATCCATGCTGGCTGGCGCGCATACCCCCGCCGAGGGCGGCAAGGTTCAGGGCATGAATGATATGCTTGTCTTTGGCATGGTGACAATCGGATCAATTGCATCAGGTGGTTTGATGAATTGTTCGGGTGGCACACCTGTTCAGGGTTGGGTTTCCGTCAACCTTGCCATGGTGCCGTTCCTGTTGCTTGCGGGTGGATCACTTGTTTGGTTGATTAAACAAAACCGACGGTTTGCCTAAGCACCCCTTCTCCATTTTGTTCAAATATCCAAATGGGATTTACACAGGTGTGTAAATCCTCGTTTTAGAACCTGTTTCTAAAACTCAAATGTAATAATCGGAATTTTTTCGAAAATTCTGATTGCACCAAGCCATCATTCGCAACCAAAGCGGGGTTTGCAATTACATCGCGCAGAACCGATTTTGCCATCCAGCCTGAACGCAGTGCCGCGCGTGCGGGTTTTACGATATTACGCAACTCTGCCCCCGCATCGTGTAAACGGATCAAACCGTCACTTGCCAATTCACCAACGGCTGCATTGCGCCCATCGATCAGCGGATAGCGTTGTGCATTTTCCAACGCGGGGATTGCGCGAAACATCGCGGCCAGCCCGACGCCATACCCATATTCCAACAATGCGGGGCGCGTATCCGCACCCGCCCCCGTCGCCATCGCCGACAATGCCAACAGCGCACCCGCCGTATCGCGGATATATGCCTCGAACGCCGCTAAATCGTTGTGGGGTTCTTTGTAAATGTCCCAGCGGCGTGCGTTGATCAACGCATCTAACAAATCGCGCGGCAAATTGTTTTCGCGAATGACATCAACCAGTGGTGTGACAACCTCGTGGCGGCGCACATCACCACCGGCATATATTTCCTCGACCGCGTCCAGCCACCATTGCAAGCGCATTTCTGCGATCATCGCCTCTTTCGTCACCCAAGGTGCGCGCGCGATTTCAAGGTTGAATGCATAAAGCACAAACAAGTTTTCACGTGCAGCAATCGGTGCGGTCATCGCCGACATAAACCGATCGGGATCACCCCGTTGTACCAATTCTGCACAGGCCTCGATGGTCATACGGGCATCACGCCATCATGGATTAGCTTCCAATTAATCGCATCTAACAGGGCCTCGAACGATGCATCGACGATATTGGGCGAAACGCCAACGGTGGACCAATGCACGCCCTTGCTGTCCTTGTGTTCGATAATCACGCGTGTCACGGCCTCGACCCCGCCATTGGTAATGCGCACTTTAAAATCAACCAGTTTCATATCATCAATCACGGCCTGATATGGGCCCAAATCCTTGGCCAACGCCTTGGACAGGGCGTTCACTGGACCGCGATCCTTGCCTTCGTTATCCATGCTTTCAGATACGGATAGAACCTTGTGATCACCAATTTTGGCGACAACCACGGCCTCTGATATTGTGACCATCTTATCGCGCTTGTTCTTGCGCCGTTCAACCGTGACACGGTAACGCTTGATGTCGAAAAACTTGGGCAGCGCGCCCAAGACACGCCGCGCCAGAATTTCAAAACTCGCCTGCGCACTATCGTAGGCATAGCCCTCGTCTTCGCGTTGCTTCACTTTTTCCAGCATCTTGCCCAAACGCGGATCACCCTTTTCCACGTTTAACCCAGCCTTGCTCAAGCGTTCGCGCAGATTGCTTTGCCCTGCTTGGTTGGACATGGGGATAATGCGTGCATTGCCCACCGTTTCGGGTGGGATATGTTCATATGTGCTTGGGTCCTTGAGGATCGCAGATGCGTGTAACCCTGCCTTATGCGCGAATGCGGATGCACCGACATATGCCGCCTGTTTGTGGGGCACGCGGTTTAGAATATCGTCCAACATACGCGAAATTTGCGTCAATCCGCCCAGCGCAGATGGTTTAACCCCAGTTTCATATGCACTGGCATAGGGTTCTTTGAGCAAGAGCGTCGGGATCAGGGTTGTAAGGTTCGCATTGCCACAGCGTTCGCCCAAACCATTAAGTGTCCCTTGGATTTGACGCGCACCTGCATCCACGGCGGCCAATGAATTGGCAACCGCATGTTCGGTGTCGTTATGGGTGTGTATGCCGATGTGATCACCCGGAACGCCCAGCGCGATCAAGGCAGATGTGGCCTTTTGAACATCCGCTGGCATTGCACCCCCGTTGGTATCGCACAACACAACCCAACGCGCGCCCGCATCATATGCGGTTTTCGCAGCCTTCAGCGCATAATCTGGATTGGCCTTGAACCCATCAAAGAAATGTTCGCAGTCAAACAACGCCTCGCGCCCCTGTGCCACGATGTGTTTCACACTCGCATCAATATTTTCGATGTTTTCATCAAGCGTGATGCCAAGCGCGGTTGTCACATGAAAATCATGGGTTTTGCCAACCAAACAAACAGCAGGTGTGTTTGCGTTAAGCACCGCCGCCAAAACATCATCATTCGCCGCCGAACGCCCCGCGCGTTTTGTCATGCCAAATGCGGTGAATGTCGCGTTTTCGAATTTTGGCGATGTGTCAAAATAATCGCTGTCTGTTGGGTTCGCCCCCGGCCAGCCACCTTCGATATAATCAATGCCCAGCGCATCAAGCGCGTTGCCAATGCGGGTTTTATCATCCGCCGAAAAATCCACCCCTTGGGTTTGTTGCCCATCACGAAGGGTCGTGTCGAAAAGGTAAAGACGTTCGCGGGTCATTTGAGGGACTCCAGTTTGGATGGGTCGAAGTTATGGTTCGCTTCCAACGTAACGGCCTCTTTAGACATTTTCACAGTAATGCCAGCATTACTCAATGCTTCTTTCATTTCATCCACAGCGGCAAAGTTTTTTGTTTCCATTGCTGTTAAGCGTAACTGATGTAATTTTTCAGCAAGTGGAAGCAACGAGGCTTTGGCATTCTGGATGGCAGATATTTTGGAAACCAGTTCATCATATGAATACAAACCTAAGAAAATGAGATTGGCTGCCAATTCCGTTCCCTGAGCATGATTTGCCAGATGTTCCAGCCCCATCAACGCTGCGTGTGTGTTTAGATCGTCGGACAACGCATCAACAATTGCGTTGAATGGTGGCGTAGATTTTACTGCCCCCATATCTGCGTAACTCTCTACCATTCTCAGATAGTCATCTAGTTTAGATTCAGCACCAACTGCCTTTTCGACCGTCCAATCCATTGGCTTGGAATAATGCGTGCTCAGCATGACAAAGCGGATGACCTCGCCGCTATACCCTTGATCCAGCAAATCGCGCACTGTGAAGAAATTGCCAAGGGATTTGGACATTTTCTTGCCCTCCACCTGCAACATTTCATTGTGCATCCAGTATTGTGCGAATGAATCCGTCCCGCAACATGCACAGCTTTGGGCGATTTCGTTTTCGTGATGGGGGAATTGTAAATCAAGCCCGCCGCCATGAATGTCGAATTTTTCGCCAAATAATTCACGCGCCATTGCGGAACATTCGATATGCCAGCCCGGGCGGCCATATCCCCATGGGCTTTCCCAGCCTGGCGTGTCGCCATCCGATGGTTTCCACAGCACAAAATCCATGGGGTTTCGTTTATACGGAGCAACCTCGACACGGGCGCCTGCAATCATATCGTCAACGCTTCGCCCCGATAATTTGCCGTAATGCTCTTTCCAGCTATCCACTGCGAATAACACATGCCCCTCGGCGGCGTATGCGTGACCCTTTTCGATCAGCTCGCCAATCATATCGACCATTTGTGGGATATATTCGGTGGCACGCGGGGCAAGTGTTGGTTCCATTGCGCCAAGTGCGCCCATATCATCCAGATACCACTGAATGGTTTCATCGGTGATATCGCGAATGCTGTGCCCTGTTTCGGCGGCCTTGGCGTTAATCTTATCATCCACATCGGTGAAATTGCGCGCATAGGTGACGTGATCATCCCCATACACATGGCGCAACAGACGAAACAGCGTGTCAAACACCACCACAGGACGGGCATTGCCCAGATGGGCGCGGTCATACACCGTGGGGCCACAGACATACATCCGCACATTATTTTTATCGAGGGGTTTAAACTCCTCTTTCTTGCGGGTCTTTGAATTATGTAGCTTGATCGTGGTCATGGTCTATCTCGCGGTTTTGCCGCGGGCATATCACTTGTATCCATGTTTGAAAATAAGAGAACCGCCCGCGTGATTAATCAGCAGGTAATAATACAGCAAATAATGATGCAATTGGTTCTCATGGGGTATTCTTAATGCTAGTTTCACAACAAACGCAAGCCTTTGAGGAGAATTGATATGCCCAAACATGATCCCGCCCCCGCATTTCGCGCATTACACCAGCGCAGCAATCCGTTTATTTTGATGAACGCATGGGATGTAGGCAGTGCGCGGATAATGGCGGCAATGGGGGCACAGGCGATTGGCACGACATCTTCGGGATTTGGGTTTACCCAAGGTTTGCCCGATATGGGGCATTTAACGCGCGATCAACATTTGGATCATGCCGCCGACATTGTGGCGGCAACATCCCTGCCCGTGTCGGGTGATTTTGAAAACGGATTTGGCGATGCACCAGAAGATGTGGCAGAGACCATACGATTGGCTTGCGAAGCAGGATTGGCGGGCTGTTCGATCGAGGATACCGCGCTGCCCAGCGCAACACCCTATGATTTCGAACTTGCCGTGGATCGTTTCCGTGCGGGTGTGGATGCCGTGCGTAACCTGCCCCGTGATTTCGTGCTGGTCGCACGCGCTGATGGGATTATGAACGGGCAATATGATGTGACAGAGGCGATTAAGCGCCTCCAAGCGTTTGACGCGGCGGGTGCGGATTGTTTATACGCCCCGCTCCCTGCCAGTATGGATGATTTGAAATTGATCTGTGATAGTGTTTCTAAACCCGTCAATGCGCTCGCCGCGGGTGCATACACGAAATATAACCGCGCGGATTTTGCCAATATCGGGGTCGCACGTATATCGCTGGGATCGGCATTATCGCGCGTCACACATCAGGCAATCGTTAATTGCAGCCAGTCCATCCTGCATGACGGGGAATTTGCCAGCCTGTCTGGTGGTGCAAGTGGCGGCGATATTGATGCGCTTTTGGCCAAGGGTAGCGTTTGACGGTTGCAATTTTCCATCAAACGCCCACATTGATTGGAACAATACAGGGGAAATTTATGCGCCGTTTATTTATCGCTCTTATCGCTTCAATCCTGCCCATTATGGCAATGGCACAGGATTACCCTGCCTCATTAACATCATATGTGAATGATTACGCCGATATCATTGATGCGGATACAGAGGCGCGGATCACGCAAACGCTCACCGATTTGCGCGAAACCAAAGGCGTGGAAATGACGGTGGTGACTATCAATTCCACTGCGGATTACGGCGATAAAACGGATGTTCCCACATTCACCACAGGGTTGTTCAACGACTGGGGCGTGGGGAATGCGACCAAAAACAACGGTATCATGTTTTTGGTGTCCAAGTTTGATCGCGAAATGTTCATTGGACTTGGCTCTGGCTATCCGCGTGAATTTGACAAACGCATGGATTATCTGTTCGACCAGCATGTAAAATCGCATTTTCAAAAGGGCGATTATTCCAAAGGTATCGAAATCGGCGTGACCGAAACTATTGAACGCACCGCTGATAATTGGGTTGAACCCAAAACACCGCTGTTCGAACGTATCGCGGCCAAGATTGTCCCGATCCTGATTCCATTTGTATTTTTACTGTTCTTCCTGTTCATCCTGTTTCGCAACAAAATGTCGGATACATGGGTGCGCACCAAATCATGCCCCAATTGCGGGCGTCGCGGGTTGTCGCGAAATCGCGAAACCACACAAACGGTCACCCGCACCACACCGGGTGAACAGATATTGCGCACCCGTTGCCGGCATTGCGATTATCGCGATGATCACACCCACATCATCCCCGTACGCAGCAGCAGTTCATCAGGTGGCGGTGGCAGCTTTGGCGGTGGTGGATCGTCTGGCGGTGGTGGCGGTGGCCGTTGGTGATTTGAACATTTTTCTTGCGCGGTGAAAAAAACCGTGCAAGCGTTTTATCCATGATTGATCTTGATTGGATGACAGCGCTGATTATCCGCACAATTGGTGCACAGCGTGGTCGTGCCGCACGGGGTTCGCCCGCCTAAGGTTTTCAACCAAATTGAAACCCTTATTCAGAGATAATCACATGACAACAAAAACAACCCGTCGATCTGGTGGCCGCGCAGCCAGACAAGCGATGCGTGCAGCCCCATTAGCCGAAGATATCCGCCCCATTCGATCCGGAATGGAAGGTGGCAATTATAAACCCCTGTCCGATGCCGAAGTTTTGCGCATCCATCACGCCGCATTAGATGCGCTGGAAACCATTGGTTTGGCCGATGCGCCGCCATCGGGTGTGGATGTGATGACAAAGGCGGGGGCAATCCTTGGCGATGATGGACGTTTGCGATATCCGCGTGCCTTGGTCGAGGATATGTTGGCCAAGGCTGCGAAAAAGGTTACGTTATATTCACGCGATGGCAAAAATGATCTCGAACTTTGGGGTAATCGTGTGCATTACGGCACGGCGGGTGCGGCGGTGCATTTGGTTGATGTGGAAAACAACGAATATCGCGAATGCACGGTACAGGATCTGCACGATGCCGCGAAAATCACGCAACAGCTTGATAACGTGCACTTTTTTCAACGCCCGATGGTTTGCCGCGACATTCCCGACAATTTTGAAATGGATCAAAATACGATCTATGCGGCCTGTTCGGGCACAACCAAACATGTGGGAACCAGTTTCACCGAACCATCATTCATGCCAGGCATGTTTGATCTAATCTATGACATTGCGGGGGGCGAGGCGAATTTTCGTGCCCGACCATTTGTATCCAATTCCAACTGTTTCGTCGTCCCCCCCATGAAATTCGCAACCGAGAGTTCGGAAGTGATGGAATACTGCATCCGCGCAGGCATGCCCGTGCTGTTGCTTTCCGCTGGGCAAGCGGGCGCGACCGCCCCTGCCAGCATTGCAGGGGCGATTGTTCAGGCCGTGGCGGAATGTCTGGCAGGTGTGGTTTATGTGAATGCCATTGCACCAGGACACCCCGCGATTTTTGGCACATGGCCGTTTGTGTCTGATCTGCGCACAGGTGCGATGTCTGGTGGATCTGGCGAACAGGCATTATTAACCGCTGGCTGTGCACAGATGCATAAATTTTACGGCCTGCCCGGTGGTGCGGCGGCGGGAATTGCCGATGCGAAAATGCCAGATATGCAGGCGGGATATGAACAGGCGCATTCCAACGTGATGGCGGGGTTGTCGGGATTGAACATGGTTTATGAATCCGTGGGTATGCATGCGTCGCTACTTGGCTTTTGTCTTGAAAGTCTGATCATTGGTGATGATCTGTTGGGGCAATCATTGCGCTGTGTGCGCGGGATCGAGGTGACAGACGATAGCCTATCACTGGAAACCATGCGCGATGTCTGTTTGAATGGGCCGGGGCATTATCTGGGCTCGGATCAAACATTGAACCTGATGCAGCGTGATTATGTTTACCCCCGCCTTGGCGATCGCACATCGCCCAAGGAATGGGTTGAGCGCGGAAAACCCAACCTGATCGAAAACGCGATCAAGTTTAAAAATGACATTTTGTCCAAACCATCCGCTGTTGGCTTTGATCCAGAGTTGGATGGAAAATTACGCGCAAAATACAAAATTCATTTAAAGCAATAGGTTGCAAGTCAATGCAGATGTATAAATACGCCATATCCCGAAGCACCTTTTAGGTTTTCCGAAATATCACATTTGCGCGGCTTGGCCTATTTCATTTCACACCATTATGTTGCAAAACAGCGTTAAACAATAACAAGAGACCCTGCCCCATGCATCCAGCACCATCAGTCATTTTATTCACTGCGGCGTCTGGGCTTGGCTTTGGGATGTTGTTTTTTTTGGGTCTTGGTCGCCCTGATGTGACGGGCACGTCGGCGTTCATCTTTTTCTTTCTGGCCTATGCACTGGCGGTTGGTGGGTTGCTCGCGTCAACCTTTCACCTTGGCAATCCCAAAAACGCGCTCAAGGCATTTTCGCAATGGCGCACATCGTGGTTATCACGCGAAGGCATTTTGGCCGTTGTCGCATTGGCGGTGATGGGCATTTACGCGGCCGCCGCAATATTTTTGAATACCAAACTCCCCGCTATTGGGATTATCGCATCCATCCTGTGTTTGGCCACCGTGGGCAGCACATCCATGATCTATGCTCAGCTAAAAACTATACCCCGCTGGAACCACTGGTTAACGCCTGTGTTGTTTTTCCTATTCGCGCTGACAGGTGGTGCGATGTTATCCAATCAAATTTGGCTGGCGAAATATCTGATGATCGCCTTGATCATTGCGCAGGTGGCATATTGGACGATTGGTGATGGGTTGTTCAAGGCCGCGGGTTCCACGATGGAAACGGCGACGGGGCTTGGGCATATTGGTAAGGTACGCCAATTCGAACCACCCCACACGGGTGACAATTATCTTTTGCGTGAAATGGTGCATGTGGTGGGGCGTAAACACGCGGCCAAGCTACGCATCATATCATTGATAACATTAGGGATTATCCCGTTGAGCATGATGTTCTTGATGCCAAACATGGGGCATACGTGGGGCGCAGTTTTGTTACTATCGCATATTGTGGGTCTTGGCGTTGCGCGGTGGTTGTTTTTCGCGCAAGCCGAACATGTTGTTGGCTTATATTACGGCAAACGCTAGGCCAGCGCTTGCCCGCCTTTGCGTTTTCGACCAAACAACCCAAGTGCCCCAAGTGCAGATAGCAATAACACGATTGATGCGGGCAACGGCACGGGTGCAATTTCGATGTTATCAATGGTGAAATGCGTATCCCCTGCTGTCAGGTTCACCGACTGATTGGCGCCCAATGTGGGTGGGGTATAAATCCCGCTAATGACAAAGCTTTCAAGCGATGCGAAATCTGATCCCATGACAAAGCCCAATGTATCAACCTCTGATCCCGCCACTGTGGTCGCAACCAGACCCGTTGAATCATATCCCTGAAACAACACATTGTCCCAGACATAAGGCATTGATTCAAATCCACCATTTTGATGATGCGTTTCAATATCAACACCAAAACCCAGCGCGCCAATATCCAGCGACATCACATCAAATGCGCCGCCATCGTCGCGGGTGATGGTGTAAGAACTGCCAAATGGGCCCGTGAACTGATCAACATGCAAATCACCAAAATACCCGGTGGTAAAATTGGTGGTGACGTTAAAGCCATCTTGTGAATAATTTCGGCCAAAATTCGTGCCTTCGAAATCAATCGTAGCACCAAGCGCACTAATGGGTGCCCCGATAAAAGTTGCCGCACAAAGAGCACCATAAATTTTTTGCATAAACATATTTGTCCCCAATAGTTTTCTAGAAAAATATTACAGGCACACGCAAATATTCATTGTCGCCATATCCACAGGTTATGGTAGTTTTCATTTCAACAAAGTGATTTTCAGCACTGATTGGTTGAAATAAATGCGCCGCAAATGCGAATAATATGCGTTTCATTCTGGCTGTGATGCTGCCACAGTATTGCTTGTCACATCTATTTTGGCACATTGTGATCCTGTGCCAGATCAATCGCACACAATGCGCGGTGTTACACTGGCCGAGGATCCGATGCTGGTTGATCGTGTCCCCACCAACACGGTGTTTTACTGTCGCCTTGATGGCAACACTCACGCGGTAACCATTTCACAAACGCCCAATGGCATGCGCTATGTCTATGGCCCAATGATGGGCGCGCCAGAATTGGTTTTGGATCGCGCGGTGGATGATGTTTTAATCGAAACACATGATGACATTGGGCGCATTCGCTTTGGCAAAATCAGGTTTGTGAACGGCATCTATGCCTACAACGCGTATTACAAATATGCGATCACAGATGAAAATGGGGTCGCGTTGCAGCCTGACCCCAATAGCCCATACCCAAACGCGAGCTTTATGCGTGGCCTAACCGTGACCAAAAACACTGAAATTGACCAACCGATATTTGGGCGTAAATGTATCCTTGATCGATCTTATGATGCGATTGCGACGCTGGATTCACACTAGGCGCGAAAATGTGATCTTTGCGCGCCCTATTGCGCTTGGGTTTGGTTTCGATCCTGCATAGGTTGGCGTAACAGAAATGAGGCCACCCATGCAAAAATTTTCGCTCCTTGATTTATCCCCCGTATCAGAGGGCCATTCAACCGCCGATGCGCTCAATAACACGGTTGAATTGGCGCAAGCAGCTGAAAAATCAGGGTTTCATCGCTTCTGGCTGGCTGAACATCACAATATGCCAGGGATCGCGAGCGCGGCGACATCCGTGGTGATTGGGCATGTGGCGGGGCAAACCAAAACCATGCGTATTGGTGCGGGTGGGATTATGTTGCCAAACCATGCGCCTCTGATCATTGGTGAACAATTTGGCACACTTGCAACGCTTTACCCTGATCGTATTGATTTGGGGCTTGGGCGTGCACCGGGCACCGATGGTGCCACCGCACAAGCATTACGCCGTCATATGACGCCCGAGGATACATTCCCCCAAGACGTACAAGAATTGATCGCCTATTTCGCCGATGCCCCCGACAACGCCGCTGTGCGTGCCATTCCTGGAACTGGCACACATGTTCCCGTTTGGATACTGGGATCAAGCCTGTTTGGTGCGCAGTTGGCGGCATATCTTGGATTGCCATATGCATTTGCATCGCATTTTGCACCATCCATGTTGGAACAGGCCATTTCAATTTATCGCAGCACGTTTCAGCCATCCCAATTTTTGGACAAACCGTATTTGATGCTGGCGGCGGGTGTTTGTGCGGCCGATACCGACGCCGCGGCGCAATATCTGCGCACGTCACAAATGTTGGCCTTTGCCCGTTTACGCACAGGAAAACCAGGGAAACTGCCCCGTCCTGTTGATGATATCACCGCGCATATCGCACCAAATATCATGACAGGTGTGAAACATGCGATGTCATTTTCGGCAACGGGTTCGCCTGATACGGTGAAACAACAGCTGCGATCGATCATTGCCACGCACCAACCCGATGAATTGATGATCACGGGCATGATCCATGATCACACGGCGCGATTGCAATCATTTGATATTGCTGCAAAAACCTTGGCCGATCTGTGTGATTAACCCACCTCGTCATCGGGCGCGTCATCATCAAACAATATCCGCGCGGCATTTCCGTCTGGGTCGTCAAACTGCTTGGTTTTGATCGCCCAGAAAAACGCGAGCAATCCAATGCCGCCCAGAAATAATGAAATCGGGATCAGATAGATCAATACAGACATGTTTACCCTTTCGTTAAGCGCAGCGCATTGAGTGACACGCAAATTGATGATGCAGACATCGCCAGTGCCGCCAACAGCGGTGTTGCCAAACCAATCAACGCAATGGGGATAGCCACGGCATTATAAGCGCCCGCAATGGCGAAATTTTCCAACATGCGCCGTTTCGCCGATTGTGCCAACGCGATGCAATCTGGGATCAACATCAAATCATCCTTGATCAGCACGAAATCAGATGCTGTGCGCGCCGCATCAATCGCACGCGCTGGCGCCATGGATACGTGCGCGCCCGCCAGTGCGGCCGTATCATTCAACCCATCCCCTACCATCAACACATGTTCGCCAAGCGATTGAACCATTTGTAGTTTTTCGCGTGGTTGCACCCCGCCGCGCGCATCATCAATGCCCAGTTTTTTCGCCAAACGATCCGTGGCGGATTGCGTATCCCCCGATAACAAGACCACGCGTAAGCCACTTTTTTGCAAGGCATCAATTGCGGGTTCTGCGCTGTCTTTCAACATATCGTCAAACAAGAATGGCACGGGCGGATTTTGCCCGATACGTAGCCATGTTTGCACATGATTTGGCACGGGCTCTGCCCCAACCCAATCGGCATGTCCCAACTTTACAATCTGGCCGTGATACATACCGCTGACACCTTTCCCAGCCGTGTCTTTGATATGATCCAGCGACAACAAGGATTGATTGGGGCCGTATTGCACAATTGCCTGTGCAATGGGGTGATCGGATTGTGCCGCCAAACTTGCCGCGATCTGTAAATCCTCGCCTTTGGGGGCGCTGATGACGCTAAATTCACCGGTGGTGAGTGTTCCCGTTTTATCAAACACAACCGTATCAACACCCGCCAAACGTTCCAATGCGGCGCCATCTTTGATCAAGACGCCCGATCTAAACAACCGCCCGCTTGCCGCCGTCATCACGGCAGGCACCGCAAGGCCAAGCGCACAAGGGCATGTGATAATCAATACGGCAGTGGCAATACCCACGGCCAAACGAGTATCACCGCTGTAAAATTGCCAAAACACAAATGCGACCAAGGCCAGCAAATGAACCAATGGTGCGTAAATCCCCGCGGCGCGATCCGCCAAACGGGTGTATTTGGTTTTTAGATTTTCACCCTGTTGTATCAGATCCATAATTTCAGCGAGCTTTGTACCAGCCCCCGTTTGGGTGACCAAAATTTCCAACGGTGCGCCCACGTTTAATGTGCCCGCATAAACTTGATCATCCACGGTTACCGTTGCCAACATGGTTTCGCCGCTGATCAAGGATACGTCCAGATCGCTTTGACCTTTGACAATCACCGCATCAACGGGAATGCGCGCACCCTTTCGCACCAAAACGCGATCATTGATCGCCAAATCAGACACATTCACGGTGGTGATCTGTCCATCCTTGATCTGTTGCGCACGCGGAACCTCCAACGCGGACAGAGCGGTTGCCGCAGATCGTGCGCGCGCACGGGTTTGGTGATCCAAATACCGCCCCGCCAACAGGAAAAACGTCAACGACAATGCCGCGTCGAAATAGGCGTGTTCGCCACCGTGAAATGTTTCATAAATGGACAAGCCCGCCGCCATTAAAATCGCCAGCGAAATCGGTACATCCATGTTCAACTGCCCCACACGCAATGCGGCGTAAGCATTTTTGAAAAACGGCTGCGCGGTATAGGCCACCGTGGGGAGCGCAATCGCCGCCGACACCCAATGCAAAAAATCACGTGTTAATCCATCCGCGCCCGCCCAGACGGAAACAGACAGCAACATCACATTCATCGCGGCAAACCCCGCGATGCCAAGGCGCATTAACAATCCACGCCCAACGTCATCGCCATTTTGGTTTAGCTTGTGATCATCCAATAAATGCGCATCAAACCCCAAATTGGCGAGCGTATCCATTATGATGTCTTCGCAATTAGGATTATCATTATGGCGAATGCTGACACGTTTTAGTGACAGGTTCACCCGCGCATTCAACACACAATCAAGCGCATTTAGCCCGCGTTCGATTTTCTGAATACAGGCTGCACAATGGATTGTGGGTACGGATATTTCCAAGGCCCCAATATCCGTGCGGATCTGTTCAATTTTTTCATTGGGGATTGCAACACATGCGGGGCAAACGGCGGTGTTCATATGTGATCCCCGCGAATAATCAGCGGAATGATGCGGCGAAAACCGGTGCCATCAAGTGCCGTGGTTTTGATTTGAACCTGCCAATTGCCAGCATCAAGCGTGATGGGGGCGTGATAAGATTTACCGTCAAATTCCAACACAAGCGTTTGATCAAATCGATCCGCCGTTGCCCGCCCCACGCGCACCGCCACATTGGGCAACACAACGGTGTTCCCAGCGGACGTAAGATGCAGAATGATCTGTCCATTGCTGTATTCAACATTGCTGTCCCAATTCAATGCCTCTTGTGCGATGCGACGGGTTTCAAAATGCTGCGCCTCGACATAAGGTTTGCGGGTTTCCAACCCTGGAAATGATCCCACGGCGGAATAGATCAGCGCAACATTTGCGCTAACAATCGTGCAAAACGCACCCAAAAACATCAACGAAACTTTACGCCCTGTCAGGGGGCGTTTTGCGATCATATTCATTTTGAGTCTCCTGCGAAAAAGCTGTCTACGTGATTGCGCTCACCGCTTGCGCGATCCTCTACCCAGAAACGGATGGGCGCATTATCCATGCGGCTGGTTTCATATTCTGGTTTTGCAAAAACATAGATACGTTGATGCATGGTTTCATCGGCGGGCACGGTGATGTTCATCCCATCCACCCCTTGCAAATCAAGGCGCAGCGGATCATCTGTTTTGATCGACAGATGAAATTCGCGCGCCGCACCTGTTTGATTGCTGATCTTTAGATCATAGGCATTGCGCAATGTACCATCGGACAATGTCACGAACCGTGGATTGCGATCTGGTTTGATGGATGCGGAAAAATCCGAACGGATGAACAATGCAACAACCATCGCAACACCGATCAATGACCAAAGCCCGAAATAGATAAAATTGCGCAGCCGCAAAATATGTTGCCAGATGGTTTTGGGTGTGGCGCCTGCACGTTCCAGCGGTTCATCGGATAATGCGCAATAATCGATCAAACCACGTGGTTTGCCGATTTTTTCCATCACATTGTCACAGGCATCAATGCACAGCGCACAGGTTATGCATTCCACCTGCTGGCCATCGCGGATATCAATCCCTTGAGGACAGACATTCACACAGGCCATGCAATCGATGCAATCTCCCTCGGCCTTGCCCAATTTGCCGCGTGGTTCGCCGCGCCAATCGCGATAAGCCACGGTTAATGAATCTTCGTCCATCATCGCGGCCTGAATACGCGGCCATGGGCACATATAGGTGCACACCTGTTCGCGCAAAAAACCGCCAAACAAAAATGTCGTGGCAGTCAAAACCGCAATCGTGCCGTATGCCACCATTGCCGCCTGTCCTGTGAATAATTCACGCAACAATGTTTGGGCATCGGCGAAATAAAACACCCATGCGCCCCCCGTTGCCAGCGCGATCAACAACCATATCACCCATTTGGTAATACGCAATCGTGCCTTGCGAAATGACCATTTCGCACGAAGCAATCGAATGCGTTCATTGCGATCACCTTCGACCCAGCGCTCCACAAGGATAAACAAATCCGTCCAAACGGTTTGGGGGCACGCATATCCACACCAGACCCGCCCAAGCGCGGATGTAAACAAAAACAACCCCAGCCCCGCCATGATCAAAAGGCCTGCCACGAAATACAATTCATGGGGCCATATTTCGATCCAGAAAAAGAAAAACCGCGCATTTGCCAGATCAACCAACACCGCCTGATCGGGCAGATTCGCACCGCGATCCCAACGGATCCACGGCGTGATATAATAAATGCCAAGTGTGAATATCATCAGCCACCATTTCAGACGGCGATACCAGCCCGAAACGCGCTGGGGAAATACCGGTTCGCGCCCTTCAAAAAGACGTGGCGGTTGCTCTGTTTGGGTTGTCATTGGGAACCCCTTATGTCCTGTTCAATCGCAATATCGTGCAAATCGGGATGCATTACTTTGATGCAGATCAAGTTTTGAGAAAGAAACACCAGCCCCAACCGGAACAGGACGGGGGCTGGTGCCAGCGCGCCAATGCAATCGCGCTTATTCTCCGCCACCTAACTGGTGAACGTAGAATGCCACTTGTTTGATTTGCACATCTGTGATGCGCCCTTGCCATGCAGGCATGACGCCAAAACGGCTGTTGGTGATTGTTTGCACCACGCTGTCGCGATCACCGCCAAACAACCAGAGCGCATCGGCCAAATTGGGTGCACCTTGTTCTCGATCCCCCAGGCCTGTTTCGCCGTGACAGGCGGAACAATTATCCATAAACAATGGCTTACCTAACATTGCTAACGCAACATCATGATCTTGATCGGAAACCGCTAACACATATTCGGCGATTTGTTTGATTTCTTCTTGGGGCAGGATTTCACCAAATTTTGGCATCTCGGAATAACGCGTATCGTCATCCGCATCATGGCGGATACCGTGGCGAATGGTGGTTTCCAACGCGGCCAAATCGCCACCCCACAACCAATCGTCGTCTTGCAGGTTTGGATAACCCTTGCCACCCTGCGCACCCGCACCATGGCATTGCGCACAATATGTCCGAAACACCGCACCACCACCCGCACTGGCAAATCGGGACAATTCGGGGTTTTGAGCAATGTCATCCATCGGCGTTGCCAAAAGCGTTTTTTCAATATCCGCGTTCAGTGCGTTCACGCGATCAATTTCGCCCTGTACCTCTGCGCGTGATGAATATCCCAAAACACCTTTGGTCGCGCCATTAATTAGCGGAATGGCTGGGTAATAAACCACATAGCCAATTGAAAACAGGATACAGAGATAAAACGTCCACAACCACCAACGCGGCATGGGTTTGTCATATTCACGGATGCCATCCCATTCATGACCCGTTGTTGGATAGTCTTCGTCGTTCATTTTGGGTTTACGCATCACGATCCCCTTTCACATCTGCATTTGTCGGCGCGGGGCGCGGAGCATCATCACGAAACGGAATGTTTGCCGCATCATGGTGCATGGCACGCGCACCGGGGCGGAACAACATCAAGATCGCGCCGATGAAAAACAACATCATTGCCAGCAATCCCCAGCTATCTGCGAAGGCGCGGAAAATTGAATAGGTATCCATGTCTGATCCCCTTATCGGCTTGCGTCGGCTTGGAAGGTGGAAAAATCCACCAACGTGCCCAGCATTTGCAGATACGCCACCAGCGCATCCATTTCGGTTAACCCTTCTTGGCCATCAAAATTGCGCACTTGGGCCTTGGGGTATCGTTCAACCATCTCTTCCCAATCACCATCGGGATCGACCTGAACCTTGAAGTCGGACACCGCGCTTTCGATCATTTCGGTCGTATAGGGAACGCCAACACGCATGTTGGCTACCAACATATCGCGGCTTTGCTCTGGTTTCAGCGGCGTTTCAAGCAAGAACCCGTAACCTGGCATAATGCTTTCGGGGACAACAGAACGCGGGTCTTTTAGATGATCCACGTGCCATTCATCGGAATAACGCGCCCCCACGCGTGCCAAATCTGGCCCAGTGCGTTTTGATCCCCATTGAAACGGGTGGTCATAAATACTTTCAACCGCCAAAGAATAATGGCCATAGCGTTCCACTTCGTCGCGCAAGGGTCGGATCATTTGGCTATGACAGGTGTAACAGCCCTCGCGCACATAAATGTTGCGCCCCGCCAATTCGAGCGGCGTATAGGGGCGCATGCCCTCCACCTTTTCAATCGTGTTGTCCAGATAAAACAGCGGTGCGATTTCAACGATACCCCCGATGGACACCACGCCAAGGCTTAACACCAA
The DNA here is from genome assembly GCF_014652655.1 of Paramylibacter ulvae. Taxonomy (GTDB): domain Bacteria; phylum Pseudomonadota; class Alphaproteobacteria; order Rhodobacterales; family Rhodobacteraceae; genus Amylibacter; species Amylibacter ulvae. Next base: position 521,629 of record NZ_BMZF01000001.1, read on the forward strand.
CAACAAGGTCGCGTTGCGTTCTACTTTTTTATGATTGTTCAAAAATGACATCATAATCTCCTTATTCTGCGGGGATGGCTTGGGCGGTGAGTTGGGCATCTGTTTGCCCAACGCCGCGTGCGGTCAGCCATAGGTTCACACACATGATGATCGCGCCAGACAGATACATCAGCCCACCCGTACCGCGCACCACATACATCGGGAATTTGGCGGCAACCGTGTCAGCGAATGAATTCACCAAGAACCCTTGCGCATCCACCTCGCGCCACATCAACCCTTCCATGATGCCCGTCACCCACATGGATGCGGCGTAAAAAATGATACCAATTGTGGCGAGCCAAAAATGCCAGTTCACCATCGCCGTAGAATAAAGCCGTGCCCGCCCCCACAAACGTGGTGTCAGATAGTAAAGCGCGGCAAAGGTAATCATCCCGTTCCAGCCAAGCGCGCCAGAATGCACATGCCCAATGGTCCAGTCGGTGTAATGGGACAGCGAATTCACCACCTTGATCGACATCACGGGACCCTCAAACGTGGACATGCCGTAGAATGCAAGGCTCAACACCATCATTTTCAACACCGGATCGGTGCGCAATTTATCCCATGCGCCATTTAGCGTCATCAAACCGTTGATCATCCCGCCCCAGCTTGGCATCCACAACATGATGGAAAACACCATGCCCAATGTCTGTGCCCAATCAGGCAATGCAGTATAATGCAGATGGTGAGGCCCTGCCCAGATATAAAGAAAGATCAACGACCAAAAGTGGATGATCGATAATTTATAGCTGAACACAGGTTTTTGCGCCTGCTTTGGCACGAAATAATACATCATGCCCAAGAACCCAGCGGTCAGGAAAAAGCCAACCGCGTTATGGCCATACCACCACTGTGTTAGCGCATCTTGAACGCCTGAAAACAACTGGATTGATTTCGAGCTAAAGATCGACACGGGTAAGCTGAGGTTATTAACGATATGCAACATCGCAACGGTCACGATAAACGCGAGGAAAAACCAGTTGGCCACATAAATATGCGGCTCTTTGCGTTTGATAATCGTGCCCAGATACACCGCCAAATAGGCGACCCAAACAATGGTCAGCCAGATATCGACATACCATTCAGGTTCGGCGTATTCCTTACTTTGGGTTGCGCCCAACAGATAACCCGTTGCGGCCAGCACGATAAATAATTGATATCCCCAGAACACAAACCAAGACAGATTTCCGCCCCACAGGCGTGCCCCACAGGTGCGTTGCACGATATAAAATGATGTGGCGATCAACGCATTACCGCCAAACGCAAAAATCACCGCAGATGTATGCAACGGGCGCAATCGACCAAATGTGGTGAACGGCAGATCAAGGTTGAGCGCGGGAAATGCCAATTGGAATGCGATGTAAACGCCAACCAAAAACCCCGTGACGCCCCAAAACGATGTGGCAATCACACCAGCGCGCACCACATCATCCTGATACCCCGTGTCAATGGGCGGGCGCACATCACCGAATTTTTGCAAACCTTTGACAAATAAATAAAACGCACATGCCATAATAATGAACATATGCACCGAATAGGGCCAATCCTGCCCAAAATTGGCGGCCATTGCTGCAAGCACAGCAATCATCGCCAAGACAATTAACTTGATGATTTCCATAACGCGACCTTTTCGTCCTGTTCTGTTCCCGCTTATGGAACAGCCAGAATGATCGCTCTTTGATCTGGATCAAGTTTTAGAAAATTTACAGCGCCTCGGTTTTACAGGGCCTAGGTAACGTAACCACCATCGCCGTCGTCACCCGTTTCATCCAACAAACGGTTGAAATTTTTGACAATGACATGGCGTTTCTTTTCCAATTCAATCACACCATCTTTTTTCAACGCATTGATTTGGCGGCTGACGGTTTCAAGTGTCAGGCCAAGGTAATCGGCCATCGCCTCTCGCGTCAGGCTCAACTCGAATTTCATACTGGTGTTGATATCAAACGGGGATAATGAATTTTGCCGCTTGCCGATAATCATCAACAAACTGGCAATTTTTTCACGCGCTGTTTTGCGCCCCAACAACAACATCCATTCGCGCGCGGCGTCCAATTCATCCAGCACCATTTCCAACATGCGTTCGCGCAGTTGCGGCGTTGATTTTAACATTTTTTCAAACGGGATGCGTTCAAACTTGCACAATGTCACAGGCGTTGTCGCTACCACATCAAAACTGGCAAATTCGCGCCCCGGGCGGCCAACAAAATCGCTGGGTAATAACAGCCCCACCATTTGGCGACGCCCGTCTTCCATTGTTTGCGACAGGCTGGCAACACCCGTAACAACAGATCCCACAAATTTCATATTGTCACCTGCCATGATGATCGTGTCACCGGCGGCGTAGCTGGAATATGACTTCATCGTTTCCAACAACATCAATTCGGATTTTTCGCAATATGCACACACCGCCCGATGATGAATCGGGCAGTCGGCGCATTTATCGCCAATTTTTGTGTTCAACGCTGGGATGTTCATGTTCATGCTTCACTAAACCACTTTTGTTTGATCTAGATCAAGGCGTGAAAATTTCCATGCGCTACTTTGCCCCTATGAGCTTTGATCCAGAACTTGCGCATCTTGGCGTCTATGACGCCCGCGCCCCGCGCTACACCAGCTATCCCACCGCTGTGCATTTTCACACGGATGTGGGGGCTGAATTTAGCACCGAGCAAATCCGTACACTGCCTGCGGATCGCCCGATTTCGATTTATGTCCACATCCCACTTTGTGAACGGTTGTGTTGGTTTTGCGCCTGTCGCACCCAAGGCACCAAAAACAAATCGGCAATTGCGCATTACTTGGATGTGTTGTTACGCGAAATTAAAATGGTGGGTGCCACCCTGCCCTCTGGCGTGTCTGTGGGGAAAATTCACTGGGGCGGTGGCACGCCCACCATCCTGTCACCAGATCAAATTCGCACGCTCAGCACCGCATTGCACCAAATGACACCGCGCCACGAAAATTTCGAATTTTCGGTGGAAATTGACCCCACATTGGTATCAGCGGCAAAAATTGATGCGCTGGCCGATGTGGGCATGACGCGTGCCAGCATCGGCGTGCAGGATTTTGATCCACGCGTCCAAGCCGCCATCGGCCGCAAGCAAAGCGTTGAAACCACGCTGGCCTGTGTGGATATGCTACGCCGTGCCGATATTCATTCGCTGAACATGGACATCCTTTATGGTCTGCCCCACCAAACGGTTCAAACAGTGACTAAAACCATTGAAACCGTGCTGGGCCTGTCACCCGATCGTATCGCATTATACGGTTATGCTCATGTGCCGTGGATGGCAAAACGCCAAAAGCTGATCTCAGATGATGCCTTGCCATCGGGGCAAAATCGGCGCGAATTGTTTGATGTTATGGCGTCAAAGTTAGAGTCAGCGCAATATGCTCCCATTGGCATTGATCATTTCGCCAAACCCGATGACGCCATGCAAATCGCTGCTAAAGCGGGAAAATTGCGGCGTAATTTTCAAGGGTACACTACCGACGATTTGGATACATTGATTGGACTGGGCGCCAGTGCGATTTCCAAGTTCCCAAATGGATTTTCCCAAAACGCCCCAAAATCAGCGGATTACGCAGATGCGATAACCCAAGGAAAATTGGCAACCTATCGCGGGATCGCCACAACGCAACGTGATCGGATGATTGCACGGTTGATCGAAATGATCATGTGCGATTTTCGCGCCGATTTTAGCGAACTTTCACAAACCTATGCCTGCGAAATGACGATCTTGGCCAAGCCGATCTTGCAGTTACAACGTGATTTTGGACGCTATATACAATTTAGCGTCGATGGCTTTGAAATTACCCATCACCAGCGCGCATTGGCGCGCATCATTGCGCGTCGCTTTGATGTGTATTCAGACGACACACAAAACCGATTTAGTAGCGTGAGCTAATCAAACCATAGATTTTCAATCGCTCTGAATTTCAAACAAACTCAAACGGCAATGCCCAATTATTAGGCATTGCCGCATTTTCTCGCAATCACCCTCTCCCATGCAATGTCCATTCACCCTCAGGGTGCATAAATCTCTGTCAAGCAAACGAAAGATTACTGTGACAGATCCGCTTCATATCGTTGTGATTGACCCAGACAAGGAACGCGCGTTCCTGATTGTTGACGGGCTGCGCGAAACGATGGATTACAAGATTTCCGTGATCGGTGAAACGCTGGGACTTGCGCGAAAACTGCGTGATTTGGAACCCGATATCATCCTGATCGATCTTGAAGACCCATCGCGTGACAGTTTTGAACAGGTGATCACCGCGCTTGGCCCATCGGAACGCCCTGTTGCGATGTTTGTCGATCAAACGGACGATAAAATGATGCGCGCCGCTATTGATGCTGGGGTCAGTGCATATGTGGTGAATGGCTTGCGCAAGGATCGGATTAAACCCGTACTTGAAACCGCGATTGCGCGTTTCCATTCCTTTGGTCGGATGAAAGCAGAGCTAGAAGCGACAAAAACCGCATTGGCAGAGCGCAAAACCATTGATCGTGCCAAAGGTTTGTTGATGAAAGCACGCGGCCTGAGCGAAGAAGAAGCATATGCCGTTCTGCGCAAAACCGCCATGGATCAAGGGCGGCGCGTGTCCGAGGTTGCCGATGGTTTGGTCACGGCGGCGGGGCTCTTGTTATGACGACGCCGATTCATTGTGGGTTTATCCCCCTGACCGATGCGGCACCCTTGATTGTCGCACACGAGCTTGGCTTTGCCGAAGAAGAGAATATCGCGCTGAATTTGACACGCGAGCATAGCTGGTCATCCATTCGCGATAAACTGGCCTTTGGCGTTTATGACGCCGCGCATATGCTTGCCCCAATGCCCATTGCGATGTCGCTTGGCAAAGGCCAAGTGAACAGCAAGATCATCGCGCCAATGGTGTTAAGCATGAATGGCGACAGCTTTGTTTTCAGAACAAATGGCGAAGCGCCACCGCGATTTAACGACACCAACGATTTTATACAATATTTGGTAAAACAATCCGCTGATGCCCCAATACGCATTGGCGTGCCTTTCATGCACAGTATGCATGTGGCCCTATTACGATTTTTAATCAAACAATCGGGATTAAACCCAGCCGAAGTTGTTGATTTTTCCGTCGCACCACCATTCGTTTTGGCCGAAGTGTTAAAAAGTGGCGAGGTTGATGGCGTTTTTGTTGGAGCACCTTGGGGCGCACAGATCACCGATTCAGGGACAGGTTCGCTAGCCTTAAACGGAAGTGCCATTTGGGCCGCCGCCCCAGAAAAGGTGTTGGGCGTGCGCCACGAATGGGGCGAGCGTAACAAAACGGTTTTACACCGCCTGATCCGCGCAATTTATCGCGCCCAACTTTGGATTGAACGGCCAAGTTCGCAAGACACATTATGCGAAATTCTGGCGCGTTCAAAATATGTTGGCATCCAAGCCGATCTGATCCAACAAGCATTCAGCGGCCAAATGGTTTTAGATGCCAAAGGGCGCGTTGGCCATGATCCACTTGCGCTTCGTATCGGGGGGAGCAGCGTTGGTTTCCCTTGGATCAGCGCCGCAATTTGGATCGCCCAAAACGAAGCATCCGCATGGGGGGTGGATGAAAAATGGGCGATTGAAACTGCAAAAAATTGTTTTAGACCAGATATTTATCGCGACGCATTAATGTCAATCAGCACACCAATGCCAGATGGTAATAGCAAGGTCGAAGGCACATTAAACGAACGCCAAACAATCAATGCGGCGCAAGACTATTACCTTGGCCCAGATCGTTTTTATGATGGATCGGTGTTTGATCCAAAATGACGCAATCTATGACAATGACATTGACCTTTCTACGAATCAGGTTATGAATATAGGCAACTGCAAACAATGGCGTTCGCAGATTTCGCCCAGAGATTTGGGCTTCCCCACCATCACAAGCAATGCCGCTTGGTCTGAACACATCGCATCATCGCGAGGGTTACGTGTGTTTTGATCAAGCGGCTTTATCTATTTGGAGACGCTCAATGAAGCTCAAAACGATCCTACAATCCGCTGTCATATCTGCCATTTCAACTGTGCCTAGCTTTGCCGAAATGCTGGACGTTGAAAAAGATGAATTGAAACTGGGTTTTATCAAACTGACCGATATGGCCCCGCTCGCCATCGCCTATGAAAAAGGTTTTTTTGAGGACGAAGGCCTGTTCGTGACGATCGAACCACAAGCCAACTGGAAAGTTCTGCTTGATGGTGTGATTGACGGTACATTGGACGGTGCGCATATGTTGGCGGGTCAACCATTGGCCGCAACCATCGGTTTTGGCACCAAGGCGCATATCGTAACGCCATTTTCCATGGATCTGAATGGTAATGGTATCACCGTTTCCAACGCGATCTGGGATGAAATGAAACAATACATTCCCAAGGACAACGATGGTAAACCCGTACACCCGATTTCGGCCACCGCATTGAAACCCATCGTTGAACGTTACAAGGATGAGGGCAAGCCATTTAACATGGGCATGGTGTTCCCTGTGTCCACACATAACTATGAATTGCGTTACTGGTTGGCAGCAGGGGGAATTCACCCTGGTTTTTACACCGAAGACAATATTTCAGGCCAAGTTGACGCAGATGTATTGCTCTCTGTCACCCCACCCCCACAAATGCCGGCAACATTGGAAGCGGGCACAATTTTGGGTTATTGCGTGGGTGAACCGTGGAACCAAGCCGCCGTATTCAAAGGCATTGGTGTTCCCGTCATCACCGATTACGAAATCTGGAAAGATAACCCCGAAAAAGTATTCGGAATGACCCATGAATTCACCCAACAATATCCAAACACCACCCTTGCATTGACCAAGGCATTAATCCGCGCGGCACAATGGTTGGACGAAGACAATAACGCCAACCGTGCCGAAGCGGTGGAAATCCTGAGCCGCCCTGAATACGTTGGTGCAGACGCCGAAGTTATCGCCAATTCGATGACAGGTACGTTTGAATATGAAAAAGGTGATAAACGCGATGTACCTGATTTCAATGTGTTTTTCCGCTACAACGCGACATATCCGTTTTATTCAGATGCCACATGGTATCTGACCCAAATGCGCCGTTGGGGGCAAATCACCGAACCCAAAGACGCAAGCTGGTACGAACAAGTATCCAAGGACGTTTACAAGCCTGAAATTTACCTAGAGGCCGCGCAAATGTTGGTGGACGAGGGTTACGTGAATGCCGCCGACATCCCCTTTGGCACCGATGGATACAAACCGGCAACCGCCGCGTTTATTGATGGCATCGAATATGACGGCAAAAAGCCACTCGAATATCTTGAGGCATTGAAAATTGGCCTGAAAGACGGCGCATCCTAACCCATCAAAACGGAACATCTGGCGCACTATTGCGCCAGAGCAAACCGATTTCGAAAGGTACGAACAAATGACAGCAATGGCTGATCCGCAATTGGCAAAATCAGAACGCAAAGAGCGGTTTTTTACGAAAATCAACAAGGCGGATAAATATGTATCCCTGCTGGGGCTTGCATGGTTAACGCCTCTGTTGAAAATGATTGGTGGGGACGATTTACGCAGCAACGGCAAAGAAATATGGCGCTTGCTCGGCGTGCCACTGATCGCGATCTTGTTGTTTTTGGGCGCATGGGGGATTTTGGCGCCCAAGGTTGTCACATCTCTTGGCGCGGTGCCAGGACCTGCACAGGTTTGGACGCAATTTATCAATTTAAATGCCGATCACAATCGCCAGCGTGACAAACAGGCGGCGTTTTACGAACGCCAAGACCTGCGCAACGCTAAATTGGTCGCCGATGGCAATGCGGACAAGGTGAAATATCGCACCTTCACAGGTGCGCCAACCTATTACGATCAAATCTGGACATCGCTTAAAACCGTGTTCTTTGGATTTCTGGTTGCGACTGCGATTGCCATTCCATTGGGCATTGCAGGTGGTTTATCACCACTGGTCGGTGCGGGCATGAACCCGATCATTCAAATATTTAAACCCGTGTCGCCACTGGCATGGTTGCCAATTGTTACCATGGTTGTTTCGGCCACGGTCACATCCCCAGAACCGTTACTAGCCAAATCATTTTTAGTGTCGGCAATCACCGTAACCTTGTGTTCGATCTGGCCAACTTTGATCAACACCACGTTGGGCGTGGCATCCATCGACAAGGATTTGGTGAATGTTGGCAAAGTGTTGAAGCTTGGCACATGGACCAAAATCACCAAACTGGTTTTGCCATCTGCCCTACCCCTTATTTTCACTGGCTTGCGATTGTCATTGGGTGTGGGCTGGATGGTGTTGATCGCGGCGGAAATGCTGGCACAGAACCCTGGTCTTGGCAAATTCGTTTGGGATGAATTTCAAAACGGATCATCACAATCCTTGGCGAAAATTATGGTTGCGGTGCTGACCATCGGAATTATCGGCTATCTGTTGGATCGCTTGATGTATGCGCTACAATCCATGCTCACCTTTTCTGCGGATCGGTGATTGATATGGATATTTTATCGCTGAAAAACGTATCAAAATCTTACGGAGATTCTCATATCCTGTCGGATATCAATCTGAACATCAAAGAGGGTGAATTTGTTGCGATCCTTGGGTTTTCAGGATCGGGGAAATCAACCTTGATGAATATTCTAACAGGGTTGGAAACGCCCGATGGCGGTCAGGCATTATACAAGAATATGCCAATCACCGAACCCAGCCCCGAACGTGGGCTGGTCTTTCAAAGCTATTCTTTGATGCCATGGTTAACGGTGGCGGGCAATGTCGCCTTGGCAGTGGATTCTGTTCATAAGAAAAAGCCCAAAGCCGAGCGCGCCGCGATGGTGCAAAAATACGTTGATATGGTTGGTCTGTCCCACGCAACGGATCGGCGCCCATCCGAATTATCGGGCGGGATGCGTCAACGAGTTTCTGTGGCACGCGCATTGGCGATGCAGCCCAATGTATTGTTGTTGGATGAACCCCTGTCCGCGCTTGATGCGTTAACCCGTGCAAATCTGCAAGACGAGATCGAAGAGATTAGCCAGATTGAGAAAAAGACCATCGTGTTAATCACTAATGATGTCGACGAGGCCATTTTGCTCGCGGATCGGATTATCCCACTGAACCCAGGTCCAAACGCAAGTTTTGGCCCTGATTTCACGGTGAACATCCCGCGCCCGCGTGATCGCACAAAAATGAATGACGATCCCAAATTCATCGAGCTGCGCCTTGAAGTGACGAAATATCTGATGGATGTGGGGTTTGAGGCCGCCGCCGAACAAAACCGCACCCTGCCCGATGTGACCGCAATTCATCACCTTGCGCCCAGCGCCTTGCGCGAAGCCGGAAAATCAGAAAGCTTTCACGACGAACGCTATCTGCAATTTTCCAAGGTGCACAAGGTTTACCCAACACCAAAGGGGCCATTAACGGTTGTCGAAGATTTCGACATGACCCTGCACAAGGGCGAATTTGTATCCATCATTGGCCATTCGGGATGCGGTAAATCAACCGCGCTGACCATGGCGGCGGGATTAAACCCGATTTCAAAGGGTGGTATCATTCTGGACGGTAAACACGTCGAAGGCGCGGACCCTGAACGCGCCGTGGTGTTTCAATCACCCAGCCTGTTCCCGTGGTTATCTGCCAAAGAAAACGTCGCCATCGGTGTCGACAAGGTTTACCCAAAAGCGACACAAGTTGAACGCCAAGAGGTGGTTGAATATTATCTTGAACGCGTTGGTTTGGCCGATAGCATGGACAAACCCGCCGCAGATATGTCCAACGGAATGCAGCAACGTGTTGGGATCGCGCGTGCATTCGCATTATCCCCCAAATTGTTGTTGTTGGACGAACCTTTTGGCATGTTGGACAGCCTAACACGTTGGGAATTACAAGATGTGTTGATGGATGTTTGGGCCAAAACCAAGGTCACAGCAATCTGTGTCACCCATGATGTTGACGAGGCGGTTTTATTATCCGATCGCGTTTGCATGATGACCAACGGCCCGCAGGCCAAGGTGGGCAAATTGATGCGCGTTGATCTGCCCCGCCCACGCACCCGCAAGGCATTGTTGGAACACCCCGATTATTACAAATACCGCGCCGAGGTTTTGCAATTTCTAGAGGATTACGAACACGGCGATCCTGTGGACGAAACCCCAACCAAATCGAAAGAGGAGGCAGCATAATGTCACAGAAACTGGTTATTATCGGCGCTGGCATGGCATCGGGCCGTTTGATCGAATGTTTGATCGACGCTGACCCAAATGCCTATGACATCACATTATTTAACGCCGAACCACGGGGCAATTATAACCGCATTATGTTGTCACCTGTTCTGTCTGGTGAAAAAACATATGAAGATATCATCACCCATTCTGACGATTGGTACACTGAAAACAACGTCACCACCATATTCGGCGAAGCGGTGACATTAATTGATAAGGCTGCAAAAATCGTTTCATCAAAATCACATACGATTTCATATGACAAGCTGGTCATCGCAACTGGTTCTGCACCGTTCATCATTCCCGTCGCGGGCAAGGATTTGGATGGTGTCATGGCCTATCGCGATTTGGACGATGTTAACAGCATGCTATCTGCATCGCGCAAACCAAATGCCAATGCGGTTGTGATCGGTGGTGGGCTGTTGGGGTTGGAAGCCGCGGCAGGTCTGAAAGAACAAGGCATGAATGTCACCGTGTTGCATATCGCAGGGCATTTGATGGATCGCCAGCTTGACCCCGCCGCGGGTTATTTGTTGAAAAAATCGCTCGAAGAAAAAGGTATCACCGTTCACACCGAGGGTTTCACCAAAGCAATCTTGGGCGAAGAAGAAGTAGAGGCGGTATTGCTGGAAGATGGCACAGTTTATCCCGCCGATATCGTGGTGATGGCCGCGGGTATCCGCCCTGAAACACGCCTTGCCAATGATGCCGGATTGCGCGTGGAACGTGGTATCGTCGTCAATGACGCGATGGAAACATCCGAACCTGATATATATTGTGTTGGCGAATGTCTGGAACATAATGACCAGCTTTATGGTTTGGTCGCACCCCTTTATGATCAGGCAAAAGTATTGGCAAAAACCTTGCTCGGTGAACCCGCCGCATTCACCCCAGTTGAAATTTCCACAAAATTAAAGGTCACAGGATGTGATCTGTTTTCGGCTGGGGATTTTTTGGATGGGGATGATCGCGAAGAAATCGTATTTCGCGATGCGGTGCGCGGCGTTTACAAACGTTTGATCTTGCAAGACAACAAAATCATTGGCGCGGTTATGTATGGTGACACCGCCGATGGCGCGTGGTTTTTGCAAAAAATCAAATCGGGCGAAGATATTTCCGACATTCGCGATACCCTGATCTTTGGCCCAAACTTTGCAAGCGGGGCCGATGCGGACCCGTTGGCAGCCGTTGCAGCCTTGCCGCTTGATGCTGAAATCTGCGGTTGTAACGGCGTAAGTAAAGGCGACATCATGGCCGCGATTGATGCGGGATCAAACACATTGGATGCGATCAAGGCCAATACCAAGGCATCCGCATCCTGTGGCACTTGTTCGGGATTGGTTGGGCAGGTTTTGCAAATGTCGCTAGGCGATGAATTTGTGCTGCTTGAACGCGAAACTGTGTGCAAATGCACCGATCTGTCCCATGATGATGTGCGAAAATTAATCGTGGCAAAGGGTTTGAAAACAATCCCCGCCGCAATGCAAGAATTGCAATGGAACACATCATGTGGGTGCGCCACCTGTCGCCCTGCGTTAAATTATTACATGGTTTGCGCTTGGCCCGGTGAATATATGGACGATGGGCAAAGCCGATTTATCAATGAACGGGTCCACGCCAATATCCAAAAGGACGGCACATATTCCGTAGTGCCGCGCATGTGGGGTGGCATCACCACCCCTGATGAATTGCGCGCGATTGCCGATGCGGCGGATAAATACAATGTACCAACCGTCAAGGTCACAGGTGGGCAACGCATTGATTTGCTGGGTGTTGAAAAGGAATACTTGCCCGCAATTTGGTACGATCTGAATTCCGCAGGAATGGTGTCTGGTCAAGCCTATGCCAAAGGGTTGCGTACGGTGAAAACCTGTGTCGGGAAAACCCATTGTCGCTTTGGCACCCAAGACAGCACGGGGTTAGGTATCAAAATCGAAAAGGCCATGTGGGGCGCTTGGTCGCCCGCAAAATTCAAACTGGCCGTATCAGGTTGCCCACGTAATTGCGCCGAAAGCACGTGCAAGGATCTGGGCATTATCTGTGTTGATAGCGGATATCAGGTGCTGGTTGGTGGTGCGGCGGGGCTTGATCTGTTGGAAACTGAATTGCTCGCACAGGTTCCAACCGAAGAAGAGGCGATTGAACTGACCCAAGCGTTTTATCAGCTGTATCGCGAAGGTGCGCAATATTTGCACCGTCCATACAAATGGATCGCAAAGGTCGGGCTTGATTGGATCAAAGAGCAATGTGTTGAAGATTTGGAAAACCGCAAGGCATTGTCGGATCGATTTGAATACAGCCAGCAATTTTACCGCGTTGATCCATGGGCCGAACGCGCAAGCAAAGGTGTGGATGCACATGAATACAGCCCCCTTGCCGATTTCACAAAGGTAGCAGCAGAATGAGCAATTACATCGACATTGGCGCCATCACTGACATTCCAATTCGCGCAGCCCGCCTTGTGAAAACCATGCACGGCTGTATCGCCGTATTTCGCACCGCCACGGACAAGGTTTATGCGCTGGATGATAAATGCCCCCACAAAGGTGGGCCATTATCAAATGGTATCCAACATGACGAAAGCATCACCTGCCCGCTTCATAATTGGGTGTTTGATCTGAATACTGGCATGGCCAAGGGTGCGGACGAAGGATCGGTGCGCACTTATGATATCAAACTGGACAACGGACGCATCTTGATCAACCGCGATGCAATCGCGCGTGCAGAGGCCGCTGAATGACAGGGGTTCGCACCACTTGCGCATATTGCGGTGTTGGCTGTGGGGTGATCGCCACGCCACAGCCCGATGGCAGTGTTGATATCAAAGGTGATCCCAACCACCCTGCAAATTATGGCCGCCTCTGTGCCAAGGGTACAAACCTTGGTGAAACGCTCAGTACCGAAGATCGTCTGTTACATCCCATGATTAACGGCGTGCAATCCGATTGGGACAGCGCAACATCCCTGATGGCGGAAAAATTCCAAACGGCCATTCGCGAACACGGCCCCGATAGCGTGGCGTTTTACGTATCTGGCCAATTATTGACCGAGGATTATTATGTCGCGAACAAACTGATGAAAGGTTTCATCGGGTCTGCCAATATCGACACCAATTCACGCCTGTGCATGGCATCATCCGTGGTCGGGCACAAACGCGCATTTGGCACGGATACGGTTCCGTGCACTTATGAAGATTTGGAAAATGCCGATTTAATCGTGTTGGTTGGATCAAACCTTGCGTGGTGCCACCCTGTTTTGCATCAGCGCATTTTGGCGGCCAAGGAAACGCGCGGCACACAAATCATCAACATCGATCCACGTCGCACAGCAACTTCTGATTTGGCGGATATGCATCTGGGGATAAAATCGGGGGGTGATGTTGCGCTATTCAATGGATTGTTGAATGCAATTGTGGATGCGGGTGCGATTGATCAAGATTACATCGATCAACATGTGAACGGGTTTGATGCGGCAATATCCACCGCACGTGAAACATCGCTAGATCAGCTTATGAACCTAACGGGGTTAAGCGGCGATGAACTTACCGCTTTTTATTCAGCTTGGATTGAAAACAAACGTGTTGTCACGATTTATTCCCAAGGCGTGAACCAAGCCCGCGATGGTTCGGACAAGGTGAACGCCATCATCAACTGCCATCTTGCCACGGGGCGCATCGGGCGCATCGGCATGGGGCCGTTTTCAATTACCGGTCAACCCAACGCCATGGGCGGGCGCGAGGTTGGCGGATTGTCCAATATGCTCGCGGCACATCTGGATATTGAAAACGAAAATCATCGCGAAATTGTTGCGGATTTTTGGAATGCACCCACCCTGCCCACACAAGCAGGGTTAAAGGCGGTTGATTTGTTTGACGGCTGCGCAAGCGGTCAGATCAAGGCGCTCTGGATTATATGCACCAATCCCGCCGTAAGCATGCCGCGTGCCAATGATGTGGCCGCCGCGATCAAAAATGTGGATTTCGTTGCAGTATCGGACATTATCGCAAAAACCGACACCACAGTATTGGCCGATGTACTGCTGCCCGCGACGGGTTGGGGCGAAAAGGATGGGACGGTCACGAATTCGGAACGCCGCATTTCACGCCAACGTGGTTTCCTACCCGCGCCCGCAGACACCAAACACGATTGGCAAATTATCTGTGACGTTGCCGCCAAAATGGGATGGGGCAACGCATTTGCGTTTAAAACTCCATCTGATATTTTTTCCGAATGGGCGGCGATGACAAAACTATCCCGTGATGCAGGCAAGGATTTGGATTTAACGTCATACGCTATGATCAATGATGTTGAATATGACGCGATGGAGCCCATTCAATGGCCGATCAAATCAGATCAATCCGACACACGTTTTTTTGCAAATGGTGGTTTTTATACTTCTGATGCACGTGCAAACATGCTGGCGGTGGCGCCACAATCAAATGCAAGTGTGACAAGTATTGAATATCCATTCACACTAAACACTGGACGTGTGCGCGATCATTGGCACACCATGACGCGCAGTGCAAAATCACCGACGTTAAGTACTCATATGGGGGAACCCTACGCCGAAATTCATCCAGATGACGCCAGGGCGCTGAATATTAAACCCGCAAGTTTGGTCATGACAGAAAGCCCCCACGGTAGCGTCATTTTACGTGCGTTAATCACTGATCGGGTTCAGCGTGGTCAGATCTTCGCGCCACTTCACTGGACAAGCCTTTGGGCATCTAGGGCGCGTATTGATACATTGGTGCCATCGCTGTGCGATCCGCATTCAGGGCAACCAGAACTAAAACGTGCCGCTGTGAAAATATCCCCTTACGCCGCGCATTGGTATGCCTTTGCGGTGAGCGCTGATGAACCCCATCCAACCACCCCCTATTGGGCCAAGGCGCAAACAAAATCGGGCTGGCGTGTGGAATTGGCGGCCAAAGGTGCGCCACTTGATTTTATCACATTTGCCAAGTCCGAACTTGGCCTGTCAGACGAAGAGCCCGTGGTTTACGAGGATAAAAACACGGGCCAGTATCGTGCCGCATTCATGCGTGATGGTCGTGTTGTTGCGACAATATTTGCGGCCAACGAACCCGTTGCCCTGTCACGCACGTTTGTGGTGAATGCCATGAACACGGGCGCAGATCACAATCTGTTGGCGGGGATCGGTGGTGCAGATCAACCCGATCAAGGCGCAATCGTTTGCACTTGTTTCAATGTGGGCGCGAATAAATTGGCCACACTTGTTCAATCTGGCAAGGCAATCAGCATCGCGCAAATTGGTGATGCTGTATTGGCGGGAACTAATTGTGGTTCATGCCGACCAGAACTAGCCGCGATCATTCATCGCCATGCACCAAAGATTGCAGCAGAATGAGCAATCTATCCAAATATGTTTATGCCATGGGGCGCGGCCCATCCAAGGGGCGTAATTTAACACGCGCGGAATCCACTGATGCGATGTGCGAAATATTATCAGGCCGCGCCGCACCCGAGGCCGTTGGCGCATTATTAATGCTCATGCGGTATCGCGGAGAAACGCCCGATGAAATCGCAGGCTTTGTAGATGCGATGCGCATGCGGTTGTTGCCGTGGCAAGATGTGAATGTTGATTTGGATTGGCCAAGCTATGCCGCGGGGCGTACGCGCGGGAACCCGTGGTTCCTGTTGTCGGCTAAACTTGTGGCACGGGCGGGGTATTCTGTGGTTTTGCATGGCTGGAATTCACACCAAAATCCAGTGGCATCGGTTGTGAATGCGGTGAATAACCTAAATATCCCAATCAGCGACAGCCCAGACAAAACCAAAACCGCACTGACAACACATGGGATCACGTACTGCCCGCTGGGCGATATTGATCAATCCGCCCTTGATTTATTACGCCTGTGCGAGGTGTTGGGATTACGCTCTGCGATCAACACAGCGCTTCGTGCGTTAAACCCGTGCATTGCCCCCGCCACGGTTCAGGGGGTTTTTCATCCAAGCTATCGTGGTTTACAACAGGCATCCGCTGCATTGCTCGACCAGAAAAACATGACAGTCATCAAAGGTGGGGGTGGTGAGTTTGAATGTAATCCCTGCAAAGACACGCAAGTATTCATGTGCAACCAAGATCACGAAGATCAAATCACCCTGCCCGCCAGCATGGATGAACATCAACGCCTGTCTGCCGCATCTGGTGATGGCGATGAAACGGCCGCGCTCTGGCAGGGTTCGATTGAAAATGAATTTGCAAAACAGATCGTTTTATCCACCACGACATTGGCGTTGAAAACATGTGATCCCATGCTGACCTTGGATGATGCATCCAATTGGGCCGCGGCATTATGGGCCGATCGCCAGCAAAATCGCGCCAGTGCTTAGGAGCCAAGATGAAAAACTTTCCGATGTTTCTGAAAATGACCGACCGTCGAGTTTTAATCATCGGGGGCGGCGAACAAGCGGCGCAAAAAATGAGGCTTATTCTGAAAACAGAGGCTGAAATTTGCATTGTCGCAGATAAGATTTGCAGTGAAATTCAAACAGTGGTGCAACAAGGGCGCGTCAAACACTTGGATGAAACTGTCAGTGTGGAATTGATGCAAAGCGCCATATTGGTGTTTTCTGCAACCGAATGCCCAACGCAAGGTGCCAGGCATGCGAAAATGGCGAAACGTGCGAATACCATTATTAACGTGGTCGACATGCCTGCCCTGTGCGTGGCGATGACGCCATCAATCGTGGATCGTGATCCATTGGTGATCGCGATTGGCACCGAAGGCTGTGCGCCGATTTTGGGGCGCCAAATCAAAAGCAAAATCGAAATTATGCTGGAACCCACGTTGGGGCGGCTGGTGGAATTTGCGGGTCGGATGCGTGCAGATGTGGCAAACAACATTCCAATCAAACACCATCGTCGTTTTTGGAACTGGGTGTTTAACGCATCGCCGCGTATCGCGTTTGATGCCGGGAATGAACGCCAAAGCTTTTCAATGATCAAATCAGCGATCACAGATCCCCAACCCGATACCACCATTCGCGGATCGCTTCATTTCATTGCCGCTGGCACCAAGGATTCCGATTTAATATCGTTGCGCGATCTGCGTGCGCTGCAATCAAGTGACCTGATTATATATGAAACAACTGATCACCAATCGATTTTGGAACTTGCCAGACGTGATGCATTACGTGAACGCCAAGTTTTTCAAAATCGATCAGAGGCGGAAAATACCGCGGCCATCCAAACCGCGCTGCGCGATGGCAAAAACATCGTGGTGATCTCAACAACCCCCCTCTCCAAAGCGTCACTATCGCTGGTTTCAAGTTGTTCGTGACACCGCAAACCCAATTCACACGAAGAAGATGTAACATCTGGTGTTTTTGCGGATTAATCTTTTACCAGCTGGTCAATAACTCGCCCCTAAAGCGACTAATCGCATTTAGTAACCACGATCAAGCAAAGTTACCAAACGTCACAAAATCATCCTTTAGTTGAATTTTACAAAAAATACCTGTATGGGGACGCAAGTTTTCGCCAGTACGACGTTCGGTACCCCCCGATGATCTAAGCAACGCGAAAATTTGGCAATGAGACGTCTTTGGTTAACCTGACTAAAGAGACAGGTCCGAAAGTACAATTTTTTACGATTCCTTGATTCGTTGACTAAAAACCGCTCAAACTGTGCCACATTTCCGCCTTACTCGTTAACAGAAAGTTAATAAAGTATTTGGCCATGACAGAAAAGTATCAATGGATATTGGAACCTATGTCAATAAGTTGGAAATTGGCGGGTAACCTTGCAAAAATACAGTTTTATTTAAAATTTCACTAATACCTAAGTCGCAGGTCAACCATCCTTATTTATGACAAATTACACACTCATAGATTGTGGTATCAACACAACTTAGGGGGTAATGAGCATGTCGATGGTAAATAGAAAACTGAGCGTTAAAAAAGCATTCAACAAATTCAATAGATGTGAAAGCGGCGGCGTAACCGTCGAATTCGTTGTCGTCCTTCCGTCATTTCTGTTGTTCATTTTGGGTATGATCGTAACCAGCCTTTTGATCGCGACGATCAGCGATGTACAACAGCTTGCATCGGATATGACGCGCCAATCACTCACTTATGTTTACGATACACCGAGCGAAGAACAGCTTTGCGAGAAGCTTGAACAAAACGTTCAGCCGATGATCGCAAGCCAATTGGTTTTCCTGAACGGTGAAAACATTAGCGACATTAATTGTCAGCTTGCCTCTGATGGGCGCTCTAGCACGGTTTCTGTTACTTACGATTTGAAGAACATGGTTTTCATGAACTTCCTAAGTGACTTGGGCTGGTCAAAAACAACAGTAACACGCCAAGCGGTGCTGATGTTATGAAACGTTGGTCGCCTAAAACTTTCATCCGCAGGACTCCCCCAAGAGCTGCGGATGAAAGCGGGGCAATTTCGGTATTAACCGTATTAATGATCCCGTTATTCTTCGTCGTTGCCGGTATCGGTTTTGATTTTTCCAATCTTAATGCACAACGCAAACACGTACAGTCACAAGCCGATCTTTCCGCACTTTCAAGTATTTTAAATCTGACGGGCGTTGCCCCGACCAGAGACGCGGCCCGCGAAGCGGCAAGGGTCAATGATTATTATGTTGCACATACATTGCGTGACGATCAAATCGTCTTTGGTAATATTGATGATGCCACCAAACAATTCACCCCAAATCTGGATCAAGACACAATCGTGAATGTGTCCGCGGTTGCGGTGAACGTCGAATCCGACGCAGATTTTCATATATTAAGCCAACTGTTGGGTATGGAAAAAGCGCTGGTATCGCGCCGCGCGGTTGCGGAAACCCTTCCAGAAGTCAGCTTTGCCCTGTCCAATTGTTTGCTTTCAATGAATTTGCTTGGTGGCATGCTGGAACCATTGTTGGGCGCGGACATTGGCGTTTTGTGTTCTGGCTCGGGTCTGCGCATCGACATGATCGAGCTGTTGGATCAGATCGCCGTCAGCGGGTCTGTTTTGACCCCCGGTAACCCAACCTATTCTGACATCCTTGATGCGGAAATTAATTACTCGGACATGCTCGAAATGGTTTTGGACACGGCTGTTCCAGACATGCTTGGCTCAATCCGCCTTGGCGACATTCTTCAAGTAAGCGACAAAATACGCAACGCAAAGGTGGGATCACCCATTCCACCAATTGAGTTAAACGCTGCTGACTTGATTTTCGGTGGATTAGAGGTTTTGGGGGAGAACGTGGTTAATTTGGAAACTGAAATTGATCTTGGCCCCCTTGCAGGAGTAGGTGCGAAGCTGACGGTCACAGAACCACGCAAAGTGATCGTCGGCGCGCGCCCTGGTGATCCAAATGCGGTTGCAGAAACCGCGCAAATCAAATTGGAAGTAAACGATTTGAATATTGCGGGGATTTTCAACCTGTCACTGGAAGCAAACCTTGCCCATGCAACTGCGACTTTGTCCAAAGACGGTGAACATTGCAGCGGTGCACCATTAATGCGCGCCGCCGTATTTGACCCTGTAGAGGCGACCTTGCTTGATCTTGATCTACAGGTGGAGGTTTTGGATTTACCAATACTCTCGATTGTTGATCCGGTGCGCACATCATCGATGGTTGAAACAACGACACAAACCGTCGAATTTACCCATCACGAAGTTAACGCTGGTGTTGTGAAATCATTCGGCCCCCAAAGCAGCGGCGAATTGATGGATGTTAATCAAAGCATTCGCGATTTAACGAGCGTTATGCTGACAAGCGTGCGCGATGCTGTGGATGTGGATGCTGCAAGTTGTGCAGGCCTGATCGGGTGTTTGGCTCGCCCGCTGTTGGAAACGGTATCTGGCACACTTTCAACCGCCGTTGGGAATGTCGTCGATGCGGTATCGGCCGAAGGTGAACTCTTGAACGCGGTGCTCGAAGATTTCTTGGGCTTGGGCGTGGCGAAAGCCGACTTAGAGGTATTAGACGTAAACTGTTCCGTGCGTTTGGCTGGATAAATGGCCGTCGCCCGCAATCCGAAACCTGATTTGTGATGGTTCAAGCCGCTAATTTCATTGCGATTCAATGCGTGTATTTACGTTGTAAAAGTGTTTATCGTTACCCGTAACTGGAGAGTTAAAGATTGAAAAATGCGCGTTAAGCACTAAATATCTGTGGATACACAAAAGGAAATTATATGACGGACTTTGCCCAAACTATCGCTGAATCTCAGAAACAAGTTAAAGAGTCTCAGGCAAAAATTGCCGAACTCTCGTCAAAGATTGAAACGGCACGCGACAAGTTAGAAAGCGGCCAAGATATTTCCATCGACATCGAAAACGCCACATTGGACGATGTGCATTCCCATTCCGAAGCGATGAGCGCAAATATTGCCGAATTGATCATGGGATTGGACGATGTCACCGCTGGGTTTAGCCAGGATTTTGATGCGATGCGCACCAAATCTGGTTGGGAAAAATTCATTGGTGTATTTTCAAAACAACGCTCAGAAAGCCTACGCCAAGAACGCATGCGTACCGCATCAATCGATGAAAAGCTGCAAGATTTGATTTCAAAATCCGACACAATCACACAATTATTGGAAGGGCAGTTGAACGTTTTGAACACGCATAAAGAGCGGGTCGAAACAAACCTAACGACCACACTTTCCGAACGCGAAGCGGCCGTTGGTGCATTGGAAGAGATCAAACAAAAACTACTGGCGATGGATCCGTCCATCATTGAATTGGAAAACAAAATTTCCGTTGAAACCGATGCGGCCAAACGCACCAAATTGGAAACGCAACTGGCCAAAATTAACGGTGAATTCAACGCCTTGGCACAGCAAGAACAAGTAAAACTTGCCGAAAGCCAGACATTGGAACGTTATATCGAAAAAGGTAAATCTTGGGTCGATAGCTTGCAAAACCAAGCAGCGACGCAAATGGTTTTGATCAATAAATTGCAAACGGATACCAAACAGCGCGTTGTGTTATACGATGCCTTGACCAAATCATTGAAAACCGCGCAACAACAAGACGTTGCACATCAAATCAATGAAATCGGTGTCGCAACCGACCAAGAGGCACAATCCGCCATGGCGGCAATCGGTTCTGCAACCAACCAACGCATGGCCGAGATGATGGAAAAACACGAAGACCACATGGTTTTCGCGCGCAAAGTGTTGGAAGAAAAAGCAAAATCCGATGAACGCTTTGCCCGTCGGTTCGAACAAATCGTCGAAAAACATGACAAAAATGCATACGGGGCGTGAACAACGCCCCCATTGATTGTGTCTGGATAAATGCGCGCGTTTCTCGCCATTCGCGCGGGTTTTGATCACAAAACACAGGTTTTGGTTTCTGATACTTCATCTTTGCAAAGGTGGTATTCAAATTAAGCATTTGAAAAATATGAAAGAATAACAAACGACGATGAAAACAGACTATACTTTTGATCACAAAGTTCTGGAAGGCGCCTCCGCCACACGGCGTTATTTCGCGAAATTTGAGCGGATCATTCAACATATGATCCAAGTATCAAAAGTATCCCAATCCGAAGGATCAATCAGCGAAACCGATGCAAACATATTAGAAACCTATCTTGTTTCGCTATCAAACACATTCACCGCACTTTCGTATAAATTTCTGATGGCGAACCGCGTTGGCGATCATTCCAACCGATTGTTAAGCATTGATAAATCCGACAGCGGCTTTCCCATATTTCAAGAATTGCTTCAGATGGCGGCAGACGCATTACAAGCGCCGACACATCTGAAATCGCTACCAACACAAGATCGCCTTAAACAGCAAATGATCACACATATTTTGCGTGAAAAACAGCATCCAACCAAATTACAATACGCCCTATCGCAACGGATTTATTACGAATATTTGCAACGCGGCGAATTGTTCCTGTCACAAAATGATCCACAAGCGATTTGGATCGGTTCTGACCAAGACGATGCGCGGCGGCGATTTTTGGTGCATTGGGCAACCTATGATAGCCAAACAAACCTGCCTGCGATTTATTTGATGGAGCTAGAGGATTCGGGGCGCAAGGCACTGCCTCGCGACGAACGCCGATGGCCACGCGTACAAAGCCACCTGATGGCGCAATCCATATCAGAGCTGACATTGTTAACGATTGCGCGTGGATTTGATCATGACTTTGATGATCTGCACCCGCGGCGTCTTCGCCGTTTTCGCATCGGCCCAATGTATAGCCACGCATTCACCGAACAACACGGCCCCTTGCGCGATATTTTGTCAGAGGCGAGCGGCGAACCTGGATTGGATTGGGCGTTATCATGGCGCGTTGAAACGCTGAAATCACAATCAACCACGCAGGAAAAAACAGGTTTTTTCAGTTCGGCAGAGCGCCAGATTTATGATGTCGATAAGGATCGGTTGGGTATGCAAGGTTTGACCGATTATCACCAATCACTGTTGCTGCCCCATCGTGCATATCAAGTGATGGAAGAAAAAAATCTGCCCAGTTTGAAGACCACGCGAAAATATGTGTTGGGCAAACACGGCGAAGTCCTAAGCTATTAAAATATAAGAGAGGTTTCATGTCGAACGCATCTGACTTGATGGAATTAAAAGAAGACCTAATCCGCGAAAAATACAGCGCAAGCGAAGGTTTGCTGGATGGGTTCGACCACACCCCGCGTTTGGCAAAAAAAACCACACCGGCCCCTGCCCGTGAAAAATCCAGCGGCATCGGCACACGTCGTCGATTTCGATCAACCACACCGGGTTTGGTCACGCAAAGCACCGCGCGCCCAGACGGCGTTCATATTGCCGCGCGTATTTTGTCAACAGATGATGACGATCCGCTGACCAGCCCATTACAAGCATCAATTATCGTTGGATTGCGCCGCGCCTTGGCCACCGCGATGTTAGTATCCGATCAATATAGCGATCAAACTGAGCTGACCACATTGATGAAAGAAAACCTTGGTGGTCGTTTGGCCGCTGCAAAAAAGGCGGAATTTTCCGAATTATTGGCAGCATCTTCGCTGATCTCGCTGCATGTGTTTGCGAATATGGCGGGGCATTTGGTGTCACTTGCATCCCCTAAATCGCCCGAAACCACCGTCGATATCAATGATGTCGAAGAGGTGTTAACCGATAACCCACAATTGGCATTATCAGGTGCGCTTTGGGAATTGGACCAAGACATTGCGCTGTTTGCTGACAGCCCCGAAAAATTGGCACAGGTTGTGCATGCGTTTTGTGAAAAACTTATGGAAAAGGTGGCGTTACGTGCGGCCAATACCCCGCGTCTGGAGCCATTTTCCAACGTCAATTACCGTGTTGAGGCCGATGATTTTGAGGTGAACGGGTTCACGCCCACCACTGCGGCGAAATCAACCAAGCTGACCATGACGTTTAAAAAACCAAACGAAGTTGTCGGTAATCACATCGCAAAATATCAATCGATGAAGCTGGCAAAAATGCTGATGGCATATGATTTTGATCGCAAGCTGAACCCGTTTGCCGAACTGGGTGGGTTTATTTTCACATTCATGGGCGATGGTAAACCCGGTACGGGTAAAACCACGCTGATCCAAATGATGGCGGGTTTGATCAACGATTATTGTGCGAATGCGGGCTATGCGTTTCGCTATCAAAACCTGTCCACCGATAGCATCGACAGTTACCAAGGCAAATCAGCGCAAAACGCGAAGGCATTTATCAAAAATGTCATTGACCCCAAGGTCATTGGATTTGGCACAATCGACGATATCGATCAACTGGCAGGTAAACGCGGTGATCGCCAATCGAGTGCGGGACAACTGGAAATCACCGCCGTTTTGATGGAAAGCTTTGCCGGTGCCAACACCGTGGTGCGGGGCAATTGTACGTTTGGGATGTTTTCAAACTATCCCGAAAATGTCGATGATGCGTTGCGCCAGCGCGCAGGTGCACGTTTTTTGGTGGATGGCCCCCAAACCCGCGAAGATTATATTGATATTTTGCATCTGCTGATGGGAAAAAATCACGATATTCCCGTTGGCAAACACACGTTATTCGAAGCCCAACAAATACAAAAGGCCGTGGCCGCATCATACGAGAGCCACGCACGTCCGCATGAACAGGGTTTGATGAATGTATTTGATCGCATCAACCACGAGATCGGCGCATTGGACACGATTGCAAAAATGGGCACATACCTAAAGGGCATCCAAGAAGCCGATGAACGGTTCACGGGGCGTGCCATTAAAAACATCACGGATGCGGTCAAAGTCCGCGCCATGGATTTCGAGCTGCCTGATGAGTGGATGGAGGACACAAGCCTGTTCTTGACGAAGGATTACGACACCAAAAAATCCATGATCAGCGAGCTTGCCCAACCCATCACCGTGGAAATGGTGATCCAAGAAATCAACCGCTATGCAGATTCAGAATTTCGTTACGCCGATAAATCTGACGAGGTTGCGATTGAAAATATGGTCCGCGATTTTGGCCGCAACGAAGAAGCCAAACGGCGATATTTGGAGGGGAAAGGTTGAACAATCAGAAGTATTTTCCTTGTCATAAAACAAGCGTTTTGCACGGGTTTACCGCCCCACTGTGCTATAAATCGGTGGGCCCAACTCCATGATGCGTCTTGTCAAAGCTGGACTTATGTTTGGTAATCTGGTGGAGGTGCGATCCCCCGCATTAATCGCGCGATATAACCGTGCGTTGAAACATTTGACAGGCAAAGAAACCAAGCTTTCTGAATTTCATGTTGATATATCGGGGTACTCCCCTGAAATTGGTGATGAATTGGGGGATATTTTATATCTTAACCCCAACGGCTGTAACCGCCAGTTTATCTTGCTGACAACGGATCAAAAAACCGCGCCTTTGTTAAATGCACAATTTTCCAGTTCGCGCAGCATTTTGCGCAATTTCATCACCACCAATGAAAAACAACTGTTTGCGCTCACCGCGCGCGAGGCCGTGGCGGGAGAATTGATGAATTCAGTATTCAACGTCGACCACCCACGCGATTTATTAAAAATTCAACATATTGAAGTCGAGGCTGACACGGTGCAATCCCATGTGGCGGATGGGCAGAAACTTCAAAAAATGTTGGATACATTCAACACGCAACAGGATGCTTGGTGGGATGATGTGTTGATTGCCGATATGATCGAAACCGCAAAAATCGCGGGCGATATCAATCGCAATCCGATCAATCTGGAACAGCGCGAATATGCGCAAACCAATTACCACACCCAACATTTTGGCGGCGTCTACATTTTCCGTGATCTGGAAAACCCTACAATGATCGCATCGCAAATATCCGATCAATTTGACGATCTGCCAATTGATCATGTGATTGATATCAATAATCGCAATGATGTCGCAAAGTTTTTGACACAAAACGAATTGGTCGAACCCATTGTGAATGCGAAATCGATGGATGTGGCGGCGGTGCTGCTTCAGAAAATCGATTTCATTGTTATAAACGTGCTCGCGCAAAAATTGCCGTCGATTTCGAATATTACACGGCGCGATATTCGCCGTTTGATCCAACAATATGGCGATGAAATGCCCGCTGAATTTGATGGCTTGATGGATTTATACCGCTGGTCTGCTGCGGGTGGAAAATGGCCACATATCACATCAGATCATCCTGCGTTTTTCTATACCCTACGCGCCACAAACCATGGCGACAAAGATTTGGTGAATGCGTTGTTGGCACAGCTAACCCCAATGGATTTTCGTACGCTATTTATCTGTCACAAGGAATTATTTTACGCAGCCTATCGCAATTGGCCAGACGCCAAGAAAAACTATGTCGTGCAGTTTTTAGAGGCCGAATACCAAATGGATAAAGAAGGTGCTCGCGAAGCGCTGTTTGGCAACGAGCCAGAAATGAAAGAAGATGACGCAGACGCAGATGACATTGAAACCATCATCCGCCGTGTCGGCCCATGGGGCGCAGTAAGGAATATGAAATGATCATATGGGTGCGTAATTTTGTTCTGATCTTCGCAATTTTGAGCGTGGTTTACCTGATATTATCGGCGCATTATGCGCGCAAACAGCGCAGAAAATTGAAAGACCAACACAAAACGATCAAGCAAGATCAACCAGAGGATGAATTTATCGCACACGGCATGATCAAATATCGCAGATCGTTGAAACCAAAATTGATTTTTTGCGTCTATTTGGTGCCATTCGTATTGATGGCAATCCTAATTTATTTGGCGGCCTACGCTTAGGGGGGAAACATGCAAGCGCTTAAAATACTGACCCTTGCGGTTCTGACAATTATCGTACTTGGCTTTTTGCATTACACGTTGCCCGGGCGCGATGTGGTGCGGTTGGTGGGTACGGATGTGAAACGCATGGACGTGGGGCGATATGCTGTGTTTTGGGCAAATCCAGATGCGGGAACCAACCAGAATTTTACACGTGATGTGCGGTTTATCAATGCGGTAACACCATCGGGAAAGGCCAAGGTTTATCGCAACGAAGATACTGATTGGTCTTGGCCGCCCTATCTGAAATTTGACAGTGGCAATCTTTCCGCTGAGGTGCAAAATCTGACACAGCAACGCGATACTTGGGTTGCGGTCACGCATTACGGTTGGCGGGTGAAATTATTTTCGATCTTTCCAAATGCCGTCAAAATTCGCCAAGTCGAGGGGCCGAATGTGTTTTTGATACCTTGGTTTAACATCGCAATTCTTGGGCTGTTGGCGGTGATTTTGTTCGTGGTTGTGCGAAAGTTTCGTCAATTCAAAAGGCGCCGCATCACCCCTGTGACCGATCACATTAGCGATGTCGCCGAAAGCATTGGCGATTATGGCGATAGCGTGCAACATTCCATCAATACGAAACGCGCGGGCATTTCCGGTTGGTTTCGCCGCTGGTTTGGCACCACCAAGCCGCGATAATCACACACACTACCCCTTGCGATCGCGCACCAATGCTGTGCCCGCATTGGCAGGTTTTCACCCTATGGAATTTGCTCGGCCTTCACAAATTCTTGACGCAAGCCCATGATGTTGATACAATCATAGCACGAATTTCAGAATATATTTACAAAGACATTTGCACCAGCGAGGTATTATTATGAGACCTCAATTGATTACCGTGTTACTGACTCCGCTTGCCATTTGTGCATCCTTTGCACAGGCTCAAATCGATCAATCTTTTGTTGATCGGGTTGGTTGCGTACAATGTCATGGCACAGAAAATCGTACCAATGGCCCCAGCTTTGAACAAATCGCACGGCGGTATCAAATCAACGATTTGGACCGCACGCAATTACAAGACATAATTTTAAATGGCGGCAAAGGTAACTGGACCGAGATCACCGGTGGGTTAACCATGCCGCCCTATTCCAACCTGTTATCACGCGCAGAAATTGACGCGCTGGTTGATTGGATTTTGACACAAGGACAGTAAATTCCAGCGAAAGAATAAATCAACTGCATTTTATAAGGTGTTCCCATGATTTATACTGTTTCGAATAATCAGACCAAAACGATTGCCAATAAAACCTGTGCCGATTTTACGTGCCTTGCCCGAGCGGTCATAGCCATATTTCTGGCCTGCATTTTATGGCTGTTTGTGATGGTGAACACATCAGATGCCCAATCATTGCGCGTATTACGACAAGGTCTTGGCGATGGCACGGTGAATGGCACAGGGATATCTTGTGGCAGCGATTGTAATGAAAATTTTGGAGTCAATACGGCGGTAACGCTGACGGCGAATGCGTCAACAGGATTTGAAATTGAATCATGGGGTGGAGATTGCGCAGCCACGGGCACGGGCGCAGGAACCGCAACAGGGACATGTAGCGTGAATGTCACCGATGTAAGCTCTGTTCGGGTGAAATTTTCACCGATCATCACGCTTCCAAGCCTGACCGATCTTACACCTGCTGGGATCGAAGCATTCTTATCCAACCCAGCAAATAGCGCGATTGACACCCCTGCAGAATTCATCGCCGCCCTCACCCCTGATTTTCGTCAAAACTGGTTGTTGATGGTGCGCTCTGAGAGTCTGCAAACAGGAATTGCATCCGCGCCGCGTATCTTGTTGCCAAGCCAAGATTCCCGTGCGGTTTTTACGATTGGGATGATCGAGCATAGCTCTTATCCTGGTTCACACCCCAATGCGATTGAATATATGCAATGGGACGAAGTTGAAAAAAACTTTCGCTTTCACGAAATTATTTTGGGTTCGATACCCGCGTTGGGTGATGTGGTTAAACGCACGCCCGGGCAACCTGATGTGATGCGGTTTCCTGCGCGTTCGCGGGGCGTTTCACCCGATGATGAAAAATGTTTTGCCTGTCATTCCACGCGCAACATTTTAAACGACGCCGCGGGTGCAACGCCCGGCACGGATGGGATACCGCCAGGATCCATTCCGCATAAATCCAAACCCAATTGGGATACATACGACAGTTGGGGCGGATTGCTCGCGTTTAACCGCGACCGATTATATCAAGGTTCGGTCGAGGTTGCCGCGTTTCGAAAATTATTCAATCCATGGACATGGCAAGACAACGACACCGCGCGCGCAATCATGGAACAATTGGATCTGCAACCCGCTGGTGTGCCCACAAATCATATCATTACCCGCAACACCGCAGGTGGTGCCAATGACGGGCATATTTCATTTTCCTTTGACGCAGGTGCCATTGTCACCCAAGAACCAAAAGAAGAGCTATCACCCACGCCATCGCAAAATGGATCCAGCAATTATCAATTTGATGGTGCGCCCAGAACGGGTGGCAATACAGATTACGCACGCGAAGGCGAACGTGTGACGCTTCACCATTCAACATTTGCTGGATGTCTTGGCGGCTGTTCGGCAACCAGTGACGAAGGACGCGGCGTTGATTTATTCGATGAATTGTTCGGGGTGTTAAACCCCGTGCGTGTCGCGGACGAAGTCGCAAATCATAGAGTCGCAACGGGCTCCGTTGAATTTGATGCCAGACCATTGGCATTGGCCATTGCGCAACGCTGTTTTAGCGTGGCAGGCGGTAACGATGTCACACAGACCCAATCGATTTCAAGCAACCCTGCCTTATCGCCAGCGGCGCAGGCGGCGTTGACATTTTTCAACCAACGCCATGCGGTGACCAGTTTTGATGAATTATTCGATGATACCCGATTGCGCCAAGCATATATGCCATTACGAAAGGCGGATTTGCAAAAACTTACACTGGATCGCACGATTGATCCCTATGCTTTTGATCCAAACATTGGCACCCCACCACCACCACCCGCGTTGATTGACGGGTTGGTTCAAACCTATGGTGGGGACACAGAATTGTTCAACCCGAACAGTGGCCCATTGGATTCAGCGGGTATGTTGGAAGCATTACGCGCAGAAGTATTTCGCCGCACCCCAAGCGGCAGCCAAGCCGATTCAACATTGATGGGTGGCATCTATGTTGATCGCGAGGTTTTGGGAACCGCTCCTCAAATGGCGCTGTATCGGTATTTCTTGGAACCACTTGGTATTTCCGTTGATAAATGGTCGATCGCGGTGCGTGGGCGTTCCAGAACCTATACCATGGCTGATATTTTCATGGGGCGTTATGACAATGCCATTGCGGGGGAAATAAAACCGCAGCTTGGTTTGGACGGCTTGGGCACAACCGACACCTGTGCGGCGGTGATCCCAATGGTCGAGGCGAGCCTTGCACCAACGGTTTTACCCGACGCGTCGGGTACAGGTGCGATGCCAAAATTCACCGATATTCAGCGCATTTTCAACAAAAGCTGTATCGAATGCCACGGTGGTTTGGGCTATCCCCCCTATCATTCCTATCGCCCAAATCCGAGCGACCCTAATGATTTTGACCGCCATGAAATCGAGCTGAATTTTTCCGAAAACAAAGATCCCGCGCCGGGTGATCGACGCTTAACGCGATCGTGGCAACATGCATCGGCAAATCCGACCTATTTGCTTAATCGCATGACCGATGGCGGGCTTCTTGATCATCCATATAATCCAGATGAACCCTATAATTTGTCCAATCCTAACGATTTAAGCGATCCAGATGTTCTGGATGAAAGTTGCCCATATGGTTTGATGCCATGTGGCGGCCCCCCGCTCAGTTGGTCTGACATCGAAACCTTTCGCCGCTGGAGCGATGGCGGCGCAACCTATTCCGAGGGCGACCCACATATTCGCACCGTTGACGGCACCAATTACGATCTTCAAACCGCGGGTGAATTTGTATTGCTACGCGATGAGGGTTTCGAATTGCAAGCACGCCACACCCCTGTCACAACGGCGGGTCCATTGGGGCCAAACGCATACACTGGGTTATCAACCTGTGTCAGCGTCAACACCGCCGTCGCACTGCGTAGTGGTGGGCAACGGATCACCTATCAACCCGCGACCCGTTCGGATTCAAATGACGACGACGACGTTCAACGCGTCAAACCGGGCACACTTGTTTTGCGCATAGATGGAAAATTGGTGGCACTCGGATCAGAGCCAATCACATTGGCATCTGGTGGGCGCATTCGCCAAACATCAAGTGATGGCGGCATACAAATTGAGCATCCTGGTGGAACCGTGGTTGTGGTAACACCTGGATTTTGGACGCATCACCAAATTTGGTACATGAATATCAATGTGCGCAAAACCCGCGCAACGGACGGTATCATGGGTAACATTGCACCGGGAAATTGGCTTCCAGCATTGGCGAATGGCACACATCTGGGCGTGCGCCCCAGCGATCTGGGACTGCGTTATCAACAGCTATATGAAACATTCGCAGATTCATGGCGCGTTGATAACACAACCAGCCTGTTTGATTATGAAGCAGGCAGAACCAGCGCCTCATTCACCAATCAATCGTGGCCAGCATTTGCGCCAAACAATTGCGTTGCACCACCCATTGCGGGTGGCTCGCCAAACACCACCCCCCCTGTTGTGATCGAGGCCGCAGAGGCCACACAGCTTTGTGCGGAAATTGACGATACAGATCGGCGTCAAAACTGTGTTGCCGATGTAACGGCCACGGGGGATGCAAATTTCGCGCAAACCTATATCGCCTCTGCCGCACTGGAACGCAACGTGGGGCCAAGCGACCCTGTGCTTGGGTTTCCACAGGATTTAGATCAAGATTTGGTGCAACCCATCAAATTTACTTGGACAAAATCATCCGATGATGCGGGCGATGGTATCGGCTATCAATTATGCCTGTGGACAGCAGGGGAAATATTCGATTTTAACAAATGCACGGCGGTGTCAGAGCCAATATTCACAGAAAAAACCATACAATATTTCATCATCGTGGTTTTCCTCGTTCTATTGTTATTGTTGATTTTATATTTAACCGCACTGCGCCATAAACCACGCTTGCTATTGTTGATCGCATTGTTGCTGTTGTTGCCTGCGTTTATCATCGCAACTCTTGTTGGACGCAGCCCAACATTGAACGAAACAATAACATCGCTTGATCCGAACGAACGTTATTTCTGGCGCGTGATTGCACAAGATGATCAAGGTGCGATTGTGCTCAGTGAAACGCGCCAATTTAGCGTTGAATAGCGTTACGGCGCCTGCGAGGGGCTGGTCATCACCCGTTATTGGTATGTGCCCGCCCGTTTCAACGACGCATTCGGTGTTTGGTGGTGTCGTGGGTGCAAGTGTCGCGGCCGCAGCACTCATTTCCGCCATCGTGTTTTTTATCCTCAATGGGCTGAGCACGTGATGCAAACCCACAATGTGAACACGAAACAGGTTTATTCCGACCGCGTGTAAACACCCTGATAAGCCAAGAAATGTTTTAGCTTAGCCTACTTTTCAATAGGTCACCTGATTTCGCGAGAATTGGGTAACCTACCACGGAAAATCCGGCATTGATTTGTTTCAACGCGCGCAGCGTTTCTTGGTGAAGATTACTTGTCTCGATGCTTTCAACCAGACCTTCGCGCAATCTTCCGATGTGATATCGTTGCAGCTTTTGCTCCACCCGCCCCACCTTTTCCTTGGCCGCGATCAGTTCTCTTGCTTCTGCTGGGTTTTGATTCATCATGACATTCAATGCCAGTTGAATATTGTGTTGAACCCTGTCGAAAAAATTCCCAATCTCCTTGCGCCCTTTGGGGGAAAATTGCAGATTTTGTGAATCTAATCTTTTGGCAAGCCCCAGCATGATACGTGCAATAATATCAGATGCGGCGCCCAAGCTGGTTGAGGTCGCCGCCAGTTCCATGGATCGACGCCCCATATCATCGTCTAACCCCGACCGTCCCAAACGTGCCAAATAGAGCTTTAGATCAAGATGGGTTTGTTTAATCGCCGCATCCTGATCCAGAATAGATTGAGCGCTCGCGGCATCCCACGTATCATAAAGTGGTTCAACAGCGATCAACATTTGTTCGATTTTTTGACCCATGGTTAGCAATTCTCTTGCCGCACAATCTAGGCCGCGCTGCGGTCGGTCTAATGCCGAAGGATCCAACGCACTGGTCGGCAGCAAACCGTTATTTACGGCTGTTTTATCAACGACAAACTGTCCAACGAAAGTGGATACCATTCCAACAAAAGGAAGTGCTAAAATGGCAAGCAACAGATTAAATGCCAAATGAAGATTGATCGCCTGCCGCGCAGGTTCTGATCCTAGCCACTCCAACAGGTCTGGAAACCCAGCAATGAAAGCGGTGATGGCCATCGCGCCGCCACCGCGCAGCACAAGGTTCGCCACAACCATCTTTCGTGATGCGTGTGACGCCGATAGTGTCAACACATATGCAATCATCGCGCCGCCCAAATTGGCACCCAGCACCATCGCAGCGGCTGCATTCAACGGTAGGATGGATTGCCCAGCGAGCGTCACGAAAAGTAATATAGCAGCGACACTCGAATGAACAATCCATGCAAAACCTGCACCAATAACGAAGGCCGTCAAAAGATCACGCCCAAGATATCCCATCACCATTTGTGTTCCAGGATTTGCAACCATTGGACCAGTTGCTGCTCGTATCATATCAAGCGAGACAAAAATCAAGGAAAGACCAATCAGGATGCGCCCCACCTGTCGCGCAGTACTGTTTTCAGAACGCAAAAACAGCGCCACCCCGATTAACATCAAAAGCGGAACCAAAAAGGATTGCCGCACCAATAACAGCTGGGTCACAATGGCCGAGCCAACATCCGCACCCAATAATATTGCCAGTCCTGTTGCCGCTAATATCCCACCTTTCGTCACGAAGTTGGAAACAAGTACGGCAACGGCAGTAGAACTTTGCAAAAATATTGCGGCACCGATGCCCGACCCTGCGGCGATCAGACGATTGTTCGCAGATAGCCGAAACCAGAGCCGGAGCTGATTGGAAAAACCACGTTCGACACCAGTGCGCACTAATCGTACGGCCCAGATCAGCAAGGCAGCGGCACCAGCGATGCTTAGTAAAAAATTTATTAAACTATGATCGTTCAAATTACACTCTCTTGGTCAATCTAAAAGTTGATGCAGGTTTCAGAACTTGCGCCGAGGTCCCCAATTTCGATTACAGATAAAGCACCGCCGCATTCTGATTTGGCACGCTATCATCATATAATTGCGGGCTATATACCGTAAACTTTATGCCCCAACGGTTCACCTGTATTTTGATTATGCCACTTTCTTGAAATGTTGCAAATAGTTGTGATTATTCATCTTTATTGCTTAGCGCCGGATTAAAGTTTTTGAAACTCTACGATTGTCGACACGTCGCTGTCCTTAGGGGCGATCGAGTATAAAGTCAGGATGAATGCCCGATTTCGCAATGAACTCATCCACATCGGCACCAGCAAAGAATCCAAAACCTGCGATAAGAGCAGTTTTGACACCCGCGATCTGCCCGCCAAGGATATCGGTGTGTAAACTATCGCCGACCATGACCGTTCGTGCAGGATCGACCGTCCCTAGTGCCGCAAAGGCGCGATCAAAGATGTTTTTAAATGGTTTTCCAAAAAACTGTGGGATCACACCTGTACGATCAGCGAGGCGATGTGCAAAAGCGCCCGGTTCCGTAGAAAATCCCGTCTCTCGCGGTGCGACAATGTCGGGATTTCCAACATAAACCCGACGCGGGTTATACCTGATCGACGCCTCGAGCATTGCTTGGCGATCTTGTGTCCAGACCGCGCTTCCGATCATCAAAAACGCATCGACCGAATTATATGCAACCGGATCATCAGCAAGGTATGTGATGTTCAGATCTTCGAGATCAGCACGCCCAAGTTGTTCGTTGGCCATCACACCCCAATGAAGATTTGGTTCAGAACGCAAAAAATGCAACAACGTTTTGCGGCTTGTAATGACATCTTCTGGAGCAAAGTCATAACCAAGCCGTTTGTATTTTTGCATGAGACTTGCATGAGGATAGCCAGCTGCATTTGATACGATGAGCACTCTCTTGCCAGATTTTTGAAGACCCGCGACACATTCGGGAACCCCCGAAATCGCCGTTTCACCAATGTTCAAAACGCCAAAAGCATCGAGAAAAAATGTATCGAAATCATCCGCAATTGCATCAAGATCGGGGCACGTCACACACCGACCTTGAGAACATACCTGTGGTAAGCGGTGGCGCACGTTTTCATAGGCAACAAATGCCTCTTTCATATTCAAATGATTGCACCTCTTACCTTAGCAGAAACCCATTCAGAGATAACAACCGCCAGTAAGATCACCAGCAATATCAACGACACTTGGGGCCATGCCAAAACGTTGAGCGATGATGAAAGTTGTAAACCGATACCCCCTGCACCAACCAACCCTAACACCGTACTTTCGCGGATGTTAATATCCCAGCGGAATACGGCAATTCCTGCCAAAGCGGGCAAAATTTGGGGAACGATTCCATATGCCATAACCTGCCAGCGTGATGCACCAGTGGCGGTAATCGCCTCAACCTGTGAAGTGTCAATCTCTTCGATCGCCTCATACAACAGCTTTGCGCAGAATCCAACAGATCGGATCGCAATTGCGATCACCCCTGCGAACACCCCAGGGCCAATTATGGCGATCAGTAACAACGCCCAGATCAAGGAATTGATCGAACGCGTTGATACGATGATGAGCAATGCAATCGGGCGAATGATATATTGTGACGGAGTGGTGTTACGTGCCGCCAAAAACGCCACGGGGACCGCAATGATTAACGAAATAATTGTGCCAAGCGTCGCAATATTCAACGTGTCCCATATCGGTTTTCCCAGTTGTGAGAAATATGACCACCGCGGCGGGGTTGCCCGATTCCAGATGTCATCCGCGATGCGTGGTGCATCCCAAACAAAAAACCAAGTCGTTGCGTCCGAAATCTGCTGCCAGCAATAGGCAAAAATTGCGACGCCGATCAGCCATAGAACCCAATGGCTCAAGCTTTCACGGCTGGTTCGGCGTTGCCAATTTTTTTGGCCTTTAAGTTCTTGCACTGGCATTACTGCACCCTCGCGCGAATTATGCCAGACAGATATTCCAGCAACATTACAATAACGATGATGATCAATAATATTGCTGCTGCCGTGTCGTATTCGTATCGATCAAAAGCAGTGTTAAGCGTCGCACCGATACCACCTGCCCCGACCAGACCAAGAATGGCGCTCTCGCGAAAGTTTATATCCACACGATAAATGCTTAATCCGATCAGCCGTGGCATTACCTGAGGCTGTACGCCATAATTGATCCACTGAGACCATTTGGCGCCAGATGCCTTGACGGCCTCGGCTTGAACCTTGTCCATACTTTCAATATCCTCCGCCAGCAATTTCGAAAGAAAACCGATCGTGGCAAAGCTGAGTGTCAGAAAACCAGCAAGTGGGCCAAAACCAAAGATCGCCACCAAAAGTATCGCAACGATTATTTCTTGTAAGGCACGCGAAACCGCGATGATCGCGCGGCAGACAAGATAAACTGGAAGTGGCGCGACGTTACGCGCAGCACCAAGCGCAATCGGGATGGAAATCGCGATCCCCACAACCGAAGAGGCCACCGTTATAATTATGCTTTCAACCATACCGTCCCAAATATCGCCAGAGCGGGATGTGAAATCAGGATTAGTGAAGGCAAGAACGAACTGTTTGCCGCGCTCCAACCCTTCGTAGACGCGCGACCAATTCACATCAATCGTCAAAACGGCGGCGATGAGATAGGCAATAAAACCTATCAATAACGTCCATCGTAGCCATGATCGTTTGATGAAGGGTGGCTTTTTCCAAGGCTCTCCAATTGGAACAGTAAATTCGCTCATTCGGCGGCCTCTACTTCTTCTTCGTCTGCCTCTTCAATCGTCGCTTCCCAATCTTCTTCTCCATAGATCGTCGTTAGCACATCAGGGCTAAGCCCTTCGGGTGAACCATCGAATTCAATCGCGCCAAATCGCAGGCCAATCACGCGTTGCACGAACATCTGCGCCAACGCCACGTCGTGGATATTTATGATTGCCGCAAGGCCGCGTTCTTTGCACAATTCGCAAATCAATCGCATAATCTGACGAGAGGTTTTTGGATCAAGCGACGCGGTTGGTTCATCAACCAGCAACAATGCGGGGTTTTGAATAAGTGCGCGACAAATACCAACGCGTTGACGTTGCCCACCCGAAAGCTCGTCCGCGCGTTTATCCGCCATATGCGCTAGCCCGACACGATCCAAAAGGCGGAACGCCTCGTCGACATCTGTTTGTGGAAATCGCCGCAAGAAACTTCGCCAAAAACCAACATAGCCCAAGCGACCAGACAGAACGTTTTCCATAACAGTCAGTCGTTCGACCAACGCATATTCTTGGAAAATCATCCCCATGCGCCGCCGTTCCCGCCGCAAAGCAGCAGCAGACAGACCCGTCAATTCAACATCGTCAAGATAAACCTTGCCCGACGTTGGCTCCACTAATCTGTTAATACAGCGAATGAGGGTGGATTTCCCCGCGCCTGATGGACCGATGAGCGCCACAACTTGGCCCTCTGGCACTTCTAACTTCAAGCTTTTTAAAGCCTGATCACCAGTTTTGTAGGTCTTTACAAGATTTTCAAGCCGCAGCATGAAGCCCCCCCGCTCAATAATTATTTTGGAAAGGGCGGGCACCAAAGCCCGCCCAATTAGGGCTTATTCGCAGGCGTAACTCACACCGTTTGCGGTATCAATTTTCCGGATCACTTCCCAGAATTCCTGATACGTCATCTCAAGGAATTGACCTTCGTTTGATTTTTCAAACTCGGCCTGAAGAGACGTCCCATCCCATTCAAAATTCAAGAACGCATTGCGGATCTTATCTTTTAAATCTTGGGTCAAGTTATGCGCCGTTCCAAATCCGGTGGTCGGAAATGTCTGTGATTTGTAAATTGTCACAACTTGTTCTGGTTTGATCACATCACGGCTGATCATCCGTGCTTTGACCGAATTCGCGATAGAGGCAGCCATGTAATCTTTGTTTGCAACGCCAAGAATGGAATTGTCATGTTTGCCAGAATACACTGGTTCAAAATCGCGATCAGGAAGCAAATCGAAATCGCCCTTCAAGATGGCGCTTGGCGCTTTGAAGCCCGAATTTGACGTCGGAGAGGTGAATGCCAACTGCTTCCCCTTAAGGTCTTCGACTTTTTCAATGCCAGAACCTGGATAAGTAATGATTTCCATTTCGTACCCAAAATTACCGTCTTTTGATGCCATGATGGTAAACGGATTGAAACCCGCACAATTAACAGCAAGCGGATTTGAACCCGTGTTGAAACCCGCAATATGTAGGCGGCCAGATCGCATTGCTTCGATCTGAGCAGCGTTACTTTGCACTGGGAAAAACACCACCGGTTTTCCCGTTTCATTTTCCAAATGCGTTAAGAAATCAGACCATGCAGCTTTGTAAACGGCGGGGTCTTCTACTGGGGTGTAGGCAAAGATGAGCGTGTCTGGATCAACCTGATCCGCAGGATCAGTTGGCGTATCCGCAACAAGATCGCCATCCAAATCACAGTATCGTTTATCCAAATCTCCGCGCGGACAATCTTGTGCTGTCGCAGCACCTGCCAACGAGAACGACAGCGCCACAGCAGCGCTCGTCAAAAGTGAGTTAAGTATTTTCATTATGATATCCTCCCAAGAGGTTCATGTTAACTCTATCACTTAAATTTGCAAGGAAGCGATTACCCCCGCATCGGGTTAAGCTTTGCGAATATTCTCGAATAACGAACAACCACATATCAGCACGGGAAATATCCCCCTGATATTGCTTGTTAACGCGGATGGTGAAACCGGCGCTTCATGATGAAAAGACCAATTTCCAACCCGAAGTAGCAGAATATTGGGTCGCAGAGCATTGATCGTTCCACAAGAATGGCCGCGCAGCCTTGAAAATCACGGCCAATCTGAAAACGAAATTTCTTCGGACCTTGAACGCCAAATAGGCGTAAAGGTTTGCCGGAACTGTTTCGGGGCAAGTTTCTCGTGTCGCCGAAAAAAGCGTGTGAAATATGCGGCATCCGTAAAGCCGAGCTTATACCCAATTTCCGCAACTTGAAGATTCGTCGTCACTAACAACGCTTTGGCTTCTTCCATC
This sequence comes from Paramylibacter ulvae, assembly GCF_014652655.1. Lineage (GTDB taxonomy): Bacteria > Pseudomonadota > Alphaproteobacteria > Rhodobacterales > Rhodobacteraceae > Amylibacter > Amylibacter ulvae. The sequence continues at coordinate 560,390 of NZ_BMZF01000001.1, forward strand.
AAACGTCGCTGAATGTGTTGATGCGGAGGAATTCCGATAGCACGCTGCACCGCGTCATTTAGACGATCGCGCGACACACCAATACGAGAGGAATATTCCTTTACAGTCCAATGATTTAACAAGTGAAGTTCCACCAAATTCAAAAAATTATCCGAGATATGATGGGGTTGAGGTTCGCTTGTATGTAACGGTGGTGCCGCGATACGCCAAATTTCAATCAACAGTAAAGACAGACAATGCAACAGAACAGTGTCGACACCCGCTGCCATTTCATGTGTTTCGGATTCAATTTTGTCGAACAAATTTTCAAACGAATGGATCGTTGGTTTGGGAATATCCGATAAAAAGATGCGACGATTAACAACTTGCCGCACATGGGCGGAAATCAAATCTGTCGGTAATGCGCGCCCAAGAACATGTTCTGGTGTTCGGATCAAGAAACCCCGCGTCCCTGCCGCCAAAGAAATGCGCGTCGACCAACCAGTAGGTGCCCAAATCAAACAAGGGCCAATCACATCTCTTGCAATCTCTTGAGAGATAAATTCCCCACGCCCAGAGACGAGCAATACAAACACAGCGCGCTGACCAGTGGTGGAGAATTCAGTATTGGTCAACGCGCTTTTAATACGCTCGGCTTGAATGGTTTGACGTTCCAAAACGGATAACACCTCTGATTGGCGGCAAATATTCCGTCAAATGTACCATTATTCCCTCAATAAGTCTATTATCGAGACAAACTAAAACGCATAGGCTTTATCCCATATCGTGCTGGGAGAGACACGATTTCGAGAACAGCGGTCACTTTAACCGTTATCCGAATGACCATTTGGGAGGAATATTATGAAGAACGCATTTTCATGCGCTGCATCCGTAGCGCGTCATTTCACGACCTATGCGGTTACATCGCTTGCCATCGCGGCCAGCGTGACAAGCGTCAGCGCACAAGATCGCGACAAGATATCGATTGGTTATGCCATATCTAAATCGGGCCCCAATGCGGGTGGCGCGGATATGACAGTTACGCCCAATTACGAATTGTGGATCAAAGAGGTAAATCAGGCAGGTGGACTTAAACTACCCGATGGTAGCCGACTTCCGATCGAAGCTATTGCGTATGATGACCGATCCTCAGCAGAAGAAGTCGTACGCGCGGTCGAACGTCTTGCAACACAAGACAAAGTTGATTTTATCCTCCCACCATGGGGAACTGGGTTTAATCTGGCCGTGGCACCATTAATGGCAAAATTTGGCTATCCACATCTTGCGGGGGCTGCGGTAACCGACAAGGCACCTGATTTTGTAAAGCGTTGGGATACTAGCTTCTGGTTCATGGGTGGCAGCGCCGATTACGTTTCAGCATTTACCAAAATCCTTGTCGCAGAACGTGATGCTGGTCGTATTAATAACAAGATTGCGATGGTTTCGGTTGCGGACGGCTTTGGTATCGACCTTGTAAAAGCAGCGCGGCCGAGTTTTAAAGCCGCCGGTTTTGAAATCGCTTATGATAAAACATTCCCACCACAAACATCTGATTTCGCCACCATTGTAAGCGAAGCATCAAACTCACAAGCAGATACATTTGTGGCCTTTACCTATCCTCCACATACTTTCGCGTTAACAAAACAATCAAAGATCGCGAGCTTTAATCCGCCCGTTCAATACCTTGGTGTGGGTGCAGGATTCCCCGTTTATCCAGGAATTGCAGGCAGTTCGGTTGACGGTGTGATGAGCCTTGGAGGAATTGATCCAAACAACGAGTTGAACACCGCATATCGTGAAAAACACACGGAAATCGTTGGACGCGCACCAGATTATTGGGGCTCTGTCTTGATCTATGCTTCATTGCAAATGCTTGGCCAAGCGATTGAACGTGTGGGTCTGGATAAAGCAGCGGTGGCCAAGGAGCTATCCACAGGCACATTTGCAACGGTCTTGGGCGATGAAACCCGTTTAGAAGACAATCAGTTGCGCGCGATCAATTGGGTCGGCCAATGGCAAAACGGTCAGTTCGTCGCTGTTTCACCTGCTGGTGGTTCTGGCACTGCTGCGGTGAAACTGCCCAAGCCCGACTGGGAATAAATTCCGGTCTTCGTTAAACCTTGCAGAAGGTGGCGGATCAACTCGCCACCTTCCCTTTCGTAACAATTGGATAATCTATGCTTGAACACGTCATTAATGGGCTTGTGCTCGGTGGCACTTACGCGCTTGTCGCAATGGGGTTAACGATGCAGTACGGGATCGCGCGGATCATGAACCTAAGTTTTGGGGACATGATTATCGCTGCCTGTTTTGCCACACATGTTTTATTTACCGCACTCGGGATCAGCCCAATTGCAGCACTTTTGATCATCGTCCCAGCGAGCTACGCAATCAACCTTGGTATTTATCAAGTAATGATGAAACCACTGGTTTCACGTGCCGCCGACGAAGGTGCATTAGAAGTTGACAGCATTCTTTTAACCTTTGGCGTTTTGTTCGTCATCCAAGGGATTTTGTTGATTATGTTTGGCGGCGGCTATAACAGCTATAGCTTTCTAAACACTCCGGTTAAAATGCTTGGCACAGTCGTCGCTGGCAATCGTTTGCTTGCATTGGTGTTAAGCCTCGCAATTGGCGCAGTCTTGGTGTTCATTTTATATCGCACACGCTGGGGCATGATTTTGCGGGCTGTTTCACTGTCCCCCCAATCTGCACCATTATTTGGCATCGACACTGATCGCACCGCGCGAACAGCCTTTGCCATTGGCGGAGCAATGGCGGCAACGGGTGGTGTTGTTGTTTCAATGTTTCAAACATTCACCGCAACGGCCGGTGTTGTATTCACCATGAAAGCACTGATCGTGGTCATCCTTGGCGGCAAAGGAAGCATCCCAGGGGCGATTGCTGCGGGATTGCTCTTGGGGTTGGTTGAAACATTTGTTGCCGCCTATGTGGATCCAGGCTTGACGCTAGCAGCGGTCTATAGCGTGTTTTTGTTGCTCCTCTTGGTGCGCCCTAACGGATTGTTTGGAAAGGTTTAAAAATGAAAACCTCTTATGCATTTATTTTGGCGGGTGGCGTCTTGGCATTGCTGGCAACAGCACCAGTATTCATATCTGATTACTGGACGGGCGTTTTGCTTGGGATGACAGGTTACGTCACGCTTGCTACGGCTTGGGCGCTATTTTCTGGCCCAACGCGCTACGTGTCACTCGCAACCGTGGCATTTTTCGGCGTGGGCGCGTACACGGTTGCGGTTCTCAATGACATTATGCCCTACCCTTTGGTGCTTTTGTGCGCGGCTGGGATTGGCATTACGATGGCTTTGGTTGTTGGACTTTCGACGCTTCGTCTTGCGGGGGTCTACTTTGTTATATTCACCTTTGGCTTAGCGGAATTGGTTCGCCAAACCGTAAGCTGGTGGGAGGTCAACGTAACATACACCATGGGGCGATATGTGTTTTTGCCTTTCGAAGGACGTCACATTTACTGGCAACTACTCGCCTTGGCAGCTGTTACGTTTTTAATTTCCTGGTCAATTGGGCGTTCACGTATCGGGCTCGCGCTCAAAGCGTTGGGCGATGATGAAACCGTCGCGGCACATTCAGGTGTCGATGTCACACGTATCAAGCTTTTGCTCTTTGTCATTTCGTCTACGATCATCACGTTGGTCGGGGCGATACAGGCACCGCGCTGGACATATATTGAACCATCAATCGTGTTTAATCCGACGGTTAGCTTTATGACGCTCATCATGGCTCTTTTGGGTGGTGCAATGCGGTTGTGGGGCCCTCTTGTTGGTGCGATACCCTTATTTCTGCTTTTTGAGTGGCTGTCAGGCACCTTTCCCGACCATTTCTCGATCATCCTTGGATTGATGTTCATTCTTATCGTTTTTGTAATGCCAAACGGCGTATTGGCAAAATTCGACAGCCTTCGAAAAGGATCAAAACTATGAGCGCCAAACTTGAAATAGCAAACCTTAACAAGCGATTTGGTGGGCTTGTTGCTGTCAATGATGTATCTTTCAACCTTGAACCAGGCGAAGTTGTGGGGCTACTCGGCCCAAACGGGTCTGGGAAGACCACAGTGATGAACATGATCTCTGGTGCGCTCGCCTGTGATGGTGGAATTGTCCGTATCAACGGCACAGACATCACCAAAATGAAACCACACAAAGTGGCCCGACATGGCGTTGCGCGCACTTTCCAACTTGTCCGTCCATTGCCAACGTTGAACGTTTCAGAAAACGTAATGCTCGCACTCGCTTTTGGCAAACAGCGTCATTGGGGCCGCACAGCACGTGAAATGGCAGAGGACAAACTTGCCTTTGTTGGATTGGCGGGGCGTGGTCAGGAAAAAGTGGGTGACCTGACCTATATTGATCAAAAGCGGTTGGAAATGGCACGCGCCTTGGCGTCCGATCCAGATTTATTATTGTTGGATGAATGGCTTGCGGGGTTAAACCCATCAGAATTACAAATTGGTATCGACCTTGTGCGACATTTACAAGATCAGGGTATGACCATCCTGCTGGTTGAACATATTATGGAAGCGGTGCGCGCATTATGTTCGCGATGTATCGTTATGAGCGCGGGCGAAATAATCGCTCAGGGCGCGTGTTCCAAAGTGTTACAAGAAGCCAGCGTGATCAAAGCATATTTGGGGGACGATCATGCTTGAATTGAATGACATCACGGTATTTTATGGAAAACATTTGGCGGTTGATACGGTGAATATCACCCTTGCCAAAGGAGAGATTGTCGTTGTTTTAGGCGCAAATGGCGCGGGCAAATCCACCATGCTGAAAGCGGTTGCCGGCATGGTTCCCATCGCGACTGGAACTGTTGCGATTGATGGCCAGATTTTTAATGGCATACCTGCGCATCAAATCCCAGACAAAGGCATCGCCTTTGTGCCCGAAGGGCGCGGCGTTGTTGGGCAAATGACCGTCGAGGAAAATTTACGTCTTGGCGCAACCCCTGCACGAGCACGCGCATTTGAAGATGAGACTCTCGAACAGGTTTTTGACATTTTCCCCCGACTGAAAGAACGGCAAAACCAATTCGTACAAACCATGTCGGGCGGTGAACAACGCATGGTCGAGGTCGGACGCGCAATGATGGCCAAGCCTGAATTCCTATTGCTAGACGAACCGAGCCTAGGGCTCGCCCCAATTATCGTGGGCGACATGTTCAAAGCCTTGGATCGTGTGCGTGAAACGGGCGTGGGGCTTTTGATTGTAGAGCAAAACGTAAAAATTAGCCTGCGCCACGCGGATCGTGGCTATCTATTGGAAGCGGGGCGTATCACTGGCTCGGGTAGTTCCCAAGAATTAATAAACGATGCCGCTGTAAGACAAGCATTTTTGGGTGGAGACAAATAAATGGAGAAGAACATGAATGTGTTAGATCTTTTGATTGACGGCGAAAAAGTGGCGGCCATCGATGGGAAAACATTTACCCGCAACAACCCCTTGACGGGTGATGTTGCCACCGAGGCTGCGGCGGCATCCGTCGAAGACGCCAAACGTGCCGCCGACGCCGCCGCTCGTGCATTTCAAGAATGGTCACATATTGCTCCCACTGAACGGCGGCGCTTATTGCTCGCCGCTGCCGATAACTTAGAAGCGCGCGGTGATGACATTGCAAAAGCGATGGCCGATGAATTGGGCGCTACGGCGGCTTGGGCCGGTTTTAACGTGATGCTCTCTGCTGGAATGTTACGCGAAGCCGCGTCTATGACAACCATGATCAAGGGTGAAATCATCCCATCAAACCGCCCGGGTTCCATGGCCATGGCGATCCGCCAACCCGCCGGTGTTGTGCTTTCTATCGCGCCGTGGAATGCGCCCGTAATTTTAGGGGTCCGATCAATCGCAATGCCGTTGGCCTGTGGGAATACAGTTGTGTTAAAATCCTCTGAATTGTCACCACGCACCCATGCTTTGATCGTTGAAGCCATACAAGCAGCAGGTTTACCCAATGGTGTGCTCAATGTTCTGTCTAACGCACCCGAAGACGCTAATAAAATCGTTGAAACCCTCATTGAACATTCCGCCGTGCGCCGGATCAATTTCACGGGGTCAACGCGTGTTGGGCGCATCATTGCAAAACTTGCCGCAGAAAATCTGAAACCTGCCTTGCTTGAACTGGGTGGCAAGGCACCGATGATCGTCCTCGCAGACGCTGATCTTGATGCCGCAGTCGCTGCCGCAGCGTTTGGTGCCTATATGAACCAGGGCCAAATTTGCATGTCGACAGAGCGCCTTATCGTTCACCAAGATATCGCCGATGTCTTTGTTGAAAAACTAGCGGCCAAGGTCCGTGGCCTTAAGGTTGGTGACCCGCGCCAAGGCAACACGGAACTTGGTTGCGTTGTTGATGCGAGTGCAGTCACGCGGATCATGTCCTTGGTACGTGATGCACAAGACAAAGGTGCAAGCATTGTCGCGGGTGGGCACGCCGACGGGGTCTTGATGGAGGCAACTTTACTCGATCATGTCACCCCTTCTATGCGCGTTTATGCCGAAGAAAGCTTTGGCCCCACAGCATCTGTCGTGCGCGTTGGTAGCATTGACGAAGCGGTACGCGTTGCGAATGATACTGAATACGGCTTATCCGCGAGTGTGTTTGGACGTGATACAGTACAGGCGATGAATGTCGCAAAACGGATCGAAAGCGGAATTTGCCATATTAATGGACCTACGGTTCATGACGAGGCACAAATGCCATTTGGCGGCGTAAAGGATTCTGGTTACGGCCGCTTTGGCGGCATGGCAGCAATCGAAGAGTTCACGACGCTGCGTTGGATCACGATCCAAGATGGCCAACCACATTATCCGATTTGATGGTAAACGCTATGTTCAATCTAGATGGAAAAGTTTGCGTCGTGACTGGTGGCGCTGGTTCACTGGGGATGAGTGCGGCGCGCTTGTTGCACAAACACGGTGCCCGATTGGCATTGATTGACCTTGACCTCGACACGCTGCGGACGTTGGCACATGAAACGTTTGGTGAAAATTGTTCCGATATATTGTGCCTAAGCGCCGACGTATCAAACGAGGAACAAGTCAAACAGGTCATCGCACAAACCGTAGCGCATTTTGGAAAAATTGATGTGGTGTTGTCCAACGCTGGTAATTTTGGCACCGTGGCCGCGATCGAAGATTATCCCACCGAAACATTTGACGAGGTGATGGCCGTGCATGTTCGTGGTGCTTTTCTGATATCAAAATATTCAGTTCCCCATATAAAAAACGGGGGTAGTATTGTCATCACTTCCAGTGTGGCGGCCACGCGCGGTGATCCTGGGGTTTATGGTTATATCACAGCGAAACATGCGCTGACTGGTTTGATGCGAGTGCTTGCCAAGGATCTTGCTCCACGTGGCATTCGCGTTAATGCAATCGCACCTGGCCCAATCACAAATGACTTTCAACAAAGGGTCGAAGATGGGCTTGGCGCGGAAATTGGGCGCGACGGCACTGCGTTTTTTAATGAAATGATACCGCTTGGCCGACATGGCACGGCAGAAGAGATTGCAGCGTCGATGCTCTATCTTGCGTCTGCACAATCGGGGTTCACCACGGGGCATCTGTTGATGGTTGATGGTGGCATGTCGGTTTAGTTTTCATCAAACTTGGAAACGGTAGTTGCCTTGTGGCAATTATCGAACGTCGCGGCGCAATTCCAACGCAATCAGTTATCCAAATCCAAAGATAGAGGTAACGGTTGGCTCAAAACGAATTTTAACAGGGCATCAAATTGAACTTCGTCTTTTTTGCGCGCAATTTTCACCCACACTGCACGGTAAAATAATTCACCGCTAAGCTGAGCAAATTCATGTGCAAATTCAGATGGGTTTGCCGCGTTTTCAACCCGCACACGTTGTTTACACCAGAGTTCACGAAGTGCCAGAACCGCTGGGTGGTCTGTTATTTCACCAATGAACCCATAAAACGCATCAGCACCAACGCCGTCATGATGAAGAACACCACGCGTGACCGTCGAAAGTTCATGAATACCATTCGCACCTTCGTAGATCGCAGTAATACGTGCATCTCGCCATGTCTGGTTGATCCGGTATTCATTAAGATATCCATAACCACCCAAAATTTGTATCCCCAAGTCTGCGGCGCGAATACCGGCTTGTGTACAAAAAACTTTGCAAATGGGTGTTAGAAAATCAACAAGTACCGCGTTGTTTTCATTTTGCGATTTGACCAACGCAGCATGAGCCATCGCGCGTGCCCCCATCATCAATGCGCGTTGTTCATTCAACATGCGTTTCACATCGGCATGATCCGCCAATCTGGCATCACCACCATCAGGATTGCGCCCCTGCTTGCGTTCCATCGCATAGCTATGCGCGATTTTGAAAGCGCGACTTGCATGAGCCACACCCTGAAGAGCGACATCAAGACGGGCATGATTCATCATGGTGAACATCGCCCGAAGCCCCTGCCCCTGTTCGCCAATCAATTCCGCAGATGTTCCATCAAACGACATTTGGCATGTGGGCGACGCGTGCAATCCCATTTTCTCTTCGATGCGCGTGATCTGAATGTTGGATTTTGATGCCTTTTTGCTTGCTATAAACAATGACAAGCCGTTGATCGTGCCTGGATCATTTTGCGTGCGCGCGAGGATCAAGTGCAATATGTCATCGGACATATCTTGGTCGCCACCTGATATGAAAATCTTTTCTCCGTGAATGCGCCAACCATCATTATCCATAACCGCCTTGGTGCGGATCTGCGATAAATCTGATCCTGCACCCGCCTCGGTGAGGCACATGGTTGATAGTGCTTCACCAGATGCGAGCTTGGGAATCCATTCGCGTTGTTGTTCTCGACTTCCGTATCGCAATAATGTTGTGATGGCGCCTGGCACCAGATTGCACAACATTTGCATGGCATGGTTCGCGCCAGAAAAGATTTCCGAAACAGCCGCGTCAATCAATGTATTTTGCGCCATTCCACCAAATTGTTGGGGTGCCGTTAACCCTTGCCACCCCATTTCAGCCATTTGTGAATACGCTTGTGTAAATCCACCTGGCATGCGCACGCACCCATCTTCAAGCCGACACCCATCGCGATCACCAATCTCATCAAGCGGTGCGATGACGTCTTGCGCAAAACTCGCAAATGCTTGAATTATATCGCTTGCAAGATCATCATCCCAATCGGTGATGCTGTTCGCATCCGCAACTTCGCGCAGTGAAAACAGAATATCCTCGGATGGTGCCGTAAACGGGATCACCCCGTCACCCCCAACAAACGCATTGCATTTTCCTTTAGGATCAATGGGCGTACTTCGTCTTTGAACTCCGCACGATCGAATGCATCCAACCACTTTTCAGGTGCAATCATCGGCCAATCAGACCCGAACAGCATTTTTTTCTTAAGCAAACTGTTAGCGTAACGGATCAAAATTGGCGGAAAATATTTCGGCGACCAGCCTGACAGATCAATGTAAACATTCGGCTTATGTGTGGCCACGGACAGTGCTTCTTCTTGCCAAGGGAATGAAGGATGCGCAAGGATGATGGGCATATCAGGAAAATCGACAGCGATGTCATCCATAAACATCGGGTTGGAATATTTCAGCCGCATCCCGTTACCACCAGGCATGCCAGAACCAACCCCTGTTTGACCCGTGTGAAACAATGCCGGTTTGCCAGATTCTGCAATTGCCTCGTATAGCACATAGGCGGATCGATCGTTGGGATAGAAACCTTGCATTGTTGGGTGGAACTTAAAACCTTGGACCCCATGGTTTTCAACCAAATCACGCGCTTCGCGTGCGCCCATTTTTCCTTTGGCAGGATCAATAGACGCAAACGGGATCAGGATATCTGAATTTTTCGCACAAGCATCCGCCACTTCGTAATTGTTGTAACGCCGATAACCCGTCTCGCGTTCCGCATCGACAGGAAAGATTACGGCAGCAATGTTTTTCTCGCGATAATGCGCCGCCGTTTCGTCAATCGTCGGGGGATGTTCCCACGGAGCGCCAAAATAATTTGCCATCGTGCGTTGCAAATCATCATAGCCATCATCGTCGTGACAACCACATGCCTCTTCTGCATGGGTGTGAAAATCGATGGCGCGAACTTTTGAAAAATCAACCATTTGAATGCTCCTTAAACGCGAATGACCGCTGGGTCGTTATGATCATAAAGCCGATCAACAAATGCAGCGCGACGGGTCAGAATTTTACGTGTATTCAGTGATCCTTTGTCCGTAATTTCGCTATCTTTCAAAGACGGCGGTTCGGCCAAAATAATGGCGCGACTGATCCGTTTGGCGGACCCCGTAGCGGTTTTGGCCATTTCGGCCAACACATTTTCGCAAGCTCTATAAATGCTTGGGTCCACGACGGCGCCCTGTTTGACGTTTTGGTCACTCAAACTCTTGGAACGCGGAAAAATAAACAAGCCAACATCGCTACGATCCTGCCCACATACAACCACGTCCGCAGCCAGTTCGCGCAAGGCATCCAAGGCCTCTAACCGCAATTTACCCGCCTGAACCCATGTTCCGGTCAACAGCTTGAAATCTTCGGAAACACGGCCATCAAATACCAATCCGCGATCAGGATCATTTTCATTCAAAAAACGCATCGCGTCACCCGTGATCAAATATCCATCTTGATCAAATGCTTCTTTGGTCTTTTGCAGATCATTGTAATATCCAGGCATTATATTGTGCCCCTTCACACGGACTTCACAACGCATATCATCATCAGGGATCAGTTTTATTTCTGTGCCCGGTAATGGCACGCCAACAACTCCTGATCGTCCGATGGGCTCATGTACCATCAATGTGGAAGGCGCCGTTTCGGTCATGCCCCAACTGGAATTCATCAACGGTAATCGCCCGCGTACATCCATTGCCATAACTTCCAGCTGGGTCCAAATTTCCTGTGGCAGAGATGCGCCCGCATAAAAAATCATATCAAGGTCACCAAAATACGCGTTGCGCAAATCGGCATTGGTTTTCATTTCTTCGACCAACATCGAAAACCCGATCGGTACGTTGAATGACAATGTCCCCGGACGTTCAATTACATTTCGGATGGTTTGTGAAAAAAGTGCTGGTGTTGGTTTTCCGTTATCAATGACCAATGTTCCGCCATTGGCCAGCATCATATTCACATTATGCGACCCGCCAAAAACATGGTTCCACGGCAACCAATCACAAATGCGTGGCGGCGTATCTTTCAGAAATGGAAGCACTGATGCCATTTGTGCCTGATTAGCACACATCATCCGTTGTGTTGTCAAAACGCCCTTGGGATCAGAAGACGATCCCGACGTAAATAATATTTTAGCAACCGTATCAGGACCAACACCAGACAGAACAGTGTCTGCATTCACTCCACTGTCCCCTTGTAACAAGGCGGAAAATTCAGTGACCTTGCGTGGCGCACCTTTGGTGTTAGATGCGACTATTTCGATTTTATCAAACTGGGGCAATGACAATGCGGCCCCATATCGCGCGGCATCATCAACAAATGCCATTGCTGGTTTTACCTTGTCCAACACATAGATCAAACGCCCATGTGCATCAGGGATCAATGAATATTGTTCAGCCAATGGGACACTGGGGATACCAGCATATTGTGCCCCAAACGAAAGCAACGCATGATCGATGGAATTGCCCGACATAATCGCAATTGGCGTATCTTGGTTCAAGCCACGCCCAACAAGTGCAGTCGCAATTTCACGGATTTGTTCCAATGCTTCGCGATAGGTTACTTCGCGCCAACCTGCCCCCGAACGTTCTGCTAGAAAAACACGCGTGGGCGTTTTTAGCGCCCAGTGGTGCAACCAATCAGCACTGCGCAATACAATCGGGTCAAGTGGGATATTAGACCGGAGAAATATCGCATCGTTGCCACGGTTACAATCAACCGAATGCGAAACCAAATTAAGATCAGTCGTCAAATTCGTCATTTTTTGTCGCTTTCGCCCCTGCCAGACACACTTTTTATCGCGCGACCAAGCAACATTTGAAGCTGCTCAATATCGTCTGTATCCAGTTCAGAAAACATTGCCGTTTCATGGCCTTGGACGGCGCGTTCTGCTCTTTCCCAAAGCGTTATCCCCGCCGAAGTAACATGTAATGCATACACACGCCGATCATTCGCTACAGGTCGTCGTTCCAACGCCCCAACGTTTTCCAATTCGTCGACGACGACCACAACACCCGAGCGTTTGATGTTCAAAATACGCGATAGCTGTGTTTGCGAAATACCTGGGCTATCCATCAGCACTGCGAGCGCAGAAAACGTGCCGATACGCAAACCAAATGGTTCCAGAACCCGCGTCATATCTTCTTGTATCAACATATAAATGCGTTTCATCCGATAGCCGACAAATTGGCGCAAAAGCGCATCAGACTCGTTCATTGATTTTATCTTCACCACAGAATTTGAATGTTGTTTTGTCATTTTAAATCTTTCTAATTTGCGATGAGGTCAACCAACCAAAAGCTCAGCACTGGAAAAGACACGAGAATTACGATGCGTGTAAATTCTGCTGCGATAAATGGTATGGTGCCACGAAAAATTTCGGTCATGCGTATTTCAGGTGCCATCGCGGATATCACGAATAAATTCATCCCAACCGGTGGCGTTATTAACCCAAGCTCAACCACCACCAAAGAAATGATACCAAACCACATGGCCTGTTGTTCCGGCTGCAACCCAAAATCAAGCGCCATAATCGTTGGGAAAAACACAGGCACGGTTAACAAGATCATTGACAGGCTGTCCATCAAACACCCCATCACCAGATAAAACACGATGATGGCGATCATAACCGCCATTGGGGAAATACCAGAGCCGCTAATAAATGCGGCCGTCTCCATCGGCATTCGGCTCAGCGCAAGCGCTACGTTGAATATGTCCGCACCAAACACAATCGCAAATATCATCGCGGTGGAACCCGCAGTATCAATAAGGCTACTCATTACTGTGTTGACTGTTAAGCCACCTTTAATAACACCCATAATCAAGGTTAAAACCACCCCAACAGCGGCACCTTGGGATGGGGTGAAAAAGCCACCATAAATGCCGCCTAAAACAACGACAAAAATAACAACAACATGCCAAATATCGCCCAGTGATCGTATCCGTTCTGCGAAACTGGCTTTTTGGCTGGTTGGACCTTCTTCGGGATATAATCGCACATAAATTGATATTGCGATCATAAAACCGATAACGGCCAAAATACCGGGGATCGTCGCCGCAAGGAACAATTTTACAATGTTTTGTTCCGTCAATAGGGCGTAAATAATTAAAACAACCGATGGTGGAATGAGAATTCCAAGCGTGCCACCAGCAGCCAACGAACCCGATGACAATGCCCCCGAAAATCCATGTTTTTTCATTTCGGGCAACGCCACGCGCGCCATGGTTGATGCGGTTGCCAACGACGATCCAGATATTGAACCAAACAATGCACACCCAGCAACAGAGGCCATTGCCAAACCGCCGCGAAGATGCCCGATCCATGCCCGTGCGGCACCAAAGATAGACGCGGAAATTCCTGAATGTGTTGCCAGATGACCCATCAAAATAAACAGTGGGACAACAGCGAGATCGTACGACATGAATTTATCAACCCAAGCCGTTGATAAATATGCCTTAAGACTGGAAAATGAACTAAGCTGTACATAACCAAATGCGCCCACCAAACCCATCGCCAGCGCAATCGGAACACGCATAAAAATTAAGATGAACAAAGCGATCACCAACAAGACCGCAAGTGTGAAGGGATCCATTAATTTAACTCCGCACGGAAAACTTTGGGAAGGACAATGAACATCCCCATACAAGCGGCGACAACTGCAGATAGCCCCGTTCCAATCACTGCCGGAATGTAAACCCACCAGACGGGTGCCTGAAGCAACATTGTCTTGTCGCCATAGGTATGGATTTCATCCAGTCCAATACATAAACGCCAAAACAAAAATGCCCAACCAATTGCGAAAATGAGCATCCACAATCCATCTATTCGTTCAGACGTCGCTGGGGGTATCCAACCCGTGAAAACATCAACCATTACATGGCCGCGATTCAATTGACACAATGGCAGGAACAGCGATGCACACGTCGCACAAGCAAGTTCCACCAATTCGAATTCACCACGAATGCCGCCGAATCCAAGATTGCTCATAACAACCGATAGGGTCACGAAAAACGCAGCCGCGAAAATGATGATTCCACCCAACCCCGCCATTCCAAGACAAACACGGTGTAGTAAGCGATACATTGGGGATTTTTCCCAATGTATCTGCTTATTGTTTGTGCTGCTGCGCATCGATTAACCCGCGTCAAGCAGTTCGTTGGCGCGCGCCATGATCGCGGCCCCATCATGGCCTGCGTCATTCAGTTTTTCAATCCACGCAGCGTGGATCGGGTCGGCTGCTTCGCGCCATCTGGCAATTTCCTCTGCGGGGATCTCCACGATTTCATTGCCTTGTTTTTCGACCATTGATTTACCAAACGCTTCGAACGCATCGAATTGTTTACCAATGCGTTGTGACAATGCAGCACCCGACGCGGCATCAATCACTCCGCGCAGATCATCCGACATTTCGTTGTATTTCGCTTCGTTCATCAACAATGAGAATGTATTGCCATATAGGCCGCGCGCAGCGGGCGCAGGTGCGGCGCTGAAGGATGTTAATTCTTGCAATTTGAACGCTGGCACCACTTCGTAGGGTAAACAACACCCATCAATCACACCGTTCGAAAGGCCAACCACCATATCGGTCACGGGGAAAAATACAACCTCGGCACCCAGAGCTGTTAACATGTCCCCTGTGGCTTGATTTGGTGCGCGAAGCTTGAGCCCCTGTAAATCTGACTGGCTTAGCACGGGCGCATCGCGCGTGTGCAACTTACCACCATCATGAGTATGAAAAGCGAGTGGCTTCACACCTGGGTAATCATTTTGGCCAAATTCATCCATTAGCTGATGTAACGCCACAGACGATTTTTCTGCGTTTGTTGTCATGAATGGGTTTGACATAGTTTCAGCAACCAAAAAACGACCCGGTGTGTAAACAGGCAACGTCCAAGCGATATCACAAATACCCTGGCGCACTTGGTCGGCTAGTTGCGGTGGCTTGCCACCAAGCTGCATCGCTGGAAAAATCTGAACATCGATCGCACCATTTGATGCCTCTGCAATTTCCCCAGCCCAAACTTCAAAAAACTTCGAATGCATTGGTGCCACTGGTGGCAAAAAATGATGCAATCGAAGCGTTACTTCTGCTGCGTTTGCGCGTGAAACAAATGCAGGTGCAGCCAACGCGGCCCCAAGTGCGGTCATTGCTGTACGTCGTGTCAATTTGGTCATTTCGTTTCCTCCCTGAAATTTAACTGACGGTTTCTTAATTCTATGTGTTAACGAAAAACGGGTGTTCGTTTTTCAAGAAACGCTTTCAATCCTTCTTCGGCATCTGCGCTGGTTTGCGATACCGCTGCGGCAAGGCTTTCGGTAAACAAACCATCGGCTTGCGACATGTCTGAAATACGACTGATTGCCTGAATCATCATGTAATTTGAAAGACTCGCATTTTTAGCAATTTTCTGCGCCAGCTTGCGCGCCATTGGCAATGCTTCTCCCGCTTCCACATCATAATGCGTCAATCCTAATGCGAAGCCTTCTTTCGAATTGAACTTGCGCCCAGTCAACATCATTTCACACATACGATCTGCACCCAATATGCGCCCGATGCGCACCGTCGCGCCACCACCCACAAAGATTCCGCGCCGCCCTTCGGGCAGTTGAAAAATCGTTGATGGCTCGGCGATACGTACATGCGTAGAAGCTGCCAATTCCAATCCCCCACCAATGACCGCACCATACATCGCAGAAATCACAGGTAATCCAGAACGTTGAATTTGATCCATCACACGGTGCCAATTTCGTGAGTGTCGCATCGTGCCTTCTGCATCGCGTTGGACATGTTCGGACAGATCCAATCCTGAACAAAAATGCCCCTCAGTTCCCGTAAGGATAACAGCGCGCACCCCTTCTGGCGGATACGAAAAAAATTTGTCGATCTGTTCCAGCAATGCATCACACATCGCGTTTCGCTTTGCAGGACGGTTCATTGTGAGCGTCGCAACTGGGCCATCGATTTCAACCAACAGAACGTTATCGACTTGATCCGTGTTTGAATTTGGTTTTTTTTCAGACATCGTTATTCCTTATTTTATCGGCATGCGCGCTGCGCCATCCAATCGAATTACCGAGCCATTCAACATTGCATTTTCAACAATGCTTTGAACCATTTGCGCATATTCTTCGGCATTGCCCATGCGCGATGGGAACGGAACAGCTTTTAATATTTCAGCGCGAATATCGTCGGGAAGCCCCGCGCTCATCGCGGTTTCAAAAAGACCCGGTGCGATTGTCATAACACGAATGCCAAATCGGGCTAGCTCTCGCGCAGCTGGCAATGTCATAGATGCAACACCGCCCTTTGACGCAGAATACGCCGCCTGTCCAATTTGCCCGTCTTCGTAAGCAACGGATGACGTATTGATAATAATCCCACGTGATCCATCGGCGTCAATCGGCTCTGCGGATGCCATCGCACGCGCGGCAATATTCATCACCGTGTAGGTGCCAAGCAAATTGACCTTGATCGCCTGTGCGAATGAATCAATGCTTAAACTGCCATCACGCGGTAAAATACGCGCAGCCGTTCCAATCCCAGCACAGGACACCACAACGCGCGCAATGCCGAATGTCTTTTCGACTTGGGCAAATGCAGCTTCTACGGCCACAGCATCGGAAACATCGGCCGCTAAACCAATGCCGTCAATTTCCTTGGCCGTTGCTTGTGCAGCGTCAAGTGACAGATCAATACAGCCAACCTTTGCCCCGGCCGCCGCTAATCTTTGCGCGGTTGCTGCACCCAAGCCGCTTCCTGCACCTGTAACAACAACTGTTTGCCCATCTAGAATCATAACCATCCTCCTCCATATAGTGTTCGTAAAAATAATTGTTATGTCAATGAACAATTATTTTACAGGCCATCCTTGATCATCGCACAGAGCCAAGATTAGCGGATTAGTGTTTCATTTTTTCTGGATAAATGCCAACGCATGACGACGGCGCAACCGCATGATGTTGACCAAAGTACCGACTATTGCACAAAGTTAATTGCGTTCTTTCTCGGCACTGCGCAGCATTTCGACAAACACAGTAACTTTGGCGGGGCGAAACTTTGACACTGGAAGCACCGCAAAGATACCGCCCTCGGCTAGCGACCAATCTGGCAAAACATGTAGCAACTCGCCGCGCTGCAATTGCTCGTGAACCAAATAGTCCGGAAGGATGGCGAGCCCCGCCCCGTCTTTTACGGCCTGTAAAATCGCACCGGCACTGTCGATGCAAAGGCCACCATTCAATTTGACAGAAACAGATTGCGCATCGTCGTTTTCAAAGTTCCAATTCATTGGGTCAGATAGTGCTTTGTTTGCAATAAAATCTACATTTCTTAATTCAGTGGGATGATTGATACGTCCAAGCTGTTCAACTCGGTCTGCCGCCCCTACGAGAATTTGTCGAAAACGCCTGATTTTGCGTACGCGCAGGGTTGAATCGCGCAACCAACCGACACGGATAGCCAAATCAAGATCACCCGCCATCAGATCGCTATGCCCGTCATTCAGGTATAGCTCGACCTTACAATCAGGGTATCGGCTACGAAATGCGGCGACAACTGGCGTTATAATGGCAATTCCGTAATCGTTAGGAGCCGTTATTCGCAAGGTGCCCGCGGGCATCTGTGTTCGTTCCGAGATTTGGTTAAAGGCATCATCGGCCTCATGCAGAATAGATGCACAAGCGATGTAAAACGCCTGCCCTGCTTCGGTCGCGCTGACTTTGCGCGTGTTACGCACCAACAGCGTTGTCTGCAATTCCTGTTCCAACTGTGTCACCTGCGAGCTGACCACGGCCTTGGTCACCCCCAAACGCACGCCTGCATTTGTAAAAGAGCCAGTTTCCACCACAGCAGCAAAATAGGCCAGTCGATTCAGATTACGCGATTTTGGCATATACGGTTGTTAGCCTTTGGCAAACACAGTGTCAAAAAGGTTTGTCTTATCATGTGAAATAAAAACGCGCATATACCAAACAAGGAGACAGAACATGACACAAACCATCACACTACGTTACTTATTCGATCCGCTGTGCGGCTGGTGTTACGGCGCCTCGCGCTCGGTAACTCAACTTGCAAAACACCCTGCCATTGACCTGCGACCGATGCCAACGGGGCTGTTTGCTGGCTCTGAGGCACGCCCGATGGCAGGCTTTGCCGCCCAAGCTTGGGCCAACGATCAGCGTATCGCCAAGTTAAGCGGTCGGGTATTTAGCGAAGAGTATCACCGCAATGTGCTTGGCGACACGGATGCATCCTTGGATTCAACTGTTGCAACCCGCGCCGTCATTTCCACCGCAGAGATCGCGCCATCGCGTGTGATCGAAGTGCTCGCCACCATTCAATCCGCTCGCTACGTAGACGGCAAGGATGTGACCTCGGCCGCTGTGGTTTCCGATCTTCTGACAAAAATGGATTTGGAAGATGCAGGTGCGCGGGTCATTGCCGCAGATGATGACCTTTTGCACGCAGTTGATGTCAGAACTGACGCCGCACGCCAACTTATGTCTCGCTTCGGACAGCAAGGCGTCCCCGCCTTAATCGCAACAATTAACGGCACACAAAGCGTTTTGGACTCAGGTGTCCTCTACGCAGGAATTGACAGGGTTTTGACTACTCTGAACTTAACATAACCAACTGAACAAAAGGATTAAAAACATGAACCGCAGAACTGCACTAAAAGTAACCGCCGCTGGCGCGTTGACCTCTGCTCTACCTCTTCGCATGGCATTCGCAGACGATCAGGGCTTGAACTGGGCCCACTTCCCCGCTGGCGAAAACGGTTTTTACCGCGCGCCGACTCTGATCTCTGGCCCAACAGAAGCTGTGCTAATTGATGGAGGCTTTACTCTTGCCGATGGTCAGGCGTTGTCCAACACTATCAAAGCCACTGGTAAAAAATTGACCACGATCTACATCAGTCAGAGCGATCCTGATTTCTATTTCAGCTTGCGCCCCATTGTTGATGCCTTTCCACAGGTGCGGATCATTGCAGCCAGCGAAACCGTTGCTGCGATTCAAGCGAATGTTGCCAAAAAGGTCGAAACATGGAGCCCGCAGCTTGGCGAAAATGGCCCACAAACAGTTGACGATGTTGTTTTTGCACAGGCAGACGATAGCAACAGCTTGAACGTCGATGGGTATGCAATCGACATCGTGCCAGCCGATGGTTTGGCCAACCGGCGCTATCTATGGAGCGACGACCTGCAAGCCGTTTTTGGTGGCGTCATGGTCTTTTCAAACACACATGTCTGGGTCGCGGACACCCAAACCAAAGAAGAACGCGCCGCGTGGATCGCCAATCTGGACGCCATCATTGCGCGAAAACCTAAGGTTGTTGTCCCTGGCCATATGACAACGGATGCGCCCATGGGGTTGGAAGCAGTCACCTTTACCAAAGCTTATCTTCTCGCGATTGAGGAAGAACTGGAAAAGGCCAATACGTCTGAAGAGCTGATCGCAGCGATGCAAGCACGCTATCCCGATCTGGGCATGGACATTGCGATTTCTATCGGCGCCAAGGTTCTGACAGGCGAGATGAAATGGGGCTAACCTAACCCATCTACGCCATAGGGGGCGGTAGCAAACAGCATATTGGAGAGAGCGGCGGCCCTGTTGTCGCTCTCTCGCGTTTTCAAACACTGTTAAATTAGTTGCACACATTACGAATGTTGACGCGAATTGTTCAAATAGATGCGCATCGAAGCTTTGTGCGACGAACCCAAATCTATTGTTTCCTATCAATGCTGTATAATCGTCAGCACTAGTCAAACATGCCCCACGGCACATCAACCACTGCCGGCGTCGCTGTTCACTTAAAATTCCATTACAGTTACTCTCGTTCCTACATGTCAATTGCCAAGCTAAAAAAGTGGGTCTTTGCATGATAAGCCCGTTAAGAAAGCGTAGTATTTGGCCCAAGCGGCGCTCATAGGCTGTGGGTTTGTTGTAACTGGTTGGCGGTGTTTTTTGCCGAAAACTTTGTGATACATTTAGTTGCAATCAACCATGTAACATGTTAGTTGGAATTGGCGATAAACCAACTCATTCGCGCCGCAAGGAGACACTATATGCAACCAATTGAACAGCCAAAGTCGTTGATGGAAGTGACGACGGGTAAAATCCGCGATGCAATTGTTTCTGGTGAATTGTCGTTGGGATCCAAATTATCCGAGCAACGCCTTGCAGATATGCTCGGCATCAGTCGCTCACCGGTAAGAGACGCGCTCGCTGCATTGCAAATCGAGGGGCTTGTAAATGTTTCACCCAAACGCGGATCGTTTGTGTTTACACCCGACATGCGTGATGTTGATGAGCTGTGCGAACATCGCACAATCCTCGAAATTGCCGCAATTCGCATGGGGATGGATCGCAATTATGATAAACTTATCAAAAGTTTAGAAGAGTCTTGTGATGCGATGCAACGCGCGTTGGATAAACCAAACCCAAAGAATTATTCGATTGCGGATGACCAATTCCACAAGTTCATCCTTGATGCGTCGGGCAACCGTTCGATCATAAAATCTTACAACCATACAATCAGTCGCGCCAAAGCATTACGCACGCATCTGTTCACGATATTTGATGAAAATACTGACCGCTCGATGGGTGAACATATTCAAATTCTCGAGGCATGTCGCAACAAGGATTCCGATCTGGCGACAACGCTTATTGCAAAACATATCGAACATCTCGCAACAGCATTCCGTATCGGTCACTCCAATCAACCAACGGATACATCGACGTAACCACGTTGCGCTGTAAAAAATTTAAGACACTCAAATATACGTCGTGTTCGACGTTCCAATTATTCCAAGGAAACGACAATGTCAGATAAGAAAGAATATATGCACCAATCAATCGCACAGGCGGTGCGCGATCATGGTGTTGATATCATGTTTGGGTTGGTGGGTGATGCAAATCTTTTCATGGCAAACCACTTTGTGAACGGATGCGGGGGAAAACTTGTTCCAGCAGCCCACGAAGGCGGGTCAGTTTTGATGGCGCTCGCCTACACGCAGAGCGCTGGTAAAATCGGCGTTGCAACAGTGACACAAGGCCCTGGCCTGACCAATTGTTTTACAGCACTTCGCGAAGGTGTGGTTGCACGTCGTCCCATGATCCTCTTGTGTGGTGATACCCCTGTCACGGCTGCGTTTCACCCACAAAACATTGATCAGCGCGAAGTTGTCAAAGCTACGGGTGCTGGTTTCGAACAGGTGCAATCACCCCAAACAGCCGCGCGCGATGTCGCGAATGCGTTTTTTCGGGCACATAAAGAACGCCGCCCAATTGTTGTGAACATCCCGTCAGATTTCATGTGGGCCGAAGTTGAACATCAATCGGTCGTATTCCCCCGACCAAGTGTTGCTGGTGTGATTACCGAGGGCACGGTTCACGAAGAGGCAATTGGCATGATTGCCTCTGCTAAACGTCCCCTAATTCTTGCGGGGTCAGGCGCTGTTGCAGCCAAGGAAAATTTGATCGCTCTGTCTGAACGGATGGAGGCACCACTCGCCACCACATTGAAAGGCACCGGATTATTCGCGGGCCACCCCAATAACATTGGGTATTTTGGCACGCTGAGTACAGCAGAGGCATATGATGTCATTGGTGCCGCCGATTGCGTTATCGTATTTGGCGCATGGATGCATTTTTTGACGACAGATCGTGGCGAATTGCTGAAAGGCAAGCGCGTCATTCAAGTGAACAACAATCCATCAGACATCGGAACATTCTATCAACCCGATGCTGTCCTGATTGCTGACGCGGCAAAAACAGCAGACAATATAATTTATTGGCTGGACGAAGCCGAAATTCAACCAACAGGATTTTCCACCGAGCTCCCCGCGCATAATATCGCCACACACCCCAAAGGCGACCCAAACAAGGCCAAACCTGGGTTCATTAATTTTGAATATGCGCTGGATCGTTTGAATGAAACATTGCCAAAAGATCGCATTATGTTGACCGATGGCGGACGTTTTATTACCGAAGTCTGGTGTCGCGTGGATGTGCCAGACCCCAAAAGTTTTCACATGAGCGATAATTTCGCGGCCATTGGGCAAGGCATGCAACAAGCGATTGGCGCAGCCCACGGCGCCCCTACCCGTCCTGTTGTTCTGTTTACAGGTGACGGCGGTTTCATGATGGGTGGTATGAACGAATTTAACACGGCGGTGCGAACCAACTGCGATTTGATTGTGATTGTCTGCAACGATTCCGCGTATGGTGCGGAGCACATTCAAATGATTGATCGACAAATGGACCCTGCATTGACAGAATTCCAATGGCCCTCTTTTGCCAAAGTCGCCCAATCTCTTGGCGGGCAAGCTGTCGAAGTGACATCGCCTTATGAACTGGAGACAGCGATCGAAGCCATCAAAAACCGCAAAGGCCCAATTATGGTCGAACTGAAACTGGATGCAAACAACGTTCCACGCATGCGGATGTAATGGTCTCAGCAAGTCGTGCATAACCGCGACTTGCTGTTTAAAATGTTACCGTGCTCGCCGTTTACGCAAGTCGTTCTGCGAGTGGGCTTTCATCCATATGCGCTGTTAATTGTGCGATCAAACGCAATGAAAGAATGGATTTTTGTTCGGCGTAGCGGGGATCATCCCACAGGTTGCAGGTTTCGTTTGGATCGTTTTTCAAATCATACAACTCACCCCAGTCTTCAACACCATAGGTCGTGAAGCGCCAGTCGTGATTGCACAGCGAACGCACGCGCGCAGGCGGATTAAAGCCAAGTCGTGAACCGCTGTCATTATATTCAATGTAGATATCATCACGGTGTTCAGCATCAGAAGATAAGCATTGTCGAAAGCTACGCCCTTGCATACCGTTAAACGCAAGCAGGCCTGCCCGATCAAGGATTGTGGCGGGAATGTCGATGGTCGATGCCAAAGCCGAGGAACGATGCCCGCCCTGCGCATTTGGTTCTGACCAGATCATCGGAACACGGGTTACAGAACGCATTGGCAATGCCCCCTTTAGCAGCATACCAAAATCGCCAAGGTAATCACCATGATCAGAGGTGAATACAATCACCGTGTTATCTGCCTGTCCAGTTTCATCCAGCGCCGCAACAATACGGCCAACCTGATCGTCAATCATGGTAATCATACCAGCGCTAAGCGCCATTGCCTCGCGAATGTGTTGCGGTTCGGTGCGAAACGCGACCTGTTTGTTGGGGGCTTGTTGCCCCTTTTCCCAAAGATCATTTAAATATTTCATCGGCGGCGATGGGTTTTGATGCGCCTCATAGGGCAGATCAACTTGGAACTGTTCAGGCGCGTACATATCCCAATATTTTCCAGGTGGATTAAATGGGTGATGCGGATCGGGAAACGATACAAAGGCAAAGAACGGGTCGGCCTTTTTTGCTGTATTCCCCAAATATTCAATCGCCTTATCCGCGATCCATGTCGTCGGGTAAAATTCTTCTGGAATGGGCGTGCGATATGCCTGCGGGCAGGTATAATCATGTGCGATCTCATTTACCGGATCACAAAGTTCCTGCCAATTCGGGCAATGTTCACGAAACCATTGCTGATAATGTCCGCCACAACGATCACCATGCCCCGTCACCATATCGACCTGTTGAAAACCGTAATATGGCAATTTCAATTCATAAGAATTGGCCGCACTATAATTGACTGGCTGTTCTTCGATGTAAGCAGAATGGTCGGGCTTCCATGCCTCTGGTATCGGGCGGCCATCCGTTTCCCCTGCTCGATCTGATGGCATATCAAGAAACGGTTGAAGATGACTCTTGCCGATCGAGGCCGTTTGATATCCTGCCGTCGCCAGCACATCCACAAAGGTATTCGCCCGTTCGCTCAGCGCCAGACCATTATGGCGTAATCCGTGTACGCTTGGCATACGCCCCGTCATCAATGACGCCCTGTTTGGCATACAAATTGGCGCTGCGACGTGAAAATTTTCAAACACAGCACCCTTGGCCGCGATCGCATCGATATTCGGTGTTTTTACAACCGGATGCCCCATACAACCGAGCCAATCGGCGCGATGCTGATCGGTGATAACGAACAAAAAATTGGGACGTTTCGTCATTGAGAATTTCCCTTACCGTTTAGTGCTGTTTCAATGGGAAAGCAAAACGGGGACATCCGTTTTGTTGATCACATCCGTGGTAACGCCGCCAAACACATCTTGGCTAAACTTGCTATGCTCGAACGCGCCCATCACCACAAGTTTCGCACAAATTTCCTCGGCGACGGACAATATTGTTTTGGCAATTGTGCCCCCCTTCGACATGAGGATAAAATTAGCCTCAATTCCATGGCGTTCCAAATTTCGAAGAAGAGCATCCGTACCGGCAATCCGCTTTGTTCCAACGGTCAGAACCGTTACTTTCGCCTTTTCCTCTAATGTTGACATGGCATCACCAATCGCACGCGCAGACGAGCGTTTACCGTCCCAAGCGACAAGCGCATGTTCCGCCAAACGATCCGCGTGATATCCATCGGGTACGACCAAAACTGGACGACCACTTTGCAGCGCGATCAAATCTGGGTTCGCAGACATGTGTTCTTCGTCAACGGTATAGGAATGCGTGCCAGTCACAATCAGATCGAAAGAGCGTGCAAATTCCGATAACGATATGCCGTTCTCTTCGCTGAGGTCGACGAATTCAGATCGCTGTTCCAGACCTGCCTCTTTGGTAATTTCATGAAATCTTTGAGAGACATCCTGAATTTTACCTTTCTCCGCCTCAAAAAAAGTTTCCAAATACCGTTTGGGAACACGTCCTCTTAATGTGCGTTCAAGATCACTCTGGCTATGCGCAAGAACACCCGTAATCCAAGCATTTCGTTGTTGGGCTAAATGGAGCGCATAGCGCAAACCACTGCCCCGTGAAGCATCGCCACTATAGGCGCTTAATATGCATTTTACCGACATTGGACGATCCTTTGAAATGTGTTTCCCGTTTATGATGACCCTAATCAGAGGCTTCTTGCGCGCCTTTGCGCAAAAACCAGACCACCGAAATCACCGAAAGAACCAAAAGCAGGACAGCAACAGGGCTTCTAAGAATTTGAGTAAGATCGCCATTGGTTAGCGCCAAGGACTGAGCGATGGATTTTTCAAACCGTGGGCCGAGGAAAAATGCAATGATGAAAATCACCAGTGAATATCCAAAGCTGGCCATCAAGTAACCGATCACCGCAAAAATCAGCATGATTGAAACACCGAACAGGCCGCTGGTCGCCATAGCAACCCCCACGAAACAGAGCAAAAGTGCCGACGAAAATATGATCGATTCAGGTGCAGAAACGACCTTGACCCACAGACGCAAGCCAAGTTGCCCAACCCAAAGGTTTACGAAATTTGCCATGATCATTGCACCAAACAAACCATAGACCAACCGCCCCTGATTTTCGAACAAAAGTGGGCCCGGCTGCATTCCGTGGATCATAAAGGCACTGATAATCAATGCCGCACCAACACTGCCGGGAATGCCCAATGTCAGTAGCGGAATAAGATTGGACCCAACAACAGCAGAGTTGGCAGATTCCGATGCGGCGATCCCATGAATATTTCCTTTGCCAAAACTGCTTGGATCTTTGGAGGATGCTTTCGTCATCGCATAAGACATAAAGGCAGCGGCGGTTGAACCGATACCAGGAAGCGCGCCCAAAATAGTGCCGATTATCGCACCGCGCAGCATCGTATAACGGCACGACCAATATTCAGCCCATGTGACTCGCTGATCATCAGGGTTTCCTGTTTCTTTGGCGATGATGGCCGGCCGCATGTTGCCGTGCGCCTCGGACATGCGATGTAGAATTTCAGAAATGGCCAACATGCCAATCGCAACGGAAGGTAAAGCGAGCCCATTAAACAGATCCCAATAACCAAAGATTAAGCGCGGCGTGAAATTCTCGGGATCTTGTCCGATTGATGCAGCCAGCAAACCCAGCATCGCCGCAATGATCCCCTTGGTCAAAGAGTTGCCAATCAAACCTGCAAGAACAGAAAAGGCAAAGATCATTAGAGCAACGATTTCGATGGGCCCCATTTTTAAGGCTAGTACCGCCAATGGCGCAGAGACAGTGATCAAAACAATGTCGCTGAACGTGTCACCAGTCACCGACGAAAACAGCGCCATTTTGGTGGCTTTCAATGGTTTACCCTGCTTTGCCAACGGATAACCATCCATCGCGGTGGCCGCTGCATCAGGTGTGCCTGGGGTGTTCATCAAAACTGCGGGGACCGCCCCCCCGACCAGTCCGCCTTTGTTCACGCCAACAAGAAAGGCAATCGCAGGCAACGGATCAAGACCAAAGGTAAATGGTATCGCAATTGCCATTGCCATGATCGGGCCAATGCCCGGAACGGCACCAACAAATTGTCCCAAAACCACACCAAATAAGACGAAAGCCAAGTTATACAGCGAAAAAGCGTCTCCGAAACCTGCGAGAATTGTTTGAAAATCTACCATGATCTTGGTCCTTTATGGTAATGCGCGGCCGAGCACATGGGTGACAAGAAACCAAATGATCAACGGCATTCCGACAACACCTAAAACCAACCAATGGGGACGACGTTCGCCAATCAACCACATAATGGCAAAGGCCAGAACGGGCGCGACATATTCAAACCCAAACAGCGACATCGCATATATGCCAGCAGCCAACAAAGCAACGTAGAGGAATGTTTTTGCAATAAGACTTGGATTTCGCACTTCAAAATCCGTGGGCTTTAACATCAATATTGCACCACAAAGCGCGAGGACCATTGAAATGAGATTAGGCATTGTCGCTGGCGCAATATTACCCTCGTCAACAGATTCAACAAAGTTGGGAATAACAAAAAAATACATCGTTAGCCCGAAAAACAGGAAAAACGCGCCCGAAACGCGATCAGCACTTAAATCCATATCGTCCTCCAACCATTTGCGAAAACTGCCCCGTCAACACGCTTGCGGGGCAGTTGTTATTTATTCCGCGAACAGGATCTGTGCCGCCGCCAGACCATCCGTCATCATTTTATGTGCGCCCTCAGGGCCCATATTGATCGGAGCACCTTTTACCGCATTTTGAACGATTTCGGCAATTTCGTCGGATTTGACGGCTTCATCAATTGCAGCAGCGATTGCGGCAACTGCGGCGGGGTCCGTGCCTTTGGTCATCGCAAGGAAAAACACTGGATCAACAAATACGCCAAGACCGTTATCCACAAATGTTTTCACATCAGGTGCATAAGTCAAGCGTTCCTGATTAGCACCAGCAATAACCTTCATATCGCCTGACTCAAGATAGGGGAAATGCTCACCAGATCCAAAACCGGCAAGAACCTGTCCGCCGAGGATCAGCTTCATCACCTCTGCGCCGCCATCTGCTGTCACCAAATTAAAATCAGCACCTGTCTGTTTGGAAGTTGATTTCATCATCAAAACCTGTGGCGGTGCCATTGTCGCAACTGGCAATTGCCCTTGTTCCTTGGCATAGGCGATCATCCCCTCCAAATCGTCAAACGGGGCATCTTTGCCAGCGACCAACGCTAGCTCTGCCTTTGCGATTGTGCCAAGATAATCAAAACTATCTTGGTCAAACGGCAATTGATCACCACGCTGCACAAGCTGAACCAGCACAGGAATACTTACTCCCATACCAACAGTTGTTCCATTCGCAGGCATTTGCGACAGCGACGTGAACATCGCAACGCCACCCCCACCCGGCTTGTTTTCAACAACAACATTCCAACCCGTGTTATCCTTAATCACTTTACCAAGAACGCGGCCCATCGTATCTGTAGAGCCACCAGCACCAAAGCCGATTTGGATCTTCAGCGGCCCATCAGGTGCCCAGTCTTGGGCAAATGCCGGCGCTGTAATTGCCATTGCAGCGGTGGCCGCGAGCGCAAGTAGTTTAGATTTAAGTTTCATTTTGGTTTCCTCCCTATGAAATTTTGCTTTCGTTTACTTTAATTTTTCAAGTGCCAGACGCTTAACCGCCCCATCGCGAAGCCCAGCGACTTGGTTAAGAATTGCGGTTGAATCGACAAAAATATTCGGCTCGCCATCTTGGCGCGCGGCGAGTTTTAAGCGGTTTTCGTCCAAACCCGCTGAAAATCCATGCGTGGTTAAGTGTACCTCTACAGGATTATCGTGCGCTTCGATCATCTGACGCACACGATCGACGCTTTCTATATATGCCTCAACCTGACTGGCGCCTTCGATTGCATTGAGACCAAGACCGCCAATGGTAATGGCACGATAAGTTTGATCATTATCATGAACATCGTAAGTATAAGAGGCTGTTCCCCATGTATGACCCGGGGTCTCGATCACAGAAAATGTGTTATTACCAACTGTAATCTCGTCGCCATCGGATACAATCATTTCAGGTGCAATCATATCCCAAGCGCGCGGACTGCCTTGCGATTTGGCCGAAGAAGCCGCTGCTTCATCCCAGCCTTTTTGTGTCATCACAAATGTCGCGTTGGGCAACAACGGTTTCAATGAAATCGCGCCGCCAACATGATCAAAATGCCCGTGGGTCATCAAAACATATTTTATATCGGCCAGATCAGTGCCTGTTTGCTTGATCTTTTCAACGATCATTTTTCGAAACGGCCCATAAAGCGTATCAATTAACACCACACCATCATCGGTATGCACCAACCACGCCGAAACCCAACAAGCGCCAACATAGTCAACATTGTCGAACGGTTTCCACGGTTCAACATTTTGATCAGCAGGTGTGTTGAGCCATTTCCCCAAATCTGCGGGCATTTTACCAGTTTTACCAAATTCAGCAAAGCGCTGCAGGATCGGACCCGAAGGACAACCGTCAAATAACGATTTGGCAGACGCAGTTCCTGTCATGCTCATGGCGATCAACGCGGATGCATGGGCGACATTCCTTATCACCTTCAAAGTAATTTCCATATCCTCTCCTCTCAAAATACCCTCGTATCGCGTCCTCAATCGGTATGTTTTCTGTCACTCCGTGGGTATTAACTTACCTGGGTTCATAATGTTTTTTGGATCCAACACTGTTTTAATTTGCCGCATCACGGCGATCTGAGTCGCCTCTTTTAACTTGCGCATCACATCTAACTTGCTCTGACCAATTCCGTGTTCAGCACTGAACGATCCGTTGAGTTCCGTCAAAAGTGTGAAAACCATTTCTTTGGCGGTATCTAGCGGCAACTCTTCCCAATCGCGGCCTTCAGCAGCGGATAGCGCATAGTGTAAATTACCATCCCCAAGATGCCCGACAGTCAAAGGTTGAAAACCGAGTTTTGCCATCTTCGCATCCATTTCGCCGACAAAGCAAGCAATCTGGGAAAGCGGGAGAGAAATATCCAAATGATATGCAGGGCCTGCCTCTGTGATGGCCTCAAGAATTGACTCGCGCATTTTCCAAAGATCCGCGCGCTGTTGCTCTGATTGCGCAAGCATGGCATCCAGCACAACCCCCTCTTCCATCAATACACTCAATAACTCCATAACCTCCAGCTCCAGACAGATGCTGCCATCTTCCATCACTTTGGCATCATGGGGCCGTGAAGAAGCGACTTCGACAAGAATTCCGTTCTCTGCTGGCGTATCTAAAGGGGTGCGAATATCAGGGAAAACTTTGCAAATAACGTCCACGGCTGGTTTTGGCATGAATTCGAATGCTTCAACACAACCACCCGTGTGGTCTTGCAGACGATTCAACACCGTGATTGCGTCATCCAATTCACCAACGGACAAAAATGCAGTCGATCGCGCGGTCGGCATAGGGAAAAGTTTGAACACCGCCGCAGTGATAATCCCCAATGTTCCTTCGGCCCCGATCAAAAGATCTTTTAAATCGTAACCCGTGTTGTCTTTGCGAAGTCCCGTCATGGTATTTATCACGGTTCCATCTGGCATAACCGCCTCAACCCCAAGGCATAATTCGCGCGCATTGCCGTACCGCAAAACATTTGATCCACCTGCATTTGTCGCTAGGTTCCCGCCAATGGTACAGCTTCCTTTTGCACCAAACACCAAGGGAAAGATAAGATCGTTATTTTCTGCTTCGGCATGTAATGCTTCGAGCACGGTACCTGCTTCGGCAACCACCGTTCGGCCTGCGACGTCAAAGGAACGAACCGCATTCATTCGCGTCAACGAAACAACAACAGAGGGTTGCCCATTTATGGGAACACCGCCGCCACACAAACCCGTCCGCCCCCCTTGGGGAACAATTGCGATATTTTCGGCACTGCACAGTCCAACAATCTTTGAAACTTCGCTTGTCGTTTTGGGACGTACAACAGCAAGAGCAGATGAATGATAGGCTGATGTCCAATCTTGGACATACGCAGCAACATCATCAAGTTGAGTCAAAACATTTGCTTCGCCAACGACCGCCGCAAGCGCATCGACGAACGGTGAAACGTCAACGTTCAGAATGACTTCGTTCAATTCATGCCCTCCACCGAGTTAAGTTTTGTTGCCGTCACGATTGATTTTTGGAATCTCAAATCTACCATGCAACATGGCAGATAAAGAAGTCAAGAAGTATGTAACATGTTACTTTGGGGTGAAGCTTTGATAAACAAAACACGATTATTACGGATTGTGGTGATAGATAGCGTTACATCAAGGCGCTCTGTTGTATTCGTTCGGTGCGCGTATCAATCGATTGAGGTCATCGCCAATCGCGTATCACGGGCAAATTTATCGCATAGATCGGAGATCTGTTTGAACTTGGCACCTTTGAAAAACATTCGTTCACGGATCTGGGGCACGAGAAAACCGCCCGCCATGGGATACACTTTAAATGAGCCACTTTTGGGCAGGTGTTTATACTATCGTGACACAAAAATACTGTCACCGTCTGGCTGAATTGTCAGGTCGGATTTGTTCGACATTTCCAAAATTTGTCTGGCGTTTATTAGATCGTTAGCTTCCGCGCGAACTTTAGCTTCGCTTAATGTGTAGCCGTGGGCAATCCACCGCTCGATCAATCGCTGATTTAGAATATCAGTTGGTATTTCGACGAAAATGCTAAAATCCAAAAAATCCATCAGCTCGCGCCAAACTGGCGCATCAAGTAGAAGATAATTACCCTCCAACACAGCAATATCGCAATGTGGTTCTATCGTCCCACCTTGCACGATAGTTTTGTCTTGGCCGCGATCAAAAATTGGATAAGTAACCCGTTTTTCAATTGAGAGTTCCTTGACCAGGTTGAGAAACCGCGTCGCATCGAAGGTCTCGGGCGCGCCCTTACGATCGAGTAAATTTAGCTGTTTCAATGCGGTGTTATCAAGGTGAAAACCATCCATCGGGACAACCTGAGCCTTGTGCCCGCCATCATTCAATGATCGGGAAAGAGCGGCTGCAATTGTCGATTTGCCAGATGCTGGTGGTCCGGCTATCGCAATCAGTTTTCTTAATGATTTACGGGGCGCAGCAAGAATAGGATCCAGCAACGCCTCTGCAATTTTATCGGGTGAGATCAAGCGGTAATCTCTGCGGGCGGCTCTTTCGCGCCAGTCATGAATGCGACGGCATCCGACATCGTATAATCCTTTGGATCAATCGTACATAAACGCTTGCCCAGACGATGAACATGAATGCGATCTGCAACCTCAAACACATGCGGCATGTTATGACTGATCAGAATGATCGGTATACCCCGAGCCTTCACATCTTTCATCAACTCCAGCACTTTGCGGCTTTCTTTCACCCCAAGGGCGGCTGTTGGCTCGTCCATGATGATGAATTTCGTCGCGAATGCGGCGGCACGGGCAACTGCGACACCTTGGCGTTGACCACCAGAAAGTGTTTCAACGGGTTGCTTGATTGACTGAACCGTCATCAAACCTAGCTCGGTCAATTTTTCACGCGCAAAGGTCTCCATCGCGGGTTTGTCCAACATGCGCAGGAATTTCCCTAAGAAGCCCTCTTTGCGAATTTCGCGACCAGTAAACATATTGTCGGCAATAGACAACGCTGGCGAAAGCGCAAGGTTCTGATACACGATCTCGATCCCCATATCGCGGGCATCAATCGGAGAGGTAAAGTTAACCTTTTTTCCCTCGATCAGAATTTCACCCTCATCCGGAATTGTCGCCCCACAGATCGCTTTTACAATCGAGGATTTGCCCGCTCCGTTGTCGCCGATAACTGCTAAAATCTCGCCGGGATATAGTTCGAAATCGGAATGATCGATTGCGGTGACGTGGCCATAGCGCTTCACGATGCCGCTTGCTTTTACAACTGGATTAGTCATTACGCAGATACCCTTCTGATCCATTGGTCGATAGCGACCGCGATGATAATGAGCCAACCGATAGCAAAGACTTGCCACAATACATCGACACCTGACAGGCGAAGACCCGAGCGGAACACACCAACAATCAGAGCGCCAAATAACGCCCCCATGATCGAGCCACGCCCACCAAAGAGCGAGATGCCCCCGATAACCACGGCAGTAATACTGTCCAAGTTCCCCTCGTAAAATGATTGCGGAGAGATCGAACCAACCCGTCCGATTGACGCCCAGCCCGCAAATGCGCAAACCAAACCAGCCAAACCATAGACCGACAACAATGTACGATCGGTACGAATGCCAGACATTTCGGCCGCTTCTTTGTCATCGCCAATCGCGTAAACGTGGCGGCCCCAAGCCGTTTTGTTCAACATGTACCACAGTACAACAAAGACCAGCACCATCAGGATGGCACTGAATGTTATGCGGGCCCCACCGATGTTGAACGACTGCCCGAAAAACTTCAAGAAAGACGCATTCGCATCGATGTCCTGACCACGGATAGATTGTGCGCCAGACAACCAAAGCAACAGTGCATAAAAAATCGACCACGTGCCCAATGTCGTAATGAACGGTGGCAGCTTGATTTTGGTGATAAACCAACCGTTCATCAGACCTGCACCAACACCACCGGCCATACCCGTTAGGATTGCGAGACCAGAAGGTACGCCCATGAACACGGCTAGATTTCCCATGACAACGGACATCAACACCATGATCGCCGCAACCGACAGATCGATACCAGCAGTGATAATAATCAATGATTGAGCCGCCGCAAGAATGCCGATGATCGACACTTGCTGAAGGATAAGGCTTAGATTAAACGCGGAAAAAAACTTGCTTCCTGCAATGAAACCGAATGCGATCAAACTGATGACCAGCACGATAACGGGTACCAATGTTGGATTGTTGTGAAGTAGATGCTGAATACGGTTCAGCAAGCTTGTGTTTTTAACTTTGAACTGCGCCACTTCTTTGGCGCTTTGGTCCAAATTCTGTTCAAAGCTTTGACCTTCACTGGCCTTATCTGTTGCATCTGACATTTTGATCTCTCCTCTTAGCAAGGTAATTCGAACTATGCTAAACTGTCAAAGGATTGGCCCAAGATTGTTCGGCCGAGCACGCGTGCCCGACCGACGACAACCGTTAGGAGATGGAGGTTACCCCCAACACTTATTCAGACCTTCTTCAGAGGTCAAAGAAGGAACGCCATCGACAGGCGCGTCTGTGATTAATTCAACCCCTGTGTTGAAGAAATCCAAACCTTCAGAGTTCTGAGGCTTCGTACCATCGGCTGCGAATGCGCTAATCGCCTCGATGCCTTTGGATGCCATCAGCAATGGGAATTGCATGGAAGTGGCACCGATCACGCCGCCTGCAATGTCTTTCACACCAGGGCAACCACCATCAACAGAAACGATCAAAACGCCGTCCTCTTTGCCCGCTGCTTTCAATGCTTCGTATGCACCAGCTGCCGCAGGTTCGTTGATCGTGTAAACAAGATTGATTTCAGGATCAATTTGCAACAGGTTTTCCATCGCCTGGCGACCACCGTCTGGCGACCCATTCGTTACGTCGTTTCCGACGATGCGTGGATCATCCTCGTCACCGATGTCTGTAGGGTCTTTGATGTCGATACCAAAGCCTTGCAAGAAACCGTTGTCACGTTGGTAATCAACAGAGATTTCAGATGCGTTCAGGTCCAACAACGCGATTTTTGCGTTTGCAGCATCTGCGCCCATTTTTGCCTTGGCCCATTGACCAATCAAAACACCCGCTTTGAAGTTATCTGTGGCGAATGTGGCATCTGCTGTATCTGCGGGTTCGAATGCTGTATCCAATGCGATCACCAAAAGCCCTGCTTCGCGTGCTTGTGTTACGACAGGCGCCAATGCGCGGCTGTCGGTTGGTGTAATCAAAATACCCTTAGCGCCGGATGCAATGCATGTTTCCACCGCGGCGACTTGTGTTTCAACATCACCGTCATATTTGCCCGCAAAAGTAGACAAATTAATGCCGTTTGCTGCCGCACCTTCTAATGCGCCCTCTTTCATTTTAACAAAGAAAGGGTTGGTGTCTGTTTTTGTGATTAGGCACGCACCTGTTTCGGCGAATGCAGTTGTGCCCATTGTGGCCAATGCGATTGCAGTTGTTGCAAATAGTTTTTTCATGGTGTCCTCCCTATGAACTACGTTTTATCGAACGGGCCTCCCGGAACCCGAGCCTGCAAACAATTCTTGCAAGTTGGATATTAAAAAACTCTATTCCGCGCGCCCTGTCAATATATAAATAAAGTTTATTTATTAATTATGATTGCCTTATTTATAAGGCGCATGTAAGAGTTTATTTTGATATGATGGATGGTACAAAAGGTTTGGAAATAACAGGTGGCGTGAATCAAAGTGGGGTTCGCGACCATAATGAACGCTTGATTCTGTCCATGCTTAAACACCGTGGCCCGATGCCTGGCGCCGACATCGCGCGCCGCTCTGGGTTATCACCACAGACAGCTTCAATCATCCTGCGCAAGTTAGAAAAAGATGGCATCCTTCGGCGTGGCGACCCCCTGCGCGGCAAGGTTGGAAAGCCCTCAATCCCGATGGAATTAAACCCAGAAGGTGTGTTTGCAATTGGCTTGAAAATCGGTCGCCGCTCTGCCGATTTGACCCTGATCGATTTTTCGGGACAGGTCCGACAGCAAATTCACACGACATACGACTATGCCCTACCCGATGCGATCTTTGGGTTTCTTAAATCTGGTCTCGCCAAAATACTGGATAATTGCACCGCCAAACAGCGCGGTCGAATTTGTGGCATTGGTATTGGCACCCCATTTGAACTATGGAAATGGCACGATCTGGTCGGGGATGCCGCCAACCGTTTTAAATCATGGAGAGACGTCGATTTCGCCGCAGAGGTATCGGCGTTCACCGATTTACCTGTTTTTGTTTTGAACGATGCAACTGCGGCCTGTCACGCAGAACACCTATATGGTCGCGGCATTAAATATCGCGATTACGCGTATTTTTATATCGGGTCCTTTGTTGGTGGTGGCGTCGTATTGAACGGCACCGTATTTGAGGGCAATCAAGGCAATGCTGGTGCTTTGGGTTCGATGAGAACCACCGGGCCGTTGGGGGAAAGCCAGCAATTAATAGACACAGCCTCTCTACATCTACTCGAAGCGCGATTGGTTGAAGCGGGTGTCGATCCAACAGTGCTGTGGCATAAGCCGCAGGATTGGTCGACACTTACCAATTATGTAGAACCTTGGATTGGTGAAACCGCGCAGGAACTGTCCAAAGCCACGCTATCGATCTGTTCTGTTCTCGATTTCGAAGCCATCATCATAGATGGCGCTTTCCCGTCTGATGTCCGCGATGAACTCGTAGCGCGCGTCAAACGTTATATTGTTAATCAAGACGTGCGTGGTTTGATTGCCCCAAATGTTGAACCTGGAAGCGTTGGCGAAAACGCGCGGGCGATTGGCGCTGCAACGGGTCCAATTTTTAGACAGTTTTTGCTCAATACGAATGCCGGTCTATCGGCGTAGCGGGTTCGCATTCACCCCATAAAACAGTGCATCAAATATCCACTCGAAGCTGAATTCGATGACGTAAAACATCACCCCTCTGCGCGTTTCAATCGAAACTATATGAATATCTATTTTCCGCCCTAAGCGAACATAAAATATTTATGGGGTCTGTATGCTTAACAATACATTGCACTGCGCCAAACAACTATTCACGACTTGCCTGTTTTCTTATTTCGTTCAACACAACAGGTGGAATTATCATCGTTGATTGATGTCGGGCACCATGGCCAAGGCGTGAAATTCGATGGTGGCGCGTATGTTTTGCATTTATCAGATTTTTCGTCCCTCTTACTAAACTCATAGTTCAGATATTGCACAGTTCAACTACGCCATTCCGTCGTTCAAACCGTAAACTCGCTTGGGGTATGGGCAACATTTTATTGCCATTATGTGTGTAACAACTCTGGCTTTGTTAATTCCACTTGGCAACGATGCTGTATCTGCGGTTCGCACCGTTGCATCGCGCCAAGTTTATCAAACAGACTAATTATGCCAAATCGTCTGGCAACACGTTTGTGGGAATATTTTGATAGCTGACTGGGCGCAAAAAGCGGCGAATTGACATTGTGCCAACCGATGTCGCCCCAAAATTGGTGGACGCGGGATATGGTCCTCCGTGAACCATTGCATCGCAAACCTCGACGCCCGTTGGGAAACCGTTCACCAAGATACGCCCCGCCTTGCGTTCCAAAATCGGCAAAAGTGCGCGCGCTTGATCGGCGTCGTCATCATTCATGTGAATAGTACAGGTCAACTGGCCTTGTAATGATTTTGCAATCGCGGCCATTTCCGTTGCATTCTTAACCGTCACAATCAATCCAAGTGGCCCGAACACCTCTTCGCTTAGATTATGATCGGCAAGCCAATCTGCCCCCGTGACTTGGAACAAATAGGGGCTGGCATTGCGTTGGTCACATGTGGATGTCAGCAAGGCTTGCACACCTGTGCCGGCTGCCACACGTTCGCTACCGTCGCGATATGCCTTGGCGATGCCATCGGTTAACATCACTTGTGGTGCGGATTCTGTTAATGCAGCGGTTGCCGCCTTGGCAAATTTTTCGCCATCCGATCCTTCGATAACCACGGCGATACCAGGATTTGTGCAGAACTGCCCTGCCCCCATGGTCAGGGATGCCGCCCAACCGTTACCCAAGTCTTGGGCACTGGATTTCATTTTTTCAGGCAACATAAACATCGGGTTGACCGATCCCAACTCGCCAAAGAATGGAATGGGTTCATCGCGTTGCGCACACAGATCAAACAGTGCGCGACCACCGCCCAGCGACCCTGTGAAACCAACCGCTTTTATCAATGGATGTTTCACCAATGATGCCCCGACCTCGCGTGTGCCCCCTTGGATCAGGCTAAACACACCGGGATGAACACCGGTTTTCTTGATAGCGGCATCAATGGCCTGTGCCACGATTTCACCCGTCCCTGGATGGGCTGAATGGCCCTTGACCACAACGGGACAACCTGCGGCCAATGCCGCCGCGGTATCGCCGCCAGCCGTTGAAAATGCCAATGGGAAATTTGATGCGCCAAACACCGCAACAGGCCCGATGGGGCGTTGCATCAAACGGATATCAGGGCGCGGAAGCGGTGCGCGATCTGGCAATGCACCATCAAAGCGGCGATCAAGATAATCGCCCGACAGGATATGCGTTGCAAACAAGCGTAGCTGACCCGTGGTCCGCCCACGTTCACCTTGCAATCGTGCCTCTGGCAGGCCGGTTTCTTGGCTACCAATTGTTGTGAGTTCGTCGCCGCGCGCCTCAATCTCATCGGCAATTGCGTTTAAAAAACCGGCGCGGGTTTGGCGTGTGGAATAACCATAGGTCCAAAATGCTTCTTCGCCAGCCTGCGCTGCTCGGTCAACCAATTCAGGCGTGCCAACGCTGAAATCATGGATGTCACCATGTGCTGGTTCTGACTGAAATTTTTCGTCTGTAGCGATCCATTTTCCCGCTACCAGATGCTTGCCATTTAAGCTCATGATGTTTTCCTGTGATAAAAGTCGTAGTGTTTTGAATTTTCCCCTCGCGGATGCAAAATACCCGCGAAGGATCTAAATCGTCATAGATTTCAAGCAATGCTTGTTTATGAAAACAACATGCCGCCGTTGATATCGATATTTGCACCCGTGATGAATGATGCATCATCAGAGGCAAGATAAACCAATGCTTTGGCCACCTCTTGTGATGTGCCTTCACGTTTCAATGGCGTGATGTTTGCAACATGTGTGCGCACTTCTGGTTTTGTGAAAATGTTGTGGAAATCTGTATCAATCATACCCGCACACAATGCATTCACGCGTGTTTTTGGCCCCAGTTCTTTGGCCAAACCACGTGTCAGGGTCATCATCGCGCCCTTTGCCGCGCCATATGCCAATGCACCTGGTCCACCGCCATCGCGCCCGGCTTGTGATGCCATGGAAACGATTGACGAACCATCTGTCATATGTGGCAATGCCTCGCGTACCGCCAAAACAAATGATGTTAAATTCACATCCATTACCGCATTCCAATGATCCACGGTCATTTCATTCATTGTCACGCGTTTCAACAAACCACCGCTGACGTGAATCAATGTATCAACTTGGCCATATTCAGCGACGGTTTTTGCAACCAATGCTTTTACGTCCGCTTCCTTGGTCATGTCACCTTGCATTGCAAACGCGTTGCCGCCTGCTGCCTTGATTTCTGCAACAGCGGAGTCAGCGCCATCTGCGCTTGCGAAATAGTTGATTGCAACATTTGCGCCCTGCGCTGCCAGTTCCATCACTGCGGCACGACCAATATCGCGGCCACCACCAGTAACAATCGCTGTTTTACCTTTGAAATTCATCATCTCTTCCTTTGATTTTGGCAACGTCTAGGTTGCCTTGAATGAGTATCGAATGCCTCATCTGCGCTGGATGATCGACATGTTTTTGACCTCGAAAACCGGTGTTCAGAAGCACAGACAGAGGAAACGTTGTTTTACACCATTTCTGTGCATCAGCTATTGCATTCATGATTGGTTACGCGGGGCAAAATCTTGAAAAATTCTACGAATTTTTGTTGGCTTTCCCACTCCTCCAAATCAAACATTGCATCCTCCATGCGGGTCGATATCGCAATTATTATACCAAAATTTACAACGTGACAATACAAATATTTACAAATATTAAATCCAAGTAAAAGCCAAATTAAATTGATCTAAATCAAATAATTAGCACAGCGTTTATGATTGGGCCGTGCATAACTATATGCGTTATTGGGTTCAGGTTGTAACAGCAGGCAATAATTAGTCTGGGGATACGAATTCCTGTTGCACGGTTGCAAATGGCGCAAGCGCACCCTTGGTGCACACAACACGCCCTGCACAAATTTGCCCTGCCTGCACGGCATCAATTGGTTTTGCACCGGCCATATGGCGTGCCAAAAATGCGCCATTAAATGAATCCCCTGCGGCCGTGGTATCAACCACCCCAGTGTAGCGCGGAACATCGCGCGTTTCGCGATCTTGTCCTTTTGCGATCAAGGTTGGCAATTCACCGTTTTTAACAATCACCAGCTTTGCCCCCGACCGTAAATATCGATCAGCACAGTCGTCTGGTGTTTCATCACCAAAACAGGCTGCTTCGTCATCAAAGCTGGGCAATACGATATCCGCAATGCCGCCAGCGCGTGAAATAACGCGTTTCATGCGATCTTCATCTTGCCACAGACGCGGACGAATGTTGGGATCGAATGCAATTTGTGCGTCTGGCTTCATATGACTACGCAGATTATCCAATAACATTTCCGCATCCGTGCCCTGTAATATCGCAAGCGTAATGCCAGAAAGGTAAACCAGATCGGCATTCGCAACCTGTTGCCAGAGCAAGTTAGGGGTGCGCATCATTTGGCGTGCGCCAGATGTATCACGCCAATAGCTAAAACTGCGTTCAGCGCCATCAAGATGGATCATATAAAGCCCCGTTGGGCATTCATCGATTGTCGGTGCATTCTGACAATCGATTCCAGCATCAGCAATGAATTGGCGCATCTTTGCACCCATCACATCACCGCCAAACCCCGAATAGAATGATACATCCCAATCGGTTGGCGTCAAAGCGCGCGCATACCAAAGCGTATTGAAAACATCGCCAGCAAACCCGTGAGTTAAGGTTCCCTGCCCCGCTGGAGACAATTCAACCATTGCTTCACCGATACCCAAAATTGACGTCATGACCATTCCAGTTTCTTTTGCCTGTTGGCGATTTGCGGATACATTGCACAATTCAAAGATTGACGTACAGCAATTCTATCTTTACTGGTAATTACAAATTATTACAAATATAAAAATTTGTAATTACAGGGAGAGCCTTATGATTGTAAATTCCGATACACCAGATGCCTGGATGACATCAGGACCAGGTGCGCAACGCCGCATTCTTTGCCATGACAAAGACCTGATGATGGTTGAATTCCGCTTTAAAAAAGACGGCGAAGGATTGCCGCATAATCACCCCCATACGCAAACGACCTATATCTCGTCGGGTAAATTCGAATTTACCGTCGCAGGTGTTACCAAAATATTGGGGCCCGGTGATGGCATGCTGATCCCATCAAATGCGGTTCATTCATGCGTTTGTCTAGAGGCAGGCGTTTTGCTGGATTCATTCACACCACGCCGCGATGATTTTTTGGAAGCACATAACATCCCGCTGGATTGATGTTGGTATAAATTAACTATCCTTCAAAAACACGTTTGCGGGCGTTTTCAACATGTGCCCGCATCGCATCGCGCGCGCCGTCTTGGTCGCGCTTTTCAATCGCATGATAGATTTTGTAATGCTCTTGTTGCACCAATTCCAAACGCTCTTGGGGTTTGGTCAACGACAGATTACGTGTCAAATTCATACCCGTTAAAATATTGGTTTTAATGGAATTACGCGCGGCCAAAAAATATTGGTTGTCGGATGCCGCGCAAACGGCGGAATGAAATGCCTCGTCTGCGTTCACGCCAAGCTCGCCCTCTTTGACACAGCGATCCAATTCGACCAGCGCGTTGTACAACCGTTTTACATCGTTTTCCGTGCGTCGCTGTGCGGCCAAATACGCGGCTTCGCCCTCGATCCCTGCGCGAAATTCAAATGTACGTTGAATATCCGCGATGGAACCAATTGGTGCGAAATCCAGCACTGCGACCTCTGGTCGTTGTTGTACAAATGATCCTGATCCTTGGCGCGATACGATCACCCCGTCGTCGCGTAATTGTGTCAATGCTTGGCGCAATACGGGGCGCGACACTTCAAGTTGGCTACACAATGCATGTTCTGTTGGCAGCTTGTCGCCAACGGGGAACTCCCCGCTGACGATCATTGCCAAAATACGCTCGTACACGCTATCGGACAGTGTGCGGTCACGAACTGGTTTTTCTGCTGCAACTGTACGTGGCATTGGTGTTTTCATCGGCCTTGTTGATTTCTCCACGTGCTAAACTTGTCCTTCGTAGCTGGGTCAGTTGGTGGATACAAACCGAACGTTGATGCGCCTTTTTGTACCATTTCCATGACAAAATCTTCGAACACTGTCATCTCTATGGCTTCGTCCGCGATGGCGTCTACCATATGTGCAGGAATACAGACAACACCTTCGTTATCACCAACCATGATATCGCCTGGGAAAACAGACACACCACCACACGCGATTGGATCATTTACCGCAACGGCATGGTGTTTGGTCAAATTGGTCGGCGCACTTGGGCGTGTATGATACGCAGGCATGTCCAACTCGGTAATTTCAGGTG
This sequence comes from Paramylibacter ulvae, assembly GCF_014652655.1. Classification (GTDB taxonomy): domain Bacteria; phylum Pseudomonadota; class Alphaproteobacteria; order Rhodobacterales; family Rhodobacteraceae; genus Amylibacter; species Amylibacter ulvae. The sequence goes on from NZ_BMZF01000001.1 coordinate 602,226, forward strand.
TATCGCGAAACCCGCCATCAGTTACGATGCCAACACAGCCAAGCGTCATTAGACGTGTCGCAAGGATGCAACCAGCAGATGCCGCTGTGGCGTCTTCACGTGAATCAATTACAAAAACAGCGCCTGCGGGGCATTCTTCAACGCCCTTGCGCTGTGGATTTTCACGATCCGCAAAGGATTCCAAACCATCCAGATCTTCGCGTGATGGGATATAACGTAGTGTATATGCAAAACCGACCATGTTTTTCCCAGCACGCAAACGCTGTGGTCCTTGGACAAAGATGTTATGGAATCCGTGTTTAAACATCGCTGTAGTTAATGTTGCCGTACTGACATTCATTAGTTTTTCATGGGTTTCTGGTTTTAATTTGGTCATTTTGATATGCCTCGCACATTGGGTTATTTGATCGCCGAATTTGGCTTTCTTTATCGATACTAAGTTGCGTCAAAGCTGTAAGTGATGAACAAATCAACTTGACGACTTTTCTAATTCTTCTTGTTTTTTCGCCTGCCCCACACCGCATCAAACAAAATGATACTGGTACAAAGCTGTTATTTATCAATGGAATGGGCGCAACTATTCACATCGCGCCCATCGCGCTATCAGTCGAACAAGGATGGCAGGAACAGCGATACCGCTGGAACGTATGTTACCAAGATCAACGCCACCAAAATCGCCAAATAGAATGGCCAGATTGATTTCAACGTTTCCTCGATCTTGATCCGTCCAACCGCACAACCAACGAACAAACAAGTGCCCACTGGTGGGGTACATAACCCCAGACCAAGATTGACCAACATCATGATGCCAAACTGGATTGGATCCATGCCAAGATCCTTGACGATTGGCAAAAAGATCGGTGTGCAAATCAGGATCAGCGCGGCCATATCCATGATCATCCCTAACACCAACAGCATTAAGTTGATCATCAACAACACGGCGACCTTTTCCGATGAAATGCCGAGCATAAACGAGCTGAGCTTATCGGGCACTTGGTAAAGTGCGAGCAGATATGCAAACGAGCTGGCAAAGCCGATTAATACCATCACCATCGCGGTAGTACGCACTGCGGAAACCACCGCTGTTTTAAATCCGTTCCAGTCCAAACTGCGATATACGAAATACGTCAGGCAAAGCGCATAGATCGCGCCAAACGCACCCGATTCCGTCACAGTAAACACACCAGATAAAACGCCACCCACGATAATCACAGCCGTGATCAGGCCCGGGATCGCCTCGATTGATGCCTTGCCAACTGCACGCCAACCGGGAAACGGTTCCGCAGGATAGTTGTGTTTGAGAGCGATAAAATACGCCGCAGCCGCCAAACAGATACACATCAGCATACCAGGGATCACACCGGCCAAGAACAGTTTCGATATCGAAATACCGCCACCAGCCGCCACCGCGAAAATAATCATGTTGTGGCTAGGTGGGATAACGATACCCGCAATGGATGATGTAACGGTGACGTTCACCGCATAATCAGCGCGATATCCGCGTTCCTTCATCACGGGGATCAAGATTGAACCAAGTGCCGAAATATCCGCAACCGCAGATCCCGAAATACCACCAAACAACATGCTGGAAAAGATATTCACAGAGGCCAAGCCCCCACGAACGTGCCCAACAAGGGCAGATGCGAACCGCACCAATCGCATGGCAATCCCGCCATGCAACATCAATTCACCCGCGAACACAAAGAATGGAATGGCAAGAAGTGAAAACACCGAAATTCCAGACAAGGAGCGTTGAAATGTGATCAACAGCGGGAAACCTTCGTACCAAAAGGCGGTCAGTGCGGCGATCCCCATTGCAAATGCAACAGGCATGCCCAGAACCACACAGGCAAAGAAAATGCCCAATAATATCGTCAGGCCCATTAAAACGCCTCCCTTTCATTGTAATCGATGCCGCTGAACAGGCACATCACCCGAAACACAGTACGAAGCCCTGCAAAAACAAACACCAACCCACCACACAGCGCAGCAGACAGGGTGCGGAAACTTTCTGGAATATCAAGCATGGGCAACATCGTGTCCCAGCCAAAATTAAACAGCTCGATGCTGGCAACCAACATGATCAAACCAAAGCCAGCCAAAACAAAATCGGTAAATATTTTGACATATGTCTGAAGACGGCGCCCCAATGCATCGCGAAACAGCGTAACTCCCAAATGGGTTTGCTGATGAATACCGGCGGCCGCACCAAGATATGTGATGTAACACACCAACAATAGCGCCAATTGTTCAACCCACGTCGGCGTTGCATTCAACACGTAGCGGCCAAAAACAAGCCAACCAAAGGTGGCAATCAAGATAACCAAGGCAATTGAGGCGAGCAAAATGCACAAAGTGCAAAGATGATCCATCAATCGTTCAGTGCTTTTTATGAAACGAGAATTCTGATCCACCTGAAAATTCCTTTGAATAAGGTGTTCGCGCCCACGAGAGCACAGGCGCGAACAGGATTTGAGAGGATTATTCCGCGTTGCGGAACAAGTTAACCAAATCAGTCATTTCTGGATTTGCAGCCAGATAGGCGTCATAAACAGGAACCATTGCCGCTTGGAATGCGGATTTGTCTTCGATGCTGTTTACGGTTGTGCCGCCTGCTTTCACAGTTTCCATAGAAGCCGCTTCGCGTTCTTGCCAAAGTTTGCGTTGCAAATCGGTGGACGCTTTGCCCGCTGCTCTGACAATATCTTGTTGCTCTGGTGTTAGCGCATCAAATGTCTTTTTGCTCATGCATAGACATTCTGGGATGATCAAATGCTCTGACATTGAATAGTATTTCGCAACTTCAAAATGGCTTGTTGATTCATATGATGGTGGGTTATTTTCCGCGCCATCAACAACGCCCGTTTTGATTGATTGATATACTTCGGCAAATGCCATTGGTGTAGCGTTGCCGCCCATTGCTTCGATCATGCCAACGAACAAATCGTTGTTCATCACGCGCACTTTCATGCCTGCAACATCATCAGGTGTGTTGATCGGCTTGATAGAGTTATAGAACGAACGCGCACCTGCATCGTAATAACCAAGTGCTACAATGCCTTTTTCCTCTAGTGCTGCGTTCAACGCGGCGCCTGGCTCACCGTCCATCAGTTCATACATCTGTGGAACGCTTTTAAAGATAAACGGCAGTGAAACAACGTTCGTTGCTGGTACAGCCTGACCCATCGGCCCAAGACTAAATACGCCAAAATCAATGATGCCCAAGCGGACTTGTTCGATCGCATCTGGCTGTGAGCCCAAAACGCCCGCGTGGAATACCTTGCCGCCAATACCGGCTTTTTCGGTTACTTCCGCCATGAACGCTTCCATGCCGTGAGACACTGGATAATCCTCAACGTGGATATTCCAACCACGCCAATCCTTTGCCTGTGCCCCCGTTGCGGCCAATGCCATGCTCGCAACAAATGTCGCCTTCAGCGCCAATGATGCAAAGTTTTTGCTAAGTTTCATATTTTACTCCTCCAAGTGTAATATTTACAAAAGGTAACTTACAGAACTAACAAATATTTACAAGTTTTTATTTCACCTTACCTATGCTCACTGAAACGCACTGCCAAATCTTTGTTTCCATTGCAAAATCTTCTAGCCGCTTGATACACAACCTCACTATCGTCGCACATAAACAGCAGTTCCCTGCTGGAATCGCAAAACTGTTCACGGAAAACATCACTTGCGTTGCGAACATTAGACCATCCAACCCTATCCACGATGCATTGCAATTCACGAAAAGATAGATTACAAATATTTACAAATAAACCAACACTGGATGAATCACATGACACAAACGTACAAACTCGCTGGCGGCGCGCCCTTTCCTACATTTGAAATCGACAAGGTCGGTGGCGGAAAGATTCAAATCGGTGGCGCGCGCGATCGCTGGTCACTGGTGATTGTGTATCGGGGCAAACATTGCGGGCGTTGTAAAAACTATCTTAACAAGCTTGAACAAACCTATGCCAACTGGCAGGCCGCTGGATTTGATGTTGTATGTATTTCCGCCGACCCGATTGAAAAGGTCAACGACGATATCGAAAAATTCGGTTGGACCTTTGACATCGGATACGATCTGCAAGAAGCAGAGATGCGCAAAATGGGTGTCTATGTCAGCGACCCATTATCAAGCCAAGAAACGGATCGTCGTTTTTCGGAACCAGGTGTGTTTTGTATTCGCCCAGATGGAACCACACAAATTATCGCGATTTCCAATGGCCCTGCGGCACGCCCCGATCTGGATGAACTTTTGGATGGAATGATCTTTACCATCGACAATGATCGCCCTGTACGTGGCGATGTCTAGGGTTTGATTTGAACAAGGCACGGCCCTGATTACATCACCGCGCCGATCTGCCATGGAACAAATTCGTTGTCACCAAACCCAAGGGATACTGACTTGGTGCGTTGACCCGATATCGTGGTCTTAAAATGGCAAAAAAACTTGCCCATTTTGATCAAAATTGACAGCGGGCGATACGATATCGCCCGCTGTCAAATCCATGTCGTCAGGCATTTTTCGAAACAAACGATCCGTGCGTTGTCAGAACCTCGACAACATCGTTTGGATGCAAAACAATCGGATCAGTCATTCAAAATCTCTTGAATGGCGCGCCGCGTGCCCACATCCCATATGCGATTTGCCATAACACCAATTGGTTCACGTATCTGAGCGGCCAGATCGGTTGGAAAAATATCGGTCACACCTAACAGTGCTGCCGCTTTTTCCGCGGGCTCTGACTGTGCATTGCAAAGATCGGACAGCATCACCGCCAAGGGATCACGCACGTCGATCACCCCGCCCTGTTCATCTGTTCCCGACACGTATCGCACCCATGCAGCAACCGCGAGATATAACCCGGTATTATCACGTCCTGCATCCAAATTTTCACGCATCGTTCCCAAAATACGTTGGGGGAGCTTTTGGCTTCCGTCCATGGCGATTTGCCATGTTTTGTGGCGGATTGCAGGATTTGCATATCGGGAGAACAAAGCATCGGAATAATCGTATAAGTTAACACCATCAGGTGCAATCACGCTTGGGATGATTTCAGACCACAACCGGCGCGCAAATTTGGCGAATACTGGATCGCCAACAGTATCCGAAATCGTTTCATGCCCAGCCAAATACCCAGTATATGCAAGTGCCGAATGTGTACCGTTCAACATGCGTAGTTTCATATGTTCATGCGCGGTAACATCAGCCACCATTTCCGCCCCTGCGGCGGCAAAATCGGGGCGCTGATTGGCCACAAAATCATCCTCAATCGCCCATTGCGAAAAGGGTTCGTGCATTACGGGTGCACCATCATATGTGCCTGTGATTTTGGCCACGCGTTCAATGTCATCTTTGGTGGTGGCCGGCGTAATGCGATCAACCATTGTGGATGGGAATCGGCAATTAGAACCAATCCAAGATGCCAATTTAGGATCGATCAATTCCGCAAATTCCAAGACCAAACCGCGCACCAATTTTCCATTTTCTGGTAGGTTATCACAGGTCATTACCGTAAACGGCGCAGAACCCGCCGCGCGGCGAATTTGCAATGCGCGCACCAAATAACCAATGGCCGATTTTGGCGTTTCATGTGCCAAATCATGTTGAATATCGCCATTGTCCAAATTCAACGCCCCCGTTGCTGGGTTGTGGCAATATCCTTTCTCGGTAACGGTCAAAGATACGATTTTAACATTTGGATCTGACATATGCGCCAGAACCGCCGCTGGATTTTCAGGTGCAACCAGGACATCATTCAACACCTCTATCACGCGGGGTTGTTCGCCATCTGCGCCAAGGCTCACGGATGTATATGCCCATCCTTGTGGGCGTAGTACATCGGCGGTGTCCGCACTGCGCAATGAAACGCCAACCACCCCCCAATCACCGCCAGAGGCAGCCATGGCATCGGCGATGTATACACAGCCAAATGCGCGAAAAAACGCGCCTAAGCCCAAATGCACAATTCCTGTGTTTGGGCGCGGTGCGCCCGATGGTTTCAAACTATCAACGGGCAAGCCAGCCTCCATCTACGTTTAAAATTGCACCGTGGACATAACGCGCCGCTGGGGTGCATAAATACGTTGCAGCCCCCGCAATATCGGATGCGTGCCCCCAACGCCCAGCCGGAATGCGATCCAATATGGCAGCGTTGCGCACAGGATCATTTTGCAAATCTTTGGTGTTGTTGGTTTCGATATAACCCGGCGCGACGGCATTGATATTTATCCCCTTACTCGCCCATTCATTGGCCAATAATTTCGTAAGCCCCGCAACCCCATGTTTTGATGCGGTATAGGATGGCACACGAATGCCACCTTGGAATGACAAAAGCGATGCGATGTTTACCACCGCGCCCTGCCCATCACGCGCAAATACAGCCTTGGCAAATGATTGGGTTGTAAAGAATAGCGCCTTTAGGTTCACATCCATCACATCATCCCAATCGGATTCAGTAAATTCAATCGCGTCATTGCGCCGAATGATGCCAGCGTTATTGACCAAGATATCAACATTTTCGTCGTTGAATAAATCTTGTCCCGCCATCGGATCGGCAAAATCGGCCAACACAGATGTTGCGCGGCCACCCGCACGGTTAATCTGATCAACCGTATCGCTGCACTCACGTCGCCCAACACAGATCACGGATGCACCTACCTGCGCCAATCCAATTGCGATGGCTTGGCCGATGCCCGTATTAGCACCCGTTACCAATGCAGTTTTCCCGTCCAAAGAAAAGGGATTGCTCACTTCAATTCCTCCATCGCGACCATATCCATATCTGTGAAATCGGCATTGTCGCCCGCCATCGCCCAGCAAAATGTGTATGCCGCTGTCCCTGCCCCTGAATGGATTGACCATGGGGGTGAAATCACCGCCTCTTCGTTCGCCATAACGATATGTCTGGTTTGGGATGGTTCGCCCATGAAATGAAACACGCGTTGATCATCAGGAAGTTCGAAATACAAATACGCCTCCATCCGTCGATCATGCAAATGCGCGGGCATCGTGTTCCAAACAGACCCTTGCACAAATTGCGTGTACCCCATCGAAAGTTGACATGTTTGGCACACATCAGGGTGCAAAAACTGAATGATCACACGTTCATTTGCCGTTTCACGTGCACCCATTTCAACACGCCGCGCATCGGCGGGTTTAATCATCCGTGTGGGATAGGTTTGATGCGCAGGCGCGGACAGGATATAAAACCGACCGTCGCCGCTAAATTCAATCGCCCCAGCACCCATACCGATATACAAAACTTCGCCATTATTGATGGTGTAATCGGTATCCGCCACACGAACGTTTCCCGTGGCGCCGATATTCAATATACCCATTTCACGACGATCAAGAATGGATGGCGTTCCCGTGGGCGCACAGGCATCAAGCGTGAGCGTTTTGCCATTGGGCACAGCAGAGCCAAGGATCAGGCGATCATAATGGCTATACACCAAATTAATCTCGTTATCCTGAAACAATCCCCCCACATGGAAATGTTTGCGCAATTGATCGGTATCCAATGATTTTGCGGATACGGGATCAATGGCATGTCGAACTTGAGTTTTTAGCATAATACGTCTCTCTGTTATTGAGTGAATTTATAGATCAAAGGCGATAGGCCTGTTTCGCCAGTCGATAGGCTAAATCATATGAAACTTCGTGCGCTTCGTTCTCATTCAACCGACCAGTGGCGATCAGGGTGGCCAGAAATGAACTATCAACACGGCGCGCCACATCGTGGCGTGCAGGAATGGAACAAAATGCGCGCGTGTCGTCGTTAAACCCGACCGTGTTATAAAAACCCGCTGTTTCCGTGGCCATTTCACGAAATCGCATCATGCCTTCGTAACTGTCATGAAACCACCACGGCGGGCCAAGTTTTAGCGCGGGATAAACACCCGCAAGGGGTGCCAATTCACGCGCATATGTGGATTCATCAAGCGTGAATAAAATAATAGTCAGGTTCGGTTCACCACCAACGGCATTTAACAGGGGTTTCAACGCCGTCACATAATCGGTGCGCGATGGAATATCGTACCCTTTGTCGCGACCAAACAATCTAAAAATGTCCTTAGAATGATTGCGTGATGATCCAGGATGGATTTGCAACACCAACCCGTCATCCAAGCTCATCCGCGCCATTTCAGTTAACATGTGCCCTCGAAATGCGTCGGCCTCTGCTGCGGTGCAATCGCCGCGCAGCGCTTTGTCAAACAGGTTGGCAGCAACGTCTGGCGCAAAATCTTCGGTGCGTGCGGTTGGATGGCCGTGATCCGATGACGTGGCGCCGTATGATTTGAAGAATGCGCGGCGATTACGATGTGCGGCCAGATATCCCTGCCAAGTGGTGGCATCCTCATCCGCCATTTCACCCATTTTTTGCACGTTTTCTGCAAACCCATCAAATTCTGGATCGATCACAGCATCAGGGCGATATGCGGTGACAACCTTGCCACCCCACCCGCTCTCGCGGATCATGTGGTGCCACTTAAGATCATCAATGGCGCTTTCGGTGGTCGAGATTGCCTCGATGTTGAACTGTTCAAATAATGCACGCGGACGAAATCCATCTTTGGATAAACAATCATCGATATGATCGTAAATCGCGGTGGCCGTATACGCTGACAGCGGCTGATCAACACCGAATACCTCTTGTAGAACGTGATCAACCCAAATGCGTGATGGCGTGGCGCGAAACAGGTGATAGTTATCTGCGAAAACTTGCCATATTTTACGTGGATCTTGTTCCACGGCGCGCCCATCTGCGCGGGGCACACCCAGTGCATCCAATGGAATGCCTTGGGAATGTAACATGCGAAAAATGTAATGATCGGGTGTCACCAGCAATTGTGCAGGATCATCAAACGGTTGATTTTCTGCAAACCAACGTGGGTCGGTATGGCCATGTGGGCTGATGATCGGCAAATCGCGCACCCCTTCGTACAGGGTGCGTGCCAAATCGCGCACCTTGGGGTCTGTTGGAAACAACCGATTTTCGTCTAATAACATTGATCCCCCATTGGCACTCAGCCAAAAGTAATTTCAGCGCCTCAAACTGATAACCTAGTTTTAGCATGGTATCATGTCAACTAATATCCCAGTTGCGAAATTTGACGTGGGCTGTATGATTGGAATGGTAAACGTGGCGATCAGAGGGCGCAAAAATATGGGTGGACGCACCAAACAATCAGACAAGGTATTGCCCCTGTCACCGATTCAACAATCCCCCATACCCACGGTGGCGGATCAGGTTTTTGACGAATTGCAAAAACGGATTTTAACTTTGGAACTTCCGCCAAATACAAAAATTTCTGAAACCGAAGTCGCGACCAAAATGGGCGTGTCGCGCCAACCCGTGCGAGAGGCATTCAAACGGTTGTCAAAGCTGGGTTTTTTGGACATCCGCCCGCAAAGCGGCACAAAGGTGAGCCTTATTTCTGAAAGTGCGGTGTTACGCGCGCGTTTCATCCGTATCGCGCTTGAAATTCAAACATGTCAAACCGCTTGTAACACGGTGACGAGCGAAAATATCAAATCGCTGAGATCATTGATAAACGCGCAAAGAGAGGCGGTAGAATCCAATAATCGTGTTTTGTTTCATGCGCTGGACGACAAATTCCATCAAGAGATTTGCATCGTCGCAGGGGTTGGATATGTGTGGGATATTATTCGCGATAACAAGGCACATATGGATCGCATCCGAATGTTGTCTCTTGATCAAACATCTCAGCGGCTTGCGCTGGATGAACATATCCAAATGATCGACGCGATTGAAGCGCAGAACGAAGATGCTGCATCACAAGCGATTTCCAAACATCTCAATCGGATTTTCATCTTGATTAAGGAAATAAAATCAGGAAACCACAACTGGTTTACGGATAACGCAATATAACCGCAAATACCGCCGTTGGTTTTCGATCCAACGCTGCGAGGCGCCCGCGCCCATAAATTGTATGATGCCTAGCGCATCAATAAATTTGCCAGGTGATTGGTATATTTTGCCAATCGTCGATCTGCTATCACCGACCTTGCACATCTGGATGGGACAGCGCCGTCACAATACCGCGCAATTCCGCGAGCCCCTTTAATCGTCCAATTGATGGATACCCCGGTTGCGCATTTCGCCCGATATCATCCAATATATTTTGTCCGTGATCGGGGCGAAACGGGATGGATATATCATCTCTGCCAGCGGCACGTCGTCGTTGCTCTTGCTTCAATACGGCTGCGATCAATGCAACCATATCTGTGTCCCCTTCCAAATGTGCTGCTTCGTAAAAGCTTCCTTGAATATCATTGCTTTCGCGTTTCACATTTCGCAAATGCAAGAAATGCACGCGATCACCCAAACGATCCATCATCGCAGGCAAATCATTATCGGGCCGCGCCCCAAGAGAACCCGAACACAGGGTCACACCATTGGCCATTAAATCGACCGCACCCAAAACATGTGCATAATCTTGTTCGGTTGACATAATACGCGGCAAGCCAAGCAACGGCACGGGTGGATCATCGGGATGGCAACATAAACGCATCCCCAATTTTTGTGCGATCGGTGCAACCTCTGACAGGAAATCAATCAGATTTGCGCGCAAACGATCCTCGCCCAATTCAGCGTAAGCGGCAAGATGGACGCGTAAATCGGCAAGCGAGAAGTTTTCCGCCGCCCCTGGCAGCCCAAAAACAACATTACGCGTCAGCGCTGCTTTGTCAGCATCATTCATTGATGCGAAAATGGATTTGGCAGCAGCGACAATTTCGGATGGATAATCATCTGTCGCGTCATCGCGTTCCAGAATATGAATATCGAATGCCGCAAACACTGGTAATTCATAACGCATACATGTCGCACCGTTTGGCAACATAAACCCAAGGTCTGTTCGGGTCCAATCCAGAACGGGCATAAAATTGTAACAAACAACTTTGATCCCACAAGCATGCAAATTGTGAAGCGATTGTTTCCACGCCGCGAGGTGATTTCGCCAATCACCCGATTGGCGTTTTATGTCCTCTGACACGGGTAAACTTTCAACCACATCCCACGCCAAATTGGACGGCGCACCATTTGGTCTGATCGCAACTTCGCGTTGGCGCTTGGAAATTTCATCCACAGACCAAACATGCCCCGACGGGATATGATGCAAGGCCGAAACGACCCCTTCAACACCCGCCTGCAACATATCATCAACCGATGTCCGATCTACGGGGCCAAACCAGCGCCATGTTTGCTTCATATGTTCTCCACCCAATCACCTAAGGTTATCATTACAAATCTTGGATTACGATAGCACGGATTTTTATTGTTGACTAGTATGGTAGTTATCTTGCAAGATAATTCCGGGAGGAAACATGCCACAGACCCTAGACAACAAAACCAAATCGGGCGAGCCGCTTGATGAAACCCGACCTGTCGGGCCACAGTTGTTTTTACGTCTGCGCGACCGGATCATTCGCGGCGAATTGGAACCTGGCACACGTCTGTCAGAGGTGGACATTGCCAGCGCATATGGCACCAGCCGCCAACCCGTGCGCGAGGCATTCATTAAACTGTCCGAAGCCGCATTGATCGACGTTCGCCCGCAACGCGGAAGCTTTGTCAGCCCAATCGACATCGCATCTGTCTTGGCCGCGCAATTCGTGCGCGAAGCCGTCGAAGCCGATATCGTAAACGCAGTTGTAGAGCGCGCAAATAACACCATGCTGCAAGAGCTTGACGCCATCCTCACCCTTCAAAGCAATGCAATTAACATCACAGATCCCCACCCGTTTATGGTCCAAGACGAAGCATTTCACCGCAAACTGGCGGAATGCGCTGGCCAAGATGCAAGTTGGGATTTTTTACAACCACTTAAGACCCAGATGGATCGCGTAAGACATCTCAGCGCGCGTCAATTTCCGCGCGAAATCCTGTTGGCACAGCATCGTCAAATTGTGGATGCGATAAAATCTGGGGATGCAAGTGTCGCCGAACAAAACATGCGCATTCATTTGCGTCGAATATTAGAAGACTTGCACACAGTTGCGGCATCAAAACCCTCGCATTTCGTTTCCGGGAGAGCATGATGGAAAACGGGTTGTTGCATCCAGATCGATTGTTTCCCGCCGATCACGCCACCCGCGCATTGGCACGGGATTTATTTTACGCGGTGCAAGACCTGCCAATCATTTCGCCCCACGGTCACACCGATCCGCGTTGGTGGGGTGAAAACCCTGCATTTTCTGACCCTGCCGCACTGTTCGTGACCCCAGATCATTACGTCACACGCATGTTGATTAGCCAAGGTGTTAGCTTTGAATCACTGGGGATTGGCACAGATTGCGAAACTGATCCGCGCAAAATCTGGCAAACATTTGCAGAGCATTATCATTTGTTTGCAGGCACGCCGTCGCGGATATGGCTTGATGATGCGTTTTCCCGATTGTTCAATGTGAATGAACGCCTCGCACCCAAAACCGCCAATGACATTTATGATGCGATTGCAGAACGTCTCCCCCACCCGGACACGCGCCCACGTGCCCTGTTTGATCGTTTCGGGATCGAAGCAATTGCAACCACCGACAGTGCATTGGATGATCTGTCATGGCATATCGCCGCGCGTGAAAGCGATTGGAATGGGCGTGTTGTGCCAACGTATCGCCCCGATGCAATTATCGACCCCGACGCACAGGATTTTAACGCCAATCTTGATCGGCTAGGTGAAATAACCGGATGTGACACAACCACTTGGGATGGTTATCTGGATGCGCATCGTTCGCGCCGTTTGGCGTTTCGCGCATTGGGCGCAACCGCGACCGATCACGGGCACCCTACTCCAATGACCGCCGATTTATCCATTGCTGATGCGCGCGCATTATTTAATCGTGTTCGCGGCGGTAAAATGACCAATGGCGATGCGGAATTGTTCCGTGCGCAAATGCTCACCGAAATGGCGCGTATGTCGCTTGAAGATGGGTTGGTGATGCAGCTTCATTCAGGCGCATTTCGCGGGCATTCATCGCAGGTTTATCGTGATTATGGCCCTGATCGTGGTTTTGACATCCCTATTCCCGTCAGCTTTCCCGTCGCATTGCGCCCATTGCTTGATGCGGTGGGAATGGACCCGCGATTAACGCTGATTTTGTTTACCTTGGATGAAACAACATATGCGCGTGAACTTGCACCACTTGCGGGTGTTTGGCCGTGTCTGCGGCTTGGCCCGCCATGGTGGTTTCATGACAGTTTTGAAGGCATGCGCCGTTTTCGCGAAATGGCGATGGAAACCGCAGGTGTTTTTAACACAGTTGGTTTTAACGATGACACGCGCGCGCTGTGTTCGATCCCTGCCCGTCACGATGTTGCACGCCGCGTTGATAGCGGTTGGTTGGCAGAGATGATCGTAACACATCGATTAGACGAAACAGAAGCCTATGACATTGCCGCGTTGCTCGCGCATGGACTGGCAAAGAAGGCGTATAAATTATGACATTTCAATGATCGGGTTCTGCCCTGATCAAAACAATCCCTGCACGGCATAATGCCAATTTTCAGGGAAAACCATGGGAGAGAGACATGACTTTGAATAACAATTTTAAACGGCGGAGCGTTTTACAACTTGGGGCCGCGGCATTGGCCACACCTGCCCTGATGCGCACAGCTTGGGCACAAGAAAAATTCGTTTGTAAAATAGCCCACTCCGAAGCAATCGGATCACCATTTACCAATGCGTTCGATAAATGGACCGCAATGCTGAATGAACGCAGCGATGGGCGCATCGATGCACAGCATTTCCCCGCAAGCCAGCTTGGCGGATTAGCCCAACTTCTTGAAATGAGCCGCATTGGCACAATCCAAGTCACCGCCGCGGGCCCCGATAGCGAAGAGGCAATCGCACCCGAAATCGCGGCAACCGCTGGTGCACCTGGTTTTATATACAAAAACGAGGCCCATGTTGACGCTGTTTTACAAGGCGACATTGGTGAAGAAATCAGTCAAATCGCGCGTGAAAAAACCGGCGTTGAATTTATCGCTTATGGCGAAGTTGGTTTTCGCCATTTGTTGACGAAAACGCCAGTTACGGACCTGGCAAGTTTGCAGGGTGTTAAACTGCGCGTTCCAGAAGTGCGCATATGGGTTGATTTTTGGAAAAAACTTGGCGCGAACCCAACTCCGCTGCCCTATTCAGAGCAATACTCTGCCTTGTCCACAGGTGTTATTGATGGGCTTGATTCAGATTATTTCTCTGTGCTTGGCTTTAAATGGCATGAACAAGCGAAATATGTTTTGCCAACATACCACTGGTTCTTGCCCAAAGCGATCCGCATGAATGCGGCGTGGTTGGATAGCCTGCCTGATGATCTGCAAGAGCTGTGTCGCACATCTGCAAAAGAAGCATTTGGTGAACAGCGCGCAATCAATCGCGCCGGTGCAGATCAAGCGCTCGAAGACCTTAAGGCCGCGGGTTGTACCGTAAGCCCGTTCCCCGCGGAAGAGAAAGCCAAATGGGAAGAAAAATCCGCAAGTCTTTTTGATGAATTCGGGGCAACCAGCCCAGAAACCGCAGAGATGATCGCAAAGATCCGCGCGCTTGGCTAGTAGGTTTTGTTTCGCCTGCCTTGCACAATAATGCGCAAGGCAGGCGACAACGAGGAGAAGGTTTTGGAAAATATATCAAATACGGTGAACGCACCGGCGTTGCCGTATCGCGGTCTGGAAAAAGCATTGGAAACCATTGCGGTTGTGCTAATGCTTTGCGCCACCAGTGTTGTCGTCTTACAGGTGTTTTGTCGCTATGTTTTAAACGCATCACTCCCTTGGCCAGAAGAGGCCGCACAATTCTGTTTTGTCTGGGCTGTCTTTTTGGGGATGGCGTTACTGACATTTCGCGACAGACATATCGCCATATCGTTATTTGTTCCTAAACTTTCACCAAAACACCAATCAATACATACGGTTTTCACAAAGGTGATCACCGTCATTGCCTGTATAATTCTCGTTATTCACGGCATTGATTTTATGAACCGCACGTTACAGGTGTTACCTGCCCTGCGCGTTCCACTGAAATATCTGTTTATGGCCGTCCCCGTTGGCAGCGCCATCGCCTTGGTGTTTTTGAGCGCACCCATCCGTGGTTTCGGCTGGTGGAGCGGGCTTGCCACCTTGGTTCTGGGGCTGATCGGTTATTATGCCTTGCGCGAAGCAGGCGGCGTTATATTTGCTGGTGCAAGTAGTACAACAATCTTGATGATCGTCACCATGTTACTAATCTTTGCCGAAGTCCCCATCGTTTACGCGCTTGTCGTTGGTTCGTTTGCGGGTCTGACCCCATTGCCACCATTGATGTTGGTGACGATCACGCAAAATATGTCGGGTGCGTTGAATTCATTCACATTGCTTGCCATTCCATTCTTTATCCTCGCGGCCGCGGTAATGAATGCGGGTGGTATCACGGTGCGCATTGTAAATTTGGCCTATCATCTGGTTGGCCATTTCAGAGGCGGGCTCGCACAGGCAAATATCGTCACCAATGTGATGCTTGCGGGTGTTTCGGGATCATCCACGGCGGATGCATCCGCCACGGCCAAGTTATTGGTTCCAGAAATGGAAAAACACGGCTATGGGCGCGCGTTCAGCTGTGCGTTAACGGCTGCGTCATCGACCCTTGCCAATATGATTCCACCCGGATTGGGATTGATCATTTATGCCGCCCTTGCATCTGTGTCCGTTGGCGCATTGTTTGTCGGCACGATTTTACCTGGCTTGCTTGTCGCTACTGCCTTGTCCATCGTCGCCTGGATCATTTCAGTCAAAAGCGGATATGGCGGGACCAAAGATCGATCAACCGCGCCCGAACGCTGGCGTTCATTGTTGCTGGCAACACCTGCACTTTGTTTGCCTGTGATGATTGTTGGTGGTGTCCGTTTCGGCATATTCACCGCAACCGAAGCAGGTGCTATGGCCTTTGTTTTTGCCTTGTTCTGTGGTGCGTTGATCTATCGTGGATTGACCGCGCAAAACCTGTCCGAAGCCTTTCGTGAAGCGGTCGAAGACACCGTCGCCGTCGCCGTCATCATCGCCGCTGCATCTCCATTTGCGTGGATATTAACGTTTGAACAAACACCCCAAAAAATTGCGCAATGGCTTGCGGCACTAACAGGTCACAAGATTTACTTGCTGTTATTGATCAATCTGTTTTTGATCTTTGTCGGGCTGTTCATTGAAATGATCGCGGCGATGGTGATCCTTGTTCCTATCCTTGTTCCCGTTGTGATTGCCGCGGGTGTTGATCCGTTACAGTTTGGCATAATCATGGTGATGAACCTTGTTATTGGTGCGCTAACACCCCCGCTCGGTGTGCTGGTTTTCACCACTGCGCGCGTTGGTGGCGCCCCATCAAGCGCGGTATTTCGTGCAATCCTACCGTTCATCGCCGCGCAAATCATCGTCTTGCTGGTGGTGACGATGATCCCTCAAATAACGCTGTTGCCAATACAATGGTTTGGCCCGTAAGGAGTTACCGATGAAAGACACCCCCATTGCAAACCTTGCCGTCATTGGTCTTGGCATGGCAACAAAACCCCATCTAGAGGCATTGGCAGAACTCAAAGGTCGCGTGAATGTTTCAGGCGTTTTCAACCGCACCCATGCCAAAGCTGTCGAAGTTGGCAAAACATTTGGATTTCCAGTGTTTGAAAGCCTTGATAACATCGCAAATGATCCAAATACCGATGGCGTCATCATTGCAACGCCACCTAACCAGCGCATAGAAATTGTCACAAAAATGGCCAAGGCTGGCAAACATGTCTTGATGGAAAAACCGATCGAACGCACGCTTGATCGGGCACAGGATATCGTATCGGCCTGTGAAAATCACGACATCACGCTTGGCATTGTTTTTCAGCATCGTTTCCGTGACGGTGCGCGGCGGTTACGCACCCTGATCGATCAGGGCGCATTGGGCGATATTGCATTGGTACGCGCAGAAATCCCGTGGTGGCGCGATCAAAGTTACTATGACGTCCCTGGGCGCGGTACGCTTGCCCGCGATGGCGGCGGGGTTTTAATATCACAAGCGATTCATGTGCTCGACCTCATGCTTAGCCTGACAGGCCCCGCAGAAACAGTGCAGGCATTCACCGCGACAAGCCAGCTCCATAATATGGAAACCGAAGATTTCGCCACCGCAGGCATCCGTTTTGCAAATAACGCCATCGGGTCTGTTGTGGCCACAACCGCCACCTACCCCGGCGAAGAAGAGCGGCTGGTAATTGATGGCACCAAAGCAACCGCATCATTAAAAGGCGGACAGTTAACCGTCACTTGGCGCGATGGAAAAACCGAGAACATCGGCGATGTGTCGGGCACAGGGGGTGGCGCCGATCCGATGGCATTTCCCTGCGATTGGCATCGCGATTTGATCGCTGATTTTGCCAGCGCTATTCGTGACAAACACGCGCCTTGTATTTCGGGCCGCGAAGCATTGCGCGTTCACGCATTGATCGATGCGATGATACGATCCAGCGCAGATGGTACAACAACCAAGGTGGCACAGGTTTGATGGATATAATACGTTTCGCAGCACTTGGGATGGATCATCGCCATATCTATGGCATGTCACAGGGTATCATTGATGCGGGTGGTGAACTGGCGGGTTGGTGGACTGATGGTCAGCCACAACCCACCACAGGGTATGAAAAACGTTTTCCCAACGCGCCGCGCATTGATAACCTTGATACGATTTTACAGGATCCAAGCATTCAGTTGGTTTTAATCGCATGTCGCCCTGATCTGCGCGCAGATCTTGCAATAAAGGCGATGACCGCTGGCAAAGATGTGATGGTCGACAAACCTGGTTGTATCAACCAAGCAGAGGTTGAACGCTTGCGCAAAACCGTTGCTGAAACAGGCCAGATTTGGTCGGTGAATTTTTCGGAACGCTTCGAGGTTCCCGCCGTGACCAGTGCCACAGAACTGGTATCAAATGGTGCTATTGGACGTGTTGTTCACACAACGGGTCTGGGACCGCATCGATTAAACGCGCCAAGCCGACCAGATTGGTTTTTCGATTCCGCCACCTATGGTGGGATTTTAACCGATATTGCGTCCCATCAAATCGAACAGTTTTTGCATTTTACCAACAGCGAAGACGCAGAAATCACCATGGCAAATGTCGGAAATTTTGCCAATCCAGATCATCCGAAGTTTCAAGATTTTGGCGAGCTTTCTTTGCGATCTGAAACCGCGCAGGGTTATATTCGTGTCGATTGGTACACTGCCGATGCATTGCCCAACTGGGGCGATGGGCGGCTATTTTTGACCGGAACTGAAGGTTCAATTGAATTGCGAAAATATGTCGATGTCGATGGGCGCACTGGCGATAACCACCTGTTTTTGGTCAACAAAGATACCTGCAAGCATATCGATTGTCGCGATGCCCCGCTTCCGTATTTCGATAATCTGCTCGCCGATATTCGAAACCGCACAGAAACCGCTTGCCCACAATCACGCACGTTTCGAGTGTGTGAACTTGCGATAGAGGCGCAATCTGTCGCTGATTGCAAACGTTGAACCAACGACAGACTATGGCCAATAATTGTCGATTATTATGCCAGAAAGATAAACAGTAGGATTATCCAAACTGGAACACCCAGTAACCATAAAAATAAAACTCTCATGATTTTTCCTTTCCTATATCCAACGGCCAAAACGCGCGAATGTTGTACCCTCGTCGCGGTGGCGCCCACCGACGCCAGCGGCCCAATATGCCGACGCTGCTGAAATCAGCAAAGCAGACGCAACCACAAAGGCGGAGATCACGGAATATATCCGCACATTTTCCAAGGCTTGTTTGGAAATGTCGCCGTTCTCGGCAACTGTTCCTGTTTGATCACCTGGGATGATGACTGCGTTTGCAATGCTTGGTGCTGCGTCAATTGCAGGGCCGGCCGTTGATGAAATTGCAACCGCGCCCAACAAAACCGCAACCGCCCAGACGGTTAGCCCATGAATGCCATCACGAATATCCACTTCGTCCGAATTGATCGGATCAATGCGTCGACGCATACGTCCCGCGATATAACCACCTGTGGCAAAGCTCGAAATCGTAGACCAGAGCATCCATGAGCCGGTCGCCACAATGGCGGCAACCACGGAACCTGACCCTGTGTAGGGTGAAACAAGTGATAATCCCAAGGCCGCGCCAAAGGTTGAAAATACGTAAAAAATCGCCGCAGCAACGACCGCGCCAGATAGGATTGATGACCAATCCACATAACTGGTATCGCCGCCGTTGGCGTGAATGATATTTGGTGGTGTATTTGTCATAATCTATTCCTTTCAGAAAATTGAAAAAGATGCGTCAATTATCCAATGCCAAGGAATGACAGGATCGCCATAACAACAACAACAAGACCGACAAGATAAATAATACCGTGCATTATATTTCTCCTTTTGATTGGCGCCGCCCGAACCGTTCG
This sequence comes from Paramylibacter ulvae, assembly GCF_014652655.1. GTDB lineage: Bacteria > Pseudomonadota > Alphaproteobacteria > Rhodobacterales > Rhodobacteraceae > Amylibacter > Amylibacter ulvae. Next base: position 621,688 of record NZ_BMZF01000001.1, read on the forward strand.
ACATGAACAATGCGCGGTAGCCATATGTAATTAAATGCTTAAACTTGCATTTGGTTCCAAAAAATATCTATAAAATTGGAACGCTGGATTAGGTTCACTTCGCCCACCAGCCAACACGCATCAGCGCGTTTTGGCTGCTGACAGAGCCGTTAATAAAACGGGTGTTCGCCTATTTTTGATCCGATTTCATGCCCGTGTTCATGCCAAAAACAAACGCCTCTATCAGCTTTGATAGGTTGCTGTTTTCAGACGACGACGCGGATTGTGTGAAATTCATTTGATCGTGATGCGATGATTGTTCGACCGTGTGATGCCCCATCGTCAGCGAAAAAATCGTAAAGATTACTGCGACACCGATGAAAGCAGCGCCAATAATCAGTGATGCCATCATAGGATCATAGGCCAGCGCCAGCCCCGTCCAGGCCGCCGCCGTAAAAAATCCAAAGCCGACAAGCACTGCAATGATCGCAAGTGCCGTCAGCGCGCTTTTCTTGGCAGCGCGCTGTGCGGATTGTTTGATGCCGTTCAACATCTGATCATCCTTATCGACGGCTCGCGGTCATGCCGACCAAAAAACCAATACCAGCGGCAATACCAAGCGCCATTGCAGGTTTTTCATTCACAAAATCATCGGCCTTGTGAACTGCGCGTTCTGCACCATGCTGAACCTTGGCCAATTGCGCCTCGCCAGTTTCGCGTGCGGATTGCGCAATTTGTTGGCCTTTGTTTTTGCCAACTTTACCCATCATTTCCGTCAAATCGACCAAGTCGCCCTTTAACGTTTCAATCTGTTTAGCAAGATCTTCGGTCGTGGTTTTTTTAGCGTTAGCAGTAGCCATTTTAAGTCTCCATTTTTTGTTCGTTCATGCAAGGTCAACGCTCATCGATCAAAAAAGGTTCCAAAAAAAATTTAAAGAATTTTTGGAACCATGATGGTGATCAAGCGTTGTTCTTACAGATTGCGCAAAACGCGCTTACACTTTGAAAGGATATAAAATGTTATATTGGGCCGTCGTCTTTTTTCTTATTGCAATTGTCGCCGCATTCTTTGGTTTTGGCGGGATTGCAAGTGCGTCTGCAGGTATTGCACAGCTACTCTTTGTGATCTTTATCATCCTGTTTCTTGTCGTTGTATTCATGCGTCTTATGCAGGGCAAAGCACCCTAACGATCACGCATTAAACATTCAATAAAAGGAGACAAATCATGACAAAACCACTTAACGTTGTACCACATCAAACGGACATTGAAACAGATGTCAAAAACACCACCGATATTGCGAGCGCGTTACAAGATGCATTGTCGGACACCTATCATTTGATGTTCAAATCGCAGGCATATCACTGGAATGTGGAAGGGCCGTTATTTTTCCCGATCCATAAACTGACCGAAGAGCATTACGAAGATCTGTTTGGTGCGATAGATGAATTGGCGGAACGCTTGCGCGCGCTTGGTCAACTCGCGCCGATCAATCTGACAAAAATGATTAAAGAATCGTGTTTGACGGAACCTGAAAAATCGCCCACCGCTGGTGAAATGGTAAGCCAACTTGCCGATGATCATATTCTGGTATCCACGCGCATGCACACGCTGGCGAAAATCGCAGGTGATAACAATGATATCGTCACCGAAGACATGGCCGTGGGGCGGTCACGTTTCCACGAACAAGCGGCGTGGATGCTGCGCGCGACAGCATCCCAATAATTTATGCGCTTAACGTTTCAGTCGATGCAAAAAACATCGCCTGACTAATCGCCAAGCTGACTTGCTCTTCTGTGTACGGCTTGGCGATCAAAAACGCCGGTTCGCGGCGTTCGCCTGTTAACAAACGCTCTGGAAATGCCGTGATGAAAATGACAGGAATATCGCCAAGTGCACCTAAAATTTCGCTCACCGCTTCGATACCAGATGAATTATCCGCAAGCTGAATGTCTGCCAGGATTAAATTGGGGCGTTCTTTCTTGCTCAGTTCGACCGCTGCGGTATGTGTGCGCGCAACACCCGTGTTTGCATGACCCATTTGCGATATAATCCCTTGCAAATCCATCGCGATGATTGCTTCATCTTCGATAATCATGATTTTTCCGCTAAAACTATTCGCCATTTCAGACAGGGCAATAGAAACATTTTCTTCTGCTTCTTTTGCGCTGACACCCATGATCAATCCGATGTTAGTGAATGAAAATCCTTCGATCACATGTAACAAGATTGCTTCGCGGGTGTTTGTGGTTAAATCCTGCATATGTTCATGCGCGCGCGCTTCCAGCGCGGTATCTGTGTTTGACACAGGGGCGCCGGTGGATGACCAGATACTGTGAAACGCACCAAATAATGCGACCTTTGGATTTGCGTATCGCGCTGCAGCCTCTGCATCGGCAATAATGGCCTCTAATGTTGCCTCTGCGAACCGGTCGCCCGTTTGCTGGTTTCCCGTTAGCGCACGTGCATAGCGGCGCAAATAAGGTAAATTATCCGCAATCGAGGCTGCAAAATCGTTTGTATCATTGTTTTCCGACATGGTTTTCACCTTTTTTATTATTTTCGGGAACCAAACGCTTGGTACATGCGTTGGGTTCCGAATAAAGTAAAATAAATCTTGGAAACCTTATGACCCTTTTAAGCAAATGACAAAAAAGAATATCAAAAAACAGATCGATGAAAATTTGCGCCGTGTTTATCAAGACAAGGTGGAAGAAGAATTGCCCGACCGTTTCAAGGAACTTCTTGAGCAGTTGAAAAAACAAGAGCAATCAAAATGACCCATCAAGATCCAAGAGATCAGCTGGTGGAGCATCTGCCCGCTCTTCGCGGCTTTGCCATGAGCTTGACGCGAAATTCCTCTGCGGCCGATGATCTGGTCCAAGACACTATCGTCAAAGCATGGACAAAAATTGACACTTTCGAGGTGGGCACAAACCTGCGCGCGTGGTTATTTACGATCCTGCGCAACACATTTTATTCGGATCGGCGCAAAGCCAAACACGAAGTGGCCGATATTGATGGCATCCACACATCAAAGCTGGCGCAAAAACCCGATCACGATGGGCGACTTGCACTCAAAGATTTCTGGGTAGCGTTTAAACAATTAAAGGATGAACAACGCGAAGCATTGATTTTGGTTGGTGCATCTGGTTTTTCTTATGCCGAGGCCGCCCAAACCTGTGGCTGTGCCGTAGGCACAATCAAAAGCCGTGTAAACCGTGGGCGAGAACACCTCGCAGAGTTAATGGAACTTGATGACGATGAAAGCCTAGAGTTAACCGATAATGCATCCATGGCTGTATTGAACGCAGCCAAAGGTTTCATCGCGTGAACCTGCGCAATTTGCCCCAAAACCTTGGCGTAAAAATCGCTGTGTTATTGTTAATCGCGCTCACCCCTGTTGGGTTAATTGCGGTCTGGCAAACCAACAAAGTAACGCAAATCACCGTCGCAACCGCCGAAACTGCGTTGATCAATCAAACCATCAATGATGCGCGCGAACAAAGCCAAGCGGTGCAAAATGCATTTGGTATGGCAAAGACGCTTGGTACTGCGGTGGTTGCGCTGTTGGATAATCCCCTTGCCTGCGCCAAAATCATGTCAACATTGGTGGATCAACGCGGCGTGGTTTCACGCGCAAGGTTCATAAATTTGAACGGTGCGGTTACCTGTACTTCTGCGCTCGATACCGAAAACAGCATACCAATTTCGCGTGTGCAAGACATGATCGACGATCCAAAAGAACGCGTTTATTGGTCTGTACCGTCGGACCAATCCCATTCATCTGATCTGTCAGTTGAAACGCCAATTTTTTCCGACGATCAATTGATCGGATACTTATCCCTGTCGCTCTTACCAGATATCTATGCCTTTAAAAACCTGCCTCAAGATCAGAAAAAGCCCGATTTTTTGCTAACCTTTAATGACAGCGGGCAAATTTTAACAGCAAACACATCGCCAATGGAAATTGCACCGCGCCTACCCGCAAACCAAACATTCAAAGACCTGTTTGGAACCGATGCACAAGTCTTTGCGGATCGCTCGCAATTTGGCGATGACTTTATTTATACCGTCGCACCGTTGATGTCTGATGCGGTTTATTCGATGGCCATTTGGCCAAATGACCGCATTACACTACGCTCAGAACGCATACGCCGCCTTGCGCTGGTTTTCCCACTTTTAATGGTTTTAGTTAGTATCTGTGTCGCATTTTTGGCCGTGCATCGGCTGGTCATTCGCCATGTTGATGATTTACGCCAAAAGATGCAGCGTTTTGCCGAAGGTGAACGCGAATTTCCAACAACACCGGAGATTCCCGCACCATCTGAAATTCGTGAAATAGAAGAAACATTCGCCGATATGGCCGAACAAATCACCCATGAAGAAGCGGAAAACGAAAACCGAATTCACGAAAAAAATGTATTGTTGAAAGAGGTTCACCACCGCGTCAAAAATAATCTGCAATTGATCGTATCAATCATAAATTTGCAGATGCGAAAGTTGCACAGCCAAGAAGGCAAACAGGCGTTAAAACGTATCCAAGATCGCGTGATGGGCTTGGCTATGGTACATGGAAAACTATACGAAACCCCATCGTTAAGCAAAGTTCGCGCAGATGCGTTGCTGCGCGAAATTGTCGATAAACTATATGTTCTAGGTGAAACGGCCGATGCCACGATTGATCTGACGATGAACCTTGACGAAGTATCGCTCTATCCCGATCAAGCTGTGCCATTTTCATTGTTGTCGGCAGAGGCTGTCACAAATGCGCTGAAATACATCGGTACGCCAACGAATGATCAAAACATGTGGTTATCAATCACACTGGACGTTGCAGATGATGGTGAAAATATTCAACTTATCATCGCCAATTCCGTCCCCGCACAGCCCAACACCACCACAACCGAAGAAGGCACCGGACTTGGTACACAGCTGATCTCAGCCTTTGTTTCACAGCTAGAGGCGCAATCATCCATAACAGATAACGGCGATAAGTATGCGCTGGCAATTTCATTTAAAAAACAAGCCTTTCAGGCAGATACTTGATCCATATTTTTTTGGAACTCTTTCTGGTTTGATGCGTTGAATCATTACACAGCAACAAAGGAGACCATTATGAATTGGGACCAAATCGAAGGTAAATGGAAACAACTTAAAGGTAACGCCAAAGAACAATGGGGCGAGCTGACCGATGATGAGCTTGATCAAGCATCAGGCAAACGCGACAAGCTCGTTGGCTTGGTTCAAGAACGCTATGGCAAGGCAAAGTCAGAAGCGGAAAAAGAAGTTGATAGTTGGCTGGACCAAGTCAGCTAATGCCGTTGAAAAAACACCAGGGGCGTGCAAATGCGCGCCCCTCGCTTATTCGCCAGTTTCGATCGCTGGCGATATTTGTTTGGGACCATCCCACCAACAAAATCGGCTCAGCGTTGTGAGCGTTCCCGTGCACCAGACCTCTTGCATCCAGAGCTGGTCCAAGCATAATAACGCTACGGCCCCTATCGGATTGGTATCAGCAATCCCGTTGGGGCCGTAACGATCATATTTTCAAGACAAATTTCAAAAGTTAAGTTATTCACAACAAAGCACAAAAGGATTGATCGTGAAGGTAAAAGAACTGTTCAATAAAAATGACGAACTATCACGCCGTCCCAGTTTGGGCGAAGAAGCGGCGGATAAGTTGCGCGATATGATCCTTACGGAAAAATATCCCGCAGGCGAACAGTTACCTGAAACCGAGCTTGCCGATGCATTGGGCATCAGCCGCACACCGCTGCGCGATGCGTTGCGTATTTTGGTCTCCGAAGGATTAGTTGTTCACCAAGGCGCGCGGCGCACGTTTTATGTGGCCGACCCGACCATTGATGAACTGGCTGCCGACCTGTCCGTGATTGGCGCATTGGAGGGCCTGGCAGGCGAACAGGCCTGTGCCAATGCCAGCGATGAAATGCTTGCGGAAATACAGACGCTCAACACCCAGATGCAAACACAAAAAGACACGCTTGCCCCCGTTGAATTATTCACCTTGGACATGACGTTTCATTGCAAAATAGTAGAGGCCGCGGGCAATCCATCCCTGACAGAAGCGCACCGCCAATTCAACGCGCGTTTGTGGCGCGCACGTTTTGTTTCTGCGAAAACACGATCGCGCCAACATAATCAACAAAATATGCACCAGCGTATTGTTGATGCATTGATGGCACGCGACGCACAGGGCGCATCAGATGCGCTGCGTCAACACATGAACAACGCAGTTGATAACATTAAACTGGCACTTGCAGAGCGCAACGCAACCCTTGCCAATCAATCCAAGCCAAACTGACTGAAATGTCGTCCTGCTGTTCACCAACCCGTCAATCGGATACCACCGTCGCGCCGATTTCAAGACCAATGGATGCGGTATCTGCGGCCAGTGGCGACCAAGACCATAATGGCATTGCTGATATCCCAGGTGGGCAATCATTTCTGGGAACAGATGACCCACAGTTGCCAATTGACGCAGAATCCCCACTTCGCAAAACACGGATCAAACCGTTTCGCATGGATCGCACCACCGTCACCAACGCGCGTTTTGAAACATTCGTAAATGCGACAAACTATGTCACCGAACCCGAACGCATCGGCGATTCATTTGTGTTCAAAGGATTGTTGTCCGATGATCAAAAAAACGCCCCCCAATTTAAATCCGCACCGTGGTGGCACGCAGTTGCGGGCGCATGTTGGCACGACCCCTTTGGCACGGGGCAATCCCCCGAACCCGATCATCCCGTCGCGCATGTAACGTGGCATGACGCCAAAGCATTTGCCAAATGGGCGGGTGGACGATTACCGAGCGAGGCCGAATGGGAACACGCCGCGCGCGGTGGTTTGGCCGATGTACGTTTTCCTTGGGGGGATCATGAACCAAATGATACGGATTTCTTTCCGTGCAACATTTGGCAGGGGCAATTCCCCGATCATAACACGGCGCAAGATGGATATTTTGCAACCGCTCCTGCGCAATCATATGAGCCCAATGGATATGGGTTATACAACATGGTCGGGAATGTCTGGGAATGGACATCACAACCATTTAAAATTCGATCCCTCAAAAAGGATGTGATGGCCGCACATGCCGGCAAACAAGGTTTCAAACTTTTGAAAGGGGGATCGTTTTTATGCCACGCCAGCTATTGTTACCGATATCGCATCGCGGCGCGTTCTGGCACATCACCCGACAGCTCAACATCACACCAAGGGTTTCGTTTGGTTTATGGTACATAATTCTGACCATTACGGGACTGCGCCAAACCAAAACACATATTCAAGTGAATAACAGATCGGTCATTTTAGACAAATCTGGCGCGTCTGAAACTTTTTCTATTACAGACAACAGCTCATTTGCGGTTTGACCGCCAAGCAACGATGCGGATTTAGTCTGTAATCGGCTTGATATTACTTGGGATTCTCGTGGTTGAACCAAATCAGAACGCATGGCCGTCGCGTCACTGAAGGTAGACATAGTACCTGTATCTTCGCCGCCAAAAGCATCCTTTACGTTTTCATGATGGACACTTCATCGTTGCTATTCGGACATTATAGTGTTAGGCGTGTCATATCAGAAGTGTTATTTCCAACGCTTGGGCGCATCGCCTACCAAAGCAAATAGCACTCCTTAATCATCAAAAAATAAATTGTCACATCCTTTTCGGAGGATTTGATTTTTTGGGAGTTTTGCCGATGACATCGCGTACGACCAAATCGATTGTGACCTTCTGTTACCCATTTATACTGGGTGGGCACAAAGGTGTATTTCCATCAGGAAGCTACGAAATCATCGCAGAAGATGAAATTTTAGAAAGCCTTAGTTTTTTCGCATATAGACGAGCACAAACCTATCTTACGATTGCAACATCTGGACGCTGTCAATTGCATTCAATTGATCATCGCGATTTGGAAGTAGCGCTTGCTAATGATCGTGCGCGTTCGCAGGTATCTAAAAAAAATATCACTCCAGTGTTCGACCCATCTCAGGATCGAAAGGAACAACGCAAAATTCAATAAAGACGATCCTATTAATGGAGCGAGCGGTCACGGAATTTTCTTTTCGTGGCTTCGTTTCCAACACCCTTAAGGATATGCACATAATGAAGTATAATTTCTCTAATATTAAGTTGCAAAGAAGTAGCATATTTGTTTGGCTTTCCCTTTCATTGCTCGCGATTTCGAAGCCCAAAAGATTACTTTCTATTTTGATTGGTTTTGTTTGCGCTCTGAATATATTTTCATCATCTGTTTTAGCCCAGATTTCTATTGAGACGGTGCCAAAACACGCGCACGCCAAGAGCTATGGTGACGGATGGGAATGTGATATTGGATATAGAATTAAGGACAGTGGTTGTTTTGCCGTTTTTGTGCCTGAAAACGGATTATTAACCAACCGGAGCTATGGCCCGGGTTGGGAATGTCATCACGGATACAAAGAAACGAAAGCTGCTGCCTGCGTTAAGGTGGATGTACCTCTTGGCGGGTTTCTGGCCCCATCCGGAGATAAGTGGCATTGCCTACGTGGATACCAAAAACTCAAAGATAGCTGCCAAGAGTTAATCATTCCAACCAATGCTTATCTTGTTGCTGACACCTATCACTCAGCTTGGAAATGTGAACGCGGATATGAAGCGATCAATGACATATGTACCGCAATAAAGGTTCCATCCAATGCGTTTCTCAACGGCGCAAGCTATGGTCAGCCATGGACATGCGAGCGTAAATTTTTTCAACGCGACGATCAGTGTAAAGCAATCGTAATTCCGACAAACGGTTATTTTGACACAGCTACTTATGGCAAAGGGTGGAAGTGTGAACGAGGTTATTCAGAATCTGGTGACATATGTGAAGCGTTGATAATTCCGACAAACGCCCATCTCAACAGATCGGGAAACAGGTGGGAATGCCACCAAAACTTCAGAAAAACAAAAGGCCAGTGCATTCTCGATAATTAGTCATCATTGCCTCTCTTTTTCAATTGAACTCAAATCTATCTCCACGACTTACCAGTCGTGTGGATGGATTCTGCAAAGGATTACACATGGAAACCGAACCCAAAATGGCACACTCCACCCAAAATAATAACTGTACGACGCAAGCTTTGCCACCAGATCAGCCATTACACTCTGTATTACACTCACCAGCGGGCATATATTCACCGCCGACCGCAATCATTTATTGTGAAGGAAATTTCGCAAGAATAGATGGAAAAACCGCAAATGGTCTTATTCGGCATTCCCAAGCTTATAACATCGTCTCTGTCATAGATAGCTGCCACGCGGGTCAAGACAGCGGAGAGATTTTGGGTATGGGCGCCAATCATATCCCAATCTTTCAAAACCTAGATGCAGCCATAAAACACAAAGCAGTTATGCCAGATACGTTAATTTATGGCATGGCACCAACCACCGGCAAGCTAACTTTGGCAGATCGCCGTGTCATATTGGATGCAATATCTCGGGGTATGAATATTGTCAGCGGACTACATGAATTTTTGAGTGAGGATGCCGAAATTTCGGGCTGTGCAAAATTTATGGGCACGACAATCAGAGACATTCGAAAACCCAAGGCAAGTAGAGACATGCGCTTATTTGACGGTAGTATTGCCAATGTGAAAGCGCTTCGTATAGCTGTACTTGGTACAGACTGCGCTATTGGCAAGAGAACAACCGCAACAATTCTTGCACGTGTATTGAACGAAAAAGGTATCAAAACAGTGCTTGTTGGCACGGGGCAAACCGGGCTTATGCAGGGTGCCAAATATGGTGTCGCGATGGACGCGATTCCACCGCAATTTTGTTGTGGCGAGCTTGAAGGGGCAATCGTTGCGGCCTCTGATTGTGAACAACCCGACGTAATTTTAATCGAAGGCCAAGGGGCGCTTAGCCATCCTGCATTCTGCACGTCTGCATTCATATTGCGCGGTAGCCAACCAGATGCAGTTATCCTTCAACACGCACCCAAACGTGTTCACCGCTGTGACTTTCCCAATATGTCTATGCCTGATCCAGCGGATGAGATCGCACTCATTGAGTCATTCGCCAACACCAAAGTAATTGGCCTAACAATCAATCATGAAAACATGACAAAGAGTGAGGTCAAACAGGCAATTACGGATTACACTTTGAAGCTAGACATGCCTGTAACTGACGTTCTGATCTACCCTCCTGCACATCTCTTGAATGTTATAGTCAGAGCCTATCCTGCCTTGCGAAAAATTCCCTTAGTTGCGGAAACATGATCACTCCCCGCATCGAAATTGATTTAGACAAGATAAGATACAATACACGCTACCTTGTTGAACGTCTAAACTTGCGTGACATTACTGTAACTGGCGTGACCAAAGCCGTCTGCGGTCATCCAGCCGTAGCAAAAGCAATGCTAGATGGTGGAGCAATTAATCTCGCCGACTCAAGGGTTCAGAATATCTTGCGAATGCGCAAAGCGGGTATAGCATGTTCTATGGCGATGATCCGCTCGCCAATGTTAAGTCAATTGGATGCTATCGTTCAAAACAGCGATACCAGCTTTAACACCGAAATTTCCACCGTCACTGGCCTTGCTGCTGCAGCACGCAAAAGTAACGAACTCCACAATATCGTACTTATGGTCGAAATGGGGGATATGCGTGAAGGAATTATGCCAAAAGATTTAAAATCGTTTGCACTGCGTGTAATTAAAATTCCAGGCCTTACGCTAACGGGAATAGGAACTAACTTCGCCTGTTTAGGTGGAATACCTCCAGATATTGATATTATGAATAAGTTTTCTTCACTTGTCCGCGAAGTTGAAACCGCATGTGGTTTAGCTTTCACGACTGTATCGGGGGGGAACTCAGCAAGTTTAACATGGGCGCTTGGGAATAGGGAGAATGGCTGTGTAAACAATCTTAGATTGGGTGAAGCCATCTTGTTAGGGGTTGACCCAGTTTGCGGCACACAAATCAGCGGATTGCATACTGATGCTTTTACACTTGTAGCAGAAGTAATCGAAACAAAAATCAAGACCGACGTTGTGCAGCTTAAATTTATTAACACAAATCTGAAGGATCCTTCGTCTCTTGTTCATGGCACAGGATCAGTAGCGCGTTCAATACTTGCAATTGGCCTTCAAGATACGGATATAGGAGGACTCAAATTGCCTGAAGGTGTCACCAGTTTTGGTGCAACGAGCGACCACATGATTGTGTGCAAATCCCATGCGCATCTTCAAGTCGGACAGGAAGTTAAATTTCAAATGAACTACAGTGCTGTCATGCAGGCTATGAGCGCACCTGATATCGTAAAAACAATTCTGGGAGCCCCTTCCCTCAAAACGTTAGTGCCAACTAACTCCAATAGACCGCGATTGGCGTTGCTATGACCGACCTGCACCCCGGGTTTCCTTCAGCCTTAGTAGAATTTTGATGCCGCCTGCTGTGCGACACAAACTTGCGCGACTACGCTGATGTTACAGGTATCTCTATAGCCAAAAATTCAATCCACCCAACCGAAGGTCATCACCCGTCGTATAAATTAGCGAAATATTTTGATACTTAATCGCTTGCTGCACTTGACAGTATGATTATATTGTTATCTCATCATACCAGTTGAAATCACGCAAATTTGGGGAATGGCCATGACAACAATTGCTTTATTCGGTGCAGGTGGAAAAATGGGAGTTCGTCTTGGCACGAACCTAGCAAAATCTGATTTCGATATGCGCTACGTTGAAGTGGCACAAGAAGGCATCGCACGATTAAAGCAGGAAATCGGAGCTGATCCCATCGCTATGGACACTGCTATTGATGGCGCGGATGTCGTGATTTTAGCCATCCCTGATACCGTGATCGGCAAAGTTTGCGAAAATCTAATTCCCAAGATCGCACCTGGCACTATCGTAGTGATCTTGGACGCCGCCGCGCCATATGCGGGGCATTTGCCAAAACGCGAAGATATAACATATTTCATTTCTCACCCCTGCCATCCCCCGATTTTCAACAATGAAAAAACCGAAGCTGGGCGTAACGATCATTTTGGGGGAATCGCCGCACACCAAGGGATCGTAAATGCTTTGATGCAAGGGCCCGAAGAACATTATGACTTGGGTGAAAAAGTCGCTCGTGCCATGTATGCCCCCGTCGCCCGCAGCCACCGCTGCACCGTCGAACAGATGGCATTTTTGGAACCAGGTTTATCCGAGACTGTGTGCGCATCACTCTTGGTCGTTATGCGACAAGCGATGGACGAGGTTGTGAAAACTGGTGTTTCCTATGACTGCGCGCGTGACTTTTTGCTCGGTCATATGAACATACTTGGCGCAGTTATTTTTGACGAGGTCGACGGCGTATTTTCAGATGCATGCAACCGCGCAATTGAATACGGTGTACCAACGTTAATGAAGGATGATTGGAAAAAGGTTTTTGATCGCGACGAAATCCGCGCGAGCGTTGAACGCATTACCTAATCAATTGATGGCACGACCAAATTTTGCCACTCAATCTATTTTTCGTGCTGGTAAAGTGCATTGCTGCGATCGAGGTGTTCTCGCATTTTTTCCACAGCGCCACTGGCATCACCTGCACGTAATAATTCTAAAATTGCCGCGTGCTCTGATAACGTTACCTCTTCGTTTCCAGACCAATGCAATGTCGAGGTGTGATATTTAAACAGCCAGCGCAACAACGCGCTGCTTACGGCACCCATAATCGGGTTTCCTGTCATATTCGCAATACAAGTATGAAACCGAGTGTCGGCCTCCATAAAACGCTCGGCCTGTCCAAGATAGCTACGTTGTTCTTCAAGAATTCCACTCAATTCATCCAAATTTTCTGGCGTTGCACGCTTTGCGGCCAGGGACACCATGCCCGTTTCAAACATACGCCGCGCTTCTTTTAAATGTTCTAGCTGATCGGGTTCAGACGACAATAACATCTGCGCAACCTCGTCCGCACGATCAAGAACTTTGTCCACCGACAACTCATTCACGCGGCTGCGTCCGCCATGTGAAATCGTTATAAAACCCATGGACTGCATTGATTGCATCGCTTCACGCACAGCCGGTCGGCCAACACCGAAACGTTCCATCAACGTTCGTTCGGACGGCATCTGATCACCTGATTCAAGCTCACCAGATGTCATCATCTCGCGCAAACGGTCGAAAACCTCGTCCGACAGTTTTCGACGCACGATCTTTTCGCTTTTAACTGTTTTCTGAGTATTGGTTTCGGTTGAAAAATCTGCTGACATAATTGCTCTCTTTGTCGGCGCCGCTGGCCCATTTTGGGAACGCCATGTTGGCTCCAATTTCTCCGGCACCGTTTGACAGGTTAATTGGTATAATCAGATTATGTCACATTAACCTACCCACCATACTTTGGATCATCAAGCTGAATGTGAAATTTCAATCCATTACTGCATAGCAAATGTTACAACAGCCGTTATTTTTCACGATTTATATGAAATTTCGAATACAAGCTTACAATAATAGGTATAATGAGTATTCCAATTGCAATACGAAGAAAGGGATTTCATGTCGTTAGCAACGTTGCAAAATGTGATCCGAGTTACATACCGCCTAGAAGTTCCAGATATGGCAGGTGCGAGCGTTTTTGCGATGGCTGAGAAAATAGCATCGGATCAATCAACTGGAACGTTTACGGCGCTCCCAAACGAAACCACTGCCTTGAAGGCACAATATGCGGCACGTGTTGTGGATGTCGTCGAATTAGGATCGGTCGCAACCCCAGCATTTCCCAGACTACAAGATCCAACGGGTACGCGTTATTTACGCGGTGATGCGATTATCGATTTTCCTCTTGATGCTATTGGGACGGACATAGCGGCCTTGATGACAATAACCGTTGGCGGGGTTTATGCCGTGCGCGGCTTATCGGGTGTGCGCGTAATGGATATCGCCCTACCACAGGCATGGTCTGTTCATCCAGGACCGCAATTTGGGGTTATGGGATCACGAAAATTGATGAACGTTTCGGATGGCCCCATGATTGCATCAATTATCAAACCTTCTTTGGGCTTATCCCCGCACGACACGGCTGATGTCGTGAAACGACTGTGTGAAGCTGGAGTTGATTTTATAAAGGATGACGAGAAACTGATGTCACCGACATATTCCCCCCTTGAGCGGCGAGTGAGTGCGATCATGCCTGTTATCAAGGATTATGAACAGCGAACAGGAAAGCGCGTGTTATACGCATTTGGCATTTCAAGTGCTGACCCCGATCAAATGATGCGCAACCACGATATTGTCTGTGCTGCTGGAGGCCAAGCGGCCGTTATTAATATCAATTCGATTGGTTATGGCGGCATGAGCTTTTTGCGCAAACGATCTAATTTATGTCTTCATGCGCATCGTAATGGCTGGGATATTTTAACGCGACACCCCTCTCTGGGTATGGAATTTCGTGTTTATCAAAAAATTTGGCGCTTGCTAGGAGTTGATCAGTTTCAAGTCAACGGTATCGATGCGAAATATTGGGAGCCAAATGAAAGCTTTGTAAAAAGTTTTTCCGATTGCTTAACGCCAATTTTCTCTGACCTTGATCGTGCACTTCCTGTTGTGTGTTCGGGTCAATGGGGCGGACAAGCAGCTGAAACCTATCAACGGACCAAGGGTGCGCTTGATCTCATGTATCTTGGCGGCGGCGGAATTCATGGACACCCAATGGGCGCGAGTGCGGGTGTGAAGGCCATTCGCCAAGCATGGGATGCAGCCATTCAAGGTCAAGACATGTTAGAATATTCCAAAACACATCAAGAGCTAGCAGCCGCAATAAAACAATTCAAAAAATCCTAGAGAACAGGCGAAATATCAACGCCAAAAGGAGCCAACCCATCATTCTGTAAGGGTGTTAGGTTTGCCACAATTTTCATCTTACGCGATGACAACAGTGCTCGTCCGTCCGATATATCCGCTTTCTTCACGCCCTGCCCTGCCATCTTGGCCAATGCTGCAAGTGGCTCTGCGATCGGCCAACAACCTTTGCTGCCAATTAACCCTCGTGGACCATACAAATAGGCAGGAGTCCAAACAGAAATTCCAGATTGCGCCAAAGCAGTAGCAAGGCCAACCACATACGCAGCACCAAATTTCGCACGGTGACGAGGATCGTTATCTGTCATACAAACACGGTCATTGTTTGGATTTGGAATTGTGCGATTACCGTATGGATTTTGACGCATAGCAATGGTTGCAGGGCCAATGCGATACGGTAACGTCCCGATGATTGCCCTTGCAGACGTTGTAATATGCGCAATCGTTTCGAGCGTTTCCATCACACTAAAGTCATCGGCGGCATGAACAATTGGACACAAACCATGGCTTACAAAATCCAACATTTCAATGGGTGGTCGTTTGCGGTTAAGTTCGGGAAAAAAACTAACCATTCCTCCACCACGTTTCAGATTTGGAAATGCGCTTTCGCCAGCTTTGTGAATGATTTCCAATGGTGGGCAATCCGGCCATTCAGAACCTGGAGGTGTTGATTGACGGTCAACTGACGGACAGATCATTACACTGTCTGGTGAAAACCCAGTGCTATTCATGACAGTCGCGATCTGATCTAAGTTATCGTCATTCGCAATGATTAACTCAAGATCGTAGACAACATCTGGACAGCAAGATTGCGCATGTGCAAATGCGTTAAATTGATCCCGTAAATCCCCTAATTGTGTGTCGAGATGGCACAACAATCGCTGGGGCTGAACCACATTCAAATCGTTCGGATTTGCCGCCAGTCGCACAGCATCCTCTGGGGAAATAACGAGCGCCATTTCGGGAAAATTAGCATCGATACATCTCTCTAAGAATTCAGGTGCAACTATTGCTGGTTTTTGCGCCCAAGTCAGCGAAACAGATTGTTCCACTGAATCCCCATCAGCAATTGTATAAGGCCAAGGTTGCGCAAGCGGACGATTATAAGTTTTGAACGACGCATCACCCCATTGGCGCTGATCTTCCATTTCAAACGTATCACCAACAAGCTGGCATCTTATTGTATGATTACCAGCTTGATGGGTTATCGCGTTAATATCCACAAAAGGTTGCCAAGGCTCGATTAACGCTGGAAAATTGCCATGTTCAACTGAACCATCTGAGTGTTGAATTTCTACGGGACAACCTGCAACATCCTTGATTGGATGCAATACTGTAAATCCCGCGCGATTGGTTTCAAACTTTCCATTTGCAACACCATTCGCCAACATTTTCAAACCACCGGCAGAAGCATCAATAGAAATATCAACATTCAACAAAGCATCACCACTTTGATATTGCGCGCTGTAGGAGATCACCAACTGATCCGAACGTTCATCTATGATAAGATTATCAATATCAGGTGCCAGAGTACCCCAATCAGCATCGCGAACCAAAAACGCAATGGAACGGATAATTTCAGAACCATTCAATTTGACATGTCGTAATATACCATTTTCCAAAGTCAATGATATTGGCCCCGCTTTGAGCTTTGACGCTTTCAGCGGCGCTATGTCTGTTCCATAGAGGCTTTGCAAGTTGGTCATATCTCTGACAACGATACAGTGCGGCCATGTTCTGCTGATATGTAGGCAGCCTCTACCAACGCAAGTGTTTTTAAATTATCAGCACCTGATGTTTCTGGTTGTGAACCTGATCTGATGCAATTCACAAAATGCTGCTGAATAATCTTCACACTTTCTTGGATATTGTGCCAAGGTCGCTCGGCCCATGGTAACAATGGTGGTGATACATCAACAGTGATTTCATCATCAGTTTGAACCGTCAATTTATATCCAGCATCAAGTCGAAGCGAGCCTATACTTCCATCAATTTCTAACAGTGATTGAGGGAAGTTTTCTGGAATGCGTTTGGTTGCATATGAACAATCAACAATGCACGATACCCCGCTATGGTGTTCAAGAAGCATGGTTGCCACATCTTCTCCGTTAATGTTTGGGTTCATGCGTTGTGTGGTCGCCGCAATACGATCAACATCACCAAAAAAAGCACGCGCGATATCGAGAATATGGATACCGAGGTCTTCGATAATGAACCTTTGTCCTTCGGCCAGATATGGTTGACCTGAAAATACATCATATCCCGATCTAAAACTAACCCGCCCAAAAAATGGTTCACCGATGGCGCCTGATCGCACAACTTTTAATGCAGATTGAATGGCAGATTGCCAACGGAAATTTTCATGTACCATCAAGGTTGCACCAGCCGCATCTGCAGACGCAACCATGGCACGTGCATCATCCATATTTTCGGCAAAAGGTTTTTGACAAATAATGTTCACACCTGCCTTAGCCGCCATTTCAACCAGTGTGCGATGTGATGGCGCGGTTGTGGCAATATCGACAAAATCAAACCCACCATCAGCAAACATTTCTTGAGCATCGGTATAAACCTGGTCAATGCCAAATAATTTCGCGCTGGCATTCAGCGCAATTTCATTTTGATCACACAGTGCAACAATTTCCACCCCGTCAATATCGCGCCAAGCATGAAGTTGATTTTGTGCGAAGAACCCGCAACCAATAAGTGCGCCTTTCATGATGAATCCCTTACTTTCCAATTGCGGATTGCGCCTGTAGAGCAACGCGCGCTTGAACCTTTTGTTGTGCTTGATCGATGACAACCGCTGCTATGATGACCAATCCTTTGATAACGGTTTGCCAAAACGACGAAACCCCCATCATCACCAAGCCATCTGACAACACACCAATCACAAACGCACCGATAATTGTGCCACCTATTTTACCACGCCCACCAGACATGGACGTGCCGCCCAAAACCGCCGCCGCAATTGCGTTAAGCTCAAACGTATTACCAGTTGCAGGATGTGCAGCAACAAGCTGTGACGAAATAATTATCCCCACCAATGCTGCGCAAAAGCCAGAAAAAATATAAACAAAATACTTTGTGCGATTAACTTTGATCCCGGACAATCCCGCAGCGCGTTCATTGCCACCAACCGCATAAATATGACGGCCCAAAGGGGTTCTTTTTGCGATATATGCCGCAAGTAATCCCACCGCAATTAACATCCAAATAGAAACGGGCACCCACAGAATTTCACCAGAACCAATCCAACGAAAGGTGTGTGAACCATATTCGGGGTTTCCGTTTAAGTTTGGAAATGTACGTCCATCCGAACTTAACATCGCTGCACCGCGCGCAACATATAACGTACCAAGTGTGGCAATAAACGGCGCGACATTTAGTTTTGTAATCAAAAACCCGTTAATCGCGCCGATCCCGACCCCCACGAGAATGACCAATAAGCATATTTCAAATGTATTGAATTGAATTGACCAACCCAGCCCGACATCAATTCCATTTAACAACAAGTATCCCGTTACCATTCCACAAAGCCCAACGATAGAGCCTACGGACAAATCAATACCACCTGAGACAATGACAAACGTCATGCCAATCGCCAAAAATGCATTTAAAGCGACATGCTTTGACATAATCACCATATTCGCTGTTGACAGAAAGTTGGGCGCAAAAAATGCAAAATATGCAAATACAATTATGAGTGCGATAAACGTTCGTGCCTTTAGCAAAACAAGTAACACATTGGAACGCGCGGCGAGCGATGAACTGGTAGTTTGAGTAGCCATTATGCGAGCTCCTTATTGTTATTTAACGGGGTATGACCAATTGCAGATGCCTCGACCAAACCGGTATTTGTTGCCGTATCATGTGTGAAATCGCCTGTTATTCGGCCATTGGACATGACCAAAATACGATCAGATAGAGACAAAACCTCTTCCAAGTCAGAGGTCACGAAAATGATCCCCAATCCATCGGCCGCGAGTTTGCGCATTACGCGAAAAACTTCGGCCTTTGCCCCGATGTCGATGCCACGTGATGGTTCATCCATTAACAAAACTTTGGGGTTTGTCATCAAAGCCTTGGAAATTACCACCTTTTGTTGATTACCCCCTGAAAGAGACGAAACGGCATGTTCTGGCGATGCGATCTTAACGGTCATGCTTTTCACAAAATCCGCTACGGTCTCTTTTTCCAATCTCAAATTCATATCAAAACCACGGGTGAATTTATGCAGACTGGATAAAGTCATGTTTTCGCGAATGGACAGGATTTGCACCAGACCATCGTTTTTTCGATCTTCAGGAATCAGGGCCAGTCCTCGACCAATGCGTGCAGATACCGATTTTTCAACTAACGGTTCACCATCGATAAACATGTTACCTGTGGCATGTGGGTGTCGGCCGATAACGCATTCTAGAAATTCAGAGCGCCCTGCCCCCATTAACCCGTATACGCCAAGGATCTCGCCTGCGCGCAACGACAACGAAACATTATCTACGGTCAATCCGCCCGCAGAATTCCCAAGAGATACATTTTCCGCATGGAAAATTTCTCCCCCAAATGGATGTTCAATTTCTTTGGCGAAATCCTTGCCGCTATCGCCGATCATATTGCGAACGATCCAATCGACATCAACGCCATCCATCGACCGCGATCCGGTAATGACCCCATCTCTTAAGACGGTGATATAATCCCCGATTTGAATCAGTTCCTCTAAGCGGTGCGAGATATAAACAATACCAACACCTTTGCGTTTTAGATCAGCAATGACACGAAACAAAATTTCCACTTCGGCAGCAGAAAGCGCAGAGGTTGGTTCATCCAAGATCAGTATGCGCGCATTTTGTGCGAGCGACTTTGCAATTTCGACAATTTGTTGTTGCCCAACACGCAAATCACCCACCAGATCGTTGGGATCAATATCTTGTTCCAATTGCTCCATTAATGCCCGTGTTTCGCGTTCTTGCGCTTCTGTGTCGATATCAATTCCACCGCGAGTTTTTTCGCGAGCAATAAAAATATTTTCGGCAACAGTCATGTTAGGAAATAAATTCAATTCCTGAAATACGATACCAATGCCGCGCTTTGCGGCATCATCGGTATTGCGTAACTGGATAATATCCCCTTCCATTGAAATTTCACCACTGGTAAGCTGCTCGACACCCGCGATGACCTTCATCATTGTGGATTTTCCGGCGCCATTTTCTCCGACAAGCACATTGACCGCACCCATATATAAATCAAAGTCGGCCTTATCCAACGCAACAGTGCCTGGATAAACTTTGGTTCCATTACGAATAGAAAGACCAATACTATGGCTCATTATTGTGCACCATAAATCACT
The DNA here is from genome assembly GCF_014652655.1 of Paramylibacter ulvae. Taxonomy (GTDB): domain Bacteria; phylum Pseudomonadota; class Alphaproteobacteria; order Rhodobacterales; family Rhodobacteraceae; genus Amylibacter; species Amylibacter ulvae. Next base: position 641,857 of record NZ_BMZF01000001.1, read on the forward strand.
GAAACAGGCACAATTTCAGGTTTGTCCGTTGGATTGTTCAGCGTGTAAACACCCTCAAACGTAACGGTTTGGCCAACAACATCGCCCTCTGGAATTGTTATTCCTCGATGAGCCAAATCATTCATTGCCCGCGCCAATTTTGCGTATTCAATTTGGTCTCGAAAATCTGAAAAATTTATAAATGGCATCGCGTCACGAAATGCGGTTCCACGAATGATGGGACCCAGTTGTACTGTGACATCTGCAATCCCATCCGCATCGGTATCAACCTGTAATTTGGCAGCCTTGCTCTTTGTTTTTGCTTCGATGATTTTTCCAGTGCCGCTTACAGCAAAATTCCAAAGATTGGCTTCGCCTTCTGGTCGTAAACCGTGAGCATTTCCTGCCTTTTCGATGTCCTGGTCAAGAATTTTGCGCAATTCGAGTAATGGCACAAGATTTTCTTGTACAGCGGGCAACACCTTTGGCTCCCAGATTTCCTGGGCGTAATTCGCCATACGCGCCTCGTCACTTTGATCTGTTTGAGCCGCATTTTTTGCCTCGGGTGATGGATTGCGTACAACTTTGCACCCAGATACCGCGTTCACCAAGCTCAAAACAATCAAAGGTATTACACCTATTACTCGCATGCCCTCACCCTCTTTGAGACAGTAAAACGCCCGCTGCAAAGTAACAGCGCGCGCTTCAATTTTTGATCGAACTTATTCAACCAAGGCAAAGGTTTCTAGTTTTGCCGCATTCTCTGCGTTGATCAAAACACAATCCATCAGCTGCTTTTCTTTTTGGCCCGTCGAACCCGTCTTGATGTACTGATCGGCTTGTTCAACTGCCACCTGAGCCTGACGATAAGCTGGCTGCAAGACAGTTGCCTTGATACCCCCAGCAAGAATGCTATCACGCACATCGTTTGAACCATCAAAACCCACAACCAATACATCGGTACGCCCAGCGCCTTCTAGTGCGGCCCATGCCCCCATTGCCATTGTATCATTACCACAAATTACCCCCTTGATATCAGGGTTTGCTTGCAAAATGGATTCCATTTTTTCAAACGCTTCAGTTTGCGACCAGTTGGCAGATTGCTGAGCAACCATTACCATATCTGTATACTGATCAATTATGTCATGATAACCTGACGAACGGATGCCAGCGTTGGTATCAGCTTCGCGCCCGACCAATTCAACATAATTACCTTCTTCGCCCATAATGCGGACAAACTCTTCTGCGCCCAACTGTGCCCCTTGATAATTGTTGGACACGATTTGGCTGACAGCGATGCCCGACTCTTTTATCTCGCGATCGATTAGGAACGACGGAATACCGGCATCTTTCGCGCGCTGAACTGCGGCAACGGTTGCATCCGCACCCGCGTTATCCAGTATGATCGCCGACGCTCCACGCGCGATTGCAGTATCAAAAAGTTCTGATTGCTTGTTTGGATCATCATCATGAACCAACACGATCGTTTCATACCCAAGCTCTTTGGCACGCGCTTCGGCACCAACAGCTTCTGCTTTGAAGAACGGGTTATCATGGCTTGGTGTTAAAATTGCAATCAGCTTACCATCGGCAGCAAAGCTAATGGTTGATGATGCTAAGCTTACGACACTGGCCAACCCAGACACAAATATACGACGATTTGTTTGCATTATAATTCCTCCCAAAATTTTCGATTTCATGACGCCGCTCTTTACCGACGCTACTGAATTACTCCACACTTACCCATAATCATCACCCTGTCAACAGGTATGATGAGTATATATGATTGGATCGCGTTTCCCTATAGAAGACAGGAATCTTGGTTAGCGTTCCGCCTTCCTGTATTGACATACTCATTAAGTCATTATACCAGTTTTAAGCAAAGCCGCGTTTCGCATCAACGCTTAAATCTCGAACGCTAATTCTTACTCAACAAACTTTGTGAAAAGGGGACATGTTTCGTGAACGCTAAAAAAGTTTGGATTGGTACAAGTTGGAAAATGAACAAGACCCGTGCAGAAGCAGAAGGTTTTGCCAACGGTTTGGTTGAATTCGAAATGCCAAAAAACGCTAATATTCAACGCTTTGTCATCCCACCCTTCACGCATATTCGTCACATTAAAAACTTGTTGACCGACACCGATATTTTGGTCGGTGCGCAAAACATGCATTGGGATGATGCTGGAGCTTGGACAGGTGAAATATCCCCCACAATGTTAACCGACTGCCGTTGTGACATAGTAGAACTTGGGCATTCAGAACGGCGAGCGTTTTTCAACGAAACAGACGAAACCGTTGGTCGCAAAGTTGCCGCAGCATTACGACATAATTTGTCTCCGCTGATTTGCATTGGGGAAACATTTGCAGAGCGCGAAAATAATCGCACGGCAGAGGTATTGCAAAATCAGGTACATCACGCATTGCAATACGTGGACACGAATGCACACCAAACAGATATCTTGTTTGCATACGAGCCCGTTTGGGCAATTGGCGACACAGGTATTCCCGCAACATCGCAATATGCCAACGCTCAACATGATTTGATCAAACAAACCGCACTAGCCGTTTTGAACCGCCCTGTTCCCTGTCTTTACGGAGGAAGTGTCAATTCAGACAACTGTGCCGAATTCATTCAATGCGAACATATTGATGGATTGTTCATTGGTCGTTCGGCTTGGGAATTGGCTGGATATCTTTCCATTTTAAACAAATGTGCCGCGGTCTTATAAATTTGAAAGGAAAACATATGAAACTCGCAATTGCAGGCGACAGTGCAGGCGCAACGTTAGCACAAATATTAACTGATCATCTGAGCGCAAATGCGACGTTAGAAGTTGTAAACCTATCGGCTCCCCCAGATGGGAGTGTCGAATATTACGCCAATCTTTCAGATCGTGTATGTAACAGTGTCATAAATGGTCAATTTGATCGCGCTATTCTTGTTTGTGGTACTGGAATTGGGGTGTGTATCGCCGCGAACAAGGTTCCAGGCATTCGCGCAGCATTGGCTCATGATACCTATTCGGCTGGTAAAGCAACAACATCAAATAATGCCCAAGTTATCACAATGGGCGCACGTGTGATTGGTGCTGAGATTGCGAAAAACATCGCAGATGTTTGGTTGCAATCTGTGTTTGACGCAAACGGTGCTTCTTCAAAAAACGTAGAAGCAATTGATCGCGTTGGAGAAGCATATCAGCGCAAAGTTTGATGATAAAATGAAAACTATTCACCCATCTTTGACGAATGATGTTTTGCTAGCGTGGTATGCTGACGATTTTACAGGCGCGGCCGCTGTGATGGAAGTGTTGGAATTTTCTGGAATTCCTTCAATGTTATTTTTACAGCCCCCCACAAGCGATCAATTGAAGCGCTACCCAAAACTACGCGCGGTTGGTGTTGCATCAACCGCCCGGACAAAATCACCACAATGGATGGATGAACATCTTCCCTCAATTTTCAAACAACTGCATGAACTTGATCCCGCGTTGATCCATTACAAAATATGCACAACACTCGATTCATCACCAGAAATTGGTTCCATTGGACGAGTTATTGAAATTGGCTCAGACCTTTTTCACCCGCAAATGGTTTCTGTGTTGGTCGCAGCGCCGCAAATGGGCCGATACCAATATTTTGGTCATCTCTTCGCGCGTTCAGGAGACAAGACTTACCGATTGGACCGCCATCCAGTCATGTCGCGCCACCCAGTAACCCCGATGACGGAATCTGACGTAGCCATCCATATCGGGAACCAATCCAAGCGGCTGGATATTGACTATGTACCGCTAAATTTCAGTGCGCAAAATCAACAATTTCAACCACCCAGAGCAGGCAAAATAAAAACCTTAACGTTCGATTGCACAGATGAAATATCGGAGTCTCTGATCGGCGAATTTATCTGGGCCAAAAGACATGAAAATCCGTTTATCGTCGGCTCTCAAGGTGTTGAATATGCTTTGGTTCAGCATTGGCGCGATACTGGCGCCCTACCCACCGCGGAGCCCCACCTTGGCATCGGGAAAGCAAAGAATATTGTAGCCATATCTGGCTCGGTTTCACCGACCACCGCGGAACAAATAGCTTGGTCCAAAGACAATGGTTTCGCCAGTATATCTTTTGATGCAACATCTGTTTTCCGTGGTCAAACTGCGATCGATACGGAAATTGAACATTGCATAAACTGCGCGTTTGATGCTCTTTCCAACAATCTAGACCCGCTCATTCACACTGCCGAAGGTCCCGATGACCCAGCCGTCGGTAAATTTAGAACAGCACTCGCTGAATCATCGTTAGGGATGTCGCAAGCTAGTGAAATTATCGGCCAATCTCTTGGGATTATTTTGCAGCGCATTCTAAGTCAAAGTGGTATTCGACGTGCGATTGTTTCGGGAGGTGACACTTCTGGATATGCTACTCACCAATTGGGTATCTTCGCACTTTCCGCCCTTGCCCCTACAATTGCTGGTGCCGCCATCTGCAAGGCACATGCAGAGGGGGAAATGGATGGCCTGGAACTCGCATTAAAAGGCGGACAAATGGGTAGCAAAGATTATTTTGGCTGGATTCGCGACGGCGGCGGTGCTCGCTAAATCCGATCCTGCCCGTTGATCATCATTCATAAGAAACATCCGCCCTCTTCAATATGAGGATTACAGAAAATGTCTCGCGAGTACGTTAATATCTAAGTGTCCATCATCAGTTACGGACACGCGCAGAGCACTGAATAACCTACAAACGTCAAATAATGAATAGGTTTAACCTGCTGTGTGAACGACCATTTCAACTTCGATTTGCAGCTCGGGGGCTGCCAGTTTTGAAACCCCAACACCAGTCAGACTTGGTTGGCTTCCATCCAGGAACGCAATGATCTGTCCCATCGCTTCGGCCATTGTTTCATCGTTGAGGTCAGTCATGTAAATCCGCATCTGAACGATGTCATGCGTTGTCGCATCCAATGCATCCAATGCAGATGACAAGTTCTTTATGACCTGCTCTGTCTGTTCTTCCAAGCGGTCAGAAACACTGCCGTCGTTGCGGCGCCACGCGACTTGACCTGATACTAAAGCGAGCCGCGTTGGACCAGAAATTGATATCTGAGAATAGCCTATGCTCGCGGCATCGGGCAGTGTTTTTGGGTTTAGTCGTGATATTGATTTAGACATCTTGTTCCTCTTGCATTGATGTTTCTTAACCCTACATATGGCTAGAGATGAACGAATGGTGATCGTCTCTATGGCGATCTAAAGGCGACAAAGGGGCCAACAAATGAACGGCGCGCGGGTAAACGACATTCTGATCTTTTTATCGGTCGCTGATGCCAGAAATTTTGTTGAGGGCGGAAAGATACACGGACTGACACGCTCAACGGCAGGCAAGGCTATTGCACGCCTTGAAAACAATTATGGGGTGAGACTGTTTAACCGCACAACGCGGGCTGTAAGCCTCACCGAAGAAGGTCAAAAATTGTACCAACATGGTCTCGCCATCCGCTCGGCGATGGACACCGCTGACCAAACCATGACCGAAAAGCTCGGTGTCCCAAGTGGCACATTAAGGATAACAGCGCCCGATGCCCTTGGTCGTAAACTATTGATGCCAATAATTCGGACGTACCTTCAAACATGGCCGGAAATGCGGTTGGACGTCAGCTTTTCCGATGCGGTATCTCCTATTATCGAAGACGGGTTCGACCTTGCCCTGCGTTTTGGTGTCACCAATCCTGACCAATCTTTGATTTCGCGCAAAATCTTCACCGACACGCCAGCATTGTGCGCTTCACCAGACTATCTTAGCAAACATGGAGCGCTCACGCGTATTGAACACTTGAGCAAACATGACCTCTTGCAGTTTGCCAGCGGCGGTGAACGTCAACCTTGGGAACTGCAAGATAACTCTGAATTCTGGACAAATGCGCCAGGGCGGGTTCGATTGAGGTTCGATAGCGCAGCGGCGCTGCACGAAGCGGCCCTTTGCGGGATGGGCGTTGCACTCCTGCCCAAAATACTTTTGAAAGACGATTTAGCCTCCGGTCGTTTGATAATGGTGTTACCGAATGTGGTGCATGACGAAGTGCCTTTAGCCGCTCTTTATCCTCACAAAAAATATCTTGAACCTAAAGTCAGAAGCTTCATCGATATGGTCGTCAGCGAGTTGAATTGAGAATAGCTTTAACCAGTATTGGTTCTCAGGTTCCGACATTCGCGCATGTAACATCAGCCGTCCCATAGTGGTGGCCCCCTTGCGTCAAAAATTGAGCATTGTCCGTAATCATATAATTTGGGGGGGGCAAAACATTAACCAGTCCTCACAACTTTTCCACTTCCCTAGCAACAAATCCCGACCAACTCTCCATCAGTAAACGCCGCCGCTCCAATAAATCAGACCTCGCATAGGCGCGTTCAACATCTGAACCCACTTTATGCGCTAATGACATTTCCGCAACCTCTCTGGGTGCATTTGCAACCTCTGACGCCCAATCGCGGAATGTTGANGCTACAGCAAGGCACTGATCGGGTCGTCCAACAAACACCTCATTTTCGATACAGGAGAAAAGCTCTCGATCATGCTTGCTGCAAAAGCCATGGAAAACTGAGGCATCTTTGATGCCTATCTTCTTCACAGAAAGCTTTCCGCCGTTCTTGTTCATGTCCGGTATGCTCGCAACATAGTGCAGCACGTGGCCATCTTTGGCGATCTTGGCCAGGTTCGGTCCGCGCGAGACAGTGTGAGCTTTGATCACGCGGCCATCGCATTCACCTAAACCTACGTCTCGCGCACAGCACTTCTTTTGGGAATAGGATTTTCGGTTTACATCCACAGCGTCCCAAGGGTTCCCCTTCGGCTGAGCATCTCGGCCGAAATGGCATTTTTTGAACTTCTTGCCAGACCCGCACCAGCATGGGGCATTTCGATCTCTACCCTTCATGGCTTGAATCTTAGGTAAACTGAGTTTTTTAATTTCATTCATGATGCGCACTCTAAGAGTTGACCTCCAATTTAGCCAATAAACCATTTGATCAAAAAGCGGTCGCTCATGCAATGCGCAGCATCTGCCAATATGGGCTTATTTTGACCTTCGTTGCATGAAACGTGTAGTGCCGCTTTTCCTCTGGTAAGCCATTTGGATCAATGTGTTGACTAAAAGTTCAAGGCCATGTGGCGATTCATTTCTCATAGTGAACGGCAGGTAGAAGAAAATCGGAAACAGGACGCTAAAATTTTTAGACGTATTCGATCCGGCTGTGGCAGGAACAAAGCAAAGAGTCATTCACTAATAAAATCTGATTTATTTTATTAGCGATTATAACCCAGTCTACTGTTGTCTACCGACTACACCTAAATCATAATCGCAATCAAAATAACGCACGGATTTACTGTAAGGAGGAAATTACAGATCTGCATTTTGTCTAAATCTGAAGTAATTTAGACAACTTCATACACAAATGTTTGTTTTAAAATAATAAATATATTGAAATGGCGGACCGAGGATCCGCCTAAATTATTACATAAGTCATTGTATTAAATAACTTAAATTATTTTAGTATAAAAAAGTACCACATTTAATACCTCACAATAACAATTTATTGCGGAATTATGCGCAAGCTTTTCGATCAATGATACTTTGAAAAACAATCAAAGAAATCAAACTTGGGTGTTATGCAAATTGCTTCTCGGTGTTATCTATCAATACCATACTTGTTATGCCTGATGCCATATTTCATTAAAACGCAAACCCAATTTGTTCAGGTGGGTCAAATGGTTCTATCAGGCTTTCCCCATCATCTTTGGGCTTAATGGGTTTTACCATATGAAACTGCATACGATTATCAAATCTTGTGCCCAGCGCATCGCGATCCACGTTATCCGTTTCCAACCACTCCTGAACCTCTGCACAAGACAGCATCACAGGGGATCGAGCATGGATATGTTCAATCTGAGATAATGCGGGGCGCGTTAGGATCGTGCAGCTTGCCCCCTTACCTTTGCGTTCTGAATACAACCCTGCAAACCAAAAGAACGGTTCATTTGTTTTGGGCGCAATAAACCAAGGTTGCTTATTCCCCTTATCGCCCGTCCATTCATAGTATCCAATCGCTGGGATAACGCATCGCTTGCTTTGCCATGCGTTTGCAAATGTTGGTTTCTCTTTCGCTGTTTCTATTCTGGCGTTGAATGTGGTTGCCTTCCAATCCTTAGACACGCCTTGAAAACTCTCTGGCACAAACCACCACCGTGCTGTGGACATGTTAAATGCCCCATTGCCAAGCGTTGCCATGCGCACTTGTTGCGTTGGTCGGATATTATATCCCAAATCGGCTGGCGGCGCGTCCAGTTGCACCATTTCAAAGCTGTCAAGAAATGCGCGTTGGATACTGTAAATCTCAGCCCAAGTCATATTTCCTGATATTTGCGCACCACACATTGTGTGATGTTAGCAATCCTGGTCTGTATGTCCAATCATATCCAATGAACGCCCAGCGCTAGGACAACATTCAAAACTTTTCAACTGGACAGACAAAAAATATACGGAATGCGGCGGTCTAGATAGCCTTTGATCTTAGGATCAGACTCCCCTACCTCCCCCGCATCGTATCGTAAGCTAGCAACATGTCACGTATGGCACGCTTATCTTTAGCAAGAAGCGTTATGTCTTTGTGATATTGACTGCCATGAGATCTAAGAATGCTCTCTTTGGACGTAGATAAAGATTTTAGAATTTCACGCTGCAAAACTGTTGGCTGCTCATCAATCCATTCCCAGATTGAGGAATTATTATCTCTCTGGAACCTAGCCGCCACGAAAGGCTCAGAGACCCCATCATGCCAAGCAGTCACTTTTTCAACGAAACCAATCAGATGAAGTATACTGAACAAACGCTGCATGCGCCCCATTGCGCTGAACCGCAAAATCGCATTGTTTGCAGGGCATGATGCTGGTGCACAAAATTGGGCCATGCTTGCGTCAATCATTGAAACCTGTAAGCTCAACAAGATCGAACCGCATGCTTATTTGACAGGTGTCCTCACAGCCATTGCGCATGGTCACAAACAGAAAGATATCGAACTGCTATTGCCGTGGAATTTTGGGAAGTGAAACAACGCTTACAATGAATGAGCATTCTATAGCTATTAAATCCAATACTGCCACGTTCAAGTATAGCGGGGCCTATTCTGATGAGGTGCTTTTTGGCGTTCAAAAATTTGTTAACGAGGTATTAGATTTAAATGTTGGAGAGGTTTTCTATTTTGGTATGTGGCCAGTAAAGTTATGTGAAATCGGTAGCAATTTACGACTGTATGAGTATGACTTTGATGCTAAATCTTACGTGGATAATTTGGATAAGTCGTTAAAGTTATGGCAAGAACAAAGTGCCGTAAATAATTCCCAGAAAATTGATTGGCATTCTATTGAGCTAGAACATCAGGTATTTTTTACACCAAATGCATTTAATCTAGTAGCGGTCAGTACAATTGAAGGAATTAGAGATATTCCCAAGGGTGAGCATGATTGTGGGTGGTTTGTTTATACGGCCATGGATCAGGAACAAGGAAACCCATTTCTAAATGCCTCGCTTGGCGAGTTATTAAAACAATATAATCTGAATGTGTTAAGGTTTTTGGGCTTACCAAGTGGTTGGATGTTCAATATTGAAATCTCAGGTAATAGCCATGTTTGGAAAGAAGCCGAAGAACAGGAAATTTTGCACTGAAATAGTGTCAAAACCTCTTAATACCGCATCCCCAAACTCGCGCTTTTCCTCAGCTTCTTCGCTGATTGATTATACCCCTCCGTGGTCGTTATCGAGCTATGCCCAACGGTGCGTTGAATATCCTCACCTTGCATACCAGCTTCATAGGCTTGGGTGATAAAGGTAGCGCGAGCTGAGTGAGGCGTAATCGTATCTGGTAGCGCCACCAGTGCCACATATTTTTTGAATATCTTAAAGAAACTGTTGCGGGTGAGGGGTTGGCGCACCGGTTACGATGAAGGATGGCAAGGATTTTCCGCCTTGGCCTCAATCGGCCATGTCCTCAGCTTCCGTCGGTTACTGATTATATGCGTAAGTGCTCTCGTCAAAGATCATTGGCATTCGGTAATCCCCTCATCAGCTCCGCGCCTTGCTAGACAAAAAATCTGCCAAGCCAGAGGTGCGAAATTAATGGGTCCTGACCCTAGTTGGATAGAGTTTAGATTCTATTTTAGTTTAGACGTTTCCAACGTAATGGGGCGGTGTTCGCGATCCCACTCGGATCGAATGATGTCGAATTGCATGATGTCGTTGGAAAGGTCGGCGATGACCTTGCTGATGGCCTTTTCTAAATCGCTTTCGGAAGTGCCTCTTTTTACGGAGTAGCTTTTGGGTATTTTTAGAAAAGGAATTGGAACCCACCGATGGATTTCTTTCTCGGTCCGCCGGAAAGGCATTAAGAGCAGTTCTAATCCATTTTTACCTTTGAGCTTGCTTACATCACTCACAGCTTGGTCTAGCCCAATTCTATTGTATATGACCATAATCGACAGCCCTTCGAAACTTAGTTCGAAGCGAAGAATATCCAGAGTTCGAGAATCTTGCATAGAAACAAAGGTGTAAGTGGCGTCCCTGCCGTCATCTCCAAAATGATGAGAAGAGAAGGTGGAGGGCTGAAATTCGACGATTTCTAGCACAGGTATTACGTCACTTAGAAAGGTTTCCTTTAGCTTCTTGAAAGCTGCCTTTTGATTGTCTTTTGACTTCAATTGGTAACCTCTCAGTCCAAATCTGGATCTGCTCCAGAGACCCCGCCTACAAGACCTGTGGCTGCACCGGTGGCAATACCGGCAGCAGTAACGTCTTCCCCATCTACAACTGAGTCGGTTACTATTATTCCAACGGCAGATATCAAGAAAATCAACACTACTACAATCTCTAGCATTGCATACAACTCCAATAAAAAATCCCTAATGGCTTTAGAATAAAATTAAATTACGTCTCAAATATGATCGAAGCTCACCAAATAAGGAATGTCGTGTCAACATTTGAACAACTTTTGATTGTGGCTCAAATGTCTGAACTGTGGAAACGCGAATAAGCCTAGGCAGTCGGTACTGATCCTCCATGCCCGTAAACTTTGCGCTACCCCCTCTCTCTTCACTAAGGAGTGGTATATATTAGTGTTCCATTTCAGAACCGTAGAACCTGCCAGAAACATGCCCAACAGGTTCTAGATTGGAACCATAAAAACGCTCACGGTTCTATAACGGAACCTTAACAAACCTCTACAGTTCCATTTCAGAACCGTGTTTTGTTTTTAAGTCACACACATGACGCCCATTTTTACAAAAAATAGAAAACAACTTATCCCCAGAAAAACAACCACAAGCTGCTTTTTGGCTCAAGTTTCGCCTCATTGCGATCACAATTTAGTTAATAAAAGGTGAACAGTGACAACTATCGTCACCCAAAATTACTTTTTGTTTTGAAAGGCAAATATTGTGAAAAAAATTCTAACCATTTCCACCATTCTATTGATCTCTGCTTGCGCCAAATCACCTGATAAAATTCCAGCAGCTAATCTGGGTGCAAGTCATTATTCGGACGCATCTTGCTCAACATTAGCAAAGAATCAAATTACTCTTCGCCAAAACTTAGAAGCGCAAAGCGCGGCACAAAAGAGCGCTCAAACAGGTGATGCATTGGGTGTATTCTTGATTGGTGTTCCAATGTCGTCAATGGCGGGTGCTGACAAGGAAACGGAAATTGCGGTGACCAAAGGCAAGCTAAACGCAATTGAGCGTCAACAAGCTGCTAAACGTTGCATATAACCAGACAAGTTGAACTGTGAACTGGGCGGCGCATTCCTTTGCCGCCCTTTTGCAATCACCCTAAGATTGACCCTTAGAATCTGGTTGCCAGCTTCGCCAATCATTTGTCGGAACTCTGGCCTTTGGATCGGCATCGTCGCGCTTAGTGGTAATCTGCCATTCATTCGCCCTCTTAGAATACCAACTTCCCTGTTTTTTCAAAACGATAAACCCTTTGACCTGCAATTCGTCAAAAGCACGTTTTACCGTTGCTTTACCCATGCTCAGCGCCTTGGCGGCCTCTCCTTGTGATAGGATTAGTTTGCCGTTGTTACCACCGTTATAGCGCGTGTGTAGCTCGACCCAGAGCTTAACAGCACTCCCAGATAGGGAACGCCACGCTGCACTTTTGGCTTGGGCATAGAGCAATGGGATATACTGCCCCTCTTTTGATCTCTTGCCCTTACCCATCGCAATGACCCCCAAAGATTGGCGGTAAATCGTGTAGCTCAGGCCAATGGGTAATATCACCCAAACAACCGTGAAGCCCAGACCAGAGCCGCAACAATGCCTTGCTGCTACGACAGTAGGAAAGATTGCACCAACGCGGCTGGGCACGTCTTATTCCGCGCCTCTTTTGAATTACCCACTGCCAGTCATCCTTGCAGATAATAATCCGATATTTGCCAGAGACGACAATCACCTTGGAATAGCCATGCGCGTATTCACAATGTGAATTATCTGGGCGATCTATCTTCATAACATCACCCCCTTGCTTGAATGCCAGACCTCATAGGAATTGGAACGCTTATCCCAATAAAAGCGGCGCGACGGTGGGGTTGATTTATTAAGGGCTTTTGTGTCATTCATAGAGCCGATCAAGGTGTTCATAAATGACATCTGAAAAGCCCCAGCTTTTGGCGAGTTGGGGTTTTTCATTATGCACCTCCTGCGCGGGTGCGCTTTTCCTTGCATAAAGTATCCACGCGCTGGGCATCTGCCCATGCGTTCAAATCTGCCCCAGTATAGATAATCTTGCGCCCTAGGCGGTAAAAGCTTGGGGAACGCCCATAGTGGCGCATCTGGGCTTGTTTGGCTGTGTTGCCAAGTAGCTCGACAATCTCAGGATCAGTGGGCTGATAGTTGCGGTTTGTATCGAACAGGGAGGTTTGTTCAGTCATTGAATTTTCCTTTTATGGCTTCAATGACACATGATTAACCAAGCTTATTTTGGCTTCATAATCCGCTAATGATTTTTTTTACGATGCAAATTCGGATTATTCTTTCGCGTATTTATAAAGCCAGAAAAGACTTTCTTCAGATGGAAAAGATTCAAATTCCTTTCTAAGCTTCAAGAGCAATCTGGCGTGTTGACGGTACGAAAATTCAACATCCAAATCGCTCCAACATTCATGCTTCTTTGAATGAATTCTAAAATGCTCTAATAATATGTTTAGCAAAACAATCAATTTGGATTCATAATCGATATTTGTATCGGTCGGTATTGTTATGGAGAGGTCAAAACCTGTAGGAAAAAGAGCAAAAAAAACCCGGCGAATAAAAGTTTCGTACCAATTGTAGCCATGAGCAAACTGGCTTCTTCTACCGATATACGTATGAAACATCGAATGAATTTCGCCAATTCTTTTATAATAGTCTAGGTTTTTGCGAAAACCAATATAGTCAAAGAAATCTTCGTCAGTTGGCAACTTTTGCCTAACTATAAATGGACTTAAATCAAATTCTTCTCTATCCACAGAAATACGCCATCCAGTCGTCTTAGGTCTGAAAACTAAGCCAGACCCAATTTCAGCTAGCTGATTTATTTCTTCCTCCAGTTTCGCAGCTAACCCACTAATTTTTTCGAATTTACGCGATAGTTCGGTCTGGGTAATTTCTGGCGATGCAGGGAAGTCATGGACGGATACCATTAGAAAATTAACCATTCGACGTTGAAATTCTAATCTGAACAAATCTTCAATTTCACTTTTCGCTTTCTCATCAATTTTTTGTTCAACCAGAGCTTCTATTTCATCCCAATTTGGGAATGCAGGTAAACAGTCTGTAGCAACCTCCCATAATTGAAAGCGGATATCGTCGTCGGATAGACCTAGCGCACGTTGGTATTTGTTTTGTATACCTTCGGGCAATTCCAACAGTTTGCGCTTGGCCATATAATCTCCCCTCTTCCTATTTACTCTCCCCAGCCGCAAAGCTAGACCAACTCTCCATCAACTCCCTGCGCCGCTCCAATAAATCAGACCTCGCATAGGCGCGTTCAACATCTGAACCCACTTTATGCGCTAATGACATTTCCGCAACCTCTCTGGGTGCATTTGCAACCTCTGACGCCCAATCGCGGAATGTTGAGCGGAACCCGTGGACGGTGACGCCCTCGACCTTCATGCGCCGCAACAACATCAACATAGACATGTTTGATAGCGGCTTGTTTCGTTTCTGCCCCTCAAACACATATTCCGATTGCATCGCTTGCAACGGTTCAATGATTTTCCGCATTTCATCTGTAAGCGGTACGCGGTGTTCTTCGCCTGTTTTCATCCGTTCAGCGGGGCATGTCCAAAGCTTTGCATCAAAATCAATCTCTGCCCAGCGCATTCCCAATACCTCTGACGTGCGCGATCCTGTTAGGCACGTAAACATCAACGCCTTGGCTGCCATAGCGCTGCGCCCACTCAGATCGACATAAAACGCGGGTACGTCCTGCCATGCCATTGCCTTGTGGTGGTTGGGCTTGGCTTTTACCTTGGGCAAGACCTGTGCTTCTTTAATTGCCGTTATCGGGTTTTCCCCATCGCGAAACCCTTTGGATTTTGCCACATCCAAAACAACCTTCATGCGTTGGGCTAATCGTTTGGCGGTTTCATGTTTTTCTGTCCAGATCGGCGCAAGGCACATCAATGCCTCTGGCTGTCCAATGCTATCAACAGGCATACGCCCGATCTTGGGAAAGGCATAATCGCGCAAGGTGTTAATCCATTGTTGCCCGTGCTTGGGATTTTTCCACGTTGGCAATCGGTCAATATGCACTTGCTGGGCGATTTCTGCGAATGTCGGTATTTCGCGCTGGGCATTGAAACGTGGGTTTAACCCCTGCTTTGCCATGCGCCGATATTCCAATGCGCGTTCTCTGGCTTGGTTCAGCGTGACAATATCCGCACCACCCAAACCAAAGTCTGTACGAAGCGGTGCGCCTGTCTTGCCCTTTTGCCCCTTTACGACAACACGCACAATCCAGCGCCGCGCCCCAGAGGCATCAACGACCAGATAAAGCCCATTGCCATCACCGTGGCGACCCTTGCCAAGATTCTCGACCAGCTTTTTTGTAAGTTTTCCAGATATCGCCATTTCAAAAATACCACATTCCGTACCACTCAAGGTAACGATATGAGCATAATTGAACAAAAACCAGTAAAAAGGATAATTGCGATAAGACCTATATTTTTAAGCGCAATATGACAGTGATGGCGATCAAAACAAACTGCTAAAGATGGGTAGTTGGCGGACAGACAGTCCGCCAACGTCATGTTGCATGAAGTATCATATTCGCGCACTAAACATTTGTTATTAAATGTATTTTAACACTCAAATAATTTACCTTGCTTCATTCCACCTCAATCAATATCAACAAATCACAGAATAAATGTGGGGCTGGATGTGGGGCTGAGAAAGAGTTGTTAACCGATACAAAAGCGCGAAAATGCAAAGCTGGTGATAAACCGGTAAGTGTTGGTGGTGTACCTGGCCTGCGCTTTGAGCCCTCTTCGCAAAATGGAAGAGGTAAGTTCACATTGCGATTTGTCTCACCAGAAACGCGTAAGCGGCGCGATATGGGTTTGGGTACTTATCCTCATGTCAGCATTGCCCAAGCGCGGGCCACAGCCCTTCAATATAAAGCGCTCATCGCTGACGGCATTGATCCTATTGATCAGCGCGAACGGGATGCACGTATTCAAGAGCAAGAGAATAATATTCCAACCTTCGCGACAGCTTGCGAAAAGGTTTTTGCGGATATTTCTCCAGCCTTTAAAAACAACAAACACAAGCAGCAATGGATAAACACGTTACGTAGCTATGCCATTCCAAAGATAGGAAATGTTACCGTTGATCAATTACGAATTGCTGATTTTGCAGATGCGCTCCGCCCGATCTGGCTCACAAAACCCGAAACAGCCAGTCGATTAAAACAGCGCTGCGAACGTGTGATGCTTTGGTGCATCGCGCAGGGGTATATCGAACATAATCCTGTGTCATCTGTGAGTGCTCTGCTTCCAAAACAACCAAAAAAACGCGACCGTGTTCAACATTTCCCAGCAGTTGCGTGGCGGGATCTGCCCAGCGCAGCAAAACAACTGTTCCAAGCTGACAATATGACTTGCGGGAAACAAGCATTACTGTTTCTCATTTTGACTGCAGCGCGATCAGGAGAAGTCCGCGGAGCAACCTGGGATGAAATTGATTTTCCAAATAATGTTTGGTCAATCCCTGCACATCGCACCAAAACCGGCAAACCGCACAATGTTCCATTATCGCCACCCGCCCTCAATCTACTAAAGCATCGCAAGCCCTTTGCACACGAAGGCCCTTTGGTATTTTCAAAGTCCGGGCGTAGCCCGCTCAGTGACATGACGCTGAGCAAAATATTGCGTGATTCAAAAATCGCAAGTGATACTGCCCAGCGCTTTGCCACAGTTCATGGATTTCGCTCGAGCTTTCGCGATTGGGCATCAGAAAACGGTTATGCTCGTGATCTCGCGGAAAGGGCACTTGCACATGCAATTAAAAGCGAAACAGAATCTGCGTATCATCGTACAGATTTATTGGAACAAAGACGTGACATGATGGAAAATTGGGGAAGTTTTGCATTGAAACAGAGCATCATCTCTCTTTGAGCCAAGCAAAATGAACACGCCACACACCATCCACTAGTTTTCGATAACACAAGCTTTTCATTAGCTTGTAATAATGGGATAAATTTCGAGATAAAGCTAGATTAGCGTTGCAAGGTAACACCGCCATATGCTCGTGCTAACCGCACAAGCCAGTATCGCTACAAAACGATTAAAGGACGAATAACTGCCTTGAGGTTTTATGAAACGGTTGATGCAGGAATGGGCTAGTTCAATTTTGCAAGAACAGTAGGGTGACAAACGCCAATTCATTAAAGCGAATAATCAAACTAACGCTGGACGAAGCTATGATGTGGAAATTTTTATCGTTAAGTTGTTGACGAACAGTAGCACGCAACAATCCATTGCATTCATTGGGCAAGCCCACTGCGTATTTTCAAATCAAATACACAAGCGCTAAACCCTTTGAATCTTGAGAGTAACTTGATAAATTATTCGCGACGCATCGTCGCTATTAACTCGGCAACCTTTATCCCAAATTTTCGCATTTCTGATTTGTTCATAATGACCCCATCTTGAGTTAAATATAACCAATCGGTCGCAGTCAACGTATACCCGCCCGCATCGTCTGGCAGTGTTATTTTATAGTTTAACATCACCGTTGCACCCGACAGTACTCCCGTTGCTTTACCAACAATATCATCAGCTGTCGCAGTGAACGTATTGTCCGCCCCCGCGGTCATATACCATATTCGTTGCTGCTTTGTGCCGTTGGAATAGGTAAAATCTTCGGTCATTGTGCCCGTATCGCCGTCCCATTCTGCATTCATGACCGCAACAAAGGTATTTGTAACCTTACCATTTGGGCCATAAATCAAACCCTCGGATTGGAACCGCCCAGAGAGGTGTTTTTTAAGAACAAACTCTGGCCCCAACTGTGCGTAATCTGATGGTGATTGCGAACGAAAGCTTAAAAATAAACTTCGAACAGTGATAAGTGCCAGTATCAGCAAGAGTATAAACGTAACTAATTTCATGAGATTTCGTCCTCAGTTGGAAGCATAAGGGCGAAGCCAAATGCGATAAGTTTTAGAAAGCACGGCACAACAGCATAGGCGATATTAAGGGTCGCTAATGCAGACGCCGTGTTTGCCTGGCCAGGTTTGAACCCGTTAAATTCAAGAAGCGGGAGCACAATAAATGCGGACAAGGCCAAGCCAAGTTTGCCTGCAAATGACCAGATTCCGAACGCTTGTGATGCTTTGATACCAGCGCGGTTTAACGACACGCTAAACATTGCGGGCAGCACAACCATGTCGGCGCCCAATCCAATCCCCGATACGACACAGATGATGGAAAATCCAACGATATCACCAGCGTTTAAAAAGCCTGCGTAAACGAACCCTGCAATGGTAAGAGGCATCGCAATCAACAATGTGTTCCTGCCACCAATGCCGCTGCTAACCCGCGCCCAAATTGGCACGCTGATCCCAGCGCAAAGGAAGAATAAAATCAAAAGCGGGCCAGATTTACCAACAAGGTGTAGCCGATCTTCGACAAAGAAGAGAAACAATGTTGATGTGATTGCAACTGGCATGCTGTTAATCAGGGCCAGTATCAATAATCGAAGCGCCCCGCCCGATGCCAAATCGGACATTGAAAAACAATCCCCCAAAATGGGTGCGCGATGCCATATAGGGCGCGTAATCACCGCAGTGGATACTGCAATTGCCCCCAAAAACCATCCAAATGCGGGGTAACCACCACCCGCGCAGCCAAGCGCGACGAATATACTTGGTGCGATTGCAGCGATGATCACACCCGCCAACATACCCATTTCGCGAAATGCTGCTAAAGTCATCATATCAGACCGGTTTTGGGTTTTTGCGAATGTTGCCGCGCGCCCGTAAAGCAGGATCATACCAAGGCTATATGCCGAAAACAGTAAGATCAGAATGACAACAAGTTCTAAATTGACAATTCCTTCGGCAGTGCGTGTGAACAACAATGGAAACCCGATCGCTAGCCCAACCGCCGCCGCCATCGCAAACATGCTCTGCGCCTTTGGCCAGCGATCTATGATCCAACCAATCAGCGGATCTTGGATCAGATCGATCAATCGGATCAATAGCAATATCGCACCAACAGTTCCCAATCCAATGCCCAAATTCACCGATGCAAATCGTGGCAAATGAATATATAATGGGATGCCAGCGGTCGCTAACATCAACGCATAAAAACCTACGCGAGCATGAACCATCATTCCCCTCGCAGTTCTTTTGTGAATTTTGCCGAACGGCTATTCTCACCCAAAAATATCGACATGAAACGGCGTTTGATTTGCGGGTTTATCAGCGTGCAAACAGGTTTGAAATTGCGCCAAAACGAAACCTGGTTGGGGCCATCCGTAACCGCAAGATATTGGTCCCCCTTGCCGACAGCAGAAAAACAATTGCGTAATTGATTATCAATTGGCGGACGACTCCCCATGCGTTTCATTTCACGCAAAGTCGTTTCAACAATGTCTTTTTGCGATATGTTTCGTTGGTAATTTATCAGCAATGCAAAATCTTGGTTCCAATCAAATGCGCGACCATTTTGGGTATATAATCGCGCATTATAAATTGGGCGGCCAAGGGCTCTAAATGTGGATTCCCCAATTTTTTCTGCGCCAGCAAACACCGCGTCAACAGAGTTTGCCATTGCCAGATGTGGCAATGCCAAAACCAATAATATTGCGGTGATAAGCCTAGGCATGCGCCAATTCCACCTGCACCACATTTGTGTGCCCAATCGCAAATGATGCGGCACATATCTCAAGATAATATTGCCAGTTGCGAAAAAATGCCGTGTCAAATCCAAGCGCATGAATCTTGTCTTTTTTGGCGACTAAATCTTTGGCCCAAATCCGACAGGTTTTTGCATAGTCCTGTCCAAAGGCGAAATTGTCCATCACCTTGAAACCCGCCGCTTTCGCCTGTTCTGCAATCACTTTATCGCTGAGCAACATTCCACCTGGAAACACATATTGGCGGATGTAGTCGGATTGGGTTTTATAGGTATCAAAATAATCGTCATCAACAGTGATCGCCTGTAGCAAAACCCGTCCATCTATGGCCAAATTGTTCTTCAACGTTGAAAAATAGCTTGGCCAATATTTCATGCCAACGGCCTCTATCATTTCGATGGAAACGATATTGTCGAATTTTTCGTTCACATCACGGTAATCGCGAAACAATATTTCCGCGCGCCCATCAAGACGAGAATCCGCATACCCAAATTGATTACGCGATATCGTGATCCCCGTTACATCGCGCCCTTCTGTTGCGGCGTGTTCCGCAAAGCCACCCCACCCGCACCCAACTTCCAACACCCGTTCACCAGCGCTCAAACGTGACAATGCACGTGTGTTTTTGCGATGTTGGGCAACGCCCAGATCATCGTCATGCGTATCAAACAACCCTGAGGAATAGGTCATCCCATCATCCAGCCACAGTTGGTAAAACTCATTTCCCACATCGTAATGCGAACGGATATTTTTGCGCGACCCACGGCGTGAATTGGCGCGCAGCACCGTATCAACCAATCGAAACTTTGCCTTATTAAACAGGCTTGCTTGGTCATACCCGCTCAATTGATCTCGATTGCGCATCGCCATAGACATCAGACCATCAACCGATGGTGTTTCCCATAACCCTTGGACATACGCCTCGCCCAATCCAATTTGCCCATGTGCGGCCATGGCCGACACGGCCGACCAATCGCGGATAATCATTTCCGCATGATCACCCGTATTGCCAAAATTGTAACGCTCCCCTTCTGGCGTGCGCAGCGTCAATTGGCCATCAGAGAGGCGCTCACAGGTCGCAAGAAACTCCGTCTTCAACGCTTTGTCGGTCAATCTCATGGCTCAGTCCTTTCGTAAATTCGGGGGCATTTAGTTTTCTGACGATGCGCATCGCACTTGCGATCCCGTCTTCGTGAAATCCGTGGCGATGATATGCGCCAATAAACCAAGTGTTGTTTTCACCCTGAATCCCTGCCAGCGTTTTTTGCGCACGCAACGCAGCGCGATCAAATATCGGATGGGAAAATTCCGCGCTGTCGTAAATTTTGTCGTTGTGAATATCGCTAGGTGGGTTGAGCGTGACAAAGAGTGGGTCATCATTTGGGATATTTTGCAAACTGTTCATCCAATAGGTTACACAAATCGATTTTTGCTGCGATTTGAAAACCCAACTTGTCCAGGATGCACGGCGATTTGGCATCTGACCTGTGTCACAATGCAAAACAGCGCGGTTTGGTTGATAACGGATCGCACCAAGCGCGCGGCGCTCTGTTGCTGTTGCACCGTTTTTGAGGATGTTTAAAACCTGATCAGAGTGACACGCAAAAATGATTTCATCAAAGCTCTCTTGTGTAGTTTGTGATTGCACGATCACACGACCACCTTCGCGGGCAATATTCGTTACGGGTGATTTAAGACGCAAATCGCATCCACGCGCGATCAACGCAGCCTCCAGACGTTTTACATATTCGATGCTCCCCCCTTTGACCGTCCACCATTGGTGTTGACCTCCATAAGCCAAAAGAGCGTGGTTTTTGAAAAACCGGACCAATGATTTTGCGGGGAAGGCATCCACATCATCCACAGGCGTCGACCATATCGCACCACACATGGGCATCAAATAATCGTCCCGAAACCACCGCCCTAATTTCAATTCATCAACCAAATCACCAATGGTTTTGTCATCATCCGTGGCGGCCGATTCTGCCAATTTTCCAAACCGCAGGATATCCCATATCATTTTGTAAAATTGTGGCCGCAACAAATTACGTTTTTGCGCTACGATTGCGCGCAAACTGTTCAAACCGTATTCTAAGCGGCCATCATCAATGCTGGCACCAAAGCTCATTTCGCTTTTGATTGTAGGTACATCCAGTTCACGAAACAGCTTTGTTAGATGAGGATAGGTGACGTGATTAAAAACAATAAAACCGGTATCAACAGGTTGATCACCATTTTTACCTGCAAGCACTGTGCGGGCGTGTCCACCCAGCCGATCGGCGGATTCAAAAAGCGTGATATCGTGTTGCGCAGATAAATAATATGCCGCGGACAATCCAGATATGCCCCCCCCGACGACTGCTATTTTTCGTCGTCTACCCTGTGTTTGGTCCAACATTTAAACGTTTTCCTTATTATTGTATAAGGGTTACGTTGCCCAGTGCGCTTTGGATCATAAACTGAAAATTAATTTTATTTAGCAACCAACTGATCCACCGACGAACAGCGCACGTATTACAATTATGTTAGAACACATCCGCGCGAAAACATTTCATGCCCGATCTGGTGGAATCAAAAATTCCTTTTGGTATCGCGTGGATTTAGTGTTGACCGATTTTGGTGAATTCACGCCACATGTCATATCACACAACCGTTTCAACCTTTGGTCACTTTGGGATAAAAACCACGGCGGTGAACGCAATTTCGGACATGGCAAAGAATGGTTTGAAAACATTCTGCAACAGCGCGGATTTCCCACTAAGGAAACAGAAATTTTACTACTCGCCCAGCCTAAGTTTTTGTGGTTTCAATTCAACCCAGTTAGCTTCTGGATCGCCCTGAAACAAGGGAAGCCCTGTGCCTTCGTAGCAGAGGTGAACAATACATTTGGTGATCGCCATTGCTATTTCTGTGCCTTGGATAAATTTAAGCCCATTACAAAGAATACTAATATTATCGCCGAAAAATTGATGCATGTGTCCCCATTTCAAAGGGTTGAAGGCCAATATCATTTTAATTTTGACATTAACGATGACGATATAAACATCCGTATACATTACAAAAATGGCGATCAGGGTGTCCTTGCTACACTTGCGGGAAAACGAAAGCCTGCAACCAATCGCTCGCTAATACAGTCCGCAATTACCCGCCCTCTTGGTGCGGTACGCGTTTTGACATTGATATATTGGCAAGCGTTGTTTCTTTATATCAAACGCGCACCTTTCAGACGCACGCCTGCGCCGCCCAAAAACCTCATGAGTGACAGCTACAATTTTAGAAAGCCAGACAATGAACGACCTTAACAACAAAACCTATTGGTTGATTGGTGCGAGCGAAGGTTTGGGGCGCGAATTGGCAAAACGCCTTGATCGAGATGGTGCAACGCTATTTTTGTCTGCCCGTAATGCGGATCGGTTGAACAGCCTTGCGGCAGAATTGAGCAATGCGCACGCCATTCCCCTTGATATAACAGATAACGCGTCGATTACACAGGCTGGAAAAGATGTCGGTGCAATTGATGGTGTGATATATAATGTTGGAACCTATGAGCCGATGCGCACAACAAAATGGGATACTCGTGCAATTTTAAAGATGGTTGATGTGAATTTCGCGGGCGCAATACGCGCACTTGGATGCGTAATCCCGCAGTTCACAAAAAACGGCAAAGGTGACATTACATTAATTGGATCATTGGCGGGGTATCACGGATTGCCCGCATCAATCGGTTATGGTGCGAGCAAATCTGCAATGATCAGCTTGGCAGAAACCATGCGCCATGACCTAAAAAATACAGGGATTGTTGTGCGTGTGGTGAACCCTGGTTTTATTAAAACGCGGTTGACCCAGAAAAATGAGTTTAAGATGCCCATGTTGATGTCTGCAGAACAGGCCGCGTTACATGTGCACAAAGCAATGAAATCAAATCGATTCCGCACAGATTTCCCCGCTCCGTTTTCATGGTTTATTCGCCTGTTGCCCTATCTTCCCGATATTTTGATTTATCGCGGAAAATAATCCCGCGCTAAATTTTAAAAATTGGTTGCAACATACGTGGGATCAACCCTGCAAATCGCAACGACGCATCCGTCGCTGCCAAACAGATACAAGGCGCCCCTGCATCCGCCGTTGGCACATGGGCTAAATCTTCGTCGCCAACTTCGACATCGCCAACGCCAAACTGACCTGTCTCGTCACTAAAGCTTCCTTGCAAGACAAGCGTGAGTTCAAGACCATTATGACCGTGCTCGGGCACAGCCTGTCCCGCAGGGATATACAACAAACGTAACGATCCCTGTTTATCGTATGAAATAATGTGCTGGCGGATTCCCATGCCCAAAGATTTCCAGCGCGGCTCCTGACCTTTCATCGCTTGCACGATAGGGCCTGGATAAATGCCAGAACGATCAAACACAGGTTTTGGCACAAACGGCGCATCAAGTTTTGAAAATACATCTGTTTTGAGCGACGATGAAACATCCACAGCTTTCGTCACATCAAGCAATGCACCCCCAACGGCCTCATGCGCACCAAGTGCAACTCGACAGGTTTCGCACATGGAAATATGCGCAGCGACAAGTGTCGCAAAATGGGGCGAAATGTTACCTGCGGCATAGGCTTTTAACATCGCATCAGGGATATGGTGATTAGCATGGGTCATGATCGCAATCCCTTTAACTCTAGTCGGAGGCGTTCTAGTCCCAGACGGATACGCGATTTAATCGTTCCAAGCGGTACACCGCTTTGATCGCTAATTTCTTGATGGGTCAACTCGCCCAAATAGGCTTGCTCAATTGCGATCCGCTGATCTTTGCTTAGCTTCGAAATGGCGTGTTTCAATTTTTGTGCTTCTTGATCCATTGCCAAAATTTGCATGGCATCGTCTTCTTGATGTGGCTCTGCTTTCAATTCTTCTGGGATTGGGCGGCCACCTTTGCGCATCATATCAATTTGGCGATTACGTGTAATTTGATAAATCCACGCAGAAACCTGCGCACGGTGGGGATCAAATTGCGCTGATTTGCGCCAAACTGTTAGCATCACATCTTGCACGATTTCCTCTGCTTGTGCGCCTGACACACCTGTTTTGATGATAAAACCTTTCAGGCGGGGCGCAAAGTAATCAAACAAATGGGAAAACGCATCACGGTCACGAGAATCGCGCACCGCAAGCATCCATTCTGTTTGTTCAGATACCTTTGTGCGTTTATTCGTCACTAGTTTTCTTTCACGTCCAACTGCAATAGGTGTAAGCGTCATCGCACAAGGTATATCAAAACATTGCTGTGTCATAGTTTAAATACGAACCAGCATGACCCTTGGATCACTATTTTTCAAAATTAAATCCAGACAATACGATAGTTGTAATTGGCCTATTACGGCACTAGGGTTTTTGAAAAATGTTACGGAGAGGTAGGTAATGGGATTTCGGATTTGCTACATTGCCAGTCGAGCGACGCCAGACATGCTCGCAAACAGTTTGGGCTTAACCCTCGGCGCGACTAGAAATGAAATGCCTAATGGTTAGTGGTGGATTGCCTGTAGATATTAGCGTACTCGCGAGATATTTTCTGTATTCTCATATAGAAGAGAGAGGATGTTTCTTAAGAATGATAATCAACGGGCTATTAGCCGCAAACTTCGTATTTTGAATTATGCCGCCGAAATCGGTTCTGTCGTTAAAACCTGTCGTCATTTCGACATTGGTCGTGCGAGCTTTTATCGCTGGCGTACTGCCTATCTCGAACCCGGTGAAACTAGCCTGATTGACAAACCCTCAATCCCGAAATGGTATGCCAATAGTGTCTGACGTCAGCGCAGGTTGGACAGATTTGTGGGCTTGAATAAGCGCATGCCAAAATTAGAAATATCACTCGGGTGAAAGCCAGTTTCCTAAACATGAGTAGTTCAAAAACTGTTGCTAAAGGATGCTCCACTGTTCATTCATTATATTTAAAATCGAAATTATGAATTCTCTTTTTAATCATTTTTATTTCATTGTCAGCGAATATTGTGATTTGGGCAACTACCCTAATCAAAAGGACTACGATCATGACCGCTTATTCAGTTCTTGCCGTCACGCCAACTAACGAAGATTGGATACCAAATTATGTTGGTTCAGTGACAGATATCATCACAAAACACGGTGGAAAATATTTGGCGCGTACGACAAGTCATATCCAAATCGAAGGTGACGATCAATCTGCTGCACTACGTGTTATTCTTGAATGTGTCCGTCGTCAGATAAATTGGAACACGTGAGCTTATAAATTAATGGAGGCTCTGGTTCGTCGTTGATTTGATTATGCCGCTTTTCTGAAGTGTTGCAAGCGGCGCTGATTGATGGTGTTGCGTTTGNGTGTTTTTCTGTCCAGATTGGTGCAAGGCACATCAATGCCTCTGGCTGTCCAATGCTATCAACAGGCATCCGCCCGATCTTGGGGAATGCATAATCGCGCAAGGTGTTAATCCATTGCTGCCCGTGCTTGGGATTTTTCCACGTTGGCAAACGGTCAATATGCACTTGCTGGGCGATTTCTGCGAATGTCGGTATTTCACGTTTGGCATTGAAACGCGGGTTTAACCCCTGCTTTGCCATGCGCCGATATTCCAATGCGCGTTCTCTGGCTTGGTTTAGCGTGACAATATCCGCACCACCCAAACCAAAGTCAGTTCTGAGCGGTGCGCCTGTCCTACCCTTCTGCCCCTTTACGACAACACGAACAATCCAGCGCCGCGCCCCAGAGGCATCAACAACTAGATAAAGCCCATTCCCATCACCGTGGCGACCCTTGCCAAGATTCTCGACCAGCTTCTTTGTTAGCTTTCCAGAAATCGCCATCTCAAATATACCCCATTATGTACCACGCAAGGTAACGATATGAGCATAACTGAACAAAACCTAATAAAAAGCACAACTGTAATATTATTTATATTTTACAGTGAAATACGCCAATGAAAGCGATCAAAACAAACTGTCAAAAATGGGGAAATGGCGGACCGAGGAGGATTCGAACCCCCGACCCCCTGATTCGTAGTCAGGTACTCTATCCAGCTGAGCTATCGGTCCGTGAGGGGGGATTTACGCGGGCTGGCATGGGTTTGCAAGAGGCAAATGCAAGTTTTAACAGGTATTTTATTGAGACACCGCATCGCTCGCGGTCAAATTGAATGCAGCGGCAATCAATGCGCGGGTGTATTCGGTTTTTGGGGCATTGAAAATTTCGCTGCCTGTGCCCGTTTCAACGATATCGCCTTGTTTCATCACCAATACCTTATGACTTAATGCGCGCACAACGCGTAAATCGTGGCTGATGAACAAATAGGCCAAACCGTATTTTTTCTGCAAATCCAACAACAATTCGACAATTTGCACCTGTACGGTCATATCAAGTGCGGATGTCGGTTCATCTAAGACAACAAGTTTTGGTTTTAAAATCATCGCGCGCGCAATGGCGATGCGTTGGCGCTGACCACCTGAAAATTCATGGGGATAGCGATGCGCCATATCGGGGGTTAATCCGACCTCTATCAATATATCTGATACCAGCTTTTCGCGATCCTGCCCTTGTTCCAAACCATGTACGCCCAAACCTTCGGCGATGATTTCACCAACGGTCATGCGTGGTGACAGGCTTCCGAATGGGTCTTGGAACACCATTTGCATATCGCGGCGCAATGGGGTGAGCTGTTTGTTTTTCAAACCCTGCACATCGCGCCCTTGGAACATAATTTCACCGTTTGATGAAATCAGCCGCATCACCGCAAGGGCGAGGGTGGTTTTGCCCGACCCGCTTTCGCCGACCACGCCTAAAGTTTCACCCGCGCGAATGGCAAAGTCGGCGCCGTTCACAGCCTTAACATGGCCCACGGTTTTGCGCAAAAATCCGCGTTTGATCGGGAACCATACGCGCAAATCTTTGGCCGATAAAACCTTTGGCGCATCGTCAACAATGGTTTCGGGTGTACCTGTTGGTTCGGCGTCGAGCAACATTTTGGTATATGGATGTTGCGGGTTATCGAAAATTTCGCCCGTATTGCCAGATTCAACAATCTTGCCATGTTGCATAACACAAACACGATCGGCGATTTTGCGCACCACACCCAGATCATGGGTGATGAACAACATGCCCATGCCCTCGCGTTTTTGAATATCCGCAAGCAGTTCGAGAACCTGTGCTTGTATTGTGACATCGAGCGCCGTTGTTGGTTCATCCGCGATCAACAGATCGGGTTTATTGGCCAGCGCCATCGCGATCATCACGCGTTGACGTTGTCCGCCAGATAATTGATGCGGATAGTCGTTCAATCGGCTTTCAGCATCGCGAATACCAACCTGTTCCAGCAATGCGATAATGCGCGGACGAGCGGCATCGCCGCGCACCCCTTGGTGCAACGCAAGGCTTTCGCCCAATTGTTTTTCAATCACATGCAAGGGGTTTAACGATGTCATCGGCTCTTGAAAAATAAAGCTGATGTCATTGCCGCGCACACGGCGCAACGTGGCGGCATCTGCGCCAATCATTTCGGTGCCACGATATTGCACGCTGCCCGAAACATTCGCGCTGTCGGGTAATAATTTCACCGACGATAACGCGGTGACAGATTTGCCAGACCCGCTTTCGCCCACCAATGCCACGGTTTCACCCGCCGATACATCAAAGCTGATGTTATCAACGGCAGGGGCGTCTTTGTTAAACGCAATGGTCAGGTTTTTGACATCAAGAACTGTGGTCATTTGAATGTCTTTCGTGGATCAAACGCATCGCGCACACCTTCAAAGATGAACACCAATAGCGAGAGCATAATCGCGAATGTGAAAAACGCACTAAAACCAAGCCACGGCGCGTGCAGATTGTTTTTCGCCTGCAATGCCAATTCACCTAATGATGGGTATGATGCAGGCAAACCAAATCCCAGAAAATCAAGCGAGGTCAGCGTACCAATCGCACCTGTCACCAAAAACGGGAGGAATGTTAGTGTCGCCACCATCGCGTTTGGCAACAAATGACGGAACATGATTTTCATGTCTGACACACCCAAGGCACGTGCGGCGCGCACATATTCAAAATTGCGCGCGCGCAAAAATTCTGCACGGATTAATCCCACCAATCCTGTCCAACTGAACAAGGTTATCAGGAACATTAATATCCAAAAATTCATCGTAAAAATCGCCGAGAATATGATGATGATATAAAGTGACGGGGTTGAATCCCAGATTTCCACCAAACGTTGAAAAACCAGATCAACCCAACCACCAAAATATCCCATCACGGCACCTGCAAAAATCCCGATGCATGACGACATGAACACAACCAGCAATCCAAAGATTGTGGATATACGAAACCCGTAAATGATCCGCGCAACAACATCGCGGGTTTGATCATCCGTGCCCAACCAATGTTTTGAATCGGGCGCGGATGGTGCGGTGGCGACATCATAATTGATGGTGTTAAAACTGTAAGGAATGGGTGGATTTAAAATCCAGCCTTTGTCGATTTTTTGACCGTCCACAATCCCATCGTCGGCATCGGCATAGATGCCTTCTGGATCATCCAAACAGGATTCCAACCCACCAGATCGGATCAGGCATTGCACCTCTGGTGCGGGGTATTCGGCCTCTGATTCAAATTCGCCGCCGAAATCAGTTTCGGAATAAAATTTGAATGCTGGCGTGTATAAATCACCCTTGTAAGATACCAATAATGGTTTGTCGTTAGCTACCATTTCAGCAAACAAACAGATGATGAAAATTACCGAAAAAATCCACAATGACCAAAATGCGCGGCGGTTTGATTTGAAATTGTTCCAGCGGCGTTTGGCGATGGGTGATTTGAAAATACGGCTCATGTGTTGCGGCTCTCAAAATCAATACGCGGATCAATCCAGACATAGGTTAAATCCGAAATCAGCCGCACCAATAACCCGATCATCCCAAACAGGTACAGCGTGCCAAATAACACAGGATAATCGCGATCAACCGCGGCCTCGAACCCCAAACGGCCCAAGCCATCCAGCGAAAACACCAATTCGATCAACAGAGATGAGCCAAAGAAAATGCCGATGAATGCGCCAGGGAACCCCGCAATCACAATCAACATCGCGTTGCGGAAAATATGGCCATAAAACACCTTGTTTTCCGACAGCCCCTTGGCACGTGCAGTCATGACGTAAAGCTTGTTTATTTCATCCAGAAACGAGTTTTTGGTCAACAATGTGAGCGTGGCAAATGCCGAAATTGATGCGGCCGTCACGGGCAAAACGATATGCCAGAGGTAATCTTTTACCTTGGCGAACCAGCTCAGGTCGGCAAAACCTTCGGATGTTAATCCGCGCAATGGGAAAATCTGCCAGTACGAACCACCTGCGAATAACACCAGCAATAAAATCGCGAACAGAAAACTGGGGATCGCATAGGCGAAAATGATGATGCTTGATGTCCATGTATCAAAACGCGACCCTTCGCGGACAGCCTTTTTGATGCCAAGCGGGATGGATATCAAATAGGCAAGCAAAGTGGACCAAAGCCCAAGCGTGATCGACACAGGCATTTTTTCCAAGATCAGATCAATCACGCTGATGGATCGAAAATAGCTTTCGCCAAAATCAAAGCGTAAATAATTCCCCATCATCAGGAAAAACCGTTGCAATGGTGGTTTGTCGAACCCGAATTGCTTTTCCAAATCTTCGACAAATCCATCGGGCAGACCACGCGCACCTTGGTATCCGCCTTCGCCTTGGCCACCCGATACCTCGCCGCCGCCACCGCTGATGCGATCGGATGCGCTGGATTCTTGTTCCAATTGGCTCAGGATGCGTTCCACAGGGCCGCCGGGCAAAAATTGCACCAGCGTAAAGTTGATTACCATAATCCCAATCAATGTCGGGATCATCAGCAATAACCTGCGTAATATATAAGCGCCCATATCTGTTCTCTGCTGGCGGTTTAGGGTGCTATTTTATTGCACCTGCCGCTTGTAGTTTTTTGTATTTCTCAGCGTTGTACCACCAGAAATCCATTTCGCCCAGAGAATAGGGCGGTAAATTTTCGGGGTGGTCGTAAATATCAAGATATGCGACGAAATATTGCCCGCTGTAAAATTGCGGTACCCAGATGTGCATGGCGCGCAACGCACGATCCAATGCTTTGACAGCAACGGTAAGATCATCACGTGTTTTGGCCTGTTCAACCTTTTCGATGATCGCATCAATTGCGGGGTTGGACAGACCTGTGCGATTGGCCGAACCTTCGGAATCCGCGGTGGCCGATCCAAAAATTTGGCGCAGCTCAATGCCTGGTGACAATGACATCGCATAACGCACGGTGGTGATATCATAGTCAAAAATCTTTTCACGTTCTGCACCTTGTGCGGCGTCAACGGAATCCATTGATGCCTGAATGCCCAGACGTTTCAGATTGGCGATGAACGGATTGGTGATGCGTTCGGATGATGGTGAATCGTTTAAAAAGTTCACGGTCAAATATTCGCCAGCTTCGTTTTGACGAACGCCATCTTTAATTTTCCAACCTGCGTCATCCAACAGTTTCCCCGCACGACGCACGGCGGATCGGTCAACTTGGCTTGGCTTGGATACGGGTGGGGTAAACGCATCTTCGGTGAAAACGGATTCTGGTAATTCATCGCGGTAAGGTTCCAAAATGGCTAGCTCTTCGGGGGTGATGGGACCCGATGCCTGCATATTGGAATTTTCCCAAAAACTGTCAGTGCGATTATACAGCCCGTAAAACAGCGTTTTGTTTGACCATTCAAAATTGAACATCAAACCAATCGCTTCACGCACCCGCGGGTCTTGGAATTTTTCGCGTCGCAGATTGAAAAAATACCCCTGCGTCCCCGTAGGATTGCCATCGGGTAGGGTTTCGGATTTTACCCATCCTTTTTCAAGCGATGGAAAATCATATGATGTTGCCCAAAGCTTGGACAAATATTCTTGGCGATAATGATATGCGCCACCTTTGAACGCTTCGAATGCGGCGGTGTAATCAGTGAAATATTCGATCTGAATTTTTTCAAAATTCTCGCGCCCGATATTCACGTTCAAATCCTTGCCCCAATAATCATCGCGACGTTTGAATGTGATGCTTTTACCTGGCACTACCTTGTCGATGACATACCGACCAGATGCCAGCGGGGGTTCAAGCGTGCTTTCGCTAAAGTCGCGATCTTCGTAATAGGCTTTGGAAAAAATTGGGAGCCCTGCGGCGGTTTGGGGTAATTCGCGAGTGTTGGAACCTTCTTTGAAGGTGAACTTAACTTTTAATGTGTCCAAGGCCTCGACCGTTTCAAAATCGCTAAACACGGCCTTAAAACTGGGGCGGCCTTTTTCGTATAAGACGTTATAGGAAAATACGACGTCCTCTGCCGTGACGGGCGATCCATCGGAGAAACGTGCCTCTGGTCGGATGTTGAAAATCGCCCATTGGCGGCTTTCAGGGTATTCGATGGTTTCGGCCAACAGACCATACATCGCATCGGGTTCATCCGCGCCACCCGTCATCAAAGATTCATACGGGGCAGATGCGAGCGTTGCTGCCTGACCTTTTAGAATATAGGGGGTGACGCTGTTGAATGTGCCAAATCCCCATGTGGAAAAGGTGCCCCCGATGGGCGCATCTGGATTCACATAATCGAAATGTGCGAAGCCTGCGTCGTATTTCAATTCACCAAATGTGGAAATACCGTGGGATTTGATAATCGTTTCGGCCGATACGCTGATTGCGCCAACGCTTATGCTTATCACTACGCCACAGATTGATTTCGATAATAAATTCACCCTGATACTCCCGTTTATTCTGCGGTGCAGAGTATCGGGCAAAATTGATCAACTGCAATACGCGTTTATGTCAAATCGCGTAAATTTAACGTTAGAATCAAAAAAGCCGCCCAAATAGGCGGCTTTTCGTCGAAATCTTGGGCAAATTATTTGATTGTTGCCAGATAGGCGATCAGGTTTGCGCGATCTGTTGCTTTCTTAAGGCCTGCAAAAGACATCTTTGTACCTGATGCGTATTTTTTCGGATTTTCAAGGAAGCCATCCAACGCAGCCGCGTCCCAGTTTCCACCCAAACCAGTGATTGCACCAGAATATGCGAAACCATCGACATTACCTTTGGGGCGATCAACGATGTTAAACAAATGTGGGCCAGTGCCGTTCGCACCGTCGTCCAATTTGTGACATGCCTTACATTTTGCAAAAACTTTGCCGCCGCGATCAACGTCCGCTGCTGCCAGCAATTCGTCCAATGATGGACCTTCTGATGCGTTTGCTGCACCAGCGCCAGCATCTTCTGGCTGATAAATATCAGCAGGTGCCATTGCCACTTCTTCGCCGTGGCTGTCGCCGTGATCGTCTGAACCAACGTGATAAATAATTTCACCAGCCCAATTGATCATCAGATAAATCAGTAATGCGCCGCACAGACCGCCGACGATTTTTGTTGTTTCCATTGTGTCCATGGCTTTGCTCACTTTAGCTATTGCATGTTTTCGAATCTTCGCCACCTTCTAGCCTCTTCCCATAGGGCGTTGCAAGCTGTAGAACCGCGACCAATCGCCCTGATTGCAAAGGTAGCCAAAATGACGCGTGAAAATCTGACAATCGCATTCCAAGGTGCGCTGGGCGCATATTCGCACCAAGCCTGCGCCGAAGCGTACCCAGATGCAGATGTTATTCCGTTTCACTCGTTTGAGGATGCATTGAATGCGGTCAAGGATGGCGACGCCGATTTGGCGATGATGCCCGTGCAAAATTCGACCTATGGGCGTGTGCCCGATATTCACCGCCTGTTGCCCCAATCGGGGTTAAAAATTATCGGCGAACATTACGTGCGTGTGCGCATCAGCTTGATGGCGCAAAAGGGCGTCAAGCTGGAACAGGTGAAAACCGCGCTCAGCCATCCTGTATTGCTTGGGCAATGTGCTACATTTTTAAATGAACACGGTATTAAACCGATCAAGGGTGGCGACACTGCAGGGTCGGCCAAAGACGTTTCAAAATCAGATGATCCATCGCAAGGGGCACTTGCATCCGAATTTGCGGCCAAACTTTATGGTTTGGATGTGCTGGCCAAAGACATCGAAGATGCGTCAAACAACACTACGCGGTTTTTGATCGTATCGCGCGATTATGCGCGCCCTGCATTGAATGGCGAGGAAATGAAAACCACATTTGTATTTCGCGTGCGCAACATCCCCGCTGCATTATACAAGGCGATGGGAGGATTTGCGACCAATGGTGTGAATATGGTGAAGCTGGAATCCGCGATGGTTGATGGTTCGTTCACTGCAACACAGTTTTACGCCGATATCATTGGTCACCCCGATGAACCCGCAGTTGCACGCGCATTGGAAGAGCTGGGATATTTTACCACGCATTTGGAAATTCTGGGCGTTTATAAATCAAAACACCCGGGCTAGGGCGCGCCAAATCACCCTGATCAATCGGCGCGATGCCTGCGTTCACCAATCACGCGGATGCGTGTTTTTCTTCGATTGTGGTACAGAAATCTTTCATCCGCGATGAAATGCGTTTTTCAATCGTCTTTTGCGCCAGCTTGACCGATTGCAACATTAGCCGTGCTGATATGTTTTTGGCGGTGGGTGCGATGGTGATTTTCACTTTGGTGCGGGCGGGTCCATCGGGTGTAAAATTGATATCGATCTGTGAATCGAGTGCCTTGCTTTCGCAACGAAAACCCGTGGATTTTTGTGGGATGAATTGTGTCACCGCAATATCAACATCGCGTTGTTTTCCACGAATGCGCCCTGACAAATGCCACGAAATGCCCGTCTGAATATCCACCATCGCATCCGTGCGTTCAATGTTCAGCCCTCGCGATAACGCGACACTTTCAAACCAAACGAAATTTGTGAATTCTTGGAACACCAAATCAATTGGTGCCTGTACGGTGCGTTTCGTTTTTAATTCCATCAAATTGCCCTAATTCAAATATGTGATGTAACAGTTAATCATTCCAGCGTGTCTTTTAACCAGTTCTCTAGCAAAAATGCGGCAATCGCGCCTTTTCTTGCAGGTTTAAGGCCAATATCCTTGCCGGCATAGGCCGCAAGCACCGTTTCGCGCGAAACCCATTTGGCAGATTCGATTTCCACGGGGTCGATAGTGATGTCGCGGCTGGTGGCAACACCATGACAGCCGATCATCAATGATGACGGAAACGCCCAAGGTTGGCTGGCCAGATAGCTTACGTCGCCAACGCTTACATTTGTTTCCTCTAATGTTTCGCGCCGAACAGCGGCCTCGATGGTTTCGCCCGGTTCCATGAAACCAGCCAGACAGGAATACATGCCCTCGGGCCAGTTGGGTGCACGCCCCAACAATGTATCATTTCCATGGGTGATTAACATGATGACAACGGGGTCAGTACGCGGGAATTGGGGGTGCTTGCAGTCAATGCAATCCGCGCGCCACCCGCCAGCGCTAAATGTATTTTTGCCACCACAACGGGGGCAAAATTTATGTCCTTGTTGCCACGCAAACAATCCACGCTTGGTGGCGGCCAATTCGGCATCGCGCGGGGTTAACATCGCCATGGCACCGCGCAATTCACAGAACAATTGATGTTCTGGAAAATCGGGATGATGGTTTTGGGATTGATCCAAAAACGCTTTCATTTCATCGGCATCCAGATTGGGGTCTTGCCAATGTGAAATATCAATCGCAAACAACGGTGATTTTTCCGCCACGCCCAAAAACAGCGCGGTTTTTTGGTGTTCGCGTACAATCGGATGCGCACCATCCAAATAAACCAAGCTGTGATCGCGGGTGTCGATCAACGGTTTTCCGCGCCAAATCAACGTAAACCGCGCCGATGTTTCAAGCACCATATTTGCGCTGTCATCACGCATATGGGCTGCTCGATCAAAACCCGATCCGCCAAATGTCACTGTCTCTGCATGTTTCATGCTTGCCTTTTGCCACGCAAAAATAACAAGTGCAATCGCGCCCTTGATGCCGCGCAAGACTTTCATTATATGACGAGTCGAGAGGTTGGCGCGGGTGAACGCCTCGCCAACCCGGTCAGATCCGGAAGGAAGCAGCCGCAACGAGCCCCGTTTGGGTCGCTGTCCAGCCTCTCACTTTTATTCTGAATGCGTGCGGTTTTTTGAAAAAGTTCATTTCATTTGTTTTTGGCATCGTCTGCGCCGCAGTTATATTTTTCTGCATCTATTTGTTTGCGGAAATTGGTGTGCAGCGGTTTTTGTTTCATCCAACCCCCGTTCCTATCGGCTCTACCAGCACTGCCAAAACCACCACCGATCAAACCGATGGGTTTGTCACAGGGCGATTTTTCTATGACCAGCGGGGCGATTTAACCCCCAAAGCACCCAGCAACGGCGCATATAACCCGCGTATTTTCGGCGATCAGCGGTTTTCAACAACCTTTGATGGAAAATCACGGGTATGGCGCGGGTTTGGCAAACGATCAGACACGCCAAAGCCTGCGATATTGTTGTTGCACGGTGCCAAACGCACGGGCGTGTCGATGTTGGACATGTGGCAAGGCGTATCGCGGCTCAATGATGTGGTGCTTATCGCCCCCGATTCATTTGGTGCCAGTTGGTCTCGCGAATATGACACCGAAGAATTTTTTGCACATGTTTTGGAGGAAGCGGATGAAAAATACGGGATCGATCCTGACCGTATTTATCTATTCGGCCATTCAGCGGGTGCAATACATGCCCAAGAAATTGCCAATGGTGGCACGTTGAAATGGGCGGGCGTGGGCGCACATGCGGGCACGCCTTACTGGCGAAATTTCACACCGCGCACCGATGCGGCACCCGTGCAAATATTCCTTGGATCACGTGATCATAATTTCCCGATGGGACAGGCATTGGCATCCGCACAAAAGCTCGCCGAAAATGGGCATGATGTCTATTTTACCGAAATCCCCAATCATACGCATTGGTATTACATCATCGGCCATAAGATTAGCGAAGAGACGTGGAAATTTTTCCAAACCCACACGGGCGATTAATCCAAAGCGGATAAAACTTGGCCCAAATCGCAGGTTATCCCAAACTGTTCCTTGCCGTGACCGTGCCAAGGCTTTACGTTTGATTGTGAACTTTTAACGCATCGGACCTCATGTCAAACGAATCTGTCGAAAATCAAACTGCTTATCAAGTGCTCGCGCGCAAATATCGCCCTGCCACGTTCAAAGATTTGATTGGACAAGATGCGATGGTGCGCACGCTGAAAAATGCGTTTGAATCCGATCGTATCGCCCATGCATTCGTGATGACGGGTGTGCGCGGGGTGGGCAAAACCACCACGGCGCGGATTATCGCCAAAGGGATGAATTGCATCGGTCCCGATGGCAACGGCGGCCCCACAATTTCACCCTGTGATCAATGTGAACCCTGCAAGGCGATTGCCGAAGGGCGCCATGTTGACGTGATGGAAATGGACGCCGCCAGCCGCACAGGTGTGGGCGACATTCGCGAAATCATCGACAGCGTGCATTACCGCGCTGCATCCGCACGTTACAAGATTTACATCATCGACGAGGTGCACATGTTATCGACCAGCGCGTTTAACGCGTTGCTCAAAACGCTGGAAGAACCGCCAGAACATGTGAAATTCATCTTTGCCACCACCGAAATTCGCAAAATTCCCGTGACCGTGCTGTCACGTTGTCAGCGTTTCGATCTGCGCCGGATCGAACCAGAAGTGATGATGTCACATTTGCGCAAAATTGCCGATCAAGAAACCGCGCAAATCGCCGAAGACGCACTGGCATTAATCACACGAAGCGCCGAAGGTTCGGTGCGTGATGCGCTATCCTTGCTTGATCAGGCCATCGCGCATGGTGCGGGTGAAACCACCGCCATGCAGGTGCGTGCGATGCTGGGTTTGGCCGATCGCGGGCGCGTGCTTGATCTGTTTGATTTTATTATGCAGGGCGATGCGGCGGGTGCTTTAACCGAATTATCTGGTCAATACGCCGAGGGCGCCGATCCAATGGCGGTGTTGCGCGATTTGGCGGAAATCACACATTGGGTATCAGTCATCAAAATTTCACCAGAGGCCGCGGATGATCCCACGGTTGCCCCTGATGAACGCGAACGGGGCAAAGCGGCGGCAACGGATTTGCCGATGCGCGCATTGACCCGCATGTGGCAAATGCTGCTGAAAGCGCTGGAAGAGGTTGGTAATGCACCAAATGCGATGATGGCCGCCGAAATGGCAATTATCCGATTAACCCATGTCGCCGATTTGCCCAGCCCCGAAGAGTTGATCCGTAAATTACAAGACGGCCCACAACCTACGCCGCCAACGGGTGGCGGCGCACCTGCACCAAACGGTGGGGGTGATGTGAATATGGGTGCAGCGGGCAGCGTATCGGGTGCGACTGCGGGTACAACCATGATCGCAGGCAGCAATGCCGCTGTCGCCGTTGCCCAACCCGAAGAGGCATTGGCACGATATGCGCGGTTTGACCAAGTGGTCGAATTGATCCGTGCACGGCGTGATATGCGATTGTTGGTCGAGGTTGAAACCTATTTCCGCCTTGCCAGCTACAAACCAGGGCGCATTGAATTTCAACCGACGGACGAGGCGCCAAATGATCTGGCGCAACGTCTGGGGCAACGTTTGCAAACGTGGACAGGTGCGCGTTGGGGTGTAACACTGGTGAATGATGGTGGTGGTGCCACAATCAACGAATTGCGCCTTGAAGAACGCGATAATTTACAGGCAGAGGCCGAAGAACATCCCTTGGTCAAGGCCGCGCTCAGCACCTTTGAAGGTGCCGAAATACTAGAGGTACGCAAACCCGAAGATATCGACAGCGACGAATTTTTGGAAGAAATCCCAGAGGTTGACGATGATTGGGACCCGTTCGAGGATGACTAACCCATCACACGGGATGACTGGCATTTTGGACAATCTAATGCTACATATTAATCAAACACAAACGACGGAGAATTGTGATGCTTAAAGGCATGGGCGATATGGCCAAGTTGATGAAACAGGCCAAAGATATGCAATCCAAAATGGAAGATGCACAAAGCAAGCTGAACGACATAGAGGTCGAAGGCGAAGCAGGTGCTGGCATGGTCAAGGTGCGCGTTTCCGCCAAAGGCGAATTGCGTGGATTGGACATTGATCCATCCATTTTTAATGCGGATGATAAAGAGGTGGTCGAAGATTTGATCATCGCCGCTGTCAAAGACGGCCAAACCAAAGCCGCGGCAAAACAAGCCGAAGAAATGGGCAAAGTCACCGAAGGTTTGAACCTGCCTGCGGGAATGAAGCTCCCGTTTTAGGGTGTTCGGATCGCACGCGTGAACAGCAACAACAAAGACATCGATATTCTGATTCAATTGATGGCCAAGCTCCCAGGGCTTGGCCCGCGTTCGGCACGCCGTGCGGTTCTGCATCTGATTAAAAAGCGCGATATATTGTTATCACCCTTGGCCGACAGCCTGTTCACCGTGGCGCAAACTGCGCGCGAATGTGTGACCTGTGGCAATATCGGAACGATGGATCAATGCGATGTGTGTTCTGACCTGCGCCGCGCCATTGGTCAGATTTGCGTGGTCGAAGACGTGTCTGATCTCTGGGCGATGGAACGCGCGGCTGTGTTCAAGGGGCGCTATCATGTGTTGGGCGGTGTATTATCCGCGCTTGATGGTGTTGGCCCCGAAGAATTGCGCATTCCCAATCTGGTGTCGCGTGTTGGCGATGAAAACATTACCGAAGTGATCCTTGCGTTGAACGCCACTGTCGATGGCCAGACCACGGCGCATTACATCGCCGATCAATTGGAAGATCTGGGTGTCAGCGTCACATCATTGGCCCAAGGTGTGCCCATTGGTGGCGAATTGGATTATCTGGACGATGGTACAATCACAGCGGCGCTAAATGCGCGAAAGGCTGTTTAGGGTTTGGTGCGCATCGCTTTGCGTTCGCGCTGTGTGATGTAAAACGTTGATACAATGATCACCGTTGCACCGATCAGGGTGAATCGATCTGGTGTTTCATCAAACATCAAATATCCCGCAATCCCCAAAATCACCAAACGCAGATATGCAAACGGTGCCACCACCGCCGCATCGCCATAACGATATGTCAAAATATCCGCAAATTGGCGCACGATGCCGAGCAACACCAACGCAATCACCCACGCCCAAGTCGCCGTTTGTGATGGTAGTGCTGGATCGGACCAGACAAAGGGAACCGTCACAATTACGGTCATCACATTGGCAGAGAAAAACG
This sequence comes from Paramylibacter ulvae, assembly GCF_014652655.1. Lineage (GTDB taxonomy): Bacteria > Pseudomonadota > Alphaproteobacteria > Rhodobacterales > Rhodobacteraceae > Amylibacter > Amylibacter ulvae. The sequence goes on from NZ_BMZF01000001.1 coordinate 681,541, forward strand.
TTGAAAACGGGCCATCCGCATCGGCCAATCCCCGCGACATCACCAAGACACCCGCAAACATAAGCGAACTGACCAAGGCGGCGATCATGCCGCTGTTTAATTCTACACCGGGGCGCAAAATGATGATCGCCCCCAAAAAGCCAAGCGCAATGGCGATGATGCGTCGCGGGCCAATTTGTTCTTTGAAAAACAAAACGCTTAAGACAGTTGCAAAAATCGGGGCAGTAAAAAACAGAACTGATACCGTTGCCAGATCAATTTGGGTGATGGAATAAAATCCGAGCAATGTGGAAAACCCAACCAAGATGCCGCGCAACACATGACGCCAAGGTTGCGAAAACCGCAATTGTTTGCGCAGGCTTGGCAATAAACACATCGCAATGATTGCCAACATCACCGTGATGGAAAACCGCGCCATGGCGATCATGTTGCTGTCCATTTCGGCAGCGGCACCACGAATGGCGATGGTCATGGCACTTGCGGTGATAACGGCGATCAACGCCCAGACCATGCCTCGGAAATTGTCGTGAACAGCTGGGGTGGGCATTTCGAATCCTTTGATATTACGCGGCACGCTAACCAGCGCGACAATAAGTTGCAATGCACCTTGCCCACTGGCATCATCGCATAACTTTCGCTAAAGCAACGCCATGACAGATATTTTTGACACCCGCAAAACCCGTGCAAGCGATTGGTTCAAAACACTTCGCGATGATATTTGCACCGCGTTCGAAACGCTTGAGGATACGCAAACCACAGGCCCGCATGCGCACCTGCCCGCTGGGCGGTTTGAGCGCACAAAAACCATGCGCGATGGTGGCGCTGGTGGGGGCGGTGAAATGTCGGTGATGCGTGGTGGGCGTGTGTTTGAAAAGGTGGGTGTGAACATTTCCACCGTGCATGGCACCCTGTCACCCGTGGCGCAAAAATCCATGGCGGCGCGCAAGGATCTTGATTTTGGCGATGATCATCGGTTTTGGGCATCGGGCATTTCGTTGGTCGCCCATATGAACAGTCCCAAATGCCCCGCCGTTCACATGAACACGCGCATGTTTTGGACACCCCATGCCGCATGGTTTGGCGGGGGTTCTGATCTGAACCCAATGATCGAAGTCCCAGAGGACACAGCGTTTTTCCACGATGTGCAAAAACAGGCCTGTGATAAACACGACCCCGCATATTACCCACGGTTCAAAGAATGGGCCGATGAATATTTCATGATCAAACATTGGAATGAACCCCGCGGCGTTGGCGGCATATTTTTTGACGATCTCGACACGGGCGATTGGGATGCTGATTTTGCGTTTACACAGGACGCAGGCCGCGCATTTTTAAACGCATTCCTGCCCATCACTGAAAAACGCCGCACAGAAGCGTGGACAGATGAAGATCGAGAAATTCAATTGCGCAAGCGCGGGCGATATGCGGAATTTAATCTGGTCTATGATCGTGGCACACATTTTGGATTGCAAAGCGGACATGACCCAAGTGCGGTGTTAATGAGCCTGCCACCCGTGGCGAAATGGTATTGACCACCACACCAAAGCCAGCGTTTGAATTTGCCCTGTTGGGCGTGTTGGCGTTGTTATGGGGATCATCCTATCTATTCTTAAAAATCGCGGTCACCGAAATTCCGCCCATCACATTGATTGCCTGTCGCGTTTCCATCGCGGCGGTGTTTTTGATGGGCGTCATGGCGTGGCGGCGCGATCAATTCCCGCGCGATGCGCAATCATGGCGCAAATTGTTCATTCAATCCTTTTTCAACAGCTTTGGCGCATGGGTGATTTTGGCATGGGGACAGCAATTCGTTGATAGCGGATTGGCAAGTGTCCTTAATTCCACATCACCGATATTCGTGTTTTTCATAACCCTGTTTATCACGCGCCACGAACCAACCAATCCGTTGCGATTTATCGGCGCGGTGCTTGGCCTGTTTGGTGTGGTGTTGATTATCGGGGTCGATGTTTTAGCAGGGCTTGGCCAACAGGTGGCGGGGCAACTGGCGGCGCTGATGGGTGCGTTCCTTTATGGGATTGCGGCGATCTATGGCAAACGTTTGTCGCATTTATCCGCACCTGTGACAGCAACATGTACCATGATCTGGGCGGTGGTGGTGTTATGGCCACTGGCATTTGTTTTGGAAAACCCAACAGAGCTGCGCCCAACTGCACAAGCGATTGGTGCCACATTGATGTTATCGGTGTTTTGCACAGGCTTTGCGTTACTGATTTATTTTCGCCTGCTGAAAACCCTTGGGTCGATGGGGGTCGCCAGCCAAGCATATTTACGCGCGGGCGTTGGCGTCATGCTCGGCGTTATTTTTCTGGGCGAGACGATCACACCGATGGTGGGTGTTGGTCTGATCCTTGTGTTGCTGGGGATCATTGCGATTAACATGCGCCCCAGACAGCGAACGCAACTGTAACGCAATCGCAATCCATTTCTGGCAATATCCTAAGCGTCGACAAAACGTGGTTTTGGCGCGGTGTAACGCCCGCGTCTTTCGCAATCACTGGTGAGCATGGCAATCCGTGGCAGGATCGCCATTGAAAACGGGGTTATCACCCCCGTAAACACAACCACAATGGTGGGCCCGCCTTATATTATTGAAACAATGTCTTACACATGTTTCCCCTCGCAGATCGTGCAAAAATTGCACGCGCCGCGGGGTAGTTGTGCTGGTTTAACCGCGAATGGCCTTGATCATGATTTCAACATTCTTGGGGTCCGCGTCTGGTGTAATCCCATGCCCAAGGTTGAAAATATGCGGCCCATGCGACAGGGTTTCAACAATCCGCTTGGTTTCTGAAACCAGCTTGTCACCACCCGCAACCAACAAACGTTGATCAAGATTGCCCTGAACACAGGTTTCCGTTTGCAGATTATCCGCCGCCCATTGCGCATCAATTGATCCATCAATTGCCACACAATCCACATCCGTTTCACGCACAAAATTGACATAACCATCGGGTGTGGCGCCACGGGGAAATCCGATCAGACGCACATGTGGTTGTTCTTCGCGCAATACGGATGCAATTTTTGCGGCGGGGCGCGTGATATATTTGGGGAATTGGAATCCGGTGAGCGCACCAGCCCAGCTATCAAATAATTTAATCACCTCTGCGCCTGCTTTGATTTGCTGAATCAGATATTCAATCGTTGCATCCGTGATTTTATCCATCAAGGCATCAAACACTGCTGGGTGTTCTTTCATCAATGCCAATGCTGGGGCCTGATCAGGGGTGCCACGACCCGCAATCATATATGTGGCAACCGTCCACGGTGCACCGGCAAAACCGATCAATGCGGTTTCTTTTGGTAATGCTTCACGCAGGTTGCGAATGGTTTGATAAATCGGGGACAGGGTTTCGTGCACATCCTCTGGATTGCCCAATTTGTTAAAATCGGCCTTTGATTGAATCGTTGATAAACGCGGGCCTTCGCCGGTTTCAAACCACAGGTCCGCACCCAATGCTTGGGGCACCAACAGAATATCCGCAAACAGAATCGCGGCATCAAACCCATATCGGCGAATGGGTTGCAATGTGACCTCAGTTGCCAAATCTGGATTATAACACAGCGATAAAAAGTCGCCGGCCTCTGCACGTGTGGCCTTATATTCGGGCAAATACCGTCCCGCTTGGCGCATCATCCATACGGGTGGCGTGGTTAAGGTTTCACCCGCAAGGGCGCGCATCATCAGTTTTTCATCAGTTTTCATGCTGCCCTTCTATCGCGGCAAAACGCCCAGCGAAAGGGCGATCATTGTGATTGCACCCCTTTGCCGCGGACGATAGTTTGCGCTCATGAGATTTAGCCCAGATACACCGCTGAAAATTGGCACCCGCGGGTCGCCACTTGCACTGGCCCAGGCACATGAGACACGCACACGTCTGATGGATGCACTTGGCTTGCCCGAAATCGCATTTGACATCGTGGTGATTAAAACCACGGGGGATCGTGTACAGGATCGCCCGTTGGGCGAAATTGGCGGCAAGGGTTTGTTCACCAAAGAAATCGAAGATGCGATGCTGTCCCACGATATCGACATTGCCGTTCATTCGATGAAAGACATGCCCGTGGCATTTCCCGATGGTTTAATGTTGGATTGCTATTTGCCCCGCGAAGATGTGCGCGATGCGTTTATCTCGCGTAAATACAAATCCATTTCCGAATTGCCCAAAGGTGCTGTGATGGGTTCAAGCAGCCTGCGCCGCCGCGCGCAATTGGCCGCCGTGCGCCCCGATCTGAAACTGGTCGAGTTTCGCGGCAATGTGCAAACGCGTTTACGCAAATTGGATGATGGCGTTGCCGATGCCACGTTTTTGGCGATGGCGGGGCTGAACCGTTTGGGCAGTGCCGACATTGCAAACCCGATTGAAACCGATGAAATCCTGCCAGCAATTGCACAGGGGTGCATTGGGATTGAACGGCGCGTGGATGATGCGGATGCGACGGCGGCACTTGCGCTTATTCATGATCATGAATCAGGGCTTCGTTTGAATGCAGAACGTGCGTTATTGGCTGGGCTTGATGGATCGTGCCATACACCGATTGCGGGGCTTGCCACATTGGATGGCGATACTATCACATTACGCGGCGAAGTTTTGCGCCCCGATGGATCAGAAAGCATCAAACATATGATGACAGGCGCGGCCAAGGACGGTGCGAAAATCGGCGCCGATATGGCAAAAATCCTGCGCGATCAGATGGGCGAAAATTTCTTCGGCTAATCTTGTTTTCTGAACTTTACAAATGTTCCACAAATCGCCATGTTGCGCGAGCCTTTGGGCAGTAGTGCGGGCGTGGCGGAATGGTAGACGCTGCAGACTTAAAATCTGTTTCTCGTAAGGGAGTGGGGGTTCGAGTCCCCCCGCCCGCACCACGAAAATCTTTCTTTAAATCATTGCGATGTCAATTGACCCTTACTAACGTGGGGCCAAGATTATCTATTTTTAAATGCTAGGAAATTTTTAAATGCCAGATTTTTACCAAACGCCAGATAACCTTACCCGTTATTTCGGCGATTTTATTTATGATGAATTTGGCATGCCGGTATCGGGAATGATCACTCGTGTGATTGGATATTCTGAAATCGACGGTATCACTGCGCCTGCGTGGCGCATGACAAATCTAAGTGTCGAAATCGGCGATCATTTGGATGAACTCGAAAACGATCCTCAGTTCTGGCTCGCACAAAACGACGGCGCATCGCTTTCGGTTTTTGACTATAGTGTTTCGCTGTTTGGCTTTGACCTTGGTGAAACAAGTGACGTGCGTTTCAAGTTGGATAGTGAAAATGGAACGCAGGATTTTCTGATTGATGGCGGCGTTGGAACCAACATCATTGCAAATGGCGCTGACAGTATTTTTGTTCGGGAATTTAATGATACACGCATCAAACTTGGCGACGGTGATTCATACGTTCAGGCAAGTGATGGTCAGGGTATCCGCATATTGGGCGGTGATGGCCAAGACCAAATTCAGGTGGCGTCCTCCTCTGATGTTTACATTTCGTTAGGGTCGGCCACCACGGATGGTGGCTCAACTCCGTTAAACCAAACAGGCGTGTTTGGTTGTGATGATTTTCGCATTGTCGGTGGAGATGAAATTGATTTCATCTATATTGATGCCGATTACGAATACGTGGACGACAAGGTAGTCGCCACAAATGCAAGCACCAATGGCGTTGTTTATGGCGGTGATGGCGACGATCGAATTGTTTTGATTGATGGCGATGACATTCGCATTTTTGGCGGTAATGGTCGCGACCAATTTAGCATCACCGAAGGGAGCGCAAATATATTTGGCGGTGCGGACGAGGATTCTTTTATTTTTGATGTAGATGACACCAGTTATTCCGTACGCATCAAAGATTTCGATGCAACCGAAGACATCGTTGCATTTTATACTGAAGCAGGCCCCGTGATCAGCGCAGAGGCGGCATTTGATATGTTCATGGAAAATGCATTTGAACGCGGCGCCAATGTTTTTACCACCGTTGAGGGCAATCAAATCGTGCTACACGACACATCGCTTGATGATTTGAGCGTTGATAATTTCTACGATTCAGGGCCGATTGGTTAAGGCAAAGCATTCATAAATTCAAAAGGATAAACTGTTGATTACATATTACGAAACCCCAGATGGCCTGTATCGATATTATGGCGATTTTACCTTTGATGAATTTGGCATGCCGGTATCGGGAATTATTACGCGTGTTATTGGTTATTCCGAAGTTGACGGAACAACTACGCCTGCGTGGCGTGCGACAAATCTTAGTGTCGAAATCGGCGATCATTTGGATGAATTGGAAAACGATCCCTATCTGTGGCTTGCCCAAAACGATAATGCATCGCTTTCGGTTTATGCTAGTTTTGGTACGACTGCGCCGTTTGATTTAGGCGATGCAAATGGCGTTCAATTAAGAATGGATGCAGGTGCAAATGGGATAATTAATTTTGGTCTTATTGGTGGCGTGAACAGCAATATTTTCATGAACACTCCTTCGCATGTTTGGATAGAAGATGTGGCAGAAACACGCATTAAAATTGGCGAAAATCGTTCTTCCCTTACCGTCATTGATTCTGACAGTATCCGCATTCTTGGGGGTGATGGTCGAGATTCGATCGGTGTGCGCTTATCTTCGGATGTTTACATCTCCACAGGCGGCGGAGCATTGCCAGAGCCATTCACCCCCCACAATGAAACAGGCGTAGCTGGTTGTGATGATTTTCGCATTGCTGGTAGCCACGTAGTGGATTTCATCTATATCAATTCTTATGCTGAATACATCGATGGTGAGCTAGTCGGAACAACAACCAGCAGCAATGGCGTTGCCTATGGTGGCGGTGCCGATGATTCCATATTTCTTGAAAATGGCGAAAATATACGTGCATATGGCGGCGAAGGCAGTGATGATTTTTTGATCGACGAAGGAACATACAACATCTCTGGTGGTGCAGATGCTGACAGGTTTTTGTTTACACGTGATGCTGGCGATTACGATGTCCGGATAAAGGATTTCAACGTCGATGAGGACTGCGTCGCCTTTGATTATGATATCAGCTATGAAACGATTACGGCCCAACAGGCATTTGATTTATTTATGGAAAACGCGTTTGAGCGTGGCGCGAATGTCGTCACAACGATTGATGGTAACCGCATTATTTTGCATGACACATCGCTTGATGACCTGAGCGTCGATAATTTTTGTGATACCTTTATCCCCAGAGGTGTTGACGGTTAAATCTTGGGGTCAACCACGCGCCAGTTCCAAAATCACGTTATGCGCCAACATCACATCGTCGCGCGTGCAATCGAATTGCCCCGCTTGGAAACGGATGCAAAATTTGCCGTCATGCTTGGTTTGGGTCAGATATATCCGCCCATCATCGTTGATACGTTCCAACAATGCGGCCGTGGCGCTGTCCGCATCACCGCCACGCGGCGTGTATTGAAATGTGAACAGCGAAAATTGGCATTCTGTGGTGATTGTGAAATCGGGCTCGTCGCGTAATTTATCGGCGAGCATTTCCGCCCATTTGATGTGGTTGCGAATACGTGTGCGCAGCCCGTCCAGCCCATATGCACGGATCAGGAACCAGATTTTCAACGCACGAAAACGCCGCCCCAATGGCACAGTCCATTCATTGTAATTCGTCACCTCATCCGCGCCTTGGGTTTGCAAATACGTTGGCCGTATCCCCATGGTTTTTAGCTGTGCTGATGGATCGGATAGGAATTGAATCGAACAATCAAATTGCGCACCCAGCCATTTATGGGGGTTGAATACGATGCTGTCGCAATCATCGACACCCGCCCAGATATGGCGAAGCTCAGGGCAAATCATTGCCGATCCCGCCCATGCGGCATCCAGATGGGTGTATAACCCTTCGGCCTTGGCTATTTTGATCAATGGGGTCAAATCATCACAGGCGCCAATCGATGTACCCCCTGTGCACATGATTAACCCAGCGGGGGTGTAGCCCGCGGCGCGATCGGCATTAATTGCGGTTTGTAACGCATCCGCGCGCATGGCGTGGTTTTTATCTGTTGGGATGCGCACCAAATTGTCCTGACCGATGCCCGCAACCCATGCGGCCTTGTCCACTGATGTGTGCACCTGTTCGGATGTATAAATCCGCAAGCGGGGCGTGTTTGATAACCCCGTTGTGTTTCCCTGAAAATCGAGTGCGCGTTCGCGCATGGTTAACACCGCGGACAGGGTTGCGGATGATGCGCTGTCTTGGATCACTCCCACAAATCCATCCCGCAGGCCAAGCGCTTGGCGCATCCAATCGACCATGACGGTTTCAATCTCTGTCGCGGCGGGGGATGTTTGCCATAACATGCATTGCGCCGCGATCGCATTGGTGAGCTGTTCTGCGATCATTGATGCCGGGGCGGCGTTGGCGGGGAAATATGCGAAAAATCGCGGGTGCTGCCAATGGGTTAAACCATCGGGCACAATCCGTTCAAAATCCGCCATGATAACATCCATATCAACAGGTGCATCAGGGGGCGATTGGGGCAGGCGTGCGGCGATGTCACCCGCACTGGTTTGGGCGCGCACAGGTTGATCGGGCAGGGTGGAAAAATAGCGTTCAATCCACGCTGTCGCCCGCGCGGTCCATTTACCGTAATCCGAATATTTCATGAATGATCCTTATTGGCGCGGTTGGCTGCGTTCGAGTGCTGGCAGCGATTTCAGATATGCCGCAATCGCTGCGCGATCCGTATCGGGCAGTTTCGCCATATTTTCAACAACAGATCCCATTGATCCGCCAACCACATCAAATTCGGGTGTGAAACCTGTGGCAAGATATTCCGCAATTTCGCCTGCTGACCATGTGCCAAGCGCATCATCATGCTGGGTAATATTGGGGATGAACCCTGGCCCATCTGGGTTTGGTGCACCCGACAACCATTTGGATAATTGCAACCCTCCGATCAAGTTGCGCGGCGTGTGGCATTCGGCGCAATGCCCCGCACCCTCGACCAGATATTGGCCTCGTGCGATTTCTGCATTGTCGCTGGGTTCCATAACTGCATCTGATTTGAAAAACAGGAATTTCCACAATCCCAGTCCGCGCCGAATGTTGAATGGAAATCCAACATCATGGGGTTCGCTTGGTTTGGTGGAAACGGGCAAGGTTTTCATGAATATATAAAGATCGGCAATGTCTTGGGGTTCCATGCGGACATAGGATGTAAATGGAAACGCGGGATAATAATGTTTGCCATCTGGCGACACACCACGTTGCATCGCATTTGCCAGATCAATCAATTCCCAATCACCAATGCCCGCGTTTGGATCAGGTGAAATGTTGGGCGCAATGAATGTGCCAAAATCCGATGCGAAATGCTGGCCACCTGACAGGATGTTTTTATCATCGCCCTTGGCATCGGGGGCTGCGTGGCATGAATTGCAACCACCCATCGCAAAAACCATTTCTCCGCGTGCTACATCCCCGCCAAGGTTTTCAAAATCGGCGGTATCAACGTATTGCGGGGCGGATAGGAACCAAGCCGTGATTGCACCAATCAAAGCCAAGCCAAACAGGATGCGGAAAAGTTTTTTCATGATCTTTGTATGGCGCTTATTTCAATGCCGATCAAGTGTGCGGATCGTGAAACCCGCGCTAGGCCACGCCCGCAGATAACAATTGCAACATGGTGATTAAACCAACAGGTTTGCCCCCATCCAACACAAACGCCGTGGAAATTTTGTTTTCTTGCAACACGTATAATGCATGTGCGGACAGTTGATCGGACGTGAAACAGATTGACCCGCGTGTCATGATTTCATGCGCTTGCGTTTCCCACATTGCCTGTTTCATCGAACCGTCGGATTTGGTGGTGATATATCGGCGAATATCGCCATCGGTGATGATCCCAACCAGCGCACCAGCATCATCAGTTAACCCAACAACCCCAAATGATTTTTCACTGCTTTTGCCCAGCACATCAATGATCGGCGCAGATTGAGCACACAAGGGAAGCGTATCACGGGTATGCATGATTTCACCCACAGGGGTGAGCACCGCGCCAAGTTTGCCGCCTGGATGAAATTCGCGAAATGCAGCGGTGGAAAATCCCTTCATTCGTAGCAATGTCACCGCCATTGCATCACCCACGGCCAGTTGTACCAAGGCCGAAGTGGTTGGCGCCAAGTTGTGCGGACAAGATTCCGTTACTTTGGGCAGCACAATCGCAATATCGGATTTATCAGCAAGTGTTGAATTTTTTGTCGCTGTGAGCGCAATCATGGGGACGTTATAGCGTTTGGAATATTCCAAAATGTCCGAAAGCTCTTGCGTTTCGCCCGACCAAGACAGCAACAGCAAAACATCGTCTGCGTGGATCATGCCCAGATCGCCATGGCTTGCCTCTGCGGGGTGGACAAAATATGCAGGCGTGCCTGTGGACGCAAATGTCGATGCCAATTTACGTGCGATTTGCCCGCTTTTGCCCATGCCGGCCACGATCAATCGCCCCTTCATGTTGTATATCAGATCAAGTGCGCCTGCGATGGATTTCGCAAGGGTGGCATCATCAAGTGCGGATTGAAATTGTTCCAATCCGCTGATGTTATTGGTGATGGCGTTGCGAATGTGATTGATTGTATCGGACATGGGGGCAATCTTTATTTGGTTACGCCAATACGCCTAATGATTGCCCATAATAATTGCAAATTATTCGCGCAAAAACGGAAGGTCACAAACAACCGCTTCGCGCTGTACATTATCCAATGTCACCAAAACCGTGGTTCCGTTTTCCTGTGCTGCGACATCCAACATAGCAAAAGCTAGATTGCATTTGAAATCGGGGGAATAAACCGCGGTGGTGATAAATCCAACCTTTTCCCCATTAATGAAACAATCTACGGAGTTTGAAACGGGCAGGGCGGCATCGCCACTGATTTTCAAACCTTTCAGGCGCGCATAGCCGCCCGCGTCGCGTTGCGCCAATAATGCATCCTTGCCGATAAAATCGTGTCCGCTCTCAAGGGAAATGAATTTTTCCAAACCTGCATTTAGCGGGGTATCATCCGATGTCATATCGGTACCAAGGCTTAACAATCCGCCCTCGACCCGTTCGATTAAATTGGGGCAACCTGCACGCAAATTATATGGCGCACCCTTGGCCCAGATCGTATCCCACAGATCATTGCCCAATGAAGAATCATCCAGATAAATTTCAAATCCACCCTGTTTAGACCAACCAGATCGCGCAATGTTCAACTGTCGCCCCATGAATTCGAAGGTGGCAAATCGGAAAAATTTAATGTCGCGAATGGCATCGCCAAATACATCGACCATTAAATCCTCTGCCATCGGCCCTTGGATCGCAAGCGGGGAAACATCGGGTTCGCTAACCTGCACATCCAGCCCCAATCCAGCGGCCAAACCCGCTGCCCAATGGATCAAATCGCTGTCAGCTACCGAAAACCAAAACAAATCATCGGCCAAGCACAATGCAACTGGATCGTTGATAAATTTACCGTCTTTGTTGGTGATGGGCGCGTAATAACACCGCCCCGGTTGTGCATTGGTCAAATCACGCGCTGACATCATCACTGACAATTTGCGTGCATCCGGTCCGTGTAATTGCACCTGTCGTTCGGCGGATACATCCCAAATCTGGGCATATTGTTTCAGATGCGCGGCGTCTTCTTCCAGCGAATTATAAACCACGGGCAAAAACATATGGTTGTAAATGGTAAAGGCCGAAACGCCGTTTTCCACCACACGATCCATGAATGGTGTCGTGCGCAAACGGCGTGTTGGAAAAATCGGTGCACCTGTCATTATCATCCCCTCCGATAGTTGCAAAATGCGTAGCGTTGAAAATTTCCCACGGCAATTAAAATTTGCTGATTTTGAATTCTAAAATCATCTTTTTGGCAATCCGAAATGGCATTCCCCGATTGACACTTCTTTGCGAAAAAAACAGGATGCGCGCGATTAAGCGGTTCACATCGCAACGGGAGGATATTTCATGAGCGGCAAATACAAATTTGACACGCTAAGCCTGCACGCAGGCCAAAGCCCAGACGCACGCCACGGTTCACGCGCTGTGCCAATTCACCAAACAACATCATATGTATTCCAAGATACCGAACACGCATCCGCGTTGTTTAATCTTGAGGTCGGTGGCCATATCTATTCGCGCCTGACCAACCCGACGGTTGCGGTGTTGGAACAACGCCTTGCCGCGCTTGATAACGGTGTTGCGGCGGTGGCGGTGGCGTCGGGGATGTCGGCGCTGTTTTTGACCGTGTTGGCATTGTGCTCTGCTGGCGATCATATTGTTTCATCATCCCAAATGTATGGTGCGAATATCAATCTGTTTGAACACACGCTGTCGCGTTATGGGATTGAAACCACATTTGTCGCCCCCAATGATCCCGCTGCGATTGGGGCGGCGATCAAGCCAAACACCAAAATGGTCTTTGGCGAGGTGATTGGCAATCCGGGCATGGATGTCATGGACGTGCCCGCTGTGGCTAAGGTTGCAAATGATGCAGGCGTGCCCTTGGTGGTTGATGCCACATTCAACACACCGTGGTTATTAAAACCCATTGATCAGGGTGCAAATATTGTTATTCATTCCCTGACCAAATGGATGGGCGGGCATGGCATTGCGCTGGGCGGTGCAATCATTGATGGCGGTAATTTTGATTGGGGTCAAAATGATCGTTTCCCAACGCTCACAACCGCACATTACGCATTCAAAGGTGTAAATCTTTGGGAAGAGTTCGGCCCCGCCGCGTTTAGCATGCGCGTGCGATCAGAGGGGATGTATAACGTTGGCCCATGCCTGTCGCCAACAAACGCGTTTCATTTGCTGCAAGGGATTGAAACTCTTGGCATGCGTATGGAACGCCATATGAATAACACCGCCAAAATGTTGGAATTTTTGCAAGCTCACGATCAGGTGGCATGGGTGAAACACCCCAATTTGCCGGATCATCCCGACCACGCAGTTGCCATGCGTTTGATGCCCAAGGGAGCTGGTTCCATCATCGCCTGTGGTATCAAAGGCGGGCGCGAAGCAGGGCGTGCGTTCATTGAATCAGTTGAGCTTGCATCGCATCTGGCAAACGTGGGGGATGCCAAAACTCTGGTCATTCACCCTGGTTCCACAACCCATTCGCATCTGACACCAGAGGCGATGAAAAACGCAGGCCTCAGCGAAGACATGATCCGCATTTCTGTTGGATTAGAAGACATCGATGACATCATTGCCGATTTCAAAAATGCATTGCGTGTTGCGGGCAAGGTTGCAGGGGGTGCAGCATGAAATTGAAAATCAATGATCATGATGTTTTTGTCTCCACTGGGGGGCAGGAATTTAACCCCGATGAAAACGTGCTGTTGTTTATCCACGGTTCTGGTCAATCGCATCTGACCTATGTTTTGCAGGGGCGGTTTTTGGCCAATCGGGGTTGGAATGTTTTAACGCCAGATATGCCCGCACATGGGCATTCAGATGGTACACCATTGACCAGCATTACCGACATGGCCGATTGGTATGCATCCGTGCTTGATGCCGCTGGCGTAAAAACCGCCACGGTGATTGGCCATTCCCAAGGGTCCCTTGTGGCGATGGAATTGGCACGACGTCATGGTGCGCGGGTTGATAAACTGGTACTGATGGCATCGGGTTTGGCGATCCCTGTAAATGATGCGCTGTTGGATATGGCGCATAATAACCAAGACGCCGCCATTGGTGCGATGATGGATTGGGGGCATGGCCCCGATGGGCATATGCATGATCACACCATGCCCGGGCAAAGCCATATGATATACGGCTCTGCTGTGATGCGCGGCAATGTAGCGGGGGCATTGTTCGCGGATTTGTCGGCCTGTGCAGATTATACCGATGGTGGCAAAGCGGCGGCCAGTATTAGCTGCCCGACGTTATGTATCCTTGCGGGCAAGGATAAAATGACACCGATCAAAGCAGGGCGCAAAATGCACGCGGCGATCAAGGGTGCAAAATTGATCGAACTGCCCGACGCGGGGCATATGTTAACGGGTGAAAAACCGTTCGAAGTGAACAAAGCATTGCGGGAATTTTTAAACTCATGACACAACTGGATTTCAACCGTATCGCCGTGATTGGTGCCGGCACAATGGGCAGCGGCATCGCCGCACAAATCGCCAATGCTGGGCAAAAGGTCTTGTTGCTGGATTTGCCCCGCGATGATGATCGCAATGGCGCGGGGAACGACGCCATCAAGCGGTTGTTAAAATCCGATCCCCCTGCATTGATGGATAAATCACGCGCTGATCTGATTGAAATTGGCAATATCGAGGACGATTTTCACCGCCTGTCCGAATGCGATTGGATTGTCGAGGCGATTGTTGAACGCCTGCCGTTGAAAAAGGCGCTGTATAAACGCATGAACGATGTGATCAGCGATACATGTGTGGTCACATCCAACACATCCACCATTCCAATTTCCTTGCTGGTCGAAGACATGGATGTGGATTTTCGCAAACGTTTCGCCATCACCCATTATTTCAATCCCGTGCGCTATATGCGCCTGTTGGAATTAGTGCGCGGTGCGGATACCGCACCCGATGTGATGGACCGCTTGTCGCGCTATAACGACGAGGTTTTGGGCAAGGGCGTTGTGCCATGTAATGACACACCCGGTTTCCTAGGCAATCGTGTGGGTGTGTTTGCATTACAGGTTGGCATGGACGAGGCGGCGAAATTGGGTTTGCCGATTGAACAAGCCGATGCGTTGATGGGGCGCCCGATGGGGATACCGAAAACGGGTGTTTTTGGGCTTTATGATATGATCGGTGTCGATTTGATGGCCGATGTGGTGGATACGCTTGGTGCGATTTTGCCCGCCGATGATGTGGCACATGCGGTTGGCTGGCCACAAAACCCGATGCACGCAACCATCAAAGATATGATTGCAAACGGGTTCACAGGGAACAAGGGTGCCGGCGGGTTTTATCGCCCCGATAGCAATCAGGCGATGGATATCGCAACGGGTGAATTGCGCCCCCGCATTGATGAATTGCCGACCAAGGCCGTCCGCGCCGCCGATGATATGCTGGCGGGGCGTGAAACGCTGCATAATCTGTTGGATGACAGTAATCCTGACGAAACATTGCAAACCAAATTTTGCCGCGCATTTTTGGCACGTGTTTTATGTTACGCCGCCGATTTGATCCCAGCCGTCACCCATAGCCCGCAAGACATTGATGATGCGATGAAGCTTGGGTTCAACTGGATCCGTGGGCCATTTGAAATGATTGATGCGCTGGGCGCGGATATGGTTGCACAATTGGCGCAAGAGGCGGGTTTGGATATTCCCGCAACGATCACCGCATCCCAACAGTTCGGCCCGTTTTATCACGCGCAAAATGGCGTGTTGAACGTGCGGGTTTTCAAAACCCTGACCGATCATGCCTATGCGCCGATTTCCTTGCCAGATGGCACCATCCGTTTTTCAATGATGCGCCAAACGATGCAACCGATTGCCAGCAATGCATCGGCGAGCCTTTTTAAACTGGACGGTGATTTGCACTTGGTTGAATTTCATTCCAAGGCCAATGCATTAACGGGCGCATCAATGGAAATCGTCGCGGCGGCTGCGAAAAACCACGGGGCTGGTATTTTGGTGCATAACGATGCCCAACATTTTTCCGCAGGCGTTGATTTGAACCATTTTCGCACAATGATCGAGGCCGCCGATTGGGATGGTATCGATGCGTTTTTGAACGATTTCCAACAGGCGGTAAAAGCGTTGAAATACGCGCCCGTACCTGTGATCGGCGCACCATCAGGCCTTGGCCTTGGTGGTGGGTACGAGGTTTTGGCGCATTGCGATAAACTGGTCGCTCATTCCAATAGCGTGCTGGGGCTGGTCGAGGCATCGGTGGGCGTGATCCCATCGGGTGGCGGTGTCAAAGACACGATGTGGCGTTGGTACCAGGCCACGGGTGATTGGGAACGCGCCGCGTGGGAAACATGGATGCAAGTTGGTTACAGCCAAACAGGCAGTAGCCCTGAAACATCCGCACGGTATCAATATTTCCAAGCGGATCGTGATATTGCGGTGATGAATCGCGATAAACTGGTGGCACGCGCCATGGATGAATTGCAAAACATGTCCGATGATTACACACCACCAACCCCGCCAGAATTCCAATTGCCGGGGCGGGCGATTTTACAAAAAATGTCGGATTTCATGGATGATGGTATCAAAAAGGGTTGGTTTTTTCCCCATGATAAAACCGTTGCCATGACTGTGGCGACAATCGTGGTGAATGTTGATGGTGATGAACCGCTCAACGCCAGCGAACAGGATATGTATGATCGTGAACGCGCGGCATTTATCACACTGGCCAAAACACCAGAAACCCTTGCGCGGATCACATCAATGTTGGACGATGGCGCAGTGGTGCGCAACTAGGGAGGACGGGCATGGACTATACAGCCGATAAATTCGATGTGTTTGAAAAAACACCTGCGAATTATGTGCCCTTGTCGCCGTTGTCATTTTTACCCCGCGCGGCATTGATGCATGGGGATCGCAAATCGATTATTTACGGTGATCGCGAATATACATGGGCGGATACGTATCGACGGTGTCGTCAGATGGCATCGGCGCTGACCAAACATGGCATTGGTAAAAACGATACGGTGGCGATTGTCGCCGCCAACACCCCTGAAATGGTCGAGGTGTTATGGGGTGTGCCGATGGCGGGTGCGGTGTTGAACACGATCAACACGCGGCTGGATGCGGATACGATTGCCTATATCCTCAACCACGGCGAAGCGCGCGTTTTGATCATTGACGCCGAACTATCCCCCGATGCCGCGCGCGCTTTGGAATTGATCGGGCGTGACGATATTTTGGTGATCGATATCCTCGATTTACATAATAGCGATGCACCGCGCCGTGTTGGTTCCACCGATTATGAAACATTCATCGCCAGCGGTGATCCCGAATTTGAATGGTCGCTGCCCGACGATGAATGGGATGCGATTGCGCTGAATTATACATCTGGCACATCTGGGCGGCCCAAGGGAGTGGTGTATCATCACCGTGGGTCATATTTGATGTCGATGGGTACGATTTCGGATTGGTCGCTGCCGCAAAATCCAAAATATGTTTATGTTGTGCCGCTGTTTCATTGCAATGGCTGGGGGCATGGATGGACGATGGCGGCACTGGCGGGGACAATCGTGTGTACACGGGTGTTATCGGCATCGGTGATTTATGATGCACTTGCCGATCATGACGTGCGCTATTTTGGCGGTGCACCGATTGTGTTAAGCATGTTGTTGAATGCAACGGACGATGAACGGCGCGAATTACCCCACACAGTAGAGGTCATGACAGCAGGCGCCCCGCCACCCGCCGCCGTTTTGCAAGGGATCGAAGAATTGGGTTTCAACGTCAGCCATGTTTACGGCCTGACCGAAACCTATGGCCATACGGTGATGTGCAATTGGAATGACAATTGGGATGATCTGCCGTTCGATCAAAAGGCCGAAATCAAATCGCGCCAAGGTGCGGCGATGGTGATGATGGAAGGCCAGCGCATTGTGTCCGATGGTGATATTGATAATGCGCCCGATGGCGCGGCGATGGGCGAATTGATCCTGCGCGGAAATACGGTGATGAAGGGGTATTTGAAAAACCCCGATGCCACACGCGAAGCATTCGCAGATGGTTGGTTTCGCACCGGTGATCTGGCGGTGATGCATGATCGCGGATATGCCCAGATCAAGGACCGCCTGAAAGATATCATTATTTCAGGTGGCGAAAACATTTCATCGGTCGAGGTTGAGGGCGCATTGCATCGCCATCCAGCCGTTAGTTTGGCCGCCGTGGTTGCCAAACAGGATGATAAATGGGGCGAAGTGCCCTGTGCGTTTATCGAACTAAAAGACGGGGCAAGTGCCACCAGTGATGAAATCATCGCGTTTTGTCGCGAACATCTGGCGGGGTATAAACGCCCCAAACATGTCGTGTTCTGCACATTGCCAAAAACCGCGACAGGTAAGATACAAAAATACGAATTGCGAAAAATGATCCCAGAATAGAACGGAGATATCCTTGTCCAAAATTGAACTGTCGCTGGATGAAATTGAAACCACAACCGCCAAGGCATTGCGTGCACATGGTGCGGCGGATTGGGTGGCCGATGCGGTGGCAAAGGCCGTGCGCGTGGCCGAGGGCAAGGGCAATCTGATTTGTGGGCTGTATTATTTAGAAAGCTATTGTCAACAATTGTTGACGGTTCGTGTGAATGGCGCCGCACAACCTGTTGTTTCAACGCCCAAACCCGCAAGCGTGATGGTGGATGCCAAATTTGGGTTTGCACAGGCCGCATTTTCGCGTGGGTTTGATCGCGCAATCGCAACCGCACGTGAAATGGGAACCTGTTCATTCGCCATTGCACATGCGCATACCTGCACATCCTTGGGTTATTTCACCGAACAGATCGCAAATGCGGGGCTGATTGGGATTGGGTTTACCAATGCATCCGCTGTTGTATCGCCACCAAATGGAAATACGGCAGTGTTGGGCACGAACCCGATTGCCATGGCGATCCCCGCACAAGACGGCGGTGTGACATTCCAATTTGATCAAAGCACATCCGCAATTGCCTTGGGGAAAATCACCATGGCCAAGGCCGCAGGCGAAAGCATCCCGCTGGGTTGGGCCGTGGACGGTGCGGGCAAACCCACCACCGATCCGAGCGAAGCGCTAAAGGGGTCGTTGGTTTCATCGGGGGGGTACAAGGGTTGGGGCTTTGGCCTGATGGCAGAGGTTCTGGCCGCCGCGATGACGGGATCTGTGAATTCACTGGATGTGGCTGGGCTAAAACTGCCAGAGGGCGCACCCCATGATTTAGGGCAGTTTTATCTGTTGCTGGATCCAACGGTGTTTTCAGGCGATGCATTTTGGGCGCGGATTGCACGTATTGTTGATGCGGTCGCAGCCCAAGAGGGTGCGCGATTACCGGGCAGTGATTTTGTGATGCCAGCAACGGTACATGTGGAAACAAATGTTTGGAATCGCGTGTTGGAATTATCGGCGGGGCCAGATGCATGAGCGGGTTTCGCATTGATAATCTGCAATATGCCAATTGGTCGGAAAAGATTTTTCGCCAAATGCGTGCGGGTGGGTTGGATGCGGTGCATGTCACCATCGCCTATCACGAAACATTTCGCGAAACGGTGTTACAGGTGGAACGCTGGAACCGATATTTTGAACAATTCCCTGATTTGATTTTCCAAGGGTTTCACGCCGATGATGTGCAACTGGCACGAGACACCAATCGCACCGCGATTTTTTTCGGGTTTCAAAACCCAAGCCCGATCGAGGATGATATTGGGCTGGTGCAAGTGTGGCATCAACTGGGCGTGCGGTTTATGCAGCTGACATATAACAACCAATCGCTGTTGGCGACGGGCTGTTATGAGGATGATGATACGGGCCTGACGCGCATGGGGCGCGAGGTGGTCGCGGAAATGAACCGTGTTGGTATCGTTGTGGATATGAGCCATTCTGGCGAACGTTCCACGTTAGAGGCGATTGAACATTCAACGCGCCCGATTGCGATTACACATGCCAATCCACACAACTGGCATGCTGCGTTACGCAATAAATCCGACACGGTTTTGCGTGCATTGGGGGCAAGCGGTGGGATGCTTGGCTTTTCGATCTATCCACACCATCTGGCGGGGGGATCTGATTGTACGCTGGGCAGTTTTTGCCAGATGATTATCGATACTGCCGATTTGATGGGGATTGATCATATCGGGATCGGAACGGATTTGTGCCAAGACCAACCCGATAGCGTGGTCGAATGGATGCGCGTTGGGCGCTGGACCAAGGGCATTGATTACGGCGAAGGATCAGCCAGCAATGCTGGTTTTCCACCCATGCCCGACTGGTACAATGATAATCGAGATTTTGGCAATATCGCCGATGGATTACGCAATCTTGGCATGACGCAGGGTGATATCGACAAGGTGATGGGCGATAACTGGCATCGATTTTACGCCGATAGTTTTGGTGGCGCATGACAGCGCGCGATGAAATACCATTGCGCGATGCGGATCAAGTGATGCGCCTGTCGCGTATGGGCAGCTTTCATCAATCAAGGCTAAGCTTTATGCGGATATTGCTGCGCCGTATGCGCAATGAAAATTGGCAATTTGATGCGCCCGATTGGCATGTGAATGAAAATGGTGTGGGGCGTGCGGTTTACACCGTGCATGGACCAAGCCGCGCCTATTCGCTGGTGGCATTTGCACATGATTTGCCCGACGAGATGCGATCCGATCGGGTGATCGCCACCGCGTGGGATACGACATTTACGTTGTTTGATGGCATCCCGACGGATGATGATATTGCGCGATTGGCGCAAAATGTACCGTTGCAAGAAGCTGGGCGCATATCAGTGCGTGAATTGACATTGTCGCGTGCAAACCGTTCTGCACGGCTCTGGGATTTTGTGGTGGCGAATTTGTCGGCGGGGCGACAACCCGACCCAGAAAGCTTGAAAACTGTCGGTTATGTGATGCGCACCACTGCCGTTTACGGATCTGGTAAATTTGGCGCAGCGGATCACGGCACAATCCAAGATCGCCCCGAATTTGCCGCCCCGTTTCAGGCCGAAATGTTGACGGTGTATTTGATCCGCTGCTTCGTGATGGATTTGCTGGACCATAATGCGAAATGCGCGGGCGGGAAACGTGCGGTTAAATTATCGCCAAAACTACGCCGGGCCTTGGGCATTGGCAATTCGACGGGGTTGGGCATGGCACCGTTTTTGGTGAACCACCCCACGTTGTTGCATCAATGGATCGCCGCGCGTGAAACCGCTTTGGCGCGGGTGCGTGGGATTAAGACGGTGACGGACGGGGAACGCGATGTGATGATCCATCATGCAAAATCGGCGCATATCAATGCGATGAATTGGCATTCGCAACACCCGATGCAAATCGCCAAGGTGACAGAGCTGCAAAGCGATATGGTCATGTTGTGCAAGGAAATCACCCGCATTGGTGATGCCCCATACCCGTGGGATCGTCTGTATCGCTGGGCTGCGCAGAATTTAACCAGCGAGGGGTTGGAACAGGTGGTTTCAATATTGATGGAACCATATGGTGATGTTGTGGATGATCTGGCCGATGCCATGAGCATTGATGAAAGCGCGCATTTTTATATTGATGGCACACAGGCAATGGGTCACGTCAAATCGTTGATTGCCAAACATTTTGATTGGGCCTTGAAAACCGATTTTGGCGCGGGCGATGAACAGGCACGATTTTGGTATGTATCTGCGGCCAAGTTGGAACCGCGATTGGGAGAACGTGATGCAGAGCAGGGGCATGAATTGGAACAGCCCCTTGCCATTGGGCGCGATGTTGCGGCGTTGTACCGTGCAATCACACAGGATGAAACCGTTGCGCATTTTTTGCGAAAACACCCGGAACATCGTCATATCCTGCGCCGTGTGCAGATGGTGGAAAAATTCCCCTATGCGGAAATTCGCGATAATTTATTGCACGCCCAGATGATGCCAATAGACATGCTGCGCTGTAAATTGTCATTCTTTGGGGCCACGCATTTTGATCCGCGCTCGGATCGCTGGCTGCGCATTTGCATGTTTCAAAATGCACCGTTTCCAGATGAACTGTATGTCCCAGGAAATTGGGTTTATCCAGAACCAACGGGGGCGATTTGATGCTATCTCGGTCTGAAACAATTGCAATGGTGAAACGCGGTGCGCGCGGTGCTGGTTACAGTTGGGGCATGGCCGAAGAAATCGCACAGGCCTGTGCCACGCTGTGTGCACATGGGATCAATGCACAGCCCGTTTTGGCGCAATATTTACAGGCGGTGGATGGGCATGTTGATGCATTGGCGATGCAATCGTGGCCATTGAACCAAGAACGGGTTTGCCCGTTTCATCTGGGATGTTTTATCGCAGAATCTGGATTTAGCGATGATCACCATCAATTCAATGGCGTGCAATCACCGGTGTTTTTATTGCCCTATGTACAACGCATGGCGACGGTGCAAGGGCGCAATTTACATATCAGCGGTGCAGGAATGGCGGTTGATGTGGGGGCGGATTATATCGCCGGCGACATATCGATGGATGCCCAAGGGCAAGTGATGATCACCGCAGATGAATACACCCTTACCCCCCCAAGCACATCTCCCTGTTACCCCGCGCAATATTGCGACGTGATGGATCGCCTAGGGCAAAAAACCATGGTGCCAGATTCAGATGAATCACGGGCCAATGGGGCGGGCGACTAATCTGCCAAGGGTTGAATTGGCGATATTTTTTGTGATTCTGAAGCGGACTGAATTTGTTGATAATTTTTCGCCATTTTTGCAAAAACTTGAATAAATCAGCGTATATTTAGATGTTTTTTATAAAAAATTGAACGCGTAATGATTGAACTCGTGCCGAGTCGAAAAGGTTAAATTTTTATTAAAATTGCTTATTTTATTGCGCTTGATCACAGTTTGCCCCGCCAAATAGGATTGATCAGCTTTGTGAATTTGTGGGCCGCCACATTCTGGCCTAATTCGACCCCAAAAAAGCCCATGTCTTGGGCAATAGTGCCTGCTGTTGGGACAAGCGCGAGCGCGCAGTTGTTCTCAGACATTATTCAATTGAAGCACATTCAATTTGAGCCGTGCATAAAATAGGGGTGGGTTATGGTTTTGTCATCTTTGTATCAGTTAGTGATTAATCGTAAGAATAAATTCGCAGCCGACGAAGAGGGAACATTGACCTTGTTCGCCATTGTCACATTTGTTGTGATGATCGCATTGGCGGGCATCGCCGTTGACGTGGCGCGGTTCGAGGCCGCGCGCACAAAGACGCAAATTACAATTGATAACGCTGCCTTGGCCGCCGCTTCGTTATTCCAAGCGACAGACCCTGAAACGGTTGAACGTGACGGCGATGGCAATGTGACATTCAAAGGCACAACATACACCCCGGAACAAATCGTTGATTTTTATATGGCCAAGGCAGATTTGCCGTACGACTTTGAATATGACGTGAATACGCCGATCAATGTGGCCAACGCCCGCGAGGTTGACGTGACCACCAGCCAGGGAATGGACACGGTGTTTTTGCACATGATGGGGCAAAACAACATGAACATCGGTGCATATACATCCGCGCTAGAGGGTAATCCATTGTCAGAGGTATCGCTGGTATTGGATATATCGGGTTCAATGCGTGGGAATACCAAACTTGGTAACTTGGTTTCAGCAGCGCAAACATTTGTGGGCAATATTTTGGCTGCAAATTCAACGCAATATCCCAATATGGTTTCAATGAGCTTGGTGCCCTATTCGGCCTATGTGAATGTGGGTGAAAACCTGTTGAATGCGATGGATGATACGATCATGCCAAGTGTTGAAAATAACATGTTGGATTCAAATCCAAACACTTGTTTAGAGCTACGCGATAACACGTTCAATTCCGCTGGTATTCCAACCAATACCTATTACCAAACAGAATATGAAAAACACATCACGTTTGGGTATTACGATTACACAAACCAAGGTTACGGCGAAACGGACAAGGTGGTGCGTACACCATATTGCCCTGCATTTGATTGGGCACAGATTACACCCGTTTCCAAGAACGAAGCCGCGCTCAAGGCGCAATTGGCCAAATTCGAGGCCACGACAAACACTTCGATTGATGATGGCGTAAAATGGGGCGCGGCATTGTTGGATCCATCCATGCAGCCAACAATCAAAAAACTGACGCAATTGAATTCATGGGATTCACAATATGTGGACCCAGCATTCGAAGATCGCCCGTTGGCGAATGGAACGCGCAGCAATAAAATCTTGGTGGTAATGACCGACGGTATCAACACCGAGCAACGCCGCCTGAAAGATCAATACGAAACCAACGGCAGCGACGCCAACGTGTATTGGAAAAAGTCAGGTTCGTCGCATTATTTTCGCAACAATTACCGTTATGGATACGGTGAATTATCATGGCGCGAATTGTTTGGTGTTCGCACCGTTTACAACCACGTTCGCGATCGCAATTTCGGCGGAAGCACATGGGATTTCATGGAAGCATATAAAAGTGGGTCTCAGAAAAACACCCGTTTGAACAATATCTGTACTGCCGCCAAAAACGCAGGGATCACGATTTATACAATTACCTATGAGGCGACAACAACCAGCGCGCAAATCATGGCAAATTGTTCATCTGGGCCAACATATGCCTATACCGCGACATCAAGTGATATCGCATCAATCTTTAACAACATCAGCATCGGAATTAAGAAGCTGCAGTTAACAAACTAAGGGTCTGATGTGAATATTATGGGACATATATTCAAAAGATTGCGCAAGGATGAAGATGGCGCCGCCACGGTGGAATTTGTCATCGTTGCCCCGCTATTTTTCATGCTGTTTTTCTGGATCATCGAAACGGGGTTCATCACCTTTCATGCGATTCAGTTGGATCGCGGCGTGGATATCGTGGTGCGCGATTTGATGTTGGATGACATTTTGGATGGTCGCCAAGATGAAGAAGCACATGATTTTTTAAAACAACGCATTTGCAGCCAAGCATTACTGTCCGATTGCATCGAAGACATCAAATTGGAGGTCGGGATTTCAACGGTTGCCAACGCGGGTTTGGATGATGGAATTGTATGTGTTGATCGCACCGAAGATGCCATTCACCCCGTTTACAAAATTGACCCTGGTCAATGTGATGCGGGCGACCCAAATGCAACGCCAGAAATTATGTTCATGCGTGCGTGTTTGGTGGTTGATCCGATCTTGCCCGTCGGTGTGGCAATGCCGTGGGCAAAAGATGAATCAGGTGGAATTCAATTGCTGTCCTCTTCGGCATTTGTGAACGAACCTTGTTAGGAGTTGTGAAAATGAAATTTTTCAATCGCTTTTTCAAAGACCGCAAAGGTGCTGTTTCCACGGAATTTGTATTCCTTTTGCCGCTGTGGGTTGCCATGTTAATGGGCAGCTTTGTCTGTTTCGATGCGTTGTTGATGTATAACAAGGCGTCCAAGGCAAACGCGACCGTGGCGAATTTGGTGTCACGGGTTGGCACGGTGAACACGGCGTTCACGGATAACCTGTTTCAAGTTTATAAAAACGTGGGCTATGGCAATAATGCGAATGCTTGGATGCGTCTGTCTGTTGTGCGCAACGAAAACAATTCATTCCGCGTCCGCTGGAGCGAGGCACGCGGTCTGGGTTCGGATACAGAAACGGCATGGGGTGTTTTAAAAAATGATAGCCCGCTGTTGGCGGCCTATATCCCAGAGGTGGTGAACGGTGACGAATGGGTGTTGTTGGAAACATCGCGCCATTTTGAACCATTGTTGGGTAATTTTGGCATCGCCAAAACCAATTTTCATAATCACACGGTGTTTATTCCACGTTTTACGGGGCAATTGACCCATGCAACCCTGACCGATTTTGATGAAAATTATGATGGGTCAACCGAACCTGGCAATCCACATGACACGGCGGATATGGATGAGCAAGAATCCGAGGCGGAATGGTTGGCGGACGAGGTTGCGACAAACGCAAATGACGGCGCCAACAGTGGTGCGGGCAATGGTGGCGGTAATGGTGGATAGGTAGGGGAATAATCCCCCACCAAATAACCGGCTAAACGCTCATCATCTCTTCGATTTTGTGTAACACTTCCATTGCGGGCAAACCTTGGGCGAATGAACTGTTTGGTTCACGGCCTTCGCGGATCGCATCGATAAATTCGCGGTCAATCAATTCGATGCCGTTGTTGGAGACGGCCACATCGGACAGATCAATCGGTTTTTCATGCCCATCAACCAGATCATCGTAACGCGCGATATAGGTGTTGGTATCCCCGATATAGCGGAAAAATGTTCCCAACGGTCCATTGTTGTTGAACGACAATGACAATGTGCAAATCGCACCCTTGGGTGATTTCATCCCGATTGTCATATCCATTGCAATGCCCAGATCAGGGTGTTTTGGCCCTTGGATGCCGAATACTTCGCTTGGGGCTTCGCCAGTTTGATAGATGAACAAATCAACGGTGTGGCAGGCGTGGTGCCATAACAAATGGTCTGTCCAGCTACGTGGGTTGCCCATCGCGTTGGTGTTGGTGCGGCGGAAAAAATAGGTTTGCACATCCATTTGTTGGATGTTGAATTCACCCGCTTTGATTTTGTTATGCACATATTGATGGCTGGGGTTAAAGCGGCGCACATGGCCCACCATCCCCACAACGCCTGAATCCTTTTGTGCGGCAACCAATGCGCGGGCATCTTCGATGTTGTCTGACATCGGGATTTCGCACATCACATGTTTGCCCGCACGCATACAGGCCAATGATTGTTCGGCGTGCATTTGTGTAGGCGTGGACAAGATCACTGCATCCACATCATCGCGCAAAAGACTTTCGTTCAGGTCGGTTGTCGCATGGCCAATGCCGCGTTCGGCAGCGAATGCCTCGATGCTTTCTTTGGTGCGCCCAACCACGGATGTGACCTCCACACCCTCTATCTTGGACAATGCGTCCAAATGTTTCATACCAAAGGCACCCGCGGCGCCTGCTACACAAATACGCATCTTATGCTTTTCCTTCTGCGTGATTTTCCAAAATGATGTGACCAACGGCGGTGTTGGATGCGGGGACGTGGTAAAAACGATGCTTTTCGGTGACATCGTCATTCAATGCACCGCGCATCACATACCACATGACCAATTCAATGCCCTCTGACCCTGCTTCGCGCAGGTATTCGATATGGGTCATTTGTGATCCCGTCACAGGATCATTGGCGATATAGTCGAGGAATTTCGCATCGAAATCGGGATTAATTAACCCCGCACGCTCATGTTGCAACTGATGGCTCATGCCACCTGTGCCAAAAATACAAACCTTCAGGTCTTCGTCATAACTGTCGATCGCGCGGCGGATCGCCTTGCCCAGATTGTAACAGCGATTGCCCGTGGGGGCCGGGTATTGCACCACATTCACTGCCAATGGGATCACCTGACATGGCCATTCATCGGGCGTGCCAAACATCATGGATAATGGCACGGTCAACCCATGATCGACCTCCATTTCGTTCATGATGGTCATATCAAATTCATCCAAGATCAAGGATTGCGCGATATGGCTCGATAGGCGTTGATTACCCTTGACTACGGGCACGGGGCGCGGGCCCCAACCTTCGTCAGCGGGTTGATATTCTGCTGCACAGCCAAGCGCGAAGGTCGGGATGCAGGATGCATCAAACGCGGTGCAATGGTCATTATAGACCAGAAAAACCACATCTGGTTTTTCCTTTTCCATCCATTTTTTAGAATATTCAAATCCTTTGAATATCGGGCCGTAATAATCATCCTGTGTGATTTCTTTGTCCACAGCGACGCCCAATGCGGGTACGTGCGAACATCCAACGCCTGAACTGATCCACGCCATTATTTATCCTCCCATTCTTTTTTGTTGCGGTTGCCCTCGATAGAGCGACCACCAGCCAGCATCATTGCGCGGTAATCGGTTGATCCCATGCCTGTCATGATGCCTGCGAGTTCTTGAAAATTGATGCCATGATATGCGGCCAGTTTAGAGGTGTAATAAATATTCCCCCCCAGTTCCAACATCAGGTTCCATTCCTGATCCAAAACAGCCTGGCGTTGTTCAGGTGTCATTGGATATTTATCCAGATATGCGCTTGCGTCTGCCGTGAACGCATCACGGTTTTTTTGTTCTCTGAGCGAGATACAAAACATGTTTAAATGATATCCTTGGCGAGAACGATCAGCGTCAAAAACGATTGTGCCCGGGATGTCGTCATATTCCTCTGATTTTGTCATATGCTCCTCCGATTAATTTTTCAGATGTTTGATAAGATTGTCGCGCAAAGTTGGCGCATCCATGTGATCGCTGTCGATTGCCAATGCACCGATACGTGCCTGTGCGGCGGTGGTCGCTGTGGCCATGTCATTGGGCAGGCCAAGTTCAGAAATTGTTTTGGCAACCTCGGCCATTTCGGCGGCGCGGCGAACCCCGTGTTTTGCCATGCGCTCAGCCATGTAATCGGCCTTAGCCGCCCATTGAAATTCGGGGTTGGATTTTTCCAAACTGTCCCAAACCAGATCGTCGACACCCAATGATTTGGCCGCCAAATTACATTCGGTTAAAATCGCCTCTAATCCTTTGATCACCACGGATCGCATCATTTTAACCGATGATGCACGCCCAACCGGACCATCAATGTGTGTGGGGTTCAGGTTTAATTTGGTCAGGATCTCCACCGCTTCATGCGCATCATCACCCGATACCAACAGTGGGGTTTTGTTGCGCGCAGGGTGAACGGGGGCCATGACCGCCACATCCACATAACACCCACCAGCGGCGTTGATCACATCGCGTGATCGTTGTTTGGTTTGGGGCGCACATGAATTGCAATCGAAAAACGGTGCGCCGTTTTTGATGTATTTGGCGGCATCAATTGCCGCCGCTTCTGCGCAATCCGCCGTGACCAGCGAAAACACCGCATCGGCATTTGTCAGCGCAGATTGAAGCATGTCGCAAAACGCCACGCCGTGATCGCCAAACCGTGCCTGCATCATCGCAATCTGTGCGGGGTCGTTGTTTTTGATATCAAACCCAACCGCCGATTTTACGCAATCGGACGCCCAAGTGGATGCAAATGCACATGCTGCCTCTCCGAATCCGATAAATGCGATATTCATGTTTGATGTCCTCATTGGTGGTTTGTCCTAGCAAGACAGAACAGAAACAGGAAATTCGATGTCATTCAAACCTATTCATTTATGCAATAGCGTGTATGTTTGGGATGCTGATTTTGCGCCCTCTGATTGCAGTAAATCCCACATGCGTTTTTGGGTTTTCGTCGGTTGCCAATCCACACGCGTGGTCAGCCCGATTTGGCGCTTGATCCCGCGTAAATCAAAATTCAATCGCGATAACAGCCCTTGTTTTTCTTCGCGTGCGATTTGATGAGCCGAGCTAATGGTCAACCGATCACTGCCCGTGAGCAATCCGCGAATGAGAACGAGCGATGATGTTTCGATCACATGCAGATCATTCAGATCAATCACACCAGCCATCATTTCATTGAAATAATGACGGGTCGGGGTGCCGTTGCGCGGCACGACCCACGGAAATTTTGCCAAATCCGCAGGCGTGACCGTATCCAAATCACACAATGGATGCCCTGCACGTGCGACAATTGCCAGAGGGTCATTGAACAACAGATGTTGTTCGACATCATCCACTGGTAAATCATCGCGCAACGCACCGATCAACATATCCAATTTGCCCAGCCGCAACCCGCGCAGCAAATCCATATAAGGACCATCAACCACGCGCAGATCACTGTTTGGGCGTTCATCCAACAATGTGTTGATCGCATTTGGCAACATATAACTGCGTGCCAAGGGCATGGTGCCAATCGACACTTGCCCACCATCATAACCCGCAAAATTGCGCAAATCTTCGCCCGCTTGGTTCAATTCATAAAACATCAAATGGGTATGATCTGCCATTTCTTTGGCGGCGGGGGTAAGTTCGATGCCTTGCGGTGTTTTTTGGAAAAACTGTATGCCCGATACACGTTCCAAATCGCGAGCCGACCGATACAAGCTGGGTTGGGTTAACCCAATATTTCGCGCCGCCAGTGAATAATTCCCTGCCTGTTCCACGGCGAGCAATGCACGCAATTGGGTGGCGGTAATCGAATGGGCGAATGATTGTGATTTTGCACGTCGTTCGCGCGACAATGCGGCATCGACCCCCGCAATTAGATGCGCGGTGGCACGTAATGCACGGTTTTGTAGCAATTCTCCCGCAGTCGTTAAAAATAACCCCGCATTGCGCCGATCAAACAGGCGATGTTCCAATTTGTCCTCTAATTTTGCAATTGCTTGGGTGATTGCGGGTTGGGACATGTGCACGCGTGCGGATGCTTGGGTGATGTTGCCATGTTCGGCCACATCACAAAATGCACGCAGATGGCGCAGGTTCAAATCATACATTGTCATAGGGTGGTTATAGCAAAAACTTATCACCTTGGGGAAGGTTTGAAATTGGCTTTTGCACGCGACAACGCGATATTGTTTTCAACTGATTGAGTTGGAGGAACATAAATGTCCGATAAAAAAACTGCATTAATATTGTCTGCGCATGCCGCCGATTTCGTTTGGCGCTGTGGTGGTGCCATCGCGAAACACGAAGAAATGGGGTATGACGTCACCGTTGCCTGTATGTCGTTTGGTGAGCGCGGCGAAAGTGCCAAGTTGTGGAAGCAAGAGGGCATGACGCTGGACAAGGTGAAAACCGCGCGGCGCAAAGAGGCCGAAGCCGCCGCATCGGCATTGGGTGTTACCAATATCGAATTTTTCGATCTAGGTGATTACCCGTTGGAGTTCGATCGCGATGACAAATACAAAGTTGTCGATTTGATCCGCAAAGTGCAGCCAAATTTCATGATGAGCCATTCGCGATATGATCAATACAACACCGACCACATGCATATGACCCAAATCGCAATGGAAACGCGCATGATCGCACAGGCATGGGGCCATAACCCAGGCGAAAAGGTTTTGGGTGCGCCGCAACTTTACCTGTTTGAACCCCACCAAACCGAACAAATGGGATGGAAACCAAACGTGTTTTTAGACATCACCGATGTGTGGGATAAAAAACGTGCGGCGATTGAATGTATGCAAGGCCAAGAACATTTGTGGAAATATTATACCAATGTCGCCGAAAACCGTGGCAACCATTTCCGCCGCAATTCAGGTGGCATGTCCGGTGGTCGCCCTGCGCAATACGCCGAAGGTTTTGAATCGGTTTATCCAACATGTGTGGATGAATTATAATGGGCGGCGTTGTTGTACAAAATATTGAACGTGCCGATGCGGGTATCATCAAGGCCTTGGGCGAAATTGGTGTGGCCACGGTACACGAGGCACAGGGGCGCAAAGGATTGCTCGCATCATATATGAACCCAATTTATCCGGGTGCACAGATTGGGGCATCGGCGGTGACAATCCTTGCGCCACCTTGTGATAACTGGATGGTGCATGTGGCAATTGAACAGGTGCAAGAGGGTGATGTTTTGGTTCTGGCCACCACATCCCCATCTGATGCAGGGTATTTTGGCGATCTGCTCGCCACATCCATGCAGGCACGCGGTGGTGTTGGTTTGATCATTGATGCAGGTGTGCGCGATGTCAAAGATTTAACAGAAATGAACTTCCCCGTTTGGTCCAAGGCCGTTCATGCACAAGGCACCGTGAAAGAAGTGATCGGTTCCGTCAACGTCCCCATCGTTTGTGCAGGTGCGGCGATCAACGCGGGCGATGTGATTGTTGCAGATGATGATGGCGTCTGTGTTGTGCGCCGCGAAGAGGCCGCAGATGTTTTGAAAAAAGCAGAAGCCCGTTTGGCCAACGAAGAAGAAAAGCGTCAAAAACTGGCCAGTGGCGTTTTGGGACTAGATATGTACGACATGCGCGGGCGCTTGGCCGAATATGGTTTGAAATATGTCTGATGGAACGCGCGCAATGTGGATGCGTGGTGGCACGTCCAAGGGGGTGTATTTCCTTGGCGATGATTTGCCCGATGATATTGCTGCGCGTGATGCGTTTTTACTTTCCATCATGGGATCACCCGATCCGCGCCAGATAAATGGTATTGGCGGTGCGGATCCGTTGGCGTCCAAGGTTGGGATTGTGCGAAAATCTGCGCGCGCGGGTGTGGATGTTGATTACCTGTTTTTACAGGTTTATGTCGATCAGGCATTGGTGTCTGATGCGCAAAACTGTGGCAATATCCTTGCGGGCATTGGCCCGTTTGCCATTGAACGCGGGCTTGTTGAACCAATGGGCGATGAAACGCGTGTGCGTATTTACATGGAAAATACCGATCAAATTGCGGTGGCTGTGGTGCAAACACCAAATGGCGTTGTGACGTATCAGGGCGATGCGATGATTGATGGCGTGCCGCGCCCATCAGCGCCAATCCCGCTGGAATTTCAAGATACAGCGGGTTCGATGTGTGGCGCATTGCTGCCCACGGGGGACGAAGTTGATGTGATCGATGGTATTGAATTGACCATGATCGATAATGGCATGCCTTGCGTGATTATGCGGGCAACTGATTTTGGCATTACTGGCACGGAAACGCGCGAAGAATTGGATGGCAATGAAGCACTGCGCACACGTCTTGAAACCATTCGCCTGGCTTGTGGACCGTTGATGAATTTGGGTGACGTTCGGGACAAAACCGTGCCGAAAATGACGCTGGTATCAGCCCCCCAAAATGGCGGTGCGATCATGACGCGAAGCTTTATACCCCATCGATGTCATGCAAGCATTGGTGTGCTGGCCGCTGTCACGGTTGCATCCGCATGTTTGATGAAAAAATCGCCTGCGTATGAATTGGCGGCGATCCCCGATGGGGACAGCAAAACCATGCAAATTGAACACCCGATTGGTGCGACTGCGATTGTGGCAAGGATGGATGGTGACACGGTCACGTCCGCTGCAATCCTGCGCACTGCGCGAAAATTATTTGATGGTCGTGTTTTTCACGACCTGACAGAGGAGGAAATATAATGGCGATGGATATTGATTGGATGGCATGGCATCCCGACCCAAAAAAACCAGATTTCATTCCCCCCGTTGGCGCGGTGGATGCCCATTGTCATGTGTTTGGCCCCGCCGATAAATTTCCCTTTGCGCCGACACGCAAATACACACCATGTGATGCATCCAAGGAACAGCTATTTGCGCTGCGCCATCATCTGGGGTTTTCGCGCAATGTGATTGTGCAAGCGTCATGCCACGGGCAAAACAATGATGCATTGGTGGACGCGTTAGAGGCATCAAATAATTCTGCGCGCGGTGTCGCCGTGGTGTCACCCGATATTAGTGACGCCGAATTGCGTCGCCTGCACGCAGCAGGCGTACGCGGTGTGCGGTTTAATTTCGTCAAACGCTTGGTCGATAATACCCCGCGCGACGTGTTCATGGGCATTGCGGAGCGTATCGCAGAGTTAGGCTGGCACATCATTGTGTATCTGGAATCCCCCGATCTGCCTGATTTAATCCCGTTTTTGGAAAGCTTGCCAACCACGGTGGTGTTCGATCACATGGCGCGCCCAGATGTGTCAAAGGGTGTTGATCACCCTGATTTTCAACGCTTTGTCACATTGATGGAAAATGAAAAATTTTGGTGCAAAACCACATGCCCAGAACGCCTGTCGATCATTGGTCCAGATCAAGATTACGCCGACGTTGTGCCGTTTATGAAATTGCTGGTCGAAAAATATCCCGACCGCGTTTTGTGGGGTACGGATTGGCCGCATCCAAATATGAAATCACATATGCCCGATGACGGCGCTTTGGTTGATATTGTGCCGATGATCGCCACCACACCTGAATTGCAGAAAAAACTGTTGGTGGACAATCCAATGGCGCTTTACTGGGCGGATTAACTGTGATCATCACCTGATATGGATTGGACGCTGGTCATCATCACAATTGGCAGTTTTATCGCCGCCTTTGTGAACGCTGCGTTCGCAACGGGTGGGATCTATGTTCTGTTGATTGTGAGCTTTGCGGTGTTGCCGATTAGTGCGGCAATACCATTGCAATCAACATTTTCCGTCGGATCACTGGCCGCGCGTATTTTGTTTTTCTGGCAGCATATTCATTGGCGGTTGGTCGTGTTGGTTGTGCTTGGCGGTATCATTGGCGTTGCCATTGGTGCGCATGTCTTTGTGGCCTTGAACGAGGCGGTGATTGCAGCGCTGTTGGGCGTTGTGTTATTGGTGGTGACATGGGCGCCGTTTCACAATGTGAAAATTCCGATTAAACATCCGTTTTTCTATCTGGGAACCATCCACGCATTTATCGCCACGTTGTTTGGTGTCGGTGGTTTTTTACAGCCCGCAATTTTGCGCAGCAAACTGTCGAAATTGGAAATCACGGGTACGTTGGCTGCGATGATGTTGGGGCTGGATATCCTCAAAATGGTCGGGTTTAGCGCCGTGGGGTTTTCGTTTGTTGAATATGTTCCCCATATTATTCTGGCGACGATTGCAGGGTTTGCGGGCACGTGGGTTGGGCGCGGGGTGACGCATCGGATTTCGGAAACCCTGTTTCGTGCAGTGTTCAAGGGGTTTGTGACCCTGTTTGCGATGCGTCTGCTTTACAAAGGGTTGATGGGGTTGATCGGGTAATTCAACCTTTCCCTTTTGGCAAATTCTGGCTAGCATTTTGCCAAGCTGTAAAAGGACGATACCCTTGTTAAAGATTTTCGCCAGTATTGTTGGCGCTGCGATTGCGTTGTTTGCGCGGTTTGTAACCGCACTGCGCGGTGTGTGGCGCGGGGTTGAACCGATTGATAAACAGCGGATTTATTTCGCCAATCACACCAGTAACGGTGATTTTGTGATGGTGTGGACAGCACTGCCCGCACAAATTCGCGCCCATACCCGCCCCGTTGCAGCATCGGATTATTGGTTGAAAAGCAAGCTTCGCGCATTTGTCGGGCGCGATGTGTTCAAGGCGGTTTTGATTGATCGCAGATCCGATAAACGCACGGATAACCCCGTTGAAAAAATGATAACAGCACTGGACGAAGGATCGTCATTGATCATTTTCCCAGAAGGCGGGCGCAACATGGGCCCCGATCCGATTTTACCGTTTAAAACGGGGCTGTTTCACATGGGAACAGCGCGCCCCGAAATTGATATGGTGCCCGTCTGGATTGAAAATCTAAACAGTATCCTGCCCAAGGGCGAGGTGGTGCCGTTACCCTTAATCTGTACGGTGACATTTGGTGCGCCCATCCATGTGGACGCAGGTGAAACCAAGGAAAGCTTTCTTGCGCGTGCAGAAACCGCGTTGGTCGCGTTGTCCCCGAAAACACAGGAGAACGCGACATGAGCGAACAACCTGATCTAATTTATCTTTTGTTGATGGCGGGTGCGGCATTGATCGCGGCCACGGTGGTTGGGCATTATTTAATGACCCGCCAACCCGATGGTAAACACAGCCAGATAATTGATACATTCAACGCCTATATCCTGTCATGGTGGGGCGTTACGGGGATGATCGCACTGGCAAGCCTTGGCGGGCGCACAGGTTTGATCGTGCTGTTTGCGTTTTGCTCGTTTGCCGCGATGCGCGAATTCATGACGTTGACGACGAAAAATCGCGATGATCATTGGGTTTTGGCCGCGGGATTTTTTGCGATATTACCCGTGCAATATATCCTGCTTGGATATGCGCAGCATGGCATGTTTGCGATTTTCATTCCCGTTTATGCGTTCCTGTTTCTACCTATGTTGGCAGCGATCAAGGGGAATGCGGAAAATTTTCTGGTGCGCGTGTCGGAAACGCAATGGGCGATGATGATTACCGTTTATTGTGCATCCCATATTCCCGCATTGCTTGATCTGGAAATCGCCGGATTTTCGGGGCGCAATGTGTTGTTAATCGCATTCCTGATGGTGGTGGTTCAGGCAGGCGATCTGTGTCATTTCCTGTGGGCAAAAATGTACGGGCGCACGAAAATGGCGCCCAATTTGGAAAAATCCAAAACATGGGAAGGTTTTGTTGGCGGCATCGCCAGTGCAACATTGATCGGTGCCTTTTTATGGTGGCTCACCCCGTTTGAAATCTGGCAGGCGACCTTGCTGGCAATGGTGATTTCGCTGATCGGATTTTGTGGTGGCATGGTGATGGCAACAATCAAGATTGATCGTGGGGTCAAGGATTGGGGTGATTTGATCCCAGGGCATGGCGGGTTTATTGATCGATTTGGTTCGGTGGTGTTTGCCGCCCCCGTTTTTTATCATTTGGTACGGTATTTTTTCGCCAATTATTGATCAGTTTGACATTGCATCCAAATGTATACAGGGCTAGCGTCCCCGTAAGCAATGCGAGGGCGCGATGGCTGATTCATCTGAAAAAATATCAAACGGGCAACTGGCCTATGACAAATTGCACTATGCGATTGCCAGCGGTGCATTGCCCCCTGGATCGCGTATTCGCGAAACCGAAGCTGCCGCGCTGGTTGGGTTAAGCCGCACACCGGTGCGCGAAGCAATCCGTCGTTTGGAATCCGAGGGCATCGTTGAACATCAACCCCGTATCGGCGCGGTGGTGAAATCATTATCGCATCAAGAGATCGTAGAATTATATGAAATGCGTATCGTCTTGGAAAAAACGGCCGCACGCATGGCCGCAAAACACACAAGCAGCGCGGAAATTGGCGAGCTAAAGGATTTGAACGCGGCGATGTTAAATGCAGCCAAAGACGCGGCAACGGTATCGCGCCTGAACGAACAATTCCATCGTTGTATTTTTAATGCGGCACGCAATCGGTATTTGTTGGCATCGTTTCAGGCATTGGCAAATGCGGTGCTGGTATTGGGCCCCACCACATTGGAAAATACGGATCGGGTGAAACTGGTGTGCAAACAACACGATGATATCATCGCCGCATTAGAGGCAGGCGATGAAAAACGCGCAGCGACGGCGGCGGGCGATCATATCGAAACATCGCTGAGCTATCGTTTGAAAAGCCTGCGCATATGACCCTGTCGCCCAAAATTTCCGCGATAATCATTTCGATCATCGGCGCGGCAGTGTGTTGGGCCGCCAATGTGCCGTTGCCATTTCTGCTTGGCCCGATGTTTGCCTGTTTGATCGCCGCAATCGGCAAAGTTCCCATGGCGGGGATTAAACCGCTGTCCGATGGGATGCGCACGATATTGGGTGTGGCTGTGGGCGCATCGATTACGCCCGAATTATTTGGCAAAATCGGATCCATGGCCACGACCGTTGCGATGGTGCCGGTGTTTGTGTTGATTATCGGATTGATCGGTGTGCCGTATTTCAAACGCATCTGTGGGTTTGACGGTCCGACCAGTTATTACGCCTCGATGCCCGGTGGTCTGCAGGATATGTTGGTGTTCGGCGAAGAGGCGGGCGCAGATGTGCGCGCATTGTCATTAGTACATGCCACACGTGTTTTGATCATTGTCAGCGCTTTGCCATTTATATTGCAGGGCTGGTGGGAATTGGATTTATCCATGCCGCCGGGGGCGCCTGTAAAATCCATGCCGATTGATCAAATCATCCTGATGTTTTTGGCGGCTGGATTTGGCTGGTGGGGTGCGATTAAAATCAAATTGTTCGGGGCATCGATTTTGGGGCCATTGATTGCGGCGGCGGCATTATCATTGACAGGGCTGTTGCATATGCGCCCTCCTGCCGAGGCGATCTGGATATCTCAATTTTTCATCGGCATCAGTGTGGGCGTGAAATACGCAGGCATTACCCCCAAAGAATTGCGACATGATTTATTAGCGGGCATCGGGTTTTGCTTGATCTTGTTAATGTTAAGCGCTGGGTTCGTTGAAATCATTATTGCGCTAAACCTTGCCCCCCCACTTGAAACCGTTTTGGCGTTTTCACCCGGTGGTCAGGCGGAAATGGCGGTGTTGGCGATTGTTGCGGGGGCGGATATTGCATTCGTTGTGGCGCATCACGTTGTGCGCATCGTTGTGGTTATAATTTGTGCACCAATTTTCGGACGGCTTATCCGTTAATCAAAAATTTGACCAAATGGTCCAAAAAACCAGATTGCGGTTATTGGGTTTTGTGTTACGCTCGTTGAATCTTTTGATTCTTGGGGTGTAACGCTTTGATAACAAACTTTGGTTCCATCAATATCGACCATGTGTATCAGGTCACAAATTTGCCAAAGGCGGGGGAAACCCTGTCGGCGAAATCTTATGCGCGGTATCTGGGTGGCAAGGGTGTGAACCAATCGGTGGCAATTGCAAAGGCGGGTGGAACGCTTCGCCATGTGGGGGCGGTGGGCGCTGATGGTGATTGGGCGCTGGCACAGATGGCGAACAATGGTGTTGGTGATGATCACGTGGCACGTTTGGACATCGCGACGGGACATGCTATAATCTATGTCGATGACAGTGCTGAAAATCAGATCGTGATTTTGGGCGGTGCGAATACGGCATTAACGGAACAGATTGTTGATGATGCGCTCGTCGATGCGATGGGCTGGGTTCTGTTTCAAAATGAAACCAATATGATTGACGTGATCGCGGCCAAGAGTGCGGACGCGGGGTGCAAACTGGCCTATGCCGCTGCGCCGTTTTCCAAAGAACACGCATTGCCGTTGCTCGATAAAATTGATCTGTTGGCCGTGAATGAAACCGAGGCAAACGATCTGGCCGATGCCACCGGGCGCAAGGTAGAGGATCTGGGCGTGCCGATCCTGTTGGTCACCAAGGGTAGTGCGGGCGCTGATCTTTGGGTGGATGGCAAATATTTTCACCAAACCGCGTTTAAAGTTGATGCAGTTGACACCACAGGAGCAGGGGACACATTTTTAGGTTCATTCCTTGCGCAATATGACGAAACAAATGATCCCGCGCGCGCATTGCAATATGCCACCGCCGCCAGCGCGATTCAGGTCACCCGCCAAGGGGCGGCCAACGCAATACCAGACAAAAAAGACGTGATAAAATTTTTAGAGGCTCAGGTAAAATGACAAAACAAAAAATTCTGATTGATACGGACCCCG
Source organism: Paramylibacter ulvae (assembly GCF_014652655.1). Taxonomy (GTDB): domain Bacteria; phylum Pseudomonadota; class Alphaproteobacteria; order Rhodobacterales; family Rhodobacteraceae; genus Amylibacter; species Amylibacter ulvae. The sequence goes on from NZ_BMZF01000001.1 coordinate 720,222, forward strand.
GCGTTGATGACGCGATGGCGATTTTCTTTGCCTGTGTGCATCCCGATATCGACGTGGTTGGCATGACAGGTGTGTTTGGCAATGTGACCGTTGATATTGCTGCGCGCAATGCCATCGTGTTGGCCGAACGCGCAGAGCAAGACATTCCCGTGGCACGTGGTGCGGATGTGCCATTGGTGCAAACACCCAACCCCGTGTCCGATTACGTGCACGGCGAACAAGGTTTTGGTGATATCCCTGCACAACCAACACGCGCCGAGATTTTGGATGAAACGGCGGCGGAATTTATTTGCCGTTTGATCAATGAAAACCCAGGTGAAATATCGTTGTGCCCGATTGGGCCGCTGACCAATATCGCATTGGCATTACAGCTTGATCCGACCATCGCGCAAAAGGTGAAAAACGTGGTTATCATGGGCGGCAGCCTGCGCGAGGGTGGTAATGTCACTGCACATGCAGAGGCAAATATTTGGAATGACCCCCATGCGGCGGACGCGGTTTTCGCCGCTGATTGGCCCGTTGTGATGGTTGGGCTTGATGTGACGCACCGCGTGATTTGCACCCCTGCCGATTTTAGTGAACTGGCGAAAGCCGCGCCAAAATTGGGTGGTTTTTTGCAAGACGCTTCGCATTTTTACATTCGGTTCTATGAGGAGGTTGTGGGTATAACGGGGTGTTACCTGCACGATCCCGCCGCGGTGATTGCAACGCTGCGTCCAGAACTGTTTACTATTGAAAACCACCCGATAGAAGTTAAGGTCGATGGAGAAGAGATCGGCAAAACCGCCATTTCCACGAATCCTGAACGCCGTGCGATGCAAATCTGCACAGGTATTCAGGCGGAAACGGTAAAAGAGTTGTTCATGGACACAATAAAGTCCGGATTTTAGGAGGATAAAATGAGCGAATTTGATGTTCTAGCAATCAGCCCAAAAGACGCCGATGCACCCGCAAAATTTGCGAAATCGCTGCGTGAAACGGGATTTGCGATTTTAAAAGACCACGATATGACCCCCGCCGAAATCGACAAAATGTACGATGCATGGGCGGGTTGGTTTGCCACAGATGAACGGTTTGATTTTGCTGTGAAGCCGGGCACATCTGATGGTTATTTCGGAATGAAATCTGAAAATGCCAAAGGTGCAACGCATAAAGATTTGAAAGAATTCTTTCACGTCTATCAAAACAAAGAGGTTCCAAAATCGGTGGAACCTGTGACACGTGATTTCAACGAAAAGCTGATCAAAATCGGCCATATGTTGTTGGAATGGCTGGATCAAGAAACACCACAAGATGTTAAGGACATCATGTCTGAACCAATGGTGAATATGGTCAAAGGATCGGACAGCAATCTGTTGCGCATCCTGCATTATCCACCATTGCCCGATGATGTGGAACCGGGTGAAACCCGCGCCGCCGCGCATGAGGATATCAATCTGATTACATTGCTGGTCACAGGGTCCGAACCCGGGTTGCAGGCGCAAGATGTGAATGGCACTTGGCATGATGTGCCGTGCCAAGCGGGCTATATCACGATCAATTCTGGCGATATGTTATCGCAGGCGTCCAAAGGCTACTATCCTTCGACACCGCACCGCGTTATTAACCCAGAAAAACAAGAAAACCGCTCTCGTTATTCGATGCCTTTGTTTATGCATCCACGCCCCGATGTGGTGCTGGATCACCAAACAGCGGGTGAATTTCTGGATCAACGGCTTAAAGAAATCGGTCTCAAATAATCCGATTCAAAACAAACTGCGCTTTCTGTTCGCGCGTCCACAAGGAGAAGAAAATGAAACTGAAAACAACACTTATGACGGCTGCTTTTTCGATGGCTGCAACCATCGCAATGGGCGCGGATTTCAAACCTGCTGTGATTTACGACATGGGCGGTAAATTCGACAAATCTTTTAACGAAGGCGTTTGGGCTGGTGTGAAAAAATTCACCGATGAAACAGGCGTTGAAGTAATGGAATTCGAAGTCACCAACGAAGCCCAACGTGAACAAGCGATGACCCGTATGGTTCAACGCGGCGCGACAGTTGTGTTGGGCGTGGGTTTTGCCCAAGCAGACGCTATTGATAAAATCGCGGGCGAAAACCCAGATGTGCAATTTTCCATCATTGACGTAAGCTGGTTGGATAAACCAAATCTGCGCCAATATGCGTTCAAAGAACAAGAAGGTTCGTATATCGTTGGTGTGGCCGCAGCAATGGCATCACAAACAGGCAAGGTTGGATTTGTTGGCGGCATGGACATCCCATTGATCCGCGCGTTTGGCTGTGGCTATGTCCAAGGTGTAAAGGCAACCAAAGCCGACGCCGAAGTGTTTGAAAACATGACAGGCACAACCCCAACCGCATGGAACGACCCCGCCAAAGGTGCCGAATTGACCCAAGGCCAAATCGACCGTGGCGCAGACGTGATTTATCAGGCAGCTGGTGGTACAGGTGTTGGTGTTATTCAGGCGGCCAAAGATGCTGGTAAACTGTCCATCGGTGTTGATTCAAACCAAAACCACATGGCGCCAGGTTCCGTTTTGACATCCATGTTGAAACGCGTTGATGTTGCAGCATATGCAACATTCAAAGATGCGATGGACGGTAATTTCACATCAGGCGTTCAAAACCTTGGTCTTGCCGAAGGTGGCGTTGGCTGGGCATTGGATGAAAACAATGCGGAATTGATCACACCAGAAATCAAAGCAGCAATCGAAGACGCAACCGCGAAAATCGTTTCTGGTGATGTTGTGGTGCATGATTATCGCGCTGACAACACATGCCCAATGTAATCTGGGTTTCATCAGCGAATGTCTGAAACGCAAAATGAAACGAGCGGCGCAAATGCCGCTCGTTACGCGCTGGAACTGCAAGGGATTTCCAAATCCTTTGGTCTGGTGCGGGCGAACCGCGATATTAATCTGAAAATCGAAACGGGCACGATCCACGGTATCATTGGTGAAAATGGTGCGGGGAAATCCACGTTGATGAACATCCTGTTTGGGATGCATCGCGCGGATAGCGGCAAAATGTTTGTAGATGGTCAGAAAACCAAAATCCGCACCAGCGCGGATGCAATCGCACATGGCATCGGCATGGTGCATCAACATTTCATGTTAGTGAACCGCTTTAGCGTTTTGGAAAACGTGATGCTCGGCAGCGAAGGCGGAAGCCTGTTGAAACAGGGCAAACAGGCGACGATCGCGCGCTTGCAAGAACTGGGCGAAACATATGGCATGGTGGTCGATCCCCATGCATTGATTAGCGATCTAAATGTTGGCATGCGCCAGCGTGTTGAAATTTTAAAAGCGCTTAAGGGTGGTGCACGGATATTGATCCTTGATGAACCAACTGGCGTTTTAACCCCACAAGAAACCGAACAATTATTTGAAATCTTGCGGGTCTTGCGTGCCGATGGCGTGACGGTTTTACTGATCACCCACAAACTGGCCGAGATTATGGAAATCACCGACAATGTGTCGATCATGCGTGCGGGTAAAATGGTGGGGCATCGCGCCACCGCCGATACATCCCCCCAAGAATTGGCCGAATTGATGGTGGGGCGCAAAGTGTTGTTGAATGTCGACAAAGACGCGCCACAAACCAATGATGTTTTGCTTGATGTGCAAGGGCTTGGCGCCATGTCATCGCGCGGGCATCGCATTTTGGATGATGTGTCGTTTCACGTAAAAGGCGGCGAAATCCTTGGCATCGCAGGTGTATCGGGCAATGGGCAAACACCGTTGATGGAAATTCTGACGGGGATGCGTATTCCCGATCGTGGGCATGTTGAAATTTTGGGCGAAACCATTTCCCATGATGCGCCCAAAACACCAAAACAGTTGCGTGAAATCGGCGTGGGGCATATCCCCGAAGACCGCCATGTGCATGGCTTGGTGCTTGATTTCGAAGCACAGGAAAACATGATCCTTGGCTATCATGATGGGGCGTTATCGGGTGATGGGCGATTGATGGATCGTGCTGGTATTCGCACCCATTGCGAAACGCAGATGGAAAAATACGATGTGCGCCCGCGCGACCCGTTGTTGCCAGCGGCGAATTTTTCGGGTGGCAATCAACAGAAGATCGTGATTGCACGCGAAATGTATTCCCACCCCAAGGTTTTGATTGTTGGTCAACCCACACGCGGCGTGGATGTGGGCGCGATTGAATTCATTCATAAACAACTGATCGCATTGCGCGATGCGGGCTGTGCCATCGTTGTGGTTTCCGTTGAATTGGACGAGGTCATGGGCCTGTCGGATCGGATCATGGTGATGAACGATGGCAAAAATATCGGCATTGTTGATGCGGATAAAACAGACACCAACATGCTCGGCCTGATGATGGCGGGTATCGAACAAGAGGCCGTGGCATGAATGTAACCCCGCCATTACCCAAATGGGCAGATCTGGTTTTGCTGCCGCTGATCAACCTGTTTGCTGCGTTTTTCGTATGTGGCCTGATCGTGCTCGCCATCGGGGAAAACCCATTTACGGCATTGAATGTGATGATCAAGGGTGCGTTTTTCTATCCTGAAAGCCTTGGATATACGCTTTATTACACCACGAATTTTATCTTCACGGGGCTGGCGGTTGCCACTGCGTTTCATGCGTTGATGTTTAACATCGGTGGCGAAGGACAGGCGTATCTTGGCGGGCTTGGTGCCGCTGTTGTGGCACTGTTGTTTGGGCCAAATTTACCGATGCTGATCGTGTTGCCGTTGTGTATCCTATCGTCCGCTGCGTTTGGCGCACTGTGGGCATTGATCCCGGGATATCTTCAGGCGAAACGCGGCAGCCATATCGTGATTACCACGATCATGTTCAACTTTCTGGCGTCATCCTTGATGGTGTGGCTGCTGGCGGGGCCATTGATGCAACAGGGGCAACAATCGCCACAAACAGTATTGTTTGCAGAGTCTGCGCAATTGCCCCAAATGCGCGAGGTGTTGGGTTATTTCGGTTTTGAATTGGCAAATTCGCCGTGGAACCTGTCGTTTTTTATCGCGCTGATTGCGCTGGTGGTGTTTTACATTTTGATCTGGAAAACCCGTCTGGGCTATGAAATCCGCGCAGTTGGGAAAAACCAAGAAGCAGCGCGGTATGCGGGCATTAATGTCGCCAAGATCATTATTATCGCAATGGCGATTTCGGGCGCATTTGCAGGGCTGATGGCCACGAACGAGGTTTTGGGTGTCCACAACCGCGTGATCCTGAATTTTACCGCTGGCTATGGTTTCACGGGGATTGCCGTGGCGCTCATGGGCCGCAACCATCCCATTGGGATATTTTTGGCGAGCCTTTTGTTTGGTGCATTATACCAAGGCGGGGCAGAGCTTGATTTTGAATTCACCTCTATCACCCGTGAAATGGTGGTGCTGATCCAAGGTATGATCATCCTGTTTTCGGGCGCCTTGGCATATATGTTCAATCCCAGCCTTGCACGCCTGATCGCGCGCATCAGCGCACCAAAGGAGACAACAGATGGCTGATTTCATGTTACAGTTGTTGCTGACTTTTGATGCCACGTTGCGATTGGCGACACCGCTTATTTTATGCGCGATGGCGGGGATATTTTCTGAACGCTCTGGCATCGTTGATATCTCGCTTGAGGGAAAATTGTTAACAGGCGCATTTGTGGCCGCGGCAATTACCACGCTGACGGGTTCACCGTGGTTGGGTCTGATGGCGGCGATTTGTGCGTCTGTGTTTATGTCGATGATCCACGGGTTCGCCTGTATCACCCATCGCGGTGATCAGGTTGTATCGGGACTTGCGATTAATATTCTGGCGTCTGGTTTAACCATCATCATCGGAATCGCGCTGTTTAAAAAAGGTGGGCAAACACCTGCATTATCCAGCGATGAACGTTTTCGTGGGATCGAATGGTTTGGCGTGAATATGATGGATAATATCCCCGTGATTGGCACGATTTATCGCCAGTTGATCAGCGGGCATAGCCTGTTGGTTTACGCCGCATTGCTCGCCGTTCCGCTCTGTGCGTTTATCCTTTATCGCACCCGCTTTGGTCTACGCCTGCGCGCGGTTGGTGAGAAACCTGAATCCGTGGATAGTGCTGGTGTATCCGTTGCGTGGCTGCGGTATCGTGCGTTGATTATTGGCGGTGTATTTTGTGGTATCGCTGGCGCGTATCTGTCAATTTCACATGGTGCGAATTTCGTGCGCGAAATGTCTGCGGGCAAAGGCTACATCGCCTTGGCCGCTGTGATTTTTGGCAACTGGCGCCCGATCAAGGCATTTTATGCCTGTCTGTTATTTGGCTTTTTGGATGCCGCAACATCGCGATTACAAGGGGTTGATATCCCGCTGATCGGAGAAATTCCGATTCAGTTGATGTTGGCCATTCCATATATCGTAACCGTGCTGTTGCTGGCAGGTTTCATTGGCCGCCCAACACCCCCCGCCGCCATTGGCGTGCCGTATGAAAAATAGGATTTCATGATGCAAAAACTGGATGATGACACCATTCAAACATTGATCGCTGCGGCGACGGATGTGATGAAAAACGCCCATGTGCCCTATTCCAATTTTCGCGTGGGCGCGGCGATGTTGATGGAAAATGGGGACGTTATCACAGGGTGTAATATTGAAAACGCATCCTTTGGTGGCACCATCTGTGCCGAACGTTCAGCGATTGCGGCGGCGGTATCATCGGGGCGGCGTGATATCCGCGCGATATGCGTAACAAACACCACAGATACCAGAATCACACCCTGTGGAATTTGCCGCCAAGTGATCTATGAATTTGGCCAAGAGATTCCCGTGATTTGTACAAACAATCAGGGTGATTACGACATTTTCACCATTGATGCATTATTGCCCAATGCGTTTGTCCTGTAAGGGCGGGTTTTAATAGGCTTTTTGACTTTTTTCGTAACGGAATCTGAAAAGGTTCTTTTGCTACATACGAATCCCTGTAAGGTCTGTGATCAGAAACCAGAATAAATCTGGAAAAACGGCTTGGGGTGTATGGATATACCGCAAATCATAACTGGGAGAATAACATGAAACATATTTTGAAAACTACTGTGGCGGCACTTGCGCTGACAGCGGGCGCTGCATCCGCCGAAGACGTGAAATTGGGCGTATTCTTGGGCTTTACTGGACCATTGGAATCGCTGGTTGCGAACATGGCACCCGGTGCAGAAACCGCGATTACAGAGGTATCTGAATCAGGTAAATTCATGGGTGGTTCAACTGTAACTGCGGTTCGTGCCGATACAACATGTATCGATTCAGCGGCGGCAACTGCTGCGGCGGAACGTCTGATCACATCTGACAAAGTATCTGGCATCGTTGGCGGTGACTGTTCTGGTGTGACAACAGCGGCGCTGACAAACGTGGCATTGCCAAACGGCATGGTGATGATTTCACCATCTGCAACATCACCCGCACTTTCAACAGTTGAAGATAACGGCCTGTTCTTTCGCACGGCACCATCTGATGCACGCCAAGGCGTTGTGATGTCTGACATCATCATGGATCGTGGTTTCAAAGAAGTCGCACTAACATATACCAACAATGACTACGGCAAAGGTTTGGCCGATGCATTCCAAGCAGCATTCGAAGCGGCTGGTGGTAAAGTGACCATTTCAACACCACACGAAGACGGCAAAGCGGACTATTCTGCCGAAGTGGGTGCATTGCAATCTGCAGGTGGTGAAATCTTGGTTGTTGCTGGTTATCTTGACCAAGGTGGTAAGGGCATCATCCAAGCATCTTTGGACACAGACGCGTTTGACACATTCGTATTGCCAGACGGCATGGTTGGTGACGCATTGCCAGAAGCAATCGGCGATGATTTGAATGGTTCATTCGGCCAAGCACCAGGTTCAGACAGCGAAGGCGCTGGTAAACTGGTTGAAATGGCGGGCGATGCCTATAACGCAACATCACCGTTTTCCGCAGAAAGCTATGACGCGGCAGCGTTGATCATGTTGGCGATGCAAGCAGCAAATTCAACTGATCCAGCAGCCTACAAAGAAAAAGTCATGGATGTGGCCAACGCACCGGGTGAAAAAATCTTGCCAGGTGAATTGGGCAAAGCCTTGGATATTCTGGCCGCAGGCGGCGAGATTGATTACGTTGGTGCATCCAACGTTGAATTGATCGGTGCTGGTGAAAGCGCTGGTAACTATCGCGAAATCGAAATCAAAGACGCAGCATTGTCCACTGTTGGCTACCGCTAATCGTTTTTAAATCAATTAAGGGCGGCCTTTCTCACGATTGGCCGCCTTTACGTTATTGAAAGTTTGATTTCAGATGATCAAAGTTGACAACCTTAGCAAACGCTTTGGCGGGTTTTATGCCGTCAATGGCGCCACGCTGAACATTGCCACAGGTTCCATTACGGGGCTGATTGGCCCAAATGGCGCGGGCAAAACCACATTGTTTAACGTCATCGCAGGCGTGCACGCCCCCACGGGTGGCACCGTTATGCTTGATGGCGAGGATATCACCGGATTGTCGCCGCACACCTTGTTTCACAAGGGATTGTTGCGCACATTCCAAATTGCCCATGAATTTTCCACCATGACCGTGCGCGAAAACCTGATGATGGTACCTGGCGATCAGGCGGGCGAGCGTCTGTGGGATGCATGGTTTAAACCAAACCTTGTGCGCGCCGAAGAATTGGAATTGCGCAAAAAGGCAGACGAAGTCATCGAATTTCTGGAAATCAGCCATGTCGCCGATGAATTGGCGGGCAATTTGTCTGGTGGTCAGAAAAAATTGTTGGAACTGGGGCGCACCATGATGGTGGACGCCAAGATCGTGTTTCTGGACGAGGTCGGTGCAGGCGTGAACCGCACATTGCTCAATACCATTGGCGATGCGATTTTACGTCTGAACCAAGAACGCGGTTACACGTTTTGCATGATTGAACACGATATGAATTTCATCGGGCGTTTGTGCGACCCTGTGATCTGTATGGCCGAGGGCGCGGTTCTGGCCGAAGGTACGATTGATGAAATCAAAGCAAATGAACATGTGATCGAAGCCTATTTGGGCACAGGTCTGAAAAATAAGGAGGCCAAAGCATGAGCTTTCTTATCGGTGAAAATATGACAGGTGGGTATGGTGGTGCGGATATTCTGCATGATTGTACCATTGCGGCGGATCAAGGCGAAATTGCCGTGATCGTCGGCCCCAATGGTGCGGGTAAATCCACCGCTATGAAGGCCGTGTTTGGGATGTTAAACATTCACACAGGTCGCGTGATGTTGGATGGCGAGGATATTACCGCGCTCACCCCACAAGCGCGTGTGGCCAAGGGCATGGCATTTGTTCCCCAAACCAGCAATGTGTTCCCCACCATGAGCGTGGAAGAAAACCTTGAAATGGGTGCATTTTTGCGCCGCGACAATATCCAAGAAACCATTGATCAGGTTTACGAGCTGTTCCCGATTTTGGGAGATAAACGTCGCCAGAACGCGGGCGAATTATCGGGTGGGCAACGCCAACAAGTGGCCGTTGGTCGGGCATTGATGACCCAACCAAAGGTTTTGATGCTCGATGAACCAACGGCGGGTGTTTCACCCATCGTGATGGATGAATTATTTGATCGCATTATCGAGGTTGCCCGCACAGGCATTTCCATTTTGATGGTCGAACAAAACGCACGCCAAGCCTTGGACATTGCCGACAAAGGTTACGTTCTGGTTCAGGGGCGCAATCGTTACACAGACACGGGTCAGGCGTTGATGAACAACCCTGATGTGCGCAAAAGCTTCTTGGGGGGTTAATCGCATGGAATTACTCAACGCATTAATCTTGATGGCGAATTTTGTGCTGGTTCCAGCACTCGCCTATGGTAGCCAACTGGCCTTGGGCGCGCTTGGCGTCACACTGATTTATGGCATCTTACGCTTTTCAAATTTCGCCCATGGTGACACCATGGCATTTGGCACCATGGCTGTGATTTTATTCACGTGGTGGTTCCAATCCATGGGGATCAATTTGGGGCCATTGCCCACAGCATTGCTGGCCTTGCCATTTGGCATCGCAATTTGCGCAGGGTTCGTTTTGGCCACGGACAAGCTGGTTTATAAATTCTATCGCCAACAACGCGCCGCGCCTGTGATTTATGTGATCGCATCGGTTGGGGTTATGTTTGTGCTAAACGGCATCGTGCGTTTTATCATTGGCCCAGATGATCAGGCATTCGCAGATGGCGAACGTTTCATCGTTCGTGCGCGATCATTCAAAGAATGGACGGGTCTGGAAGAAGGTTTAACCATCAAGGTCAGCCAAGGCATCACCGTCATCACCGCCGTGTTGGTTGTGGCCGCATTGTTCTGGTTTTTGAACCGCACGCGCACAGGTAAATCCATGCGCGCATTTTCCGATAACGAGGATTTGGCGCTGTTGTCAGGGATTAATCCTGACAAGGTGGTGATGGTCACATGGATTATTGCCGCCGCATTGGCGACCATTGCGGGCACGCTTTATGGTTTGGACAAAAGCTTTAAACCATTCACATATTTCCAACTCTTGCTGCCAATTTTTGCGGCGGCGATCGTTGGTGGGCTTGGCAATCCACTGGGTGCGATTGCGGGGGGCTATGTGATTGCGTTTTCAGAAATCATGGTGACCTATGCCTATAAAAAATTCGTGGGTTATTTGGCGCCGGGCGATTGGTCGCCCGATAGTTTGTTGCAATTGCTGGGCACGAATTACAAATTTTCGGTCAGCTTTGTGATCCTATTGTTGGTGCTGCTGTTACGACCGACGGGATTGTTTAAGGGGAAATCGGTATGACCATGAACCGTAATGTTTTGTATTTTGGCATCATGGCGGTGCTGTTGATTATCGTTGGTCAATTCCAAAGCTGGAACTTGTCCCTGTCGATTTTAAACCTGTGTTTGATTTCTGCGATTATGGCGCTGGGGGTGAATATCCAGTGGGGCTATGCGGGGTTGTTTAACGTGGGCATCATGGGCTTTGCCGCGCTTGGCGGTTTGGCCGCGGTGTTGATTTCGATGCCCCCCGTTCCTGCCGCTTGGGCCGCAGGCGGTGGTGGCGTATTGCTGTCCGCACTTGCGGGGGCGGCCACGATCGTTGGCTGTATCGTCGCCTATGCCAAATTGCCCAAGGGCGGGATACGCACGGCGATTATTGTGGCTATTGGTGTGATCGGGTTTTTCATCATGCGCGGAATTTTCGTGCCCGCAACCGATGCAATTGAAAGCGTTGATGCAGCGAAAACGGGATATTTGGGCGGGCTTGGTTTGCCCGTGATCCTTGCGTGGCCAGTGGGTGGATTACTTGCAGGTGGTGTTGCATGGGTGATTGGGAAAATCACGCTTGGGCTGCGATCTGATTATCTGGCGATTGCGACATTGGGTATTTCGGAAATCATCGTGGCCGTGATGAAAAACGAAGACTGGATGACGCGCGGTGTGAAAAACGTAAACGGTTTGTCGCGCCCCGTGCCATATGAAATTGATCTCCAACAGGCACTATGGTTTCAAAACCTGTGCGAGACATTGGGCCAAGATGTGGTGACGTTTTCCAGCATATTTGTAAAACTATGTTACGCGGGTTTGTTCCTGATCGTGTTGTTGGCGATTTTTTGGCTGTCTGAACGAGCATTGAAATCGCCGTGGGGGCGCATGATGCGCGCCATTCGCGATAATGAAATTTCCGCGAATGCCATGGGTAAAAACGTAACCGCGCGCCATTTACAGGTGTTTGTTCTGGGGTCCATGGTTGTGGGGATTGCGGGGGCAATGTTGACCACGCTTGATGGCCAGTTGACGCCCGCGTCATACCAACCGCTGCGGTTCACATTCCTGATCTGGGTGATGGTAATTGTTGGCGGTTCTGGCAATAATATGGGTGCTGTCTTGGGTGGATTTGTCGTCTGGTTTTTCTGGGTCGAGGCGGAACCGATTGGTATTTGGCTGATGGATACGCTGACATCTGGCATGGCCGAAGATAGCGGCCTGCGCGCACATCTGTTGGATTCTGCCGCACATATGCGCCTGATGACGATGGGTGTGATCCTGTTGCTGGTGTTACGGTTTAGCCCGCGAGGATTGCTGCCTGAAAAGACTGGGCATCATTAACTAGCGTACGCATCATTTGCAAAAACGAAAGACGTCTGGGGTAAAACATCCCAGACGTCATTTTTTGTGGTTCACGGTTTCAAACGCGGTCTGGCAACCGCAGCATGTTTGAAACATCCGAAATCACCGGTGGAAACGGGGATATATCAAATCCCTAAGGATACGGGTTTGCACCCGTTCACAGAACCGCACAGGCGGGCCCGCCCATAAATATCATATGTGTCCAACACATAAAAAACCCCGCAGGTCATACGATCTGCGGGGCGATTTTCGTGGTGTTTTGGGGTGTTAAGCGAATTTATCCAAGGAATACCCAAACCCGCGCACCGTGCGAATATATTCATCATTGCACGCCGCATTCAGTTGTTTGCGCAGACGCCCGATATGAACATCCACTGTGCGCGTTTCGACCTCTAAACTATTGGCCCAAACGCGTTCCAACAGTTGATCACGCGAAAACACACGACCCGGTGCTTCCAGCAATACACGCAGCAATTTGAATTCCAGCGGCCCCAGATGCACGTTGTTGTCTTCGACGGTAACACCGTGACGGGTTAAATCCATTGATAGGTTTTCATAAGATAATATATTAACACCCTTGCCGCCATCACGGCTGCGCAACCCTGCGCGAACGCGTGCCAACAGTTCCTTGATGGAATAGGGTTTCACGATGTAATCATCCGCCCCTGTATCCAAACCGCGCACTTTGTCTTCTTCTTCGCCGCGCGCGGTTAACATGATGACGGGGATGTTTTTGGTGGCCTTGCCGCGTTTGATCTGGCGGCAAATTTCCAATCCAGATGCGTGTGGCAACATCCAGTCCAACAAAATGATGTCGATTTCCGTTTCCTCAAGGATAATCAAGCCCTGTTCACCAGTGTCTGCCTTGAACACATCATAACCTTCGACATCAAGGTTATACGACAGCAATTCAAGCTGTGAGGGTTCGTCCTCTACAATCAATACTTTTGGACCATCAATCGCCATATCTTTACTCTTCTACCAATTCGCCTGTGACCAAGTAATGTACTTGTTCAGCGATGTTTTTCACCTGATCGCCCGCGCGTTCCATGTTTTTCGAGATGAACTGCAAATGGGTGCAGGCCTCGATATTGCGTGGATTTTCCATCATATAGGTCAACAGCTCGCGAAACAATGCATCCGTGCGATCATTGATTTCTTGATCGGCATCGCGTGCCTGTTTTGCCTTTTCGATATCATGGTTTACATAAGCGTCCATCACTAATTCTAGCGAATTAATGATCCGTGTCGACATGTCCGAAATGCGGCGCAATACGGGTTTCATCGGTGAATAATCATCAACCGCACGCACACGATGTGACATGGTTTTTGCATAATCGCCCATACGTTCCAGTGCAGTTGAAATTTTCAACGTGGTAATCGCGCTGCGTAAATCTTCGGCCATGGGTTGGCGAAGTGCGATCAAACGGATCGCTTTGTCGTCGATTTTTTCCTCGAGCGCGTTGATGACGCTGTCACCTTTGATAACTTTCTTGGCCAGCTTGTCATCACCGTTTTTCAACGCCTTGGCGGCCTGTTTCATTTGCGCGGCAACTTCGTCGGCCATTTGCACCAACAATGTTTCGATTTCATTCAGGTCTTTGTCAAACCGTGTTACGATATGTGTGTGATCCATTTGCCTGTTCCTTACCCGATACGACCGGTGATGTAGTTTTGAGTGCGTTCATCTTCTGGTGATGTGAACAAAGTTTTAGTGGCACCCGTTTCCACCAAGTTACCTAGATGGAAAAACGCGGTGCGCTGTGAAACACGCGCAGCCTGTTGCATGGAATGCGTCACGATAACGATGGTGAATTTTTCGCGCAATTCGTCAATCAATTCCTCGATTGTTGCGGTGGCGATTGGGTCAAGTGCCGAACATGGTTCATCCATCAAGATCACCTCTGGGCGCACGGCAATCGCGCGTGCAATGCAAAGGCGCTGTTGCTGTCCACCAGACAATCCTGTGCCTGGTTCTTGCAAGCGATCGGACACCTCTTTCCAAAGACCTGCGCGTTGCAGTGACCATTCAACGATATCATCCAATTCCGATTTTGAACTGGTCAGCCCGTGAATGCGTGGGCCATATGCGATATTGTCATAGATTGATTTTGGAAATGGGTTTGGTTTTTGAAACACCATGCCCACATGTTGGCGAAGCGCGACAACGTCCACCTCGGGTGCATAAATATCTTGGCCTTCCAGTTGAATATCACCTTCGACGCGGCAGATATCCACCAAATCGTTCATCCGGTTCAAACAACGCAAAAATGTTGACTTACCACACCCAGATGGCCCGATCAGGGATGTTACTTTGTTGCGTGGAATATCAAGGTTGATTTTATCCAGCGCCTGTTTCGCACCGTAATAAACATCAACGTTTTTAGCGGTGAAAATCGGAGCCTTGTTTACGGCAGGTTTGTTTTGCACAGACGCAGCCCCTGACATTTCTGTTACGATATTATTCATGATCTAGAACCTTTTCTCGAATTTCTTGCGCAGGTAAATGGCCATCAGGTTCATCAGAACCAAGAATACCAGCAAGACAATAATTGCAGCGGATGTTTTTTCGACGAATGCACGTTCAGATGCATCGGCCCAAAGGAAGATTTGCACAGGAAGTGCGGCGGCGGGTTCCACGATTGACGATGGAACATCGGCGATAAATGCGACCATGCCAATCATCAACAATGGTGCTGTTTCGCCAAGTGCTTGCGCCATGCCAACGATGGTACCCGTTAAAATTCCGGGCAATGCCAATGGTGCGACGTGGTGGAATGTGGCCTGAACGGGGCTCGCACCCATGCCCAGTGCCGCTTCGCGGATGGATGGTGGAACCGCACGCAATGATGCGCGCGCGGCGATGATGATTGTGGGCAATGTCATCAATGACAATACCAAACCACCCACCAGCGGTGTTGATCGTGGTAACCCAAATGTATTGAGCAACATCGCCAAACCCAGCAAACCAAACACGATGGATGGCACAGCGGCCAAATTGTTAATGTTCACTTCGATGAATTGTGATAGGCGATTTTTTGGTGCGAACTCTTCCAAATAGATCGCCGCCAAAATCGCGATCGGGAATGATACAAAGAAACACACAGACAATGTCAGGATCGATCCCATCAATGCGCTTAAGATCCCCGCCAATTCTGGTTCACGTGAATCACCATTCGTAAAGAATTTCGTGTTGAATTCGCGATTGGTGCTGTCTGATTGTTCCAGTGTTTCCAGCCAACTGATTTCCAGATCCGACATGCGGCGGTTCTCTTCGTCAAGGTTACGGTCAACTGTGCCGCTCAAAACCAAATCAGCATCATCAGATGCAGTGAACCACAATTTTTGTGGCCCGCCCAACAAGGATGGATCGGCGATGATTTGATCGCGCAATTCGAACCCCAAATCGACGCTCAGCAAACCATAAAGCTTGCGTTTATCACCGCGGCTTGTGACCTCTGGGAATGTTTCGCGCAGCGATTTTTTCATCAAACTGTCAAAGCTCGTCGCCTCGATATCGTTGGGATCAATGTTATCCGCGCTTAAATCAACCGTGACTGCGATTTCGGAAGTTGTTAGCGCCCCTTTGCCTTGCAGGATGATCGAACCGACCATGAATACAAGAAATGCAAGAGAGAGGGCAATCGCACCGCGACCAAACCATTTGAAACGTGTTTCCGACGCTTCGCGTGATTTACGCAGACGGGTGGGGGTTGTCAGCATACTAGTCATATTGTTCTCGATATTTGTTAACGATCTTTAATGAGATCACGTTCAAAATAAGGGTGACGATGAACAACAACAGACCTAGCGCAAATGCGGATAGGGTTTTTGCGCTGTCAAATTCTTGGTCGCCCGTCAGCAATGCAACGATTTGCGCGGTGATGGTTGTGACTGCCTCCAGCGGATTGGCGGTGAGGTTTGCGGCCAAACCAGCGGCCATCACAACGATCATTGTTTCACCAATCGCGCGTGATGCGGCCAACAACAAACTGCCCGCGATCCCTGGGATTGCGGCGGGTAAAATCACGTTGCGAATTGTTTCGCTGTCGGTGGACCCCAGCCCAAGCGATGCGTCACGCAATGATTGTGGCACTGCGTTGATCACATCATCCGACAGGGATGAAATCAGCGGGATAATCATCACACCCATGATCAAACCAGCGGCCAATGCGCTTTCGGATGAAACGTTTAATCCAACGCTTTCACCTGTTGAACGCAACATCGGTGCAACAACAAGGGCGGCAAAGAAACCGTAAACAACGGTGGGGATACCCGCGAGGATTTCCAACAAAGGTTTGACCCAATCGCGGGTGCGTTTGCTGGCGTATTCCGACAGATAAATTGCGGAAAATAACCCCAGTGGTGTCGCCACACACATGGCGATAAATGAAATCAGCAAAGTACCTGTAATCAACGGCACGGCACCAAATGCGCCGTCGGCGGCGACTTGATCCGCGCGCAGGGCTGTTTGGGGGCTCCATTTTGTGCCGAACAAAAATTCGGACATTGGAACACGTTCAAAGAAACGAAGTGATTCAAACAGCAAGGAAAAGACGATCCCAACAGTGACCAAAATCGCCACAAGGGAACACGCGATAAGCACCCCCGTGACAATCATTTCCACTGTTTTGGATCGATTTCCCGCCGTGATATTCAGCTTGGCAGCTGTTGCAGCGTTTTCGGGCGACATAGGTTTATCCCAGAATTATTTTAGATAAATCCGATTCTATCGGACGCGTTAACACCTACGAAAATTGTGTAACGGTTATGTAGATGGCATGTAACGGTTTTGTAAAATGATACGGTGCAACACAAATTGGCAGGCATAAAAAAGGGGGCCAAAGCCCCCTTTCAAATTCACAATGTCAGTGTATTACATTGACAGGTTGTTCAGGCCAGTGATGGATGCTTTCCACTCTTTGCGCTCGTCGTCTTGCATTGGGATCAAACCCTTGTCTGCAAGATAACCGTCTTCGCCCCATGCATCCTCTGATGTGAACTCTGCCAAGAATTCGTTGATACCTGGAACAACATCAACATGGTCTTTTTTCACGTAGAAGAACAATGAACGCGACACAGGATAGTCACCTGTTGCGATGTCGTCGAATGTTGGTGAAACGCCGTTGATTTTTGAACCTTGAACGCTGTCAGAGTTTTGCTCAAGAAAGCTGAAACCAAAGATGCCGAATGCGGCTGGGTTTGCTTGCAATTTTTGAACGATCAAGTTGTCGTTTTCGCCAGCTTCAACAAATGCGCCATCTTCACGGATTGTGTGACAGATTGCTTTGTGGTCGTCTTTTGACATGGCTTTGATGGCTTCGAATTCGTCACAGCCACCTTCCATTGCCAATTCCAAGAACGCATCACGTGTACCTGATGTTGGGGGCGGCCCCATTACTTCGATTTTAAGTGCAGGCAATGCTGGGTTGATTTGGTTCCACGATGTGTATGGATTTGGCTCAACACCGCCATCAGCTGTTGGAACGTCTTTGGCCAATGCCAAGAAGATTTCTTGCAACGTCAGATCCAATTGATCGGATTCTTTAGAGTTTGCAAATACGATGCCGTCATAACCGATTTGTGCTTCGACGATGTCGGTGATGCCGTTTTCGGCGCACAATTCAACTTCTGATGATTTGATGCGGCGCGATGCGTTGGTGATGTCTGGGTGCTCTTCGCCAGTACCGGCACAGAACAATTTCAAGCCACCGCCTGAACCTGTTGATTCAACAACGGGTGTTTTGAATTCAGTGTTTTTGCCAAAACGCTCTGCAACTGTTGTTGCGAACGGGAATACAGTAGATGAACCAACGATTTTAATTTGATCGCGATCTGCGAATGCTGGTGCAGCAACAGCAGTTGCCAGCGCGACAGCAGAAATAGAAAGTGTTTTAGTGAACATATGTTCGACCCCAAGTTTTGTTAAACAGCCCGATTCTTTCGGATGATGAGGATTTAAGGGGCTAGTGTGACGGTTGGGTTTAGTTTTTGTAACATTTCTGTAAAATTAAGAATTGTGAACAAATCGGCATGTTTCAGCGACTATTCTAAAGTGTTCATAAAATTCTTTGTCGATAACGTAACTGTGATATAAACCCAGAGTTGCACACAAGCGCCGAAATGGGTTGTAACACGCGCAGCCGTACCGAGTAACATGATTATTTTGCCAAAAAAACTCTGCATCATAAACGCATTTTTGGGGTGCAATTTTTGATGTTCACGCCAACGACAATAGGAATTACGCAATGCCAATTACGTCTATATCTGATCTTGATCCAATTTTTACCGCGGAATCACCGCGTACATATACGGGCGCATCGGGTGGGTACATGGACGTTGGACGCGACAGATCGATGGAAACGGCCAATACGACAATCGCGCTGACATTTTCAGTGTCACAATTCAACGGAACAATGGCGTTGGTTTCGCGTGACAGCGACGGGCGCGATACGGGTGGGGGGTTTACAGTTTGGGTGAACGAAGACGGCGAGCTGATTGTAACCCAAGATAGCCGCGACGCCACCGCGTGGGTGCGCGTGCCCGATTTGGAATTGGGCCGAAATGACGATCACCATTTGGCGGTGTCCTTTGGCGATGACGGTATCATGATTTATCTGGATGGTGAATTGGTTGCCGCCGATCCTGAATTTGCGCAAGGGGTGGATTCCAATCGCAACGGATTTGTTGTTGGCGCAACACGCGCATGGCGCGATGAACAAACCGATGATGCGCATAGCATCTTTTATGGCACTATCGGTGATGTTGCGGTTTTTGACAGCCAACTTTCAACTGATGACATCGCAGGTCTGGCGGCGATTTCAGATGCTGATTTGGGTGACGCAGCACTTGATGGTTTGGCAATGTCAAATTTGATGCGCGCGTTTGATCAAATACATCATGCATCTGAAAATTTTCAAGAAATCGCTGATCGATTTGGGTTTTCGATGCATAACGGATATGAACGCGATTTGGTTATGCAAACGGGCAATGGGCGCGATAACACATTGGATGGTGGGTCGGATGCAGATGGTTTGAATGGTGGATATGGCAACGATGCTCTGTTTGGCGGGCAAGGCCACGATGTTTTGCAAGGAAACTATGGAAATGACAATCTCGAAGGCGGATCAGGGCGCGATGTTTTGGATGGCGGCCACGGCGAAGATACGTTGAACGGGGGGGCAGGTGGAGATTTGCTCATTTCCACGGCGGACGCACGCGAACCACGCATTGCCAATGTCCCTGGGCGCGACGAAGGTGATCCGCGCAATGTGATCAACAATGGGCATTATTACGAAAACCAACCCATTCATGGCGATGATATCCTCATTGGTGGGGGTGGCGGTGATATTTTCTATTTCCGCACATTGATCAATGCCCAAGAACGTTTCATCGAAGAGCACACGCGCGACGATGGCACAATTAATTGGCATGGTGTGGCAGGTGAAAACGACAGCTTGCATGACCATTGGGTTGATACGTTGGGTAATGATGTTGTGATGGATTACGACAGATCGGAGGGGGATCGTATCGTGATCGAGGGTCATACCACCGAAATTGGCAGTATTGAATATGGTGATGCAGATGGTGATGGCGTGATCGATCATTCGATCATTTCAATCTATTCTGACCAAGGTAATGGTGGTGCGCACCATATGGATCAACTTGGCACGATCACGGTCTATGGCGACATTGTTCGCGAAACCGATATTGAACATACATCTGCGCCTGCATATGGGATTGTCACAACAATTGACGAGCTAGAAGAAGCGATCGAACCCTCACGCATCGATGACAATACTGGCGCGATCCAGGCACCAGAAACGCTTGTAAGTGCGGGCAATATATCACGCAATGGGCAAGATGCAGTTTTTGCAATCGCAGGGTCGCATGAATACCAAGATGCACGCGGCGGGGCGCTAGCATTTGAATCACGCGATGAATTGCGCAACCGCGATACAACCGTGACCTTCACATTTAATGCGAATGCGCTGGACGAAAATCAGGCGCTATTTTCACGCGATGCCGATGGATACGGCGCTGCGCACACTACTGTGTGGTTAGAAGGTGACGGTGATCTGATTATCCGTATACAATCACGTACTGAAAATTTCTATTTGCGCGTTGATGGCGTTATCGAGGCTGGCCAAGATTACGATTTCGCCCTGAATATTGGACGCAGTGGCGCAGCTGTTTATATCGATGGTGTGCGCATGGCTTATGATCGGGGCATTCGCGAAACTTGGGCGCAAAATCACGAAGCCTTGGTCGTTGGTGCGACGGGGTGGTCATCTGATTCACGAGAAATGAATAATATTAACACCCATTTTGATGGAACCATCAGCGACTTTGCCGTGTTCGAAAGCGAATTGGACGCCGAGGATATAAACAACGGTGAAATCCGTGATGACACCATCTATTTTGATCGCCCGATCAACCGCTACAAATTTGATGTCGATGACAACGGCCGTTTGGTTGTGTCTTTCCGTGGCGACGAAACGATTATTCGCAACAGTACCGATTATTTGCAATTCGAAAATGCGGGTATCGCCGTGGCGGATGTGTTGATCGATAATGATCGCGAACATCGCCTTGATGGTGGTGCGACGTCGGATGTCCTGATGGGGCTTGGCGGAGCAGACAGCCTGTTTGGAGGTGCCAATGATGACTTCATTTTCGGGGGCGCAGGTGATGACGACATGTTTGGCGGCGACGGCGAAGATTATATGATCGGTGCAAATGGCGCGGACTATTTGGTTGGCGGCGACATGACCGATTTTATCTATGGCGGTGATGGGAATGATGAATTGAAAGGCGAAGATGGCAACGACTTGATGTATGGTGGTCTTGGCGATGATTACATCTACGGTCAAAGCTGGGGAAGCGAGGGCAACGCATCAAGTGATCGCGCGGTTTATGAAGGGAACTTTGCAGATTACACAATTGCGGTTGAAACCTTCTATCATTCTGGGCGCGGCGAAGACGTTGATCGTTTGATTATAACCGATCACGCATCGGGTGGGGCAGATGGATTTTACGAAGGGCGCGATACGCTGATGGATATCGATTATCTGATATTTGAAGATCAAACCGTTGCGGTCGCTGATTTGCTGTAACCCTGTTCTTGCCCTCTAAAACTGTGCCAAGAATATTGTAAAGATCGTGTAAGGGCAACGTTGACTGGCAGAAAGCACCACCGCGCCGTGGACATGTCAGAAGTCCGACTGTCAAGCGTTGCCCTGGGGTTCAAAAAGCTGACTTAAACTCTTACACGTTAACCATTCATAAAACCGTGGCGGCGACAGAAAGTCTTGCCCCCCCTCTAGTTCTCGGAATAACTTTGGGTGGTCTTGCAAGACCCGTCTATCGAAAGATCGGGGCGGAACGTGTCGCGCGACTGTACCACAAGCATCGCAAAATACGCGATTTCGCTGGCCGGAGTGCCACGTTTTGTCAAGATATCAATGGGCCAGAATTGAACCGTTTCTGGTTCGAATTTCTGAATGAAATCTTTCACAGGTTCGCTGACAGCGAGTAAACCGCCAAAGTCAAAAATATCGCTGAGCATTTTGCGGACGTGCCAGCAACAAATTTTCGGTCCTGCTGGAATGGTTTTGCAAATGCGGTGGGACGAACGCCACTTAACCGGTCGGCACGCCTAAACTTTAGAAGTTCAAATCCATAATTTTCTTTCATCTCATCAGTAGCAATGCGATTAAACTCGGTTTCGTAATTGTCATTGCTGTGGGTGAACTCACCGTCGGGAAAAATTTTTCCAAAGCGACCTTCATGATAGATAATCCAAGTCTTCTTTGACCTGTCAGTTTTTCACGGGGCAGGGTTGGGCGATGTTTAGTTTCGAAACGTTGGTTGCACGATAAAAACAAGGCCAGCAGTACAATGTTCGCAAGCATGGTTTGCATGTCCATTCTTATCGCAATGACAGGTGCATGGAGTGTTTATTTTGGATGATTTGTCGCTGTTTATAGCGACTTTTAATGTATGTAATTGCATGTAATGTGGAAATATATTTGGTGTAGAAATTAGCGTACTCGCGAAATATTTTTGGTATTCTTAGGCGCAAATTTTATTGGGAAGGTATTTGCACTACGGATTAAACGAAACCAGTTTACGGCCATTTCGCCACACAAAGTTTCAATTTTTAATCGTTATCGCTGAAGTTAGTAGCCCAATTACCCGCGGGCAATGAATGTTGAACTCTCTAAACGAAGTTCGATTCGAGTTTGTAGTGCTATTGTCTAATGTGTTTTGACACTCGAATTTGCAGTCCCTATGCCGTTTTGAGACGCGAGCCTTAATTGCATCGATGTCTGAGGTGCATTAAGTTATTGTAATTTAAAGGATTTTTGGTAGCGGGAGAGGGACTTGAACCCCCGACACGCGGATTATGATTCCGCTGCTCTAACCACCTGAGCTACCCCGCCAAAGGTGGGGGCTAATTACGGTGCATCGGTGAGGGCGTCAAGGGGAATTGATGCTTGATTTTGTAAGTTTTTCAGAAAAAGACTGCGTTCAAAGGAGAATGCACAAATGCGATGTTTAATTCAGCGGGTTTCCGAGGCAAGCGTTACGGTTGATGGTGCGGTTATCGGACAGATTGGTCAGGGATTGTTGATACTGGTGTGCGCAATGGATGGGGATGATGAAGCGGCGGGGCAAAAGCTGGCCACGAAAATTTCAAAGCTGCGTATTTTTCGTGACGACGATGGGCGCATGAATAAATCAGTCACCGATATTGGCGGGAGCTGTTTGATTGTCAGCCAATTTACATTGGCTGCGGACACATCGCGGGGTAATCGCCCAGGGTTTTCCACGGCGGCAGCGCCCGATGTTGGGCAGGCGTTATACGATAAATTTTGTGATCAAATGCGCGCGCTGGATCTGCCCGTGGAAACGGGTGAATTTGGCGCAGATATGAAAGTGGCGTTGGTCAATGACGGCCCCGTCACCATCTGGATGGATAGCGACACCTGACGATTTCTTGTGTTTTTGTGGATATTTTTGCAAAATGGAGGAAAGTGTCGCGTACCAATTGAAAGGTTGTTTCAAATGCAAAAGTATTTTGCGCTGACCGCGGTTTTATTGATCACGGCTTGCGGGTTGAGTGAAAAAGCCTGTGTCGAGGGTGATTGGCGTGGCATTGGTGCGCGTGATGGTGCGGCGGGGCGATCGCCTGAATTTGTTGCAAACCATACGGAATCTTGTGCAAATCATGGGATTAGTCCTGATTTAAAAGCATGGGAAGAGGGGCGGCAAATTGGGTTGAAAACCTATTGCACGCCATCAAGTGCCTATGAGGTCGGCGCGAACGGGCAAACGTTGCGTGATGTTTGCCCCGATGCAGATATGGCCGCGATGCAAAAGGCGCATAAAAAGGGGCTTTGGTATCATCGTGTCACGGGGGACATCAATTCATTGGAACGAGAGCGCCGTGCAGTATTGAACGAATTGGCTAGCCTGCCCCATGATGGCACGGCCGCCGCGCGCCATGCATCATTGCGCAGTCGATTGTTGTCCATCGATTCCCGTCTGCGCTTTTTGTATTTGGATCGTCGTCGGTATTCCGAATTTTAACAAATACGACAGGATTGGTCGCATTTGAGACGGGCAGCACGGTTTGGTTTTTGCAGTCTGATAGACACTGAACCAAAACCAAAAGGTTTGAATCATGTCTGATAAATCGCTGCCCACCCATGCCAAGGTTGTTATTGTTGGGGGCGGTGTTGTTGGTTGTTCCATCCTGTTTCATTTGGCGAAATTTGGTTGGAAAGATGTGGTTCTGTTGGAGCGTGACGAGCTGACGAGCGGGTCAAGTTGGCACGCGGCGGGGCAAATTCACACGATTAGCTCTGATCCAAATATCAGCCGCCTGCAATCATACACGATTGATCTTTATAAAGAGATCGAAGAATTGTCAGGCCATTCGGTGGGATTACATATCACTGGTGGGTTTTATTTGGCGAGCACGCCTGAATGGTATGATTACCTGAAACGTGAACTATCCAAGGCGCGGTATATGGGGTTGGACCAAGAATTCATTTCCCCGGCCGAGGTGGCCGAACGCCATCCGTTGATTGATCCCAAACATTATTTGGCGGCGTTATGGGACGATCAGGATGGCGATCTGGATCCATCGGGTGCAACATATGCATTTGCCAAGGCGGCGCGGGTTCATGGCGCGCAGTATTTCACGCACACGCCCGTGGTGGAAACCAATCAACGTGCGGATGGGACATGGGATGTGACCACACCGAGTGGCACAATTCATGCGGAAATGATTGTGAACTGTGGTGGGTTATGGGCACGAGAGGTTGGGGCCATGGCGGGGCTGCGCGTGCCTGTGCAACCCATGGAGCATCATTATTTGATCACCGAAGAAATCCCAGAGGTTGCCGCGCGTGAAACACGATTACCCGCAGGCATTGATTATGAGGCGAATATCTATTTTCGCCAAGAACGCACGGGCATGTTGCTTGGCACTTATGAACCCGTCTCCACCCCGTGGAAGGTGGATGGCACCCCGATGGATTTCGGCCATGAATTGTTGAACCCTGATTTGGATCGCATTGCGGATCGACTTGAAAAATCGTTTGAACGCATTCCAGCGATTGGCGAAGCGGGGATTAAAAACATTATTAATGGCCCGTTTACATTTGGCCCTGATGGCAACCCGATGATTGGCCCAGTTCCGGGCATTCGCAATTATTGGTGCGCGGTGGGTGTGATGGCGGGGTTCTGTCAGGGGGGCGGCGTTGGGTTGACCATGGCGGAATGGATGATTGATGGCGAGCCATCGATTGATGTCTGGGCAATGGATGTCGCGCGATTTGGGGATTGGGCATCACCCGATTGGGGCACGATAAAATCGGCAGAAAATTATGAACGTCGGTTTGTGATGACATTCCCAAATGAAACCCTGCCAAAAGGGCGCAAACAAAAAACCACGGCATTGTATGATCGGTTAATCGCCAAGGGAGCGCGGATGGGCCAAGGTTTCGGTTTGGAACACGCGCTTTGGTTTGGGGATGGCCCCGATGATGCGCATGAAGAGCCGACATTCGAGCGAAACAGAAGCCATGATTATGTCGCAAGCGAAGTGGCGGCAGTGCGCAATGGCGTGGGTGGAATAGAGATTGCCAATTTTGCCAAGCATGAATTTAAGGGCGCAGGTGCACGGGCATATCTGGATAAAATGCTGGCGGGGAATATACCACGCGCTGGGCGGATTATCCTGACCCCCATGCTCACGCCCAAGGGGAAATTATATGGTGATCTAACCGTGGCTTGCTTGGGCGCGGATCATTTCATGTTGTTTGGATCGGGTGCCATGCAAGAGGCGCACCGCCGCTGGTTCGAACGCCATTTGCCCGATGATGTGCAATATCGCAATGTGTCGGATGATTGGCACGGCATTGCGATCAGCGGGCCAAAATCGCGGGAATTATTGCAACGCATTACACGCGATGATGTATCCAATACAGCGTTTAAATTTCGTGACATTCGCGAAACATATGTCGGCGATGTGCCAGTAATCCTGTCACGCATTTCGTTTAGTGGCGAGCTTGGCTATGAGATTTACTGCAAACCGCAATATTTGATCCGCTTGAGTGAGGCCGTAGAAGATGCCGGCGCCGATCTGGGCTATCGTTGGTATGGTGCGCGTGCATTGTTATCGATGCGATTGGAAAAATCATGGGGTGTCTGGACAATGGATTATCGCCCTGATTTCACACCTGCGGAATCTGGGCTGGATATATTCATTGATTGGGACACTGATTTTATCGGCAAGGATGCCGCTTTGGCGGAACGCAAAACAGGCCCTTTGCGTAAATTGGTTTGCATGGTGATTGATTGTGATGGCATCGATGTATCGGGCGACGAAGCGGTGATCAAAAATGGTGCAGCAATTGGTTATATATCGTCTGGTGGCTATGCCCATCATGTGCAACAGTCCGTGGCAATGGGATATGTTCCCAGCATAGAGGCGGTCGCGGGAAACAAAGTACAGGTGGAAATTTTGGGTGCGTTTTATGACGCGGTGATTCAAGGTCCGCCCCTGTATGATGCCAATGGTGCCAATATGCGTAGTTAATGAAACGAACAGGATATTGGTATGCAGCCCAAATTGGTAATTTTTGATTGTGATGGTGTGTTGGTGGATAGTGAACCCGCAACAATTGCGGTGCTGGCGCAAAATATCGCACAATATGGCATTCACTTAAGCGAAGCCGAATGTACCGAACAATTCATGGGGCGCACCATGTCCGTGATCAAGGCTGCGATTCAGGATATGGGTGCAGATTTACCCGATGATTGGGTCGCACAAATTTACGCTGAAATTTATGCCAAACTTGGCGACATGGTCGAAGAAATCCCCAATATAAAACTGGTTCTGGATGACCTAGTGACGCGTGGTATTCCGTTTTGCGTGGGTTCGAACGGCAGTCGCGAAAAAATGGGGATCACATTGGGTCGCACGGGCTTGATGCGCTATTTTGACGGAAATTTGTATTCGGCGCATGAAATTGGCGTGGGTAAACCCGACCCGACAATGTATCTCACTGCAGCTGCACAATTTGGCGTTGAACCCGCCGATTGTTTGGTGATCGAGGATAGCCCAAGTGGGGCAGAGGCCGCGAAACGCGCGGGCATGCCGTGTTACGGCTTTATCCGCGAAACACCGCGCGCACGTATGGAACCTTGGTGTCAGGTCGTGTTTGACGATATGGCGAAACTCCCTCAACTGATTGCAGAAAGATAAAATATGAAAGCAGCCGTTTGCCGCCAATTTAAGGCCCCTCTGGAAATCGAAGATGTCACGTTGGGTGAAACACAATCGGGACAGTTGCGGGTAAAATTGGCCGCTTGTGCCATTTGCCATTCGGATTTGGCATTTTTGGACGGATCATTCGGGGGGCATTTGCCCGCCGTTTATGGCCACGAGGCATCGGGCCATGTTTTGGAAATTGGTGATGGTGTGAACGGCGTTGCGGTTGGCGATCCGGTTTTGGTGACATTGATCCGATCTTGTGGCACGTGCGCGTCATGTGCGACAGGGCATCCAACATCATGTGAAACACCCTATGATCGTGTGGCCAACAGCCCTTTAACCGATGCCGATGGTATTGCACTGGAACAAGGAATGGCGGCGGGTGCATTTGCCCAAGAAGTATTGGTCGATCAAAGCCAGATTGTGAAGTTACCTGATGACATGGATATGGCAGTGGCTAGTTTGCTGGCCTGTGGTGTGATCACGGGATTTGGCGCCGTGACCAATTCGGCAAAAATGCCAGCGGGTGCAAATGTGGCGGTGATTGGCGCGGGTGGTGTTGGGTTAAACACCATTCAGGCAGCGGCGATTTGTGGCGCGAACAAGGTGATCGCGGTTGATCTGGGACAAGAGAAGTTAGATGCCGCAGTGGAATTTGGCGCAACACATGCGTTGATCTCAGATGCGGATTTGCACGACAATATTCGCGCACTTACCGATGGGCGCGGGGTTGATTATGTATTTGTCACCGTTGGTGCGGTGCAGGCATTTAACGCCGCCCCCGATTTATTGGCCCCGCGCGGCGAAGTGGTGATGGTTGGTATGCCACCTGTGGGTGTTAAGGCCGAATATGAACCCGTTAATTTGGCGGGTATGAGCCAATCCATGCGCGGTTCCAAAATGGGCGAGGCCGTATTGCAGCGCGACATTCCACAGTTGATTGATCTCTATCGTCAGGGGCGATTGAAATTGGACGAATTGATTTCAAATACCTACAGTTTAGATCAGATAAATGATGCGATTGCCGACACGCGCAAAGGCGTATCACGGCGCAATGTGATCTTGTTCGATCAGTAAATCGAGAGGCCACCAAACGAAAGGCGACAAGATGAAAATACAAGAGCTAGAGGTTTTTGTTATTGGCAATCCGCCCCCAGGTTGGGGTGGACGTTATTTCATCATGGTGAAAGTAACCACGGACAATGGCATTGTGGGTTACGGCGAGGTGTATTCCGCATCTGTTGGCCCAGACGCGATGAAAGCGGTGATTACAGATGTTTTTGAACGCCATATGATGGGTGAAAACCCCGAAAATATCGAAATGATGTTTCGCCGTGCCTATTCATCGGGGTTTACGCAGCGCCCTGATCTTACCGTGATCGGCGCATTTTCGGGGCTTGAAATTGCGTGCTGGGATATTCTGGGTAAGGCGCATGATCGCCCTGTTTATGCAATGCTGGGCGGTCTGATGAATGAACGCATTCGCGCCTATACCTATCTGTATCCATTGGCGCATCATGATCCATCCGCGTTTTGGACCAGCCCCGATATGCAGGCGGAATCCGCCAGTGAAATGGTAAAGCTGGGCTTTACGGCGGTGAAGTTTGATCCAGCTGGGCCATATACCGCGCGTGGTGGGCATATGCCCGCGATGAGCGATATTGATTTATCGGTACGTATGTGTGCGGCCATTCGCGATGCGGTCGGGACAAAGGCGGATTTGTTATTTGGCACACATGGACAGTTTTCTGTGGGCGGTGCGGTGCGTTTGGGGCGCGCGTTGGAACCCTATGATCCGCTTTGGTATGAAGAGCCGATTCCACCAGATAATATAGGCGCAATGGCAGAGGTGGCGCGAAAGGTGCGCATTCCTGTGGCGACGGGTGAACGGTTAACCACCAAGGCCGAATTTGCGCCCGTGTTGCGCGAGGGAGCAGCGGCAATTTTGCAACCCGCGCTGGGGCGTTCTGGTGGGATTTTGGAAACCAAAAAAATCGCCGCGATGGCCGAAGTTTATAACGCACAGGTCGCGCCGCATTTATATGCAGGGCCAGTGGAATGGGCGGCAAATATTCAACTGGCCGCGAATATTCCAAATCTGTTGATGGTGGAAACCATCGGAACAGGTGGCGGATTTGCAGGCGATTTAATCAAACACAGCATCACGTTGGATGATGGGTTCATTGTTGCACCGACTGGCGCGGGGCTGGGCATTTCGTTTGACGAAGAGTTGGCACGTGCGCATCCCTATAATGGAACGGGTTTGCATTTGGAAATGCAAGATGCACCGTGTGATTACGTTCATGGGAACACATTCCAAGGCGGTGCAGCGGACTAAAAATTACGGGCCTTGCACCAAGTGCAAAGCCCGCGTTTTGGATATTTAAACAAAATGGCGTTGGCAAGGAATGCCACCGCGGTGGGTTAGTGCCCGCCGCCTATGCGCCCCGTCGCAATTTCATAGTCGATCGCCATGGAATAATCTGGATCGTGGTCTTCATCGACAATCAACTGACCCGCACCCGATAGCAATGCATGGCAATCCTTGGACAGCCCGCGCAGTTTAAGTGTTTTGCCCGCAGATTTGTAATTATGCGCAACAGCTTCGACCGCTTGTAATGCGCTTCCGTCCACAAGGCGGGATTGATTGAAATCAAGGATTACTGTTTCGGGGTCTTTACGTGGATCAAACAGCTCTTGAAAACTTGCCGAAGAGCCGAAGAAAAGTGGACCTTTGATATCATAAACACGCGCACCTTTTTCCGAATGGGATTTGCGATGTGTTGCTGTAATTTGTGAAGCGGCGTTCCATGCATAAACAAGTGCGGAAACAATCACACCAACCACAACGGCAACAGCGAGGTCTTCGTAAACGGTGACAACGGTTACCAAAACAATGACCAGCGCATCAGAGAGCGGTACACGACGCATGACGTTGAACGATTGCCATGCGAATGTACCGATCACCACCATGAACATCACACCAACCAATGCGGCCAGTGGGATCATTTCAATGATGCCAGATGCAAACAGGATAAAGCTGAGCAAAAACAAAGCTGCCGCGATACCAGACAGGCGGCGACGGCCACCCGATGATACGTTGATCATGGATTGACCGATCATCGCACAACCACCCATACCGCCAAAGAAACCGGTGATCACATTGGCACCACCTTGGGCAACGCATTCTTTCGATGCGCCACCGCGTTGGCCCGTGATTTCACCCACCAAGTTTAGCGTGAGCAAGCTTTCAATCAGACCGATGGCCGCCAAGATAACGGCATAGGGAAAGATGATATGAAGTGTTTCAAAGTTCAGCGGAACGCTGGGGATCGCAAAGGATGGCAGGCCACCCTTAACGCTGGCCATGTCGCCAACGTTTGGCACAGGGATATTGAATAACACAACAGCAACAGTCACCAAGCCAATCGCCGCAAGTGGTGCAGGAAAGGCGGAGGTGATTTTTGGTGTAACCCAGATAATTGCCATCGTTGCCGCAACCAAGCCAAGCGTGAGCCAAAGCGTGCTGCCTGTCATCCAAGTTTCATGCCCCGATGCATCGCGGATTTGAAACTGTTCCATTTGTGCAAGGAAGATCACAATCGCCAAACCATTCACAAAACCAAGCATCACGGTGTGTGGTACCATGCGGATGAATTTACCAAGGCGGAAAACACCCGCCAAGATTTGTAAAATGCCCATCAAAACAACGGTCGCAAATAGATATTGTACACCGTGATCGGCCACCAATGCCACCATGACAACCGCAAGCGCACCAGTGGCACCTGAAATCATTCCGGGACGCCCGCCAAAGATCGCAGTAACAAGCCCGACGATGAATGCAGCATAAAGCCCAACAAGAGGTTCAACACCCGCAACAAATGCGAATGCAACGGCCTCTGGCACCAATGCGAGTGCGACGGTTAAGCCTGATAGGATTTCTGTTTTCGCCTCGGGCAGGCTTGGCCCGTTGCGCGTGGCGATACGGCGTTCAACGCGCAAGCGGCGGGAAAATTGTGAAAGCAATGTGCGTGTCATTGTTTGGCCTTGATGATTGTGGGTTACGCGCGCCCTACAAGGTGAAACAGCAATTGTCAAAGGCGAAGCGGCACGCATATGCTGGGAATGGGCATTCGGTGACGGTTTGCCCGAATTTTTGGCAGTTGAGGGCGCGATGGGATTATCCGACAAAGATTTGGCAAGGCTTGTGGCGCTGCGCCATGAATTGCACAAATATCCAGAAGTATCGGGGCAAGAGGCGCAAACCGCAGCGCGTTTATTGGCGTTTTTGGATGACAATGATCTGTGCCCCGATGCGGTGCATAACGATTTGGGCGGGCATGGCGTTACGTTGGAATATATCGGCGTGGATGCGGGACCAACGGTAATGATCCGCTGTGAATTGGATGCGCTGCCAATCACAGAGCAAAGCGGGTTGCCGTATCGATCATCGCATGAAGGTGTTGCACATTTATGTGGGCATGACGGGCATATGACGATGGTTATCGCATTGGCGTTTTTGTTACGTGATTATCCGATGAAACATGGTCGCGTGATTTTGTTATTCCAAGGGGCCGAGGAAACGGGGGCAGGTGCGCAGGCATTATTGGATGATCCACGATTTGAACCTTTGTTCCCTGATTACATATTTGCGCTCCATAATTTGCCCAAGCTTGCACTTGGTGAAATTCAACTTGGTTCTGGTGTGGTATGTTGTGCATCGCGTGGTATGAAAATTACGCTGACGGGAAAAACATCCCATGCGGCGGCACCCCAAGACGGGATTTCACCGGTTGGGGCGATGTCTGCGCTGATGCAAAAAATCCCCAATTTTTGCACGGGTAAACATCGCGACGAGAACTTTGTTTTGACCACAATTACCCATGCGAATGTTGGTGTCCCTAGTTTTGGGATAGCACCAGCGGATGCAACGCTTTGGGTAACATTGCGCACAGTAACGCAAACGCGGATGGATGCGTTGGTGGACGATATGGAACGGCTCGTGGCGAAATTGGCGATTGATCATGGACTTGCGTATGATGTGCAATACCACGATGTATTCGATGCCACACAAAACCACGACGATGCAGTGGGGCGCATATCGAATGCGGCGCAGAACAACACCACGGCGTTACACGAACCAATGAGCTGGTCCGAGGATTTTGGGCGGTTTGCAAAAACGGGCGCCAAGGTGGGGATGTTTTTTCTGGGGTCTGGAGTGGACCAGCCACAACTGCATAACCCAGATTTTGATTTCCCAGATCAGTTGATCGCGCAAGGCACACAAATGTTTTGGGATATCATAAGTGACGTAATGGGATAGCTTGCGGATTACTCGCCATCGTCTATATCTTCACCGTTCCATAATGAAAGTATGCAGATGTCGCGCAAGTTGGCCGTTTATTTTGTTTTGATGACCATCGTGATTGATGCAATGGGGATCGGGATTATCATGCCCGTGATGCCCGATTTGATCCGTGAATTGCGCGGTGCTGATCTGTCGGATGCGGCCCTTTGGGGGGGTGTGTTAAGTTCATCTTTTGCCGTGATGCAATTTTTATGCGGTGCCGCCGTTGGGAACCTGTCCGATCGATACGGGCGGCGACCAATTTTGCTGGCATCTCTTGGCGTGGTGGCCGTGGATTACATCATCATGGGATTCACCAATTCAATTTGGATTGTGTTTCTGGGGCGCATTGTTGGGGGCGTTGCCAGTGCAACGCAATCCACCGCCAGTGCCTATATGGCGGATATATCCAAACCGGAAGAAAAGGCACAGAATTTCGGCTTGATCGGGGCGGCGTTTGGGATTGGGTTTATCTTGGGGCCACTATTGGGTGGGTTGTTATCCGAATTTGGAAGCCGTGCACCGTTTTTTGCCGCTGCTGTTTTGGCAACATTAAACATGTGCATGGGGTATTTCGTGTTGAACGAAACCGTCACCGATGCCATTCGCCGCCCGCTGGAAATGCGGCGCATGAACCCGTTTCGCGCTCTCAAACATGTGGGAAGTTTTCCAGGGCTTGGCATGTTGTTGGGCATGTTCTTTTTCCATCAAGTGGCCTTTTTCGTCTATCCAACCGTTTGGTCTTACTACACACAATTGCGATATGATTGGCAGGCGTTGCAGGTGGGAATATCGTTGATGGCCTTTGGCATCGGGATGGCGGTGGTGCAGGGTGGCTTGATCCGCCTGATCGTGCCGCGCATCGGGGAATGGAATACCGTGATCATGGGGTTGTTGGTTTCGATTGTTGCGTTTGTATTGATCGGCAGCGCCACGCAAGGCTGGATGATCTATGCTATCATTCCCCTGTGTTCGCTGGGTTTGATCACATCACCTGCATTGTCGGGCATTATGTCACGTGCAACACCCGATAATGCGCAGGGCGAATTGCAAGGCGTAATGACAGCCGTTGGTGCCATCGGCACGATCATCAGCCCATTAATGATGACGGGCAGTTTTAGCTACTTCACTCGCCCCGATGCGCCAATCCATTTCCCATCCGCACCATTTGCGTTAGCGATGGTATTGGAAATAATTGCGCTCGGTCTGTTTGTAATTGCCATGCGTGGGCAAGTGGTGCGCGCGAAGTAGAAAAAACGAAGGAAGATATGAAAATATATGTGACGAGCGTTTTTGTGGACGACCAAGACAAAGCAGAAAAATTTTATACTGATATCCTAGGGTTTCAGGTGAAACATAATATCCCAATGGGCGATGATCGATGGCTAACGGTTGTATCAAACGAAGCCCCAGAGGGAACGGAATTATTGTTGGAACCAAGCACGCATCGCGCGGTGAAACCATATAAGGATGCATTGGTGTCAGACGGCATCCCAGCACATTCGTTTCAGGTGGAAAACCTAGATCAGGAACACAAACGGCTGGTTGATCTGGGCGTCGAATTTGTAACGGCACCGACGGACGCAGGTCCTGTGCGGATGGCTGTGTTTGATGACACTTGTGGGAATCTAATTCAATTGATCGAGATGAGCGCGGCTAGCGGTGGTTGATGAAATTTCGAAGTGATGTCTGCGATAAGAGGGTTTGATGTTAAACTTGCTATGTCTGGATACTCCAATTCAAACCTCTACTTCTTTGACAAAATATTCACGGTTCACCCCTGCAATCATTAATATTTTTCCGAGTGGAATTTGCGCGTTTCTCGCTCGATTGTATACGCCCTCTGGAATTTTGGTTTGAGGGTGTTTTTCCAACGCGTCACGAGCTTGATCACGGCGGTGATCTTCGCGCATGTCAATTATTGCAAAAGGATCATAGAACCGCTTCAAATTTGAACCAAGGCAAGAGTTGATTAGAACACCATCATCTAAGCCTTGGCAAATAAGCCTCTCCAGTAAAAGCCGCAGGTTGATACTTTTGGGAGCACGGATTTGCCTTATTATACTACCGTCACTTGCGTATTGAATAACCATGTACTCAGTTTTCTTAACCATGTTCTCTTCTTTCGAATTAATTTGTTAACCAAGTGGCCATAGCAGTCAGTAATGCGGTGCGTAGCCAAGAACGCTTACAGTTTCCAACTCGTCTTTTAAACATCACCCACAAAAAAGCCCGCGCGGTTGCACGGGCTTTCGCAATTGTATTTTGATTGGCTTATTGTGGAATTTCGCCCTCGATACCTTCGACGTAGAAATTCATTGTTGCCAATGTGCCATCATCCGCTGTTTCACCTTCGGCCAACCAAGGTGATCCGTCTTGTTTGTTGATTGGGCCAGTAAAGCTGTGGATTGTGCCAGCGGCAATGCCGTCTTTCAATGCGGTTGCTGATGCTTTTACATCCGCTGGGATTTTGTCGGAAAATTCACCGATTTCAACCATGCCGTCCTTGATACCAGCCCATGTATTGCCAGATTTCCATGTGCCATCGATGACCGCCTGTGTGCGTTCAATATAATATGGCGCCCAGTTGTCGATGATTGATGACAATCGTGCGTTTGGACCAAATTGTTTCATGTCAGACGCTTGACCAAAGGCAAGGATACCTTTTTCTTCGGCGATGGTCATGGCGGCGGGTGAATCCGTGTGCTGCATAATGATATCAGCACCTTGTTCGATCAATGCGGTTGCCGCGTCGGCCTCTTTGCCTGGATCAAACCATGTGTACACCCAAACGATTTTCATTTTTACATCTGGGTTCACGGCCTTGGCCGCAAGGTATGATGCGTTGATGCCACGGATCACTTCTGGGATTGGGAATGATGCGATGTAACCGATTGTGTTGCTTTCGGTCATGTTGCCAGCGATGTGACCGATCACCGAACGGCCTTCGTAAAAGCGAGCGGAATATGTCGATACGTTGTCGGCCTGTTTGTAACCCGTTGCATGTTCAAATTTCACATTAGGGAATTTTTTCGCAACGTTGATCGTTGGATCCATATAGCCAAATGACGTGGTGAAAATCAGTTTCGCACCAGACAGCGCCATTTGTGTCATTACACGTTCGGAATCCGCACCCTCTGGTACGCTTTCAACGAATGTTGTTTCAACCTTGTCGCCAAATGCGTCTTCGACAGCTTTGCGACCTTGGTCATGTTCGTATGACCAGCCGAAATCGCCGACGGGGCCCACGTAAACAAAACCGATTTTGGTTTTGTCTTGGGCGTGGGCCATTCCGCCCAGTCCAACAACCAGCGCAGCGCCAGCCATAAGTGTTTTAAGCAGCTTCATTTTTCTCTCCTGTTTGTGGGGCGATGTTTGCCCCGTAATTTACGCCCCTAGTTTGAGGCATGGAATATCCGGCCCAAAGAGGCAGGCGCATTCAATGATGCGCGTTTGCGATCGGCGGACATGATAACAAGTACGATGATGGTGACAAGATAGGGCGCCATAGAAAGATATGAAACAGGGATATCAACGCCCACTGCCTGTAAATTAAGCTGTAAAATTGTGACCCCGCCGAAAAGATAGGCACCCAAAATAATGCGCCAAGGTTTCCATGATGCGAACACCACAATCGCCAGCGCAATCCAGCCCGCACCTGCGGTCATGCCCTCGGTCCATTGGGGGACGCGGATCAATGAAAGGTAGGCGCCACCCATCCCCGCACAAGCGCCGCCAAACATAATTGCCAGCACGCGAATGCGGATCACTTTGTATCCCAAGGCATGGGCAGCATCATGGTTTTCACCAACGGCGCGCAATACCAAACCCTTACGTGTGAATTTTAGAAAATACCAAACCACAGCAACCAACAGGATTGAAAAATAGATCATGTAATCATGGTTAAACAGGATCGGACCGATGACTGGCAGATCGCTTAAGATCGGCAAGTCCAATTTTGGCGATGATGGCGGTTTGATACCTGTGTATTTGTGGCCAAGCAATGCGGCAAGCCCCAAACCGAACAGCGTGAGCGCAAGGCCAGACGCCACCTGATTTGCCAACAGATATTGCGTAAGGATCGCAAACAGAAGCGAGAGCGCCGCAGCACCCGCCGCGGCGGCGATAAACCCGATTAAGGGGCTGCCCGTTTCCACGGCGGCGATAAACCCACAGATCGCCCCGAAAATCATCATGCCCTCAACCCCAAGGTTTAGAACACCTGATTTTTCGGTAACCAGTTCACCAATTGCGGCCAATAAGATCGGGGTTGCCGCAACCATCAAGGTTGCGAGCAGTGAGACAATAGAGATCGAAGAAAAATCCATTATATGCCCCGTTTGAAACGCAGTCGGAAATGCACCAGCACATCCACCGCAAGAAGGAAAAATAACAACATGCCCTGAAACACTTGAATGGATGCTTTGGGCAGGGATAGGTTCGCCTGAATGACATCACCCCCCACATAGGTGACGGCCAACAACAACCCCGCCAACAAAATACCAATCGGGTGCAAGCGCCCCAAAAACGCAACGATAATCGCGGTAAATCCATATCCAAGCGGGAATGTGGTGGTCAATTTACCCGCAGGCCCCGTAACCTCGTAAAGACCCGCCATACCAGCTAGCGCACCAGACAGGCCAAGACAGATCGCGATCATTTTGTTTGGGTTCACCCCGCCAAATTTTGCTGCACGCGGGGATTGCCCCGCAAGGCGAATGTGAAAGCCAAAAATGTGGCGCGTCAGAACGATATAGGCAACAATCACCAACCCAAGGGTCATCAAGACGCCCCAGTGAATGCCCGATCCTGCGATCAATTCTGGATTGCTAGCGGCATCCCATTGCTGGAAACTGCGGCTTTCGGGAAAGTTAAACCCATCAGGATCGCGCAATGGCCCCGTGACCATACCCGCCAAGAAATTGAACGCGACATAGACCAGCATCAGGGATACCAAAATCTCATTCGCGTTGAATTTGATTTTCAGATACGCAGGGATCAGCGCCCAAAGCATCCCACCAAGCGTACCCGCGATGAGCATAATCGGGTAAACGAATATCGATTGAGATGGATAAAGAGCCAGCCCCGCCGCCGCACCAATCACAGCGCCCATGATAAATTGACCCTCGGCACCGATGTTCCAAATGCCTGCGCGAAACCCAAACGACAGGCCAAGTGCGATCATGATCAATGGGGCCGCTTTGACCAAAATTTGTCCGCGATAATAAAAAGCGTGTTCGCCCAATACAGGATCCCAGAAAATCATGCGGATCGCCTCGAACGGGTTTTTACCGAGGACGGAAAATAAAATGCCGCCAGCGATCATGGTGGCAAGAACCGCCAATATTGGGGTCAGTGCGATCATGGCGCGCGATGGTTCGGTTCTGGGTTCAAGGCGGATCATGCTATTTCGCTGCCTCCCATCATCAAACCGATTTCTTCGACAGTGACACCTTTGGCATTTTGCGGTTTGGATAATCGCCCCTCTGCGAGGACGGCGAAATTGTCCGATACTTCCATCAATTCATCCAAATCTTGGCTGATGACCAAAACACCAGCGCCATTGCTGGCCAGTTCCAATAATGCTTGGCGAATGGATGCAGCCGCGGCCGCATCGACGCCCCATGTGGGTTGGTTCACCACAAAAACGGTGGGGTTTTGGACGATTTCGCGCCCAACCACGAATTTTTGCAAATTGCCGCCAGACAGCGATTTTGCGGTGTTGGTAATGCCAGGCGTGCGCACGTCAAATTGTTGAATGATCGCCTTGGTGAAATTTTCACTGGCCTGTTTATTCACAAATCCACGCCGCCCCAATCGTTGGCGATAAAATGCGGTCAGCAAACTGTTTTCCGTCAGCGACATATCAGGTGCGGCGGCATGGCCAAGCCGTTCTTCGGGGGCGGCAAGCAGTCCGCGCATACGTCGCGGCGTTGGGCCAAGCTGACCGATAAATTCACCCTTCAGGCTAATGGCATTGGCATCGACCAATTCTTCGCCAGACAAGGCAAGCATCAATTCGTCCTGACCGTTACCAGCAACCCCGCCGATGCCCAAAATTTCGCCTGCGCGCAACATGAACGTAATGTTGCGCAAACTGGTGCCAAACGGGTCTTTGGATTGCAGCGACAGGTTTTCCAGTTTTAACAAGGGTTGCCCAAGTTCGGTCGCGGCCTTTTTGGGTGTTTGCAATTTCGCACCCACCATCATTTCAGCCAAGCTTTTGGCGGTTTCTTGTGATGGGATACAAGTGCCCACAACCTTGCCCCCGCGCAACACAGTGGCATGTTCGCAAAGCGTGCGAATTTCGTCCAATTTGTGCGAGATATACAGGATAGATGTGCCCTCGGCCTGTAATTTTCGCAAGGTGATGAATAGTGTGTCGACCTCTTGTGGGGTGAGCACGGATGTGGGTTCGTCCATGATCAACAATTTTGGATCTTGGAGCAAACAGCGGATGATTTCAACGCGTTGGCGTTCGCCTGCGGACAGATCGCCAACCAAACGATCGGGATCAATGGTTAGGCCGTATTTCGCGGATACCTCGCGAATTTGTTTTGACAGGATATTTGAACGTGGTGGGTTTTCCATCCCCAATGCGATGTTTTCGGCGACGTTCAATGCTTCGAACAGGGAAAAATGTTGGAACACCATCGCCACACCCGATTGGCGTGCTGCGCGTGGTTCACTGGGTGCGAATGGTTGCCCCGCGAATTCCATTTCGCCGCTATCTGGTTTCACCAAGCCATAGATCATTTTGACCAATGTTGATTTACCAGCGCCGTTTTCACCCAGCAGCGCGTGAATTTCGCCAGTGCCAATATCAAAGCTGACCGCGTTATTTGCGATGACCCCAGGGTAGGCTTTGGTCAGACCGTTCAGACGCAGTAGTTTTGACAAGATCGGACTTTCATTAGATTAAGCAGCGATACCCACGCTAGCGCAGGTCTATGCGATCTTGCAAACAGTTTTGTTGTCTAAATCAAACTTTTCACCGTGGCGTTTCGCTGAATGCTTGGCTAGTTTAGCGTTATGTCAAATACCGATCCGCGATTCATCCACCTCCGATTGCATTCTGCCTATTCCTTGTTGGAAGGGGCGCTGCATATTAAAACCTTGCCCGATTTGTGCAAGAAAATGGACATGCCCGCGATTGCGGTCACGGACACGAACAACATGTTCGCCGCGTTGGAATTTTCCGACATTGCCGCCGCTGGTGGGGTGCAGCCGATTATCGGCTGTCAGGTCGACATTGCATATGCGGTGGCGACACGCCCCGATGCGCCACCGCCAAAGGCATTGCCAATGGTGTTTTTGGCTCAAAACGAAATAGGCTACGCCAACCTGATGAAGCTGAATTCAGCGCTGTTCTTACATAGTGGTGATGCGTTGCCGCATGTGACATTGGATGAATTGTCAGACCATACGGATGGATTGATTTGTTTAACGGGTGGTGCGCTGGGCCCCATTGGGCAGTTGTTACAAGATGGGAATACAGATCGTGCGCGTGCATTGATGATGCGCCTGTCGGATATGTTCCCTGATCGCTTGTATGTTGAATTGCAACGCCATCCCCATGAAAACGGAAAACACACCACAGCAGAAGCGGCAACAGAACCAGCGTTTGTTGAAATGGCGTATGCTATGAACTTACCGCTGGTGGCGACGAATGATGTGTATTTCCCAAATCGAGATATGTATGCGGCGCATGATGCGTTGATCTGTATCGCGGATGGTGCATATGTCGACCAACAAGAAGGACGGCGCGTTTTAACGCCAGAGCATTATTTAAAAACGCCCGAGGAAATGGCGCGTCTGTTCTCCGATTTGCCAGAGGCCGTGCAAAACACAGTGGAAATTGCCAAGCGTTGCGCGTTCAAGGCGTATAAGCGTGATCCGATCCTGCCCAAATTCGCAGAAGACGAAATCGAAGAATTACGCCGCCAAGCAAATGACGGTTTGCAAAAACGCCTGGCCGTTATTCCCCATGCGGCAACGGTCGAAGAGTACCAAGAACGGCTTGATTTCGAATTGGGTATTATCGAAGGCATGGGATTCCCCGGTTATTTCCTGATCGTTGCGGATTTTATCGCATGGTCCAAGGACAACAATATCCCAGTGGGGCCAGGGCGTGGTTCGGGTGCGGGTTCATTGGTGGCCTATGCGCTTACGATTACCGACCTTGATCCGTTGCGCTATTCATTGCTGTTCGAGCGGTTCTTGAACCCTGAACGTGTGTCGATGCCTGACTTCGACATCGACTTTTGCATGGATCGCCGCGAAGAGGTGATTCAATATGTGCAGGAAAAATATGGTCGCGACAAGGTCGCACAGATCATCACCTTTGGTGGCCTGTTGTCCAAGGCCGCCGTGCGCGATGTTGGGCGTGTTTTACAAATGCCCTATGGTCAAGTTGATCGGTTATCAAAACTGATCCCTGTCGAGGGAGTGAAACCCGTAAGCATTGCCAAAGCATTGGCGGACGAGCCGCGCTTGCGCGAAGAGGCCAAAGCAGAAGAAGTTGTTGATCGGTTGCTCACCTATGCTCAACAGGTCGAAGGATTGTTGCGCAACGCATCAACCCACGCAGCCGGTGTGGTGATTGGTGATCGCCCATTGGATGAATTGGTGCCACTGTACCAAGATCCGCGTTCTGATATGCCCGCAACCCAGTTCAATATGAAATGGGTGGAAAAGGCAGGCTTGGTCAAGTTCGACTTTTTGGGTTTGAAAACCCTGACGGTTATTCAAGGTGCTGTTGATTTGTTAAAAGATCGCGGGATCGAAATTGATATCGGTGCGATTGATCTGGAAGATCAGAAAACTTTCGATCTGTACGCATCTGCGAAAACCGTTGCGGTGTTTCAGGTGGAATCAACGGGGATGATGGATGCGCTTCGGCGTATGAAACCCACTTGCGTTGAAGACATTGTTGCTCTTGTGGCGCTCTATCGTCCGGGGCCAATGGAAAATATTCCGAAATTCTGTGATGTGAAAAACGGCAAAGCAGAGCGCGATTTAATGCATCCCAGTATTGATCACCTGTTGGACGAAACCCAAGGCATTATCGTTTATCAGGAACAGGTGATGCAAATCGCCCAAGAAATGGCGGGCTACTCTCTTGGCGGTGCGGATTTGTTGCGCCGTGCGATGGGTAAAAAAATCCAAGAGGAAATGGATAAGGAAAAGCCAAAATTCCTGAAGGGTGCTGGTG
Organism: Paramylibacter ulvae; assembly: GCF_014652655.1. GTDB lineage: Bacteria > Pseudomonadota > Alphaproteobacteria > Rhodobacterales > Rhodobacteraceae > Amylibacter > Amylibacter ulvae. Next base: position 761,685 of record NZ_BMZF01000001.1, read on the forward strand.
AAAACGGTGTGCCCGATAAAAAGGCCAAAGAGGTTTGGGATCTGTTGGATAAATTCGCCAACTATGGTTTTAACAAATCCCACGCGGCGGCATATGCGGTGGTGTCCTATCAAACCGCATGGCTCAAGGCGAATTACCCCGTTGAATTTATGGCCGCTGTTGCCAATTGTGATTTGCACCTGACCGATAAATTGAATGTGTTCCATCAGGAAATCAAACGCCTTGGGATCGAGGTTATCCCGCCCTGTGTAAACCGATCAGAGGCGAAATTTTCGGTATCCGAGGGGCGCATTGCATATGCGCTGGGCGGGTTGAAAAACGTGGGTGTGGAGGCGATGAAATTGATCACCGATGCGCGCGCCGATGGCCCATTCCTTGATCTGTTTGATTTTGCACGTCGTGTTGACATGAAACGGGTCGGTAAACGCCCGCTGGAAATGTTAGCGCGTGCAGGCGGATTTGACATGTTGGATCGCAATCGGCGCAAGGTGTTGGCATCCATTGATGCGCTGGTCGGATATTCCGCCGCAACGCACGAAGATCGCAATTCCGCACAAGCAGGATTATTTGGCGATGCGGGCGAAAATTTGCCCGCACCCCGCCTGCCCATGCCCGATGATTGGTTGCCCACCGAACGATTGGCAGAGGAACACAAGGCCATCGGTTTTTATCTGTCAGGGCATCCGCTCGATGATTATTTGCCCGCTTTGAAACGCAAAAAGGTTTTAACACTGGCGGAATTGGAACAACGCGCCACGGCCGGTGGTGTGGTTGCAAAAATTGCGGGCTCTGTTGCGTCCAAACAGGAACGAAAATCTGCACGTGGCAATCGGTTTGCCTTTGTGCAACTGTCTGATCCAACAGGTCTTTATGAAGTGACGGTGTTTTCTGATACGCTTGAAAAGTTTCGCGATTATCTGGAGCCAGGGCAAAATGTTGTGCTTTCGGTCGAGGCGAAATTAGAAGCGGATCAATTGAAATTGTTATGTCGTGGAGCGCAGCCTGTTGACGTATCTGTGCAAGATGCCGCCGCCATGGGGCTTAAGGTTTTTGTCAACGAAGAATCCGCGATATTTAGCGTGGCAACGCGGTTGAACGAAGTGGCCAGAGATAAAAGCATCCGCGGCCGTGGTCCTGTGCATTTAGTATTGAGCCACGCAGATTTACCAGGCGAAGTCGAAGTGGCGTTAAAGGGTGAATATCCCATGAACCCGCAAATCAAGGGCGCGTTAAAACATATTAACGGCGTTCAATTCGTCGAAGAATTTTAAATTAGGCCGCGCTGTCAAACAATGCAGGCAGATCACCCAATTCTTTGGCGCGATCAATCATCACGGCGATATCTTGATCCAACAATGCGTTAAGCTGCTCAAAACTGTCGATCACGAAATATTTGGGTTGAACAATGTCGATCCGATAGGGGGTGCGCAGCATTGTTCGCAAATCCGCATCTGCGTACACCGCATCACCCGAACAGGCAAATTTTGCCTCTGATGGGCTGGAAACGATCCCAGCGCCGTAACCGCGCAAACCTTCATTGGTGCGGATCATGCCAAATTCCACCGTGAACCAAAACAGGCGGAACAAATGCCAAGAATAACCTTTGCCCAAGGATTGCGCCAATTTGCCGATCTTTTCTAAGAAATTGCTGTAAGGTTTATTGCATAATAACGGACAATGTCCGAAAACCTCGTGAAAAATATCCGGTTCTTCGATGTAATCCATATCTTCGCGGCTACGCAGGAATGTCGCCACGGGAAAGCGGCGATCGGCGAGCAATGCGTAAAATTCAGACGGGGGAATGATGGCGGCAACACCTTTGACGCCAAAATCGCTTATCTTATTCAACCGCGCAGAAATTTCGCCAACCTGTGGCACGTGATCGGCAGTTAGGCCAAGTTGGGTTGCCCCATCAAAATATTCTGCGCAAGCTTTGCCGCGTAAAAAAACCATCTGGCGATTATAAAGCTCGCCCCAAATTGCATCCTCTTCTGGCGTGTAGTCATACAGCCCATTGGCGAGCGGTTCCTTGGATGCATATTTCGACGGTTTCTTTTTCATGACGTATTCCTCCCATTGGAAAGTTTACGCCGTTATGTGGGAAATAATTTCCAAAATTTCGCTGATACTGCTAAAAAGTGGGAAATATTTTTAATTTGGGTCAATCCATGAAGTATTCAGATCAAGATTTGCAGGTATTGCGAGAATTACAATCCGATGCCACGTTATCGCTCGCACAATTGAGCGAACGCACAGGCATCGCCCAAAGCACGCTTTGGCGCAAATTGCAGGAATTTGAAAAACGCGGGTTGATTGCGCGACGAGTTTCGATCCTTAACCCCAAGTTGTTGGATTGTGGACTTTGCGTTTTGGCGCATATTTCACTGGCAGATCATAGCTTGGAAACCGTGAATGGATTTTTGCGTTTGGTGAATGCACACGGCGAAATTCAGGAATGTCACAAAACATCGGGGTCGGCGGATTACATTTTGAAAATCCGTGTCAAAGATATGGATGAATACGAAGAATTCTTAACCCATAATTTTTTGCGCAGTGGTTTTGTGCAAAATGTGTTGTCGAATTTCGTGATGAAATCGGAAAAAGATGTGACCGAATTGCCGATTTAATTACCAATGGGGTGGCTTTGCATCGCCGATGGCCACGCCATTCATTGCCTGCGCCTCGGCATCTGCTGCGCGTTCCATTAACATTTGAATGCGCCGTTCTGCGATTTCCAAACGCTTGGCCTGATCCGCGACAATATCGGACAATTCATCCATCATGCGCTGTGCTTCGGACAGTTTGATTTGCAAATCAATGATATCTTGTGTTGGTTCCATGCAAATCTGATACGCGGATGCGTTGATATGCGCAAGTCAACTTGCCCCATTCTGTGCAATCCGTTAGACGTGGCGCCAAGATAAGGAACCACCACCATGGCCAAAAACAGAGAAAAGAAACCTCAACGCCCAAAGGCGCTCCCGCCCAAGGGTTTTCGTGATTATTTCGGCGCCGAAGTTGCACAGCGAAATGACATGTTGAATGCGATCACATCTGTTTATCATCGCTATGGTTTTGACGCGCTTGAAAGCAGCGGTGTTGAAACGGTGGAAGCGCTGGGGAAATTTTTGCCAGACGTGGATCGCCCGAATGAGGGTGTGTTTGCATGGCAAGACGAAGACGACACATGGATGGCGTTACGTTATGATCTGACCGCACCATTGGCGCGTGTTTATGCGCAAAATCGCAATGATCTGCCAACGCCGTACCGTCGTTATGCAACGGGTCCAGTGTGGCGCAATGAAAAACCAGGTCCTGGGCGGTATCGCCAGTTTTATCAATGTGATGCGGATACGGTTGGTACGGCCAGCATGGCCGCAGATGCCGAAATTTGTTCGCTTTTATCCGATACATTGGAAACCGTTGGTATCCCGCGCGGTGATTATATTGTGCGTGTGAATAACCGCAAAGTGTTAAACGGCTTGTTGGAAACGCTTGGCCTTGCAGGTGAGGGCGCGACCGTATCAAGCGATGACATTTTACGCACGGTCGATAAATACGACAAGGTTGGCGAAGAAGGCGTGCGCAAATTGTTGACCACAGGGCGTACCGATGCATCAGGTGCTGAAATCGATGGTGTTGGATTGAAATTGGAACAGGCCAATATCGTTTTGAAAATCTTGCTGTCCAAGGGTGCAAATAACGTCGAGACCATCGCTAATCTGCGCGATGCAATCGCGGGTTCGGATGAAGGTGGCAAAGGTGTTGATGAGCTTGAAGAAATCGCCAACCTGTGCGCCGCACAAGGGTACGGCGAAGATCGCATTGTCATCGACCCATCCGTTGTGCGCGGACTGGGGTATTACACTGGGCCCGTTTACGAGGCTGAACTTACCTTTGAAATTTTGGATGAAAAGGGCCGCAAGCGCCAGTTTGGTTCGGTTGCGGGTGGCGGGCGTTATGACGATTTGGTCAAACGGTTCACTGGACAGGCAGTGCCGGCCACGGGTGTGTCAATCGGTGTTGACAGATTGCTTGCTGCACTTCGCGAAAAGGGTCGTATTGATGCGCAATCAAAGGGACCGGTTGTGGTGACGGTGATGGATCGTGATCGCATGGGTGATTATCAGGCCATGGTATCGGAACTGCGCAACGCAGGTATCCGCGCCGAAGTGTATTTGGGCAATCCAAAAAATTTCGGCAACCAATTGAAATACGCCGATAAACGCGAAAGCCCCGTTGCCGTGATCGAAGGTGGCGATGAAAAAGAGCGCGGCGTGGTTCAGATCAAGGATCTGGCGCTTGGTGCGCGATTATCCGCAGAAATCGAAACCACCGAAGAATGGAAAGCACAGCCCGCGCAGATGGAAATCAAACGCGGCGATCTGGTTGACGAAGTGCGCAAAATGATTGCGCGCGCCGAAGGGGAAATGATCGCGCGCGCCGAAGGGGTGGTGTGGGAGTGATGTTAAACGACAATCGCGCCGCCATTCGTGAAAAGGCCGCAACATTAGAAACCGCATTTCGTAATGCGGGTGCGTTGCATGTGGAATCGGATGCGTTGTTGCCTGCGGACACGTTGTTGGATTTATACGGCGAAGATATTCGTGCGCGTGCCTATGTCACCCAAGACCCGGTGTTGGGCGAACGCATGTTGCGCCCCGATTTTACCGTTCCAATCGTTGAACGCCATATGTCCGAAGGCGCCGAGCCTGCGCGATATTGCTACAACGGTTCGGTCTGGCGCAAACAGGATGCAGGATCACAAAAGGCGAGCGAATTTATTCAGGTCGGTTTCGAATTGTTCGATCGCACCGACCCCGCCGTGGCCGATGCCGAAGTCTTCGCATTGTTTCGTGAAATCTTGCCGGATGATTTAACCGTTGGTACGGGTGATATCGGGATTTTGCGTGCCGCAATCGCTGGGCTAACCACCAGTGATAAACGCCGCGCGGCATTATTGCGCCATTCGTGGCGACCCACACGGTTTCGCCAATTACTGGATCGTTTCGGCGGGAAAACAGCGCCAATTGCATCGCGTGTGGATTTGATCAAAGCGGCGAAGACCGATGGTATTGATACGCTGATAAAATCGAGCGGAAAATTTTTGGGTCTGCGTAGCAAGGCAGAGGTTCACGCACGTATCGAAAGCCTGATCAATGATGTAAATGAACCCAGTTTACCAAGTGGCGAACTGGCGGTGATCGAAGCCATTTTGAACCTTGATTGCACTGCGATACAAGCCGTGAAAAAATTACATGAATTACAATCTGATCTGCCTGCAATCGCTGGTGCGATAGCGGTGTTTGAAACGCGTCTGGCAGCATTGTCAAAACATGGGGTTGATGTTGATACGCTCGCATTTGAAGGCAGCTATGGCCTGACCAGTATGGAATATTACGATGGGTTTGTGTTTGGGTTTCAACGTGGCGAACAAGTGATCGCCAGTGGTGGGCGATATGATGCGCTGACATCCGTGTTGGGCAACGGTCGCGATATTGCCGCGGTGGGTGGCGTGATCCGCCCTGATTTATTGCTGGGGGTTGCGTGATGTTGAAACTGGGTGTGCCGTCAAAGGGGCGGCTGCAAGACGACACAATCGCATGGTTTGCCAAACATGGCATCACGTTAGAACGCACAGGTTCCGATCGCGAATATGCGGGGCAGGTTTCGGGTGTGGGTGGTGTGCAATTGGTGTTGCTATCCGCAGGGGAAATTCCCAAAGAATTGGCGGCAGGGCGCATTCATCTGGGCGTCACAGGGCTTGATCTGATCCGCGAAAAATTATTGCCATGGCAAGAAAAGGTCGCGGTTATGGCGGAAATGGGTTTTGGCTTTGCTGATCTGATTATCGCCGTTCCCAACGGTTGGGTCGACGTGGAATGTCTGGAAGATTTGGACGCGGTGGCGGCACAGTTTCGCAAGGATCACGGGTTTCGTTTACGCATCGCCACGAAATATCACAATTTGGTACGCGGATTTTTGCAATCCAAGGGCGTTGCCGATTATCAATTGATCGACAGCCAAGGTGCCACAGAAGGCACGGTTAAAAACCTGACCGCAGAGGCGATTGCCGATATTACATCCAGTGGTTCCACGCTAGAGGCGAACCATCTGAAGGTCCTGGCTGATGGTTTAATCCTGAAATCACAAGCCACATTATTTGCATCGCGTTTTGCGAATTGGGATGATGATGCGCGTGCATCACTCGCGCAAATGCAAACGCTGGTAAAATGGGATGACATCACGTTATGACCGCCCCCACCATTTTTCGCACCGTCGCAGATATGCGTGCCCAAGTCGCCGATTGGCGCGGGCAAGGATTGCGGATTGGTTTGGTGCCAACAATGGGTGGTTTGCACGATGGGCATATGACGCTGGTTCGCAATGCTTTGTCCAAATCGGATCGCGTGATCACCACGATTTTTGTCAACCCAACCCAATTTGGCGAAGGCGAAGATTTGGATAGCTATCCACGCACAGAAGCAAAAGATAGCGAAATGATCGGCGCGGCGGGCGGGCAGGCTGTGTTCATTCCATCGGTGCGTGAAATGTATCCCGATGGGTTTTCAACCCGTGTTATGGTTGATGGTCTGACGACTGTATTATGCGGCGCAACGCGCCCAGGTCATTTTGATGGCGTCAGCCAAGTAGTGACAAAGCTGTTAAATCAAGCGGGTGCCGATATGGCATTTTTTGGCGAAAAAGATTGGCAGCAATTGGCAGTAATTCGACGATTGGCGCGTGATTTGGATATTGCCACAGAAATTGCGGGTGTCCCAACGGTGCGCGATGAATATGGATTGGCACTTTCATCGCGCAATGGATATTTGTCCGATTCGCAAATCGATATTGCACGTCATTTCAATGTGGTGTTGAAAAAGGCCGCATACGACATCGCAACGGGTGGATTTGCATCGGAAATTTGCACAGCTGCGGGTGACAAATTATTGTCGTTGGGTTTCGAAAAGATCGATTATATCGAATGTCGCGATGCGGTCAGTTTGGAAACAGTTGAGCGCGCGGATTTGAAATCCTGTCGTATTTTTGGCGCAGCGTATTTGGGGCGCGCACGGCTGATTGATAATCATTTGGTCGTTTAGCGTTAAATCAATCCAATATCGGCCAGTGCGATTTCCAAATCTTTGGGCAGTTCATCATCATCTGCGCGTTGTTTTGGTAAATCGGGTGGTGAATCTGCAACCTGTAGATATCGCCAACCTTGGAAGGGGCGTTTTTGCACAGCACTGGTGCGGATGATTTCGGGTTCCAACACAATTGCACAGCGGCGAATGCCGTCATCGCCGATCACCTCGTCCAAGCGGATGATTTTTTGGCGCGCTTGAATGAACCCCTTGATCACCCAAAAGATTGAACCACCATTCAAAATCTCGGCCTCGCGCCGTGGCCACATGCGGGTGATATGGCGCGGTGATCCGTCGCTTCCTTGGGCTTGCGGCGATGCTTGCCAAATGGCCAAGGTTTCGGGCGTTTCGGTGCCGACACTTAATTTGATAAGGTTGATTGTAGAATCCATTCGTTCAAAATAAACATAGAAAATCAGATGTAAATCGTTTACGTTATGTTCCTGCCCAATCAAAAACCGAAAGACAAATATATGAGCCGCTTTTCCGCACCTATCGCCGAACAAATCTGGGATATGAAATACCGTTTCAAGGATGCGGAACAAACCCCCATTGATGGCAGTGTAGAGGATAGCTGGCGCCGCGTTGCACGTGATTTGGCGCGTGTTGAAACCACGCCTGACGCGTGGGAAAACAAATTTTATTCTGCGCTAGAGGATTTTAAATTCCTGCCAGCAGGGCGTATTTTGGCGGGTGCGGGGACACAGCGTTCGGTCACATTGTTCAATTGTTTTGTCATGGGTACGATTCCCGATGACATGGGCGGTATTTTTGAAATGCTCAAAGAGGCCGCACTCACAATGCAGCAAGGTGGCGGTATTGGGTATGATTTTTCCACCATTCGCCCCAAAGGCGCAGATGTAAAAGGCGTGGCCGCCGATGCATCTGGCCCATTGTCATTTATGGATGTATGGGATGCGATGTGTCGTACGATCATGTCCGCTGGTTCGCGCCGTGGAGCAATGATGGCGACCATGCGTTGTGATCATCCAGATATTGAACAATTCATTGCGGCAAAACAGGATGCCGCGCGTTTACGCATGTTTAACTTGTCGGTTCTGGTCACCGATCCATTCATGGAGGCAGTCAAGGCCGACGGCCCATGGGAATTGGTGTTTGATGGCAAGGTTTATCAAACAGTTCAAGCGCGTGATTTGTGGAATAAAATCATGCAAGGCACATATGATTATGCTGAACCCGGTGTGATTTTCATTGATCGTATTAATCAGAAAAACAACCTGCATTACGCTGAAACCATTGCCGCCACCAACCCTTGTGGCGAGCAACCCTTGCCACCATATGGTGCGTGTTTGCTCGGGTCGATTAACATGGCGCGCCTTGTGGCCAACCCGTTCGAAGCAAATGCCGATTTGGATTTGGTCGCATTGGATGATTTGGTGCGCACCGCCGTACGGATGATGGATAACGTGGTCGATGCATCGCGTTTTCCGTTGGATGCGCAACGCGCCGAGGCATACGCAAAGCGCCGTATCGGTTTGGGTGTAACAGGATTGGCCGATGCATTGTTGATGGTTGGCCAGCGTTATGGATCAGAAGCGGCCGCACAACAAACCGAAACATGGATGAAGGCGATTGCACGCGCAGCGTATCTTGCGTCCGCTGATTTGGCGGCGGAAAAGGGCGCGTTCCCACTGTTCGACAAAGCAGGATTTTTGGCATCAGAAACCATGTTGGAAATGGACGATGATGTACGCACCGCGATTGGCGAAAAGGGCATTCGCAATGCGCTTCTGACATCCATCGCACCCACGGGCACGATCAGCCTTTATGCAGGCAATGTATCATCTGGCATCGAGCCAGTGTTCGCCTATGCCTATACCCGCAAAGTTTTGCAAAAAGACGGGTCACGCACCGAAGAAGAGGTCGTGGATTACGCCGTTCAAATGTGGCGTGAAAAATTTGGTGATACCGAATTGCCGGATCATTTTGTGAATGCACAAACACTTGCCCCATTGGATCACGTACGTATGCAGGCAGCGGCGCAAAAATGGATCGACAGTTCGATTTCTAAAACCATCAATTGCCCAGAAGACATCAGCTTTGATGATTTCAAAGAGGTGTATATGGCCGCGTGGGATCAGGGATGTAAGGGTTGCACAACCTACCGTCCCAACGATGTCACGGGTTCAGTGTTGAGCGTGTCAGAAGACACCGAAAAAGCGCCAGAGGTCGATACAGGTGCGGAGGTCGTTTACCTTGCCGAACCACTGGATCGCCCTGAATCATTGGAAGGGCATACATATAAATTGAAATGGCCTGAATCCGAACATGCGATGTATATCACCATCAACGATGTGATTGCCAATGGTCAGCGCCGCCCGTTCGAGGTGTTCGTAAATTCCAAAAACATGGAACATTACGCGTGGACGCTTGCGCTGACACGGATGATTTCGGCGGTGTTCCGTCGGGGTGGTGATGTATCCTTTGTGGTCGAAGAGCTTAAGGCCGTGTTCGATCCGCGCGGTGGCGCATGGGTGCAGGGCAAATATATTCCATCCATTTTGGGCGCAATTGGTGGCGTGATCGAAACTCATATGATCGCAATCGGCTTCATCGCTGGCGAGGGAGAGCATTTGAAATCCGACCCAGAGGCGAAAGTTGTTGCTATGGGGCAGGGTGGAAAATCCTGCCCCAGTTGCGGAACGCCAGGTATGCGCATGATCGAAGGTTGCATGACCTGTGCGTCATGTGGACACAGCAAATGCGGCTAGGGTGAGGTTAAATCAATCGCCTTGCCGATTTGAAGCGATTCCGTTGCCGCATCGGCCAAGATTTGGGCGCATAGCCCGTCTTGGATGCTGGGTGTAACAGCGTTAGGCGATTTGACGGATGCGATGAAATGCGCCATTTCTGCGCGATAGGCCGATTCATAACGTTCAAGGAAAAAATGCTGTGCCGGGGCGCGTTGAAATCCATTTGAGGTGGCCACTTCAACTGTGTTTTCCAACATATTTTCGGCGCGCAACATGCCAATAGAACCGTGGACCTCGATCCGTTGGTCATATCCGTACGTTGCGCGGCGCGAATTTGAGATTTGACAGATTTTGCCACTTGCAGTGGTGAGTGTTACGGCCGCGGTGTCAACATCGCCGGCCTTGCCAATTTCCGGATCAACCAATGATGCGCCAACGGCGTAAATGCGGACGGGCTCTTCGCCGAGCAAAAAGCGTGCCATATCCAAATCGTGAATCATCATATCACGAAACAAGCCGCCAGATTGTTTGATATAACCAATCGGGGGTGGGGATGGGTCGCGCGATAAAATCGTGATCAGTTCAACAGATCCGATTTCCCCTGCCACGATGCGTTTTTGCATATTCGCAAAATTTGGATCAAAACGGCGGTTAAATGCTGTCATGAATGCCACGCCAGATTTACCGACCGCATCCATACATTCGCGAATGCGTGTGGCCGACATATCAACTGGTTTTTCGCAAAAAATTGCCTTGCCTGCATCGCATGCCGCGTGGATCAGATCATAATGTGTATCGGTTGGCGTGCCGATAACCACGGCGTCAATGTCTACATTGCTGATCAGTTCGTCCGCTGACATTGCGGGCGCACCTGTTTTTTTGGCCAATGCCTGTGCGGGTTCATCAAATGCATCCGCAACTGCGCCCACAGTAGCACCATCGATTTGACCAATGGATCGTGCGTGAACCTGACCAATACGCCCGCAGCCGAGTAAACCAATTTTCATCTTAATTTCCTTTGAATGTTTGTAGCACTTCACGAGTTGCCGCTACCAACGGATCATGCGTTTCCTTGAGGATTTGAACACGATCAAATCGATCAGGATCGGCATTTACTGCGGTGCGCAATGCGTGGCCAAATGCCATACGCAATTGGGTGCCGATGTTGAATTTACAAATGCGTGAATTGCGTGCCAATGCGTGGCGTTGTGCGACGGGAACGCCAGAACCGCCATGAATGACGAGCGGCACAGTTGTCGCCGCCTCGATTGCACGAATGCGTGTTTCGTCCAAACCGCCTTCTTTGTCTTGTTGTAAATGGACATTGCCCACAGAAATTGCCATTGCATCAACGCCTGTTGACTTTGCAAATTGCGCGGCCTCTGCTGGATCGGTGCCATTCGAACCTTCGCCACCAGAATAGCCAACGAACCCAATTTCACCTTCACAAGATACGCCCGCGCGATGTGCCATTTCTACGATTGCGGCTGTTTCATCGATGTTTTGTGCCAAGGGTTTGCGCGAACCGTCATACATGACAGAGGTAAATCCACTTTCAATCGCGATGCGGCAGTCATCGGCACTATACCCATGATCCAGATGTGCGACCACGGGAACAGATGCACCGCTGGCCAAATGCTGAAACATTTTTCCCAATACAGGCAGAGGGGTATGTTCGCGGCACGATGGCCCCGCTTGTAAAATCACCGGTACATTTTCGGCCTCTGCTGCGGCGACATAGGCGCGCATATCTTCCCAGCCTAAAGTTACCAACCCTGCTACAGCATAGCCATTTTTAAGCGCGGGCTGAAGTACATCCGAAAGTGTTGCAATGCTCATTTGAATTTCGCCACCATATCCATGATACCCGGGATTGTATGCAACTGTGCTGCATGGGTTGGTTGAAAATATTGTTTTAGCGAACGTTGGCTAAGACCACCCAAAATTGTGAAATAATACATTTCATATCCGGGTAAAACCGCGCAAGGATGATATCCTTTGTCGATCATAATCGTGGAGCCGTTCATGATGTGGTAGGCGTCGCCTGGTTTGTTATCTTCGCGTTGCAACATTTGTATGCCGGAACCGTAATCAGGCTTGAAGCGGAAATTATAGGTTTCATCATGGCGCGTTTCGATCATTTCGCCATCATCCCCCATGCGATCTGTGTCGTGTTTGTGGCTTGGAAAACCAGACCAGCCACCTTGGCCAACGGTGTAAAGTTCAGACACCAACAAACGCCCCACCTTATCGTGGTGGTTTGCACCCAAGATATGTTTAATTTTGCGGTGCGTTTTCGTATCATCCGAACCGTATTGCACCAAATCGATTTGTGCATCGCGCACATCGAATGGTTCCAATACTTTGTCATATTTTGCACCCGCGATGAATGTTTCGGTGGTGTCGGTTAAACAAGTGATGCGCACCTTTGCGCCAACGGGAACATACACGCCTTCTGGTTCGCCGCCCCAAACATCGCCAGTACGGTTGCCAAGCTTGGTGAAAACCGCACCGTCAACGTCAACGTCAATACTGCCCGTGGCGGGAACGATACATGTTTCATACCCCGCAACGGCATATTCAAAAACCTCGCCCAGCTTGAGCTTGATGATGTTGAAATAGTTCAGCGGAACCAAACTATCATCGGTATCTACAATTGGTTTATTTTTGTTGTCATGGGGCGCGATGTGCATCGGCGTCTCCTTTGTTAAGTTTTTGTTGGGCCTGAATGTGTGGCCAAAAATGAATTAAGCTGTTTGGTGCTGGGCATTGCGCCCGCGCAACCTGGATTGGATACAACGATTGATGCACAGGCCGAGCCGCGCTCAACCGCGGTGCGCAAATCATGGCCGGTTGCGATTGATGCCAATAATCCGGCCATAAAACTGTCACCTGCGCCATTGGGTTTTATGGCGGTGACAGGGTAAATTCCTGTGCGAATTTCTTGCCCATCATACAAGGTAATCGCGCCTTCTTGGCCCATTTTATAGATTACCATTTTACCCTGCGCGGCCAATTCGCGCGCCTTATCCAGCCCCTTGTCGATGCTCCCCGCCATGAAACCGAATTCTTCGTCATTGCCAACGATTAGATCGCTTTCGTCGCCCGCGCGCGATAACACATCTGCGGCCACTTGGGGCGATGGCCAGCTGTAGGGGCGGTAATCAATATCAAAAATAATGGGCAGTCCCGCCTTGCGGGCATTTTCAAATGCGCGAAAGGTTGATCCACGTGACGGTTCTGCCGCGAATACGGTGCCCGCCGTGATCAACGCGCCAAACGGCGTGTAATCCACGCGATCCACGTCATCATTGCTGACCTGAAAATCAACGGCATTGTTGCGATAGATGCACAGTTGAAAATCATCCATCGTGCTTTCGTACACGGCCAAGGAAACGCGGAATTCACCGCCCAAAACGGTGACATATTGTGCATCCACACCGTAATGCTGTAACTTGTTTGTGCAAAAACGCCCGACATTATCATCGCTTACGGATGTGATCAGCGCAGATTGCATGCCCAATTTGCATAAGCCCACACAGATATTGGCGGATGATCCCCCCAGATCGGCGCGAAAATTTTCGGCCAGCTCTGCTTTGGTGCCGGGTGGGTCGGCAAACATATCCATTCCCGCGCGTCCAAACACCGCGAAATTTCCTTTACTAATTCCTTTGATAAGATGATCCATCACACCCCCCGACGCTGTTTGTGGCGCGATGATTCCCAATCAACATGGGCTTGGCGTACGTTTTCATTATCTGTGATATGGGGTGTTCCGACCTCCCACCATGCGTGGCCTTCGCCTGTCCAACCCTCATATGGGTCTACATCCATCACAATGACATAGGTTTTGTCAGATGCTTTGGCGCGCGAAAATGCATCGCCAAGTTCGGTTGGGTTGGAAACCTTTTCCGCGTTCGCCCCCATAGAGGTGGCGTGGGCAACAAAATCCACACCAAAGGCATTTGGTATCGTAGGGCAATCCGCCAGCAGATTATTAAAACTGTCGTTGCCTGTGTTGTTTTGCAATTTGTTGATCACGGCAAATCCACCGTTATCCAAAACCAATACGATCAGTTTTTTATCTGACAGGACAGAAGAATAGATGTCCGAGTTCAGCATCATATATGACCCATCCCCACAAAATGTGACCGTATCTTTGTCTGGTTCTTGTTCGGTTTGCGCGATGCGCGCCCCCCAAGCGCCCGCAATTTCATACCCCATGCAGGAGAACCCAAATTCAACATCAACCGTACCAATATCAAGGGTGCGCCAGTTGGCGGTGACTTCGGCGGGCAAACCACCAGCAGCGGCGACAACGCGATCGCGTGGATCACACAGATCATTCACCACGCCAATGGCCTGAGCATATGAATTGGGGCGATTGCCAATTGATACGTTATCCGCAACATAAGCATCCCATTTACTGCGCTCTTGTTGCGCGAGTTCTACCCAGCCATCCGGCGCGGAATAGGATAGTGATCGTGATAATTCCTGTAGGGATAATTTTGCATCCCCAACCACGGGCAAGGACATATGTTTACCCGCATCATGGCGTGCGGCATTGATGGCAATGATTTGCGCATCTTGATCAAATGCGGTCCATGAACCGGTGGTGAAATCTTGTAATCGTGTACCAACGGCAAGAATGACATCTGCCTGTTGTGCGATTTCATTGGCGCTGTTGGACCCAGTCACGCCGATTGGTCCGATATTGAGCGGATCGGTTGCAATCATATTTGCACGCCCTGCAATTGTTTCAACGACTGGTATTTGGTGGGTGTGGGCGAATGTAGTCAATTCATCAACCGCGCGTGAATATTGCACGCCACCACCTGCGATTATCATCGGGCGTTTGGCGCTGCGCAATATTTCAATCGCATCTCTGATTTCTGAGCTATCTGGCGTTTGACGGCGAATGCGATGAACTTTTTTGTCAAAGAATTTTTCAGGATAATCATATGTCCAGCCCTGAACATCCTGTGGCAGGCCGATAAACGCAGGGCCGCAATCCGCTGGGTCTAGCATCGTGGCAATTGCTGCTGGCAGGGATTGTATCACCTGAGCAGGATGGCAAATGCGATCCCAATAACGGCTTACAGGTTTGAACGCATCGTTCACGCCAAATGTCGGATCGTTGTAATTTTCCATTTGTTGCAACACTGGGTCGGGTAAACGAGTGATAAACGTATCACCACAAAGCATCAGCATCGGCAATCGGTTTGCGTGCGCCAATCCAGCGGCCGTGAGCAAATTTGCCGTGCCTGGCCCGGCACTTGCGGTGCAAAACATAAACCGCTGGCGCAGCCATTGTTTGGCATAACCTGCCGCGGCGAATCCCATGCTTTGTTCATTTTGGCCGCGATATAACGGCAATTCGGCGTGCACGTTATTCAATGCTTCGCCCAAACAGGTGACATTACCGTGGCCAAAAATACCAAACCCACCGCCACACAAACGCATTTCGGCCCCATCAATTTCGATATATTGATTCGCAAGCCAACGGATAATCGCCTGCGCAGTTGTCAGGGTTACAGTGTTGATTTTGGTCATTTTAGCCAACGCCCTTTGATAATTTTTTTCATTTCTTGCCGAATCCTGTCGAATGCGACTTGCTAGATTTCGTTTCCCACGATACTTATTTTGCAACCGGTTGCAATTTGTATTTCAAAAAAAGTGGAGCTTGCAGGTGAAACAGATAGGTATTGGCATCCTTGGCGGGGGGTATATGGGCAAGGCACATGCGGTTGCGATGTCTTCTGTTGGTGCGGTTTTTCAAACCGCGCTGCGTCCGCGTTTGGAAATGATTTGTGCATCAACCAAAGAAAGTGCCGAACGTTATCGTGCCGATTTTGGGTTTGCGACCGCCACACATGAATGGCGCGAATTGGTCGGCAACCCAAAGGTTGATGCAATCGTTATCGCAACCCCCCAAAAAACCCACCGCGAAATTGCACTGGCGGCAATTGCATTGGGCAAGCCTGTGTTTTGCGAAAAACCATTGGGTGCATCACTTGGGGATAGCGCGGCAATGGCAGATGCGGCACAGGCGGCAAATGTGATAAACATGGTCGGGTTTAATTACATTCGAACCCCCGCAAGCCAGTTCGCGCGCGATCTAATCGCAAAGGGTGAAATTGGTGATATCACTTGGTTTCGCGGCGAACACACCGAAGATTTTTACGCCAATCCGCAAGAGCCAGCAACATGGCGCACATCGGGAATGGCGAACGGCACGATGGGTGATTTAGCACCCCATATGATTAATGCCGCACTTGCATTAATGGGCCCGATTGCACGCGTGATGGGAGAATACGAAACCGTTCACAAATCCCGCCCAGGTGGGGATGTCGACAATGATGATCATGCCCAAATGATGTGTCGATTTGACAATGGCGCGATGGGGCAGATGTATTTTTCACGCATCGCGACAGGGCGCAAAATGGGTTATGCCTATGAAATCACGGGTACCAAGGGGGCAATTCGTTTTGATCAAGAGGATCAAAACGCGCTTTGGCTATATCGGATGGATGGGCCAGAATCAGAGCGCGGATTTCGCAAAATCCTTACGGGTCCAGCGCATCCAGATTACGCACCATTTTGCCAAGGCCCAGGGCATGGCACAGGGTACCAAGATCAAATCATCATCGAAGCACGCGATTTTTTGCGTGCCATTGAAACGGGCGAAATGATTTGGCCCACGTTTCGCGACGGACACGAAGTTAACCGGATCGTTGCCGCAACATTGGCATCGGCACAATCAGGCAGTTGGAAAGAAATCAAAGATTTCGATTAATCGGAGACAAGAAATGACAATCAGAATTGGTAATGCGCCATGCTCATGGGGCGTAGAATTTGCACAAGATGCGCGAAATCCAGATTGGCAAAGCGTGTTAAAACAATGCGCAAATGCAGGATACAAGGGAATCGAATTGGGCCCTGTAGGATATATGCCAGAGGACCCTGCGATGCTGTCTGATGCGTTATCGCAAAATGGTCTTTCGTTGATTGGGGGTGTTGTATTTCGTGCGTATCACGACCCAGATGCGTGGGATGATGTGTTGGATGCCACACATCGCACCGCGCGTGCATTGGCCGCCCACGGCGCGCAACACATGGTGTTGATTGATTCAATTTCAGAGCGTCGCGCCCCAACGGCTGGGCGTGCCACCGAAGCCGAACAAATGGATGCGGGTGAATGGAGTGCATACCGCGATCGTATCGCGGAATCCGCGCGTATCGGAACGGAGGAATATGGCCTAACAGTTGGCATTCACGCCCATGCAGCAGGCTTCATGGATTTTGAGCCAGAGCTGGAACGCCTGTTGGATGAGGTTGACGAAAACATATTAAAAATCTGTTTTGATACAGGCCATCATTCATATGCAGGTTTCGATCCTGTTGCATTCATGAAACGTCATGTTGATCGCATTTCATACATGCATTTCAAAGATATAGATCCAAAAGTGAAAAATGATGTGATTGCAAATCGCACCGGATTTTACGATGCCTGCGGACAAGGTATTTTTTGCAATCTTGGCGAGGGTGATGTTGATTTTCCGGCTGTGCGCCAAATCTTGTTGGACTCAGAGTTCAAGGGATGGTGCACCGTGGAACAGGATTGCGATCCGCTATTGGATGTTGCGCCAGAAGCGGACGCACGCGCAAATCGTGAATATCTAGAATCAATTGGCTTTAACTAGAAAGAGCAAATCATGACAAAATTGAAATGGGGAATGATCGGTGGTGGCGAAGGGAGCCAAATTGGCCCAGCACACCGCCTTGGCGCATTGGCAGATGGTCGTTTTGAATTTGTAGCGGGTGCATTGGACCATCGCCCTGAGGTGGGCAAAGAATATGCCGAGCAGTTGGGAATTGCATCAGATCGCGCATATGGCGATTGGACTGAAATGTTAGCGGGAGAAAAGGAACGCGACGATCGGATCGATTTGGTAACAATCGCCACGCCCAATGCAACGCATTTTGAAATTACCAAATCTTTTCTCGAAGCAGGCTTTAACGTGTTGTGCGAAAAGCCAATGACGATGAGCGTCGAAGAGGGCGAAGAGATCGTACGTATCGCGCAGAAGACCGGAAAAATTTGCACGGTGAATTATTGTTATTCAGCCTATCCAATGGTGCGCCAAGCGCGTGCAATGGTGCGCGCAGATGAACTTGGCAAAGTGCGCTTGGTGGTCACTAATTTTAGCCACGGTCATCACGGTGATGCGACGGATGCGGATAATCCGCGTGTTCGTTGGCGCTATGATCCTGCAATGGCCGGAGTTTCTGGGCAATTTGCCGATTGTGGAATTCACGCATTACACATGGCCAGTTTCATTTGCGACGATAACGTTGAACGCCTGTCGGCAGATTTTGCATCAACTATCGCCAGCCGCACATTGGAAGACGATGCGATGGTGAATTTTCGCATGTCGGGCGGGACTGTGGGGCGATTGTGGACATCATCGGTTGCCATAGGGCGCCAACATGGTTTTGATATCCAAGTGTTTGGCGAAACGGGTGGTTTGCGCTGGACTTCGGAACAGCCAAATCAATTGATTTACACACCCACCGGTGGACGCACACAAATCGTTGAAAAGGGCGAGGGCGGATTGCACGAAGATGCACAACGTTTGTCCCGTGTGGCCATCGCTCATCCCGAAGGGTTTCCTTTGGCCGTTGCAAATATCTATTGTGATTTGGCCGATGCGATTGGCGGGGATGCCCGCGATGGTTTACCCACGGCAGAGGATGGGTTGCGTTCCATGGCAGCGGTGCATACGGCAGTGGCCTCGGCCAAGGAAGACGGCGCATGGAAAGATGCCCGCCCACCCATGTTTCGATAATAATATAGGGGGCGATTGCGCCCCTTATTCGTTTTCGGGTGTTTTGTTTGATGGGCGCAAAGTGCCGCGTTCCACAAGTGAACAAGAAAAAATACGCGCTTCTGGGAATCTATTAGGTTCGTCCAATATCGCTACCATCAATTCAACGGATGATGTCACGATCTGGCGAATGGGTTGGTGAATGGTCGTCAGATTGATGTTTTCCCATCGCGACATTTCCATATCATTAAGTCCGATAATGCCGATATCCGCAGGACAGTTTAGTCCACTATCCGCAATGGCTGATAGTGCACCAATCGATAAAACGTCATCACCGCAAAAATATGCCTGTGCTGGTTTTTCTTTTAACAGGCGCAACATTTCGCGCCGCCCCGCATCAAATGAATACGTGCTTGCGAATGAGTATTGCGCTTTGATCTTTGAGTGCGCAGCGACTTCGCTCATGAAGCCAGTATATCGATCTTGGGTTGATGTTGCTGTATCGGGTCCGCCCATAAACCCAACATGGGTATAGCCGCGATCAATCAAAACCCGCGCTGCGGTCCGGCCGGCCTCTTTGTTGTCGATGCCCACAACATGCACTTGGGGTGCCGCAGAATATCGCCCGAATGAATGAACAACGGGAACGCCAGCATCACGAAATGCTTTGGCAAAACCAGGCGGCAGGGTGGAAGATGCCACAATTACCCCATCAACCGAATATTGGCGCAACATTTGCACCGAATGTTTGGGATCGGTTTCATCGGACAAATTGACCAATAATGGACGTAGTCCCCGATCCTGAAGGCCGCGGGTAAACAGATCGAAAACCTCTAAAAAAATGGGATTGTGAAAGTTGTTTGAAACCAACCCAATCAATTTTGTGCGCCCAGTGGTGAGCGAAGAGGCAAGCGCATTGGGACTATATCCCAATTCCTGCGCAGCCTTTTCAACTTTGCGCCGCATGCGATCGGAAACAGAGGCGCCATCTGTAAACGTGCGCGACACGGCAGAGCGTGAAACGCCCGCGCGTAGTGCTACATCTTTGAGCGTTGCCGCCATTTGATCCCTCGGTTTTGTATCGATCACATGTATTCTTTTAAATTGTTTTATCAATTGTCACACCATGAAAGTTTCGAGCTTTTTTTGCAACCGGTTGCAAAACGAGCGCAACTGTGTTTTAGTTTGAGTCGCGAGGACGGGAAAGTACCCGTTCAAATGCTTGAAAGAATGAAGCTGGGAGGAAATCATGACTTCATTAGTTAAGAATCTTGTTTTGGCGGCAACGGTAGTTGCGGCACCTTTGATGGGGGCGTCCGTTGCGTCCGCTGATGGGGAAAAGTATATTTTGGTAAGCCACGCACCAGATAGCGATAGCTGGTGGAACACCATCAAAAACGGCATCGCACTTGCGGGAGAGCAAATGGGTGTTGAGGTTGAGTATCGCAATCCACCAACAGGTGACCTTGCGGATATGGCACGCATCATTGAACAGGCATCTGCATCAGGCCCCAATGGTATTATCACTACACTTGCGGACGCTGATATTTTGTCCGGTCCGATTCAATCGGCGATTGATAGCGGTGTTGATGTGATCATCATGAACACAGGCGATCCAGAAAAAGCGCGTGAATTGGGTGCGTTGATGTATGTCGGCCAACCTGAATATGACGCGGGTTATGCCGCTGGTTTGCGCGCCAAGGGTGATGGAATTGGGTCATTTTTGTGTGTGAACCACTATATCGTTCAACCCTCATCCCAAGAACGTTGTCAGGGTTTTGCTGATGGCTTGGGTATTGATCTGGGCGATCAAATGATTGATGCGGGTCAGGATCCCGCAGAAATTAAAAACCGTGTGTTGGCTTATCTGTCAGCGAATCCAGAAACGGACGCTGTTTTGACATTGGGCCCGACCTCTGCTGACCCAACATTGTTGGCACTTGAAGAGAACGGCATGGCTGGTGACATCTATTTTGGTACATTTGATCTGGGCGGTGAAATCGTCAAAGGGATCAAATCCGGTGTCATTCAATGGGGTATCGACCAGCAACCATTTTTACAGGCCTATCTACCTGTTGTTGTGATGACCAATTACCACCGTTATGGGGTTTTGCCAGGTAACAATATCAACTCTGGCCCGGGTTTTGTAACCGCGGACGGACTTGGCAAAATTGAAGAGTTTGCTGGCGAATATCGCTAAGCATCTCCCGAAGGGCGCTGTTACGACAGCGCCCTTCAAATTCTTTCCAAATTTTTCAGCTAATGGAGGTGTCGCATGGCACAAGCTATCCCACCCGCGGAGCAATCCGATGAACGCGTCAAGGATATTTCATCCTTTCGCAAGGCGCTGATCCGCCCCGAACTAGGCGGTATCGTCGGAACAATGGCCGTATTTACGTTCTTTTTATTGTTCGCCTTTGACAGTGGAATGTTTAACAGCCAGGGCGTGATGAATTGGTCAATTGTTTCAGCACAATTCATGATCATTGCGGTTGGCGCATGTTTATTGATGATTGCAGGTGAGTTTGATCTATCCGTTGGATCGATGATTGGTTTTGCGGGCATGATCATTGCGATTTTCACAGTCACACTTGGATGGCCTGCGTGGATGTCGATATTTATGACATTCATCATCTGTATTGCAATTGGCGGGCTGAATGGGTGGATCGTCATCCGCACGGGATTGCCCAGCTTTATCGTTACATTGGCATTTTTGTTTATTTTGCGTGGTTTTACCATTTTTCTACCACAAGTGATTGAACGCAAAACCATTATTGGCGGTATCAAAGATGCCTCCGAAGGTGATTGGCTGGCTGGCATGTTTGGTGGTAAAATATTTGGAGGATTGTTCACTTGGCTTGGTGATATAGGGGCTATCGCAACGTTTGAACGCGGGTCGCGTATTGGCGAACCTGTGGTTGATGGTATCCCAATGCTTATCATTTGGGCAATTGGATTGGTTATCTTTGGTCATATTCTGCTGACCAAAACCAAATTCGGGAATTGGATTTTCGCCGCTGGAGGCGATGCAGAAGCTGCACGAAATTCCGGTGTGCCTGTGAGCCGCGTGAAAATCATGATGTTCATGTTCTCTGCATTTTGTGCAACGGTTTTCGCTGTATGTCAGGTGATGGAATTTGGATCTGCGGGTGCAGATCGCGGATTGCTCAAGGAATTCGAAGCAATCATCGCAGTGGTCATTGGTGGTGCGCTATTAACTGGTGGTTATGGATCGGTTTTGGGGGCCGCACTTGGTGCGCTTATCTTTGGTGTTGTCCAACAAGGTTTGTTCTTCGCCGGTGTTGAAAGCTCGCTTTTCCGCGTGTTCTTGGGGGTAATCCTATTGTTCGCGGTGATTTTAAACACCTATATCCGTCGCATCATTACAGGGGAGCGTTAATATGAATACGCAACAAACACCCATTATCGAAATGAAGAATATCGAAAAACATTTTGGTCGCGTGATTGCGCTGGCTGGCGTGTCAGTGGAAATTCACCCTGGTGAATGCCATTGCTTGCTTGGGGATAATGGTGCTGGGAAATCCACATTCATTAAAACCATGTCAGGTGTGCACAAACCTACCCAAGGTGAAATCTTTTTCGAAGGCAAACCAATGCATTTTGAAAATCCGCGCGATGCGATCGAGGCGGGGATTGCGACGGTGCACCAACATTTGGCAATGATCCCGCTCATGTCTGTGAGCCGTAATTTTTTCATGGGGAATGAACCAGAACGCCGGTTTGGGCCGATGAAATTGTTCGATCATGATTATGCTAATCAGGTGACAATGGAAGAAATGCGCAAAATGGGCATCAACCTGCGCGGGCCTGATCAAGCGGTGGGTACATTGTCTGGTGGTGAACGCCAAACAGTTGCCATTGCGCGCGCAGTGCATTTTGGCGCTAAGGTTTTGATCCTAGATGAGCCAACCTCCGCACTTGGTGTGCGCCAAACTGCCAATGTTTTGGCGACGATTGATAAGGTGCGTAAACAAGGCGTTTCGGTGGTTTTCATCACGCATAACGTGCGCCATGCCTTGGCGGTAGGAGATCGATTTACGGTGTTGAACCGTGGTAAAACTCTGGGCACGGCTGTGCGCGGTGAAATCACACCAGAAGAGCTTCAGGATATGATGGCGGGGGGGCAGGAAATGGTCGCCCTAGAAGGCAGCCTAGGCGGTACCGTTTGATTTTATAAATCATCTTTGCCAAAGAAAATAAATTGGCGAGCACATTTGTTGCTCGCCTTTTTGCTGAGAAATACGCTCTTATATTCGGAGGGATTTTCCGAATGGATCAACATTGGCGCGATATGCTATCGGCGAAACTGCGATTCAATTTCGATTAAACGTTGTTTGCGCCACAACCCGCCGCCGTATCCTGTGAGCGATCCATCCGCACCGATCACGCGGTGGCATGGGATCGCCAGTGCAATTTGGTTTGCTCCGTTTGCACGCGCAACCGCTCGCACGGCATTTGGTGCGCCGATGGCTTGTGCAATTTGGGAATAGCTACGGGTTTCACCCGCAGGAATGTTTCGCAATGCGTTCCACACATCTCGCGTAAATGGTGTACCATGCATGGCCATCGGGGTTTGAAATTCGCCACGTGCACCTGCGAAAAATTCAGATAATTCTGCGCGAATTTGTTGAGTGGGTTCCATTGTGCCAATGCCGACATCGCCCCGTACGTGTTTGGATAGCTTCTCCAATTCCTTTGGCAACGCTTTGCGATCAATGAATTCCAACAGGTGAAGTAACTTGGAACAGGATACCGCGATCATTGGCCCAAGTGGGGTGTTGATCCAATCGGCCTTGAGCATAGCATTCTTGGCAAAGCTTGCGGGTGGTTTGCCCATCAGTTTGGCGAAGGCTGTGCGAAATGCGCTGGCGGATTCAAATCCCGCATCGATTTGTGCATCAATGATCCGCCCGCCATCGGCGATGGTTGTGAACCCTTCGCTCAATCGGCGTTGACGCGCCATTTCCAAAAATGTCTGACCATAGTTGCGTTTGAACGCTCGGCGCACCGTTGATGGATCAAACCCCATGCGCGCGATATCGGATTCGGTCCAGCGGTATTGCGGACGTTTATCAAGCGCACCCATCAAGGCAATAATCGCTGGATCGGCATCCGCCATTGGGGTCATTGGGTGGCATCGTTTACATGCGCGAAATCCTGCGTCCATGCACTGGCCAACCGTTTCATAAAATTGGCAATTCTTGCGTAACGGTTTTCGCGCAGGGCAGGTTAGGCGGCAAAATATGCCAGTGGATGTCACGCCAACAAAGGCGCGGCCTTCATATGCTGGGTCGCGTGCAACAAGGGCTGTATAAAGTGTGTCTGGGTTTAAGCGTTCGTATAACATATGCCCAATGTACATATTTCAACGCTGCGATGCGCCGAAAATCGGGCGTGTATTGAAAATAGTTAGATGCGGATGCGCGCCTCACTATCAGCATCGAAATACATCACCGTTTCGGGTTCAAACGATATTCCCACACGATCACCTTCGTTTGAACGTACATCGCCGCGTTGTTCCGCAATCAGCTTGTCACCATTATCGGCACGTAGGTGTACATATGAAACACCGCCCAAGCTTTCTGATATTTCAACGGTGAATGCATCGCCCTTGGGGTCGATGGTGATAAATTCAGGACGCAACCCCAATGTGATTTCGCGCCCATGATAGGGTGACGGCAACTTATGTTTTAACTTTGTGCCCGTTGCGCCAATTTCCACTGTGGTTTTTTGCGCGGTGGCCGTCACGAAATTCATTGCGGGTGATCCGATGAAACCCGCCACGAATTTATTGTCAGGGTCTCGGTATAGATCCATTGGTGCGCCAACCTGTTCAACAACACCTGCGCGCAGAACCACGATTTTATCGGCCAGTGTCATCGCCTCGACCTGATCATGCGTTACGTAAATCATCGTGGCGCCGATTTCGCGGTGCAGTCGCGCGATTTCCACGCGCATCTCCACACGCAATTCGGCGTCCAGATTTGAAAGCGGTTCGTCGAACAAGAAAACTTCGGGGCCACGCACAATGGCGCGGCCAATGGAAACACGTTGGCGTTGACCACCTGAAAGGGCGGCAGGTTTGCGCGACAGATATTCATCAAGTTTTAAAATGCGGCTGGCCTCTGCGACCTTTTCTTCGATAACGGATTTGGGGTGACCGTTCATTTTCAAACCAAACCCCATGTTTTGTTTCACGGTCATATGCGGATAGAGCGCATATGTTTGAAACACCATTGACACGCCGCGTTGCGCGGGATCCATCGTGGTGACATCCCGATCACCAATATTGATTTGACCATCTGTTGTATCCTCTAGTCCCGCGATCATGCGCAGTAACGTGGATTTGCCACAGCCCGATGGCCCCACGAAAACACAAAACTCGCCATGATCGATTTCAAGGTCGATACCGTGGATAACCTGTACATCGCCGTATTTTTTAATCGCTTTATTCAGTGTGACGCCTGACATGCTATGCCCCCATCGTTTGTGATTTGTTGATATCTGGAAAACGCCAATCTTGCGCCTCTGCGGCGATGGCTTGGCTGGTTTTTGATAATTCTGGAACCAGCTTTTCCATCGCAGCCAAATTGGTGCGGGTGGTTGAACTGGTCACTGATAGCGCGCCCAAGATGCGCCCGCGAGGTGTTAAAATCGGCATGGCCACACAGATGATGCTGGGTTCGTGTTCTTCGCGATCGAACCCATATCCATTGGCGCGAATTTCAGCCAGTTCGGCACGCAATTCCGTTTCGTTTTTCAATGTAGAAGGCGTAAATTGGTGAAATGATTGTTGAGCGATCACGCTTGACAATGTGTCCTCGTCCAAAAATGCCAGCATCGCTTTGCCCACACCTGTGCAATAGGCGGGGCCAACTTTGCCTGCTTCTGAAAACATGGCGATGGGTTGTGTGGCGTTGCGTTTGTCGACGTATAACACTTGTGCATTATCAAGCTGTGCCAGATGCACAGTTTCGCCGACGATTTCGCTCAATCGATCAATATGTGGGCGCGCAATGGGCGCGAGCGAACTTTGTTCCCACGCTGCATGTGCCAGACGCATGAGGCGTGCACCGGGTGCATATGTGTTGCGATCAGGGTCAAAACGCAACATGCGTTGATTCGTCAGCGCCTGCACATAACGAAACAAAGTTGCCTTTGGAAATTCTGACCCGTCCAGCAATTCCGAAAATTTAACAGGGCGGCCGAAATTGGCCACTTGGTCCATAACACTAAGGGCTTTGCCAATCGTTCCGTCGCCGTCACGTTGCGCCATATTTATCCTCCCGCGTCGTTTAGAATTTTATCTGTTTGGCCTCCTCGCCGTGAACAGATTTCATCTAAATTCTTGACAAGCATAGGCGAGTCGCGCTTAAGTATCAATAATCAAAACTAAGTTTCACATAGTGGAACTTGTTTTATTTGGAAGCACCAGGGAGGATTCACATGCGTTCCATCACAAAGGCGTCCATTGCGGCGCTCGCTGCCGTTACGGCAACCACTTCTTTTGCGTTTGCAGACGGGCTGTCAGGGGATTTGAAAATCTTCCTTGATACATCAAACCCAGCGCCGCGCGAAACGTTTGAAACAATGATCGCGGAATTTCAGGGTATGAACCCTGATCTGAAAATTGAAACAACGATTATCGATCGCGAAGCATATAAAACACAGATCCGCAACTTTTTGACCGCGAATGCACCAGACGTTGCAACATGGTATGCGGGCAACCGTATGTTGCCATATGTGCAGCCTGGTTTGTTCGAAGATGTATCTGATCTTTGGGAAGGTGAATTGGGTGAAAACCTTGCATCAACCAAGGCGGCGATGACCATTGATGGCAAACAATGGGGTGTACCTTATTCATACTACCAATGGGGTGTTTATTATCGTGCGGATATCTACAACGAATTGGGTCTGACCGAACCAAAAACATTTGAAGAAATGAAATCAAACTGTCAGGCAGTTTTGGATTCTGGTCGCAAATGTTACACCATTGGCACGAAATTCCTTTGGACTGCTGCGGGTTGGTTTGATTATTTGAACATGCGCACAAACGGTTATGAATTCCACATGGATTTAACCGCTGGACGTGTTGCATGGACAGATGACCGCGTGAAGCAAACATTCGCAAATTGGCGCGAGCTGATCGACATGGGTGCGTTCATCGACAACCACACTGCATATAGCTGGCAAGAAGCAATCCCATTCATGGCCAAAGGCGAAGCCGCGGCATATTTGATGGGTAACTTTGCTGTTGATGCGATCAAAGATGCAGGTGTTACCGACGATCAATTGGATTTCTATCAATTCCCAATGATCGTTGAAGGTGTGCCAATGGCCGAAGAAGCGCCAACAGACACATTGCACATTCCATCCAATGCGAAAAACAAAGCAAACGCTAAAGCGTTCTTGCAATACGTTGCATCAGCGGATGTTCAAACGGAAATCAACGCCAAATTGGGTCAGTTACCTGTGAACAATAAATCATCGGTGAATGCGGATGATAAATTTGTATCCCAAGGGTTTGAAATGCTGAATGGCGCTTATGCGCTTGCGCAATTCTTTGACCGTGACGCGCCTGCGGAAATGGCCAAGGTTGGCATGGAAGGTTTCCAAGAATTCATGGTGCGCCCTGATAATCTTGATGCCATTTTGACACGTTTGGATGCGGCAGCGAAACGTATCTATAAATAAAATGTACCTCTGGTGGGCGTGTAAAGCGCCCGCCAAATTCACCCTTTTAGGGGCAGTATTTTGAGGATGCCAATGGCCACGCAAACAGAACAAGCAAATCGTTCTTGGTATAAACGCAATGAAATTGCGCTGACACCTTGGTTGTTTCTGATCCCCGGCATTTTGATGTTTTTGTTTTACGTCATTTTACCCGTATTTCAGAGCTTTTATATTTCGACCCTTGATTGGGATGGATTGGGGCAGGGCACATCGGTCGGTTTTGAAAACTACCGTGAATTGTGGCATGACCCTGCGTTTTATACATCTTTGCGCAATAACCTGATTTGGTTGGCGTTGTATTTATTAGCAATTCCTGCGGGGTTGTTTATTGCATTGTTTTTGAACCAAACGGTCACGGGCATACGTTTATACAAATCCTTATTCTTTTTCCCATTTGTGATTTCACAAGTGGTGGTTGGTTTGGTGTTTACGTGGTTTTACGATCCAACATTTGGATTGTTAAACACGTTTATCGGCTGGTTCGGGTTTGGGCCGATCAATGTGCTGGGCGATCCAAGATATGTCACATATGGTATTATCGCGGCGGGGTTATGGCCTCAAACTGCATATTGCATGATTTTGTATCTAACGGGGCTAAACGCCGTTGATCCAGAACAGGTCGAGGCCGCGCGTCTGGATGGTGCAAAGGGATGGCGCATGTTGTGGTATGTGATCATTCCACAACTGAAACCTGCGACATTCATCGCGTTTGTTGTGACCGTGATTGGGGCGCTGCGATCATTTGATTTGATTTCAATCATGACCAACGGCGGCCCATTTGGCGAGAGCCGTGTGTTAAGTTTTTACATGTTCGAAGTGGCGTTATCCGAATATGGATTCCGCATGGGGTACGGTGCCGCCATTGCTGTGGTTCTGTTCCTGATCATGCTGTGTTTCATCACCTATTTCTTGTACTCGATGTACAAAGAAGAAAAGGGGCATTGATATGTTTCCAACCCCGGTCGAAAAATCGTCACGCACGTGGCAATTAACGTATCAATCCTTGTTGCCAGTGGCATTGATCCTATGGCTGTTGCCACTGATCGCTGTGGCGCTGTTTTCCATCAAACCTGCGGGTGATTTTTCGGCGGGGAATTATTGGAACCTGCCATCGCAATTTGCCGGCTTTGAAAATTACGGACGGGTGTTTTTGGAATCCGACATGCCGCGTTATTTGCTCAATTCCGTGTTCATCACCATCCCCACCGTGATCGGGGCGGTTGCGCTGAGTGCGATGACAGGATTTGCTCTTGGCATTTATCGCTTCAAGCTGAACCTGGCGGTGTTTTTCCTGTTTGTTGCGGGCAACTTTGTGCCATTTCAAATCTTGATGGTGCCAGTGCGCGACCTGACATTACAGATGGGATTATATAATACCAAAACGGGTTTGGTTTTGTTTCACATCGCATTTCAAACGGGTTTTTGCACATTGTTCATGCGCAATTTTATCCGTGCATTGCCGTTCGAATTGATCGAGGCCGCGCGTGTTGAAGGCGTTGCAGAGTGGCGCATTTTTTGGTTCGTGGTTTTGCCGCTGATGAAACCCGCAATAGCAGCACTCGCTGTGTTGATATTTACCTTTATCTGGAACGATTATTTTTGGGCGGTTGTGCTAACCCAAGGAATCGAGAGCCAGCCCGTCACCGCAGGAATTACATCGTTCAACGCACAATACCGCGCCGCATATCATTTGATGAGCGCGGGATCGATTGTGGCGGCCATTCCGCCCGTTGCGATGTTCTTCTTGATGCAGAAACACTTTATTGCTGGCCTGACTTTGGGCGCTGTGAAATAGGATAAAACCATGCCAAAGAAAATTACCTTTATTGGTGCTGGCTCCACAATTTTTATGAAAAATATTGTGGGCGATGCGCTGCATTATGATGCGCTTTCTGATGCAACAATTGCACTGATGGACATTGATCAATCGCGTTTGGATGAATCCGAATTGGTTGCGAAAAAAATGATCGCATCAATGGGTGTTGGGGCAACTGTGGAAACCTGTACCGATCAACGTGCGGCGCTAACCGGTGCGGATTTCGTTGTCGTCGCGTTTCAAATCGGGGGGTATAAACCGTGTACCCTGACGGATTTCGAAATTCCAAAACAATATGGTTTGCGCCAAACGATTGCCGATACTTTGGGCATTGGTGGTATCATGCGTGGGCTGCGCACGGTGCCACATTTGTGGAATATCTGCGAAGACATGCGTGCGGTTTGCCCCGATGCATTAATGTTGCAATATGTAAACCCGATGGCGATCAATACTTGGGCGATTGCGGCACGTTACCCCGATATCAAACAGGTAGGTTTGTGCCATTCGGTACAGGGCACTGCGGCGGAACTTGCTCATGATCTAGGCGTTGATGTTGATAAACTGCGCTACAAGGTGGCAGGCATAAACCATGTTGCTTTTTTTCTGGAATTGGAAGAACGACTAGCAGATGGATCATATGCCGATGTTTATCCACGTCTGTTTGAAGGTTATCGCAATGGAACCTATCCGCGTACAACCGGTGCGAATGAACGTTGCCCAAATTTAGTGCGCTATGAAATGATGAAACAGCTTGGGTATTTTGTGACGGAAAGCTCGGAACATTTTGCTGAAT
This sequence comes from Paramylibacter ulvae, assembly GCF_014652655.1. Lineage (GTDB taxonomy): Bacteria > Pseudomonadota > Alphaproteobacteria > Rhodobacterales > Rhodobacteraceae > Amylibacter > Amylibacter ulvae. The sequence goes on from NZ_BMZF01000001.1 coordinate 791,735, forward strand.
ATGTGCCGTGGTTTATTAAATCGGGGCGCGATGATTTGATTAAACGTTTTCAAATTCCCCTGGACGAATACCCAACCCGTTGCGAAGAACAAATCGCCGATTGGAAATCACAGGCAGAGGCGTTCAAAAAGGCCGATAAAATCGAAGTACCCAAAAGCCATGAATACGCCGCCACAATCATGAATGCGATGTCTACCAACACGCCAGCCGTGATTTACGGCAATGTCGCCAATCATGGATATATTCCACAACTGCCTGATGGTGCCGCGATAGAAGTTCCTTGTCTGGTTGATGGCAACGGGATTAGCCCAACAGTGGTTGATGATATCCCACCTCAATTGATCGCACTGATGCGCAGCAATGTGAATGTTCAGGAACTGACAGTGGCAGCGTTGTTGACCCAAGACCGCGAACACATTTACCACGCGGCAATGATGGATCCGCACACTGCCGCCGAATTGGATTTGGATCAAATCCGCGCGATGGTGGATGATCTGTTGGTTGAGCATGGCGATTGGTTGCCCGAATGGGCACGCACACAGGTGGCAGCATGACAGATAACGTAACCTTTCACGATTTGTCTGGAAAATCCGTATTTATCACGGGTGGCGGTTCTGGCATTGGCGCCGCACTCACCGATGGGTTCTTGGCACAGGGCGCCAAGGTCGCATTTGTCGGGCGATCCGATGCAAGCGCGTTTTGTGATGAAATGGACCAAAAACACGGTGGCAATCGTCCCCATTTTATGCAATGCGATATCACCAATATTGGCGAATTAAAAAAATGCATCAAGCAAGCTGGTGAACGCCATGGTCCCATCAGTGTTTTGGTGAATAATGCCGCCAACGATGCCCGCCACACCGCCGATGAGGTGGACGAAAAATTCTGGGAATTTATGTTGGATGTGAACCTAAAGGCGTATTTTTTCGCAGCCCAAGGTGTGGTTGACGGTATGCGCGAACACGGGGGCGGTTCAATTATCAATTTCTCCTCCATCAGCTATATGATGGGGAATGCGGGTTATCCTCTTTATACGATGGCAAATTCAGGGATTAATGGATTAACCCGTTCGTTGGCACGAGAATTTGGCCCTGATCATATTCGGGTAAATGCACTGGCGCCCGGTTGGGTTTTGACCCAAAAACAAAAAGATATGTGGGTTACCGAAGAAGGGCTTAATGCGCATATGGCGCGTCAATGTCTGCCCGATCCACTTGCACCAGAGGATATCGTTGATGGTGTATTGTTTTTGGCATCCAAATCATCCAAAGCAATGACTGGGCAGGCTTTGGTAATTGACGGCGGTGTTGTGGTAACAGGATGAGCGAAGACAAACATATTTCACCCGATTGGATCGCTGTTGATTGGGGTACATCAAATTTACGTGCTTGGGCCGTTTCAAAATCAGGGCGTGCGTTGGATATGTTGCGTTCATCCGATGGTATGGGCGGTTTAAACCGTGATGAATTTGAACCGGCGTTACGAAAATTAATTGCGCCGTGGGTAGCGGGTGGAAAAACAACAATTGTGGCTTGTGGCATGGTGGGGTCACGCCAAGGTTGGATCGAGGCATCATATGCAACGGTGCCGTGTAAACCATTGCCCGATGGCATGATCAAAGCACCGACCGCCAATGACGATCTGTCGATTTATATTGTGCCCGGAATCCGCCAAAATAACCCAAGCGATGTGATGCGCGGCGAAGAAACACAAATTGCAGGGTTCATCGCAACCAACCCCGATTGGGACGGTGTGATTTGTCTGCCAGGCAGCCATACAAAATGGGTGCATATTAGCGCTGGCGAAGTTGTGTCATTTCAAACATTCATGACGGGTGAAATGTTCGACGCCCTGTCGCAAAACACTGTTTTGCGCCATTCAATCGCCGATACAGGCTGGGACGATGATGCGTTTCATGCGGCATTGTCTGACAGCATCAGCAAACCCGAGCGCATCGCTGCCCGTCTGTTTTCGTTGCGTGCGGATGGGTTGTTAACAGGACAAAGCCCGCAAATTGCGCGCGCGCGGTTATCGGGGTTATTAATCGGAGCAGAGCTTGCGGCTGCGCGTGCCTATTGGTTGGGGCAACAAATTGCGATTCTGGGTGATGATGCATTGTCCAAAATCTATGCCAATGCGTTAAATGAACAGGGCGTACCTGCGATGTTAACGGATGCAAATTATATGACATTGGCGGGATTAAACGCCGCATATCAATCGCTAAAGGAAACAGCATGAGCCGCCCCTTGATCGCCATTTTGCGCGGTGTAAAACCTACCGAGGCCGTGGATATTTGCGCAGCAATCATCGATGCGGGGTTTGATCGCATCGAAGTACCACTAAATTCCCCCGATCCGTTTGATAGCATTGTATCGATGGTGAAAAAATTTGGCGATATCGCATCAATTGGTGCCGGCACCGTATTGAGTGTGGATGATGTTAAGCGCGTATCGGATGCCGGTGGGCGCATGATCGTGTCGCCCAATTGCGACGTGGATGTGATTAAAAAAACTAAATCTCTTGGCATGCAAAGCTATCCCGGTGTTTTAACGCCAACCGAATGTTTTGCCGCATTGCACGCAGGGGCCGATGGGTTGAAATTTTTCCCAGCAGGGTTGCTGGGCGTGTCTGGGTTAAAAGCATTGCGAGCGGTGTTACCTGCGCAAACCGAAACTTACATGGTCGGTGGTGCGGGTGCGGATAATTTTGGTGAATGGATTGCAGCAGGGGCAACTGGATTTGGCATTGGCACCGCGCTCTATACGCCAAACAGTACCGCAGCGGACGTTGGAAAACGTGCCCGCGCGATGGTTGCGGCCTATGATGAGGCAATCAAATGATCCATGATGACCGTGTTTGCAAATTGGGCGAGGGGCCATTGTGGCACCCAACACGCAAACAGTTTTTCTGGTTTGATATCAATCGGAAATGTTTGCTGACAACGGGCAGCGAATGGAAATTTGATTTCCATGTCTCAGCGGCGAGTTGGATTGATCATGATCACCTGTTGATTGCTGGGCAATACGCGTTGTTGAAATTTAATATCGAAACGGGTGAGCATCACGAATTGATCGCGCTTGAAGCGGGGGATAAAACCACCCGTTCCAACGATGGCCGTGCCGATCCGTGGGGTGGGTTTTGGATTGGCACCATGGGGCGCAATGCGGAACCCGAGATGGGGGCGATTTATCGTTACTATCGCGGTGAATTACGCAAACTTTACGCGCCCATCACCATTTCTAATGCGATATGTTTTAGTCCCGATAAACGCCATGCGTATTTCACGGATACACCGACCCAAAAAATAATGCGCCAAAATTTGGATGAAAGTGATGGCTGGCCCGTAGGTGATCCAGCTGTCTGGCTTGATCTGACCCAAAAAGATTGGCGCCCCGACGGCGCGGTTGTTGATCTGGCTGGCAATGTTTGGATTGCCATATGGGGCGGGTTTGGCGTGGTTTGCTTTTCGCCTGATGGTGAATTTATTTGTCATGTAAAATTCGACGCAGAACAAACCACTTGCCCAGCATTTGGCGGTGCTGAACTGCGCGATTTATATTGCACATCGGCAGCACAGGGATTGAGTGCGGACGCGCTCGCTGCAAATCCAAACAGCGGCAAAACATTTGTCCGTCACGATGTTGCCCAAGGGCAGCGTGAACATCAGGTTATATTATGAAACGAACGCTTGGCGTATGCTATTACCCGGAACATTGGCCGATGGATCAATGGGCGATTGATGCGCGCGATATGGTTGCGGCAGGGTTGTCTTGGGTGCGTATTGGTGAATTTGCATGGTCACGTTTGGAACCATCCGAGGGTGATTTTCAATTCGAATGGCTCGATCGTGCGATTGAAACGCTGGGCGAGGTTGGCTTGAAAATTATCCTTGGTACGCCCACGGCAACTCCCCCGAAATGGGTTTTGGAAAAATACCCCGATATGTTGGCCGTTGATGAAAAGGGACGCCCACGCAAATTTGGATCGCGCCGTCATTATTGTTTTAGCCACGAAGGGTTCCAATCTGAATCGCGGCGCATCACGCGTGTTTTGGTCAAACGATACGGCAAAAATCCTCATATCGCGGCTTGGCAGACGGATAATGAATATGGCTGTCACGATACAACGCGCAGTTATTCGAACGCAGCCCGTTTGGCGTTTCAAAACTGGCTCGCGCAGCGCTATCAATCAACCGATGCGATGAACCGCGCGTGGGGCAATGTGTTCTGGTCGATGGAATATGATACGTTTGATCAGGTGGATCTACCCAACCTGACGGTGACGGAGGCAAACCATCCACATCTGTTGGCCTTTCGCCGGTTTAGTTCGGATCAAGTGGTTGCGTTTAATCGTATTCAGGTCGATGAAATTCGCGCGCATTCTGATGCGCCAATTATCCACAACTATATGGGGCGGGTCACGGATTTTGATCACTATGCCGTTGGTGCAGATTTGGATATCGCGAGTTGGGATAGCTATCCGATCGGGTTTTTGTCCGATCGTTTGGAAGCAACGGATGACCACAAGGCGCGGTATCTGCGCCAAGGTGATCCTGATATGCAAGCATTTCACCATGATCTTTACCGCGCTGTGGGCAAGGGGCGATGGTGGATTATGGAACAACAACCTGGCCCTGTGAACTGGGCGCCATATAATCCCGCACCCCTTGCGGGAATGGCGCGTCTTTGGGCCTGGGAAGCATTCGCGCATGGTGCGGAAACAGTGTGTTATTTCCGTTGGCGACAAGCCCCATTTGCCCAAGAACAGATGCACGCGGGATTGCAACGCCCCGATGGTGTCGATGCCCCCGCGATGGCCGAATGCAAACAGGTGGCAGATGAAATCGCCAACTTGCCCGATGTGGGAACAGCAACGGCAGATGTTGCATTGATATTTGATTATCATTCCTGTTGGGCGTGGGAATCCCAACCACAGGGCGCAGATTTTGATATGTTCCGCTTGGCATTGGCCAGCTATCGTGCGCTGCGCCGTGCAGGGCTATCTGTCGATATCATATCACCAGATCATCCGATTGATCAGTATAAGCTGGTGCTGGCACCAGGGTTGATGCATGTGAATGATGATTTGAACGAACGTTTGGCCGCGTTTGATGGTGTGGCGTTATTGGGGCCGCGCACGGGATTGAAAACCGATGAATTGTCCATTCCGATCCCGATGGGGCCAAATTTGCCAAACCTTGATGCTACGGTTTCATTGCTGGAAAGCATTCCACCAAACAGTGCGATCAAGCTTGATGGTGGTGGACAGTTTTTACACTGGTTCGAACATCTGGAAGGACAGGGCGATATCGCGCGTGTAACCATCGATGGTAAACCCGCAATCATGCACGCGGGTGGTCTACATTACATGGCGGGTTGGCCTGATGATGATACATATTTGGATGTCATTAAATCACTTTGTACAGCTGCGGGGATTGAAACATTGAACCTGCCTGATGGATTGCGGGTGCGCGATACGCAGACGCATCGGTTTTATATCAATTACGCGCCCGAGCCATGTGAAATGGATGGGATAACGATCAATGGCGCGGATGTTGTTTGGGTGAAACGGGGTTAAACCACGTTCACTGACAATTCGCCCACGCCTGCAATGGTCCCAAACATTTTGTCCCCACGTTTGATGGCACCAACGCCCGCTGGCGTGCCACACATAATCAAGTCACCTGCGCCAACTTCAAAATATTGCGACAGGTATTGGATCATTTCAGGCAGCTTCCATATCATTTGATTAAGATCGCCCACCTGTCGTTGGTCACCATTGATCGACAAGGAAATTTCGCCGCTGTCAGGGTGGCCAATTTCGCTTGCAGGAACAAGAGCACCCATTGGCGCGGAATGTTCAAATGCCTTGCCAATTTCCCACGGGCGTCCCATTTTTTTCATCTGCCCTTGTAGATCGCGTCGTGTCATGTCCAGTCCAACACCATAGCCAAACACATGGGTCAACGCATCATCCAATGCGATATTACGCCCACCCGATTTAAGAGCAACAACCATTTCAATTTCGAAATGCACGTCATCGCTGTGATCAGGATAGGGAAACACCCCCGAATTATCAGCATTCTGTGCGTTTTTTTGAAAGAAAAATGGTGGTTCACGATCTGGATCATGCCCCATTTCAATGGCGTGATCGGCAAAATTGCGCCCCACACAATAAATGCGCCGTACTGGAAATTTAGCGTCCATCCCATCCACATCAATGGCACAAATTCGTGCAGGTTCGATCACATATTCCATCGCGTATACCTTTGTTTTTGCGAAAATGTTACTCAAGATAGTTTGGATCTACAACCCAATGATTATTGCAACAAGACAATCCAATCACTAGCATTTTGGACAAGAGGAAAATTATATTTAGGGAGGTTTCACATGCTTGGCAAAATGATGCACCGTCAGCTCACCATTAGTTCGTTGATCCAACACGCGGCAAAATACCATAGTAATACAGAGGTCGTTTCGGTGGAAATGGACGGATCGATGGTTCACAGCAACTGGGAAACCGTTGATCAAAACGCACGCAAATTGGCATCCGCACTTGGCCAGATTGGCATTAAATCTGGCGATAGATGCGCAACTATTGCATGGAATAATACGCGCCACTTAGAGATTTATTTTGGTGTGGCAGGTGGAGGCATGGTCTGCCACACGATCAACCCGCGTCTATTCCCCGAACAGTTGATCTATATCATCAACCACGCCCAAGATCAGGTTTTGTTCGTTGATAAAACATTTCTGCCAATCGCGGCGAAATTGGGCGAACACCTGAAAACGCTCAAGGCGGTGATATTGATGGGGCCGCGCGATGATGACGCGGCGGGAATGGTGGATGGTTTGTTGTTTTACGATGAATTGTTGGCAGGCGCGGACGCTGATTACAACTGGCCAGACATTGATGAAAACAGCCCTTCTAGTCTGTGTTATACATCGGGCACCACGGGCAATCCAAAGGGTGTTTTATATTCGCACCGTTCAACGGTGTTGCATTCGTTGGGTGGGAACCAACCAGATGGGTTGGCAATTTCGGCGCGTGATACGGTGCTGCCCGTGGTGCCGATGTTCCATGTGAATGCGTGGGGTGTGCCGTATATTGCCGCCGCTGTTGGGTGTAAATTGGTGTTGCCGGGGCCAGGCATGGATGGTGACAGCTTGGTGCGTTTGATCGATGGTGAAAATGTGAGCCTTGCACTTGGTGTGCCAACGATTTGGATGGGGCTGCTCGCTGCATTGGAAGCGTCGGGGAGCGAGGCGAAATCATTGAAACGCACGGTTGTCGGTGGTTCCGCGTTGCCGCCATCAATGATCCCAATTTTTCGCGACAAATATGGCGTGGAATTAATCCATGCGTGGGGCATGACGGAAACAAGCCCGCTTGGCACAATGAACAATCTTTTGCAAAAACATGTAACGCGCTCCGCGGATGAACAAGCGCAAATCCGGCTGGGGCAGGGACGCCCACCATATGGTGCTGATCTGCGTATTATCGATGAAAATGGCGTGGTGTTACCTCATGATGGTACAACACAGGGTGATTTGCAAATCCGTGGGCATTGGATTGTTGATACATATTATGGATCAGATACAACCGCGTGCACTGATGATGGGTGGTTTGACACAGGCGATGTTGGCACGATTGATGCTGATGGTTATCTGATCATACGTGATCGATCCAAGGATATCATCAAATCAGGCGGTGAATGGATTTCAACCGTGGAATTAGAAGGGATCGCGATTGCACATCCAGAAATATCCAATGCGGCAGCAATTGCCGCGCGACATGATAAATGGGACGAACGCCCCGTGTTATTGGCGATTAAAGCTGAAAACAGCACGGTCAGCGAGCAAGATATTTTGGATTTTTACGACGGGAAAATCGCCAAATGGCAGATACCTGATCGGGTGATTTTTGTTGATGAACTGCCCCTTGGCGGGACAGGAAAAATTTTAAAAAACAAACTGCGCGAACAGTATGGCGATGTATTGTTAGCCACCTACTGATACGGATCGAACCTGCTTTTGTCTGCGTAATACCAGTTGTGCACAGACAAAAGCAGCAATGGCGCACAGCGCGATTGCACCGATCATCGGCAAGGCTGTGCCATCAAAAAATGGCGCAGCAGCCACGATAATCAACCCACCCAAAATCATTTGCATCGCGCCACCCAATGATGATGCTAGCCCCGCAATTTCACCATGGGGATCAAGCGCCATAACCATCGTCGAAGGTATCACCAGCCCAAGACCTGCGTTTGCAAAAAAGAGGCAAACGATAATCACAGGCAACGTGGCAAATCCCGCCACTGCCAATCCCAATAATAGTACGGCGAAAAAAGTGAAAATGGTTGTCCCCCAAAACACAACGCGCCCCATTGTGATGCGTTCGCCCAATGGCCCTGCGAATTGCGAAGCACTGAAAAATCCGATGGCATTGACCGCGAATGCTAAGCTGAATTGTACCGGCGAGAGGCCAAATTGTTCGGTGTAAACGAATGCCGCGCTGGACAAGAACACAAAAAAGCTGCCCATGCCAAATGCGCCAATCAGGGTCAGCATCATGAAATACGGATCGCCGAGCAATGTTTTGCTGCCCCGTGTTAGTGCACGTAAGTTTATCGGGATGCGTTTTTCAATCGGTAGTGTTTCTGGCAACATGAAATGTGCCAACAAAACGCTGGCCAAGGCCGCACCACACAGAAAGTAAAAAATCCAGCGCCAGTTGCCGATCGCAATTACGCCGCTTCCTGCTAATGGGGCAAGCATGGGCGAAACACTGATCACCATCATAATTAACGCCATAAGACGCGCCGCCTCGGGTCCTGTGTGCAAATCACGAATGATTGCGCGTGGAATAACCATGACAACAGCGGCCCCCAACCCTTGGACAAAGCGCCAAGCAAGCAAGGTTTCGATATTTGCCGCCAGCGCACAGCCCAGCGAACCGATAATGAAAATGCCCAAGCCAACCATTATCGGCCGTTTGCGCCCCGATTGATCCGCCCAAGGGCCATAGACCAATTGTGCAATCCCAAAGGCCGCAAAATATGTAATGATTGTTGCCTGCACCGTTGTTTGCGCAACACTCAAATCATCCGCGATCGCGGGGAGCGCGGGTAAATACATATCAATTGCAAACGGCCCAACCGTAGACATTAGCCCCAATACAATTGCGGCGCGAAATAATGAAATTTGCATAAGCTTTCCAATGGTGTGATGTGCGCCTGTTTTAACGTGGCGTCATAAACTTGCAAGTGATGCTTTTGTCTTTTTGAAAAATTGATAGCGTCGTGAGCCGCGCGATTTTCAAAAGTTTTCGCACCGAAAATTCAAACTTCCCACTCACGGATCATATTTGGGATTGCGGTCTGCACGGTTCTGTTTGCATCATCGGTGATGCCAGCTTGTTTCAAGACTGCGGCGCCAAGCAATGCAGTGACCAATATGTCAACTTTGGTGTTGATATCAAAGTCGGGTTTTACTTCGCCACGTTTGATGCCCAATTCCAATGCATCGACAAAGCACCTGCGTAGGGTTGCAAAATATTGTTCAATGCGATCGTCAATTTCATGATCGCCACGTGGGAATTCTGTAACCGCGGTGCGCAACAGACATCCTTTTTGGTTTGCACAGTCAAACTGTTCGCGGTCTGTGATGTTTTGGAACCATTGTGCGATTGCAGGTAAAACGTTTTGTGAAGGCAGCGGTAAAAAGTTTGTGATATTTGCGTTCAGATAATGATCGAGTGTCGCTAAAAAGAATGATTTTTTACCACCATATTCGCGTTGCAGGGTAAACCGCGTTAGGCCTGTTTTTTCTTCTATTTGCCTTGTGCTCACGGCATTATAACCGTTTTGCCAGAATAAATCCTGAGCAGCGGCCAGTGCCTGTTGATGTGTAACATTTCGCGCACGCGCCATTGAGAATACCCTATTGCATTTTTTGGTCAGTCGGATAAATGCGTTTCTATCCACGCGGATAGCATGAATATCGCAAGTGGTTCAATTAATTTATCTGACCGCAGATAACAATAAATCTTGTTAATTTGCACAGTTTAAGGAACGCATTATGTCGCTTTTTCGGTTCATTTCAATTTTGGCATTAGCTTTTTCTGTTCAATCAGCATTTGCGCAAGACAACATAAAAGCGGCAAAAATTTTCACCGTTCAATCCAATGCGACAAACGCAACACGCCAGTTTTTCGGCAAAGTTGTCGCCAAAGAAACAGTTGACTTGGCATTTCGTGTTGGCGGACAAATTGAGAAATTCCCAGTGATCGAGGGCGAATTCATCGCCAAGGGTGATTTGATCGCCGAGCTAGATCGCGAAGTTTTTCAATTGGCATTGGATCAGGCGCGATTGCAAATGGATCAATCGAAACGCACACTTGATCGGTTGAACAAACTGCGTGGCAACACCGTGAGCCAAACCGCGGTTGACGATGCAAAAACCGCGTTTGAATTATCCGCGCTTGCCGTGCGCCGTGCCGAACGCGATTTGCAAGAAACCAGAATGATTGCACCATTTGATGCATTGGTTGCATCGCGTAATGTTGCGAATTTTTCATCGGTGAGTGCCGGAAGCGCTGTCGCGCGTTTACATGATATGTCAGAGGTGCGTATCGAAATAGAGGCCCCCGAAGTGTTGTTCCAACGCGCGGGTGTTAACCCCAAGGTCGACGCATGGGCCAAGTTTCATTTGAGTGACAAAGAATACCCGCTTGAAATTCGCGAATTCAACGCCGAAGCATCGGCGATTGGGCAAACGTTAACCATTACATTTGGGATGGAAACGCCCAAGGACATGTTGATCATTCCGGGCCTATCAATTTCTGTTTTCATTTCCATGGCTTCAGAAGAACCATTTGCAACAATCCCATCATCAGCAGTGAATACAAAAAACGATGGGACACCCGTTGTGATGGTGTTTGAACCCACCGACGAAACCCACGGCACCGTAAGTGAAGTGGAAATCGAGATCAGACCAAGCGCCACAGGCAAGGTCGAAGTGATAAGCGGTTTGACCGCAGGCCAAGAAATTGTTGCGAGTGGCGGCGCAAACCTTAACACAGGTGATAGCCTTAAACGCTTCACTGGCTTTGCGAATTGAGCTGAATCATGAATATTGCACGCGCATCAATTGAACGTCCTCTACAGACATGGCTGGTCATGCTGATCTGCTTGTTAGGGGGGATTTGGGGGTTCTTTAATCTTGGACGGCTGGAAGACCCCGCGTTCACCATTAAAACCGCTATTGTTATCACGCAATACCCTGGTGCCGATGCGGAACAGGTTGCGCGTGAAATATCCGAACCATTGGAATCCGAAATCCAAAAGATGTCCGAAGTGAAGGATATCAAATCCATGAATCAGCCAGGTCTGTCTTGGATTACGGTGGATATGAAGGATACGTATGACGGCGAACAATTGCCCGAAATTTGGACAAAGTTGCGAAACAAAGTCAACGCATCGAGCCTGCCCAGTGGTGCATCGCAACCAGTGGTAAATGATGGTTTTGGCGATGTGTATGGTATGTACTACGCGGTGACGGCACCGGGATTCAGCGACGCGGAAATCTATGATTTGGCAACGTTTTTGCGACGCGAATTGTTGACCGTTGATGGTGTCGCGGATGTTGTGACCACAGGGGTTCCAAACGAGGTGATCTATGTCGAACCTGATCTAACGATCAGCTCCAATCTCGGCGTGCCACCTACGGCATTGCAATCGGCACTGAGCGGTGCGGACAATGTTGTTGACGGGGGTGCAATTGAATCTGTCGAAGGACGCACCTTGATCCAAGGACCAAGTGGCAATGATAGCGTTTCCGAAATCGCAGGTCTTTCGGTTGGCGTCGCAGGCAATGTTTTAAACTTTTCTGATTTTTCCAATGTTTTTCGTGGGCGCGAGCAAAACCCAAGCCTGATCATTCGCCACAATGGTGTCGAAGCATTTACAATTGGTATCGCGGGAATTGCGACCGAAAATATCGTGGATGTTGGTAAACGCGCAGACGCAAAATTGGCAGAATTAGATTCCGAAATCCCATTGGGTGTCGAACTTCACCCCGTTTATCAACAACATAGCGTTGTCGAAGAAGCCTCCAACGCGTTTTTGATTAACTTGGCTATGTCAGTGGGCATTGTTGTAATTATTTTGGCGCTGTTCATGGGCTGGCATGCGGCGATTGTCGTGGGGGCAACGCTACTACTTACGGTTATGGGCACGTTGTTGTTTATGGCAATCTTTTCCATCGAAATGGAACGTATTTCCCTGGGCGCATTGATTATTGCGATGGGCATGTTGGTGGATAATGCGATTGTTGTCGCCGAAGGTATGCAAATCGGGATGAAACGGGGGCAAAATGCCCATGATGCTGCGGATGATGCTGCGCAAAAAACCCAAATCCCGCTGTTGGGGGCAACCGTCATTGGCATTATGGCCTTTGCTGGGATCGGGCTAAGCCCTGACACCACTGGCGAATTCCTCTTTTCGCTATTTGCCGTGATTTCGATTTCGCTTTTGTTGTCTTGGATACTTGCTCTGACCGCCACACCGTTGTTGGGGCATTACTTTTTCAAACAGGGCACGGACGATGACCACGATGCTTATGGCGGGTTGATGTTCCAAATCTATGGGCGTGTGTTGCGATTGTGTCTGCGCATGTGGTGGGCGGTTATTCCGGCACTATTGGCTGTTACCATTGTCTGTTTTGGCCTGTTTGGACAAATCAAACAACAATTCTTCCCAGACAGTAATACACCGCTCTTCTTTGTTCATTACAAATTGGAACAAGGTGCCTCGATTCACGAAACCTCTCGTGATCTTCTTATTGTCGAAGAATGGCTTTCGCAACAAGACGACGTTGTCGCCGCAACAAGTTACGCTGGCGAAGGCGCTGCGCGTTTCATGTTGACCTATCAGTCAGAAGATCCAAACCCAAGCTATGGCCATATCATTGTGCGCACCGAAACGGTGGATGCGATTGCACCGTTGATTGAACGTATGGAAACATTTGCCGAAACCGCAGTGCCACAGGGTGAATTCCGCGCAAAACGTCTGGCCTTTGGTCCAGGGGGTGGGGCGCCTATTCAGGTGCGTTTTTCCGGCGCGGATCCAACCGTGTTGCGCGATTTGGCCGATGCTGCAATTTTGCGTCTGACCGAAGCATCGCCAAACGTGCTGAAACCGCGTGTTGATTGGCGTGAAATGGAACAGGTTCTGCGCCCGATTTATGCCACTCAGCGCGCACAAGAGGCGGGTATTACACGCGATCAAATCACCACCACCTTGCGGTTCGCCACCGAAGGATTACAATCAGGCGTCTATCGCGAAGGCGAACGCCAAATCCCGATCCTATTGCGTGTGAACCCTGATGCGGATGTCGCCTTGACCGATCATCTAATCTATTCATCCAGCAGCAATGCAACGATACCTTTCGAACAGGTTATCGACGGGTTGAAATTTGAATCCCAAAACACATTGGTTCACAGACGCGATCGCGTTTACACAATCACTGTGAGCGCCGAAGTCTCCAAACATCTAACCGCCGCCCAAGTGCAATCAGATGTCCAAGACACAATTGACACGATGCCATTGCCAGATGGATACAAAATGGAATGGGGCGGTGAATACGAGAGTTCGCGCGACGCCCAAGCTAGCTTGGCAGGGCAATTGCCGATCAGTGCGCTCATCATGGTGTTGATCTCGGTTTTGCTGTTTAATGCCTTGCGTCAACCGCTTATCGTTTGGTTATTGGTTCCAATGTCGGTCAACGGCGTGAGCTTGGCATTGCTGGGAACAGGGTTGCCGTTTACCTTTACCGCACTGTTGGGATTGTTGTCATTATCAGGCATGTTGATCAAAAACGGCATTGTTTTGGTCGAGGAAATCGACATCGTGCGCCGTGAAAAAAACCATCTTGCGCTCCAAGATGCGATTGTAGAGGCATCAACATCACGTCTTCGCCCCGTCATTCTGGCCGCGGCCACGACGATCTTGGGGATGATTCCGTTGATCTGGGATGCGTTCTTCCAATCAATGGCGGTAACAATCATGGGCGGTTTGGCCTTTGCGTCAATCTTAACGCTGATCGCCGCACCTGTGTTTTACTATGTGTTTTTCATGCGCGAAGCAGCGCGCGCATAGCACACCGTATCATATTGGAACCCTCCGCAAACGGCCGGGGGATTACTGATAGCGGTTTAACCACCGTTCATGAGTACAACTGCAACAAATCCCATTTATTGCCAAACGGGTCTTGGAATACCGCAACCTTGCCGTATGGCTCGTCGCGTGGCGTTTCTAAAAAATCCACACCCTTGGCGGACATCGCCGCGTGATCGCGATCAAAATCATCGGTGTGGAGGAATAAAAACACCCGCCCACCCGTTTGATTGCCAATGGCGGCAACCTGCGCATCGCCCACGGCCTTGGCCAATAAAATACGGGTTTCAACCGCACCTTTGGGCGCAACCAAAACCCAGCGTTTCCCCGCGCCCAAATCCGTATCCTCGATCAGATCAAAGCCCATTTGATCCACATAAAACGCTATCCCAGCGTCATAATCGGGCACAACAACACTGATGGCGGAAATGAATTGTTTCATGGGTTAAAACCGCCCAAAGCGGCGGATCATACGCACCAATCGGTTTGCGGTTTTTGTGTTTTTACGAGTCTGATCCTTGATCGCCTTGGCTTGTTCAACATTTTGCCCCTGCGCTTGGCGATCACCCCACCAATTCATCAAACGCCGCACCCCTTGCATCATGCCCTTCATGATTAACACGCGAATGATATTTTGAATGAAACGGTTCATGATGCCATTGCCGTGGTTTCATGATCTTCATGGTCACGCAACACTTGATCAATCATGTTAGACAGCTCTTGATTTCCGGTATTTGGATAAACCTCCAACAAAGGCAGCCCAGCATTGGCAAATGCTGCGCGTTTCACCGCGTCGCGTTCCCGTGAGTTGCCTTGAAAGTGCCCAGTGCCATGATATTCGATCACTACAACTGGCATCTGATGCGAATCTACAATCAACATATCCACGCGTTTACTACCATATGCTCCGTAAACATCTTTTAAATGTTTCGGATTTTTCGTCGTTAAAAAAGCCCCAACAGAAACCTCTGCAAACAATCTATATTTTGCACCAGCTTGTAATTTGTTTTCGACATGGGCAAAAACGTGATCAAAACATTCTTTATTTATCAAAGTCTTGACAGTTAAAGGATAGGTTTCAATCGCCTTGTGCTGATCCTGAAGATTTCGAAAATCAAACTTTGATCGCGCTGCGCTGCGTCTGAGAAGTAAGAGTTTAAGAAACGCCAATCCTGCGAAGATTGCGATCAAGAGATAGATTAATTCATTCGGAACAGCATCCCAGATGGCCGTCAATATTTCCGCAGGATCAAACATTCTATGTCTCCGCTTTGCTTCTACCCAAACATATCATCCTGATCGTCGTCATCCGCATCAAAATCATCGGGCTCTTCGCCAGCGCTGCCATCATCGTCGGATTTTAACACACCAGGTACGGCACCAGGTGGTGGGCGGTTGTCCAATAGCCCTGCGTCGCGCAATTCTTTCACACCGGGTAAATCACGAGGGGATTCCAGACCGAAATGATCCAAGAATTCTTGGGTCACGATAAATGTCACGGGGCGACCGGGCGTCATGCGCCGGCGTCCCAATTTGATCCATTCCAATTCCAGCAATAAATCAATCGTGCCGCGCGATACGGAAACGCCGCGAATTTCTTCGATTTCGGACCGTGTGACAGGTTGGTGATAGGCAATGATCGCCAATGTTTCGATGGCAGCACGTGATAATTTCCGCGTTTCGGTGCTTTCTTTTTGCATCAAGAAACCCAAATCGCCCGCCGTGCGAAACGCCCAGCCATCGCCAACCTTAACCAAATGCACGCCGCGCCCTTCGTAGCGTTTGCGCAGATGCACCAATGCTTCGGACACATCACAGCCATGGGGCAGACGATCCTCGATCTGTTTTTTGGATTGGGGTTCGGCGGTCGCGAACAGTATCGCTTCGATCATGCGTTCCTGTTCGCCCATTGGTGGGGCTTCGAACAGGCTTTGGTTTAATGGTTTATCTTGGGACATTAACCGTCTTTCTTTTTCACTTCGATGGGTGCGAACACCTCGTTTTGGCGCAAATCCAATTTGCCCTCTTTGACCAATTCCAACATGGCAGCGAATGTCGATGCCGTGGCGGATCGGCGCAATTTGGGATCGTTTTGCCAACCATCTGGCAGGAATTGTTGCAACGTGCCCCATTCCATCGCATGGCCGATCAATGATTTCATTCGCTCCAGCGCCTGTTCCATGGTGAACACGCTTTTGCGTTCTTCCATGTGTAATGGGGTGAATTCATCCTTGGTACGGATTTGGGCATAGGCTTGCATCAGATCAAGCACGGTCGCCTTGTAAACCACATTGCGTTTGCGCGTCACATCTTCGGGCAGGCCCCGTGCGAAAAAATCGCGGTTCAATTGATCGCGTGCCATCAATTTGGCGGCCGATCTGCGCATGGCCTCCAGCCGTTCCAGTTGAAACGCCAGATGCGCGGCAAGCTCTTCGCCAGATGGGCCGTCATCGCTGGGATCAGGGGGCAACAACAGGCGTGATTTCAAAAACGCCAGCCACGCCGCCATCACCAAATAATCCGCAGCCAGTTCAAGGCGCAGTTTTTTCGCCTCTTCCACGAATTTCAGATATTGAACGGAGAGTTCCAGCACAGAAATCTTGCGCATGTCCACCTTTTGCGTGCGTGCAAGGGTCAACAGAATGTCGAGCGGCCCTTCGTAGCCATCAACATCCACAACCAAGCTTTCGGCGGCAAGTCGCGCCTGTGTGGCGCCATCGATATGCGTTTGTGATTCCATGTTGGCGGTATAGTGCGCGAATTTCTGACCTACAACAAGGCAGAGAAGCTTTCTTCTGCCATTGCCAAATCAAATGGTTCGGGTGCGTGGCGCATGGCCAATGCTGCATTCGCACGTGCCAGTGGTTTACCGCTTAATGCGGGGACCTCTGTCATGATTTGATCCATCTCACCATGTTGCCCATTGCAGTGCAAAATCACATCACAGCCTGCGTTTATTGCGCCTGCTGTGCGCTGCGCAAATGTGCCTGATAACGCCTTCATCGATAAATCATCGCTCATCAACAAACCATCAAACCCCATGTCGTTGCGAATGGCATCAATCATAATGGGCGACAGGGTCGCGCAATTTTGCGCATCCATTGCCGTGTAAACAATATGCGCCGTCATCGCCATTGGCAGATCGGACAGGTGGCGAAACGGTTTGAAATCAATATTGCGCAGATCGTCCGCACTGGCATCCACATGGGGTAAATCGTGGTGGCTGTCCAAATTCGCACGCCCATGTCCGGGGATATGTTTGATAATTGGCAATACGCCACCCGCGAGCAACCCTTCTGATACGGCGCGGCCCATTTCGGCCACGGTATCGGGGTTATCACCATAACAACGGTTCATGATAATGTCATGCGCATCGGGTGTGGGCACATCCAACATCGGGGCACAGTTCACATCAATGCCAAGATCGCGCAATTCATGTGCAATCATGCGATAACGCAACGCCATTGCGCGACGTTGATCGGCGGGGTTGGCAATCGCCGCCATTTGATCCAGCGGTGGCAACCATTCGCGCCATTGTGGTGCACGCAGCCGTTGCACGCGCCCGCCTTCTTGGTCGATCAAAATCGGTGCATCGCGCCCAACACATTCGCGCAAATCTGCGCAAAGCGTGCGAATTTGATTGGGCGTATCGAGATTGCGTGCAAACAGGATAAAACCCCAAGGTTTCGCATCACCAAAGAATGATTTTTCTGCACCGCTCAGGCGCAAACCTTCGCATCCGAAAATGACCGCGTTTTGACTGCTCACCGTGCGGTGACCGCGATACAAGGTGTTTTGCGTGATTTCAGCGCGGTACATAAGGCACGCGCATCATCCGCGCCAGCGAACCCAGCAACGCGCAAACGGTAAAATACGCGTCCGCCTGAATCGGCTTTTTGGATGATGTAATCTTTGCTGCCTAACAAATCGGAATGTTTGGTCAGGGTTTTCGCCCAAATCGAACGCGCCCCTTTGATGGAATCAAATGCGCCCAATTGCACCAATTTGCTGCCCAGTGGAACGCTATCCAATGGTTCGCCGATTTTTGTGGTCACTGGTTTTGGTGTGATACCCTTTTCCAGCGATGCCAATTGCACCAAACCACGCGGGCGTGATTTTGGGCGGATCAAATCGGCGGGCAATGGTTCAACGACCTTGGCTAATTCATTGACTGGTTCAATCGCTGTGGGTGTTGGTGTTGCGCTGACCTCTGGAATTTCCAGATCATTTTGGGTTTCATCAACACTTGCTTGGGCATGTGGCACGCTGATGGTTTGTGCACCGGTTTCAAATGCCGCGCTAATCGGGGCGTCATTTGTTGCGCGCGCTGCGACCAACATCGCACCTGATAAATCTTCGTCCAGCAAAACACCCGTGCGCGGTGCCAGAACAACGCGTTCGGTTGGAATTTCAACGCTTCCTTGTGCTTGCACGGCGTTCACAGCCAAACCTTGGTGATCGGCCTTCAGCCCACCTGGGTCTTCGGGTGCGATACGTGCGGGGCCTGCGGCCTTTCGAATGACGGGAACTGTGTTTGGGTCAAGTTGGCTTAACGTTACACCCCAATAAACCACAGCGCATACTGTACCAAGGGACGCGACCGCCGCAGCGGTTTGTAAAATCCTGCTCATATCATACCCCAGGGCGCTTTTGCGCCTCTTTAGCTATTGTTTTTGGCCGTTTAGCGACCTTTATTAATCTGCCTGTAACGCGCTAATTTTGCACAAGCGCGTCTATTTATTCTTAATTGTTAGCGCCGATCACCGCATTTCGTCAATCGGTGTCACCCCTAAAATTTGCAATCCAGCGGCAAGTGTGACCTTTACGCTGCTAATCAATGCCAGCTTGGATGCGGTTGCATCGGCGTTATCGTCCTGCAAAAAACGCAATCCATGCACATCTTTGCCCGCATTCCAAAGCGAATGAAAATCGGATGCCAGCTCATATAAATAAAACGCAACACGGTGTGGTTCGTTATGTTTTGCCGCCAATTCCAACAGGCGCGGCCATTCGCCAACCTTTTTCATCACTGCCAATTCGGATGTGTGGGTTAGTGTGGAAATATCCGCTCTCTTGATCGCGCTGTCCAGATCAATGCCCGCATCACGTGCCTTGCCGTAAACGGAACTGATCCGCGCATGGGCGTATTGAACATAAAACACCGGATTATCTTTGGATTGTTCCATCACCTTGTCAAAATCAAAATCAAGTGGCGCATCGTTTTTACGTGTCAGCATCACAAAACGCGTCACATCAGGACCAACCTGATCGACTAAATCGCGCAAGGTTATAAACGTGCCCGCCCGTTTTGACATTTTGAACGGCTCGCCATTTTTAAACAGCTTCACCAATTGGGTTAGCTTGATATCAAGCGGAACTCTGCCACCCGACAATGCCGATACCGCCGCTTTCATCCGTTTAACATATCCGCCGTGATCCGCGCCAAACACATCGATCAACAGATCAAAGCCACGTTCAACCTTGTCATAGTGATAGGCAATGTCAGGTGCAAAATATGTCCAGCTTCCGTCGGATTTTTTGACGGGGCGATCAACGTCATCACCGTGTTCTGTGGATTTAAACAGGGTTTGTTCGCGTGCTTCCCAATCCTCTGGCAATTTGCCTTTGGGTGGGTCAAGCGTGCCCTCGTAAATCAAACCTTTGTCATCCAACGCCTTGATCGCGGCCTCGATCCGACCTGTGCCATAAAGCGATTTTTCGGAATAGAAATGATCCATCTTCACGCCCAGTTGCGCCAGATCTTCGCGGATCATATCCATCATTGCATCCGTGGAAAACAGGCGCAATTCAGCGAGCCATTCTGATTCAGGCTGGCCCACCAATGTATCGCCGTATTTTTCTTTCACTGCTTCGCCAACGGCGATCAGGTAATCGCCGGGGTATGTGCCATCGGCAAAGCTCACCTCTTGGCCGTTTGCCTCAAGATAGCGCAGATAAACCGAACGCGCCAAAACATCGACCTGAGCACCACCATCATTGATGTAATATTCGCGCGTCACATCGTAACCCGCAAAATCAAGCAAACTGGCAAGCGCATCACCAAACACCGCACCGCGTGTGTGCCCCACATGTAATGGGCCCGTTGGATTGGCGGAAACATATTCCACATTCACACGTTTATTCGCACCCATTTTGGAACGTCCAAAATCCGCACCCGCCGCCAATGCCACAGGGATCACAGATGCCCAAACCGCATTTTCAAGACGTAGGTTCAAAAATCCTGGCCCCGCCACATCTGCCGATTGCACGCGATCATCGCTGCGTAAAATTTCGGCCAATGCATCGGCAATTTCACGTGGGTTTTTCTTGGCGATTTTCGCCAGAACCATCGCCGCATTTGTCGCCATATCACCATGAAGCGCATCACGCGGTGGTTCCACCGTGACATTGGCAAAATCAAGATCGGCGGGCAATGTGCCTGCGGCCTGCATTTGTGCCAAACTGTCCAGAACAAGGGCTTTAATATCGGCAAAAAGATTCATCACATTTCCTATGGGTTCTGTCGGTGCGGTTTTATCATGGATTTGGCGCGGTTCAACGCGTTTGCGCCCCTATCGCATAATCTGACAAGTGTTGCAATTTGCAAACGTATCACGGGGTGATTTCATCAAATCGGCGCTGTGCATAACCATCGGTCATGCCTGCGATGTAATCGGCAACTTGGCGGGCATGGGTTGTTTCATCACCCCCCTTTGCCCATTCGATGGGCATCAGTGCCGCATCATTCATAAATGCATCGAACAATCCGTTCACCACCACAACGGATGTTTCGCGCATCACATTCACGCGGCTTGAGCGATACATATTTTCAAACAGGAACTTGCGAATGATCTGTAAATCCGACCAAAGCGATTTTGAAAACTGAATAACGGGCGCACCCGCCGCGCGAATTTCCGCAGATGATGACGCACCAAGCGCATCGAGACATGCGCCGGATTCGCGCAATACATCCTCGACCATAATGCCAAAGACACGGCGCAATGCCTCGTGGTGGCGGCGGTTCTGATCGATATTGGGGTATTTGTGATCCACCGCATCAAAACAATCGCCCACAATCGGCAAATGATGGATATCCGCAATTTCAAACAATCCCGCACGCAGCCCATCATCCAGATCGTGGTTGTTATAGGCAATATCGTCAGAAAGTGCTGCAATCTGTGCCTCTGCGCTGGCGTGGGTTTGTAATTCCAAATCATGGCGGGCATTATACGCAGCCAGCGCATAGGGCAGATCACCCACAACAGGGCCGTTGTGTTTGGCTATGCCCTCCAATGCCTCCCACGTTAAATTTAACCCATCAAATTCGGCGTAGTTATGTTCAAGCGATGTGACGATTTTTAACGCCTGCGCATTGTGATCAAACCCACCATATGGTGCCATTTTCGCCGATAGCGCATCCTCGCCCACATGCCCAAACGGGGTGTGCCCCAAATCATGCGCCAATGCGACAGCCTCGGATAATTCAACGTTTAGCCCAAGCGCCTTGGCCATGGTGCGCGCCACTTGCGCCACCTCTATCGTGTGGGTCAAACGGGTGCGAAAATGATCGCCTTCATGGGCGACGAAAACTTGGGTTTTGTGTTTCAGGCGGCGAAATGCGGTGGAATGGATGATGCGATCGCGATCGCGCTGAAACGGGGAACGGTGCGCACTGGACCCTTCATCAACCAGCCGACCACGGCTTTGTGATGGTTTGCATCTGTATGGCTTGCGCATTTGTGATCGCCTTTTGCTTGTGAAGGGGACGCGCCCCGCCTATATTGACGTTGTTAACGCAGTTTGAAAGAAGCTGAAAGATGCAGTTATCCTTACCACCCAAAGTCACCAATCGTGCCTTTGAACGATTGGCCGAAATCAATGCAGAAGGCAGCGCGCGCGCATTGCGTATCGCGGTCGAAGGTGGGGGGTGTTCTGGCTTCCAATATGACATCAAATTGGAAGAATCCGTGGATGCGGATGATTTGGTTTTGGAACAAGACGGGCAAAAGGTTCTGATCGACAAGGTATCATTGCCATTCTTGGAAAATGCCGTGATTGATTTCACCCAAGAATTGATCGGCGCGCGGTTTGTAATCGAAAACCCCAATGCCACATCATCCTGTGGCTGTGGCACCAGCTTTTCGATCTAAATCCACCTCTGCGCGTAAATCCATGTTCATCATGTCATAGGCGAATTGTATCCGCTCGAAATTTTCCAGCTCTGACGGGAAATCAACAGGGTCCAAAGGGGCATACCCCATCGAGCCCGCCACATCCCAATCAACAAATTGATTGATCAATGTGACTGCTCCCGATGTTAATCGGCTGCGCCAGCGTTCGTCGGCGTAATAATCTTGCAGATCGCTTAATGATTGCGCGTCGTCTTTGGTGGAATGTTCCACATTCTGCACACCATCCGTTGCAATGCCAAACCCAT
Source organism: Paramylibacter ulvae (assembly GCF_014652655.1). Classification (GTDB taxonomy): domain Bacteria; phylum Pseudomonadota; class Alphaproteobacteria; order Rhodobacterales; family Rhodobacteraceae; genus Amylibacter; species Amylibacter ulvae. The sequence continues at coordinate 814,348 of NZ_BMZF01000001.1, forward strand.
CCAAGACAGCGCACACCGATTGCGCAGGGTTCGCGATGAAATTTTCGAAATTTAAAAATTGCACCGCACATCCTGCATCCCGCGCATCCCGTTCAAACGCACCATAGGCTGCCAGTTTTTCGTTCCACAAATGCATCACGGATCGCAGCACAATCGCACAATTGTCCCGCCGTTCGGTCAACCAAGGACGCGCCAAAAAGTTTTCAAAATTACCCACACGCGGTGCCTTCATATGATATGGCTTTCGCGCCATGGACAGCGCCCATGAATATGGGTTGCGCACCAAAAATATCACATGCACACCATGTGCGACATAATCAGAATGCCATTCGGGGGCGGCGTGTTTCCACATATGAAGTGGTGCAAACCGATGGCGGGCATTATCGCGCAGCGCATCATGATACAAACGCCGCCATTCAGAGCTATAATATTGATCAATGCTCGATTGCAGATCAACCCAAGCCATATTGCACGGTGGCGCAGGCGCATTGGGCATGGACAATGCCACATACCGCCCGCGGCGTAACATATGTTTTAACGCCCGCGTGCCCGTATTACGTTCGCCAAATATTTTCACCCTCGATTTATCCATGCCACCCTCCTGTGCATGTAATTTGCCCAAACATGGTTAATTGAACGTGAACGCGGATGTGCAACTTGCACAAATCGCCAGCTTGGATATACCAAGGTAACAACCGTTCGGAGGCCGCTTATGAAAATCGCCAGCTTTAACATCAATGGCATCAAGGCGCGCTTGCCCGCGTTATTACACTGGCTTGAAGAATCCGCACCCGATGTGGCGCTTTTGCAGGAAATTAAATCCATAGATGAAAATTTCCCACGCGAGGAAATTGAAAACCTTGGCTATCGCGTTGAAACCCATGGTCAGAAAAGCTTTAACGGTGTTGCGATCCTTTCAAAATTTCCGCTCGAGGATATTACACGCGGCCTGCCGGGTGACGATACGGACGAACAGGCGCGCTATATCGAGGCAACCGTGATCGGGGATAAGAACGCCGTGCGTGTTTGTGGGTTATACTTGCCCAATGGCAATCCAGTGCCCGGGCCAAAATATGATTATAAATTGGCGTGGATGGAACGATTATATACGCGTGCGCAAGAATTGCTGGCGCAAGAAGAACCGTTTTTGATGGCGGGTGATTACAATATCATCCCACAGCCAGAGGATTGCTGGGACACCAAACCGTGGGTCGAAGATGCGCTATTCCTACCAGAAAGCCGTGCCGCATTTCGCAAAATCCTCAACCTTGGATTCACCGAAGCCTTTCGCGCCCGTGACGCTGCTCCGATGAATTACACATTCTGGGATTATCAAGCAGGCGCATGGCCTAAAAACAATGGCATCCGCATCGATCATTTTTTGCTGTCGCCATATTGTGCGGACCTGATGACGGATTGCCAAATTGATCGCGATACGCGCGGGCGCGAAAAACCATCAGATCACGTGCCGATCTGGGTTGAATTGGATATTTAAGCGAAATGGAAATTTGTTGATAAAACCATTCTTGTCGAATGCAGATGGTTTGGCAAGTTGCCGTTATTTTTTCAATTCCTTCGCGCGAAGATTGCGGAGCATGGATCGCTGGTAAAGTTTTGGCGATATGCGCATCAACCAAGAAGCGATCAACGCGACACGACCCACTGGTATGAAATCCTTTGATTTGGTCACGCCGCGTAGGATTATTTTGGCGGCGGCTTCGGGTGTCATGTAATCTATGCCATCTGTTGCTGCACCTGGTCGTAATATGCCATCATCGCGGCGTTGGGCGTTGCCGATATTGGTTGCGATAAAACTGGGAGCGGCGATCACGCATTGCACTCCGAATGGCGCTTCTTCGGTGCGCAGGGACGCGAAAAAACCCTGCAACGCATGTTTCGATGCGGCATAGGCGGTACGGCAATGCAATGGTGCAAAACCAGCGACCGATGAAATTGCTAAATGTGTACCGCCTGATTTTCGGATCGGGCGCTGGAAAACCTGCGCCATTTCGATTGCGGCGAAATAATTGATGTCAAAAACGCGTCGATGGCTTTTGATATTTGTATCTGCGAATGGTGCGATCTGTGACACGCCAGCATTGTAGATAATCATATCAATCGACGGGCGCGCAGCGATGATTTCCAATGTCGCACTTTCCAGTGCAATTGGATCAGTAAGATCAACCGCAATTGGTGTGCAAGTCTGCGATGCCTTTAGACCCGTTATGTTCACATCCATCAAAACGCAATGCCAGCCCTGCGTTTCAAGCTGTGCCGACAATGCGCGCCCCAATCCACCGTTGCCCCCTGAAATCACCGCAGTTTTCATCGATCCACCTCTGTACGCCAGAGATCGAAAACCTCTGCCGAGGTTAACTCTGGTGTATATCCAAATACGGATTTTAATCTGTTGTTGTCCAAAACGGGGCGGTATTGCAAAAATCGAACCTGCTCTGGCCCATATTGAGACAGGCCCAATGGTTTCGCCACGGCCAATGCCGCCTTTAGTGCCCAAGCGGGCAGGCGTAAAATGGGTTTATCCAACGCTGCGGCCAGATCATCAATGGACATCCAACCATCGCCCGCGACATTGTAAATACCAGATGGTCCATCGGTTGCGGCGCGTTGGACAATTTTCGCCAAATCGCGGGTCCAGATGAACACAAACGGGCTATCGCTTGCTTGAATTGCAAGCAGGCGTTTGCGTTGGAAAAGTGAGGTGATCTGGTTATCCGTTCCCACGCCCAACACGGTTCCGATGCGCAACACAACCTGTTCCAATGTCGGATGTTGTTGTCGTGCGATTGCTAGCATTTCTTCGACCTGCCGTTTATGATCGGCATATGGGAATTCTGGGTTTCCTCTGCACGGTGCATCTTCGGTTAGTGGAATTGGGTTATCGGGGTGATACCCGTATGCGGCACCCGAACTGGTAACAACCAGCCGTTTTACACCGTATTTGACACATGCATCCAGAATATTTCGCGTACCCGTAACATCAACGGCATAAGCGTGGTTTCGGCTCATCCCGCGTGGCGGGGTCACGATGGATGCAAGGTGAACCACAACATCAGGGCGCAGCGATGCGATAACGGCGTCGGGATCGCCGCCCGTTACATCCATCCGCTGAAAATTCACTTGTTTTGGTATGTTTCCACGAACAAGGTCTGTCATGACGATGTCATGGGATTGTAATGCATCCGCCAGTGCGAGGCCAACCATGCCAGCGCCACCCGTGACCAGAATGGAAGTCATCTTTTTGCCTCTGAGCGCGACATAATACTGGCCAGTGTCAATCCAGATATTGCATGCCACACACCCCAAAATGCAGCGACAATCGCCATGCCACCAAGCCCGTTGAAGAACCCGAAAATTAACACAAGCCCAAGACCGGAATTCTGGATGCCTGTTTCGATGGTCACGGCGCGGCGGTCAAACGCAGATAAACCAGCCAGCGTTGCAATCGCATATCCACCAGCAAGGCCAAGCGCGTTATGGGCGATAACCAATCCCGCGATGCCACCAGCGAATGCCAGAAACAATGCCCAATTGGCGGCAAGCGCAATAACGATGAAACCGATAAAAATCGCCATGGACACCCATTGCAATGGTTTGCGCAACTTAGCGGTTAAATCTGGGCGACGGGCGTTGAGCAATACACCCAGAACAAGGGGCAGGACCAACATCGTGCTGACCGTAATGGCCATGCTGATCGGATCAATAACTGTCGCGCGCAAAATCGCAGCAGACGGTTCATAGAGGCTTCCCCAAAATGCGATATTTAATGGGGTCAAAACAATCGCCCCAACTGTGGCAAACGCAGTCATCGAAACCGATAATGCTGCATTTCCGCCCGCGCGATGCGTGATAAAGTTGGAAATATTCCCACCCGGACACGCCGCGACAAGGATCAAGCCTAGTGCAACAGATGCACTTGGTTGCATGATGAGCACCAGCAAAAACGTCAGCGCAGGCAACATAACAAATTGCGAGACTAGCCCGACGATCAACGCCTTGGGCCTCTTTGCCAATGCTTGAAAATCGCGGGGGCTAAGATCAATCGCAATGGAAAACATCACCACCGCAAGGATAGCATTCAAAAGAGTCAACGACCCCGCGGAAAAATCAAGAACTGCCTCATCAATCATGATTGGTTCCTTCCAAGCTTGCCAATCCATTGCGTCACGGCATTGCGATATGTGGTCTTATCCACGTAATAGGCCATGCGCGGCAGGTCGATATATTCCATGGCCCCCGTTGCACGTGAATAGTTTTGCGTTTTGGTATCTTGCAATTCATGCGCTGTGTTTACGCCATTTCGTAAGCCCGTAATATAGCGCACAACCATTTCCGCCTGTTCATGGCGCCCTTGCCAGCCAAGGCCAGATGCTTCGACCATGCCTAACACAAACAAATCATCACGGGTGGGATGCATGCAATTCAGGTAAAGATGCGGCGCATCTCCTTGCCAATTCAAAAGCGTGTTATCAATAAATGGATAGTCCAGCTTGTAACCAGTCGCAGTCAGGATCATATCATATTCTTCCTGCGTACCGTCCTTGAAATGAACGGTTTTACCCGCAAGGTGATCAATGTCGGGGCGTATTTTTATATCCCCATGGCCCGCATGATAAAGCACCAGCGAATTCACGACAGGATGGCTTTCGTATAGTTTGTAGTCTGGCTTGGGAAATCCGTATTTTTGCGGATCACCTACAAACCATTTTAAAATTGCCCCATCGACAATCCGCTTGATCGCCATGGGAAGTTTCAGCGCTCCCCCTACCGTGTCTGCGGGTTTTCCAAAAATATATTTGGGCACAAAGTAATACCCCCGTCGCATCGACAAATCAGTGGACGCTCCGTGATGGATGGCATCGACGGCAATATCACAACCTGAATTCCCCGCGCCGACAATCAACACACGCTTGCCGTCAAATTGGCTCGCATGACGATACTGTGACGCATGGATCAACTCGCCGTCAAAATCGCCTTTGAATGTGGGTATGTTTGGCGTGCTCAGTGTGCCATTGGCGATCAGTAACCCCGCAAACGTATCCACATGTTCGCCCGCATCATCGCGCCATGTGATTTTCCAGCCATCGCCATCACCGCCCAGCGGAACACAAGATATTACCTTGGCCCCGAATTTATAATGTTTAAGCAGATCGAAATGCTTTGCGAAATCTTGAAAATATCGTTTCATTTCGCGGTGCGATGGATATTCGGCAACGTCGTCACGCATCGGAAAATCCGCAAATTCGGTCATTTTTTTGGATGAAATCAAATGTGCCGTTTCATACATGGTTGAATGTGGGCCGTCGATATCCCACAGCCCCCCCACGCCCGTGTTCAATTCGAACCCCTGAAAATCAACACCATGCTCGCTTAACAGCTTCGCAGTTGCCAAACCCATCGGGCCCGCCCCGATTAAGGCAAATCTGTTATGTGGTTTCCCCATCGTTTTCTCCCCTGCACAATATTATATTGAACAAATGTTCAATATAAGGCAAGATTTTTTCATGTCCATGACTCCACAGAATGAAAAGATACGTAAAAGAGCCCCGTCAAAGCGCGCGTTGGCAACCAAGAAACGCGTGTTCGATGCTGCGGAAAAAATTTTTGCGCAACGTGGGTACGATGGGGCGACGATCCGCGACATCGCGGACGAGGCTGGCGAACCTCTGGGAACAATCCATCACCATGGTGGCGGTAAAAAAACCCTGTTTTATCGCACCGTTGCGCGCCGTGCCGAAACGTTGTCTCTTGATCGCCTTGATGCGTTGAATCAGGTGTGTTCCAATGGCACCCAAACACTAGAGTCGGTACTTACTGCCTTTATCCGTCCGTTTTTCGATTTGGCCGTCACAGATCCTAATTGGCGCGACTATGCTCGCCTTGTCGCGTTCGTATCTGCAGATCACCGTTGGCGTGAAATCTCAAAACAGTGCTTTGACCCCATTGCAGAAATGTTTCTGGACGAAATTACCAAACTTTTGCCAGAAAAATCCAAAAAACAGGTTGCAGAAGGGTTCGTGTTTTCTGTTTCTGCCATGCTCGCACTACTGACTGCACAAGATCGCTTCGGTGCCTTGGGTGCGGGATTTGAACTGGAAAGCACCCAAGCCGATCATCTTGTGGCGTTTTGCACAGCAGGCTTTCAGGTATGAAATCAGGAATGACATTATTGCCTATTTTCACAACAGCTCGCGATAATGAGTGCAGCAACATTCGCTGAGTCGGGTGAAATCGCAGTAAGACATCAGTTGTTGACCGAATTCCGTGCCTTAATTTTATACACTGAAGTGTATACTGATGCATAGTTAGGCAGATTGGCGCCTGATCGCTGTTGTTAAGCATAGAATGTTGTCTTTGTTGCGAAAGCGCATAGGCTGATTTTATGAATAAAAATGATCTTCACTTTAGCGAAATGGGACGTGACGGAAGTGTAAGGCGACCTTACCTTCAATACGAAAACTGGCTCGCGCAGCAACAAAATGAACAACTGTCCAAAAAGGCAAACGATGCCGAAGCATTTTTTCGCCAAGCCGGCATCACATTCAACGTTTACAGTGATACCGATGCGGAAGAGCGGCTGATCCCCTTTGATTTGGTTCCGCGTATTGTTTCCAACCGCGAATGGGCAAAACTCACCAAAGGTCTTGAGCAACGTATTCGAGCGATAAACGCATTTTTACATGACATTTATAATCGCCAAGAAATATTACGTGCTGGTGTTATCCCGACAGAATTGATCGCGCAAAACGATGCATTCTTGCCTGAAATGATGGATTTTACGCCACCAGGGGGTGTTTACACACACATCGTAGGAACGGATATTGTGCGTACTGGCGAAGATGACTTTTTTGTATTGGAAGACAACGCGCGCACCCCATCTGGTGTCAGCTATATGTTGGAAAATCGCGAAACGATGCTGCAAATGTTCCCCGAATTGTTTAGCAAAATTAGGGTTCAATCAGTAAGCGATTACCCCAAAAACCTGCGCCGATCATTGGCGGCATGTGCGCCGGCTTGTGCAAACGGGCGACCATCTGTTGGGGTGTTGACGCCTGGTATCTTTAATTCTGCGTATTACGAGCACAGCTTTCTCGCTGATCAAATGGGCGTTGAATTGGTCGAAGGGCATGATTTGCGTGTCGTCGATGGGCGGATCGCGATGCGAACGACATGTGGCTATAAAAATATCGATGTCTTGTATCGTCGTGTGGACGATGAATTTCTTGACCCTCTGACATTTAATCCAAATTCAATGTTGGGTGTGCCGGGCATCATGGATGTGTATCGTGCGGGCAATATAACCATTGCAAATGCACCGGGAACGGGGGTTGCAGATGACAAAGCAATCTACAGTTATATGCCCGAAATCATTCAATTTTATACGGGCGAGCGGGCGATTTTGAAAAACGTCGAAACACATCGCTGTTCAGAACCACAATCCTTGCAATATGTTTTGGATAACCTTGCCGATTTGGTGGTGAAAGAGGTGCACGGATCAGGTGGGTACGGTATGTTGGTTGGCCCTGCGGCGAACAAACGTGAACTGGCGGATTTCGCAGATAAACTAAAGGCTCGGCCATCAAATTATATCGCACAACCAACGCTTTCACTTTCGACGGTACCGATTTTCACTGAAAAAGGATTATCACCACGCCATGTTGATTTACGCCCATTTGCGCTTGTGTCGCCAAACGGCGTTCAAATTGCACCGGGTGGTTTAACGCGCGTTGCACTTACGCCTGGGAGCTTGGTTGTGAATTCCAGCCAAGGCGGTGGCACCAAAGACACTTGGGTATTGGAAGACTAGATGCTGGGAAAAACTGCTGGGGGGTTATACTGGATGTTTCGCTCGCTGGAGCGCGCGGAAAACACAGCGCGCTTGATCGAGGCGGGGTTTCGCATCGCGCTGACCCGTTCCAATGATACAGAAGCCGAATGGAGGTCAGTCATCGCGACCTCTGCCGTTCAAGAAATGTTCGATGAAAAATATCAAAGTTATGACAGCACAAATGTGATAAACTTTTTGCTGTGTGATGTGGCAAATCCCAGCTCTGTTTATTCGGTTTTGAAATCTGCGCGCGACAATGCGCGTTTGGTGCGCACCGCAATAACCACAGAAGTCTGGAGCGCGATAAATGGCGCGTGGATGTTATTGTCGGATCGCTTGAAAAAACCGATTTCTGAAACAGATTTACCAGATGTCCTTGCTTCTATCCGTATGCAATCTGCACTTGTTCGCGGTGCACTTTATGGCACGATGATGCGAAATGATATTTTCGATTTTTGTCGGCTTGGCACATATATCGAACGTATGAATTGCACGGCGCGGATCATTGATGTGAAATATTATTCCCTGCTTCCTTCGCCATCTTTTGTGAACAGCACAATCGACAACGTCCAGTGGGAAACCGTGTTGCGATCAGTGTCGGCGCATCGTGCATTTCGTTGGGCAGGGGACGGCGAATACAATGCACCCGAAGTCGCAACATTTTTGATCCTTGATGGGCGAATGCCACGTTCGTTAACCCATTGCTCTACGCAAATCGTTGCCAGTTTGGGATTCTTGGCGAAAGAATATGATACTCATCAGCCATGTTTGGGTATGGCCGAACAGCTTCGTACGCGGTTTAATGGCCGCGATATTTCTACGATTTTCGAGGATGGATTACATGAATTTGTTAACTCAGTCATCGCTGATATAGATAAATTGGGATATCAAATCGAACAGGATTATAGGTTCAACAAATAGATGAAGCTGCATATAAATCATATCACGCAATATGCTTATGATCAGCCAGTCGACTATGCATTGCAAAAAATCCGACTGCGCCCGTACGACTCTGTATCACAAGATGTCAGCGATTGGAAATTGATCATTGATGGCGGTAAGTTAGAGGCCAGTTACGTGGACCATTACGGCAATTGTGTCGATTTGATAAGCACAGATATTGGTGCGCAAAACCTTACAATCACGGCAACGGGCAACGTTATCACAAGTGATGAATCAGGCGTCTTTGGAAAAATATATGGTCGCGCACCCTTGTGGCATTTTTTGCAAATGACATCGCTGACACAGGCAAACGATACGATATTGGATATGAGCGAAGTCATCAAAAAACGTGGTGACGTGTTGATGGGCTTGCACGATTTGTCGAACACGGTTTTGGAGAAAACACCCTACAAGGTTGGTGAAACGGGGATTGAAACAACCGCAGCAGATGCGCTGAAAATCGGGCACGGGGTGTGCCAAGATCACGCGCATATCTTTATTTCGGCGGCGCGGGCTGCGGGAATCCCTGCGCGATATGTCAGCGGGTATTTGAAAATTAACGATCAGGTTGACCAAGATGCGAGCCACGCATGGGCAGAGGCACATATCCCAAGCATTGGTTGGGTTGGGTTTGATGTATCAAATGGGGTGTCACCTGATGAAAAATATGTACGCCTTGCGATTGGGCGCGATGCGCGCGACGCAGCACCCATATCAGGCATGCGATTAGGAAATGCGGATGAGACAATGATTGTATCTTTGCAAGTACAGCAGTAATCAAACCACATTGATCACAGGATAGAATCAGATGACATATTGCGTTGCAATGCGAACAAACAGCGGACTTATTTTCATGTCCGATACACGCACGAGCGCAGGTGTAGACAGCTTTGCGGTCACACGTAAAATGTTTAGCTGGGCTGTGCCCAATGAACGCAAAATCACGATCATGACTGCGGGTAACCTTGCCACCACGCAATCGATGATCAGCTTGCTTGAAGAACGCTCCAAAGCAGTCGAAGAGCGCGATCCAAGTATTCTACACCAAAAAACCATGTTCCAAGTGGCGCGATTGGTCGGCGCCACCTTGCGAGAGGTTATCGCCGATAGCGCGCCATCTGGACAAACATCAAACGATCAATTTCGCGCATCCGTTATCGTGGGAGGTCAAATCAAAGGAAGCCCGCCAACGGTATTCATGGTCTATCCCGAGGGTAATTTTATCGAAATAACCGATGACACGCCATTCTTTCAGATCGGCGAAACCAAATATGGTAAACCCATACTTGTCCGCATGTATGATCCCGAAATGAATTTTGAAGAAGTGGTGAAATTGCTGTTGATATCATTTGATTCAACCGTGAAATCAAATCTGTCGGTGGGCCCGCCGTTTGATCTTGAAATCTATCGCAATGATTCATTCCTTTCAGAGCCGCCTAAACGGATTACGGATGCAGACCCAATTTATAAAACCATTTCATCCAATTGGGGCGAAGCCTTAAAAGAAGCATTTCAAAGCCTGCCGCATTATAATCTTTGAACGGGTTCGCGCGCGCGTTTGGTAACATTGATCGTGTAATTGCGACCAACAATGCAGCACGTCCCACAGGTTTAAAAAAACGTACATCCTCTGGGCGTATGTACGCTGCTAAAGGATCGCAGCAAAGATAACCTTATCCATTATCTTTTCTGATCTATGCCTCTTGGATAGAGAGACATAACCTATGCCCCTTCCTTGCGATCTTTGCGAGATAACCCTTAAGTTTAGGCTAACCTAACTCCAATTCCAGACTGGGGCATTTGTCTTGCAAACCAGCCGCGAGGCTTGATGGGTATAACATGTGATGAAGTTGGCTGGGTCGGTAGGACTCGAACCTACACTCTACGCTACCAAAAAGCGGTGCATTACCATTATGCTACGACCCAACTGCGCTGGTATTTACTGCGAGCGGGGGAGTCCTGCAACCCCTAAAACGCAGAAATCTGATGCTTGTTTGTCATTGCGATACAGCGTAACGCATTTCCTATGAAAAAGGTAGATGTGATCATTATTGGTGCGGGTGCTGCTGGCATGATGTGCGCAATCGAGGCAGGCCGTCGTGGGCGTTCGGTTTTAGTGTTGGATCACGCGAAAAAGGCGGGTGAAAAAATCCGAATTTCGGGTGGTGGGCGGTGTAATTTCACGAATATGAACATCGCACCTGATCGTTTTTTGTCGCAAAATCAACGATTTGCCCTGTCAGCGTTGAAACGCTATACGCAATGGGATTTTATTGATCGTGTTGCGAGCGCGCATATTCCATATCATGAAAAAACACTGGGACAGTTGTTTTGCGATAACTCCGCACAGGATATTATCGACATGTTGTTGGATGATATGAAGGCAGCAGGTGTCTATCTTGAATTGGAAACCTCGGTGGTTTCTGTGCAAAAGGATGACAATTATATTGTCGAAACCAGCCAAGGGCGCGTCGAATCGCAATCGCTGGTTGTCGCTTGTGGCGGTAAATCGATTCCGAAAATGGGGGCCAGTGGGCTTGGCTATAAAATTGCCGAACAATTCGGCCTTCGAATTGTCGAAACCCGCCCCGCGCTTGTCCCGCTAACCTTTGCCCAACAAGATTTGGAACCGATCAAAGCGATGGCAGGCACGTCGGTATTTGCGTCCGTCACATGTAACAATACTACATTTGACGAGGGTTTTTTATTCACGCATCGGGGGCTTTCTGGCCCGTCGATATTGCAAATATCATCGTATTGGCATGAGGGGGACGCATTATCGGTGAATCTGTTGCCCGCATATGACGTGGTGGAAAAACTTCGTGATGCACGGGCAACCGCTGGAAGGGTGGCACCCCATACCGCACTGGCAAAACATTTGCCCAAAACGCTGGCGGCATATGTCGCGCAACAGGCTGGGGTAACAGGGAACTTGGCGGATCAATCCGATGAACGATTGGCGCATCTGGGGCGCGCTGTTCATCAATGGCAAATTAAACCCGTCGGATCGGAAGGCTATCGCACCGCAGAGGTTACTTTGGGCGGAGTAAACACCGACGATCTGGATGCCAAAACCATGCAGGCACGCGGTGTTGACGGGCTTTATTTCATTGGCGAGGTTGTGGATGTCACAGGCTGGCTTGGCGGGTATAATTTCCAATGGGCATGGTCATCGGGTTGGGCCGCGGGACAGGTTGCCTAACCTTTGTTTTGTGCATCCAATTTGCGTTCAATCTGCGCCAAACGTTCCAATACTTCATCGCGATAATTTTCGGTCAGAACACCTTCTTCTTCGTGATGGGCATCTTGCATGGAATTCACGATCAAACCCACCAACAGGTTCACAACCGCAAATGTGGTGGCCAAGATAAACGGGATGAAAAACATCCAAGCCAGCGGATACACCACCATCACGGGTCGTACGATCCCCATCGACCAGCTTTCAAGTGTCATAATCTGAAATAATGAATAGGCCGATCGGGGCAAATTGCCAAACCATTCGGGGAACTGATCGCCAAACAAATTCGTCGCAATCACCGAGCTGATGTAAAAAATAATCGCCATCAACAAAAACACCGACGCCATGCCGGGAAGGGCAGTTACGAACCCCTCGACCACACGGCGCAAACGGGGGGCAGCGGACAGCACGCGAAACACGCGCAACACGCGCAACGCGCGTAGTGCTGACAGGCTCTGCCCCGCGGGAACAAGCGCAATCGCAACGATCAGAAAGTCAAAAATGTTCCACCCGTCGCGGAAAAACCGCAAGCCACGGGCATATATTTTTGCGCCGATCTCGGCGATGAAAATCGACAGACAGGCGAAATCAAGAACACGCACCAATCCCGCAAACCGTGCCATAACCGAATCCACGGTTTCCAGACCCATCAATGCCGCATTAAATATAATGACGCCAAGGATGAAATTTTTGGTGAGTGAACGGTCAAGAATATTCGCGATCGTTGCGCGCATGGTTGGTCGGCCTATATTTGGTATTCGTCCATGGTGATATGGCGCGAACGCGCGCGCCATTCAATGGGAAAGGATGCCGCAATAACGCGGATTTTATCAGCGCGGCGAAATCGCGCCAATGATGGCGTTAAATCGTTTGATCGTAATCGCCAACCGATGGTTCGGTGCGCACGACTGCATCAATATCAGCAAAAATTGCACGCATTTCATCATCTGATTCAGGGCTTTCGCAGACCACAACCAAATTGGGGGTGTTGGATGATGCACGCACCAGCCCCCAAGCGCCATTGTCCAAGATGACACGCGCACCATTCACCGTGACAACTTGTGCGATTTTGCGCCCAGCGATGGTTTCGCCAGCTTCTGACTTGGCAACCAGTTTTTCCACTAAACGTTCCAACACATCGTATTTTTCGGTATCGGCGCAATAGGGCGACATGGTTGGTGTGGCATATGTTACCGGCAATGCTTTGCGCAGATCAGACATCGACATTTCAGGGTTGCGATCCAACAGTTTGCACATTTCAACTGCAACACGCATGCCACAATCATATCCGCGCCCCACAGGTTCTGCCAAAAAGTAATGCCCAGATTTTTCAAATCCCGCGAGCGCATCCAATTCTTTGACGCGGCGTTTCATATGGCTGTGGCCGGTTTTCCAATAATCCGCCTTGGCGCCATGTTTTTGCAATTCAGGATCAGATGCAAATAGCCCCGTTGATTTCACATCCGCCACGAATGTGGAATTTGGATAAATCTTAGACAGATCACGCGCCATTATCACGCCAACCTTATCGGCGAAAATCTCTTCGCCCTCATCATCCACCACACCACAACGATCGCCATCGCCATCAAAACCAAGTGCTAGATCAGCGCCCGATAATTTCACAGATGCAGACATGTCGTGCAACATTTCCATGGCTTCGGGATTTGGATTGTAATGGGGGAATGTGTAATCCAATGCGTTGTGTGATGGCACTACCTCCACCCCAATACGACGCAGGATTTCAGGTGCAAATGCACTGGCCGTGCCGTTGCCTGTGGCACAAACCACCTTTAATGGGCGCGACATTTTGAAATCACCACACAGATCGTCAATATATGCCTCTTGCACGCCATCAACAAATTCATATTTGCCGCCATCACGCGCAACCGTTTCACCGTTCAACACGATGTCGCGCAATTCGTTCATTTCATCGGGGCCGTGGGTGAGCGGGCGTTCAAACCCCATCTTCACACCTGTCCAACCATTTGGATTATGACTGGCTGTGACCATTGCCACCGCAGGGGCATCCAGATGGAATTGCGAAAAATATGCCATTGGCGATAACGCAGGGCCGATGTCTTTTACATGGATACCCGCACGCATCAAACCCAACATCAGTGCGTTTTTAATGGTCAGCGAATAATCACGGTAATCATTGCCCACAGCAATCACAGGTTCAATGCCTCGCTTGTGCATTTGTGTGCCCAACCCCATGCCAAGTGCGGTAATGCCAGGCAGGTTGATATCATCGGGATATTTCCAACGCGCATCATATTCGCGAAACCCAGTTGGCGTAATCATCGGGTCGCGCAAAAATTCCCATGTGTTTTGTTGCACATCTGCGTTTGGTTTTGTCATCATATGCTCCGCAATATTCTTCAATCAGTGTTAAATTCGAATTGGATTTGATTTTGCAATTTCGTCAAATAATTTTAAAGATTCGATTAAATTTGGCATTTCATCCAAAGCTATCATATTTGGGCCATCAGATGGCGCTTTTTCTGGTTGATCATGGGTTTCGATGAAAACCCCAGCAATCCCAAGGCTGATTGCCGCGCGTGCCATGACGGGTGCAAATTCGCGTTGCCCACCAGATGCACCACCCATACCACCTGGTTGTTGCACGCTATGTGTGGCATCCATAATTATGGGATACCCCGTTTTTGCCATCTGGGGCAGGGCACGCATATCTGTGACCAACGTGTTATAACCAAAACTGGTGCCGCGTTCGGTTAACAACACATGCGCATTGCCCGCACGTGTTACCTTTTCGATCACATGTTCCATGTCCCACGGTGCCAAAAATTGACCCTTTTTTACGTTAATCACCGCATTGGTTTTAGCGGCGGCTTGTAACAAATCGGTTTGGCGGCACAAAAATGCTGGGATTTGCAGGATATCGGCAACATCGGCCACGGCATCGCATTGTTCGGGGTGGTGAACATCGGTGATGATCGGGCATCCGATGTCGGATTTGATCGCGGCCAGTGCCGCCAATCCCGCATCCAGCCCCATACCACGTTGCCCCGCATGGGATGTGCGATTAGCTTTATCAAACGATGCCTTGAACACAAACCCAACGCCAAGTTTAGCGCAAATCTCGGCCAATCGCCCCGCGATAATTGCACCATGGTTTGCGGATTCCAATTGGCACGGTCCCGCGATCAGAACAAACGGTTCATCATTGCCAATTGTAACCTGTCCAACCGAAATGCGTTTCATATCAATTGCTGATCTGTTCACGTAAAATCGAACCCGTCAAAGACACCATTAAAAATATCCCCAAGAAAACCAGAAACGACAATGCCGTGTTTTCGAATTTTTTGGGATAGCTTGGTTCATCTGGTAACACGGGGGGTACACTCAATGTTAAATAACGTGTTTGGCGAATGGCCTCTGCGGTGGCGACTTCGCGCGCTTGTAATGATGTGGCCAACATGGTTTGGCGCATTTCTACGCGCCCTTGTGCAAGGCTCAATTCGGCGGTGACCTGTGCAATGGATTGCACATCGCCTTGGCCTTCGGTCAATTCGCGGTTTAATTCGTCGATCACACGTTCCAGTTCGGTGATTGATGCGCGCTGTGCGTCCACCTTTGGTTTACTGGGGCGTGAATTGCTTTCCAGTTGCACCAATACCAAACGCCGATCAATCAATTGCGAGCGCAATGCTGAAATTTCGGAGGTCAATTGTTGGATTTTCAAATCGCCACTGACGGTTTTGTATTTTTCCTGAATGGCCAGCAATTCGGCCTGTGCATCATAATATGCTTGTTCTTGTTCGCGATAGTTTTTATCCGCTTCGCGCATGGAATCGTTGCGTTTGCGTTCGGATTGTTGGTTCACGTGTTCTTCGGCGTAAGACACCAATGCTTGCGTGAAATCATATGATTTTTGTGGGGTGGGGGCGATCACCTCCATGCGTAACACACCTTCGGTTGGATCGTAGCCAACTTTGACATGTTTTTTATATGTGCGATACGCCTTTTCGTTGGATGAATCGGTTTCAAGCCGCTGTAGCGGATCAACCTGATCATTGGCGAATGTGGCGCGAAAACCTTGGTCTTGATCCAGTTTTTCCAACGCGGATCGCGATGTGATAAATTCCTGTGTGCCCACGGAATCCGTGCTGGTGGAAATGCCTGCGCGGGCGAACATGCTTTGTGCGGTACTGGATGCGGCGGATGCATCCGCGTTTTGAATCTCAAACACGCTGAATGTAGAATACATCGGTGTTGCCACCGCATAGAAATAATAGGCCGCGAGCGCCGTGGGCAAGCCGACAAACATAAACAGTTTCGCCACCATTTGCATCATGCGACGACGACGGCGTTTCACCAAATCGCGTTGAATTTTGCGAATTTCTTTCAGACGTTTTGAATCGTCCATTTCCACAGGTGCGCCAACCTCTTGTGATTGTGCCTTCGCAGGAAGCTGGATCGTGCCGATCGCTTGTCCAGCGGTGGATTGCGCGGCGGGTGCGGTGCCAGTTAGCGCTGCATCATTGGAAAACGGGTCAATCCCTTGCAGGCGCAACAGGCGCACCGCATCCAAATCCGATGTTGCCTCGATTTTATGTTTTTGTGCCAGACGCCGCGCCATGCGCAATTGCTGGCCTGACAGGTCTTCTTTCTTGATCAGTTCGATTTCTTCGCGAACGGATAAAATACTGGTGCCAGACGCCGCGTCTGCGTTTTGGTCGGTATTGTTATCATCACTCATTGTGTCGCCCTAAACTCTGGATTCTAATTGACGTCTGCGTCAAATATACTTTGCTTTGAATAGTCATAAACGGCCTTGGCCTCTTCTAGACTGTTGAACATTAATAACTTTCCATCTCGTAAAACTGCAGCAGTTTTGCAGAACTTTTCGATCACATTCGCCTGATGGGATACGATCACAACCGTACCCTGTTGCAAACGGTCACGCAAAACGGTTCCCGCTTTGCGATTGAATTCTGGGTCCGTGGTGTTTGGCATGCCTTCGTCGATCAGATAAATGTCAAATTCCAGTGACAATAGCAATGCAAGCGAAAACCGATTGCGCATACCCGCCGAATAGGTGGACAGTGGCATATCGAAATATTCCTGTAGATCACAAATATAGCGACAGAACGCTTCTACATAATCGGGATCCAACCCGTACAGACGCGCAATATAGCGACAGTTTTCAACCGCACTATGTTTGCCATTGATCCCGCCCATGAAACCCAGTGGAAACGAAATGCGAGATGATCGAATGATTTCACCCTCGTCGGGTTTTTCCAAACCACACATCATATTGATCAGCGTGGTTTTACCCGTGCCATTTGGGGCCAAAATGCCAATGCTTTCGCCCAGCTCCACACGAAAAGAAGCCTGATCAAGGATCACCTTTCGTTGTGTGCCAGTCCAGAAAGACTTGCTGACATTTTTAAACTCGATCATGCACTTGTCCCCAATTCGATCACCTGTTTCATACAGCAATTCATCTAATAGTTAATTCTTAATCGGCAATATCACTTACGTTTTCGTTATGTTAGGTGTGAAAATGACCGATCCCATTGATGCGCAAACAGTATTTAGCGATGAAATATGGTCGTGATGTGTCGAATTGATGTGTCGAATTGTCGTAGGGATTATGGAATCGGCTTTCCCCTTTTTGGCAAATCAGATATGCTTTCAAAAAAGACAAAGACGAGGGACGATGTGCGCGCAATTTTAACTATCATTACGTTGTTTGCTTTATGGTTATTGATGTCGGGCGTCTATAAACCACTGATCGTCTGGTTGGGGTTTTTCTCATCTGTTTTTGCCGTCTATATGATGCGCCGTATGGATCAGGCCGCGGATGCAGAAACGATGACAATTCGTCTTAAACCTTTTCAAATGCTAAAATATTTATTCTGGTTGTTGGTTGAAATTGCCAAATCCAACTGGGCTGTGACCAAAACAATTTTGGCACCAGCGATGCCGATCAACCAACATATGTTTGATGTGCCCTTCACGCAATCAACCGATTTGGGGCAAACCATTTTTGCCAATTCCATTACGTTGACACCTGGCACAATCACGGTGGATGTGAATGAACACAACTTTCTTGTTCATGCCCTACAATATAGCGATGACGATCCCGCCGCGATTGGCGATATGGATGCGCGTGTTACAAAAACTGAGGCGGTGAAATAATGTTTCTGGTTGCTGCAATTGCATTGTTTATTGCAATGGTTCTGGTGTTGATCCGCCTTTACGCGGGGCCCACATTGTATGATCGTGTGCTCGCGAGCAATTCGTTTGGTACGCATACGGTGTTGTTTATCGGGGTGTTGGGATTTTTGAACGGGCGCCCTGATTTTTTGGATATCGCGCTGCTTTATGCGTTGATCAACTTTGTTGGAACCATCGCTATCCTTAAATTTTTCCGCTATCGCGCAATTGGCGATATGCATCAACGCAATGGTGCGCAAAAATGACAACAGCTTTGGAAATTATCAGCTGGATCTTGATCCTGTCAGGCAGCTTTTTCTCTATCGTGGGTGCGCTGGGAAGCCTGCGTTTTCCTGATTTTTGGTCACGTTTGCACGCGGCATCTGTCACCGATTCTGGTGGCATGATTTTGTTGCTCGCGGGGATGTGTGTGCAAGCGGGGCTTGGTCTGATCACTGTCAAATTGATCTTGATCGGTGTGTTCTTGTTTATCACTGGGCCCACGGCCACACATGCGGTTGCGAATGCGGCATTTGTGTCTGGGTTGAAACCCAAAACAAATCCGAAAAACAATAAAACGG
Organism: Paramylibacter ulvae; assembly: GCF_014652655.1. GTDB lineage: Bacteria > Pseudomonadota > Alphaproteobacteria > Rhodobacterales > Rhodobacteraceae > Amylibacter > Amylibacter ulvae. The sequence goes on from NZ_BMZF01000001.1 coordinate 833,138, forward strand.
ATAAGGGGTGATTATGACCGAAACAATTATCAACTTTATCCTGTTTGCGATGCTGATCAGCACGGCATTTGCCATCGTGCGCATGACTAGCCTGTTTGCGGTGATTATGCTTGCAAGCGTGTTTAGCTTGCTGACCGCATTGTTGTTTGTCACCCTTGATGCGGTTGATGTCGCATTCACAGAGGCCGCGGTGGGTGCGGGTATTTCAACCGTGTTAATGCTGGGAACAATGGCATTGACCGCGCGCCACGCAAAACCACAAACGCAATCAAACGCCATTCCGTTTTTGGTGGTCTGTGTGACGGGTGCTGCATTGATTTACGGCACGATGGATATGCCCAATTTTGGCGATCCAAACGCCCCCGCACAGGTACATGTGGCACCTGAATATCTGGAACGTAGCATCGAGGAAATCGATGTGCCAAACGTCGTGACCGCAATTTTGGCCAGCTATCGTGGCTATGACACGCTTGGCGAAACCGCTGTGGTGTTTGCTGCGGGGATCGGCGTTTTGCTGTTGCTCAGCGGGCTGGCACGGCGGCGCAAAGAAGACGAAGAAGAGGGCGATATCTGATGCATCATCACCATTTGATCCTGCGAGTGGTTACAAAACTGCTGGCGGGGACGATCATTCTTTATGCGCTTTATGTTCAATTCCACGGGGATTTTTCGCCGGGTGGTGGATTTCAGGCGGGCGTGATTATGGCTGTGGCCTTTATCCTTTATGGGATCGTGTTTGGGCTTGTTGCCGTGCAGCAGGTGTTCCCACCGTGGTTGGTGCACAAGCTCGTCGCGCTTGGTGTTCTGATTTACGCGGGCACTGGGGTTTATGCGATGATGTTGGGCTATGAATTTTTGGATTACGGCGCGTTTGATCCAGGGCATCCAAGCCATGGCCAGCACAATGGTATTTTGGCGGTTGAACTGGGCGTTGGTGTCACCGTGACGGGCGTGATGATTGCGATTTATTATGCATTCGCAGGTCGCGCGCCGCGCATTTCGGACGAGGATTGGTAACATGGATTGGGATTTCATCGCAGGGCATGTGAATTACTGGATGTTCATCGTTTTGATGATGACGGGGTTATACATCGTTGTATCCAGTGGCAATTTGGTGAAAAAAATCGTCGGTCTGAATATATTTCAGGTGGCGGTGTTCATGCTCTATATTTCGATTGGTAAAATCACGGGCGGTACGGCCCCGATTTTCCCATCTGATCGCCAGGGGCATTTGGAAATTGATCCAACCATCGTTTATTCAAACCCATTGCCCCATGTGTTGATCCTTACCGCGATTGTGGTGGGGGTTGCGACAACGTCATTGGGTTTGGCCTTGATTATTCGCATTCGCGAAGAATTCGACACAATCGAAAGTGACGATTTGGTGAAAATTGAACAACAGCTCACCAGTGCCGATAACAAAGAGCACGGCGAAGCAATGGGTGGTATGGCATAATGGCGGGCACAGTTACCCCACATGACGCAAAAACGTTAATCGAACAATTGCCGATCCTTCAGGTGCTGGTGCCGTTTTGCACAGCACCCCTGATCGTGTTGATCGGCAGCCGCCGTATGGCATGGGCTTTGGCATTCGCTGCTGCGGTGATTTCGCTGGTGATTTCATACGCCTTGCTGATGCAGGTTTATGGCGGTGGGTTCATCAGTTATCAATTGGGGGGCTGGGCGCCACCGCTTGGCATTGAATACCGCGTTGATGCGGCGAATGCGTTGGTGATGTTGCTGATATCCGCGATCGCCACGGTCACGTTGCCGTTCGCGTATGAAAGCGTGAAGGACGAAATCACATCCAAAAACCACACGTTATTTTATGCCTGTTTCATGCTGTGTTACACAGGGTTAATGGGCGTTGTGATTACGGGTGATGCGTTCAACGTCTTTGTGTTCTTGGAAATTTCATCGCTGTCGACTTATGTTCTGGTCGCACAGGGTGCAGGGCGTGATAAACGTGCGCTGACGGCGGCCTATGATTACCTGATTATGGGCACGATCGGCGCGACATTCTTTGTGATCGGGATCGGGTTTTTGTTCATGTCAACGGGGACGTTGAACATGGCAGACCTTGCCGATCGGATTGCTGAACAAGGTACGAACCGTACCATTCATGCAGGGTTTGCCTTTATCGTGGTCGGGATGGGGCTGAAGGCTGCGATGTATCCACTGCATTTGTGGTTGCCAAAGGCATATACATTCGCGCCATCCGCTGTCACCGTATTTTTATCGGCGACGTCAACCAAAATGGCGATCTATGTGATCCTGCGGTTCATGTTCTCGATCTATAATCCTGACTTTATCTTTGCGCTGAACGTGATGTTCCTTGTGTTCATGCCATTGGCATTGATCGCGATGTTCTCTGCATCATTCGTGGCGGTGTTTCAGGTGAATTTCAAACGGATGCTAGCGTATAGTTCAATCGCGCAAATCGGTTACATGTTGTTGGGTATCGCCATATTCAACCTGTCGGGTCTGACAGGGACAATGGTGCATATGTTTAACCACGGTATCACCAAGGCGTTGTTGTTCATGGGCGTGGGCGCATTGGTGTTGCGCACAGGGTCATCGTTTTACAACAACCTCAATGGTTTGGGACGTTTGATGCCTTTGACGGTTGCACCCATTGTTGTGGGCGGCTTGTCGTTGATCGGTGTGCCTGGCACTGCTGGTTTTGTGTCCAAATGGATGTTGGTTCAGGGCGCATTTGAAAACGGCTGGTGGGTTGTTGCGATTTTGATCGTGCTCTCATCATTGCTTGCGGTTGTGTACGTCTGGCGCGCAATTGAGGTATTGTATCTGACCGAACCCGCAGAGGGCGCAAAAATGGCAGAAGCCCCCATGTCGATGTTGATCCCAATGTGGATTTTGGCCATCGCTTGTATCTGGTTTGGTGTGGCAACTGATCTGCCCCTTGGTGCGGCCAGCACCGCGGCAGAGGTATTGTTAAGCGGTTCATTTGGGATGGTGGAATAACGCGATGATTTTTGAAACAACAACCGCAATCGCATTGGCGATGTTAATCCCACTCGCCGCAATGGCGGGGAACATGGCATTCAAAGACATGCCAAATCTGCGCGATGGTTTTACATTCCTGTGTGCCGTGCTCACATTTTGCGCCGTGCTGGTGGTGTTGGCCAACGAGGGCAACAGCATCACATCCGAAGTGTCCCTGATCGAGGTTTTCCCCGGCATCGATATCGCATTCAACGTTGAACCGCTGGGGTTAATGTTTGCAATCATCGCATCGGGTCTTTGGATCATCACCCATATTTATGGCGTTGGCTATATGCGTGGGAATGATGAAAAACACCACGCCCGTTTCTTTGCTTGTTTTGCGATTGCAATTTCATCGGTGATGGGTATCGCATTTTCATCCAACATGTTCACGCTGTTCTTGTTTTATGAAATCCTGACAGTATCCACATACCCATTGGTCGCCCACAAAGGTACACCCGATGCGGTCAAGGGTGCGCGCACATATCTTGCAATCCTAATCGGTACATCCATCGCGCTGCAATTGACGGCGGTGATCTGGACATATGCATTGGCTGGCACACTTGATTTCACCCAAGGTGGCATTCTGGTGGGCAAGGTCGCAGGCTGGGTCGTTCCGGTATTGCTCGGCCTTTATGCCTTTGGCATTGGTAAGGCGGCCTTGATGCCGTTTCACAAATGGTTGCCCGCCGCGATGGTTGCCCCCACGCCCGTATCTGCATTATTGCATGCGGTTGCGGTGGTGAAAGCGGGTGTTTTCACCATGCTCAAGGTTGGCATCTATATTTTTGGGATTGATTTTCTGGCCGAAACGGGTGCGTCTGAATGGTTGATGTGGCTGGCGGCCTATTCGATTATTGCCGCGTCTGTCGTGGCGATGACGCAGGATAATTTGAAAAAACGTCTGGCCTATTCCACGGTATCACAATTGTCATATATCACCCTTGGCATGGCGCTTGCCACATCCATGGGTGCACTGGGTGGTGGGATGCATATCGCCATGCACGCGATGGGCAAGATTACATTGTTCATGTGCGCAGGTGCGATTTATGTCGCCTATCACAAAACCGAAATTTCCCAGATGCAAGGTTTGGGCCGTGTCATGCCCATCACCTTTGGTGCATTTTTGATCGGGTCTTTGTCCATTATTGGCCTGCCACCATTGGGTGGATCATGGCCAAAATTCCTGTTGATGCTGGGTGCGGCGGACACGGGGCATTTGATCATCATCGGGGTGTTGATGGTGTCCAGCCTGTTAAACGTGGCCTATTTGTTGCCCATTGTCGGGCGCGGATTTTTCCGCCCGCTTGACGATGGTGCCCCGACAAAACGATACGAGGGTCCCGTGCTGGTCTGGTTGCCACCTGCGCTCACGGCGTTGGGCTGCTTTGTCCTGTTCTTTTATGGCGGTGCTTTGCAATCCTTCCTTCTCCCAATTATTGGCCAATAGGAGTCCATCATGGCTAATCACAAAGACGATCCACAATCATACCCCGCATTGGGCCGTTGGTTGATGTTCGTGGACAATCCGCGCAACGTCGATCGGATTTGCTATGCGTTGTATGGGCTGTGCGCTTTTTTGGTGGCGTTGGACTTTTTCTACTACAAAAAGGTTTACACCGCCGTGGAAAAAATCCCGGGCTTTTATGCGATCTATGGCTTTGTAATGTGCGCTCTGTTGGTGATCTGTGCCAAGGCCATGCGCAAGGTTTTGATGCGCGATGAAACCTATTACGCACCTTACGATGTGGAATCAGAAGAATTTCCCGAACATGATCTAGATCGGGAGTCTCACGATGTTTGATGTCTTGCCACCCTTTGTTATCTATCTGATCGGTGCGCTGATCCTGCCGTTTATCAAGGCGGGGAATTGGCGCTCTGCGTATTCATTGTTTATCCCCTTGATCGGTGCATGGCTGATCTGGACAGCACCCATGGGCGAAAATGCGCAACTGGCGTTTTTCGGCTTTGATCTGGAATTGATGCGGGTTGATAAACTGTCGCGTATTTTCGGGCTGGTGTTTTCATTGGCGGCCTTTATCGGGCTGATCTATGCATGGCATTTGCGTGACTGGGTGCAACAAACATCTGCGATCCTTTATGCGGGGTCTGCCATTGGGGCGGTGTTTGTGGGTGATATGATTTCGCTGTTCTTTTTCTGGGAAGGCACAGCAATTGCATCGGTATTCCTGATCTGGGCGCGTGGCACCGAGGGTGCGTATCACACCGGTATGCGCTATCTGATCATTCAAATTGGCTCAGGCGTTATTTTGATCGCAGGCGTTGCTATGCATTATCACGCCAGTGGTTCAATCGCCTTTGATAAAATGACCCTCCCGATGAGCATTTCATCAATCGGTGACATCGCACTTTGGTTGATATTCCTCAGCTTTGGTATCAAATGTGCGTTTCCATTGCTGCACAACTGGCTCCAAGATGCCTATCCTGCGGCCACCGTTACGGGCACGGTTTTCCTGTCGGCCTTTACCACCAAATTGGCGGTTTATGCGTTGGCGCGGACGTTTCCGGGCACCGAGCTTTTGATTTATATCGGCGCGATTATGACGTTGTTCCCGATTTTTTATGCGGTGATCGAAAACGATCTGCGCCGCGTGTTGGCCTATAGCTTGAACAACCAATTGGGGTTCATGGTTGTGGGGATTGGTGTTGGCACCGAATTGGCGCTAAACGGCACAGCCGCGCATGCATTTGCGCATATCCTGTATAAGGCGTTGTTGTTTATGTCCGTTGGCGCAGTGTTGTTCCGCACTGGCACGGCCAAAGGTTCCGAATTGGGTGGTCTGTATAAAACCATGCCATTGACGATGATTTTCTGTGTCGTTGGCGCGGCCAGCATTTCCGCATTCCCGCTGTTTTCAGGCTTCGTTGCGAAATCATTGATCCTGTCGGCGGCATCCCATGAACATTACTATGTTGTTTGGGGCATCTTGTTGTTTGCCTCTGCGGGTGTGTTCCACCATTCCGGCATCAAAATCCCGTATTTCGCATTCTTTGCTCATGACAGCGGCAAGCGCCCGAAAGAGGCACCAATGCATATGTTGATCGCAATGGGGCTTGCATCATTTGTCTGTATCTTTGTCGGTGTGTTCCCAAAACCGCTTTATGATCTGTTGCCTTATCCGATTGATTACGAGGCTTACACAACAACCCACGTGATTACACAGCTGCAATTGTTGTTTGCATCTGCACTGGCGTTTACTGTGTTGATGCGCACCAAAATCTATCCACCAGAACTAAAATCTGTGAATTTGGATTTTGATGTGACCTATCGAAAATGGTTGCCAAGCGTTATTGGTTATCTAGCGATTGTAGTTTCAGCGATTTTCCAAGGGGTGACTGGGTTTATCAATTCATCCGCCGTGAAAATCATCAAGGCGCTGCATCATTCACACGGCCCAGACGGAAGCCGCGCCGCAAGTTGGCCAACAGGTGCGATGGTTTTAAACATCGCACTGTTGTTGGGTTTTGCATTGGTTGTGATCTACCTTAGCTAAACGTATTCAGCGCAGCCCAAACTGTGCCTGCGCTGAATGCCCCGATGAAACCAAACGTGACATATGCAACGAACACCTTGGGTTTAACCAACGCCCAAACCGCGATTGCGGCGGGGATGCATGATACCGAACCTGCAATCATGAATGACATTGCCGCACCTTGGCTCATGCCTTGTTCCAACAGGCCGCTGATCAATGGCACGGCGGCATATCCGTTTAAATAGGCCGGTGCACCCAACAATGTGCCCAACAGGATGGGTTGCAAACCTTCGCCGCCCAACAACTCCGCAATCCATTCGGCGGGGACAAAGCGGATCATCACCGCCTCTACCAGATATGCCAATGCCAGCCATTTGAACAGGAATGCCGCATTTTCAATCGCGGTGTCGCGGAATGTTTTCAGGCGTGCGCTGTCTGTCCAAAATGCCCAAGTCACCTCGCCATTGAACGGGTCACTGCCTCCACAGCCGCAACTGGATTTATAACTGTTGCGCAAAGGATCAGCGAATAATGCGGTTTTTGACATTGCCATCACAACGAACCCACCAAACATGCCCATGCCAACCCCTGCAATGGTTTTGGCGATGGCAAAATCAATGCCAAGCGCGCTGGATGTAATCACAAACATCGGTGGGTCCATGATGGGGGATGCGAGCCAAAACGCCATCACGGCGGCCAATGGTGTGCCCATGGCCAGTAGTGCAGCAATAAACGGGATGACTTCACAGCTACAAAACGGGGCCAACCCGCCAACCATTGCGGCCAATATAACCATGCGAACAGGGTTGCCTTGGAATGCTTTGCCTACAATCGCCTCAGCCCCAGTTGCGCGTAAAAATGCAATCAAGAATACGGCAAACAGGATGAATGGCGCGGTGCTGCTCAGGTTTCCCAACATTGATTTGATGGACGGGATCAAATCCACGGGGGCAAATATCGCCAATGCGCCAAGAATTGCAAAAAACGCAACCCATGCGCCGTCAATCCGATTGAAAATCCCGCTTTTTGGCGCATGTGAATGAATATGTTCAGCCATGTCTGTGCTCGCTATCTGTGTGATGACAATCCGCATCGGCGCAACAATTGCGCAGCAAATATTCCGATAATTCGTTGATCATGTCATAGGCAACAGCGGCGCAAACAATGCTGCGCCCGCGCTTGGCCTGTTCCACAAGCCCCGCCGCTGTCAGGAATTTCAGATGATGCGTCAGGGTGGAACCCGTCACATCGGTACGTTCCCCCAGTGCACCCATCGACAACCCATCAGGCCCCGCACGCACCAGCGTTTGCAGGATCATCAGACGTTGTTCGGAACCAAGGGCTGCAAATGCGCTGGCGGCTTGGGTCAGGGTGAGCGTTGTATCATCAAGATGTTTCATATTTCGATATTTATAGAAATATAGAAATGAATCAAGTTTTATTTCGACAATTATGAAAATGTGATAAACGACGCTTATGAAACAGCTGTTATCCGAAATCCGCGCTTGCACCATTTGCGCCGATCGTTTTGCCAAAACCAAAACGGCCCATTCACCGCGCCCTGTGGTGGTGATGTCCAAAACCGCGCGTATCTTGATCGCAGGTCAGGCACCGGGGGCACGGGTGCATGAATCGGGTCGCCCGTTCACCGATACATCGGGGGATCGGCTGCGTGATTGGCTGGGCGTGGATGAACCGACATTTTATGATGCAGGTAAATTTGCCATCCTACCAATGGGGTTTTGTTTTCCAGGCTATAACGCAGCAGGGTCGGATTTACCGCCCCCCGCGATCTGTGCCAAAACGTGGCGCGCGCGTGCGATGGATGCGATGGGGCAGGTGAATTTAACCCTGCTCATTGGGGGATATGCCCAGAAATATCATCTGAAATCCACCAATGTGACGGATACGGTGATGGCATGGCGCGACCATGCGCCATCCATTATTCCCTTGCCCCATCCGTCGTGGCGCAATACCTCGTGGATCAAGAAACACCCTTGGTTTGAAACCGACCTGTTGCCATATCTGCGCCAACGGGTTGCACAGGAATTGACATGACGCCACTTGATACCGCCCACGCCGCAATGGAAGCCGCCCCAGATGACAGCACGGCGCGGTTGCAATTTTATGAACGCTTGGCCGATAGCGAAATGTTTCTGGTGCTGGAACGCGAACCCGATGGCGACAAAATTTCCCCAGTGATTTTCGATGTTGATGGTGGGCGTTTCGCGCTGGTCTTTGATCGCGAAGAACGCATGGTCGAATTCAGCGAAGGCATCACACCATACGTCGCCATTTCAGGGCGGATCGTGGCGCAGATGCTGCGCGGTCAGGAGATTGGGCTGGGCGTGAATTTGATGGTTGCACCATCATCAATGTTATTGCCTGCGGATGCTGTGGATTGGCTCTGTGATACGGTGTCCAAGGAATTGCAAACGGGCGAGGGTAAACCCATCGCCGCCAATGCCCCCGTCAATGTGCCTGAAATTTTGATCACATCCATTGATACGAAACTGGCCACGATGCAGGGTTTGGCCACATCGGCCTATCTGGCGGAATTTGAATATGAAAGCGGCGAACGCGCCCATGCATTGGCAATCATAGATGCCTTGCCCGACGCCCAAAATTCCATCGCACGCGCCGTGTCAGAAGCATTAACATTTAGCGGGATCGAGGCTGGATCATTGGATGTGATATTCCTTAAAAAATCAGATCCGATTTGTGCCGCGTTGGCCAAGGTTGCGCTGCGCTTTGATTTGCCAGAACCGATCATGGCCGAACCGTTTCAGCCAAGCGCACCGGGGCGAAACCCCGATAAACCACCCAAGCTGCGTTAATATCCGGCGCTGCGATCAACCAGATGTAAAAACGCCTCGCCATGTTCGCCGCGACGAATATTTTCAACCACGATTTTTGATGCGCTATCGATGCGTGTGCTCGATGCCACATGTGGTGTGACCAGAACATTGGGATGGGTCCAGTATCGATGATCCACGGGCAAGGGTTCGGTGTGAAATACATCCAATGTGGCGCTTGAAACCTTGCCGCTGTCCAAGGCCGCGAGCAATGCATCATCATCAATCAACGGGCCGCGACCCGGGTTGATAATGGCAACGCCGTCTTTCATACGCGCAATCAAATCGGCATTGATAATATTTGTGGTGTGGGGCGTATTTGGTAATAACAGCACGATAATATCGGCTTGTTCCAAAACGGTTTGCAATCCATCATCACCTGAAAAACTGGCGATGGTGTCGATGGACTTTAATGAACGGCTCCACCCGATGGTGCGAAAACCGTAATCGGCAACCTTTTGTGCGCAATAAGTGCCCAATGCGCCCAGCCCCAAAAACGCGACCGTGCGATCAATGGATAGGGGCGGTGGCGACATATCCCAATCGCCAATCTCTGCATGGCTAAATTTATCGGTGCGCAGGTGATGGCGTAAAATTTGACCCATCACATAATCTGACATGCCAATCGACATGCCAATATCGACCATCCGCGCCAAGGGTTGGGTGATGGTTTCATTTGCCAGCGCCACCTCGACCCCCGCCCATAATGATTGCACCAGTTTCAGATTCTTAAATGGGGTTAAATCCTGTATCGGCCCATTGGGCGCATACAGGATGTATTCCACGGCCTCTGGATCATCACATTGGTTACTGATCAACATGTTCAGCCCCGCATTGCGCAACGCTGCCTGCATTTGAATGCGATATTCATCCCAATCATCCGCATTACCCGCATAGAGAATTTTTGTCATTTACCGTGGCCTATGAATATGTGCACTTTGAATCAGCCCGAACGCGCCGAGCAACACCATCATGGCAGACCCACCATAAGACACAAGCGGCAATGGCACCCCAACCACGGGTGCAAACCCCATCACCATCAACATATTGACAGAAAAATAGAAAAAGAACGTCGCTGCGATTCCCATGGTTAATAACGATGCAAATCGGTTTTTGTTGCGCATGGCGGAAATCATGCAAAATGCGATGATCAACATATACATGCCCAACAATGTGATCCCACCCAGAAATCCGAATTCTTCGCCCAAGGTTGCGAAAATAAAATCGGTGTGTTTTTCAGGCAAGAAATTACCACGGCTTTGCGTGCCTTCCATAAATCCGCGCCCTGCATATCCACCAGATCCCAGCGAAATTTTCGATTGTGTGATATGATATCCATCGGCATAGGGCGAAATGGATGGATCAAGGAATGTTTCAATTCGGCGATATTGATAATCATTCAGCAATTCAAATTCTGTGCCGCGCGTGTAAAACACCGCCGCGACCAACCCTGCCAATGCCGCTAACAAAGCACCAAAATACCAAAGGCTCACCCCAGCTGCAAAAATCACAACACCACCACCTGCAACCAACAACATCGCCGTGCCCAGATCGGGTTGTTTCAAAACCAACGCGGTTGGGATCGCGATAAGTGCAAGGGGTAACAATAACCATTGCGGCTTGGACACTTGTGATTCATCAAGCCAATCGTAATAGCTGGCCAAAACCATCACGAGCGCAATTTTCATCAATTCAGAGGGCTGCAATCGAATAAAGCCCAGATCGATCCAACGCTGCGCACCCCCGCCAACATCGCCGAAAAATTCCACCACCAACAATAACGCGATTGCAAACAGATAGGCAAATATTGCCATGCGTTGCCAAAACGCGATGGGGATCATTGCGATGATAAACATCATCACAAATCCAACCACAAACCGATACATTTGGGGCTGTGCCCATGCATCGATATTACCACCAGCCACGGAATACAGCATCAAAAAACCAACACCAGAAATGGTGGCGATCAATATGGCCAGCGGCCAGTGGAAATACAAAACCTTGCCAAATCCACGCGGCGTGGATTTCAAGTTGCGTTCAAGATAGCTCATGTTTGTTCGCGCGTGCGGGTGTTTGGCAAATTGCCATAACCCTTGTCGCCCAGCTTGATCGTACGTGCCATGATATCACGCGCGATCGGTGCGGCAACGGCTGATCCGCCACCACCATGTTCGACCACAACCGAAATTGCATAACGCGGGTTTGCTGCGGGGGCGAATGCGACGAACAATGCATGGTCACGGCGATTCCACGGCAAATCTTCGTTGCGCACAACACCCTTGCGCCGTTCCGCCGCCGTAATTTGGCGCACTTGGCTGGTGCCTGTTTTGCCCGCCATCGGGCCGCCGCGATCCTCTTTTAATCGGGCACCATATGCGGTGCCGCGACGGTGGTTTGAAACCTCGTACATGCCACGGCGCACCAATTCCAGATGGGCGGGGTTGATATCCAGCGGTTCGAGCCCGCGTGTTGGATACAACTCGTTATTATAAAGATTGATCAGGCGTGGTTCGATTTTCATCCCCGATGCGATGCGCGCGGTCATCACCGCCAATTGTAAGGGTGACGCCAGAACAAAGCCCTGTCCGATGCCCGCATTGATGGAATCGCCCAAAACCCAATCTTTTTTCTTAACTTTGCGTTTCCAATCTTTGGTCGGCATCAAGCCTTCTTTGATGGATGGCAATTGAATGTTGGGGCGTTCGCCCAACCCCAATTTATGCGCCATCAAGGTGATTTTTTCGATACCCACGCGCAATGCCAGATCGTAAAAATACACATCACAAGAATATCGTAATGCTTCGCGCAGATGCACATGGCCATGGCCACCGCGTTTCCAGCAATGGAACTTGCGCTTGGCGACCTCCATATGGCCGGGGCAGTAGACCTCTTCTGCGGCATCAACAACGCCTGCATCCAATGCGGCCAGGGCGACCACCATTTTGAATGTGGAACCGGGGGGATATGTCCCCGCCACGGCCTTGTTCACAAGCGGGCGGTAATGGGGATCATTCATATCCTTCCAATCCGCCTGTGAAATGGGTTTCAAAAATTTGTTGGAATCAAATGTCGGCCCCGATGCCAACGCCAAAATATCCCCGTTTGTTACGTCCATCACCACGGCAGATGCGCTGTGTCCCTTGAGACGATTCAGGGTATAGGTCTGCAATTCCTGCCCAACGGTCAATTGGATATCAACGCCCGATGCGCCCTCTTTGCGATCTAGCTCGCGGATCACGCGGCCAAGAGAATTGACCTCAATCCGTTTAATCCCCGCTTCACCGCGCAGTGGTTTTTCCAATGTGGCCTCGATCCCCGTTTTGCCAATTTTAAAACGTGGGATACGCAACAGCGGATCATGGTCATCTGTTTCGTTCAAATCGTAATCGCTGACCGATCCAACATAACCCACGATATGGCTAAACTCTGGGCCTTTGGGATATTGGCGGTTCAAACCCAACACAGGCGTCACCCCAGGCAGGGCGGGTGCATTGGCGGATACGGCCGCGATATGTTCCCATTCCAAACCTGTCGCAACGGTCACGGGTACAAATGCGCGCCGCTTTTTCATATCGGCCAAGGCCTTGTCGATATCATCCTGTGTCAGCGGCAAAAGCTGCGCCAACCGATTAAGGATCAATTCGGGATCGCGCGATTGTTCGCGCACCATTTCAATGGCGTAAACCCGATCGTTAATGGTCAACAAATCGCCATCACGATCATATATCAACCCCCGCGCAGGCGGGAGCAGTTGGATATTGATACGATTTTCTTCTGCCAAAAGGCGATATTGATCGCCCTCTTTCACACCCAACTGATGCATCCGCCACCCGATCACACCGGCAACCGCGGTCTGAATCCCGCCAAGCATCAATGCGCGGCGCGACAGACGGCTGCGTTTAATATCGCCTTTGTGATCAAATTCCATCATAATTTATGCCCAAATGCGTTAAATTCACCGGGTGCGGGTTTGCTGATGCGTAACATCTGCGAGATTACGAAAACCACAATGGGGTAACAAGCAATTGTTGTGACCAGTTGGATCAAAACACTGTGCAATGGCAATCGATCTGCCAAGACCAGCGACAACGCCAATTGTTGAGCAAATGCCATAAGCGCGAACAGTATCGCCATCAAAAACAATTCCGACAGGAAAAACATTTCGCGAAAACTAAACCGATTGTTGCGCACGATTTCAATACCGACCACTCCGATCAACGCGCCCAGCCCAAGCGGGCGGCTTAACATGATGTCGGCGATCAAAAACACCAAGCCAACCAAAACATAGGGGGCGATGATCGCCTTGCGAATAACAATTGCCGCGGTGATACACAGGATAAAATCGGGCATGCCAACTTTGTTGGGTTCCAGATCCAGCGGAATTAGACGCAAAAATATCAAGGCCATGCAAACGCCAAAATAAATCGCGCGATTACGCAGTGATTTATATGGGTTAACCTCGTCCATCTGCGGTTTCCTCAGGGGGGATCACTTCGGTGGGTTTTGGTACGGGCAAGACAGGGCCGATCAAACGATCGGGTTCTGCAATCGGTGTGGCAGGGGTGTGGCGAATGATACGCAGAAATTTCAAACGGCGATAGTCGGCGGATAATTTGGTGCGCAAAATACCATCAGCACCCAATGCGACCTGTCCAACCAATAATCCCGATGGGAACACGCCGCCATCGCCCGATGTGAACACGCGATCCCCCGGTTTCACCTGATTGATGCTTTCGATGAATTGCAATTGGGGCAGCAATGTATTGTCACCGGTCAAAATCGCCTTTTGATCGGATGGTTTGATGATGACGGGAATATTGCTGGCCGTATCGGTCACAAAAATAACCCGCGCGGTATTTTCGCCCAAACCCGCGATATGCCCAACAAGCCCCAGCCCATCCATCGCCGCCCAGCCTTCTTTCACGCCATCACGACGCCCGATATTGATGATGGATGATTGGCGAAAGGGGCTGCCTGAATCGGTGATCAGCTCGCCCGATAAATAGGTGCGCCGTGGGTTCAATTTCACATTGTTCAAATCCAACAGGCGTGCGTTTTCCTGTTCCAACTGCAATGCCGCTTCGCGCCATGCTTTCATTTGTTGTAACTGGCGGCGCAATTCTTGGTTTTGTTGGTAAATACGTTCATAAGATTGAAAATCTTCGGCCATTTGCGTGGCCTTGGTGATCGGGGTCATCGCCCAATCCATGTTGGGCACGACCTTGTCGATCACTGCGCTTCGAAACCGTTCGGCGCGTGAATTATCAATGCGCCACACCAAAAACACCGCCAAAAGCAAAACCAAAAACAAGCCAAAGCCGATCCGCCCCAGCGTGCGGCCAAAGTTTACCGATTGGTCATTCCTATGCGCCAAGTGTGATCCTCTTGCGCTGATAATTTGTTTGTGCTGCTCAGCTTAGCCAATGCATCGCAAGGATGCAAAACAACTTAACTGTCGAAATCAATGACATGCGCCAGTTGTTTTTCAAATTCCAATGCTTTGCCCGTGCCAAGCGCCACACAGTTGAGGCTTTCTTCGGCCACGGAAATTGACAGACCTGTTTGTTCGCGCAACGCCAAATCCAGTTCACCAAGCAATGCACCGCCACCGGTCAACATCACACCGCGATCAACGATATCGGCGGCCAAATCGGGCGGGGTGGATTCAAGTGCTGTCATCACCGCCTCGCAAATTTGTTGCACAGGCTCGGCCAATGCATCGGCGACATGGGCCTGATTGATTTCGATTTCTTTGGGAACGCCATTTAACAAATCGCGCCCACGTATGGTGATTGAACGCCCTTTGCCATCATCGGGCATCCGTGCGGTGCCGATTTCGGTTTTAATGCGTTCTGCCGTGGCAACACCCACCAACAGGTTTTGTTGACGGCGCAGATATGAAATCAACGCTTCATCCATACGATCACCACCCACTCGTACAGATGATGCATAAACAATGTCACCCAATGACAAGACCGCAACCTCGGTGGTGCCACCACCAATATCGACAACCATGTTACCCGTGGGATCGGTGATCGGCATGCCTGCACCAATGGCCGCGGCAATGGGTTCTGCGATCAAACCCGCCTTGCGTGCACCTGCGGACAGTACAGATTGGCGAATGGCACGTTTTTCAACAGGTGTCGCGCCGTGGGGGACACAGACAATCACGCGTGGTTTGGACAGGCGCGAACGTTTGTGCACCTTGCGAATGAAATGTTTGATCATTTCTTCGGCCACGTCAAAATCGGCAATCACACCATCGCGCATCGGGCGAATGGCCTCGATGGAACCGGGTGTGCGGCCCAACATCAATTTGGCATCTTCGCCAACGGCCAAAACCTGTTTGCGCCCGTCTTTGATGCTATACGCAACAACCGAGGGTTCGTTTAAAACAATACCCTTACCTTTGACGTAAACCAATGTGTTGGCAGTACCCAAATCAATCGCCATATCCGCCGAAAATAAACTCGTCAGTTGCCCAAGCATCCGCATTTCCTTTTGTGCGCGTTCAATATACGCGCCTATTGAATCTTCGTGATGTTATAGGGCGTTGATCTGGCTGACGTAAAGGGCATGTATTTGGATTTTATACGCCTTTTGATTGTTTTTAGCGCAAATTCGCCGATCAGGCGGATGTTTAACCCAAAAAAAGGGCGCCAATTCGCATGGCACCCTTTAAAATTGTTTTTTGTGTGACCTAGGCCGCCGACTCTGGTGCCGATTTTTCGCGACGCACTAACAGTTTATTCAATGCATTTACATATGCCTTGGCACTGGCGACAACGGTATCAGTATCCGCCGATTGGCCGGTCACGATTTTACCGTTTTCTTCCATGCGCACAGTTACGGTTGCTTGGGCATCTGTGCCTTCGGTCACGGCGTGAACTTGGTACAATTGCAAATGCGCACCGTGTGGAAACAACTGTTTCACCGCATTAAATGTGGCGTCCACAGGGCCATCACCCGTGGCTTGAACCTGTTGTTCGCCATCACCAATTTTTAACGTCAAATCGGCGGTTTGTGGGCCAGATGTGCCACAGACCACTTGCAACGATTTCACCTGAATATGATCGTTGGCGGCATTCGTGCCTTCATCATTGACCAAGGCCAACAAATCTTCGTCGTAGACCTCTTTCTTGCGATCGGCCAATTCTTTGAACCGCACGAACACGTCTTTCAACTGGTTATCTGCCAATTCATAACCCAGATCAGCCAATTTTGAACGCAACGCCGCACGGCCCGAATGTTTGCCCATCACGATATTGGTTTCCGACAGGCCAACGTCTTCGGGGCGCATGATTTCGAATGTATCAGCGGATTTCAACATGCCGTCTTGGTGAATGCCGCTTTCATGTGCGAATGCGTTTTTGCCGACAATCGCCTTGTTATATTGTACCTGAAAACCCGAAACTGTGGCGACGCGGCGCGACAGGTTCATGATTTTGGTGGTATCAATGCGGGTTTGATAGGGCATGATATCGTTGCGCACGCGCAATGCCATCACCACCTCTTCCAATGCGGTGTTGCCCGCACGTTCGCCCAAGCCATTGATAGTACATTCAATTTGGCGCGCGCCACCCTCGACCGCGGCCAATGAATTGGCGGTCGCCATGCCCAGATCATTGTGACAATGCGTGGCAAAGATGATTTCATCTGCCCCTGGCACACGTTCCAACAACATGCGGATAATATCGGCGGATTCGCGTGGTGCGGTATATCCAACCGTGTCGGGGATATTGATCGTGGTTGCACCCGCTTTGATTGCGGTTTCCACGGTTTGACACAGATAATCATCTTCTGTGCGGGTGGCATCCATGGGCGACCATTGGATATTGTCGCACAGGTTTCGTGCATGTGTAACCGTATCGTGGATACGTTCGATCATCTGTTCCTTGGTCAGATCAGGGATCGCGCGGTGTTGGGGTGATGTGCCGATAAATGTGTGAATGCGCGGCTGAGCTGCGTGTTTCACGGCCTCCCAGCAGCGATCAATGTCTTTGTAAACGGCACGCGACAATCCGCAGATCACGGAATTTTTCGAACGCTGTGCGATTTCGCTGACGGCTTTGAAATCGCCCTCTGATGCGATGGGAAAGCCTGCTTCGATAATATCGACGCCCATTTCGTCCAACAGCGTGGCGATTTCCAGCTTTTCGTTATGGCTCATGGTGGCGCCCGGGCTTTGTTCGCCATCGCGCAACGTGGTGTCAAAAATCAAGACGCGGTCTTGTTTGGAAATATCAGTCATTTTGGATTCTCTTGTTTTAACTTAGCATTTTCGGGTTATGGCGCGAATGATACTCCCCTGAGCGCACGCGCCGTTCCCGACACGCTCAGAGGCGGCTAAGTAGGAGTAACGCAGCAGAATTCAGCCCCAAAGAGCTGTTCAATTCGATGCTATGTGCGTTTTTCTTCATGGCCGCATTTATACGCAGATTCGTTTCGAATGAAAGCGTAAAAATACAAGCAGCGTGCGCGAGGGTTACGCAATGGCAATGAATGGCGCGTATAACCATTTCTGTCGACATTGTGGTTACAGGGTTCAAACGCGGCGTGGCAGCCGTGCAAGGATCACCAAAAATCGCGAAATCGGATGAAACATCATCCAAGGTGCAGGGTTTTCACCCCTGTCTGGCAAAACCCGCATTTGGCGGCGCCGTCATATCATTACTGCATTATGCATTTCGCAATATGCGACCCTCGTGATCAGATTACCCCCCCGTGTGATCTGGGCGCGGGGCGTTTTGCGTTGTTTGTCGCGGCCTGCGATCATAGGGTGACATCAAACAACAACAGGTGCCATGATGTCCGTAAAACAATACCCCGTAAATTTTGAAACCATTCCTGCCGCCACGCTCAAGGCATATTCCGATATTCCAACGGCGGTGGCGTCTGATTGTTTGGCGCGGGGGCAAACCATGCAGGCAGGGATCAAACCCTTGGCGCGCAGCATGCGGATTTGTGCCCAGGCACGCACCGCCGAATGCCCCGTTGGCGATAATTCCGCCATCCGCGCGGCAATCGGTCTGTGTGATGCTGGGCAGGTGATTGTGGTCAACGCCCAAGGATTTGAGAGCACCGCCGTATTTGGCGGATTGATGACATTATATGCACGCGAACGCGGGGTGGCTGGATTGGTGATTGATGGTGCGGTGCGCGATAGCGACGAAATCATCGCCGCTGGATTGCCGATGTTTGCCCGTGCGATTTGCCCGCGTGGCCCACGTAAATACCCCGCAGGATATATTGATGGCCCCGTGTCGGTTGGTGGCGTTGCGATCAATGCGGGTGATTTGATCTTGGGCGACGCCGATGGCATTACCGTGGTGCCATTGGCACAGATTGATACCTGTCTGATCGCTGCACAGGATGTATTGCGCAAGGAAGTGGCGATTTTGGACACCCTAAAATCAGGCGGATCGCTGGCCGATATTTATGGCGCGGTAGAGGTGGAACCTGTTTAACCCCTAAATTCTGGGGCTATTGATCATCAATCACCGGCGCGGGGGCATCCAATGAAATGCCCGATAATGGTGTCACCAATTGGGGATCAACGCTGATCGCGGGAGTGGATTGCACCACACGCGGCACGCCTTCGACCCCGTCTGGAAACATTGAAATGCCCGAATTTTGCGATGCGGCGGCTGCATCCATGCTACCGATAAATTGGAACGGATCGGGCAGGGCGGAATCTTCTTTCCCGTCTTTCCAATATCCGTAAAACGTTGATCCATCGTGATACACCATGCGCCCCTTGCCATCGCGCTTGCCCCGTTTGAATGAACCGTCATATTCGTCGCCATTGGCATAAATCGCGATGCCTTGCCCTTGGATTTGGTCATCTTCCCATGCGCCGTCATATTGGAACCCACCGTTCAGGTGCAAAATGCCATGTCCGTGACGTAACCCATTGGCAAAGTCGCCTTCAAAAATTGACCCATCGGTAAACACCGAACGCCCTTTGCCGTGTTTTAATCCTTTGACCCATTGGCCCGTGTAAACATGTCCATCGCCATAGGTGATCGTGCCAAACCCGTGATGCAATCCGTTTTGTGTTTCGCCCTGATATGTGGCGCCATTGGCGAATGTCACATTGCCCTTGCCCACCGCTGCGCCATTGACCCAACTGCCCGAATATGTGCCGCCATCGGCATAGGTTAACGTCCCTTGGCCATTTGGCACACCTTTGGCAAAGCTGCCCTCATAAACCGATCCGTTTAAATATTGTGCGCGTCCTTGACCAACGATTTGGCCATCGACCCAATCGCCCGTATATTCAAAACCATCCTCGCGTTTGAAATGGGCACGGCCCGTTTGTTTGTGATCAACGAAATCACCGTCATAGGTGCTCCCGTCCAGCAACCAAAGTTTCCCCTTGCCGTGGCGGCGGCCTTTTTCCAATCGTCCCTCGTAAATGGTGCCATCAGGTTCAATCATCCGACCAAGCCCAGTAATTTCACCCTTGTCCCACGCACCATCGTATTTCAAACCAGATGCGGCAATCAGAACGCCTTGACCGTGGCGCAATCCGTTTAACATTTCGCCTTCATAACTGCTTTTGTCAGTATAGGTGACGCGTGCCATGCCCGTTTTGGCGCCATCCACCCATGCGCCCTCGTATCGGTATCCTGTGGTCGATACGAATGTGCCATTGCCATGGTGTTTTGCGTCGCGAAAACCGCCCACATAAACCCCGCCCGATGCGTAACGCACCGTGCCCTGTCCTGACATTTTACCGTTTTGCCATTGTCCTGAATATGTGCCGCTGTCGGCGAATGTGATCGTGCCTGTGCCGTGGGGTTTGCCATCGACAAAATCGCCCTCGTAAACCGATCCGTTGGGGAATTTGGCAACACCTTTGCCCGTGATCACACCATCCACCCAATCGCCAAAATATTCGTAACCATTGGGCAGGGTATAGCGCCCCTTGCCATGTTGTTTACCATCGCGAAACGGGCCTTCGTAAACGCCGCCCTGTTCATATTGTTTGGTCATCACGGACGATTGCGCAGATGCATATTCGCCAGACAGCGCGATGATCATTGCGCACAGGGCCAGACCTCTTGGCCAAAATAGCGACATTGCTTGCAATCCTTTCCCCGCCAATCGGCGTTGGTTCCCCATATTATTAAAGCGTGACCAGAATCCTGACAACGTTTTTTACCCTTCTACCTTTTAAACCCTCAAACATCTGTTAAATATCCAAACATAGGGTCAATTTCCCAAAGGAACCACAATGGACAATAAATTCAGGTTAACGCTCGCGCAATTAAACCCAACTGTGGGTGATTTAGCGGGAAATATGGCCAAGGCAATGGATGCCCATGCCCAAGCTGCGCAAAATGACGCTGATTTTGTGGTTCTGCCTGAAATGTTCATCTGTGGCTATCAGGTACAGGATTTAGCGCTGAAAGATGCCTTTGTGCTGGATTGCATGGCGCATGTGGAAAAACTGGCGCTTGCAGCGGCGGATGGGCCAAGCATTGGGATTGGCGGGCCATTGTTGGAAGATGGACAGCTTTACAATGCCTATTTTGTGCTGAAGGGGGGTAAGATTATTGCCACCATGCGCAAACACGAATTGCCCAATACCCATGTGTTTGATGAGCGGCGCATTTATGACAAGGGCCCATTGGCAGGGCCGATCAATTTGGATGGCATCCGTGTTGGACTGCCCATTTGCGAGGATGCATGGCATGCGCCTGTGTGTGAAACCATGGCCGAAAGCGGTGCGGAAATTTTGATCGTGCCCAATGGTTCACCCTATTACCGTGGCAAATTTGAGCGACGCATCAATCATATGGTGGCACGTGTGATCGAAAACGATTTGCCGCTGGTCTATTTGAACATGGTCGGCGGGCAGGACGATCAGATTTTTGACGGCGGTTCATTTGTTTTGAACCGTGGCGGGCATTTGGCGATGCAAATGCCGCTGTTTGATGAATCCATTCAACATGTTGAATTCACCCGTACCGATGACGGCGGTTGGCAAGCAAGCGAGGGCGAAAAAATCGCCCATGTCGATGAATGGGAACAAGATTATCGTGTGATGGTGCAAGGGTTGCGCGATTACATGTGTAAAACGGGATTTAAAAAGGTTCTGTTGGGCCTGTCGGGTGGGGTGGATAGTGCGATTGTAGCCACCATTGCGGTTGATGCGCTGGGCGCAGAAAACGTGCGCTGTGTGATGTTGCCATCGGAATACACATCGCAAAGCTCGCTTGATGATGCCGCCGAAATTGCGACCAATTTGGGCTGTCATTACGACACTGTGCCGATTGCGGCGGGGCGTGCGGCGATCACCGAAACATTGGCGCCATTATTTGCAGGGCTGGTTGAAGGTTTGACCGAAGAAAACATCCAATCGCGTCTGCGTGGTTTGTTGTTGATGGCGATGTCGAACAAATTTGGTGAAATGTTGCTGACCACGGGCAATAAATCAGAGGTCGCGGTGGGGTATGCCACGATTTATGGCGATATGTCGGGTGGATATAATCCGCTGAAAGATCTGTATAAAATGCGTGTGTTTGAAAGCTGTCGTTGGCGCAATGCCAATCATCGCGATTGGATGATGGGGCCATCGGGGGCTGTGATCCCCGTGGCGATTATTGATAAACCCCCAACCGCAGAATTGCGCGAAGATCAGCGCGATGATGATAGTCTACCACCCTATGAAATTCTGGATGATATTTTGGAACGTTTGGTAGATCTGGATCAATCCGTGGCCGAAATCGTCGCCGCTGGATTTGATCGCGATGTGGTAAAACGGGTGGAACATCTGGTTTACATATCAGAATATAAACGGTTCCAATCCGCACCTGGCCCGCGCTTGACTCACAAGGCATTTTGGCTTGATCGACGCTATCCCATCGTCAATCGTTGGCGCGATCAGAGTTAAGTTTCATGAACAAGTGATTCTGTGAAATTTTTGCTAAATTTACCTAGCGTCAAAAGTAATAAACAAAATGATTAACGTGGGCAACCAGTTTACCTGTCCAAAAGGACATGTCGTTTTGGCTAGATTGCCGAATTGATGCAAAATAGTGATAAAAGTTACATTAATTTAGTTCAGAATCGTTGAAATTTTTTTAATAATATTAAGTAAGAGTGCAGGAGTAGTTAGTACACAAAGTCTTGGGGGGCTTCATGAAAGATTGTTATTATACATATATCGTCACCAACCGACATCGCGGATTGTGCGCTGTTGGTGTGACAAGAGATTTGGTTAACCGTCCATTAAAACTCGGCAAAGATAACGGTCCTGCTTCTGCGTGGGACGAAAAGATGTCTCGGCTTGTTTGGTACGAAAAACACGACACATTGGATGCGGCACTGGAACGCGAAGAGCGTATCGCGAATTTGCGCCGTGACTGGGTGTTTTATCTGGTTGAACGCGAAAATCCGGCGTGGCGCGATTTGGCGCAACGTGGTGTTCGCGAAACACACACGCATTTCAACGCGGCCATTGGCGGCGGTGCACGCGCACATTAATTTTTATACCTAAGTTTATTTTAGCGAGTTCAAGCGTGTCTGTTTCAGGCACGCTTTTTTAGTTCTGGCGCGGTTGTGAAATACTCTGCCCTTCACCTTTGTGGCGCAGGAATGTAAGAGGAATGAAATCCATTACAAGGTTTCGATTCCAATGACCACCACCACACGTTTTGCACCCAGCCCGACCGGCTTTATCCATGTTGGCAATCTGCGCACTGCGCTGTTTAATTATATGATCGCAAAACAGGCGGGTGGGCAATTTATTCTGCGCCTTGATGATACGGATCCGGAACGTTCCAAACAGGAATATGCCGATGCGATCATGCAAGATTTGGAATGGCTGGGCCTGCATTGGGATCGGGTTGAAAAACAATCTGATCGTTTGGATCGCTATAACGCTGCCGCCGATGAATTGCGTGCGGCTGGGCGGTTTTACGAATGCTTTGAAACCCCCGTTGAATTGGACCTGAAGCGTAAAAAACAACTGAACATGGGCAAGCCACCGGTTTATGACCGATCCGCGCTGGCATTATCGGACGATGAACGCGATGAAATGCGTAAAACCCGTGATGGCCACTGGCGGTTTAAGCTGGACCAAGAACGCATCAACTGGTCGGATGGGATTTTGGGTGATCTGTCAATCGATGCGGCATCGGTATCCGATCCTGTGTTGATCCGCGGCGATGGACAGTTCCTTTATACGTTGGCATCCGTCTGTGACGACGTTGATTTTGGTGTCACACATGTGGTGCGCGGGTCAGATCACGTGACAAACACCGCCACCCAAATCCAAATTATAGAGGCATTGGGCGGAAACGTACCAAGTTTTGCCCATCACTCATTGCTGACAGGTCCTGCGGGCGAGGCACTGTCAAAACGTCTTGGCACATTGTCATTGCGCGATCTGCGTGCCGCGGGTGTTGAACCCATGGCACTGCTTGCGCATATGGCGCGTATTGGTTCATCTGATCCTGTGGAACCGATGACCAATATGGATGAATTGATCGCAGGTTTTGATCTGTCAAAATTTGGATCAGCACCCACAAAATACGATGTTGCGGATTTAACCCCGCTGACATCCAAAACATTGGCGATGATGCCCGTTGATGCGGTAGCGGACGATCTGAATGCCTTGGGCGTGCCAAGTGGTGACGCAGATGCGTTTTGGGCGTTGTCGCGTGAAAACATCGCCACCCGCAAAGATATCGCAAAATGGTGGGATTTGGTGAACAATGGTGCCACCCCGTTGATCGACGGCGAAGATACCGATTTTATTGCCACCGCCAAGGATTTGTTACCAGCCCAACCATGGGATGACACCAGTTGGAAATCATGGACAACCGCGGTCAAAGACGCGACAGGGCGCAAGGGTAAAACCCTGTTCATGCCACTGCGAAAGGCGCTGACAGGAATGGAACACGGGCCTGACATGTCTAAACTGATGCCGATGTTGAAAAAAACGAGATTATAATTCCATATGGCAAACGAGCAGGCGAAATTCCTTCAGGGTAGCCTGATCGGCCATATCATCACCATGTCACTGACCGCATCTGTGGGATTGCTCGCGATTTTTGCCGTGGACGTGGTGGATATGATTTTCATATCCATGCTGGGTATTTCCGAATTGGCCGCGGCGATTGGATTTGCCGGCACGATAATATTTTTCTCCAGTTCGATGAGCATCGGGTTGTCGATTGCGGCGGGTGCGCTGGTGGCCAAATCGCTGGGGCAAAATAATCCCGAACGCGCGAAAGAGGCATTTACCCACGCGCTCATGTTTGGGTTTGCCTTTACAGTGCTGGTTTCCAGTCTGATTTGGTTCAACCTTCATACCATCACGGGATGGGTAGGGGCCACGGGCAGCACCCAAGATATGGCCGTGGGGTATTTGCAAATTATCGTGCCCACCATGCCGTTTTTGATGTGTGGGATCGTGGCATCCGCCACTTTGCGAAGCCACGGTGCCGCGAAATTATCAATGGCGGCAACATTGACCGCGGGGGTGGTGAACGCGGTGCTTGACCCGATATTCATCTTTACGCTCGATATGGGGTTAAACGGCGCAGCATGGGCATCGGCGATATCGCGTGTGGCAATGACCATTGTCGCGCTTTGGCCGATTTTTCGCCGGTATGGCGGGTTTTCCAGCCTGAAATTGAAACCAGTATTCAAAGATTTTCGCCCGATTGCCAATATCGCATTCCCTGCGATGTTGGCCAATGTGGCGATGCCCGTCGGGATAGCATTCGTAACCCGCATCTCCGCGATTTATGGCGAAGAAGCGGTGGCGGGCATGGCGATTATTGCCCGCCTGACGCCGATATCATTTGCACTGATCTTTGCCATGTCGGGTGCCATTGGTCCGATCATTGGGCAAAATTTTGGGGCGCGTAATTTTGATCGCGTGGAAATGGCATATCGCCAATCGGTGATGTTGGTTGCGATTTACGTCAGCGCGATGGTGTTGTTGTTATACCTTTTGCGCGTTCACATTGCCGATGCGTTTAATGCGGTCGGGACAACGCGCGATTTGATCTATCTGTTTTGTGGGCCGCTGTCCTTGGCGTGGATATTCACGGGCATCATATTTGTATCCAACGCGGCCTATAACAACCTTGGGCATCCGTATTATGCGACATGGATCAATTGGGGGCGCAACACGTTGGGGATCGCGCCGATTGTTTATGTCACCGCAAAATTTTGGGGGGCCGAGGGCGTTTTGATCGGGCAAATGCTCGGTGGTGTGTTGGTCGCGATTGTTGCGTTTATATTGGCACGCAAAACCATCAATGATGCACGTAAATTAGACGCCGCAAAAACAGAGGGCCCCGCGATGGGGCCCAATGAGCGTAGTTTTAAGGTGATGAACCATCGTCAGTAACGATGGTTATGAATCACCGCCGACTATTGCCAAGTAATTGGTGCGGTTTTTCCTTGGGCTTTGGCTGCGCGGATTTGGCCAACCGTTTGTTTCACCGTGTTAAACCGATCCGCACCTGGTGGGTGTGTGGATAACAACGAATTAGAACCACCCGTGCGCTCAAAAGATCGCGCACCCGTAATGGCATCAAAACCTGCACGGGTTGCGATATGCGCACCAATGCGATCGGCCTGCAGCTCGAATTTCTTGGAATAGGATTGCGCGCCAATGGCGCCACCCAAATTGGCCCCATCGGTTGGATCACCGCCAAGCCCCGCCATAACCAATGCACCCAATAGCGCACCCGCATTGGCATTACTGCGTTTTTTCACCAGATGGCGTGCAATTTGATGCCCTGCTTCGTGGCCCATGATAAATGCGACCTCGTCGTCATTTTTGATCGTGCGCAACATGTTGATGTTGAATGTAATTACGGGGCGACCATCGCTGCCGACGGATTGATATGCGTTTGGCGCTTTGCGGGCATCTTGATCAACGGTGATGCGGAAATCACAGAACGTGCGGGGCATGTCACGGCTAAAGCTACGGCAAGCGGCCTCTGCCACGGGTTCAACGCGTTGTGCCACGCGTTTATATGCACTGACACCGCTTGATGCGCTACGGGTTACTTGGGGTGCCTTTGGCGCGGCGGCGGTGGGTTTTGTGGATGGTTTGGTTTCTGTGGTCGGCGTGGTTGTGGGAACACAGGCCGATAGCAGTAAAATTGTACCGATCGTTAATGCTGATTTCATAATTAATCCCTTTGGTTGTAAAAATAATAGCGCTGCACGTTTCACCGCGCAACGCTAATTTGAATTTTCACAAAGGGTGTTGTTTACGCTTTGCCCTTCCATGGAACCAAGCGGCGCTCGGCAATACGCATCAACACATCAATCAGATATCCGATCACACCAATGATAATGATACCGATGATCACAATATCGGTCAGCGAAAATTTTGATGCGGCGATAATCATTTTACCCGCACCTTTTTCCGCCGCCACCAATTCGGCAGCAACAACCGTACCCCAACAAACCCCCATCGCAACCCGCGCACCTGTGAATATTTCAGGCAAGGAGTTAGGCAAAATCACCTTGGTTAGGATTTGTTTTTTGGTGGCACCCAAACTGTATGCCGCGTGGACCTTGGCAATATTCACACCTGATACGCCAGAACGTGCGGCGATGGTCATGATCCAAAGGGCCGCCAAGAACAGCAAGCTGATCTTGCCCTGTTCGCCAATGCCAAACCAGATGATGATCAACGGGATCAACGCCAAGGGTGGCACGGGGCGCATGAATTCCACAATCGGTTCGAACCAACCGCGAAGCCATGAATTTAACCCCATCGCAAATCCAAGCGGGATGCCAAACAAACAGCCCAGCGCAAAACCAACGACAACGCGGATCAATGACCAGAATACGTTTTCCCACAGGCCAACGCCCAAGTATCCCTCTTTGTTCAGTTGTATAAAACGTTCCCAAACCTTTTCGGGTGGGGGCAGATATAATGCCTCCATCGTCATGCCGGTGGCGGGGCGTACAGACAGGCTGCCTTTGGCGGTCATGAATACATCACCGTCATCAAACGATACGGTTTCCTCGGGCGCGATCGGTTTGCCGTTAATCGCCGTGACGGTATAACCATCCTGATCGCCGCCATCATCGTTTGATTGCACCTTAACCAATTTTGCACGCCGCTCTGCCACCACCACAACATCGGTTTTGGCAAAGCTGGCACCAACAACGCTGGCGGGGTCTGGTTTGGATTTATCATCGGAATCGGCCGCGTTCACCTGAACCAAAACCGTACCCGTTGCGGATTCACCCGCCGCGTTCACAGCCGTGTATTCAAACGCGCTTTCACCAACGAATGGTTGTGGTAAAATCGGGGGGAGTAGTTTTGAACCCGTGGCAATGCCCCAGAACAAAAACAGCGTAATTACGGCGGCAACGGATGCCATGCGATTGCCCGTAACCGCACTTTCATCACCAAAGGTGACCGTTTTGAGGCTGGTGTATCCCTTGGCGCGATCGCGCCCTCTGTAATAGGCGCGTTGCACCAGATAACACAGACCACTGACCGCAAGATAAAGCGCAAAAATACCGATGATCCCAACGATCATCCAAAGCGTTACGCCCAATACATCAAGAATTTCTTTTCCCATTATGCGTTCTCCGTCCGGCCCATGATTTCTTCTTCCATGTCCCAAATCATGTTGAGGATTTCATCACGTGTGGGGCCAAACTCGGGGTGGCGTTTCACCTCTCGCAGATCAGCACCAACACCCAATTCGGCAAATGGTAATTTGTATTCTTTGTGCACACGTCCAGGGCGGGGTGCCATCACCAACAGGCGTTCGCCCAATAACAATGCTTCTTCCACGCTATGGGTGATCAGGATGATTGTTTTACCCGTTTTTTTCCAAATATCGAGCACAAGAGATTGCATCTTTTCGCGCGTCAACGCATCAAGTGCGCCCAGCGGTTCATCCATCAAAATCACGTCAGGATCATTTGCCAAACAACGGGCAAGGGCGACGCGTTGTTGCATCCCCCCCGACATTTCGTAAATCATCTTTTCGCCGAAATCTTGTAGGCCAACAATCGAAAGCAGCTCTTCCACCTTGGCATCGATTTCAACCTGTGGCGTGCCCTTCATCTTGGGGCCAAACCCGATGTTGTGGGATACGTTCATCCATTCAAACAACGCACCATGTTGAAACACCATGCCACGTTCGGGATGTGGCCCTGTGATGTTGTGACCATTCAAGGTCATTACACCCGCAGTGGGGGCCAGAAACCCAGCCAAAATGTTCAAAAATGTGGTTTTACCACAACCAGAAGGGCCAAGAACCGACATCAGTTCGCCTTCTTTAATTTCCAAATTGATGTTTTTAAGCGCTTCGACATTGCCACCGTTGGGCAATTCGAAAGTCATGGAAACATCGTCGATTACCAGACCTGTCATCGTGATTCCAATTGTTAGATATCAAAGATGCAAAGGCCAGCGCGTGGCCTTTGCGTTTTGTTTCCCAACGGGAATTACATTTTTGACGCAGCTTCCAAGTAGCTGGTGTTGATCAATGCGTTGTAATCATCCAATGCTTCGATTTTACCGCTTTCTTCCAATGTTTTGGCAGAAGACGTGAGGTATTCACCAACGAAACCACCCAACCAAGCATCTGACAATTGTTCGTCGACTGTTGGGAATGCAAACACGTCAAGAACGGCTGTTGTACCCTCAAGATCCATACCGGCCTCTTTGGAAATTGCTTCCATCATTGGGGCGCGGTCGGCTGCGTACATTGCATTCATTTTCGCAGTCACACCCAAGAATTTGGCCAGCAGTTCTGGATTTTCTTCGCCAAATGATGTTGGGATAGATGTGACATCAAACACTTTGCCAACAACGGCTTCTTTTTCGGCACCTGACATCAACACGTTGCCGTATTCTTTCATTGTGCGCAATGAACCACCCCAGCCACATACCATGGCCAGATCCGTATTTGGTTGTGAAAACGCAGCCGCAGAATCTGGTGGCGCCATGTCAACGATGTTCAAGTCTGCTTCGGCAATGCCAAAATGTTTCATCTGTGCCAAGAAACCAGAATGCGCAGCAGTACCAAGTGGTACAGCGACTTTCTTGCCTTTCAATTCGGCCACGTTTGATGCGTCGATTTCCAATTCTGAACGCACAACACAGTTGTCATTGTCGGAATAGGACACGGCGATATCAACGATTTGCAGATCTTGACCCGCAGCAGTTGCAACCAAGAACGGTGTTACACCTTGTGAAAAAGAAATTTGCACATCGCCCGATGCCATCGCGGCGGACATTGCCGTACCTGCATCAAAAGATACCCATTTGACAGGCATGCCCAATGCTTCGGAATACATTTGTTGGGCTTGTGCATATTGGTTTGGCGTTGGCCATTCCAAGAAATACCCGACGGTCAATTCGTCCAGGGCATGTGCACCACCCGTAGTCGCCATTAGCGCAACTGCCATTGCGGTCATTGTTTTTGTTAGTTTCATCTTGCGTTCTCCCTATTGATTGCAAGCTATAATTTGATCCGATTTTGGACCGTATTGTTCGCGTTTTTCACGAATCCATATCAAATGCTGCAATAATCCCCGTACCAATGCAAAGAAATTGCTATCCGATACCGTCAAATCGGCGTTGTTTCGATTTTTCCAAAACCAAGTTTAAGTTATCGCGGTGCGATTGTTAACTATTGCGCGGTCCAGCCGCCATCAATCGACAGGTTGGCACCCGTGATGCCCTTGGCCGCATCCGAACATAAATGCACAACATTTTGCGCCACATCATCAATTTCAACGAATTGTTTTGTGGGCTGTGCTGCGAGCATTACATCATTCACAACCTGCTCCTCGGTAATCCCACGCGCAGCCGCCGTATCGGGGATTTGTGCCTGAACCAATGGCGTTAAGACATATCCCGGTGACACCGCGTTGACGGTAATACCATGTTGTGCGGCCTCTAATGCGACGGTTTTGGTTAATCCAGCAATCCCATGTTTCGCCGCGACATAGGCGGATTTAAACGGCGATGCCACCAGCGAGTGCGCCGAGGCGATATTCACAATCCGCCCCCATTTGTTTTGTTTCATATGTGGCAGCACCAAGCGGATGGTGTGAAAGCTGGATGTGAGGTTAATCGCGATAATCTGATCCCATTTTTCAACGGGGAATTCATCCACGGGGGATACAAATTGGATGCCCGCGTTATTGACCAAGATATCAACGCCGCCCAATTGATCGATACAGGTTTGCACCATATCACCGATTTCATCGGGTTTGGTCATATCCGCGCCGTGGTGAATGGCATCCGTACCAGATGCTGCGCGTAATTCACCAAGCAGCGCATCAATATCACCCTGATCGCCAAACCCGTTGATCATGACCTTGCACCCCAATGACGCCAGCGCAATTGCAACGCCTCGTCCAATGCCGCTGGTTGAACCTGTGATAAGCGCGGATTTTCCTGTCAGCATGAAACGACCCTTTGTTGATCCTGATAATATTGTGATTTTGTTATCGCGACTATCTAAAGGATAGTGTGATTAATCAATCTGAAAGGTTCCGTTTATGCGTATTTTTTGCACTGTTGTTTTTTCTAGCCTTGTCGCCATGGCAGCACATGCCACAGATGTGAAAACCGATATCGGCACGGTGACGGTGACAAAAATGGTTGATGACCTTTATGCGCCTTGGGCGATTGCGTTTTTGCCAAATGGCGATCAACTGATTACTGAACGCGATGGCGATCTATATTATTTCGACGACGGGAAACGGCACAAAGTTTCGGGTGTACCCGCCGTTCATGCCCAAGGGCAGGGTGGCTTGTTGGATATCGTTGTTTCACGCAATTTTGCAAATTCGCGCGAGGTGTTTTTAACATATGCCGAGCCATCTGATGCGGGCGGTCATACTGCATTGGCGGTGGCCAAGCTGTCGCCAAATGGTGATCAGCTAACCAATTTGCGCGTATTGTTCCGCCAAAAATACACCAGCAAATCCACCCATCATTTCGGATCGCGCGTGGTCGAGGCGCAAAACGGTGATTTGTTTTTAACCATCGGTGATCGCGGCAACGGAAAATTGGCGCAGAGCATGGATCATTTTAATGGTAAGGTTGTGCGGGTATCGCGCGCGGGCGCCGCTGTTATTCACTCATACGGGCATCGCAACCCACAGGGTGCGGCGCTGGATAACGCGGGCAATTTGTGGACCGTGGAACATGGTGCAAAGGGTGGCGATGAAATTAACAAACCCGTTGCAGGTAAAAATTACGGCTGGCCGATCATTTCATATGGGCGCAATTATTCAGGCACAAAAATCGGCGAAGGCCAATCCAGGGAGGGCATGGAACAACCCGCATTGTATTGGGACCCTTCCATCGCACCATCAGGGATGATGATTTATTCGGGCAAGCTGTTCCCCAAATGGAAAGATCAGATTTTCGTGGGGTCATTGAAATTCGATATGATTTCGCGCAGCACCACATCAGGCGCCACCGCAACAGAGGTGGAGCGCCTGTTTCAAAACAAATATGAACGCATCCGCGATATTCGCGAAGCCCCCGATGGATCAATCTGGTTTTTATCCGTGGGTGATGGCGCAGCCTATCGCATCACGCCGCAATAATTAATTGTCGACGGACATTTGCGAACCACGCTCGCGATATGGCGTGGTGTTATATTGCGCACGGTAACATTTGGAAAAATGCGACGGTGATGCAAACCCACAGGCAAGTGCGACATTGATGACGGTCATGCCTGTTTGCATCAACAAATTGCGTGCCTTTTGCAGGCGCAATTCCATGTAGTATCGTTTGGGTGATCGATCCAGATATCGACGAAACAGCCGTTCCAATTGGCGTGTGGACATGCCAACATCCTTGGCAAGGATGGATGGGGAAATCGGTTCTTCGATGTTTTCCTCCATCATTTTGATCACATCTGCCAATTTGGGGTGGCGCACGCCGATACGTGTGGGAATGGACAATCGTTGCCCGTCTTTTTCGGTGCGCGGGGAATTGTAAATCAATTGATCCGAAACCCAGTTTGCTGCGTCTTGGCCGTGATCATCGGAAATGATTTTCAAAAACAAATCGATGGACGACGTGCCCCCCGCACAGCTCATGCGGTTGCCGTCGATGACATAAACGGTTTTTAATAATTCGACCTCTGGGAAATCTTCTTCGAATGAATCGTGGTTTTCCCAATGGATGGTGCACCGCCGCCCATCCAACAAACCCGCCTTGGCCAATGTGTATGACGCAGTGGAAATCCCCGCGATGGCAACACCCTTGCGCGATTCTCGGCGCAACCAGTTGATAATCGGCTTGGTCGTGTTTTGTGCGATGTTCAATCCGCCACACACCACGATCGTATCGTCGCGGTTCACCTCGTCCAGATTCATATTCAACTTCATCTCGATCCCGTTTGATCCCGCCATCATGTCACCCGTTTCCGCAGCGATGGACCACGTATAGGCATCATAACCAACCGCACGGTTGCCTTGGCGCAATGCTTCCAATGCGCAGGTAAAACAGGCTTGTGAAAATTCGCCGAGCAACAGAAAAACGAAATGGTGCGGCTTAGGATTTGAGTTCATTGATGTGCCTTGCAAGGGGTGAATTGGCTCACCATGCAAAAAAAGTGATACTTTACGCAATAAGATTTCGTAAAATTCGCGTTTTTTTCCTGTGGGTCTGGTTTTCACCTTTTGACTGGGCTATTACGCAGTTTCACAGACAATATGGAGATTACAAATGTCTACGGCTTGGAAAAAATCAGGATGGCGCAACAAACCGCGGATCCAGATGCCAGAATATACGGATGCAGCAGCGCTTGGCGCAGTTGAAAGCCGTCTGGCCTCTTATCCGCCGTTGGTATTTGCAGGCGAGGCCCGCCAGCTCCGTGCAAAGCTGGCTGCTGTTTCCCGTGGCGAAGCATTCTTGCTGCAAGGTGGCGATTGCGCCGAAAGTTTTGCAGAATTCAACGCTGACCTTATTCGCGACACTTACAAGGTAATGTTGCAAATGGCGGTTGTGCTGACATATGGCGCCAAGGTGCCAGTGGTGAAAATTGGCCGCGTTGCGGGACAGTTTGCAAAACCACGTTCGGCCGATACCGAAACCATCAACGGTGTGGAATTGCCAAGTTATCGCGGTGATATCATCAACGAATTGGATTTCACGCCAGAGGCACGGATTCCAAACCCGAATAATATGTTGACCGCATATACCCAATCGGCGGCGTCGCTAAACCTGATCCGCGCGTTCAGCCAAGGTGGTTTTGCCGATATTCATCATGTGCATGAATGGAACCAGGGGTTCGCCAAAACATCAGGGACGGGTGACAAATATCGCAAAATGGCCAACCGCATTTCCGATGCGTTGGATTTCATGAATGCAGCGGGTGTGAATGCGGATAATTCAAACGCATTGCAAACGGTGAATTTTTACACATCACACGAAGCATTGTTGCTGGAATACGAAGAAGCATTGTGCCGCGTTGATTCAACATCAGGTTTGCCTGTGGCGGGGTCTGGCCACATGATTTGGATCGGTGATCGCACACGTCAACCAGACGGTGCACATGTTGAATTCTGTTCAGGTGTGCAAAACCCGATTGGTTTGAAATGTGGTCCATCCATCACAACGGATGATCTGTTGAAATTGATCGACAAGTTGAACCCACAAAACGAAGCGGGTCGACTAACCCTGATCGCACGTTTTGGTGCGGGCAGCGTTGGTGATCATCTGCCACGCTTGGTCAAGGCGGTGCAGGCCGAAGGGCGCAACGTGGTTTGGACATGTGATCCAATGCACGGCAACACAATCAAATCATCCACGGGCTATAAAACCCGTCAGTTCGATTCAATCCTGCGTGAAGTGCGCGAATTCTTTGGCGTTCACGCGGCAGAGGGCACCGTACCAGGTGGCGTGCATTTCGAAATGACAGGCAAAGACGTCACCGAATGCACAGGTGGTGTGCGCGCCGTAACGGACGAAGATTTGTCCGATCGTTACCACACCGCATGTGATCCACGCTTGAACGCATCACAATCATTGGAATTGGCATTCTTGGTCGCCGAAGAATTGGAAGACCGCCGCACCGCGGCACGCAAGGCTGGCTAATTTAGTCGTCTTTGACCAAACGTAAATGCGAACGCCCAGCCGATTGGTTGGGCGTTTTGCGTTCGCCACCATCGCCATTGATACATTTAAATACCTGCGTTGGCGCATGTTCGAACCCAACAGATGGTTCTGCAAACCCTTGCAGAGGCGTTGCGGATTGTCCCGCCACGATCCGCGTGGTTTTTACATCGGTGATGTCAAACCGAATGGGTGCGCGTTTCAAATTGCCCTGTAATGATAAACAGCCCAGCACGCGGGTGATGGCATCATTTTTATCGTGCATCGGCAATAACAACATGCGTGCGTTAATCTGGCGATCACCTGAAATTTCACCGCTCAGGTGCAATTCCACGATTTTGGGTGCGCCCATAACATCGGCCAATTGGGCGTTGAATTGATCGCGAAATTCGGGTGCAATCACCGCATGTGCGGGCATCCCGCGCAATTCCATCCCCAACAGATCGCACATTTTTATTCCCGCCAAACGAAACCGCGTGGTGCAACTTGGGCATTGTTCCAAAATAAAGGTGTGATCCAATGCGGATTTGATTTCACGCGGATCAATATCAGATCGCGCTGGCACAATACGGCCTGCGCGCAGGTTTTCCCAGTATGTCAAAAGATCAAGTATGATTTCATCTTGCATCAAGGACCCTTGCACCAATCGTGCATTGTTAAAACTTGGAATAAATTCTGTCATTTGTTAACCATTTTATCAATACTCATTAACCATTTCTCAACAACACAGGTGCAACATTCGCTGCTTGGTTCTGTATTGTTTGCAATTATTGATTATTGGCATAAAATTGTATCAATTCAAAAGGGCGGATTTAACATATGGTTAATTCAATGACTGGCTTTGCCAGTGTCACAGGGCAACATGATCACGTCAGTTGGGCTTGGGAAATGCGATCCGTCAACAACAAGGGTTTTGATCTGCGCCAACGATTGCCAGATGGCTGCGAGCAGCTGGAAAAGGCTGTAAAATCAAAGGTTTCTGCCAAATGCGCACGCGGCACTATTTTTGTTTCGCTGAAAATAAAACAAGATGAACTGGGCGCAACACCTGTTTTGAATATGGCCGCCTTGGACGCCGTTATTGCCGCTGAAAAAATTGCCGTGAATGCGGCAAAAATGGCGGGGCTGGGCGTGCGTGAAACCGATGTTTCAACGTTATTATCCTTGCCAATGGTGCTGGGACGGCAAGTTTCAGACAGTGAAAACGATGCGGAATGGATTGGTGCGGCGGGGGCGCAGCTGGACGAATTGGTTAACAAATTCGCCGATGCACGCGCCGATGAAGGTGCGGCATTAACCAAGGCGCTACAATCACAGATTGCATCCATTGCCAAATTGACCGATGCCGCAGCAACAAGTGCCGATTTGCGCCAAGATGTGGTTAAGGCACGATTGCAATCGCAATTGGCAGCAATCTTGGATGCAAGCGATGGTTTGGATGAAACCCGCTTGGAACAAGAATTGGCGATTATCGCGGTGAAAAATGACATTACCGAAGAATTGGATCGCCTCCGCGCCCATGCGGACGCGGCCAAAGCATTGTTGAAAACCAAAGGCGCCATCGGGCGCAAGTTTGATTTTTTAATGCAAGAATTCAACCGCGAGGCAAATACCCTGTGTTCCAAATCGGGTTCCACGGAATTAACGCGCATAGGACTTGACCTGAAAACGATCATAGACCAGATGCGTGAACAAGTTCAAAACGTGGAGTAATCAGATGGCACAAACACATCGACGCGGTTTATTGGTGATCCTGTCGTCGCCATCTGGTGCGGGGAAATCGACATTGTCGCATATGTTATTGGACTGGGACCCAAATA
This sequence comes from Paramylibacter ulvae, assembly GCF_014652655.1. Lineage (GTDB taxonomy): Bacteria > Pseudomonadota > Alphaproteobacteria > Rhodobacterales > Rhodobacteraceae > Amylibacter > Amylibacter ulvae. The sequence goes on from NZ_BMZF01000001.1 coordinate 869,415, forward strand.
TGCGGTTTTCTGTATCCGCCACCACACGTCCACCACGCAAGGGCGAAGAGTACGGGCGCGATTATTATTTTAAAACACCCGAAGAATTTCAACAGATTGTGGATGACGGGGGCATGTTGGAACATGCCGAAGTTTTTGGAAACCGATATGGTTCCCCCAAAAAGCCAGTGGAAGAGGCGATTGCCGTTGGCAATGATGTGGTGTTCGATGTCGATTGGCAAGGTGGCCAGCAAATCCGTGCATCATCCATGAACCACGATGTGGTATCCATTTTCATCCTGCCCCCATCAATCATCGAATTGGAACGCCGATTGCAAAGCCGCGGCCAAGACAGCGCCGAAGTGGTGGCGAACCGCATGGCCAAAGCCCGCGACGAGATTAGCCATTGGGCAGAATATCAATATCTGATCGTCAATGATGATTTGGACAAGGCGTTTGAAACGCTTAAATCAATCTTGGTTGCCGAACGCACCAAACGCATTCGCCGAAACGATTTGATGGAACATGTCACCAAATTGAACGAAGAATTCGAGGCGTTGAAATGACGATTTATGCGTTGGATGGCATTATGCCAACAGTTGTTGACAAAGACGATTATTGGATTGCACCAGGCGCACATGTGATGGGCAAAGTCACCATTCATGGCGGCGTTGGAATTTGGTTTGGCGCGGTGGCACGCGGTGACAATGAAATGATCACCATTGGCGCGGGCACAAATATTCAGGAAAATTCTGTTCTGCACACCGATATGGGTTTCCCCCTGACTATCGGTGAAAATTGTACCATCGGGCACAAGGCGATTTTGCACGGCTGTACCATCGGCGACAATAGTTTGATCGGCATGGGCGCATCGGTAATGAATGGCGCAGTGATCGGCAAAAACTGTTTGATCGGTGCGGGCGCCATGGTGACAGAGGGCAAAGTGATCCCCGACGGATCACTGGTGATCGGTGCGCCGGGCAAGGTTGCGCGCGCATTGGATGCGCAAACCATACAGATGCTGACGGCATCCGCGCTCAGCTATCAGGAAAACATGCGCCGTTTTCGCGATGGCATGAAGGCGGTTGATTGATTTCAGGCCGCGTTGGTTTGAAATTGCATACGTAGCGCGCCCGATGTTTTACCCCATTCAGGGTTAATATCATTTAGCGACATCGCCGCGCGTGCCAATTCAAAATGCACCGTTGCAGACGAGAGTTCAAAATCCTGCCCCGTAATCATTGCATCCCAATGTGGCGTATCAAATGCGGTGCGGTCATCGCTGCCGGTGATCGCCCAAGTTGAATCCGCTGTGCGCACCAAAATTTCACCACCATACGGCAAACCCGTTTCAAAACACATGATCAGCAAAAGCAAGGTTTTAACCACAGATCGCGGTTGATCCGTGGTCACTTGCCAATTCACGCGCACACGTTTGTTTTCAAAATAGGCGCCAATAATCGCGGTGATTTCCTGTTGAGAGAATTTTGAACTCCCTCCAGCATCACCAAAAGCCACGCGCAAATACGACAACCGCGCATTGGCGTTTTGCGCACTTTGGTTGATCAAATCCAATTCCAAGCTGGGTTTGACGCCCGACATTTCGAGCAATTCCAAACCGTTGCGAATGGCGCCAACGGGGCTTACCATATCGTGGCAAATGCGCGAACTGATTAAGGATGAAATTCTTTCAATGTCTTTGTACATTATCGATAGCTCTGAATCATAAGGATGAAGTTGTGAATGAATTTTTAACGCCAGGCCAATTTGTGAAACACCCCGATCAGGATGATTGGGGGATAGGGCAGGTGCAATCGGTTGTTGGACATAAAATCACCGTTAATTTTGAACAAGCGGGCAAAGTCGTTATAAATGGCGCTTTAATTTCGTTGGAGTTAATCAGCCAGAATAATAGGTGAAATTTTTGACAACTTAAAGGCGATTCAGTGTCGTTGGGTGAGGTTGCATGATTTTGAGTGCAGTTTAGTGGCGAAGATACTATAGAACGCCCATGATTATTGATGAATCAAAATATTTGGTAAAAATCGCGCAAACAGAGGCCGAAATTTTTGCAGCACAGCGTTTGCGTTATCGGGTTTTTGTCACGGAAATGGGGGCAACGGTTAGCGATGAATGCCACCGTGCAAAACGCGAATACGATCGCTTTGATCCTTATTTCGACCATCTGATCTTGATTGATCGCGACATTGATGATCCGCATGAAAATGTCGTCGGGGTTTACCGTCTGTTACCCAGCGAAACCGCCGCAAAGGGTTTGGGGTTTTATGGTGCATCAGAATATGATTTTGCACCTTTTACAAACAGCACGCGCAAATCGGTTGAATTGGGGCGGTCATGTTTGGCCCAAGGGCATCGTGGCGGTTGTGCGTTGCATTTGTTATGGCAAGGATTGGGCGATTATGTTGCGCAAAATCAGGTGGAAATCCTGTTTGGTGTGGCGTCATTTGCGGGGGTAGATCCGCAAATCTATGCACAGGCATTATCGCATTTGCACCACAATCATCTGGCCCCTGAATGTATACGGCCCGTTGCGCGTGGGGACAGCGCCGTTGATATGAATATTTTGCCGCGCGATCAGGTGGATCGCCTTGCCGCCATGCGCCAAATGCCCAGTTTGATAAAATCATACCTGCGGTTGGGCGGAGTTGTGGGGGCGGGAGCCTATGTTGATGATGCGTTTAATACCATTGATGTTTGCATGATTATGGACACGCAAAAGATGCCCAAGACCCAGCGTTCGCGCTATGCAAAAGGGGCATAGCATGTTTTTGTGGCACGGCCTGCCAGAACCAGAGCTGACACGCCCAACAATGATCGGTTGGGTGTTGGTCATTTTGCGCACATCTGCGCTGGCGATAGTAATTTTTGGGCTGATGGTGCCGTTAATTATGTTGCGCATCATCGGGTTTCATCACACAGGGCAACGGATTGTGAAATGCGCCTGTCGGATCAGTCTGCGCATTTTGGGAATACGTTTGAATGTGCATGGCATCCCGATGCAACATCACGGCGGAGTGGTGGCAAATCATGCATCATGGTTGGATATTTTTTCGCTAAACGCCGCCCAGCGGGTTTATTTTGTATCCAAGGCTGATGTGTCGGGCTGGCCCGTGTTGGGCCCAATTGCGCGTAGTACGGGCACCGTGTTTATTGAACGCAAAACCACACATGCACATCGCCATAAATCGCAATTCAGCGAACGTATCGCAATGGGGCACAAGCTGTTGTTTTTTCCAGAAGGGACAAGCACCGACGGGCGGCGCGTTTTGCCATTTCGATCATCCCTGTTTGCCGCGTTTTTTGATGCGGCGCAAACGCAGGATATGTGGATACAACCCGTTTCTGTGATGTATCACGCACCTGATGGCGAACGCGCAGATTTTTATGGCTGGTGGGGTGATATGAGCTTTGGCGCGCATTTTGCCATGGTGTTATCGCAATTGCGACAGGGCGCAATCACGCTGACCTTTCAAGAGCCATTGCATTTGAACACATTCAAAAACCGCAAAGAATTGGCCAGTGTCGCCGAGGCGGCCGTGAAATCGGGTTTGGATTTTAGCCAAGGCGTTTGATAAACGCGCCCAACTGTACCGCGGCCCCATCGGGCGCATCCCAAATCTCGCTACCAAAGGCGAACCAATCAACCACCGGTGCCAGACGTTCCACTGTGTCAAGATCAAGCGATCCTTCGGCGACCACGGGAATTTCCACCATTTGTGACCACCATTCAAAGGTTTCAAACGCGACCAATTCGCCACTGCCAAGTGCGGATTGGCCAACGGGGCCAAAACAGACGTAATCGGCACCGATTTCACCCGCGGTCATGCCGGCATGTTTTGATGTGCCACAATGCGCGCCGATAATGGCATCTTGGCCCAAATCCTTGCGAATATCGCGCAGGTTACGACCACCATCGGACAGGTGCACACCATCAAGCCCAAGAGGTGTCACCAGACGGTGATGCGTGTCGATCACGCATGCGACCTCGCTTTTGTGACAGGTTTCGCGCACGGCATCGGCGGTGCGGCTGATGGTGGATTCATCATTGCTGGCCAATGCGATGCGCACACATGCAATATCAAAATCATTCAACAAACCTGCCAATTGTTTGGGGTATGTTTCCAGATCCACACTGGGCGGTGTGATCAGATAAATTTGCGGAGTGTCTTGGTCGGCCATGATAATTCTCTCACTGTTTGTGCGTGGTTTAAACGTGCCGTGCGCATTGGTCAAAGATAAACGAAAAACGCCCGCCTGATGGTGCAGACGGGCGTTTGAATGGGTTTGTTTGGATTAGCTGCGCAGAATTGAACGCCCAGCGTATTGTGCGGATGCACCCAACAATTCTTCGATACGGATCAATTGGTTGTATTTGGCGAGCCTGTCTGAACGTGCCAATGAACCTGTTTTGATTTGGCCACAATTGGTTGCAACAGCCAGATCAGCAATGGTTGCATCCTCGGTTTCACCGGAACGGTGTGACATCACGGATGTGTAGCCCGCGCGATGCGCCATTTCCACGGCTTCCAATGTTTCGGTCAATGTGCCGATTTGGTTAACCTTGACCAAAATGGAATTGGCCGCGCCACGTTCAATACCCGTGGACAGACGTTTGGAGTTGGTTACGAACAAATCGTCACCCACCAATTGGCATTTGTCGCCAACCAGATCGGTCAATGCTTCCCAGCCCAACCAATCGTCTTCGTCCATGCCATCTTCGATGCTGATGATGGGATAGTTTGCAACCAGATTTGCCAAATATTTGGCGTTTTCTTCGGAGGATAATTTTTTGCCCTCGCCTTTGAAATTGTATACGCCATCGTTGAAATATTCAGATGCAGCGCAATCCAGTGCCAAATGCACCTCGTCACCGGGTTTGTAGCCTGCTTTTTCGATGGACTGCATGATGAAATCAAGCGCATCTGTTGTGCTGTTCAAATTGGGGGCAAAGCCACCTTCGTCGCCGACACCTGTGTTGTGGCCAGCGGCGGATAATTCACCCTTGAGCGTGTGAAAAATTTCCGCACCAATCCGCACAGCGTCGCGGATATTTTCAGCGGCGACAGGCATGATCATGAATTCTTGGATATCAATTGGGTTGTCGGCATGTTCGCCACCATTGATGATGTTCATCATCGGCACGGGCAGGATACGCGCAGATGTACCACCCACGTAACGATAAAGTGGCTGTGCGGAATATTCCGCCGCCGCCTTGGCCGCCGCCAATGATACACCCAAAATCGCGTTTGCACCCAGACGAGCCTTGTTTTCTGTGCCGTCCAGTTCGATCATCGCCATGTCGATTTCGACCTGTTCCATCACGTCAGATCCAACCAAGGCCTCTGCGATTTCGCCGTTCACGGCATCCACAGCCTTGAGCACGCCTTTGCCTTTGTAACGGTTTTTGTCGCCATCACGCAGTTCCACCGCCTCGTGTGCGCCAGTGGATGCACCAGATGGTACGGCTGCACGCCCCATTGTGCCGTCTTCTAGCATCACGTCGACCTCAACAGTTGGGTTGCCGCGGCTGTCCAAGATTTCTCGGCCAATAATGTCGATAATTGTGCTCATGGGGGAAGATTCCTTTGCAGAGTTTCGTTCACGCATTCTTTAGCGTGTGAAATGCCGTTAGGGAAGGTTTAAGAGCGTTTTTCACGCCAGATCAGCACCAAACCCGACATGATGATACCAAACGATCCCAGATAGGTTTGCCAATCGGGGCGTTCGCCAAAAAACACGATCCCAAAGAATAACGCGAACAACAGGCGAGAATATCGAAATGGGGCCACATCGGATAGGGGGGCGATACGCATGGATTGGGTGATTGCAACATACCCAAGTGCCGAAAAGCATAAGATGATCGCAGCGTGCCCCAACGCAGTAAAGGGGGGCAATATTTCGGTGCCCATGATCAAACTGACGACGATGCCAGCGGGGATTAGAACCAGATAACCATAAACTGACAATTGCATGGTGGAGATGCTGTTTTTCACTGGGCGGGTTGCCAGATCACGCACCGATAATCCAAACATGCCCAGCAACGCCAACAAGGCATATGGGTTGAATGCATCCATCCCCGGGCGAATGATCAACATGACACAGAAAAATCCGATAACAATCGCAAGCCACCGCCGCCAGCCCACGGATTCATTGAAAAACAACACCGCGCCCAATGTGACCACCAGTGGGGTGGCCTGTTGAATAGCTGATACGGTGGAAATCGGGATGTACGCGATGGATGTGATAATCCCAACAGAACCAAAGGATTCGCCAATGCTGCGCACCACTACGGCGCGATCAAAAAAGTTGCTTGAAAATGGCGCTTGGCCTTTGGCGATGCAGATGATTGAAAACAGGATCGTGCCACCAATGCCGAGTGCAAGAACGATTTGCCCTGATGTCATCGCGCCCGATGATGCTTTGATCAATGCATCTGCGGCTGCAAAGCCGAGCATTGAAAAGGTCATCAACAAAATACCCTGGCGGGTATCAGAGATCATGTTTTATCCGATTTTTTGATCGGCACGCCATAAAGTTCCAGACGGTGCCCGCGCAATTCATAGCCAAGTTTTTGTGCGATCTTTTCTTGTAATGCTTCGATGTCAGGATCGACGAATTCGATCACTTCGCCTGAATGCATATCGATCAGATGATCGTGGTGATCGCGAGTGGCGTCTTCGTAACGTGCGCGCCCATCGCCAAATTCGTGGCGTTCCAGAATGCCGGCTTCTTCGAATAATTTGACGGTGCGATAAACGGTGGCAATTGAAATGGCGCCATCAATCGCAACTGCGCGGTTGAACAATTCATCGACATCGGGATGGTCGCGCGCGTCTTCGAGTACGCGTGCAATGATGCGGCGCTGTTCGGTCATGCGCAGGCCAGATGCCTCGCAGCGTTGGATGATGGTGTCAGCCATGTGAATGCTCGTCTATTTATTCGTGCCAGCCTAACAATGCAGAGCGTGGGGTTAAACCAAAAATTGTTGTGCGTGTTACAGCAAGTCTGGTTCACGGCCCAATTTGTTTGCCAATGGCGCAATGGTCAGGCCCTGGATGATGATCGAGAAAATCACCACAACATATGTCGCGGTCAGGATCGCAGGTTTCCATTCGCTGTCGGGCAATGACAGCGCCAGTGCAACCGAAATACCACCCTTTAACCCACCCCATGTCATGATCGGGATCACATCGGATGGGAATGTGCGAAATGGTTTGAGCATGATGATCGGCACAGCCACGGCCATCAGGCGTGCAAACAGTGCCAGTGCAATTATGATCACACCGCTTAACATTGCATCCATGCTGAATGCGACTGCGAACACCTCTATCCCGATTAACAGGAACAAGATTGCGTTGAGGATTTCATCAACCAATTCCCAGAACCCATCCAGATAGCGGCGCGTTTGTTCTGTCATGCCGTATTTCACGCCAACATCACCAATGAACAGACCCGCAACAACGGCCATAATTGGCCCTGACATGTGCAGATAAACCGCCAGTTGATAGCCACCAAAGGCAAGACCAAGCGACAATAGAACCTCTAGCGCGTAATCGTCGATGCGGCGCATCACTTGGAACACGAGATAGCCCAGCACCGCGCCCAAAATGGCACCACCAAGGGCCTCTTGTACAAATAATTTTGCGGCACCTTCCAAGCCTTCGCCATGCGCATCACCTGTGGGAAATGCGATGCCAACCAGCACCAAAAACACAACATAGCCAACGCCATCGTTAAACAAGCTTTCGCCCGCGATTTTTGTTTCCAGCTCTTTGCGAAGGTTTGCTTCGCGTAATACACCCAAAACCGCCACAGGGTCGGTTGGAGAAATCAATGCGCCAAACACCAGTGCAATCAGGATCGGTGCACCCATGAGCCAGCTGAACCCGTAACCAACGATGACGGTGGAAATACCAATGCCGATGGTCGCCATCAGTGCCACAACCCAGCCCTGTTGACGCAGATCGCCCATTTTCACATGCAGCGCACCCGCAAAAAGCAATAACCCAAGCATGCCCTCTAACAAGGCCTCGGAAAATTCGATTTCATTGACCACGATGCGAATTTCGTTGGTCATGCCAAGCGCAGGGAATGCCAGATCCAGCCCCATCACCACAAGTGATGCCAGCAATGCAACGACCAAAATACCAATGGATGAAGGCAGGCGCAGGAAAAGATAATTTATCGCACCAAACGCCCCTGCCAATACGATTAACAAAGAAGCGACTTGTAAAATGGTCATGAAATGCATCCGTTATATCTGTTTGAGATGGGTTTAACACCGCGTAGCAATTCAAGTAAACAGACAAGCAGTTGCAATGGTGCAAATAAAAAGGGCGCTGTCATGTGACAACGCCCCGTCCAATCAACGAGAGATATGGTGTTATTCGTCGAAATTAACCTGTTCAACCAATTTCAATGATGCAGGGCGCAGATTTGCGATGTCGATCAACGGTGTTGCATCTGGTGTGAATTCACCCCAGCTTGCCACCAATTCGGATGGTTTCGCACCTGGTTGCAATGGGAATTCGCCATTTACTTCTGCGTATAATTCTTGGGCTGGTGTGGACGCCAAGAATTCGATCAATTTCAATGCATCCTCTTTGTTTGGGGCTGCTTTGGTCATGGCAACGCCTGACAGGTTCATATGCGTGCCGCCGTCCTTAAACGTTGGATAAACGATGCGCACGGATTGCGCCCATTCTTTTTGTTCTTCGTCGGACAGCATTTTCGCCATGTAATATGTGTTACCCACGGAAATGTCGCATTCGCCTGCATAGATCGCTTTGACCTGTGCGCGATCGTTCCCTTGTGGTTTGCGTGCAAGGTTGGATTTCAACCCTTCCAGCCATGTTTTCGCACCTTCTTCGCCGTGATGGGCAATCACGGCAGATGTGAGTGCTAGGTTATAGGCGTTCAAGCCAGAGCGGATACAAATGCGCCCTTTCCATTTTGGATCGGCCAAGTCTTCGTATGTTGTGACTTCACCGTCGGCAACACGATCCTTGGATGCGTAAACGATACGTGCACGCGATGTCAGGCCAAACCAATGGCCGGCTGGGTCACGAAATTCCGCGGGGATATTGGCGTTAAGCGTTTCGGATACAACGGGTTGCGTCACACCAGCATTTGCCACTTCTGACAGGCGGGAAATATCAACCGTCATTACCAAATCAGCAGGCGAGCGATCACCCTCTGCCACAAGACGTTCAACCAAGCCTTTGTTCAAAAAAGCCACGTTGACCTTGATACCAGTTTCTTTGGTGAACGCATCGAAAAGAGGTGTCACCAATTCAGGTTGGCGATATGAATAAACATTCACTTCGTCTGCGATCAGGGGGGTGGCGATTGTCGCGGCAACGGATGCCAGCATTGCATTGCGCAGGGTTTTGAACATGTCGAATCCTCGTGGTTAAATTTGCCCTTCTTTAACCTGACAAAAACACTTGGACAATACCTGATTAAAATAATCGGAAAAATTATGCGCGGAAGAATGCGTTTCCAACGCAAATAAGCGCGATCCCCGATAATACTGTGCGCCAGACATTCCAGAAATACCAATCGCGCGCATACGCATCCCAGATTTCATCACCCTGTTGCGCGTTGATGGTCACCGTATCCACCAACATCAATGTTTCGTTCATGGGGACATTGACCAACATCGTGATCAAAATCCCACCGCCCAGATAAATCATTCCCGCAAGGGCGAGCCAAATCGCGCTGGTCGGGCGCATATTTACACGCGCCAAGGCACAGGCGATAAAACAGACCACAGGTGGCAGAAAGAAAAACGGGAAAAAGATTGGATTGCGAATGGCACCGTTAATGGCGTTCATCGCATTAATTGCGTCAACCCCCGCCATCGTGTTCAACCCATTAATACCCGATGCAACATAGGCATAGAAAAACCCAAATATCCCCCCAACCAAAATCAAAGAGATTGAAAGCGAGAGGCGAAACAAAAGGGCCATTTGATTATCCTATGGTTTTTGCGATTTCGGTTTGGCCGTGTCCGGATGCCATACCGTCCGTTCCACCCAGAGGTGGGGCAATCAATGACCAAGCGGCAATGACAAAGGCAAAGATGATCGCGCCAAATGATGTGGCGGTTTTTAATGTGCTGGCTTCACGCCCCAATAAAAACACGGCGCCCAACAGGGCACAAATATGGGCCGCGATACGCAGTATGCCAAACATATCGCCACCACCCAGTATTAGATTGATCGCAACGGCCAAGCCGCCAAAGATCACAATCATCACCGCCAGTGTTTGAAACATTAAATCGGGCAGACGAAACCGCGTGAGCTGTAACAACAGGATTGAAATCAGGGGGGCAACCACCGATAGATCCGCGCCAAATCCGATCACGGATTGAATGACACTGATCCGTTCACCAGAGATGCTTGTCACAAATTGGCTGTGTGTTGGCATTAAGCCAAACAAGATGACAATCGCCATCAGCCCCAAAATGATATTACGTTTATCCATTGCGCTCCCCCGCTTTGACCGCATCCCACATTGCGTCCATTTCTTCTAGATAAGATTGGTCAGGCGTTTTTCCAAGGGCGGCGAGCCTGTCTTCCACGCCTTCGAACCGACGGGTGAATTTTGCATTGGCACTGCGCAAGGCTTCTTCGGGATCGATTTTAAGGTGACGCGCCAAATTTGCCATGACAAACATCAGATCACCATATTCTTCGACCTGTTTATCATGGGGCAGGGTTTGCACCGCTTCGACCAATTCGCCCGCTTCTTCGGTGATTTTATCCAAGACTTCTGTCGTGCTTGGCCAATCAAATCCAACGCGTGCCGCGCGTTTTTGCAATTTTGTCGCGCGGGTGAGCGCGGGCAGGTTGATCGCAACACCATCCAATGTGCGTGTGGGTGCGTCCCCTTTGGCCGCGCGTTCGGCGGCCTTGATTTTTTCCCAATCGGCGGTTTGTTGGGCGGCGGATTTATCGCGGCTTTCATCGCCAAACACATGGGGGTGGCGATGGATCATTTTATCGGCGATGGATTTGGTAACACTGGCAAAATCAAAATGCCCATCCTCGGCCCCCATTTGGGTGAAATAAACAACCTGTAGTAATAAATCGCCAAGCTCGCCTTCCAGATCATTCATATCGCCCTGTTGGATTGCATCGGCGACTTCGTAAGCTTCTTCAATCGTGTAGGGGGCGATGGTTTCATAGGTTTGTTCAATATCCCAGGGACAGCCATTTTCAGGGTCGCGCAATCGCGCCATGATTTCCAACAAACGGGGCAAGCCGCCATCGGGATTAAGACAAAGTTCTTGGCTGGCTGAATAATCTTTTGTCATCTATGATCTTTTCTGCAAATGATAATGCTTGCCCCTATGGTATCGCAAATTTGAACGGAGTCGACACCCCATGCCAGTAATCAATCGCATCGCAGATTATTTTGACGAAATGAAAGGATGGCGCCAGCACATCCATACCAACCCAGAGGTGGGTTTTGAATGCCATGAAACCGCGGCATTCGTGGCGGATCGTTTGCGCGAATTTGGTGTTGATGACATTTCCACGGGCTGGGCAAAAACGGGTGTGGTTGCGGTGATTAATGGCAAAGGAGATGGCGGCACAATTGCGCTTCGCGCCGATATGGACGCCTTGCCCATGCCAGAGGAAACGGGTTTGGATTACGCATCGCAAAACGCGGGGAAAATGCACGCCTGTGGTCATGATGGGCATACGACCATGTTGTTGGGTGCGGCGAAATATTTGGCGGAAACACGCAATTTTTCAGGCCGCGTTGTGTTGATTTTCCAACCCGCAGAAGAAGGTGGCGGTGGTGCAGGTGTCATGGTGAATGAGGGATTGGTTGAAAAATACGGGATCGATCAAACCTATGCGTTGCATAATCTGCCTGATTTGCCGATTGGGCAATTTGAAACAACGCGTGGGCCGATTATGGCGGCGGCAGATGATTTTGCCATTGAAATCAATGGGCGTGGTGGGCATGCCGCATATCCCCATGGCACGATTGATCCCATCATCGTGGCCACACAAATGGTGCAAGCATTTCAATCCATCGTCAGCCGCAATGTTGATCCAATTGACACCGCCGTGTTGACCATCACCCAAATTCACGCAGGCACGACCACAAATGTGATCCCTGAAACCGCGCGATTGGTTGGCACGGTGCGCACGTTCAAATCCGAAGTTAAGGATATGATTAAATCGCGTATGGAAACCATCATGCACAATACTGCCGATGCGTTTGGTGCAACCGTTTCGATGAAATACAATGATGGGTATCCCGCCACGGTGAACCACGCCGAACAGGCAGATTTTGCCGCATCGGTTGCCGCGAGTATCGTTGGCGATGGCAAGGTGGCATCGGATGTGCCACCCAGCATGGGTGCAGAAGATTTCGCCTACTTCTTGCAAAAATCAAAGGGTGCGTATTTGTTTGTTGGCAATGGGCCAAGTGCGGGGCTTCATCACACCAAATACAATTTCAATGACGAGGCCGCACCGTATGGCGCGACATTTTTTGCCCGTTTGGTGGAAACCGCTCAGCCAGTTTAAGGCGTTTGGCGTTTGCGCGCATTGGGTGTGATATGCGCAAACGCATCGTCACCATATGATTTGACGACCTCGGTGATCACAACGTGAAAACCGCCATACCATTCGGTATAACGTTTCTTTGCCTCGATATGGGATGGGTGGCGCGAAAACTGTTTCAGTGCGGCCATGTTTTCCCAATAATAAATCGAGTTGCGTTTTTTGCCATCTTGGCTGACCCAATTTTCTTTGCCCAGATACCCCTCTGTATCTTCGGCAGCTTGCAAGATCAGCGCATCAAGGCGAAAAAATTCTTCGTCCAAATTGGTTTCGGTAAAGATGAAATTGGCGGTAAACATGGTTACGCCAACGCTGATTTCAACGCCTGTTCCAGATCAGCAATCAGATCATCGGCGTTTTCAATGCCAACGGACAGGCGCAACAGGTTGGGCGGTGTGCCGTAATCGGGGCCCTCAACGGTAAAGCGATGTTCGATCAAGCTTTCAACACCGCCAAGCGATGTCGCCGGCAGGAATAGGTTTGTGCTGGCCGCGACATTGCGGGCTTGGTCCTCTGATCCATTCACACGAATTGATAACATCCCGCCAAATCCACGGATCATTTGGCGTTTTGCAACATCGTGACCTGAATCATTGGGCAGGCCTGGGTATTGAACAGCCTCTATCAGCGGGTGGTTTTCGAAATGTGAGGCGATTTTCAGGGCATTGGCACAGGCTGCATCCCAGCGCACATATAATGTGCGCAAACCGCGCATCAATAACCATGATTCAAAACCGGGCAGGGCGGTGCCCTGTAATTTGCGCACTTCGCGCATGTCTTCCCAACGTGGGTTTTGATCGTTGGTGCATAATACACCCGCCGTCACATCCGAATGACCGTTCAGATATTTTGTGGCCGAATGGAAAACGATATCCGCACCCAATTCCAAGGCGCGTGTTGTGGGTGGGGGTGCGGTTGTGGAATCAACCACCAATATCGCACCGTGCGTGTGTGCAATGCCCGCAACGGCGGCGATGTCTGTTACCGCCCATGTCGGGTTGGTGGGTGTTTCGACCCATACCATTGCCGTATCATCGCGCATCACGTTTCGCAGGTTATCCAAATCCGCGGGTGTGTATTTCGACAGGGTTAAATAACCTTTGTCCGCTTGGCGTTGCATCCAAACCAATACGCCAAAATACATGTTTTCGGGCACCACGATATGTGCCCCCGCTGGCAATGATTCCAAAACTGCACAGGCTGCGGAAAGACCAGAGTTGAACAGCATCGCATCATTAGCACGTTCAATTTCGGCCAAAACCGTTTCACATTGTAAACATGTTGGCGTGCCATAGCGCGAATAGATATATCCGCGCGTTTCATAATCATCATCACGCGCATAAGTGGCGGCGGTGTGAATGGGGGCAATGACCGCGCCCGTTACAGGATCAATTTGCCCTGCGGCCTGTGCCGCGATGGTTTCGGGTGACAGGCGGTCATTGCGTTTTTTCATGGCTGTTTAGCGTCCGCGATAAGGTTCGACATATTGCAATGCCATATCCCAAGGAAAGAATATCCACGTATCTTGGGACACTTCGGTGATAAAGCTTTGCACCTGTGGGCGTCCCTTTGGTTTGGCGTAAACAGTGGCGAAATGCGCGTTTGGCAACATTTCACGCACCACTTCCAGTGTTTTGCCGCTGTCGACCAGATCGTCGATCACCAACACGCCCGTACCATCGCCAACCAATTCGGCATCTGGTGATTTTAGAACCGTTGCCTTGGATGATTGATCTTGGTGGTCGTATGATTTTACGCTGATGGTATCAACTGTGCGGATATCCAATTCACGCGCCACAATCATTGCAGGGGCCATGCCGCCACGTGTGATTGCAACAACTGCTTTCCATTCGCCATCATTGGGGCCTTTGCCATCCAGACGCCATGCCAATGCGCGGCTGTCGCGGTGGAGTTGATCCCAGCTTACGTGGAAACCTTTTTCATGGGGGAGTTGTGTTGTCATTCTTTGCGTCCTGTAACGACGTCAATATCGGGGGCATCTTCGGCCTTCATTCCGACCACGTGATAGCCTGCATCAACGTGCAGGTTTTCGCCCGTCACGCCAGATGACAGATCAGACAACAGATACATCGCAGATTTACCAACATCCGCCGTGGATACATTGCGGCGCAGTGGTGAGTTCAATTCGTTCCATTTCAGGATGTAGCGGAAATCACCAATGCCCGATGCGGCCAACGTTTTAATTGGCCCTGCGGACAGCGCATTCACACGAATGTTTTTCGGGCCCAAATCCATTGCCATGTATTTGACAGATGCTTCCAATCCGGCCTTTGCAATGCCCATGACGTTATAATGGGGCATCACCATTTCCGCACCGTAATAGGTGAGGGTGAGCAATGAACCACCATCGGGCATCATTTTTTCTGCGCGCTGGGCAATGGCGGTGAATGAATAAACAGAAATATCCATCGTCATGCGGAAATTTTCCGCACTGGTATCAACATAACGTCCGCGCAATTCGTTTTTGTCGGAAAAGCCAATGGCGTGAACGACAAAGTCCAACTTGCCCCATTTTTTCTCGAGCGTGGCGAATAATGTGTCGATGGATTCTGAGTTTGTGACATCACATTCCAAAACCATGTCGCAACCGATGCTTTCTGCCAATGGCAGTACACGTTTGCCCAATGCTTCACCTTGGTAAGAAAACGCCATTTCGGCACCTTGTTCATGACAAGCCTGCGCAATGCCCCATGCGATGGACTGTTTGTTGGCGACGCCCATAATCAGGCCGCGTTTGCCATCCATTATGCCTTTGCTCATATTTTGACCTTTTCGTTTGTGTTTGCACTGGTTTAATTCATGCGACCCGCTGCATCAAGCATTCTAGCGTCAATTTTGCACTTGTCGCATTGTGGTAACAAACCTAAGCATATAATCGCGAAAAGATGGAGATCGTGAATGTCAGACAGAACAGGTATCTTTGCGGGCGAAAACCCGTTCGAATTGGTCAAGGATTGGCTGGCAGAGGCGCGCGATCTGGAGCCCAACGATCCAAACGCAATGTCATTGGCAACCGTGGACAGCACAGGCATGCCAAATGTGCGTGTTGTTTTGTTGAAAGACATCACCGATGATGGCTTCGTTTTTTACACAAATTACGAAAGCGCAAAGGCACAGGAATTGGCATCCGCAGGTAAGGCTGCATTTGTTATCCATTGGAAATCGCTGCGCCGTCAAATCCGTGTGCGCGGCACAATCGAGCGTTTCGATAATTCCGCAGCGGATGCATATTATGAATCGCGATCCGTTGCGAGCCGCATTGGCGCTTGGGCAAGCGATCAATCGCGCCCATTGGAAAGCCGTGAAGTGTTGCAAAAACGTGTCGATGCGATGCGCCGCGAACATGGCGGTGACCCCAAACGCCCGCCGCATTGGGGTGGGTATTGTATTACCCCTTTTGAAATTGAATTTTGGGCCGATGGAGCGAACCGTTTGCACGACCGTTTCGTGTGGAAACGAAGTAATGTCAAAGATGAATGGAATATTCAGCGCCTCAACCCATAGGGGTCAATTCTTTGATATTCTAATAAATTTAAGTAAATTCAAAAAAATTCCGTGCACTTTGACTGGTTTTAGTCTTAAAACATGGGCAAGGGGATTTCGGTGAAATGATACAGAAGACTGGTAAGATAAAGTGGTTCGACACCGCCAAGGGTTTTGGCTTTGTCGTTGATGATCACGGTGGAGCGGACATTTTGTTGCACGCAAATGTTCTGCGCGATTTCGGGTTGAGCTCCGTTGTCGAAAATTCGGTGATCGTTGCAGAGACCGTTGAAACAGAGCGTGGGCAACAGGTGACCAAGATCGTGTCATTGGATTTGCCCGATGCGCAAACCGTGCAAAGTGATATGCAAATCCCACAGGGCGATTTTTCCGCGCTGCCATTGTTGGCCGCACGCGCCAAGTGGTTTGATAAAACCAAAGGTTTCGGATTTGTGAATGTCTTTGGTTCATCTGATGATATATTCCTACACGTAGAAGTGTTACGTGCATATGGCATGGCGGAATTACAGCAGGGTGAAGCAATTGCGATCAAATTATCAGATGGCCCAAGGGGCAAAATGGTTGTCGAAGTGCGACCTTGGGATTTTGCGATTCCTCGCTAGCGTTATTATCGCGCTGAGCTTTGCCAGCGCAGCATTTGCCAAAACATGTCAGATTGACGTTGTGAACCTGCGATGGGATGGGGGCGCTGTGCGTTTCCAGACCGAGGTGGTTGATACAGTTCAGGAACGCGCACAGGGTTTGATGCATCGAGAGTCTATGCCTCGATATTCGGGAATGTTATTCGTTTATGATCGCGCCCAACCCGTATCATTTTGGATGGAAAACACATTGATCCCGCTGGATATGTTATTTTTTGATTCCGCGGGGCGTTTGCAACATATCCATGAAAATGCCGTGCCATTGGATCGCAGCAGCATCTATGGCGGTGAATCGATTCAATATGTTTTGGAAATTAATGGTGGCGTGGCGGCGAAATTACGTATTCCCGTGGGTGCAGAAATCCAGCACCCGTCAATTTTAAATGAATTTGCGTCCTGGCCATGCAAGGAAATGCAATAAGGCGCGATTTAGGGCTTTTCAATCCTGCAGGAGTTTTGTAAACGCTGCATCAGTCGGGGCGTGGCGCAGTCTGGTAGCGCACTTGTTTTGGGTACAAGGGGTCGTTGGTTCGAATCCAGCCGTCCCGACCATTTTCAAAAATCACAGTTGAACCGTTGCATCGCGCAATATGTTCACTGTGATTTTTTGCATTTAAACTGTCTTTTGCGCCACTGGGCTGTCATGGAATCGTTACATCAAGCGGTTATTGTGAAGAAGTGTGATTCAACCACAACATGTTGATAAGTAGCGTCACATTTATGCCCTATTTTGCTATCCCTGCTAAAACATTCACTAAATTTTAAGTGACGTTTACGTGCCTTTGACAATTCGCTCACCGCATCTTGTGGATAGGTTTCTGTCAATAACAAAATCTTGAAAAAATCGTAAAATTTCCGTTGACCGATTCAGTGTGATCGTACACTTTGTGCAGACAGCAATCGCAAACACAACATCTGGTGTATCGCTACAAGTGATACGCAATTATTTGAAACCGCCAAGGGGGCTAAGACGTCGGTTAACGACGCTGGAGTCGCGGGCATTATTAGTGACCAATAGGGGCAGCAATGAAAATTGAACGTCGTTTTACGCAAGAAAACAAAGACGCATACGCAGATATCGCATTTCACAAAACAACATCTGAAATTCGCAACCCAGACGGGTCCGTGGTGTTTTCATTGGAAGGTGTGGAAGTGCCAGAATCATGGAGCCAAGTTGCAGCGGACGTGATCGCACAAAAATATTTCCGCAAAGCCGGTGTCTCAGCAGATTTGGTTAAACTTGCAGAAGACGACGTTCCAGAATTTTTGTGGCGCTCTGCACCAGCAGATGGCCAACAAGTGAAATCTGGTGATGAATATTCTGGTGAAACATCATCCAAACAAGTGTTCGATCGTTTGGCAGGTGCTTGGGCATATTGGGGTTGGAAAGGTGGCATGTTTGATTCTGAATCAGATGCGCGCGCTTATTATGATGAAATGCGTTTCATGCTGGCCAACCAAATGGCCGCGCCAAACAGCCCACAGTGGTTTAACACAGGTTTGCACTGGGCATATGGCATTGATGGCCCATCACAAGGGCACCATTACGTTGACTACAAAACAGGCGAGCTGACAAAATCGACCAGCTCTTATGAACATCCACAGCCACATGCGTGTTTCATCCAATCCGTTGGTGATGATTTGGTGAATGACGGCGGTATCATGGATTTGTGGGTGCGCGAAGCACGTCTGTTTAAATACGGCTCGGGCACTGGCACCAACTTTTCCTCCCTGCGTGGTGCGAACGAGTCGCTTGGCGGCGGCGGTAAATCATCTGGCTTGATGTCCTTCCTGAAAATTGGGGACAGGGCCGCCGGCGCCATCAAGTCGGGCGGCACAACACGCCGCGCTGCGAAAATGGTGATCTGTGATATGGACCACCCAGATGTTGAAGAATTCATCAGCTGGAAAGTGAAAGAAGAGCAAAAGGTTGCATCCCTTGTTGCCGGTTCAAAATTGCACGAAGTGAAATTGAACGAAATTTTTGAAGCGATCCGCACGTGGGATGGCGCAGAGAATGATGCGTTTGATCCAAAATCAAACACGGCATTGAAAGCGGCGATCAAATCCGCGAAAAAATCCATGATCCCCGAAACATATGTAAACCGTGTGTTGCAATATGCACGCCAAGGTTATTCATCCATTGAATTCCCAACATATGACACCGATTGGGATTCAGAGGCTTACGTGACCGTTGCAGGGCAAAATTCAAACAACTCTGTGCGTGTTACAGATGCGTTTTTAAAAGCAGTCAAAGCAGACGCCGATTGGGAATTGATCCGCCGTACCGATGGCAAAGTTGCCAAAACGGTAAAGGCACGCGATCTGTGGGAAGAAGTTGGCCACGCGGCATGGGCTTGCGCCGATCCGGGTGTGCAATATCACGACACAATCAATGCATGGCACACATGCCCAGAAGACGGCGCGATCCGTGGATCAAACCCGTGTTCCGAATATATGTTCCTTGATGATACGGCCTGTAACCTTGCATCCATGAACCTGTTGAAATTCTACAAAGATGACACGTTCATGGCCGATGATTACATGCACGCATGTCGTTTGTGGACAATGACATTGGAAGTGTCTGTTTTGATGGCACAATTCCCATCACCTGAAATCGCAGAGCGTTCATATAAATTCCGCACATTGGGTCTTGGTTACGCCAACATCGGTGGCTTGTTGATGAACATGGGCTTTTCATACGACAGTGATGAAGGGCGTGCATTATGTGGCGCATTGACCGCCGTAATGACAGGTGTGTCATATGCAACATCTGCTGAAATGGCCAAAGAGTTGGGCCCATTCCCAGGGTATGCGAAAAACGCACAACATATGTTGCGTGTCATGCGTAACCACAAACGCGCGGCATTTGGCAAAAAAGCAGGCTACGAAGGGTTGGAAGTGAAGCCAGTAGCCCTAGATCACAAAAACTGCCCTGATAAAATCTTGTCCGAATTGTCCAAAACCGTTTGGGAAGAGGCCGTCGCACTGGGCGAACAGCACGGGTATCGCAACGCACAGGTTTCTGTGATCGCACCAACAGGTACAATCGGTTTGGTTATGGATTGTGACACCACAGGGATCGAACCAGATTTCGCATTGGTGAAATTCAAAAAATTGGCCGGTGGTGGTTATTTCAAAATCATCAACCAATCGGTTCCTGCGGCATTGGCAAAACTTGGCTATGGCACGGCACATTCCGAAGAAATCGTTTCATATGCGGTTGGGCATGGTTCCATGGGCAATGCGCCTGACATTAACCATACGACACTGACAGGCCATGGTTTTGGCAAGGCAGAACTGGATAAAATCGAAGCAGCATTGCCAACAGCATTTGATATTCGTTTTGTGTTCAACCAATGGACATTGGGTGAAGATTTCTGCAAAGGCACATTGGGCATTCCAACGGCATTGTTGAACGACCCATCATTTGATTTGCTGACACATCTTGGGTTTAGCAAAAAACAAGTTGAGGCCGCGAATAACCACATTTGTGGTACGATGACACTGGAAGGTGCACCGCACCTGAAGAAAGAGCATTACGATGTGTTTGATTGTGCCAACGCATGTGGCAAAATCGGTACGCGCTATTTGTCCGTGGACAGCCACATCACCATGATGGCAGCGGCGCAATCTTTCATCTCTGGTGCGATTTCAAAAACCATCAACATGCCAAATGATGCAACAATCGAAGAATGCCAAGCGGCATATGAATTGTCATGGTCATTGGGTGTAAAGGCGAACGCGCTTTATCGTGATGGATCGAAATTGTCACAACCATTGTCTGGTGCACTGATCGACGATGATGATGACGACATCGAAGAAGCGTTGATGGACGCACCCGCAGGGGATCGCGCACAAATCTTGGCCGAAAAGATCGTCGAGAAAATTGTGATCAAAGAGGTTCAAAAACGCAGCCGTGAAAAACTGCCAGAGCGCCGCAAGGGGTACACCCAAAAGGCCATCGTTGGTGGGCACAAGGTTTATTTGCGCACAGGTGAATACGAAGACGGCAAAATCGGTGAGATTTTCATTGATATGCACAAAGAGGGTGCGGGTTTCCGCGCCATGATGAACAACTTTGCCATCGCAGTTTCTGTTGGGCTTCAATATGGGGTGCCATTGGAAGAATTCGTTGATGCATTCACATTCACGCGTTTCGATCCCGCTGGCATGGTTCAGGGCAACGACAGCATCAAAAATGCGACATCCGTTCTGGATTACATTTTCCGCGAATTGGCAGTGTCATATCTGGATCGCACAGACCTTGCGCATGTGAAACCAGAGGGCGAGAGCTTTGACACATTGGGTCGTGGTGTGGAGGAGGGTGCATCAAATGTGCAAAACCCATCCGAAGAAAATTTGGCTGTGATCAAACAAGTGTCTTCATCGGGTTATCTGCGCAAGCGCTTGCCACAAGAATTGATGGTGCTGCAAGGTGGGCAATCACAATTGTTCACAGTTGACACAGGCGTTGCCACCGAGGCTGTCGCAACAGAAGCCGTTGCCGCCGCCGTTGTGGAAACAGCAGCCATGCCAAAATTGGACGAACGTGCCAAAGCAAAAATGCAAGGCTATGAAGGGGACGCATGTGGCGATTGCGGGAATTACACATTGGTGCGCAATGGCACCTGTATGAAGTGTAACACCTGCGGCGCGACAAGCGGTTGTAGCTAAGCATCAGCATGCCTCGATCTAATGGCGGGGCATGCGACGAATACGCGGTGAATATCGCCGTGCAACAAGGTTCGGGGCGGGTGCGCTCGCCCCAGCGTTTTCAGGCCGCAGGCATAAATCGGTACCGAGCAGTACAACGATGAGCCTGAAAATCTAACTAGGGGGATTTCGATCCCCCTATTTTTTTGTCTGAATTTTGGGTGTTAACGGGGCAGCGATTCAATCGCTTTTATCATCGCCGCACGTGTGCGTTTGGCCACGGATACGTTTGGGCGTTTTTCATCCTGCGTCAGATGCGCAAACACAATCGTGGTTTCATCGCGTTTTGCCCAGCCCACAAACCAGCCCCAGCCGCGATCATAATCAAACCCACCCGATGGTTTGCGCGGATAGGCAGAACCAGTTTTGCCCCAGACCTGCCAGCCGTGATTGGCGGAAAATTCGGTGACGATTGCCAAGGTTTTATCAATCGCGCTGTTTTCCACGGGCAAATCATACGTGATCAGTTTTGATATAAACTGTACCTGTTCACGGGGGGAAATTTGCAATGATGAATTGATCCAACCTCGTTCCAGCCCGTTGTTTTTGCCCTCGTCCCCAGACAGATCAGCGTTGCCAAACCCAAAATCACGGGCGTATTGTTCAATGCGTGTTTGTCCAAGTGATTTTGCGATTTGTTGGGAATACCAGACAACGGAATATTGCAACCAACGCGCGGGCGTTGTGTCGGTTTTCCAATTGGCACCACCCCAGGCAACATATCCATCACGATAAGGAATGCTGGGCGTTTGCGCATCAAGTAGAAAACCCGCATCGTAACCCATGACGGCCAGCGGAATTTTGAATGTGGATGCGGGCGTATATCGCGCATTGCAATCACCGATTTCACGCACCGTGTTATGTGTATCTGTGTCAACGACAATTTGGCATAGCGTGTTTGCGGATGCACTCAGCGCCAAAAACATGCCACTGGCAAAGGGGGCAAGCATTCGGATCAACGCGACAGCTTTCGTTTGCGCGCGCGATAATAAAATGCAGCGATGGCGATCAGCGCCGTTAGGCCAAACATGGTGGTGGCGAACGTCGTGGCAGGGATCGAGAAAAACTGTGCCGACGCCCCAAGTGCGACCGCACCCATTGCGGTGACGCTCATGGCGACAACGACCCAGATGCTCATCACACGCCCGCGCATATTATCGGGCAGGTCGGTTTGAATGGATGCTTGTAATGTGACCCCAACGTAAGTGGTGCAAAACCCCAACACCGAGACCGCGATGATTGCAAATGTCCATGATTGCGTGTTGCCAACCACACCCATAAACACAATGCCAAACGCAGCAATGATAATTGTCACGGGGTTAATTACGGTTATTGGCCGTGCACTTGCGAGCCCCTTCAGCAAAGCACAACATAATGATCCAGCGCCAATGGCCGATGTCATTTGGCCAAAGCCAACCGCACCACGTTCAAACACGCCATCGGCGATGACGGGTAAAATTTCCATGATCCCGCGCACACAAAATGACATGACCGAAATCAGAACAAGTGCGGATATAATGCTGGGGCGGTTTGCGATGTATTTGATGCCTGTGCGAAAGGCGCTGAAAAAGCTTTCTGGTGCGGTTTCGGGCGCGTTGCGCGGTTGCAGGCGGTGAATGATCGCAAGGCTTGGCAAATAAAGGATCAGCGTCACGCTCAGGGTTAGTGGGATACCGACCAGATCGATCAACACGCCACCAATCGCGGGGCCAATCAGGCGTGCAACGTTAAAATTGATCGCGGCAAGTGCCACGACAGAGCTAACATCTTCGCGGCCAACCAAGCGTGGCGCCATCGACAGACGCACAGGATGATGCGCGGATGCAACGATCCCCACCGCAAGCGCAACCGCGCTGAGCAATATGGGGGTTGCGAACCCCAACAGATTTGCGAGCAAGAGCGCGAAGGTACAGCACATCATGCCAATGTTCGTGAGATAATTCGCAAGTTTTATATCACCACGATCAACCCAGACCCCAAAAAACGGGCCGCTGAATAATGTTGGAAACATTGATAGGCTGGCAATCAGGCCAACGAAACTCGCTGAATGTGTCAGATCCCACGCAAGCCAACCAATGACCACGCGCAAAATCCACATGCCATTTACTGCACATGCGCCCCCCAAAAAATACAGGCGAAAATCTGAATGTCGTAATGCGGCAAGGTTCATAATTCTGGTCTAGGGGAATTCAGATCAAAGACCAACGGTGATTTTGTACCTATCATGTAACTTTGTACCCCTTAAAAGAAACGCCCAGAGAAACGACACTAGGATATCGTATACTCTGGGCGTTGCCAGGTCCCAGCTCTTGAGCGAACAACCGTTTGGGGGGGGTAAACGGTTGAAAGAGCGAAAGAACCTTAACTGTTTTGCGCGTTCGCGCGATCTTTTGTAGCCTGAGTGATTTGAGAGATCAAATCACTGTGCTGAATCTGATGATATACCAATGTTAATGCAAGCCCCACCGCCATAAACCCTGAAATCGCCATCATACTGGCCAAGGTATTGTCATTAATAACCACGAAAGGCACCAATACAACCATCAAAACGGATGCCGCAAAAATCGGCAAAAGTGCTCTGATTGTGGTGAATGAAATTCGACCCATACTTGTTACTCCAATAATAATAAATGTACCCCTTGTACGGTTCCAATATGGAAATTTAATTTTGGTTTTAAAGGCGCTGTTGTGAAATAATATCTTAATATGAATGCGATTTGAATGTTAATTACCTTTTTTCGCTTCTAGATTGTTTTATCGTCGCTGTCAGTACCTTAAAGTGAAGTTCATTGTGAATTTTTTGCATTGTATTTTCGATGCATTGGTGATATTTGCATAGGCAAATGTAGTAGGTGCGCAAATGGAATCTGGTGGGTTATCGCTCAATAATGTGGTTTTGTCGGTTCATGGCAAACCCGTGCTGAATGACGTTTCTTTTCATGCGGATGAACAACGCATCGGTCTGATCGGGGCGAATGGATCGGGGAAATCCACGCTTGCGCGTGTGATTTTGGGATTGTTGCAAATCAATTCGGGTGATTTGCGCGTCCACGGTGTTGATATCTGGAACGATCGTAAAGCGGCGTTGAAAACCGTGGGGATGTTGTTTCAAAACCCAGATCATCAAATTATTTTCCCCACATGCGAAGAAGAAATCGCATTCGGGTTAACACAATTGGGGCAACCTAAGGATCAAGCGCGCCGTACGGCACTGGCCATTTTAACGCAATTTGACCGCCGCGATTGGGCAAACCGTTCCACCCATGATTTATCGCAAGGACAGCGGCATTTCTTGTGCCTGTTGTCGGTGTTGGTCATGCAGCCTAAATTGTTGGTGTTCGATGAACCCTATGCGGGGTTGGATTTGCCAACATCGATTCAGTTACACCGTAGCATTGATGCACTGGATCAACAGGTGGTGTTGATTACCCATGACATGGATGTATTGGCGGGATTTGACCGTGTGATCTGGTTGGATCAGGGCCAAGTTGTTGGCGATGGCACGCCTGCGGATGTTATTCCAAAATACATCACCGAAATGACCGCGCGTGCGGGGCAACCTGATGCTTAGCCTTACATTGCCAATGCAAAGCTGGGCGCATTCCATTCCTGCGTGGGTGAAACTTGCGCTGTTGGTTGTCATATCATTTGCGATGTTTCCAATACGCGATATCGCGATTTTGGCGGTGATTGTTGGGGGGGTGACCTGTTTATACCTCACACTTGGTCGTATGGCCTGTGCGCAAGGGTTGAAGATGTTGAAACCCTTGGCGTGGATGATGGCGATATTGTTGATTTATCATGTGATTACGGGACAGATTGGCGAAGGGATCCGTATCACCCTTAAAATGTTCGCGCTCGTCGGGATTGCAAATTTCGTAACCATGACCACCCGTTTGGATGATATGATCGCTGTGGTGATGATATTGCTGGCCCCACTAAAACTGTTGGGGATAAACACCCGATCCATCGCGCTGGCGTTTGCCATGGTAATTCGTTTTACGCCCGTCTTGTTTCAAAAAAGCGCAGATATTGCCAACTCTTGGCGCGCGCGCAGCCCAAAACGTGTTGGATGGCGGGTTGTGTTGCCGCTGTGTTTCGTGGCAATTGACGATGCAGAACATATATCAGAAGCCTTGCGCGCCCGTGGTGGCGTGACATCGGACCATTAGGGGACACATATGGAACGAAATCTTACATTTATCGCGCTTTTCGCAGCACTCATCGCGGTGCTGGGTTTATTGCCAAAATTAACGCTTGGATTTGGTGTGCCAATCACGGCGCAATCACTGGGCGTGATGTTGGCGGGAACTGTATTGGGTGCCAAGCGTGGGTTCTTGGCCGCGTTGTTATTTGTCGGGCTCGCCATTGTTGGCCTGCCAATTTTGGCAGGTGGTCGTAACGGGCTCGAGGCAATTCAATCACCATCCGTTGGCTTTTTCTTGGGCTTTCCTATTGCGGCATTCGTCACTGGTTTGATTGTGGAACGTGCCAAGGATATGAATATCATGATTGTCAGCGTGATCGGATCAATCATCGGCGGCGTGGTTGCGTTGTATATTTTGGGCGTTATGGGATTGGCATGGAAGCTGGAAAAATCGTTTACTGAATCGTTGCTATTAGTGACTGCGTTCATTCCTGGTGATGCGGTGAAGGCGTTGTTGGCAGGTGTCGTGACCCAAGCAATATACAAAGCCCGCCCAAATGCAGTGATGTCACGAAGCTAGTATCAGCGCAGTACCCAATCCGCCAGCGGCGGCGATGGCGGCCAAACCTGTGCCGCCATTTTTTTGCACCAGATCGTGAAACAGGCGCACTGCCAAAATCGCACCTGATGCGCCAATTGGGTGGCCACGAGCCAATGCGCCACCTTTGATATTCACGCGATCCGCGTCTAGATATGCGCCGTTTACACATGCAATCGCTTGCGCGGCGTAGGCCTCCATGATTTCACATTGGGTGAGGCTATCCACCGCCATACCGGTTTGGTTTAAACAATTTTCAATTGCGCCAATTGGAACAAGTGCTGGTTGGGATGAATCACCACCCAGTGTTATCCCGTTGACGATGCGCAATGCGGGTGGATTCCCCAGAGATTTTAACATCTGTTCGGACACTACCAAGACAAATGCAGCACCGTCCGCGCTGATCGCGGTATTGGCGGCGGTGATGTCACTAATGATTGGTTTGGCGCGTTGGCATAACGCGGGGGATAATACGCGGGTAAATCCATCGGTTTCACCTGCACCCGCGATGGGCACAATTTCTCGGCGCAGATCGGCGCGGTGTTGGATGGCCTTTGCATGGCTTTCAATCGCCCAGTTATCTTGGGCGTTTCGGGGGATATTTAATGCGTTTGCGGCGACGTGCAAATCGGGATCTTGGTTGGCAAAGGGGCTAAACGCGGGGCGATCATATGAGACCGGTGGTGCACCGTTTTTCCCCTGTGTCATGCGGATGGGGCGCATGGATGCGCTTTCGCCTCCGCCAGCGATAACAGCATGGGATGAACCCGATTGGATCATCTGTGTCGCCAGTAAAATCGCATCCAACCCACCAACACATTGGCGATCAATCGACAGCCCTGCCACCCTATTTGGCAGACCTGCGGCCTGTGCCGCCATGCGGGCTGGGTTGCCACCACCATATAATGCGTTGGACAATATCAATTCATCCACCTGCGCTGAATCAAGTTTGGCATCAGACAAAGTTGCACTGATCACTGGCGCGCATAAATCATGGAGCGCAACATCGGCAAATGCACCATTTTGTGCCATGACTGCACTGCGCCTTGCGGCGATGACATAGGCGTGTTTGCTCATGTCATGCGATCCTTTATCAATGCGGTGATACGGCGATAATCTGTTTTACCAGAGGGCAGGGTTGGCCAATCATCAATCGTGAAGATACGACGTTTCGATAGATGTTTGATGTCATTCATCCGCCCGACATCACCACAGATCGCACAGGCTAATTGATGGCCGCGCAAATCATCGCGGATGGCAATGACGCCGGCATATTCAACACCATCGTTTGCCAATACGGCGCGTTCAATTTCATCCAGATGCACCAGTTGATCGGCAATGTTGATTGCACGATCGCGCCGCCCGGTGATGAACAGGTTTCCAGCGGTATCAAAATGTCCAAGCTCACCAACGTCAACATATCCATCTGAACCAACAACGGCAGTGTCTGATGTCAGATATCGCGTTGCATTCATCGGGCTATTGACGAAAACGCCGCCATTGCGGATTTGAACATCAACACCGATATAGGGTTTGCCAACCGATCCCGTTGGCGTGGTCGCGTCACTGATGGTGACAAAACTGGTTTCGGCGGCGCCGTAAAACACTTTGATCACCGCGTTTGGAAAATATGTGGACAGGGTGGCGTGATCATTTGCACTTAATGCGCCACCACCCACGAAAATATGTTTCACTTCGAGATTGATTGCGTTTTGTTGGCACAAGATTTTCAGCTGTGTTGGGGTGGCATAAATGACGTTAATATCATGATTGCACAGTTTTGCGCGTGGTGACAAAAATGCAATTTTTGCACCAACAAAAGCAGCCTCTGCCGCACCATAAAACGCAAGTGAGTGGGATAAATAACCCAGCACCGCCACACGATCATCGGCTGTGATGCCATTGCGATCAAAGCTGTAAATCCAGCTTTCGGTGCTGCGCAAAATGGCCTTGGGCGTGCCTGTGGTTCCACCACTGAAAGTGATGAACCGTGTCGCCGTTCGCTCGTGCAAGGCGTTGGTGATCGGTGCGCAAGGCGTATTTAGTATGATAAAATCATCGGGCAGGTTTTGCGCAATATTCACACTCGCAACACCACAAATGCGCCCTGTTGATAATATGCCAAAAAATGCGGCGAGCGCATGGAATGGATCATGCAGACAAATGACCACCCGTGCATTGCTGGGCAATGTGTCCGCCCAGGCCCCATATCCCGCCTGAAGCGGGGTGTTTTGCGCAGATCGCATCGGTTTTGTGGTTAAATCGGTTGTCATGGTGATAAATGTCTAAACTGCGGGGCAATCAGGTGCAATCACAGCCTTGGCAGGGCGGGCGAATCTGGCTAAACCCTGTGGAACGCTAACAGCAGGACAATCCGATGACATTTCCAAACACATTCCCCGAAAAATCCGTAATGGCCGAATTGGCGGCATCGATGTTGCTGGAAATTGACGCGGTGAAATTCCGCCCAGAGGAACCTTATAAATTTGCTTCTGGCTTGGCATCGCCCGTTTATATTGATTGTCGCAAATTGATCAGCTACCCGCGCATCCGATCCGCGTTGATGGATTTTGCCGTGGCAACATTGTACCGCGATGTTGGGTTTGAACAGTTTGATGCCGCCGCAGGTGGTGAAACCGCAGGCATCCCGTTTGCCGCGTGGATTTCGGAACGCATGGGATTGCCAATGCAATATGTGCGCAAAAAACCCAAAGGTTATGGCCGTGATGCGCAAATCGAGGGCGATATTTCCGAAGACCAGCGCGTATTGTTAGTCGAAGATTTGACAACCGATGGTGGGTCCAAATTGATGTTCGCAGAAGCAATCCGCAATGCGGGTGCAAAATGCGATCATACGTTGGTTGTATTTTACTACGATATTTTCAAAAACACCCATGAGATGTTGGCCGAAAACGGGCTTAAGCTTCATTATTTGGTAACATGGTGGGATGTTTTGAAGGTTGCGCGCGATCAGGGCAAATTCAGCGCAGAAAAACTCGACCAAGTGGAAGCATTTTTAAATGCGCCATTGGAATGGTCTGCGGCACATGGTGGCGTTTCAGAATTGCCGGTTGCCAAATAAAGGCGCCCCGCGATTAATTAAGATCGCGCAGCCGCGTTTCCAAATTTTCAAGCCGTTCAAGCGCGTGGGATAGCGTGGATTTAAGGCTGGCGATTTCGCCAAGCGTATCATTCACGCCCTCTGGTCGATCAAAGCTTTGCGCAACATTTTCGGTGCCGTTTGCCTCGCCGTTGATCAGCCAGATGATTGATACATTTAACAAACCAGCCAGCATTTGGATGCGATTGGCGCGTGGTTCGACAGTATCATTTTCCCATGCCTTTACCGTTTTCTTTTTCACGCCCAGCTTTTGTGCCAATGCTTGGGTCGTGATTCCCTTTGCGTTGCGCGCGGCCTCTAGCCGATCTCCAAATGTGGCGACGTCTTCGTTGAAAAATTCGGTGCTGTCTGGTTTTTCGTTGGACACTTGCTGCTCCGTGGCGAGGGGTTTGGTTGATCTTGTGCACAGACCTAACGCGCCTGTGGTTGGTTTGTAAACTGTACCTTGGTTCGGTTTTACCAAATCTAGCAAATACGACTGGACGTTTGGCGACACCTTTGATTGGATTTGCGAAACATGAAAGGATTTGAATATGTCTGTTTGGCCAGATGATGTGGTGTTGTCAGGAACACTCGTGAAGATAGAGCCGCTTTCGATGGATCATTGTAGTGATCTACAAGAAAGTGCAGCAGACGGCGAATTGCACAAATTGTGGTACACGTGGATTCCTGCGCCAGACGATGTGGCGATGGAAATCGAGCGACGCTGTGAGCTGCGCAACGTTGGATCAATGCAGCCGTTTGCAATTATCGATCAATCCAGCGGACATGCCGTGGGCATGACGACATTTATGAATATTGATGCCCAGAACAAGCGAGTGGAAATCGGATCGACATGGTATCGCAAATCGGTGCAACGATCAGGGATCAACACCGAATGCAAATTGATGATGTTGGGTCATGCGTTCGAAGTGTTGGATTGCATCGCCGTTGAATTTCGAACCCATGTTGTAAATTTGCAGAGCAGGCGTGCGATTGAACGCTTGGGAGCAAAGCCCGATGGGATTTTGCGCAATCACATGAAAGTGGCGAATGGAACCATACGCGACACGGCGTTGTATTCCATTATCAATAGTGAATGGCCAACAGTGAAGGCGCATTTGCAATGGCAATTGGCCAAGCCGCGCACATAGTCATTGCCAAGATTTGATCATATCGACAATGCGTGATTCATAGGCACCCCAGGCATCTGGATTAAAAAACGTGGTCCCGTCATAGCGATAAAACATTCGGCCAAGTTCAGTTTGCGAAACGATGTCGCAACCTGGCTTTCCGATGCGTGGACAGCTGGCGAACACTATCAAATTATCATCTGCGTCCAAGACAAAATGGTTGATATTCTTGCGCCGATAAATCGTGCGAAAATTAATGCAAGAAACCGTATCTCCGATGATCGTTTTTTCACAAAATTCGATCCAATCACGTTTGTTGGGCACACGATTGTCGGATGCGGATTGCTTAAGCACTTCGCGTAAAAATTGCGCAGGTTGATATGCTGTTGTAAGCGCAAGCTGATCAACAATTGCTTCTTGTTCCTCGCAATATTGCGAACCTTGATAAACGCCGCGAAGAGAGTTTTTACAGTAAGTGATGGTCATTTTTGCATCGTCACGGGCAACATTTTCCCCTGATTGTGTATAGATGCGCGGTACGTTGTAGGGCGTGTTGCCAATGTGTTGGACTAAGAACTGTGGCTGCGATTTTACCGCAAATGGCAGTATGATTTGAACGATCAGTGAAACGGCCAACGCGATCACAAAATACTTGGTATATTTTTTATCATAATTTTTGATCTGTAGCGTGGCCCAAGCGGCAATCGTACCAAAGGTGAATATGCTGATACCAAGAAAGGTGAAAAACCACGGCAGATAATTTGGATTGCAAAAATTCGTGTTCGCCAGTGCACCACACCCTGCAGCAACGCCCAATCCAAGAAACAGAAAAATAAATGCGCAAACGCAAAACACCGCCCACATAAAAATCACAATAAATAGCGTGGAGAAATTTTTCATTACAAAGGCATACCGTTCAAGTTCAATATTTTCTAGTGCTATGCGACCCAAGGATTTGCAAATTTGCGAGAGCGCACGAATGGGAGCATATTCCACCTTAATTCAGGCAAAATAATGAACTGGAGGTAATTATCTTGGAAACGAGCAAAAAAGTGATGGATTAAATGGCGCAGTGCTGATTAGTTTTCAAAAAAATCAAAGGTATGAGCGATGGCAAATTCTTCTGTGCGGTTGGGTGTTGATATCGGTGGGACATTTACCGATGTGGTGTTGGAAACGGGCGCTCAGCGTTTTTCAACGAAGGTACTGACCACGTATGATGCGCCCGAAAATGCGATCATCGATGGTATGTATCAGGTTTGCCAACAGGCTGGGTTAGAGCCCTGCGATATCACACAGATTATTCATGGTACGACATTGGCAACCAATGCGTTGATTGAACGACGTGGAGCAAAAACCGCATTGATCACGACGCAAGGTTTTCGTGATGTGATCGAAATGCGCACCGAAAGCAGGTTCGAGCAATATGATTTGAATCTAAACTTGCCCGAACCATTACTGCCACGACAAATGCGTTACACGGTTGCGGGGCGCATTGATGCGCGCGGTGAAATCCTTATCCAGATGGAACGCGATGAAGTGGAGGGGATTGTGGATCATATTATCGCCGCTGGTTATGAAACGGTGGCGGTTGGGTTGATCCATTCGTATCTGAATCCAATCCACGAAGAATTGGTGCGCGATGTGTTGGCGCAAAAGGCTCCTGATATCATGGTGTCTTTGTCATGCGAGGTTAGCCCACAAATGCGTGAATACGAACGGTTTAATACCGTTGTTGCGAATGCTTATATCAAGCCATTGATGAAATCTTACCTAGGGCGTTTGGCGGATCGCTTGGCGGGCGAAGGGGTTTCATGCAATATCTTTTTGATGCATTCAGGGGGTGGAATCATATCCATCGAAAATGCCGCCGAATTTCCCGTGCGTTTGGTTGAATCAGGCCCGGCAGGGGGGGCGGTATTTGCCGCTAATATTGCCGCGCGATACGGGTTGGATAAGGTATTAAGCTTTGACATGGGTGGCACAACTGCCAAGATATGTTTGATCAAAAATCAAACCCCAAAAACCAGCCGCGTGTTCGAAGTTGCCCGCACATATCGTTTCAAAAAGGGATCCGGCATGCCGATATCAATCCCCGTAATTGATATGGTGGAAATTGGCGCGGGCGGTGGATCGCTGGCGCATGTGGACGCGATGAAACAAATTCGTGTGGGTCCTGAAAGTGCGGGTTCTGAACCGGGGCCTGCGTGTTACGGGCGTGGTGGCACGCAACCAGCGGTGACAGATGCCGATTTGGTTTTGGGGAAACTCGACCCCGATAATTTTGCGGGTGGTTCAATCCAGTTACACGCAAAAAAATCCGCACAATCGTTGCAATCCGTTCTGGGTGATCCATTGGACGTGGACGCCGCAACCGCAGCGTTTGGCTTGGCCGAGGTCGTCGATGAAAATATGGCAAATGCGGCGCGGGTTCATGCCGTGGAAAACGGCGAAGATTTGTCCGAATATACGATGATCGCATTTGGTGGTGCGGCGCCGCTTCATGCGGGGCGTTTGTGTGAAAAATTGGGCGTTGATCGATTGTTGGTGCCTGCGGGTGCAGGTGTTGGTTCGGCCATCGGATTTTTGCGCGCACCGTTTAGTTTTGAGGCAAACCGTTCTGTTTATATGAAACTGTCAGGGTTTGACGCGGATAAAATAAAAACATTGCTGTCTGAATTGCAAAACGAGGCAACGGGATTTGTGCGCAATTGTGATGCGACATCGCCAATTTTGTCAGAGTTCAAAGTTTATATGCGATACGCGGGGCAAGGGTGGGAAATTCCTATTGTGATCAGTGAAGATCAAGCGATGAATCCTTGCCGCGACGAATTTTTGACGCTGTTTGAGGCGGAGTATGCCAAGCTGTTCGGGCGATCCGTGGAGGGAATGGACGTTGAAATTACGGTATGGGCGGTGAATGCAACAACACCACCCGAACCTGTGGAACGCGCAGTGATATCGTCAAATGCTGGTGATCCGACAATCGCATCTGTGCGGGATGTATTTGATCCCGCATTATCCAAATTTGTCGCGTCCAATATTGTTGATCGCAAAACCATGTTGAACGGGGAAACGATTGGTGGCCCCGCCGTTATTGTTGAATCTGAAACATCAATTATCGTGCCGTCCAGTCGCATCGCAACGCGCCAATCAGATGGCTGTATCGACGTTACCCGCAATGACAAAGGAACAGTGTAATGACCCATTCTAATGTCGCATATCAGGTTATGTGGAACCGTTTGATTTCTGTGGTCGAAGAACAGGCACAAGCGCTGGTGCGAACTGCATTTTCCACCTCCGTTCGCGAGGCGGGCGATTTGTCCGCAGGGGTTTACGATGTAGATGGACGCATGTTGGCACAGGCGGTTACGGGCACGCCCGGCCACGTGAACGCGATGGCCGATGCGGTGGCGCATTTCATTCGTCGCATTGGACATGCGAATATATACGAAGGCGATGTGTATGTAACGAACGACCCATGGGAAGGCACGGGGCATTTGCATGATTTCACCATGGTGACACCGTCGTTTTGCAACGGAAATTTGGTTGGATTTTTCGCCTGCACCGCGCATGTGGTTGATGTGGGTGGGCGTGGTTTTGGTGCCGATGCGGCCAGCGTTTTCGAAGAAGGATTATATGTTCCCATCATGAAGTTTGCAGCACGCGGTGTGGTTGATGAAACCTTGGTGCGTATTGTGCGGGGTAATGTGCGCGAGCCTGATCAATTGATCGGTGACCTTTATGCGTTGTCGACATGTAATGAAATTGGCCATCGGCGATTGATCGAAATGATGGGTGAATTTGATCTGGTTGATCTGACTGGCATTGCTGAATTTATTTTGGACAATTCGCGGCGCGCCACTTTGGAGCGGATAAATGCGTTGCCTCGCAAATCGGCGAGCGGGGAAATGACTGTTGATGGGTTTGATCAACCGATCAAGCTGTGCGTGACGCTGTCAATTGAACAAGATCGCATCATTTGCGATTTTGCGGGTACATCTGGTGTGGATAAAAAGGGTATCAACTGTCCCAAAGTTTATGCCAAAGCATACGCATGTTACGCGCTGAAATGTGCCATCGCGCCTGAAATCCCCAATAACGCTGCATCATTGGCACCATTTGAAATGGAGGCTCCTGTTGATACCATTGTGAATGCCGTGCATCCAGCACCTGTTGCGCTGCGCCATATCGTGGGGCATTTTGTGCCTGATACGGTTTATAATGCGTTGGATAAAATCCTGCCCGATGTTGTTCCTGCAGAAGGCGCGGGATGTTTGTGCAATTTCCAAGTATCATTACGCCCAAGTAAAGATGCACCAACCGGTAGCACCGCGCGATCCGAAGTGCTGACATTCAATTCTGGTGGCGCAGGGGCGCGCCCAAACCATGATGGATTGAACGCAACCGCATTTCCATCGGGCGTGATGACGATGCCAATCGAAGCCACCGAACATGCAGGCCCTGTTATCATTTGGCGCAAAGAGTTGCGCGCAAATTCAGGTGGTGTTGGGAAACAACGCGGCGGGCTTGGTCAATATATGGAAGTGGGGGCACAGGCCGGATATGAATTTGATTTCCAAGCCATGTTTGATCGCGTCGATCACCCGGCGAATGGTCGCCGTGATGGTGGCGCAGGTGCACCCACCACAATTGCGCAGGATGACGGC
This sequence comes from Paramylibacter ulvae, assembly GCF_014652655.1. GTDB lineage: Bacteria > Pseudomonadota > Alphaproteobacteria > Rhodobacterales > Rhodobacteraceae > Amylibacter > Amylibacter ulvae. Next base: position 904,532 of record NZ_BMZF01000001.1, read on the forward strand.
ACAGTCATGCGCGGCAAGGGCAAACAGTTTGTTGCATCTGGGCGCAAGGTGATGTTGGCGCTGCCAGGTGGTGGCGGTTATGGCGATGTAAAATTGCGTGACAAAGAATTGGTAAAACGAGATTTGTTGCGTGGCTATATTTGTGCGCAATCCGCGATGGATGATTATGGATTAAGCCAAGCAGATGTTGATGACATTGCCATGATCATCCAAAACGGAGGTGATTTGAAATGAGTGCACAAATTCAAACGCCCAAACAGCAAAGCTATGATATCGTGATTATCGGCGGCGGGATCATGGGATCATCTGCGGCTTGGTTTTTAAGCCAAGACAAAACCTTTGACGGGCGGGTGTTGGTTGTTGAACGTGATGCAACATATGAATTTGCATCCACCACCCACACCAACAGTTGTATGCGCCAACAATTTTCAACCACATTGAACGTGCGCATTTCCCAGTTCGCGGCGGATTATGTGAAAAACCTGCGCGAATATATGGGCGGAGACGAACGCATTCCCCCATTATCGATACGCAGCTTTGGTTACATGTATCTTGCGGATAATAACGCTTTTGCCGATGTTCTGCGGCGAAATCAAAAATTGCAAAACGCAGTGGGTGCGGCGACACAGGTCATGGATGCCGCGGCGATCAAACGTGCCTATCCGTTTTACAATGTCGATGACATTGTTCTGGGTTCGATCAATTTGGTGGACGAGGGATATTGGGACGGATCAACCGTGTTTGATTGGTGGCGGCGCAAGGCGCAAGAGGCAGGTGTTGAATATATCCAGAACGAGGTTGTGGCGATAACCAAAAATAGTTCTGGTAGTCAGGTAAAATCGATAACACTCGCATCAGGTGAGAAAATCGCATGTGGTAAGGTGTTGAATGCATCGGGTCCACGCGCGGTGCGCACATCGCAAATGGTTGGTGTCGATATGCCTGTTGAACCACGCAAACGATTTTCATGGGTGTTTAGCGCGGAAAAACCACTGGATCGCGATTTGCCGCTAACCATCGATCCATCGGGTGTGCATGTACGCGAAAACGGTGGTGGCACGTATCAATGTGGTGGGCACACCGCGCGTGACCCCATCGTTGAATACGATGATTTCGATATGGATCACGATATTTGGCAAGATAAAGTTTGGCCAATCCTTGCTACGCGTATCCCCCAATTTGATGCGATCAAAGTACAAAATGAATGGGTTGGGCATTACGCATATAATACGCTGGATCAAAATGCGATTATCGGGCCACATCCCGAAATTACAAATTTCTATTTCATGAACGGATTTTCAGGCCATGGTTTGCAACAATCCCCCGCAATGGGGCGTGGTATCGCAGAAATTATGGTGCATGACACATACCAATCATTGGACATGACACCGTTTCATTTTGATCGCGTTAATGAAAACAAACCCATGGTTGAAACTGCGGTGATTTAACCCCCAATTTTCAATTCTGCGCAAAGGAGAATCATGCGTTACAGCAATAAATCGGCGCGATTGGCAAATCTTGGTTCGGACAAATGGGCGGTTCATCTGCGTGCCAAGGAAATGAAGGCAGCAGGGAAAAATGTGGTGATAGCATCGATTGGTGAACCAGAAATACCCGCAAGCCCGGTGCTGGCGAATGGTATCATTCAATCGTTGACGGCGGGGCGCACCGCCTATTCTAACGGTCAGGGCGAGGCGAATTTGTTGGCGGCAATCGCGAATCGATATTCCGAGCGTCGCGGTCAGACAATCACGCCCCAAAATGTAATGTGTGTGCCCGGGACACAAACGGCACTGTATATTGTGCTAGCAGGATTGATTGATCATGGTGGTCAGGTTTTGGTGGGCGATCCGTATTATGCAACATACGATGGACTGGTCGCCGCGCAGGGTGGTGAATTGGTGCCGGTGCCGTTGTCGCTCGAAAATGGTTTTCGAATAGAGGCCGCAGAGATTGAAAAGCGGATAACGGATCGAACCCGCGCGATATTATTGACCACGCCGCATAATCCAACAGGGGCAGTTTTAACCCGCGATTATATTCGCGCGATTGGCGACGTGGCAAAGAACCACGATCTGTGGATTATTTCAGACGAGGTTTATGAGGATTTGGTGTTTAGCGGAGAATTTTCATCGCCGATAGAATTTGATGACCTGTTGGAACGCACCATTGTTGTTTCATCTGTGTCAAAATCCTATGCCGCCCCTGGTGTGCGCAGCGGTTGGATTGTGGCACCTGCTGAATTTATCAAAAACGTGCTGCCAATTTCAGAAACGATACTGTTTGGCAATCAACCGTTTATTGCAGATGCTACCGCAACGGCGCTGGTGGAACCAAACCCAACGGCCGAAACCATGCGCAAAAACTATATGCACCGTGCACAGATGTTGGTGGCGGGATTGCAAGGTGCCAAAAACGCGGCGGTGGCGATGCCCGATGCGGGTATGTTTGCAATGGTTGATATTCGCCCAACGGGGTTAAACGGTGAAGAATTCGCAAGGCGATTATTGGACAACCACAATGTCGCCGTCATGCCTGGCGAAGCGTTTGGTGAGCAAGGGGCAGGGTTTATTCGCGTGGGGTTAACGCTGTGCGATCAGGATATGGAGCGTGTTATTGATGGGCTGATTGGATTGTTAAAGAGTTTGCGCTGAATCTGTCATTGCAACCGATGTAATCCCTTGTCGCGTGTTCGTTCGCGTTTTTTCTGAACGCTTTCACGCCATAACATCAATAACCCGCTGGATAAAATCAGTGCCATGCCAAACCATGCGATCAGATCGGGCCATTCCCCGAAAATCGTGATGCCCCAGATGATCGCGAGCAACAGGCCGACATATTCAAACGGTGCGACCAATGCGGCCTCGCTGGTGCGGTAAGCTTGGCTGATAAAATATCCACCGACGGCGCTGGCAACTCCGACCCCTGCCATGACTGTAAAATCAAACGGTGTTGGCATTACCCATGCGCGTAGCAAAAATTGAACGGTGACGTTATCGCTGTTTGCGGCGGTGCCTTCATGAAATGTGAGCCCCATCGCACCACTGACCAATACGAAAGTCAGCTGGATGTAAAACGACAATGTTGATGCGCTTTCCGTTCCGCCCATTTTGCGCGATAGGATATGTAGGGTTGCATAACAAACGGCAGCGAACATTGGCAATAATGATGCGATTTGGAAACTCGCGGGATTGGGGCGCAACATGATGATCGCGCCCAGCAACCCCGCCCCAACCGCAAACCATCGCCATTTACCCACTGTTTCACCCAAGAATATGACAGAAAATACAGTGATTATGACGGGTGATATGAAAAATATCGCTGTCGCCTCGGATAATGGAATGGACGCAAGGCCAAGAAAAAACAAAAGGTTTGCCATCACTACAAACACGCCGCGCACCATATGCATCCCAAGCCGTTTGGTCCGCATATTACGATAGCCACCTTCAAGTGGCATGAAAATTGCAAGCGTGATTGATAATGCCACCACGGCACGGATCAACACCACCTCGTGCAACGGATAATCACCGCTTAAAAACTTGATCCCCACATCATTGAGCGTAAAGAAAAAAGCAGCGATCAGCGCACAGGTTATTCCCAGCGCAATAGGATTGGAAAACAAGCGATTCATTGGGGGACTGTTTCAAAGAAATCATCACTGTGCCAGAAATTTCGACCTAGACATGTGAATTAAATCGGCGCAGCCTGAACCAAAGAGGTGCGCAATGAAAACAGTCACAGATTTCCCCCATGCGGTTGTTGAATATCCCGATATGGGGATTGAAATGCCTGATGGTACGCGATTGTCTGCGCGGGTTTGGATGCCCGTTGATGCGCCATTACAAGCTGCCCCTGTAATTTTGGAACATCTGCCGTATCGCAAACGTGATGGCACAATTGTTCGCGATCAATATACGCATCCGTGGCTCGCAGGGCATGGCTATGTTTGCATTCGTACCGACATGCGGGGCAATGGTGACAGCGACGGGTTGATGGACGATGAATACACCCCCCAAGAATTGGCTGATGCGGTTGCAGTGATCAACTGGGCCGCAGATCAGGAATGGTGCAACGGTAATGTTGGCATGATGGGGATTTCGTGGGGTGGTTTTAACGGGCTTCAGGTGGCCGCCCTTGCGCCCAAACCGTTAAAGGCTGTGATAACTATTTGTTCCACAACTGATCGATACGCCGACGATATCCATTACAAGGGTGGATGTCTATTGGGCGAAAATTTCGGATGGTCTTGTAATATGCTGTCTTATTCATCGCGCCCACCTGATCCCGCCTTGGTTGGGGAACGTTGGCGTGAAATGTGGCGGCATCGTTTGGATAACTTGGACTTTAGCCTTTCAACATGGCTGCGCCATCAACACCGTAATGAATATTGGCAACATGGGTCGGTTTGCGAAGATTACAGCGCGATCAAGGCTGCTGTTTTGGCGATTGGTGGCTGGCATGATGGGTATCGCAATACGCCGTCCCATTTGGTTGAAAACCTGTCATCGCCGTGCAAGGCCATCGTTGGCCCGTGGAATCATAAATACCCCCACTATGCCGGACCAGCCCCCGCGATTGGTTTTTTGCAAGAGGCAAAGCGTTGGTTTGATCACTGGCTGAAGGGTATTGATACAGGTGTGGCGGATGACCCAGATTACCGCGCCTATCTGATGGATTCGGTTGCGCCCAATCGCTGGCTCGGTGAGCGCGCAGGGCGTTGGATTGCAGAGCAAAAATGGCCAAGCCGCGATATATCGGATGTGTCATTGACGCTTGGAGCGGGCGGATTATTGGGTGGAGACGGTGCGCCCAATGTGTGCATTCAATCGCCCGCCGATTGTGGTGCGGGTGCGGGTGAATATTTTCCTTTTGCCTTTGGTGATGAATTACCTGATGCGCAAAACGGCGACGACGCCAAATCGCTTTGTTTTGATGGCGCGGTCAGCGTGTCAGACATGGACATTGTTGGTGCGCCAAATATTCGATTAACCTTGTCTGCCGATCGGGACGAGGGGAAAATCGCGGTACGCCTGACCGATCTTTTCCCCGACGGGACGTCGGCGTTAATCACATACGGTGTTTTAAACCTGACCCATGCGAATGATCACGCCACCCCCAAACCATTGGTGGCCGGGCAAGCGTTTGATGTGGCTTTTGATCTTGATCACATCGCCTATCGCCTGCCCGCGGGGCATCGGTTGCGGGTGGCGATATCAACGTCGTATTTCCCAATGATGTGGCCCGCAGCCACGGACACGGAAATTACCGTTTATGCTGGCGAAATATCGTTGCCTATTCGTAAAACGACAACTGGTGCTGAATGGGAATTCGAAGAGCCAGAAGGCGCGGCCGAATGGCGTACAGAAAATTTACGCCCTAGCGAGTATACACGCGATTTACAAACGGATGAAAACACGGGTGAAACCAGCACTAAAATTTTCTGCGATTTTGGCGAAAACCGTGATTTGGAACATGGGTTAATATCGGGGGGATGGATGCGCGAAGATTGGCGAGTACATCCCGAAGATCCATTATCGGCCAAGGTTGAAACGCAGTGGGAACAAACAGGCGGGCGCGACGGTGCGATGTGGCGTACGTTTGTGGATGCGAAAATGTCTTGTGATGCGCAGTATTTTTACTTTACCGCAACGCTGAGCGCATGGGATAATAATACGTTATTTTTTGAACGAAAATTTGGCGATAAGGTAAAACGCGATTTGGTTTAGCTATAGGGCCAAACGTGATTTGATAAACTGCTGATCGCGTGAATGATGCGATCAAAACTGTCACGCACACGATCAACGCTGTTACGCGCGCGCAAATACCCGTGAACCAATCCAGTCTCGCAAATCCAATATGCCTTGCCGCCATCGCGCAGCATTGCATCTCGATAATCGCGGCCATCATCACACAGGGGATCACATTCGGCGCTGAAAATTACACTGGGTGGAAGCGCAGTAAAATCGGTGCCGCCCAACGGCGCGAATGTCGGATCTTCTTTGGGCGGTGTGCCACGGATGGTGTGATAAAATTCCACATCTTTTAATGACAGCATCGGTGCATTGGCATGGGTGATATAGGATCCTTTGGTCATATCTCCACCAAATGCTGGATATACTAATACCTGTCCGATGATCGCGATGTCATCACCACGAAGCGCGCCACTTGCCGCCGCCACCAGATTTCCACCTGCGCTGTCGCCCACCAACAGCAGAGGCGTTTGATATCGTGCGGCGATGCTGTTGATGGCCGTGATCACATCATCAAACGCGGCGGGGTGTTTGTGTTCGGGGGTAAGGCGATAATCAATCGCAACGACGCGGCGTTTTGTGCGCGCCGAAATTTCAGCGCAAATGTCATCGTGGCTGTCCAATCCTCCCACAACGAATCCACCACCGTGGATGTAAACAATGGTGACACCCGATTCCAGCATTGCGGAATCAGACGGTGCATAAATGCGCACAGGCACACCATTCATCGATGTGGTTTCAACGCCCAAACCATCGGGATGACCCGCGTGAAATGATTTGCACATGTCATCATAGATGCGCCGCTGTTCCTCAATCGGAAAACTGGCGGTTTCGGGGGGATGAAATTGTGCAGTTTTATGTATAAATGCCCAAGTTTGTTCATCAATCTTGGTTTTGTAATCCATCGCGGCCACCTTGTGGGAATGCCACAAGCCTAGCCGATATGAAAACACATTTGCAATTGGCAATGATTTTGGGTGGATCGACGAACTGGCAGTCCCTAGGGGAATCGAACCCCTCTTTCCAGGTTGAAAACCTGGCGTCCTAACCGATAGACGAAGGGACCGCTTGTTCGTGAGGGCGTATTTAGGGAAAGCCCGCATCCCTTGCAAGGGCTTTTTTCACATTATTGAAATGTTTTTATTTGATTAGGGCCGCATCGTCTAATCTGAGCTTGGCACGGCGTCGTCCACCCCAATCGTCGATCTCTAATCGGCCTGCACAATGGAATTTGTGCCCGCGATGATCGTCCAACAATGGGCCAAGTTCAGAATCATATGCACCAAACGCAATCGCATCAATGCGCCCGCCGTTTTCATCACCCAATGTCAGGCGTAAATGATTCTGACCCGCACGTTTTGCAAACTTGATCGAAACAGATGGAAGCGCAAATCGCGGGGCAGGTGCGCCCGCGCCAAATGGGCCGCAGGTTTCCAACTGTTCAATTAATTCGGGTGTTATGGCGCTGGGCGCAATTACACCATCCAGATGCAAGTCACGCGGGCCAATATTACCCGCACCTTGTTTTTCCAATAATGCAGATAGGCGGGCCATCGCCGCATCCAATTGATCGCGCGCAACAGAAAGTCCTGCCGCCATTTTATGACCGCCGCCCTTGATCAACACACCTTCGCGGGCACAGGTGGCAATGGCGGCACCCAGATCGATGCCGCTGACGGATCGCCCCGAACCCTTGCCTTCGTCACCATCCAGACCGATGACAACGCTGGGGCGGTTAGTCGATTCTTTTAATCGCGATGCGACGATGCCAACAACGCCTGGATGCCAGCCTTCGCCAGCGGCCCAGACAAGGGGGGCATCAAGCCCGCGATCCTCTGCTTGGGCCATTGCCTTGAGCTGGACTTCGGCCTCTATCTCGCGGCGTTCATCGTTTAACTGGTGGAGCCGATCTGCGATTGCCTCTGCTTCGTGCGGGTCATTGGTGGTTAACAATCGTGCCCCCAAATCCGCCTTGCCAATACGCCCACCTGCATTGATACGCGGCCCCAACATAAAGCCGAGATGATATGACGTCGGCGCGGATTTAAGCCCCGCAATGTCGCCCAGTTTTGCCAGACCAACCCGTTCGCGTTTGGCCATGATTTTCAAACCTTGGCGCACCAATGCGCGGTTGAACCCAATCAGCGGTGCGACATCGGCAACCGTGCCAAGTGCCGCCAGATCCAACAATCGCATCAAATCAGGGCAGGGTGCGCCCACGCCGCGGCGAATGCGGTTGATCGCGGCCAAGGTTAAAAACACCACACCCGCGGCACAAAGATATCCCAAATCACCTGATTCATCTTGGCGATTGGGGTTCACCACCGCATATGCAGCGGGCAAGGTTTCACCACCCAAATGGTGATCAAGCACGATCACATCCGTTCCCGCTACCGCCGCAATCGGGCCGTGGGATAATGTGCCACAATCGACACAAATGATCAGATCATGATTGGCGGCGAGTTCCATCATCGCGGCGTCATTTGGGCCATACCCCTCGTCGATACGATCGGGGACATATATTGTCGCCGATATTCCAAGATCGGCGAACCAGTTGAATAATAGTGCGGCGGATGTGGCGCCATCCACATCGTAATCAGCAAAAATCGCAATACGCTGTTTGTTCACAACGCTTTCGTTGATCCGCGCAGCCGCCGTTTCCATATCGCGAAGTTTCGACGGATCGGGCATCAATTCACGCAAACTTGGAGAAAGATAACTGACTGCGTCTTGTTCGTTCACGCCCAACCGCGCCAATGTACGTGCCACCGCATTGGGCAATCCTGTTTGTTGCGCGATCAATTGTGATTGGCGATCTGTTTCGACAGACAACCCACACCAGCGTCGCCCCGTTGCGGATTGCGCTACGCCAAGAAATGCAGTGTCATCGGGCTTTTGGGTCATGTGTGGCCTTTTCATTTGCGTAAACTTAGCATGCGAAACAGTGATATAATACACCGATTAACATGGTTTTTCACGCTACTGTCGGAGCGATTCAGGGAGTGAATGCAATGGTTGATTACATTTTTTCGGCAGCGATCTTAGTTCATTTCGCTCTATTGTTTTTTTCGCTGGGTTTTTTGGCGCGGGACCAATTGATTTTGCGGGGTTTGGTTTTGATCGGATCCGCATTTTATATTCTGTATTATTTTAACATCAACGATACGCCACTTTGGGATGCGATTTTTGCATCTGGCACCATGGCGTTGATTAATTTTGCGATGATCTGCACCTTGATTTTGGAACGCACAACATTTGCAATGAACTCGGATCAAAGTGTGATTTACCAATGTTTCCCAACGCTTACGCCCGGTCAATTTCGCAAAGTAATGCGCGATAGCGAAACAACCACGGCCAGCGGACAAACAGTTCTGTGTGAAACGGGGCATTTGAATGAACGATTATACCTGTTGGTCGCGGGCAAGGCAGTGATGTACAAAGGCGGTGTTGAATATAACGTTCCATTAAACAGTTTTATTGGTGAAGTCGGGTTTTTAAATCAATCGGCGGCATCGGCCAGCGTTACGGCGCAAACAGGTGCGGTTTTTGTATATTGGCAGGTGTCAGACCTGCGCAAAATGATGCGCCGTTCTGCGCCGCTGAATAACGCGTTGATTGCGTTGTTCAGTACCGATTTGGCGCGCAAGGTGGAGCGATCACAACCGATGGCGGATACGGTTAAATTCGCGACTTAGCGATCGTCACTGCTTGCGTTCGCGCCCTCATGTTTGCCAAAGACCAATGTGAAAAGCTTTAAAACCGCCACGCACCAACCAATCAATGCAAGAATAAGCCAGACATATAAAAATGCGCCGCCATTACCATTAATTATTGTGTCAAAAACAAAGAAAATTGCGGCGGACCAACCGGTTAACCAGAGGCAGAGGAAAATAATGCTAAACAAGCGCCCAGGCGGGGTTCCAGATTCAATTTCGTTGCTGTTGGTTTCGACGGCGTCGTTTGCGGCATTTCTATAAACGCCGCGTTTTTTCTTGGCTTCGGTATCTGGTTCGCTGAATCCGACGCGGCGTACCATCGTGATCAGTTGTTGTTTTGACGGTATTGAATGCGGCGCACGGAACCAGTTCGTGAGCGCATCAAAATAGTTTCGGTTTCCATGAAATCACCATCGCGGCGCGCACCTGATACAATCGAACCATCGGTTACACCTGTTGCTGCAAAAATCACATCATCGGTGACGAGTTCATCACGTGTGTAGATTTTATCGAAATCGGTGATGCCTGCCTTGCTGGCGCGGCCACGTTCGTCATCATTGCGAAATGTCAGACGGCCATACATTTGCCCGCCCATACATTTCAATGCGGCGGCACCCAAAACCCCCTCTGGTGCGCCACCAGAACCCATATACATATCAATGCCAGTTTTTTCTGCCTCTGCGGTGTGCATCACACCCGCCACATCACCATCGGTGATAAGGCGAAGAGCGCAACCAGTACCGCGCAATTCTGCGATCATATCTTCGTGGCGGGGACGTTCCAAAACGCAAACGGTAATTTGTTCCGTGCTGCAACCTTTGGCTTTGGCCAATGCTTCAACACGTTCTTTGGGCGACATATCCATGGTTACTGTATCGACGGGGTAACCCGGGCCAATCGCGAGTTTATCCATATAAACATCGGGTGCATGCAACATTGTGCCTCGCGGTGCCATGGCGATCACGGTCAATGCGTTTGGCATGTCTTTGGCGGTTAATGTGGTGCCTTCCAGTGGGTCCAGCGCGATATCCACACCTGGACCATCGCCCGATCCGACCTCTTCACCGATGTATAACATTGGTGCTTCGTCGCGTTCGCCTTCGCCGATGACAACAACGCCTTTGATATCCAACAAGTTTAGCTGTTCACGCATGGCGTTGACCGCGGCTTGATCCGCTGCTTTTTCATCGCCGCGCCCAATCCATTTTGCGGATGCGATTGCGGCGGCCTCTGATACGCGTGCCAGCCCAAGTGATAACATGCGATCTTGGAATACTTGTTTATCAGCCATTGTATTGTCCTATTCTTTGCGCGCCAACAAGTGATTTGCGGGCGGTATTATGCATCAATTGTAAAATTTATTTAAACTGTTTCGATTTTTAGCACGACAGGGGGCAATTCCAAAACACCTGTGTTTTCGATTGCTTGTGCTGCATTCGATGCGGTTTCACCTGTTGTTGGATGGGTAACGATCAACACGCGGGCAACATTGTCGTCGCTGCTGTGCTGGGTCATTTTATCAATGGAAATGCCCGCATCGGCCAATGCGCTGGATGCGCTGGCCATGGCGCCTGGCTGGTCTTTCAGGTTGAGGCGCATGTAATATGCGCTTTCGCCAGATGAATCCGCTGGCGTTGATTTTGCGAGCTGTAAAGCAGGGATGCCAAACACAGGGATATTGATCCCGCGCGCGATATCCATCACATCGCCAAACACTGCACTTGCGGTTGGCCCTTCGCCAGCACCCGCGCCGCGCAGAACCACTTGGCCAACGCTGTCGCCTTCAACAATCACCATATTTGTGCCGCCTTCCAACAGGCCCAGCGGGGATAGGGCGGGAACCAAACACGGGCGCATGGTTTGCATTAAACCCGCATCTGTCATTTGTGATACGCCAAGCAATTTAATGCGATAGCCCATTTCAGCAGCGTGTTTGATATCCACGATCGAAATGCGTTGGATACCTTGCAATTGCGCCGATGCAAAATCCACTTGTGTGCCATAAGCGATGGATGACAACAGCACCAATTTATGTGCCGCATCAATACCACCCACATCCAAATTTGGATCCGCTTCGAGATAGCCAAGTTGGTTTGCCTCTTCAAACACTTCATCATACGGCAAACCTGCGGTTTCCATACGTGTGAGGATATAGTTACAGGTGCCGTTCATCACGCCCATCACGCGGGTGATTTTGTTGCCTGCAAGGCTTTCGGTCAGGGATTTGATGATTGGAATACCACCGGCGACAGCGGCTTCAAATCGCAGGTTCACACCTTTGGATTCGGCCAGTTCGGCCAATTCTTGACCGTGGATGGCCAACATCGCCTTGTTCGCGGTTACGACATGTTTACCTGCGTTGAGCGCGGCCTTTACTGATGCCAATGCGGGGCCGTCTTCGCCGCCCATCAATTCAACGTAAACATCCACGTCATCGCGTGTGGCCAATGCAACGGGATCATCTTCCCAAGCAAAGCTTGATAAATCCACACCGCGATCTTTGGATTTGGAACGTGCAGAAACAGCCGTGATCGTCATGTCGCGCCCAGAACGTGCGCGCAACAAATCCCCATGTTGCATTACGATTTTGATGACACCGACACCTACGGTGCCAAGACCCGCGATACCAAGACGCAAAGGGTGAGACATATGCGATTGCTCCGTTCAATAAATTCCCCTGTCTGTTATCGGAAAGGAGCGATTGGGGCAATGAAGATTCGGCTAAAATTCAGCAGCAATCAGTGCCGCCGCGCGTGCGCGCAAATTCGCAACCCGTGCAGATGTGATCGGTGCGGTGCGTAAACCCGCCGCGCGTTGGCGTAACCCATTGGCGCGTGCGGCAACTGTGTTCAACGCCTCTATACTTGCAGGATCAATTGGAACGGCCTTATTGGCGAGCTCATCCGTGGGGACCAATTCGGGCCAAGTATGGTTTTGCACATCGCTTTGAGGTAAATATTCCAAGTCGGGCACATGGTTTTTGATCGAACAGGCAGACAGGGCGCCCATTACAATTATCAATGTTCCAGTTTGGAAATTCATCTGCTTATATCCCGCAATTATATACGGTAATGTAAAGATCAGCGGGCCGTGTCACAAGGGCGCTGATCTTGGAGTTTTATATCGGCGTCGATTGACCGATTAAAGGTCAGTATAGATTGGGAATTTCGCGCAGAGCGCTTCGACCTTGGCCTTGACCGATTTTTCAACGGCGGCGTTACCGTCTTCGCCATTGGCGGCCAAACCATCGACGACTTCGATGATCATATCACCGATTGCGCGAAATTCTTCTTCGCCAAACCCACGTGTTGTGCCCGCAGGTGTTCCCAAACGCACACCAGATGTCACCATTGGTTTTTCTGGATCAAACGGAATTCCGTTTTTGTTACAGGTAATATGTGCACGGCCCAACGCGGCCTCTGTTGCGTTGCCCTTCACACCTTTGGGGCGCAAATCGACCAGCATCAAATGCGTGTCTGTACCGCCTGATACAATGTCCAAACCACCCTTCATCAACTGATCGGCCAATGCCACAGCATTCGCGCGTACTTGTTTTTGATAGGTTTTGAATTCTGGTTGTAACGCTTCGCCAAAGGCCACTGCCTTGGCCGCGATGACATGCATCAACGGGCCACCTTGGATCCCTGGGAAAATGGCAGAGTTTACCTTTTTCGCGATATCAGGATTGTTGGTTAGGATCATACCACCACGCGGGCCGCGCAATGTTTTATGTGTGGTTGTGGTTGCAACATCCGCGTATGGGAATGGTGATGGGTGTTCGCCCGCCGCGACCAAACCTGCAAAATGTGCCATGTCGACAAACAAATATGCACCAACGCTGTCGGCAATTTCGCGCATTTTGGCAAAATCCACTTGGCGGGGGATCGCAGAACCACCCGCGATAATCATTTTTGGTTTGTGCTCATTTGCCAATTCTTGGACTTGGTCATAATCCAACAGGCTGTCTTGTTTGCGCACACCATATTGAACGGCGTTGAACCATTTACCAGATTGGTTTGGTTTTGCACCGTGCGTTAGGTGACCACCTGCATCCAATGACATCCCAAGGATCGTATCACCCGGTTGCAACAGCGCCTGAAACACGCCTTGGTTTGCTTGTGATCCTGAATTGGGTTGCACATTGGCAAAGTCACAGCCGAACAATTGCTTGGCGCGATCAATGGCAAGGTTTTCTGCAACATCCACATGTTGGCAGCCGCCATAATAACGACGCCCTGGGTAACCTTCGGCATATTTATTGGTTAAAACCGAACCCTGTGCCTGCATCACGGCCTTGGATACGATGTTTTCGGATGCGATCAATTCGATCTCATCTCGTTGACGGCCCAGCTCTGCCGTAATCGAAGCAAATAATTCTGCATCGCGATCAGCGATATCTTGGGTGAAAAATCCGTTGTCTTTTGTCATGGCGCGTCTCCTGTTGGCCGAGCATTGTCAAAAGTTTCCTATCGGAAACATCGGGCCAGTCAAAGCATAAATGCGACATGTATCCCCGTTAAGGCGGTGAAATAGCTAAACTCTGGCTTTATTGAAATAGCCAAGCGCGTGAAAAAAACTCATAAACAATATTATTGCGCGCTGATAGGCGCATGGTGTTTCCGATGCGAACATCGCATGGTACAAGAACACAAAGTGAAAAGGTGAATTGCATATGGCATTGAAATTGAATTTTGTCGCCAGCCGCGCGCAAGTGGCGCAAAAATCGTTGGCGATAATGATTGACAGATATGGAAATGCGCCCGCCGAAAATGCCGATGCGATTATTGCGTTGGGCGGAGATGGGTTCATGTTGGAAACGCTGCATAGCACACAACATCTGTCGACACCTGTTTTTGGATTGAATCGTGGGTCTGTTGGGTTTTTGATGAATGAATATGCCGAGGATAATCTGGAACAGCGGATCAAAGATGCCGAAATGGCGGTGATCCACCCACTGGCAATGACCGCATTTTGCGCCGATGGCAGCAAACAAAAAGCATTAGCAATCAACGAAGTATCCCTGTTACGCGCAGGACCACAGGCGGCCAAATTGAAAATTTCCGTCGATGATAAGGTGCGATTGTCCGAATTGGTTTGTGATGGCGCATTATTGGCGACACCTGCGGGATCAACCGCATATAACTATTCGGCGCATGGTCCGATCTTGCCAATTGGTGCTGAAATTTTGGCATTAACGGCAATGTCTGCGTTTCGTCCACGCCGTTGGCGCGGTGCATTGTTACCGATGGGAGTAAAGGTGCGGTTTGATGTTTTGGAACCCGAAAAGCGCCCAGTCACCGCCGCCGCCGATAGCGCCGAAGCCCGCGATGTGCTCGCCGTTGAAATCATAAGTGCCCCAGACTTGGAACATCGCATTCTGTTCGATCCAGGTCATGGATTAGAAGAACGTCTGATCCGCGAACAATTCGCCTAACATCGCCTATTTTTAAGGGAATATCAAAGAAACCTTGCATTTTGTATGGCGCAAGCCTAGATAGCGATTGTGAAGTACTCTTTCACAAAAATTCTCCGAAAGCCTACGCAGACGGTTTGTTTCTTGAGATCGCACTGCACCACAGTCATCGCATAATGCGGATGGCGATATTTTTAGGAGAATACTGATGGCTAACGGCACAGTAAAATGGTTTAACGCAACTAAAGGCTACGGCTTTATCGCACCTGATGATGGTGGAAACGACGTGTTCGTACACATCACAGCGGTACAAGCGGCTGGTTTGCAAGGTTTGAATGACGATCAGAAAGTTACTTACGAGCTGGAAGATGGTCGTAACGGCAAACAATCTGCGATCAATCTGGAAGCTTTATAATATAAGCTTCGATTTATCGATTTGATTTGAACGGTGGTTTGGTGATCCAAGCCACCGTTTTTTTATGCCCGATCATACGATACCCAAAAAAACCCCCCGCAAAATGCGAGGGGTCGGCCAGCGTAAGGGGGATGGCTGGCGGTTTTGTATTCTTATTGTTGTGTTGACAATGAAGATGCATTTGTCAGGTGCAATGCACATGTTTCCGCATCATTTTCAGCCATTTTTTCCTTGGCCATTGTCAATTCAGACATGGCAGCCTCTTTCGTGGCTTCTGGTGATGCTTCGACTGCTGCCGCAACCGCTGCGATTGTTTCTTCGTCGCACGCCAATGTGTCTTGTGCGAAAGAAGCGCCAGCAAAGCTGGTGATAACTGCGGCTGTGATAAGTGTCGTTTTCATCATTTTATTCTCCTAATGGTTAAACGGCTTGTGTGCCGTAAACAATAGGTACGAACAGTTTTGAACATTCTCAATCGTTCAAAGCAAGGTATTGAAAACTAAGCGCTAATTTGCCTTTTCTGTTGGTTCTTATCGGCGAAAAAATGCAAAAAAAATCACGCCGCTGTGATGCCGTGAAATTCTGCAATAAACCGCTGGTAGCGTTAGTGAGTTTTCGCAAATTTCCGCGCAAAAAACGCGCCAGCTAACGGAGGCGAGTCTTTGCGCAGAAATAGGGGGATTCGTTTTAATCTTGTTGTGGGGTACTTAACCGCCATTCATCGGGAATGATGGGGTAATATGCCTCTATCGCGGCAATTGCGATGGCGTGTTCGGTGCCATTTTCAGAATCAATTACGTTTTGGCCACCCAATTCGGCGTGAACGGATGCCTGACCACGAGGCAGTGTGGCGGCAACAGCATCTGTATCGACCTTATCTGGGTCTTGCACACCGATGGTGACGCGTACTTCCATTTTATCGGTATCCAGATCTAGGCTACGAAATAAGATCAATGATGAATGACGCAGCGCATCTTGTACTGCGCGATTGGCGGCCTTGGTATAATCAAGACCATATAAATCCGCACCCATACCCATTTCCAAAATCAAACGTTTCATTGCGCTGGCTCCATATCAAAAGACACAATCACCGCGGCATTAGCGATCACCGTATGATCGCCATTGGGTTTTGCGATGTCTAATCCGCCGCGCACCACACGAAAACTGGGCTGACCATAAGGGAGGATTTTTTCAAGTTCGCCAATATCGACCTGATCTGGCTGTTGCACCGCGATTTCCACTTCTACCAGCATTGCCGATTTATCAAATCCAAATGCATCGGCCATGGTCAATGAATTATGCCACAGCGCATCACGCAACGCACGACACGCGGCTTTCGTATAATCCATGCGGCGCAATGATGTGCCCATACCAAATTCAACAGCAACCCGTTTTTTCGCCATCTTGATATCCCCAAATTACCTGTCCATATCAGTAGTAATAATAACTGATGCTTGCAATCTGAACTTCGCTTTGTGAATAAGGGGGAAGCGAAGGGAATGAAAAATGGCGTTAAGCGTTTCACAACAGGCAAAATATTGGGGCATCGGCATGGCCGTCACGGTGTTTTTGCTCTGGCTTTTGGGCGGGATATTATTGCCGTTTATCACAGGTATGGCGATTGCCTATTTTCTTGATCCAACCGCCGATCGATTAGAGGCCATGGGATTTTCACGCATATGGGCAACGGTAACGATTACGGTGGTTGCGCTGTTTGTATGTACATTGCTTGTTATTATTTTGATCCCGCAATTGGTTCAACAGACAGCCGCACTTGCCACCGCTGCACCAGAATATATCCAACAGTTGCAAACGTTTTTAGCTGGAAAATTCCCATCCCTGATGGATGAAAATTCCGCTGTTCGTCAAGGTATCGAAAGCTTTGTAGAAGGGTTCAAGGGGCGCGCAGGGGAATTTGCCAGTGCAATACTGGCATCGGCATTTAGCATCGTTGATGCGTTGATATTCATCGTGGTGGCACCCGTCGTGGCGTTTTATATGTTGCTTGATTGGGATCGCATGGTGGCAACGGTCGACAGTTGGCTACCCCGTGATCATTTGGAAACAATACGTGGTTTGGCGCGTGATGTTGATGGCGTGTTGGCAGGGTTTGTGCGTGGGCAATTAACCGTTTGTGCCATTCTTGGCACATTTTACGCAATCGCGCTCATGGCGGTTGGTTTGCAATTTGGCCTGATCGTTGGGTTGGTTGCAGGATTGTTGACGTTCATCCCATACGTTGGATCGGTGATTGGTGGCGTGTTGGCCATTGGTCTGGCCTTGTTTCAATTCTGGGGGACACCTGAATGGATCATCGTCGTGGCCGTCATCTTTGTGGTGGGGCAAATGGTTGAAGGCAATGTTTTAACACCCAAGCTGGTGGGGGGGTCCGTTGGGCTTCATCCTGTTTGGTTGATGTTTGCACTCTCTGCATTTGGAACATTGATGGGGTTCACTGGCATGTTGGTGGCAGTGCCGGTTGCAGCCTGTTTGGGTGTGTTTTTCCGTTTTGGGATTAGCCAATATTTGGATGGGCGTTTGTACACTGGTCTAATTGGAAAACGGGTGGATAGCCAAGATGATGACGTTATCCTGACCAAAGAATCCGACACAAATGGCTGAACAACTAATTTTAGATTTACCTGTGCGCCAAGCATTGGGACGCGAAGATTTTTTTGTGTCACCCAGCAATCAAAGTGCGGTTGACGCATTGGACGCGTGGCACGGTTGGACAGGCAACAAGCTAATCTTATTGGGACCCAAAGGTGCGGGAAAAACCCATCTCGCACAGATTTGGGCGCAAAATGCAGATGGGATTATCGTGGCCGCCGATGATTTGGCCAACGAAGATATACCATCACTCGCCACGCAAAATGTCTGTGTCGAGGATATCGCCGATCTGGCACAGAGCGATGGCGAACAGGCGCTGTTCCACTTACACAACGCAATGTTGGATACGGGTAAGAAACTTTTGCTTACGGGGCGCGACACGCCACGTGATTGGCAACTGTTATTGCCCGATCTGAACAGCCGTCTTGCCGCGATTGGACGTGCTCAGTTAGAAGCGCCAGATGACATGTTATTGATGGCAGTGATGATAAAACAATTCGAAGATCGCCAGATTGCAATCGACCCAGCGGTGGTGAATTTTTTGATACCACGCGTGGAGCGATCATTTGCTTTTGTGGCGAAGTTGGTTGCAAAACTTGATGAAACCGCGCTTGCAGCACGAAAACCGATTTCGCGAAAACTTGCGCGTATCGTACTAGACTCTTTGACCGACTAAATGGCATAATTGCCGTTGATGAATATTCCTTTGACAACACCTCATGTGGATGCGGATTTTTTGAACTCGCAACCATCCCCACCCGTTGACCACACTGATGTTTCAATGGACAGCGATGCGCGTTTTGTAAATCGGGAAATGTCTTGGCTTGCGTTTAATTGGCGCGTGTTGGGCGAAGCGGCGAATGACGAAATCCCGCTGTTGGAACGGGTGCGAATGTTATCCATTTCCAACACCAATCTTGATGAATTTTACACGGTGCGTGTCGCGGGTTTACGCGAATTGTATCGCGGTGGGATTGATGCACCATCTTATGATGGGCTGACCCCTAAACAACAGCTTGATCTGATCGATGCGGATGCGTCGCGGTTGATGGAACGCCAACAAGAAATCTGGGCAGATTTGATTGATGAACTTGCCGCGTCCAATATTGTGACTTTGGAACGCGATGATCTGTCTCAGGACGATCTGAATTATCTGCGAAACATCTTTAAAAATAAAATTTTTCCAGTGCTAAGCCCAATGGCTGTGGATCCAGCGCATCCTTTCCCATTTATCCCAAGTGAAGGTCTGGCATTGGCGCTGAAATTGTCGCGCAAAAAAGATGCGCGCCCATTGACCGCATTGCTGCCCATTCCAAACCAAGTTGATCGTTTTGTCGAACTGCCGTCTTTCCAAGATGGCGAACACCGTATGGTGTTGTTGGAAACTGTTATCTTGGCATTTTTGGGCGATTTATTCCCAGGTTACGTTTTGCAGGGCGAATGTATATTTCGCGTGTTGCGTGACAGCGATTTGGAAATCGAAGACGAAGCCGAAGATTTGGTTCGCGAATTTGAAACCGCATTGAAACGGCGTCGCCGTGGGCATGCGGTGCGCCTAAAACTATCGGCGGACGCCCCTGCTGAATTGCGCCGCTTGATCTTGCGCGAATTGGATGTGGATGAAAACGAAGTTTTTGAATTGTCGGGGTTGTTGGGCATGTCCGATGTGTCGGAATTGATTGTATCCGACCGTCCCGATTTGCAATGGCCCCAATTTAAACCGCGCACACCTGAACGTGTGCAGGATTATATGGGTAATATTTTTGCAGCGATTCAGCAAAAGGATATGTTGTTACATCACCCTTATGAATCGTTTGATATCGTCGTGCAGTTTCTACAACAGGCCGCGCGTGATCCAAATGTGGTGGCGATCAAACAGACCCTTTATCGCACATCCAACCAATCCCCAATCGTCGAAGCATTGTGCGAAGCCGCGGAAAACGGCAAATCGGTTACTGCGCTTGTGGAGCTGAAGGCACGATTTGACGAGGCTGCAAATATACGCCAATCGCGCCGTTTGGAACGTGCTGGGGCGCATGTCGTGTATGGTTTCATAGATCTTAAAACACATGCCAAAATTTCGACAGTGGTACGCCGCGAGGGTGACTCACTGGCCACATATACCCATTTTGGCACTGGGAACTATCACCCAATCACCGCGAATATTTATACCGATCTTTCGTTCTTTACATGTTCAAAAACGCTGGGGCGTGACGCGGCAAAGGTTTTTAATTACCTGTCTGGTTATGCTCGCCCAGAACGGTTGAAAAAACTATCAATTTCGCCCGATGATTTGAAATCTGATTTGTTGGAAAAAATTGAACAAGAATCTGCCTTGGCACGCGAGGGTAAGAAGGGCGCGATTTGGGCGAAAATGAATGCGCTGGTTGATCCCGAAATCATTGATGCGCTGTATCGTGCCAGCAACGATGGCGTGCGGATTGATTTGGTTGTGCGCGGCATTTGTTGTCTGCGGGCCAATGTCAAAGGCCTGTCCGAAAATATTCGGGTGAAATCGATTGTCGGGCGTTTCTTGGAACATTCACGCATCGTTTGTTTTGGTAATGGCAACGGATTGCCACATAAGAAAGCATCGGTATATATGTCATCCGCCGATTGGATGGGGCGTAATTTGCACCGACGCGTTGAAACGCTGGTTTCGATAACAAATAAAACCGTTCACGCCCAAATCATGAGCCAGATCATGGCGGCAAATATGGCCGATGTGCAAAATTCATGGGTGATGCAATCGGATGGATCATATTTGCGCCATAATGCTCCGATTAAAGAGGGCAAGTTCAATTGCCACAGGTTTTTTATGGAAAATCCTTCGCTTTCTGGTCGCGGCAAGGTCGGAGTGGTTGACGTACCCAAATTAACCCATTCTTATGATGATCAAGATGAATAAAACGAATATTGAAATTTCAGAGCTTGGGCGCGTTGGGGTTATCGACGTTGGATCAAACTCTGTTCGCATGGTCGTGTTTGATGGCGCGGCGCGATCCCCCGCTTATTTTTACAATGAAAAAGTTTTATGCGGGTTGGGCAAAGGTTTGTTGCGATCGCACAAATTAAACCCAGAGGGCAAAGAGCGTGCGTTAAGCGCATTGCGCCGTTTCAAGGTTTTGGCCGATCAGATGGAACTAAATAGCCTTGGCGCCGTTGGTACCGCTGCCGTGCGAGAGGCAGAGGATGGCCCTGCGTTTTGTCGGCAAGTCCAAGACGATATCGGCATTGATTTAGTCAGCATTTCTGGCGAAGAAGAGGCACGCTTATCCGCCAACGGTGTGTTGCTTGGTTGGCCAGATGCCAATGGATTAGTTTGTGATTTAGGTGGTTCATCTCTTGAATTTGCCGAAATAAAAAATGGTAAAATCGGGAACATCGTAACAACCGCATTGGGTCCGCTTAGCATTGTTGATGTATCTGACGATATCAAAGCACAAGATGCGGTGATCAAAAACGAGCTGGCCGAAATTGCACCACTGTTTCAGCGACGTCAGGAAAATATCTACCTTGTTGGTGGATCACTGCGTGCAATTGCGAAATTCCATATGGAACGCAACAATTATCCTTTGCGCGTTTTGCACAACTATCACCTGCCTGTTGATGAAGTGTTGGATACGATCGCGATCATCGGTGATTGCGACCAAGACGAATTGACGCGTATGGTCAATGCATCCCCTGCACGAATTGAATTATTGCCTACAGCCATTCGTGTTTTGAAACAAATTTTAACGCAGTTCAAAACCGAAGAAGTGACATTTTCCAGCTATGGCCTGCGCGAAGGCTTGTTGTTTGAACGTATGCCAAAGGGGTTGCAAACTCGTGACCCGTTGCTCGAGGCATGCCGCTCCGTCGAAGAAGCACAAGCGCGCTTCCCGGGGTTTGGCGATCAACTGTGCGATTGGTTGCTGCCGTTGTTTCCAGAGGCGGACAATGATCGCAAACGGTTAATCCGTGCTGCATGTATTTTGCATGATGTTTATTGGGCGTCACACCCCGACTATCGTTCGGAAATTTGTTTTTACGGTGCAACCCACGCCAATTTTGGTGGCATTGGCCATCAAGGCCGCGTGTTTATCGCATGGGCATTGTTGAATCGATATAAAACCAAGGCAATGTCGCTGGGATATCACCGTTTGCGAGATTTATTATCGGCAGAGGAACGCCAATTGGCGGAATCGGTTGGCCGCGCCATGCGGTTGGGGGCAATGATGACGGGTGCTGAAATCAGTGACCTTGGTAAAATTCGTAAAACTAAGGTTGCGGTTGAATTGTCATTGGACAGCAATGGCGCGGATGTGTTTGGTGAAGTGGTCAAAAAACGCTTTGACGCGTTGGCGGATTCCTTGGGGCGCAAGGGTGTTGTTACCTACGCTTGATTTGGTTGATCCCCTAACAAATATCGTGGACCCGTTCCCAAACGTGCGGCGCGATCATCCGCATTATACAGCGCACAGCGATCCAGCGATAAACACCCACAACCGATACAGCCCGTCAGCTTTTCACGCAGCGTTTGCAGGGCATTGATCCGTTGATCCAGCACCGTTTCAAATTGCCCCGCCAGTTTTTCCCAATCCTTTAACGTTGGCGCTCGATTGTCGGGCAAACGCGCCAATGCCTGTGCGATTTCACGCAAACTAAACCCAAGGTTCTGTGCAATCATCACAAATGATAATTTTCGAATGTCGGAATGTTGGAAAACACGTTGCCCCGTGGCGTTGCGCTCCGATTGCACCAATCCCTGTTCTTCGTAAAACCGAATGGCCGAAATCGAAAGCCCTGTGCGCTCTGCAATGCGCCCAATTCGCAAACCTTTTTTCAAAGACATTGTTTTACCTTGATTATTTTCTCTTGAGCTCAGGTTAACTTGAGGTCGTATAACATGTCCATATCAATTGAACATGAAAGGACAAATCAATGGAAAATTATCTAGAACATGCAAATGTCACTGTTAGTGATCGCAAAAAAACCGCACAATTATTGTGCGATCTTTTCGATTGGAAAATCCGCTGGGAAGGGGATTCATTGGGCGGTGGAAAAACCATTCATGTTGGTGGCGAAAATTCATATGTGGCAGTTTATGAATTGGGCACACCAGAGCGTATCGCAACGCCGCGCAACAAATATCTGCTGGGTTTGAACCATATCGCAGTGGTGGTCTCCGATTTGGACGCGGTTGAAAAGCGTGTGGAAAACGCAGGCTACACCGCGCATAGCCATGGCGATTACGAACCTGGGCGACGGTTCTATTTTGAAGACACAGATGGGTTAGAGATAGAGGTGGTGAGCTATACACAATAACACAAGCGATATTGCACGTACGCGGGCAATCGCCTAGACACAAATGAAACACTTTGTGCAAAGCGAGCCTGACATATGCGCCTATCGAAATATTTTTTACCAACCCTCAAAGAAAACCCAGCCGACGCGCAAATCGCTAGCCATCGTTTGATGTTGCGCGCCGGCATGATCCGCCAAGCGGCGTCGGGCATTTATTCGTGGTTGCCGATGGGGTTCAAGGTGCTGCGTAAATTGGAAAATATTGTGCACGAAGAACAAATTCGTGCGGGCCATAATCCAATGCTAATGCCCACATTGCAATCCGCCGATCTGTGGCGTGAATCTGGGCGATATGATGATTACGGCAAAGAAATGTTGCGCATCACCGATCGCCACGGGCGCGACATGTTGTATGGGCCCACAAACGAAGAACTGATCACCGATATTTTTCGCGACTCTGTGCAATCACATAAAGACTTGCCACTGACCCTTTATCATATTCAATGGAAATTTCGTGACGAGGTACGCCCTCGTTTTGGCGTGATGCGCGGGCGCGAATTTTTCATGAAGGATGGTTATAATTTCGATGTGGATAAACCTTCGGCGATGCACGCATATAACCGCCATTTGGTAAGCTATTTGCGCACCTATGAACGCATGGGATTAAAGGCAATCCCAATGCGTGCGGACAGTGGTCCGATTGGTGGTGATGACACACATGAATTTTTAGTGCTTGCCGATACAGGCGAAAGCGAAGTGTTTTACGATAAAAACATTCTCGATCTGCATCTGGGCGATCGCAAAATCGATTATGATGATTGGGATCAATGTGCGGGTATTATGAAGGAATGGACAACACCATATGCGCGCACCGATGAAACCCATGATGAGGCGAAATTCAATGAAATTCCAGAGGAACGTCGCATGTCATCGCGCGGGATTGAAGTGGGGCAAATATTCTATTTCGGCACCAAATATTCCGATGCGATGAATGCCAAGGTGGTGAATTCCGATAACAAAGAAGTTCCCGTTCACATGGGGTCGCACGGCATTGGTGTGTCGCGCCTGATCGGTGCGATTATCGAAGCAAGCCATGACGACAACGGTATCATCTGGCCCGAAGCAGTCACACCATTTGGTGTTGGCATTGTGAACCTAAAACAGGGTGACGATGACACGGATGGCGCATGCGAGGCATTGTATAAATCGGCAACGGCATTGGGGCTTGATCCATTGTATGATGATCGCAAGGAACGCGCAGGTGCTAAATTCGCATCAATGGATTTGATCGGTTTGCCGTGGCGTATTACTGTGGGCCCGCGTGGTTTGAAAAACGGTGTGGTTGAATTGACCAACCGTAAATCAGGCGAAAGCGAAGAAATGACCGCTGAATTGGCACTGGAAAAACTGGCCAAAGTTTACGCAGGGATTTGATATGGGAAAGGTTGTGAATATTCTGGGTGGATTGGGGGTTGGCGTTTGCCTGTCCCAGTTCCCTGAATATTCACAACAATACGTCCAACGATTGGGCGGCGCGGTTGAAGAATTGAATGTGGTTGTGGCGGATTTCGATAATTCGGCGATACAAACAAATCAAACCCGCGCACAGGCATTATCGGCAATGACGGGCACAGAATTTTTGGATCGCCGCCAATCGGATATGACGCGCACGATCAAACGCCAAGAAGATTTGGCACAGAGTTATGCAACGCTCAAAGACGCCAGCGCATTTGAACGGCTTGGTTACATCCAAAAATTTGCCGATCCCAAAATAAATCAGGGCGCGTGGGCGGATTTTCAACCTGCTATCCCATTGTCATTGGAATCGTTTTTGTTACTGTTTGGCGGATATTGCGCTGGCTATGGTGGTACATCTGCCATAGGGCGTATGTTGCGCCAATTGCGCGACGCTAAGAAACGGAAAATTGCATGAATAATTCGGGTAGGACATCACCCTTTGCCCCCCATGAATGGATGATTGCTTGGCGGTATTTGCGCGCGCGTAAATCCGAAGGTGGCGTCAGCGTGATGACATGGATTTCCCTTATTGGGATTGCGCTCGCGGTATTTGCGTTGATCGCAACCCTTGCGGTGCGCTCTGGGTTTCGCACGGATTTCACGGCAACCATCCTTGGTGCGAATGCGCATGTGTCCGTATATCGCCCCCCGTTTGAGGATGCAGATGGGCGTATTGTGCGCACCTTTGATAATTACGACGATATCGCCCAGCGATTGTTACAGATCGAGGGCGTCAATCGCGTTGCACCCATTGTAAAGGGACAGGTAATGGCCACTGCCAATGGCCGCAACAATGGGGTCGAGGTATATGGTGAAACGCTGGCCGATTTACAAAATCTGCCATTGATCGCCAAACCTGAACGCCAAATTGGCAAGCTGGAAAATTTTGACAAAGGTGTTGCGATTGGCACGGGGGTTGCGCGTGAATTGGGATTGTCTGTTGGCGACAAAATCACGCTGATTTCACCCGATGGATTGCAAACAGCATTTGGGACAAGCCCACGCATCAATGCCTATGACGTTGTGTATATATTCGAGGTCGGGCGATATGATATTGATCGCACACGGTTATATATGCCTCTCTCAGACGCACAGATATTCTTCAACCGCGAGGGCGTGGTTGATGAATTTGAGATCATGGTTGATGATCCAGATAACGTGCAACAGCTTGATCCATTATTATTAGCTGCTAGCGATTCACACAGCGCGACATGGACCTGGAAAAATGCGAGCGGTGGATTTTTACGTGCGCTTCAAATGGAGGATAACGTGATGTTCATTCTGATGTCGATCTTGGTTTTGGTCGCGTCCATGAACATCGTATCTGGCCTGATTATGCTGGTGAAAAACAAGGGGCGCGATATTGGTATTTTGCGCACGATGGGATTGTCCGAAGGGTCGATCATGCGCATCTTTTTCATTTGTGGTTCATCGATTGGGGTGATTGGCACCATTGCGGGTGTGATCTTGGGCTGTTTGTTCGTGATCTATATTGACCCAATTTTTAATGTGATTAACGGTTTGATGGGTGGGGGCGTATGGGACCCATCCCAACGATTATTGTCGCAACTGCCCGCGGAATTGAACTTGCGTGATGTGATGAAGGCGGTTTGCCTCTCGCTTGGGTTGTCATTTATCATCACCATATTCCCAGCGCGCCGCGCAGCAAAAATGAACCCTGTCGAGGCGCTTCGATATGAATAATATTTTGGAACTGCAAGGCGTCAGTAAGGCATATAACAAGGGTAAACCAACAGAGATTTCCATTCTGAATGATCTGGATTTCACGCTTGCCACGGGCGAGGTGGTAGGGCTGGTCGCACCGTCGGGCGCTGGAAAATCAACATTGCTGCATATTGCGGGTCTATTGGACACGGCGGATGCGGGGCACATTGCCATTGCGGGCGTTGATCAATCGGGACTGTCGGAACGAAAACGCACACGCACACGGCGCCAAGATGTGGGGTTCATTTATCAATTTCACCACCTGTTACCCGAATTTTCCGCCCTGGAAAATATTATTTTGCCGCAAATGGCAAATGGTGTTTCCAAGGTTGCAGCAACCGATCGTGCGCGTGATTTGTTAAATCGCGTCGGGTTAGAACCACGCGGCACACATCGCCCCGCAGAATTGTCCGGTGGTGAACAACAACGCGTTGCGTTTTGTCGTGCACTTGCCAATGAACCAAAACTGTTGTTGGCTGATGAACCTACGGGCAATTTAGACCCTGAAACATCGGATACAGTGTTCAACGCCCTGTTGGATTTGGTCAAGGAAACGGGTCTGTCCGCGTTGATTGCAACGCATAATATCGAACTGGCGGGGCGTATGGATCGTATGGTGCGCCTTGAACGTGGTCAGCTTAGCTAATCGCAAATCTCTTGTAGCGCGAGCCAGTCTTCGTCCGATAGCAATGGTACAGATTGCTTTGCGTAATTATCGATGCTTGCCAAATCGGCATATCGGTTGTCTGACTTTGCAAATGGTGTGCTGGTGATTTCGGCAACATTAAACAATTCGTGCAAGTTATCAGGGCGCGGGTTCGATAATTCCCCCATGATTTTGTTTTCGGCGAATTGATCCAACTTTGCCTTATTGATTTTTCCGTTCGCCAAAAAATGCAATGTGGTGTTCAAGCCTGATGTCAAAAACAGATCATAAAGTTGCGGGCGTTCATCCTGCATCGCGCGTTCCATCAACACATACCCTGCCATCAATTCAGGTCCGTTTTGATCAGACAATAGCGATTTGTTGATCAGGATATTTCCATTGGGTAATAGTGCGGATTTGCGCGGCCCCATATCCACGATCAAAATGCGGTTGGATGTCGTGCCGATTAATCGATCCTCTAACAATCGCAGGGCGCGTTCGCCATAAGGCGATGAACAGGGGGTGCCAGTCAGCTTGTTCACTTGCGCCAATGCACGCCGTCCGATGTCTTCTAGCTTGGCGTCTGGAACGATGCCCGTTGCATATCGCGCCGTTGCTTCTGGCAGCCAAACAACACCAGCGATGACAAATGCGCAAAGCGTTATCGCACTGATCCAAACCCGAAGCCGCCCTGGTTTTGGGCGTGCACGTTGGATGCGGTTACGTACACGTTCGATCGCTTTGATCATCGTTTTGTCGTCAATTTCCAAGGTTTCATGCCCATCGGGGTCAACCGTGTAAATTGCAGGGCGTTGGTTGGAATTGGTGCGTTCAATGGCGGCCATTGACCAATGCGTAAGCGGACGGTCATTGCTATCGCGCAGCACCAACGATGCGTCGCCAAATGCCACGACAACCTCTTTGCGTTGGCCCTCTGCGGTTTCACGCCACAGACCAATACTTTCTAATCTTTCATACTCTTTTAATGCGGTCATTGCTCGACGGGCCCTATGTTGGCCTTCTATTCATTACAGTATAATCATTTTGCGGCGAAATTTCCAGCATCTCGTGGCAATTGCGTCGCAATCACGCTTGCCGCATTTGTGAAATCTTTGCAATGTCAAATCAGTACACAACGATTGGCGAACCGATGCATTCTGATAATCCAATTTTACGCGGCGCCATATTGATTGTTATCTGCATGTTAATCCTAGGCGTGATTGATAATTTCGTGAAATTCATCGCACAGGATGTCGGGTTGTGGCAATTTCAGGCGATGAAATGTGCGTTGATCGCATTGGGCACATGGATTGCGGCGTGGCGTATGAATATCCCCTTGCGC
Source organism: Paramylibacter ulvae (assembly GCF_014652655.1). Taxonomy (GTDB): domain Bacteria; phylum Pseudomonadota; class Alphaproteobacteria; order Rhodobacterales; family Rhodobacteraceae; genus Amylibacter; species Amylibacter ulvae. Next base: position 932,953 of record NZ_BMZF01000001.1, read on the forward strand.
CCCTTGCGACCATTGAATGTATTCGTGCGATCCGCGCTGTATGCGGTCGCGATGTTGCTATATTTTGGGGCCTTGGGAACAGTACCTGTTTCGATCGCGGCGGCGGGGCTGTTCCTTGCGCCCATTTTTGTTGTGATTTTGAGCGTGGTTTTGTTTAAATCTCGCATTGGCCCGTATCGTATTTTTGCGATACTGCTCGGATTTGCGGGGGTATTGGTGATCTTGCGCCCCTTTGGACAGCACCTTGATCCAATGGCGATTTTACCTGTTGCGGGGGCATTATTTTATGCGCTCGCCATGATGTTTACGGGGCGTTTTTGTGCTCAAGAACAATCGATGTCCTTGCTCTTTTGGTACTTCTTAACACTTGGAACCTGTGGGGTTATTGGCATGACCGTCATCCACGGTTTTGATATTGGACAAATGGGCGAGCTCAGTTTTTTGAACCGACCGTTTGCCTGGCCAACATTGGCGGTTCTAGGTTGGATTTTGATCCAATCAATCGGGTCGGGTTATGCGATTTTGTTGCAAACCCGCGCCTATCAAATTGCAGATGCATCAATCGTGAGCGTGTTTGAATACAGCCTGTTGGTATTCGCAGGATTTTGGGGCTGGTTGTTGTGGGGTGAAACCCTGATCATGTGGGATATGATTGGGATGGCGATGATTGCATTCGCGGGGATCTGTATTGCCTTTCGCAACAAAGATTGATTATGCCTTTTCAGGTGGGAATGCAGGTTTCATCAAATCATAGGGATGTTTCCAACCCGGGGTTGTCGCAATGCGATCCAGCCACGCATCGATTTCCGGCCAATCCGCACGGTTAAATCCGAATTCTTCTGGATAATACAGGTATCCACAACAGGATATATCGGCGACAGAAATGTCATCCCCTACGATCCATTTACGCCCGACCAAATGGTTGTTTAGTGTCTTATAGGCGCCTTGCAATCGCGCTTGCAAAAATGAGATTGTTTCTGTTGGGCGCTTATCTTTGGGCAAAAAATTCATCAAAAAACGGGTCACACCCGCTTGTGAAGACAATTTGTGATTATCAAACAAAACCCAGCGCCAAATTTCGCGCCGCTCTTGTGGTGTTGCCCCGCCGAGCTTTCCGCTCTGCTCGATAATATAGTCTTGGATTACACCCGATTGCGTCAGGGTTGTATCACCGTGAACCATAACGGGGACTTCGCCCATTTCGTTGATTTGCTGAAATGCATCGCCGCGTGCTTCTCCGTTGAAAAAATCAACGAAAATGGGTTCCCAATCGCTGCCCGTTAATTCGAGCGTGAGCGCAGCCTTATATGCGTTTCCAGATTCACCAAAACAATACAGTTGATATTCAGCCATGACAGGTCCCCTTGCATTTGAACGCATGGTTGCACATTGTCAGAAATGGTCAAGGAAAATGGGTGGAACGCCGCGAGTATTTGCACCTTCGCGCGGGTCCCACCCCGTTGCACCCATTTAGGCGGCTTGTTTCAGCACCGCACAGTTTTTCAAGTCGCGTAGTCCCGTATCAAGTTCATGCCGCAGACTTTCAATCGCACGATTTAATTCCGTTTGTTGTTTTTCCAAGGCAGAAAGCTGTTTTTGGGCAAGCTCTGCAATGGCAGCTAATTTATGATATTCAAGGTTATCGCTGTTATAAATTTCGAGCAGCTGAGATATTTCTTCGAGTGAAAAGCCATAAAATTTGGCGCGTAGTATTAATTTCAACTTTGCGCGGTCCGTATTCGAATACAAACGTCGCGAACCATCGCGCAGCGGGTTTAACAAACCTTTGCTTTCATAAAAACGCAAAGCTCTTGCCGTTACTTCATAGCGTTCGCACATTTCACGAATTGTCAAAATTGGATAAGCCATCAATCACCCCGTGGTTGTTGTGATTGTCATGTGGATACGCTTGGATATATTTTCAATATGTACCAGTCAGGTCAACTGATCTGACATTGCGTCACGAAATATGGCTGTTTTTTGCGCAAATTGCCTTGGATTAGCTTTTATCGAGGCTTTCATTGGCGACTTTAATCAAATCTTGCAGCTCTGCAATCGCCTCTTCCAGCTCTTTTTTGCGGTTGCGCAGATCCTTCATGCGGACCTTGCTACGCTCTAGCAATGCTTCCATTTGAACCTTTTGTGATGGGTCTTGGTCATAAAGTTCAAGCCACTGGCGCACTTCTTCCAAAGAAAACCCAAACCGACGGCCGCGCATGATCAATTTCATCCGCGCACGTTCCTTGGCCCCATAAAGACGGGTCCGCCCCTGTTTTTCGGGTGACAACAATTCGATGTATTCGTAATAACGAAGCGTGCGCGGCGTAACTTCAAATTCTTCACACATTTCTTTAAGTGTTTTAATACTTTGCGGCATTTTGGTTCCCAGTTAGGTTATGCGATTTTACGGTAATTTTTGCATTTTTCAAGCGATACAATGAACCAGTGCATGGAAATTGGTCAGTTTTTTGTAAATGAAAGAAAGAATATGGTTGCCACCCGTTCCACACCATTGACGCATAAACGCGTTTTAACCATCGCGCTTCCAATTGTGTTGTCCAACGCAACTGTCCCGATATTGGGCGCGGTTGATACGGGTGTTGTTGGGCAAATGGGGTTGGCAGCACCAATTGGCGCTGTTGGAATCGGGGCAATTGTCCTGACGGCAATTTATTGGATATTTGGTTTTTTGCGCATGGGCACCACTGGATTGACCGCGCAGGCGATTGGTGCGGATGATGACGGCGAGGTCAGCGCGATGTTAACGCGCGCGATGATCATCGGTGTTGGCGCAGGTCTGGTGTTCGTGATTTTACAGGCGCCGCTGTTTTGGTTGGCGTTCAAGGCCGCCCCCGCCTCGCCAGAGGTTGAAAACCTCGCGCGGCAATATTTGCACATCCGTATTTTCAGCGCACCGGCCGCGATTGCATTGTTTGGCATCACAGGTTGGTTAATCGCAAAGGAACAAACCCGTTCTGTTTTGGTGCTTCAACTATGGATGAACGGATTGAATATTATTTTGGATTTGCTGTTCGTCTTGGAATTCAATTGGGGTGTTCAGGGTGTTGCCTTTGCGACATTCATTGCCGAATGGTCTGGTTTGGCGCTTGGCCTATGGCTCGCGCGCGCTGGGTTTTATGGCGGGTATTGGCGCGACAAAGCGCGGATATTTGATCGTGCGAAAATGGCGCGTATGGCTGCGGTTAATGGTGATATTATGATCCGCTCGATCTTGCTCGAAATCGCATTTGTTAGTTTTTTGTTCATGGGGTCGTCATTTGATGATGTCACCTTGGCGGCAAATCAGGTGTTGTTACAGTTTCTCAATATCATCGCCTACGCGCTTGATGGGTTCGCGTTTAGCGCCGAGGCACTGGTTGGGAACGCGCTTGGCGCACGTGATCGTGGGCGATTGCGTCGTGCGGTCTATTTAACCAGTATTTGGGGGCTGCTTATTTGCATTGTGCTCAGCATCGCATTTTTGCTGGGTGGTGAATATTTGATCGCGCTTATGGCAAAATCAGAACCCGTTCAAATCGCCGCGCAGCATTATTTGCCATGGATGGTGATCGCGCCGATGATTGGGGTGGGGGCATGGATGCTGGATGGGGTATTCATTGGCGCCACACGTACGGCGGATATGCGTAACATGATGTTGATATCATTTGCGTTTTACGTAGTTTCGGTTCTGATCTTGCTGCCCATTTATGGCAATCATGGGCTTTGGGCGAGCTTGATGGTGCTTAACATTATGCGCACGATCACACTTGCGTGGAAATATCCAGCACTCGAAGCATCCGCAGATGCTGCGTAACTAAAGGATATCCAAAACGTTTTCGGGCGGGCGTCCAATCGCGGCCTTGCCATTGGCGATCACAATGGGGCGTTCGATCAAAATCGGATTTTCCACCATCGCTTTGATCAACACATCATCGGCATCTGTTTTTGACAGACCCAATTCTTTGAACAATCGCTCGCCCGTGCGTACCAATTCAATTGCGGAAATATCCAACAGGCGCAACACATCGGCGATTTGATCCGCCGTTGGGATCTGTTTGGTATAGGGAAAAATTTTCACCGGAACACGTTGCGAGTCGATCAATGCCAATGTTTGGCGTGATTTTGAACAGCGCGGGTTATGCCAAATTGTTGCGCTCATAGATAGGCTCCGATATCCGTGCCAACCGCATCTGCGACATTGGCGTAATTTTTTTCTTTTAGCACCTGATCCAACCCGTGGGCAATTTCATTCGCCAGTGAAAACCCGTGATACACTAATGCAGTATAAAGTTGTACCGCCGATGCACCCGCCTGAATTTTCGCCATAGCCTGCGCTGCTGACGATACACCACCAACCCCGATCAAGGGAATAGCGCCATCTGTTTCATGTGCTAATTGCGCCAAAACCCGCGTAGATTTTTCAAATAATGGCGCGCCAGATAATCCGCCGCCTTCGTGCGCGTGCTCGCTTTGTAATCCATCGCGATCCAGCGTGGTGTTGGTGGCAATAATCGCATCAATGCGGTTGTGTTTTGCCACTTGGGCAATTTGTGCGATTTCTTCACCGTTCAAATCAGGCGCGATTTTCAAAAATATCGGAATGGGGCGTGCCAAATTTTCGCGGGTTTCCATAACGCCCGCTAACAATGCGTTCAACGCACGTTCACCTTGCAAATCGCGCAGCTTCTCCGTGTTGGGCGATGACACATTCACAGTGGCAAAATCAACATACGGCCCGCAGTGTTCCAATACCTTGACGTAATCAATTGCGCGATGGCTGCTTGATTTATTCGCGCCAAGGTTAATACCAACCACCCCATGATTGGGGCGCGCGGCCAAACGGGTTGCGATTGTTTGCATACCCTCGTTGTTAAACCCAAATCGATTGATTGACGCGCGATCTTCACGCAGACGAAATAGGCGTGGTTTCGCGTTACCAGGTTGTGCGATGGGTGTTGCAGCACCCACTTCGATAAATCCAAAACCTGTTTTCAACAGCGGCGCAATGACTTCGGCGTTCTTGTCAAAACCTGCGGCCAATCCGATGGGATTTGGCAAATCCAGCCCTGCAATATTGGTTAGCAGGCGATCGCTGCTGTGCACGCCTTGCGACGGTGCCAGCCCCATTTTTAACGCTTTGATCGCGATGCCATGTCCCAGTTCAGGATCAAGTTGATAAAGAGCAGCAAGCCCCAGTTTTTCAATCAGTTTCATTGCATTTCTTCTGGAAAGACATGGCCGTTATCGGACAATCGCAACGGTTTGACCCAGATCGCATCGGCGAGTGTTAGGGGCGCGTAAAGATGTGGAAACAATTGATCGCCGCGCGATTTTTCCCATTTCAATTTTTCACCCAATTGATCGCTGTCATAGGCCAATAACAACAACTCTTCTTCGCCAGCAAAATGTTTGGCTGCGGTTTCGCTGGCCTGTGGTGCCGTTGAAAAATGAATGTAGCCATCGCTGATATCAATCGGTGCGCCGTTGCTGCGCCCATTTGATTGTAAATCAGCCCATTCAGGCGTGCGAAGAATTTTGTAGATTAACATGAAATACAGATGCAGGGCAGGGCGGCGTTGGTCAAGCCCTAGCTTGCGAATACGGTTTCAAAATCGGCAAAACCTTTGGCTTCGATGGGGTTTCCCGACGGATCGCGGAAAAACATGATGCGTTGTTCGCCTGTTTGACCTTCGAACCGCACCTGTGGTGGGATTTCGAATGCGACTTGCGCCGTTTGTAATCGTGCGGACAAGGCCAGCCAATCGGCAAGCGGCAATACAATTCCCAAATGTGGCATTGGCACCATATGATCCCCCACATGCCCGGTGTTTTCTGTTGCAAACGGTGCGCCCAGATGCAGCGAAATTTGATGCCCAAAGAAATCAAAATCGACCCAAGTGTCGGTGCTACGCCCCTCGGCACAGCCCAGAACATCGCTGTAAAACCGGCGCGCGGCTTCCAGATCTGTCACGTTATATGCAAGGTGGAACAATGATTTCATGGGCCGAGAATACCGCAGTTTGCGCATGGAGCAAGCGTGTTTTTTTAATCGGTGTATGATTCAATAGACCAAACAGCGGAAATTGCATAAGCTGAGTTAAATTGAACTTAACTTGGTTTTCACATGTCTCGAAACCCATATGGCTTGCCATCGCTGAAAATGCTCAAAAGTTTTGAGTGCGCCGCGCGGTGTGGTTCGATCAAAGATGCCGCCGCCGAATTATTCGTCACACCCGGCGCCGTCAGCCATCAGGTGAAAGCATTGGAGCAAGAATTGGGTGTTCAGCTATTCATCCGAAGCCACCGCGCGGTTGAACTCACCCCAGAAGGATGGGTGCTAAAGGATGCTTTATCGCGTGGGTTTTTCGATATTTCGCGCGCGATTAAATCGATTCAATCGCGTGTTGACCCTAACAGTGTCACAATCGGTGCCACGACCGCCGTATCGTCACTATGGCTGACGCCGCGGATCAGCAGATTTTGGCGTGACCATGGTGAAATTACCATCAATCAACATGTGCGCGATCGACCATTCGTTCGCCCAGTTTTACTCGATTTGGTCATAGAATATCGAATATCAGCACCCGATGAACCCCACGATGTGCTGTTCGATGATGTGTTGATACCGCTTTGCGCCCCCGATTTTGATCGCTCTGGTGCGTCAGAATTGGGTGATATCGCAGCATTGCCGTTGATCCATCTGGATGCCAAAGAAACCAATTGGACCAGTTGGCAAAACTGGTTTGATGCATTGAATTACAACGGAGAACTGTCCACGCGCCATCGTGTGAATAATTATACCATCGCGTTGCAGTTGGCCAAGGATGGACAAGGGGTTGTGTTGGGCTGGCAACGTTTAGTGGCGCCATTGTTGGATGCTGGTGAATTGATCGTGCTTGGCCGTTATCGCAGCGCCGCACCGGGACGGTTTTACTTGATCCACGCCGGTATCGAAAATAATGCGCAAACGGCCTTGGTGCGTCAGTGGCTTATAAATGATATTGATTGAATTAATTTCAGCTATTTCATGTAAAAAACTCGTTTGTGAGGATTTAGAATGACGCGCTAAATGGGTGATATCACCTGATTGCAAAGGATACACCCATGACCGTTTCGGATTTGTCCGCTGTAAAAAAACCCGTGAACCTTGCACGCGGGCTGCCAAATGAACATTACATTAACCAAACCGTATTCGAAGAAGAGCGCGACGCGGTCTTGTTTGCGAATTGGTCTGCCATCGGGTTTGGCAAAGATGTTCCAAACGAGGGCGACACAAATCCAGTCGATTTTCTGGAGATGCCACTGTTAATTGTGCGCGATCATTCGGGGAATGTGCGCGTGTATCAAAACACCTGTCGGCATCGTGGTATGATTTTGATTTCGGAAAAATCCAACATTCGCGGCACGATACGCTGTCCGTATCATTCGTGGTGTTATGCGCTTGATGGGCGCTTGCGTTCCACGCCACATGTGGGCGGGCCGGGGCAGAACTTGCACGAAAATATTAAACGTGACGAATTGGGTTTGATCGAAATTCCATCATATGTGTATATGGATGTGGTTTTTGTGAATATATCTGGTGATGCACAGCCGTTTGAAATTGCCAATGCCGCTATGCTGGAGCGCTGGCGTGAATTTGACAAACCGATTTATAGCGCAGGCGACGATAGCTGTTTTAACCTCACCGTGAATAGCAATTGGAAATTGGCCGTCGAAAATTATTGCGAGAGCTATCATTTGCCGTGGGTTCACCCCGGTTTGAACGTGGTTTCAAAGCTAGAAGACCACTATCATCTGGAAGAGCGTCAAAAATTCTCGGGGCAAGGCTCGGTTGTCTATACACAGTTGAAAGATGAAACTGGGCGTTGTTTCCAAGATTTCAATGATCTGTCGGCGAAATGGGATACTGGATCGGAATATATTTCGTTTTTCCCAAACGTTCTGTTTGGCGTTCATCGCGATCATACCTATGCGATCATACTGGAACCGATCAGCCTTGAACGTACCGTTGAACATGTGTCGATTTATTACGCACAACCCGAATGTATCGAGGATGAATATGCCGATCTGCGCGCCACAAATGCGACGTTCTGGCAAGAGGTGTTCGAAGAAGACATCTTTGTCGTCGAAGGGATGCAGAAAGGACGCCACGGACGGTTTTTCGATGGTGGTAAATTCGCACCTGCAATGGATGGCCCCACGCATTTGTTCCACGAATGGGTGGCGACACAGGTCGATAATCATCGCGAAAATCGAGCCTAGGCGTGGTTGATCTTGTGGCGTTGAACACTGAACTATTGGCCGCACATGCCACCAAAGATGGTGCAAAAATTGCGCATATTTATAAACAAGCAGGCGATGATGCGTTGGATGCAGGCAAGATTGATACGGCCTGTTTTTATTTTACCCATGCCTATGTTTTTGCGCTGGAATCCAATTGTGCAGAGCTTGACGATATTCATACGATTTTAAAAAAATACGGAAGAGAAGAATAATGCGTACACATGCACAGGCGGTGGTGATTGGCGGTGGTTTGGTTGGATGCTCCATTCTGTATCATTTGGCGAAATTGGGTTGGACCGACGTGGTTTTGTTGGAACGCGATGAGCTCACATCTGGGTCGACATGGCACGCGGCGGCCAATCTGCATGGGCTGCATGACAATAATAATATATCCAAGCTGCAATATTACACGATGAATCTGTATAAAGAGCTGGAACTGGAAACAGGTCAGGGATGTGGCGTTTTTCAACCGGGCTCGCTCTATCTGGCGCAAACCGAACAACGCGAACATCAGTTGCGTATTCAGGCCGCCAAGGCGCGATACTTCAACGCGGATTTTTACGAACTGTCCATTGATGAAGCGCGGCAAAAAAATCCACTGGTGAATTTTGATGGTGTGCGGTGTGTGATGTTCGAACCGGATGGTGGCAATGTCGATCCAAGCGGTGTTACCCAAGCATATGCCACGGGTGCGCGCAATATGGGTGCTGAAATTCATCGGTTCACCCCCGTAACCGCCACGACGCAACGTGGTGATGGGACATGGGATGTGGAAACGCCCAAGGGTTCGATACACACGCCGTGGGTTGTGAATGTTGCGGGGTTATGGGGGCGCGAGGTCGCCGCAATGGCGGGGATCAATTTGCCATTACAACCAACGGAACACCAATATTTGGTCACCGAAACCATCCCAGAAATCGCCGCCATGTCGTGCCGATTGCCATCGGTCGCAGATCGCGATGGTGAATATTACATGCGCCAAGAGGGCAACGGATTGCTGATCGGCGCATACGAAAAAGATATGCGATTCTGGGCCGAAAATGGTACGCCCGCGGGATTTGGTCATGAATTATTTGCCGATGATTTGGATAGGATCATGGATAATATCATGCGCGCAATGGATCGCGTGCCCGCCGCCGCCGAGGTGGGGGTAAAACGTGTGATCAACGGCCCGATGATTTGGTCACCTGACAGCGCCGCGCTCTATGGTCCCGTGCCTGAGAAAAAGGGATATTTTTGTTGCAACGGCATTATCCCAGGGTTTAGCCAATCGGGTGGTTTGGGCTTGATGACCGCGCAATGGATTGTCGAGGGCGAGCCAGAATTTGACATGTTCCCATGGGATGTCGCGCGTTTTGGTAGTTGGGCGGACAAGGGTTTCACGCGTGCGCGGGTTGCCGATCAATATGCCAACCGTTTCAAGATTCATTTCCCCTACGAGGAACGCGCAGCGGGCCGCCCGATGCGAATGCGACCAGTTTACGAAAAACAAAAATCACTGGGTGCTGTGTTTGGGTTGAATTATGGCTGGGAACACCCGCTTTGGTTTGCGGGGGCGGGTGTTGATGGGCGCGAAGATTACGGATTTGATCGCCAGGATTGGTTTGAACCTGTGGGTGATGAATGTCGCGCCTTGCGCAATGGCGTTGGCGTGATTGATATTTCTAATTTTGCTAAATACGAAATACAAGGCGCAGGCGCGCGTGATTGGTTGAACCGTATCGTGGCCAATAATGTGCCAACCCAAATCGGGCGATCTTGCCTGACACCACTGATCGGAGTACGCGGTGGGATTGCGGGTGATTTCACCATTACGATGTTGGGGAATGATCATTTTTGGATGGTTGGCTCGGGTATGGCAGAACGTTACCACCAAAGATATTTCAATGAAATACCGCGCCCCAATGGTGTTACATTCAATAGCCGCACAGATGATTATTGTGGGTTTAACATTGCAGGGCCTAAATCACGCGAACTGTTGTCGCGATTGACCCAAGAAAACTTGTCCAATGACGATTGGAAATTTATGCGCTCGCGCCAAATTTCCATTGCGGGGTTGGATGCGATTGCCATTCGCGTGTCATTCACGGGTGATCTGGGTTGGGAGCTTTACGTTAAAACCGAGGATCAACTCGCGCTTTATACTGCGCTGTTGGATACGGGCGTTGATCTGGGTGTGCGCCCTGTGGGGGGGCGTGCCTTGGGCAGTTTGCGTATTGAAAAAGGGTACGGTTCATGGGGGCGCGAATACAGCCCCGAATACTGGCCCCAAGAAGTTGGGCTTGATCGGTTAATCAAAATGGACAAACCAGAGTTTTTGGGCAAATCGGCCTATGCCGCATTGGCACAAAAACCAGCCCGTGAAAAACTGGTGATGTTGGATGTAGCCGTGACAAATGCCGATGCATCGGGGGGCGAGCCCGTGTTTTTACCCGATGGTACACCCGTTGGTCGGGTTAGTTCGGGTGCTTATGGCTATACCGTTGAAAAATCGCTCGCGCTTTGTTTTATCAAAGCTGAACATGTGGTTTCTAGTGCACAATTTGACGTTGCGATTTTGGGACAGCCACATCGTGCAGCACTGTTGGATGAACCATCGTTTGACCCATCAGGGGAAAAACTGCGAAGTTGATGCGCGCGCCAAGGGGAGCAAAAGCGCGCGCCTATTATTGCAACCTGCAACAATAGTATTCGATTAAGAATGCCAGAAACGTTTCTGGCATTCTTGTCCCGCTTGCGCGGATGTGATGCCGATATCTGCAAGCTGTTCAGGTGACATATTGCGCAACACCTTTCGTCCCTTGGCACGGTCATTCCAAACGACAATCACATGTGCAATATTGATCGCCAGTGTCGCAAGCGCAGGAAGCGTTGTGCGTGTTGCCAGATCATGTGCGAAATATGCGGTCTTGGTTTGTGAATGTGCCATTGTCCTAACTTTCCTATTGTATCAATACAATTTGTATTGTATCTGTATTTATAGATACAAAGATTTGCATTGTATGGCTAGGAAAACATTGTAATGGATACAATTTGGGCGCCAAGGGCGCTTTCAACGGACCGTCCAAAATATAAATCACTGTTGAATGCGTTGCAAAATGACATCGACATGGGCGAACTAAACCCGGGTGATAAGTTGCCACCAGTGCGGGATTTGGCATGGAAGCTTGGCGTAACGCCAGGGACCGTTGCGCGGGCCTATCAAGAGGGTATCAAATCAGGTGTGCTTACTGCCCAAGTTGGGCGCGGCACTTTCGTTTCTGAACCCGCCCCTTCACAGGGTGCTGAACATTACATGCAATCAACGATGGACGATATATATCCGTTGCCAGTGAACGGGCAGGTCAACCTGCGCAACACCAACACCACGAATGTAGGACAGAGCGCTGCAATACGCCGTGCAATGATCAAGGTGGCGGAGACGAAGGCCGATCAGTACATTTTTTATCCCGATCAACAATATGTATCGGATATCTATGAACCGCTGTGTGATTGGATGAAATATGCGGGCGTATATACCAGACCAGACAGATTAATTGTCACCAACGGTGGCCAAAATGCGGTATCGTTGGCGGTGGCGACGATACTCAATATGGAAACGGGCGCTATTGCGATTGATGCGCTAACTTATCCTGGTATTCGTTTTGCAGTTCAAGCACAGCGCGGGAAATTGGTTGGCATTGAAACCGATGCTGATGGCATCATTCCAGATGCTTTGGCGCGCGCTTGTCGCAAAAATCAGATCAAGGCGCTGTTTACTTCGGCCAATGTGCTGAACCCGACCACGGGTAAAATGCCACTCGAACGGCGATTGCAAATCGCAGAAATTGCTCGCAAATACGATGTGCAAATTGTCGAAGATGATTGTTGGGGCATTGGCGCAAATGATGTGCCAAGTTTTTCGCAAATCTGCCCCGAACGCGGCTGGTATTTGTCGTCAATTTCAAAATCAATTTCATCAGGCGTGCGGTTTGGATACTTGTTATGCCCCGATGCGTATTTCGATCATGCGAAACGCTTGATGCAGAGTTATAGCTTTGGTGTGTCTCGTGCTGTTGTCGATATCGTGCGCGAATTGTTTGTGTCTGGTGATGCTGCTGCCGTACGGGGTGCGGTTTTGAATTTGGTGCAAAAAAATGTGCAGCAAACGGTAAATATTCTGGGGCAGTGGGGTATTTCGTGGCGCAAAGATGTGCCGTTTATCTGGCTATCTTTGCCGTCTGGGTGGCGTGGGTCATCCTTTGCGGCGGCGTGCGAGCGGGAAAATATTATTGTGCGCGCAGCAGATGAATTTGCGCTGCAAAATATGCCTGTCCCAAACGGTGTGCGCATTGCTGTGAACAGCAATCTGCCAATGCAAACCTATTGTGATGCATTGGGGGTGGTAAATGAATTGCTGGCAAACCCACCTGTCAGCATGGGCAGCTAACTACGATTTATGCAGCGCTGCGTATTCCGCGGGTGAAATACAGGTGGTTGCCGCGCGCGCTTGGGGATTGTTAAGATCGGTTAGTTCTGGAAACAATTCCAACAACTCATCATGGCCGCATTTTTCAAGCGTATTTAACGCTTGTTTCCCGGGTAAAAAGCTCTCGCTTGGTTGTCCGTTGGACATGATAATTTGATGTTCATCACACATAAAATGGAAATATTCGACGCCCTGATCAGCGGGTTCCAGTGTAATTGTCGTATCGTTTATCAATGCCTTTGCAGGTACCAAATATCCATCCGTCCCCAGATGCGTTTGCGCGCGCCAATCGCGCAAATAAATGCGGTGTTGTTGGGATACAATCAAATCCTGTTTTGGGCGTCCATCACCCAATGCATCTTTGCGAATACGCACAGGGCGCAGGCGCGGTTTTAACGCCATTTCCGTGGGCGTGATTTTACGTGAATTGATCCAAGTGATTTCACAGGCGTCGCCATCAATGTTGATAACCGATTGCCCCTTTTTCAAATCTTGCACCAGACGCCCACCATTTGGTGTTTTAATCCGTGTATCCTGTGCAAAACAAATCGTTTCATACGGAACAGATTGCCCGTCATCCCCCGCGACAAAATTATATGTTTGCCCGGGTGTCAGCGGTTCACTGGTGATAATCATTGAGTTATCACCGCTGTTACTTGTGCCAGTTCCAAATCGGATAATATAAAATGTGATGGGCGGAACATCGTCGGTCGTAAGCGTGTATTCCAATTCGATCGACGCCCCAACATTATAGGTGGTGCCGTTCAACGTAACCGCTTGTGCCAATTCTTGCAGGTTGCCCGTTTCCAGATATGCATCTTCCAGATCAAGATCGTCATCTTCGACGATCACATCAATGCTACTACCGTCACCATTATATGTGGTGGATGTACCGATACCATTATCTGGTGTGGTAGTGTTATCTGTGGCGATCGTGCCCGTAAAGTCAGACAGATCGTACCCTGTGATCGTATATGTTGCCATCGTTATGCACCGTTGAAGTTAATCGTTCTTCTGCAATGAATACATAGAGAATAAATTAACAAATTACGAGCTTTACGCCGCGTTTTGAGTTCTTTTTGATGGAAAATCGCCGAAATCGATAAGTTTTAATGAAAAAACCGCCAAAATCGAAAAAATCGACTTTGGCGGAAAATCTAATTTTTATTGTTTGATTACGCCAAATCGGGGGCGATGGCTTCCTTGGCTAAGCCCAATTTTACGGTTTCAAAGGCATCAACACTGGTTTGTTTTTGACCCAAACGGCGTACGGATACGCTACCTTGTTCAACCTCTTTCATGCCAACGGCAAGGATCACTGGAACCTTGGCCAATGAATGTTCACGCACTTTGTAATTGATTTTTTCGTTACGCACATCGGTTTCGGCGCGCACACCTGAGGCGCGCAAGTCATCTACCACCTTTTGAGCGTAATCATTTGCATCTGATACAATGGATGCAACCACCACCTGACGCGGTGCCAACCAGAATGGCAATTTACCTGCATGGCTTTCGATTAAAATACCGATGAAACGTTCAAAGCTGCCAAGTGTGGCGCGGTGCAACATTACTGGGCGATGTTTTGCACCATCTTGCCCAATATATGATGCATCCAGTCGTTCAGGCAGAACAAAATCAACCTGATGTGTGCCGCATTGCCAATCACGCCCAATGGCATCCGTTAAAACAAATTCCAATTTGGGGCCGTAAAACGCGCCCTCACCAGGGTTCATTTCAGGTTCAATCCCTGCAGCGCGAGTGGCGGACAACAACGCCTGTTCTGCTTTGTCCCAAACCTCGTCCGAACCTGAACGGGTTTCTGGGCGATCGGAAAACTTCACTCGGAAATTTTCAAAGCCAAGATCGCGGTAAATTTCAGACAGAAATTCGATGTAAACTTTGGTTTCTTCTTCGATCTGATCTTCGCTACAGAAAATATGCCCGTCATCCTGTGTAAACCCACGCACGCGCATAATACCATGCAGCGCACCCGATGGTTCGTATCGGTTACATGACCCAAATTCGGCCATGCGCAACGGTAAATCGCGATATGATTTCAAACCTTGGTTGAAAATTTGAACGTGACAAGGACAGTTCATTGGCTTCAACGCATTCACGGCCTTTTCGCGGGCGTGATCTTCGTCGACTTCGACAATAAACATATTCTCTTGGTATTTTTCCCAGTGGCCGGATGCTTCCCACAGTTTACGATCAACAACTTGGGGAGTGTTTACCTCTACATATCCGCCAGCGGTTTGTTTGCGGCGCATGTAATCTTGCAAGGTGGTGTAAATACGCCAGCCATTTGGGTGCCAGAACACTTGGCCGGGGGCTTCTTCTTGCATATGGAATAAATCCATTTCGCGGCCCAATTTGCGATGGTCACGCAATGCGGCCTGTTCCAGCATATGCAAATGCGCCTTTAGGTCATTTTTGTTTTTAAACGCCACGCCATAGATGCGTTGCAACATCGCATTGTTGGAATCCCCACGCCAATAGGCACCCGCAACTGACATCAATTTGAAACTGTCACCGGGGATTTGTGCGGTATGTACCAAATGCGGGCCACGGCATAGATCCTGCCAATCGCCATGCCAATACATGCGCAAATCTTCGCCCTCTGGGATCATATTGACCAGCTCAACTTTGTAGGGTTCGTTGTTATCTTCGTAAAACTTGATCGCACGCGCGCGATCCCAAGTTTCGGTGCGCACCATGTCCTTTTTGTTGATGATTTCGCGCATCTTTTTTTCGATGGTGGCCAAATCTTCGGGGGTGAATGGCTCCGCGCGATCGAAATCGTAATACCAACCGTTGTTGATAACAGGGCCGATTGTGACCTTCACATCAGGCCATAATTCTTGCACTGCGCGGGCCATAACATGGGCGCAATCGTGGCGGATCAATTCCAACGCTTGCGCATCGTCTTGCATGGTGTGAATGGCGAATTCTGCGTCTGATTCAATCACGCGTGATAAATCGCGATGTTCACCGTTGACAGAACAGCTAATCGCCTTTTTCGCCAAAGATGTGGAAATATCCTTGGCCACATCCATGCCGGTTACACCAGCGGGGTAGTTGCGTGAATTGCCATCGGGAAGGGTAATAGAAATCTCTGACATCTGGTCAGGTCCTTTCGTTTTAGCGCCTACGAAACGCTCGGTTGAAGTTTTGTGGTGTTTTGGCACATGCGGTTGATTTGTCAAGTGGGATGGGAATTGATTGCGCTTAAAAAGGTGCTGATTTAACCTTAGGCAAATCAATAAATAATCGAGGCGAAATGATGCAAGAAACACAGTTTTTAATAACGTCTACAGGGCGCAAGATTGCCTATCACAAAACCGACGGGGCCGGGCCGGCGGTGGTGTTCTTGGGTGGTTTTAAATCCGACATGGGCGGAACCAAGGCGGTTTATTTGGAAGAATGGGCACGTAAAAACGGGCGCGCATTTTTGCGCTTTGATTATTCAGGACATGGTGAATCCAGTGGTGAATTTACCGATGGCTGTATTGGTGAATGGGCGGCGGATGCGATGGAAACCATTGCAAGCCTCACGACAGGGCCGCAAATTCTGGTTGGCTCATCCATGGGCGGATGGATTTCGTTGCTGGTTGCCAAACATATGCACGAACAAGTGGCCGGCCTAGTGGGCATCGCTGCCGCACCTGATTTCACCCAAGATAGCATGTGGGCGGGCATGGATGATGCACAACGCGCGGATTTGGAAACAAATGGTGTGATTTATCTGCCATCGGATTATGGCGAACCTTATGCGATTACGAAAAAGCTGATCACAGATGGGCGCGATCAATTGGTGTTGCGCGATGCGCTTAACCTGCCATTTCCTGTGCGTTTGTTGCATGGCACGGCGGACGAAGACGTTTCGATGGACGTGGCGTTACGCTTGCTTGAACATGCAAATGGCGATGATATTCGCCTACAATTCATCAAGGGCGCCGATCATCGGTTTTCTGATGACACATGTTTACGTCTGATCCACAAATCAATTCATTCGATCACGGCGGCTATTTCTGGGGAGGAATAACAATGTATCGATTCATCATGCGCACCTTTGGTGTGGTTTTGCTGTTGGTGTTAGCACTGGCGGCCATTTTGGTTTTTGGACCACGCGACAACGTGGATTTGGCACAAATCGTAAACCCAGCGGGTGGTGTGACGGCCAGCGACGCCGATGCATATCTTGCCGCACAAGAATCCGCATTTAGCGACATCAAACCAAACCAGCAAAAACAGATTATCTGGGCAGGCGCGGCAAGTGTAAAAACCGAAACCGCGATTGTATATCTGCACGGGTTTTCGGCGAGTGCGACGGAAATTCGTCCTGTGCCAGATATGGTGGCAAAAGAGTTGGGGGCGAACCTCTATTTCGCGCGTCTGCCCGGGCATGGTCGTACGGGCGCGGCGATGGGTGATGTGGTGGTGCAAGATTGGATTAATGAATTAGCCGAAGCCATGTCTATTGCGCGCGCGATTGGTGAACGTGTGGTGATTATGAGCACATCAACAGGTGGCACATTGGCCGCGGCGGCATTGTCGGATGCCCAATTTCAGGATCAATTGGCAGGGATTATTTTTGTATCCCCAAATTTCGCAGTGCACAGCGCAGCGGCCGGTCTGGCCAATCTGCCGTTTTTTCGCCAATGGGGGCCAATAGTGGCAGGTGAAACCCGATCATTTGAGGCACGAAAGCCGGGGCAGGCGGAAAATTGGACAACGTCGTATCCGCTTAAATCGGTGGTGCCGATGATGCGTTTGATCGATTTTGTCGGTGATCAAGATTATGCGAAAACGACAATTCCTGCGCTGTTTTACTTTTCAGATGACGATGCAGTTGTGAACGCGGCTGTCGCGCGCAAGCTTAGCGAAAAATGGGGGGGCGCGGTGCAAGTCATTAATCCAACATTAAACGCGGATGATGATGAATATAACCATGTGATCGCAGGCGATATCTTAAGCCCGAGTCAGAATGAACCCGCCACAGCCGCGATGGTAAAGTGGATTTCGGGGTTAAAATAAAATCCCGAATATCACCAAGGCAAGGCCAATCGCAGATAAGAAAAACGCACCAAGGTTGATGGCAACCAACCCCTGTAGGTGTTTTGTCAGTTCTTCACCCGTAAGGCCAAGTTTTTTCGCCTTGTAAGCCTTTGCGATGCAATAGGTCAGGCCAGCAAGCCCGATCAGGGTCAGTGCGATGCCTGCAATTGTAAGTGCGCTCATGTGAATTCTCCTTTGGGCGTCAGTTAGCGAAAACTGTGCCTTGGGGCAAGGTTGCTCTTGCCCCGCTGGTTACGGCTCGGTAATCACGGGGCGAGTTTGATACATAGGTGATAACATGAACGATGATTTAGGAAATAGTTACCGCGTGGCCGCAGATGAGTTGCGCGCATTTGTAGAACGTGTCGAGCGTTTGGACGCTGAGAAAAAAGACATCGCAGATCAGCAAAAAGAAGTGATGGCAGAGGCGAAATCGCGTGGATATGACACCAAAGCATTGCGCCAGTTAATTGCGCTGCGCAAAAAAGACCCCGCCGAGCGTTCAGAAGAAGAAGCCGTGTTGGAAATGTACAAAGAGGCATTGGGCCTATAGGCGCCAAGTTACAAAATAGTGCACGCCCAACGGGCGTGCGCGAGATGTTTAGATTTTGGATATTTTGAACATTTGGAGATGTGTTAGGTCACGATTTGTCGGCGAAGTGCCTGAACGTTTTCCATACGCTCGATAAAATACCAGTCATCATCATACGCATATTGCATTTCTTTGATTTGATCCGCATTCCAAAACGGATCGTCTGGTTTTGACGCATCGTTTGGATATTTCTCCAAGAATGCTTCGCGGACTTTTTTGAAATCTCCGCGTGCTTTGGGTGCGTGCTTTTGCAGGTATTTATACATCAGATGGCTGCCATAAAGGGACAGTCCTGCGTTATTTGGTGTCGATGTGCCCACCAGATCCTGTGGGTTTTCAACGCCCGTAATTGCCCCCAATGCTTGTCGCCAGATATAGGGATAATCTTCGATACGCCAAATGATTGGTTTGACGCCGTAGGTTTGCGTGGTTTCATCGAAAAAAGGTGTTGTGAGGCGTTCGAGACAATTTGACCAGCGGATTACATCCAGTTTGACATCGCTGACGTAGTCTTCAAATGGTACGACATGGGCATTGATCAACGCCTGTCCATAACATGAGGCAAGAAACGCAGACGGTTCACGAACCGACATGGCAAGGTTGATTTTGTCGTGGTCAATCACGCTCGCAAGTGAACGCGCGAAATTTTTGATGCGGGGAAATATCAATCCAGCACCGACAGGGCGGGTGATGTTGCCGGATAGCAGCGGATCAAAATACAGCAATGTTTTTGCATCGCGTCCCTGTGCGAGGGTCGATAACAATTTGTCTTGTATTTGGGCGCGATCAATTCCGTGTTCAGCGCTTTTGGTTGCATCTGAAAATGCGGCGTTGAAATCGTCCCTTTGAACCAAAAATATACCTTGGTCGTTTAACATTGCTTCATTTGCGCGCGCCATGGCAAACAAATGCTGACCGCCCGTGCGAAATGCGCCAAGATAAATATTTAGTTGCACAAATTTTCCCATCAACACAAAGCAGTTGCAATTCTGGACACTGAATTAGCTTTGGTTTAAGCGCGGATCAATGACTGATTTAACAAACATGCGTAAACGATCCAATAAAAATAGGCTACCTGATGTGTGGTCTGTTTCAGCGTTTGTGATTGCTGCACTAGTTTTGTTGCCAATTTGCGCCGTTGTTGGGCTCGCTTTTTTTCCGAGCGAGAACATTTGGCCGCATTTGATGGCAACGGTTTTGCCACGGTATTTCATGAACAGCTTTGTCATGATGATGAGTGTTGCGTTGATATCGGGCACTGTTGGCGTGGCCTGTGCATGGCTTGTTGTGATGAAAGATTTCCCCGCAAAACGGGTGTTGGAGTGGGCGCTGTTGTTGCCGCTGGCGATCCCCGCGTATATTGGCGCATATGCATTTGTTGATTTCTGGGAATATGCGGGGCCGTTTCAAACCTTCTTGCGCGACATATTTGGTTGGTCCAGCGCGCGCGATTATTGGTTTCCGGAGGTGCGCTCGCGAATGGTTGCGATCGTCATTATCGCATCATCACTCTACCCTTATGTATATCTATTGGCGCGTGCCGCATATCGCGAACAATCCAACAACGCGATTGAAGTTTCACGCGCCCTTGGGTGCGGCCCATGGGCCAGTTTTTTTCGGGTCGGTTTACCACTTGCACGCCCTGCGATTGTGGCGGGAACCGTGGTTGTTATGATGGAAACATTGAATGATTTTGGCACAGTCGAATATTTCGCGGTACAAACACTGACCACCGGTATTTTTAGTGCATGGCTCGAAGGATCAAATGTTGGTGCAGCCGCACAAATTGCCTGTGTTGTTTTTGTTTTGATCTTGGGTTTGTTATTGTTGGAACGGTTTAGCCGGCGCAATATTCGCGTTTATCAAGGTG
Source organism: Paramylibacter ulvae (assembly GCF_014652655.1). Lineage (GTDB taxonomy): Bacteria > Pseudomonadota > Alphaproteobacteria > Rhodobacterales > Rhodobacteraceae > Amylibacter > Amylibacter ulvae. The sequence goes on from NZ_BMZF01000001.1 coordinate 953,224, forward strand.
CGAACAACAACAAGAAACCGTCCCCTGTCGCACTGACTGGCACCGCGCGATATTTAGCATTAATAACCTGTACTGTGCCCGTTTTGATCGGTTTCCTGATGCCATTCTTGATCATTCTGAATCATGCAATCGGTAATTTCGAACAGTGGCACGATCCTCAAGTTTTGGCGGCTGTGCTAACCACGCTTTGGGTTGCGGGCATGGCGGCGTTGATAACGGTGATCGGTGCCACGATTTTGATCTATGGCATCAGGTTATCGCGCGCCGCATTGCCGCGATTGTTGTTACCGGCGACCTCCATTGGTTATGTGGCACCTGGGGCGGTTTTGGGGCTGGGTACCTTGATTGTTATGGCGCGGTTCGATCACTGGCTTGCAGATAGTTTGGAAACGCTGTTTGGCATTGACGTTGGGTTGCTGATTACGGGAACTTCTGGTGCCGTTATTTTCGCCTATTGCGTACGCTTCTTTACGCTTGCATATGGCAGTATCGATGCAGGTTTCGGCCGCGTGTCACCCAATCTTGGCATGGCGGCGCGCTCCTTGGGCTATGGGCCAGCGGCGGTGCTGCGTTATGTTCACGCGCCGTTGCTCAGAACGAGCGTTTTGACAGCAATATTGTTGGTCTTCGTTGACAGTGTGAAGGAGCTACCAGCAACACTATTGTTGCGTCCATTTGGTTTCAATACATTGGCGACGCATGTCTATGATTTTGCCTCACTAGAAGATATCAAAGGTGCAGCCGTCGCTGCGTTGCTGATTATATTGGTAAGCACAGTTGCGGTTTTCATCCTTGCCAAAGCGAGCAAAGGCCAAAATTGAAAAAACGCGAAAAAAGTGCAAAATTCCTCTTGCATCTTTCTCGTAAATCCCCCAAATACCCGCGCAGTGCCCCTATAGCTCAGCTGGTAGAGCAACTGATTTGTAATCAGTAGGTCCGCGGTTCGAGTCCGTGTGGGGGCACCACTTTAAATGTTAAAAATCATATCGTTAGGGGTACTCTTACGCTCTCTCTGCCGCTGCGGCGGAGCCATTTTGCAATTACTTTTGCAATTGGGTATCCACCGAAATGAGTTGCGCCCACGCTCGGTCACTTAATCTAGTTCTTACTCCAAACGTGCAGCTTTGGTGGAATCGCGATATCTTTTTTCGCAGTTCACGCAACGATCGTCTCCGGGTTGTCTGAGTGTGCCAGAACAGCGCCTACAGGGTCTATCTCGCGCTTCGTATGATGATTGACCCTTCGCCCAAGCTTCAGCTCTAGCAATGTTCGATGAAGGAACACCGAGGTCGCCGCGATTGTACGCGTGCCAAACAGCAATGTTGGATAGACCAAGCAGTTCGCCGATTTGGCGGCACTCATAGGTTTAGCGCAGATGTCCATTGTTGTCGCGATACAAAGACCTTGCAAGATCAAGCGCAGAAGGAAATTCTCTCAGGTCAGCCATCGTTTTATGTCGCTTGTTTTCTTTGGTCATAAGATGCCCTCGATCTATTAGGAGGCCTACAATGGGCGGATGCGCAGCCCACCATTGGCAAATTTGAAGTCGCCCGATGCAAATAGACAAGCAACTTCTCGCAAGTATCTAATGTTTCTAAGCTCGATGCAATTCTTGGCGTTCTGCGGCTTCGCAATCATGATGCATGTCAGTGACCCGAATGGCGTATGCGTGTCATTTCTAGCATCCATTCTTGACCCACTTAATCGCCTAGTCTGAGGGGAAAGACCAGTTATCGGTTGAGAGACGGTAGGTTTTGGGATATTGGCTTCTCAACACTATAAATGATCGGTATGCTGATGTCAGCAAGTGGTCTTTAGTGAGATACACATCGATTATTCAGTCGATGGTTTGCTGACATTAAACAGAGGGTTGAGCAGCCACACTGCTCAGACGAGGGCTCTATTGACACAGATCCACAAAGCTAGAAACAAGAATTCACCCGGCCAAACCGGCACAGATGAATCAGCTGCTACAAGTAGGAATCTTGAACAGATCCTGAAAGAAGTTGACTCCAAATTCACTTTTGAAAAACGCGACGATCTTGCCAAGTTAGTTAATTGGTCATCGACCAAAGATGCTCCACTGCACCGTTGGATTCGATACAGGGAAGCATACTCCCCCTCATTGATTGATGCGCTAGGGCTTGATGGGCGAATTCTGGACCCGTTCTGCGGATGTGGCTCAATGTTGATTGGCGCTGCGGCGCGTGGTCGGTTGTCGACTGGAATTGATCTCAATCCACTGGCTACATTTGCCGCCAGAGTGAAAAGCTCCCCGTTATCGAAGCGCGAAATTCGAGATATAAAGAGCTTTAACAAAAGCCTGCCGCAGGTTTTACCTATTGATGTTGAGCTCTGGCTCCCAGAGTTTTCGGTCGCACACAAAATGTTCGAGCCAGTCATTTTGCATACTCTACTGCGAATACGGAGCGCAGTTGCGACATGTAGTATGAGTGAGCGGGCGCGTGACTTTCTACATTTATGCTGGATCGCAATCCTTGAAGAGGTTGGGAACTACTACAAAGAGGGTAACGGCATCAAATATCGCAACGTTCAGCGCCGACCGGGAAAATATGTGGCAAAAGAAGACGGTGTGTGGCAAAGAAAGCGCTTTGGAGAAGATCAAGAGGCCTTTGTATTGAATGCATTCGTTCGGCATTTGGGGGTAATGCTGGCAGACACTGACCTCTGGCATCCGAATTGGTGTGAACCAGAGATAATACGAGGCAGTTCGCTTAATATGCCCAGTTTGACCGAATCTAAATTTGATTCAATTGTGTTTTCACCGCCATATGCCAATAGGTTTGATTATTTTGAGTCGATGAAGGTTGAGCTTTGGTTTGGTGGGTTCGTAAAGGAGAAAACTGATCTGCAAGAACTTCGAAAATCGTCACTAAGATCACATCTATCGTCTGACCTTGCAAGAGATCAGGAAGAGTTTGAAACGCTTGAACAGCTGATTGAACTCATGGATCGCTCCGCAAGTAGTTGGCGAATGGGTGTTCCAAATCTTCTTCGAGGCTACTTCTCTGATATTGTAGAAGTATTGCGTCATTGCCGCGACAAACTTGACTCTGGGGCTTGCTATGTTGTGGTCGGAAATTCCGCTTTCGGCGGTATGATTGTTCCGTCCGATACTTTAACTGCGGAAGCTGGGTTAAGGGCAGGCTTTAGAGAGGCTGATATTTGGGTCACACGTCATTTGACAGTAGCTCCACAACAACGCGCATCTTTGGCGGGGCTTGAAGGCTTTATGCGTGAATCAGTAGTTGTTTTGAGGCCTTAGTGTAATGGAAGGTTCTGTTTTACCCGATCAAGCCTATGATGAAATACCCGACGTGAGGGAAATCCAATTTGGTCGTCTTATCGCTATTAGCCTGAGTACAGTTACCAACGGATATACGCATGGCGTGCACCGGTACCCTGCGAAGTTTATCCCACAAATTCCAAGATGGGCGATCCGTCAATATAGCAAAGAAGGTGATCGTATTCTGGACCCGTTCTCTGGGTCGGGCACGACAATGGTAGAGGCTATTGCTGAAGGGCGAGAGGGAACCGGAAGCGACTTAGATCATTTGGCTTGTTTAATCGGAAATGCAAAGACGGCTCAGCTTGATCCGACACGACTCCAGGAGTTGGCTCGGGAGGTGCTGAGCCGCTCAATGACAGTTCCGCAAGAATTAAGAGTGCCGATGGAAGGCGTCAAAAACTTTGGTCATTGGTTTACAGATGATGCATGGGCCGCACTCCAAGCAATTGATACTGCGATTGATTCTGTTAAAATGTCAGACAAAGAACGAACGTTTTTTTTAGCTTCGTTTAGCTCGATTATCCGAGCAGTTAGCAACGCCGACGATCAGAGCCAGAAGACCTATGTATCTGGAACATTGATAAAGTCCCCTCCACCTGTTTTTCCAACATTTCAAGTGAAGTTGCGCAAGAATATAGCTGCTAGCACAGCGCTTGAGGGCATCCGAAAGTCCAATACAGTTGACATTGTTCGCGCCTCCGCAACTAGGATGCCCATAGAGAATGAAATGGTTGACTTGATTGTGACCAGTCCACCGTATCTGGATTCAGTGGATTACATGTACAATACGATGTTGGAGTACTTCTGGCTGGGTAGGCGCTTTGGCTTGTCGTCTCGTGATGATTATAACCTTGCTCGTGTGAGTGGGATCGGAAGTAAAAAATCCAAGAAATATCACTCAACCATGCCCAGTGCTTTAACCGATATGATAGATCTCAATCTAATACCGGATTACCGGCGATCTTCGATTGCGCCCTATTTTGAAGGTATGGAAAAGCACTTTATTGAAGCGGCCCGAGTTCTCAAACCGGGCGGTCGTTACGTGCTAATTATCGGGAATAGTAGCACCCAAAACGGAATGTTGCCTTTGCACGATGCTCTTGTTGCCTTAGCTGCTTCAGCAGGGCTAAACATTGAGCATGCCTTTGGTTATCGTATCAGACGACACTATATGAAGTTCCCTAGAATGGGGCGTGGCGGCATAATCTTGATGGATTGGGTCATAACGCTGCGCAAGGGTGACGCTGTTGTAGGTATTCCCCAGACACTTCCTTTCGTAGATGAAAAACTGCCTGATAGCGCAGTTGCAAATTGAGAATTCTGAGACTTTCGGCAGCTTGAAACTTAGGTCTATTCTCATGGACAATCTATAAGGGCGCTGCTAAGGTCGAGCTAAGAATTTTGCCATTTTATGGTCACTAACTATGTGGTATAGTTCAGCTATTTTCCGAATGGGGAGTTTGGGTTGAGTTTTGTTTGGCCAACAAGTCACGTTGGAATGCTCCACCCAGCGGGAGGTGCCAACGCAAAAGAGCGGACGCGTGAGTTCTTGAGCTTTGCATCATCCGCTCGAAGCGGACTTTCTTACCATGAAGCAAAGAAAAAGCTTTCGTGCAGCTCCAACGCGGCTGAAACACGGAAATCGATGTTTGAAGAGCTGGCACTTCTTTTTGTGCCTCATGGATCTAATCAAATCTTATTGACACCATTAGGCGATCAGCTTTTTGATCTCTTGACTGGCAAGGATCTTGAAGAGCTTGACGGCGCCACTGCCCAACGTGCAACCGCTCTACTGATTTGGGCAATGTGCAAAGTACAGATAAATAGACCGCAGTCGCGTGGCTCGCCAAGCCCCTCTAAGGCTGATTGGGAAAGCTGCGACGTGAAGCCATATGCTGCTGCTTGGGCTGCGGCAAATGACCTTGGAGGAGTGATCCATCTGCACGAATTCATCGGAGCAATTCGAACCTTACACCAAGTCAGCGACTACGATCATATTGTAAATGCAGTGAGAGATGCACGAAGCAAGAATGTATTGATGGCAAAAGACAGTCGGTGGGCAAAAGGCGGCGATGCATTCAATCCAGCGATCTATTGGCGTTCTCATCTGTCTTTGGCAAACCAATTGATGGACTACGGCACAGTTGAGCAAACTCTCACCACAATCCCGGCTGCTTGGGAAATTGTCTGTGCGGCGCTTCAGTTTCAATCTGGTTGCGATGGCAGTATTTCCGACGCAATACGCTCCGCCGACTGGGAAGATGCAGAAGACTATTTTTTCAATGTAGCAGGAACTGTGTGCCCGCCATTTCTTGCGTCTGGGAAACCTTCGCTTACATCGTTCGAAGGCGTATCTTTAGCTGATCTTAGTTCATACACCGCCATCGAACTGGCTCCTGGGCCGTACCGCATAGCTGGTGGGCCTGAGTTGTGTGAGCTGCCATTTAGGCAGGCGTGTTTTCATCCAGCATCGCCAGCAAGATTGTTGAGGATAGATAGAAAACAAAAAATGCCGGATGGAGGCGTACAAATCGATCTTGGACTTGGTCGCCCAATTGCAAATTTCGACTTGTTATTTAGCGTGATTGGAGGCGGCAGTGAACGAAACTGACATAACAATTTCAAATTTGGCTGATGCGGGCGCCGTTGCGCCGCGTAACTTCCACGATGCGCCAAATCGTGTCAGAGAGATTGCCTCAGTGCCATTGGACCTTCCAACATCGGCACAGTCAGCTTTGACTTCGCTATCATCAGCCGGGTTCTATGATGAAGATATGTTGGAGGACGCAGTTATTGGACTGTCCATAGGGCATCTTATTCTTGCTGGACCTCCTGGCACCGGTAAGACACATCTTGCAAGTGCTTTGGCCAAAAGTTTTAATGCTAAACTTGTCACAGAGACGGCAAATCCAGAGTGGTCAGTCTATGATATTATTGGGACGCAAACGTTAAAAAAGGGGGGCGAAATTGCGCCTCGGCACGGTCTGGTAACCAGCGCAGTTCTTGATTGCGCCACTGCCATTGTGGACAATTTAGACAGTGGAACTGGTGAACAGGCAGTTTGGCTTCTAATTGACGAAATGAACAGGGCAGATATTGACCGAGCATTCGGTCCTTTGTTTACTGCACTTGTCGGCAACGGGGGCGGCATGACGCTGGACTACATGGATGAACGTCCTTCTTTAGTCCTACCTGCGCGCTTCCGCATTATTGCTACAGTAAATGAATATGACACTCGCTTTGTAAACTCTATGTCTGCTGCGCTGCGACGGCGCTTTTCAAAAGTGACAGTTTTGCCGCCTCCGAATGATGGCGATGGAAGATCTTCGATGGGCGAATTTGAGATAACAGTTTCAGAGGCGGTAAAACGGGCAACAGCCATTCTTGGTAGCCCTCCTGAATCCGAGGTTGTTTCGGCTTTAACAAGCCGCAATGAACGCATTCGCGACATCTTCGGCTTCTTTCGGCACTCGTCAGAAGGGGGTGTCCCAATTGGAACAGCTCAATTGATAGATGTCGCACTATATTTTTTGATTTTGATGTCAAAGTCGAAGAATGGGTCTGAGGATGAAAGCTCAAGTTTGGCCGATCCAGCCTTTTGGATTACATACGATCGTGCAATTGTAGCTCGATTGATGCCCTCGCTAGAGACTGACAGTACCCGCGCACGTGTTCGTGACGGTTTTGCCGAAGATTTGAAGTCTACCTTTTCTGAGTTGCCCCTTACTTCAAACCGGCTCAACGCCTTCTTGCATGGAAACGACTAACTCAGCCCGGCAGCAGATTTGGGAAGAAGCAATTGCTTCGGCAATTGGTCCGCTGGCAGCATATCTGGCACCAGAGAGTTATGGTCTTTCCGTGCTACGTCTTAAGTCTGCGGAGAAATACGATCATGATTTTGGTGCCGAAATCGCCCGTAGGATTGACCTTGGTCGGGCTGCAGCAGTTATTGAGATAGTCGAAAAAGCGAGCTTGGACTTGCCACATTTGTTTCGGCACGCCGTCCACTACAGCGAGGATCGAATTGAAGGGGTACTACTAGTTCCGAGGCTACTGCGTGAACGCGCAGCAGGACGCCAGAACAGAATACCTGTTTTGCGCGCTGCCCGGTTTTCTGAAACTCCAGAGGCTTTACTTGTAAGCGAATTGTTACGAATTTCCTTGCGAATAACTAATGTGTGGAGGTCTCAATCTGGATCAGAGGGTAGCTTTGCGCGCCATCTCGCTCATAGAATAAAAGCCATTGAGGCACGACCACCTTGGGCCGCATTGCTATCAAGGCCACGAGCCGATGTCCGCTCGCTCGCGGCATCTGTAAAGAATAGATCGGTAGCGGGATGGACACCCATTGGTGGAGCATTGGACCAACTTGCTGAATTAGTATTGAACCCCGCCAACGGCGTCCTTCCCGACATCGGTCCGGTCGCATTTCTTTTGTCGGAGGATGACAGATACGCAGACAGAGTATTTGAGTTGGTTTGCATCGGCTGGCTACTCTCTGGACTGAAGTCCATGGACGCCTCAGGGCAAGTCAATCCTGCAGCTCTGAAAGGCAGCAATGCACCGCTTTTTGAAGGAACAAGGGGGGATGTAAAAATTCAATTATTCTATCAGGCTGGGTACTTTAGCAGCAACGCGCGGTACAAGTGGCATTCATCTCGAAAGACCCTCAGAGCGATACCTGACTATTCAATTGAGCTTAAAGGGCCAAGTTGGTCGCGAACAGTTTTACTAGATGCCAAGAATCGAACTTTCAGTGGCGCTTCAGAGATAATCTATAAGTTGCTAGGATACCGAGAGAACCTAGGTATCGACCCTTACTTGGCAATCGCAATTGCCCCCGCCTTTTCGGGGAGTGCCAAGATTGAAGCCGTTCAACTGGATAACCGAACTGCGGTCGTGATGCGTGCGCCACTAGCAAATGGTAAACGACTTTTTCGAAGAGCGCTTCCCGCACTGATAGATAGATTAATTTCTGCAGTCTAATTCACCGGTCTTTGGTATTTTGCGAGGACTTTTGAGCACTTTTTGCTTTTGGGCGCTGGGACACACCATCATCCTGAGGCATAAGAAGCCACTTCAAAAGAGAAATTAAGACATCCTATTTGAATGCATTAATTTCTACGAAGCTGATTTCTTTCCTACTGTAGTTAGCTACTTTGGCCATCTACTAGCACCCAACTTGCCACATCTGAAGGTTGACGGCCATTCCTATGCGCGTGATACAAGAAGAAAGTACACGTCCTTTGTCAACTAATTCCCAATCAGTTGGTTTCGCTTGAAAATGTTGGATAATTCTATGGTTTGCAATTGTGCCTTTGCAATTTTGGGCATGTTTTGCCTGACCATCATGCAATCGGGCGGAGAATTCTAAGGTGGATCAGTTGCCTACGTTTTGTGTTCCCACGGTGGCGTTCACATTGGCCATGGAAGCATTGTCAGTGTGGCCGTACCAACGCTTTGGTATCTAAGACAAATCCATGCTTCCCACGCTACACACACTAAAAATCAAAAAGTCATATGAAAACGTGGTCTCAGAATTGAACCTTTTGAGCGTCACCGCTGACAACATTCTTGGAATTCACAACGGCAGCGTCTCTTGCATGGGAACGGCGCATGACAGCTTGGTTGGCAACCAAAAAAATCCCCACGCTAGACCAGCCAGCGTGGGAAATTGTCAGTCGATTGGATCGTCAAGATGGGATCAGAAGGGTATGTCTTCCTTCACAATGGCACCGTTATCTTTCACGTACTGCAACACGCCATCAACATCGCCGCCGTTGGGATCAATGTCGTTGACTGTTTCAGGATCAGCAATGCGATGTTCCAACCAATCGCCATCGTCAGGGTATGTCTCACCCGTGACTTTGGACACGATGCGCCGAAACTCCGACAAAGCCGGAAGCTGGACGCCAGCGCGATCAGTGCGCTTGATAACGTAAGGCGTCAGGATGCCATCTGGGGTCTGACGATATTCAACCTTTTCGATGTTGATGCAGTTTGCCGCTGTCGTGCCGCCAAACTTGTCGCGCAGTTGGTTGGAAAAGCGCCGCGGGTTGTCATAGCGAGATGCACCCCGCGCCCAAGCTTCACGCGCCAGCGTAGCCGATGAGATACGCCCATCGCCGCGCAGATCGTCAGGGCATGAGCCTATGCGGGCAATATCATCCATCAGTGCGATTACAGGATCAGAAGCAATCTTGTCGGATGCTTTGGCTGCTGTCACCCATGGCGAAGCGATCAAATCTTGATCGACTTCATACTCCAACAAGTATCGCAACACAGCGCCCGGATCATCGCGCAGCAGGGCGTAATACGGATCCCACCATTTTCGGCCTTCTAAGCGATTAGTGTCGTCAAACATTGTCGGCACTTCAATCACTGTCCAACGGCGATCATCAAAATCGACATGCACGGCTTGATCTTCGTTGGTTGTGGCAATCACGCGGTGCACGTTTTTTGCTGAGAAAGATGCAAGATACTTTTGTTCGTAAGTCCATTCATCTGACTCCACCAACACCTTGGCTGCTGCCGCCATCTTTCGTGATCCTGCGAAAAAGGATTCTTCCGCCAGTACGAAAGATGCACCAAACATTGATCGGTTGAATTGACCAAGCAAGCGATCTGACTGGGCAAATTCAGCAATGTGAGCTTTTGGTAAGATAGCGCGCATGGCTTTGCCAAGGAAGGATTTGCCACCACCTTGGCCACCGCGCAACGCAATGGCTGTGCCGGGGTGTTTTGACCATGGGCGCTGCACAGCGTCTGCTAGGAACGACATTACCCAATGCGCAAGGTCAGAGTCGCCGGAGCATAGGATGTCTTTGACATAGGCCTCCCACAGCGTGGCATCGCCATTTGTGGGTTCGACTTTCCAGCCTTGAAAGATGTTGTAGCCTTCGCCATCGTAATCCGGCGCTTCGATCACATATCCATCGTATTCACGCCGGTCTGGATCATCGAGCCAAAAAGCTGTAATTTCTCGACCACGCAGTTTGTAGGGTCGAAGTTTGAGCTGGAATGCTGCCATTGAATAAGGCTTGTCAGTCTTGGTGTTCAATACTTCGAATGATCCATCGACGAACATCAAAGCCCATTCAGCATTCATCCGTTCAACAACATCATAAGCAAGATCAGCGACTTCGCCTTGTGGCAGCTTTTGCACCTGTTCAATCACCGTAGACAAACGCTTGCTGTCAGTAATTGGGCCTTTGGAACCAAATTCGCTGTCTGGGTTGTTGAACTCGTCGTTGATGCCATGAATGATTTCGCTGATCTCATCGTCATCCGCTCCGCGCGCCCGCGCAGACGCGCCGCAATGGAAGAGAAAGCTGTTGCGTCCTTCCATCGCCTTGCCAGATGTAGGACGCTTGAAACCACCAGCATACCTCTTTTTCTCGCGCGCTTTTGTTGAGCGTTTCGGAGTTTTCGTCAGCGTCGAAATGATCACGGATGCCATTTGGGATTCAGGGACATAGCACTGTGCCGCTATTTCCAGCCAATCTGGTTCGAACACGTTGCCGTGCTTAGTCCGTCCGCAGAATTGGATTGTAGAGCCAGCTTTCCACGCCAGAACTGGGCGCTCTGAACCACACTGTGGTAAGTTCATCTGCGATCCATTGCCGTCTTTCTGTTTTGGAAAAATCTCGTCGGCATGGGCCAGGATTTTGGCTTCCAAAACGGCATCGCGTTTGGCTGCCAAGTACTTGCGCATAACGTCGGCATCCACCCAATCACGCGTAAATGCAATGATGTGAATGCCACCTGATTTTGAGCGTGACACAAGGCATGGATCAGCCCACTTCCTCATAAGCGCTTCCAATTCATCATCGGTTTCAAGGAAAGGGTAGACGTCAATATCGACGGCCCCCCACTTCACCTTGCCATCGCGCAGCGGCGACAAACCAAGTGAAATTTCACCATTCAGATGCTGGGTCCAGATTTTTTCAGACACTTCGCGTTTGATGGTTTTGTAATCGGGCACCAATTTGCCGTCTTCATCCCTAGCGTTGAGCGATGACAGGTTGAAAGTTAAGTAGCGTTCCTGATTGCCAGCGAACAGTTTTTCGTAAGCCATAATGATCTCTCTTTCTCAAGAGAGCGCGGGTCCATCACCTCAATCCACGGTTTTGGCGGAGCATGAAAACTGCTATAAAGCAGTTATTCCAAACACTTCGTGCAACGCCTAACTTGGAGCGGGGACTCGGCCCTCGCTCCGGTTATCCTGTGATTACACGATGTTCATTCATCCAAGCGATCAAATCATCGCGCATGTAGCGCACGATTTTTGATGCTGGCTGCGAATACGCTGGCCCAGATTTTCGCTTTCGCAAATCGAGCAGATAGTAATCGGACACACCGAGAAAATCTGCGGCCTGTGCGGGCGTCATGATTTGTGGATATTGCTGCGCTTCAATCGCCGAGCGCAATTCGGCAAGTAGGTCGTGAGTCATTTGGATACCTTTGAAGGTTATGCCAAACGACCGCGCCTTACTTCTCCTACCGTGTTAGGGATGGGGCCTTCACACACCTCTGAGAGGTTGCTTCGGGTTCCTCGACTATCCATCCTGTCCGTTCAGAGCGCGGCCTCCGACGTCAATAGGATCAATGACGCAAGGGGCTGGTTGAGACTTGAAGTTAGTGGGTCATGATTAGTTTTTCAAGATTGGAATAAGATGTTGAACATTTTTGTGCCACGACATGCCCGATCTTCTCTACATCTTCGTGTGCTGCGATGCCGTGCATGTAACCTACATCGGCTCCATCACCCAAAACGATGTCACCACGCAAATACTTGACCTTTGACCTGTCTATCCCCGCGATTGACCCAGCGGATGTAAACAAATGACGGGTATCGTGTTGGCGCAAGACCTTGGGCGTGCCGAGTGCGTGCTGATGTGCAATTGGAACGCCTGCCTTGGATTTAGAGGCAAACACCAGATTGTCATGAATGCGGGGCAGGCGTTTAAACGCGGCGGACGCAGGCCGCGAAAGTGGGAATGTGCGCTTTGTCCCGTTTTTCAATCGAGGTATGGTCAACAGGTTTTGTTCTAGATCGAGATCGGCCCATTCAATGCTGCGAACATTTGACGATCTAATGCCAGTGAATAGCATAACCAGCCACGCAGAGCGGGCAGTTACATCTTCGACCTTCATGATGGCGTCGAATGCGGGCCAGCGGCCAGATGGGTCGAACAACAGTTCTTTTGTTTGTGACGGATAAGCCCGCACCCGAAAAGTGGGGTCGTCGATCACGTCGTCACGGATCAACATCTCATTGCGGTAAATGGCTGAAATGATGCGGAGCAGTTTGGTTGCCTGAGAGGGGCGGTCTTGCATAGCTTTCATCTGGGCGTTGATCATCGCCCGTGTGATCTGGTCAATTGGCACATCCAGCCATTCCCCGTTTTTTCCAGCGTGGTTCCGCAGCGTCGAAAGGTAGTCATAAACGGTGTTGAGCGTCTTCTCTTTTGTGCGTGGGTCGATACGTTCGGTAGTATGCCGGAGAAACGCCTGTCTAAGGTTGATCTCCTTGGTTTGGGCAACGACGGGGGCGGGCAGGGCGTGTGTCGCATCAGCGACGCGCTCAGACATCGTGTCAGCCGCCTGCGCGGCTACATGCAGGTTCATGGCGGGCCATTTGCCGAGCGTTTTGGATTTGGTTTTTCCGTGTGCAAATTTGACCAAGCGCCACGTCTTGGTCTTCACGCCTACGTCCAAATAGAGGTTTGGGAAGATGCCTTTGCGTTGATCCGCATAGCGGTTCGTGCCGGACTTTGAAAATGGCAGTTTGTCGATACTGCCTTCTGTGAACTTGATACGTTGGGTCGCCATTGCGGTCTCCGATTTTGCAATTATTTTGCAATTTTCGTATCAACCACCACCGGGTCTGCTCAACCGAAGTGTCTGTATTTATTAGGTAAAATAGCAATATCTACCGTCAGCGACCCAAGTTGCCCGTATTTGTAATCAGTAGGTCCGCGGTTCGAGTCCGTGTGGGGGCACCATTTTTCATTTAAATATCAATGACTTGCAAGATTTTCGTTGCATGGCGAAATTTGCGATTTTGGATTCGGAAGCATATCGGAAGCAGTGAGATGTTAAAATCTTACTGTTGTTGAAAGGGAACAGAATCGTTTTTTATCTAAATCCAATGTGATTGCCAAATATTCCCGAAGTTGATTCCGTTTAAGTTGCCACTGACGCTAACATTGGTGAACTGCAAAAATTGTAACGGGGATGCCGTGACCTTGTTATGATATTGGAGAAAGACTGAAACGGGCGGGAAATGGACGTTCTCTGCAGAAACTAACAGTTGAATTTTCCTGCAGCTTAGCAGAGATTGGCTCTATTAAAAGCAGATATTTATTGGTATCCGAGGTTATTGATGAACGTTAGAAGTAAAGTTGAGCTAGCCGACATAGCCATTCCAAGCACCGCCGATACAATGCCAACAGCTGCGCTCATGCTGTCGGGTCCACCTATTGAACCTCTAACCCGTCTAATGACCTATGACTCTGGTAAATGGGAAGAGTTCATCAACGAATGGGTGACGTCTTTAGGCACGACATATAAAAGTGTGCAACGTTTCACCGGTGCCGGAGACAAAGGTGTTGACGTGGCGGCCTTCACCGATAGCAAACAACTTTTGGGTGTCTGGCACAATTATCAATGCAAGCATTATAGTAAGTCTCTTGGGCCGGCTGACGCTTATCTAGAAATTGGCAAATGTCTTTGGTTTTCATTCAATGAAGAGTTTGATCCACCCAGCCGGTATTTCTTCGTCGCACCGCGTGGTGTATCGACAAAGCTTGGGCTTCTTCTCGCGAACAAGAGTAAGCTGAAAGCAGGACTATACAAGGCTTGGGAAAAAACCGTCTCTACAAAGATCACGTCCACCCGATCAGTTGAACTGGAAGGTGACTTCAAAGCGTATGTTGAAGCATTCGATTTCACGATATTTGAAGCAGCAGCTCCCCTTAAAATTCTAGAGCAGCATCGCAAGACGCCCTACTTTATTCAGCGTTTTGGCGGTGGGCTTCCCGCCCGCCCCAAAGTGAATGATCTTCCTGAGACGATTGACCCGCATGAGGCTGTCTATACGAAGAAGTTGTTTGCCGCCTACTCAGATCATAGCGGCGCAAGCATTCAGACACCCAAAGACTTCACCGGACTTCCGAAGTTGCGGAAGCATTTTAATCGCTCGCGTGAAGCGTTCTACCACTCTGAGTCATTGCGCGTCTTCGTGCGTGACAAAACCGAACCTGGCACATATGAAAGCCTGCAGGATGAAGTGTGTGACGCGGTCGCTGATACATGTGATGGTGATCACAGCGACGGACTCGCCCGTGTCGTTGCGGTTACCGACAAAGCGCAGAATTTGAAACTTGATGCGCATCCACTGTCGCCGAGCACTTTTCCACGCGATTTGAAGGGCATCTGTCATCAGCTGGCAAATGACGACCGCTTAGATTGGAGTGATGATGACTGATCTCAAGCCAATGACATTTAATGGACCGCTTGAGGCCGGAATAAGAGCTGTAGCCGTGTTGGGAAGTGCATATCCCAACAGTTTCGACATTCAAACACTGACCGCTTACGACTACTTGTTGGTACGCACTTCGGTGCTTGACGGACCCGAAGACCTCCATCCTTCAGCCCCAATCCAAACGCCTGCAACCGAGGTCCGCAGGAAGATTGTTCAAAACGCGCTGCACATGATGATGACCCGTGATCTTGTCGAACGAGATGTTGGCGCGGAGGGTATTAGCTATCGAGCCGGCGAAGCAGCTGCGATGTTTCTTGAATCTTTGACAACGCCTTATATTTGCGCGCTAAAAGAGCGGGCCGAATGGCTGACAGACCGTTTGTCCGACTATGATGAAGCGGCATTCGACGAGATGATGCGTGAGTTCTTTGATCGCTGGATGGTAGAGTTTCAAGACGTCCAGAAAGTGGGCGAGGACAGCGCGTCATGATCAACGGTTTTCAGATCCGTGCTTTGAGTTTCCATGGGGCCAATAAAGACCCCGCTGTTGTGTCTTTTGGACCAGGTCTCAACGTCATTCATGGTGCATCCAATACTGGTAAATCATTCGTCGTCGAGGCAATTGATTTTATGCTAGGCGGGAAAGGTCCACTGACGGATATTCCGGAACGTGTTGGCTATGATCGCGTAGTGCTCGCCATCGAGAATGTATCAACTGGTATGGAATACACGCTTTTGCGCAGCCATGAGGGTGGCGCGTTCAAGCTCTTCGAAGGAATCTATGATCAAGAGCTGCCAGTGGACGACGAGGGGGTAACCCTTGCTGACACACATAGCGAAAAGAATGCAGACAACTTGTCCGCATGGCTACTCGAAAAATTGGACATGGCGCACTCCCGCATTCGGAAAAACAAAAATAACGAGACCATCAGCCTGAGTTTTCGGAATCTGGCACGACTTGCAATCGTCAACGAAGAAGAAATCATTCAAAAACGCTCGCCGCTGGCGGATGGGAATTATACCGCGGACACAGCCAACTTTTCCGCATTCAAGTATCTCCTGACAGGTACGGATGACTCTGCGCTAGTTTCTCTTCGTAAAACAACACCAGAAGAGACCAGCCGTGAAGCCCAAATCGATCTATTGGACGATCTGATCAAAAACTATCAGCGGCAAGTCAAAGACATCGCCGGCAAGCCCGCGGATCTTGAAGAGCAAGATGAGAAACTGGGGAGCGCCTTAGAAGTGAAAGCAAGGCAGCTTTCACTGGTTGAAGGTACATTCAAGGACCTTTCTGCAAGGCGTCGAAACTACTACAAGAGAATTGAAGAAGTAGACAATCGACTAACTGAAATCTCCGCGCTTCTACAGCGCTTTGAACTCCTGGACGAGCATTATGACTCCGACCTTCAAAGACTCAAGGGGATGGAAGAAGCAGGCTCCCTATTTGTTGTTTTGGGCAAGACCAACTGTCCGATCTGCGGCGCGTCCCCCGATAAACAACACGCCGATGAAAGCTGCGATGGGGATATCGAGAGAGTGGTCGCAGCGGCCTCTGCCGAAATCAAGAAAATCCAACACCGCAAAACAGACCTTGTTTCCACAATTTCAACGCTAGACAGGGAACAGAGCAATCTTCAGAAGCGTTTGCCGGGAGTAAGGGCTTCGCTTCAGGAAGTTTCAAACGAGATCAATGAAATCGTAGCTCCAGATTTGAAACGCCAGCGAGCAAGCTACACGGAACTGTCGGACAAAAGGGTCAGTGTGAAAGAGGCGATTAGTCTATATGACTCCTTGGAGGACTTCGAGGCGCGCAAAGCAAAGCTAGTTGCAGAAGATTCTGCGGTGTCATCCAGCTCAAATATTGGAACCGAGCTTCCGAAGTCGGTCGTGGATGATTTTGCAAAGACCTTTGAGGAAACGTTGAATAAATGGCAGTTCCCTAGCGCGGGGAGCGTCTATTTTGATATGAAGTCAAAAGACATGGTCATCGGTGGCAAAGACCGTATTGCCTATGGCAAAGGCTTGCGAGCGATCACACAGGCGGCGTTCTCTGTCAGCCTTCTGAGATACTGTAAGAAACATGAAGGCCGTCACCCTGGCTTCGTTACTCTGGACTCGCCGCTTCTTTCGTACAAAGAACCTGACACGGTTGATGAAGATCTTACTGATAGCGGCCTGAAGGAAGCATTCTATAAAGACTTAAACGCTGCACGTGACGACCGACAATTTATTATTATCGAGAATGTTCCGCCTACCGCAGAAATTGCGCGATCTGATCAAACCATCGAATTTACTGGATCTAATGAAAGTGGCCGTTTCGGATTGTTTCCCAAATAGCCTGCGCGTCGGCGAGATGAATAGCCGCTATCTGGGCTGCGACCGCAGTAACTACAGGGAAAAGTAAACGGCAGCTAAGGGCCGTGAGCGTAACTAATTTTCATTCGTAGGCTGGCTTGACTTAGATATAAACGAATACCGTTCTCCAGCTTCCCTTAATTGCTTCTTAGTTTTCTCAGCATTCGCACCCACCGTTTCTTTCATTTCCTTTGCCAAATCATCAAAGCTTTTTGGCAGCCCCTCAAAATTTGCATCTTTTAATGCCGCTAGAGCAATACTTGATCCGAGGATGTTACGAAATATCAAACTAATGTGCTGTTCACGGTGAACCTCTTTCAATGGATTTGGATCAGCACCACTTCGCATATCAATCAGATCGCGGTTAATTTCTGCGCAGGCGATTTCCCAGAGCAGATGATTGGGCCAGCGGGCGCGGTTTGGGTCGTTGTCTTGCGGTTCTGTGTAGCGAATGACATTTCCTATTTCGCGACATAGATCGCCAAATTTTTCGAACAGTTGTTCCCAAGTGCGAATGCCCCAGCGATCTTTAAGTAGGTCTTTGCCTGCGCGAAACTCTGTGCGCCAAATACGTGAATTTTTGTGAATTTTCATGTAATTTCGTAACATTTCTGATGATTTCATAAACTTAAAATTTCTTTTAATATCATCATATTTCGTACAATTAGATGGATTTTCATATAAATTTTGATGCCAGATTTGCCACCAATGTGACTTGCCTTTCGCGGCAATCTCAGACGTTTTGTCGTAAATAATTACTTGTCGATTTCGACTCTGTCCAACGGTCACGGATGTGGTCCGTCCTGACTTTCCGTTCACTGACATATCGTCGACGGTGATATGATCGCGCCGACCAGTTGAACTGTGCATCACGAAATTTTCGGGAATTAGAACGAAATTTTTTGCCAGAATATCTATACAAAAATCGACGCGCGAAATGCTGACTTGGTGCGGGGCATATCGAATGCCAAGACATTCCATGACATGCTCACAATGTGCCTTTGCCGCATGAACGCCATGCAGCGCCATAAAGAAAGAACCAAAGGATAAACGAATGCCCCATTTGTCTTTGGCGTTGGGTTTCTTGAAAAACCATGTCGCACCATCTGGGCCGCCGCTGGCAATGTAGCTATATCCATTGCCGCCATGTGGTTTGAGCAGCATTTCAATGCCATTGTAATTGATCAAAACATCGCGCCGCTCTTTGTCAGCGCGGGTCTTTTCAATTTCAAGATAGGCGTGAAGTTCTGGCCCAATGTTTGCTTCAATCGCAAGGGCGAGGGTATCAAAGCCTTGGTGTAAAATTGTCATATTTGGAATGTCGGGTGTATTTCCAGAGGGGGGTGCTACAATCACCCCCCTTACCGAATTATCGGTATCAGTTGGGTGAGATTTGAACGCATAAGTGCCGCTGGCAGGGCAGCTTATGTTTTGGGGCCGAGTCGGGGCCAAATAAGTTGATTGATTAAGATACATTTGATTTTCTCGCGATCCAGTTTTCAGCGCGTTCGGCGCATTTAGCCAAGTTCAAAAGGTCTGCATGGGAATAGCTTGTGGTGTTTTGCCACTGGCCTTCGCTGTTTTTGTAAGAGCGGGTCATGTCGACAGAATAGAAATTGTCGTTTTCCCAGATTGTCGCGGTGATTAGCCCCAGTCGGAACTTGTATATTGGTGTTTTCGTCATGTGGAATTCCTTTCCATTAAGTTATCGGCAGACATAGAAAGGGCGCGAGTTCGCAAGTGATCTCGCGCCCTGTTTAGAACCAATCGGCCCCAAAATCCCTTGCGGTGCTGCCAAGCCCGCAAAGGCAAAACTGAATTGGATTAGATTGTCTGTGAAGTGTTCGACACAGTTCGCGCCGCAACCCAAGCGTCCAGATCGACGCGGCGATAGCGAATAGAGCGGGCCGACACTTTTACAAAGTCAGGCCCGCCACCACGGTGACGCCAATTTTGCAAAGCGCGAACAGAGTAGCAAAGAATGGACGCGGCTTCGCGCTCGTTTACCAATGCGGAAACGTCCGAATTTAGTGTATGATGTTGCATGTGTTTTTCCTCATTTATCATGTAGAGGAAAATGCAGCGTTATCCGTTCATAAGCAAAGGTACACTGGAGGGCACAAATGTGTCAGCCAATGTCTTTCCCACGTCGGGCATTCATAACCCGCTTTATTCTTTTCCCAAGTGCTTGGTCGCTTTGGTAAGCTGATTTTGGAAAATAGTGCTCAAACAAGGCCTTAACAAACTCGTAAAATTCACCACCATATTGTCCTGATACGCTATTAAAGTGAATCCCATAAGCAGAGGATTGTTCCGACCAAAGACCGAAGCACTCGCGTATAAGATTGTTTAGTGGCGTATCCAATTGATATGGACTCGGTGGAGAGACAGTTTTTTGCTTATCCATCCGTTGTTTGCATATGTGCAAAATTTCCGCCAAGTCTTTATACACCGATAAGTCGTTTTTTGGTTCAGGTACGTTTAGAGATTGGTTTTTAGGTGTCGCCACAACCAAACGTGTCTAACGTCAGCACCTTTGGGACATACCTGAGCATTTGAATAATGGAGGATTTCTGGTTCATCTTAACAATTAGGAGTTAAGCATGACAAAGAAATCAGGGCAGTCGAAAGCGGCTGCAGATAA
>NZ_BMZF01000002.1 GCF_014652655.1 Paramylibacter ulvae
ATCTGCAGCCGCTTTCGACTGCCCTGATTTCTTTGTCATGCTTAACTCCTAATTGTTAAGATGAACCAGAAATCCTCCATTATTCAAATGCTCAGGTATGTCCCAAAGGTGCTGACGTTAGACAGATACGGAATCTCATGTAGCTACCTTAAATTACGATGATTTGCTTTCCGAAAGCCTTCGAAGCTCGGGGCTTCTTGACGGCATAGATCCAGTCCTTTTTGACGGATTCGTTGAGTCAAAGTTTGATCGAAAAAATTTGTTTAGGAAGAAAAATTTTGGCGGCTGGTATCTTCATTTACACGGAAGCCCTTTGTTTGTCGGTAAATCTGGAGCGGTGCCTAAAAAATTCTTGAATCTACTATTAAGAGGCGCTCTTTACCTCAACAATGTGGAAGACATATTGTACTAAGCCACTTCACGCAAAAACCCAAGATTATCGCCTCCTCCGAAGTGTTGAGCATTTATTGGGAGTTTCTCCAGATGGCCATTGAGGAGAGTGGCGAGATTGTCCTTTTCGGGTACTCTGGGAACGATACTCACTTAAACCGGATTATTTCGCAACAACGCTCAGATAAAAACCTTAAAGTAGTCGATTGGCTGGGTTCTGGCAGCTACAAACTTAGAAATAAATTTTGGTCCGAACAGTTAGCCGGGGACGTTGAACTACACCTATTGGAGGATGTTCTTACATTTTCTGAATGGTAAATTCAATTAAGTGCTGGGTCGTATCAATGATCGAGACGAAAGAAACCACTTTCCATCCTCAGCTTGCAAAAAAACATTGAAACAATTAGAATACTCGGAAAAAAGATGCTCTTATTTCACGCTTTTTTCCGAGTTGATGAAAGCACCCAAAACCCCAAAACGAAATATTATGGGTGTTTCGCGAAAACTTATGGGTATCGCGAAACATTATGGGCAATCCTACACAAATTTAAAAATCTAGGTTTTCCACTGACAATGCGTTTTGTTGGATGAACTCGCGGCGTGGCTCCACCACATCACCCATCAATTTTGTAAACAGATCATCCGCGTCCGCCAAATCTGCGACCTTAACCTGCAGCAATGTGCGTGCCTCTGGGTCAAGCGTGGTTTCCCACAATTGATCAGGGTTCATTTCCCCCAATCCTTTGTAGCGTTGCAGGCTCAGACCTTTTTCACCTTCTTCCAGAATGATCCGTAACAGACCAAGCGGGCCGTGAATATCAACAGATTTATCTTTGCGATTCAGTTTTGCACGACCGCCGTAGATTTCTTGCAATGCTTGCGTCATGCCACCCATGCGGCGCGTCTCTCCTGATCGTATGCATTTGCCATCTAATGTATGGCTTTCTTCGACACCGCGCAAAATGCGGCTTAGGCGGATACCGTGATCTTGGGTTTGGCGCCCTGCCCAACCCTTTTCATATTCAAGGCTGACTTTGTCCAAACGTGCGGCAACGCCATCGGCGACACCTTGGATATCCGCATCAATACGTCCTTCGACAAAGGCACCTGAAATCGCGGCTTGTTCCAAAATTTCGCGATCGTAATGGGTTGGATATGCGTTCAAAACAAATTGCGCATTTCGTGCCTCATCCACAACACGCGCCAGATCGGCACCCGTGATGACACTCCCATCTTCGAGCATCAAAGACGCACCATCGATCCCTTGTTCAATCAAGAAATCATCAAGCGCGGTTTGATCTTTGAGGTACACTTCTGATTTGCCACGCGCCACTTTGTAGAGCGGCGGTTGCGCGATATAAAGATAGCCACCGTCAATCAATTCAGGCATCTGGCGGAAAAAGAACGTGAGCAACAACGTTCGAATATGCGCACCGTCAACATCCGCATCCGTCATAATGACGATCTTATGATAGCGCAGCTTTGAAATATCAAATTCATCGCGCCCGATGCCCGTACCCATCGCCGTGATCAGGTTGGTGATTTGTTCAGACGACAGCATTTTATCAAAACGCGCACGTTCAATATTTAGGATTTTACCACGCAGCGGCAGTACCGCTTGGTTTTCACGCGAACGCCCCTGTTTCGCCGAACCACCAGCGGAGTCACCCTCCACTATGAACAGTTCAGATTTGGCCGGATCGCGTTCCTGACAATCTGCCAGCTTACCTGGCAATGATGTACCACCAAACGCAGTTTTGCGCCGCGTTAGATCACGCGCCTTGCGCGCTGCTTCGCGGGCCAATGCTGCCTCGATAATTTTGGAAACGATTTCTTTGGCGTTGGCTGGATTTTCTTCAAACCATTCAGACAGCTTTTCATTCATCAGGCTCTCAACCACTGGTCGTACTTCTGATGACACCAATTTGTCTTTGGTTTGCGAGCTGAATTTTGGATCGGGAACTTTGACCGACAAAACACATGTCAAACCTTCGCGTGCATCATCACCAGTAAAGGAAACCTTTTCCTTTTTGGCTATACCAGATGACGCGGCATAGTTATTGATCGTACGCGTTAACGCACCGCGGAATCCCGCGATATGTGTGCCGCCATCACGTTGTGGGATGTTATTGGTAAATGGCAAAACATTTTCATGATAACTGTCATTCCACCACATCGCGACCTCGACCGTGATGTCGTCTTTTTCACCAACCACATAAATTGGGTCTTCGATAACCGCGGATTTTGAACGATCAAGGAACCGTACGAATTCCTTGACGCCGCCCTCATAATACAATTCGGTTTCCAAGGATTCACTGGGGCGTTCGTCACGCAAAATAATGCGCACACCAGAATTCAAAAACGCCAATTCACGCAGACGGTTTTCCAAGATTTTGAATGAATATTCGCGGTTGGAAAATGTTTGGGTAGAGGCCATGAAACGTACCTCGGTTCCCGTTTCGCCATGTGCGTCACCGATAACCTCTAGGTGTTTCACCGTATCGCCATGTTCGAAACGAGCGATATGAACCTTGTCATCACGCCAAATTTTCAATTCCAACCAGTCAGACAGCGCGTTCACAACAGAAACACCAACGCCGTGCAAACCACCAGATACCTTGTATGAATTGCTGTCGAACTTACCACCGGCGTGAAGTTGAGTCATAATAACTTCAGCGGCGGAAACACCTTCTTCTTCGTGAATACCCACGGGAATACCGCGCCCGTTATCACGCACCGAAATGCTTTCGTCTTCGTGAATTGTGACAGAAACAAAATCCGCATGTTTAGCCAAGGCTTCGTCGATACCGTTGTCAACGACCTCGTAAACCATATGGTGCAAACCAGACCCATCATCGGTATCACCGATATACATACCAGGGCGTTTACGAACAGCCTCTAAGCCCTTGAGAACTTTGATAGAATTCGCGCCATATTCTTCTGGATTCGTCTGCTCTTCGGACATTTGTTTTTCCCGTCTCTATTTGCGCAAAATATAGCAGTTTTGAACAGGCTTGTCACGCGAATGACACAAGATTTTGCGTTAGGTCAGTGCGATCACAACGCCCACCAAAATCAATGCTATTCCCGCCCCAATATTGGTGCGGCGCACCGCATCTGGTGACGCCAAAAATTGACGCATTCTCCCCACAAACATCGCCAACGTCAGGTTGCCCAACAGTGGGACAATGAACGATGCCACGCAAATCGCCGCCATATCCCATTTGGTTATTTGTTTGAAATCGAAAAAGCTCGGCAATAATGTCATGTAAAACAACATTGCCTTTGGGTTTGCGATCACGGCGGCAAACCCTGCCAAAAAACCGGCCCACATGCCAGGCGACGTTAACCGCATATCAGCGCTTAGCACCTTGCTTGGCCAACGCACCAACGCCGCACCCATAGCGCATAATAAAACAGCCGCGAAATACCGCAACACGATCATCGCATCCGCATAAATTGAAACCAGATATGCCACCCCAAACAACGCCAGTACCGGCCAGAGCACATCACCAAGTGCGACGCCAAACGCCAGCGGCACCGCCGATTTTGTGCCACCCGATACGGCGCGCGCAATCACGGCGACCCATACGGGGCCAGGCGTGATAAACAGAATAAAGAGCGCACCAGCATAAAGCGCGAGCTGCGCTAATGAAATACTCATGGATCGCCTGTCACCAGTCCGTTTTCATCCAATGTCCAAAACGGATTATGCGCCACTTCCCACAAATGCCCATCGGGATCTGCGTAATTACCGGAATAACCACCCCAGAAAACCTCAGTTGGTTCGGTGACGATAATTGCGCCCGCCTCTACCGCGCGTGCGTATGCGGCGTCGACCTCTTCGCGCGAAGTATAATTCGTTGCTAATGAAATGCCCCCCGTTGATCGTCCATGCACAGGCATACACAAATCCTTGGTCAACGCGTCGCGCGAATACAGTGAAAAAAACTGTCCGCCCAATTTATAAAAGGCAATTTGATCATTGCCACCTTCGGCTTCTTCAAAGCCAAGCTTTTTATAAAACTTGCGCGATTTTTTCAAATTCTTTACGGCCAGCGTCACCATCGATATCCGTTGCGGTGTCATTGTTTTGGCCTTTCTCTAGGGCATTGGGTGGATGGCGCTGGTTGCGCCGTCATCTACCATCAGATATTTCGCCCTATTTCCCAAAGAGTCAAACAATTCCGCACCTGTGCCCGTCATCCATGCCTGTGCACCCAATGCGCAAATCTCGTCATAGAGTGCTGCGCGCCGATCTGCATCTAAATGTGCGCCGACCTCATCAAGCAATATGATCGGGGCCGCTCCGAAATCTTGTGCCAACGCACGCGCGTTGGACAATATCAAACTGACTAACAATGCCTTTTGTTCACCCGTGGAACACTGTGCGGCGGGCACGTCTTTGGCAGCGTAAATCGCGTTCAGATCATCGCGATGAGGTCCGACCAATGTGCGCCCCGCCTGCATATCCCGCCTGCGCCCATCCGCAAATGCATCGCGCAAATCATTCGCGGTTTCGAATATCTGCGCATTATCGCCATTCACAAGTGTAAGCTTCGCAGCGGGAAAGCCGGTTGTTGCACTATCCTGCGCCACAGAAATTCGCGTGATGGTTTGCAATCGGTTTTGTGCAATTTGCGCACCCGCATCGGCCATTTGCGTTTCAACCGCTCCATACCATGATGGATCCGTGATCCCATCCTTTAACATCCGATTGCGTTCTCGCATGGCGCGTTCGTAGATCAATGTCTGTTCACCGTGTGATGGCTCGAAGCTCATGGCAAGACGATCCAAGAATCGCCGCCGCCCGTCCGCACCCTCGATCCACAGGCGATCCATCACCGGCACCAACCAAACAACGCGCGCCAAACGGCCCAATGCGATTTGTGGTGCTGATTTCCCATCAATCGAAACACTGCGCGATCCCTCGCCCATAAACGATGTTTCCAGTTCGTGCGAATGACCAAGGCTGTCCAAAATCGCGCTAACCTTCCACCCCACAGTTTCAGGCACACGCGCAAGTTCCGCTGTTTTCGCACGGCGCAATCCGCGCCCTGGCGACAACATCGAAATCGCCTCTAGTATATTGGTTTTGCCTGCGCCGTTTGGGCCATAAATGGCAATCGGGCGGCCATCGGTTTCGATGACTGCCCGTTTATGCGATCGAAAATGCGAAAGCGTAAGTTGACGAACCGCAAGATGCGCCAAGTGTTAGACCCGCATCGGCATCACAACATAGACTGCGCTTTCGTCATTGCCTTCGCGCATCAAGGTTGGATCACCGCTGGAATTAAACATAAACACCGCGTTTTCGCGATCAACTTGGCCTGCGATCTCCAACAGGTATTTCGCGTTGAACCCGATTTCCAAACGCTCATCTCCGTATGCCACCACGACTTCTTCTTCTGCGGCACCACTGTCAGGTGCGTTTACGGACAGTATCAACCGATCTTCTTCCATGGTCAATTTAACCGCGCGTGATCGTTCAGATGAAACCGTTGATACACGATCCACGGCCTGTGCAAATTCTGCGGCATCCACTTCCATGCGGCGCGTGTTGCCTTGGGGGATGACGCGTGTGTAATCAGGGAACGATCCATCGATGACCTTGGATGTCAGTGTGATTTCAGGTGTTGCAAAGCGAATTTTTGTTTCAGACACTGATACGGCAATTTCCATATCGTCGTCTTCCAACAATTTGCGCATCTCACCAACGGTTTTGCGCGGCACAATCACACCTGGCAAATCGGCGGCACCATCTGGCAATGGCGCATCGATACGCGCCAAACGGTGGCCATCGGTGGCAACGCAACGCAATACTTTGCCACTATCACCATCGGATGCGTGCATATAAACACCGTTTAAATAGTAACGTGTTTCTTCCGTTGAAATTGCAAATTTTGATTTATCAAACAGGCGGCGTAACACCGCAGCAGGTGCCGCAAAATTACACGCATATTCAGATGTTGCCATCACGGGGAAATCTTCGCGGGGCAATGTCGCCAGCGAAAAGTTTGATCGACCAGCAATCACATCCAAACGTCCAGATGTGCCATCGTCCGATAATTCCACCATCGCACCGTCTGGCAATTTGCGCACAATTTCGTGCAACGTATGCGCACCAACCGTTGTCGCACCAGCGCGTTCAACCATGCCAGAAACCTTGTCTACCACTTCGATATCCAGATCAGTTGCGCGAAATGAAATATCGTTGCCTTCAGCTTCGATCAGAACATTTGCCAAAATTGGAATGGTGTTGCGGCGTTCCACAACAGATTGTGCCTGTGACATGGCTTTCAGCAATGCGCTGCGTTCGATGCTGACTTTCATGAAAAAATCTCCTGTTTGCGTGGCTGTTTAACCTGTCGCAATTCCCCGTTTGTTGCAAGTGTATTTGCATATTTTTGCGCGTGTTGCAAAGGTATCATGCAAAAGAAAACAGCGCCACAATATGCAGCGCCGTTATGAATTCGAAATTTGATGAAATTTAGGCCTCTAGCATACGGCGTAACAGTTCCAAATCTTCGGCGATTTGGTTGTCAACTGAACGCAATTCTTCGATTTTTTTCACTGCATGAATAACAGTGGTATGATCGCGGCCACCAAATCGGCGCCCAATTTCAGGCAGGCTCTTGCTGGTCAGCTTTTTCGCTAGATACATCGCCATTTGACGCGGGCGCGCAACCGAACGCGCACGGCGTGGTGACAGCATATCTGTCATACGGATATTGTAGTGATCCGTAACCTTGCGGATGATTTCATCTACCGTAACTTTTTTATCGGATGCGCGCAGAATATCCGCCAAACATTCCGTTGCCATATCCAATGTGACCTGCCGCCCGACCAAAGAGCCAAACGCGAACAAACGGATTAATGCGCCTTCCAGCACGCGCACATTAGATGAAACACGATGAGCCACAAATTCCAATACACCATCGGCGATTTCAACATTTGGGTTTAACAACATCTGTTGTTCCGCCTTTGATTGCAAAATACCCAAGCGCAATTCGTAATCTGTTGGATGCAGATCAACACACAACCCCCATTGAAGTCGCGATTTAATACGCTCTTCCAGACCTTCGATTTCGCCAGGGGCGCGATCGGCGGACAGGATGATTTGTTTGTTCTGATCAATCAATGCATTGAACGTGTGGAAAAATTCATCCTGTGTGGAATCTTTGCCGGCAATGAATTGCACATCATCAACCATCAATACATCAACCGAACGAAACATTTCTTTGAAACTGATTGTGTCTTTGAATCGCAATGCTTGAACAAATTTATACATGAACTGTTCAGCGGACAGATATAAAACCTTGGCTTGTGGGTTACGTTCCTGAATTTCCCACGCGATGGCATGCATCAAATGGGTTTTACCCAATCCAACCCCACCATACAAAAACAGCGGGTTAAAGCTTACGGGGCCACCTTCGGCGACGCGCCGCGCAGCCGCATGTGCCAATTCGTTTGGCTTGCCCACCACAAACGTATCGAACGTGCAGCGCGAATCTAACTTTGCACCTGGTAAGCCTGTTTTATTACGGCTAACCGCTGGTACGGGTGTTTTTGTGACAACTGGTGTTGCCACGTTCTCTGCAACGGTGCGATTGATCATGCCAGTTTTAAACTCCAACCGTTCAACACTCACACCTTCGCCGACAAACAATGCAACAATGCGATCGCCGTAGTTGCGCGCAACCCAATTGCCGATAAATGCCGTTGGCGCTTGCAACACCGCGACGCGTGCGTCAGTTGACACAAGCGTAAGCGGCTTAATCCAATTCGTATAAGCGTCCTGTCCAAACTCTTGGTTGAGCTTGGATTGGATCGTTCCCCAAATGTCAGTTCCCATATTACCCCAAATTTCTGTCAGACCTTAGGATTGGCGCCAGTCCAACCCCCGTGCTTTCCAGCCGTTCATATTTCCACGATGCCCATCAGAATCAAGATCACCCTCGAATCCTTCAGCCACATTGATGCATTGTGTTGCCTGCCCTTGTGTTGCGAAAATTTCGCTCATCAGATTAGCAGCCGCCATTGAACGGGCACCTGATCGACACAAGAAATATATCTTGGACGGCGCAGCGCCATCCAGTTTTTCCAGCAACTCTGATGCGAACGCCTCATTGGTGTTCATCATCGGATACTCTTTCCATTCAATAAGGAATGGTTGGCGATTCAATTGGGACAAATCAGGAATGCCAACAAAGCCCCATTCGGCACGTGTACGCACGTCAACCAATACGGCAGTGTTGTCTTTTTGAAGTCCATTCCATGTTTCTGCTGGGTCAACATTTTCAATATTTGTCATTTTTTAAATGTTCCCTCGCTAAGCTTGAAATTGAATCACTCAGCGAAACTAGCCCTGATACAATTCGCATTTCAACGACTCTTATCTGTTGACAGCGCAAAGAATCGGAACTGTGCCAAAAAGGCATAATTAATTGAAATTTAACAATTTTTTAAATTTCCACGGCTTACGCAGCGACACCCGATGAGGGGCCACTTTCACATGTAAAATTTTCATAGAGGTCATATTAACAGGCGGTAAATATGACGAGTACCGCAACATAAACCGCCGATACGGATTCGGGCAACGGGTCCAAAAACAGAACATTCACAAAACTGTCATAAAAAAACGAGACCCAAAGGTCTCGTTTCAAATTCTGTAGTGCATAACAACTGCGCGAGCAGTTGTGTTTGGTTGCTTACGCTCCCAAACCTTTTACACGTGCAGTCAAACGCGACATTTTACGCGATGCTGTGTTTTTGTGCATTACACCCTTGGTCACGCCACGCATGATTTCTGGTTGTGCTGCTTTCAAAGCTTCTTGTGCAACCTTTTGGTCACCACCTGTGATCGCTTCTTCTACTTTACGCAAGAAAGTACGAATACGCGAACGGCGTGCTTTGTTTACTTCGGTGCGACGCTCTGCTTGGCGTGCGCGTTTTTTTGATTGTGCCGTGTTGGCCATGTGAATTTCCTGATCTTGTCGGATTACGAAAGATGAAGCGGCCTTCTAGGCGCGAAAAGAAACAGAGTCAACTCTCCAATGACTCTTTTTTATGCTCTGCCCTAACGTTGGCAAGACGGACAATAAAAACTTGATCGCCCAGACTGTACAATACGTTTTATATTATGACCGCAGCCATCGTTTCGGCATCGCTCACCCTCGCGCCCGTAAACCGCAAATGAATGTTGAAAATAACCAAGTTCACCATTGGTTTGGCGGTGATCTTGCAAGCTGGAGCCACCCGCGGCAATCGCCTCTGTTAAAACATCACGAATCGCGGGCACCAAACTTGCCACACGTTTCTTTGACAGCGTCCCCGCTTTGCGTGTGGGCGCAATGCCCGTGCGCCACAATGTTTCACACACATATATATTGCCAAGCCCTGCAACAATATTTTGATCCAACAATGCGGTTTTGATCGGTGTGTTTTTGGATTTCAACCGCGCCGCCAGATAATCACCGTCAAAATGATTCCCCAATGGTTCGGGGCCAATGCTGGCCAACAGTTTGTGATTCTCGGCGGTTTTTGTATCCAACAAATCCATCGCACCAAATCGGCGCGCGTCATTAAATGTAATGCGCGTACCATCATCCATATCCAAAACCACATGATCATGTTTAGCAGGGGTTGGATGTAGGTGATGAAAATCACCCAATATATCACCCGCCGCACCATCCAGTGGTGCAATCGTCATCCGCCCTGACATGCCCAGATGGATCAACAAAGTTTCACCGCTGTCCAAATCACACAGGATATATTTCGAACGACGGCGCAATCGTTCCACACGTTTTCCCGTTAAACGCACGGCCATGTTTTCAGGAAATGCCCAACGCAAATTCGGGCGGCGAATGTCGGCGCGCGCAATCACACGCCCTACCATCGTGGGTTCCAACCCACGGCGCACGGTTTCGACTTCTGGTAATTCGGGCACTGTTTTTCCTTGGGCTGAGGTGACGCATGTTTATCTTATGAAACGCATTATATAAAGACGACACAGACGATAAGAGAAAGTTCATTATGACAGCCTCAAAAAACACAACGCATTTTGGTTTTAAAACCGTGGATGAATCGGAAAAGGCGGGCATGGTGCATGGCGTGTTTTCAAATGTTGCATCCAAATATGATGTGATGAACGATGCAATGTCACTGGGTATTCATCGTTTGTGGAAAAATGCGATGATGGATTGGCTTGCCCCACGTAATGGGCAAAAAC
The DNA here is from genome assembly GCF_014652655.1 of Paramylibacter ulvae. Lineage (GTDB taxonomy): Bacteria > Pseudomonadota > Alphaproteobacteria > Rhodobacterales > Rhodobacteraceae > Amylibacter > Amylibacter ulvae. Next base: position 10,622 of record NZ_BMZF01000002.1, read on the forward strand.
TCTTGGATGTTGCAGGTGGTACGGGCGATATTTCGTTTCGGTTCCTAAAACGTGCGCCAAACGCACATGCCACCGTGTTTGATATGACCCAAAGTATGTTGGATGCTGGCCGCACCCGTGCCGAGGCCGCCGATATGGCCAATCATTTGGATTGGGTATGCGGTGATGCGATGGATCTCCCGTTTGATGACAATACTTTTGACGTTTACACAATCAGCTTTGGCATTCGAAACGTCACCCGTCCACAAGAAGCGATTAACGAGGCTTATCGTGTTCTCAAACCAGGTGGTCGGTTGATGGTGCTGGAATTTAGCCAAATTCCAAATCCTGCGATGCAATGGGCCTATGATCGTTATTCGTTCAACATCATTCCACCGATGGGTAAAATCATCGCCAATGATGCGGACAGCTATCAATATCTGGTTGAAAGCATTCGTCAATTCCCCGACCAAGATACATTTTTGCAAATGATCCGCGATGGCGGTTTTGAAAACGCGAAATATCGCAACCTGTCGCTTGGCATTGCCTGTTTGCATTCGGGGTGGAAAATTTAGATGCGCGGCCCTCATAATATTTGGCGTCTAATCCGCACGGGTGCCACGTTTGAACGTACCGGTGCGATGAAAATCGTTTTGGAAAAACTGGATGTGCCGCCAAGCGTTCGCATTGCTGCACGTGTTCTGGGCTGGCCTTTTAAACCGCTGGGGCTGCGCGGGGATTTAAGCCAACCACCAATGTTGCGCGCCATCACGGCACTTGGCCCTGCCTACATAAAATTTGGGCAATTGATGTCCACGCGCCCTGATGTGGTGGGTGTTGAAATGGCCGACGAGCTGAAAGTGTTACAAGACAGCTTACCACCCTTTGCCCAATCGGCGGCCATTGCCGAAATCGAACATGAACTTGGCGCAAAACTGGATGATATTTACACCAACTTTTCCGAACCAATTGCCGCGGCTTCCATTGCCCAAGTGCATGACGCCGTTTTGGCATCCAATGGTCAGCGCGTCGCGGTCAAGGTGTTGCGCCCAGATGTGGAACGCGCATTTCGCCGCGATATTGATGCGTTTTATTTTGGCGCTGGCATGGTTGAATTGCTCTCCCCTGCTTCGCGCCGCCTACGCCCCAAGGCCGTGATCGAACATTTTGATTCCGTGGTCGAAGGTGAACTTGATTTGCGCATGGAGGCATCGGCCGCCGCCGAATTCGCCGCCAATACCGAAAAAGACGATGGGTTTTATGTTCCAACCGTAAAATGGGAAGAATCCGGGCGCACTGTCATGACGCTTGATTGGGCAAATGGGATTTCCGTTGGCAATTTACCCGCAATGCAAGCATCTGGCGTCGATTTAAAAGAGTTCGGCGCACGCATCATTCAAATGTTTTTGCGCCATGCGCTGCGTGATGGGTTTTTTCATGCCGACATGCATCAGGGCAATTTAAAACTAGCGCCCAATGGCGATTTGATCGCGCTTGATTTTGGCATCATGGGGCGCATCGATGAATACACTCGTCGCGTTTACGCGGAAATTCTCATGGGTTTTATTCGTAAGGATTATAAACGCGTTGCCGAGGTGCATTTTGAGGCAGGGTATGTTCCCGCCGACCAAGACGTTGATGCATTCGCACAGGCATTGCGTTCCGTAGGCGAACCGATTTTTGGCCAAGGTGCAGAACAAATTTCAATGGCAAAACTGTTGTCCCACCTGTTTGATGTGACCGAACGGTTTGGCATGGAAACGCGCACCGAATTAATTTTGCTTCAACGCACGATGGTTGTGGTTGAAGGTGTCGCACGATCATTGGATTCCGACCTTAATATCTGGACCGTCGCCCGCCCCGAGGTAGAAAATTACATCAAAGAACACCTTGGCCCACGCGCCATGGCAAAAGATTTGGCAAAAACAGCGCGGGTTCTCTCTCGCTTTGGTCCACGCCTGCCAGAAATTGTCGAGGGCATTTTGCAGCGAAATACACAGCCCGAACCAAAACCAGCAAAGCAAAGCAAGCGATCACAACTGTTATTATTCGCCGCGGGCGGGGCAACCGCCGTTATTTTCGCGTGGGTGTTACACCAATTCTAGCGCATCCAATTCCGCCTGCGCCGCATCGCCATAACCCGCATCACCATTTTGCGCACGCCACGCACAATATGCCGCCATACGCCAATGATACAGGGGGGCGAGCCGTTTATATCTGTCCACCTGCGCCGCATCAAACCCCGCCAAAAACGCCAACTGTTCATCAGCGCCCAGCGCAGATGAACCATAAATATGGTGCATGGCGGGTGACAAAAACATTGCCATATCCACAATTGGATCACCGATTGCGGGGCATTGCCAATCAATCAGACATAAACCTTTTTCTCCTTCGATCAGATTAGCCGTAACAACATCCGTATGAATGAACCGTGCAGGAACCTCTTCCACGGATGCGATGCATGGTTGTTGGGCCAACAACCCGCTTGCAGTGGCTTTGTCCAACCGTTCCAAAATTCCGTTGGTCTGGGCAATAATTGTGTCCACACCGCCCGCGATATGGCGCAATATATTGGGTGGATTCACGCTATGAACCCGCCCCAATAATTCCGCTACACATCGCGCGTTGCGCTGCCAAATTTCGCCTTTGACATAAAAATACAACAACACCTGCCCAAGCGGCGTTTCAACAAATGCGTGTGGGCTCGGCGCGACACCAAGTCCATCAAGATGCTGTAAACACGCAAATTCTGCCGCTGGCGTATTCGCAAACAATGGATTGTCTTGACCGTGGTTATATAGTTTACAGACTAATTCACAACTCGCCCCACGCAGATGCCAAACATGGTTAGTACGCCCACCCGTTTGGATCTGCCATTTCATACCCGCGTCAATGACACCCTGTTGGGTTAAAAAATCATCCAAAATTTCAACAGCATTTTCCATCCCTCGCTTGTAAAAGCGATACGCACCAACGACAAGCGGGTTGCAAATTTGTTTTTGATGTGGCTTTTGCAGTGCATGGCCCCGTGGCTCAACTGGATAGAGCAGCCCCCTCCTAAGGGGCAGGTTGCAGGTTCGAATCCTGCCGGGGTCACCAGAATTTCCAATTCCAAATTACATTCTAAGCAGATTATCGCGCTGCAACGCTTAACCAAGTAAATTTATCAAGTAATAATATTGACTATTCCGATAAATTTAGTCAGATAATGAAACCATCAACAACACAGATCGATAGGTGGGAAAATCTTATGAGCGAACACGCGCAAAATTTGCAGTTAAAAGAAATACCGCTCGATCAAAGCAATGTCCCGACCTATGACGTTGACCAAGTGCTGGGCGATCTGAACACGGCACATCTTGTGCTTGATGGTCAGGTATATACGTTGCGCAAAACGCGGCAAAACAAGCTCATCTTAACCAAGTAGGCTATTAATAATGCCAAAGGTACCTTCGCCCTGTGTCGATGTTTGTAAATACAAACGCCAAGGACACTGTATTGCTTGTTCAATGACCAAAGCGCAAAAATCGCTGCTTAAAAATCTTAAAAAGCCCAAACACCAAATTGCGTTTATTGAAATGTTGGTTGTGCAGCAAACCCAATTGGGGCAATTCTCTCACTGGCGCGAAGCCTATGATAAGAAGTGCCGCAAAAAGGGTTCGCCAAATCCGCTAGCCTAGGTGTGAACGCAAAAACCAGGCGAATTTTTCATGTGTTTGACCACGTGCGATACACAAATCTTCTGTGAGCGTGTCACCTGCTTCGGCTGCGATTTGCCCCGCACCACCGATGGTTGCGGCCAAGGTTTCTTGGGCATCCAACATCATTTTGATCATTTCAACATCTGATGCTTTGCCCGACTGTTCGCTCACTTTGGATCGTTCGATCATGCCGGCAAGTGTTCCTTCGGCATATTCACCAAGCGCACGAATGCGTTCTGCCAAATCGTCTTGGGCGACAAAGTGATCTTCGTACATTTTTTGAAACAGATCATGCAATGGACCAAAGGCCATGCCTTTGACGTTCCAATGGAAATTCTGTGCTAACATTGTTGTCACACAAGTTTCAGCGACGCATTGATTAAGCGCCTCTGCGATTGCTTGTTTCGCTGATGAATTCAGTGCTGTTGCTGTTTGTGCCATTCTGATTATCCCAAATTTTTGTGAAAATAGGTGGCTGGCGTTTGGCTGGCTTCCTTCTGGCAACCATACCAAAGCAAAATCAAATGTCCAATGTTTTTAGAATGATTCTAAACTTGAGTTAAACACTCGGACACTTTTTCTATCAAAAACGCCATAGAACGCTGATAAGGTTGCGCCACGCGACGCGCGATCAAAAACCGTACCGATCCGTAATCCTTGTCCCTCAAACCACAAACACAACGCAGCAACCAAGATTCATCAAATGACAATTCTTCTGAACTTGGTGACAAAAACACAGGCGTTTTATTCAACCCTTGATACATGGTGCGCAGCAATGCTTCGATCACGATATCATGGTTTTGCCCATCTACATTCATGACCAATCGACATGCCTCAAACATATCAAGCCGCGCAGAGCTACGACAGCGCATTGCGGTTAACCGCAGCTTGTTAAGGAACGCGAGTTCATCGCCCGCAAAACCATGTTCAACGATTTCGCGTGCAACGGGTTGTTCGTATTTCAACAAAGCAGACATTATGGATTCTTACCGATTTCAATAATTCCTGAGTATATTTATCAGATATAAAATACTCAGGCAATAGGCGAAAAAACCACACCCTCGCAAGCCATATCAGGCTGGAACAGGTTCATATCCATTCACAAATGCATATCGCTTTGTTTCTGATTTTGCTCACGTTAAGATGGCATCAAAACAAGGAACCAAGCGGCATGGATATTTTCCTACTACAAGCAACTATTTACCTCGCTGCGGCATGTATCGCGGTGCCACTGGCAAAACGTGCCGGGCTTGGTTCGGTCTTGGGGTATTTGATTGCTGGCGTTTTAATCGGCCCCGTGCTCGGCCTTGTTGGATCGGAAACGCAGGATTTGCAACATTTCGCTGAATTTGGCGTTGTGATGATGTTGTTTGTAGTTGGTCTGGAATTGGAACCACGCGCATTATGGGATATGCGCCACAGATTGATCGGGTTGGGTGGGTTACAAGTGGCGTTAACCACGCTTTCAATTATGGGCGCATGTCTCGCGCTTGGGCAGGTTTGGTCGATCAGCCTTGCCATTGGTTTAACATTTTCATTGTCGTCCACCGCGATTGTTGTGCAAACACTGAATGAAAAATCATTGATGAATGCCAAGGGTGGGCGTTCTGCGTTTTCTGTATTGCTGTCCCAAGATATCGCAGTGATCCCGATGTTGGCATTGGTGCCACTGCTGGCGCTCCCAGATTTGCACAATGCGGGTACACATGGTGGTGATCATGGTGGCGCGCTAAGCCTAACCGATGGTTTGCCCGCATGGGGCGTTACACTTGTCACCATCGGCGCCGTGATTGCGGTGATCTTGATGGGCATCTATTTAACCCGCCCCGTATTTCGGTTCATTGCAAAGGCACATTTGCGCGAAATGTTCACCGCAATTGCATTGCTGTTGGTGGTTGGCATTGCGTTGTTAATGACAACGGTTGGGCTATCTGCAGCGCTTGGTACATTTTTGGCCGGCGTCGTTCTGGCCAATAGTGAATTTCGCCACGAGTTGGAAAGCGATGTTGAACCGTTCAAGGGATTATTGCTCGGCCTGTTTTTTATCACCGTGGGTGCGGGGATTAATTTCACGCTGTTGTTTGGGAATTTCTTTGCCATCATTGGTATGACACTTGGCGTGATGTTGATCAAAGGTGCGGTGTTATATGTGCTCGCCGTTCTGTTCAAAATCAGAGGCCGTGATCGATTGCTATTTGCACTGTCACTGGCACAGGCGGGTGAGTTTGGATTTGTCATGCTATCCACCACGGTGATGAACAATGTCATCCCAACTGAATTGTCACAAACCCTGTCCTTGATCGTCGCGCTCTCGATGTTGTTCACACCGCTGTTGTTTATCCTGTTTGATAAATTGGCCGTACACAAATCAACCAGCCACGCACCAGAACAGGATGAAATTGACGAGCAAGGCACAGTGATTATCGTCGGCATTGGCCGCTTTGGCCAAGTAATCAATCGTATGGCGCTGGCTGCTGGTATTAAAACCGTGGTGATTGACCATCATATTGATCAAATCGATAATATGCGCCGCTTTGGTGTGAAAGGATATTTTGGCGATCCAAGCCGCCCTGAATTAATGCACGCCGCAGGCCTTCCCGAGGCAAAGATTTTGATCGTTGCAGTTGATGATAAAAAGGCCGCAGTCAATTTGGTGAAACACGCGAAAAAGGTAAACCCCAACGTGCATATCATCGCACGGGCATACGATCGAAATCACGTTTATGAATTGTATCAAGCGGGCGCAAATGACATCGTGCGCGAAACATTCGACAGCGCCATTCGTGCTAGCAAATATATGTTGGAACAAATGGACTGGGCGCCGTTTGATATCGATATGGCCGCAGAAAGCTTCGTCAAATCAGATCGTAGCGCATTGGCCGAATTGGCGGAACTGTGGGATCCCAATATTCCACCCGAAAAAAACAAGGCCTATATCGAACGCGCCATTGAAATTAATTCTGATTTTCACACGGGGTTCTTGGCCAATTTGGCGAAATTTGTTGAACCAAAACGCGATGATGAAACGGACCCTAAAGCATCCGAATAACATCTTTGTCGATGGACAGGATGTAACCCTTACGGCTGATGTTTTTGATCAATAACTGACTTACGATTTGGTTGCCCAAATGATCGCGCAACCGTTTGATGCGCGTTGCACCCGATGCCTCGTCGCAATCAATGCTGTTTTTACCGGTGATCATTGCCTCCATATCGGCACCTGTCATCACCTCGTCATCCAGACGCGCTTCGCACAACACAGATAGCGTTTCACATGCCGCCTCGGTCAATTCAAATTCCATATTGTTGATATAAACAACCTGTTCTTCGCGATTGATGATCAGGCTGTTGATCATAATGCCAGAACGTTCAATTTCGGATACGCGTCGCGCCAACCCGTAATTGTTTAGCAAAAAATACAATGCGGCCAGCAATAATGCTGATGCCAAAACCAACAGAACGAAAATGATAAAACGATATCCTTGCAACACATCTGCAAACGCCGTGCCAGATTGCGCCAACACCTCTAACAATTTCACCGATTCCGTGGTGGTCAGCGCATCGTTTTGCACAAATATCTGTTCCACCCGATCATTAAATGCATTCGCATCTGGCAGGCTGATGAATAATATCAGCGATGCGACAAACAATAAACCAATCACGATACCGCTGCCAATCAGCGCAATGCCCTTGGGCGATTTAGTATTTAAGAAAATATTCACCCGCATCCTTTCGCCGTGGGCCAAGCCCTGATTCATCAAATGTGGACATCACACGCAATACCGTCCAACCGTCGCGTGCCACACGATTTTCAATCGTACGTTTCGCAGCATTTGGATTACCGCACAGATTGTCCGACAGTTCAATAACGCCGTAATGAAGACGCAAATCTTCGCCTGCGCGTTTCGCTTTGTAATCGGCATAACAGGCCGCAGATGCTGCCATTGGTGCCATCAGGGCGATGCTTGTTGCGATCGCGATTATAGATGTTTTGTATTTCATACCCAACAGGTGGCGCATTTTGATCCGTTATTCAATAACGCGTGCAAATTTGGGGTGTGATATCCGATAACACGTGACCGTAATTGCCTGACATCCTGCTTTGCCCAACATTTATCACAACAGCGCAATACCCGTTGCGTTGCATTGAAACCGAGCAGGTAAATCGAAAGGAAACGATATGACTTTTAAATCATTCATCACCGCAGGCATCATCGCCGCTATTGCAACCACCACTGCAGGAAGTGCCGCACGCGCCGCGAGTGATTCTGAAAAACTAGCTGCATTTTTGGTGGGTGCTGGTGTGCTTGCAGTGATCGCGAAAAAATCACGCGACGATAAACAAGCGGCGCCAGTATATCGGAATAATCACACGGCGACACCACACAGATATCCAACCACGCCGCGATACACACATCAACGCCCGCAAAAACCAGGATATTATCACCCAGGAAATCGCTCCGGTTGTGAATATCATGTTCATGGGCGCAACTCGCGACATGTGAAAAACTTTGGCCACAAACATGATTGTCGCAATGGTGCTGAACACGGCTTTCGCAAAGCACACGGACATAAACGCTAATCACAGGCAGACTATACAGGCAAATGGGGCGTCACATTTGGCGCCCCTATCCTTATCACGCATTTCACGCTATGCGGATTTCATGACAGATTTTTCAATTGAAACCGCATTGATGCAATCCAACACCGCAATCAAAACAATCGCTGGCGTGGACGAGGTCGGGCGCGGCCCTTGGGCGGGGCCAGTTACGGCCTGTGCCGTGATCCTTGATCCCGACAACATTCCCACTGGATTAAACGATTCCAAAAAGCTGAGCGCGAAACGGCGCGAGGCATTGTTTGAAGAAATTCATGATTGCGCTCAGATCAGCATCGCTCATGTCGAAGTCGATGAGATTGATCGCATCAATATATTACAGGCCACCTTTCGCGCCATGGAACGTGCGGTGGCTGGGCTGGCGTGCACACCCGATTTTGCGCTGATCGATGGCAACAAAATTCCTCCTAACCTGTCCATGGATGCTGAGGCAGTAGTTAAAGGTGACGCAAAATCAGCGTCAATTGCGGCGGCATCCATCATCGCAAAGGTCACGCGTGACCGTCTGATGGGTGATTTGGCGCAACAATTTCCAGGCTATGGTTGGGAACGTAACGCTGGTTATGGGACAAAAATACATCAGCTAGGCCTCCGAAATCTGGGCGTGACCCCACACCATAGACGTTCGTTCAAACCTATACACAATATCTTGTGTAAGGGTAATTTTGTAACCAATTGAAACGTAACGCCAAAATTAAAAACGAATTGACCCAGAATCCTATTTGACTCATTTTAGCCTCAATGACGCGAAAACGCGCAATACGAGGCAGACATGGTAAAAAATACAAATAAAACAGGCAGTAAGACTCTGCCGTTAAACCAGATTATTGATGGCGATTGCATTGATGTGATGAATTCGCTACCGGAAAATAGTGTTGATCTAATCTTTGCAGATCCCCCCTATAACCTTCAGCTCAAGGGTGAACTTCACCGCCCCGACAATTCCAAAGTGGACGCCGTAGACGACCATTGGGATCAATTTGACAGCTTTAAGGTTTACGATGAATTTTCCCGCGCATGGCTTCAGGCTGCGCGCCGCATCCTGAAACCAAATGGCGCAATATGGGTGATTGGCTCCTATCACAACATTTTCCGCGTCGGAACCGCGTTACAGGATGCAGGTTTCTGGGTTTTGAACGACGTCATCTGGCGTAAAACCAACCCGATGCCCAACTTTCGTGGTGTCCGTTTAACCAACGCACATGAAACAATGATCTGGGCGGGTAAATCCGAAAAATCAAAACCAACATTCAATTATGAAGCTCTCAAAGCATTGAATGACGGTGTGCAAATGCGCTCTGACTGGATTTTGCCAATCTGTAACGGGAATGAACGCCTTAAGGACGAAAATGGCGACAAGGCGCATCCGACACAAAAACCTGAATCATTGCTTCACCGCGTGATTATTGGTTCGACCAATGAGGGTGACGTGATCCTTGATCCGTTCTTTGGCACGGGCACCACTGGTGCGGTTGCCAAAAAGCTGGGCCGCAAATTCATTGGGATCGAACGCGAAGAAGCCTATCGCAAGGTTGCGAAAAAACGCATCAGCGCGATCAAAGAATGTGATGCGGAATCGCTCAAGGTTTCCACATCAAAACGCGCGGAACCACGTGTGCCATTTGGCCAAGTTGTGGAACGCGGCATGTTGAAACCAGGGGATCAACTTTATTCCTTAAATGGCCGTCACAGCGCAAAAATTCGCGCCGATGGCACGTTGATTGCACATGATCAACGCGGTTCCATCCATCAGGTTGGCGCCGCACTTGAAGGCGCGCCGAGCTGTAATGGCTGGACATATTGGTGTTTCAAAAAACGTGGCGAAGCCATTCCAATCGACATGCTGCGCAAAAAAATTCGCGCAGAAATGACCGCCTAAATTTACGTAACAGATCTTTCAGTTACCGCCGTCTTGGGGTTTGCGCCCCAAGATACTAGCCCAACTCCCCGCCATTATTTTTGGCGGGGCTTTTTGCTATCTGGGCATCGGGTTTTCTGCCTTGTTATAGGCATGCCAATCGGTGATTTCTGGATAAAACTGTGCACGCCACGCACGCACGCGCGGGTTCATCACACGTTTCCAAACAGGTGGGATCATTGCCAGAAATGTCATGATCGGATAACTGCGCGGCAATTGCGGCGCGGCGTCATCTTCGTAATTTTGCAACAACGGGTATCGCCGATCTGGTTTATAATGATGATCCGAATGGCGCTGCAAATTCAGCAAAAAGTAATTCGAAACCTTATGTGCGGCATTCCAAGAATGTTGCGGCTTGGTATGTTCATACTTTCCATCGCCCAAATGTTTGCGCGTTAATCCATAATGTTCGACATAATTCACCAACTCCAACTGCCAAACGGCAATTGCGGCTTGGAATATGAAAAACCCAACACCAGCAAGGCCACCAATGGCAAAGGCAATCAACAAAAATGCGCCTTGCAATGTTGCGTATTTCCAAAATGGATTGGATTTATGCCACCATAACAATTTCTTGCGTGCCAACATTGATTTTTCGGCCGCCCAACTGGATTTCAAACACCCAATCAAAACGCGCGGAAAAAACCGATGGAACCCTTCGTTATAACGCGCGGTTACGGGATCCTTGGGTGTGCCAACATATCGGTGGTGCACCAATAAATGTTCTGATCGAAAATGCCCGTATAATGCCAGCGCCATCAAACCATCGCCCATGTGGCGTTCCAGCTTGGATTTTTGATGCATCAATTCATGGGCATACACGATCCCAACGGACCCTGTGATAATCCCCATGCTCCCCATCAGCGCAAATTTTTCCCAGATTGTATAATCGCCAAATGTCACCGCTGCGATACAGGCAAACACGGCGATAAATTCCAACGGAAACCAAATGATGGTGATCAAGCGAAACCAAAACAGGCTGGCATCATCTGTCTGTGGGTCGGCATTGGCGGTATATAATCCTTCGAACGTATCAAGTGCGCCGATCAATATCCAAGTGTTCAGATAAACCAGCAACAACCACCACCCACCCAGATATGCCGAAACGCCCAGCAATACCAAGGTCAACAACGTGATCCAAAACGGCAACGCATTGCGTAACAGCGATATATCTTTGGGTGTGTTCATCTATCCGATCCTGTCTCAATCAATGCGAGCTGGGCTTGTTTCCAAACCTTGCGCATCACGGTTGGCAAAGCATTGGCATCAAAGCGTTCGCTGTCAACAAATACGCCGCGAAACACGGGGGGATCATCGGGTATATTTGTCACCATCACCGTAAGATGCAGATGAAAATGGGTGAATGTGTGACGCACAGTTTCCGGCAAGGTGCGCCAATTGGCATCAAGCGGTTGATCATGATCAATCTGCGTTTGTGCCCAATCGCTGCCTGGCCATCCCATCATGCCACCCAACAATCCTTTGTCGGGTCGTTGTTCCAGTAACACCGCGCCATCACATCGACGCGCCACATATACAACGCCCACCCGCGTTGGAACCTTGGCCTTTTTGCGCTTTTTAGGGAGCTCGGCGGCGATCCCTTGCGCACGTGCAACGCAACCGTCCGCCCATGGGCAAACCCCACAATGCGGGGAACGCGGGGTGCATACTGTCGCCCCTAAATCCATCACGGCCTGCGCATAATCGCCCGCTCGGTTTTGCGGCGTGCGCGATGCGGCCAGTTCACGCAACGCCTCTTTGCTATCGGGCAGTGGTTCCATCACCGCAAATTGGCGCGCCATCACCCGTTCCACATTGCCATCCAAAACAGTTGCAGGAACATCAAAGGCAATCGCGCTCACCGCGGCGGCGGTATATGGACCGATGCCTGGCAATTTTAATAACGCCGCCTCATTATCTGGAAAAACACCCTCCAAATCATGTGCAACAACCCGAGCACATTTCAACAAATTGCGTGCCCGCGCGTAATAGCCAAGCCCTGCCCACGCCGCCATCACATCACCATCATCGGCGGCCGCCAAATCGCTGACCGTTGGCCACATCTGGGTAAATTTCACAAAATAATCACGCACCGCCGCCACAGTTGTTTGTTGCAACATCACCTCTGACAGCCAAACATGATATGGATCGGGCAACACACCCAATTGGCGTTGTGCGGGTGGCACACGCCATGGCATCAGGCGGGCATGTTCATCATACCACGCCAGCAAAATTTCGCTCTTGTCTCGCTTTTGATCCAAAATTCCGTGCCCTTCATGCCTTATTCACTGGCAAAATACGCAATCACGCGTAAGATACCACAGCAAAGCAACGGATCACCATGGCACGTCAATCACAATCAAAATCGGGCACACCTCCCAAACGCAAAAGCCGTGGTTTTTTGCAAACCAGCGGGTTGTTACAGCAACGCATTCGCGCCGCCAGTGAAAAACGCGGATTCGCCGAAACGCGCCTGCTGACGCAATGGGCAGAGATCGCTGGCTCGCAAATTGCCGCCATCGCGCAACCGATCAAGGTTGGATATTCTAAACAAGGGTTCGGTGCAAACCTGACGTTGCTGTGTAACGGCGCAAATGCGCCGATGTTGCAAATGCAAATTCCTCAGATCATTGAACGGGTGAATTCGTGTTACGGGTACAATGCAATTGCCCGTATTACATTGACGCAAACCGCCCCAACGGGGTTTGGCAGCGGATTTCAAGAACCAAAATCCGAATTTGCCCACAAACCTAAACACAAAGAGTTGTCCAAAGTTCAGATCGAACAGATTGAAACATCGGTTAAAGATGTGGCAGATACGACCCTGAAAGATGCCTTAGAGCTTTTGGGCAAAAACATTCTATCCCGTCGGGGACAATAAAAGGGAACCTTTATGTCACGTACTTTTCCAATGATTATTGCAGCGCTTGTTTTAATTGCTGCTGGTGGTTTTGCCATTCGCGGGATTTCCGCATCAGATGCGGTAGAACCAGAACAAACGGTTATTGCACAGGCCACAACAGAAACAGCCGAACCTGACACAGCCGCACCGACCGCTGATGTTGTTGAAATGGTCTTGGGCGATGCGGATGCCCCAATCACCATCGTTGAATATGCATCATTTACATGCCCACATTGCCGCACATTCCACGAAAACGTTTACCCTGATCTAAAGAAAAACTTTATCGATACGGGCAAAGTGAAATTCGTATTCCGCGAAGTATATTTTGATCGCCTTGGTCTTTGGGCTGGTATGCTGGCGCGTTGCGGTGGCGAGGATAAATATTTCGGTCTGGCCGATATGATTTTCAAAACACAACAAACATGGACCGCTGGCGAAGATGGTGCGACGATTGCGCAGAACCTTTATAAAATCGGTCGCATCGCGGGCATGGACGATGCGCAAATGGAACAATGTCTGCAAAACAAAGACCACGCAGAAGCATTGGTCGCAGCGTATCAGAAAAACGCAGACGCTGATGATGTTCGCGCCACACCAACACTAATCATCAACGGTGAATCAAATGGTAATATGTCGTATGGCGAGCTTGAATCAAAACTGAACGCGATTGCCGAATAATCCATGAACAATACCCCGCTCAACGGTATCAAAGTGATCGAGCTGGCCCGCATCCTTGCGGGCCCTTGGGCGGGGCAAACCTTGGCTGATTTGGGTGCTGAGGTGATCAAGATCGAAAGCCCATCTGGCGATGACACCCGCACATGGGGGCCACCATTTATTGAGCATGATGGCGAAACAACCGCCGCATATTTTCACGCCTGTAACCGCGGTAAAAAATCCGTCGTGCTGGATTTCAAAACCGAAGTTGGGCGCCAACACCTGCTTGATTTAATTGCGGATGCAGATGTGCTCATCGAAAATTTCAAGGTCGGCGGTCTGAAAAAATATGGGCTCGATTTTGAGTCACTTTCACATTTAAATCCCCGTCTAATTTATTGTTCTATAACAGGTTTTGGTCAAACTGGCCCCTATGCCAATCGCGCGGGATATGATTTCTTGATGCAGGGCATGGCGGGGCTGATGTCCTACACTGGTGAACCTGACAGCCAACCACAAAAAGTGGGCGTCGCAGTTACGGATGTTTTCACAGGGCTTTACAGTGTGATCGCAATTCAGGGCGCATTGGCGCACCGCGCAACAACGGGGCATGGGCAACATATTGATATGTCGCTCTTGGATGTTTGCACCGCCGTTTCCGCCAATCAGGGTATGAATTTCCTCACCACCGGTGTGGCACCACAACGCCGTGGGAATGATCATCCAAACATCGTCCCATACCGCGTGTTCGCCACATCCGATGGTCACGTTATTCTGGCCGTGGGCAATGATGGACAATTTGCGAAACTTTGCGCGATCCTAAACCTCGATCATTTGGCAAAGGACCCGCGTTTCGCCACCAATCAGGCACGCGTTGAACATCGCGATATTCTCGTGCCAATGCTACAGGCAGAGCTGGAAAAAATTAGCAAATCGGAATGTTTGCAAGCCTGCGAAACCAACGGCGTCCCCGCGGGGCCAATCAACGATATGGCAGAGGTTTTTGCCGATCCACAGGTGAAATCACGTGGACTGCAATTGGATTTGGATGGTGTTCCATCTATCCGTAATCCCATACGTTTTTCGCAATCAGACATGATGCAAAACGAACCATCACCACGGTTGGGCAAACATACCCAAGATGTTTTGAAAAAAGATTAATCAAACAACGCCGCAAGTGCCGCAAGCAACGGTTCTTCATCTGCGATGTTCATTCGCACAGGCAGGGTTAAAATCTTTTGTTGCCAACCACTTGGAAGCCGTGCTGCATCCTTTTCGGTTGTCACCAGTTGCGCATCCAACTGCCATGCTTCGGTTTCTAACCGCTTCAATATCGCAACGGGCAGCTTTTGATGATCACCAAAGCTGCGTGTTTGCACAACATCCGCACCCGTTGATCGCAGGCTGTTGTAAAATTTTTCAGGCCGCCCAATCCCCGCAAATGCCAGTGCACGCATCCCCGACCAATCCATACCCGTTTGCAACACCTGTAATGCACCCGATAAAACGGGGGGCGCATCGGCTGGAAGTTTCACCGCGCCATCGCCCACAACCAAAACAAAGTTTGTTTTTTGCAAACCGGATTGCACGGATTCACGCAATGGGCCCGCGGGGAAAATCCGCGCGTTACCAAAACCGACACCGCCATCAACCACCATGATGGTCAAGTCTTTGGCAATCGCGGGATTTTGCATACCGTCATCCAATATGATACATTCTGCTCCCGCTGCAATCGCAGCATCAACGCCAGCGCCCCGATTTTTGGAAACCCAAGTGGGCCCAAATCCCGCCAATAACAACGGCTCGTCGCCAACGTCATCGGCACTATGTGTGTTGATATCAACCTGAATGGGGCCTTGTAATTTGCCGCCGTATCCGCGTGTCACAAAATGAACGTCGCGCCCCATCTCATTCAATTTCATTGATAAATAAATAGAAGTGGGTGTTTTTCCGGTGCCCCCCAGATTGATATTTCCAACGCAAATCACTGGCACCGAAACCTTGCGATGCGCACCGCCCGTCCAGCGCCGATTGGACAGGTATTGATACAGCATTGACAACGGGCGCAGCGCCATTGCGTTCAATCCAACCGTATCGGTGTACCAAAAACGCGGCGGCCTCATCACGCGATTTCCTTTTCTGCCAGATATTCTTGGATCATCTCGAACAAATAATCCGTTGTTTCCGCACCGATGGATGTTGTTAGCCAAGCGGCCTGTGCCAATTCGGCGGCCACATCGGGGGCGATCACATCTGCCAACGCTGTTGAAAAATCCGATTGATCTGTAATCGCTCGTGTCGCGTTTGCGCGTTGTAATCGGCTGATAGAGACCGTAGAAAAATTCATTTCTGGTCCATGAATAATCGCAGAGCCCAGGGCCGCAACCTTTAGCGGATCAAATTCACGCGCCTTGTCAAAGCTACACCCGATATAGGTGACGGGCGCGATGCGCAGCCACAATCCCTCCTCTTCGAAACTATCAATCAAATAGACCTGAGTTTCGGGTTTTGGCGCATCACATTCGGATCTGCGATGCACGATAAAACCTTGGGCCTTAAATTTACGTTCAAAACTTTCTAATTGATTTTTTTGCGCGGGCTGAATGATGGATAATAATCGCTGTGCGCGACGCGCGGTGAATTTTTGCGCAGCGATGATCATTTCCAACTCGCTGTCCTGAACTCCAATCCCATACCAAATGGGCCGCCCACCAATCGATTTTGCGATATGCGCACGTTCAGTTTCATCGCATTCCATCGCTTCGCCACCAGATTTCAACGCTGGCATCACGGTTATATTGTCGGTCGTAACACCCAGTGCCGCGCATCTGTTTGCAGCGACAATCGAAACAGGCAGAACCTTTACGAAATGCTTTAATAAACCAGTGTATCTATTTGATAAAAAACGCTTGAATCTTGAAATTTGTGGCGGATTTGCATTCGCATAAACCAACTTCACCCCGCGTTTATGCGCCAAAGTCATGATATTTGGCTGCATCGTGTCGGACGCCCAAATACAGTAGTCTGGTCGCCAATAATCCAAAAATTTCCCAACAAACGCTTGTTGATCAATCGGAAGATATTGATGCACTGCGCCTTGGGGCAATTTGCGGCGCAGATGTTCAACCACGCCGTCCTCATTCGTAGTTAGCAACACAAATGGTGCCGTCGGAGATGATTGCAACATGCGCACCAATTCAGCGCTGTCGATGACTTCGCTTGCGGTTTCAAAGTGAATCCACACCAACGCCCCTGTCGGGCGTAACAGGGTTGGTCGGCCTTCGCGCTGTGCGCGATGCGACGCTTGATCACCAACCGCTGTCATCCGATTATCAGCTTAATTCTTCGGTTGGGCTGGCAGGCGATTCTTCGTCACGCAAACGATGCAGGTGCGCAATGAAATAACGTGTGTGTGCGTTATCCACGGTTTTATGCGCCATACCTTTCCACGCATCGAACGCAGATTGATAGTTTGGGAAAATCCCTACAAGATCAATTTTAGAAACGTCTTTGAATTCTTTGGTTGCGGGATCTTTCAGATCGCCCCCAAAAACCAAATGCAAACGTTGTACCATCGCAAATTCCTTTCAGCTAAAGGTGGTCTAACAGACCCGTATGTATGACAGGTGTCGCTGCGATTAAACCATCAAAACAGGCCGTCGCGCTATTATATTTTGGGGACTGCCCATTTCGCATGGTCACAGACACCCCTGCCTCGCGGCAAATCAGATCACCACCCGCCACATCCCATTCCCAGGTTGGGCGCAGGGTTAACATGCCGTCAAACCGCCCTTGGGCGACCAAACACATCCGATATGCAAGCGATGATCGGAAATGGCGTTCGATTGGTGGCGGGCGTTTGACCCACATTTCAGATTTCGTCTGGCTACCCGATGCCAAAATACGCGCACCGCGAATTTCTGTGTTCCCATTATGGCGGATCGGCTCACCGTTCAACGTTGCACCCGCCCCGAGCGCAGCGGCATAGGTCAAACCCTTGGCCGGCAAATGCACCACCGCCGCGGTCACCTCGCCCGCCTTGGCCACGGCCAAGGATACGGCAAAATTTTCATGCCCGTTGATGAATGAACGTGTGCCGTCAATGGGATCAACGATAAATACGTTTTCACAATCAAGCCGCGCAGGATCATCATCGGTTTCTTCGGATAACCAACCATAATCAGGACGCGCTGCACCAAATTCGGCGCAGAGCATTTTATCAATGGCCAAATCAGCCTCGGAAACGGGGCCTTGTCCGCCGCCCTTGTCCCAAGCATTTAATTCTTTGCGAAAAAACCGCATTGCGATTTCGCCCGATGCCAAGGCGGCATCGGTTAGCAATGTCAGATCAGGCACCGGCAATGGTTAACCCTTCGACCAGCAAACTTGGGATATTGCGGCTCAGATGCATTCGCGCATCGTTGCCTGCAACCAGCGTCTTTAACATATCGCGCAAATTTCCCGCGATTGTGCATTCATTGACAGGGCCAATGATTTCACCGTTTTCCACCCATAACCCCGCAGCACCGCGTGAATAATCACCGGTTGTTGGGCTGATGGTTGAACCAATCATGGATGTCACGATCAACCCCGTGCCCATCTGTGCGACCAATTCTGCATGGCTATATTCGCCCATGGTTAACGCCAGATTGCCCGTTGTTGGGGATGGTGGGCCGCCAATGCCACGCGCGGCATTGCCCGTGCTTTGCATGCCCAATTGGCGAGCAGTGGATAAATCCAATGTCCAGCCTTGTAACACGCCATCCAAAATTATTTCGCGCGGTGCGACGGGCAATCCTTCGCCATCGAATGGGCGCGATCCTGCCACGCGTTTGCGCGTTGGATCTTCGATCAATGTCATACCACGGGGCAACACCTGTTTGCCCAGCGCATCGGATAACCAGCTTGAACCGCGCACAATGGATGATCCATTGATCGCCGCTGCCATATGCCCGATCAATGTTGATGAAATTCGCTCATCAAATAAAACGGGATATGCGCCCGTTGGTGGGCGCGTTGCGCCTCCGCGTGCCACAGCACGTTCACCCGCCAATTGGCCGATGGATTCAGGGCTTGGTAATTCATCCGCATGGCTGCGCGATTCACCACACCAGTCGCGTTCCATGTTCAAACCAGTGCCCGAAATCGCGACACAAGATGTCGATGTCGATGTACGGCGATACCCACCCGAAAACCCGTTGGTTGCCGCCATATGTACGCGTGAACTGGAATATCCAGCGGATGCGCCTTGGGCTTGGCTGACACCATTTACCGCCAATGCGGCGGCCTCTGCCGCCAATGCGGCCTCTTGCAATTCATCCGCGCTCATCGGATCGGACGGGTCGTATAATTCCAATGCTTCCACGTCCCAAGACCTGACCAATTGATCGGGATCGGCCAAACCACAGTATGGATCATCGGGCGCAACATCGGCCATGGCGACAGCGCGCAACGCCATTTGTTCAATCGTATGATCGGACAGATCAGAAACCGAAACGCTGGCCTGTTTTTTGCCCTTGAACACACGCAGCCCGATATCAACACCCTCTGATCGTTCGGCATGTTCCAATGCGCCTGCGCGCACCTCAATCGAAACGGTTGTGCCATCCACCAGCAAAACATCGGCGGCATCCGCGCCTGCGGATTTGGCGGCGGCTAAAACCTTTGCCGACAGGTCGTTAAAATCATTGGCCACGTGTTATTTCCACTTATTTAATTGGCATGCCATTAGCGGTGATACCGCCATCTTTGGACAGCTTAATTTCCGAGATCAAATGATCGTCCCCGCCACCGGGGCGGAAAAACATTGCGCTCATCCCTTGGATCATCATGGCGTTTTGTGCGGGCACCAAACCGATTTCAGTTAGCTTTTTCAACAACGCTTGCGCCCCTTGCAGATCAACATTCATTGATCCCTCGACCTGTGGTGGAAATTGCATGTTATGAAACAGCAATGCGCCCGTGGTCACCAATTTCGCCCCCGCTGCATTCAGGTTCAATGCATTCACTTGCAGGTTATCCATCTGAACAGGTGGTTCAGGATTGGCGGGATCGGCGGACACATCTGCGATCGTTTTTGTCCAACGCATATCGCCCTGCGCATCGATATTCAGATCAATATTATCGCGCGGCAATTTCGCGGTTGGATCAAACATGCCCCAGATGGTGTCGGATAATGCCATCTCGCTCAGAACCATTTTAATTTTGGCGGGTTTTGCATCATCCATGTTTTCAATCGGGATTTGAATTTCGGAAACCATACCCGCGATCGATAAATCCATGGGCGGCATCCCCAAGCCCACACTTTCGAATTTGTAATCAATGTCGCTGCCGTTGCTGGTCATATTGGCGATATTATCCAACAGGCTCAGTTTCATATCACTGCTATTGGCATTCACTTCGAAATTGATCGGTCCCATCGGTGATGTCGCACTGGATTTTGAAACAATTTCGCCCGTGCGATAATTGATTAAAACTTCTTTGCTCGCATCAAATCCCGCAAACGGATTATCGCCAGCGAAATCACCAAAAATTGGCATGTTGAAATCGCCAGACAAATCCTTGGTGCTGCTGAATGCTTCGGTTTTCTGATCTTCGATTGTGAAACCGTAATTCAGTGTCAAATCTGCGAAACTAAAATCACCCTTGCTGCGCGGATCATCCCCACCCATGATTGTCGTGTTGGTTTTGCCATCTGTCATCGTGGCGTCGATCGTGAACATGCTCTCAGACGTGCTCTTGATCGCGACATTATCGAATGTCGTCTCGAAACTACGTGCACCTTCTTCGCCGCTAACATTGGTTTCCATGCCCGTGTGGGTCATTGTCATTTCAACCTTTGGCGCATCATCCGCATCGGGAACTTCGAACGCCATGGTGGTTTCTGGGGCGATGGTTAAAACATGCCCGCCCAATAATTTTTTATCCACACGCACCCACGGGATGCTAATTTCCGCGTCACCGTCTTCGGTTTTTAGGATAATGTCATCCCATTGAGTGTGACCGCGTGCGTCATCTTTGTTCCCGATACTGGCAACCAGCGGCGTTGATTTAAAGATATCAAAATATTCTTCTAAAATTTTGGTTGCTTGTTCTTCGCTAAACGCCATTCCGCCCATTGCGGTTGTGATGGCAAGCGTGCTGGCGAAAATACTACGGGGTTGAAACATGCGGCTCTCCTGAAAAATTTTGCACAGCCTAAATCAGCGCTGGACGAGGGACAACCGCGAAAACAATATGCCCGACGGCTGTCCGCCACATGTCCCACGGCTGTCGGACGCTTGTCCTACGGTGGTTTTTTCTTGCACTGTGCCATGTGGCACGCCACAATCGTTTGCGACTTTCCAACATGAACGGGCACCAAAACCATGACAGATTTTTCAGGCAAAACCGTAATTATCACTGGCGCATCGCGGGGCATTGGCGCGGCCAGTGCACGCGAATTTGCAGACCGTGGCGCAAATGTAGTGTTATCCGCACGCAGCACCAAAGACATTGAAAATGTTGCTGCCGAAATCAACGCAAATGGCGGTAAGGCCAGCGCGTTTTCTTGTGATGTTTCCGATTACAATTCAGTTGTTTCACTGGTGGAATATTGCGTTGCAACCTATGGAATTCCCGATGTTTTAATCAATAACGCAGGCGTACTTGAACCTGTGGAAAGATTGGAAAACGCCGCCCCAGATGCATGGGGACAAGTCATTGATATCAACGTCAAGGGCGTATTTTACGGCATCCGCGCCGCATTACCATTGATGCGCAAAAACGGAGGTGGGACGATCATTTCGATTGGATCAGGTGCGGCAACATCCGCGTTGGAAGGCTGGTCTGCATATTGCACATCAAAAGCTGCGGTTCACCATCTAAACCATTGTTTACACGAAGAAGAATCGCAAAATGGTATTCGCGCATTGGTATTGTCACCGGGGACAGTTGCCACCGATATGCAGGTCGCAATTCGCAACAGTGGCGTGAACCCAGTTTCGCAAATCCCATGGGAAAATCACGTCCCCGTTGATTGGCCTGCGCGTGCTTTGGCATGGATGGCAACCCATGGCGCGGATAACTATCTGGGCAAAACCGTAAGTCTTCGCGAAGATAGTATCCGCAAAAGCATTGGATTGATTTAAACCCAACAAACGCTATAACCCAGCAAAAAAGAGAGCGTTATGGATATCCAAGCCAAAGCATTGGAATATTGGGAAATTGGCCGTGATTTGGCATTGAACTGGCTCACCAGTCCCGCCGCATGGTCGCAATTTGCGGTGTTGATCGTTGCCTATTTGTTGGCGGTATTAATCAACAAAAAACTTGGCAAAACATTGCGCCATTTGCTCACGCCCAGTGATGATATGCGCCCGATTTTTGCCAGCGCGATGAACATGGCGCTGTTGTTTTTACCACTGTTACTGCCACTTCTCGCCTATGGTTTTACAGCCATCGGTGAACAAGCCACACGCGCCGCATTTGGGTCGGGCGATGTGATTGCATTTGGCAAACGCATCTTTATCTTTTTGGCGGCTAAGCGTCTGGTAAATCGGGTTATTTATTCACCATTCCTGAAAATGCTTGGCAAATATATCATCGTCCCAATCGCGGCCATCTATGCGCTTGGCCTGTTACCAACTTTGATGACATTTTTGGGTGATACCAATGTTGCCGTCGGGAATATCAACTTTTCCTTGCTCGCGATTTTGCGCGGGGTCGTGGCAGGGTCGATCCTGTTTTGGTTGGGGCGTTGGTCAAACGATCAATCCGCGCAATATATCCGCGCCCAAGAAGACATGCGTGTGCCCACACGCGAATTGGCCACCAAGGCTGTTGAACTTTCTATTTTTGGCGCTTGTTTTCTCCTGCTGATGAGCATTATGGGCATCAACATGTCCGCACTTGCGGTGATGGGTGGTGCGATTGGCGTCGGGCTTGGCTTTGGTCTGCAAAAGATCGCCTCGAACTTTATTTCAGGCATAATCTTGCTGCTCGAAGGGCAAGCGACCGTTGGTGACTTTGTTGAACTGGACGGCGGGGAAAGCGGCACAATTGTTAAAATGTTGTCGCGTGCGACAATCCTTGAAACCTTTGATGGGAAATGGATCGTTGTCCCAAATGAGGATTTCATCACGACACGCATCACCAACTGGTCCGATGCAGGATCAGGGAACCGATACGAGGCTGATTTTTCAGTGTCTTACGACACAGACATCAACAAAGTTCCCGCCATTGTCGAGGCCGCGGTTGCGACCCATCCAGATGTATTGGACAAGCCCGAAAAGCCAGATTGCGAACTGCGCGGTTTTGGCGATAGCGGCATTGATTTCAGCGTCGAATTTTGGGTCGAGGGCATTGATGACGGTAAAAACAAATACACGTCCGATGTGTTGTTTTTGATCTGGAACGCATTGAAAGATAACGGAATTGAAATTCCATACCCACATCGCGTTGTCGAAATCAAAGGGTCACTGCAAAAAACATGACAGATGCCGTTATCATCGGTGCAGGGCCTGCGGGATTGATGGCGGCGGAAACCATCGCCGATGCAGGGTTTTCGGTTGTTGTGGCCGATGCCAAACCAACCTTTGGACGTAAATTTTTGATGGCGGGCAAATCGGGTTTGAACCTGACAATGGATGAGCCATTTGAAAAATTCATCGCAGCATATGGCGCAGATGCGGATTGGTTGCGCCCGATGATCACCGCATTTGATCCAAACACCGTTATCGCGTTTGCCAATGCGCTGGGTGGTGATGTTTTCACAGGTTCATCAGGGCGGGTATTTCCAAAGACGATGAAGGCATCGCCAATGTTGCGTGCATGGCTGGCACGCCTGTCAGACAAGGGTGTCGCGTTTCGCACAAACTGGAAATGGGATGGTTGGGATGATAAAAATTTACACTTCGACACCCCAAATGGCAAACAGTGCATCACACCGCGTGCATCCGTTTTTGCAATGGGCGGCGCCAGTTGGGCACGGCTTGGGTCCACGGGTCATTGGGCGGAGATATTCGCAAATTCTGGCATTGAAACCACGTCATTCAAGCCCGCAAATATGGGGTTTGTGGTGGAATGGTCAAAACACATGGAACCCCATTTTGGCCAACCGATAAAGCCAGTGCGATTAAACACTGGCGATCAATCGGTTCCGGGTGAAATTGTCATTTCACGCACTGGGTTGGAGGGCGGCGGTATTTATGCCGTTTCGCGTACCATGCGCAATGGTGCAAACCTTACTCTTGATCTCTGCCCTGATGTTTCCATTGAAATCCTCACTAAACGACTACAAAAACAACCCGCCAAGGCATCGCGCAGTTCGATATTGCGCAAGGCATTTTCATTGTCCCCTGCAAAATCCGCGCTATTCAACGAATTTGCCAAGAACGCGCCGCGCGATCAATTTGCGATGCTGGCCAAGGATTTGCCAATTGATCATAATGGTCCACGCCCGATGGACGAGGCGATTTCCACCGCTGGAGGTGTTGCGAAATCTGCGCTGAGCGATGAGTTAATGCTGCACGAAAAACAGGGTGTGTTTTGCGCTGGCGAAATGTTGGATTGGGAAGCACCAACAGGTGGATATTTGATCACCGCATGTCTTGCCACGGGGCGCGTGGCGGGAATGGGTGCGGTGAAATTTCTATCCCGTGCGTAATGCGTTCGCCGCGATATACGCAGGGCGTGCAATCGTGCGGCGGATATAGTCCTTGATCGGGCCCTCGCTTGGAAGATCAAATTTGGCGACCCGCGCCCAGCCCAAACAATGGGTTAAAACGATATCGGGTACGGTGAATTTTTCACCCATCAAATACGGCCCATCACCCATGCGTTTTTCCAAAATTCCAAGGTTGCGGGTAAATTCCCAGTTAAGGGTTTCTTTTACCTCTGGCACGCGTTTTTCTTTGGGCAAAATGAAAGAATGACGCGCCGCACACCACAAAATCGCATCCAAATCATCGTTGAGTAACTGCGTGAAACTATCTTGTTGCGCGCGTTCAATTGATCCCGCGGGAAAGGTAATTTTTCCGTGTTTATCAGCCAGAAATTGCATGATCGCAACGCTGTCGATTATCGTTTGTCCCTCGACCACCAATGCGGGAACCTTGCCCGATGGGTTAAATTCACGTGCCGCGTCGCTCCCTGGGCTGGCCTGAATTTGTGTGTATTCCAATTCCATTTCCGCCATCGCCCACATCACGCGAAATGTGCGGTTGGTTGGTGTGCCGATCAATTGATACATATTATTCCCCTTAATTTCGTCCACGCGCCATCATGGCCAATCGAATAAATGCGCGTTCCACCAGTGCAGCATCGGGCAAGGGGCGCGATGAACGCAAGGATAAATCGGTTTCCATCAACACATCCAGTGCCTTTTCCAATTTGGGGCTGCCCCAATTGCGCGCTTGGCGAACCATGCGATCCTTGCGCGCCCCGAAAACGGGGGGGCGTGCGCGTGACAAGGCGACATCTGGGCCATCTGCATGGCTGGCTGCGGCGTGTAATATGCGAAAATGGCGCGTCGCGCTGATGCATAATGTAGTGGGGTTAATGCCTTGGCCGAATAGACGTTTTAGGACGGGCCCAACCTCGCCCGATTTTGCCTCGGCGATGATATGGATCACGTCATCAATACCAGCATCGGATGTGGCAGGTGCACAGATTTCGACATCATCGCTGGAAACAGCCGTGTCATCGCCGTATTTATACAGTGATAATTTTTCCATCGTTTGTGTAAAATCACCAGGATCCAATTCTCGCCCCAGATTTTGCAAATCGGTCATTGCCTCGCCCGAAATATTAGTCAGGCCAGCCTTGGTCAAAGTCGCGCTAATTTCTTCTTTGCTGGGCGGGTCGTTGTAAATGCCGATGGCAACAGTGGTTTGTGTTGATTCAAAAACTTTGCGCAACTTGGATCGCGCATTAAGTTGCCCTGCCGTGACGATCAACATGGCATCACCCGTTTGCCATTCTGATAGTGCGGTTTCCAACGTGGGTGCCAGACCATCGCCCGCATCCTCGACCAGTACAGCACGTGGACCTGGGAAAAATCCTTGGGATTTTAGACCATCTAAAACCAAGGCGGGTTCTTTGCGCAGATCGGCGGCAGAAATACGGGTGAAACGCATTTCTTCTTCGCCCGTTTCGCCAACGATTGCTTTGACAACCTCTTGGCGGCGCAACGCCACGCGCATGGCATCAGCACCATAGATAAGCAGGCCAGAATGGGTAGGATCAGGTTTGGCAAAATACGCCGCCGCACGCGGCCCTGCCAATTTCATGCCAACCAATCCTTGGCGGTGATGGAAAGGCGTGTGAACATTTGATCCGCAATGGAATGAGACAGACGCACATTTGCACCCCGTTCTGCCACGCGTGTCGGGTATGTTTCGGAAGTTGCGGAATATGATGTGGTTGTTGTCACCGTATCGGTAAACACGACCTTGTTGCTTCCGCGTTCGAACACTTTGTATTCCGCTGTTGCGGCCAGATTATATCGTGTGATTTCCGCCTCTGATGTGACAACCAGATCGTCTTCTTCGATTTCGAGTGAATAGATCAAGAAATACGGCGCATTTGCATCGGCAACACCCAGACGGTTTTGCAATCGATCACGCAGCTCAAACGCAGATCGACCGTTTTGTTCTTGGATTTCTATTTTCCCGATGATGGCGCTGGATGCTTTGCCAGTGCCATACACGGGTTCAAATCCACAGGCCGAAAGGGTGGCAAGACCGCCACCCATTAACACTGTTCTGCGATTAAATAACGACATTGATAATGCGCCCTGGAACCACGATCATCTTTTTCGGGGTTGCCCCGTCCAAAGCTTTGACCACAGCATCACTTGCCAGCGCTAATTTTTCAATCTCTTCTTTGCTCGCGGTTGCGGATACGACAATTTCCGCGCGTCGCTTGCCGTTGATCTGAATTGGCATGGTGACAGTATCGTCAACCAACATATCAGGATCAACCGCGGGCCATGATGCTTGCGCTACCAAACCAGCACCACCCAATGTGGCCCAGATTTCTTCGGCCAAGTGGGGGGTCATTGGTTGCATCAATTGCGCCATGGTCAACATTGATGCGGTTTTCGTTACTTTATCCGCCTTGGATTTCGCCATCGCATTGGTGAATTGATAAAGTGCAGCAACGGATTTGTTGAATGCAAAGCCTTCGACCCCGTTGGTAACATCATCAATCGCACGATGGGTTGCCTTTTGCAGGGCAAGTGCCTCGTCCGCAGAACCTGCTGTATCATCCATTTGCGTGATTTCATCCGTCAAACGCCACACGCGTTGCAAATGTTTCCATGCCGCCTCTGCGCCTGATGCGGTCCATTCAACGTCGCGCTCTGGTGGGCTGTCGGACATGACAAACCAACGCGCGGTATCGGCACCATATTGATCAATGATATCTTCGGGATCGACCACGTTTTTCTTGGATTTGGACATTTTGATTGATGGGCCAACCGTGACAGGGCGACCCGCGCCATCAACATATCCATCATCAACGGGTTTGATTTCATCGGGGTTTAGCCATTTTCCATCCACATCTTTATATGTTTCATGGCAAACCATGCCTTGGGTAAACAAGGCGTTGAACGGTTCAACAGCGTTATCTGGTAAATGCCCCGTAATATTCATCGCACGCGCAAAGAAGCGTGAATACAACAGATGCAAAATCGCGTGTTCAATCCCACCGATATATTGATCGACATTCATCCAATATGCAGCGTCTTCGGCAACCGTTGGCGTATCCGCGCGCGGCGCCGTGAAACGTGCGTAATACCAAGAGCTGTCTACAAATGTATCCATCGTGTCAGTTTCGCGCAACGCCGCACCACCACAGGATGGGCATTCGCAATTGCGCCACGCATCATGTCGATCCAACGGATTGCCCGGTTTTTCGAATGTCACATCTTTTGGTAATTCAATCGGCAGGTTTTCCTTTTTCTCAGGAACCACACCACATTTTTCACAATGCACCACTGGGATCGGACAACCCCAATAACGCTGACGCGAAACGCCCCAATCACGCAGACGATATTGCGTTGTTGCCTCGCCCATGCCCGCAACGGTGATACGATTGATCACCTCTGTTTTACCCTCTTCGATGGTTAGCCCATCCAAGAAACGCGAATTAATCAGCTTACCTGTACCAAGATATGCATCCGCACCAATTGTGAATGTATCGGGATCTTGGTCATCAGGGCAAACAACCGGTGTCACCACCAAATCGTATTTGCGCGCAAAATCCAAATCGCGTTGATCATGCGCAGGACAGCCAAAAATCGCACCCGTACCATAGCCCATCAAAATAAAGTTGGCGATATATACGGGCAATTCCCAAGACGGGTTAAACGGATGCGTTACAGTGATGCCCGTATCGTAACCTTTTTTCTCGGCTGTTTCTAATGCCTCTTCTGTGGTGTCCATCTGGCGGCATTCGGCGTTGAATGCGGCGATATTTTCATAATCCGCCTCAAGCGCCTTGGCCAAAGGATGATCTGCAGAAATGGCGGCGAATGATGCGCCAAACAATGTATCGGGGCGGGTTGTATAAACATCCAGCTCTTCAAAACCCGCGGGTGCACCCGTGGTTTTAAATCGAAACTGCATCCCCGTTGATTTGCCGATCCAGTTTTTCTGCATCAAGCGTACTTTTTCAGGCCAGTCCTTAAGATTATCAATCGCACCTAACAATTCTTCGGAATAATCCGAAATTTTGAAAAACCACTGCGTTAATTCTTTGCGTTCAACCAATGCGCCCGAACGCCAACCGCGCCCTGCTTCGACCTGTTCATTGGCCAAAACGGTCATATCGACTGGGTCCCAGTTGACCACCGCGTTTTTGCGATACACCAAACCTTTGTCCAACATGTCGATAAACATCGCCTGTTGCTGACCGTAATATTCAGGGTCGCACGTTGCCAATTCGCGTGACCAATCAATCGACAGCCCCATGGGTTTCAATTGTGCGCGCATATCCGCGATATTTTGATATGTCCAATCGCCTGGATGAACCTTTTTTTCCATCGCCGCGTTTTCGGCAGGCATCCCAAATGCATCCCAACCCATCGGGTGCAACACGTTAAAACCAACGGCGGATTTATAGCGCGCCACAACATCACCCATGGTATAGTTGCGCACATGCCCCATATGAATGCGCCCAGATGGGTATGGAAACATTTCCAGCACATAATATTTTTCGCGATTGTGATCGACCTGCGCGTTAAACACCGCGCCTTTTTCCCATTCCGCTTGCCATTTTGGCTCTGTCACACGGGCGTTGTATCGTGACATATTCATTCCTTTAACGTTAAACGCCGGACAAATCGCCCGGCGTGTATTCAGTGGTTGTGCCGATCACGGCTTATAGTTTGGCACCTGATATGCGCAATTGGCGTGCGCGGGTCAGGATTGCATCTTCGATTTGGCGTTGCGTTTGCGCACTCGCGGCACCTGATGGTGTTTGCACGGAAACCTTAAGGCTACGTGCGTCGAGTGCCGCATCTTTGATAAATACGGATGCGCGATAACGCTGACTGGAACCGGGGGCAGATCCCCAACCCATCACAATCACACCTGTAAATGGATCGGCGGCCTCTATCGGGAGGAAGCTTAAAACATCAAGCGATGCCGCCCAAATATACTTGTTCACCTGAACTTGCGTTGATTTATCTTTGTTTTCAAACAAATCCCAAATCGTTTCGCGTTCTTCTTCGACAACGGGTTCTTTTGGTGCCGTATTGATCTGGCTGCAACCAGCAACAACACCCAAAACGGCGATGCTGGCGATTAAATTCTTGATAATATGGCGCATTTTGCCCCCAAGGTCCTGATTGTTCGTGGCATTTTTAACCTGTAGACCATTATAGAACAAGGCGTTATTTCACTGGGTTTTATAGGCTAGTTTCTGCCACTGTGACATGTATGCACCAAAAAATGGAACAGTCGGAAAACTATTCCCGAAATTCTTGACCCTTGGCGCGTTTTGAACGATTTTGCCACCAATCGATCTGGAATTCCCTAGGTCGAGTGCACCTTCATTTATCTCAACGAGGGAAAATAAAATGAAAAAACTACTTATTGCTTCTACAGCACTAGTTGCATCAGCTGGCTTCGCGGCTGCTGACGTTTCTTTGGGCGGTTCTGCTGAAATGGGTATCGTAGACAACGGTACAAACACACAGTTCCACAACGACATCGACGTGATCTTCACATTGTCAGGCGAAACAGATGGCGGCTTGTCATTCGGCGCGACAATCGATCTTGACGAAGTTACTAACGCTGGCGACGACAACGGCATCCCATCATACGACAACGATTCATCAGTATATATCAAAGGCGGCTTCGGCGCGTTGACAATGGGCGACACAGACGGTGCGCTTGATTGGGCAATGTCAGAAATCGCAATGGGTACAGCAATCGCTGATGACCACACTGCATACTTTGCATACGACGGGTCACACGGCGGCAACGGTTTCTTCGACTCAGGTACAATCTTGCGTTACGACAACACTTTTGGTGATTTCGGCGTAGCTGTTTCTGCTCAAGACATCGACCAAACAACAGACGCTGTTTACGCATTGGGTCTGAAATACGGTGCTGATCTTGGTGGCGTAAATGTTGGCTTCGGCTTGGGTTACCAAGACGCGGGCGTAGCTGGTGACATGATCGGTCTTTCTGCTTCTACATCAGTAGCTGGCTTTGACGTTGTGTTGAACTACGCAGACGGCGAAATCGGTGGTAGCGATTACGATACAATGGGTATCGGCCTTGGCTACACAACTGGCGCATTGTTGATGCACGCTAACTACACAAAATCAGAACTGGGCGGCGCATCTGCTGACGGTTACGGTTTGGTTGTAAACTACGACCTAGGTGGCGGCGCAGTTGTTGCTGCTGGTTACGGTAAAGGCGACACTGGTTACGGTGCAGCTACTACTAATGACACATTCTCATTGGGTCTACGCATGGACTTCTAATTCCACTGGAATTAGTTTCGAAAGGAGCAGGTTTTTACCTGCTCCTTTTTTTTGTTTTGCGAGTGCCGATGATTTGTTATTGCTGATCGCAAACCAACCAATTGGTTGAACGTCCCTATAAACAGGTAATGACATGACACAGGCAAACGCTGGCGATTTAACACAAAAATATAAATCCGCGATGGCATTGCAAGGTAAGGGCGAAACCGAATCCGCCCTGTCAATTTACCGCGAAATTCTGGACCAAAACCCAAAAATCGCAGAGGTGCATTTTCAAGTTGGTCGCATCATGTTGGCCAGCTATCAATTCAGCGACGCCGTGAAATTTTTCCAAAACGCCGCACGCCTGAAACCCGCAGAACCCGCGATCTGGGATCAACTGACCACCGCCGCGGCACAGCTTGGCGATACCAAAACGTCGAATAACATTCTCAAGCTGTTGAAAACATCTGGCCTGCCCCCGCAGCATAAAAAAACATTCCGCACACGATTGGAAAACAAAGCCGCCAAATCAAAAATGATTGTGGGCGAGCATGAAAAACAGACCATCAATACATTGGTGTCCCTGATGAATCAGGGGCAATTCGCCAAAGCAGAACAAGTCGCCACACAGGCATTGGGCAAATATCCCAACACGGCCGTGTTCGCATTGATCGCCGCCACCGCACAGCATCGTTTGGGCAAACACGATCCCGCCGCGGCTCATTTCAAACGCGCCATCACATTGAACCCCAAATACGCCGAGGCATATAACGAATATGGCATCATGCTGTTGGAAACGGACAAAATAACGCCCGCTATCCAACAATTCCAAACCGCATTAAAATACGCGCCAAAAATGACTGGCGCATTGTTGAATTTGGGAACCGCATTGATCAAGGATAACCGCGCGCCCAACGCCATCGAATTTTTGCGTCGCGCCCAATCGCAGGATCCCCAGAACCCCCAAATCGCAACACGCCTTGGCATGGCACTTGGGATGAACACCGAACATGATGAATCGATAAAACAGTTGCGCCTTGCGATTGAAAATGGTGCCGATACTCCCGATATTTACGTCTATTTGGGAACGTCTTTGACCGAGCTTGGCCAAAACGAAGCCGCGCGCGATGCATATAATCACGCGCTGAAACTCGATCGTGATTTTGTGTTGGCGGAATTTCGTCTGGGTACATTGGAACAATTGTTGGGGAATTTCGAAACCGCAAACACACATATTAAGCGCGCAATGGAATTGGATCCTGACAACGCCGAATTTTGTCTTCGCTTTGCCACGGCCAATAAAATCGATCTGAACGATCCCATTTTAACCAAGCTTAAAAAAATCGCGGGCGACAAAAAGCAACCGCTTGATAATCGCCGCTCTGCATCATTTGCGATCACCAAAATTCTGGAAGACGCCAAAGAATACGAACAGGCATTTCCTTATCTAAAACAGGCGAATGATTTGAACCTGGAAGTGTATCCTTATGATGTGGCAGAACGCATAACCTATACATCCCAGCTCAAAGAGTTATTCAAAGATTTTTCCGTGGCCGATGCATCCAGGCATGGATACACAGACGCCGCACCAATTTTCGTGACCAGCATGCCGCGTTCAGGATCAACGCTTGTGGAACAAATCATCGCCAGCCACAGCCAAGTCACCGGCGTGGGCGAGGTCGGCCATGCGGTTACAACTGCACGCAGCCTAATTTTACGCGATGGTGGGAAATTCTATCCCGCCGATAAAATCACCCCTGATGAAATTCACGGAATGGGGGAATTCATCGCCACAAAATTGCAAGAACTTGCGGGCGATAATAACCGTGTCGCAGATAAATCGATCCAAACCTATACCATGATGGGATTGGTTCAGGCCGCGTTGCCAAAGGCCAAAATCGTCATTGTGAATCGCGATCCGCGCGATAATTTATTGTCAATCTATCGCAATAAATTCACCGACGGGACGCATTCATATGCCTATGACCTGCATGCGCTTGGTATCTATTACAATCAATATATCGATATCGTAAATTTCTGGCGTGAAAAAATGCCGAACCAATTTTACGAAATTCAATATGAAGACTTGATCGATAACCCAGAGGAAGAAACGCGCAAGCTGATTGATTTTTGCGGATTGGAATGGGAAGATTCATGCCTGAATTTTCACCAATCAAAGCGTGAAATAAAAACGCTCAGCGTTTATCAGGTTCGCCAACCCATCTACAAATCGTCGATGAAGGCATGGCAACGTTATGAGACCGAATTGAAACCTATGTTTGATGCCTTGAAGGAGGGCGGGAACTATCCTAGCTGACATTAAATCCCGTATCACCGACGCTGAAACCGCTGCAGGGCGCCCAAATGGTTCTGCGCAATTATTGGCCGTGTCCAAGGTGCAGCCCAATGAACGCGTTGCCGATGTGCTCGCGCAAGGGCATCGCCTGTTTGGCGAAAACAAGGTGCAAGAGGCGGCTGGAAAATGGCCCGCATTCCAAGAACACTACCCAGACGCATCCGTGCATTTGATAGGCCCCTTGCAAACCAACAAGGTAAAACAGGCCGTTGCATTATTTGATGCAATCCACACGGTTGATCGCGAAAAGCTTGCGAATAAATTGGCCGCTGAAATTCAATCCCAAGGTAAATCGCCCGAATTGTTTATTCAGGTTAACACTGGCGAAGAACCGCAAAAGGCGGGCGTGTTACCAGCCGATGCCGACACATTCATCGCCGCCTGCCGTGCACTTGATTTGCCGATCACTGGGTTGATGGTAATCCCCCCCGTCAACGAAGAACCATCATTGCATTTCGCATTGTTGCGTAAAATCGCAGAGCGCAATGGTTTGACCGGATTGTCCATGGGCATGAGCAGCGATTTTGAACGTGCGATTGCATTGGGTGCAACACATATCCGTGTGGGATCTGCGATCTTTGGTGAACGCGTTTACGCTTAATTAACTGCGGATAATCACGCGTGATTGTGGCGACCAGTTGGTAAAAATATCGATCAAATCGTCGGGCGCAAATGCAATGCACCCCTCGGTTGGAAACCGCGCGCGCCGCCATGCGTGGATGAAAATCGCACTACCCGCCCCCGCCACGGGATTGGGCCAATTATAATTCAACACGCCAAACGCATTATATAATCCATCGCTGCGGCGCAATTTTTCATGCGAAAATGGATAATCATATGACCGCACAGCCAAATTATAATGCGAATCTTTTGGATCATCCGACCAGCGATCAAACAGGCCAATCACATTCTGTTTCAACGCTGGTGTGGTAAAATCGCAACGATCGGCGCGATAGGCAATCTGGGCAATTTCAAAAACACCAACGGGTGTGATGCCATCACCCTCTCCCTGTTTTTCACCAATGCCACCACGACCAATTGCAACGGGTAATTTACGCCCACGAAACCGCGCACCCCATCGGGTAACAACCAGATCATGGAATCGTGCGTTCACAATATATGCCCACTTTTCTTGGCCTTGGTTGCCAGATATTTTTCATTCTCTGGCGTTAACCCAACCTTCAACGGTACACGTTCGGAAACCTTAATGCCCGTCGCATTCATCATATCCACCTTGGCCGGATTATTTGTCATGAGCCGTGCGGATGAAAACCCCAGGCTACGCAGAATTTCCGAGCCCAGCGTGAAATCACGTTCGTCATCCTCAAACCCCAAACGATGGTTTGCATCCACCGTATCAAACCCTTGATCTTGCAGGCTATAGGCGCGCATTTTGTTGGCCAGCCCAATGCCGCGTCCCTCTTGGTTAAGGTATAACAATATACCCGCACCCTCTGCCCCCATTTGGCGCAAGGCGGCATTCAACTGTGGTCCGCAATCACATTTTAAACTGCCAATTAAATCACCCGTGAAACAGGCGGAGTGAAGCCGCGATAACACTGGTTCGCTGCGCGATGGTTTGCCAACCTCAATCGCATAATGCTCTGTTCCGCCATCCTCTGGCCGAAATACGTGAACTTGGGAATCTTTGGATACCGCCAATGGGACGCGCGCAGAAGATACCAAATGCAACGGGCTACGTGTTTTTAACCCGGCCTCAATATCGCCCACTGAAATTTCCGCCAATTCACAGGCTGCGTCATCGCCCAATCGCACCATAACCGCCGCTGGTAACAATCGCGCTTGTTTGCACAATTCCAATACAACGCGTTGTGCGGATGAATCACCACCCGTCGCCATCGCAAATGGCCCCTTTAATGGATTGCTAAGATCATCGGCAGGATCGGCAACCGACTGCACCCATTTCAGCCCAACATCCGCTGGCACCGCGATACGCCCAACCGTGCCATCAGTCGCCCATGTTTTAAGCGTTCGCGCGCGCCTGTCGGTAATAACCAATTCCAAATCACCCAGCGCCTGCATCCCCGCAAAGCGTTCTGCCTGCAAGGTTTCCGCCGATGCTGCCAACCACCGTGCACCACCATCGCGCAGTACAAATCCCACGCCCATTCGCAAATCCGCGCGCAACCGCGCAATTTTTTCATCATTCGTGAGCGTTAGTGCCATCTGAACTGCCATTATGTTACAAAACCCTCTCTCCCTATATCCTGCACAGACAGAATATGAAACATTTCCCGTAATTTCGACACGAGCCTGTGAGCAATCGCCCGAATACCTTGTTCAATCCGTGAATAAAGCACACATATTGTTCAACAAAGGAGATTGAGATGAGCAATCTAAAGAAAATATTGATGGTGGATGACGATAATGATCTGCGCGAAGCACTCGCCGATCAACTGGTCCTAACCGAAGAATTTGACGTATTCGAAGCGGCCGACGGCACCTCGGGCCTCGAAAAGGCCAAAGAGGCGTTATACGACCTTGTGCTGCTTGATGTTGGCCTGCCCGACATGGACGGGCGCGAGCTGTGCCGCTTGATGCGCAAACAAGGCGTGAAATGTCCGATCGTTATGTTGACCGCACAAGATTCAGATGCCGATACAATTTACGGGCTTGATGCAGGTGCGAATGATTACATTTCCAAACCGTTCAAATTCCCTGTTCTGCTCGCACGTATTCGCGCCCAGTTGCGCCAGCACGAACAATCAGAAGACGCGGTTTTCACGCTTGGGCCATATACATTCAAACCCGCCTCCAAGATGTTGATTACAGAGGATGAAAAGAAAATTCGCCTGACCGAAAAAGAGACGAATATTTTAAAATTCCTGTACCGCGCTTCCGAAGGCGTCGTTCCACGCGAAGTATTGCTACACGAGGTATGGGGTTACAATGCGGGCGTTACCACGCACACATTGGAAACACATATATATCGTCTGCGCCAGAAAATCGAACCTGATCCCAGCAACGCACGTTTGTTGGTCACGGAATCAGGTGGCTATCGCTTGGCCGCATAAAACAACCAGTTCCTCCCAAGATTGGCCCGCCCTTTGTGGCGGGTCTTTCTGTTTGACCTTGAGCCTCTCGCTTGATCGGCTAAGCTACGCCAAAAGGAATCTATCATGGCCACAACTGTCTGCACTTGGAACATCAATTCTGTACGATTGCGCGAACCGATCGTACTAAAATTATTGCAAGAGCAACAACCTGATGTCCTGTGTTTACAAGAATGCAAAGCATTGGTTGAACTGATCCCAACCCAAAATTTCGCAGACCTTGGGTACAAATATATGGTTGCCCGCGGGCAAAAAGGATACAACGGCGTTGCGATCCTGTCGCGCATTCCAATGACAGACGCGGGCCACCGCCAATTTGTCGGCAAAAAGGACGCCCGCCATTGTGCTGCGACACTTGAAAACGGCATGACGATCCACAATTTTTATGTTCCCGCAGGTGGCGATATTCCTGATGTGGAAAAAAACGACAAGTTCGATCACAAACTGAAATTTCTCAATGAAATGCGTGATTGGTTTCACGACGATTCGCCAGAAAAATCTGTGCTCGTGGGTGATCTGAACATTGCCCCACGCGAAGATGACGTTTGGAATCACAAACAACTGTTGAAAATCGTTTCACACACCCCAATCGAATGTGAACATTTGGCACAGGTTCAAGATAGCGCAAATTGGGTCGATATCACCCGCCAAGATATTCCTGATGGCAATCTTTACAGCTGGTGGTCATACCGTGCCCGCGATTGGGATGCCGCAGACAAGGGGCGCCGTCTGGATCACGTCTGGGCAACCCCTGACATTTCCAATGCGGCACATTCATCGCGTGTTTATCGCGATGCACGTGGCTGGGAAAAACCATCGGATCACGCCCCCGTTTTTGCAACATTTGACCTATAACTCTCCAAATGTTCTAAATATCCACATCGCGCCTTTGACATGTCAAAGGCTCATCTAACGCCCCGAACGGGGCACATTTTGTTAACATAGCTTGAACGCAAATTCACCGCGGGTTACATCTTGTCTAACCCCGAGGAGACCACCAATGCTAAACCTTAGCACCCCACAACAAACCACCGATTTTATCAAAGACACCAGCGAAGAAACCTTTATGGCTGATGTCATCGAGGCCAGCAAAGAAACCCCCGTCATTGTCGATTTCTGGGCACCGTGGTGTGGCCCGTGCAAAACGCTGATCCCAGCGCTCGAAGCAGAGGTAAACGCCGCTGGCGGTAAGGTTAAAATGGTTAAGATCGACGTTGATCAAAACCAAATGCTCGCACAACAAATGCGCGTACAATCCATACCTGCTGTTTTTGCTTTCGTTGATGGGCAACCTGTTGATGGGTTTATGGGTGCGAAATCGGGTTCAGAAATCAAAGAGTTCGTTGCGAAAACAATCGCAGCGGGCGGCGAGGGCCCTGGGGATCTATCAGAGGCAATCACAGCCGCGAATGAAATGCTTGAACAAGGCGAAGTGACCGATGCCGCCGAAATTTTCGCCGCTGTGTTGGAGCAAGACGGCAAAAACGGCGAGGCATTTTCCGGCCTGATCCGTTCACAAATCGCCGCAGGTGATGCGGACGCCGCCCAAGAAATGCTTGATAATGCGCCTGCGGATTTGGCAAACCTGCCAGCCGTGCTCGCACTAAAAGCGCAGCTAGAACTGGCGCAAATGTCTAGTGACACAGGTGAAACCGCGGAGCTAGAATCTAAACTGGACGCAAACCCTGATGATCACCAATCACGCTTTGATCTTGCACTTGCACAATTGGGCGCGGACAACACACAAGGTGCGATTGATAATCTGCTAGAATTGTTCCGCCGTGATCGCGAATGGGACGACGCCGCCGCAAAAACACAGCTTTTCAAAATTTTCGACAGCCTTGGGCCAGAGGATGAATTGGCACAGAACGGGCGAAGGAAACTTTCATCCATGATTTTTGCGTAAATAGGTGGACGGGCGATGATAAAGATACATTCTTTGGCTGACCTGCCCGAAACCATTCCTGTGTTTCCCTTGCCAGGCGCGCTGTTATTACCACGCGCACGCCTGCCACTGAATATTTTTGAACCGCGCTACCTTGCGATGTTGGATGATGTTTTGAAAACAGATCATCGTCTGATCGGCATGGTACAACCGCGCGAGGTCCCCCAAGACATGGGGAACCCCCCGTTGCATCAAATCGGTTGTGCAGGGCGCGTTTCCAGTTTTTCGGAAACCGAAGATGGGCGCTATATGATCACGCTATCGGGTGTAAGTCGCTTTCGTATCGTCGCGCAAAATGCTGGTTTTACTCCATATTTACGCGCAGATGTTGAATGGGCGTGTTTCGAAGAAGACCTTGGCCCGTGCATAAAAGACACCGCTTTCGATCGACCAAAGTTTCTAAAACTGTTGCGTAAATATTTCAGCGCATCCGAATTATCAGGCGATTGGGATACATTAAAAGACGCTGACGAAGAGCTTTTGATCAATTCACTTTCCATGCTCTGCCCGTTTACCGCAGAGGAAAAACAAGCATTGTTGGAAACGCCCAGCTTGCAAACACGGCGCGAAACGCTAGTGACGTTAATGGAATTTGCACTGCGCCCATCAGATGATCCCGTTAGGAAAATCCAATGACCGACGCAAAAACAGATGGCCCCATGTTAGAGGCATTGATTTGCCCTGTCACAGGCGGACGGCTTGATTATGACATGGAAAAACAAGAGCTGGTTTCCAAACGTGCCAAATGCGCGTTTCCAATTCGCAATGGTGTCCCCGTTTTATTGGTGGATGAAGCGCGCAAGCTCGATTAAATCTGACGCCCTTGCATCAATTTAGGCAGAGTTCCAGATAAACCCGCCGCGTGGCGCATAAATCCACGGCGTGTATTTGGCATCGCGTTCACCGCACCCAACCCTAGATCACGAATGGTGCGTAAGATACTATTATCATTTGAAAAAATGCGATTAATGGAATCGGTTGCAACCGCCATACCCGCCGCATCAAATCGCCGCCAAGACTGATAGCGCTGTAAAACATTCAACGCACCAATGTCTTCGCCGCGCCGCATTGCATCTGCCAGCGTTTCTGTCAGCGCGGCAACATCGCGCAGCCCCAAATTCAACCCTTGTCCTGCCAATGGATGAATACCGTGCGCAGCATCACCAACCAGTGCCAAACGTGGCGCTACAAATTGTTGCGCCAACGACAGGCCAAGTGGATACATAAACCGATCACCTGCAAGTTTAAGTTCACCCAGAAAATCACCAAACACGGGGTGCAAACAATCCAGGTATTCCGTCTCGCTCATTTTTGAAATTTCGCCCGCGCGTTTTTTTTGTTCGGTCCAAACAATGGATGATCGATTCCCCGTCAGCGGCAAAATCGCCAACGGCCCTGCAGGTGTGAAAAATTGATGGGCAACACCGTTATGTGGCAATTCATGTTCAATCGCACAAACCAATGACGCCTGATCATAATCCCAACCTGTGCGTTTAATCCCCGCACGTGTGGCAACACCAGAACGCCGCCCATCGCTCCCGATCAAAAGCTGTGTTTCGATCTGGCGTCCATCGTGCAAACCAACACTGATTGCGCCCCCATGGAGGGTTTGATCAATAACCTTGGTTTCAGGCAAATAGGTTATGTTTTTATGTGCTGAAATTTGATCCATCAACACATTGCGCAAATAACGGTCTTCTAACAAATGCCCCATCGGGCCTTCGTCCAGCTCACGATGGTCAAAATGCAGGAAATAGGGCGACGCGCCATCACCTGCACGGCCATCGCTCACCTTTATATCCAAAATTGGCTGGGCATTTTGCGAAACCGAATCCCACAAATCCAATGCGCGCAACATACGAACAGTTGTCAGCGCCAACGCATAGGCACGGCCATCAAAATTCGCGGCCTTTTGCGTGTTCATTTGGGATTGATCCACCAGAATCACCTGCAATCCAACTTGTGCGCAGGCCAATGCCAATGCACAGCCATTCAATCCGCCGCC
Source organism: Paramylibacter ulvae (assembly GCF_014652655.1). Lineage (GTDB taxonomy): Bacteria > Pseudomonadota > Alphaproteobacteria > Rhodobacterales > Rhodobacteraceae > Amylibacter > Amylibacter ulvae. The sequence goes on from NZ_BMZF01000002.1 coordinate 50,737, forward strand.
AACAATTGTGATATTTGTGTTCATGCCCATAAACACAGCATATGACGGTTTGAAAGTGATTGTCCAAGAGGCAAAGCGCCGCTAGTCTTTTTTCATGAACAAAAATTGGCTTACAGCAACCGCAAGCGATTTGGGACGTGGCATTGAAACAGGTGAAATCGATCCTGTCGCGTTAACCCAAACTTATTTAGATGCAATTGATCAACATCAATTTCGTGATCGAATCTATGCGAGCGTCACCCATGAGCGCGCACTGTCAGAGGCAAAGGCCGCAGCAATGCGCGCCAAGGATAACAAACGGCAAAGCTTGCTGGATGGTGTCCCCATTTCCTGGAAGGATCTGTTTGATACCGCTGGAATCAAAACCGAGGCCGGCACCGATCTGCTAAAAAACCGCGTGCCATCCACGGATGCGTTGGTTTTGCAACATGCCACGAACGCGGGGGCGGTCTGTTTGGGGAAAACCCATATGTCCGAATTGGCGTTTTCGGGATTGGGACTAAACCCCGTCACACAGACCCCGCCAAATGTGAATGATTATGACGCAATACCAGGTGGTTCATCTTCGGGGGCGGCGACATCTGTTGCATTTGGCCTTGCGGCCGCTGGTATTGGTTCCGACACAGGGGGATCTGTGCGCATCCCATCGGCATGGAATGATTTGGTAGGGTTGAAGACAACGTCAGGCGATTTGTCATTGGATGGCGTTGTGCCGCTGTGCAAAAAATTTGATACGGTTGGCCCATTGACGCGAAGCGTTGAAGACGCTGCACAGCTTTATGCCATTATGAAAAATGTGCCTGTCTGTGATTTATCACCGATGGAATTGAAGGGGTGCAAATTTGCGATCCACAGTAACATCGCATTCGATGACATTGAAATAAAACCAGAAAACGCATTTGGAGACGTTGTTGAAATTTTAAAATCAAATGGCGCACAGGTAACGTGCACATCATTTGATGGCGTTGAACAGGCGATGGATTTGGCTGGGTGTCTATTCACATACGAAGCATATGCCCAATGGGGCGATGTGATCGAAGACAACCCCGGTTTAATGTACCAAGAAATTTTGTACCGGTTCCGTCAGGGCAAAAATTTTAGCAAAGCACAATATGATGATGGATGGTCAACATTGCTAAAACTTCGCCGTAGCTTTGATGCTCAATCATCTGAATTTGAAGGATTATTAGCACCAACTGCACCCATAACGCCGCCCAATCTTCAACGATTGGAAACAGATTCAGATTATTTTGTGCGCTCCAATTTATTGGCGTTGCGCAATACGCGTATTGGCAATCTCATGGGTTCATGCGCGCTTACCCTACCCACAAAAACGCCATCATGTGGTGTCATGTTAATGGGCAGACCATTCAGCGAACAGTCCCTTTTACGTGTTGGCAGCACCATAGAAGCAATCATTTAACGCCCTGCGATCCAACAAAATCGCAACAAATGTCAGAATTCTGGCAATATTTGCTTTTGTGGCACGCCGTTTGCACGTATAAATTACGACAAAATGGGGCAAAAGACCCCTGCACATGAGGCACATATGGATTTTCCGCAGCGGTTTTCGAACCTGCCAGAATACGCATTTCCGCGTCTACGTTCACTGTTGGATCACCACCCAGCGGGCGGTGATGTCGTGCATATGACAATCGGTGAACCAAAACATCCGATGCCAAGCTTTGTTTCCGAGATATTGACCCAGCACGTTCATGAATTTGCAAAATACCCACCAAACGATGGTGCGCCTGAATTGTTGGCGGCGATTGCGGCTTGGGTTGGTAAACGATACGGGGTTAATGTGGACGCTGAAAAACAAATACTTACCCTGAATGGAACGCGCGAAGGTTTGTTTAACGCAGGCCTTTCGCTCTGCCCCGAAAACAAATCAGGTAAGAAGTGTAACATATTGATACCAAACCCATTTTATCAAGTTTACGCCGTGTCCACTGCTGCGGCTGGTGCAAATCCAGTGTTTGTTCCTGCCCTTGCAGAAAACGAATATTTACCAGATTACACATCGTTGCCGACATCCGTATTGGATGACACCGCGATCTGTTTCATCTGTTCGCCATCCAACCCACAAGGTGCGATTGCCAGTGCCGATTATTGGCGTGATCTGATTGGTTTGGCCGAAAAACATGATTTCAAGATTTTCGCCGATGAATGTTATTCCGAGATTTACCGCGATACACCACCCGTCGGCGCCTTGGAAATGGCCGATAAATTGGGTGCTGATCCTGAACGGGTCGTGATATTTCATTCGTTATCGAAACGATCCAATTTGCCAGGCTTGCGATCAGGATTTGCCGCTGGTGGCCCGAAAACTATTGCAGAAATGAAACGGTTGCGCGCCTATGCGGGTGCACCATTGCCGTTGCCATTGCAGCGCGTTGCAACCGCAGCATGGCAGGACGAAAAACATGTGCAGGAAAATCGTGCGCTTTATGTTAAGAAATATGATGTTGCTGATCAAATTTTTGCCACAACGCCCAATTATAAGAAACCAAGCGCAGGATTCTTTTTGTGGTTGCCGGTTGATGACGGCGAAACGGCTGCATTGAAATTATGGCAAGAAACAGGAGTTCGGGTATTACCGGGCGCCTATCTTAGCCGAAAAGTATCGGGGCCAGATGCGGGCACGGGATATATCCGTGTCGCCATGGTTGCCCCAATTGATGAAATGCAAAATGGTTTGCACGCCATCAAAGATTGTTTGTACTGAGGTAACAAAATGGCATACCAAACACGCACACGCGACCCATTGTTAGAAAGCCATATGCAAGCTGCCATACGTAAACGTACGGCGGAATTGGTTGGGTTTATGTTGTTGGGGATCGCGGGGATTTTCGCGATCGCGCTGTTCACGTATTCACCAAATGATCCCAATTTTTTCAACGCACCTTCGGGACCAATTGAAAATCAGCTTGGCTCATTTGGCGCAACAATCTCGGCGCATCTGATTTTTGTTATCGGTTGGGCAAGCTGGTGCATACCATTGTCACTGATCGCATGGGGGCTTCGCCTAATACTACATGCTGGTGAACAGCGTTGGTTATGGCGCTCGATACTGATTCCGATTTTCATCACGATCACGGCTGTATTTTTGGCGACACATGCACCCGCGTCAGGCTGGGCACATACATGGTCGATGGGTGGTGTTGCGGGTGATGCAATTTTGGAATTGCTGATCGATTTTAATCCACTGTCGATTGCCGCATGGATTCGCGTTTTGTCATTAACCTTGGGTGGATTGACCATTTGGTCTGGGTTATTCGCGCTTGGCTTTTCTTGGGCCGAGGTGAAACGCATTTTGAAATATTCATGGCTCGCGGTTGTTTTGACATATTCTGGAATATTGACGTTTTTCATGCGTCTTTTCCAATTCGGCAACAAAACCGCTGCGGGCGCCAAGGCAAAAATGGAAGAACGTCGTATCAAAAAAGACGGCATGCCCGTGATCGAAACAAAGGGGCGTATTCCAGAAGAGCCAAAATCGCGCAAACAAATGGGGCGCAAAACATTGTTCCCAACATTGCCAGTATTTGGTTCGCGCAAAGAAGAACACCTGCCCGTTGCACCCCAAGACGAAATGTTAACCCATGACAAACAGGTCGATGCGGATGCGACCCGCGTGCAAAAACGCATCGCAGAGGTTATTCGCAAACGCGAAGAACCACCATTGACGGAACAGGCGGCGCCAGAACAGCCCTTGGATAAAATTTCTGCCGCTGTTGCACGTGCAAACCAGCGTCGTGAACCCGCATTTCGGGGCCCATCCGTAAGCGCACAACGCACGCAACCCACCGCGCCGAAACCAGATGTAAACAACGTGTTTGAATCCGACACCGCCGTTTTGGAAAACCCATCTGAAAATGATGCAGTGTTTGAATCAGCCCCGCGTGTTCCCGTTGATCTGGGACGGCCAAAGTCCGTTGTGCAAAATGCACCCAAAAAACCTGTGGCACAGAGCAAACAGGCCAAGGCAGAAGCACAGCCAAACCTGTTCTCCAATCCACCCGCGACGGATTTTGAAACGCCTGCGTTGAACCTGTTAACCAGCGCATCAAATGTTGTGCGCGAACAGCTCAGCAACGAAGCGTTAGAAGAAAACGCACGCATGTTGGAAAACGTATTGGATGATTACGGTGTCAAAGGCGAAATCGTTTCGGTTCGCCCTGGTCCCGTTGTGACCATGTACGAATTGGAACCTGCACCCGGTTTGAAGGCAAGCCGCGTGATTGGCCTGTCTGATGATATCGCGCGATCAATGTCCGCCCTTGCAGCACGTGTTTCAACCGTTCCAGGGCGCACGGTGATTGGTATTGAATTGCCCAACGAAAAACGTGAAACCGTATTTCTGCGCGAAATCCTATCAGCGCGTGGATATGGCGATGGCAAACACAACCTACCGCTTGCGCTTGGCAAAGATATCGGAGGGCGTGCTGAAATTGCCGATCTGGCAAAAATGCCCCACCTGTTGATCGCAGGTACCACCGGCTCTGGTAAGTCAGTTGCGATTAACACGATGATCTTGTCCTTGCTGTATAAACTTAGCCCCGAAGAATGCCGCATGATCATGATCGATCCCAAAATGCTGGAACTCAGTGTCTATGATGGTATCCCGCATTTGTTGTCCCCTGTTGTCACCGATCCGAAAAAAGCAGTTGTTGCCCTGAAATGGGTGGTTGGCGAAATGGAAGAGCGGTATCGTAAAATGTCCAAAATGGGCGTACGCAATATCAACGGATATAATGGCCGCGTCGAAGAGGCATTGGCCAAAGGTGAAAATTTTGAACGCACCGTGCAAACAGGATTTGCAGAGGACACGGGCGAACCGATTTTTGAAACCGAAACAATTACGCCAGAAAAATTGCCGTTCATTGTTGTGATCGTGGATGAGATGGCCGATTTGATGATGGTTGCCGGCAAAGAGATCGAGGCCTGTATTCAGCGTCTTGCACAGATGGCGCGTGCATCCGGCATCCATTTGGTAATGGCAACACAACGCCCGTCAGTGGACGTGATTACAGGAACAATTAAGGCCAACTTCCCCACACGGATTTCATTCCAAGTGACATCAAAAATCGACAGCCGTACGATTTTAGGTGAAATGGGCGCGGAACAACTATTGGGCATGGGTGACATGTTATACATGGCAGGTGGTGGTAAGATCACCCGTATTCACGCCCCATTTGTATCTGACGAAGAAGTCGAAGTCGTGGTGAACCATCTGAAAATGCAAGGCGCACCCGAATATGTATCGGGCGTTGTTCAAGGCCCCGCCGCCGACAAAGATGGCACCAGCATTGACGAAGTTTTGGGACTCGGTGGCAACACAGACAAAGAAAACGCCCAATATGACGAGGCCGTGCAAATCGTGGCACGCGATCGCAAATGTTCCACATCATACATCCAGCGCAAATTATCCATTGGATATAACAAGGCGGCAAAACTGGTCGAAGAAATGGAAGAAAATGGCGTGGTGTCCCCCGCCAACCACGTTGGCAAACGTGAAATCTTATTGCCCGAACATTAATCAATCGCGCGGTTTTCGGCAGAACATCGCCATCACCGCGCGCTAACTTGTTTGTGAACCGCTATTCTCTTTTATTTGCCCTCCCCTCTTCTTATGTTCAGGTCATGAAACGTAGAATCTTTTTGGCCTGCGCTTTGGCCGCCTCAGTCGCGATTGGCACAGCACCTGCATCCGCAGAACAGTTGTCGTTGAACGCTATTTCCAGCTATCTAAACGACCTGTCCAAGGCCAAAGGGCAATTCACGCAAGTGAACCCAGACGGAAGCCTGTCCAAGGGTACGTTCTACCTTAAGCGTCCAGGCAAGATGCGTTTTGAATACGATGCACCAAACCCATCACTGGTTGTGGCGGGATCTGGCGTTGTTGCGATTTACGATAAAAAATCCAATACTGGCCCACAAGAATTCCCGCTGTCCAAAACACCGCTTAGCATCATTTTGGCAAAACAAGTGAACCTAAGCGCAAGTGGAATGGTGTCAAAGCACCGCTCTGACGGTGTATCCACCAAGGTTACGGCACATGACCCCAAACGCCCTGAAATTGGCAACATTCAAATGGTGTTCACAGACAGCCCAACCGAGCTTCGCCAGTGGGTTGTCACCGATCAATCTGGCAAAAAGACAACGGTAATTTTGGGCAAGCTCGATGAAAACGTGAACCTACCGCTGAGCCTGTTTAACGTTCACGACATCACCGAAAAATTAAAACGGAAACGTTGATCGCTTATCGGCAATAAGCCAATTGTGATTGATACATGATCGCGCGTTCTTGCACGCTGCGCGCCACGGGTGGCAACCATGATTTGCGCAGATAGCTTTGCTTGGCGTATCCGCTGTGCCCATCGTGATAGGCCAGATATTGGTTATACGCATCATGTTTTGAAACACCGTTACGTTTCTGGGTTTCATTCATATACCACCCCATGAAATCTACGGCGTCTGTAAATTTATCGCGTTTGGCACGCGGGCGATTTTGTGATTTACGATACCAATCCCACGTGCTGTCGATCGCTTGCGAATACCCATATGCCGATGATTGACGCCCCAACGGCACCACGCCTGCGGCAAAGCGCAATGGTGTGCGCGCCTTACCCTCGAATTTTGATTCTTGGTAAATGGTTGCCATCATCACGGGAACGGGAACACCCCATTTACGTTGCACGGCCGACATATCATTAAACCACGCTTTGCGCTCTTTTTTCATTGCGCATGCGTTATCCAAATTGCGTGGTGCATCTGTTTTGCGGCCCTTGGAACAGGAAACCAAACTCAGCGCGATAAGCGCGATCAATAAATATCTCATACTGCCCTCTTCCCAGTCTAACGCTGGTGTTTCTCATAAGATAAGGCAATTCGTTCAAATTTCAAAGCCAAAAACAGATCACGCCATCAAAAACCCTAGGATCAAGGGTAAGATCGCTATGCTCAGCAAGGTAGATGCAACCACCAACCCGGCAACCTCATCCGCATCAGCACCATATTTTTGCGCCAATAAATACGATGTCACCGCCACGGGCGTTGCGATTTGAACGACAAGCACTGCGAATGCAACAGGGCCAAGTTCGAACCAAAGCCCGACGACAACGGCGACACCAATACAAATCGCATATTTCACAAGCGAAAGAACGAATGCCCTCCCCAATGTTGGTGCGCGCAACCGTGCCAAGGCGACACCCAACGTAATCAACATAATCGGGATCGCGATTTGTCCAACCAAGTTAATGCTGTTGGTCAACCATTCTGGCGTACGCCAGCCCATCACCATAAAAATCGCGCCCAGAACCGTTGCCCAAACCAGCGGTTCTTTGATCGCCTTTAACGGTGAACCGCCGCCGGATACCATCCAAACCCCAACAGAAAAAGAATACACAGCCATCACCGCAAAAATAATCACCGCGTGACCCAAACCTTCTTCGCCAAATGCAAACAATGCAAGTGGCAAACCCAGATTACCCGTATTGCCAAAAATCAATGGCGCCAGAAAACTTCGCATTTCCAATTTCAACAGCTTTATCATTACATAAAACACAACCGTGACCGCGGCATATGCCACAACACTTGCCAGAAATGTGGATTTCAACGCTATCGGGTCAACTTCTGATTCCATCAATGCAACAAAAATCAAACATGGCACCGATAATGTCATCGCCAATGTCGTTACAAATTCAATGCGATATTCGTACCCTGCTTTGATCCAAGCAAACCCAATCGCCGCGAGCAAAAACACAGGGGCAACAACCTGTGCAACCGTTCCAATAATGTCCACAATATTTTCCTTCTGTTGAAATACACTTCCAACATCTGTGGACAGCTTGTCAACGAAGGCGTAATACTGGCCTGCAAAAAACGAGTCGGTGTTATGTTACAAGCAACAGCAAAATTTTCTATCGGTCAGGTCGTCCGCCATCGCAAACATCCGTTTCGCGGGGTGATCTTTGATATCGATCCGACATTTTCAAACACTGACGAATGGTGGGAAAGCATCCCAGAGGATCATCGCCCATCCAAAGATCAGCCTTTTTATCATCTGCTCGCGGAAAACGATTCCAGTTACTATGTCGCCTATGTGTCCGAACAAAACTTACTTGTCGATGGCACTGGTGAACCCGTGGAACACCCAGAAGTCACCGCAATGTTCGGCGAATTGTCTGACGGGAAATATTCTATTGCCGCACAATTGAATTAATCCACAAGCAATGCTCAAAATTTAGCCTATTTTTGTACGCTGTCATTTTTGTGTTAACAGAATCACACAATTCTCCTGTAAGTTGTACTTGTGATTCAGAACCTTGGGAGGCTTGCCATGAATATCAAAGACATTGAAAAGACCATCCAAATTGCGATGCGTCAAAACAAATCCGCCGCAGAAATGTCGCGAGATATATACAATATGCTGGACAATGAACTGAAAATCGCGAAATGCGCAAGCAATGGTAATCTGTCCGTTGCAATCGCGCGCAAACAATTTCTGTTGCACACTGAAAACGCCTAATCGCGACCGACGCCTGACAAAAGCATTGCCAATTGGCAATGCACAGGCCACACTGAAACTATGAATAAACATGTTTCCACGATTGGGGGCATTGGCCCTACATCCAGTGACGCTGTGCATTTTCACAGAACCGAGCTGGGGTCAATCATGTCGCTCTATGGACGAATGGTGGCAGCAGGCGAATGGCGCGATTATGGCATTTCTCCACTCAAAGACGTCGCCATTTTTTCGATATTCCGTCGCGCCGCAGAACACCCAATTTATCGTATTGAAAAACGCCCCAAACTGCGTCGCGCACAGGGCGAATATGCTGTCATCGGAATGGATGGGCGGATATTAAAACGCGGTCATGATTTGGCGTCTGTCCTACGTGTATTGGAACGAAAACTGATCCGTATTGTGGACTAACCCCCACTCTCCAAATGTTCTAAATATCCAAATATGCAACCCGTCGCCGTGCGGTAACGTTGCCGCCTCCGGTCGCCAAAATCCGATCTATCGCATCACTTAACGGTTCAAACGCCACTTTCATATGGTACCCGTTCGCGTGCAACAAACGGGTTTCATCCCACATCAATCCAACATGACCTTTCCAAAAAATCAAATCACCGCGTTGCAGCCCCCCATGTTCAGGAATAATCACACCCAATGATTTTTCCTGTGCTCCACTATCCGCTGGATGTGCAATTTTCGCAGATCGCATTGCCGCAGAAACCAGACCCGAACAATCAATACCATATTGTGAATTTCCACCCCACAGATATGGAACACCCAAATAACGTTCCGCCGTGCGCACAAAATCAGATTCAACAATCGCAATGGATTCTATTTGGCCTTGATGGACAAACCCACCTCCCGCCAATTCGGCGAAATCCCCCGCCTCGTCAACGACGGTCAATTCTGCCTGAAACGGAAAGTGGTGCGAAGGAATGGTTTTGATATCAGGCCTTTCATAAACATGTGCACCCATATCACGCACACGCACGGTCGGATCGGCCCAACCCGCCAGATGTTTCATTTGAATATAACCCGCATATCCGTCCGAGGAACGCGTGCCTTTGGCCCAACCATCCGTTTCATTCGAAACAACAAAACCTTCGCCGCTCAACAATTGGCGCTCTAATCGACCATTGGGGATATCCAATAAATTCGCAACAGGCGATGCGATGCGGCGCAGATCAGCCATATCGTTTCGCAATCACATCAAACATCGCGCGCGCGGATTGACAGGCACCACCTTTGCTACGCCCTGGTTTCGCGCTTGGCGTCCAGCCATACACATCCAAATGCACAAACGCGTCAGTGTGTTCAACAAAGCGACGCAGAAATAATGCCGCAGTGATTGCACCAGCAAACCCACCTGCAGGTGCGTTATCTAAATCAGCCACATCAGGTTCGATCATTGGCTCATAAGGTTCCCAAAACGGCAATTGCCACAATGGATCGGCGACGCGTTTGCTACTTTTGAATATTTGCTTTGCCAGTTTTCGATCATCAGTAAAAAATGGTGGTACATCAGGGCCAAGTGCCACACGCGCAGCACCGGTTAATGTTGCGGTACAAACCAACAGGTCGGGTTTGTCTTCGTCGGCCAACGCAAGTGCATCGGCCAATACCAATCGCCCCTCGGCATCGGTATTATTGATTTCTACGCTCATTCCCTTGCGGCTGGTCAATATGTCTTGTGGTCGATACGCACCGGCAGAAATCGAATTTTCAACCGCGGGTACAAGAACGCGCAAACGCACGGGCAATTTCATCGCCATAATCATATGCGCCAAACCCATCACCGTGGCGGAACCGCCCATATCCTTTTTCATCAAACCCATCGATGCGCCGGGCTTGATATTTAGTCCACCCGTGTCAAAACAAACGCCCTTGCCCACCAATGTGATCGTGGGGTGATCGGGTTTGCCCCATATCATATCCAACAAGCGCGGCGCTTGATCCGATGCACGTCCAACTGCGTGGATCATGGGAAAGTTTTGCGCGATCAGATCATCGCCCTTGATCACTGTTGCGGTCGCGCCGTGCGATTTGGCCAAATCCAGAAACGCTGTTTCCAATGCGTCTGGCCCCATATCGTTTGTTGGTGTGTTGATCAAATCGCGGGTCAAAAAATCCCCTGCGGCCTGTGCCAAAAGCGAGCCTTGGTCCACCGATTCATGCGGGCGCAACATTGCAACAGCCCCTTTTTTTGACGTGTAACGATCAAATGCATAGGCCGACAATAACCACGCCAACGCGGATTCGCTGTGCTCTTTTTCATCAAGCCCCGATGCGATTTCGTAAATACCTTGGGGTAATTTTCGCGCAACCACCGCCATATGAAACCGTCCACGCGCGCGGGTTTGTTTGTCACCCCAACCAGCAAGGGCAAATTCAATCGCACCAGACTGATCAGGTACCAGCAGCACCTGACCAAGCGCAGCGGTAAACTCTGTCGCCTTGACCCATTCCGCCACCCTTGCATCCGCATTTTTCAACCAATCCGCAAACGCATCGGTTTCCAAAACATGCAACGGAATTGCAGTGCCTTTTGGGGGTGCAAAACTTGGGGGGGTGTTTGTCATATTCGTCTCCTTGGTTAAGGGCAGACTATCTGAATTTTGCACCCCCGCAAGCGTTGCTAGCCAAAATCATCGTGAAAACGCAGAGCGTAGAATAGCGATGCTTCGCCGACACGCGATAAACGCGCAGCAATGGCATGAACCGTTGTTTTATCCGATTGCGAAATGCTGTTGGCCAGATTTTGCGCCACTGCCGCAAATTCCGCCAATCCAATTTGTTGACTGATGGCAATCAAACTGTTGGATATCCTTTGCACCTCTGACAGATTATGTTGCTTCAACTGGTTTTCCAGATTCCACAACCGATCCGATAATTCAAGAACCGCGCGCTCCACCACATCTTGGCAGTTTTGCAAACCCATTTCGCGTTGCAGTTCTACCAATATTTCAGGCCGAATTGCCGGCACTTCAGACATGCCAAGTTGCACAATATTTTGTGCAGTGTTCGATTTCATAGTCCCACCACTCCTTCTATGAACACGCAAGGTTTAAATTCCGAGGGTAAAGGCTTGGTAATTTCTGTGAATTCTAGTGCTTGAATAATACGCGCAAATTGACGAAAAAGGTAGAAATTTGAAAACGGGTTTATCGAAATGAAACGTATCGCACCACTTCCATCCAGTTTGATCAAACGCTATCACGGATGGCGCGCCACACAATTTGAAGAAAACAAAGCATGGTACGCCAGATTGGCAGACAAAGGTCAAACACCACGTACGATGGTTATTTCCTGTTGCGATAGCCGCGTTCACGTCACATCTGTGTTTGGTGCGGAAACTGGCGAATTTTTCATTCACCGAAATATCGCAAATTTGGTGCCACCTTTTGCCCCAAACGAGGATTACCACGGTACGTCAGCGGCCATTGAATATGCGGTCACGGCACTGGGTGTAACCAATATTATCATTATGGGGCATTCGCTTTGTGGTGGGATAAAAGGTTGTCATGACATGTGTTCTGGCAAGGCACCAGAACTGGAAGAGGCATCAAGCTTTGTCGGGCGCTGGATGGATATTTTACGCCCAGGTTACAAACGCGTTGCAGAAGCAGGTGGCGACGATGCAGATCAAATTTCCGCGCTCGAACGCGAAGGTGTGATGGTGTCATTGGAAAACTTGCTAACCTTCCCTTTTGTCGCCGATCGCGTCGAAGCAGAAGATCTGTCGCTTCATGGTGTGTGGATTGATATTCGCGATGGCCATATGGAAAATTTTGATCCAAACGCAAATAAATTCGTTACAATCTAAATAAATAAGCCCGCGAAATTCGCGGGCTTTTTCGTCAATCTTGACCGTGTTATTTTTTCACACGAAATGAGGTGTGGCATTCTTTGCAGGCGCCAAACGTGGCGTCCTTGTCACCGGCCGCTGATGCGGTAATCAGATTTTCCATAATGCCGTTAAACTGGTCAGAATCTGCCCAGACTGCTGGCAAGGCTTCTGTTTCCACGGAACCCATACCATCGGTATTTTCGGCAAATGCAACCTGTGCCTCTAGCGCGGCCTTATTGATTGCAGCAAAATCACCAGCCTTAGCGGCGGCACCCACTGCTTTCATTGCGGCTTGTCTTGCTTTGATGCTGTCATCAGCATCGGCAAACGCGGCTGTTGAAAATGCGGCAACTGCCAAACCCAAAATAATCTTTTTCATTCGAAACTCCCTGTTAGGTACTTCTCAATCGTTACGATAAACAAGGTTAACGCCCGATCAATATGTTTTTCACAACTTTACGTGATCGCCGATAAATCGCCTATTGCAACACTTTGGCACTTGGCCATGTCATGTCGTAACCTGTGTTCAATGTTTGCGTCGCATTTGGTTGCATATCGAAATCCCAGCGCAACACACCACGTTTACCATCGATTTCACGTTCGGTTGGCTTTGGTGATAAAACTTCTTTGATCACCAAATCTTCGGATTCTGAAACAGGAATGTTGTCAAAGATGCGCAAATCAATTGCGTAATCAAGCAGGCTGTTAATCTTGGTTTCATAGCGAAGTTGTAACGAATTTGACGATGTGATGATGCCACGATCACCATCCGCACGGCTCACGGTGCGCCGTTCAATCAGCAACCCATCAATAGGGCCAAGTGCCAGATCAATGCTATCCCCTGCGGTGATCGCGGGGAATTGTCCCTCGCCCATATATGCACCGTCACGGTAAATCTGCGCACTCCCTGCCAACAGATTTCCACCTGTTTCGTTTTCAAGTTCGGCATATAAAAATGCCTTTTCATCACGCGCGGCATTTGCCTGCGCAAATAAATCAACCGGAATGTCGATTGTATCGATTTCAAACACGGCGCCGCTGTTGTTGCTGCTGATCATGGTCACAAGGGCATTCAGTTCAAATTCGATTGTTTGCCCTTTGATACGCTCACCCACATTGGGCGTTGGCGCGTCCTCTGCCATGGCCATCATGACTTCTGCCTCTTGGGGCGCCATCATTTTATCGCTTAGTTGTCGCGAACCCATGCTTTTTTGCATAACCTGTGGATCAAGCAGACGTTTGATATCTGGCCATGGCATTGTTGTTTGCAATTCACCACCCAGATCCGCGGTGGACAATGTAACCGCCACATTTGCCCAATCTTCTCCTGTTGCCTGATACAGTGTTGCGCGCCGATCTATAGATAATGTGCCAGCGGCGGCCTCTTGTGCGACGTGCAGGTTATATTTGGGCGACCACGCAATTGCATGGCTTACATATTTCATTTGTAACGGACCCACATATGGTCGTTCCGCGCGCAGGGTTAATGTGACCTCTGCCTGATCCGTCGCAATTGGTTTTGTGATCGCGTCCAATGCTTGGCGTGCATTATCACGCGCCTTGACCAGATCAACACGCGTGCGTTCAGACGCGGCAATGCGCGTATTCGCGGCGGCAATTTCAGATGATGCTTTGGCAACCTCTGCCCCCAAGCTGGTAACAACCGCGCTAAGCTGATCCGATGTTACGGCACCGTCTTTGGGGAATACGCCCGCTTGACCGCTGGCCATTGATCGCAAAAATTCGAGCCGTAAGTTTGCCGATTGCAGTGCAGCGCGATCATTCGCAACGCCCAGATCAAAATCCGCCAGTGCATTTTCCGCCGCAATCAACACCGACTCGCGTTGTTTGTATTGCGCAGTTTCTTCAACAACATTGGGTTCCAATCGATCATTGCGCAATGCAGTTGAAATCAACGTCACCCCACTATTTTCTGCAAAGTCAAATTCCAAGGCATTGGTTTCGATCCACGCGCGATTACCGCGCAATGTCACCGTATGCACACCCGCTGGCATGTCCAAGTCCGCAACTCGCGTGATGGCCCCACCGCGTGTGTATGCCGTGACAGATTGCACAGCACTCTCTGGGTTATAATCATCGGCAAAGCTGGTGCTGCCCAACAATGTGACGGCAAGTGGGAAAAGAAAACGCATATGGAATACTCCGTTCAATACAATTTCCAACAGCCAAGCATAAAAAAAGGGCCAGAGAAACCCCCAGCCCTTTCTGATCAGCACTTTCGTGCCAAATCTGAAATATTAGCCTTTTTTCAAAATCCGACGGCCAAGCAATTCGGCGATCTGCACTGTGTTCAATGCAGCACCTTTACGCAGGTTGTCGGAAACACACCACAGATTGATACCGTTATCAATTGTGCTGTCTTGGCGGATGCGGCTGATATAGGTTGCGTATTCGCCAACGCATTCGATGGGCGTGATATATCCGCCATCTTCGCGTTTATCGACAACCATGATACCAGGTGCTTCGCGCAAGATATCGCGAACTTCGTCTTCGTCGATGAAGTCTTCGAATTCGATGTTGATGGATTCAGAGTGACCAACAAACACAGGGACGCGCACACAAGTGGCCGTCACCTTGATCGATTTGTCGACGATTTTTTTCGTCTCGGCGACCATTTTCCATTCTTCTTTGGTTGAACCATCTTCCATGAAAACATCGATATGTGGGATCACATTAAATGCGATGTCTTTGGTGTAAACTTTTGGTTCCACCTCTTGGCCAGGGACATATTTGCCCTTGGTCTGGTTCCACAATTCATCAATCGCTTCTTTGCCCGTACCAGACACAGCTTGATACGTGGACACTACCACGCGTTTGATTTTCGCACGGTCATGCAACGGTTTCAGTGCCACAACCATTTGCGCAGTTGAACAGTTCGGGTTGGCGATGATGTTTTTGTTTTTGTAATCTTCGATCGCGTCTGGGTTCACCTCTGGTACAATCAAAGGGATTTCTGGGTCGTAACGATAAAGCGAGCTGTTATCGATCACAACACAACCAGCTTTGGCCGCGATTGGTGCGTATTTCTTGGTCGCATCAGATCCAACAGCAAAGAACGCCATGTCCCAACCCGTAAAATCGAACGTGTCCAAATCGTCCGTCTTATACGTCTTGTCGCCTAGCATCACTTCTGTGCCCTTTGATCGACGGCTTGCCAATACGGCCAGCTCATCAATCGGGAATTGACGTTCATCAAGAATGTTCAGCGTTTCGCGGCCTACATTACCAGTAGCACCCACGACAACAATACGGTAACCCATTTGAGGTCTCCTAAAGGTTATGGTTTTTGGACATGTCTGTATTAGACCTGCGCCTCTTACGCTGTTTATTTGTGTAGGAAAAGAGATAGCGCACAGGAAAACGCCGGATTCCACGCTAGCGTGACAATTTATGGCAAAAATCTCGGATAATTTCGTTCATTTCTACCGATTTGATCCGTGATTCTGTTATCGTGTAATGCGATTGTGAATATTCGCGGCATCGAATTATGATAACAAATTCCAAAAATCTAAGGTTTCAAAATGAAATGTATCTTATCTGGATTGCTGATATGTATCGCCAATATCACATTCGCAGGCGAAGCCGTTGTCACCAATGTCGTCGCCACCCCACAAAATGATAGTTATCGTTTCGATGTGACCTTGTCCCACACTGATACGGGCTGGGATCATTACGCCGATGGGTGGGGTGTTTATTTGGCGGATGGAACCGAACTTGGTTATCGCGAATTGTTGCATCCGCATGTGAACGAACAGCCATTCACCAGAAGCCTGTCTGGCGTTAAAATTCCAGATGGCACAACGTCCGTTACAATTAAACCACGTGACAATGTTCACGGTGTGGGTGCTGATTTTAAATTCACACTCCCATAATGCGCATCGCTGCCAAATATTGTGCACCTGCTCACTATTTTTCA
The DNA here is from genome assembly GCF_014652655.1 of Paramylibacter ulvae. GTDB lineage: Bacteria > Pseudomonadota > Alphaproteobacteria > Rhodobacterales > Rhodobacteraceae > Amylibacter > Amylibacter ulvae. The sequence goes on from NZ_BMZF01000002.1 coordinate 67,048, forward strand.
TGTCGCGAAAACCGATTTTTGCGCAAGTGAATTTCGTATTTTACGCCGCCGTGAAAACAATCTGACTATGTTTAAAATCTGTGCAGAAATTGCTTGCTCGGTAATTTTCTTTCGCTAGCATTTTCGAATGACAAAACATTCCATCACACTCGACGACAAATTTGACCTTAACCAAAACCGGATTTTTATCTCGGGAACTCAGGCGCTTGTGCGTCTTTGTTTGATGCAGGCGCAAAAGGATAATTTGGCTGGTTTTAACACCGCTGGTTATGTCACTGGCTATCGCGGTTCTCCACTTGGTGGTTTGGATCAACAATTTGGGCGCGCGAAAAAACATACCGACGCGGCAAATATCGTGTTTGAACCGGGTTTGAACGAGGACATCGCCGCCACTGCCGTTTGGGGCACACAACAAGCGCAGCTTCGCGGTGATGGGAAATACGACGGCGTGTTTTCGATGTGGTATGGCAAAGGCCCGGGCGTTGATCGTTCTGGCGATGTTTTCCGCCACGCCAATATGGCGGGCACGTCACCGTTGGGTGGCGCGCTGGTTATCATGGGCGATGACCACACGTGCGAAAGTTCAACAACAGCCCATCAAAGCGATTACGCATTGATGGACGCAATGATCCCAGTGTTTTACCCCGCAACAGTTTCCGAAATCTTGGAATACGGCCTGCATGGTTGGGCCATGTCACGATTTGCGGGTGTTTGGTGTGGCATCAAATGTGTCAAAGACAATGTTGAATCATCTGGTTCCGTTGATGTGCACCCCGATCGTTACAAAACGATTGTTCCCGATGATTTCGACATGCCAAAGGATGGATTGAATATCCGCCTGAATGACATGCCTGCAGTCCAAGAGGCACGAATGCATCAGCATAAATTCGATGCGGTGTTGGCATACCAACGTGCCAATGGATTGAACCATGTCACTTTGAATGGTGGCAAAAAACCCAAGATCGGGATCGTATCTACAGGCAAATCATATCTCGATGTCCTACAAGCACTAGAAGAATTGGGCATTGACGAAACCCGCGCCGCCGCACTTGGGCTATCTGTGTTCAAGGTCGCCATGCCTTGGCCGCTTGAACCCACAAGCATTGCCAAATTTTGTGAAGGTTTAGATCAAGTAATCATCGTCGAAGAAAAACGTGGCTTGATCGAGGGTCAGCTTCGCGAACAACTTTATGGTCAAAAAAACGCGCCCAGCATTATCGGCAAAAAAGACGAAAACGGTGCGCATTTGTTTCAGCCAGAAATGGCGCTCAACCCCATTCAAATCGCTGCCGCTGTTGGTGAACGCCTAATGGCGATGCCAAAGGGTAAATCGCTTGCCAACAAGGTTGCCGACCTTAAGGCGCGTATGGAGGTTTCCAAAATCGAATTGCCCGTTGCGCGCGGCGTGGTTTTTTGTGCTGGGTGTCCGCATAATTCATCCACCGTTTTGCCAGAGGGTGCGCGTGGCTATGCCGGAATTGGCTGTCACTGGATGGCGCAATTTATGGAGCGCAACGTCGAGGGTTACACCCAAATGGGCGGCGAAGGTGCCAATTGGATCGGGGAATCTAAATTTTCAAAAATCGATCATGTATTCCAAAATCTTGGCGATGGGACATTTAACCATTCTGGCCTGCTCGCATTACGTGCCGCTGTCGCATCGAATGTGAATATCACCTATAAAATTCTCTATAACGATGCTGTCGCGATGACCGGCGGGCAGACTCACGAGGGTGGTTTATCAGCATATGACATCGTTCGCGAAGTCATCGCAGCAGGCGTCAACAACGTTGAATACGTAACTGAGGATCCATCCCGCATTGATCGCGCACAGTTGGCGAGCGGTATCACCGTTCACCACCGCGATGATCTGATGAAGGTTCAAGAATCCATGACCACGCTCAAAGGTGTGAGTGTGTTGTTATACGATCAAACATGTGCCTCTGAAAAACGCCGCCGCCGCAAGCGCGGAAAAATGGCGGATGATCCACGCCGCATTTATATCAATCCTGATGTCTGCGAAGGTTGCGGCGATTGTGGTGAACAATCCAACTGTGTCGCCATTCAACCGCTTGATACCCCATTGGGGCGCAAACGCATGATTGACCAATCTGTGTGTAACAAGGATTTTAGCTGTACCAACGGCTTTTGCCCCAGCTTTGTCACCGTTACCGGTGGTGTGCCGCGTAAAAATGCCGTGAAAAATCATGCCCTGCCAGATTTGCCAGAACCGGTGAACAAGGCCGCGCTTGATAAAACCTATTCCATATTGGTGACGGGTGTTGGCGGTACGGGTGTTGTCACAATCGGTGCGCTGCTTGGTATGGCCGCGCATTTGGATGGTAAGGGCAGCGGCATTATTGATATGGCAGGTCTTGCGCAAAAGGGTGGTTCAGTCTTTTCACATGTGAAACTCGCGCCCAGCCCCGAAGACATTAAATCGATCCGCGTTTCCAGCGGCACCGCCGATTTGTTATTGGGTTGTGACGTAATCGTCAGCGCGGGTAATCCCGCATTGTCGACCCTGTCAAAAACATCTGCGGCACTGGTGAACACCCACGAACAAATGCCACGCGAATTTGCACAACATCGCGATTTCAAATTGCCCAGCAATCTGATGCATCGCCGATTGCTGGATACCGTTGGTGATGAAAACCTAACCATGTTGGATGCCAGCGACTATGCAACCAAACTGGTTGGGGATAGCATTGGCGCAAACCTTTTCATGTTGGGCGTCGCCTATCAAAAAGGTTTGATCCCGCTGGAACTGGATTCCATTTTGGATGCGATTGAAATCAATGGCATGGCTGTTGAAATGAACAAAACCGCGTTTACGTTCGGGCGCCAATGGGTGCTGGATAAATCATCCGTGGATGCGTTGTTACCACAAGTCGTGGCACCAAAACCCGAAACGCTTGATACCATCATGGCCGATCGTTTCGCACGGTTAAAAGATTATCAAAACGAGGCTTACGCACAAGATTATCGTGGGTTCATGGATGGCATCATCGCCAAAGGCGCCAGTGGAGATTTCGCCATCAGCGTCGCCAAACATCTGTTCAAATTGATGGCCTATAAGGATGAATACGAGGTTGCGCGGCTTTATTCCCTGCCATCGTTCCGCCAAGGGTTGGAACAAGCATTTACGGGTGATCTAAAGCTTAAGATCGCATTGGCACCACCAGTATTGTCGCGCTCAGACAAGGTGACTGGCAAGGCCAAAAAAATCAATTTTGGCCCTTGGGTACTGGCATTGTTCAAAGTCTTGGCAAAGGGTAAATCGCTGCGCGGTACGACTTATGATCCATTTGGATATACATCTGAGCGTCGCATGGAGCGTGGGTTAATCGCAACCTACAAGCAATCCATCTTGGATGTTCTTGATCAACAGATTGATCCTGAAACCGCACTTGAAATTGCCAATATCCCAGATGCGATCCGTGGATATGGTCACGTTAAACTGGCCGCGATTCAAAAGGCAGAAAAAACCCGCGCCGAATTACTGGCGCGGGCAAAAGATACCATTGATATCACAAAAACAGCGGCGCAATAATTTGCGCTCTGTATGGTTTAAACGTTTGCGTTCAATTCATTGATAATTGCATCGCCCATTTCGCTGGTACCGATGGCCTTGCCGCCATCTGCCTGCATCAAATCGGCGGTGCGGATACCCTTGGCCAGCACGCTTTCAACTGCTTTTTCAAGCATCGTTGCCGCGTCGCCCTGATCAAAGCTGTAACGCAGCGCCATCGCGAATGACAAGATACACGCACTTGGGTTTGCTTTGTTTTGGCCCATGATATCGGGTGCAGAACCATGTACCGGTTCATACATCGCCTTGGGGCGACCATTTTCCATTGGTGAACCCAAAGACGCAGATGGCAACATGCCCAAAGAACCCGTCAACATCGCCGCACAATCCGACAGCAAATCACCAAACAGGTTATCCGTCAAAATCACGTCGAACTGTTTGGGTGCGCGCACCAATTGCATCGCGCCATTGTCGGCGTACATATGGGACAATTCCACATCCGCGTAATCTGCTTGATGCACCTCTGTCACCACATCGCGCCACAAGATGCCGCTTTCCATGACGTTGGCTTTTTCCATGGAGCAGACTTTGTTGCCACGGCGTTTTGCCAATTCAAATGCAGAACGCGCAACGCGTTCGATTTCAGATTCTGTATAACGCTGTGTGTTGATCCCCACACGTTCGTTGTTTTCGGTGAAAATCCCACGCGGTTCGCCAAAGTATGAACCAGAGGTCAATTCGCGCACGATCATAATATCAAGGCCAGACACGATATCTTTTTTCAACGAAGAAAAATCCGCCAAAGCATCAAAACATTGCGCTGGGCGCAGGTTCGCAAACAGGTCCATTTCTTTGCGCAAACGCAACAAACCGCGTTCTGGTTTTACACTGAAATCCAGATCGTCGTATTTGGGGCCGCCAACCGCGCCCAACAATACGGCGTCAACCTCTTGGGCTTTGGCCATTGTGTCGTCGTGCAATGGTGTGCCATGCGCGTCATATGCTGCACCGCCGACCAAATCTTCGGATACGTCGAATTTCAAATCTTGTTTATCACCAAACCAATCGATGATTTTTTTCACTTCAGCCATAACTTCTTGGCCAATGCCATCACCTGGCAGGATAAGGAGAGAAGGGTTGCTCATTGATATGTCCTTTTGCTGTCGCAAACGGCCTAATGCCCAGCGCGCCAAGGGTCAAGGCTGTGATCAATTATGCTTGTTGTTTCGCTTGATTCATGCTGCGCATTTGGCTGGCCAAATATGCAACCTTTAGCAAAACAATACCACGCATCAGGGTCATCGCCGTGAACATCGCCCAAAAGCTGATAATCCAAAACGCGGAATGATGTGTGTAATTGTAGTTAAACGACATCCAATCCAATACCAGTTGTCCAACGCGCGGAATCAAATAGGGGGCGGCGAATGCCAATGACAGGCTTAACAGCGCAATTTGCGCCATACGCGATTCTGTTTTGCTTCCGGCTTGGGCGTGAAAGCTTGGCATATTCGGCCAAAGGTTGAACCCAGCATTGCTCAGCGGCCAACGTTGTAGCCATATCACCAAACAGAATAATAATGCGCTGAATATCGCGACAAATAATGCACCATGGGCAAGGATGATAAAGCTCTCGCGATCCGCGCCATCTGGCAAACGTAGGCTATTTGCCAATACCGTTGCGGGATCCCAACTATGTGCAAATGTTGCATTCGCACCCTGCGCAACAAAATCGACCAATTCAAAAATCGGCCCCATTTGATTGTTCGCATTTAAACTGGTGACGATAAACACAGCGATGAATGCATAAACCAATACTCGAAATCGGTTATAGGGAGGTGCATATCGAAATTCGATCAAGCTCGGCGTAAACGCCATATATTCGAAAAACACAACAATCCCTGTCACAAGTGCAAAAACAACAATAGCGCCAAAGTTGCCCGCATTCGGATCAGCCAGTATCGAGGACGGAAAAACAATCAAAAAGAATGCTATACCTGCTCGCAATAATGCAGAGAGAAACCGAAAAACCACCTTGTGTCCCCTTGTCTTTTCAGACCGAATTTTGATTGGATATGCGCATTAGTCCAACCGTAATCAATTTGAACTTTAATGGCATATTAGCGCGCAGTATTGTTGCGTCAATATTGCGTTAAGAAATATGGTCACATTTTGGACACAATTCGATAAAGGCCGCGCGTTGCGGCCTTTATACATCAGTATTTACACCCAAGGAGCTGATTTTTTGTATTTTTCTTCAAAGGTATCGATTGATTGAACCTTTTGCATCGTCAAACCGATGTCATCCAATCCGTTCAACAAGCAGTGTTTTTTAAAGCTATCGACCTCAAACTTAAATGCTGTCCCGTCTGTTGCGCTGATTGTTTGGTTTTCCAAATCAACACTAATGCGGGCATTTTCACCACGTTCAGCATCTTCCATCAGCACATCAACTTGTTCTTTTGGCAACACGATTGGCAAAATGCCATTTTTAAAACTGTTGTTATAAAAGATGTCGGCGAATGATGTGGATACGATCACTTTGATCCCAAAATCGCGCAATGCCCAAGGCGCATGTTCACGTGAAGAACCACAGCCAAAGTTATCGCCAGCAACGATAATTTCTGCTTTGCGGTATGCAGGTTTGTTCAAAACAAAATCTTCGATCTCGTTCCCATTGTCATCAAAACGCATTTCATCAAACAGGTTTGCGCCCAAGCCTGAACGCTTGATTGTTTTCAAAAACTGTTTTGGAATAATCATATCCGTGTCGATGTTAATCAACGGCATTGGTGCACCAACGCCTGATACATTTTCAAACTTTTCCATGTCTTAGGTCTCCTTACCTAATCGAAAATATCTTCCAACTCGTCCCATAATTCTTCTGCGATCTTATACAAAATACGCGATGTGTGTGACGGTTTTCTCGATTTCTTTTTGACTTTCTTTTTCTGCATTCCCAATTTTGAAAGCGCCCTTGGCGTTGTGGGTTGTGCAGAAATTTTTAACGGTTTCATTTCGTGGATGGGTGCGGCGCAATTTGCACAAGACAGCTCGTGGTGGTTCCCAACTTCGCGCAGGCGCAAAACAGTGCGGGAACCACAGAATGAACAGGTTGCTATCTTTGTTAAATCAGGCACATACCAACCCTAGTTGAATTCACGAATATCGGTGAGCTTACCCGTAACCGCCGCTGCCGCTGCCATTGCAGGTGACAACAGATGCGTACGCCCACCGCGGCCTTGGCGACCCTCAAAATTACGGTTGGATGTCGCCGCACAGCGTTCCTCTGGTGCCAATTGATCTGGGTTCATCGCCAGACACATTGAACACCCTGCCATGCGCCATTCAAACCCCGCATCGATGAAAATCTGCGCCAGACCTTCTTCTTCTGCTTGGGCGCGTACCAAACCAGAACCTGGAACAACCATTGCCCGCATTCCGTCTTTGATTTTCTTGCCTTTCAACACAGCAGCAGCGGCGCGCAAATCTTCGATGCGCCCGTTTGTGCAAGATCCGATAAACACCGTATCAATGTCGATGTCAGACAATTTTTGGCCGGGTGTTAAACCCATATATGCCAATGAACGCGCAACCGCGTCGACCTTGCCACCTTTGAAATCGCTTGGGTTTGGTACAACCGCATCAATTGGCAACACGTCTTCTGGTGATGTGCCCCATGTTACAGATGGTGCGATATCTTCGCCTGCGATTGTGATTACCTTGTCAAAATGCGCATTTTCGTCGGTATAAAGACCGGCCCAATTTGCCATGGCCGCATCCCAATCCGCACCCTTTGGCGCATGTGGACGACCCTTAACGTAATCAAAAGTTGTTTGGTCTGGTGCGATCAAACCTGCGCGTGCGCCACCTTCAATTGCCATATTACAAACGGTCATGCGACCTTCCATGGACAATTCACGGATTGCTTGACCACAATATTCGATCACATAACCAGTACCACCAGCGGTACCTGTTTCGCCAATCACAGTCATGGTGATGTCTTTGGCCGTTACACCTGGGCGCAAAGAACCCGTGATTTCGACCTTCATATTTTTGGATTTTTTCTGGATCAATGTTTGCGTGGCCAAAACATGTTCAACCTCTGACGTGCCGATACCATGTGCCAGCGCACCAAATGCACCATGCGTTGCGGTGTGGCTGTCACCACAAACAACGGTCATACCGGGCAATGTCCAACCCTGTTCTGGGCCAACGATATGCACGATCCCTTGGCGCACATCGGACACAGGATAATAATGAATGCCAAAATCCTTGGCGTTTTTATCCAGCGCTTCCACTTGGATGCGGCTTTCTTCGTTATCAATACCGTTCACACGATCCGTTGTTGTTGGAACGTTGTGATCAGGTACAGCAATTGTTTTTTCGGGTGCACGCACGCCGCGCCCCGCAATGCGCAAACCTTCAAAGGCTTGTGGTGATGTTACTTCGTGAACCAAATGGCGGTCGATATATAGCAAACATGTGCCATCATCGGCCTCGTGCGCGACATGCGCATCCCAGATTTTGTCATATAATGTTTTTGGCGCGGACATATCTGTCTCCCTCGCTAGAATTTCAAAAAGAGTCTTCGGGCTGGGTGGCGGATTACAGGTCCGCCAACACCGTCAGCCGTGCACCATGGAATCGCCACGGCAGGCGCGTTTTATCATCTATGTCGATAATCCGAGTCATAAACAGTCGATAAACCGAAATGCAGGTCACATTCAAGTGTCCAGCTTGCACCCCATGCGATAATCAGCATAGTTATCCACAAGCGTAGGAGCACAAATTGGCAGACGATATCATTGGTAAGGTTGCAGAAGCAGCCACAGTACAAAATGTAACCGATCAGGCCGTCGGGCTATTCGCCCTTGGCGAAAACCTAATCAATCGGTTGTCCAGTAAATGGAGCCTGTATCAAATCGGAATAATCATCGGTCTGATTGTGTTGTCTTATTTTGTGAAGCTCGTACTAAAACCCAAAATTCGCGCAGCGCTTGGAAATTTGCACGGGGTGCCAAAGCCCCTGTTGCGGATATTGGTTTTGCTCAATCAACGCATCGCGTTGATCCTGTTTGTACTGTTCAGTTGGATCGCTTATTTCATAATGCAGACGGCAACTTGGCCTAGCCGCAGCTATTTTATCGGGATTGTCGCATCGCTTGCCACCGCATGGGTGATCATTGCAGTTCTGACCAAACTGATAAACAACCGTACGATCCGCAAATTCGTTGCATGGGGTGCGTGGACTTATGCAACGCTTCAAATCCTTAATCTTTGGGATAAAACCGCAAACCTTTTGGAAACAATCGCAATTGATACGGGGGGGATTCGTATCTCGGTGATGATGGTTTTAACTGCCATTATTACGCTTGGGGTATTGTTCGCGCTGGCAAATGTGCTGAACCGATCTGGCGCACGTCAAATTCACAATGCCCAAGATATGTCACCTTCGATCAAGGCATTGCTGACCAAGGCATTGCAATTATTGCTCTACGGTGGCGCATTGCTGTTTTCGCTCCGCGCCGTTGGCTTTGATCTGGGCAGCTTGGCATTGCTCTCTGGTGCGATTGGTTTGGGTATCGGTTTTGGTTTGCAAAAAATCGTATCTAACTTGATTTCAGGCATCATAATCTTGCTTGATAAATCAATCAAACCGGGGGATGTGATTTCGCTTGATGGCACGTTTGGTTGGATCACACAACTGGGTGCGCGCTATGCGTCGATAACCACACGTGATGGGCGCGAATATCTGGTTCCGAACGAAGATTTCATCACAAACCAAGTCATCAACTGGACTCACAGCTCGGACTTTGTCCGCCTCGATATCCATTTTGGCGTTTCTTATGACAGTGACCCGCATTTCGTCAAAAAAATCGCAAGCGAAGCCCCCCTATCGGTCAATCGCGTCGTAAGCTCACCCGCACCTGTCTGCCACATCATCAATTTCGGCGACAGCTCGATTGATTTTAAACTCCGCTTCTGGATCAAGGATCCAACCAGCGGCCTAACCAACATTCGCGGTAATGTTTATCTCGCCCTTTGGGATACGCTGAAAGAACACGACATCGAAATCCCATACCCAAGGCGCGATGTGCATATGTACACGGAACAATCTCAGCGACCCGAACCAACAAAATTGCCCGAGGACTAGGCCAAAACCGCTCCTCCATTTTGTTTAAGTATCCGCTCACCGCAGGTGGCGTGCGCTATTGCGCACGCAATTGGGTTTTAAATCGATGCGCCGTTTTCAAAAAACATATCGGCGGGTCGGATATGCCCCGTCACGATATCACGGCGGTTTTTATCCGCGGGTTTCAATCGTTTCTGCACCATGGGATGGTTTTCATCCGCAACCCCCAATCGCACCAATAGCGCCGCCATTGCGGCTTCGCTCGCACGGGTGGCGCCATCTGCAATTTTCAATGCAACACCCAAACCACGTTCGGGCAAAATTGCGGTAAACACGCCTTCTGCACCTGTTTTCACAACCGTTCCATCGTTCATCGCTCGCATTAATTCGGTGCACGCACGGCCTTCGCCTGCTACCAATTCGGGATATTCTGCCATCGCAGCGGTCAACGCACGCGCGGCGTTTCCACGTGCAACTCCCATATCAGATGTCGGCGTCCCCATACGCGCCATCGCCATGGCAAGCCCACGCAAACTAATCGCCAAATTCGGCGCCGAACACCCATCGATCACGTGACCGCTAATATTTTCGCCTGCCATCGCTTCGGTTGCCTCTACGATTGCTTTTTGTACGGGATGGTCAATTTCGATATACTCTGACCCACCACTCAGATGTTTATTCAACGTCAGAAAGCCCGAATGCTTGCCTGAACAATTATTGTGACGCTGATCTGGCTTATCGCCAGCACGGATCATTTCAGAACGATACTCCAAATCGGCGGTGCATTGTGGACCACAACGTAAATCTTGCTCCGCCAAACCAATTTCACCCAACCAGGTTTCAACCGCATTTACATGGATTTTTGCACCCTGATGCGATGCACAAGACAGCGCCAACTGCGATGGGTTCAAACCAAATTTTTCTGCCGCTCCGCTTTCGATCAATGGCAAGGCTTGCAGCATCTTACATGATGACCGTGGCAGAATAATATCGCTGCTATCGCCCCACTGTGCGATAACATCACCGTTATGATCACACACAACCGCATGGCCACGGTGGACGCATTCCAAGAATTCGCCGCGCCAAACCTCTATTAAATCAACATATTTTGCCATTTTCGTGCCTTCTGTTTCATAAAACCCACGGTTGGCTTTTGGCACATTCAGGGGCTAGAAAACAGCGTTTCTTTTGCTATACTCACGCCAGATTCAAAGCCGTAAAACAAAAATGCGATCAGCATTCAATCGGCAAGGCAGTAGGGCTTGGAGGCCAAGTAGGCAGTATGACGAAAACTTTTTTAAAAAACCTTGGCGTTTTGACAGTCGCATCAATGATGTCTGTCAGCGCATCGGCACAAACATCAAATAACCTAGTAAACGCAAAAACGGATTGGTCCGTATTCCAAGAAAGCAATAAGTGCTGGATTGTGTCCGCCCCGAAATCAATCAAGATTACGCAAAACGGCAAGGACGTGACAGCAAACCGTTCAGCGATTTTGCTGTTTGTCACATATGACAAATCAACGGGTGCCGCGGGCGAGGTTTCATTCACCAGCGGATATCCCTTGAAACCAAACACACCTGTCAAAATGCAAATTGGTTCATCTGGTTACACATTGGTACCAGAGGGTGAATGGGCATGGCCTGCATCCACAGGTGACGACAGCAAAATCCGCGCATCAATGCGCCGCGGTGCAACAGCTGTGATCACGGGGCAATCAGCACGTGGTAAAACCACGATTGATACATTTTCTCTAAGCGGTTTTACCGCCGCATTGGATGATGCTCAAAAACGTTGCGGATAAAGATTTGGTGACTTTGCGCCGATGCGCTTGGTAACCTCTTCTTATTTTGTCTCGTTTACGATAAAGGCCACCATGCTCTCTGACTATGGGGGTCTTTTGATATAGGTGAAATATGACGGCAAATGCACCCATAACCCAAGATTTGTTGACGATTCCGCGCAAAGACGGCGAAGGTTCTTTGCCGAATCTGATCGGTATGCGCCGCGAAGCGTTGGGTGAGGCATTGGCCGGTATCGGTATTCCTGAAAAACAAATCAAAATGCGTGTTGGGCAAATTTGGGCGTGGATCTATCAAAAGGGTGTGCAATCCTTTGATGACATGACCAATCTGTCCAAGGATATTCGCGCCAACTTGGCACAGAATTTTGCCCTGACACGTCCTGAAATTGTGACCCGTCAAATTTCAACTGATGGGACGCGGAAATATTTACTGCGCATCAATGGCGGGCACGAGGTCGAGGCCGTTTATATTCCTGAGTCCGATCGCGGCACGTTGTGCATTTCATCACAGGTTGGTTGCACCCTGACATGTTCATTCTGTCATACGGGTACGCAAAAACTTGTTCGCAACCTGACTGCTGCCGAAATCATCGGCCAAGTATTGGTAGCGCGTGACGATCTGGAAGAATGGGGAAAACCTGCGGGTGACAAACGTCTGTTGTCCAACATCGTTTTGATGGGCATGGGCGAACCTCTTTATAATACCGATAATGTACGCGATGCTATGTTGATCGCAATGGATAACGAAGGCGTCGCCCTATCGCGCCGCCGCATCACATTATCCACATCAGGTATCGTTCCTGAAATCATCCGAGCAGGCGATGAAATCGGCTGTATGCTCGCCATCAGCTTTCACGCCACCACGGACGAAGTGCGCGATACATTGGTGCCGATCAATCGCAAACACAAGATTGCCGAACTGTTAGATGCTTGTCGCAATTACCCACGCCTATCCAATTCCGAGCGCATCACATTTGAATATGTCATGCTCAAAGATGTGAATGATAGCGACGAAGATGCGCGTCGTTTGGTGAAATTGATTGCGGGTATTCCCGCGAAAATCAATCTGATCCCTTTCAACCCATGGCCGGGCGCACCGTACGAGCGTTCCGACTGGGATCGCATCGAAACATTTGCAGATATCGTAAACAAAGCTGGCTATGCCAGCCCCGTGCGCACACCGCGCGGCGAAGACATTATGGCCGCATGTGGCCAACTTAAAAGCGCGACAGAACGCGCAAGAAAATCAGCGGCACAGATCGCAAAGGAAATTGAGGGATTATGAAACGACGTCGTTTTATTACGGGCGGCGCGATTGCAGCAATACTAGCAAGCGCGAACACCGCATGGGCCAAGAAAAAACCGCAGCGCGCCAAATTCAAAGTTTACAATGGGCCAGAGGTAACAGGCGTAATTATCTATAAAAAACGGCGCAAAATGAAGCTGCTTCATTTTGGTAAACCGTTGCGCGAATATGATATTGATCTTGGCTTTGCGCCCAAAGGGCACAAATTGCGCGAAGGTGATGGGCGCACGCCAGAGGGCCTTTATACGATCAATCGCGACAATCCGAACAGCAAATATTATCTGAGTTTGGGCGTTTCATATCCCAACAGCCGTGACCGCGCACGTGCTGCCGCCGCTGGCGTCAGCCCAGGTGGCGATATCTTTATCCACGGCGGTCCACGTTATCGTGGCGAGCGCAACAAAAAAGATTGGACACACGGTTGTATCTCGGTGTCAGACGCCGAAATGGAAGATATTTTTGCAATGGTAAAGGTCGGAACCCCGATCATGATTCATCCATAAATCGACAAATCATTTATACAATTGAGATGGGCATCAATTGCCCATCAATTGCGTCCACCAAATTTTGCCGTTCTTTTGTTGATACCATGAAATACCCAAATAACGTGCTGACGGGTCCATGATCACCTCGCGTGTTAGCGAATCCGCCATCCACGCATTCAGTGTTTGCAGGTCACCCTCAAACGTTTCTGAAATATTTTCACCCAACAAAGTACCCGAATATCCAGCACGGTTCACCCGATCAATTGGCGATGATCCGTCGGATCCAAAATGCCAAGGGCGATTTTGGCGTGACATGTCATATGAATGTGTTTTGGCGGCTGCGATCAATTGCGGTGACAATTGCACCGATTGCAATCCTTTTGCCGTACGCACACCATTCACCGCGTCCAAGTGACGAAACTGAATTTTGTTTTCATCGGCTGCGCTTATGCGGAACACCTTGGTGCCATCACCAGTTGTTTCAGTAACATCAGGGGTACAGGCGACCAGCATCAAACTGGCAAAAATCAGCGCAACAATTCTTAACATGACAATGTTCCTTGCATTAACCTGTCGATAATTACAGGCTTATTCGTGTAATTTCAAACACTAGATAGACCTAAAAGTAAGTTTAACAACAGTTTGATTTGAAATCCGATGAATTCGGCCTTAAATTGCCAAGATATCAGAAAAGGAATGTATTATGTCCGATAACGGTTCAAAAATCTCGCGCCGTGTATTTTCCGCAACTGCGGCATCAACGCTGGCCTTTGGCACATCTGCCTTGGCACAGGAAGACGCAGCCTTGGAAAATGACTTGCGATTGGAACAAACGCCAACGTCATCTGGCCGCGTTGTGCGCAATATTTCCAGTTTCACCACCAAAGAGTGGCAACCGTATTTCAGCAACCTAAACAGGGGCGCGGTTTTGGTTGATACCAAAAGCCGTGCGTTGCATTTCTGGTCTGCGGATGGGCAAACATATAAATTGTTCCCAACAAGCGTGCCTGCCACGCCCGAACTTACCCGTTTGGGGCGCACCAGCGTTATTCGCAAACGTGTGGGCCCCGATTGGCGCCCAACGCCATCCATGTTGAAACGCAATCCAGAATGGCCACCATACATTGCACCTGGCCCGGATAACCCGCTTGGCACACATGCGCTTTATCTTAGCTGGACTTATTATCGTATTCACGGCACGCATGACACGCGCAAAATTGGGCGTCGTTCATCCAATGGCTGTATCGGTTTGTATAACCGCCACATCGCAGAATTGTTCGACGACGTATCGGTCGGCACACAGGTTTTGTTGATCTAGGATTGGTAAATTTTGAATACGAAACGGCGCTCTACTCGGGCGCCGTTTCTGTTTTCAGCAATGCTTGCAACCCTGTTTTATAATCAGGAAATTTCAACGTCACGCCAAGCGCACGTTTGATCCGATCATTACGCACACGTTTTGATTCCGCATAAAAACTGCGTGCCATGGGGCGCATATCTGCGGTTTCGAAATCCTCTGGAATAGGCGCGGGAATACCCAACAGTTTTGCGCCATACGCGATCACATCTTGGGGTGGGGCCGCATCGTCATCACAAACGTTAAACACATTCCCCGCATCGGGGTTTCTCATTGATGCAATCACCACTTGTGCGATGTCATCCACATGAATGCGGCTAAACACTTGGTTTTTCTTAACGATGCACCGCGCTGTACCAGCGCGCAGTTTGGAAAATGGTCCACGCCCAACACCATAAATTCCCGCCAGACGGAATATCACCAGAGGCAAGCCAAGTGTCTGCCATTCCTGTTCCGCTGCTTGGCGATATTTACCGCGCTGTGTAGTTGGGTTCAGCGGTGTTTCCTCGTCCACCCAACCGCCATCGTGATCACCATAAACACCTGTTGTGGAAAGGTACCCCACCCATTCCAAGCGATCCTTTTGCGCGGCGATTTCATCGCTATATGCGTTCAAAACCGCATCGCCATGTTCGTCAGGCGCAACAGAGCTTACGATATGTGTGGCCTTGGTAATAAACGGGGTCAGATCGGTATCGGGCCAGATAATGGGAATAACGCCTTCGCCTTGCAAAACCCGTGCCTGCTCCACACTGCGCGTGGTGGCGTAAATCGTCCAACCATCACCAATCAAACCACATGCAATCGCGCGTGCAGAATACCCATGCCCAATGCTCAACAAAATCTTACTCATGCGCTCGCTCCAATTCATTTAACGCCCAGTTGGCCGCATCAACCACCGTTTCATCCCCGTCCGATACCAAGTGTTTTGCAATATCGCGTAAACCCGCATCGCCCGAATTGCCAATCGCATATAATACATTGCGAATGAATTGATTGCGCCCAATTCGTTTGATCGGATTCTTGGAAAACAATTTGCGAAATGCGGCGTCATCCAACATCGCCAATTCCGCCAATTTCGGCGCCGTCAATTCCGCTCGCGGGGCATATCCAATGTCACGGGCATCCTGTGCAAATTTGTTCCACGGACATACCGCCAAACAATCATCACAGCCATAGATACGATTACCCAGCAATGGGCGCAGATCAACATCAACCGGCCCTTTATGTTCAATTGTCAGGTACGAAATGCACCGCCGCGCATCCAATCGATACGGTGCAGGAAACGCATCTGTGGGACAGACATCCAAACAGGCACGGCATGATCCGCAATGATCCACCTCGCCTACATCTTTGGAAAAATCCACCGTCGTAAAAATCGCGCCCAGAAAAAACCAACTGCCCAGATCGCGCCCTACCAGATTGGTATGTTTGCCCTGCCAGCCAAGCCCAGCCGCCGCACCCAATGGTTTTTCCATCACAGGAGCAGTATCAACGAACACCTTAATCTCGGTTCCCGCAGCTTGTTCAATCAACCAGCGTCCCAATCGTTTCAGGCGCTTTTTGACCATGTCATGATAATCGCGGTTTTGCGCATAAACCGAAATCGCCGCGCGATCACGGTGTTGCAAAATATCCAACGGATCATGTTCGGGTGTATACGGTTCTGCCAGCATGATCACCGATTTTGCATCAGGCCATAATTTTGCGGGGTTGCCGCGCCAATGCATGCGCTCGGCCATCCATCCCATTTGCCCGTGCATATCAGAGGCGACAAACTCTTCCAATCGACTGGGCGCCAATGGGATTGCATCGGGCCCGCATATGCCCATCTTGGCAAAACCTTCTGCATATGCCCGCTTTTCCAGTGCATCACGCAGGGGTTGCACCCCATCAGTCACTAAAAATCCAGATTGGCGTAATGTGGTGGTTGCGGGAAACCCGATAATTGATCAGACAGCAATGATCGAAACGCAGGACGTGATTTGATCGTCGCGTACCAGTCTTTGACCAATGGTGATCGATCCCAATCCACATCGGAAATGTAATCCAAACAGCTTAACTGTGCCGCTGCGGAAAAATCAGCAAGACTTAACATATTCCCACCCAGCCAGCGGCGACGATCCAACAGCCACGACATATAATCCAGATGCATCTTAATTTGTCGCGAGCCTTCTTTCACATTCGTGCTTTCGGGGTAACCCACACCAGTGATGCGCTTCATCATGCGTTCACCCAACAGGTTCACCGTGACATCGCGATAAAATTTATCGTCAAACCAGCTGACCAAACGGCGCACTTCGGCCCGCTCTTCTGGTGTACGTGGTAACAATGGTGGGTTTGGGTGTTTTTCTTCGAGATATTCGCAAATCGCATTTGATTCACTCAAAATAAAGTCATCCACCTTTAACACAGGCACCTTGCCCGCGGGGTTCAGGCGGCGAAATTCGGAACGCTCTTCCCAGAAACGTTCTTCGATTAATTCGACCTCGATCTTTTTTTCCGCCAGAACCAAACGGGCCTTGCGGGAAAAGGGCGACAATGGAAAATGATAGAGTCTATGCATCATACGTTCATTTTTTTGGGGTGTACCCCTTCCTTGTGACAAGAGTTGAAAGAATTTTCAACACCTAGAAACAGTTATCACGCCCATCGGCGGCAATTGTTTGTGCGCCCGACATCACGCGGCGGGTTTTATTGCGGGTGGATCGCGATGGGCGGCTTGCGGATCGTTGTTGTGGGTTTGGTAAAATGGACGCCAAACGCGCGGCCTGTAGCGCACTGATGTTTTTTGGTGCTGCCCCAAAATAATGTTTCGCTGCTGCGCTTGCGCCAAACACGCCAGCGTCGAATTCGGCCACGTTTAAATAAACCTCTACGATGCGTTTTTTCGGCCAGATAATTTCAATCAGGATGGTAAATCCTGCTTCCAATCCTTTGCGCAGCCATGTGCGATCATGCCACAAAAACACGTTTTTCGCCACTTGTTGGGTGATGGTGGAACCACCGCGTGTTCCCCCGTCTTCCCATGCGTCTTTGATTGCGTCCAAATCAAACCCGCTGTGAAGGCAAAAATTCGCATCCTCTGCCGCGACCACGGATAATGGCATGTGGCGCGAAAAATCATCAAGCGCTGTCCAATCTTGCTTCACGCCACCCAGACGATGGCGTTCCTCCAAAATGTAAATCCCGTTGGGTGGATTGACGAACCGAAACAAAATAACCAAAAAAATGCACAGCGCGAAAAAGCCAAACACCCCACGCCAAACCCAACGCCAAACACGCGCGATCAGCCCACGTTTTTTGACAGGCTTTTTGCTGTTCTTTACCTTGGGCTTTGCGCTGTTTTTTGATTTGCGCGGTGCTGCTTTTTTGGACGTCGTCTTTGCCATGCCAACCTATTGTTTCACGGCAAGACTAGCCAAACCCGCACAATATTCCTAGCGCCAAAAAACAAGGGGCGCAAAACGCGCCCCTGAAAATTTATGCTGATTTTTTTGCACTTTCAGATCGCAAAGGATGCGGAATGCGCGACATCATTTCTTTGGGGCAGACTTGCACAAAATGTGCCAGTTCTTCTTCCCAGTGATGCAATATTTGTGCGCCCTTCGGGCTTCGCGTTTCGGCCACATGTTCTGTGATCAAACCCTTAAGCTGATCTTGCCAATGCGCAACGGTTACAGGTGCTGTTTCAAGGCTTTCCATATTTGCCACATCTGCAAACTTGCCTTCGGGGTCGTAGATATACGCCATACCACCCGTCATACCTGCGCCAAAGTTCGCACCAACCGTGCCAAGGATCACCGCAACGCCGCCGGTCATATATTCACAACCATTGGAACCACAGCCCTCGATCACAACGGATGCACCAGAATTGCGCACACCAAACCTTTCGCCTGCGCGACCATTGGCAAACAATTTACCATCCGTCGCACCATACAAAACCGTGTTACCGATAATGGTGTTTTCCGCGGCGATCAGCGGGCTAGACAACGGTGGGCGCACAACGATTTTACCACCCGACAAGCCTTTGCCGACGTAATCATTCGCATCACCCGATACCTCTAGCTTGAGCCCAGGTGCGGCAAACGCACCCAATGATTGGCCAGCGGAGCCTGTCAATTTGATTGTCAGGTGATCCTCTTGCAATTCATTACGCATCCCAAAACGTTTCACGATATGGGATGATACGCGTGTGCCAATGGTACGATGCGTGTTTTGCACCGCATAAGATAGCTGCATTTTTTCACCGTCCTTGAAAAACGGTTCTGCATCCGCCACGATTTCCGCATCCAGCGTATCTGTCACCGCTTGGCGTTCACGATTGCGATCGTATTTAATTGATTGCGAACCATCGACGCTGATCAACAACGGGTTCATATCCAGATCATCAAGATGCGCAGACCCACGTGATACCTGTGCCAACATATCAGCGCGCCCAATCACCTCGTCCAATGAACGCATACCAAGGCTGGCCAAAACTTCGCGTACTTCTTGGGCATAAAACGTGATTAGGTTTACAACCTTATCCGCATTACCAGTGAATTTTTTGCGCAGCTCTGGGTCTTGGACACAGACACCAACAGGGCATGTGTTTGATTGACATTGACGTACCATGATACAGCCCATCGCGATCAATGCCGCCGTGCCGATACCGTATTCTTCCGCACCCAACATGGCCGCCATTACGATATCCTTGCCCGTGCGCAAACCACCATCGGTGCGCAATGTCACACGATCACGCAGATTGTTCATTGCCAAAACTTGGTGTGCCTCTGACAGACCCATTTCCCATGGCAAACCAGCGTGTTTGATGGATGTCGCAGGGGATGCGCCCGTGCCACCATTGTGACCCGAAATCAGGATCACATCGGCCTTGGCCTTTGCGACACCAGCGGCGATAGTACCCACACCCGATGATGATACCAATTTCACCGTCACCTTGGCGCGTGGATTGATCTGTTTCAGATCGTAAATCAACTGTGCCAAATCTTCGATCGAATAAATATCGTGATGTGGGGGCGGTGAAATCAATGTCACACCCGGTGTTGAATGGCGCAGGCGTGCGATTAATTCCGTCACTTTGATGCCTGGCAATTGGCCACCTTCGCCCGGTTTTGCACCTTGGGCGACCTTGATTTCCAATTCTTCACATTGGTTTAGATATTCCGCTGTTACGCCAAAACGCCCCGATGCCACCTGTTTGATTTTCGCAGACGGGTTATCACCATTGGGTTCTGGTACGAAATGTGCGGGATCTTCGCCGCCCTCGCCGCTATCGGATTTTGCACCGATACGGTTCATCGCAACGTTCAATGTTTTATGTGCCTCTGGGCTCAATGCGCCCAATGACATTCCCGGCGTCACGAAACGTTTGCGAATTGCGGTGATGCTTTCAACCTCATCCACAGAAATTGGTTTTACGGCCGCTTTGAAATCCAACAAATCACGCAAGTGAATTGGTGGATTGCTTTGCATCGCTTTGCTGTATTGTTTCCACAAATCATATGATGCGCGGTCACAGGCGGCTTGCAACATGTGCATTGTTTGCGCTTCCCAAGCGTGTTTTTCACCCGAGCGGCGCGATTTGTAAAAACCACCGATGGGCAAAATATCTTGGCCTTGTTTCCAACCCTTGGCATGCACGGCTGTTACCTTGCGCTGAATACCGTGCAGACCGATGCCTGAAATGCGGCTTGGCATTCCGGGGAAGAATTCCGCAACCATTGCGCGGGACAGTCCAACCGCCTCAAAATTCAAACCACCGCGATAGGATGAAATCACAGAAATCCCCATCTTGGCCATAATTTTTAACAAACCTTGATTGATCGCCTCTTTGTAACGCAGAACTGCGGTTTCAAGCGTGCAATCCAACAATCCGCGATCAATACGATCGGCCAAGCTGTCCAATGCCAAATAGGCATTCACTGTGGTTGCACCAGATCCAACCAACACGGCAAAATAATGGGGGTCAATACATTCACCCGACTGTACGTTAATCGAACAGAACGTGCGCAAACCCGCCGCCGTTAACCATGAATGCACCGCAGATGTTGCCAAAATCATTGGCATCGCCACCTTGTTTTCATCCTGCGCTTTGTCGGTCAAAATGATTTGACCCGCACCTGAACGCACGGCCTCTTCGGCGCTTGCGCGGATACGATCCACCGCAATGCGAAGCCCGCGTTCATCTGATCCATCAAATGTACAATCGATGGTCGTCACCGCCTTGCCGAATTGTTCCACCATTGCGGCGAACCGCGCGTTGGATACAAACGGGCTGGATAATGTCAAAATCTCGGTTTGCTCGTTGCTTTCGTCCAGCACATTGCCAAGGTTCCCAAACCGCGTGCGCAGGCTCATCACGCGGCTTTCGCGCAGGCTGTCAATCGGTGGGTTGGTGACTTGGCTGAAATTTTGACGGAAAAAATGCGACAATGGGCGATACATATCGGACAATACCGCCGATGGTGTATCATCGCCCATGGATGCCAATGTTTCTTTGCCATCTTCGGCCATCGGGTGCAGGATCATTTCCAATTCTTCGATGGAATAACCTGCCGCCACTTGGCGTTTGCGCAATGCATCACCGCTAAATTCTACGATCTCTTTTTTCGCGGCTGTTACGTCATCCAGATCGATCACGGATTTCACCCATTCACCGAATGGTTTTTTCGCCGCCAATGTGTCCTTAAGCTCTGCATCATGAAACAGACGCTGTTCTTTCATGTCCACGGCCAACATTTGCCCTGGGCCGAGTGCGCCTTTTTCCATCACGGTCACTTCGTCGGTGGGAACCATGCCCGTCTCTGAACCTGCGATTACCAAACCATCGCCAGTGATGACATAACGCATCGGGCGCAACCCGTTGCGATCCAAACCTGCAACAACCCAACGCCCATCGGTCATTGCCAATGCGGCGGGGCCATCCCATGGTTCCATCACAGAATTGCAATATGAATACATATCCAACCACGATTGTGGCAGATCATCATTGGCCGAACTTTCAGGAACCAAAATGGTTTTCGCCATGGGCGCCGAACGCCCAGCGCGTACCAATGCTTCGAACACGGAATCAAGCGCACCTGAATCGGATGAACCCGCAGGGATCACTGGCTTGATATCCTCGGCGTATGATCCAAATGATTTGGAAGCCATGCGAATTTCATGGGATTTCATCCAATTCACATTGCCCTTTAATGTGTTGATTTCACCGTTATGCGCCAACATGCGGAACGGTTGTGCCAACCACCATTGTGGGAATGTGTTTGTTGAATAACGCTGGTGATAAATCGCAAATGCGGATTCAAAACGATCATCCATCAGGTCGGGGTAAAACACCGCAACCTGTTCGGCCAACATCATGCCTTTGTAAATGATCGAACGACATGACAATGAACAAACGTAAAAATCTTTGATTTGGCTTACGACAACCTGTTTTTCAATGCGCCGACGGATAACGTAAAGTTCGCGCTCGAATGTGTCTTCGTCCACACCTTTGGAATTGGAAATCAGAATTTGTTCGATTTCAGGGCGCGTGGCGTTTGCCTTTTCACCCAGACAAGACACATCCACGGGCACATGGCGCCAGCCGTAAATGTAATAGCCCATGCGCAACACTTCGGTTTCAACGATGGTACGGCAAGTTTCCTGTGCGGCGAAATTTGTGCGCGGCAAAAACACTTGTCCAACAGCGATCAATTCGCCCTTGCGTGGTACGTGGCCTGTGCGTTCAACCTGATCATAGAAAAACGGCACAGGGATTTGTACGTGGATACCCGCGCCATCACCTGTTTTACCATCCGCATCAACCGCACCGCGATGCCAAATCGCCTTGAGCGCCGCAATCGCGTTTTCGACTACTTTGCGGTTCTTTTTGCCATCAATGGCAACAACCAACCCAACCCCACAAGAGCTGTGCTCGTCGGCCTCTGAATACATGCCATGTTCGGCCACAAAGGCGCGTTTGGATTCTTGGTCTGCTTTCCAAGCTGCATCATATTTTGTCATCGATTCATCCTTTCGTCGGGTCGGGCAAACGGCAATGCCGCTGCTCGAAAATTGTTCTGGCTTGGGGTTAGACCCCGAATTTTGCTTGTATTTCGGCGCTGATCATCGTGTCGGTTTGATTGGCAATGCTGACATCACCAATGCACAGATCGGTGAAAAACTGACGTTTCATTTCCAACGCTGATGTATTGTTCAATGTGCCAATGGATATGGACACACCATCAACTCCGTTCAATTCGTAATAAATGCTTGAACCACAGGTTTTACAGAACGCTCGCTTTGCCCAATCTGATGATTCATACACGGCGAGCATATCCGCGCCTTTGGTGAATCTAAGATTGGCACCATGTGTGCCCATAAACATGCCACCCGCCCAGCGCTGGCACATTTTGCAATGGCACGCACCAAACGCGTTTTCGACATCCGCGGTAAATTCAATCCCACCGCACATACATTGACCCATCTGTGACATCACTTTTGCTCCCAAGGATATTGGGACAGATCGCTTGACCTATTTACCCTGACGGGCTGTAACGCTGTCGCACGGTTGTCCGACACCTGTCCGACGCTTGTCCGCCACATGTCATACAGCCAGTTTTGGGCATTTATGATCCAGGTTGCGATCATTCCGCCGCCACTGCAGATGCGTTATTGAGGTAATCCAAAATGCTGTCCGCGGCTTCGCGGCCATCGCGAATGGCCCAAACAACCAATGATGCACCGCGCACAATATCGCCCGCAGCAAACACGCCATCCATGGATGTTGCATGGGTTTGGAAATCGGCCTTCACCGTGCCCCAACGGGTCACTTCCAATTCGGGTGTATCCCACAATGTTGGCAATTCTTCTGGGCTGAAACCCAATGCTTTGATCACCAAATCCGCGTCTTCTGTATAATCTGCACCGGGGATTTCCTCGGGGCTTTGGCGGCCAGATGCATCTGGCGCACCAAGGCGCATTTTGGAAACAACAACGCCTGAAACGTCGCCTTCGCCTGTGAACCCTTTGGGGGCAGACAGCCAGACAAATTCAACGCCTTCCTCAATCGCATTTTGTGTTTCGCGTTGTGATCCCGGCATGTTTTTCTGATCGCGACGATACAAACATTTCACCGATATCGCACCTTGACGAATGGCTGTGCGCACACAATCCATTGCGGTGTCACCACCGCCGATCACGACAACCTTTTTGCCCGTGGCGGATAATTCACCGCTTTCAATTTCGGGCACTGTGTCACCGAAATTCAAACGGTTTGATGCGGTCAGATAATCAATCGCTTTAACAATTCCGTTGTTACCCGCACCCGGTCCGCCCAGATCGCGAGACTTGTAAACACCAGTACCAATAAGGATTGCATCATGTTTTGCACGCAAATCGGCAAAGCTGATATCAACACCGATATTGGTGTTCAGCACAAATTCAACACCGCCATCAGACAGCAATTTATTGCGGCGCATCACCACATCTTTTTCCAATTTGAAACCGGGGATACCATATGTCAGCAATCCACCCGCGCGATCATAACGATCATAAACGGTGACTTGCACGCCTTGGCGACGCAACATATCGGCGGCGGCCAAACCTGCAGGGCCCGCACCAATAATGCCAACGGATTCGTCACGCTCTGCAAATGGTTTTGCGGCCTTAACCCAGCCCTTTTCCCACGCGGTATCCGTGATGTATTTTTCCACCGATCCGATTGTCACGGTGCCGTGGCCCGATTGTTCAATCACACAGTTGCCTTCGCACAGGCGATCCTGTGGGCAAATGCGGCCACAAATTTCTGGGAAAGTGTTCGTTGCCTGTGAAATTTCATAGGCTTCTTCTAAACGCCCCTCTGCCGTCAGGCGGAGCCAGTCTGGGATGTTATTATGCAGCGGGCAGTGGGTTTGGCAAAACGGCACGCCACATTGCGAACAACGGCTTGCTTGCTCCTCTGCTTTGACCGCGGCGAACTCTTGATAGATTTCATCGTAATCTTTTTTGCGTAAATCTGGCACACGTTTTTGGGGCATGTCCCGTTCTACGTTTACAAATTTCAGCATTTTTTGCTGTGCCATCGCTTGCCTCTTTATTTTGGTAACACGTTTGCGCGTGTTTTAAACAAGCAGAGAAGGAATGAAAAGTCAATCTTACTGACCTATTTGTGGGAAATTTGATATATTTGAAAGTTACGTAACTGAATTTCAACAAATTTAGGTAACTTAAACTTACCTAAATTGGCAATTCCCTTTGAATCCAAAGGTTTTTATGGTCACCCAAACGAATCAAGGATGAATCATGTCATTGTTTTATTTATTACTTCTCGCGGTAATTCAGGGGATCACTGAATTTTTGCCCGTATCGTCATCGGGACATCTGGCATTGTTGCCTGCATTAACGGGCGCACAGGATCAAGGGCAATTCATTGATGTTGCGGTTCATATTGGCACGCTTGGTGCGGTTGTTCTCTACTTTTGGGCCGATGTGAAATCTGCATTCTTTGGCGCGTTGCGATTAATCACGGGCAAGATTGATACCGATGGTGCAAAATTGGCGCTGTTATTAATCGTCGCCACCATCCCCGTGGTCATCATTGGATTTATCCTCAAGCTCACAGGCCTGTCCGACGCCATGCGCTCGATCAAGGTCATTGGCTGGGCCATGTTAATCTTTGGTATCGTACTTTATTGGGCAGATCAAAAGGGTGCACAGACCAAGGTACAATCGGATTGGAACCTACCCGACGCGATCAAACTTGGCCTATGGCAAGCCGTCGCTCTGATCCCTGGCACATCGCGTTCTGGCATCACCATTACGGGTGCGCGCCAAATGGGATACACCCGTGAAGATGGCGCAAAAATCGCCATGTTAATGTCGATCCCCACGATCATCGCATCGGGTGTTTTGCTGGGATTGGATGTTGCCAAAAGTGCGGATTGGGCCATGGCAAAAGACGGCGCAATTGCCGCGGTGTTTGCATTCGCGGCCGCATTGCTTGCGTTGTCGTTGATGATGAAGCTGCTCAAATCTGTCAGCTTCACCCCATATGTGATTTATCGGGTTGTTTTGGGTATCGCGTTACTGGCATATGCCTACGCCTAGGTGCGTAGGTTTTTACCAGATTCCGTCAATTCAGTGTACTGTCCATATGGGCGGTGGCAATACAGATATTCATCCAAAACCGAAGCCATCGCCGTGGGTGTGATTTTCAACGTGCTAAATGATTTAGCACCGCTTGAAACCACATTGTCAACGCGCAGCCCCTTCACCTGATCGGGTGTCAGGATGGTATTTTTAAACAAACCTAGGGTCAGTTTTTGTGTCAAATTGAACCCCCACGCTTTCATCCGCGCGAAGAAAAACGGTACAGGGATCACGATACGATTGCGACGCACAGATTTTTGCATCCGCGCAATCAAATCAGCAAAGCTTTCTGTATCTGGCCCGCCAAGCTCGTAAACGCCACCCGCGGCCTGACCCAAAATGCCTTGTTCTGCTGCAGCTGCAACATCATCGACATATACAGGTTGGAACAATGTGTTGCCACCAACCAGTGGAATCACTGGGAAATATTTTGCCATCTTGGCAAAACGGTTGAAAAATTCATCCTCTGGCCCAAAAATCACACCTGGGCGCAGGATCATCGCGGATTTGAAATGTTCCTTTACTGCCGCTTCGCCTTCGGCCTTGCTGCGTGAATAGGCGCTATCAGCATCCACATCTGCGCCAAGTGCCGAGATATGCACCAATTCCGCAACACGTTCTTGTTTCGCAATACGTGCAATGCGCCCAGCGCCATCCACATGAACTGCATCAAAATTATTCTTGCCTGTGGCATCAAACGTACCAACACAATTCACAACCGCATCAGCACCCGCAATCGCCGCGCGCACAGACGCATCGTCGCGCACGTTTGCTAAGATTGGTTCAACTTGCCCCACGCTTCCATAAGGGCGAACAAACATCGCCTCGTTTGGGCGACGCACGGCAACGCGCACGCGCCATCCCTGCTTGGCCATACGCCGTGCAATATAACGGCCTACAAAGCCTGATCCACCAAAGATCGTTACCAATTTAGGAGTTGCGGTCATGAAACGCTCCAACATTAATAGAATTCAACATAGGCATTACCGCGCTGGGGCCGCGCAAACAAGTTGAATCGCGAATTTGTGCAATTCTTGACGTTGACTTGTCCCAATGTCGCGTATAAATCGCCCCAACGTGACCTGCCCAGGTGGCGGAATTGGTAGACGCGCCAGCTTCAGGTGCTGGTGTCTGTATGGACGTGGAGGTTCGAGTCCTCTCCTGGGCACCAAATATTTGATAGATACCGAAATTTCACTCCACAAAACCTTCCGTCTTCATGGTTATATCCTGATAACGCGCGTTGGTTTTCTAGGGTGTTTCGCTTAACCTCGCATCATCCACGATTTTCGCGAAACCAGTTTCGCGCAGCAACCGTGGCAAGCAATCGATAACCTTTTGGGCGGATCCAGTATGCGCACGATAGAAATCAAGCAAGGCTTTCCATCGGACATTAATGTCGTCACAGCCAAACAACCCATCTACAACGTCAACGGCAAGTAGCGCTGGTGTGTCCGCTTGTTTCAAAACACCTGCATCCAATGCTTCTTTGGCAGGGTATTCAATTGACCATGTGTATGGCCCAACGAATACTGGCTTTTGAACTGCGATGGGTTCGATGATGTTGTGTGCGCCCCTTCGATCAAATCCACCCCCAACAACAACAGCATCAGACAGGCCAAGATAGAAATACATTTCACCAAAGCTGTCTCCAACCAAGATGTCCAAATTGGGTTCAACTGTGCCAACAATGCACAGATTATCGTCGAACAACACAGATCGATTTTGAACCGTGAATTTGTCATTCAAAATTTGTGTAATTGGAACAAAGCGTTCAGTTGCTCTTGGAACGTAAATAATCAATGGCGCTGTTTCACCACGCGATATCGCAGTATTACGAATTTCATCAATTAGCGCCAAATTTTCTGACTCTTCGCCCTCTACGGCGCTGGCGATGGTCACTATTTTTCGCGACATTGGCGCCAGTTTTTCGCGCACCAAAATCACCGAATCTAACAAATTTTGGGGAACGTTTTGATCAAACCGCGTTTCACCCGTGATCGCAATATGGGTGCAACCGATATGTCGAAACCGATCTGCCTGAGGTTTTGATTTTGCAAAAATTCCAACATAACCCGTACAAATTTTCGCCAAAAATTGATCCGGAGCTCGCCCAGATTTATGATCGGAATATTGCGCATTACACAAAAACAGAGGCACTTTGAAATGACGAGAGCGATCAATCATCATGGGCCAAATTTCCGCTTCCATGACCAAGCCAAACTTGGGTTGGAAAGCATCAAAAAATCGCTGATATGCACCATGAAACTCAAATGGTATATATGAAAATTGCAGTGACCCAGCTGCGATTTCGGGCGCAAAAATTTCTTGTGTGGTTTGCCGACCAGCTGGCGTCATGTTGGTCACGACGATCTTTAACCCTTGGTTTAGATATTTGTGAATAATTGGTACAGCAGAGCGAACTTCGCCCATAGAATTCGCATGAAGCCAAACCGTGGCTGGTTTTGGTGATTTATAAAACCCAAAACGCTCGGGGATATTTTGACGATAGGCAGAGTCACGTCTGCTACGAAGGAGAAAATATGCCAAAATTATCGGCGATAGGATGACCCACGCCACCCGATACAAAAACAACTGAACCCGTGTTTTTAAGGTGAGGAACGGATGCTTGCGCGTAGCGATATCAGCGGCCTGTTGACCGTGCGTTCCGTTACGCATTCTTAGTGCTTTGCTGTTGCATTTCATCTGTCCAAACTGCAAATTACGGCGTTGAAGCCCTTGGTAAAATGGATTGACGCAAGATGCAAATCGGAACAGCAGCAGAGCTGGGGGTCAGCCCGGAGCAGGTTCAAAATTTTTATCGCGATGTTTGGTCTCGACCGATCGCATTGTCAGATCCAAATTTCTATGCTTGGCAATTTATCAATTCGCCCCGCGATATGGGATTGGACAGTTGCGTAATCGCATTTGATGAAAAGATAGGCCAAGTTGCCGGAGCAATGGGGGTCACACCGCGTAATTTCAATTTGGGCCAGACAACATTGCGCGGCGGTGAATTGACAACATGGGCAACTGGCGAGGCTTATCGAAACAAGGGCGCTGGTGCGAAAATTCTAAAACATATCATGGATAATTTTGATATTCTCATCGGGATGGGAATTACGAATGATGCATTGCCGATTTATTTGCGCAGTGGGTTCAAATATGTGCGCGAAATACCGCGATTTGTAAAAGTTCTAGATTTTGAAAAAATAGAAGCCTTTTGTGAAACCGACGCAATGGGCATGCGATTGGCGAAAAAATGGTCGGGTGTTTCAAGCAAAAACTATGACGTATCTGTCGCCACCCCAGATGATATTGAATCCGCTTACGCGCAGATGACAAAACAATACAATCTGTTCGCGCGCGATAGTGTAAACATGGCTTGGCGGTATGATGCACATCCCAATTTTAAGTACATGCAATTTTGTGTGCGCCCGATAGGGTCAAAACACAAATCAATCGTAGCAGTACGTTTCCACCAAACAGATCAAGGTTTCACGGTGTTACACATCATGGATGTGTTTGGCGATCAAAGCGCAATTGGCCCTGCGAGATGTTTTATCGAAAACTTTGGCGCAGAAAACGGTGCGCATGTGATAGACTTTTATTGCACGAGCTCCGCAATCTATGCAGAGTTTGTTGCAAATAATTGGTTTTCAACAACCAACGATCCGCAGTTTTGTTTTCCACATTTGTTTTCACCCCTTGAATTGCGCCACCCACAAACAACGTCTTTGATTTACTGGGCAAAGGATCATTTGGTGGATATGGCAGATATTTCCAAGCTATACATCACCAAACAAGATGCAGATTTGGATCGGCCTGTACCCGCTACAGCCACGTAAACAGGAAATGCGATGACTTTAACCAGCGTTATGTATCATTACGTTCGCCCAATCGCGAAATCGCGGTTTCCAAATTTAAAGGGGTTGGAACTGTCTGGGTTCGTGCGACAGTTGGATTATTTGCAATCCACATATAACATCATTTCGCCCGAACATTTCTTGGCACATCTAATCAACGGCGAACGCTTGCCTGATCGGGCGTGCACATTGACGTTTGATGATGGGTATCGAGATCACTTTGACTTTGTATTTCCAGAATTGATGCGCCGAAATTTGACCGGTTTTTTCTTTCCACCTGCTTGTGCCATCCGAGACAAGTCATTGCTGGACGTGAATGCGATTCATTTTATCTTAGCATCATCAGATGATCAAACCACGCTGCTGCGCGATTTGAAAACCGAATGTATGGCGGCGGGTATGAACCCTGCACAATGGGATGCCTATCGCAATAGCGTAAACGTCGAAAATCGTTATGACGCGCCAGAAATCACATTTGTAAAACGAATGTTGCAACGTGAATTGCCCCATCAAATGCGGAGCAGCATTACGAAAACTCTGTTCGAAAAATACGTAGGAATAACCCCGACGGATTTTTGCACCGAACTGTATGTGACATCCGACGAATTGCGCGAAATGATGGCCAATGGCATGTATGTGGGAAATCACACATATAACCATGTTTGGCTGAACAGTGTTTCGAAAAATGAACAAAAACAAGAGCTTGAACTGTCACAAGACTATCTAAGCTCACTTGGTGTACCGTCTGACAACTGGGTTATGTGTTATCCTTACGGTGGGTATAACGCAGATACATTGGCAATTTTGCGCACAATGGGCTGCGTTGCTGGGTTCACGGTGAAAGTGGGTACAGCAAATCTTGCAACCGATGATCCGTTGCAAATCAATCGTTTTGATACTAATGATTTTCCCCAGTAATATGATCCGCCATTGCGCTCGCTAATGCATATCATATTGCAAGAGTTGCGAATTTTACTTTCGCAAATTAACGCCTATATTACGAGTTGCAGACAAAAGAATACCAACAAATCTGCTTGGCCAGCGAGAGGTGAATTGAGTGAATAATCGCGTTTTTGATTTGGGGGTATCGATCCCACTGTTTTTAATCGCATTGCCTGTAATTCTTGTGATCTGTGTCGCTGTTTCTATTGAATCTCGCGGGGCGCCGATATTTCGGCAAACGCGTCTTGGCAAAGATGAAAAGTTGTTTTCATTGTATAAAATTCGCACCATGAAAAAGGGCACTGGCGATCATCCGACCCATACCGTGGGTGGCGAGCATATAACGCGCATCGGGCGATTTTTGCGCAAATCAAAATTTGATGAGCTACCACAATTTTGGAACGTGATTATTGGCGATATGCGCCTTGTTGGGCCGCGCCCCAATTTGCCCAACCAACAACCCCTGATCCTTATTCGCCGCCAATATGGTGTGTTTAGAACGCGCCCTGGTATCACTGGCCTCGCACAAGTGAACAATATCGATATGTCGACACATGAAACATTGGCGATTGCCGACAAAGAATATATCGAGCGTCAAAATATTTGGCTGGATATTCAGATACTGTTATCAACATTTGCCCGCACCAAGGCTCCAAGGCTTAACCACAGCATATTCCAATGACCGCGCCATTAAATGTCGCATATTCTGGCGCAAATGGTTTCGTTGGGAAATGTCTTGGGGGCACGTTACAAAATCACCGTAAAACGATTGCCCCAATTGCGTTGGCACGGACTGGTTCTAAATCGGATCGGCGTTGTCCAGATTTAATTAATTGCGATGTATTGGATTGGCAAACAGCGTTGCAGGGCGCAGATGTCTATATCCACCTTGCCGCATATTTACCATTTGGTAACCAAGATACACCAGAGTCTGAAAAATTGTTGCACGTGGCAAATTGCCAAGCTGCGGTAACGGCTTTGAACGGATTTGCATTGGCAGGGGGGCGTAAAATGATTTTTGTGTCATCGCTATTGGTGAATGGAGCCACATCGGGTGCCACACCGTTTAAATGGAATGATACACCCAAACCCGAAAATGCATATGCGCGCTCTAAATTAGATGCCGAAAATGCACTGATACCGCACGCCAAATCGCTGGGTGTTGAATTGATGATATTGCGCCCACCATTGATTTACGGCGCAAATGTCACCGGAAAATTTCGAACGTTAATTGAACATATCAAGGCAGAAAAACCACTGCCATTTAAAAACATTTCTAACAGTCGAGACATGATCGGATTGCGCAATTTTTGCGACATTCTGGTGATGTTGTCACGACAATTTAACGCGATTGATAAACCCATACTACTGTGTGATCGGGCGCCAATTTCAACACCTGATCTCATAGAGAAAATCGCCAAGGCGTATGGCGTTCCTTCTCGGTTAATCAACATACCCAAGCTTTTGTTTTTGATCGCGAAACGGATACCGATTGTCGGTGCTGCGGTGCGACGCCTAACCAATGATGTACGGGTAGATGATCAAATTTTACGCGACAACTGCGACTGGGAACCGCGGTTCACCATTGACGATGAAATGGCTGCCATTGCGCAGGCAGATAAACAGCAACTTAATTCATAAATGCTGGCGCGGATTGTTATCTTAGCGGCGTGTTTACCCTATCTAAAGGCCAGCCCGTTACAGACGGATATACAACCCCACTTTTTTTTATTGTTTATTGGTTTGATGGCGTTTTGCACGATCAAGGATGGCGAATTGCCATTTGCGGCAACCACGCTGATTATTACGTTAGCAATGGGTATTGCGGGTCTGATTTTGGGTGCTGGCGTCAATACACTGGCACTGCTTACCTTTCCGATTGCAACGGCTTTTTTTGCACGCCAAAATCAAACGGCCTTAACCCAGACAATAAAAGTCGCGCTCATTTTCTATGTATTTGGGCTTGCCGTTGAAATAGTTGCGCCCAGCATATTGGATTTGGTGGTGTCAAACCAACGTGGCAGCGTTGCGCGCGGGATGACATCCTTCACATCAGAACCGTCATATCTGGGATTGATCGGTTTGGCGATTGTTGTGGTCTTGCTCCATCTTCGTCAGTCTTTTTGGTGGATAACGTTATCCTGTTTCTTGGTGCTCGCCTCTGAATCACTCACTGCAATTGCTCCGCTCGCGGTCATTTTGGTTCTGGCAAATTTGCGTGCAAATCGAATTCATTATGTTGTGCTGACAGTGATTGTATTGGTGATTTTGTTTAACGGTATTGTTCAAACCGACACGCGCATGGGCATGTTGCTGGCCGATGTCTCTCAAGATCAAAGTTTGATTTGGAACGATCAAAGTTTTTCCAACCGTATCGCGCGTGGCTTGGCACCCATCGCAAGCGCATTCCAATCTGGATTTTGGCCACATGCATTTCCTCAATCTGGTGATATCAATGTGAATTTCGATTTTCTTGCCAATGGTGCAGACACCACGATCGAGCGTTTATCCAGTATTGCAACTGTATTAATTTATGTGTTTGGATTCACAAGTATTCCACTTGTTATTGGATATATATGCATCGCACGTGCGCGGCTGTTTTTGATTATCGCCGTTATTTATTTTGGGCTGACGAATATTTCGATCAGCACACCGTATCTATATTTATTGCTCAGCTTACCGTTGATGCATCGCTTTTCCACGGAGTCAGCAGATAACCATAGCTAACTGGCTGAAGTGTTCTGCGAAAAACGCACCAAGATACAAAAGGCGCCTCGCAAAATTGCGGGCGCCTTTTGGAATGGTTTTCGTTAGATTTTATTAATAACGATAGTGTTCTGGCTTATATGGGCCAACGGGTGTTACGCCAATATAATCTGCCTGTTCCTTGGATAATTCAGTCAGCTTCACACCAATACGATCGAGATGTAGGCGCGCAACTTTTTCATCCAGATGCTTGGGCAAAATATACACTTCGTTTTTATATTCATCACCTTTGGTCCACAGCTCGATCTGTGCCAACACTTGGTTTGTAAATGATGCGGACATCACAAATGATGGATGACCCGTCGCATTGCCAAGGTTCAACAAACGCCCTTGTGACAACAGGATCATACGGTTGCCAGATGGCATTTCGATCATATCAACTTGATCTTTGATGTTGGTCCATTTGTGGTTTTTCAATGCAGCAACCTGAATCTCATTATCGAAATGTCCAATGTTACCAACAATCGCCATGTCCTTCATTTCGCGCATATGTTCGATACGAATGACATCTTTGTTGCCTGTGGTTGTGATGAAAATATCTGCGCTTGATACCGCGTCTTCCAGTGTTACCACCTCAAACCCGTCCATCGCCGCTTGCAATGCACAAATTGGATCAACCTCCGTTACCTTCACGCGCGCACCTGCGCCGCTCAAGGATGCAGCGGAACCTTTCCCAACATCACCGTACCCGCACACCACGGCAGTTTTACCCGCCATCATTGTGTCGGTTGCGCGACGAATGCCATCAACCAGTGATTCCTTGCAGCCGTATTTGTTATCAAATTTTGACTTGGTCACGGAATCATTCACGTTGATCGCCGGGAAAGGCAATTGCCCCTTTTTGTGCAAATCATACAGACGGTGAACGCCCGTCGTTGTTTCCTCTGAAACACCTTGGATCGCATCGCGTGTTTTGGTGAACCAACCTGGACTGGCCGCCATACGCTTTTTGATCTGAGCAAAAATTGCTTCTTCTTCTTCGGATGTTGGAACCTCGATCAGGTCGGTTTCGCCCGCTTCGACACGTGCGCCAAGCAACACGTACAGCGTCGCATCACCACCATCATCAAGGATCAAATTCGCACCATCTGGGAACATGAATGAGCGATCCAAATAATCCCAATGCTCCACCAATGTTTGCCCCTTGATTGCAAACACGGGAACACCCGCCGCCGCAATAGATGCCGCCGCATGGTCTTGGGTGGAAAAAATATTACATGATGCCCAACGCACATCTGCGCCCAGCGCCACCAGCGTTTCAATCAACACAGCCGTTTGAATTGTCATGTGCAACGATCCAACAATACGCGCACCTTTTAATGGTTTGCTTTTGCCGTATTCATCGCGCAACGCCATCAGACCCGGCATTTCAGTTTCTGCGATATCCAATTCTTTGCGGCCAAATTCCGCCAAAGAAATATCTTTTACAATGTAATCTTGTGTCATGGTCTCTACCGTATATGGGGATTAACAATCTTGCTTGCTGCCTATCACTAGGATAGTCAATCGGCAAGTAGGACGGGAAATATCAACAAAGGCACAAAGCGCGAGACATGGAATTTCACTATCAAAAACCAATCTCAACCGCGTTAAAATCGTCGCTGCGAAAAATAAATCGCGGGGTATATCGAATTTATGGTGCTCCAACCGCGAGCATATCCACAGAACTCACATTAAACGGCAGACCGGTTATATTTCTGCACAACCCCAAGGCAGCGGGCACCAGTTTGCGCAAATTGTTGGGTGTGCACAAACAATCTCATGTTTATCCACGAGAAAAACTGTCTGAACGATATTGGTTAAATTGTTTTTCAATCGCCGCTGTCCGCCACCCATTTGATCGATTTATTTCAGGATATTTTTATCATGTTCTTGGCCCATATATGGGCGGCTTAGTCAAAGCGTATGGCCCAATGGTCAAGGATTTGGATCCATTTCAATATCTCGCACTTATTGAACATGAAAACGGCTATATTCCCGCACAAACAAATTGGACGCATTTTCCAAGTGTCACGAAACCACGTGTCGATCTTTTGTTACGCGTGGAAGAGGCGGATAAATGGATGGAACAATTTAAAAATGCTGGGCTCGATATGACGGGGCGACGGATGCATCACGAAAACCAAAGCGACCATGCAACGGATACACGTCGCGAACGTTTAAACCTGAGCGTTGCTGAATTTTCTCGCCTGCGCGACGAAGTATTTGAATCATATAAAAACGATTACGAGATTTTTGGGTATGACAAGTAAACGCGCATGGCAGCGCATGTTATCAGGGCGACGTTTGGATTTATTGCATCCATCGCCGCTGGATATTGAAATCGAAGATATCGCGCATGGGCTTTCTTTTGTGGCGCGCTGGAATGGGCAAACGCACGGCGATTATCCGTATTCAGTCGCTGAACATTCGGTATTTGTTACGGAATTGTTCACTCGCCTGAACCCTCGCATTGATCGCAAATGGCGGTTGGCGGCTTTGTTGCATGATGCGCCTGAATATGTGATCGGCGACATGATTAGCCCCGTCAAAAGCGCGGTCGGACCCGCGTATAAAGAGATGGACGATCGCCTGACGGCCGCCATTCATCAAAAATTCGGATTGCCCGCAAAAATTCCCGATTTGATTAAACGCCAAATTAAACGCGCCGATACGCTCTCCGCATGGTTAGAGGCGGTGCAATTGGCAGGGTTTAGTCGCGAGGAGGCTGATAAATTATTCGGCAAACCGGTGTTAAAGGATTTACCAAATCGCACATTGCGCCCCCACCCCCCGATGGAGGTGAAGGGTCAATTTTTAGAAGTATTTCATGATCTAATCGACAGCGTCTAATCGCGCTGCGATTTTACCAGAATGTTTGCAAATATGCGCGATCCAACCGGCGGCGTGCCTGATCGCGTTCTGCCTTTTCTGCGTTTCGGTAACGACGCATTTGTGAATAGTAATCTTCGGTTTTATTTTGCGAATTTTGTGGTTCTGTACGACTTGCAATTCTGAATACGTTTGAAAAAATTCCTAACATTTTACTTTCCTTTCCTTGTTTGTCTATGTCATTTCTGTCATATATTGTTGATCATATCGAGTTTATAAGATTTTCAATATGTAAGGAAAACTAACATATGGACTGGTCAAATGTTCCATCGCTTTCGTGGCTGCGCGCGTTTGAAGCGACCGCAAGGTTGGGTAGTTTTTCAAGCGCTGCACAGGAATTGAATGTGACCCATGCCGCGATCGCGCAAAATGTACGTGCACTGGAAAATTATTTCGCACAAACTTTGGTCACACGGCGCGGGCGCGGAATGGCGGTGACGCCACGTGGGCGTGCGCTTGCAGATCATCTGGCCGATGGCTTTACGCTTATTGCGGATGGCGTGGAAACATTGCACAATCACAACGCCCAGCGTCCATTAAACATTTCCATCACACCCGCATTCGCCGCC
Organism: Paramylibacter ulvae; assembly: GCF_014652655.1. Taxonomy (GTDB): domain Bacteria; phylum Pseudomonadota; class Alphaproteobacteria; order Rhodobacterales; family Rhodobacteraceae; genus Amylibacter; species Amylibacter ulvae. Next base: position 103,815 of record NZ_BMZF01000002.1, read on the forward strand.
AGCTGGTTAATGCCCCGCATCGGTGAATTTTGGGCGGCACACCCAGAGATCACGGTAAACCTTAGCCCAACAACGCAATTGGTTGATTTGGTCAAAGACGGCTTTGATATGGGAATTCGATTTGGAAATGGCGATTGGGCGGGGTTGGAATGCGAACACTTGACCAGCGGGAATATTGTTGTGGTCGCGCGCGCTGATTTGGTAGCGGGGCGTAAAATCAAAACGTTGCAAGATATATGCGATCTTACTTGGCTGTTTGAAAGCCATATGTTGGAACGCAAAGCGTTGGTTGAAAACGAAGGCATTGACCTGAACAACTGCAAGGTCAGCATGTTAAACACAAGCGAACTGGTGTTGGCGGCAACGCGTGCGGGATTGGGTATGTCGTTGCAACCCCAAGCGCTGGTTGCCCCTTCGATTAAATCGGGCGAGCTGGCGCAAATTTGTGCGCTGCGCGACGATGGGCTTGGGTATTACATGGTCACACGCTTTGGGCGTGAAACGGATGCCTTGCGCATATTTCAAAAATGGCTGCGCCGTGCGGCGGCTGAATCCAACCGTGGTTAACGTGGGCTGCGTTTTGCTAGAATACGTTGCAATGTGCGCCGATGCATATTCAAACGTCGCGCGGTTTCGGACACATTACGATCACAAAGTTCAAACACACGTTGAATATGTTCCCAGCGCACACGATCCGCAGACATCGGGTTTTCAGGTGGCGGTGGGCGGTCCCCTGGAGTGGCCAGCAATGCATTTGTCACATCATTGGCATCCGCAGGTTTAGAAAGATAATCCGTCGCCCCGATTTTTACCGCTGCAACCGCGGTGGCAATGGCACCATATCCCGTAAGCACAATGACCTTTGCCTCTGGTCGTTTTTCACGCAACACTTCGACCACATCCAAACCATTGCCATCCTCTAATCGCAGATCAACCACGGCATAGGCGGGTGGTGTCGCGGTGCAAAATGCACGCCCTGCAGCGACGCTTTCAAGTGCGGTTGGGGTAAAGCCACGCTTTTCCATGGCACGCGCCAAACGGCGGCGAAACGGTTCGTCATCATCCAAGATGAGCAGAGATGTATCAGGCCCAATATCTGTCAATTCACGATCCGTCATTGCTATGTCCTAATGTGGCTGTCGCACCTTTTTAGGTGCAAGCAACACATTGGTCAAATAGATCATCGCTATCCTTTGGTATAGCACGCGATCTTATCCGCCATGTCTTCTGGTGTGACCTCGCGGCGGAAAAAATCAACAAAGCCCGATGGTGACATCAAATATGTGAATGTCGAATGATCCATCAGATAATCCGCATCACCATCGCCACTTTTGGCGCGATAGGTTTTATATGTTTTGGACGCTGCGGAAATTTGTTCCTCTGACCCTGTTAATGCAATTAAACGTGGGTGCATGATTTTGGCGTAATCTGCCAGAACCTGTGGCGTGTCACGCGCGGGATCAATGGTAATGAACACAGGGTCGACTTGAATGCCCCGTGCATCCAAAATATCAACCGCTTCCAAGTTGCGCGCGGTGTCCAACGGGCAAATATCAGGGCAATAGGTGTAGCCAAAATAAATCAGACTATAATCTTTGATCACATCTTTTTCTGTAACAGTTTCACCTGTCTGATTAACCAGTGAAAACGGCCCGCCAATCGCGGCCGCACCACCTGCAATGGTGGATGTGGAACATTGATCGCCAGATTTTCCAAACATCACAAACCCAGCCCCAACCGCCAAACCAACGGTGACAACTGATGCCGCCAAGATTGCATAATTTTTTGACATAAGGTCTCTCTCTTTCTGGCAAATCCTACGAATTTCATCTAGCCTTTGCCAACAAAGCGCAAGCGGCCAAATCGTCACAATCGCGTTAGGGGAAATAATGCCAGTTCAACAACCCAACCTGTTTAATCGATCCGCCAGAAGCGAATGGGTGCGTCTGCGCACGCTAATAATTTTGCGCTGGCTGGCGATTACAGGACAAACTTTGGCAATGATCGTTGCTGTGTTTTTGCTCGATTTGTCGCTGAATGTTGGGCTTTGTGCATTGGCGATTGGGTCATCCGTTTTATTGAACCTGATTTCGTTGTTTGTGCTGCCTGCAAACAAGCGCCTGTCTGAACGCGAAACGTTGCTAACCCTCGTATTTGATCTGTGCCAACTGGTTGTACTGTTGTATTTAACTGGTGGTATCAACAACCCATTTGCGCTGTTAATTTTGGCACCCGTAACCATTTCGGCAACCGCGTTGTCATTGCGCGCCACCATTGCCATTGGAACATTGGCGGTGCTGTCCATTACGACGCTAACAGTTACATATGTTCCGCTCAAGACCACGGGCGGTGATTTGATCACCTTGCCCACATTGTTTCATTGGGGAAACTGGACGGCATTGGTCATCGGGATTGTGTTTTTGGCAGCCTATGCACGGCGCGTCACGATGGAAACATTTTCAATGTCACAAGCGCTGGCCGCAACCCAAATGGCACTGGATCGCGAATATAAATTATCGATGCTTGGTGGTGTAGTTGCCGCAGCCGCACATGAAATGGGCACACCACTTGCCACAATCAAATTGGTTTCATCCGAATTGCAATCGGAATTATCTGATTCACCCGATATGCTAGAAGATATGCAACTAATTCATAGCCAAGCAGATCGGTTAAGCACAATCCTAAAAGACATGGGTCGCACTGGCAAAGATGATTTGCATCTTAAATCCGCCCCCGTAACCAGTATATTGCGCGAAGCTGCTGAGCCCCACGAAGGCCGCGGGAAAGAGATTATATATCTGTCCAACGGCACAATTGAACAAGGGAATTTATTCGGGGTCCCTTTGGTGCAACGCCACCCAGAAGTCATTCATGGCCTGCGGAATCTGGTGCAAAATGCCGTTGATTTTGCGCAATCCAAAGTCTGGGTTCACACCATTTGGACGGAAAATTCCATTCGTATTCTGGTGGGCGATGATGGCAAGGGGTATTCGGCCGAACTTATCCATCGTATCGGTGATCCGTTTTTGGGCGCTCGTTCGCGCAAAAAACAAAATGCCCAAAAACGCCCCGAATACGAAGGCATGGGGCTGGGTCTGTTCATCGCAAAAACGTTGTTGGAACGATCAGGCGCCGAGCTCACATTTTCAAACGCTCGAAACGAAACGCCCCACACCCCTGAAACGCCACCCAATTTGGCGTTGATGAAGGATGCAGTTGGCGCGATTGTCAGCGTTCGATGGGCGCGTGCGAATATTGAAACACAAACCAAAATTCTGGGTGAAAACCAAAGGTTTGAAATTTAGGTTAACCATTCGTTAACAAAAATGAGGTTAGTGGATTAGAAAAAATATCTGAGGCTCTCAAATTCTTTCTGATTTAACTCTTTCCAACCTATCTTTGATAGCGACACTTGCTCTTATTGCAGGCTTATGTGCAATTCTTATTCGCCAAAATCAGGCGCATCAATCCGATAACATTACGAAGCTCGCGGATAAATTACCCATTTCCATTTGGTGCGAACAGGATGGAAATGTGTTTTGGGCGAATGATAAACATTTATCGCTTTGGAAAAATTCTGGCGAAGATCAATTCACAATCAAAATGTACAATTTACAAGCACCCATTGTTCTGAATGGGCCAAGTGTTGGCGCGACACTCACGCTTCCCAATCAACCAGATTCGTTGGATTATGAAATATGTAAATTTGAATTTGAAGGGCGCGAATTTTATTTTGCGGTTACGACTGAATCCGCACAAAACGCAAAAATAGAACGCAAACGGTTTGTCGAAAACATTTCCGAAAGTTTTGCAAATTCACCAACTGGGATTGCGGTGTTTGATCAACAACACGGGTTGTCGATGTTTAATCCCGCTCTGACAAAACTACTCGATCTTGCGCCAAGTTGGTTGGCAAGCGCACCAAGCATCGATGAATTTTTAACCAAGCTTCGTTACCACGGTGCAATGCCAGAACCGCGTGATTTCAAAAAATGGCGAAACGAATTTATCAACGATCTAAGTGATCCAAATTTCCAATATCAGGATGATTGGAACATGCCAGATGGATCGGTTTACAACGTATCGGCATATCCCAATTCCAACGGTGCCGTTACATTTTACTTCGAAGATATATCAGGGCGCGTGTTGGTTGAACGCGAATATCGATCACATCTTGATAATCTCTATAACGCATTTGATGTGCTTGATTGTGCTGTGATTATGTTTGAACGATCAGGCGAAATGGCGTTTGCCAATCAGGAATTTGATAAATTGTGGGGCAAAGAATTTTCCCGCTCTGTCGTTGTGCCAGATATCCTTGCTGTCAGCCGTGTTTGGTCTGAACAATGCATGCCTTCACCCATTTTTGGCGATCTGCGCGATTTTGTTTTCCAACTGGATGACAAGGAAACATGGAACGCCGATCTAACACTAAAAACGGGCGAAACCATCGAGGCAACATTTACCCCACTGATCAACGGGCAAACCTTTTGTGTATTTCAACACAAAGCCTATGCCGCCCGATCCCCAGTTGTTGAAACGCGCCAACAATCAATTGCCAAAGCGTGATTGCACGTCGCTTTGCCGCCAGCTATCGTAACCGCAAAAGTTAACGAGGCAGGCACATTGCAAATCACGCTATTTTTGAATTCTGTTGATGCAACAACAGCGCTTGCGCAAAAATTGGCGGGCCAATTGCAAAATGGCGATACGGTTTTTCTATATGGCGATGTTGGCGCTGGAAAAACACATTTCGCACGTCAAATAATCACAAGCCGATTGGCGGTTGATGGTGTGCAAGAGGACATCCCATCCCCTACTTTTACCTTGGTGCAAACCTATGAAACATCACAAGGTGAAATTTGGCACGCCGATCTCTATCGCCTAACATCGATTGATGAAATCGACGAGCTTGGTCTGGAAGATGCGATCAATGACGCAATTTGCCTGATTGAATGGCCTGAAAAAATCCAAGACAGTTTGGGCTCTGATGCTTTGCACATTCACCTTGATACTCACGACGAAAACACGCGAAACCTTGTTCTGGAATGGCAGCATGATAAATGGGATGATAGGCTAAGTGATATTGTGAAATCCGTGGAAACCCAATAAATGCAAGACCGTGAAATCGAAATTAATGCGTTTTTGAATTCGCACGGGTTGGAAAATGCAACACGCAACGCGCTTGTGGCTGATGCTTCGTTCCGCCGATATGAACGGTTGGATAATCGTGGTGATATCTCCATTCTGATGGATGCTCCACCCAAAACAAACCTGCCGGTAAAAATTTTTGCTGATGTCACCACGCTATTGCACAACGCTGGTGTATCGGTTCCACAAATATTTCAAACAGATTTTGATCGCGGATTTTTATTGATCGAAGATTTCGGAAATGATCTGTTTGCAAATTTGTGCCGTTCAAATCCAGAAATGGAATCCGATCTTTACCGTGCAGCAATTGACGTTTTGCTGCGGGTACAAAAAAATGCCAAATGTGATTCATTGCCCCCCTATGATCTGGCAACATATCTGCGCGAAAGCAGTCTTGCATTGGAATGGTATTATCCTGCGGCAACGAGTAACAAACCACGCGCAGAACAATTTTTGGCACTGCAAACTTTGATCACAGATGCAACCCAAGCGCTGGAACCCTACGATCAGTGCACAATTCTACGCGATTTTCATGCAGAAAATTTACTCTGGCTGCCAGAACGCGGCGGCGTCAAGCGTGTTGGTTTGCTTGATTACCAAGACGCGCTCGCAGGGCATCCCGCATATGATTTGGTGTCATTACTCGAAGATGCGCGCCGCGACACATCCCAAAAGTTACAGTCCGAAATGAAATCGTATTTTATTGCCCAATCTGGGTTTGACTACGCGACGTTTGACCAAGCGTTCCACACACTTGGCGCACAACGGAACCTAAAAATTATTGGCCTGTTCACACGCCTTGCCGCACGCGATGGCAAGGTGCAATATCTTGATCTTATCCAACGCGTATGGAACCATTTAATGAACGATCTTTCCCATCCATCCTTGCAAGGTTTGGCAAATTGGGTTGCTCTAAATCTACCGTCGCCAGACCGCGCGACATTGGAAAAACTCGCAGGTTATCGTCATGAAGCCTGACGCTGCCATGATATTTGCCGCGGGTTTTGGCACGCGCATGGGCGTGCTTACGCAATCAACGCCAAAACCGATGATCAAAATTTCCAACAGGCCGCTGATCGATTATGCTCTGGATTTGGTTGCGGCGGCGGACGTGAAAACCACAGTAGTGAATGTCCATTACTTGCCTGAACAAATTGAACAACACTTGGCTGACACCAACGTGCAAACAATTCGCGAGACAGATAAGATTTTGGAAACTGGAGGTGGGTTGAAAAACGCGCTGCCAATTTTGGGAAAAAATCCCGTTTTCACGCTTAATTCAGATGCAATTTGGACGGGCACAAACCCATTGACCGTTTTGCGCAACCATTGGAACCCAAAAACCATGGATGGCCTGTTGGCCCTGATCCCATTGCAAAATGCCCAAGAGTATTCGGGCGCTGGCGACTTTTTCTGTGATGAACAAGGCACCATTGCACGACGCGGCCAATCTCGATCAGCACCATTTGTGTTTTCGGGGGCTCAGATTATCAAAACTGACATGTTGAAAGACATTAAAACACCAAGCTTTTCACTTAATGTATTGTGGAACGAAATGTTAAAAAACAACCGGTTACATGGCGTTATTCATAATGGTGGTTGGGTTGATGTTGGCCATCCCAATGGCATCATCACCGCAGAAAACGAATTGGCAAAACATGTTTGAGCCAACACCGCACCCACGAGTATTCTCTCTGCCCATCGGCATAGATTTTTCGCAAGCATTCGTTGCGGGCTTGCTTGCGAAAACCAAAGACAAACCGCCAGAATATCTGGCAAGCATCGAAATTTTCGTCAATACAACCCGCGCGGCACGCCGATTGAAACAGCTGTTCATTGAAACAGGTTCCTGTTTATTGCCTCGTATTCGATTGATCACAGATCTGGCAAATGACCCGCTCGCGCCGATTACCCTACCAAAACCGGTTCCCGCGTTGCGGCGGCGTCTGCAAATGGGTCAACTGGTTCAAGCGTTAATCAAATCCGATCCTTCACTGGCACCACAATCCGCCGCTTACGATTTGGCTGATGCGTTAGCGGCCTTAATGGACGAATTCCAAGGAGAAGCAGTTCCACTCACAGCACTAGACGATATTGTTCTGGAAAACCAATCGGAACATTGGAACCGCTCGCTGAAATTTTTGCAAATTATCGCGACCCATTGGACAGAAAACGCCGGTACTGACCCAAATGATCGCCAACACCATGTGGCAAAGGCATATGCCGATCATTGGCGTGAAAATCCGCCAGATCACCCCATAATTGTTGCTGGCTCAACGGGTTCACGCGGGCACACAGCATTGTTCATGCACGCGGTTGCCAATTTACCCCAGGGTGGCGTGGTGCTGCCTGGTTTTGACAAGGATATGCCAATAAGTGTTTGGAAAACATTATCAAAATCCAATGCAGCTCTTGATCATCCACAGGCTGGATTTGCAAAGCTACTTGCACGTTTGGAAATGGCCCCTAGTGATGTTCATCTTTGGCATACTGTCTTGCCCGAAAATACAGATCGCAATGCGCTAATCTCACTTGCTCTGCGTCCAGCACCCGTGACAGATCAGTGGCGAGAAGAAGGTGAAAAACTTTCCGCAACTATCAGTAATGCAATAAAAAATATAGATTTACTGGAAGCAAAATCACCCAAAGAAGAAGCCCTCACAATCGCTTTGCGCCTGCGCAAGGCCGCAGAGGACGGTGTACAATCCGTGCTGATTACGCCTGATCGCAATTTGACGCGTCGTGTTGAAACGGCATTGGGGCGATGGGGAATTATTCCCGATGACAGCGCGGGGCAACCGCTGGATTTGTCACCGCCCGGTATATTTTTACGCTTGGCAGGTGATTTTTTGGGGCAAAAACTCACGCCTCAGCGTCTGCTTGCAATTTTGAAGCACCCCCTCACACATAGCGGCGGTGATCGTGGTGAACACCAACGCCGCATTAGCGAAGTTGAGCTCAAAATTTTGCGCGGCGGTGATCCAGAGGTAAATTTTGAAGCACTGCACTCTTGGGCGCAAAAACAAAATGACCCCGCAAGTATTCAGTGGGTCGGTTGGTTGAAATCAGCGTTTAGTGGCGTGGAAAACGGCGCGCCGCGTGATTTGCAACAATGGGTTCATGATCACCAACAACTTGCACAAACACTATCATCAGGCGCCAACGACGATACCGAAGGCGAGTTGTGGCGCAAAGAAGCGGGCGTTGAGGCCGCAAAAATTTGGCGTGAATTTAGTGCTGAATCAACATACGGCGGTGTTTTAAACATCACAGAATATCGCGCCCTGTTACGATTGGTGTTATCAAAGGGCGAAGTGCGCGGCGCCACGCAAGCGCATCCGCTCATCTCGATATGGGGCACCATGGAGGCGCGTGTTCAGGGTGCGGAATTGGTCATTCTTGGTGGTCTCAACGAAGGGATTTGGCCCAAAACGCCCTCTCCCGACCCATGGCTCAACCGCAATATGCGCGGGCAAATTGGTCTTGCGTTGCCAGATCGCCAAATAGGTTTAGCGGCACATGATTTTCAGCTCGCAATGGGCGCGCCCAATGTGGTGTTGTCACGATCCGTCAGGGACAATGAATCACCAACTCTTGCATCTCGCTGGTTGATAAGATTATCAAACCTTATCAAAGGCATAGATAACGAAAGTGATTCATATTTTGCAGCAATGCAATCACGCGGAAACCATTGGATTGCCATTGCAAATGCCATTGAACGCGTTGAAACAAGCGTTGCGCGTGAACCTAGGCCTTCGCCAATGCCGCCGATTGCGGCGCGGCCAAATCGGTTATCCGTAACCCAAATCAAAACATTGGTTCGTGATCCTTATGCGATTTATGCCAAGCATGTGCTTGGGTTGCGCAAGTTAGATGCAGTTGGCCAAGAACCCGATGCGTTGGTGCGCGGTATTTCCATTCATTCGTTTTTGGAAAATTTCATCGCCGATGTCGCAACAGACCAAGATAACTTAAATACAAATTACTTTATCAACCTTGCCGAAACAGTTTTGGAGCGGGATGTGCCGTGGCCAGCGATGCAGCGGTTATGGCTGGCGCGATTGCAACGCGTGGCACAGTGGTTTGTCGATGGCGAAGTTGATCGCCAGAAATTTGGCACCGTTATCGCACAGGAACGATGTGGTAAATTCTACGATCCAGAATTGGATTTTACATTATCCGTTCAGGCCGATCGTATCGACATGGATAATGCGGGGAATTACGCAATCTATGATTACAAGGCGGGCAAGCCACCCGCACCAAAGGATATCGCAAATTTTGACAAACAATTACAGTTAGAAGCAGCCATCGCTAGTCAGGGTAAATTTGATGACCTGGGGGCCGCGAAAATTGTGCATCTTGAATATATCGGCATGCATCAAGATCAGGAAACACGGATCGTTGACATCGAAAAAACACCCATTGACCAAGTTTGGGAAGAATTCCGTTCGCTTATTCATGCCTATAAACTTGCCCAATCTGGATTCACTGCGCGTGATAAGCTATTAAATGAAAACGATTTTTCTGACTACGATCACTTGTCGCGCAAGGGCGAGTGGGAAATAACAGACGCCCCCGTCCCAAAGGAAGTGCCATGATCGAATTTGATGATGCAACACGCGCCCAAATTCGTGCGGCAAACCCGTCGGCATCGACATGGGTATCAGCGAACGCAGGCTCTGGGAAAACGCGCGTGTTAACTGACCGCGTTGCGCGATTATTGCTGCACGGAACGGATCCCCAAAAAATTCTTTGTCTCACTTACACCAAAGCCGCCGCTGCAGAGATGCAAATAAGGTTGTTTCAAAGGCTCGGTCAATGGGCGATGATGGAAGAAGCCGCCCTGCGCAAAGAGTTGTTAAAGCTTGGCGAGCCCGCCGATATATTAACCGATGAAAAACTTCGCCTTGCACGCACATTATTTGCCAGCGCGTTGGAAACGCCTGGTGGATTGAAAATCCAAACGATTCACAGCTTTTGCGATGCGCTGTTACGCCGTTTTCCTGTTGAATCTGGTGTTTCGCCGCAATTTGAAATGATAAATGAGCGCCAAAAGGCGCAGATTTGCGGCGATATTTTGGAAAACATCGCGTCGGGTGATGATCAGGGCGTATTCGACGATTTCGCGGGTTTTTTTACCGGTGCTGATACTGACGAACTGTTGGCGGAAATCGTCAAACACCGCGAAGATTTTGACCGTGCACCAACCGCCAAAGATTTTGGCTTGTCTGGGGATGAATCCTTGGCGCTCATCTCGGCTGTTGTTTTCACAGATAAAAACCGTGCCACCCTCGCGGAGCTGGCAGACATCATGCCAAATGGCGGAGTTCAGGACGTTAACAACGCACGTTTTATTCGCGCCGCGCTCACAGCGCGCGATCCCAACAGCGCATTAAGAAACCTTGAACGCGTGATGCTCACTGGTGCTGGTGCAAATGAACCTTTTTCTGCAAAAATTGATAAGGTTCCAGTATTAAAGATTCTTAAAAAGGGTGAACCATTACGAAATGAAATCAACGAGATAATGCATCTTGTTGAAGCTGTTCGTGATCAACGGTTATCGTTATTGTCGTTTCAACGCACGGCGGCGCTTCATCGTTTTGCCGCCGTATTTTTGAAACAATTCGATGCGCATAAAACGCACACGGGGCTGTTGGATTATGATGATCTAATCAATCGCGCCCGCCTGTTGTTAACAAAATCAAGCATGGCCGCGTGGGTGTTATATCGTTTGGATGGTGGCATTGATCACATTTTGGTTGACGAGGCGCAAGATACCAGTTCGCAGCAATGGGATGTTGTGAAACAGCTACACGCCGAATTTACCAGCGGGGAATCCGCGAATAATACCGCACGAACGTTGTTTATCGTGGGCGATGAAAAACAATCAATTTATTCATTCCAAGGTGCAGACCCACGTATTTTTGGCGACATGAAGGATCATTTTGCGACACAGCTCGCGCAGGTGAATAACCCACTCGCATCCCAAGATTTGCTATATTCGTTTCGATCGTCAGAACCAATAATGGGGCTGGTTGATAATGTGTTTAAGAACCTGCCAGAAGATCGGTTTCAAAACGGTGTGCAACACATTGCTTTTAAATCAGAAATGGCAGGTCGAATTGATTTGTGGCCCGTGATTGACAAGGGTGAAAAACCCGAGGAATCCGAATGGTTCGTGCCCACTAATGCCGCCGCACCTGACGATCCGCGAAATGAATTGGCCCGTCAAATTGCATGCGAAATTCATGCGATATTGGAAAGCGGACAATTGATTGAGGCAGACGGGGATATTCGCCCAGTTACCGCAGGTGATTTTCTGATTTTGGTACGCAGCCGCGGCGCATTGTTCAAAGCAATCATCAAAGAACTAAAGGCGGCCAAAGTACCCGTCGCAGGCGCCGATCGTTTTGAAGTGGGTGCAGAGTTGGCGGTACAAGACATCATGTCATTGCTGAAATTCGCGGCGACAGCAGAGGATGATTTGTCACTGGCAGAGGCACTCCGCTCGCCCATTATTGGTATCAGCGAAGGCGAGCTATTTTCACTGGCACATGGGCGCAAGGGCTATTTGTGGCAAGAATTGCGCGCCAAGTCAGATCAGTTTTCAAATGCCCACGAAATCGTCAGTGATATTCGCAACAAGGCCGATTTCGAACGCCCGTATGATTTGATCGAACGTATTTTGACCAACCATGCTGGACGTCATAATTTGATCGCACGCCTTGGCCCAGAGGCCGAAGATGGGATTGACGAACTGTTGTATCAGGCGATGCAGTACGAATTGACCGAAGCGCCCACATTAACAGGGTTTTTAAACTGGTTTGCATCGGATGAAATGCAGATCAAACGGCAAATGGATGCGGCGGGTAAAACGGTGCGGGTGATGACGGTTCATGGCGCCAAGGGCTTGGAAGCGCCCATCGTCATTTTGCCTGACACAACACAGGATGTAAGGCGCGACCGCAATCAATTGATTACACTTGATTCTGGCTTGATCAGTTGGAAAACAGTTGGGGCAGATGCGAACAAGGCCCAGATGGCCGCGAGCCAAACACTAAAATCGGCTGATCTGCGCGAACGCATGCGATTGTTATATGTGGCGCTAACGCGCGCTGAAAGTTGGCTTATCATTTGTGGTGCTGGTGAGTTGGGAAAATCGGGCGAAACGTGGTACGATCTGATTTCAAACGGGATGGAACACATGCCCGTGGAAACCGTCACGCACTCAATTGTCGGTGATATAAAATCTGTACGCAATCTTGCATGGCATGGCGTGGGTTCGGCGCGTGAATCCGATAAAGATCAACGCATCGAATTGCCAAGATGGGCAGTGTCCGCTGCCGATAAGTTACCCCGGCCGACCCAGCCGATCAGCCCAAGTAGCCTGCCAGGTGCAAAGGCACTCGCAGGTGAAAATGACGGGCTCAGCGCGGATCAAGCAATGGAGCGTGGTACGCAAATCCATTTGCTATTGGAACATTTACCCCGCGTTGCGCCCAGCGAACGGTTCGCGTTTGGTGAACGTTTGTTGGGCGCACGATACGATGCCCTGACTGACAGTGAAATATCAATACTGTGCCAAGAGGCAATGGCCGTCGTTTCGGCACCCCCGTTACAATTCATATTTGGGCCCAATTCATTTGCAGAGGTAAATATTACCGCGCCATTGGTACAATGCGATGGATTGCCGATTGATGGCATCATTGATCGCCTTGTGGTCACGCCTGACAAAATATTGGTGATTGATTATAAAACCAACGCCATCTTACCAGCGCAGCCCGATCAAACGCCGGCAGGGATATTGGCACAAATGGGCGCGTATTTAGTGGCAATCAAACAGATATACCCGCGACACGAAATCGAATTGGCCATTTTGTGGACACGCACAGCAAAACTGATGAATTTGCACCACGATATCGTGATGAAAGCGTTGAACGACGTACAACATCTTGACCCTTAAGGTGCGCGTTCTTAAGTTAATGGGGATAGAAAGATTCTTGAGGTCAGGAGGCATATCAAATGTCAGAAACAGTTAAAGTAACCGACGACACATTCGAAGCAGAAGTCACAAACAGCACAATCCCCGTATTGGTCGATTTTTGGGCTGAGTGGTGTGGCCCTTGTAAACAAATAGGCCCATCCTTGGAAGAATTGGCCGCTGAATACGATGGCAAAGTTAAGATCGTAAAGGTGAACGTGGACGAAAACCCACAATCACCAGCGCAGCTTGGCGTACGTGGTATTCCTGCGTTGTTTATGTTCAAGGACGGTCAAATCGTATCAAACAAAACGGGTGCAGCACCAAAAGCGGCACTTGCCGATTGGATCAAAGAAAGCGTTAGCGTTTAAATTTATCCAAATTTGATTTCGAAAGGGTGGCATTTGCCGCCCTTTTTTGTGCCTATGGCGCACGTCTTTTGCGTACAAATGGAATTGGGGTTTGGTTAAAAATCCAGACCAAGGTCAAGATTTGTAACTGTATGCGTCAGCGCACCAACCGAAATATAATCCACACCTGTTGCCGCAACCGATGCGATACGATCAAGCTGCATGCCGCCCGATGCCTCGACCGTGAGCACACCGTTGACCATATCAACCGCTGTTTTCATATCAGCGTTGGACATATTGTCGAGCAGTACAACATTCGCCCCGCCAACCTTAAGCACGGTTTCAAGTTGTTTGAGGTTATCGACCTCGATTTCAATCATGCGCATGTGAGATGCGAATTCACGCGCACGTTCAAGCACATCTTTGATGCTGCCAGCGGCGGCGATGTGATTGTCCTTGATCATGATCGCATCGTTCAGACCAAAACGATGATTTGAACCGCCACCGTGGCGGACCGCCTCTTTTTCAACCAGACGTAGGCCAGGTGTGGTTTTACGGGTGCAGGTAATTTTTGCTTTGTGACCTTTGGTTTCTGCCACGAATGCTGCAGTCATCGTGGCGATGCCAGAAAGGCGCCCAGCAAGGTTTAAGGCAACGCGTTCGCCCATCAGGATCGATTTTGCATCGCCATCAATGGTCATACAGACGTCGCCTTTCTTGGCAACCTGTCCATCAGCGATAAAGGTTTTAACCTGAAGATCGCGGTTCACGGTATGAAACGCGATCCGTGCCAGTTGCATACCACTGATCACACCTGGATCGCGCGCGTTTAGACGTGCGGAATATTGCGTGCCATCAGGGATTACTGCACGGCTGGTGACATCGCCCGCACCGCCCAAATCTTCGTCCAAGGCGCGTTTGATCAGGTCTTCCAGCAAAAAATCGGGGACAGCGGGATGTTCCATTTTATGTAATCCTTACAGGCTATTACGCAGTGCAATTGCATCGTTCAGAGTGATTTCAGTGCGATGGCGCAATGTATCATTTTTTTCGGGGTAATCCGTACGATAATGGCCACCGCGCGATTCTTTTCGATTGTAGGCAGCGGCGGCGATCAATGTGGCGGCTGCCAGCATATTGTCAAAATTCGTGGATTTACCACCGTATTGTGCATCCAGTTCTTTAAACTTGCGCAATGCGGTTGCCATACCATCCGCGTCGCGAATAACGCCGACATAGGCCGACATGGTTTCACGTAGCGTTAGCACCGCTGATTCATCCACCAACGCATGACCCAATGCAGGAACAGCAAGATCAGGGTGGAAAACCATGCCGTGATCCGCGTTCAGCTTGGCCAACATTCCAGCCGCACAGGTTGCGGCGTAAACCAACGCCTCGAGCAAACCATTTGATGCCAATCGGTTCGCGCCGTGTAGGCCCGTTGACGACGCTTCGCCAGCGACCCAAAGGCCGTCAATTGATGACATACCCGTTTGATCGGTAAAAACACCGCCCATATGGTAATGTGCCGCCGGTACGATTGGGATTGGTTGTTTGGTCGGATCAATCCCCGCCTTCAGACAAGCGCCAGAAACAGACGGGAATTCATCAATGATATGATCACCAATTGCCGCGCGCGTATCCAACATGGGTACATTGCCGATTTGATGTTGGTGAAAATTTGCCCGTGCAACAATATCGCGCGGTGCCAATTCCGCATCGGCATGGACAGCAAGCATATAGCGTTCGCCATGCTTGTTGATCAATGTCGCACCTTCGCCGCGCAATGCTTCGGTTGCGAGCGGTGCTGGATCCAAATTTAAATCAATCGCCGTTGGGTGGAATTGCACAAATTCAGCATCGGCAATTTTTGCACCAGCGCGCGCCGCCATGCCAAGAGCAAGGCCACGAACAGACGGCGGATTGGTAGTTTTCATATATAGGCTGCCAGCACCGCCAGCGGCCAATAGATACGCCTTGGCCTGTATAATTTCAGGCTCAGCACCATTTTTTGAAACAACGACGCCTTGCATCGCATTGTTTTTACTTATTAATTCTAATGCAGTGTAGCCTTCCAGAACGGTGATTGACGCGGAGCGTTGCACCTCTTCGACCAACGTTTTCATGATCGCGGCGCCTGCCTGATCACCCTTGACACGCACAACACGGGCAAATCCATGCGCGGCCTCTTTTGACATCACAAACCCGCCTTCGGGGGTGCGATCAAATGGAGTTCCCACCTCTGCCAATTCCAATACGTGTTCTTTGGCTGCGGCGGTCACGAATTTGGCGATATCTGCGTCAACAATCCCATCACCCGCATTTACCGTATCCAATGCGTGTGCCTCTGGCGTGTCGTTTTCATCCATCGCGGCGGCAACACCACCTTGTGCCCATGCCGATGATGCGCCAAAGCCCAATGGCTCTGGCGATAAAACAGTGACCTTTTGCGGAGCAAGTGTAAGTGCGGCGTATAGCCCAGCCAAACCCGCCCCGATAATCAGGATATTGTGTTGGTCATCAGACACGTATTATTTCCGATCAATCATACGCTGAACGGCAAGGCGTGCTTTGACTGCCATTTCAGGGTCAACGATGACCTCTTCTGTCATTGTATGCAGTGACCATAGGATTTTTTCCAAGGTGATTTTTTGCATATGTGGGCACAAATTACATGGGCCGAGGAAATGCACCTCTGGCACTTCGTCCGCGATGTTTGAACCCATAGAACATTCCGTTACCAACAAAACCTTTTCTGGTTTATTCTCTTTGACATAATTGATCATACCAGCGGTTGAACCGCTAAAGTCTGCCTCTGCCACAACGTCAACTGGGCATTCGGGATGCGCGATAATCACGGCGTCTGGTTCGTATTTGCGATATTCACGCAATTCATCCGCCTTGAACTCGATATGCACCATGCATTCGCCTTCCCAATAGACGATTTTTTTATCTGTTTCTTTGGCAACGTTTTGCGCCAAATGACCATCCGGGGTCATAATCACCAAATCGCTTTCCATCGAATTCACGATGTCGACAGCATTTGACGAGGTACAGCAAATATCAGATGCGGCCTTCACCTCTGCTGTTGTGTTCACATATGACACAACCGGTGCGCCTGGGTATTTTGCTCGCATGCCTGCAATATCTTTGGCGGTGATGCTTTCGGCCAATGAACAGCCAGCCTTGCTATCTGGGATCAGAACCGTTTTTTCGGGCGAGAGGATTTTGGACGTTTCCGCCATGAAATGCACACCACATTGCACGATGACCTGTTCTTTGACCTTGGTCGCCTCGATCGCCAATTGCAAACTGTCACCAACGAAATCCGCGACACCGTGGAAAATTTGTGGTGTCATATAGTTATGCGCCAAAATTACCGCGTCTTTTTCTTTTTTCAATTCGTTGATTGCTTTGACATATGGCGCATAGCGCAGCCAGTCTGCCTCTGGGATAACACGATCCGCACGGTCATAGATTTTTTGCGTTTCTTTGAAAATCGCCGCGGAGGGCTCCAGATCAAAATGGGATGCCAGTTGCGATTTCATTTCAGTGCTGCCAGGCAGTATCATAGCGCGTTCCTTTTTCAAGCTGCGTTCAAAGGTATATGTAAGCCCAAACGCCCGAATTAGAAGATTAAACTATTCTAAAAGTATATCCAGCAAAAGGGGCAAGTTATACTGTGTTTATGTTGGCACATAGGTTTCATGAATTGAGTTTTGGTGCAAGCCATCCTAAATAACAGTGCAAAGATCGCGAAAAGGTGCACATTGACCAAGGTATTATTAACAGGCGGCGCGGGTTTTATTGGGTCACATACATATGTTGCGCTGATCGCGGCGGGATTTGATGTGGTGATTGTTGATAATTTCACCAATGCCGATACGAGTGTGATTGATCGCCTAGGGATGATTACCAAGGGCGAGGTGGTTTTTGAAACTGCGGATTTGCGTGAAATGTCCCAGATTGAAGCGGTGTTTGACAAACACAAGCCCGATGCCGTTGTCCATTTCGCCGCGTTCAAGGCCGTGGGCGAAAGCGTTGAAAATCCGCTGATGTATTTTGAAAATAATATCAAAGGGTTCTTGAACCTTCTGCGTGCAATGGAAAATCACAATGCGCGGCATTTGGTTTTTTCATCATCTGCCACAATTTATGGCGACCAAGCAGTACAGCCTATTCCAGAAACAGCAACGCGCGGATACACCAGCCCCTATGCGTTTACCAAATTGATCGGTGAACAGATATTGGAACAAATGGCGGTTGCTGATCCAAATTGGAATTTTGGCATATTGCGCTATTTCAACCCCGCAGGGGCGCATGACAGCGGTTTAATTGGCGAAGATCCAGCGGGCATTCCCGATAATCTAATGCCCTATATCGCCAAGGTGGCATTGGGCGAAATGGAACATTTGAATGTGTTTGGTGATGATTATGAAACCAAAGACGGCACAGGCATTCGCGATTACATCCATGTTTGCGATTTGGCATTGGCGCATGTGAAATCATTGCAAAAACTGATCAATGATCAGGTTGGCCATACTGTGAATATCGGCACGGGTGCGGGACAAACAGTGATGGATATGTTGGCGGCATATGGCAATGCGGTTGGGCGTGAATTGCCACATAAGGTAACTGATCGACGTGCGGGCGATGTGCGTGAATTAACCGCGCGTGCGGATCTGGCAAAACAGGTTTTGGGTTTTCGCGCCGAACGTGATTTGGCCAATATGTGTGAAACCAGTTGGCGATGGGTGCAAAATGCCCAGCGCATGAATTCCAAATAAAAACGCCAAGCCGTTTATGGCTTGGCGCAAATTCAACAATTTTTGTTAGGTTATTCCATCACAGGGATCGAAAATTCGCCACCCTCTTTGATGCCTGATGGCCAACGGGCGGTCACTGTTTTTGTGCGTGTGTAGAATTTGAACGCATCTGGCCCGTGTTGGTTCAAATCGCCAAATACGGATTTTTTCCAGCCGCCAAATGTGTGATATGCCAATGGCACAGGGATCGGCACGTTGATACCAACCATGCCCACATTCACACGGTTCGCAAAATCACGCGCGGTGTCACCATCGCGGGTGTAAATCGCAGTACCATTGCCATATTCATGATCCATCGCCAGTTTCAACGCATCTTCGTAACTTTGTGCGCGCACAACTGACAGCACAGGGCCAAAGATTTCTTTTTGATAAATGTCCATATCTGACGTCACATGGTCAAACAAATGCGCGCCAACAAAGAAACCGTCTTCGTAGCCTTGCAAATTGAAATCACGGCCATCAACCACAAGTTTCGCACCCGCTTCGACACCAGATTCAACCAGTTTCAAAATATTTTCTTTGGCGGCACCGGTTACAACAGGGCCAAAATCAACATCGTTGCCAGATGTGTATGGGCCAACTTTCAATGCTTCGACGCGCGGGGCAAGTTTTTCAACCAAACGATCCGCGGTTTCATCACCCACAGGAACAGCAACCGAAATTGCCATACAGCGTTCACCTGCCGCACCGTAACCCGCACCAACCAGCGCATCCGCAACCTGATCCATATCCGCATCGGGCATCACGATCATGTGGTTTTTAGCACCACCAAAACATTGAACACGTTTGCCGTTCGCACAACCACGGCTGTAGATATATTCCGCAATCGGTGTTGACCCCACAAATCCGATGGATTGGATCACGTCATGATCAAGGATTGCATCGACAGCCTCTTTATCACCATTCACAACTTGCAAGATACCGTCTGGCAGTCCCGCTTCTTGTAATAGCTCGGCCAACATGATTGGCACGGATGGGTCACGTTCGGATGGTTTTAGGATAAACGCGTTGCCACATGCGATAGCAGGCGCAAACATCCACATTGGGATCATCGCAGGAAAGTTAAACGGCGTAATGCCCGCGGTCACTCCCAATGCTTGGCGCATGGAATACATATCAATGCCAGGTCCCGCGCTGTCGGTGTAATCACCTTTTAGCAATTCTGGTGCGCCAATACAGTATTCGACCACTTCCAAACCACGCTGTACGTCGCCAGCGGCGTCTGGCAATGTTTTGCCGTGTTCACGGCTTAAGGCTTCGGCCAATTTATCCATATCGCGGTTCATCAAGGCGACGAATTTCATCAACACGCGCGCGCGGCGTTGTGGGTTTGTCGCGGCCCATGCAGGTTGTGCAGCAGCGGCACCGGCAACGGCGGCGTCTAATTCAGCAGGATTTGCCAATGGCGTTTGCGCCTGAACTTCACCCGTTGCTGGGTTGTAAACATCGCTAAAGCGGCCAGACGTACCAGCAACCCGTTTACCGTTAATAAAATGTGTCAGTTGTTCCATGATGGAATCCTCCCGTTAAAGATATGCACCCCTTTTAAACTGCAAAAATTCAATATAAAGACGAAAGATATCAAATTCATTTTGCAAAAATGCAAAGAGGTGCCATGCGCAACTGGGATGATTACCGTGTTTTTCTAGAGGTTGCCCGTACTGGCAGCCTGACGGCCGCGTCGAGTATACTAAAAATGGATCCCGCCACGGTGGGGCGGCGTGTACAGCGGCTGGAACATAGTTTGGGTGTTGGGCTGTTCACCAAAATGCCGCGCGGGTATGTTTTAACCTCTGCTGGGCAGGATCTACAAAAACACATCGAACAAATCGAAAGCCACGAACGCATCGCGCGCGGTGTTGTTCAGGATACGGATGAAACATTGACCGGAACGGTGCGCATTGGCGCCACCGATGGTTTGTCAAATTTTGTGTTGCCACAGGTTTGCACAGCAATCACCAAAACATATCCCGCACTGAACATCCAAATTTTGACACTGCCCCCTGTGTTTAACCTGACCAAGCGCGAGGCCGACATGGCAATCATGGTGACACCACCCAAAATGGGGCGGTTATTATCGGAAAAAATCACGGATTATCATCTGCATCTGGCAGCACATCGCGATTATTTGAAAACGCATGGTGCAATCACAGATGTGAAAGAATTGAAAAATCACCACACGGTTGGATATATCCCCGATCTGGTTTTTGACCCAAGTGTCGATTATCACAGCGAAATTTTCCCTGAACGCACGCCGAACTTGTCATCAAATAGTGTTGCGGTGCAAATGCAATTGGTGCGCCAAGGCGGTGGGATCAGCGTTATTCATGATTTTGTGCTGCCCTATTTTAAAGATTTCGAACGATTTCTGGTGGATGAAATATCCCTGACCCGTTCGTTTTATATGGTGCGCCTACGAGATGACCAAACCAATGATCGCCTGAATCGTATCGCCGCATTACTAATGGATGGGGTCAAGTCCGAGGTCGCCCAGCTGGAATCATTAATCTTGTAAAAATTGCTTGTCACAGTTTTTACAAATTTACAGCATTCCTTTTACAATTCCTCCACAGCGTAACACGATATTAACGCCAAATTCGGCGAAAATGCGTGATTGTATACTGTTGTATGCTAACCAAGGGGCAGTCATTTTACAACACATGGAGGCTGACATGCCCTTTGACAAAGACATCGAATCAATCACTGACTTACGCGACACCGCAGGTGGTTCTTGGAATTCAATCGACCCAAGCAATGTTGCACGTATGCGTTTACAAAACCGCTTCAAAACCGGCTTGGATATTGCACAATACACAGCCGACGTTATGCGCGAAGACATGGATGCATATGACGCTGATTCATCTCAGTACACACAATCTTTGGGTTGCTGGCATGGTTTCATCGGTCAGCAAAAAATGATCGCGATCAAAAAACATTTTGGCACAACGAAACGCAAATACCTGTATTTGTCAGGTTGGATGATCGCCGCGTTGCGTTCTGAATTTGGCCCATTGCCAGATCAATCCATGCACGAGAAAACATCTGTTCCTGCCTTGATCGAAGAATTGTACACATTCTTGCGCCAAGCAGACGCACGTGAATTGGGTGGATTGTTTCGCGATTTGGACGCCGCACCAGATGCCGCTGCACGCGCAGAAGTACAATCAAAAATCGACAATTTCCAAACACATGTTGTGCCAATCATCGCCGACATCGACGCTGGTTTTGGTAACGCAGAAGCAACATACCTGTTGGCCAAGAAAATGATCGAAGCGGGTGCCTGTGCATTGCAAATCGAAAACCAAGTTTCCGATGAAAAACAATGTGGCCACCAAGACGGTAAAGTGACCGTTCCACACGAAGATTTCTTGCAAAAAATCCGTGCATGTCGTCACGCATTTTTGGAACTGGGCATCGACAACGGTATCATCGTTGCACGTACAGACAGCCTGGGCGCTGGCCTGACCAAACAAATCGCTTATTCAACAGAAGCGGGCGATTTGGGCGATCAATACAACAGCTTCCTTGATTGCGAAGAAGTGACCGTAGACACAATGGGCGACAACGACGTTGTTATCAAACGCGACGGCAAATTGATGCGTCCAAAGCGTTTGCCTTCAAACCTGTTCCAATTCAAAGCAGGCACAGGCGAAGCACGTTGTGTCCTGGATTCAATCACATCATTGCAAAATGGTGCAGACATGATCTGGATCGAAACAGAAAAACCGCATATCGCGCAAATCGGTGGCATGGTAAGCGAAATTCGTAAAACCGTTCCAAATGCGAAATTGGTTTACAACAACTCGCCATCATTCAACTGGACGCTGAACTTCCGTCAGCAAGTGTTCGACGCATGGACAGAAGAAGGCCGCGATGTATCCGCATATGATCGTGCGAACCTGATGTCATCTGCATATGACGCATCAGAATTGTCAGCAGAGGCAGACAAGCGCATTCAAACATTCCAAGCGGATTCATCACGCGAAGCGGGTATTTTCCATCACCTAATCACATTGCCAACGTACCATACTGCGGCATTGTCCACAGATAACTTGGCCAAAGAATACTTTGGTGATGCGGGTATGCTTGGTTATGTGGCGGGCGTTCAGCGTAAAGAAATCCGCCAAGGAATCGCATGTGTGAAACACCAAAATATGTCTGGTTCAGACATGGGTGACGATCACAAAGAATACTTTGCTGGTGAAGCGGCGCTGAAAGCGGGCGGTAAAGACAACACAATGAACCAATTCGGCTAATCCTAACATTGGCTGATTGACATGGGCTCGCGGGGAAACCTGCGGGCCTTTTACTTGGCGAATTGTTGCCGCTTGAAATTGACCGCCCTTGCGGCACTGCGCTCTTTGGTTAGTGTTTTGAAAAAACAACCAAAGGAAATTCGATGCAGTCCTTTTCACGCCGCACCACGCTCACACTTTGTCTTGCTGCACTGGCCAGTTGTGGTGGCTCGAAACCCAAGGCGAAACCGCCAGTGGTCGATAATATTCCACTTTATCCAAATGAAACACCCGAGCTGCGCCGCTTGATCAACAAATACGCCGAAATCTATGATGTGCCTGTGGGGCTGGTGCACCGTGTTGTAAAACGCGAAAGCACCCATAACCCCGCTGCGATCAATCGCCCATATTACGGATTGATGCAAATCCTGCCAGCCACCGCGAAATCCATGGGATATTCGGGTTCCCCGCAAGGATTGCTGGATGCAGAAACCAACCTGAAATATTCCGTGAAATATTTGCGCGGTGCATGGTTATTATCAGACGGAAGTTTTGATACCGCCGTTAAATGGTATTCACGCGGATATTATTACGAGGCAAAACGCCGTGGTATGTTGGTGGAAACGGGTTTGCGTTCGCAATAACCTTTATTGAAAATCAAACACGCTTAACCCCGTCACCATTTCATCCAATCCCAATGGGCGGGTGATCGGTGGTTCGGCGCGCGATAAACATGCGCTGCGCTCACACAAACGACAGGCGGGACCGACCAGCACCTTGTTCCCCGAACCAAATACGGTTTGATCCTGAAATTCCGCATCAAGCCCCAGCAAAAATGCGGTAAAACGTGGCCGCTCGCTTAACCCCAATTTAGGGCCTTTGATTGCCTTGCTGAGCGTGATGTATTGCTGGCCATTTGGCATTTCAACATTGTCTTTGATGGTCATGCGCGTTTGTGCAAATGCTGCGTAAACACCCAGTTTCGGACAGGCGCCACCAAATTCTGTATGAGGATAGCCCATCGCACCGCCGCGGCGCAACACGTTGCCCGCATGATCGGTTTCCATGAAAAAGAATGGCAAACCTTCCATATCTTTGCGCTGCAATGTGGTGGCACGATGTGCTGCCTGTGAAAATGAAACGGCAAAGCGGCTGGCGAGTTGATCAATTTCATATTTTCCACGCAGCGCCACGCGCCAAAACGCCTGATAGGGCATCATGATCGCTTGTGCCCCGTAACGCGCCAAATGGAATCGCGCCAAACGCTGTGCCTCGGCACTTTTTAGGTTCAGGCGTTTCATGTCTTCGTCAATTGCATCGCGCAGGACAATCATCGCTGCCTCCATCGCGACCTGTTCGACCTGATCAAAACTGCTGAGCCGATCGGCGATGAACAAACGCATGGTGTGTTTGTCAAAACGACGGAGCAGGTTTGGCATTACCTCTGATGGGACAAATTGCACCGCAATCCCGTGTTCGCGCTTGAACCAGTTTACCAAATTCGCCAGCAACAATGGCCCGTGTCCAATTTCCTTGGCGAATGCTTCTGCGGCCTCATCCGTGAAAGGGTAATAATTGGCGCGGGTTTCAACGGCCTCGTTAAATTCATCTGATGGCAAGCGCGCCTGATCAAGGCTGGTTAATTTACCCTCTTGCGCCAACAGATCCTTAAGATCGGTCAGCCGTTCTTGGGATTCGCGATAAGCGCGGTACAGTTTTATGACACCATTGGCCGCATTCGGCGCGGCCTCTGCCACCTCGAACAACTCTTCGGTTCCAGGAAGTTCACCGGCCAGCAATGCATCGGCAAATACTTCTTTTAATTCGGGTACTGCCCCGCCCGCATCGGTTTTCAATTCTTCCAAATTCAAATCATATTGGCCGCTGAGTTTCAGCAGTAATTGCACCGTCAACGGGCGCTGGTTGCGTTCAATCAGGTTCAGATAACTGGGCGAAATCCCAATTTCCTTGGCCATCGCCGTTTGGCTCAGCCCCAAAGAATTACGCAGTCGGCGAATACGGGGGCCAGCAAAGACCTTTTGTTCGGCCATGACAGAATCCTTTTACAAATTTACAAAAACGATTTTTACAATCTTTTACAATATTACACGAAAAACACCATATAAAACATTGTTTTAGTCGCGGCATATCGCGATTCGTGTAAATCTTGTCACAGAAACTAGAAAGGACGAAGCCATGTCTGCAGAAGTTAAAGAAACACCATCGGATAACACTGACCAAACGGATCAAGCCATCCGTATGCTCGCAAACGATTTACACCGCCTGAACCAATCGGTTGTACGCGCGGTCGAGGCTGGCGTGTCCGTGGAACTGATCCGTTCATCACGCCACCACAATGGCGATGGCAACTGGGGCGATTTGTTAATCCCAGTAATTACCCGCAAAGAATAAGAATACTTCGAGCCGGAATCGGAAACTGTTGTTCGAAGCAATTGACCCCAGTGGAAACGCTGGGGTCTTTTATTTTGATTGCCCAGAACCACCATTATTTCTATGGTTCCCGCAAAGACATATTATAGACGTATATTTTTAAGACCATTTCGCACATCATGGCAAAATGACTTGGTGATGCGAATTTAACTTTATTGACGAAAGCCGATTATGCTGCGCTCAATTCTTTTGATTTTTTCGGGCAATGCGTTTGGCTCGGTGATGTTGCTGGTGCGTAATTTGTTAATTGCCCGCCTGATCAGTGTCGAAGATTACGGTGTGGCGGCGACATTTGCCGTAACCATGGCCGTAATTGAAATGCTGACCACGATCGGGCTTCATCTGTTGGTGGTTCAGGCCGAAGACGGCGGCGATCCAGATGTTCAGGCCGGTTTGCAGGGGTTTCATTTGCTGCGCAGCGTTCTGTCCGCGCTCGTTTTATTTTTCAGCGCGGGATTTATTTCGGCATATCTAGAGGTGCCAGAAATCGCTTGGGCATATCGCACATTGGCGTTGCTGCCGTTGATATATGGGTTTTACCATTTCGATGTGTATCGCATGCAACGGCGGATGAATTATCTGCCCGAGATCCTCAGCCATACATCATCCGCGTTTTTCGCCGTGATCGTGGTTTTGCCGCTCTATTATATATTCGGTGATTTTCGCGTGATGCTGTTTTCGATATTGTTGCAAGACATCGTGATGGTCGGTGCATCGCATTATTTAGCCGAGCGCGCCTATCGTTTGTCGCTGGACAAAGCGTTGATTAAACGCGCATTGCTGTTTGGCTGGCCGCTGTTGATCAATAACATTCTGATGATTGGGGTTTTTCACGGCGAAAAAATAATTGTGGTGAGCGAATTTGGTATTGCCAGTTTTGCGCTCATTGCATTGGGTTACACATTAACACAGGCACCAACACAGTTATTATCGAAAACTGTGACCTCGTTTTTTGTGCCCCAGTTATCGTCGCGCAAAAATCAAGACGACGAATTTTCCCATATGTCGATGGCGTTTTTTCAATGCCAATTTATTCTTGCGGCCTGTTTCACATTGGGCGTGGTTGTAGTGGGGCCGTTCATGTTGGTTCTGCTGTTTGGTGACAAATACGCAGACCTGATCCCGCTGTTTATCTGGTTGGCGTTGTTGCAAGGGATTGCAATGGTCAAAATCGCCAGTACACAAATTTCCATTGCGCGCGCGTTCACTGGCAATGGCATGTGGGCCAATGTGGTGCGCGTGATTGCCCTGCCGTTTGCGTGGTATTACGCAAGCGTCACGGGCGAGGTCGTCACCGTGTTATGGATCGGGATTATTGGCGAAATCTTTAGCATGATCACATCACTATATATAATGTACAGACAGGTGAAAATTTCGATGCGTGCGATTTGGGTGCCGATGGGTTTGATGTTTTTGGCTATGGGCATGGCGATGGAATTCGCGCTGCAACAAACCGACATTTCCGATTATCACAACATTTTGTCACTGCCCGTGCTGGCGATGGCGGGTATCATCGTGGCATTGGTTTTTGTATCGAAAGATTTGCGCAGATATTTGGCAGCGCGTAATATCGTAAGTTATCAGGAATAACGGATTGCATCGATGACAGATGTCATTTTTACACGGACTCGCACCAAACCTGTGGAATTGCCACAGGGTGATACAGCTGTGCGTTCGGGTAAAAAATGGCCTGCACTGCCGGTATTTTTATATTTACTGTTCATCGCTCTGCCGTTCATGTTTGATATTGGAACGTTATCCATGACGTTTTTGCGGGTGATCCTGTTGGTCATGATTATCCCGTTATATGTCCGTTTGGCCTTGGGAAAATATGGCAGGGTCAATTTGGTCGACATCCTCTTTTTCCTTTATATCATTTGGGCGGGTTTGTGCTTGCAGATTAACAACCCAGATCGTGCCGTGGAATTTTTGGGATCGAACGCGCTTGATTTTCTGGGCGGGTATATGTTGACCCGCGCCTATATCCGTAATCGCGAGGAATATATCGCGTTTCAGCGCATGTTGATTGTGATGGTGGTCTGCACCGTGCCCTTTGCTATTTATGAAGCGATCACCGCCACCGCTCCGATCACCGAAATAATCAACAAAATCCCAGGATTCAAAAGCCATCCAGATTTCTGGAATATCATTAATGAGCGGCGCATGGGAATTATGCGCACACAGGTGATTTTCCAGCACCCGATTCATTATGGCCTGTTTTGTTCCACAATTTTTGCGTTGGCATATGTGGGAACCAAAGGGATTTATTCCGATACAAAACGTATCTTTATCTGTTGTGCCATTGGGTTGGGCGTTGTTTTGTCTGTATCCAGTGCACCGCTGCTGGGCATTGCGTTTCAATGTGGGTTGATTGCATGGGCGCTTATTTTTCGTGATGTACCGCGCCGCTGGTTGATCCTGACCACACTATTTGTGGTCTGTTATGTTGTGGTTGATTTGTTATCAAACCGCACCCCGATCAAGGTTTTGATCAGCTATCTGACTTTTTCCGCCCATTCGGGATATTGGCGCGTGTTGATTTTTGAATGGGGCGTTGTGAACGTTATCAACAATCCAATCTTTGGAATCGGGTTAAATGATTGGGTGCGCCCATCATGGATGCATGACGATAGCGTCGATAATTTCTGGCTGTTGAATGCAATGCGTTATGGGATCCCCGGTTTGATCCTTATTTCTGTACCGTATTTCTACGCACTGTTTCGTATTGGGCTTCGCAATTTCGATGGTGACCGTGAATTGTGGTTGCTACGACGTGGTTGGGTAATGAGCTTTGCTGGCATGACGTTTGCATTATGCACGGTGCATATTTGGGAAACGGTATATTCGTTTACGTTCCTATTGTTTGGGGCAGGCATGTGGATGATGACGGCCAAACCAAAGGGCAGCGTTGATAAGCCGCTGCGCGATAACAGTGGTTATCACCGCGCCAACACCCCACAAACGGATGTAAGCCGCGCCGATCACGGATATTCACGCCATGCAGGTGGAAAAACAGCGGATAATCCGGTTACCACCCGTGCCAGTGAAACGCCATTTGCGCGTAAGAATCTGAAAAACACCGCACGAAAACAGCGTTAGGATATGATTCTCTACTTTTCTCAACTGTGATTTTTATCACTTTTTACTTGAAATAACTGTGATCTATTTGCAATTATTGGGATAAGCGCGGTTTGCGATATCATGCGTAAAATTGCGTTTTTGTACCATTATTGCCCCAAAAGCCAATATTTTGACTTTGAGCTAAGCAACTTGCCGCTTAGATTGCCATGCTTTGTTTATGGTTTGTTCAAAATTGCACTCATAAATATAGCAAATGATAACCTTTTGTAAACATTGGATAAAATTAAAGTGACCTTAAGTCACCTTGATTCACAGATACACAAATCGCGCATGATCAAAGTATTTCCAAGTAGATTCATAAACACAATTTAGGCATTTTCTTGCCCCAACAAAATGCAGCCTTTGATTGAGGGGTGTTTTGGAAACAGACCTTGTGTAGATAACTTTCGCAATAACACACGCAACAACAAACAAGGTGCTTACGGGAATGGCTAGGATTGATGTTTCGAATGCGTCGCAGCTGAATGCGGCTTTATCTAGTGCGAATAGTGGGGATACGATTGTCCTCGCCGCGGGTAATTATGGTAATGTAAATATTAACAGCAAAGACTTTGGTTCAGGTGTCACCATCACCTCTGCCAGTAACAATAACCCCGCGAATTTTTCAGGTTTAACAATCAACAACGTGGACGGGCTCACGCTTGATAACGTTTTGTTGGATTACACATATTCAAACGGGCATCAGCTCCATCAACAACCGTTTCGCATTACAAACAGTAGCAATGTCGAAATCGTAAATTCCGAAATCAGCGGCGATACAGCGCCTGGTTCGGGTGTTGGCACAGCCTATGGCTTGGTTGTGAATGATTCAGATAACGTCACTGTTGAAAACACAGAAATTCACACGTTTTTCCGTGGTGCAGTTTTTGAACGCGTTGATAATTTGAACGTGATCGAAAACGATGTGCACAGCATCCGTTCCGACGGTATGGATTACGCGCAAGTGACAAATGTTTTGATCGAAGGAAACTATTTCCACGATTTCGATGCGGAACAAAACACAGCCGATCACCGCGACATGATCCAGTTCTGGACAACAAACACATCCGCCCCCAGTGCGAACGTGACCATCCGTGGCAACAATTTCGACATTGGCGACGGGTCTTGGACAGAATCCATTTTCATTCATAACGAACGGGTCACCAACGAAGGTGCTGGTCAATCAATGTATTACCAGAACTTTTTGATCGAAAATAACACGATCTATAATGCGCATTATCACGGTATTACTGTTGGTGCGACTGACGGTTTGACCATCCGCAACAACACCGTATTGCAAGCCGTGGGTGATCCAAACGCAACGGGCAACCCTGGTCGTGACCCGGGCGTAACTGTGCCACATATCCACCTGATTGATCGTCCACAAAACGTGACAATCACAGGCAACGTCACCAATGGGATTACGGCGGATTACGGATTGAACGGGCATAATGTATCGGGCAATGTGATCATTGATCCACGCAATTACGATGATTATTTCACGGCTGGTTCTTTGAACGCTGGTTCACCACACAGCTTTATTCCAATCACAGGAAGTGCGGTTGATGGCGTTGGCGCAACAGTCGAAGAACCTGTTGTTGATCCGGGCGAACCTGATGACAACGGCAATTTGAACATCGAAGGCAATTCACGCGATAACGTTTTGACCGGTGATGTAGGTGCGGATCGCATTCGTGGCAATGACGGTGATGACGTTTTATATGGTGGCGAAGGCCGCGATCGTCTGGATGGCGGTGATGGCGATGATATGCTGTACGCTGGTGCGAACACCGTGAACAACAGCGCGGAATATCTGCGCGGTCGTGATGGTGATGACACTTATATGATCACCAAAAGCGATAACCACACCACGATTTTGGATGAAACCGAAGACAGCGGATATGACCGTATCGTGTTTAGCGATTTCAATCTTGATGGTTTCAACGAAATCAGCGTCAACAGCGCAGAAAACATGGTTTTCGCATTCACGAACGAGGCGGATGACAGCGCGAAAATCGTTGTGCGCAACTTTGATTGTATCGAAGAATTGGAATTCGCAGACGGCACCGTGTTAACCAACGGCAATACGTTGAACGATATCAATGGCGATAATTTCTTGTTTGGCACAAACGAAGCAGACAGCCTGCGCGGACGTGACGGCAATGACCTGTTGATTGGTGGCGATGGTCGCGACAATCTGAACGGTGGCGATGGGGACGATATCTTGTCCGCAGGTGGTAACACCGATGGCCGCTCTGCCAGTGAATATCTGCGTGGTCTTGACGGTGACGATACATATATCATCACCCATGATGATTACCGCCCCTATATCACGGGTGAATCAAACACCAATGCGGGTGGTCACGATGTGATCCGTTTCCAAGATTTCGACATCGACGACTTTGATCGGATCTGGATTGATAACAACAACCGCCTGAATTTCAGCTTTGACAATGCACATGATCAAGAGGGTCGTTTGACCGTATCATCCCATAACAACATCGAAGAATTTGTATTCGCCGATGGTACCGTGGTGACTGATTGGCACGATCTGGTTTAAATAACACATATGTGACGCGGCAATTACGGTGCTGCGTCACATAATCCATTAAAAACGCCTAGGCGAAACCGCCAGTTGGTGTATCCTGTGAACAGCTTCAACATTATTGAAGGTGTCATATGACCAATTTCAACGTTTCAAACCCAAATGAATTAAAATCAGCGCTCAGTGGCGCAAAATCTGGCGATACAATTTCCCTATCTGGTGGCGATTATGGCGGGCTGTATTTAAATGGCGCCAAGTTTTCGCAACCGATCACCATAAAATCCGCCAATGTGAAATCCCCCGCAAAATTTTCCGAAATGGTGCTGGATGGGGTGAGCGGCATCAGCTTGCAAAGCCTGATTTTTGATTATGATCATTCATCGGGCGATGATTATTACATCCAACCCTTCACCGTGCGAAACAGCAAGAACGTATCGCTTTATAATAGCATCGTTGACGGTGATACCGACCCGCGCACAGGTGTTGGCACGGGGCACGGGCTTCAGCTGGAAAATAACGATGGGTTGGTGATTGCCAACAATCAGATTTCCAAGTTTTTCCGCGGGATGGTGACATTGAACAGCGATAACGTCACGGTCAAGGGCAACAATGTGCATGCCATCCGATCCGACGGTATGGATTTTGCACAGGTGCAAAACACGTTGATCACGCAAAACTATTTCCACGATTTCGCAGCAGAGCGAAATACGGACGATCACCGCGATATGATCCAGTTTTGGACAACCAACACCACAAAACCGAGCGCAAATGTCACCATCAAGGGCAATACATTTGACATCGGAAACGGTTCATGGACGCAAAGCCTGTTTATCTACAACGAACGGGTCAGCAATGATGGCGCGGGTTCCAACATGTTTTACAAGAATTTCGTGATCGAAGATAACGTGATTTATAACTATCACCTGCATGGCATTACCGTGGGGCCAACCAATGGTTTAACCATTCGCAACAACACGGTGTTACGCGCCAATGGCAACCCGCGTGCCGAAGGAAACGCAGAACAACAAGGCGATGTGACTGTGCCGATTATCCTTGTTTACGATGGATCCAAAAACGTGACGGTGACAGGAAACCTTGCCAATGATGTGCAAGGATTCAAGGGGCAGTCGGGCTGGCGGTTTGATAATAACATCACCATTTCACCCAACGGTTATGGCAAATATTTCACGCAACAATCCCTGAAATCAGGTGCGCCGCATAAATACACCCCCCTGCCCGACAGCGGGATCAGCGGATATGGCGCGAAAAATTCCGGTGGTGGTGAAATGAATGATACGCTTGGCCTGCGCACATGGATTGTGCCCGATATGCCCGCAACAACCGCCACATGCACCCATGCGTTCACGCAAACACCCATAATGGATGCTTGCGTTGATTTACCGTTGTGATTTAGGCGAAATATTCACCCACCAATTCACGGGTTGATCGAATATTTGTACGGCTGGATGCGCCAAACACCATGGATTCAATGTTGGGCACCTGTGACAGCCATTCAATTGCTTCGCGCGGCGCAATCGCACCAGATGCATAAACCGACATCGCAATGGCACGTAGTTTTTCGTTTTCAAGGATTTCCTTGTAACGATCAAAACCACCGCATGTGCGAAACCCGATTTTATTGATGTTTGAACAAATAATCGGGTTTTCAATGCCCAACCCATCCAGCGTTTCAAACAGCATCGGCATGTTCATGGTAATAAACCCAGGTTCTGCGTCATAGTTTTCCAAAACATGATCGTGAAAGATTTTAAACGCATCTTTCATTCCCATACCCAGCAACAAATCAACGATAACATTTTGGAGGAAAATCACCGGCGTTTGCACGCCTTGGAACATTTTCATTTCCACATCGACCAAGATTTTGATGATACCCTCGATATCCTTGGTCGCCAATGACACGCTGCCGCGCAGCGCGGTTTTCAACAAACCATCATCAGGCATGAAATGCGTCAGCGCCCCCATCATCCCGTGATCCGTCACCGCATTGGCGTATTTATGGGCATAGGGCATACAGGGAAAAAATTTGAAATCGGGGTATTTATCGGGATTGGCGCGCACGTGATCACAGACCAGCGCGATGCGATCATGCGTGGTGCACATAAATGTTTTCACCCCTTCGTCATAGGCCGCATCCAACACCGAAATCACGTTTTCAATATTTTGAAACCGCATGGATTGCGCGCGTGCCTTTTCTTCGGACATGTGGTTGATGCCAAAAAACTGATTATCGCCGAACAGAAGTTTATCCATGTCTCTATCTCCCCAACCAGCTGCGTTTTTTCTTGGCCACCAGCGGTGCGGCGCGTTTTGTTGTTGGGGCGGATTGGTGATCGGTGATCATCATCGCCATTGTGCGGTCGGTTTGGGTAGCGGATGCAAAATCATTCACAGGATTGCCACCATCACCCACCACGGCCGATATGAAATCATACATCTGTGCGGAATATTCTTCGCCGCGCAGATAAAATGCCACCTCTTGGGTTAAATCGGTGGTGTAACGCACATTCCAACCCTGTTCGTATTCGGGCAATGTATCGTTGGTTTCGCGCAGATATGTTTGGCATTCTTGGCGATCGGCGTTGATGCGCCCCTTGGTGCCCGTGATTGAAATCTTGGTGCTCATCTTGCGATAGGATTCATCGGACCAGTTCACCGAAACATGTGCGGATGTTCCATCATTCCATGTGAGTGTTGAATAAACCTCGTCATCCGTATCGGCGGAAAAAATTGGGGCAAGGATTGTGCCATCTGCGCGATCAGGTTCGCCAAAATACCAGTTCAACAAATTGATCGGGTGTGCTGCGTAATCGTATAAACAGCCCCCACCCTCTGCCCGATCTGTGCGCCAAGTTTTACCCTTGGGTTTTAGGATCACAGGGCCATAGGCCTCTGCCAGAATATGGGTCACGGTGCCAATTGCGCCGCTGTCGATGATGCGTTTCATTTCCTGAAACGCACCCACATAGCGATAATGATAACCCACCTGTGTGATCAAACCCTTGTCCGCGGCCAATTTCGCCAATGCGGCGGATTCCGCTGGGTCCAGACAAAACGGTTTTTCACAAAACACATGCAACCCTTTTTCAAGCGCTGCGCGCACCATTGGTGCATGCAATCGCGATGGGGTGGCGATGATGACGGCGGCTAAATCCTCTTTTTCCAACATCGTGTCGAATGATTTATACGCGGTACAGCCCGTGTATTTTTTGATCGTATCCAGCATATAGCCAGACGCATCACAAATAATAATTTCTGCGCGTGGATCAGCATTGGCAATCGAAAAATGCGATATGCCCATTTTGCCCAATCCGACGAGTCCGATTTTGGTCATTTCAAATCCTATTTTAAAATTGCGTCGCGCAACCGATCCGTGAATGCGGAATCGGCGTATTGCGTGAATAATTCATTACCCTTTTCACCGTTGATCAGCGCATAATCCACCATTCCACCCAATTCGGCGTGATGATCAGCGATGAAAACCCCTGGTTTTTTGCGCAGCCAATTTGCCGTTGCCACCTGATGATCGGTGGTATGTTCGCCCTTGGATTTAATCCGCGGGATCATCACAATCGGCACACCAAAACGCCCCGCTGTAATCACCGAACCCATGCCCGCATGGGACACCACCAAATCGGCGGTGCGCACGGTTTCGCTAAATTCTGCTTGGCTGTATTTGCGCACATATTCCATATGTTCTGGAATATAGCTGCCGGTGCCGATCTGGCATTTCACCTGTTGTTCGGGATGGTCTTTGGCCCATGCATCCATTGTTTGGATCAAACGATCAAACGGAAACATGGTGCCGATGGTGACAAATATCATAAAACCGCCCCCCAATAATGCGGGCCTTTTTCGTCATCTGCCAGATGTTCCCATTGGGTCAACCACACATCGGCCACGCGCCCCGCCTGTGATCCTGATGTGGACAGGCGTTCGGCATTGGCAATGGAATCAATCCAGATGGTTTTGCATCGGAAAAGCTTTTTCCCAAGCCCAAGCGCCATTAGTGCCGGTGCCGACCCCGTGGTGATAATAACATCTGGGCGTTCTTTCCACAGGATGCGCAACAGTTGCAAAATCACGCGAATGAATTGCAGTTTTTGTTTACGTGATGCTTCGCTGATGACGTAATAACGATGATCGGGCACATCGCTGGCCGATGTTGGATCAAGGCTTACGAAAAAGACATTGCTGTCGATATAGGCAGGGCGCAGTCGCAAGAGCTGAACCCAATGGCCACCCCCTGACGCAATCGCCATGACCTTTTTGTCGTGAAGTTTTTCCACAATAAAATCAATCTGTAAATTTTTTCAAAATGCTCGATCACAGCCTAGGACGATTCCCACCACCTGTCACCAGAAATTCGAAATTAAGTGATATTGGTCACTAAAATTTAAACTTTGTTTTCGCGGGTATCTGTGTTTTCAATGATTTGGGACTTGGGGATTACGCAATGCAACGATTAGCGCCACTTCAAACGATCACACATGGAAATGGAGTGCGGGCCTTGGTGTTTGATTTGGATGCGTATAAATCTGATGCGGCAATTTATGATGGCGCATTTGCGATGCTGGATAAAACCGAAACCGCGCGCGCCAATCGTTTTCATTTTGATCGCCACCGTGATCGGTTTGTTATTGGGCGTGCAATTCTGCGCCAACACATTGGTGCGATCACGGGCGATGCACCCCAATCCGTTGTTTTTGATTACGGTGAAAACGACAAACCCGCCCTGCGCGGTGGAGGTGTTGAATTCAACCTCAGCCATTCAAAACATGCCGCCGTTTTGGCCATATCCGAAACCGCGCCAATTGGGGTGGATGTTGAATTGTTGGATCGGCGCGTCAAACCAGCCGAGCTTGCGCGTAATGTATTCACGCAATCAGAATGTGATGTGCTGGATCAACTTGATGAATCCGCACAGCGCCAGTGTTTCTTTGATTTTTGGACAGCCAAAGAAGCGGCAATGAAATTAACGGGGCAAGGCATGTCCCTGCCCCCAAAATCAATTTCTCTCTTGCTTGAAAATCAACGCCCCACAGGTGCGCATTTGGCGCAAGGGGATGTTACATTTAACTATCTTGCAATTGATGCGTTCGATTGCCAATGCTGTGTGGCACAGTTTGATTAACCGGCTTACGCTTGGTTGGACCAAACAGATAAAACAACACCAGCATCAAAATGAAATACACAATCGCATAGGCCCAATAGGTTGGAATCCCCCCCGATGTCGGTGACACAGGGAATACCAACAACATCGAGTTTAACATGAACTGTAACAACCAAACACAGATCCCGCTTTTGGTATGGGCATAAACAAATGCACACATCCCCGCCGCGGCCATCATGTTTAATGTCAACGCACCCAATGGCAGACCGGGAATGATTGAAATACCAATAAACACAATTGGGAACCACCAAAGCGACCAGAAAATACCAACGATCATTGCGGCATTAAAAATCGACATGTCCTTTTGCAATTGGCGCACGGCATAGCTGACCCAAACGATTTCACCGATAAAGGCCCAAATCAATAAAGTGAACCACATCCAGGCGCTGTTCATCACAGCAAAGCTAATGGTAATTTCGGACAATCCGTTGCCGTTCAAAATGCCTTTGCCCAACAACACCAGACAGCACACAAATGCCGCCCAGCCCAGTGCAAAGACATACCACAATATGTTGACGCGCCAATTTAACATCGGGCGCAATAATTCGGTGATACCGCCAAATCCGCGCGTGATCATCACCAGAACAAATAACGCGCCACCCAACAGGAAAAACCGCCCGTGACGATAAATGCTCATGGGATAGTTTTCTTCGCCACCCGCACTTTCAATGCCCGCGGCAACCCATTCAACAAAGGCCCAGTTTAAAATCGGAATGAGCAGTAAAAACACCCAAACTTCGTTTTTTCGAATAAATTGCATTTTTCTAATTCCACAACTTTTTGTTACTTTGATTTTATAAAATCTCGATAATAATAAACATAAGAATCAATCAAAAATGATGTGATTCATCACTGTATTACCAAATACTTACCGCTATTCTCATATCCTTCAATACTATTTTTTCCCGTTAATCATGGGAGGTCATCATGAACACGAAAGGGAAATTAAAACTCGCACTTGGCACTGCAACCGATTATGTCGCGCCACATTTTGTTGAAAATCACACCAATACCGCGCCCACTGGATGGCGGTTAAACGTGATCAAAGCCGTGTTATTTTCGCGCCTGCAACACACGATCCGTGCCCATGATACATCGGCCACCCAAGATGCACATTTTTCATTTTGGAACAATATCACCACCGCAGATTATTTTGACAAAGCAACCAATCGATTTGGGCTGTGGTTTTTGGGTGCGCATAAACCCATCGTTGATAAAATCCACCAATTGCACCACGCATTACCGTTTAAACGCATTGTTGAAATTGGATGCGGCGATGGGCAGGTTCTGAACTATTTTGCGCAAAACCTTGATGGTTTGGATGAATTGATCGGCATTGATATAAATGCCGCTGTTTTGGAACAAAATCGCCAAAAATATGCAGATATCGAAAAAATCAAATTTATCGCAGGCAATGCCGAAGATCATTACGATCTGGTCTCTCAGGACAACACATTGGTGTTTGTTTATGGCGGCGTCTTGGAATATTTTTCCCAAGATGCGGTGCAAACCCTGTTTCGCCAAATGCTCGCCCATAAAAATAGCGTGATTGCGTTTGTGGAACCCATCGCGGATGATCACAATCTGGCGCAACAACCAAGGTCATATATTTTTGGTCCCGACGATTCATTTTCGCATAATCATGCATGGCTCGCCAAACAGGTTGGGCTTTCGGTTTTGTTCAACGAACAAACCCGCACCGATGATATTCGTTGGGTCATGTGTATTTGCGCGAACTGATGCAAAGGGGTTTACGGATGCCCAAACCCAAGGTTAATATAATTGTAAGACTGTGCGAAATGTCACTGAATCCAACATTACGATGGGTCACTCTGTCAAAGTTGCACTGAATTTTTATATGCCTATTACCGCCTTTATAACCTCGGCTATTTTGCCAAATTATATCACTGTTTGAATACCACGCCTTTTCTGGCCTATGAGCGAAATTGATTTAAAATGAACATCCAAGACAAAACCAAAAACAGCGCTTACAACGCTGATGTTATCACGTGTTTTCAAAAGGTTGTGAAAAAATCGCCCAAGCGTACAGCGCTTGAAAGCGGTGATTTGTCCATCAATTATGCACAGCTGGATCGCGCATCAAACATCGTTGCACAACAGCTTTTGGATGCGGGCGCGAAACAGGGTGATTTAATTGGGCTGTCTTGTGCGAAATCCCCCGAAACCATCATTGCGATTCTTGCGATTCTGAAACTGGGTGCGGGGTATGTTCCCCTGCCCGATTATTACCCCGCCGACAGAATCGCGACCATTGTTGATGCCACGGGCATGACACATGCGCTGGGATCAATTGATGCATTGGCAAAAACCGATGTAAATATACTTCCGTTTTTAGCGGCTAATCAGATCCCAACGCGGGCCAAAAAATTCACATCTGCAACCGTTGCACCCGATGATACGGCCTATGTCATGTTCACGTCTGGGTCCACGGGCACACCCAAGGGTGTTGTGGTGCCTCATCGTGCGATTACGCGGTTGGTCATTGATCAAAATTTCATGGTTTTAGACGCGAAACAGCGCATTTTGCAAAATTCACCTCTGGCATTTGACGCCGCCACATTGGAAATTTGGGGTGCGATATTAAACGGTGGTGCATTGATCGTACCCCAAGACGATAATTTAACCCTGCGTGGGCTGGGCGAAATTTTGCGTGATAAAAAGATCACCGCGACATGGCTCACGGCGGGATTATTCCATGCAATGGCGGATGAACGCCCCGCTGACCTTGCACCTTTAAAACAATTGCTAACAGGTGGGGATATTGTATCCCCCGTCAAGGCAGCAGTGGTGCGCAAACATTGCCCCCATTTGGTCATGATCAACGGATATGGGCCAACGGAAAACACAACATTTACGTGTTGTCACACGATCACGGATGCCAATATGGCTTCGGATAAACCCCTGCCCATCGGCAAACCAATATCGGGCACTCAAGTTTACATCGTTGATGAAACACTTAACCAATTGCCCCTTGGGCAAAGTGGCGAATTGGTTTGTGCGGGTGCTGGTCTTGCACTTGGCTATTTGAACCGTTCTGATTTGACAGAAGCGGCATTTGTCACTGCGCCTTGGGACAATGATGTCAAACTTTATCGCACAGGTGACATGGCGCATTTGGATAAAGAAGGAAACGTCATTTTCGAAGGGCGCATTGATACACAAGTCAAGGTGCGCGGATACCGCGTGGAATTGGGTGAAATCGAAGCTGGTTTAGAGGCTTATGAGGGCATCAATTCGGCATGTGTCATCGCCAAATCGGGCGCGGATAGTGCCGATAAAACCATCATTGCATTTTATGTGGGCGATAAATCAATCACCGCGCAAGATTTGCAAAAACACATTGCTGGCATTGTGCCCGATTATGCGATCCCATCACGCTTTGTCGCGATGGACGAACTGCCCTTGAATCCCAATGGCAAGTTGGATCGCAAAGGGTTGGCCACCATGAAAATCCCCGCCGCGCTCCCATCCGCACCCAAAAAATCCGGTGGCAACGCACATCAGGTGGAGAACCTGATCGCCGATGTTTTTGCAGAGATTTTGCAACAGCCAAATCCGGATCGTCATGCGAATTTCTTTGATCTGGGGGCAAGCTCGCTTCATATCGCGCGTGCGCATGAACGCATCGAAACCAATTTGGATCGTCAATTTGCGATCACGGATTTTTTCCTCCATTCCACAATCACCGCACTGGCCACACATCTGGCCGCCGATCCTGTGGCCGTGGCGGCGAAACCCAAACGTGCAAATGTTGATGATAATCTTTTTGCCATCGTTGGCATGGCGGGGCGTTACCCTGGTGCGAACAGTGTTGATGAATATTGGAATGCATTGCTGGATGGGCGCGAGTTGATTTCGCATTTTTCCGATGATGAATTGGAAATCAACCCACGCGCCGAAAACCCAAATGCGCCATATGTGAATTCACGCGGCATGATGCCCGATGTGAAAATGTTTGATGCGCGCCATTTTGGTATCCCCCCGCGCGAAGCGGAACAAATGGACCCACAGCATCGGATATTGCTAGAGGTTGCGCAAACCGCACTCGAAGACGCCAAAGTTGACCCTGATAAATTCGATGGCAAGATCGGAATTTTCTGTGGCTCATCGCAAAACTCTTACTTGTTGAACAATCTAATGTCGGCACCGGGTGCGACGCGCAAATATGCATCCACCTATCCTGTTGAAAATTTCGGCGTACTGTTTGGCAATGACAAAGATTTCATCGCCACGCGCATTGCGTATAAATTAAATCTGCGCGGCCCCGCCGCCACGGTTTTATGCGCCTGTTCCACATCATTGGTCGCGGTTGCACAAGCTTGCGAAAGTTTGCGTAATGGCACCGCTGATATGGCGCTGGCGGGGGGTGTTTCGATCACCCTTCCATCCAAACGCCCCTATCAATATTTGCCCGACGGCATGGCATCCGCTGATGGCCATTGCCGCACGTTTGATGCAGATGCATCTGGCACGGTATTTGGCGATGGCGCGGGTTTGGTTGTTGTGCGCCGCTTACAAGATGCGATTGACGATGGTGATGATATCGTTGCCGTCATTCGCGGATTTTCGATCAATAACGATGGTTCGGAAAAGGTCGGATATGCCGCTCCATCCATCAAAGCACAGGCCGAGGTTATCAAAGACGCCCAAGCCGCCGCAGGCATTGATGCACGTTCCATCGGCTATATCGAAGCACACGGCACGGGCACGCCATTGGGTGATCCGATCGAATTTGCCGCCCTGAACCAAGCGTTCAGCGCCAGCACTTCGGACAAGGGTTTTTGCGCCATCGGATCGGCCAAAACCAATGTCGGCCATTTGGATATCGCAGCAGGCGTCACAGGGTTGATCAAAACCGCGATGACATTGAAAACGGGGCAAATCCCGCCACTGTTGCATTACAAATCGCCAAACAAGAACATCAATTTTGATGATTCCGCATTTTATCCTGTGACCAAACGTATTGATTGGAAAACGGATGCAAAAACCCCGCGCCGCGCGGGCATCAGCGCCTTTGGCGTGGGTGGCACCAATATCCATATGATTTTGGAACAGCCCCCTGTGATGAAATCGGTGAAACCACCAAAGTTAACGGGGCCACAGATTTTCCCCGTTTCGGCCAGCTCCAAAGACGCGCTAAAGGCGACAATCGCCAATTTGGGCGCATTTGCCAAGGAAAATGGAAAAGCTGCCCCTGCCGCCATTATTCAACAGTTGTTGAACAATCGCCATGATTACAATCAACGCGCGGTTTTGGTGGGTGATGGCATGAATGGCCTGTCCGATGCTGCGGATAATTTTTCGGGCGTATCCCACGGTGCTGGTCGCTGGGACAAAATCGCGATGATGTTCCCCGGGCAAGGTGCGCAACATGTGGGCATGGCCAAGGATTTATATGAAAACGAAACTGTGTTTCGCGAAGCCTTGGACATCTGTGCCGCCCTGTTGAAAGACGAAACAGGCATTGATCTGTTAAAAATCATTCACGCCCCCGCAAAAGACGCGGAAAAAATGACGGAAAAATTAAAGGATACCGCGATTGCGCAACCTGCGATTTTTTCCATCAGCTATGCATTGGCAAAACAATGGGCGCATTGGGGGGTGAATCCCGATGCGATGATGGGGCATTCAATCGGTGAATTTGCCGCCGCCACCATTGCTGGGATTTTTGCCCTGCCTGATGCAATTAAATTGATCGCACTGCGCGGTCGGCTTATGGCCGATTTGCCCCGTGGTGTGATGATTTCGGTGCGTGCATCGGAAAATGACATTCTGCCCTATTTGGGCGACGATATTGATCTGGCCGCCGTCAATGGCGCACAACTGTGTGTGATTTCTGGCCCGAAGAGCGCGGGCAAGGCGGCCACGAAAAAGCTAGAGGATGCGGGATTCGTTTGTTCCGAACTTCACACAAGCCATGCGTTCCATTCCCATATGATGGACCCCGCGTTGGATGATTTCCGCGCGGTCGTTTCCAAAATGGAATTGAATGCACCGCGCATCCCGATCATGTCCACAGTCACGGGCGATTGGTTGACCGAAATCGAGGCAACCGACCCCGATTATTGGGCCATGCATATGCGCCGCCCCGTGCGGTTTTTCGATGCGATGCAACGGTTCTGGGCCGAAGGCACGCATGTGATGCTGGAATCTGGCCCGGGGCGCACGCTGGCGACATTGGCTGGGCAAAACCCCGATCGTGGGTCAAAACAACCCGCGTTATCATCCCTGCCCCATGCGCAATCCACCAATGCCAATTCGCATACCACCATGTTGGAAAGTTTCGGCAATCTGTGGGCGGTGGGTTACAGCGTGGATTGGACACGGATTTA
Source organism: Paramylibacter ulvae (assembly GCF_014652655.1). GTDB lineage: Bacteria > Pseudomonadota > Alphaproteobacteria > Rhodobacterales > Rhodobacteraceae > Amylibacter > Amylibacter ulvae. Next base: position 146,018 of record NZ_BMZF01000002.1, read on the forward strand.
CCCTGATATGGCAGGCTGGCCAATTATGAAATCATCGGTGACATTGCCAAGCTATCCGTTCCAACGCAAAGAATTCTGGATTGATCCCGTTATTGTTGATGCAACTGCTGTTTCAACCACCGCATTGGCAGCGGATGAACCCGTGGTGGAATCCGCCCCTGTGGAACGCGATGCAAATATCGCGGTCAAGGAAATGTTGTCCGAATTATCGGGGCTGGATGTCGATGAAATCGACGATACGGCGTCATACCTTGAACTTGGGTTTGATTCACTGTTGTTGACCCAAGCAACGAAAGAATTGTCCGATCAGTTTAGCGTCACGGTGACCCTGCGCCAATTGATGGATGATCTGGCGCGCCTTGATCTGTTGGTGGAATATGTGCGCGAACATGGCAATCTTGGGTCTGGTGCACCTGCGGATAAAACCCCGCTGGCGGAAATGACACAGATCGACAAGGGCGAAGAAGAGTCCGCCACGCCAAGCTCTGCCCCCACCACCAATATTGATCGCGAAGATCATGCGGATGAGCTGAACAAACAACAACGCGCCCATATCGCGGCATTGACCAAACGCTTTGTGGCAAAGACGCAAAAATCCAAGGATCTGACAGCGAAACATCGTTTTGCCCATGCTGATCCGCGCACGGCATCTGGTTTTAATCGCCTGTGGAAAGAAATCGTTTATCAAATCGTCACCGTGAAATCCAAAGGTTCGCGCCTGTTGGATGTGGATGGCAATGAATATATTGATATTCTCAACGGCTTTGGCCCCGGATTTTTGGGGCATGGCGCCGATAATATCGTCGAGGCCGTGCAACACCAATTGCACGAAGGTTTCGAGGTCGGGCCACAAAGTCTTGCCGCGATGGAAGCGGCGGAATTATTCTGCGAAGTCACCGGCAACGATCGCACCAGTTTTGTCTGTACAGGGTCAGAGGCCGTATATGCCGCCATGCGTTTGGCGCGTACATGCACCGGGCGCGACAAGGTTGTGATGTTTGCCCGCGATTACCACGGTAATTTTGACGAGGTTCTGGTACGCGGTGTGAACACCAAATCTGGCCCCAAAACCATGCCACTGGCCCCTGGCATCCCACGAGATGCAGTGAAAAACGTGGTTGTTTTACCATACGGTAGCCCCGAGGCGCTGGATTACATCAAGGCACATGCCCATGAACTGGCCGCCGTGATGGTGGAACCTGTCCAAAGCCGCCGCCCAGAATTCCGCCCCCATGATTTCATCCGCACTGTGCGCAAACTGACCCGCGATGCGGGTGCATTGTTTATTTTTGACGAAGTTGTCACAGGTTTTCGTTTCGGCCCACGCGGCGCACAAGATTATTACGGCATAGATGCCGATCTTGTCACATATGGCAAGGTCATTGGTGGTGGCATGCCACTGGGCGTTGTATCGGGCAAGGCCGAATATATGGACACCTTCGATGGCGGGCAGTGGCAATATGGGGATGATAGTTTCCCCAACGCACCCGTAACATTTTTCGCGGGTACATTCGTGCGCCATCCCCTTGCCATGGCCAGCGTTAAGGCGATGTTGCAATTTTTCAAATCCCAACCTGATTTTTTCTGGAAAACGGTGAACGCCAAGGGTGATAAATTGGCGGGAAGCGTGGATAAATGGTTTGCCGATAATGACATGCCATTTCAAATGCCCAACTGTGGGTCATTGATGTATCTGCGCATTGGCGAAGATCAGAAATACGGCGGATTGCTCGGCGCAAATATGCGCGAACGTGGGGTGTTTTTCCTTGAAGGTTTCCCATCCTATATGACGGCGGCCCATGATGACGAAGACATCGAATATGTGGTTGATGCGATCAAGGATTCCGCGCTTGAACTGCGCGCGGCTGGTTTATTGGTTGGGCGCGAAGCGGTTGAATATGACGGCCCGCGTGTGTCCGCACCCCCTGCCCGATTGGCATTGCCAGATGGCGCAGAACGCATTGCGCATCAAATGGCGAACCCGCCAAAAACGCTACGTGTTCCCACAACAGAGGCACAGCGTGAAATCTGGGCGGCGATGATTGTCACGCCAGAGGTCACACCCGCATATAACGAAAGTGTCACGCTAAAAATGCACGGCGTTGTGGATGCGCAAAAGCTACGCGAAGCAACCGAAACCGTATTTGCCCGCCATGATGCCTTGCGCACCACATTTTCGCCCGATGGCATGTTCATGCAAATTTCCCCGACCAGTGACGTACAGGTCTTGATGGTGGATATGCAGGATCTAACACCTGCACAGCGCAAAAACCGATTTGATCAAATCATCTTGGACGAGGTGAACGAACCTTTTGATATGCAATCAGGGCCCTTTGTGCGCGCCCAATTGATCAGCAATTCAAAAACCGATCATAATCTGATCATCACCGCGCATCACATCGTGTGCGATGGCTGGTCGATTGATGTGATCATGCGCGATATTGGTGCGGTATATTCTGCGTTGATGTTGGGCGAAAACCCAAGCTTGCCCCCGGCACAAAGCATCATTTCATATTCCCGCGCCGAAGAAGAATGGAACCGCACAGAAGAAGCGGCGCAATCGCGTGCATACTGGCTAAACCAATTTGAACAAGCACCACCTGTTTTGGATATCCCAACGGATAAACCCCGTGGTGCGCAAAAATCCGTGCGCGGTGCGCGCGCTGATCGTGAAATTGATGCCGCACTTACCGCGCGTTTGCGCAAATTGGCAGCGTCCCAAAACAGCACATTCGTTAACACCCTGTTGGCGGCGTATAAAATCTATATCGCGAAATTGGCGGATGTGGATGACATCACCATTGGTTTACCTGCATCGGGTCAGGCGGCACGAGGCATGGATACGGTTGTGGGCCACTGTGTGAACCTGTTGCCGATCCGCACGCAAATTGATTGGGATGACAGCTTTGAAACCTATCTCAAACATGTGCGCACCACATTGTTGGATGGGTTTGAACATCAAAACTATACCTTTGGGGCGTTGATCAAGGAATTGAAAATCAAACGCGATCCCAGCCGCGTGATGCTGGTACCAGCAATTTTCAACATTGATAACGGGATTGATTTATCGTCCATGTCATTTGGCGATGTGGATACGGAGTTTGTTACCAATCCGCGCAGCTATGAACATTTTGAAATCTATCTGAATGTGACGGATAACCGCGACACGGTTTATACCGAATGGAGCTATGCCGCCGACCTGTTTGATGCGGCAACGATTGAACGCCATATCACCAATTTTATCGCGTTGTTGGATCAGCTTTGTGATCATCCGGATCAGGCGCTGAATTCATTTGATACGCAATCGGATGCGGATCGCAAAACCTTGTTGAACGATTGGCAAGGCGCGGTGGTGGATTATCCGCGTGATACCAATCTGGGTGCAATGTTTGATAAAATCGTCGCCAAATCACCCGGGATGATTGCGCTGGCACATGATGGGCATGTGAAATCATACAGCGATTTGGACAATATGGTGAACGCCATCGCAGGGCAAATGCACGACATGGGCGTGAAGCAGGGCGATACGGTTGGCATTTGTTTGCACCGCTCGTTTGATCTGGTCGCAACCATGTTGGCGGCATTCCGTTTGGGCGCGGCATATGTTCCGCTTGCCCCGAATAATCCCAAGGATCGTTTGGATTATATGGCATCCGATGCGCGATGTGCATTGGTTGTATCAACACATGCGTTGGCAAAAACCTTGCCGTTTGACACCACGCTATTTGTTGATGATGTGGATAGGTCCAAGGCCAAGCCGATCAAACAGGCGAAAATTTCCGCAACCGATACGGCCTATGTTGCCTATACCTCTGGTTCCACAGGGCGGCCCAAGGGGGTGATGGGCACCCATCGCGCCACGATCAACCGTTTCAATTGGATGTGGAACACATTCCCGTTTGAAGACGGCGAAGTCATGTGCCAGAAAACCGCAATTTCATTTGTGGATAGCATCTGGGAAATCTTTGGCCCGCTGTTGGCGGGTGTGCCACAGGTGATCATTGATGATGACACCGTCAAAGACCCCGCCGCATTATTCGCCCTGCTTGGTGCACAAAATGTCACCCGCCTGTTGGTGGTGCCATCATTGCTACGTGCGATTTTGAACAGCAAAATTGATATGTCCGCGACATGTCCCAACATGCGTTTGTTGTTCACATCTGGCGAACGGCTTGGCCCTGATTTGGCGCGTCGTTTCTTGGACGCCGCACCCAATATCACGCTGGTGAACCTGTATGGAAGTTCTGAGGTCGCCGCCGATGTGACCTGTGAAATCATTACGGAACTGGGCGATCACGATGTGCCCATCGGGCGCCCCATTGATAATGCACGCCTTTATGTGTTGGGCAAAAACCAAACGCCGGTGCAAATTGGTGAAATGGGTGAATTATATGTGGGCGGTGATGTTCTGGCCGCGGGATATTTCAATCAGCCAGAATTGACCGACGAGCGGTTTGTCCCCGATCCCTTTGTGGATGGAGATGGAATGATGTTCGCCACGGGTGATCTGGTGCGATACCTGTCTGATGGGCGATTGCTCTATGAAGGGCGGCGCGATGATCAGGTGAAAATTCGCGGCTATCGCATCGAAATGGGCGAGGTGGAACAAGCCTTGGCCGATCTGGATGATGTCGCACAGGCCGCCGTGATCCTTGGCAGCGATATCAACGGTGAAAACCGCATGGAGGCATATGTCACCACCAGCGATAACGCCGTATTTGACGAAAGCATTGTGCGCCGCGCATTATCCGCCACCCTGCCCGATTATATGGTGCCAAGCCTGTTTCATGTGTTGGATGTTTTCCCGCTGAACCCAAATGGCAAATTGGATCGACCAAAGCTGGCGGAAATGGCCTTGGCCAAGCCCGCCACAACTGCCGATGCACGCCCTGACAGCGATGTTGAAAAACGTCTGCATGATATCTGGGCCGATGTGTTGGGGCGCAAAAATATCAGCCTTGATGATAATTTCTTTGAGCTGGGCGGCCATTCGTTACTGGCGGTGAAACTGTTTTCAAACGTCCAAGAAGAGTTTGGTCAGGCACTGCCCATTTCCACGTTGTTTGCAAACCCAACATTGCGCAAATTGGCAACCACGATTGATGACACAACCAGCGCACCCGCCACACAATCCGATGATGGCGTGAATGATGCATGGGACACATCCGTGATCGTGGCAGAATCGCCAAACAGCACCAAAAAACCCCTGTTCGTTGTGGGCGGTGTTGGTGGCAATTTGAACAATATGTACGAATTTGCCCAGTTGATCGGACAGCATCGCACGGTGATTGGCCTGCAAACCCGTGGTATTTTGCACCACAAACCCCATAATACGGTCGAGGCAATGGCCACCGACCACATCAACAACATGCGCCAATATCAACCCACGGGCCCATATTATTTGGCTGGGTATAGCGGGGGTGCGATCATCGCATTTGAAATCGCCAAACAGCTAGAAGCCGCAGGCCACACCATAAAATATGTTGGCATGTTGGATATGCACGCTCCCAATGTGCGCGTTGATTTGGATATGAGCATTACCCAGAAACTGCGCGCAGAGGCGGAATTGTTATCCTTGGGTGGTGCAAAAAACCTGTGGCGTCGCGCATCGACCAAGGCGCGAAATGCGCTGGCAAAATCGGGGCTTACGCCCAGCCAAGCGGATGATGAATTGCAAAGCTATCTGCGCCTGTCGCGCCATTGGTGGGCGGTTGCGGATAAATATCACGCGGGCCAGATCGACGCCGATGTCGTATTGTTCCACAATCCACCAGAAACCCTGTCGGATTTGGAAATCGGGCGGCGCGATGCCAGTTTTGGCTGGCAGGATGTCACCCGTGGCACCGTGGATATTATCAAACTTGATTCCAGCCATCTGGATATGTTCAAAGGTGAATCCGCTAAAATTGTCGCAGAGTTGATCAATGCACATCTGGAAGGGTTGGACGCGCGCTGATTTTTTGCATAGATGGCGGGTATGACGCCAAATAATCCTCCGCGCAGAATTCTGTCTTGGGCCGACACGCCCAAGACCCTGATTTATACCATCATGATTACGATCACGTTGATTGAATTGGTGTTGCAAATATCCGACCGTGGCTGGATCGCTGATGGGCAATTACGCGGGCTTGCGTATAAATACGGCGCGTTCTGGAGCAAGCTGACCGATGATTGGCGCCCGATATATGCGGCACAGCCATGGACGATGTTTTTCACCTATGCATTTTTGCACGGCGGGCTGTTTCACTTGATCGGCAATGTTGTAACCTTGGGCTCACTGGGTGCGATTGCATTGCAACGCATGAACCAATGGAAATTTTTGCAGCTGTATTTGGCGGGCATGTTAGGTGGTGCGGTGATGTTCGCCGCCCTATCCGACAGCGCTATTCCCATGATCGGCGCATCGGGTGCGATTTTTGGATTGGTCGGGGCGTGGCAGTATTGGGAATTTGCAAACCTTCGGCGACGCAAATTACCCCTGACTCCGTTTTATCGAATGATGGTGAACCTTGTTATTTTGAACCTATTGTTCTGGTACATGCTACAAGGTGCACTGGCGTGGGAAACTCATTTGGGTGGGTTCGTTGCGGGTTGGCTGTGGGCCTATTTATTTGCGCGTGATTAATCAATCAATCGCAGCAAATATCGCCCATATTCGTTTTTCACAAGCGGTTGCGCAATTTCGCGAAGCTGATCCGCGTTAATCCAACCTTTGCCAAATGCGATTTCTTCGGGGCAACCGGTTTGCAACCCTTGGCGGGTTTGAATGGTGCGCACAAAATTTGCCGCATCCAACATGCTCGCATGTGTCCCCGTATCAAGCCAAGCATAACCCCGCCCCATACGTTGCACATTCAACGATCCATCGTTCAAATACATTTCCAACAGCGTAGTAATTTCCAATTCGCCACGCGCCGATGGTTTTACCGCGCGTGCACGTTTTGGCGCGGATGCATCCAGAAAATACAAACCTGTCACTGCATAATTTGACGCAGGTTTTTCTGGTTTTTCCACGATGGACACAGCACGAAAATCACCGTCAAATTCAACCACACCGTAACGTTCAGGATCCGATACTTGGTATCCAAACACTGTGCCGCCCACCGTGTCTGCATTGGCATCGGCCAACAGGCGATCCATGCCATGGCCGAAAAAGATATTATCCCCCAATACCATCGCGCTTGGCGCGCCATCCAAAAAATCTTCGGCCAGAATGAACGCCTGTGCCAATCCATCGGGTGTGGGTTGTTCGATAAATGTCAGCGACACACCCCATTGCGATCCATCGCCCAACAGACGTTTGAATTGATGCTGATCCTCGGGCGTGGTGATGATGGCGATTTCGCGAATGCCTGCGTACATCAGAACCGACAGCGGATAAAAGATCATCGGTTTATCGTACACTGGCAACAGTTGTTTCGACACACCTTGCGTGATTGGATACAAACGCGTTCCCGTGCCGCCTGCCAATAAAATACCTTTGCGTGGTTTCATCGCTCTATCCTTTGTCGGCGTTTAATTCATCAAGTACAATTTTCAAACTGTCCCGCCAGTTTGGGCGATAAATGCCAAACGTTTGACGGGTCGTTTCGCAATCAAGACGTGAATTTAGTGGACGTGGTGCAGGCGTAGGAAATTTCTCGCTGGGGATACGTGTGATGTTTACATCCAGCTCCGCCTGATCAAAAATTTCAGCGGCAAAATCTGCCCAACTTGCATCCAGTTCGCCTGAAAAATGATACACCCCGTTTGGCCCCATGCCCTCGAAATAGGCCTGTGCCATAACCATCAATGCGGACGCAATATCATGGGCCGCTGTGGGGCCGCCGATTTGATCGTCCACGATGGACAACGCATCGCGTTCACCACCAAGGCGCAGCATGGTTTTTACAAAATTATTGCCATGCGGGGAAAACACCCATGATGTGCGCAAAATTCCGTAACGCCCGCCCGCATCCACAATGCCCTGTTCACCCTTGTATTTGGTGCGGCCATAGGCGCCGATCGGGGCGGGGAAATCTTCGGTTGTCCACGGGTCGGTTCCGCTTCCATCAAACACGTAATCGGTGGAAATATGGATAAACGGAATATCACGGTGTGCGGCGGCCTCTGCCATCATACGCACGGATGTGGCGTTAACCATGGTCGCGGTGATTTCATCGCTTTCTGCATCATCAACGGCGGTGTATGCGGCGGCGTTGATGATCACATCCGCCTCGCAATTTGCAACAACCTCTGCACAGGCGGCGGGGCTGGCCAAATCGGCGGCGGTGCGATCAAGACATGTGGTTTCCTCAAATTTATCCAGCTCGGTTGCGACCTGTCCCGACTTTCCAAAAACCAATACGCGCATCATCCAGCCCCCAACCGTTTTCCAACACCGTCTCGGTTTTGCAGATTACGCCACCATTGTTCATTGTCCAAATACCATTGCACCGTTTTGCGCAATCCTTGTTCCAGTGTGACCGATGGGCGCCAGCCCAGTTCATCACGAATACGGCTTGGATCAATCGCATAGCGTAAATCATGCCCTGGGCGATCCGCAACAAACGTAATCAAATCGGCATAGGGTTTTTTGGCAGGGCGCAGTTCATCCAACAGCGCACAAATCATGCGCACCAGATCAATATTCGTCGCCTCGTTTTCACCGCCAATATTATATGTCCGACCCAATGCGCCCTTTTGCACCACGGTCAGCAACGCATCGGCGTGATCTTCAACGTAAAGCCAATCGCGCACATTTTCACCCTTGCCATAAACAGGGATCGCATCGCCCGCCAAGGCTTTGATAATCACCACAGGGATCAGCTTTTCTGGAAAATGATAGGGGCCATAATTGTTTGAACAATTGGTCAGCACAACAGGCAAGCCATAGGTTTCCGCCCATGCGCGCACCAAATGATCCGATGCGGCCTTTGATGCGGAATAGGGTGAATTGGGTGCATATGGCGTGTCTTCGGTAAACAGACCCGTATCACCCAATGTGCCATAAACCTCGTCCGTGGAAATATGGTGGAAACGGAAATTGACGGGGCGATCATTCGCCAACCAATATGCGCGCGCAGATTCCAACATTTGAAACGTGCCCATGATATTCGTCTGCATGAAATCGGCAGGGCCATCAATGGATCGATCAACATGGCTCTCGGCGGCCAGATGCATCACCACATCGGGGGCATGGCGCGCGAACAGATCATTGATCGCAGGTCCATCGCAAATATTGGCCTGTTCAAACACATAATTTGGCGCGTTCGAAATCGGTTCTAAATTATCCAAACAGGCGGCATAGGTCAGCGCATCAACCACGACCACATCGTGGCCGTCACGCACCGCTTGGCGTGCAACTGCCGATCCAATAAATCCTGCCCCGCCTGTAATCAATATTTTCATCATTAAACCTTATGCAAACGGGCTGTTAAAATCAGCGAATTTGGGTGCGGCGGCGTCTTTGGTGGATAACACGGCGCTGTTTTTGGGAATGCCCCAATCAATCGCCAGATCAGGATCATCAAACGCCACCCCACCATCGCATTCGGGCGTGTAAAAATCGGTGCATTTATATGCGACCTCTGTGTTTTCAACCAATGTTACAAACCCATGCAAAAACCCCGTTGGAATATAAAGCTGTTTACCGTTGTCCGCGGACAGGTTCATCCCAACCCATTTCCCAAATGTGGGCGATGATTTGCGCACGTCCACCGCAACATCAAAAATTTCACCGCGCAATACGCGCACCAATTTACCTTGGGCTGCGGGGGGTGATTGATAATGCAATCCGCGCACCGTGTGTTTAGGAGCGGAAAACGAATGGTTGTCTTGGACAAATTCAATATCCAGCCCTGCGTCCTTCAGGGTGCGTTGATTCCAAGTTTCGCTAAACCAGCCGCGATCATCGGCAAATCGGCGCGGGGTCAAGCCCACCACGCCGTTAATTTCTGTTTCTTCAACCTGCATAATACGGGTTTTCTTTCAAATTGGGGCATTGATAAATTTTAAAACTATGGCGCGATCATAACTGCATTCATATCCATATCAACACTTATGACAAACAGTGACACAGTACCAAAAATCACAACCCTTGCGTGAAAATCGAATAAACAAGACCTTTTTTCGCGTAATTTGCCTTAACATCACCTTATTCCCCACAAACTCCCGCCGCGTTCAGATTCTATTAATAATGCAGGGTCTGAATAGTGGCCCCGTTGCAGACGCAATATTAGCGCGGAACAAAAGCAACGTTGTAAGGTTTCTGGAATACGTTCTGGCCGACAACAGAAACCATAATAAGTAGTCGAAGTCGCCGACCACAGGGACGGTTTTTGGACCGTCCCTGTTTTACGGATATAATATGGTTAACCAGCATTGGCGTATTCTCCTGCGCCTTTGCTGTGCCACCACATCAATTTTCCCAAACCACCTTGATATCGAATGCGATTGGCAACCACATCTTTGCCCAATGCCGCTTTAGCCCCGTAAATCGCCATTTGCAGCGCACCAACCCCCATCCAGACGGGGACCTTGATGCGATCCGAAATGCGCGGGCTGCGGGCCAGAATTTGACAACGTAATTGCCCCTGTGCAAATCGACGTTCGCGCAGATATTGCGCGCGCATCCGCGCCGCTGGCACCAATTCTTCGACCAGACCAGCGGGGCACCACGACAGTACCGCGCCGCGATTAACCAACGTTTTGATTAAATGCGTATCCTCGCCTCCGCTGTGATTAAACCGCGCATCAAAGGGCACGCCATTTCCAAAACAGCGTTTTTTGTGAAACATCGCATTGCCCGTGCCCAGATCAACAAAATGGGGTGTCAGGTCATGCCCCATTGGGTGATCAAATTCGCGGCTGAAACAGCGGTTCAACATCGTGTGCAATTCAATGCTTGGCTCGTCTTCGTATCGGGGCACAATACGGCCAAACGCAGCCATCACATCCTGTTTTGCCAATTTGGAAAATGCCGCGACCCAGTTTTTTGACGGCACTTCGTCATCATCCAAAAACAAAATATATTCTCCACGCGCCGCCGCCACGCCCGCATTACGCGCATGGACAACACCCGATTTTGGTTCATGCAAATAGTAAAAATGCGCATGTTCCGCGACAAACCCCGCCACGGTATTTCGCGCAGACCCATCAGGACAGTTGTCAACGATCAACACCTCCACCCCGTCGCGCAACTGTGGCACCAATGCATGGGACAATTCGGTCAGCATATCCGCACGCCGATACGTGGGCACAACAATAGAGATAGACGCAAGCGATTTCATTTCTTAAACTAGCCCTAATTTTATTTTACATAGCTTAACCAATATTTATTTTGATCAAAGCATTTGTTTGTGGCAATTTTTTTTGCCGCCCTAATTCAGGAGTATTCCCATGTGCGGAATTGCGGGTTTTACATCGCCGCGTTCAACAAGCGAGTGTCGCAATATTTTGCAACGCATGACCGATGCCATCGCCCATCGCGGCCCCGATGGGCAGGGGCATTTTTTCACCGATACCGACAGCGAAAATTCCACCATCGCGCTTGGCCATCGCCGCTTGTCGATCATTGATCTGGCCGCGGGCGCACAACCGTTTCATATCGACGATGAACGTTATTCGATCACCTATAACGGCGAAATTTATAACTATGTCGAACTGCGCGAAGATCTGCGGATGTTGGGTGAACATTTCGAAACCCAATCCGACACAGAGGTTTTGCTGCGGGCATTCGCCCATTGGGGTGCGGATTGTTTGAACAGGCTGCGCGGCATGTTTTCATTCGCCATTTGGGACAAACAAAAACAAGAATTGTTTATGGCGCGTGATCCATTTGGCAAAAAACCACTGCTGTATTTTCGCACCCATCAACACATTGTCTTTGGCTCTGAATTTGCCAGCCTTGTTGAACATCCCAATTTTGAAAATAGCCTGAATGAAAACGCATTGGCGCAATATTTGATTTGGAAATATGTGCCGGGGGAAAATACGCTGGTGGATGGGGTTGCCGAAATCCCCCCCGGTCATTTCGCCATTTGGTCCGAACGCGGATTTACCATCCACAAATATTACACCATCCCCGATCAGGAATCTTTGCGCGAAATGAACGATGATACCGTTGCCGAATTTCGCGAAGAATTGTCAGAGGCTGTGCGATTACGTCTGCGATCCGATGTACCCCTTGGTGCGTTTTTGTCAGGTGGCTTGGACAGCTCTGCACTTGTTGCATTGATGACAGAAATTTCGGGCAAACCTGTGAAAACATTTTCCATCGGGTTTGAAGACGCCGAATATTCCGAAACATGGGCCGCGCGGTTGGTGGCGGAAAAATACAATTCGGATCACCACGAATTAAACATCACCCCCGATGATTACCTGTCGCAAATCGAACCCATCACATGGCAACGCGGTGCGCCATTGTCCGAAATGGCGGATGTGCCGTTGCACTACCTGTCGCATTTGGCGGCAAAACACGTCAAGGTCGTGTTATCTGGCGAAGGATCGGATGAACTTTTGGCAGGCTACCCAAAATATTGGGGCGATAATTATATTCACAATTACCAACGCTTCACCCCTGCCCCGCTGGATGGTGCGATTGGGATTATCAATAAAAACTTGCCCTATAAAATGCGCCGCCTTGGCGTGATGCTTCGTGCCGCAGGGCAACGGGATTTTCTGGATCGTCAGGCATCTTGGTTTGGTCTGCTCACCCCCAAAGACGCCGCCACGCTGGCGCCTGATTTGTTTGCGAATTACCAACCTTTTGTTTGGGATGATGAACGCGACAATGGCGAATCCAATCTTTCACGGGTGTTGCGTTTTGATAAATCGGTTTGGTTGCCCGGCACATTGTTGGAACGCGGCGATCGCATGACAATGGCCGCCTCGATCGAGGGGCGCATGCCGTTTATGGATACCAAGCTGTGTGAATTTGTTGCCACCCTGCCACCACAGGCATTTTTGGATGGACGCGTGGGCAAAAATATCCTGCGCTTGGCGATGAAAGACGCGGTGCCACAGGCCGTGCTTGATCGCCCCAAGTCGGGGTTCAAAGTGCCGATTCAAAAATGGCTGCGCGGACAATTGAAAGATTACGCACATGAATTGCTGTTTTCCAACAATTCCAAATCGGGCGCATATTATGATCGCGCGGTTTTGCACAAAATCTGGATCGAACATCAAAGCCAAAAACACAATCACGAAAAACAGCTCTGGTCGCTGATGTCGTTGGAAATCTTCCTGCGCAAACTTGGCGATCACACAACGACAAAGGTGGCCGCATGACACAGAAAACCATTGGCGTTGCAATCGTCAGCTTTGCATCATCCGATGTGATCGAGGATTGTTTGAACAGCTTGCTCACATCCGATTATAACGATTTAAAAATCGTGGTCTGTGATAATGCATCCCCAGACAACAGCCGCGCATTAATCCGCACATGGGCCGCCAATGCAGGTGTGTCATTCCAAGAGGTTGGGCAAGATACCAAGTTTAGCAAAATTGACGCCCACGTCACAATGATCAACGCCGATGTCAATCTGGGATATGCAGGCGGGGTGAACCAATGTCTTGCCTATCTGCAACAGGACCCCGATGTCGGATTGTTCTGGGTACTTAACCCCGATTGCGAGGTCGAAAGCACCACCGCCAGCGATTTTGCCGCCCATGCAGCGCGTGCCGGGGATTTTTCGCTGATGGGGTCGCGGGTGTTATACAATCGCGCGGATCGCGCCATTCAATCGGACGGTGGGCGGGTGAACCGCTGGACAGGGGTGTGTTCCAATTTGAACCAAGGCGCCAACGCAGATACCGCCATTCGCCCCCATATCGACTCGCTTGATTTCATATCGGGTGCCAATCTGGTGGCATCGCGCAAATTCATCGAAACCGTTGGATTGATGCGCGAAGATTATTTTTTGTATTACGAAGAGGTCGATTGGGCCATGCGCCGCGGTGATCTGCCCCTCACTTGGTGTGATGGGGCCTTGGTGCATCATCATGGCGGCACGGCCATTGGTTCGGGTGGTCACGACACGGCGGCATCTGGGTTTTCCAATTATTTCAATTTTCGAAATCGGATGTGGTTTATGGCGCGGTTCAATAAACGAGCGCTACCAATTGCTTATATCTATACATTGCTCAAAGTGGTAAAAATCAGGTTAAAGGACGGGCGCGAAAATGCGCAGGGTGCTTGGTTTGGTTTGAACAATATGTCACCCCCCAAACATATCCATGACCGCATCGCGCCAGAGGCGCGGGATCGGGCCTTTTCCAAATGGTTGTAAGCGAATCATTTATACAACTGTAGGTTGAATATTATTGTCTTTTGGGATAGAAACCTGTCTAAATAGATAGGTTATTGCGCAAAGTTTCGCTTATTTCGATCCCGATTAAGACTCTAGTAACGATTTTCTGCAACTCTAAGTATAAGGTATCGTTAAAGGAATTGTGTAAATATTTTCCTATCATTTTAAGTACTTAGTACAAAATACCGGCGTAACCATAAGTAAATTGGGGAGGCGGGACGCAACGTCAGTAACAATAATACGCGAATTGTGTCTTAGTTTTGCCTTAAATATCCGCTCAAATTTGAGTGTGAACAGAACGGTAACGGTGCGATTGGCGCATCTCGGGAGATTGAAATGATACTTGCAATAATCGGCATAGGCATTCTTTTTGGCCTCACAGCAAGCGTTTCATCACTTGTTGTTGGAATCCCGCTAATATTTGCATTTGCAATCTACATTATCGCAAGCATTTTTGGCGCAACCGCAACATGCGCTTACTTTTTCATAAAATCTTATATCTGTCGCAATCAAACAGCAGTTACCACAGGATAACGGGTTCTCCCCCGCTGGGTTTCGCAGCGATACATCTTATAAACACGCAAAAAATCAAGAGGTTTCGCAGCGAAACCTAGTTTGGTTTATACGCCATCAGCTCCATAATCCGGCACCTGTGATGATGACATCTGCGCATTTGATAACAAAGCGCAAGAAACGGGTCGCGTGATTTCATTTGTTTTCGCTAGATAAACACCATCCAACGAAAGCATGCCCCATGTTTCAAATCATCACTGCTCTGATTATTTTTCTATTCCCCCTCGCGTATAGCCCGGGACCGGGCAATATGTTTTTCGCCGCTAATGGCGCGCGGTTTGGATTTCGATCCACCATTCCTGCCAATATCGGATATCACGTGGCAACGTGGATTGTGACCTTGGCAATTGGGCTTGGCTTTGCCCGTGCGGTGGACAGCCAACCACAGGTTTTTGGCGCGCTGAAAATTGCGGGATCGGTTTATGTTCTTTGGCTTGCATGGAAAATGTTTCGTTCGGGCGCATTGGCAGGGGATCGGGTGGCCAAGCCCGCATCATTTATTGACGGGGTGGTGTTGCTGATTTTGAACCCAAAGGCCTATGTCATCATTGCGCTGATGTTCACGCAATTTTTGGCACCCGGCGATCCGCGTGGATTCGTGGTGGTCATCGCAACGGTGTTCACCATCAATAACCTGATCGCATTTATCGTATGGATTACCATTGGCGACCAAATCGCAGCACGGTTTCGCACACCTGATACGGCGCGAAAATTGAATATGATGTTCGGGGTGATCTTGGCGGGCGTGGCGATTTGGATGTTGTTGTCATAACGCCAATTGGGACGCGAGCAAATCAAACACCACGCGGATGCGTTTACTGCTGGCCAATTCCCGGTGCGCAACCAGCCAAATGGGAAACATCAATGGGGGAAAATCAGGCAATGCACGGCCAACGCGGGGTTCAGCATCACCGATATACCCATCCAAGACACCGATGCCCAATCCCTGTTTCACCATTTCCCACATCACCAAATAATTTTCGGTGAACAGCGGAAAATTATCAGAGGTCAGGTTCAGCCCCTGCTCATTGAGAACCCGCATGAACATGCCCGAGTTATCGATACTAATAAATTCTGCGCGTGATAAATCGGCGGGGGTTTTGGGGGTGCCAATGCGTTCCAGATATTCAGACGTCGCATACAAACGCGCGGGAACATCGCGGATTTTCTTGGCAATTAAATCGGGTTCCGCTGGGCGAAAATTACGCAATGCAATGTCTGCCTCGCGTCGTCGCAGATCGCTGGTTGTGTGGGATGCGATGATTTCAACATTGATCGCAGGATGGGATTTGCGCAGCTTGGCAATGATTGCGGGTAACAAATGGGCTGCGTAAACATCGCTGGCGGAAATGCGCACCGTGCCCGCGATGGTTTGCGATTGTCCCGCCGCCGCCAGCGCCAATTCATTTGCCCCATCACCCATTTTGCGCGCATGCGCCAATAAATCCAGCCCCGCATCCGTTAACGCCAAACCACGCCCCACGCGTTGAAACAGAACAACCCCCAAGTCGCGTTCCAGCGCATCCACCTGTCGCCCCAATGTGGGTTGCGCCATATTTAATGCGCGCGCGGCAGCGGAATATGATCCTTCCTCTGCGGTAACAAGAAATGCACGCGCTCGGTTCCAATCAAATGTGATATTTCGCCATTCCATACACATATGCATATCAAATCTGCGATTTTGGTCAATTTTAAATGCGCAATTGCATTGATATAGAGCGAACAAACAAAACAGGAGTCTTGGGTATGAAAGCGATTGTTTGCACCAAATACGGCGCACCAGAGGTTTTAAAACTGGTCGATATGCCAACACCGACACCCAAATCGGGTGAGGTTCAGATTGAAATTCACGCCAGTGCGGCCACGCGTGCCGATACGATGATACGCCGCGCCGATCCGTTTTTCGCGCGTCTCGTCCTTGGGTTCTGGCGCCCAAAACGCCCAATCCCTGGCACGGCTCTTGCAGGGGTAGTGCGCAGCGTTGGCGCAGGTGTCACGCGATTTCAAATTGGTGATCAGGTTTGCGGAGAAACAGGCATGTTATTTTCCGCCTATGCCCAATATGTGGTCGTGCCAGAAACCAGCGCGATGATGCATCTGCCCGATGGATTATCCATGCAACAAGCCGCCCCAATCAGCGATGGAGCGGTAACGTCATATCATTTTTTAAAATCCGTAGGCGGTGTTGGCGCGGGTGATCGTGTGTTGATCAACGGCGCGTCTGGTGGTCTGGGTACGGCCGCGATTCAGATTGCCAAGCATCTGGGTGCGCATGTTACGGCCGTGTGCAGCGCGGATAACCACGATATGGTTTTATCGCTGGGCGCGAATGCCGTGATAGATCGTAAAACGCAGGATTTTACCAAAACCAACAATGCCTATGACCTGATATTTGACACCGTTGGCACCAGTCGCTTTGCACGCGCCAAATACGCGTTGCGTAAAGGGGGGCGATATATCTGTCCTGTGTTATCGTTAGGGCTGTTGTTGCAACAAATGCGAACATCTAAATCCGGCGGTAAACGCGCAAAGTTCGCCGCCGTTGGCATGTTGCCCCATGATCAGATCAACGAGATCTTGATGACGTTAAAGCCGTTGTTTGAAACCGGTGTGATCAAAACTGTAATCGAAAAAACATATCCACTGGATGAAATCGTAGCGGCGCATCATCACGTGGACAGCGGGCGCAAACGGGGTAATGTGGTGATCGACATGGCGCAAGGATAACACGGTCACACAACTGTGTTTGGCCGTATATTGCGGGGGCAAAATTGGTCTGATACCGATTGCAAAAATATCGGAGACGGACATGTCAAAAAATACATTTTCACGGCGCAGTGCGTTGATTGCGGGGGCTGGGGCGATTGCGTCTTTGACCACACCAAATTTGGCATTGGGCGCGACGGGCGTTGATCCTGTGCGGCGCAATCTGTCGGGTTGGCGTAAACAAGATTGGCGCGATCATTTTGATACCCTTGGCATTGGCGCGATTATCGCTGATACAGGATCCCGTGCGTTACACTACTGGAACGGCGATGCGAGCGATTATCGCGTATACCCAACTTCAATCCCAATGTCCGAAGAATTGACAAAACGCGGCTATACCGAAATTGTGCGCAAACGTGTGGGCCCCGATTGGACGCCAACGCAAAACATGTTGAAGCGCGATCCAGAATTGAAATACATGCCCCCCGGTCCAGGCAATCCGTTGGGCACACATGCGATGTATTTGTCATGGCCCGCCTATTTAATTCACGGCACGCATGACACGCGCAAAATTGGTCGGCGTTCGTCGAGTGGCTGTATCGGTTTGTATAACGAAAAAATTGAGGAACTGTTTGCGATCACGCCCGTGGGTACTCAGGTTTTGATTCTGTAGCACCCGCTAGCCGATGCAAATGCCATCGGCGGTATTATTATCGCCAAACTCGTCGATAAACAGTCGATTTTGGTTCACGTGAATGGTGAAACTACAATCTGCATTAAAACATCCAGACGGTATGGGATATGGCCCAACAGTGGCCATTGACCCCGCCGCGATGGGTGGTGTCGATAAATCCTGCGTATCGCTGTCGAATGTTACCCGCGTGATAGTGGATTGTAGCGCATCAATATTGGATTGATTGCGCACTGTCACATACAGCCCTAAATCATCACGCTGACAAAACCCATTTGCGCCTTGTGTTCCAGCGGCGCGTTCAGGCACCAGATCAACTTGTTCCACACCAGCGCGTGGATCACAGCTTGCCACTGCAGCGATGGCAAAAAGACAAAGTACGGGTTTGACGGAATACCAAGGCATGATCATTCCTTTTGTGATTGGATGTTGATCAGCCTAGCACGGTTAACGATTGTTGTCTGTGACGTGGATCACTTTTTCCCGCGGATCAACAGGAACACACCCGCAGCCACGATCAAGGCCGATCCAATCAGCATACGCGTATCCAATGTTTCGTTGAAAAATAGCACTCCAAAGGCGATGCCGATCAATAACCGAGAATAGCGAAACGGTGTCACGGCCGAAACCTCGCCCGTGCGCATGGCCTTCATCAAGCTGGCATAGGACATTGCCCCAACGACGATGATCGCAATGATAAACGCGCTGTTTTTCATATCTGGCATCACTGGGGCGGCATGTTCGAAAAATGCGTAAACCACCCCCGCGATGGCGAGTGCGAGAAACCCGTATATCCCCAATATCGCGGTACTCAGGCTCGCTGGGGCGGCGCGGCTGGCAAGATCCCGCCCCGCAAAGCCAATCATGCCAAACACTGCCAATAGCGACATGGGCGTAAAACTGGCTGGTGTGGGCTGCAATATCACCAATACGCCCAACAACCCGATACAAATCGCCAACCAACGCCGCCATCCAACAGTTTCACCAAATAAAACCGCCGCCGCTGCGACCACAACAATTGGTGTTGCCTGTAAAATCACCGTGGTGGTGGACAATGGGGTGAGCGTGATTGCCAATGTGAAAAATAGGCGCCCGAAAATTTCGAAAAACATACGAATGCGCATTGGGGTGGACAACACTGTCTTTGGGAATAATTGTTCGCCCGCGCGGTGCGCAACGGTTGCAAACACCAATGCACCGCCCAGCCCAAACATCACCAAGATTTGCCAGACGGGCAGGGCGCTAAACGTGGCCTTGATCAACGCATCCTCGATCGCGAAACCAAACATGGCGGCAATCATCCAAAGGCTTCCGATCAGGTTTGCGTTTTGGGGGGTATTTTGGGGCATTGGCGATCCGTTGTATTGAAATGCAACACTGCGCCGCACCTGGTAAAATTTTTCACCAAAGGATGATACTTTTTTGTGGAATGCAACAGAAACTGTGGCGTCGTTCGTATTGGCGTATAGAGGTTCTAAGAAAGGTTTACCATGTGGTCAAAAATTTGTTTATTTGCGAGCGTTTCGCCTGCCTGTGTGATGATGGGGTCGATGGCCTATTCCGGTATTGATTTGTCGGCATTTGGCGCGGATGCATTGGTCAGCGAACCAACAGTTGTGGCATGTACATTGGAAAACGGCGAAGCGTCGCAATGTGCGCAGATTGTTGTGAAATACAAACCAGATAACCTCGGCATTGGTCCGTTTTGCCCCGCAACAGTTGATGACGCTGGCGGCATCTGGGACTGGGATGGCGAAGAAGCGGGTCTGTATCGATTGGACGGTGAATTCTTTTACATGCTGGCGGATCAAGGTTATGATTTCACGGATGGCGACGGCCATGTACATATGATTGATAACGCAACCGTGCGCCCCACCGTTGATCATGCCTGTATCGCAGTTGAGGCATCAGAAGGGGCTGAGATGACCATTCTATTGCCAATGACGCCAGTAATGGCCGAAAACGCCACTGCATTGCGTACGGTGAACAAGGTTGGGCTGGCACTTGATGGTGTGCCCATTTTTTCCGATGCGCCATCGGTTGCGGTGACGGGACATTTGCCCGCGCTTGATACCTGTGGCGGGCATGTAGATCCGGGTGGCTGGTATCACTGGCACGCGACATCGACAGATATTGATGATGTGTATCGCGCGCACGGCGTTGATGCGCATTGTGGCGAAGTAGAACAACAAGCCAGCGCACAATTTGGATATGCATTCGATGGGTTTGCCATGTTTGGCAGCCAAGAAATGGACGGTGCAACGCCAACGGGTTTGGATGAATGTGATGGGCATATTGGCGTTACGCCAAATGCGCCAGATGGTGAATATCATTATCACACCACATTGGATTTCCCGAACCTTCCCACATGTCTGTCGGGTGTTCAGGCGCAAAATAATTTCACCACCACCGCCAGTGCGGGGGTGGGTGCCGCCGCTGAATTTCGCGATGTGGGCCCTGGTGCACCAGATCAACACCGCGGTCTGCCCCCAGGGTTTGACAAAGCAGCGATTGAACTGGGTGTTAGCGAAGATGCCTTGATGCAAGCAATAAACGCCGCGGGTGGACCGCAGTTGGATTTTAGCAAGGCTGCCGAAATGCTGAATGTCAGCGAGGACGCATTGCGCGGTGCATTACCACCGCCGCCACAACGCTAAATTGGTGCCCGCACGGCGTCATGGGGCGCCGTGCGGTATTTTTATCTACAAATATAGCCGCAATAGTTGCGCGTGGTCACACGTGAACGCGCACGTGGCCACCACAAACATTGCCCGCTGGTGTCATTGCGCACGTCAACCACGCGTGAAAATGTACAAATGCCACCCGCACCAATACGCTTCACAGAAACGGCAGCGCGTTCGCGACTATTGGTGCCGTCTTGGCGCTGAACATCAATGTGTAATGTTGCGGCTGGCATAAATTCTTTGCCAGATGCTTCGCATCGCGCTTGCGCGCGCGCCACATCAAGTGCGGGGCAGTCCAGTGCGGCTTGACCAGCATCTGCGGCGGCACTTGTCGCGACGGATTGTGGGCTACCGATACAGGCAAAACGGGTGCGTGTGCGATCATCAATACCCCCTTCCACTCCATCAATTCGGCAAAACCCAATTGTGTTTAAAGGTTCGTCTTGGGCAAATGCGCCAACGGGTAGGATGATCAATGTGGTCAATAAAATTGCTTTGAACATTATATTTCCTTTCAAAATTGATGTGAAAATTATGCCTTAGCCCCATAAAACAGCGGCACCGATCAAAACGATAATGCCACCCGTAATTTCGCGCATGCTCAGGCTTTCGCCAATAAAGATTGAAATGATGACAACCAGCAATGCCTCTAGCGCGAGAATAGCGACATAGGTGAATGCTAGATTTTCTTGGCGCAGCACAATGATTTCAAACAGTATGGCTGTGGCGAAAAATCCGATAATGAAAATCAGTGGCCAAATGGATGGGGTATCGGCCATATGTTTCATCGCCAGTGTCGCCAAGGCATAACCAAGCGCAGATAATGCGATCAAAAAAACGGGATTTTGAAATGTATACATCATTTGAACACCGTTTGTGGGGTTCAAAAATTCTGCGTCATAAGCGAATAGAAAACAGTGGTAATCTTCACTAGTTTCCAAAATAATGTGGGTTTAGGCTTTTGTGGCGAAAATCCCCGTTGGTTTCCCATCAACACCATCCGCGCCAAGATCGTCGAAATAGGGCACCAATTCCGTTTCACCGCGCGAACGTTGAAAATCCATGATCGGCACGCCCGTGCCACATGACGTCTGCACCAAATCGATGGTCAGATCAAAAATTTGCCGACTGCCAGCCATGGGTGGGAAATGTTGCGCCAGCATGTTCCATTCGGGATCACGTGGATGAAACACCCGCGCCGTGCCATAGGTGCGCAGGATCATTGGATCACCATCGAAGGCACAAAACATCAAGGTCATGCGCCCCGTTGCAGCCACATGTGCCGCGGTTTCATTGCCGCTGCCGCTTAGATTCAACCAGATAATGCGGTTGTCATCCATGATGCGAAGTGAATCCAGCCCTTTGGGTGAAACATTCACCCGCCCCGTTTCATCCGCGGTGGCAACGAAAAACATCACCTGATTTTCGATAAATTCGCGCAATGTACCGTTGAGTTTTTTACCCTGCCCCATGTCATCCTCCTAGTTCCAAAGTGAACATAATGAGAACATTAGTGCAACTATTTGTTGCAATTTTTCCAGAATACAGGAAGGTTTTGAATAAAAATGTCGCGAACAAATTCGTTACCATATCTCCGGTTATAACGGTACAAAACGGGGCAGCGCTGACAAGCTATTTTGTAAAAAACCTTGCAATCGTGCATCCGCGTCTGCGGCCGTTTCACCCGCGACAATCGGGGTGGCATATCGCACCAATGCGCCATCCGTGCGCCCCGTGCGTACGCCGTCAATTACGACGCGAAACTTTGCCTTAATATCGTTTGTCATCCGTTCACCGCGTTGTTCAAACCAGTAATAAACCAACTGTTGCGACAACCCTTTTTGAATGATCGCACGGTTTACGTTGAACCCACCAAACACCGGCAATGTGGTTTGCACATTATAAGGTTCAAGCGTGAAAATTTCCCAGCCACCCACGGGCAAGCACACCTCTGGCGAATGAATGCCCGAGCCATCGGTTTGATTTTCATAAAAGGCGACAAACATGTTGATATGACTGGGCGCGGTTGCGCTGGTGTAATTGATATTCAGATAATCACTTGCGCCCAGCACTGTTTCGATTTCGGGGTCAAGCAGGCTTCCGACCCCTGACCAGCCATCCAGATCACGCGGGAACAATGCAAATGGTTCGCGATCCATCACGCGCGTTTCCCCGCCGCGCCCAATCATCCACGCACCAGATGCCGCCAATGTAATTATTGCCGCAATGACCAATGAACGCGATGGGCGGATGCCCCAGATGCGGTTCAAAATGGCTCCAAAACCTTGTGTGTCCAAATCAATCGCCTCTGACAATGGTTTTGGGTTTGGGGTTAAGCGTTGCAATGCCACTGCCATCAAAAACAAGATCGCGATGCACAGCACAAAAATGACCCAACCCTCAAAGAAATGTAAAAAACCTTCGGCCTGTTCGATACCGTAGGAATTTACCAAAATACCAATCACCCCGATGCGCAGGGAATTGATCAATACCGTCAGTGGTGCTGCGGCCAGAAGCAGGACAATTTTGTGCCAAAACGGCCCGCGATAAAGGATCGCAAAAAGATATGAAAAGCTAAGGATCGGAAACAAGTATCGCAGACCCGAACAGGCCTCTGCCACTTGTAACTTCATCACGCCAAGGTCAATGACGTTGCCCTCTAAAAACACAGAAACGCCCGCAAGTTTAATCAACCAAACACCGATAACCGATGAAATGAGTTGCAATACAATGGTCAGTTTCCAATATAAAATCTGAGGCAAGGGCAGCATGAATATAAGGTGCAATACGGGCAATTGATGTTGGTGCCCACGACCCCAGCCAAACACGACCAACACCACACCCGCGACCCAAATAATCATCGCATATGTGACGATATCGGCGATATGCGCGATATTACCAAAGACAGCGATGATCAAAGATAGCGCAATCACCAACACACCCGTCCAACGATCGGACGGATTATGATCGGGCAATGGCGTTTGGCGCAATTCGCGCAAAAACAGATAGAGCGATACAATCGGGATCAGCGGCCCATGGCTGTATTCTGCCGTGGACCACGCCGCACCCAGCGATTTCAAGCCAATCCAAAACAGCGGCACAGAGGCAAGTATCAACACGACAAACAACACCACCCCACGGCGATTCATCGCCGCAAGAAAAGATCGGTTTTCAATGTGGTTCGTGCCAGTGTGCATCAAAAAACCCAGCGGTTAAGGGCGCATGGTGAATTCGCGGCTGATCTGGAAAAACACTTCGTTTGATTTGGCTTTGTCACTTGCTGTTGCCTCGTCCAATGTGCGATGGGCAACGCCGATTTGCATATCCCAGTCACGGGTCAGCGCACGGTTATAGGCTAAGCGAATTTCGCTGGTGGATTTTTCATCCACATCGTCAAAACCAGTATCGGCCACTTGGGCATATTGATATCCAAAAACAACCGAACTTTCGTTTGTGATTAAATGGCGATAGGCGACATCAACCCATGTGGTTTGAATGTCTGAACCCGCGTCTGATGTCGAAAAGCTGCGATTGACAAGCGCGCTGAACAAACCAGATTTCAGATCGCGCACCACAGAAAGGCCCCCGACCCATTCGGTGCCGCCTCTGGGGCCTTTGGTGACGCCAAAACTGCCGTTCAAATCATATAGTTTAGCATTGATTTCACGGGTTAACTTAAATGTGTTGCGTCGCCCATTTACGGATAATTCAGTTTCAGCTTCGATACCAAAACTGCCATCGGCAAATTCGCGTGTGAAACCCAATCGTCCCGCTAATCCACGTTCGCCATCAACGCGCACGCCTGTGTCCAATTCTTCAACATCGGTATATTCGATACGCCCGTTGATTGTCCAAATTGGTGACGCGATATAGTCCAGCTCAAACCCAAGATCTTCTTGGGTGCGTTGATACGGGTCGCCATCCTCGGTTGATTTATAATCCCACGCATCAAAAGTTACGCGCCCCTGCAACACTGGCGAAAATCGCAAGTTTGCGGTTAAAAACGCGTTGTTGGTTTCGCTGTCGTTCAAATCGGGATCGGTCACATCGGTGTACATGTTTTTCTGATGCTGCAATTCCGCGCGAAAACCGATGGGTTTGTCGATGCCCGTTTCAAATACGATCACGGCCTGATTTATTTCCAGATTACCGTCACTATTGTTGATGGAATCTTCGCCCAGATTATCATTGCTCAATAACGGGTCAGAAAATCGCAGATCATCATTGGAAACATCGGCAGTAATTTCCAGATTGGCAAACGCTCCGTTGCGTTCATATTCAAAGCCGTAATCAGGATCATCAAAAGAAATATCGTTGGATTCATCTGGCGCCTTTGATGCGCGCATGATGCCTTCGAATGTTAACGCGATGCGTTGATTCTGGCTCACGTTTTCTGCGCGAAAATCCAGAATATTATCCCATAAATACAAGGTGCCCGGCGATGGAACATCCAACGAAAAATTATCATTTGCGCTGATCCTGCTGGTGACGCCAAAGGTTAAGGTTACACCGCCTTCGGGTGTATCTTGGGCAAAAACAGGTGCACTGGTCGCCAAAAGGGCGGCCAGAAAACTGGCGATATTTTTTCGACTGCTCATCAATCGTTCCCCGATTTTTATGTTTTATTCAAATAGACGCCTTGTTGGAACAACCACAACGTCACCACGCCCCAATACGGTATTGCCCGCAATGCTGTTGGAATCGCGTGGGTTTTTGTAGTTGAATTTATAAATCACTTCGGATTTTGATTTTGGATCAGTGCGGCGCAATTCAATGCGTTTTTCCGCAGCAAAACGTGTAAGCCCGCCAGACGCCGCAATCGCTTGCAACAATGTGATACCAGGTTTCACTTCTAGTGATCCTGGTGTGTTCACCTCGCCCATAACGAAGATATTTGTCATCACAGGTGGTTTTGGTGCTGTGGGTACGCGTACCCGCGGCACGGCCAGTTTTTCCACGGAAACGTAAATGTTTGGTGTGCTTGCGTAATTGGGCGCCAATGCATTGGTTAATGTCGATGTAATCGCATCAACCGTGCGACCAGATGCGCGCAATGTGCCAACAGCAGGAAAATTTATGGACCCATCAGGCAGCACCAGCACGCTACGGTTCAGGTTGGCGTCTTCTAGAATTTCGATACGCAGCGTATCACCAGCCTTAAGACGGTACCCCGCCTGCGCAAAAGCAGTCGTGGCGATGAAAACAGAGATTATTAAACTACTTATGAAACGAAACATGATCTTACCTCGCGATCTTAAATTAGGTTAAGTGTACGCCAAGACTGGCGTTTGTAAAACTTTTTTCGAACAAATATGCGGCGGGTGCGATAGATTTGTCGCGCTGGGTTTGCGCATCTATTCCGCCTAGTTTTTTGCCGTAAGGCGTAAAATTTCTTTCTTTATATCATCATTGAACGCTTGGGGCGAATCCGCGTCTAGCATTTTTTCGACATTTTGAAATTGAAGCAATGCTTCTGTGTCGCGCGACAGCGCCGCGAGCGTTTTTGCCAGATGGTATTGCACTGCCAATTCTTCGGGCAAATCATGTGCGGCAGCGAACAGATAACGGTATGCTTCTTGGTAATCACCGCGCAGATATGCGATCCAGCCGTAAGTATCCTGTGCTGGGGCGGATTTTGTATCGCGCAGGCGCCGCGCAATCGTATATGCGCGTTGCAAGCTTTCGGCGTCATCGCGATGGTTTGATAACAAGCTTGCCAAATTATTCGCCAACATGACCGATTTTGAATTTTGTTCATACAGTTTTTCATAAACCGCAATCGCACCATCATAGTCGCCCGCATGTTCCAAATTTGATGCGTTGATCCATTGTAGATAACCACTGTTTGGCACCGCGTTAAGCGCGGCTGTTAATGTGGCGTTTGCATCCAGATCATTTGCCAATTGTAACTGATATTTCGCAACCCAAACCCGTTCTTGGCTGGCATCCTTGGCTAAAATCGCGTTGTAAATTGCAAGGGCGGCGTCAACATCACCCGATGCGCCATAAATCCCAGCCTGTACATATTGCCAAAACGCGGGATCATCCGAAATCTGTTCCAGTTTTTGTGCATGCGCTAACGCCGCGGGATAGTTTTCTTGGCGAATGAACGTATCAATAATCGTCGCATTTGCTTGTGCGCTGGTATCATCCGTGGTCGCGGCAAGCTGTTGCATAAATTGCGCCAACTCCGCAGAACGATCCTGAGCGCGCAACATGGTGGTGGTCAGGTTGTTGGCCGCCGATACGGCGCCGGGGGTTTGTAATGCGTTCAGTTTTGGAATGATGTCTTCCAACCGACGCCAGTTTTGTGTTGTCACATATAAATTGCCAAGGGCAATCAATAACTGGGGATGTTCAGGATTTTGGCGATGTGCGTTTAATAATGTATCCTCGGCCGCAATGACCTTGTCACTTGCCATCAAAACCCCCGCATAACGCAGCGACTCATCTGGTGCGTTATCGGACGCCTTTACCGCCAAAGACAGCATTTCGGATTTCAGCTCATGACTCCCCTCGCGATCATGTGCGCTTGCGATCAGGGTCAACAGTTCCGCATCATTTGGATGTTGGCCGACCGCACCACGCAAATTCACGATGGCCTCTGCGGTTTGATCCGCCGCGATTTGCCAACGCGCCTTATGCTTGGTGGCGCTGGCATTGTATTTATCAATGCTAAGCACCTCGTTCACCAAAATGCGCGCAGCGTCTGTTTGGCCTGTCGCGATCAACATATCAGTCAGGATCAAACGGTATGTGTTGGTGTTCGCTGTTGTTGGGGCATCTTGTAAAATGTCACGCATTTGGTCGATTGCACCCATTTTATCACCCGATTCAAATTGCAGTGATGCCTTGAGCGATTGAAACAGCTTTGCGTTTGCTGGCGCTGTCGCCAGCACGCTGTTGATTTCATCCAACGCGGCACCGTCACCACGGGTTTTTGCGATAAAGTTAATTAAATCGACCTGTAGATTTTGATTATCTGGATCACCCGCAATCACCGTGCGAAAATAAGATTCCGCCGCTGGCAAATCCTGTTGTGCGATATACCAACGGATCAGCCGCAACTTTGATTCAGGGTCATTTGGATAACGCGCGACAATGTTTTTCAACTGCTGTTCCACATCATCTTTGCGATCAAGTTGAATCAAAACCCCAAGGCGCAGCGAAAATAGATCCGTCATATCGGGATTATGGGCCAAGGCATCATCAATCGCGCGCAATGCTGGTTCCCAATTTTGTTGGCGCAAATGATCGCCAATGACCAGACGATGCGCATGTACCAATGTTGGATCTTGTGCGATCAAATCTTTACCAATGGCGGTGGCTGCCAATACATCGCGCTCGTTCTTTTCGACCAGCGCATCGTAATATTGCAAATTCGCGACCAAGGATTTGACCACAAGGTCATTGCCATCAATTGCCGCGGCGCGTGTTGCATGGCGGCGCAGTGAATTCCAATTTTTGGTTTCGAGTGCAATTTCACCAACCGCACGCAAACCTTCAAAATTATCAGGGAATTGTTCGACTAGTCGCAAATATTGGCCGTAAGCCTCGGTCCGAGGACCGCGCACATTTAACAACCGTGCATAGGCCAAGCGCGCGTCTTTGTGCAGGCCGTTTAATTGAAATACATTGCGAAATTCAATAATAGCGCGATCTTCGTCGCCATCGGCCAAATAGGTAAGGGCCGCTTGGTAATGTTTTTCTGCACGTTCTTCGGCGGATTCACACCCTGCCAGAAACAACAGACAAACAATAGCCAAGCAGCCCAATATTTTTGAATTTAACATTCGTTTTCTTTGGCGAAAAGGGGCGCCGTTAGCGCCCCGTGCAGCGTAGTACCACGCTAAGGGTTTGTGAAATGATCGACACGTCTTGTTTGAATGAAACACAATCGGCGTAGTCATTGTCAAACTGTACCCGCGCAGCAAACGTTGTTTCATTGCGATCAGACACTTGCCACAACCCAGTCAATCCGGGACGGAAACGGAAATATTCGGTTCCGTGATACAGGCTACGTTGGTCCGTCATCATTGGGCGCGGCCCAACAACAGACATAGAGCCAATCAAAACATTCCAAAACTGTGGCATTTCATCAACTGAACTGCGGCGCAGAAAATTACCAACCTTGGTGATACGCGGATCGTTTTTCAATTTTTGATCGCGATCCCATTCAATACGCGCATCAGGATTATCTGACAAATATTGTTCCAAAACCTTGTCAGCATCACGCACCATGGTGCGGATTTTCCACATGCGAAATTCTTTGCCGTTCAAACCAATACGCATTTGGCTGTAAAACGGTTGCCCGCCATCCAACCAAACCAAAAAGGCAGAAATGCCAACGATGGTCAAAATAATAGGCGCAGCCAAAACGATGAATGCAATATCAAACAAGCGTTTCAGAAATGCTTCGTAAATCGAAGTATCGGTATAAATATAAACAGCATGTTGCCGTTTCAATCGGTTATTAAAATCATCAGTATGCAGGGACATTGCAGTACTTCCATATAAGTTTTGCCCTAACAGCTGGGCGTTAAAAAAATCTCCAATTTTGTTTTTTTATTGGCGCTCGTTTAGCTTAAAAAAGTAACAAAAATAAAAAGGTGTTAATGTAATGTTCATAAGCATATTGATTGCAGATGCATCTTGCCACTAAATTCGAAAGCGTAATAGTGATATACATCACTTTACCAACAAAAAAATGCCACTATTACGTCATATTGTGAAATTCCATTCGATATATCAGATATTTAGGTTCAGTAAACATTTATTACAATTTAAGGATTCGTTACGGATTTTCAATGGCACTCACCGCATGCGCTGGTAAAGTTTTCGCCAAACAATCAATAGTTGTACGCGATGCGAATCTGTCAATTTTTTTGGACAGCGACAAATAAACATTTTGGATAATTTCGATCAGGGTTTAGGTTAAAAATAATGGTTACAGAAAATTTATACGCGAGCTTTTTCGGATTTTCCGAGCGGCCATTTAATCTGGTTCCTGACCCGGATTTTCTGTTTTGGTCAAAACAACATAGCGGCGCATATGCCGTGCTTGAATTTGGCATTATGTCGCGTGCGCCAATCACATTGTTAACCGGCGAAATTGGGTCAGGGAAAACGACCTTGGTGCAAAAACTGTTGGCATCATTGCGCGATGACGTCACCGTTGGATTGGTGTCCAATGCGCAGGGCGGGCGCGGTGAATTATTGCAATGGGTTCTAAATGCGCTTGGCATTCGGTTTGGATCGAACGCCAGCTATGTTGAAATGTTCCAAAAATTACAAGAATTCATTATCGATGAATACGCCGCCAACCGCCGCGTGGTTTTGATCATCGACGAAGCGCAAAACCTGTCGATCGAAGGGCTTGAAGAATTGCGCATGTTAACCAATATCAATTCCAACAAGGATGAATTGATTCAGCTAATTTTGGTTGGCCAGCCTGAACTCAAAGATCTGGTGCTCAGCCCAAAAATGAAACAGCTCGCACAACGTGTGGCAGGCAGCTACCACTTGGGTGAAATGGATCAAAAAACGGTGGGTGAATATATCGAACATCGGTTAAAAAAATCCGGCGGTACAGGTGGTGAGATCACCAAATCCGCGACCAAGATTATTTATGAATCAACAAATGGTGTGCCACGCTTGGTAAACCAACTTTGCGAACTATGTTTATTGTATGCGTGGGGCAAAGAGGAAAAATTTGTCGGCATCCGCACTGTGCGCAAGGTTTTGTCTGATGGCGTGTTTTTTGGTGGTCATGCACTCCATGATAGAGAAGAGTTAATGTAATGGATATTAAGTATTTCTTTTCAATATTTTTGCGTCGCTTGCCTTATTTTTTGCTAGTGTCATGTCTGATCTCTGCAATTGCCATTATCATCGCAAAAGCATTGCCGCCTGCCTATGAATCGCAAATGAAATTAATTGTGGAATCGCCGCAAATTCCAACGGAATTGGCGACGCCAACAATTTCAACACCCGCGATGGAACAGCTTCAAATTGTTGAACAACGGCTTATGACACGCAATAATTTGTTGGACATTGCTGCACGGTTTAAACTGTTTGATGTCGAAGATGAGATGACGCCTGATCGCACGGTCGAGGCAATGTTAAAACGCACCACGATTCGCAAGTCCGCCAATCACAACGAAGCGGCATTAATGACCATCGCGTTCGAGGCCGCAACACCCGAAAAAGCAGCCAGCGTGGTGAACGAATATTTAACCCTGATCCAAAAAGAAGACGTCGAAAGCCGTACCGGACGTGCAACCCAAACGCTTGAGTTTTTTGAACAAGAAGTGACCCGTTTGTCCGAAGAATTGGCAAGAAAATCTGCCGATATTTTGAAATTCAAATTGGATAATTCTGATGCGCTACCAGATAGTTTGGATTTCCGTCTAGGGCAACAAACGCGCGCCCAGGAACGCTTGGCGCAGATCAACCGTGACATATCACAGTTCACCCAGCAGCGTGAAAAATTGATGGTGATATTTGCGCAAACGGGCAAGGTAAGGGATGTCACCCCAAAAGAATTATCACGCGACGAAGAGTGGCTAGAAAAACTACGCGCCGATCTGGCAAATGCGCTTGCGGTTTATTCGCCAGATAACCCAAACGTAAAAGTGTTGGAATCGCGGATTAGACAAACTGAAAATGCAATTGCCAGACGTAAGTCTGCCGAAAACCCCGTCGCAAATACCAATGTGGATTCGACTGGTAACATGATGTTGGACATTCAATTGTCCGAAATGGACACGCGTTTAGCAATCTTAGAAGACCAACGCGATGCAACCGAAGAATTATTAGATAACATCGTCACCACTCTGTCGAAAACCCCCGCCAACGCCATTCGCTTGGATGAATTGGAATTGGATTTGGGTAATTTACAAACTCAGTATACCGCCGCCGTTAATCGGTTCGGCAGTGCCAGCACGGGTGAACGGATTGAATTATTATCCCAAGGTCAGAAAATTTCTGTCATCGAACCCCCAGCACTGCCCGACGAACCCACAAAACCCAATCGCATGTTGATTGCGGGTGGGGGCACATTCATTGGGATTATGGCGGGTATTGTATTGGTGGTGGCGTTGGAAATGTTGAACAGATCTATCCGCCGACCCGAGGATTTGGTCGCCAAGTTGGGAATTACACCGCTGGCAACGATCCCTTATATTCGTTCGCGCCAACAAATGATTGCGCAACGCAGTGGAAAGATCATTGTAATTTTGGCCATTCTTGTTGGGGTGCCGTCGCTTATTTATGCCGTGCATACTTATTATTTACCGCTTGATTTATTGATGGAAAATTTGCTGTCGAAACTGGGGATTTAATCCACGGTTGCCCAAGGAGGGCGTGATTTATGGAACGTTTACAGGCCGCAATTAACAAGGCCCGCGCACAACGCAAAACCGGCGTTGCTGCCACTGAACATGTGCAAAGCAAAACCACTGATAAAAAGCTGGTCGAAAATTGGGAACGATTAACGCCAATTGTTATGGACGAAAAACAATCGGCTGTGAACAGATTGTCATCTATCGGCGGCGGCAAAGATGCGGCACCTTATGACATGTTGCGCACCCGAATTTTACAACAGGCCAGCGTCAACAAATGGCACCGTGTTGCGGTGGTTTCCCCCCATTCGGGTTGCGGAAAATCCACCACATGCGCCAACCTCGCATTCAGTTTTTCCCGCCAACGTGATTTGCGCACATTGGTGCTTGATTTGGATTTACGACGCGTCGGACTAAGCCGTATTTTGGGCCAACCGCGCAGCGCAAATATGGCGGACGTGTTGCAAGGAAATGCGGATTTTTTGGATCATGGTATGGTTTTAGATGAGAATGTCGCGCTCGGGCTAAACCAAACTAGCGTGCATGACGCATCTGAAATTTTGCAAAACATGCGCACCAAATCTGTGTTGGAAAACATCGAAAATCAGCTTCGCCCGGATATCGTTTTGTTTGATATGCCACCGTTGATGTCGACGGATGATAACTATGGCTTTCTGCCAAATGTTGATTGCGCAATTCTGATTGCAGAGGCGGAAAAAACCACGATCGCGCAAATTGATGTCGCCGAACGCCAGTTGGCGGAATTAACAAACGTGATGGGAGTGGTTTTAAACAAAAGCCGTTATCACACTGGCGCTTACGGATATGATTACGATTACCAATGATCCACATAAAAAAGGGCTCATAAAGAGCCCAATTTTTGTATATTTTGTTTCGCTTACGCGTCGCTACGTTTGCGGCGACGTCCAACAAAACCCAAACCGCCAAGTGCTGTTAGCAATAACAGACCCGCAGCTGGAACTGGAACCGGTGATGGCTGTTGGCCTTCGGTCACAGTAATTGTTGAACCGCTGGTTCCAGATGTTGTGTTATAAAACGCCCAGAAAAATGTGTCTACCAGATCAACGGTAAGCGTATCACCATTTGCAAAGTTCAATACCGGATTGTCAGCGAATGTGACGGTTGTGTGCACATGGCTGTTTTCGCGTGCAACGATGCGAACACGTCCACGTGTTCCACCTGTAACGGATTCACCAGTGTCTGATTCATATGTCAAATCGATCGCAACGCGGAAAACGGCAACCTCTGGTGTTGCATCAGCTGCGGCTGTTGCTGTCCAATCGATCAAAACAGTAGGGATCGTATCGGCGCTGGTGCGACCAACAATTGGAATATCGCCCACAAATTCAGCACTGATCGTACAATCACATGCGTTGCGGCGTTCATCGAATGTAATGCTCGAAGAGCCTGCATCAAATGTATAAGTTGTTGCGAAAGCGGTGCCAGTAATACCAGCCAAAGAGAGCGCAGTTGCGGCTACAAAATTACGGATAATCATAATACCCCCGAAAAAATTTAATAAAATATTACTATTAAACTAGCAGATTCTCGCCGATGTTCAAGGAAAAATGGCAAAATTGTGCCGAAACTGCCTTTTCGACCAACAAGATGCATCAATTTTCAACAAATATGCATTCTTCCACCAACCCACGCGTTAAGTAGCTTTATCAATGACATCAACCAGCCCGCGAGGCTGATGGAACACTACCTATTGCCTGTAACCACATATTGGACGGATCGAAAATTTGGTGAATCACCAACATCGGCGCGATGATCCAAGCGGGTGTTTTAACAACCAAATAAAAATAGTAGCGATGAGCGTTGGAAAGACCTGCCCCTCGTCAGAATGCGCCACTTGTTCATTTTCGATCAGGGGAATTGTTGGGAATTTTTCTTGTCAGGGTGTCTATCCCACTTGAACCTCACCCGTTTTCACGCAACACACCACCCGCTAGATATAGCGATCCACAGATCAGTATGCGTGCGGTTGGGTCTTTGGCGGTGATATCTTTCACCGCTGATAAAACATCATCGGCGACCACGGCGTCAATTCCAGCGGCGCTGGCGGCCTGAACTGTTTCTTCGGCGCTCAGCGTTGCTGCTTCGCCTGGGATTGAAACGCCGTGCAAGCTTTCAGATATTTCCGCCAAGGGGCGTAGGTATCCTGCGATATCTTTGGTGTTCAACATGCCAACAATTAGGTGCAATGGGCGTTTGGGCAATCGCCCCATTGCCTCTGCCAGTGCCAAACCAGCCGCCGCGTTATGTCCGCCATCCAGCCATAAATCCGCGCCGCTAGCTGCATCCACCAATGGCCCTGTGCGAAGCTTTTGCATCCGTGCTGGCCACACGGCATTCACCATCGCCGCTTCGCATGCATCCGTATCTTTGCCGAGCAATCGCAATGCCGCAATCGCGATTCCTGCGTTCATCACCTGATGCGCGCCAATCAGCGCGGGCATAGGCAGATCAACCAAACCGTATTCGTCCTGGAAAATTAGGCGTCCGTTTTCCTCCCAAACATGCCAATGTTGGCCGTGAATTTTCAGGGTCGCGCCAACCTTGGCCGCCGTGGCTTCGATTACCTCTAATGCTTCATCGGGTTGGGGGCCGACCACGCCAAAACAATTGCGTTTTAGGATGCCCGCCTTTTCACCCGCAATCGCAGCCAGTGTGTTACCCAAATATTGTTCATGATCGATGGACACGGGTGTGATGATCGCCATTTCGGGCGCATCAATCACATTGGTCGCATCAAGGCGACCGCCCAACCCGACCTCTAGCAAAGTATAATCGGCGGGGGAGCGGGCGAATGCCAAAAACGCGGCACAGGTTGTGATTTCGAAATAGGTGATTGGCACACCGCCATTTTTCGATTCACATTCGGCCAACATTTCCGCCAGCGCAGTTTCGGAAATCAATTCACCCGCAAGACGAATGCGTTCGTGAAAACGCGCAAGGTGGGGCGATGTATATGCGTGAACGGTGTTTCCCGCACCTTCCAGCCCCGCGCGCAACATCGCCTGCGTGGAACCTTTACCATTTGTGCCCGCGATATGAATCACAGGAGGGATATCGCTTTCTGGATTGCCCAGCGCATCAAGCAACCGATGCATCCGATCAAGCGTCAGATCAATGATTTTAGGATGAAGCGACATCAACCGTTCAAGGATGACATCGCTTTGGTCAGAGGTCACTTTTTAGTAGCCTCGGTCTTTTTGGATTTGTCTTCGATTTTCGCTGGTGGTTCCAAATCGGCGGCAATCGCAGGGGGCAGTTTCATCAACATGCGCACGATGGAAATCAATTCATCGCGCATATCTTGACGTTTTGTCACGCGGTCGATCATGCCGTGATCCAACAGATACTCCGCGCGCTGAAAACCATCTGGCAATTTTTCACGAATGGTTTGTTCAATCACACGCGCACCCGCAAAACCGATCAATGCGTTTGGCTCGGCGATATGCACATCGCCCAACATCGCATATGATGCAGTCACACCACCCGTGGTTGGGTGCGTGAGGACAACGATAAATGGCAAATCAGCCTCTTTTAACATTTGTAACGCAACCGTTGTGCGCGGCATTTGCATCAGGGATAAAATCCCCTCTTGCATACGCGCACCACCAGCCGCGGAAAACAGGATCAGCGGGCATTTCATATTTACCGCATGTTCACACGCCGCAATAATCGCGTTGCCAACGGCCATGCCCATGGATCCGCCCATGAATCCAAAATCCTGTGCCGCCATCACAACCTTGGTACGACCCAGATCACCGTATCCCAGCAACATCGCATCCTTTTCGCCCGTCTTTTTCTGAGCAGCCCTCAATCGATCAGGGTATTTTTTCTGGTCGCGAAATTTAAGCGGATCGGCATTTGGTGCTTTGGCTTCGAATTCGGCAAATGTGCCGCCGTCAAACAGGCTGGCAAATCGTTCGCGTGGGATAATGTTCATGTGGTGCCCACAATTCACACACACGTTCAAATTATCAGCCAATTCACGGTGAAATAACATCGTGGAACATTCGTCACATTTGGTCCACAAATTATCCGGTGTTTCGCGACGCGAAAACAATGAATTAATCTTGGGTCTGACGTAGTTGGAAATCCAGTTCATATCTGCGCTCTGTCGCCTGTATTAGTGTTTCTTTGCTTTTAACTTTGCCAGCGATGGATTGCAATCAATAGCGATACCAGCGTTGAACCACCGAAAAGTAGATCAAAATTATGAATGCGGTAAATCCAACCTGTGACATCAACAATGGGCGCATTTGTTCTACATCACCCAAATCGATTGGGGACACGTATAACGACAGACCATCCATGTATCCTTTGGTCGCCACAACGCACATACCCATGAAATTATTGGCAAAATGCAATCCAATCGCCGCGCCAAGGTTTCCCGTGCGCATCGTCATATCCGCCGCTAGGATACCGATTAAAAACGTTTGTGCCACAACCAACCAGGCGTTTGATCCAAACGTCGCGGGCTGATAATGCCCAATTGCGAAAATCAGTGACGGCAGGATCATCCATACCGCAAAATGATCAAACCTCACAGCCAGTTGTTGTTGAATATATCCGCGAAAAACAAGTTCCTCTGCGCTGACTTGCATCAAGATCAGCGGTATCGCAACGGGTAGCCACGATAACCAAATGTCGTAATTTAGGTTCGCCTCTGGCAACAAATCGTTTGGTTCCAGCAAACCAGAAACCACAAAGAACAATACAACCGCGATTAAACCCAACACAAAATTGCGCAGAAATGTTTTCACGTTCCCGCCAAACAAGGTAAATACGCTGCGCCGATGAAACAAAAACAGCATTACAATGATTGCAATAATCCAGCCCCCAAACGTGGTTAAAATCGTGACCACCATTTTGGGGGTCGTGAATCGAAGCTCTGTTGTCATCTGCAAAAATTCATCCGCGCTCATGAATTGCCCCGCCGCCACAAAAATGACCGCAGTGATCAATTGCAACACCACAAATCCCAACACCAACACCGCAACGATGCGCCAAATTTCGTTTCGTTGTTTTGCGGGGAATAAAAAGGCTGCTTTGTTACGGCTGGCCGTTGATTGCTCGGGAATGTGCATATTTTCGCCTATTGATACGGTGTTTCAACATAACAAGGGGTGTCAGGGCTTGCTAGTATGGAACAAGTTCACTAACACCTTGGCCTTAATTGTGGCAGAAAGACAACGGCATTACTTTTGCCAATAGGGGACAAAATTGCGCATTTATATGGCCATATTGCTGGCGTTAATTTTCAGCGTTAGCGCCTGTTCAACGCCCATCCCATCGGATGTGGATGCAAATCAATATGCATCGCGCGGCGACAGCCAGCCAGAAAGCGATTTCAACCTTGCGATCCCAGATGGTTATTGTTTCAGCACAAAACACAGCGTGCGCACATCGGACACCACAATTGTCTTGCTACACAGTTGCAACGCCAAAGCAAAAATGGGTTTTTATTCCGTCTCTGCACTCAAAACAGATTCAGAAATTTACCCAAAAGAGTTTCAACACTATTTCGAAACACCACAAGGCCGCCAAAGCTTGGGCATTCCTGCAAATACAAATGTTGCCAAGATCACAGGGACCAAAACCCGCAACGGCATTTTTTATGTTGAAGTGTTGAATGCTGGCACACCCGAAATCCCGCTTACCGCACCCAAAACATGGCGCGGATTTTTTACCAAGGATGGTCGCTTGTTTTCAATTACCTTTCATCCGCTCGCCAATCAAAAAATCAGTTCAGAACAAAGTTTCAGCGCATTGCAACGCTATGCGATCAAGCTAAAGAACGCGCGCTAATGCATTTCTGCATTTCATTGATACAATCTTAAATTGTTTCGATCAAAAGCTGGTATATGCCACATCAGTATCTATATCCTCTTCAAACGTCCTTTCGTGAATATCAGAGCAATATGTTTTCTTATCTGACTGCCATGTTTCGTCACGCCCGCCTGCGGATCAGCCAGCGTATTTGGCGCCGCAAGCTTCGGTATGCGACAAAACATAATACAAATGATATCGAAGACATCCAACGCAGATTGCGCCGCATCGCATTTGAACGGTCAAAAATGAACGCAGGCGCGGTTGAA
Source organism: Paramylibacter ulvae (assembly GCF_014652655.1). Classification (GTDB taxonomy): domain Bacteria; phylum Pseudomonadota; class Alphaproteobacteria; order Rhodobacterales; family Rhodobacteraceae; genus Amylibacter; species Amylibacter ulvae. The sequence goes on from NZ_BMZF01000002.1 coordinate 184,439, forward strand.
CAATTATCAACAACACTGACCGACCAAATCGCGCTTAATGCACCCAGCAAAACAGATTGGTGCAAACGACCCAAAACATGGTCAGCGAGTCAATCTCGTTTGCCCATCGCGAATGCGGAAAAAACTCAAAAAATTTGCGATTCTGTGATTTTGTTTCATGACTGCCCGTTGGGCAATATTCAGTTGGAACAGACAACGTCGTCGCAAAATGAAACCACCGCGAATTTTGCCCTATCGATCAAGGTGGGGAAATTCGAAGGGTCGTATTTGTCCTTGGTGGTGACGCTGCCAAATGATGCGATAATCGATTTGTCGCCCAATCATATTTTGCAATCAAATCTATTGATTGATTGCGATCCATCCATGGATATTTACGCGCGTTTGAACCTGCAATCAAAATCAGGAACACAACAAATAATCCGTACATTTGATCCCACGGATTTGGGCCATTTAGTAAACTTCGATTTGGTTGGTCATATCACGCAGGTTCGCGTTATCGACAAATCGTGGATTGATGTCAGTTTTGACAATCCAGAAAACCAAACCATTGTTTTGCACGATCTCACTTGTTTTCGCAGACGACGCGCTGCAATTTGACGTTGCGTTTTAGGTGACATGCCTTAGCTTTGTAATACAAGTTCAACAAAGTTTTGGAGGAAACATGGCACACGCACATTACCCACATTTGTTTGAACCCCTTGATCTTGGATTTGTCACATTACCCAATCGCGTCTTGATGGGATCAATGCACACTGGCCTAGAAGAAACGGGCGATTGGAATCGTGCGGCAAAATATTATGCTGATCGCGCCGCGGGTGGTGTCGCATTGATTGTCACTGGCGGCATGGCGCCAAACGAAGAGGGAGCGGTATTACCAGGTGCGGCGGGTCTTTATAACGACACCGACATTGCCAACCACAAAATCGTAACAGATGCAGTGCATGACGCGGGTGGTCGCATTGCGATGCAAATTTTGCATGCTGGGCGTTATGCTTATTCGCCAAAATGTGTTGCACCATCTGCGATCAAATCACCGATTTCACCTTTTCCACCAGCCGAGCTGGATAGCGATGGCATCGAAAAGCAAATCGCAGATATGGTCACGGCCGCAACTCAAGCCCAAAAAGCGGGTTATGACGGTGTCGAAGTCATGGGTTCAGAGGGTTATTTTCTGAACCAATTCTTGGTCACGCGCACAAACAAACGCACCGATGAATGGGGTGGATCATATGAAAATCGTATGCGCCTGCCCGTCGAAGTCGTCCGCCGTGTGCGCGAGGCAGTCGGCCCAAATTTCATCGTGATCTATCGCATATCCATGATTGATTTGGTTCCAGAAGGTTCCACATGGGAAGAGGTCGTTCAATTAGCCAAAGCCGTTGAAGACGCAGGTGCCACAATCCTGAATACTGGTATCGGTTGGCACGAGGCACGCATTCCAACAATCGCCACATCCGTACCACGGCGCGCATTCACATGGGTGACGAAAAAATTGATGGGGTCTGTGAATATCCCGATCATCACATCAAATCGCATCAACACACCAGGGGTTGCCGAAAACATTTTGGCAGATGGTAGCGCAAATATGGTGTCGATGGCGCGCCCATTTTTGGCGGATGCCGATTTTGTGGCAAAGGCCGACAAAGGCATTTCAAAACAAATCACGCCATGCATCGCATGTAACCAAGCCTGTCTGGATCACACGTTCAAAATGAAATTGACATCGTGCTTGGTGAACCCACGTGCATGTGCTGAAACAGAATTGGTTTACACACCAACAGACGCACCAAAATCCATTGCGATTATTGGTGCGGGGCCAGCGGGATTATCCACAGCGTTGGTGGCAACGGAACGTGGGCACAAGGTTACGATTTTCGATAAATCACCGGAAATTGGCGGCCAGTTGAACATGGCAAAAACCATCCCTGGTAAAGAAGAATTCAAAGGTTTGGTTGAATATTACAAACACCAGCTTGAACTGCACCAGATCAAGGTGAACCTGAATACAGAGGCCAATGTCGATAACCTGTCTGGTTTTGACGAGGTAATCGTTGCAACGGGCGTTACCCCACGCGATCCACAGATCGACGGCCAAGATAACCCCAAGGTTCTAAACTATATCGACGTGTTGCGCGGCAAGGCACATGTTGGCAAACGCGTGGCATTGATTGGCGCGGGCGGCATCGGATTTGATGTTGCTGAATATCTGGCACACCAAGGTGTCAGCCCCACAGAAGATTTGGAAGCGTGGAAACGCGAATGGGGTGTTGGCGATCCAGAGGACGATCGCGGCGGTCTGGCACCAGAGGGCGCACAACCCGAACCATCACCACGCACAATTTACCTGTTGCAGCGCAAGGCGCAAAAACTGGGTAAAAATCTTGGGCCGACAACGGGCTGGATTCACCGTTCTGCGTTGCGTATGAAACAGGTCGAAATGCTATCAGGTGTGAATTACGATGCGATTTCTGACCAAGGTTTGCACATCAGTTTTGGTGAAGACAGCACGGATGCGAAAATTTTGGATGTGGATACAATCGTTCTTTGCGCTGGGCAGGTTCCAAATCGCACATTGGCCGATCAACTGATCGAACAGGGTATCAATTGCCATGTCATTGGTGGTGCAGATGTCGCCGCCGAATTGGACGCAAAACGCGCCATCAAACAGGGTGCTGAATTGGCCGCCGCGATCTAGGCCAATTCATCCATAATCGACACCAGTGCCGATGTTATACCCGGTTCCGACAGCGAATGACCCGCTGTTGGAACCATTACCAACCTTGATGCTGGCCATGCCTCTGACAGGTTCATCGCCGATACGGGCGGGCAAATCATATCATATCGCCCTTGCACAATCGTTCCTGGAATATGCGCGATACGATCCATGTCACGCATGATTTTGTTATCCGCGTCCAAGAATCCTTTGTTAATAAAATAGTGATTCTCAATCCGCGCAAATGTTTTGGCGTACGCAGCAGGGGTCGTGCCCGAAATCGATCGTGGGTTTAAACAGGCAAGTGCCGTTTCCCATTCTGTCCAAGCCCGCGCGAATTTGATTTGTTCGACCTCGTCATCTCCAAATAATCGATCGTGAAACCCTTGCATGATATTGTCATGTTCGGATTCAGGGAGCGGTGTCAAAAATTGTTTCCATTCCTCAGGAAAAAATCGCGCCGCGCCGCCCGCATAAAACCAATCAAGTTCAGTTTGCGTCATCAAAAACACGCCGCGTAGCACCAAATGGCGCACACGATCAGGGTGCGTTTGTGCGTAAATCAACGACAATGTCGCGCCCCATGAACCGCCAAAAACAATCCACTGATCGATGCCTAATTTTTCACGGATCAACTCAATGTCGCGGATCAAATGCCATGTTGTATTCGCCTCAACCGATGCCGTTGGGCGGGAACGGCCACAGCCGCGTTGATCAAACAGAATAATGCGATACTGGTCGGGGTGAAAAAATCGCCTCATCCCTGGCGAACATCCACCACCTGGCCCACCATGCAGCACCACCACGGGGATACCATCAGGGTTACCGCATTCTTCCATGTAAATGGTGTGCCCCTCGCCGACATCTATCATTTCGTAATGATAGGGCTGAATTACGGGGTATGGTCGGCGGGCTGCGCCAATTTGACCTTCGGCATTTCGCATGTAGAACCTATATATGTATCGCAACGCCCATCGTGGGGCATTTCAAAAGGCAATGCAATGGCTGTAAATACAACAATCGATCCTGACGAAGTCGCCAAATTCGAGGCAATGGCCGCTGAATGGTGGGACACCGAGGGTAAATTCAAACCGTTGCATATGTTGAATCCAACGCGGCTGGATTACATCGTGGATCAAATCTGCGCCGAATTTAACCGCGATCCAACACAGCCAAAACCATTTGACGGCCTGCGATTGCTGGATATTGGTTGCGGTGGTGGATTGTTATCCGAACCCATGGCACGCCTTGGCGCCACGGTTGTTGGCGCGGATGCGGCGGCGGGAAACATCCCCGTGGCACAAATTCATGCTCGTCAATCAGGCCTTGAAATAGATTATCGCAATTGCACGGCTGAATCACTCGCGGCGGACGGTGAACAATTTGATATCGTTTTGAATATGGAGGTGGTCGAACATGTGTCCGATCCACTGGCATATTTAACCGCCTGTCAGGAATTATTAAAACCAGACGGATTGATGATTTGTTCAACCATCAATCGCAATCCAAAATCATTTTTGATGACAATCGTTGGTGCAGAATACATCATGCGCTGGTTGCCGAAGGGCACCCATGAATACGATAAATTCATCACACCAGATGAATTGGTTTCGCTGATCGAAGACGCTGGCTTGCAAAACGTCGATCGCAAGGGATTTGTGTTCAACCCGCTGACATGGGGATGGTCGATTTCTGATCGTGATTTATCGGTGAATTACGTCACCGCGAGCGTTAAGGCGGGTTAATCAAGCGCACCGCGCAGATCGCGCAAAAATGGCAGCGCTGCACGAACTTTTTCGTGCCCAACCTCATTCATAACCTTATCGAACACGGGTCGTACGGCGCGAATTGCATCAAGACGCGCCAACAATCCCGCATCGGATATCGCCACACGTTTGCGACGCGCATCATCCCAATCCGGGCGCACATGTATGTGTCCGTAGTTTTCAAGTTTCGTGAGCGTGTTTGTCATCGCACCCTTGGTCAAATGCAAAACACGCGCCAATTGTGCTGGTGATTTTTCGCTTGATTGATTGGCCAAAAAATTCAGTACCGTAAAATGCGACAGCTCCATCCCCTTAGGCAACGCCTTGGATAATCGTGCACGCATCATTTGTTCCGCCATCAAAATTTCAGAGAATAACGCAATGGCGATTGGGTCGGCTTCGGATGGGTCAGGCATGTTTTGGTTTCTTATACTCACGTTCATGTTGACGAATAGGCTAGCACCTGCCCGCACTGTCTAGCAAACAATGGTATAAATCCAAAACATTCATCTGTACCGGCGTTTTGGATTTAGGCGGATAACAACGCGTCAAGCTTTCCCGCGCGTTCCAACATATGCAAATCATCCGATCCGCCAACATGCAAATCATCAATAAAAATTTGCGGTACGGTTCGCCCGCCATTTGAACGCTGCATCATTTCAGCGCGTTTATCTGGATTTGAATGCACATTTATTTCTGTGAAATTCACACCCTTATTTGACAACAAGTTCTTCGCCGCGGAACAAAATCCACAAAGGTTGCCCGTATAGATCACGACATTTTTCATCTTGGTTTCTCCAATATTTCATATTGAATATAATCTTTTATTCGTCGCGTGCAACGCGTGCAAAAACAAGCGTATTCACAGTTGCGGCACCCGCTGAAATACACGTGTCGGCACAAACGGACATGGTGGCACCCGTGGTCATCACATCGTCAATGATCAGAACATTTTTATCACCAATCAATTCTGTAAAACGTGGATTCATTTCAATTGCCCCGCTTTGGTTTTCAATGCGCTCGACGCGTGACATGCCTTTTTGCATCTTGGTTTTTTTGTTTCTTATCAATAAATCAGGGACTGTTTGAATATTGGTGCGTTTTGCAATCTGGTTCGCCAATGCGGATGATTGGTTATATTTGCGGGAAAAAAGACGCGAGCGATGCAAGGGAACTGGAATAATGATATCGGTTTTACGTAACAACTCAGCGCCCGATTTGATCATCCATTCGCCCAATGGAATGACCACATCCAACCGATCACCATGTTTTAGCGCCAACACAATACGCCGCCCACCACCATCATACACCACGCTTGCACGCCCTTGAATCCAGGGCGGGGGTGAATGGGTGCAGGTATCGCAAATCAAAACATCGCCCATATCTTCGCCAATCAATGGTGTGCCACATGAATCACAGATTGCCCCGTCGATAAAATATGTATCACCCCAACAATTCGCACAAAGCCCCTGTTCCGCCTCGGTTTCCGCACCGCAAGACACACATAACGGTGGGTATGCAGCGCGTATCAAACCGTTGAACAGGTTTGCGAACATACCCTTTTCCTTTGGCGTGAGGGGCGTTAAATCGTTGCGAAGGGAGTCGTTCATGCAATCACCACCAAAATTATTTGATACCGACGCGTTGGCAATGCACCGACGTCGCGCCGAGTTGGGCGCCCAAGACGATTGGTTTTTGCACGACTATGCCATCGATGTGGTTCAAGAAAGACTGCAAGAGGTTAACAGAACCTTTACAGACACAGCAATTGTTGGGTGGCAGGGTGCGCAATGGAATGAAAAGCTAGGGCTATCTGCGGCGGTGGTACCAGATAATGAAACGCTCGATCTCGCGCAAAACAGTTGTGATTTGATCATTCACGCCCTGTCTTTGCATTGGTCAAACGATCCCGTTGGACAGTTGGTGCAAATGCGCCGCGCCTTGCGTCCAGATGGGTTAATGATTGCGGTGATGTTTGGCGGGCAAACATTACAAGAATTGCGCATTGCGTTTGCGCAGGCCGAAAGCCGCGTTTTGGGCGGGATCAGCCCCCACATCACCCCGATGGGCGAAATTCGCGATCTGGGTGGATTATTACAGCGCGCAGGATATGCGTTGCCTGTGGCCGATAGCATGGATGTAAATCTCAGCTATCAATCACCGCTGCAGTTGATGCACGAATTGCGTAATATGGGTGAAACGAATGTGCTGGAACAACGACAAAAGCGCATGATGCGCCGCGATGTTCTGGCCGCAATGTTGGATGAATATCAATCCGCATTTTCCACGCCTGATGGACGCGTGAATGCAACGATGGAATTTGTATTCCTGACAGGCTGGGCACATTCCGATACGCAACAAAAACCATTGCGTCCCGGTTCCGCTCAATCCCGATTGGCGCAAGCATTGGGTGTGGCAGAACGTAACCTTGATAACGACTGACCAATGCTATTTGGTCATTGAAACATTAACGATCAGCGAAAACATCTTATGCCAATCGAGACAAAAACAGACAGGCTTGCTTTTGCAGGCAAAGATCACCCCGCCATCAAACCCGCCAAAATTGGTGTGGTATTGGCCAATCTCGGCACGCCCGATGCTACCGATTATTGGTCGATGCGCCGCTACCTTGGGCAATTTTTGTCAGACAAGCGCGTTGTCGATACACCAAATTGGAAATGGCAGCCGATCTTGCAGTTGATTATCCTGTCCAAACGCCCGTTCAGCGCGGGCAAAGCGTATCAAAGCATATGGAACACCGACCGCAACGAAAGCCCATTGTTAACAATCACGCGCGATCAATGTGATGCGGTTTCAACAGAGATGGCCAAAATTTACGGCGACGATGTCATCGTTGATTTCGCCATGCGTTATGGCAATCCATCGGTTGAATCTGTGATCAACAAGATGCGCGATCAGGGTGTCGAAAAAATCGTGTTTTTCCCGCTGTATCCCCAATACGCGGCCCCCACAACAGCAACCGCGAATGACGAAGCGTTTCGCGCATTGATGAAGCTAAACTGGCAACCAGCCCTGCGCACGGTGCCTGCGTATTTTGATCATCCAAAATATATCAACGCGTTGAAAAATTCGGTGCAGGCAGCATATGAAAACCTTGCCGTGAAACCAGATTTATTGGTGGCCTCATATCACGGCATGCCAAAACGCTATTTGATGGAAGGCGACCCGTACCATTGCCATTGTCAAAAAACCACGCGCCTGTTGAAGGAGGCGCTGGGTTGGAGCGATGATAACATCACTACCACATTTCAATCCGTGTTCGGGCGCGAAGAATGGTTGGGGCCATACACAGTAGAACATGTCGCCGAGTTGGCGCGCCAAGGTAAGAAAAACATTGCAATAATATCACCAGCATTTTCCGCCGATTGCATCGAAACGCTCGAGGAAATCCAAGAAGAGATTCAAGATGCATTCAAAGAGGCGGGCGGCGAAACATTCACCTATATCCCGTGTCTGAATGACAATGCTGATCATGTGGGCATGATGTCGGACATCATTCGAAACGAATTGTCAGGCTGGATTTAATTTAAAGCCAATCGCGCATCACAGCAATCAATGGAATATCCGCCGCTGGCATTGGATAATCCTTAAGCGCGTTTGGTTTCACCCATGCCAATTTTTGGCCCTCTTGCGGGGTGACGATCCCATCCCATTTGCGACAGGCAAACACGGGCATCAGCAAGTGAAAATCATCATATGAATGACTGGCAAATGTCAGGGGCGCCAAACAAGACGCCCATGTATCGATGCCCAATTCTTCGTTCAACTCGCGGATCAATGCATCCTCTGGTTTTTCACCCGACTCCACCTTGCCCCCTGGAAATTCCCAAAGACCCGCCATTGATTTACCTTCGGGGCGCTGTGCCAATAACACGCGCCCATCGGTATCGATCAAGGCAACCGCAACAACCAGAACCGTTTTCATGAACGATAATCAGCGTTGATGGTGATATATTGATGTGTCAAATCACAGGTCCAAACGGTGGCGCGCCCATCACCAACACCAATGTCTGTAGTGATCGAAAGCTCCGCATTTTTCATGTAATCTGAACCCGCTTGCTCGGTATAGCTTTCTGCAACCCAACCTTTTTCGGCGACCAAAATATCACCAAACCAAATCGCCAACTTATCACGATCTGCGGGTTCACCAGATTTACCAACCGCCATCACAACACGACCCCAATTGGGATCTTGCCCCGCGATTGCGGTTTTCACCAGCGGTGAATTTGCAATCGCCAAACCGATCCTTTTGGCCGATGCATCGCTGTCCGCGCCCGTTACATTTACGGTCACGAATTTGGTCGCACCTTCGCCGTCTTTTACGACTAGATGCGCAAGCTCTAGCATCACATCACTCAAAGCCGCCGCAAAAGTTTTGGCATCATCACTTGTTAAATCGGTGATGCGCGGCGCACCGCTTTGGCCTGTTGCGGCAACCATCAAGCTGTCTGATGTTGAAGTGTCGCTATCAACTGTGATTGCATTAAACGATGTGTCGTTGATATTTGAAACCATCGCCTGCAGCACTGCTTGGTCGATATTGGCGTCGGTGAAAATATACACCAACATCGTCGCCATATCGGGTGCAATCATACCCGAACCCTTGGCAAAACCAGCAATGCGCACGGGTTTCCCACCCAGCGTGATTTCGCCACTTGCGCCTTTGGCAAAGGTATCCGTTGTCATGATCGCTTTGGCAGCGGCGCGCGCAGAATCTTTGGACAATGTGTCGCGCAGGGTTTCAATTTTCGCAACGATACGTTCATGGGGCAATGGCTGGCCAATAACCCCCGTTGATGCGGTGAACACACATTCAGGAATGGTGTTCATAATATCCGCCGTTGCCGTTGTGATTGCGTTTACGGAATCACGCCCAGCGCCACCCGTAAAGGCATTTGAATTGCCCGAATTCACCAAAATCGCGATTGGTTTGTCCGCGGGTAACGGTTTCGCCAGTTTTTCCTGACAATCCAAAACAGGGGCAGAGCGCGTGGATGATCGTGTGAACACCCCTGCAATCGCGCTGCCCGCTGTAATTTCCGCCAGCATCACATCATCGCGGTTTTGATATTTCACACCCGCCGCGATTGCGCTGAACCGAACACCCGCGATTACGGGTAAATCAGGAAAACCACCAACAGGGGCCAGTGGCGAAACCATCGGCGCAGTTGTTTTATGCGCCGCGACCTCTTTTTTCAATTTCTTGATTTTCTTTTTCAGCTTGGCGGCTTTGTTCTTTGCTTTTTGTGATGCCATTTGCGTTAAACCTTAATCGTCCAAAAAGGTGGAATTACGGATGAATGAATAATCATCTGACATTTCCAATTTATCAATCTCGCCTTCGGTTTCCAAACGCTTGATTTCGGCATCGATTGCTTTGCTGCGCAATGAATCTTCGAGTGATTCTTTCACTTCTTCCATTGTAGGGGCGGGTTTATTGCGCTTTTCGTTCAACTGAATTACGTGCCAGCCAAATTGCGTTTTGACAGGGGCTGATACACCGCCCACTTCCATTCCGGCAACGGCTTCTTCAAATTCAGGAACCATTTGACCCTGACCGAACCAACCCAGATCACCACCGTTTGGGCCACTAGGACCTGTTGATTTTTCCTTGGCCAATTCACCAAATTCGGCACCACCTTCAATTGCAGTAATCAATTCTTTGGCTGCCTCTTCGGTTTCGACCAAAATATGCGCGGCCTTGAATTCTGGTTCCTCTGGCAGATCGCCAAATTCGGCGTCATATTCCGCGGCCAATGCCTCTTCGGTAATTGCGGTATCACCCAGCGCATCCAATGCAACCGTTGCCAGCAACGCACGCTCTTCGTTTTCGCGCGCCAATTTCACACGCTTGCTGTCGATGTCAGCAGTTTCAGCCAATAGGGTTTGTTGAATCAATTGATCCAAGATGCCCTCAAACAGAACCTTATCCTCTAGCGCGGAATAGTTTGGCGGCAAACGATCAACCAATGTCACCACATGTGCGGCTGTAATTTTGGTGCCGTTCACGGTTGCCAACACCGTATCGCCATTGATGTCCTCGGCGAATGAAGGCGCGGCAACGCCCACGATCAAACCAAAAGTGGCAACAGTTTTTTGAATAAAGTTCATGCGTAGTCTCCAATAAAGCGTATTTCTGTCACGCAACTGTTAACCAAATTTGTTGCGCACCAGATGGGGCGAAGTTGACAGCACCGATTTCCCTGCTTACATGCCTTAATCGGCGTATTCGCGTATGGATCAAATGCTTTTGCATCTTCTTATGACCATTGGTCACGACGGGCAAGTGATAGCAATCAAGTTCCCTTCACGCTTGCGTTAAATTTTCAGGCTGGGAAACTGGCGTTCGACGAAAAAAACGGAGCAGCTATGCTTGGCTTTAGCACATTGTCAAAAAAAGTTTTTGGCACACATAATGATCGCACGATTAATTCGGTTCGCCCATTGGTGGATAAAATCAATGCCCTAGAGGATGATTTTGCGAAATTAACGGATGCTGGTATCGCTGCCAAAACCCAAGAATTCAGAGACCGCCTTGCAGGTGGTGAAAAGCTAGACGCATTATTGCCCGAGGCATTTGCAAATGCGCGAGAAGCAGCCAAACGCGCGCTTGGCTTACGCGCCTATGATACCCAACTTATGGGCGGTATCTTTTTGCACCAAGGTAACATCGCCGAAATGAAAACAGGCGAAGGTAAAACCCTTGTGGGTGTTTTCCCAGTTTATTTAAATGCGCTGACAGGTCGGGGTGTTCACGTTGTGACCGTGAACGATTATCTGGCAACGCGTGACGCGGAATGGATGGGCAAGGTTTATACCGCCCTTGGCATGACAACGGGTGTTGTTGTTCCCAACATGCCAGAACCCGACAAAATCGCGGCATATGCCGCCGATGTGACATATGCCACGAATAACGAGCTTGGCTTTGATTACTTGCGCGACAATATGAAATCTGATCTTACCCAAATGGCGCAACGCGATCACTATTTCGCGATTGTGGATGAGGTGGACAGTATCCTGATCGACGAAGCGCGGACACCTTTAATCATTTCTGGCCCCGCCGAGGATAATTCGGAACTTTATATCCAAATGGATAAATTGGTTCCCGAATTGACCGAGGAACATTACACGATTGACGAAAAATCACGTGCATCCAACCTGACGGACGAAGGCAATGATTTTGTTGAACAACGTTTGTTGGGGATGGGCGTGTTGCCAGAGGGTCAATCGCTGTATGATCCCGAAAGCACAACAATCGTTCACCACATCAACAACGCCCTGCGCGCGCATGTTTTGTTTAAGAAAGACAAAGATTACATCGTGCGTGACAACAAGGTTGTGTTGATCGACGAATTCACAGGCCGCATGATGGCGGGTCGTCGCCTGTCCGAAGGGTTGCATCAGGCAATCGAGGCCAAAGAAGGCGCAAAAATCGAGCCTGAAAACGTGACCTTGGCATCGGTGACATTCCAAAACTATTTCCGTTTGTACGACAAGTTGGCGGGCATGACAGGTACGGCACAAACCGAAGCCGAAGAATTTGCACAAATTTACGGGCTGGGCGTTGTCGAAGTTCCGACAAACCGTCCCATCGCACGTATTGACGAACACGATGCAATTTATCGCACCGCAATTGAAAAATACCGCGCGATTGTTTCCGAAATCGCGATTGCACATGCCAAAGGTCAGCCAACATTGGTGGGCACGACATCAATTGAAAAATCCGAATATCTGTCGGAAATGTTGTCCAATGCAAAAACATTGACAGAAATCGCAACGCGGCTTCGCCAAACGGCGAATAATTTCAAAAAGGATTCCGAAAAGGAATCTTTCTTGAACGGTGCCGAAGCGCTGGAAAAATTTGCCAAAAACAAAGATGGCATTCCCCATAATGTTTTAAACGCGCGTTTCCACGAACAAGAGGCACAGATCGTCGCCGATGCGGGTAAACCTGGGGCGGTAACAATCGCCACCAATATGGCGGGTCGCGGCACAGATATTCAATTGGGTGGTAACGTCGATATGGTCGTGAACGCCAAATTGACCGAACTGGGCGATGACGCAGATCCGGTGCAATTGCGCAAAGATGTCCAAGCAGACATTGCCAAAGATAAACAAACCGCGCTTGATGCGGGGGGACTGTTTGTTTTGGCAACGGAACGCCACGAAAGCCGACGGATCGATAATCAGCTACGCGGGCGTTCTGGGCGCCAGGGTGATCCGGGTCGCTCTGCATTTTATCTGTCGCTAGAGGATGACTTGATGCGCATCTTTGGTTCCGAACGGCTTGATTCCGTTCTGGGCAAACTTGGTATGGCCGAAGGCGAAGCAATCATTCACCCTTGGGTCAACAAATCGCTTGAAAAAGCACAGGCCAAGGTCGAGGGCCACAACTTTGACATTCGTAAACAATTGTTGAAATTCGACGATGTGATGAATGATCAACGTAAGGCAATTTTTGAACAACGCCTCGAAATCATGAAAGCCGAAGATTTATCCGAAATCGTCAAAGACATGCGCGACGAGGTAATCGACGATCTGGTCGATGAACATATCCCCGCAAAAGCATATGCCGATCAATGGAATGTCGAAGGATTGTATGGCAAGGTTCTAGAAATCCTTGGTCTCGACTTGCCCGTTGTAAAATGGGCCGCCGAAGAAGGCATCGATGACGAAGACATCCGCGAACGCCTGTCTGAAAAAGCAGACGAAGCAATGGCCGCAAAAACACGCGACATTGGCGGCGATCAAATGCGCCAAGCAGAAAAACATTTCTTGTTGCAAATCATTGATGGCAAATGGCGCGAACATCTGGTTACGCTGGAACATTTGCGTTCTGTTGTCGGCATGCGTGGCTACGCGCAGCGCGACCCGTTGAGCGAATATAAAACAGAAGCGTTCGAATTGTTTGAATCCATGCTTGATTCATTGCGCACCGATGTAACCCGCACATTGTCATTGATCCGCAAACCTACCGAAGAAGAACAACAGCAAATGATCATGGAACAAATGGCCGCCGCTGGTGTTGTGCCAAATGGTATGGATGATGCTGACGATGTCGATCAATCCGAATGGCCCGTTGTTGCGCGAAATGATCCGTGCCCATGCGGATCGGGTAAAAAATACAAACATTGCCACGGCAAACTGTAGCATGGGCACCTTCGGGTGCCTTTCCTACATTTGAACAACAGGTTTAGCTAAAATCGCATTTCGTGCTCGGTTTTGATTGATCAATTGTCAAACCTTGTGAATACCTGCGGCTATGAATTTATCAGTGTCCAAATTGTTGCGTGTTTTATCCATTTTTATGGCGCTCAATTATGTGGCCGCATTACCCGTGAACGCACAGGATGTTACGGTTTCAACCGAAAATAAATCCCTGTCGATCACAGGAAAAATCCTATTTTTTAATGACGAATATATTCGCCTGCAAACACCGCAAGGGCCGATAACGCTTCATGCTGATGGCTTGATGTGCGAGGGGTACAATTGCCCAAAACCCGAACAACGCCTTGCACGTATCGGTTTCGCTGGGCCGAGCAATTTGGTTTCCAGCTTTGTTCCTGAACTGGTGGACAGTACCGTCGCGCTTGGTGGTGAGAACGTAAAAATCAGTGAACCTGGCGATGATCCGATTGACGTCAGCCAAACACCCGCCTTGGAAATAACGCTGACAAATCGCGCCCTGACACCAGATCAACAAACAAGTGTGCGCCAACCGACATTGTTCATCGGGCAAACGCCGCACACACAAAATGAACATCGCCGATCTGTCATTGCAAACGAAGGTTTAGTTCCAATCGTTAATCCAACAAACCCCGTTGAATCAATCAGTGTGGAAATGGTGCGCAAAATCATGCGCGGACAGGTGACGAATTGGAAAAAGTTGGGAGGGCAGGATATTCCAATTTCGCTCCATCTACCCAAGCGGATTTTACAGTCTCAAACTGACTGGCCCCGAATGCTGTCCGATGCACAGCCCACGAAATCTGATACTCATCTGGTGATCAGTGAAACCATCGAACAGGTCGAAGACTTGGTTGATCAAGATGAAAATGCGATCGGGTTTATACCCTATTCCAGCATGAAAAATTCACAGGGATTGCCCATAACCACACAGTGCAATTTGATGTTTCATGCCGATTATTTCACCATCAAATCTGGTGAATATCCGCTGACATATCAATATCATTTGTTTCGCCCGGCAAAACGATTACCACGCACAGCACGCGCTTTTTTAGCTGAAATCTATTCCCCGATCAGCCAGAGCATTTTGGAAAAACAAGGGTATCTTAGCCTTTGGCCAACCGCGCGATCATTTTCATATCAAGGTGATCGGCTTGCATACGCATTGCAAAACATTTCCACCAAAGAAGGCTTAGGATATTTGCAAGATATGGTTGGCGCCCTCTCAAATGCGCGCCGCTTGTCCATGACGTTTCGGTTTGACTCAACGGGGCGCAAGCTGGATTTGGCGTCAACCGCACAAGCGCGGGTTTTACGTCAAGCAATTCAATCGGGGGTTTATGATGACCAACAACTGATTTTTGCAGGCTTTGCAGATAACCGTGGTGACCACGCCAGCAACCAAACATTGTCACTTGCGCGTGCCAATCAGGTGTTGCGCCAAGTTTTTACCGACACATTAATCGAAGACCTTGATCCAGATCGCGTCGCAGAAATGGCATTTGGTGAAATCGCACCCGTTGCTTGTAACGATACAGAACACGGCCAAGCATTGAATCGCCGCGTAGAATTATGGGTGCGTGATTAATCACAATAACCCCAAGGAATGAAAGCTCGCGTCGGATTCTTTGCCGATCACAATGTGATCGTGAAGCGTAATATTTAACGCCTGCAATGCATTTTCGATCCGCCGCGTCATATCAATATCTGCTTGGCTCGGTGATGGGTCGCCCGATGGGTGGTTATGCACCAAAATAATTGCGCTCGCGTTTAATTCCAACGCGCGTTTGGCGACCTCTCGTGGGTAAACAGGGACATGATCAACGGTGCCACGTTGCTGTTCTTCGTCGGCGATCAACGTGTTTTTACGATCCAAAAACAGAATACGAAATTGTTCCGTGTCACGATGTGCCATGACCGTTTTACAATATGCCATCAAGGCATCCCACGATGATAAAACATCCTGTCCCAATACCCGCGCCTGTGCCATGCGATGGCCCGCAGCCTCGATAATTTTTAATTCTTGCGCAACAGCGGGGCCGATCCCTTTGATTTTAGCAAGCCGCCCAATCGGTGCAGCCAGCACGCGATTAAAGTCGCCAAATTCCTTGATCAATTTATGCGCTAATGGTTTCACATCGCGCCGTGGTATTGCGCGAAACAGAATCAATTCCAAAATTTCATAATCGGGCATTGCCGCAGCGCCGCCCTTAAAAAATCGATCTCGCAACCGCGCGCGGTGGTTTTTGCGAAAATCTTCCACCACCATGGGTTTGCCCGTGAAAAGATCAGGTAAGGGTGATTCTTGAAAGCTATTGCGTTTACTGTCCATATGTTGACAGTGGCGCGACTTGGTTAACGAATGTTAAATCAATCCCAAGTCGGGTGAAATTTTCCCGCTGGTGACAGGGTAAAAATTTCAACGCCATCGGATGTCACACCAACCGAATGTTCAAATTGCGCAGACAGCGATTTATCGCGTGTTACCGCTGTCCAATCATCGGCCAGAATTTTGGTTTCTGGACGGCCAAGATTCAACATTGGTTCAATGGTGAAAAACATGCCCTCTTCCAGAACGGGGCCAGTGCCCCAGCGACCATAATGCAAAACGTTTGGCGCGGAATGGAACACGCGCCCCAAACCATGACCACAAAAATCACGCACAACCGAACAACGCTGCGCTTCTGCATAGGTTTGGATCGCGGCACCAATATCGCCAAATGTATTGCCAGGTTTCACCTGATCAATACCCAACATCAATGCGGTGTGTGTCACATCAATCAAGCGCTCTGCCTTTCGGCTCCGCTTGCCCGCGACATACATGCGAGAATTATCGCCAAACCAGCCGTCCAAAATAACAGTGACATCGATATTTAGAATATCACCTTCACGCAGTTTTTTATCCGATGGGATGCCGTGGCACACAACGTGGTTTATGGAAATACAGGTGGCGTGTTGATACCCGCGATACCCAATCGTTGCCGATTTTGCCCCCGCATCATTCACCATATCCTCAACGGCCTTATCAAGCGCGGCGGTGGTTACACCAACCTCGATCATCGGGGCGACGTTGTCCAAGATTTCGGCGGCCAAACGCCCAGCGCGGCGCATGCCTTCGAATTCTTCGGGGGAATGAATGGTAATGCCATCGACATTAATTCTGGGTTTGCTGATCACGTCATATGCCTGTTTTAATACTGATTGCATCCTTAGACCGAAATGCGGCCCGATGCCAAGGGTAGTCTTTTGCCGATGAAAACTTCGTTAGCGGACAGTACGGTATCGTAAATCAAAACATTCACTCCGCCGCCGCGCGCGTTTTCATAGGCCGCAAGATAGGTTGGGTCAATGTCGCCCGCCACGCGAAACGATGTCGCATCATCGCGCTGCACCAAATACAGGATTGTTGCGCGGTTCCCACTGGCAACCATATTTGCCAGCTCTGCCATATGTTTGGCCCCACGCACGGTCACGCTATCTGGAAATTCAACGATCCCTTTTTCACGCGACAACGTCACGCTTTTCACTTCTAGGTAATGATCAGGTTCATCGTTTGCTGACAACAAAAAATCCACCCGAGAATTTTCACCATATTTTACCTCGGCCTTAAAATGATCAAAGGTTAATTCTGGAATGGCGTTGTTCACCAACGCCTCTGCGATAATTTTGTTGGGCAGCGCCGTATCAACACCGATCAGCGTGCCATCCGACAGCTCTGCCAATTTCCAAGAATAGTTTAATTTTCGCTTTGGGTCGTCATTTGATTCAACCCAAACCTTGAGTCCGCTTGCGTTCATCCCTAGCATGGAACCAGGATTGGCCACATGCGCGGTTACGGCGCTGCCATCTGGCAATATTATGTCTGCCAAAAATCGCTTATATCTTCGCTCTAATATCGCGGGAACTAGGGGTCTGGTAAATTTCATGCTAGCAGATTTACGAATATGTTGAACAAAGGACAATACCAATGAAAAACCCTACCGCGGCGATGCTGGTGATTGGCGACGAAATTTTGTCGGGGCGCACACGCGATGCGAATATGCACCACTTGGCGGGCGAACTGACCAAGATTGGGATTAACCTGACAGAGGTGCGCGTGGTTGCGGATGAACCAGACGATATCGTGCGTGCCGTAAATGATCTGCGCGCACGCGTCACATATGTTTTCACCAGTGGCGGTATTGGACCAACGCATGATGACATCACCGCCGATTGTATTGCCGCCGCGTTTGGTGTTGGCATTGATGTGCGCGCAGACGCCCGCGCCGTATTGGCGATGAATTATGAAAATGGCGAGGCGGATCTAAACCCGGCACGATTGCGCATGGCACGCATCCCCGATGGCGCAACGCTGATTGATAATCCGGTGTCACGCGCCCCTGGGTTCAGCATTGAAAACGTCCATGTTATGGCGGGTGTGCCAAGCGTATTTACCGCAATGGTCGCATGGTTATTGCCACAATTGGAACATGGCGCGGCGGTCGTATCCGACAGTTATCGCGCTGACCTACCTGAAAGTGTGATCGCAGGGCCATTGGGTGAAATCGCAGATGCATTTGCCGATTTATCCGTTGGGTCATATCCGTTTTTTGAAGATGGAAAACACGGTGCAAATTTGGTTGTGCGCGGAACGGACGCATCATTGGTTGCACAAGCAATGGATCGTATCAAATCCGTATTCTCAGGGCGCATCGCATGAGCTGGACCAAACCCGATATTGAAACGCTCTATGATGCCATTGATGCAACATGGGCACCGTTTGAAATGCGCGAAGAAAACGGTTGGATCATCCGCGAGGGCCGTGGTGGCGGCAAACGTGTAAGCGCGGCCACCCAAACCGAGGCGAACGCAAGCATAGAAAACGCCGAACGTGCAATGGATGCATTGGAACAACAACGCATGTTCATGATCCGCGCAGGGTTTCCAACGCTGGAAATTCAACTGGCGCGGCGGCAGTATTCGATATTGGATGCGACATTGATTATGGCCTGTGAAACAACCAAAATCGCCGCAAAGCATCCCGTTGATATTTCGCAAGATCCGTCGAAAACACAGGCTGAAATTTGGGCCGCTGGTGGCGTCAATTCAGAACGGCTTGATGTCATGCGTCGCGTATCTGTGCCCAAGGCATGCCTGTCCATCCAAAACAAAGCCGCAGCATTTGCCGCCATTCATGATGGGGTGTGTATGGTGCATTGTGTCGAGGTGATTGAATCCATGCGCCGCCAAGGATTGGGAAAACAAATCATGCAAGCGGTGGCCGAATGGGCCGCGCAAAACAAAGCGCATACGGTTTGTATCCTTGTTGTCGCCGCAAATCATGGCGCTAAAACCATGTATGAAAAGATGGGATTGGTTGAAGTTGGCAAATACCATTATCGCATCAAGCGTTAAACCAACGGTTTTTCACTTATGTCAGTGGTGGCTAAACTTGCTGTGGGAAAGCCAACCATTTTTCCCAATTCTTCATCCCACAATTTCCAGCGGATACAGGATAATCCCTCAACCCAGCCAACTTTGACTGGGTTCAACATATGCGCGATGTCATTCTGACATTCTTGCAAACGGTATGATGGAATTCGCGCATTCAAATGATGTAAATCATGATATGCAATATTGGCGGTTGCCAAATCAAACACGCGGCCAAAATCCAAAATTGTTGTTCCCGTCAATGCAGCCGTTTGAAAATCCAAATTTGGGTGGCGTTCCCAATACGTATTTTCAAAATTATGCTGAACATAAGGAATTACAGATCCAGCCGTCGCACCAAAAATCGACGCCCAAAGCATGATATAAACGCCTTTGAACCCCAACAACAAATAAACCGCACCCCACAGACCCAACAACAACGCATTCGTTATCATCGCATCCAACACACCCGAACGATTAATGTTTTTGGGCCAGCGATAGCGAAAGAAAAATATTATGATTGGTCCAACCAAGAAAAGCGTAAAGGCGCTGCGATAAATGCGATATCCCATTCGTCGCACAGGTGTCGCTGCTTCATATTCCCCCACTGTCATTGTGTAAATTTCAGACGCATCACGTTCATCAAGATTTCCAATATGCGCATGATGTAGCCCGTGATTATATCGCAATGATCGAAACGGGGTCCATGTTATCCCAGACAATAACGTGCCAACAACATTGTTCGCCCGCGATCCATGAAAAAACGAATAATGTCCACAGTCATGTTGCAACATATAGAGACGGATAGTGCCAACACCGGTCAACAAAACAAACACGCTGCTTAAGAACCAATTGTTGTAAAACAAATAGGCGAGTGAAAACGATCCAACATAAAATGCAATGGTCAAAATTAATTCACGCGCTGCCCGTTTATTATCGGCATACGCGTATTTCTTGGTAAAATCCTTGATCTTCATTTGTACCTCAAATGTATCGCTTCAATAACCCCCACATGAAATCAGAATAATAATTAATGTAATAAATGACTTATGCCCAATCAGTCGCATCACTATCTTTAAAATACGTGGCCAAAAAATCAATACAGGCGCGTAATTTTGGCTGTGTGTATGTTGCAGGTTGGTATACAGCGTAAATTCCTGCTTCGAGCACGGGAAGCTGTTCTAACACCTGAACCAATGAACCATCCTTGAGCGCAGGGGACACCAAAAAGTTTGGCAGTATCGTTAAACCTATGCCTTCTTTGGCGGCGGTCAATAATGACAGGCCGTCATTAACGGCAAAATTTCCCGGTGTGCGAATTTGGCGTTCTTCTCCACTTGTCGCGGTAAGATTCCAAACCTGATTTACCGAACCTTGCGAATAATGCATCAAGCGATGCTCGGTTAATTCATCAATGGTGCGTGGCTCGCCGAATTTTTTAATATATTCAGGCGATGCAACAATATAAAAGCGTGCTGTGGCCAATTTGCGCGCCTTTAGCGAGCTATCAACCAACTTTCCGATGCGAATGGCCAAATCGATGTTGTCTTGAGTTAAATCGACAAACCGATTTGTAAGCTCCATATTCACCCGAATTTCCGGATATTGCGCCAAAAATGCACCCATCGCGCGTGAAATTTGATTGCCACCAAAATCCGTACTGGCAGAGATTTTTATCGTACCTTTTGGCGCAGATTGCATCGACTGCACCTGTTCATCCGCAAAACGCACGTCTTCCAAAATTTTCGATACTTTATCGTAATATTGCTGTCCGATTTCCGTTGGGCTTACGCGCCGCGTTGTGCGGTTTAACAGTGTCGCACCCAATCGGAATTCAAGTGCGGAAATATGTTTGGAAATCGCAGATTTTGAAATTTTCAGCTTTCGCGCCGCCTCTGTAAAGCCGCCGTTTTCAACGATGCTGGTAAAGGCTTGCATTTCGGTCAGATGGTCCACATTCGATCTTTCTGTTGGTAGTCACTCACGCTGCAACGCTAAATTTTTCGCACATCGGGCACAACCAATTCTTTGGCTTAATTTCCCGTAATGCGCCAATAAGGACCAAGGGGTGTTTCAACCCGCTCTAACCCTTTGCGTATGTCCACAGGCTCGTTCAATTCAAATAGGTTTTTCATATCTGATAGGATCGATTTATTATCGCCAAAATACGTATGCCCGAAGAAATCTGATTTAACATTGGACGCATCAATCAAATCAATGCCCTCCACAGGATTAAGCCCGTTTGATGCATCTCCAATGCGGATCAACCCATTAACCGTTTCGGACATGCGCAACGCTGTGTCGTTGTCAGACGCATAAAGTGTGACGGGGCGCGAAAGGGTGCGAAATTTTGGCGCTAACCGTTCTTTGAAAACCTTGGCATCAATGTCGGGTGCTGCCAAAACCACCGTTGTGATTTTCGCAGCTGCATCGGGATCTTCGACGATTAAATCGGCCAACCCTTGGGATAAAATCCGTGTCCCCATCGAATGCGCGATCACGATCACACGCTCTGCATCCTGCGCGGTGAGCTCGCCTAAAAACGCGGTCATATCCGTATATGTAATTTCCGCGACTTGGCTGTCATGAGTATATGCGCTGCCCAATGCTTTGGATGGCCAGCTAAAGAAAAACGTGGGGCCAGCAAACCCCAAATCATATTTTAACTGTCCGGTGCGGCGCGCGGCCTTTTCAAAACTGGTGTTGAATCCATGCACAAACGCTAAAATGGCACGATCATCCAATTGGCTCAGATCATCACGCACGCCTGCCATAACGGCCTCTTTGCCATCCTCGGCAATCCATTGCAGAACGACATGCTTTTCTTCGTCAAAGCCAAATATTTTTTCGATAAACCAATTGGGCGATTCGAGTTCGCCCATTTCGTGATCGCGTGGGATTGATACCTCTGCCACGCCGTAGCGTAAATCGCCGTCAAAATTTCCGTATTGGCTTGTTTGATCATCCGCGTCGCGTTGATCCTCTGGCACCAAATTCCGATTTGTTGCGTAATATAGTTGGACAATTGAACTGGTTTCTTCGGGATCAAGATTTGCTTCGACACTTGGTTCCATAACGACAATGGGTGGCTCTAGCGTCACAACTGGATCAGACATCGGTTCTGATGGTGCGCTCATTGGGAAATCATTCTTTGTCGCAGGTGCGGGCAGAGGGGGCGGTGGCATGCCGCCAGTGTTTGGTTCCGACGATATGTTTCCCGAAATTTCAGGTGCGCTTAGCTCTGACACAATCATCCACACGCCGACACAGATCACCGCAAGGATTGGAATTGCCAAAATCAACTTCAATCTGTTCATCACATGCTCAGCTTGTTTGTTTGATATACCTCACCCTAACCGCAACATTGCAAATCTGTCTAGAAAGGAACGCGTTTTCGAATCCGCTTGCAGTTTATGAACAATCCCCCTATATGCACATCAACAGCGGCAAGTTTGGCTTCCAACCCCAAGCTTCCATCGAAAATATCCGACGGGCCGCGCGCCCGTTTTTTTGTGCCCAGAATTTGGGAATGGTAGAATAATGTCAGATTTGATTGCAAAAGCAGCGATAGACAAACGCATGGCATCCATCGTGCAACCCATCGTCGAAGACATGGGTTACGAATTGGTGCGCATCCGATTGATGTCGGGTAAATCAACAACGCTTCAGGTTATGGCCGAACGCCCCGATGGCGGGATCGAGGTTGACGATTGCGCCAAGATCAGCACCGAACTCGGCGCGGTTTTGGATGTCGAAGACCCGATCGAAGCCGATTATGCGCTCGAAGTTTCAAGCCCTGGCATTGATCGCCCACTCACACGGCTTAAAGATTTTGAAATGTGGCAAGGCCACGAAGCCAAAATCGAAACAACAGAATTGATCGACGGCCAACGTCGTTTCAAGGGCATCCTGCGCGGTGTCGAAGGCAACGAAGTACTGATTGAAATCCAACAGGGTACAATCGGATTAGATTTTGAATGGCTGTCAGATGCCAAATTGGTTCTGACAGATGAATTGGTTGCGCAAACCCTTAAGGGGCGCAAAGACATTGTCGAAAGCGATTTCGATACGATTGAGACAGAAGAGGATTAATCCCATGGCTATCACCAGTGCAAACCGTTTGGAGCTGCTGCAAATTGCAGATTCTGTTGCGCGCGAAAAAATGATCGATCCCGATCTGGTTTTGCAAGCAATGGAAGAATCCTATGCCAAGGCTGCAAAATCAAAATATGGCGCCGATCTTGATATTCGTGCCAATATTGATCGCAAATCTGGCGAGCTTCAAATGACACGCGTGCGCGAAGTTGTGGAAGAAGTCGAAGATTTTTCAACACAGATGACCGTCGAAGAAGCCAAAGCGCATATCGACAACCCAGAAGTGGGCAGCCTCATTATCGACGAATTGCCACCAATGGATTTCGGTCGTATCGCTGCACAATCTGCGAAACAAGTTATCTTGCAAAAAGTACGCGAAGCAGAACGCGATCGCCAATACGAAGAATTCAAAGACCGCCAAGGAGAAATCATCAATGGTTTGGTCAAGCGTGTTGAATACGGCAATGTCATCGTTGACGTTGGCCGCGGAGAGGCAGTGTGCCGCCGCGATCAATTGATCAACCGCGAAATGTTCCGCAATGGCGACCGTATTCGTGCCTATATCAAAGAGGTACGTTCAGAAACACGCGGCCCACAAATTTTCCTTTCACGTACGGCGCCTGAATTCATGGCCGAACTGTTCAAAATGGAAGTGCCTGAAATTTACGATGGTATCATCGAAATCAAGGCGGTTGCCCGCGATCCAGGTTCACGCGCAAAAATCGGTGTTATTTCATATGACAACTCCATCGATCCAGTGGGTGCCTGTGTGGGTATGCGCGGTTCACGCGTACAAGCCGTTGTAAACGAATTGCAGGGCGAAAAAATCGACATCATTCCATGGAATGAAGATGCGCCAACATTCTTGGTCAACGCATTGCAACCTGCCGAAGTAACCAAAGTTGTTTTGGATGACGACGCTGAACGCATCGAGGTTGTTGTACCAGACGAACAATTGTCATTGGCAATTGGCCGTCGTGGTCAAAACGTACGTCTTGCATCACAGTTGACTGGTTTGGATATTGATATTCTGACGGAAGCGGATGAATCAGAACGCCGCCAAAAAGAATTCGAAGTACGTTCCAAATTGTTCATGGACACAATGAACGTCGACGAAGTTGTCGCACAGTTGTTGGTATCCGAAGGTTTCGCATCACTGGAAGAAGTTGCATATGTTGAAATCGACGAACTGTTGGTGATCGAAGGGTTCGACCAAGATACCGCAGAAGAATTGCAAGCGCGTGCCCGTGAAAGCTTGGACGAATTGAACGCCAAAGCAATTGCAGAAGCACGCGAAATGGGTGTGGAACAATCATTGATCGACTTTGAAGGTCTATCACCACAAATGTTGGTCGCACTTGGTAATGACGGTGTGAAAACTGTCGAAGAATTCGCAACCTGTGCCGATTGGGAATTGGCCGGTGGTTTCACAACCATCAACGGTGAACGTCACAAGGATGACGGCATCTTGGAACAGCTCGATGTAAATCTGGAAGAAGCCCAAGAATTGATTATGGCTGCACGCCTGCAACTTGGTTGGGTCACAGAAGAACAACTGGCCGAGGATGCCGCCACTGACGAAGAAGATGGCGAAGGCGAAACTTCAGAGGAGACTGAAGCCTGATTTTTCAGGCTTCGGTAACGCCCTATGGGACGTGGTGCTCGGACACATAAAACACCAGAACAGACGCGGCGCTGTATAAGCACCGCGGCTGATCTGCCTAAATCGGAAATGATCCGATTTGTATTGTCACCCGATGGTGTGGTGACACCCGATCTGGCAGAACGGTTGCCTGGACGCGGCATTTGGGTATCTGCGAAACGCGACGCGTTGCAAAAGGCAGTTGACAAAAAATTGTTCTCGCGCGGCGCAAAAGCACAAGCAACAGTTCCTGAAAACCTGCTATCATTGGTGGATCAACTGTTGGCAAAGCGTATTGCAGATCTTATATCATTGGCACGGCGCAGCGGTGATGCAATGATGGGTTTTGAAACCGTCAAGGGTGCGCTGGTATCAGGCAAAGCACGGGTTTTAATCCAAGCATTTGATGGCTCTGATGGCCAGAAACAGAAATTACGCCCACCCGAAGGGCGATATACTTACATCTCTTGTCTGACTTCCCCCGAATTGGGTTTGGCATTTGGACGAGACTATGCGATACACGCGGCGCTAACAGGCAGAGGACTCAGTAAACGAGTTGTCGCCGATGCAATTCGCCTCGCAGGTATCCGCGCTAGCGATAAATCAGGTGAAAGCTGAATTTTTTCAGCATTGAAAGGTTAAAGTACGAATGAGCGACGATAAAAAACCATTGGGCCTTGGCGGTGGACGCCCGTCTTCGGGCCGCGTAAAGCAAAGCTTTTCCCACGGCCGCAGCAAATCTGTGGTTGTCGAGAAAAAACGCAAACGCGTTATCGTACCAGGCAAAGGTGGCCCAGCAGGTGCGCAAGCACAGAAAGCTGCGGGCATTTCTGACGGCGAAATGGAACGCCGCCGCAAGGCACTAGAAGCCGCGCAAGCCCAAGAGGCAGAGCGCGCCGCCAAAGAGGCTGCCGAAACAAAAGAACGCGAAGAAGAACGCGCAGCACGTCGCCGTGAACGCGACGAAAAAGCACGCGAAGAAGAAGAAACTGCACGTTTGTTACGTGAACGCGAAGAAGAGAAAAACGCACCAAAGCCTGCGCCAAAGGCCGAGGAAAAAGCCGCCCCTGCAAAAGCAGAGCCAGCGCCCGCAGATCCAGCCGCTGCACAAGCTGCCGAAGCACGCGGCCCCGCACGTGGACCCGCCGCAAAACGCGAAGCGCCGCGTGACGACAAAAAACAACAACGCCCTGCCAAAGGTGGCGATGACCGTCGTCGTTCAGGTAAACTGACAATCAACCAAGCATTGCGCGGTGGTGATGGTGGACGTCAACGTTCATTGGCATCAATCAAGCGTAAACAAGAACGCCAACGCCGCGAAATGGCCGGTGGTCAGACCGAGCGCGAAAAGGTTGTTCGCGACGTGCAATTGCCACCAGCGATCACTGTCCAAGAATTGGCCAACCGCATGGCGGAAAAAACCAACGCTGTGGTAAAGGCCTTGATGACAAATGGCATCATGGCATCGCAAAACGAAACGATCGATGCGGATACTGCGGAATTGATCATCGAAGAATTCGGCCACAAAGTGGTGCGTGTTTCTGACGCCGATGTAGAAGACGCAATTCAGGCCATCGAAGATGCGCCAGAAACGCTACAATCACGCGCACCTGTGATTACAATCATGGGCCACGTTGACCACGGTAAAACATCTGTGTTGGACGCATTGCGTAAAACCAATGTTGTATCTGGCGAAGCAGGCGGCATTACACAACACATTGGTGCGTATCAAATCACCACCGATGATGGCACATTGCTGTCATTCCTTGATACCCCTGGTCACGCGGCATTTACATCCATGCGCGCGCGCGGTGCCCAAGTAACGGACATTGTTGTTCTGGTTGTTGCCGCAAACGATGGTGTTATGCCCCAAACAATCGAAGCGATTGCCCACTCCAAGGCCGCTGGCGTTCCAATGATCATTGCGATCAACAAAATGGACGTGGTCGGTGCCGATCCAAACCGTGTGCGCACAGAATTATTGCAACACGAAGTGATCGTCGAGGAAATGTCTGGTGACGTACAGGACGTTGAAATATCTGCCTTGCAGGGTACTGGTTTGGACAAACTGCTAGAAGCTATCGCGCTTCAAGCCGAAATTCTGGAACTGAACGCCAACCCAGATCGCGATGCGCAAGGTGCCGTGATCGAAGCAAAATTGGACACTGGCCGTGGCCCTGTTGCAACCGTATTGGTGCAAACGGGTACATTGCGCAAAGGTGACATTTTCGTTGTTGGTGAACAATTCGGTCGCGTTCGCGCACTGATCAATGATCAAGGTGACATTGTTGACGAAGCTGGCCCATCTGTTCCTGTCGAGGTTCTGGGTTTAAACGGCACACCAGAAGCGGGTGACGTTTTGAACGTGGTTGAATCAGAAGCCAAAGCACGCGAAATCGCCGATTATCGCGCAAGTGTTGCCAAAGATAATCGCGCCGCTGTTGGTGCCGGTACAACGCTTGATCAATTGATGGCCAAAGCAAAAGAAGACGAAAACGTCTCCGAATTGCCAGTGGTGGTAAAGGCCGACGTACAAGGTTCAACCGAAGCAATCGTGCAAGCGATGGAAAAAGTCGGCAACGATGAAGTCCGCGTTCGCGTATTGCATTCAGGTGTTGGCGCGATCACAGAATCCGATGTCACTTTGGCAGAGGCATCTGGCGCACCGATCATCGGGTTTAACGTTCGTGCAAATGCACCAGCGCGAAACGCGGCGAACCAAAAAGGCGTGGAAATCCGTTATTATTCAATCATCTACAACCTTGTCGATGATATCAAAGCGGCCGCATCTGGTTTGTTGTCAGCAGAAATCAAAGAAACATTCATTGGTTATGCGACAATCAAAGAGGTGTTCAAAATCACGGGCGTTGGCAAAATCGGTGGCTGTGAAGTTACCGAAGGTGTCGCACGTCGTTCCGCAGGTGTTCGCCTGTTGCGCGATAACGTTGTGATCCACGAAGGTAAATTGAAAACTCTGAAACGCTTCAAAGACGAAGTGAAAGAGGTTCAAGGTGGCCAAGAATGTGGTATGGCATTTGAAAACTACGAAGACATTCGCGAAGGCGACGTGATCGAAATTTTCGAAACCGAAGAAATCGAACGTTCACTGTAACGCTGGACATCAGCCAAACGTACGACAACGATCTAAAATGGCCCGCACAATGTGTGGGTCATTTTCATTTGTCAGATGTTCATGACACAGCCAGTAAATATATTTTTGATATTCTGGCCGATCACGACGCGCACGGTTATACGTTTTGCGCAAACGCTCATCCTCATAAACCTTGCGGCTAATGTGGTGAAACGCAGACCTTGCGTATTGCACCGTGTGTTTGGCGTGAAACATCGCCTGTAAATTCACGGCGTGGTTTTGGGTTACCACATATCGACAGGCATCCAACAACCGATCAATTGGCGCGTTGGAAAAGCTGACCCGATCATTCAAATCAAACTGGCGAATGGATGTGTATTTTTCATGATCCAGTTCACTGCCTGTGACACCGTGAATAACCACTTGTCGCTCTGGTTCCATTTCCAACACATCTGAAATAATGCGCGCGGTATCAACGGCGGCACCACTGTCAATCAGGCCCAGATTTTCACCCAAGACCGCCAACACAAAATCATCAAATCCAAAAGGGTGTTTGAATGGTTTGATCGTTTCTGCGCATTGCATTTCATAAAACTTTGACGCCGTTTCAAAATCAATCGAATGATGATCAAATGCGGTGTTTGACAATGTGGTTTCGCCACGCGGCAAACAACGATCAAT
Organism: Paramylibacter ulvae; assembly: GCF_014652655.1. GTDB lineage: Bacteria > Pseudomonadota > Alphaproteobacteria > Rhodobacterales > Rhodobacteraceae > Amylibacter > Amylibacter ulvae. The sequence continues at coordinate 213,043 of NZ_BMZF01000002.1, forward strand.
CAACCAAAACCCACCAAAAGCGTGACTAATTCTTAGGTTAAGCCCATCGCCCAAACCCCCATCAGACACCAAAACGTGAAGCCCCGCATCACGCAACACATCGCGACAGGTCTTGAGAAATGGCACTGAATCCATATCTGTGTTGGGTGGCAATTGCAGGTTTACCAAATCCACGTGAATATGCCCCTTTGCAACAGGCGTTGTTTTCGCTTGTAAGGATTCGTATAACTTGGCCAAACGAAAGGCAATCTTATGAGCGAAGAAACTAAATTCCCGGGCTGGCACGGCACAACCATTGTCGGTGTGAAAAAGGGAAACGAAGTCGTTTTAGCAGGCGATGGCCAAGTCAGCCTTGGACCAACCGTTATCAAAGGCTCCGCACGCAAGGTGCGCCGTATTTCGCCTGGTGGGTTTGATGTGGTCTGTGGGTTCGCAGGATCAACCGCCGATGCATTCACCCTGTTGGAACGTCTCGAGGCAAAACTAGAAGCATCCCCAGGGCAATTGGCAAAGGCATCTGTTGAATTGGCCAAGGATTGGCGCATGGATAAATATCTGCGCAATCTAGAGGCCATGTTAATCGTCACCGATGGTTCCGATTTATTTGTAATCACGGGTGCGGGCGATGTTTTGGAACCCGAAAACGATATTGCTGCAATCGGATCTGGTGGCAATTTTGCCTTGGCCGCTGCACGCGCCCAAATGGACAGCGACAAAGACGCTGAAACAATCGCACGACGTGCGCTCGAAATCGCCGCAGAAATCTGTGTTTACACCAATGGCAATATGACAGTGGAAAAAATAAACAAATGACCGACCTGACACCACGTGAAATCGTATCTGAACTTGATCGTTTTATCATCGGACAAAACGATGCCAAACGCGCCGTTGCTGTGGCACTGCGCAATCGCTGGCGCCGCAAATTGTTGGATGACGATCTGCGCGACGAGGTCTATCCAAAAAACATCCTGATGATCGGGCCAACGGGTGTTGGTAAAACCGAAATCAGCCGCCGTTTGGCAAAACTGGCCAAGGCACCATTCCTCAAGGTAGAAGCGACCAAATTCACAGAGGTAGGATATGTTGGCCGCGATGTGGAACAGATCGTACGTGATCTGATCGATGCAGCCATCATTATGATCCGCGAAGACAAACGTGAAACCGTAAAGGCCAACGCCCATAGCAACGCCGAAGAGCGTGTTTTGGATGCGATTTGTGGCGAAGATTCTGGTGATAAAACCCGCGATATGTTTCGCAAAAAATTGCGCGATGGCATGTTGGATGACAAAGAAATCGAACTGGATCTTGCAGATAACGCAAATCCGATGTCGATGTTTGAAATCCCGGGGCAACCCGGTGCCAATATGGGCATGATGAACCTTGGCGATATGTTGGGCAAAATCGGTGGCGGGCGTACACAACGTCGCAAATTAACTGTTTCGGAATCATATAAATTGTTAATCACCGAAGAGGCCGACAAATTGGTCGATCAAGAAACCGTCACGAAAGAGGCCGTCGAAGCCGTTGAACAAAACGGTATCGTATTCTTGGATGAAATCGACAAGGTATGTGCACGCGCAGATGCACGCGGTGCAGATGTATCACGTGAAGGCGTGCAACGTGATTTGCTCCCGTTGATCGAGGGCACAACAGTTTCAACCAAACATGGCCCTGTGAAAACCGACCACATTTTGTTCATCGCATCGGGTGCGTTTCACATTGCAAAACCATCTGATCTGTTGCCAGAATTACAGGGTCGATTGCCGATCCGTGTCGAGCTGCGCGCCTTAACCGAACAGGATTTCGTGCGTATCTTAACCGAAACCGACAACGCATTAACGCGTCAATACGAAGCCTTGATGAAAACCGAAGGCGTGGATGTAAAGTTCGATCAAAGCGGTATCGAGGCCATCGCCAAAATCGCCGCCGATGTAAACCAATCAGTTGAGAATATCGGCGCGCGTCGATTGTACACAATCATTGAACGCGTGTTCGAAGAATTGGGTTTTACCGCACCAGATCGATCAGGCGAAACCGTCACCGTTGATAAGACATATGTCGAAGAGCATCTGGGCGAACTGGCCAAGGCCACCGATGTTTCACGGTATGTTTTGTAACCCTGCGTCAATCGCCATCTTGCCAAACTGATTTCAAAGCCTAAGGTTCTCTCAAATTTATGGGAGAGGTTAACATGAAAATCGGGTTTATTGGGCTTGGCAACATGGGCGGACCAATGGCGCATAATCTGGCGGTGGCTGGGCATGATGTGGCTGGCTTTGACACGGCAGGTGTTACAATTGATGGCGTAACATCGGTTGATACGGCTACAGATGCCGCAAACGGTGCTGATGTGGTGATCACCATGTTGCCCAACGGTGCAATTTTGCGTGCGGTTGCGGATCAAATTATCCCTGCGATGAAATCAGGTGCTGTGTTTGTCGATTGCTCCACAGTCGATGTTGATTCCGCGCGCGCAGTTGCAGATCAGGCAAATGCCGCAGGGCTTGGCGCGATTGATGCGCCTGTTTCGGGTGGCATTGGTGGTGCAACAAACGGCACGCTTACATTCATGGCGGGTGGTGGCGCAGATGCGTTTGCCACGGCGGCCCCATTGTTGGAAATCATGGGGCAGAAATCTGTGCATTGCGGCGAAAGCGGTGCGGGCCAAGCGGCGAAAATTTGCAACAACATGATCCTTGGCATCACCATGATCGGCACCTGCGAGGCATTTGCGTTGGCCGATAAACTTGGCCTTGATCGTCAAAAAATGTTTGATGTTGTTTCCACATCATCTGGGTATTCATGGTCAATGAACGCATATTGTCCCGCACCAGGTGTTGGCCCAGACAGCCCCGCCGACAATGATTACAAACCTGGCTTTGCCGCTGAATTGATGTTGAAAGATTTACGCCTGTCACAACAAGCGGCAGAAAGTGCAGACGCCGCAACGCCACTGGGACAAGCAGCAACCGATCTTTATACGCAATTTGTCGATAACGAAGATGGGCTTGGCATGGATTTTTCCGCAATGCTGCCGCGGTTTTCAAAACTTGGGCGTGGCTAACAGTTAGCGTAGCCGACGCAAATAAACATACCAAGCACCCGCACCACCGTGACGTTGTTGTGCGGGTGTCACCTGTAACACCAAATGGTTCAATGCAGGGCTACGCAACCAATCAGGCAGGCTCTGACGTAACACGCCACCCTTTGGTCGGTTGAATTCATCAACGCCGTGCGTGCGCCCCTTTCCCGTAATCACCAATATCATCCGCAACCCCGCGACATGGCTTTGGCGGATAAACATCGTGATGCGCTTTTGCGCCTGATCATATGTCATGCCGTGCAAATCAAGCGTTGCCTCGATTTCCATTTTACCTTTCAACAAGCGTTGAAAATTGCGCTTGTCCATATTGGGAGATGTTTTGGCGGGCGCCTCGCGAAAATCGGGACCAGAACCCTTGCGTGTTTCCACAACCTTATCACCAATGTGAAACGGCTGAATTGGTGATTGCGTTATGGGTGTTGTTGACCGCAATGTTTTGGCCGTTTTTATCGGTTTTGGAATGACCTTGCGCGGTGACAGGGGTTTCACACCGTCTGCAATCTGTTTCCAGATCGCGATGTCATCGTTACTTAACCCTTTGTTTTTCCCCCGCGCCATTTCTAACCCTCTGGGAACAGACGGCGCACGGCCTCTAGCGGTAATAATACAAACATCCGTCCGCTTGATCGCGTGCGCCCCGCGATTGTTCCCGCAGATTTGCCCGTGCCATAATAAATATCCGCACGTTGCAAACCTTTGATTGCGGAACCGACATCTTGGGCGATCATCAAGCGGCGCATCGGATCGCGCCCGCGCTTATCAATCCATACAGGCGCGCCAAGCGGAGTATAAATCGGATCAACCGCAACAGATCGTTCTGGCGTGATCGACACTTGCATAGCACCGATGGGCCCATCGTTTTTGTTCAACGATTTAATTTCGCGAAAAAACACAAAGCCTGGGTTATGTGCCAACAACTCTTTCCCAGCGGCGGGGTTTTTGCGCACCCAGTTTTTGATTTTTTGCGCAGAAACCTGATGAATATTCATCGTACCACGACGCACCAATTCTTTGCCAATCGATTTGTATTTATGCCCATTAAACCCAGCATAGCCAACGCGGATGCCGTTGCCATTGGGGAACTTAATCCGCCCCGAACCTTGGATTTGCAAAAAGAACGCTTCGACAGGATCGGCAAGATAGGCGATTTCCAAACCCCGCCCATCCAAAATTCCCGCTTGGATTTCCGCGCGTGTTTTCCACACCATGCCCTGTTTGATTTCGGGAGGTATGCGATAAATCGGATGTTGGAATTTACCCCCGCGCGTGCGCGACCCCGCAATTTCAGGTTCATAATATCCTGTGAACATTGTTGCCGCGTCTTCGCCGACAAGCACAGGGTGAAACAGGGTTTCAAAAAACTGTTTCGCATTTGGATTTGATTTTGCGATATGGCAAATCGGTTTCCAAACATCAGCATCAAAAAAATGCGCTGTGCGTGCCTTGGAACATGTTTTTTGAAATGCCTTAAGTGCGGCAGTGTGGTTATCCGTTTCCCAGCCTTTCAGCGCGGAAAACGGAACCTTACGAAATGACGCGCCATCAGCGGGCGTGTCTGCGTGAACACTTGCTGGCGTGAAAACCAACGCCAGTCCAACGATCAGGCGCGCAACAATCATCCGCCCGTTTCAACCAATTCCCAGTTGGGATCATCGCTGCCCATGGCGCGTGCAAATGTCCATTCATCACGCTGGCGTTTGATTGAGGTTTTATCGCCTTCGATAATTTCGTCCGCTTCATTTTTAACAACAGACGTCAATTCACATTCAAAGAACACGGTGATTTCACCCGTTTTGGTGGACCCATCGAAACTTGCGTCTTTGAGTTCCATTTGACGAATGCCAACGAATTGCGCGTCAACCTTTAGCCCTTGTTCTTGGCGGGCATCGATCACGGACTTAAAGCTTTCATAGGCGTCTTCTGACAGGAACATTTTCAATGTTTCCAAATCATCGCTCTCAAATGCCATCAGGATCATTTCATAGGCTTGGCGTGACCCTGCCAAAAATTCATCAACGGTAAATGATGGTTCTGCGCGTTTCATTGCGGCCAATGCCTTGCCGGCCATTGATTTCACATCAACATGATCCGCGATATCGGCATCGACACCGCCATCCAAAACCGTCAGGTTTGGACCTTTGCGATCAGCCGCGGCTGATTTTGCCGTTGGATCCTTTTTTGGTTCGAATCCATCCCGCGTGCCCAAAACACTGCGCAATTTCAGTATCAGAAACACTGCGATAATCGCCAATACAATCAGTTGTGTACTTGCAGAGCCCATTTTAACCTCTTCACATTTGCGCAATCACCCTGTTGCATCGCGCCCTTTGCTCCTATCTAAGTCACATAGCGGGCTTAGTCCACTAAACTGACGTAAAATTGAGGTGTCCCATGTGGCTATTTTTAATCCTTGTGCTGGTTCCGATCATTGAAATCGCTCTGTTTATTCAAGTTGGCGGGTTTTTGGGGCTGTGGCCAACTCTTGCGATCGTGATTTTAACTGCTTTTGCAGGTACTGCATTATTACGAAGCCAAGGTTTTGCCGTCATGGGGCAATTGCAAAACAGCATGGCGCGCGGCGAAAGTCCCGTAAACCCAATGGTCAATGGTGCGCTGATCCTAGTCGCAGGCGTCGTGTTGTTAACCCCAGGGTTTTTCACAGATGCAGTTGGTATCTTGTTGTTGATCCCACCTGTTCGCGCCGCGATCATCAAATGGGGTGGCGCCAAGATGCTAAACTCTGCAAATGTGCACATCTATTCCAATCAACCCGAACAACCCCAACAGCGCGAACCAAGCAACACGGTTGAGGGAGATTTCAGTGTCATTGACGATGACCAAGACCCTGGAAATTCAGGTTGGACGAAACACTGATTGTCCATTGATTGAATAGTTGTTAGACACAGGCTGAATTTTGTAAACGGAGCTTATCTGATGGCTAAAAATGAAGAAGCGGCGGCGCCACAAGCACCGTCAATGCAATGCGTAAATCAATACATTCGCGATATGTCTTTTGAAAATATCGCAGCCCAAAAAAACATCGGCAAATCTGTTCAGCCTGAAATCAGCGTTCAAGTTAATCTTGATGCGCGCAAAGGTGGCGACGATCAATACGAAGTTATCCAAAAACTGACCGTCTCTGCGAAAACAGATGACGAAACCGTATTCTTGATGGAATTGGATTATGCGGGTCTGTTTGTGATCCAAAACGTACCCGAAGATCAGCTTCATCCGTTTTTGATGATCGAATGCCCACGCATGTTGTTCCCATTCATGCGCCGCATTGTGCGCGATGTGACCGCAGATGGTGGATACCCTCCGCTGAACGTGGACAACATCGATTATCTGGCGCTGTACCGTTCAGAGCTGCAACGCCGCGCTGCAGAAGAAGCGACAAAAAACTAATTAGTCGTTTTGCGAATTTTAAGGGTGGTCAATTTGGCCACCCTTTTATTTTGAAAACTTATTCCACAACGCGCCATCACCAATTTTGCCGATAAATTCAGCATGTGCGGAAATTTCATCTGGCGTCAGTTTGCTGGGCAATGGGGTTTCACGCGGCTTTGCCACCCAATCGGATTGCTTCACTTGTGTATCGGTGCCCGCCACAACATTCAGTGAAAAATCAGGCTGACGACCACCGATAAGTTCCAAATATACCTCTGCCAAAATTTCGGAATCGAGCAACGCGCCGTGTTTTTCACGCGATGAATTATCAACACCAAAGCGACGACAAAGCGCATCCAATGAATTTTGTGCACCTGGAAATTTTTTCCGCGCTAATTCAAGGCTGTCCAATGATTGCGACATGGGGATCGTTGGCAAATTTGCACGCCCCAACTCAGCATTGATAAATTTCATATCAAAGTTGGCGTTATGCGCAATCAACACGCCATCACCCACGAAATCCAAAAATGCCTGACCAACCTCTTTGAAGGTTGGGTAATCCTTTAGGAAATCAATCGATAACCCGTGCACCTGAAACGCGTCATCGGGCATATCGCGTTCGGGGTTGATATATTGGTGATACACACGCCCCGTTGGCAAATGTTCATGCAATTCAACCGCACCAATTTCAACCAGCCGATCACCCGATGCTGGATCAAAACCAGTTGTTTCCGTATCCCAAACGATTTCGCGCATGATTAATCCTTGGTCAATTGTTCGATTAAATTATGCACGTCTGATTGAACCTGTTCCAGTGAATTCGTTTCAATCACAAAATCTGCGCGTTCACGTTTTTCTGCATCGGGGGTTTGGCGCGACAGGATCATTTCGAATGATTTCTCATCCATGCCACGTTTCAATACACGGGCGCGTTGTTCATCCACAGTTGTTGACACAACCAACACACCGTCCACCCATTCATCCGCACCCGCTTCAAACAAAAGCGGGATATCCACCACAGCAAGTGGTAGGTTCAATTCGCGACATCTATCCAAAAACGCATCGCGGTGCATACGAATGGCGGGGTGCACGATCTTTTCCAGTTTCGCAAATAGTGACGTATCCGCCTGTAACACATTGCGCAACCGATCACGGTTTACACCATCGCCATCCACCGCAATGGGTGCGAGCGCGGCGATCTTTTCAATCGTATCAGTATGCGATGTATATAATTCATGCACCGCCGCATCCGCATCCCACACAGCAATCTGTGCATCGCGAAACATATTCGCCGTGGTCGTTTTTCCCATTCCAATGGAACCCGTCAGCCCCAAAACATAAAGTTTGCTCATAGCGCATCCAATACACGTTGGCGTAGCGTTTCATCAACAACGGGGCGTACGCCAAACCACGCCGCAAACCCAGGCACCGCCTGATGCAATAACATGCCCAACCCATCCACGGTGGCACAACCCTGTTGCGCTGCATTTCTTAATAATTCGGTTTCCAGTGGATTATAAACAATGTCCGTCACCAATGTTGATGGGTTCAGATTGGCACAAGAAAATTCCAACGGATCGCTGCCCACCATTCCAAGCGACGTTGTGTTCACCACCGTTGAAACAGCAACCGACGCAGGTGCGGCATCTGCCCAATCCGCCACAACCACGCGGCGCCCAAAATGTGTCGCCAGATTTTCGGCACGGCTTCGTGTGCGGTTAACCAAAATAATTTCCGGCACACCTGCCTCGATCAATGCAGATAGGATCGCGCGCGCCGCCCCCCCCGCGCCCAACACCAATGCCGGACCCGCGCCAACATTCCATTCGGGCGCACGCTGCATCACATTATTGATGAAACCTTCGCCGTCGGTGTTATCTGCATGAATTTTTCCGTTCTGAAAAACCAGCGTATTAGCAGCACCAATATTGTCAGCACGATCTGATACATTGTCCGCAATCGCCAATGCGGATTCTTTGTGTGGTACGGTCACATTCACACCCGCGTAACCATCATCAATCAATCGCTTGATACCATCTGAAAATTCATCAGGAGATAACGCAATTTTTTCATAGCTGCCATCAAGCCCGTGTTTATCCAACCAATAGCCGTGGATAATTGGCGATTTGCTTTGGGATATTGGCCAACCGATTACACCCGCTTTGATCATGTTTCGATCACTCCTCTTGTGCGCAAAAAAGCGACCACCTCTAATAAAGGGAAGCCAAGCACGGTGAAATAATCACCTTGGATACGCGAAAATAATTGAACACCTTCGGATTCCAAAAAGTAGCACCCAACCGATTGCAATAAATCCTCGCCGCCACGTGCAAGATACCCATCCAGAAATTCATCTGAAAATTCACGCATAAAAAGCTGTGCACGACCGACGGTGCGCCACACAGGTTTTCCATCCTCAAATATCACAGCCGCCGATAATAATTGATGTGGCTTGCCGCGCAGCGACAAAAGTTTTTCGCGCGCCTCGGCCAATGTCGTTGCCTTGTCATATATTTGATTTTCACAAACCAAAACCTGATCACATCCGATGACCAAACCCGATGGATGTTTGCCAACAATACGAAGCGCCTTATATTCAGCCAACGCATCAACAATATCATTTGGCTTTGCACCCTCTGACAATAGCGATGCCTTGATTGCGGCTTCGTCAACTTTTGCAGGGATAACATCAAAAGATACCCCAGCGGAACGCAATAAATCAGCGCGGGTTTTCGATCCAGAGGCAAGAATAACAGTGTGTTTCATCGCGCTGTTATAGCCACGGAAATCATAGAGATGAAGTACAGTTTTATCCTCACAACCCTGTGGATAACCGATGTATGAAACAGAGATGAAATTTGAACAACGTGAATGGATTTAAACAATCCAAAATAATCCACGTACCATTCCCCGACATTCGGTTTTTCACACACAATGAATAACGTTGAATATTTTCAATCATGGAATCGTAGATAGTTTATAAATTTGGACTTATCCCAAGTTTATCCACAGAAATATTAATGATTTAACTTACTGATAAATAATCTTTTTAGTTCATTTTACAAACCAATGGAGATATTTAATCCACATAGTGTATTATTCCAAATTTTGTGCGCAAAACTGTGCATAAAATTTGATCCACGATATTCATGGGTATCTACAACAACAACAATTCTCTTTCTTTCTTATTTATTATAGATAGGAAGAAAGACCTTCTCTTAATCAGGCTTAGAAAATGGATATTCTTTCAACAATTTATCCTTGGGTAAAATCGATACATGTAATTGCAGTGATTTCTTGGATGGCTGGAATGCTCTATCTTCCCAGATTATTTGTGTATCATGTTGAAACAGATCCTACGCATATCAATGCGGATGAAACATTGGTGCGTTGGGAATATTTATTAATCAAACGCATCATTAATCCTGCAATGGCGGTCACTTGGATTTGTGGGATATTAATGCTGATGACGCCTGGGATCATTGATTGGGGCCAAGGTTGGATTTGGGTCAAATTAATTTCGGTGATTTTGATGTCAGGATTTCATGGCTTCCTTAGTAAACAAAGAAAGCTGTTAGCCGCTGGTCAGCGCCCTTATTCTGGCAAAGCCTATCGTATGTTAAACGAGGTGCCGACCGTGTTAATGATAATCATTGTTATCATGGTGATCGTACGTCCGTTTTAAACGGTTTGACTCTGACCCTGTGTTTCACGTATGGATTGGGAAACACGGTTTGGTGTCTCCCACCGCAAGTATAAACCGTTCCTCAAAAATGAAATATTCCCATGTGCCAATACGGTACGTGATGATCTGTATGGATGTGACTAATGGAAAACGATAAAATTAACCTGTCAGAGCTAAAAGCGTTATCAGCGGCGAATTTGCTGAAACAAGCAGAAGAGCTGGAAATCGAAAACGCGAGCACGATGCGCAAGGGCGAAATGATGTTCGCCATTCTGAAAGAAATGTCAGAAGAAGGCGCAGAAGTATCGGGTGATGGCGTTTTAGAAGTCATGCAAGACGGGTTTGGTTTTCTGCGTTCACCACAAGCAAACTATCTTGCGGGACCAGAGGATATTTATGTTTCCCCTGAAATGATCCGCACCCATTCATTGCGCACAGGCGACACGGTCGAGGGCTGGATCAGTTCACCCAAAGACGCCGAGCGTTATTTTGCGATGACAAAGGTTACATCGATTAACTTCTCCGATCCAGAAGAGGTGAAACACAAGGTTCATTTTGATAACCTTACCCCGCTCTATCCTGATGAACGTCTGACGATGGAAATCGAAGACCCGACGATCAAGGATAAATCGGCACGCGTTATCGATCTGGTTTCTCCGATTGGTAAAGGACAGCGTTCGTTGATCGTGGCACCCCCGCGCACGGGTAAAACGGTTATCTTGCAAAATATTGCCGCGAGCATCGAAAAGAACCACCCTGAATGCTATCTGATCGTATTGTTGATCGATGAGCGCCCAGAAGAGGTGACCGACATGCAGCGCTCTGTAAAGGGCGAGGTTGTGTCATCTACATTTGATGAACCCGCCACTCGTCACGTTGCTGTATCGGAAATGGTTATCGAAAAAGCAAAACGTCTGGTTGAACACAAACGTGATGTTGTGATCTTACTTGATTCCATCACGCGATTGGGTCGTGCCTTTAACACCGTGGTGCCATCGTCGGGCAAGGTTTTGACCGGTGGTGTGGATGCCAACGCATTGCAACGCCCAAAACGTTTCTTTGGTGCGGCGCGTAATATCGAAGAAGGCGGTTCGTTGACGATCATCGCGACCGCGTTGATCGATACGGGTTCGCGCATGGACGAAGTCATCTTTGAAGAATTCAAAGGCACTGGTAACTCTGAAATCGTTCTGGATCGTAAGATTGCAGATAAACGCGTGTTCCCAGCGATTGATATTTTGAAATCTGGTACGCGTAAGGAAGACTTGTTGGTCGATCCAGCGGATCTGGCAAAAACCTTCGTTTTACGTCGTATTTTGAACCCAATGGGGACAACAGATGCGATCGAATTCTTGCTTGGTAAGTTAAAACAAACAAAATCAAACAGTGAATTCTTTGATTCGATGAATACATAATTTCGTTTTAAAACAACGGGTTAATATTATGTCAGATGTTATTTTTGCACTCGCCAGCGCCAAGGGTCGCGCTGGTGTCGCGGTGTTGCGCCTGTCTGGTCGTGGTGCTGTGGCACTGGTCGAAGAATTTGTCGGAAACGGGTTAAAAACCCCAGATCGTTCATTGCGTAAATTTAAATCTGGTGGTGAACTTATAGACGAGGTTCTGATTTTAACCTTTGCCAAAGGTGCGAGCTTTACTGGTGAAGAGGTTGTTGAAATCCACTGTCATGGATCAACGGCGGTGGTATCCGCCCTGCTTCGCATTCTTGGAAACCACCAAAATGCACGTATGGCTGAACCCGGTGAATTCACACGCAAGGCATTGGAAAACGGATGCCTTGATTTGGTTCAAGTCGAAGGGCTCGCCGATCTGATTGATGCTGAAACCGAGGCACAGCGAAAACTTGCATCTAATGTGATGACGGGTGCTTTGTCTGACAAGGTTAACGGATGGCGCCGCGATCTGATTCGCGCCGTATCGTTGATCGAAGCGACGATTGATTTTGCCGACGAAGATATCCCAACCGATGTCAGCCCAGAAGTCCTATCCTTGATCGATGGCGTGAGCGCGGATTTAGAATCAGAAATTAGAGGTAGCTTTGCCGCTGAACGGATTCGTGATGGATTCGAGGTCGCAATTGTTGGAAAACCAAATGTTGGTAAATCAACCCTCCTCAATGCGCTTGCGGGTCGCGAAGCAGCGATCACATCTGAAATTGCGGGAACCACCCGCGATGTGATCGAGGTGCGCATGGACATTAACGGACTTGCGGTCACTCTACTTGATACCGCTGGTATTCGCGAAACCCAAGATCAGGTCGAACAGCTCGGTGTTGGTTTGGCGCGGCAACGTGCCGAAGCGGCGGACCTTCGCGTGTTTTTGACAGAAAATGGTAAAATCGATGATCTAAAAATGACGCCTCTCGTCGATGATATCGTAGCAATAGGCAAGTCTGATATCTCAGCAAGCTCTGAGGGATTGCAAATTTCGGGAAAATCAGGCCAAGGTATTGATAAACTTATCAAAATCATCGATTCTTCACTTTCAAACAAAGCCGCTTTTGCACAGACTGCGACTCGTGAACGCCATAGAATCGGCATGGAACAGGCATTGGTGTTCCTCAAAACTGGCCGAGGCCTGATTTTAGAGGGCCCCGAAGTTTCAGAGATCGCAGCAGCAGAACTTCACCAAGGTATCGGATGTTTAAACGGAATCATTGGCAAGGTTGATGTAGAAGACCTACTTGATGAAATTTTCTCGAGCTTTTGCCTCGGCAAGTAATCGCAAATGTTTCACGTGAAACATTTTTCGCCCCTTCCATTGGAGGCGTGTTTCGACGTATAGACAACGCAACCACAACAATAGGATTGTTTCACGTGAAACATTTTGATGTCATCGTTATCGGAGGCGGTCACGCAGGTGCCGACGCGGCTCAGGCTGCTTGGCGCAGTGGCGCGCGCACCGCGTTGATCACTCACCGTTTTGACCGCATCGGCGAAATGTCGTGTAACCCAGCGATTGGCGGTCTGGGTAAAGGCCACCTTGTACGCGAAATCGATGCGCTTGATGGCGTCATGGGACGAGTGGCCGATCAGGCGGGCATTCAATTCCGACTTCTTAACCGCCGCAAAGGTCCCGCGGTACAGGGTCCACGCACCCAGGCGGACCGTGCATTATACCGTGCAGCAATGCAGCGCGAATTTACAAATCGTGACGGTTTGGATGTCATCGAGGCCGAAGTTGCGGATCTAATGATGGATTCTGACACTTGTAAGGGTGTTGTCCTGCGTGATGGATCACAAATTTCAGCGCCAGCAGTTGTTTTAACAACGGGTACATTCTTGCGCGGTTTGATCCATATTGGCGATGTAAGCCATTCTGGTGGTCGCATGGGTGATGATGCGTCGATCAAATTGGCGGAACGGATGGATGGCTTTAACCTTCCAATGGGTCGATTAAAAACGGGCACACCCCCGCGTTTGGATGGGCGTACAATAAATTGGGACATATTGGAAAGCCAAGGGCCAGATGAAGATCCTGCGCTGTTTTCGTTTTTGGCGAAAAAAGGCGAGCACCCCAAACAGATTTCTTGTGGCATCACGCATACAAACGCGAAAACACACGAGATCATCGAAAAAAACCTGTCACGCAGTGCGATGTACGGCGGACACATTGATGGGGTTGGCCCCCGCTATTGCCCATCCATCGAAGATAAAATCGTGCGTTTCGCTGATAAAGACAGCCATCAGGTGTTTTTGGAGCCAGAGGGCTTGAGCGATCACACTGTTTATCCAAACGGTATTTCAACCAGCCTACCCGAAGATGTGCAGCATGATTATGTACATTCGATGCTGGGTTTGGAAAACGTTACGATCTTACAGCCGGGTTATGCGATTGAATATGACTATGTCGATCCGCGCGCTTTGCGCCCTACGTTGGAATTGAAAGACGTTTCGGGACTATATCTTGCGGGTCAGATCAACGGAACCACAGGATATGAGGAAGCAGCGGCACAAGGCCTGGTGGCTGGATTAAACGCTGCACGTCGTGCCAAGGGTGCGGATTCCATTACTTTCAGTCGTGCGGAAAGCTATATCGGGGTGATGATAGACGATCTAACTACGCGCGGCGTTTCGGAACCATATCGCATGTTTACGAGCCGCGCTGAATATCGATTAAGTTTGCGCGCTGATAATGCCGATCAGCGGCTGACTCCGATTGGAATTGAATTGGGCTGTGTTTCGGATACCCGCCAAAAGGCGTTCGACGCCAAAATGAACAAACTGACAAATGCCAAAGAAACGTTAGGCGCGTTGGTGATGACACCAACCGAAGCCAAGAAAAACGGCATCGCGATTAATCAGGACGGCGTTCGGCGCAATGGGAATGATTTCCTTGCTTACAAAGATGTAACACTGCAATCCTTGTCCAAGGTTTGGCCAGAACTAGCCGGTATTGATCTGGATATAGCGGTTCAAGTTGAGCGCGACGCAATATATGCGCAGTACATTGATCGCCAGAAGGCCGATGTCGCGGCATTGCGCAAAGATGAAAACATGTCGATTCCAGATCATTTTGAATATGCTGGAATTTCTGGGCTGTCAAAAGAGTTACAGACCAAGCTTGCCCACGCCCGCCCCGCAACAGTTGGCCAAGCTGGTCGGATTGATGGCATGACACCTGCCGCGCTGGTTTTGATTTTGGCGCGTCTTCGCCGCGGTGTTGCGGAGAAACGTGCATGAGCGAGGCTGATGCGAAAGAACTGATAACATCTTTGACAAATGTTTCACGTGAAACAATGTGCAAATTGGAAACCTATGCGACGTTGCTTGAAAAGTGGAACCCAACAATCAACTTGGTGTCAAAAACGACGCTGAGCGAAAAATGGCAACGGCACTTTTTGGACTCGGCACAAATATGGGCTCATGTGCCGTCAACCACTACATCTTGGGCTGATATCGGTTCTGGCGCCGGGTTTCCTGGGCTGGTTCTTGCTATTGTTGCCAGCGAAAAACGGCCAGAGTTGCGGATAACGCTCATTGAGAGTGATGCACGTAAATGTGCGTTTTTGCGAAATACCGCAAGAGCGGTTGGTGTTGATGTTCACATTTTGACACAGCGCATAGAGGCCGTCGAAAATCAGCAATTCGATGTTGTATCCGCACGCGCCTTGGCGTCGATTTCACAGCTTCTGACCTATTGTGACAAAATCTTAGCTTCAAACGGTAATTGTTTGTTTTTGAAAGGCCAAGGCTGTGATACAGAATTGGAAGCGGCACGGCAGAGTCATTCATTCAGTGCCGAGACTTTTCCAAGCGTGACCCAACAAGAGGCGCGGATCGTAAAAATAACAGGGATTGCCCAAAAATGAAGATTATTTCTGTCGCAAACCAAAAAGGTGGCGTGGGGAAAACTACCACCACTATCAATCTTGCCGTGGCGCTGGCGGATCTTGGGAAAAAGGTTTTGATCCTCGACCTTGATCCGCAAGGTAACGCATCAACTGGGTTGGGGCACTTGGCGCCAGATCGCAAATTGACGCTCTATGATGTGTTGGTCGACAATGAGCCCCTGTCCAAAGCGACAGTGATGACCCAGGTGAATAACCTGTGTTTGGTGCCATCGACAACGGATCTTAGCTCTGCTGATATTGAAATGATCGAGGATAAGGCGCGTGTTATGCGTCTGAAAAAGGCCCTACAGGATCCAATCCTTGCCAAAGAAAACTTTGATTATGTTTTCATCGATTGCCCGCCATCATTGTCGTTGCTGACGGTAAATGCATTTGTTGCGAGTGACACGGTATTGGTACCGCTGCAATCCGAGTTTTTTGCGCTGGAAGGACTATCGCAATTATTGCTGACCATCAAAGATGTGCGCGAAAGCTTGGGGTCAACCTTGCGGGTAGAAGGCGTTTTGCTGACGATGTTTGATCGTCGGAACAAGCTATCGCAACAGGTTGAAAAAGATGCCCGCGAAAATTTGGGTGGTTTGGTTTATGAGGCGATTATTCCACGAAACGTCCGTATTTCAGAAGCACCATCATATGGACAGGCCGCCGTGCATTATGATCAATACGGAAAAGGTGCGCGCGCCTATGTTTCGCTGGCGCATGAATTTCTCGCAGGCCAAAAATAGTACTAACCCATTGGAAAGGTTGAATAAATGTCTAAAAAACCAGAAAAAAGAGGCCTTGGCCGTGGGTTAAGCGCATTAATGGCCGATATTGAGCCAGCAACCGCATCAGATGTTCAAAACGCACCGCCACAACGCGTTGGTGAAATGCGTGTTGCAATTGAACGCATTCATCCAAACCCAGATCAGCCGCGCCGCGATTTCGATCCCGAGGAATTGGAAAATCTAGCTGCGTCGATTGCAGAGCGCGGCGTGATCCAGCCGATCATCGTGCGTGATGATCCGTTGCACCAAGGTGATTATCAAATCGTTGCGGGTGAACGTCGCTGGCGTGCATCGCAAAAAGCGCAGCTTCATGAAATTCCTGTTCTTGTGCGCAAGATGTCCGATCGCGAAGTATTGGAAGTGGCGATCATCGAAAACGTACAACGTGCAGATTTGAATGCGGTTGAAGAAGCGCTTGGCTATCGTGCCTTGATGGATTCGTTTGGCCATACACAAGAACAAGTTTCCAGCGCGCTTGGCAAAAGCAGAAGCCATATCGCGAACGTGTTGCGTTTGTTGAACTTGCCCGCGGATGTGTTGACATATCTGCGCCAAGGTCAATTGTCGGCAGGTCATGCGCGCGCCTTGGTTGGCAATGATGACGCAAGCGCAATGGCGCGCGAAATAATCAAGAAAAGCATGTCGGTGCGTCAGGCGGAAGCGTTGGCGAAAAAGGGTTTAAAACCAAAAAACGCGTTGAAACTTTCTGCGCCCTCAAAGGATAGCGATACACGCGCACTTGAAACTGATCTGTCGGTTAATTTGGGGATGAAGATATCGATTGATCACAAGACTGGCGGTGAAACTGGTTCGGTGACGATCAGTTACAAGGATCTTGATGAACTGGATCGTTTATGTGCGATCTTGTCGTCGCAGCGCGGTTAATGATTTGGCCGTGTCCAAATAAAAATCAGAACACATGCCAAAATCCCTGCCTGTAATATCAGGATTGGGGTTTTGACCGCCAAGAAAACCGACAACAAAAACACGGCTGCAATGGATAGGGTTGCGATGCGTTTTGATTTTGGCGCAATTGCCCCGTTGCGTTGCCAATCTTGGATCGCCTTTCCAAATATGCTGTGGTTCATTAACCACGCATGGGCGCGATCGGAACCTTTGGCAAAACAAAACGCAGCCATAATCATGAACACCGTGGTGGGCAGCAACGGCAATACCGCACCAATCGCACCGAGCGCGACCATTACAAACCCAGCCAATGTCCAAAGATTTCTCATGGTATCTGTCTAAACTAAAAGATCACGAAGCAAAGCGTTAAGAATGATCCGCCCCTTTTGCGTTGCGATGATGTGGCTGTTGGTTTGGCGGAGCAATCCATCGGCGCAATGATTGGTGATGACGTCATCGGGCAAATGTTGCCCCGACAGGTTTTTGAACCGTGCAACGTCGCTGCCTTCTGACAGGCGTAGCGACATCATTAAATATTCGGATGCTTGATCGGTGGTTGAAATGATTTCCACATCGCTGGTTTTTTGATCTGCGTTTAACCAGGCCTCTGGGTTGCGAATGGATACAGTGGCGATGCGTTTTCCATCAACGGTGATCCGCCCATGTGCGCCAGGACCGACGCCAACGTAATCGCCATATCGCCAGTAGATCAAATTGTGTTGGGATTCTTGGCCCGCTGCTGCGTGATTTGAAACCTCGTATGCTGGCATGCCCGCATCAGCGCAAATTTTTTGGGTGATGTCATACATATCGGCGGCGGTATCATCGGCGGGAAGCCCGTGTAACTTGCCACGCTCAAACAAATTCCCAAACGCGGTTTGGGGTTCAATTGTCAGTTGGTATAATGACAAATGATCAACAGCCATATCGAGCGCACGGCGTAATTCGGTTTCCCAATTGGCAAGTGTTTGGTCTTGGCGGGCATAGATAAGATCAAAGCTCACACGTTTGAAATGGGTCTTGGCAATATCAAATGCGGCTTCTGCCTCTGCCACGGAATGCATACGGCCAAGCCGCTTTAGATCAGGGTCATTTAATGCCTGAACACCCATTGAAACGCGATTGATCCCTGCGCGGGAAAAATCCGCAAATTTGCCAGCTTCAACAGATGTTGGATTTGCCTCTAGCGTGATTTCCACGTTGGGTGACAGCCCCCAAAGCGTATCAATGGTTTCGATGAGTTTTTGAACAACCCGTGGTTGCATAAGACTTGGCGTGCCGCCACCAAAGAAAACTGTATCAACGGTGCGATTTTTTGAGCGCATTGATGCAAGGCGCAGTTCGCCAATTAACGCCGCCAGCCATTGATCGTGATCAACACTGTTGCGTACATGTGAATTGAAATCGCAATATGGGCATTTGGCAGCGCAAAACGGCCAATGTATATAAATGCCAAAACCTGCGTTTTGCCAATCTTGCGTGATTACGCGTTCAGACATTGTGAAACAAGTTTCGCAAAAGCATCGGCGCGATGGCTCATCTTGTGTTTTTGTGCAGGATCCATTTCGCCGAAGGTTTCTGTAAATCCATCAGGAACGAATATCGGATCATACCCAAAACCAAGATCCCCGCGCATTGGCCAAGTAAGCGAACCATCAACGGTGCCTGCAAAAATCTCATCATGCCCATCTGGCCATGCGATACACAGGGTGCAGCAAAATTGTGCTGTGCGCGGTTTTGGTGCGTCTGCCTTTTCCAGCAAATCCCATGTTTTGGTCATGGCCATCACAAAATCGCGGCCATTTGGGGTTTCGGCCCAATCGGCGGTGTAAACACCAGGTGCACCAGCCAAGGCAGAAACAGCGATTCCGCTGTCGTCGGATAATGCAGGGAGCCCAGATTTTTTTGCCGCGTAATGCGCCTTGATCCGTGCGTTGCCTGCGAATGTATCTTCGGTTTCATCGGGTTCATCGAACCCCAGGTCGCCAGCGGAAACAACATCAATACCAAAAGGTTCCAGCAACGCCGCGATTTCGCGAAGCTTGCCCGCGTTATGCGATGCGAGAACGATTTTCTTTTCGGTGAGCTTGCGCATTATGCGATTGCTGCCTTTTGTGCGGCAACCAATTCAGCAACGCCTTTTTCAGCGAGATCCATAAGGTGATCGAATTCAGAGCGGCTAAATGTTGCACCTTCCGCAGAGCCTTGGATTTCAATCATGCCGCCTGCCCCAGTCATAACAAAATTTGCATCTGTGCCTGCTTCGGAATCTTCGGCGTAATCCAAATCCAACACGGGTTGACCGCCATAGATACCACAAGAGACCGCCGCGACGTGATCCGTTAATGGGTTTTCTTTGATATCGCCCGCTTTCATCAGGGCATCCACCGCAAGGCGAAGCGCAATCCAACCACCTGTGATTGATGCACAGCGTGTGCCGCCATCAGCCTGAATGACATCACAATCAACGGTGATTTGGCGTTCACCCAATGCGACACGATCAACACCCGCACGCAATGAACGCCCGATTAACCGCTGGATTTCTTGGGTGCGGCCAGATTGTTTTCCTGCTGCGGCTTCGCGGCGATTGCGTGAACCTGTTGCACGAGGCAGCATGCCATATTCCGCAGTGACCCACCCCAGACCAGAATTGCGCAACCATGGCGGCAAGCGATCTTCGACAGATGCGGTGCATAGCACATGAGTATCACCGCATTTGATCAAACAAGACCCTTCGGCGTGTTTGGTGATACCTGTTTCAACGCTAATGGTGCGCATTTCGTCAATTTTTCGGCCTGATGGGCGCATGATGTAATCCTAATCTTTTTTGGCGGCTAACCTTGCGAGTTTTTCTTCAAGCCGGCGTTTTTTGTTTTCCTTACGAAGCTGTTTTTGTTTTGGGTCGATACGGCTCCGTCGTTCGCCCGCTTGTTCCATATTTTTATGGTGCAAGTCTAGGGCGTCTTGAACGTCTTCGAAATAAGTGACCTTCCCATCTTTTAGCACCGCACCTGAATCGCATAGCTCTGATATTTGGCGCGTGGAATGTGAAACAATAATTGCGCCGCTGTCTTGTAGTCGCTCTTTCATCACGAGCCGGCATTTGTTTTTAAACCTTGCATCACCAACTGCCATGACCTCGTCAACCAAGTATGTGTCGAACTTTACACCCATAGAGACACCAAATGACAAGCGTGAACGCATCCCTGATGAATATGACTCTAGGGGTAAATTAAAGTGTTTTCCCAGCTCTGCAAAATCGCGGACAAATTCGATAAGGTCATCAGTATCAATACCATAAACCCGCGCCAAAAATCGGACGTTTTGCACACCAGTTAGTTCTTTGTGAAAACTGCCTGCGTAACCAACGGGCCATGAAATAGCGCCTGTTTTTTTGATCGTCCCTGAATCATAGTGAACTGATCCCGAAATCATATTTAATAGGCTGGATTTCCCCGCGCCATTTGCACCAAGCAGCGCGACGCTTTTGTTCGATGGGAAAGTCACGGACAAATTGTCGGCAACTTTGTGTGATGTGCCGTTCAGGCGGTATACCTTTGTCAGATTGCGGATTTCAATCATGCTATGCTTGGCGGTCGCGAACGCTGTAAAAAACCAAGGTTCCAATGGACCAAATGAGAAAGAGGAAAAATGTGATCATTCCTGTGATTGTGGTGCGTTTTGGAAACTGAGATGTTTCAGCTTGGGTTGGTTCAATATATGCGGCCAAATACCGGCTCTTGCGGCGAGCATCCGATAGCGCGCTATCATATGTGGCCAATGCGCTGACATAAGATGTTTGTGCAAATTCTAAATCCACACGCATTTCTTCGTAGGTTGTTAACAGATCGGTAAAGCGCATGTTTTCCGGCCCACTTCCTCCCAGTTTTGCGCGCTCTTGTGCGATGCGTGCCTCAATCGCGGCAATTTTGCGTGAAATTTGATCTTTGCGTGCGTCCTGCCGACTGGCGGTTTTATCCAACAGATCCTGTTCGATTAATGCCTCTGCGAGTTGTTGTTGCAACGAAGATAGAATTCCCATCTGGCTTTGCAAATCTACGTTGGGATCGACAATCAAATTATCCGATCGGAATTTGGAAATTATTTGGCGTACGGATTTAAGCCGCTCAACAGCGTTATCAAGCTCTAGCTTGGCAAAGCGGGTGGCATCGGATTGCGCAATCGCACTAAGCCGGTTGATAAGCAGGCTTGATTCATCAAATATTTCTTGTGCGATCCGCGTCGCATCTTCTGGGCTAAATGCGAGCACCTGAAGCTCAATTAATTGCGTTGATGAATTGTAGTATATTTTCACCATGCGCGACCAGTAACGCACCAATTCTTCGATTGGGTCGGACGGGTCAAACGAAAACACAGGGTCATTGTCGGGCTTGCTGTACAGTGCCTTAAGGTCAAGTGATGTGTTGATCTTGGCCACCAATTCTTGACTTTGAATATATTCAAACAAGATATCAGTGTCGGATGTACCAGACGATCCAAGTGATGCGACGCCACCAAGGATATCAAGGCCAGACGATGTTTCCTCTTGGCGTACGGTAAACCCGACGGTTGATGAAAATTGATCCGCAGCGCGCGCGCTGAAATACCAGATACAGATAGCGGCTGGTGCGACAACAAACAAAATAAATGAAAGAAGCACAAAAAGATGACGAAGTTTGAAACGCGACCTTCCCGATGGGATTGGCATCGACGAATAATCGGCCTCTGCTGTCGTGTCGTTTTTTTCCTTCATGTTTTCACTCGTTATCTTGTTTTTTGATGTGGATTGTCTGCTTGAATTTGACATAACGCTTTCGTTGCTTATCGCTCGGAGTTTAGGTTGTTAAACCATGTTTTAGGGAATAAAGTTAAGCAATGTAAGAGAAAAGACCCCCAACTTGACCGAAATGAAATCACAAGCACTTGGAATTCAAAAGCAACGCTTTGCATCTGCGCGGACAATATTGTCTTTGATGTTGCGTGAAATGGCGACCAGCTATGGTAAATCGCCAAGTGATTTTTTTTGGGCGGTCGCAGAACCGGTATTGAGCATCGCATTATTGACGTTTGTATTCTCTTTGGCGCTAAAGTCGCCGTCGTTGGGCTCAAATTTTGCGATATTTTACGCTTCAGGCTATTTACCGTTTTATGTGTATTCTCAGGTTCAACTTAAAATCGCTAACTCTTTGTCATTTTCCAAACGGCTTTTGTCTTATTCACGTGTAAAATTTACAGATGCTATTTTCGCACGGTTGTTTGTAAATTTGGCGATATTGGTAACAGTATTCTATTTTCTGATTACAGCAATCGAGTGGCTGTATGTGACGCATACAGTTCATCAATATGAATATATGATTCTTGGTGTTTTGATGGCCACCATTATGGGGCTTGGCGTTGGAACGCTGAATATATTTCTTTTTGTATATGTGCCTAATTGGGAAAACCTATGGCGCATTGTGACCCGCCCGTTGGTGTTTTTGTCGGCGGTTTTGTATATTGTCGAAGATGTGCCATCAGAATATCAAAAATATCTTTTGATCAATCCACTTACGCATGTGACAGGTATGGTGCGCAAAGGATTTTACCCAACCTATACTGCTGATCACATTTCGGTTTCCTATGTGATGGGGTTTGGATTAACTTGTTTTGCTGTTGGTTTGTTTTTCCTGTTCCTGTTTCGAAAACAAATGCGCAGTTAATCCAGATTGACCAATGCGCACGGAGTTTTTAGGAACGTAAGGCATAAACCATGTGGTATTTGACGTGAACACGACGAACCCAACCAATGATATGACAGATCGCAGCCGCGAAGTTTTTCGCTTGTTGGTGGAATCTTATTTGGAAACGGGCGACCCTGTTGGATCGCGCACGTTAACGCGGAGCTTGTCTGAAAAAGTGTCCGCTGCCACCATCCGCAATGTGATGCAGGATTTGGAACATCTGGGTTTGTTAAACAGCCCTCATATTAGTGCCGGGCGCATCCCAACACAACTTGGCCTGCGTCTGTTTGTTGACGGGTTCATGGAGGTCGGCGATCTGGGTGGTGCGCAGCGGCGTGAAATTGATAAACAGATGTCAGATGAAAGCGAAATTTCATCCCTATTGGATCATGCCGGATCATTGTTATCTGGTCTTACGCACACCGCTTCGGTGGTGATGGCGCCAAAAACAGAATCACCAATAAAGCACATCGAATTTGTCAGCCTTGCCCCTGATCGTGCATTGGTCGTTTTGGTAACCGAAGATGGGCATGTGGAAAATCGCGTATTCACGCCCCCTATTGGCCAAACACCATCAGCAATGCGCGAGGCTGCAAATTTTTTGAATGCGATGGTGGCTGGGCATACCGTGCGCGAACTGAAATCAATTGTTGAACGTGAAATATCGGCGCGTCGATCTGAATTGGATGCGCTGGCGCAAAATCTGATCACCGCTGGCGTTGCGGTCTGGAGTAAGGATGCAAATAACGAGGAACGATTGATCGTACGTGGTCGTTCGAACTTGTTAACTGATGCTGGAAGCGAAGAAGATATGGCGCGCATTCGCCAGTTGTTTGACGATCTAGAAGCCAAGAAAGATATCGCCCAGTTTTTGGATCTTACGGATGCGGGTGATGGGGTGAAAATATTTATTGGCTCTGAAAACAAACTCTTTTCACTTTCGGGGTCGTCATTGGTGGTTTCACCGTATATGGATGCTGATCGAAAAGTGATCGGTGCGGTCGGCGTAATTGGCCCCACGCGGTTGAACTATGGGCGGATCGTGCCCATTGTGGATTATACGGCCCAATTGGTTGGGCGCATGTTAAGAGGCTGAAACATGGCGGATACAAACGGCAAACCAAAGATTGATTTGGACGAAGAAATGAAAGATTTGGAACGGTTTTTGGACGAAGACGCCGAACCGATTGCGGAACCAAAAGAAGAAACCGATGACGATGCAGTTGTTGCGTTGCAAACAGAAAACGAAGACCTAAAGGATCGTTTGATGCGCGCAATGGCAGAGGCAGAAAACCAACGCAAACGCGGCGAACGTGATCGCCGTGATGCGGAAATTTATGGCGGGCGCAAGCTGGGCCGTGATTTATTGCCTGTGTACGACAATATGAAACGCGCATTGGAACATGCGACAGACGAACAGCGTGCAGCAAACAAAGGTTTGTTTGAGGGTATCGAATTAACTCAACGTGAATTGATCAGCGTATTTGCAAAACATCAAATCGTGCCAATCGTTCCAGAAGTCGGCGTAAAATTTAACCCCGAAATTCACGAAGCAATGTACGAAGCCCCCGTCCCTGGTGTGGACAAAGGTTGCGTTGCACAGGTGATGAACGAAGGTTTCATGATCGCAGAAAAACTTTTGCGCCCTGCACAAGTTGGCGTATCATCAGGATCACCAACTTAAGCGAGCGAAATCATGTCCCAAGGCCAAAGATCAATGCCGATATTATCCGTAAAGGATGTTTTGAAATCTGCTGATTTTTTCGCGGGAATGGGATTTGATATTGCGGGACACTGGAATAACGACGATGGCAGCGTAAATTTTGCCATCGTTCATTTGGATACGATTACCGTTGGATTGATGCGTGATACGGATGCACGTGGATCTGGTGAAAACTGGGTTTCGTATTTTTATGTCAATGATATCAATGCGTTTTCGGATCATATTCAAGGAAATGGTATTGAACTTGCACGCGAATTAGTGGATCAGGTTTATGGCTGTCGCGATTTAGAAGTGATTGATCTGGACGGTAATCGGATGTGTTTTGGTCAAGATTTAACGCCTGGCACGGCTGGTCCGGGATTGTAGTTTTTGGTTATTTGAACAAAATGAAGGCTGGGGTTTAATCCAGTTTGCCACGTAGTTCGTAAATCAGAGCAAGTGCATCTTTGGGCGTTAGTTCGTCTGGCAAAATATCACGTATCGCATTTTCGATTTCGGATTCTTTTGCTGCTGGCTGTGCTGGTGTTGGGGTGGCGTTGAACAATGGCAATTCATCCAGCAATGACTGTGTTTTGCCGCCGCCAGATGCAGCACCGTCTTCGAGTTTTTCCAATACTGATCGCGCGCGTTCAATAACGGCAGCAGGCAATCCAGCTAGTTTGGCAACCTGTACACCATATGAACGATCAGCAGCACCGCGTTTTACCTCGTGAAGGAAAATGATGTCACCTTCCCATTCGCGCACAGATACGGTGGCGTTCATAAGACCAGAAAGCTGTGAAGTAAGACCTGTAAGTTCATGATAATGCGTTGCAAATAATGTTCGGCACTTGTTTACGTCATGCAGGTGTTCCAATGTAGCCCACGCAATTGACAACCCATCATAAGTGGCCGTACCGCGACCAATTTCATCCAATATAACCAAGGCGCCATCGTTTGCTTGGTTCAGGATCGCGGCGGTTTCAACCATTTCAACCATGAATGTGGAACGCCCGCGGGCAAGATCATCCGATGCGCCAACGCGGCTAAATAATTGCGTTACAACTCCGATCTCGGCGCTTGCTGCGGGCACAAAACTTCCCATTTGGGCAAGCAATGCGATTAACGCGTTTTGGCGCAGGAATGTCGATTTACCCGCCATGTTTGGACCCGTTAACAGCCAAGCGGGCTTTGCATCGGTGCCATCAGCACTTAGATCACAATCATTGGCCACGAACGCATGGTTACCATCGCGCCGCAACGCGGATTCAACAACGGGGTGGCGGCCAGAAACGATGTTGAACGTGCGATCATTTAATAGTTTCGGGCGTACCCAATCGTCGCCATTTGCCAAATCGGCAAGTGCGGAAGAAAGATCAATTTCAGCCAAAGCCTTGGCGGCAACGGATACCGTATCAGATTGTTCCAATATGGATGAACAAAGTTGTGTAAATATTTGTTTTTCAATTTCTAATGCACGACCACCCGCATTCAAAATTTTGGTTTCGAGCTCTGATAATTCAACCGTGGTAAATCGAACGGCGTTTGCTGTTGTTTGACGGTGAATGAATTTGTCCGAAAATTTATCACTCAGCATTTTTGACGCGTGGGTTGCTGGCGTTTCAATGAAATACCCAAGAACATTGTTGTGTTTGATTTTTAGGGCATTGATCCCAGTTAAGGTACTGTATTCCGCTTGATGTGCTGAAATAACCTTGCGCCCTTCATCGCGAAGTTTGCGAGCTTCATCGAGTTCACCGTTATATCCATCGGCAACAAACCCACCGTCGCGTGCCAATAGCGGTGGTTCAAGTACAAGTGCCGCGCCAAGTGCGTTGAACAGTTCGTCGTGACCTTGCAAATCATTGCAAGCATCAATCAGGTTTTGTGGCAATTCATCTGCACACAAAGCGTTTGCCAGTTGTGCGCCCTGTTCCAAACCCTTTTGAATGGCGGATAAATCACGTGGGCCCGCGCGATCGAGGGATATGCGTGATAATGCACGATCCATATCTGGTGTTTGTTTCAATGCGTCACGAGCGATGTCTTTCGCGGTGGTGGCTTGTGTAAAAAAGCCAACGGCATCAAGGCGTGCATTTATCGTGGTGATATTGGTGGAAGGTGCGGTCAATCGGCGTTCCAGCAAACGTGCTCCACCGCCTGTGACAGTGCGGTCAATCGTGCGCAGCAACGTTGAATCGCGACCACCGGACAAATTGTGCGTGATTTCCAAATTGCGCCGTGTTGCGGCGTCAATCTGCATCGCGGTATTTGCGCTTTCTTTGATTGGCGGGCGCAGTAAGGGTAATTTGCCTTTTTGCGTGATGGCAAGGTAATCGACGATTGCGCCAAGCGCACCCAGTTCAGCGCGGGCAAATTGGCCAAACCCATCCAATGATTTAACACCGAATTGTTTTTGCAAACGATCAGTTCCCGCTGTGCTATCAAAGCTCGCGGGTGAAAGTTCAGTGATCGCAGCACCTGCGTCTTCTATGATTTCGTGCAATTCTTGGCCCAATGCATCGGTGATCAACACTTCCTTTGGGGCAAGGCGTGCGAGCAATGGCCCAAGCGCAATGCGCGGACAACTTTGCACCAAAAAATCACCTGTCGAAACATCGGTCCATGCCAGTGCAAATTCACCACGCACCTCTGTACAGGCGCAAAGATAGTTATGATGACGCGCATTCAAGAGGCTGTCTTCGGTCAAGGTACCAGGCGTCACGAGCCGCACAACACCGCGTTTCACAACAGATTTGTAACCGCGTTTTTTCGCCTCTTCTGGTGATTCCAGTTGTTCACAAACGGCAACGCGAAAACCCTTTCGGATCAGAGTTAAAAAATACCCCTCAGCGGCATGATGTGGAACGCCACACATTGGGATATCATCGCCATTATGTTTGCCGCGTTTTGTGAGTGCGATGTCCAATGCTTCGGCCGCGTGAACAGCATCATCGAAAAACATTTCGTAAAAATCACCCATGCGATAAAACAATAGCGCATCAGGATATTCAGATTTGATTTCCAAAAATTGCGCCATCATTGGTGTGACGGTTGATTTCGATGCAGACACAAACATTCCCCAATAGTGTTTCGCGTGACGATACCCAAACTGCTGCGCCGCGAAAAGCGGTTTTTCGGGTGGGGTTTCGCAACCATATGGCGCGAAATTTCGACGGACAGATGAATTTGTTTCGTATAATGCTTATGTATCGCGAAACATTAGGAGTGATGGTTTTGCAAATTGATGAACAGGCTGCAATTCGTTTTGGATTTGGTTTGTCGCCAAATCAACCAAACCCACAAGACCTAAGCTCTGTTCTGGCTCAGTTGAACGGGGTGGATACATTTGCGATAAAGTTCCCACTGTATTCGACCGATCAAGGATTAAACGCGCTGTCCGATTTTGCGGCGGCGCGAAAAGTTGAAAAAACCGGAGCGGCCGATGGGGCCGCGATGGTTAAGTCACAAAAAAAGATTGTTCGCCAACTTTCACAGCAGACATATCGAAATCTATTTGCGCGCGCGGTTGATAGCACGGACGGATTTCGCGAACGGTTGTCGTGGTTTTGGACAGATCATTTTTCGGTGTCGGCGCGCGGTCGCAAGCTGGGCGTATTGATGCCGACAATGATAGATTCCGCAATCCGCCCCAACCTTTCGGGGAAATTTAGCGACATGTTGATGGCTGTTAATTTACACCCTGCGATGTTGGAATATCTGGATCAAAGCAGTTCAATCGGCCCCAATAGCGATTTTGCGCAAAAGCGTAAAAATAAGGGGCTAAATGAAAATTTAGCACGTGAAATGTTAGAGCTACACACCATGGGTGTGGGTGGTGGGTATTCACAAACGGATGTGCGTGAATTGGCGGAATTGCTGACAGGATTGCGGGTGAATGCCAAGGGTGTGCGATATAACCCTGTGTTTGCAGAGCCAGGAACGGAATATATTCTGGGTAAATCATATGGCGGGGAGGAAGAAGAGCTTCGCCATATTAAACAGTTTTTGCGCGATATTTCAGTGAATCCGATAACGGCTAAACATTTGGCGCGAAAACTAGCGGTTCATTTTATTTCAGATATGCCATCTGAAGATTTGATTGAACATATGGCAGATAAATACTTGGCTAGTGACGGTAACCTGCACGAAATTTACAGCGCGATGTTATCTCATACATCGGCGTGGGAAACGCCGCGTGCCAAGGTGAAACAGCCGTTTGATTTTGTGGTCTCCGTGCATCGTGCATTGGGTGGGTCAGGTCAAGGTATCTTGGCACTAAAACGCGGGCGATTTAATTCACAAACACATGTCCCCATGCGCCTTATGGGTCAAAATTTTTTGCAACCTGATGGGCCCGATGGTTGGCCAGAAGATGGCGAACACTGGATTACACCAGCGGGATTGGCAGGGCGTGTGCAATTTGCGATGCAAATGGCCGAAACGATGGATGGGGATGTCGATCCACGCGCATTTGTGACGCAAGCGGTTGGGCGAGATGCCAGCAAAGACATTCATTTGGCGGCGGCGCGTGCAGAATCCAAGATCGAAGGATTGGCACTAATTCTTGCCTCTCCTGATTTTAACAGGAGATAAGCGATGAACGATCAAACCAGACGCAAGTTTTTGTTAAACACTGCGGCGCTGGGCTGTTCCGCAGCGGCAAGCCCGCTGGTAACCCCCGTTACATTTGCATCCACACCGTGGGACAATCGCTTGGTTGTGATTGTGTTGCGCGGAGCGATGGATGGGTTGGATGTTGTGCGTCCCTATGGGGATAAAATGTTTGCGCAACATCGCCCCGATTTGGCAAAAACCGATGCAATTGATTTGGATGGTTTTTATGGAATGCACGGCGGTTTGAGCGATCTTTCCCCGTTGTGGGATCAAGGACAGCTTGCCTTTGCCCATTCTGTTTCCACGCCATACCGCAATAAACGCAGCCATTTTGACGGGCAGGATTTATTAGAAGCAGGTTATGCCAGTTTGGATGAGCGCCGCCGCATGGGAACCAGCGGTTGGTTGAACCGTATGTTAACGCTGGTGCCAAACGTCGAAACCGAAACGGCATATGCCGTTGGGCAGGATGATTTGTTGTTATTGCAAGGCGACGCGCCACACGCATCTTGGGCGCCAGGGCGGAGTTTGTTGATGTCTGCCCAAGGGCAATTATTGTTAAACCGCATGTATGAATCCGACCCGCTGTTCCACGCATCCGCAGAGGTGGCGATTGAATTGACCGAAGATTTGATGGCCATTGGTGATATGGATGGCATGATGGACGAAATGGACAGCATGCAAGACCAGATGAAAGCGAATAATCAAGCGATTAAACTGGCAAAACGCGCAGGTGCATTGGCGGAATTTGCCGCCGATCGTTTGAACGAAGACAGCCGCATCGCTGCGTTTTCAATTGGTGGATGGGATACGCATCGCAATCAAAAGGTTATTATTCAAAAACCGTTGTCTCAACTGAGCACAGCGATTTTGACATTGCGCGAAAAGTTAGGCGCAAATTGGGATAAAACGGCCGTGCTGTGCATGACCGAATTTGGCCGCACCGTGCGCCAAAACGGAACACAGGGAACCGATCACGGCACGGGTGGTGCGATGTTAATGGCGGGGGGCGCAATTCGCGGTGGAAAGGTTTATGGAAAATGGCCGGGGCTTGCGGATGAAAACCTGTTCAACAATCGCGATTTAATGCCCACAGCGGATGTGCGCAGCTATGGCGCGATTGCAATGCGCCATTTATTTGGAATTGCGCCAAATGATTTGGAGCGCGTGGTGTTTCCGGGACTTGATATTGTGGATGATCCGCGGTTTATTCTATAACCTTTTGCAAAGTCCGCTGCGTAATTGTTTCTTTTTGAAACGCACTGTCGGATAAATGTGCAAATTTGAATAATCCCAAAGGAATAGACCATGTACGATCCATCCGAAAATGACTTGCGATTTGCCATCCAGCACACGATTGGGCTGGATCAAATCAGCCATCTTGATGCCTTTGCTGATGTATCCCCCGATCTGGTTGACGCGGTATTAAGCGAAGCGGCAAAAATCGCACGCGAAGAATTGGCACCGTGCAATAATTCAGGCGATATTCAAGGATCAAAGTGGAATTCCGATTTTACCGTTCAAACGCCGGATGGATTCAAAAAAGCACATGATGCGCTGTCCGCGGGTGGGTGGTACGGCATCGAAATCGCCGAAGAATTCGGCGGCCAAGCATTGCCACATTTAATTTCCGCGGCTGTTGGCGAAATGTTTCATTCGGCGAATATGGGGTTTTCTTTGTGTCACTTGCTTACCCAAGGTTTGACACATGCGTTGACAGTATCCGCAAGCCAAGAGCAAAAAGAAAAATTCCTTCCGCCAATGGCAGAGGGTCGTTGGACAGGTACGATGAACCTGACCGAACCACAGGCAGGCACGGATTTGGCCGCGATCAAATCGACGGCTGTGAAAGAAGGCGATCATTATCGCATCAAAGGTCAGAAAATTTTCATCACCTATGGTGAACATGACATGGCTGAAAACATTGTGCATCTGGTTTTGGCCCGTGCCGAAGGTGCGCCCGAAGGCGTTAACGGCATTTCCGTATTTATCGTACCAAAATTCTTGGTCAATGACGATGGGAGCCTTGGTGAACGCAATGATGTGAAATGTGTTTCCATCGAACATAAACTGGGTATCAACGGATCCCCAACAGCAGTGTTGCAATTTGGCGAAGACAAAGGCGCAATCGGGTATTTGGTTGGCGAAGAAAACCAAGGTTTGAAAATCATGTTTGGCATGATGAACCACGCCCGTTTTGGCGTGGGTATCCAAGGGCTGTCCATTTCCAATCGTGCGTTTTATCAGGCGAAAGAATACGCAAGCGAACGTGTGCAGGGCCGCCCGTTGGATCGCAATGAAAAAGACACCATCGATCACCATCCCGACGTCATGCGTTTGTTGGCAACAATGCGCGCCGAAATCGAAGGCCAGCGCGGCATGTCACTATACGGCGCGGCGGCATTGGATCGTGCACATTATGAAACGGGCGATGACAAGGCATTCTGGGCAGAGCGTTCATCATTGATGGTGCCAATCATCAAGGGTTGGTTAACCGAACGTTCGTTGAACCTAACATCTGATGCGGTTCAGGTGCATGGCGGTATGGGCTTTATCGAAGAAACTGGTGCGGCACAGCATTATCGTGATGCGCGTATTTTGCCGATCTACGAGGGCACAACTGCAATTCAGGCCAATGACTTGATGTTCCGCAAAACGCTACGCGATGGTGGCAAGGCCGTGAATTCATTGTTGGCCGAAATCAAAACCGATGCAGAAACCGCGAGCAAAGTTGACGATGCGAATATCGCCAATGCGGCGGCGGATGTTTTGCGCGGTACCAAAACAGCCCAACGCGCGGTTGAATTTATCCTGTCAAACACCCTGTCTCAACGTGAAGCGGCGGCAATTTCTGTGCCGTATCTGATGATGATGGGAACATTAACGGGTGGCTGGATGAGCGTGAAATCCGCAATTGCAGCAAAGGATGCGATGAATTCTGGCACATGGGATCAAACATTCCTTGATGCCAAAATCTCGCTTGCGCAAGTGTTTGCAAAACACACGCTACCAGAGGTCGAAAAATACGCGAATATCGTATTTGACGGTGGCGCATCAATCGAAGCGATGGCACCCGAAATTTTGTAATAATGTTCTATAACCACTAAAATGGCGCGATGTTTTCGCGCCTTTTTATTTGGCCCAATCACGCCATAATTGTATGCAATGCTTGCCCCAAGCAAAGTTATAAATAATAGTAAACCCACGTGATTGCCAACAAACGGGAAAATTGAATATGATTACTGAATGGACGCCGATCGAAGTTGCAGAATTTATTATTGATGAAGGTTGGGATAGTGCGGCAACGCCTGTTCGATGGAATGTGAGTGCCGGCGATTCCATTAGCGTTCACATTTCTGGGATGAGCAATGAATCACAACAAGTGGCAATGTTGGCATTGGGAGCTTGGACAAGTGTGACGGGGATTGAATTTACGTTTGTAAACTCTGCTAGCGCGGCGCAACTGGATTTTTCCGATACTTCGGGCGGGCCAGTTGGCGGGTGGTCATCATCGGGCGGTTATATCTTATCGGGATTTGTGCATGTTGATCAATCTTGGATCGATACTTACGGCAGCGGTATCGGTGATTATGGGTTTCAAACCTATATCCATGAAATTGGACATGCATTGGGTATTGCGCATCCAGGGCACTATGAAAGTGGTGGTACCACATATGAAACTCACGCAGAGTTTTTGAACGACAGCTGGCAGATGACGGTCATGTCGTATTTTTCACAGACCCAAAATACATATATCGACGCCACTCGCGCATTTGTTGTGACGCCGATGATCGCGGATATTCACGCAGCACAATTGTTATACGGCGACAGCAATACAATCCGCACCGGCAACACCACATATGGTGAAAATGGGAATGCTGGCAATTATTATGACGACATCATTGATGCCAGCGGCCCTGTTACATTTACCATTATTGATGACGGCGGCATTGATACATTGCGTTTGATCAATACGGCTGCGGATCAAAATATTGATATGCGCGGTGGTGGTATCTCGGATGTTTATGGTTTGGTTGGCAATATGGTGATTTTCACCGATACGGTGATTGAAAATCTCTATCTTGGGCGCGGCAACGATACGGTTACTGGCAATGAGGCCGATAATTATATTCGGGCCAATACAGGCTATGACACGATTTATAGTCTTGAAGGAAACGATACCATTTACGCGCAAGATGGCCATGACGTCGTTTACGCTGGGGATGGTGATGATTTCATTTTTGGCGGTTCAGGATCTGACATCGTCGAAGGTGGTGATGGCGATGATATTATCGAAACAGCTGCGGGTGGTGATGAACTGTTTGGTGGCGCAGGGAGCGATTATTTAAACGGCAATTCACGAAGTGATACCATTTATGGCGGAACCGGAGACGACACCATGTGGGGTGAAGGCGGGCGTGACGACATTCGTGGCGGACAAGATGATGATACCATTTTTGGTGGGAACGGTGCAGACATTCTGGATGGTGAATTGGGAAATAACATCATTTACGGCGGATCTGGGCGTGATGTTTTATACGGCGGA
Organism: Paramylibacter ulvae; assembly: GCF_014652655.1. Lineage (GTDB taxonomy): Bacteria > Pseudomonadota > Alphaproteobacteria > Rhodobacterales > Rhodobacteraceae > Amylibacter > Amylibacter ulvae. The sequence continues at coordinate 246,847 of NZ_BMZF01000002.1, forward strand.
TCTGGTGATGACATAATATATGGTGGGGCTGGAGGGCGTGACCAATATTTTGGAGGATCAGGCGCTGACGAATTTATTTACCAAACTGGTGATAACAATGATCAGATTTTCGATTTCCAAAATGATATCGATTTGCTCGATCTTAGCGACATCGCGGTTGGTAATGTATGGGATTACGCCGCTGAAGTTGACGGGAATGTGGTTTTTAATTTTGGAAACAGAGACATCTTAACGGTAGATGCGATAACCATTGCGGAACTATCCGACGATGTGTTCACCGCCAGTCCGTAAGGTTAGTTGTGTGAATAACCCAAAGTAGAAGGAATGGTGCTTTTCTTTTTAGTACGAGATCGTTTAAATCTGGATTTAAGTAATTAACTAAGTGAGCATCCAGATAGGAAGCATTATGAACCCGTATCAAAACCTAGATCAAAGGGCGTTTTGGGCGCCCGCAGTTGGCAAACGTGACATGCTCGAAATATCCGAGCTTTGGTCCCCAAAATTCCCGATTAAACCAAGCAGCAAAGTTGCAACATTTGGATCGTGCTTCGCGCAACACTTTAGCAAAGCGCTCACCAAAAACGGGTTTCGCTGGAACAATACGGAACCGACACCTGACGGTTTGTCCGATGAAAACGCACTATTGTATAATTATGGTGTTTTTACTTGCCGTACTGGCAATATTTACACGACATCGCTTTTGTTACAGTGGACAAAATGGGCGCTGGGCAAGGAAAAACCACCAGCGGAATATTGGGAAAAAGATGGGCGCATTTATGACCCGTTCCGCCCACGTGTAGAGCCAAACGGTTTTGCCAGTGTTGATGAAATGATTGCATCGCGTGACATGTGTATCGAGGCATTCAAAGCCGCGATTGTTGATTCAAAAATATTTGTGTTCACATTGGGCTTAACCGAAAGCTGGATCAATAAATCAGGTGGATATGAATATCCAATGTGCCCAGGTACGGTTGCCGGTGATTTTGATGAAAAGGAACATACTTTTGTGAATCAGGATTACAAGTTGATCCACAAAAATTTGACGGATGCGCTGAAACTGATGAAAGAAGCAAATCGCGCGTTGCGGTTCTTGTTGACGGTTTCACCTGTTCCGTTAACCGCAACCATGTCTGGAAATCATGTTCTGGTCGCAACGATGCATTCAAAATCGATACTACGAGCGGTTGCAGGTGATATTGCAACCAATCGTCGCAATGTTGATTATTTCCCGTCTTATGAAATCATCAGTAGCTTTCCGTTTCGCGGTGAATTTTTTGCGCAAAACCTTCGCAGCGTAGAACAACGTGGTGTTGATCATGTGATGGCAAATTTCTTTGCAGGGCTTGGTATTGATGTTGAAAAAATCAAAGCAGACAAAGCCGAACGCACACAGCGCGCCGCAAAACGCAAAGAAGAAGCAAACGAATTGGTTTGCGAAGAAGAACTATTGGCCGCTTTCGGAGACAAAAAATGAAGATCGCCGCAATTGGTAATAGCCACATTGGTGCATTGAAATTGGGCTGGGATTCAATTTCAAAAAAGCACAAAGACGTCGAAATTACATTTTTTGCTGCGGCTCGTGAAGCGTTGCAGGATATGGAATTGAAAGATGGAAAATTGGTTCCGACCAATGACGTGTTGGCGCGTCGATTGGAACAATTTTCAAACGGTGTATCGGCAATTGACCCTGAACAATATGATGCATTTTTCATTGTCGGGGGCTGGAAGATTTTTCCAGTGGATAAGCGTACTTCAACCGCAGTTCAATCAACCATCGCTTCGGATAGTTTTGAAAACACTGTTGGCGGAAACTTGGCAAAACTGTTGCGCTCCGCGACCGACAAACCAATTTATCTGGGCCACAATCCATTGCGCGCACAGTCCAAGGCATTCGTCAAAGAGTTTAAATCAATGTCGCTTAGTTATGCCCAACGTATCGATGCCGTTCAAAAGGTTGCGCAAGAACATTCTGTAACTGTGGTTTCACAGCCCGTTAAAACGCGAAGTTCTGAATTTTCGACGGTTGAAAAATATGCGAAATCTTCTGCGCGTTTACGTTCTGCGCAACTCAACGATGTAATCGAAGAAAAGAAAAAACGGAATGAAAAGCGTATTGCGTTGGGTAAAAAGCCACTAAAAATCGCGAACCCAAAAAAACTAAGCCATGGCAAAAATGAGAAAAGCCATATGAACGGTGATTATGGTGCATTATATATGTCCGCTTTGTTAAGCACGATGAAATAACGATCCGTGATGGTGTTTAGCTGGAGAATATCGTGAAAAAAATTGCGTTGATCGGGAATAGCCATGCTGGCGCGCTCAAATAAGGTTGGGACGTTATCTGCGAAGAGTTTCCAGATGTGTCGGTTACGTTTTTCAGCTCTGCACGTAGAACACTTGGTCAGCTAGAGATCAGCGAAGACAAGTTAATTGCAAATAATGACGAACTAAAATCAAAACTTGAATTGTCTTCAAACGGATTGGATAGCATTGATTCCAACGCGTATGATGCATTTTTTGTAATCGGTGGCCAAAAAATATTTGCAGAAGATAATCGCCTGTCAGCTGCTGTTAAAAAACTGCTTATGGAAGATGGTTTCAAAACAAGCGTGGGTGCCGTTGTTGTGTTGCGGTTGCGTCAAATAACACAAAAACCGATTTGGTTTTCGCCTAATCCGCTAAAAGCGCATTTTGATGATTACATTCAACAATGGAACAACAAAGCGATCGCGTTTGACGATCGAATTAATATGTTATCAGAAGTATTATCGGAAATAGATGTATCGGTGTTTGCCCAACCAAAAGAAACGCGTAACTCCGAATTTTCCACATCTGAAAAATTTGCTCGTCAGCAACCCACATCCACACAGAGTAAACGAAATGGTGGCGATCGGGCACATATGAACGAAGCTTACGGCGTGATCTATATGCGTGCATTTGCCCAACATTTGTCGGCGCAATTATCATAGGCTACTTTAGAATTGATTTGATCATCTCAAAGTTTTCAACTCCAAATCCTTGATTAAGAGCAAAGTTGAAAAAGTTTTGCTTTATTTGCTCTGAACGCTCTTTTTTGATCAGCTTTTTCAATTTTCTTTCGGCAAGGTTTTTATGTGGTTCAAACCCAAATTTGCGGGCATGTTCGACAATGCGAAGATTGGATTCCGTTTGGTTTTTGGTCAACTCACGAAATTCGATCTTCAATACTTTGTCTTGGTTCGCGTCGAGAATGGACTGTAAGTTTCGCATGTGATTAATCACAATTGGCACCTCGCGCCAGATAGCAAAATTTAACAGATCATCGTCTATTTCAGTTTGAGCATAGGGGTCATATGCCCCATCACCTTGTGGCATATGATACATGCCAGTCGTTTTTGCCATCGCACGCGATATTGATTGATCCAAAATAGATGGGCGTACAACGGACACCAAATTAACAGCGTCATATGTGCGATAAGCCCAATCAATTACATTTTGCGCCGCTTGCACGGGGTGGGTTTCCTTTTCACCACCCAACATCCAATTTACGTGATCTGCGTATGACACCATGAGCTTTAACCCATAGACATCAGGTGAATTATCGTCCCCGCCCTTTTTCGCGATCAAATCGATGACATCCTGTTCGCTGACCGTTAAATCACCGCCTTGTTTGAATGCTTTCTTGTCTTTGCGGATCAGTGGCATCAGATGCTCACCAGGTACACCCATTCCGCCCAAATCTTGGATGTCCGATCTTAAGAGCGTGCTTCCAGATCTTTGGGTTGCGATTAACAGGGTAAGTTTGGCCATTATAAATTCTCTATATTGGGAGCTTTGCTTAAGAATTATGAGCAAATTATTTATATTGTTATTACTTTGCAATGGCGACGCTTACCAGTAAAACGGGCTAAATTTGAGGGATTATTATGACGAACCGTCCGTTGTCTGGCATTGCAATAACTTTAACCCATGCTGGTGTGATGGATCAGTTGGTAAACGTCGTAAACTGGCACTTAAATCAAGGGGTTATACATGTTTTCATCTATCTTGATCGTCCCTTAAACGATTATTCAGAATTGTTTTCGTCTGATCCACGGGTTTCCATTACGCATTGCACAATGGACTATTGGAAAACACGGATCAAAGGGCGCGTTATAAGTGTCGAGGCAAAACAAATGTTTGCTTTGAAAACGAGCCTTGATTTAGCCAAAGAAATGGGTGTTCGATACCTTGCATCGATTGACAGTGACGAGCTTGTCTATGCGCCCCAACCACTTGCTGATTTGTTGGATAAACAGCCCGAAAATTTTGGATCATTCATGTTAAGCGTGGTCGAGGCACGCCATTCCCCAACCAGCGATGTCACGAACCCTTTTGGGGCAGATATCTTTTTGAAACGCAATGTTGCCAACACATGGTTCGGTGTGCGAAAGGGCAAGCATACATCCCTGCAACGCAAAGGTTTTTTTGGATACACAACTGGGAAAACGATTTACAAAATCCCTGCGAATTACGCATCCATTGGTGTGCATCGGCCCAACCCCAAGAACGATGAATTAAAGGTATCAAAGCTTGAATCCTCGTTTGGCCATATTCTTCATTTTGATTGCGGGAATATTGAAACCTGGCGGGCAAAGTGGACGCAGCGCCTTATCGGCACAACGCTTGCGCGGGGAATGCGCGAAAAGCGTCGTCAACAATTGACGCTATTTGCGAATGCATACACCAATGGTTTGGTAGAGCTGGAACGACTGTATCGCTCATTATTTGTCTTGCCTCAGAACCAAATTGACCGACTTGAAAGTAAGGGAAATTTGTTTTCACCAAATTTGGCTGATACTGATTTTGATCAGCCGTATTCTGCAAAAAATGTCAAAGGGTTTAGCAGCTTTGATATTTGCCCTGAATATCCTGTCTTGCCCAGAAACCCCGTCAAATATCAATTTGCAATGGCATGTGATCGCAACTTCGTAAAGCCTGCGTATGCTTGTATTTTGTCGGTGATGGATAAAATGGATCCAAACCAACCGGTACGGATTTTTTTGCTTGTCGATAGTTTGCTACCCGAAGATTTTGCACATTTGAATTCGCTTTCTGATGTGTTCAAAAATCTACAGCTACATATTTGTGACGAAACACTTAAGTTGGATCGCGATGTGGGTATCAAGGACAAAAAGCGCGCAACATTTTCACGACTATATTTGCCAGAACACATTCAATCCGGGCGGGTGATTTATATCGATAGTGATATGTTGGTCATGAAAGACATTTCCTATTTGTTCGACATGGATATGGGGGATAATATCATAGCCGGGGCAAGCGATAGCGCCGCGATACGAATCAAATATAATCCGAAATCAATTTCAGCGGATAAAATGAACCGTCTTGTGAATATCGCTGGTGGTGAGGAAAACATTTTGGATTACCTCAATGCTGGATTGTTGGTACTAAACATGAATCATCCAGAATACAAAAACCGTGCATTACGTAGTTTGGAAATGTTGAAGACCGATGCAACGGCCTTGGTTCAACGTGATCAGGACGCGGTGAATATCGTATTTAGCGGTAAAAAGATGCTATTAACCAGCAGGGTTAATTACATGATCCAGTTTTTCTATTCCAGTTATGCTGAAACCTCTGAAATTCAAAAAATTAAAGATGAACATAAAGACGCCGAAATTTTTCATTTTTCAGGAAAGAAAAAACCGTGGCATTCAGGGGGAATTGCGCCCAAAGAATATTCATTACTTTATCGCGAAACAGTTAAGTTGCTGGAAGAGAAATGGAATGCGAATTGTGGGTTTACCTATTTGGAAAAACCAAAAACTAGCGTGCCCAATATCGGGCAACGAGTAATTAATAAGATTGCTCGATCATTGCGTTGAGATTAGCCGTTTAGGCGACGCCACAATGACACGCCGACTTTTTTCAATTGCCGCGAGAGGTCAGCAATTAAGAAGCGTTTCGAACTGTTTGCAAGCCGCGCTTGAAGAATTTTACAGGCGCGACGCAAATCGTCATTCACGGTTTTGATGCGTTGTGGAAAATTGGTGTCAGATCCGTTCGTCGCTAGGATTTTATCGAGATCTCGAAATGCGAGTGCGCGTGCACTGGGCCCGCAATGCTGTTCAATTGAATCTGCAAGCGCATCCAATTTTTTTATGAGATTGGCATGTTGCGTATTTGGCGTGGGGGTGTCGGTGTAATGCAATGCTTTCCATTCCGAAAACTCCGGTGTCTTGGTCTGAATCCAGTTTTTGGAAATCCAATCATTTGACGTTTTATATTTATCGCGCAAATTTTCGGCTACATGTTTTGGTAACAAATCAAAATTTTCAACCTCACCCGCATTATACAAATCCCGAACGATTTTTGTGCGTGTTTCTTTGTTCGTGATGACCAGCTTATTTAATAGGCGCAATGCAAAACTATTTAATCCGCTTGCGCTTGGATATTGTGGTGCGTCTTGCGACGATAGAAATTCTCGGGATGCCGAAGATAGGCCAAGCTCATCGCAAAACCACGTTGTTAAGCCCGGCCCTGAGATGATATCGTCATAGGAGCCAACGCGAAAATTATTCGCCCCAACGATATCGCACCACGGTTGAAAACGTTTTTTGTAGTCAAAAAGCTGTTCATCTAAGTCTTCGCAAAACTGCTCGATACTGCGGATTTCAAAATCAATAAATCCGTCGAGCAATTGTTTGTAATAACTTTCAATCCAACGGTCTTGGCGGCGCAGAACAAGTATAACAACAATTCGATCAAAGTATTGAAATCGAGACAAATATTGTTTTGCTGTTACCTTGCGGCGCCAAATGGTGAAATTTTCAGAAGATATCAAAACCGACTTTGGCTTTAACCTATTGCAGTCATCTATTATGCGCTGATGAATGGCTGCCTGTCGGCGGCGATGTGTAAACGCGCCGTGACCTGAATTTGCACCACTGCGAGTCGTAAGTTGCCCATTCAGAACGCTTGCGTAGTCGGGAAAAAAAAGACTTTCGTTTTCCAATAGGTGTTCACGATTGCGTCCGAGTATGTTTTGCAAAAACGTCGTCCCCGTTTTGTGCATCCCGATATGAAGATAAAGTGTGGGTTTTGTCATGAAATGGCTAAACCTTTTGGCGCAGGATTGTTTGATAGAAAAACGCCAATATGGGCCGCGACATAGATAAGCGTAGCGGCGCCCGCAATAAAAGCGCTGCAAGCGACGGGATCACACCAAGCCCCCAAAATCGCGGCGCGTTTAACATAAACATGCGAATTTCAGCGCGCAAAAAATCACCACCACCCCTGCGATAGGAAAGACGTTCAGCATCGGCATGCAATAATATTGCATCCACATTATAAAAACTGTGGCGCTGGCGCAGCATATTGATCCAAAGCTTGTAATCCTCCAAGCGTCCACCTTGGTATCCGCCTGCGGCGATAACTGCGGATTTTGAATAACAACAATTGTTGTGATTTATGGGGCTGCGGAAAAACGAATATAGGTTGCGATGTGTAATGCGCCCCGCTGGCAAAGCGCGAATTTTTCGCGTGCCATCGGATTGAAATTCTTCGATTGGGCCCGAGCAGACCGAAACGTCATTGGCAAGAAAGGCTTGGAGCAGAATTTCAAACCGTCGTGGCAGGTTGTTATCATCGCTATCGCAGCGCATGACCAAATCATGTTGGCATTTCGTCAGGCCAAAGTTAAGGCTAATCCCATGCGAGGATTTTTCGGTTTCGAATTGGCGCATCGGAAGTGCGTGTGAAAGTTCGGCCAATAATGTTTTGCGTGCGTCGTTGATCGGCCCGTCAATCACAAGGATAATTTCATTTGCAGGCAAGGTTTGCGTGCGCAACGAGTCAAAAAACCGTCTCAGATTTTCGTCTGATTCCCCAGCGTGAGTAACCGCAAGCACGCTAAACGGCGGAGCATTGTTATGCCGTTGCTCCGCCATCAGGTTATTTCAGCAAGTTTTGGTAATAATGAAATGTTTGTTTCAATCCGCTGGACAGGCTGGTGATATTTTCACCAAGCAACACTTCGACATCTGATTTTCGCGCGCTCACTTCGCGCGGTTCCGTTGCCAATAATTCTTTTGCTTCGTCGCGTTGATATTTAAGCGGCTTTTGCGCGGCGGATTCTAATGCGGCAACCACGTCGTTGAGCGATACAGTTTCACCGCTTCCGATCATGTTCACCTTGTCAAAATGATCGCCGTTGGCCATGCGCTTTGCAAGTGTAGCAACGCCGTTGCCAACATCGCCCGAAAACACAAAATCGCGGCGTTGTTCGCCATCGCCATTGATGGTCACAGATGTATCTTGCAGCAACGCGCGGGTAAACGCGTGGATCGCGCTTTTCTTTAATTCTGAATGCGTGCCGTAAACATTGGTAAAACGGACAATCGAAAATTCAGCGCCGCGCAAACCAACCAGCTTTTCAAGAACCATTTCTTCTGCGGCCTTGGACGCGCCATAGAAATTTTTAGGGCAATAAACGCTGTCTGTGTTGATTTCAAACGTACCATCAAACAATGCACCAGCAGTAGAAATGAGAATGAATCGATCACCCTCGCGCACGGATTCCATCACAAATTGCGCTGGGTCTTTGATATTGGCATCGATGAAATCAAGTGGGCGATCCTTGGATTCCGCCACCCGTGTTTCACCAGCCAAGAATATAAACGTGCGCGGTGCATCAGCATGTTGATCCAAGAACGGTTTCACAGTCGCATCATTATAATGGGCGATGCATTCTGGCAGTCCCAACTGTTCATGTCCTGAACACGCATTGCTTAGGTTGTCGATGACAAGTGGTCGAAATTGCGAAAATGCGGGATCTTGCAAAACCGCATCCAAAATATTGCGCCCGACAAAGCCATAGCCGCCAACTAAAATCAAAGGATTATCTTGCACCATTTAAACACCAAAATTATTACGCATAACGCGCGGTTTCATTTTATGCCTTTTCGCACAGCGCTGAATGGGTTTCAACATTCAAGTGTCGTTGGGTTTTTCGAAAAAATTGCCCTAATCTTGGTTAGTAAATCTTTAAACCTACGGGGATAACAACTATATCGTCGGCAATGATGTACTGTTTGGTAATCCAATTTTGGGGCGATTAAAGTTATGACAAAAACACTAGAAGACAAGAAAGCTACGCAAAAGAAGCTTGTAGAAGAATTGCACAGCAAAGTAGAAGTTAACGAATTGCGAAATCGCGATGCAGTGGCACGTATGGGTATCATGGAAGCAGAATTGCGCATTTTGCAAATTCGCAAAGAGATTGCGCAAATTGACTCAACAAAATAAGCTGCCAAAAAACGAGAATGTGGGTTGATACTTGTCTGATACATCAAAAATTTCTACGGAAATAAAACTGGGGTCTCGATTGCTGGAAGAAGCAATTTCGGACGTGAATATTAAACCCGATCTGCGTGATCTAGTTGGGCCCGCGGCGGACTCTTGGGACTTACAATTTAATGATTTAACGTCGTTAAAACTATTAACGTCTAAAACAGACAAACCTAAAATCTGCATCGCAACCGAAGACATCGTTGGCCCTGTGCGCAACGGTGGCATCGGGACGACTTATTCATTTTTGGCGCGCACTCTAGCCGAGCAAGGTTTCGATGTTACCATTTTGTTTTTGCGCGGCGTTTATTGTGAAACGGGAACGATTGACGAGTGGATACAATATTATGCCGATTTTGGTGTAAAGTTTGTACCGATCAAAGATTACTATACCGAAGAAAAATGCAAAGGTGCGTCCGATCGTTGGACCGCACCAATGTTCAACATGTTTCGTTATTTACAAGATCACCATTTTGACATGGTGCATGTGTCAGAATGGCGTGGATCTGGATATTTGGCCATGTTGGCGAAATCACAAGGGCTGGCGTTCCAAGACACACATTTTGTGGTGAAATGTTCATCGCCTTGGCTGTGGAATCGTTTGTATGGTTCACACTCGCTGCGCACGCTGGATGATCTGGACAAGATTTTTATTGAACAAAAATCGGTAGAGCTTGGCGATCATATAATTGGTGGCTCTGCACATTTGCTGCGCTGGATGGCAAGCCAAGGTTATGCATTGAAGCGCGATGCAACATTTGTGCAGCCAAATATTATTTCGATAGAGCATCTGAAAAAAATCATCGGTGATCGCAACGTATCACCTGGCACGCGTGTGCCAGTGGATGAAATCGTGTTCTTTGGTCGCCTCGAAGCGCGCAAAGGTTTGGCCGTATTTTGTGATGCGATCAGCAACTTGGTGCAACAAGGCGTAAAGTTACCGCCAAAAATTTCCTTTATGGGCAAACCAGGTGCACGCATTCAAAGCCGCCCGGATGTCGATGTCTTGGATTTCATCAAAGAGATTTCCCAAGACTGGCCGTGTGAAATTGAATTGCTGACAGATTTCCAACAAGAACCCGCGCTGCGCTATTTGCTTTCTGGTAATCGGTTGGCGGTGATGCCCAGCATTATCGAAAATTCGTCGCTTGCGGTTTACGAAGCAGCGATTTGCCAAATTCCGTTTGTCGCATCAAATTCTGGCGGCAGCCCAGAATTAGTGAAAGAAGAATATCACGACGATGTTTTATGCGATCCTCACCCCGTCCCGCTGGCACGCCAAATCGAGCGTTCGCTGGAAAATGGTGGTGTTGTGGCTGAATGCTCGTTTGATAATGATAAGAATATTGAAACATGGATTCAATACCATCATTCGCTTTCAAAATTTAAAACTAAACCGGTTGTGTTAAAAAAACCAACGCCCAAGGTTTCGGTTGTTGTCACGCATTGCGATGATATCGCCGGATTGAAAAACAGCCTGAAAGCGTTGGAAAAACAAGACTACAGCAATTTTGATGTTTATTTGGTAGATGACGGCAGTATTGTTCAAAAGGCCAAAGCGGATCTGAAAAAAATCACCAGCCGTTTTGCCGCGCTGAATTGGAAATATATTGAATCACCGGGTCTGGATTACGGTGTCTGCGCGAATGATGCGATTGCACGATCAGATGCGGAATTGATCTATCTTACCCGTTCAGGAAACGTGCTGTTTGATGGCGCACTGAGTAAATTGGTAAAGGTTGCCCAAACACGAAACCTCGGTGTTGTGACGGGTTTTTGTTATGATTTTAAATCCAAAGTTCCAACGCAGCCATCCAACGCAGAATTTATGCGCATGCCGATTTTGGGGAATCTTAATTACACATTCTTTGACGCGGATTCCGAACCGCTGGATATGATGGTACGCCGCACCGATTTTGACAAAGTTGGCGGATTTACGGGTGATTTCAGAATTCTGGGTGATGAAAAAGAGCTGTATCATTCCATCGCTTTGAACGGAGGTGTTTGTGAATCCATTCCACAACCTCTTTATTGGCGCCGCAAATTGAATGATAAACTTTTGGCGTTGAGATTGTATAATCGCCAAGCTGAAAATATCCGCCAAGTGCGCCCGTTTTATCGTTACGGGCCAACAGTGTTTCGCAATTTGTTATTGTTTTCCTATGGCATGTACGAAGAACATGCGCGGTTGACGGCTCAGGTGGACAAGCTTCGTAAAGATCGCGATTCACAGCGTGATATGAAATTCGCGCGTGCGCAAGAGCGTGATGAATTGCGGATGCAATTTAACGCGATGAAATCACAAATGCTCGCCGCGAATAAGGGTGCAAAGATTCCAGTTGCGATACCAAAAACGCCGCTGGATCGATACGAAGATAACCCGATCTATGCGGAATATGATAAATCATTTTCGATAAACAAAAAGGGGTTTGTTGGCGGTGGAATTCCGGATATTTCCAAATACAGTGATTTGCCCGAAAACGAATTGGCCCAAAGATTGGATGTGAAATCACGAGAAGCGGAGGCGCTTCGATCGCAGCTTCACCGTGTCAAAGATCGACACGAAAGATTGCGCAATCAGGTTGAATGGGTGTTGCGAGGCGGTGGAATATTGCCCAAACGCGTTGCACAGGCTGCGAGACGTCTGGCCAAGAAAATAGTCAATAGCAAGGTTTAACTCATACGTTAATGGGTTTGGTAGGGAAATTTTGAAAAAGCTTATTCTTATATTGGCGACTCAGCGCTCCGGTTCGACATTGCTGTGTAGAGATATCGAAGGCTTGGGTGGTGTTGGCGTACCACGAGAGCACCTGTTGCCGATGGTTCGCGCCGATCGCGCAGCTTTTAATGCTGGGCGCGAAATGAAGGCAGATATCGAAACTGTTTTGGAAAGTTTGCGATCGGGATTGGGCACCGAAAATCAAACCGAGGTTGGGTCGGTGAAATTGATGGTTTCCTATGCGCCGCAGGTCTATCAAAATATCAGTGGGAAATTGATCGAAGATCGCGCAGAAGCGATGCAAGAAATTATCAATTGGGCGCGTACACAATTTGAACAAGTTGCATTGGTTTCGATTGTGCGTAAATCAATAATGGATCAGGCAATTTCACGGTCCATGGCGCGCGTAACCGATGTGTTTCACCATCGTTCACCCAAGGGTAAAAAAGAAACAGACCCATATGCAAAAGCCAAGATTGACCGGACGCTGTTGAACCAGAACATTCTTGATAATTTGACGCTTGTGCGGGAATTGCAATCTGACTTGTTATCGGTGATCAAGAACAACAAGTCGGACATCTTGAACATCAATTATGATACGCTGTCTCGCAATGCAGATTACTGTCAAAAAAAGCTGTATGACCATCTGGTTAGTAATAACATCACACCCGAAAACAAACGAGCAAAAAGATATTTACGAAAACTAATCGATACCGATCGATCGGAAAAAATCAAATCAGATTTTTTCGAATATCTTTTGGGAGAGATGCTGAATAAAGAAGACTATGCCGTGTTACGCGATGTTTTGGATAATCCAAAATACGCTGACTGAAACACGTTTTTGAAAAAGGTTTCGAAATGAACAAATTGACTTTGGTTATGGCAACGCAACGCTCTGGTTCGACATTGCTTTGCAAAGATATGATCGGATTGGGCGGATTGGGATTGCCTAAAGAGCATTTTAAACGTTTGTTCGGGGAACACAAAAAGGCCGAAGCGAAGGGCAGCCCGCTACCGCGAAGTGAAAAAGACATCATAGATTTTTTGCAAGAAAACGGATGTGCAGACGACAACCCCGATGTAGCAGGTGTGAAATTGATGGTTGGTCAATCACCCATGCTGTGTAATTTTCTAGGGCTGCCAGCCAACAAAGACAAAAGCAAGACAATGCAGTCTGTTATCGACTGGGCCTATGAAAAATTTGACGCGGTTAATCTGGTTGTCATCATCCGTGAATCCGTTTTGGATCAATGTATTTCACGCGCTGTGGCGCGGAGCACATCGGTGTATCACCACCGAGACACAAAGCGGATGAAAGACGTTGATCCGTATGAAGGCAAAGAACTGGATCTAGACGCGCTTAACCAAATGATTATTGATCTAGTTCCACGCGTGGCAAAGGACAATGAAGTGCTTCATCAGATTGCGGCAAATAATGCAGGACGGGCGCTGCTAGTTGATTATGACTATCTTGCTCAAAATTCAGATGAGGCACAGAAAAAACTGTTTGATCATGCGGTTGCCAACGGGTTCACACCAGAAAAAAATCAGTTTGACCGCATCTTGCGCAAGCTGATTGATAAATCAAAATCACAGGAGATTAGAGCGTCGTTTGAAAAGTTCGCAAGTGAAGGCGATCACAATCGAAAAGTGAAAAAGTTGTTAGAGACGATAAAGTAAAAAAGGGGCCAGTTGGCCCCTTTTTTGTAAACAACTTCTAACACTTACCACTTGGGCGAACTAAGAACATTTGCTTTGTCAAAGTTGTGCTTGGTTTCATTGCCGATGAATTTCACATCTTCGATCAAGTCTGTATTCAACAAAACAGGTTCGAAACCCAGTGACCGCAAACCGTCATTCGCAACTTCCAATTCGTTTTCCGCCAGCTCTTTGCGTGGGTTATCAACGAATTGAACTTTTGCCCCCGTTTGGTCTGCCAAAATTTGTGCCAAACCTTTGACGCTTTGCACTTCGGATACTTGGTTGAAAATACGAACGCGTTCGCCGTCTGCTGGTGGATTTTCCACAGCCAGTTGCAAGCAACGCGCAGAATCTGCGATGTGGATAAATGCACGTTCTTGGCCGCCGATGCCATATACAGTCAACGGCACGTCATTTGCCGCTTGGCTGATGAAGCGGTTCAACACGGTGCCATAAACGCCGTCGTAATCGAAACGGTTCACCAATACTGGGTCCAATTTGGTTTCAGCGGTTTCAACGCCCCAAACGATACCTTGGTGTAGGTCTGTAACTTTCAGACCCCAGTTTTTGTGGTAGAATTGGAAAATCAACTGATCCAAGCATTTGGTCATGTGATAAACACTACCAGGGTTTGCTGGATACAGGATTTGTGTGTCCTGCGCTGTGGATTTAATTTCGATGTCCAAGTAACCCTCAGGGATTTTACCAAATTCTTTGGAATATCCGTAAACGCCCATTGTGCCCAAATGGATCAGGTGGATTGATGGATCAACTTCGACGATTGCAGAACAAACGTTGTGTGTACCAACGATGTTGTTGTCCACGGTGTAACGACGCTCTGTATCACCGATCATTGAATATGGTGCAGCGCGTTGTTCAGCGAATTGAATGATTGAATCTGGCTTCACCTCGGCAATCAGGTTACGCAAGCCTGCGAAATCTTTTGCGATGTCGATGTTGTGAAAATCAATCTTGCCAACCTTTTCGTTGGCTACTTTGATACGATCACGGATTGATGCGATATTGGTTAAGCTGCCAGAAGACAGCTCCAGATCAATTGCACGGCGCGACAGGTTGTCAACGATCGTTACGTCATGGCCTTCTTTCGCCAATTTTAAGCTGGTTGGCCAACCGCAAAAACCATCGCCACCAAGTACTATTACCTTCATATTTGTCCCCTAGAATCCACAGGCTGTTTTATGTCTGGCTACAAGTAGTCAAACCAAGCCAAATATACAAGTCTAGCTCAAATATCTTTGGGTTTTCATCGGATATTTGCTTATTATAATTGGCCAAAACGACTGTGTGCGGCGATAATCGCGCGGGCACTTGATGTGTTATGTTGCGCCGCACAAGGTTGTTAATTTTGTACAAAGGAAGTATGAATAACAAAACGACATTAGTTTAATGTTAAACTATCATTGAGATGGAAAAGCAAATGAGCGGAAAATCACGTGTAACCGACGAAGAAGCGTTGCAATATCACCTTGAGCCGACACCTGGTAAGATCGAAGTGATTGCATCAACCCCAATGAGCACGCAGCGCGATCTTTCGCTTGCCTATTCACCTGGTGTTGCCGTTCCTGTTGAGGCAATTGGTAGGAATCCAGAGCTTGCATATGATTACACATCCAAAGGCAACATGGTTGCGGTGATTTCAAATGGCACGGCGATTTTGGGTCTTGGGAATTTGGGTGCGCTGGCATCCAAACCCGTGATGGAGGGTAAGGCCGTTTTGTTCAAACGTTTTGCCGACGTGAATTCAATTGATATTGAGCTCGACACCGAGGACGCGGATGAATTCATTAACGCAGTAAAACTCATGGGGCCAAGTTTTGGTGGCATTAATCTAGAAGACATCAAAGCGCCTGAATGTTTCATCATTGAACAACAGCTAAAAGAGCTGATGGATATTCCAGTTTTCCACGATGACCAGCACGGCACGGCGGTGATTTGCGCAGCGGGTCTGTTAAACGCTTTGCACATCAGCGGTAAAAAGATCGAAGATGTTAAAGTTGTTTTGAATGGTGCTGGCGCGGCTGGCATCGCTTGTTTGGAATTGATTAAACGCATGGGTGCAAAGAATGAAAATTGCATTATTTGCGACACCAAAGGTGTGATTTACCAAGGCCGTACCGAGGGTATGAACCAATGGAAATCTGCACATGCAATCAAAACTGAATTGCGCACACTTGATGATGCGATGAAGGGTGCGGATGTGTTTCTTGGTGTGTCTGCCAAGGGCGCGGTTACACAAGACATGGTAAAATCCATGGCAGATAGCCCTGTTATTTTTGCCATGGCAAATCCAGATCCTGAAATCACGCCAGAGGATGCGCATGCAGTGCGCCCTGATGCGATTGTTGCAACGGGGCGGTCTGACTATCCAAACCAGGTGAACAATGTTTTGTGTTTCCCATATCTGTTCCGCGGCGCGTTGGATGTGCATGCGCGTTCAATTAATGATGAAATGAAAATTGCCTGTGCCGAAGCATTGGCCGCACTTGCGCGCGAAGACGTGCCAGACGAAGTCGGTCTTGCCTACGGTAAAAAACTACAGTTTGGGCCAGAATACATTATCCCAACACCGTTTGATCCGCGCCTGATTCACATCATCCCGCCAGCGGTTGCAAAGGCCGGTATGGAAACAGGTGTGGCGCGGCGTCCGATCATCGATATGGAACGCTATACACTGGATTTGAAATCGCGTTTGGACCCATCCGCACAATTCTTGCAGGCGATGTTCCAACGTGCTCGCAATAACCAAGCGACGATGGTTTTCGCCGAAGGTGACGATCCACGCGTGTTGCGCGCCGCCGTTGCATATGTGCGATCTGGCTTGGGCCGTGCGATCGTGATTGGGCGCGAGGCCGACGTGAAAGAAAAACTTGAACAGGCAGGCATGGGCGAAGCATTCGAAGATATCGAAGTATTGAACGCGGCCACCACCGACCATCTGCGCCCATATAAGGATTTCTTGTATAATCGTTTGCAGCGCGATGGGTACGATTTGTCAGACATCCACAAACTGGCATCACGCGATCGCCATGTGTTTGCTGCGTTGGTTGTGGCGCATGGTCATGCAGATGGCATGGTCACGGGCGCCACGCGTAAATCGGCATTGTGCTTGAACCAAATCAATCACGTATTTGACGCCCAACCAGGGGACGGTGCGATTGGTGTGAATGCGATGTTACACAAGGGGCGTATGGTTTTGATCGCCGACAGTTTGGTTCATGAATGGCCAGAGGCCGAAGATTTGGCCGATATTGCAGAACGTGCATCCGAAGTGGCACGTAAAATGGGGTTGGATCCGCGTGTTGCGTTTGTTAGCTTTTCCAACTTTGGCTATCCAAAATCGGAACGCGCTGAAAAAATGTCGATGGCACCTGATGTGTTGGATAAACGCGGCGTGAATTTTGAATACGAGGGTGAAATGACAGTGGATGTGGCGCTTAACGATGCGTTGCGAAAACAATATTATCCGTTTGCACGCCTGTCGGCGCCTGCGAATATTTTGGTGATGCCTGCACGCCATTCCGCGTCAATTTCAACAAAGCTGATGCAAGAAATGGGTGGGGCGACAATGATCGGGCCGATCCTGACAGGTATTGATAAACCCGTTCAGCTTTGTTCGGTCAATGCGACAGTGAACGACATTTTGAATATGGCCGTGATGGCGGCATGTGACGTTGGATAAAAAAAGAAGGGCCCCAAAGGCCCTTCGAATTTTTGAATTGGTGGTGAAGGTTTAACCCTTCATCCCATCCCAAAATGATTTTACCTTGCCAAAGAAATTCGAACTTTCTGGATTGTTATCCACGGAGAGTTCATCGAATTCTTTGAGCAGCTCTTTTTGTTTTGCTGTCAGATTCACAGGTGTTTCCACCGCGATTTCCAGATACAAATCACCGCTTCCATGTCCGCGCAATGCTGGCATACCTTTGCCTTTCAGGCGCATTTGTTTGCCTGATTGGGCCCCTGCTGGAACCTTGACGCGGGATTTCCCACCGTCAATGTTTGGCACTTCTATTTCGCCACCAAGTGCAGCGGTGCGCATGCTAACCGGGACACGACAGAACAGATTTGAACCTTCGCGTTCGAACAATTCATGATCGGCCACATTGATGAAAATATAAAGATCACCTGATGGCCCACCGCGTGTGCCAGCTTCGCCCTCGTTTGCCAGACGGATACGGGTGCCGGTTTCCACACCTGCGGGAATGTTCACGCTTAACGAACGTTCACGCTGTGTTTGGCCAGTACCTGAACAGGCTTTACAAGGGTTGGTTACAATTTCGCCGCGCCCAGAACAGGTTGGACAGGTGCGTTCAACGGTAAAGAAACCTTGTTGTGCGCGTACCTTACCCATGCCCGAACATGTGGGGCATCCAGATGGTTCTGAACCATTGGCCGCACCCGTTCCTGAACATGTGTCACAGGATGCAGATGCATTAACCGAAATGGTTTGCTGTTTGCCTGTGAACGCCTCTTCCAAGGTGACATTCAGGTTATAGCGTAAATCGGAACCGCGCGTTGCACGATGGCCGCCACCGCCACGGTTGCCGCCCATGAAATCGCCGAACAGATCGTCGAAAACATCGGAAAAAGCCGATCCAAAATCGCCCTGTCCGCGGAAACCGCCGCCACCACCACCCATGCCACCCTCGAACGCGGCATGACCATAGTTGTCATATGCTGCTTTTTTCTCGGGGTCTTTGAGAACGTCGTAAGCCTCATTGGCCTCTTTGAACTGTGCTTCTGCTTTTGGGTTGTCTTGGTTGCGATCTGGGTGCAGCTCCATCGCTTTTTTGCGATAGGCTTTTTTCAGTTCTGATTCTGATGCGCCTTTGGCAACGCCCAAAATTTCGTAATAGTCACGTTTTGACATATCGCCTCCACTATGGTGTTGGCCGGCCAAATAAATTGGCCAACCAACATGTGGTTACGTTCACTGTGATCTTAGCGGTCTTCTTTGCCAAGGTCTTCGAAGTCGGCATCAACGATATCGTCGTCAACTGGTTTTGGCTCGTCTTCGTCGCCCTCACCAGCTTGCGCGTTATAGATCGCTTCACCCAGTTTCATT
The DNA here is from genome assembly GCF_014652655.1 of Paramylibacter ulvae. GTDB lineage: Bacteria > Pseudomonadota > Alphaproteobacteria > Rhodobacterales > Rhodobacteraceae > Amylibacter > Amylibacter ulvae. The sequence goes on from NZ_BMZF01000002.1 coordinate 265,680, forward strand.
GCTGCTTCTTGCAGATCTTGAATCTGTGCTTTGATCTTGCCGGCGTCGTCTGTTTCCAGTGCGTCTTTTAGATTTGCCATAGACATTTCGATCACTTCGACCGTGCTTGGGTCGACCTTGTCTGAATGCTCTTCAAGCGATTTTTCGGTTGCGTGCATCAGGCCTTCGCCAGAGTTTTTCGCCTCAACCAATTCTTTGCGCTCTTTATCTGACTCCGCATTTTCCTCGGCATCACGTACCATTTGTTCGATGTCGTCATCAGACAGACCACCAGACGCTTGGATTGTGATTTTATGCTCTTTGTTTGTACCCTTGTCTTTGGCGGATACAGACACGATGCCGTTGGCGTCGATGTCAAAAGCAACCTCGATTTGTGGAATACCACGTGGTGCTGGTGGAATTTGTTCCAAATTGAACTGGCCCAAAATTTTGTTATCTGCAGCCATTTCGCGTTCACCTTGGAACACGCGGATGGTTACAGCATTTTGGTTGTCTTCCGCAGTAGAGAACACCTGTGATTTTTTGGTCGGGATCGTTGTGTTGCGATCGATCAGGCGTGTGAATACGCCGCCCAATGTTTCGATACCCAATGACAATGGCGTTACGTCCAACAATACAACGTCTTTGACGTCGCCTTGCAAAACACCAGCCTGAATAGCGGCACCCATGGCAACAACTTCGTCTGGGTTCACACCTTTGTTTGGTTCTTTACCAAAGAATTTCGTAACCTCTTCGATAACCTTTGGCATACGTGTCATACCACCAACCAAAACGATTTCGTCGATTTCACCTTTGGAAACGCCAGCATCTTTCAATGCGGCCTGACACGGTTTCATTGAACGAGCGATCAGATCAGCAACAAGGCTTTCCAGTTTTGCACGTGTTAATTTCAAAACCAAGTGCAGCGGTTGGCCGCCCTTTGGGTCCATTGAAATGAACGGCTGGTTGATTTCTGTTTGCGTGCTTGAAGACAGCTCGATTTTTGCTTTTTCGGCTGCTTCTTTCAAACGTTGCAACGCCATTTTGTCTTTGGACAAATCAACGCCGTTTTCTTTTTTGAATTCCTCGGCCAAATATTGAACGATGCGCATGTCGAAATCTTCACCACCAAGCGCTGTGTCGCCGTTGGTTGATTTCACTTCGAACAGGCCATCGTCGATTTCCAAGATGGATACGTCGAATGTACCACCACCAAGGTCATAGACAGCGATGGTTTTGCCACCCTCTTTGTCCAAACCATATGCAAGTGCAGCAGCAGTTGGTTCGTTGATGATACGCAATACTTCCAAGCCAGCGATTTTACCGGCATCTTTGGTTGCTTGACGTTGTGCGTCGTTAAAATACGCAGGAACAGTGATAACGGCTTGCGTTACTGTTTCGCCAAGATAGCTTTCTGCGGTTTCTTTCATTTTACCAAGAATGAATGCAGATACTTGTGATGGTGAATATTTTTCACCTTTCACTTCGACCCATGCATCACCATTGCCGCCATCAACAACATTGTATGGCAGGTGCTTAAGGTCTTTTTTAACAACGGGATCATTCACGGAACGGCCAATCAGGCGTTTCACTGCGAATAATGTGTTTTCTGGGTTTGTCACCGCTTGGCGTTTCGCTGCTTGGCCAACCAGACGTTCATCATCGGTGAAACCAACGATAGATGGGGTTGTGCGCGCGCCTTCGGCGTTTTCAACTACTTTTGGTTGTGATCCATCCATGATCGCAACGCAGGAGTTTGTTGTTCCTAGGTCAATACCAATAACTTTAGCCATGATCGTTTCCTTCTTTTGGCGATTTGCGGACGTTGGACCCTAATGCGGCATCCAACCTCTATCCCTTTTCAGCCCTTTAACAGGCAAAATGTTATATAGGCGACACAACCTATGTCTGCAAGCGGTGAAAGGGCACGTTTTTGTTAACTTGTGCGAATTTTCACCTTTAATACGGGTGTCGCGCGATTTGGAAGCTGATATTAGTATAATTATGATAAATTTGGGCAAAAATTTCCGATGTTGAGGATGGTGTGATGACGTTTTTGAACCTAGCGGGATTTCAGGTTTACAAATCATACTTATCCACCACCGTTCAGCAAGAATTTGCAAAAGAATTGCGCGATGTTGTCAGCGCAGCACCGATGTTTTCACCAAAAACCCAAAGTGGTGGCCAGATGTCTGTGCGGATGAGTGCTGCGGGAAAATATGGGTGGTATTCGGATGCAAACGGATATCGATATGTAGATTGCCACCCCAACGGCACTCGCTGGCCAGATATCCCTGATGGGATCGTGTCGGTGTGGCAGGATCTGGTTTCCAAAACCCGCATGCCTGATTGTTGTTTAATTAACTTCTACGGTGAAAACGCCAAGATGGGATTACACCAAGACAATGACGAAGCGGATTATTCGTATCCTGTGCTTTCCATTTCACTGGGGGATGCTGCGCTGTTTCGTGTCGGTGGCACTAAACGTGGCGGCAAAACGCAATCGATTTGGTTGGAATCAGGGGATGTGGTTGTCATGGGGGGCGATGCGCGTTTGGCGTATCACGGGATTGATCGTATCAAATTTGGCAGCTCACGTTTGTTTAACGCACATGGGCGATTGAATTTGACCTTGCGGGTGGTTGATTAACCGCGTGCGTTCCAGCTTTGCGATGCGTATTTTCGTGCCCAATGATCAATCATAAACCCAAGCATAAGAACGATCAAAAACACCACCCAAACATATGTCAAATTTGTGTTTCGCGGGATATAGTTGATAAACGTATGCCCGCGTGCCTGATCAATGATGTGAAACAGTGGGTTCCACGTAAACCAAGGCAACAGTGCGGGCGTTAAGCTGTTTGCAAGCATCATTTTCCCGCTGAAAATCATGTTCATGCGGGTATATGCGGTGGTGATGATCGTCATTGGCTTGGGAAAAAATATCCCAAGCGATGAAAATAAAACCCCCATCGCGATACCAAATAACCATGCAAGGAAAAAACACACCGCCACACCCTTAAGGTTATAAAACACCACGGGTTCCAACCACACATGCGTGGCAAACAGCAAAACCGCCATTGACAACAGCTGAATGTAAAGCGCGGAAAAAGATGCTGCGATCACGTTCAGCAACATATTTACGGGCGCGTGTTTTAACATCTGGTCGGTGGGGCTCGCGGCGGTACGCACAGCGCCCATAACCTTTATATGGCTTAGGTATAAAAACACCCCCGTCATCACATAGAGGATAAAGTTTCCACGCACTGCCACGCTTCGCATGCCCAAAATTCCAATAAACAGCGCAAAGAAAACCACCAGCAATAGGTTTTGCAAGACGTCCATGATCAAACCTTGAACGGCATTCGAATGGCCCTTGCGGACGTTTCGCACAATCGAATGATAGGCAAGTTCGAAAAACGAAATCGCCTTCGACAGTTTCGATTTTTTTTGGTTTGTTGGTAACATCATGTTCATTATCTAATGCAAGTTATTGAATTTTGCCAATGGCGACTTGCTGTTTAGGTGTCATGTGATCATATGTCATGGTAATTCAACTGCGGTTAATAATTGACGAAAGAAAGATATCTTTGATGGACATGCAACAAACCACGCAAATAATCCGTAAACTCGCGATCGAGGCTGGGGCCTTGATCATGGATGTTTACAACAGCGACGATTTTGAGGTGAAGTCAAAATCAGACGAAAGCCCAGTGACAATCGCGGATGAAACGGCGGACAAGCATATTTTTGCGGGCCTACGTGCAGCATTTCCAGATGTGGCCATCGTGACAGAAGAACAGTCGGACACACATAGCGAAACATCAGATACATTCTTTATTGTTGATCCACTGGATGGGACCAAAGAATTCATCCACCGTCGTGGCGATTTCACCGTAAACATCGCCTATGTTGTTGATGGCAAACCTGTGGCGGGCGTGGTTTATGCGCCTGCAAAACAGCGGTTGTTTTACACAGATGCAACAGGTCAATCTGTCGAAGAATTTGGCGATCACGACGCCGATAAATCTGGTGAAGTAAAACCGATTTCTGTGTCCAAGCCTGACAATGACAACCTGATTATCGTTGCATCAAAATCGCACCGCGATCAGGCAACCGAAGATTACATCAATAAATATTCGGTCAAAGACAGCGCCGCCGCAGGTTCGTCATTGAAATTCTGTTTGGTTGCAACGGGCGAAGCGGATTTATATCCCCGCGTTGGACGCACCATGGAATGGGATACCGCGGCGGGTCACGCGGTATTATTGGGCGCTGGTGGCGATGTTGTGCGATTTGATAATCACGAACCACTGACATATGGCAAACCCATCTTTGAAAACCCGTTTTTCATCGCATATGCGCCAGGTGTGGCGTTGCAAAAGTCATAATATGCCGGTTCTTGTCGTTGTTCCCGCACGCTATGGTTCTAGTCGGTTTAATGGAAAACCACTGGCCATGTTGCGCGGTGCAACGGGGATCAAAAAAACCCTGATACAACGTAGCTGGGAAGCAGCACTTTGCGTGCCAGATGCACAGGTCGTTGTTGCAACAGATGACGAAAGCATCAAAGATGTGGCAACGGATTTTGGTGCGGATGTTGTGATGACATCATCATCTGCGCGAAATGGTTCCGAACGCTGTGCCGAGGCTTACGATGCATTGGGCAAAGAGTTTGAGATCGTGGTGAACCTGCAGGGCGATTCACCGCTCACGCCTCCTTGGTTTATTCCTGCGTTGATTGAACGGTTACATGATGCGCCCTTGGCCGATGTCGCCACACCCGTTTTACGTTGTGATACACAAATGGTGGCAGAGCTGAAAAATGATCGTATGAATGGGTTGGTGGGTGGTACCACAGCGGCGTTTGATAAAAGCAATCGCGCACTTTATTTTTCCAAAGAAGTCATTCCATATGCGGAAAATCCCGACGCAGAAGTATATCACCACTGTGGAATTTATGCATACCGCCCGCAAAGTTTACGCGCATATGCCAAGTGGCCTGAATCACAATTGGAACGCCAAGAAGGTCTGGAACAAATGCGATTTTTGGCCGAAGGTCGCCATATTCAATGCGTCGAAGTCGACGCAAAAGGCCGCGTATTCTGGGAGGTTAACAATCCAGAAGATGTACCGCGTGTTGAATCAATACTGGCAGCGCTGGGCATCGAATGAATTTTGCGCCACCCGCCAGTGTGATTATCGTCAGTCACGGGCGCCCCGATGGATTGGCACGGGTGTTGGCGGCGTTGCGGTTTCAAACCTATCACAATTTCGAAATTGTCGTGGTTGCGGATCATGATCCTGCGCTGAAAAACGTTAAATTTATACATTTTGGTGATGCCAATATTTCAACTGCCCGAAACCTTGGTATCTCTCACGCTGTTGGTGACGTCATCGTGTTTTGCGATGATGACGCAATTCCAGAACCACGGTGGTTGGAACGTTTGATCGCACCCTTTGAAAACCCTGATGTGGGTGTTGCGGGGGGTTATGTGCGTGGGCGAAATGGGATTTCGTTTCAATGGCGTGCACTTGCAACCGACATGAATGGTAATGATCACACGCTGGATCGGGCTGATGATACAAGTGTTAGCATTCACACATACGATAAAAGGTTTGCCAAGGTTCAAGGAACAAACTGTGCATTTCGAACATCGGCGTTGATCGATCTTGGTGGGTTTGATGAAAACTTTGCGTTCTATTTGGATGAAACAGAATTGACGCTGCGCATGGGCCGTGCCGGTTGGAATACCGCGGTTGTGCCACTGGCAGAGGTGCAACATGGTTATGCGGCAAGCGGTACGCGCGGCGCAAACCGTGCCCCAAAATCGTTGTTTCAAATAGGGTTTAGCAAGACATATTTTTTGCGCCAATATGGTGACCTTGCAACGTTGCAGGCGTTTCGTGATGAGCAAGGACAGCGATTATCGGCATTTGTTTCTGGAACAAAAATTACCAGTGCACAAAGGGATGCATTACTACAAAGCCTGGATCAAGGCATGGCGCAAGGCGCACAAGTGATTGATCCGAAGTGTAATCTATCCTTGCAAAAACAGCGCAAATTTAAACCTGCATTTAGTGATGTCGAACCACAAGGGGTCGCGATCGTTGGATCATTGTTGCGTTGGAATAAAATGGTAAAACGAGCAGAACGCATGGCGGCACATGGCATTCCGACAACAGTGTTTTGTTTTACGCATACGACGTTATTTCACCGCCGCTATTTTGACGCGCGTGGATTTTGGGTTCAAACTGGTGGTGTGTACGGACGCTCTGATCGAACCGATCCGATATTCCATCCCTATACAACGGGATCACGGGCAAAACGCGAACAGGTATTGCTCAGCGATCAGCGTGATTTTTCGAAAATTTTAGACAGTTCGCGTGGATAAATTTGCGGGCGCAAACGTAACTTTAAAAAATTGATTCTATTCCTTTGCTAACAGTTAAAAAGGATGATCAAGATGCCAAAAGTTACCAAAGCCGTTTTTCCCGTTGCTGGAATGGGAACGCGTTTTTTGCCCGCGACGAAATCTATTCCCAAGGAAATTTTGACACTGGTTGATCGCCCATTGATTCAATATGCAATTGACGAGGCACGCGATGCAGGTATCGAGGAATTCATATTTGTAACATCGCGAGGAAAGTCCGCACTTGAGGATTATTTTGATGCCGCACCTGAATTGGAAAATTCCCTGAAATCCCGTGGAAAATGGGATTTACTGGAAGAGTGTTATAAAACATCAATGGAATGTGGCGAAATTTCATATGTGCGCCAAACGCAACCCCTAGGGCTTGGTCATGCAGTTTTATGCGCGCGTCGTTTGATCGGGGATGAACCTTTTGCGGTTATCTTGCCAGACGATGTGATTGCATCTGAAAAATCGTGTTTGAAAGAAATGATTGATGCCCATGAACAAACGGGTGGCAATATTGTTGCGGCGATGGAGGTTCCATTCGATCGCACCGATGCATATGGCATTTTGGATGTAAAACATGACAATGGAAAACTGGTGTCCGTCAAAGGGTTGGTTGAAAAGCCAGATGTTGATAAAGCGCCATCAAATCTGGCGGTGATCGGGCGGTACATCCTGACCCCAAGTATTTTGGATCAATTGGCTCAAACGGGCGAAGGTGCTGGAAATGAAATTCAGCTTACCGATGCCATTGGTTTGGAATTGCGTGCACGTGGAAATGTTTATGGGTTTCGTTTTGACGGTGAACGGTTCGATTGTGGTTCCAAGGCCGGATTTTTACAGGCCAGCATTGCATTTGGCCTGTCCCGTCATGATTTGCGCGATGATTTGATGGACTATTTGGTGCAAATGGTTGAAACACGTCGCGCTGCGCAATAGATTTGCAAAATTGTATAGGTGGTGAAATGGGGCGCTGTTGACAGTATTATTGGATATCACGCGCACCGTTTCACGGATGAGCCAAGGATTGGTTACTGGTGTTGATCGGGTCGAGCTTGCCTATATCGACGAAATTGGCCGACGGTTTCCAGATGCATTGTTTCTGACCGCACTGGGTCGCGATTTTGCTCTCATTTCGCCCACTAAGTTTATCGCCATGAAACAAAAGATTGCGCAACGCATTTTGCCCAACGCGAGGGGTCTTGATCGGTTGCGGTTTCGACTGAACAGCGATCAACGTAAATTGCGAAGCGAAATTCGATGCCTCGCCATATCATTTGGAAAATGGCGCGTACTTGCAAATGCATTGCACCGATCGTTCCCTGATGGGTTTGAATATTACAACACGGCCCATTCAAATTTGACCCAGCAATGTTTTCAACAAATCCAACGCGGGGGATGTTCAAACATACATGTTTTCATTCATGATATGATCCCGCTGGATTTTCCACAGTATTGCCGCATTGATACCCCAGCGGTTTTTTTGCAAAAAATGCGAACTGCCCAAAAATTTGCAGACAGGATTATTGTAAATTCCAACCAAACCAGAAGCGCAGTTCATCATCATTTTTCGAAATGGGGCGATGTGCCAAAAATCTGTGTTGCCAAGCTGGGTATTCATAATGCGGATGCTCAAAGCGATGAAAATTTTGGCAACGGGCGGCCCTATTTTGTGGTTTTGGGTACAATTGAACCACGCAAAAATCACATGGTTTTATTTGACGTTTGGCAAAAATTTCAGGAATCCATTCCCGCAGAGCAAATGCCTGATCTGTTTGTTATTGGGCGGCGGGGATGGGGCAACGCGGATGTTTTTCGTTTTTTGGATCAGTCATCGCAAATTGAGATGAATATTTTTGAAAAAGAAGGATTGCCCGATCATGTTGTTGCGGCGGCGGTAAGTGGCGCACATGCATTGTTGTTTCCCAGCTTTGCCGAAGGATATGGATTGCCAGCGATAGAGGCCATGGCGCAAAATATCCCAACAATTTGTAGCGATCTTGTAGTGTTTCGTGAATGTGTTGGCGATTATCCAACCTATGTACCTGCAACAGATGTTGATCAATGGTACGCTGCGATAAAATCCCGCTTGGAAATTGGGAAAAAACAAGCAAAACTAACGGCCATAGAATTGAAATTAATTGATGAATCAACTTGGACGGCACATTTTAATACTGTGTTCGCCGTAGAATTTCCTTAATCAGTATCCAGTTTAGGATGATCATGAAGTTTTGGGATCAATATAGATTGCGATTAGAGCGCAAACGCCGACGGGCCAGATCGCTGCGTAAACGCAGAGAACTGACGCCTGCTGCGTTGAACGTTTCGAAAATCCAAAAAAACGATGTGATTTTGTTTTCTACATTGCGCAACGAAAAAATACGGCTGCCGTTCTTTTTTGAATATTACCGTAAAATGGGTGTGAACCATTTTTGTCTCGTCGATAACGGTTCGGACGACGGCACGCTGGAATATTTGATCAGCCAGCCAGACGTATCCGTTTGGCATACAACGCGAAGCTATAAACGCGCTGGGTTTGGTATGGATTGGTTGAATGGATTGCTCGGTGCCTATGCGGTTGGTCATTGGTGTTTGATTGTGGATGTCGATGAATTTTTTGTTTACCCGCATTGTGATACCCGCCCCATTCAGGCGCTGACGCATTGGTTGGATCAATCGTCCACGCGTAGTTTTGGCACGCAATTGGTGGACACATATCCCAAGGGAAAAATATCAGAGGCACATTACCGTCCCGGCGATAATCCGATGACGGTTTCGGATCATTTTGATGCGGGGAATTATTATTACGAACGGAACCGCAAGTACGGAAATTTGTGGATCCAAGGAGGCGCACGTCAGCGAGGGTTTTTTGCCGGACGTCCCGCATTCGCGCCCGCGTTGAACAAAATACCGCTGGTGAAATGGAAGCGTGGGAATGTGTTTGTAAGTTCGACACATAACCTGTTACCGCGCAGTTTGAATTTGGTTTACGCGCATAACGGCGGACAGCGTGCGTCTGGTTGTTTGGTGCATACGAAATTTTTGGAAATGTTCAGCACCAAAACCAAAGAAGAATTGGCGCGAAAACAGCATTACGCGGCTAGCCGTGAATACAATTCGTATTCAAAACACCGTGGCGGTAAACACGATCTTTGGAATGGCCAATCTGTAAAGTATAAAGATTGGCGCCAATTGGAAACGCTTGGTCTGATGTCATCAGGGGATTGGGCGTAATGGAGCTTGGCTTTGTCATACTCGCGCATGAAAATTTGCACCGTGTTGGTGCGCTGGTAGAGTATTTGGCAAACCAAAACTGTGCCGTCAGTTTACACATTGATGCACACACGCCAATCGATGCAAGCAACGAATTGCGGGATCGTTTCAAGGCGAACAAACATGTCATGTTCACGGATTCTATTCATTGCGAATGGGGTCGTTTTTCGTTGGTTCAGGCCAGCCTGAGCGCCGCAGAATTGTTATTACAAAGGCATCCGAACATTGGGCATGTCGCGCTAATTTCTGGTTCTTGTTTGCCGATCAGGCCGATCAAACAATTCAAACATTTTCTGTCACGTCACAAAGCGACGGACTTTATTCAATCCGTATCTGTTGAAAAAGATAAGTGGGTTCAGGATGGTCTGAACGAAGAACGCTTTACGTTGTTTTTCCCAGTATCTTGGAAACGGCATCGCTATACATTCGACAAATTGGTTCAGGCGCAACGTTTGTTTGGCGTGAACCGCCAAATCCCAATTCATATTGAGCCACACACTGGTTCACAATGGTGGTGTTTAACGGGGCATACATTGCGCGCGATTGTGAATGATCCAAACCGTGGGGTGAATGATTCATATTTCAAACATTGCTGGATCCCAGATGAATCCTACTTTCAAACACTGGTTCGCAATCATTCCGAGCGTATTGAATCGCGCAGCCTGACATTTGCCAAATTTGATGCACAAGGAAAACCGTTTATTCTGTATGACGATCATCTTGATGCCATTTCAAAATCAGACGCATTTTTTGTACGCAAGGTGTGGGCGGGTGCTGATGAAATGTATGCGCAATTACTGGCGGAAAACCGTGACAAGGTTCCAATGTCAAAGGTGGGTGCGAAATCAATTGATGAACATTTTGAACTCGCGATTGAACGCCGTACATCGGGCGGTGTCGGTTATTTTAATGCGGGACGATTCCCTGGTGGCCATGCTGGTTCACTAGGTCAAACAGTGGCGCCGTTCGCCGTGCATTACGGATTAAATGATCTCTATCCTGATATTACAGAATGGCTTTGCAAATCTAGCGATATGGTTTGCCACGGGCATTTGTTCCACCGACAGAAAGTTGAATTTGCGACGGGGGCGAAAAATTTTCTGGGGGGATTGGACGGAAATGTGAAAATTCGCAATCGTAATCCATATGGATTTTTGCAAAATATTCTGTGGAATGATCGTACGAACAAACATAGTTTTCAATTTGATTTGCGTGATCATCAAGCGGTGCGCACCCGTCTGATACAGGATCATAATGCGCGTATAATTGTCATACGCGAAGGTTGGATATTGAAATTTCTAGCTGCGAAAAAACTGGGCAAAGATGTGCCGTCATATGCGCGACAGCTACAAGATATGGAGCGTGCTTTCCTGCTTGAATTGGAACAGCAAGACACAAGGGCACAGATCACCATGTTTAACCTGCAAGAAGTTTTGGAAAATCCGCGTGATATTTTAACGTGTGCATTAGGAATTTTGGATGATGTCGCGAAACCTGCGTTGATAGATATGCCAAAGATGGTTGATCTGCAGGGGGTGAACAAGGCAATTCGAGATTTGAAAAATGCAGGGCTGACGTTGGAAACAGTTGCACTGGTGAAATCAGCCGGCGAAAAACGTAGTGGGGAAATGCCACGTTCCACACCGAAGTTGGTTCAATAATGGCGGATGGAAAATTCAAATATTTTGTGCTGCTGGCGGAAATGCGCACGGGTTCAAATTTATTTGAAAGCCACATCAACGGGTATGACGAATTGTCGTGCCATGGTGAATTGTTCAATCCAGGCTTTGTCGGGTATCCGTTAAAAGACTCTGTTGTTGAGATGGATCTAAAAACCCGCGAGCGCGATCCATTTTTATTACTACGCAATTTGGTGGAAACAGTTACAGATACACTGCCAGGTTTTCGTTGGTTTTCGGATCATGATCGGCGGGTTTTGGATTTTTGTTTGGAAGACGAAGAATGCGCAAAAATTCTTTTGACGCGCAATCCAGTGGACAGTTTTGTTTCCCAAAAAATTGCGGAACAAACCGATCAATGGAAAATGGGTGATTTACACAGACGTAGAAAGGCGATGGTGCAATTTGATGTTGAAGAGTTCAAAATGTACATCGCCAAGCGTGATGCCAATACCGATCATATCGAGAAATCTTTGCAATCATCGGGACAAGCGGCCTTTCGTTTGAAATACGAAGATCTAAATACAATAGATGCGATGAACGGTGCGGCGCAATTCATTGGAGCGCGCAAATTGCAAAAGACGTTGTCGCAAAAAATGGCACGCCAAAACCCCGAACCGTTATCGCAAAAGGTTTCCAATTTTGATGAAATGATGCAGTCGATCGCGTCAATTGATTTTACCAGCCTGCGCGAAGAATCCATGTCTGGTGCGAAGTATCAATTGGATGTGAAACAGTTTTACTGTGGCAACGTATCGCCGATGTTGTATTTTCCGGTCGGAATTACCGTGCGAAATCATGTTTTGGACTGGATGACGGGGCATGATTCATCCGTGGCAAACAACCAAAACAAAGCCGTTTTGAATGACTGGTTAAAATCAAAAAACAACCGATCTGTTTTTAGTGTTTTGGATCATCCCGTGGATCGTGCGTACAAGGCGTTTTACGATCACATTTTTTTAAATGGCGCATCCGTATTCCCATGGATTAGAAAAAATTTAATCCAATATTATGACGCGCCGCTGCCTTCTGATGAACAGATGGAAAATGCCACCCGCGAAACATTAATTGCAGACGGATATACCACCGAGCAGCATGCAAAAGCATTTGAATGTTTTTTGAAGTACCTTAAGGGCAATTTAAACGGCCAGACCCGCGCACGGATTGATCCGTGTTGGGCAAGCCAGTTTTCGGTGCTTGCGGGTCTGTCTGAATGGGTGCAGCCAGATGTAATAATCCGACCTGACCAATTGCAAGATTCATTGGGGTTCATAGAAACCAAGCTGGGACTAAAATCAATCACGCTGCCAGAGGCGGATCAACCAGATCATATGTTCACGCTGTCCGAAATTTATGATGCAAAGGTGGAAAAGCTCACCCGTGCGGCATATCAAATTGATTATAATCGGTTTGGATTTAGCGATTGGGCCTAACCGTGGGGTTAGGCCGCTTGATGAGTCATCACTTCGGTAAGCAGGCTGTACAAAGTGTTGGAATCACTATTGGCGCGCAGTTTCGAGCAGATATTTTCTGAACGCAAGGTGCGTGAAACCAATGCCAACGCTTTGAGGTGCTCTGCACCTTCTTTTTGGGGCGCTAAAATGGTGAAAATTAGATCAACAGGCTGACTGTCCATCGAATCGTAATCGACAGGTTTTTCCAAACGTGTGAACAGACCAAAAACGCGGTCAATTTCGTCAAAGCGCGCGTGCGGAATCGCTACGCCACGCCCAACGCCAGTTGAGCCAAGCTTTTCACGTTCCAGCAAAGCAGCCAAAACAACCTCGGCACTGATGCCATAGTTGGATTCCGCCTGCTCGCTGATATCCTGTAACAGGCGCTTTTTACTGCTTGTTGATTGAACAAACCGCACTGCGTCTTTTTCCAAGATGTCTTTCAGTTCCATTTTATGCCTCTATTAGCTAGGCCGCCCCTATTTCATGTTTTCGGGGTCAATCCAACCAATATTCCCATCTTTACGCCGAAACACCACGTTCAAACCATCGTGGCCTTCGTTTTTAAAAAACAATACCTGTTCGTCGGCCAGTTCCATTTGCATGACAGCCTCCCCAACGGACAGCGATTTAATCTTCGTTTCCATTTCTGCGACAATTATGGGTTGCAGTGATTCAGGTTCGCTCGCCTCTGCAGTATTCCCGTCGCTGGCGAGGATATACGACGAAGCGCCCATAAACTCAACTGGTGTTGTGCGTGTATTGTGATGATCTTTCAATCTGCGCTTGTACCTACGCAGCTGTTTTTCCATTTTTTCGGCGCAAATATCAAAGGATTCATATATCTCATTAGCGCGCGAATGTGCATTGACCGTGAGCCCAGTGGACAAATGAATGGTCGATTCACATAGAAATTCATGTCTGTCTTTGGAAAAAGTAATCACCGCATCGGTTGGTCGTTCGGCATATTTATCGATAACTTCGCCCAATTCCGATTTCACATGGGTTTGAAGTGATTCGCCAATGTCGAGTTTTTTTCCACTGATTTGATATCGCATGAATTCTCCTGTTTTGATGGTAGCGATGGGGTGTCTATCGTGGTTTTTATCCTCCTTTTTTGTTGTTTCATCACGCAATCCCCCCAGATGACATCTGTCAAATGAAAGGGTAGTTGTGTGTTTTTCGGATAGACATGTCACTAATCTAGGACTCAAACAGTTACCAAACAATATTGATTTTCAAAATTTTATGGCAGATAGTTGCGTTGCAAAATGTGGATTTTGACACTGATTCCAAAGTTAACAAAATCTAAATTTTGAAATCTTCACCCAGATAGACACGCCGCACATCTTTGTTTGCGACCACTTCTTTTGGTGTGCCGCTCATCAAAACCACGCCATCATGCAAAATATATGCACGATCCACGATTTCGAGTGTTTCTCGAACGTTATGATCGGTGATCAACACGCCGATATCGCGTTTCTTTAGCTGTGAAACAAGCGCGCGAATATCACCCACCGCAATGGGATCAACGCCTGCAAATGGTTCATCAAGCAGGACATAATTTGGATTGCTGGCCAAACAGCGTGCAATTTCAACGCGGCGCCGTTCACCACCTGAAAGCGCCACAGCAGGTGATTTTCGTATGTGATTAATGGAAAATTCATCCAATAATTGTTCCAAACGTGCTCGGCGTTTGCGTCGATTGGGTTCCCACAGTTCGATCACTGAACTGATGTTTTTTTCCACGGACAGTCCACGGAAAATGCTGGCCTCTTGCGGCAAATAACCAAGCCCAAGGTTTGCGCGGCGATACATCGGTAAATGGGTTGCATCCAAACCATCGACGATGACGGTTCCCAAATCAGGTGCAATTAAACCTGCAATCGCGTAAAAACATGTGGTTTTGCCCGCGCCATTTGGGCCAAGCAACGCAACGACTTCGCCGCGGCTTAATGATAGGTTCACATCACGCAGCACAATTTTCTCTTTGTACGATTTACCCAAACTGGCAACCGTTAAACCGCTTGGATGTTCACCTTGATGTTGCGTGTTGGTTTTCATTTCAATTGGGCGAGATTACAGTTTTTACATTGCCAGATACGGTCGCCTGGTTTGTCGTTAGATTTAAGCGTAGCGTATCACCCGAAATTGCGTTGGATCCTTGCAGCAATAAAACATTCCCCGTCAAAATCACCATGTTCGAATTTACATTGAAATTGGCGTTTTGCGCTTCGGCGGATTCTGCGCCATTGGTGAATACAACGCCCCCGTTCGCAACAATGTCGGAAACAGTTTTGCCCGTTGCATCGTAATGCACCGTAATTTTATCGGCACCAAATCGCACAACCCCCTGTGCAACCTTGGCGTTGCCCTCAAAAATCGCAGAGTTGCTGGCCTGTTGCACGGTTAAATTATCTGCAGTGACCTGTACGGGTTGTTGAGTGTCATGGGTTGGCCCAGACAGTGACACGCCCGTTTGCGCCATAATAGGCGATGAAAATAGGACAAGCGAAGTAATGGATGCGATCAATATGTGTTTCATTATCTACTCGGCACTGTTGGTATCTGTAGGGGTATATATCAGCTTTACCCCCCCTTTGAACAGCAGAACCGCCTGTCCGCCTTGGGGCGCGATATCAAGGTTTTGAATGGCCTGAAGCGAGCCCGCCTCGATTGATCCAATCGGGCCTTGTGCGATGACTTTGTTTGGGCTTTCGGCATTGCCAGTTTTGAAATCGAAAACCAAATGCTGTGTGCGCGCGGAATATCCGTTTGAAGTATCCATGCTGACATCACCAGTGAGCGTAGCGGATTTGTTTTTGATATTGATCACGCCATCTGTTGCTTTGGAAACAATGTTCAAACCCTTTTTGGTATTGATTTCTGCATTGGGGAACAGCAAATCAATACGATCTGGGTTGGGCGCATCTGGCAATGCTTCTTTGGCAGAAACGGTGAATGCTTCACCTGATTGTGTGACGCCGGCAAAATGGGGTTTGGTGATTTTTTGTCCCGTTGCCAATTCTGCCATTTCAGCATTGGTAAAAATCAAACCTTCACGGATTGCATCGGATTTCGTGAACAAAAAGATACTGCCAAACAATCCAATGGCGACAACGGGCAAAACGAATTTCGCCAGCGCGACAAATTTTGAATATGTATCTTTTTGTGCCACAATTACATATGCGCAAAAATGTCGGTTTCTGGCCAGCCAGCCAAATCTAATGTGGCACGTGTGGGCAGAAAATCAAAACAAGCTTGGGCGATTTCGCGGCGCCCCTCGCGTTTCAAACGAACGTTCAATTCATCCATCAACCCATGCAGATACAACACATCGCTGGCCGCGTATTCGATTTGCGCATCTGTCAAATTATCCGCGCCCCAATCTGAGCTTTGCTGTTGTTTGGAAACGTCCACCTTGAGCAATTCCTGCAATAGGTTTTTAAGCCCGTGACGATCCGTATATGTCCGCACCAATTTTGATGCGATTTTAGTGCAATAGACGGGCGCGGTACGCACACCAAAATGATTTTCGATCGCCGCGATGTCAAACCGAGCGAAATGGAACAATTTGATTTGATCTGGATTGGCAAATAATTTGCACAGGTTTGGTGCCGATGTTTGGCCTTGGGCGATTTGCACGACATGCGCGTCACCATTACCATCGGACAATTGCACGACGCATAACCGATCGCGATGTGGGTTCAATCCCATGGTTTCTGTATCGATTGCCACCACTGGGCCAAGATCCAAATCGTCGGGCAAATCGCCCTTGTGCAAATAGTTCGTCATTGTCGCTCTTCTGATGTCGCCGCGTTAGGTTAATCGCAAGGCTCTATATTTACGGTGTTTTTCGGTATAATCAACTCGCCATTGTCGTGTTGTTTTGGTTTCAGGTGCTTTACTTGCATTTTTTCGATGGCTAGACGCTGAAATTTATCAATCTATACCTAACTAGTGAACTACAACCAAAGGCAAATGCGACGTGAACACAACAGATCAGATCGAAGTTAGCTTTTTCCTCGGCGCGCATCGGGTTGCATTGCATTATCTCAATCGGTGTATGCTGCAAAACGCGGAAATTCTAGCGAGCGAAAATATCGTCGTACCAACGGCCAAGGCTGGTGCAGGTGCCGTGTCGCAAATGATTGTGAACACCAATAAAGGCCAATCACTATCAGAGGCACGCGAAGAGTTTTTTCAAAGACTTATGGGGGATGTCGAAAACCCAAAGCGATTGGTTGTGATGACCAATAGCATTGCAGGTTCCATTCGCACCCCGATTGTTAATACACAGGCATATGCCCCGTTAGCATCACGAAGCGTTCGCTTGCACGAGATTTTTGAACAAGGTTCGCTGCGGTTATTTTTTGGAATTCGCAATCCTGCCAATTTTGTAATTTCTGCGTATAGTGAAATCGCAAGGCTTGAAAAATCTATGCCGTTTCAAAAATACATTGAACGCATGGATATCGACCGATTTCGCTGGTCTGCAACGTTTGAAAAATTGTTGAAAACAACGCCTGATATCAACCTGTCTGTTTGGAAATACGAAGAACTTCACGATATTTCGCGACGACTGATTTGCGAAATGACAGGTTTTTCCGAACCAGGAAAATTGGAATTCGAAACGCGCCCGATAAATACGGGGCTTTCGCTAGAGGGGGGTGAATTGTTGCGCGAATATCTGGGAAATTCACCCGATATTACAGATGACGAAATGAATAATATCATGCGCGAATATACCGAAAATTACCCAAGCAGTGAAATGCCGCGCCATCACGATGTGATGACGCCAGAACGTATTCAACAAATAACCTATGGGTATGATGACGATTGGTATTATATTCGTCGCATGGAAGGTTTAAACACAATTACAACGCCGGACAATCTGGCTGGCTAGGGGATATTCGTGCGCATATTATTAACAGGTGGCAGTGGCATGTTGGGCCAAAGTTTGCGTGACATTGCCGCGCGTGAATTTCCAGACCACGAAATTGTTGCGCCGACACGCTCACAATTAATGTTAACGGATCGTTCAGCGGTAGCGAATTTCATGGAAAACGGTGGGTTCGACGCGGTTATTCACGGCGCAGCCCGCGTTGGTGGTATTCAGGCAAATATTGCCCATCCCGTTGAATTTCTTGCGCAAAACTTGCAAATGAATGATGCCGTCATCATGGGCGCCTACGAGGCAAAAATCGAACGCCTGTTTTTTCTTGGGTCATCTTGTATGTATCCCAAGGATTACAAACAGCCACTCAAAGAAGATTATATTTTACAAGCGCCGCTTGAACCCACAAACGAAGGCTACGCATTATCAAAAATCACGGGCGCGCGTTTGTGCGAATATATTTCAGTGCAACGCGGATATGCCTATAAAACACTGATCCCGTGCAACCTGTTTGGTGAAAATGACCATTTTGGGTCAGACGCCAGCCATCTGATCGCCGCAATTGTTACAAAGATATCAGATGCGGTGAATAACGATAAGGATACGGTTGAAATATGGGGATCAGGGAAGGCGCGGCGCGAATTTTTACTTGTTGATGATTTGGCGCGTTTCATTTTGCAAAATATTGACAAGGGGCATAATTTGCCCGCGTATTTGAATACTGGATATGGGCATGATCATTCAGTTTTTGAATATTATCAAATGATTGCAGGTCTTTTCTCATTCAAAGGTGAATTTACTTTTGATATCAGCAAGCCAGAGGGAATGATGGCAAAACTTATGGATAGCAGCATCGCGAAAGAACACGGATGGGGTCCCGTAACACCCATTAACCAAGCCTTAGAACAAATTGTTCACAAATTTCAAATGCAGACACAGGACTGATCAATGTTTTACCCGCTCGCAAATACCACTTGGGATGATGCCGAACATACCGCGTTACAAGATGTCATCGCATCTGATCGGTACACGATGGGCGCAAAGGTGCGCGAATTCGAGGAAAAATTCGCCGACAAATTTGGCAAGAAATACGCGATTATGACTTCTAGCGGATCAACGGCAAACTTGTTGGCGATTTCGTCGGCGTTTCATCATCCCGATTTGGGCTTGCGGCCAGGGGATGAGGTGTTGGTGCCTGCGGTCAGTTGGTCCACTACCTATTTCCCGATTACGCAATCTGGTTTGATGTTGCGGTTTGTTGATATTGATCCTGAAACGCTGAACATTGATCTGAACAAGATCGAACAGGCAATTACCCCACGAACCAAAGCTGTATTTGCCGTGAACCTGTTGGGAAACCCTGTTGAGGCGGACAAATTACGTACATTATGTAAGGCGCACAACTTATTGTTAATGGAAGATAATTGTGAATCAATGGGGGCAAAATATGATGGTGAACAGGCGGGCGCATTTGGATTTTGCGGCACGTTTTCTACGTTTTTCTCGCATCATATTTGCACGATGGAAGGTGGCGTTGTCATCACCGATGATCGCAAAATGTATGACACGATGTTGTCCATGCGTGCGCATGGTTGGGTACGTGATTTGCCATCTGATACGCATTTACCGATGGACCCTGATCCATTCGTGCGCCAGTTTCGATTTGTTCTGCCTGGGTACAATCTGCGACCCATTGAAATGGAGGGTGCGCTGGGCATCCCACAACTCGCGAAACTGGATGGTTTCGTAAGTGAACGGCGTAAAAACGGTAAACAATTCCAAGACTTATTCAGCGACCTTGATTTTGTTGATATCCAACAAGAGCGCGGCGAGAGCAGCTGGTTTGGCTTTGCTATGATTTTAAGGGGCAAAATGAAGGGTAAGCGTGGATTGTTGGTTGATGCTTTCAAAGACGCCGAAATTGAATGTCGCCCGATTGTGACAGGCAATTTTTTGAAAAACCCTGTGATTGAAAAATTACCACATTCCGTCGGTAGCCCCATCACCGCCGCAGAAGATGTGGATGTTGACGGGTTGTTTGTTGGCAATCACCATCACCCCATCCCTGAACAATTGGCGCGGTTGCGCCAGGTTGTTCAGGATGTCGCGGACAAAGCATAGGATGATACATGGCTCATAAACTCTATCCTGTAATTTTATGTGGCGGCTCTGGTACGCGGTTGTGGCCAATGTCGCGTAAATCTTATCCAAAACAATTCGTGTCGATGTTTGGCAAAGAAAGTTTGTTGCAATCAACGGTGCGCCGTTTTGCGGGCGCTGGGTTTGAACCACCCTTGATGTTATCAAACAATGCGTTTCGTTTTTTGGTGGGCGATCAATTGGCGCAACTGGACGCGGGCCCATCTAAAATTGTGATTGAACCATCAATGCGTAACACCGCACCCGCAATCGCGGCGGCGGCGGTGATTTTGGCAAAACAAGACCCAGATGCATTGATTCTTGTCGCGCCATCCGATCACGTAATCGAAGATGAAGCCGCATTTCAAACAGCCGTGAACGTTGCCGCCGATGCAGCGGCCAAGGGTGCGTTTGTGACATTTGGTATTCGCCCAACACGACCCGAAACGGGGTTTGGATATATTGAGTTGGACGCGGCACCTGATGGAAATGTGCCAACCGCATTACCATTTGAAAAATTCGTTGAAAAACCAGATGAAAAAGCGGCCGAAAAAATGGTGGCGTCTGGTCGATACCTCTGGAATTCAGGCATGTTCATGTTTTCTGCTAATGCAGTGTTGGCCGCATTCGAAAAACATGCCCCAGCAGTGTTAGATGTAGTAAAACTGGCGGTGAAAAACGGCGCGGAAGACCTCGATTTTTTCAGGATGTCGCCGGATTATGATAGGGCTGATAATATCAGCTTTGATTATGCGATCATGGAAAATGTATCGGGTGTAACCGTTCCACTGGATTCAGGTTGGAATGATCTAGGAAGCTGGAAAACCGTTTGGCAAGAGGCTGACAAAGACGACGACGGTGTTGCTTTGGGCGATACGGCCACTGCGATTGATTGTGAAAATACATTGCTGCAATCACGCGGTGATCAGGTGCAAATAGTGGGCATTGGTTTGAAAAACATCGTGGCCATCGCCATGCGCGATGCGGTGTTGGTGGCCGATATGGATCAGGTACAGTCGGTGAAACAAGCCGTGGAACATTTGAAATCCATTAATGCGCCACAGGCCGAAGAATTTCCAAAATGCCACCGTCCGTGGGGGTGGTACGAAACGCTTGCTCTTGGTGATCGGTTTCAGGTGAAAAACATCATGGTGAAGCCAGGTGCACAGCTAAGCCTTCAATCACACGTGCATCGTTCGGAACATTGGGTTGTTGTGGCAGGAACGGCGAACGTTACGGTGGATGATCGCGTGGATTTGTTGACTGAAAATCAATCGGTATATATCCCCCTTGGTGCGGTGCATCGGCTTGAAAATCCAGGCAAAGTTGATTTGCACCTGATCGAGGTGCAAACAGGTAGCTATCTTGGCGAAGACGATATCATTCGCTACGAAGACATTTATGCGCGGGTTTAACCGCCCAAAGGAGAAACAATGACTAAAACCGCCCTTATCACCGGTGTAACAGGCCAAGACGGTGCGTATCTGTCCGAACTTTTGTTGGAAAAAGGTTACGAAGTTCATGGCGTTAAACGCCGTTCTTCGTCTTTTAACACGGGTCGTATTGACCATTTGCAAATCGATAGCCACAAGAATTCGAATTTCAATCTACACTATTCCGATATGGTCGATAGCGCGTCGTTGATTTCACTGGTTCAGGATATCCAACCAGATGAAATTTATAACCTTGCTGCGCAAAGCCACGTAAAGGTTTCGTTTGAAATGCCAGAATACACAGCAAACGCGGATGGCATTGGCACCTTGCGATTGCTAGAAGCAATTCGTTTGCTCAAACTGACAGAAAAAACCAAATTTTATCAGGCATCTACGTCAGAGCTTTATGGTAAAGTTCAAGAAATTCCACAAAGCGAAACAACCCCGTTTTATCCGCGATCACCCTATGCGGCGGCGAAATTATATGCCTATTGGATCACGGTGAATTACCGTGAGGGTTATAATATGTTCGCGACCAACGGGATTTTATTCAACCACGAAAGCCCCATTCGTGGGGAGACATTTGTAACACGTAAGATCACTCGCGCAGTTGCAGCGATTGAATTGGGTCTGCAGGACAAATTGATGCTCGGCAATCTGTCCGCGCAACGCGATTGGGGCCATGCGCGCGATTATGTCGAGGGCATGTGGCGCATTTTGCAACACGATACGCCTGATGATTTCGTTTTGGCCACGGGTGAAATGCATTCGGTTCGCGAATTTTGCGAAATCGCATTTTCGCATGTCGGTATTGAAATTCGCTGGGAAGGCGAAGGCGAGGCTGAAAAAGGGTATGATGCCAAAACAAATAAATGTTTGATCGAGGTTGATCCTCGTTATTTCCGCCCAACAGAGGTGGAACAATTGTTGGGTGATCCGACCAAAGCCAAGGAAAAACTTGGCTGGACCCATTCAACACCGTTTCAAAAATTGGTCGAAGAGATGGTCACAGAGGACCGTCAGCTGTTGAAAACCGAACGTCTGGCACGCCGCACATACGGTGCCACGTAATCAGGCCGATTTACGTTTGAAATCTGTGCTCAGCTTATCATAAATTTTTTGAAATGCTGGGCGCAACGTTCCGACTTCCTGTAATATGCTGAGAATCGCCAAAAGTTCGTTTTTTGACCCGCAGCGCTTTAAAATCGTGGCATAGGCATTCAATACACGCGCAGATCCTTGGCTGTTTTCCAACGCAATCAAGCCCAATTTCCGCGCTTGTTCACGGTGGTTTTTCTTACGTGAAAGCGCAAGCGCGGCTTTTAAAACTATTTCGGGATAATTATCGGCGCGTGCCACGATTGATCGATAGCTTTCGATCCCATCATCCACTTGTTTATTTTTTACCTGTGCTTCCGCGAGGTGAGCGGTGAAGAGTATCTGATTTGGTTCAAGTTCGGCAGCATGCTTTAGAGTACGGATACCTTTGCCGATTTGATCATCTGCAATCAAAGCATCACCAAGACGTTTTTGATAGAGCGCATTTTTGGGCATCGCATCGGTTGCTGCGCGATGTAATTTCAATGCGCGTTTCACATCACCCATTTCCAGCGCGTATAAACCCACCATGCTGTCAAATGCATGTTGTGGTGAACAGCGTTCACAGACAGATTTGATGCGCGAGAATAACATTTCTATGCGATCTTTGTGGTGGAATAATCGATGGCGGCGTTTTCCCAAAAACAGCGACCAATCGCGGCTAATCATATCGATGGACACAAATGGTATTTCGATTGGTTTTTTGCCGATAATTCCCCCAACTTTGTTACCACCCGCCGCCGGCGAACCCGGAAGTGCAAACCGCGTGAGCGTTAGGTCGAATGGAAAGAAATTTTCTGGGGTCAATAACTTGTTCAACACCATTTGAAGCGTCGTTTTTTCGGCACCCTGAATGTTTGGGAATGACCAAAGCGAAAGGCAAAGCGATTGGATCGCGCCTGATTTATCGTTTTGCGCAAGATGTGCACGCACGCACATCAGGTTAATCGTGGCCATTGCGATATCAAATTGCAATTCTTGTTTTTGTGCCAATGCACGGATATCCAATGCGGCCTGCGCATCGTCATGCCCAAGATATAATTCGCATAAAATAACATAGATATAGGCGCGGTTCAGGCCCATATCCAAATATTTGCGGGTAATGGCGGCCCCTTGTTTCGATTGATTTTTCTTTAACCAATATTGCGATGCAAATGGCAATGTTTGCCCAACATCGGCAAGCCCGAGAAAATGTTCGGGGCCACTGTCCAAATGAGACACCAGCAATGCCAGCGCGCTATCATGATCTTCAGGTGATAGGGTTTCCTGGACATCGGTAACTGTGCCATTGCCAAATAATGCTGCTGTTTCAGAAAAAGCACTGCCCGGTGGGCCGATAATTTCGTGACACCGCGACATGGCATAAAGGCTCAAAAAATCAAATTGCGCATCGTTCAATATGTCAGTGTCGATCATATCATCAAGCGCAAGCACATGTGATGACATACTCTTTAGGCGATCAACTTCGCGTGGTTCATCGGAAAACACCAAAATCTTGCCGTCTGATTTTTCGCAGTGTCGTTGTAAATGAATATGGTAAAATTCGCGTGGCGTATATTTTTTTGGCCAAACCTTATTGGCGGCATTGCTGTTTGGGTCGATAATATCACCGCGACGAATGTGATATGCGATCGGCGGTGTGTCATCCAATGCGATATTGATTTTGTCGATCATTGACGCGACGACGGGGTTGAATTCCAATCGATCAAACGCAGCAGCAACACCTTTTCGAACCTGTTTTTCATCTTCGTGGGGGAATGTCGCCACACTTGCAAATGCATGTGATAGTAACAGGTTTTTACCCTTGGCGATTTCTGACTTCAGCTTAGCCTCGTCCCAACCAGGATTGCGATAGGCAACCTCAAACATATCGGGTTGCAGGGATTCAAAACTGTCTTTTGCGACAAAATATTTGTCGATGAAATTTTGAGAAAAAATCTGACTTGGGTCTTTGATTTCGTCGCTCATCGTATCGGTAATCAGCCAATACAATTTGAAATCAATGTCGTAATCGGTGGCCACACGCAACGCGTTGAGGATCGCGATCATTCGCGACCCCATGCGATCAACGCGAAAGGCAAAAGCGGCGGATTTTGTTTTTGGCATCATTTCATCTTTGTTCTGAATACCTTGTGTAATCATTGAATGTGGCAATTACTAGAATTCACCTTCAGATTCGGCAAAAACTGTTCTGTTCATTCCATTTGAAATAGTTCAATATTTTGAAAAATCGAAAGAATGGGAAATTATCATGGCACAAAACACACCCGAATTGGCCCGCGCGAAACCACCCGCACTGATCTGGGAAGATGCGTTTTTGATCGAGGACCAATTGACAGAAGAAGAACGCATGATCCGCGACGCCGCACGCGCATATTGCCAAGATAAACTGCAACCCCGTGTGACAGAAGCAAACCGAAACGAGGTGTTTCACCGTGAAATCATGACCGAAATGGGCGAACTTGGATTGCTTGGCTCTACCATCCCAGAAGAGTTCGGTGGAGTTGGTGCAAATTACGTGTCCTATGGTCTTGTCGCGCGCGAGGTAGAGCGGGTAGACAGCGGTTATCGATCCGCGATGTCGGTGCAAAGTTCGTTGGTGATGCATCCAATTTTTGCATATGGCACGGATGAGCAGCGTAAAAAATATCTACCAAAATTGGCAAGTGGTGAATGGGTTGGCTGTTTTGGACTAACCGAACCGGATCATGGGTCTGATCCTGGTGGCATGTTGACTCGCGCCAAACAGGTTGATGGTGGGTATTCAATTTCGGGAGCGAAAAACTGGATCACCAATTCACCCATTGCGGATGTGTTTGTGGTTTGGGCAAAATCAGATGCGCATGATGGTGCGATCAAAGGTTTCGTTTTAGAAAAGGGAATGAAAGGTTTGAATGCCCCCAAGATTGAGGGCAAATTTTCATTGCGGGCATCGACAACCGGTATGATTCAAATGGACGAGGTATTCGTACCAGAGGAAAATTTGTTGCCCAATGTTGCTGGCTTGGCTGGTCCGTTTGGATGTTTGAATCGTGCGCGTTTTGGCATTGCGTGGGGTGCGATGGGGGCTGCTGAATTTTGCTGGCATGCGGCGCGTGATTACACGCTGGAGCGCAAACAATTCGGCAAACCATTAGCGCAAACGCAGCTTATTCAGAAAAAACTGGCGGACATGCAAACGGAAATCTCGCTTGGGCTTCAGGGGTGTTTACGGCTTGGCCGCTTGTTTGATGAACATCGCGCACCTGCCGAATTGATTAGCCTGATGAAACGCAACAACTGTGGCAAGGCATTGGATATCGCGCGTGTGGCGCGTGATATGCACGGCGGTAACGGCGTGTCCGATGAATATGGCGTGATCCGCCATGTGATGAACCTAGAGGCCGTCAATACATACGAGGGCACGCATGATGTTCACGCGTTGATCCTTGGCCGTGCGCAAACGGGATTACAGGCGTTTAATTAGATTACTTCGCGGCGCGCAAAATCATTTGTGCGCCCTTTTCTGCGATCATGATGGTGGGTGAATTGGTGTTGCCTGAAATAATTTTGGGCATCACGGATGCATCAATCACCCGTAGACCATCAACGCCGCGCACCCGCAGTTCTGGATCAACAACAGATTGATCATCAATGCCCATTCGCGCAGTTCCCACGGGATGAAAAATGGTGGAACCAACCATCCCCGCCGCCGTATGGAGTTCAGTTTCGGAAACCCTGTCCGCACCCGGCAAAAATTCATCGGGTTCGTATTGGGACATTTTGGTTTGCGCCATGATATCACGCGCCTGTCGAATGGCATTTGCGGCAACACGTAAATCGGCAGGTTCGGACAGATAGTTTGGCGCGATTTTGGGGTGCGCGCGTGCATCGGGTGATGTGATCGTCACCTGCCCGCGTGATTGCGGGCGCAAATTACATACGCTGATCGTGACTGCATCAAAATTATGTAAGTCTTCGCCAAATGCACCGAGTGATAGCGGTTGAATGTGATATTCTAAATCGGGCGTATCCATTTCAGGGGATGATTTGGTGAACGCACCCAGTTGGCTTGGTGACATCGACATCGGCCCGCTACGCTTTAATGCGTATTCAATGCCGATACGCGCCTTACCCATCAGCGAATTGGCCATGGTGTTTAGAGTCTTGGTATTCTTAACTTTCCAAACGCAACGCAATTGCAAATGGTCTTGTAGATTTTTACCCACATCTGGAATGTGGTGAACAACATCGATACCCAACGTTTGCAAATCGTCGCCGTCGCCAATGCCAGACAGTTGCAAAATTTGTGGCGAACCGATTGCGCCAGCACTTAAAATGACCTCGGCCTTGGCGAAAAAATTTGTGCCATCCAGCAGCTTCACGCCAATGGCGCGTTTTTTTTCAAAGATAATATTTTGCACTTGGCTCTTGGTGCGCACGGTTAGGTTTGGTCTGTTTTTCACAGGGCGTAAGAACCCCTTGGATGTGTTCCAACGCCAGCCAGATTTTTGATTCACTTTGAAATAACCAACACCAAAGTTATCGCCAGTGTTGAAATCATCGCTGATCGGAACACCCGTTTGGACAAATGCATCTTGGATTGAATCCAACACATTCCAGCGAAGCCGTTGTTCTTCGACGCGCCATTCACCACCGGCGCCGTGGTGATCCGTTTTGCCGGTGAACGAATCCTCTGATTTTTGAAACAACGGTAACACATCTTCCCAGCCCCAACCGGTGCAACCCATCTGTGCCCAGCCATCGTAATCCGCAGCCTGACCACGGATATAGAGCATGCCATTGATTGATGATGAACCACCCAAAACGCGCCCGCGCGGGTACAAAAGGCTGCGATCATTTAGTCCCTTTTCGGGTTCGGTTTTAAATTGCCAATCGGTGCGCGGGTTGCCGATGCAGTACAGATATCCAACGGGGATATGGATCCAGTGGTAATTGTCTTTGCCGCCTGCCTCTAATAACAGCACGCGGTTTTTGGGGTTTTCAGACAGGCGATTGGCCAAAACACAGCCAGCAGAACCAGCGCCAACAATAATATAATCGTATTGATTTTCGCCGCTGCTATCTTGTGTCAATGTACCCGCCCCATAAATTTTATGGGGCAGCTTTTCATGGTTTTAATAATCAAACAACTGTTTTTAGGCGGCGTTAGCGCGCCATTTCAACGGCGATTTGGCTGGCTAAACGGGCATTGTTGAGCACAAGCGCGATATTTGCTGTCAATGATTTACCGTCGGTCAGTTCAAATATGCGTTGCAACAAAAACGGGGTCACGGATTTCGCCGCGATGTTTTGTGCTTCGGCTTCCGACAGTGCTTGTTCGATGATTGGCGCGAGAATGTCGGCACCGATTTCATCGTCGGCTGGGATTGGGTTGGCGATCAATTGACCACCGGGCAATCCCATGTTTTCGCGCATGATATGCGCGCTGGCAATGTCACGGGCCGTGTCCATACGCAGTGGCGCTGCAATATCAGACGAGCGTGACCAAAACGCGGGAATTTGCGATTGGGCGTATGCGATCACAGGCACACCGAGCGTTTCCAACACCTCTAATGTTTTCGGAATATCAAGGATCGCCTTTGGCCCTGCTGCCACGACGGACACAGGTGTTTGTGCCAATTCTTGCAGATCAGCAGAAATATCAAATGTGAGTTCGGCGCCGCGATGGACACCACCAATACCACCTGTTGCAAACACTTTGATATCGGCCAGTGCGGCACCAATCATCGTGGCGGCAACAGTGGTTGCACCCGTGCCACCCATGGCAATACAAGCGGCCAAATCAGCACGCGAAAGTTTGGCAACATCCTTGGCCTGTGCCAGTGCGGCCAGTTGCGTTTCCTCTAATCCAATACACAAATTGCCATCGATCACGGCGATGGTTGCGGGGACAGCGCCATTGTCACGCACAACTTGTTCCACACGCTGTGCGGTTTCCATGTTTTGCGGGTATGGCATGCCGTGGGTGATGATGGTTGATTCCAACGCCACGATTGGTGCGCCACTTTTGCGTGCGGCAGCAACTGCGCTGGAATAGGTTATTGGGATCATAGGTTCGTGTCTCCTGAAACGTAATCTGCCGCGGCTTTGAGTGCGGAATTCAATGCTTGTTCTTGCGGTTCGCCGCGTGTTTCAGCGGCAATATGGGCGGCCATAAACGTGTCGCCTGCGCCTGTGACGCGCGTGACCAAAACGGGTGGTGGCGTGGCGGAAATAAATCCATCTGCGCTGCCCTCTGTGGCCATATCGCCACTATCAGTGACCAATACGCGGTGCGCACCGTTTGCGATCAACGCTTTTGCCGCAGCATCAGAATTGGCAAATTCCGAGTGGCAGAGCAGTGACGCCTCTTCTAGGTTTACATAAAGCGTTGCACCTTGGTGGCCAAGCACGGGCAACAAGCGTTCCGCTTTTCCAGGGCTTGCAGGTGCGATACGCAAATCGGCGGATTTGAATAGCGGGCTTTTGGCGATATCAGACAACAGCGACAACGTGAGGTTACCATCAAGCGCGATGATGCCAGCATATGGTTTGTCAGCGCTGCCCAGTCGTCCGTCAGCTAGTGGTGTTAAAATTTTATCGCCAGCAGCCTCTAGTGAATGGGCATCTGCGATTGCTGCAATCAATCCATTGGCGCCCTCGACTGCCATATAGCGATCTGTTGGCAGATCAATTGACGCATAAACGTGATCTGTGATCATACCCATTCGCTCGCAAGCGGATAGTAATTCACGCCCCTCGTCATCCTGACCAATCGCGGTTAGCAACGCAGGGGTAAGCCCAAAGCGGCGCAAAGTCATTGCGATATTCATTGCGACACCACCGGGAATGCGCGTTATCCGCCCGGGAACATCAGAACCCACACGCAGATGGCTGCTCGATCGGCCGATAATATCCCACAGAACAGAACCGACGCATAAAATTTTTGGTGTTGTTGTCATAGGCGCACCTTGTGAACATTCTGTTCACAGTTGGCAAGCCGGTTATTGTTTGTTGAACTGAACCGATTTGAAAACACCGGTGGCGTTGCGCGATGTTATGGCAGCTTTGCCCAGAAATTGTCGTGACCCATCATTAGGATTCACGAACCACAGCCCAAGGTGATTGGATTCAATTGCCACTACCCCGCCTGTTTCGTAATTTGTAAAATACGTCATAAGATTTTCCGCCATGTCGGCGGTGAATTTTATCACTGTGTTTTCATTTGTTACCGTTTGCATATTTCCCCACAATCTCAGCGTACTTGGTTGCGACACTTTTGATCCAAGACGCAGCATAACGTAAAAATGCCGCGTTTTAAACCACCGTATGTTCACATTTCACTACGGCGAAGCATATCAGGTATTTTATAACAATATTGTTACTGATAAAAGTGCTTCATTCGTTGAAAGTTTTATTGTTATGCTTGCTAGTATTATACCTAATTTTGAAGAAAATGTGGCGCCCATAAAAAAAATGGGAAAATCCGGATTTGTTTTGGCTGTCAATCTGACGGTTAGGGGGCCAAATTTTTGGTACACAACCTATCCCAAACAGTGGCAAGCCAAATATCAGCGGAGAAATTATTTCGCGCTAGATCCGATATTTATGTGGAGCGTCACGAACGAAGGCGTAAAGCGATGGTCAGAAATCCCGTTGCCCGATATGCGCGGTATTTTAAAGGAAGCTAACCTTGATTTTGGAATGAAATACGGTGTCGTTATTTCGCGAAAAATTCAATATAAACGATCCTTTGTCGCAGCTGCGCGTGCCGATCGTGATTTTACCGATGGGGAAATTGCGGCGCTTAATCAAGCATTCGAAAAAATATTGAATGAGGTTGCGGCTGATCCAAAATTATCTGCTGGCGAGATACAGGTTCTGCGATGCCTTCGCGATGGTATGGGACAACGCGAAATTGCCCAAACCATCGGCATTTCAGAATCAGCGGTAAAGCAGCGCTGCGGCAAAGCGCTGCATAAATTGGGAGCCAAAACGCGGACTCAAGCGGTGGCAATTTCGGTGGGAAAACAGCTTTTATAAAGGAAAAACTGTCCGAAAAGACAGTAAATCGCCGGTTAATTTGAAATAATTTCAACTCTTGTTAAGGTTTAACATGACAAAAATTATTCACTTTTAAATAGCGAACACAGAATGTTGAAGAAAAATAATAACCAAGAAAAACTTGCAACAAAAGTAAACTCCACAGTGCATTGCTGCGAATGTAACAAAGAACTTCCAACAGAAGACCAAGCAGGTGTCGAAAACGAATATTGCGCGGATTGTCAGCGCAAGTTTCAGGCAATTATTGACTTACAAACCGAGTGCAAGGCCGCATCATAGGATCAGATGGATTTGGTCCAATCCAAAACCACCTTGCCGCTCGCCCCACTTTTCATCGCTGCGAACCCTTGTTCAAAATCGTCGACGTCAAAATGATGGGTGATCACATTGCTCACGTCCAAACCGTTTTGCAGCATGGCGATCATTTTGTACCACGTTTCAAAAATTTCACGGCCATAAACGCCTTTGATTGTGATGGCTTTGAATACGATACGCGACCAATCAACAGGTGATTTGCCAGGTGGAATACCCAGCATCGCGATGCGCCCGCCCATTACCATGGCCTCGATCATTTGATCCAGAGCGACTTGATTGCCCGACATTTCCATGCCGACATCAAATCCTTGTTTCATCTTAAGGCGCGGAATCACATCGGCCAATTCTTCGTTTGCTACATTCACGGGCACCAAATCGGTTACCTGTTCTGCCAACGCCAAACGCGCGGGGTTTATATCCGTGATCACCACGTTTCGCGCACCCGCATGGCGCGCCACGGCTGCGGCCATAATGCCGATCGGGCCAGCACCCGTTATCAACACGTCTTCGCCGATTAAATCAAATGACAACGCGGTGTGAACTGCATTGCCCAACGGATCCAAAATCGCGCCGATATCGTCTGAAATTTCATCGGGCAATGGCACCACATTAAACGCAGGCAAACGCAGGTATTGCGCAAATGCGCCCTGTTCATTCACACCAATGCCGCGGGTATCAGGGTCTAGATGGAAATGCCCCGCGCGCGATTGACGGCTGTTTTTACCAATAAGGTGCCCCTCGCCCGAACAGCGTTGTCCAACGGTAAGTTCGGTTACATTCGCACCCAATTCAACAATTTCACCAGCGAATTCATGCCCTGTAATCATTGGCACTGGCACGGTTTTCTGCGCCCAATCATCCCAGTTCCAGATGTGGATATCTGTGCCACAAATGCCTGTTTTGTTGATGCGGATCAATACATCATCTGGCCCAATTTCGGGCACTGGGCTTTGTTGCATCCACAGGCCTTGTTCTGGTTTTGCTTTGACAAGTGATTTCATTTGATTGCTCATGATAACACTCCGGTTTTGCGTCCAGCCTTTGCAAATGCATCCAGCGCGAAATCCAGATCATCGCGGGTTAAGGCGGCATTCATTTGCGTGCGAATGCGCGCTTGTCCTTTGGGAACAACTGGGAAAAAGAAACCCGCAACATATACGCTGCGATTATATAGTTCTGCTGCCATATCTTGGGCAAGGCGCGCATCACCCAGCATCACGGGAATGATCGGATGTTCGCCAGACAGTAATTCAAAGCCAAGGTCGGTTAAACCTGTTCGCCAGTAATGCGCGTTTTCAAACAATTGTTTGCGCAGATCATCGCCCTGTTCAATCAAATCGAGCGCGGCCATCCCTGCCATCACAATCGCGGGTGGTAATGAATTTGAAAACAGATATGGGCGGGCGCGTTGGCGCAATAAATCAACCACGGCCTGTGGGCCAGCGATATATCCACCGATGGCGCCACCCAATGCTTTGCCCAGTGTGCCCGTTAGAATATCAACATCAACGCCAAAATGAGCTGGCGTTCCCTTGCCTTTTGGCCCCATGAAGCCAGTGGAATGACAATCATCCACCATCACCAGCGCATTGTGTTTTGCCGCCAATTTATTAATCGCGGGCAAATTTGCCAAATACCCATCCATCGAGAACACACCATCGGTTGCGATCATAATAAACCGCGCACCGTTTCTACGTGCGGCGATCAATTGTGTTTCCAAATCTGCCATATCTGAATTTGCATAACGATAACGCTTTGCTTTGCACAGGCGGATGCCATCGATGATGGAAGCGTGGTTTAAGCTGTCTGAAATAATGGCGTCTTCTGGCCCAAGCAGTGGTTCAAACAGACCACCGTTTGCGTCAAAACATGCGGCAAACAAAATTGCGTCATCTTTGTTCAAAAACCGCGCAAGGCGTTGTTCCAATTGTCGGTGAATATCCTGTGTGCCACAGATAAACCGCACCGATGCCATGCCAAACCCATGTTCATCCAGCGCACCCTTTGCGGCCGCGATCAGCGCGGGGTGATCCGCAAGACCCAGATAATTATTCGCACAAAGGTTCACCATTTCACTGTGCCCATTGGTGGGATGATCGACAGTGATCCGACCCGCTTGCGGTGATACAATCATGCGCTCGCGTTTGTACAAACCGTCAGCGTCGATTTCAGTGAGGGTGTTTGTGATGTGATCTAGAAATTCTGTGGACATTATCGTGCCTCCTGTATGTTGGAGGAATATCCATTAAGGTGAACTGTGTCAAGATACGGGAATCTATGACGTCATATTGGAATTCATCCGTTATGCATTTTTAACGATCAATAGCGCACGGGCGGGGCTTTCCGCCTGTATCGCGTGGTTTTTATCTGCTTCGTACCGTGCGGTATCACCCTTTGCCAATTGTACGCTGTGCCCATGGCTTGTTACCTTTAGCGCACCTTCCAAAACTGTAATTGATTCAAGGCATCCGCGCTTGTGTGGTGCGCTATCCATCAACGCATTGGCGTTAAACGTTATGTCATAAACCTCCGTTTCGCCAACGTCGCTTGGGGCGCTTAATATTCGGATGGTGCATCCCGATTCTTTTTGCGAAATTACGGGTGTTTCATCCGCGCTAATATATTCTTTGATCGGGTGGTGTTCGTCTTGATCTTCGTCAAGCAACCCCGCAAAATCGACATTCAATGCACGGGTTAAATTCCAAAGGCTTGCCACTGTTGGACTGGAACCGCCTCGCTCGATTTGCGAGAGCATGGATCGCGAAACACCAGACAGTTTTGCCAAAGCATCAAGGCTTAAACCCTTGGCTGTGCGCGCCTCTTTCAGGCGGTTTGCCAATCTAATGGTGATTTCAGGTTTTGACGACACGCGACAATTTCCTTTTCAAGTTTAATACGTCTTGCAAGGCGTTAGGTAGTTAGATGAAGCCCCAAATTTCCAAAATAGGAATGGCGCAGATCGCTTCTTTTCATTGTGATGACCAGATCGCGGTTTTCGGCCCAAACCCAACCCATCATTGCACTGCTTGGAAGTTCCAGCAATACAACATCGTCGCTGTCTTGACCGATAAACAGATCAATATTTCCGCGTGGAATATTGCCGACTGCGCCAATTTCACGTCGCGCATCAAACGCCCAAAGTGATTCATAATATGCACGGTGCGTATCTGGCAAACTGTTGGGCGCTTGCGTGTATAAATGTTTGCAATATTCATACATCGCTCGCTGGTAATCGCGTTGGTTATCTTGGAAAAATGTTTCCCCGAAAAAGAAACTTACTAATCCAAAACTCGCTTCTAACTCGGTATCGGTGAACGGTTTAGTTTGCGCCTGATTTTGGGCAGTGTCCAACAACATTTGGAATTTCGATAACTGTCCGTCCATTTGTGAAACGGTTTGGTTATACTGTGCCAGTTGATCTGGATTCATCGTGTTTGATTTCAGTTTCATCGCATTGCGATCAACGAATGCGGAGCGTTGTGATTGTTTTTGCGTTTTGATGAATTTCAAAACGTGAAGTGTTGACGCCCAATCAAACGGACGAAAATGAGGTTGTTGAATATCAAATGGAATCGCTGTGCGCGGATCGGGGCGCGCAGGGCCAGTGATTGCGTTGTCTTCTTGCCAATCAAACGGATCATCCATGCCCATTGTGTGCACTCCAAATTGAACCGGCCAGCGCGGTGATACAGGTTGATAAACCAGCCCCGTTTCCATTTTGGGTTCAAACCATTGTTGCATTTTATCGGATGGGGTCGGCGCCGAACGTGGTTTACCCAACGTTTGCGTATATAAAATCAGCGGTGTTGGCGGCCAAGATTCAGTCAAGAACACCACCAGCCAACCTTTGCGTGGGCCTGCACCACCCCAAACATGCGGGTGAATATCTGCACAATTTATCTGTGCCAAAAAATGCATGTGATCGTTGGGTGCTACTGGCCAATTTGCCTCGTCTGGTAAATAGGGGTGCCCGCCAAACCAGCTGTTGTAGGCAACATCTGTTCGGATCGGAACTTGGGGAACAATTCGAAGCGAGGTCGGCGGGTTTTCCCGTTCCTTTGCTTCGCGTTGTTCCAAACTGTTATTGCCAGCCCCAGCCTTCATCATGTCGGCAATCAACCCACCATCGCCACCATATTCTTTGACTTCGCTGTCGCTCGCACTGGCTGATTTGCGTCGATTCCATAACCACGCAACACCGTAATGCATCGTTAACAATGCCAGCGTAATGGCCGCGATGATCGGTGCCGCTTGAATATGGTGTGAAATGGTTTCGATCAGATCCATGAGTTTAGCTCTGCAGTATTAGGTTGAGGTTTAAAGTTCAGATTGGTTGCAAGAATAGTGCACTTAAAAACATATGGTTAGCAACGCTTTGCGTCGAATTTTGGGCAAAAATTTCAATTGTGTGTTGCCACGTTCGTGGGCCTAAACGCTACGTGCCGCAAAATGTTTTATAGGGTCCAAAATCTGTCGGCGCTGGTTTCGCATAAGTTTCTGCGTTTGATTGCGGTGTAAATGGATGTTTTAGCACCGCCAATAAATCGTCAAACGGGTTCATATCGCCATCGTTAACCGCTGCAGTAAGCGCGCCCTCGACCAGATGATTGCGTGGGATATACAGCGGATTAACCGCGTTCATTGCAGCAACGCGTTCCTCAGGGTTGATCGTTTCTTGGGTAAGGCGTTCTTGCCAACGTGATACCCATGCCCTGAAGCCCTCCGAATTTGGAACCAAAGCAAATACATCGTTGTTGTTCCCGCTTGTCGCATTTGCCAATGCACGAAATAATTGAGTGAAATCGACCCGCTGGTTTTCGATTGATGTGAACAGTTGATTTATTAAATCTTCGTCATCGCCATGCGCAGAGGACAAACCGATTTTTGCGCGCATTCCGTTGACCCAATGACGGGCGTATGTTTCGTCAAATTTATTAATCTCGACCGTCGCAATTTCGATTGCGCGATCTGTATTTTGATCAATGAGCGGTAACAAGGATTCCGCCAACCGTGCCAAATTCCATTTGGCCATTTTGGGTTGATTGCCATAGGCATATCGCCCATTTGCATCAATCGAGCTATAGACCGCATCAATCGCGTATTGATCGATAAACGCACAGGGGCCGTAATCGATTGTTTCTCCGCTAATGGTCATATTATCGGTATTCATCACGCCGTGGACAAATCCAACCAACATCCATTTTGCAACCAATTCTGCCTGCGCTGCGCAAACCGATTGCAACAAGGCGATATAGGGATTGTTTGCATTGGCCATATCTGGGTAATGACGATGGATCGCGTAATCTGCCAATTGGCGTAGCTTTTCATTTTCTTGACGTGCGGCAAAAAATTGGAATGTGCCGACGCGCAGATGGCTGCTGGCAATGCGCGCCAATACAGCACCGGGTTGATATCCCTCGCGCAAGATGTCTTCGCCAGTGGTGACGGCGGCCAGTGCGCGTGTTGTTGGGATATTCAGTGCATGCATTGCCTCGCCCATCATATATTCCCGCAGCACCGGGCCAAGCACGGCCTTGCCATCGCCTCCGCGTGAAAATGGGGTGCGCCCCGATCCCTTGAGATGCAAATCTTGGCGGGTGCCGTTTTTGGCGATAATTTCGCCCAAAAGAATTGCGCGCCCATCGCCAAGCTGTGGTGAAAACCCGCCGAATTGATGGCCCGCATAGGCTTGTGCCAGCGGGCTTGCGCCTGTTGGCGCAATGGTTCCAGCGAATATTGCTGCACCATCAGATGAGTTTAACGCATCTGCATCTAGCCCCAATTCAAATGCCAAATCGTGATTAAACTTTACGATTTTTGCATCTGGAGCGGAATCGCCCTGCCATTGCACATAGAACCCATCCAGTTCACGCGCATATGTATTATCAAAATGAAAATCGATGGGCATCAGTGGCTTTCAATGGTTATTCTGCGGCGTCATTGCGTGGTAAAACCCAATCTGGGCGGATAAAATGACAAGTGTAACCGTTGGGAATGCGTTTCAAATAGTCCTGATGTTCGGGCTCGGCTTCCCAAAATGCGCCGACGGGTTCAACCTCTGTCACGACGGGGGCGGGCCACAGGCCAGATGCGTTTACATCCACAATTGTACGCAACGCTTCGCTGTGTTGATCTTCGTCCGTGTAATAAATTGCGGAACGATAAGACGCGCCCATATCGTTGCCTTGACGGTTCGCCGTGGTTGGGTCGTGAATTTGAAAAAAGAATTCCAATAATTTACGATAACTGATGGTGGCGTCATCATAAATAATTTCGATCCCTTCGGCATGGGTGCCGTGATTGCGATAGGTTGCGTTTTCCACATCACCGCCCGTGTAACCCACACGGGTGGATATAACGCCATCCATATTGCGGATTAAATCCTGCATTCCCCAAAAACAACCGCCTGCCAAAACCGCGCGTGATTGTGCCATGTTAGATATCCTCTACTTGGTCGATGTAATCGCCGTAACCTTCATCCTCCATCGCATCGCGATGAACGAAACGCAAGGATGCAGAATTAATGCAATACCGCAGCCCACCGTGATCGGGCGGGCCATCGGTGAATACGTGCCCAAGGTGGCTGTTGCCATGGGTGGAACGCACCTCGACGCGCACCATGCCATGCGTTTCATCGCGCAGTTCGTTCATGTGTGCAGGTTCAATTGGTTTGGTAAAACTTGGCCAACCGCAACCGGATTCATATTTGTCCGATGACGCAAACAACGGTTCACCCGTGATCAGATCGACATAAATTCCGGGTTCTTTGTTATTCAAATATTCACCCGTACCTGGGCGTTCCGTACCATTTTGTTGTGTGACGCGAAATTGTTCTGGTGTCAGGTTGGCCAGCGCCTCTTGGGATTTTTCATAGGTTTTCATGGCAATGCTCCAACGGTTATAGTTGGTGCCAATGTGGCGTGTTTATCCCGAAATACCAACGGGATTCCGTGATTTGTGTACAATTTTCACGTAAAAATGAGCCACAGGCAAAAACCTGTGACTCATTTAGCCGATAGAGATTTCATCGACTTTCCTAGGAGTATTTCCAAGTGTTGGAATGATGCCAATCTATTCTTGTGCGAGATGTGTTTTCGCCCAAGCCTTTTCGCTTGGCATGTGATTTCTGTTTGCAACGGGCTTTTCAAAATGTTGATCCGCCTGTTCATACAGTTTGTTGATCAATCTAATCTGTTGCACCTTTTTAGATTGCTTTTCCCGACTCTGCGTTTCTTTGCTCATAAAAAATACTCTATCGTGAATGTTACACTCAACCTCTAGCATATTTAGTTGCTAGTAGCAATATGCTATTGTTGTAATCTCATATTCACACTCTTGAGGGGACTTTATGGTGTTAATGTGGCGTTTATCGCTTTTAATAAATCGGCAAACTCAAATGGTTTTTGCAGGACATGCCCAACGGTGCCATCGTTTGGTGACGACAAATCGGCATCCCCGGTGTAGCCCGACATTAACAATGTCGATGCGCTTGGATGGATTTTTAAGATTTCCTGACACGCAACTTTCCCATCCATCGCATGGGGCAAAATAAAGTCTGATAAAACCAGATCAATGCGTGGCATCGAAGACGCCAAAGTTATGGCAGTTGGCCCGTCGGATGCGGATTGAACGATGCAGCCCGTGGTGGCCAATTGTTTGGCGTAAATCTCGCGTAAAACATTATCGTCTTCGATCAAAAGAATGCACTTACCCTTAAGAAAGTTAGGCGGTATCGTACTGGTCGTTTCGGATTGATCAATGTCGATGCTGTGGT
Source organism: Paramylibacter ulvae (assembly GCF_014652655.1). Classification (GTDB taxonomy): domain Bacteria; phylum Pseudomonadota; class Alphaproteobacteria; order Rhodobacterales; family Rhodobacteraceae; genus Amylibacter; species Amylibacter ulvae. Next base: position 304,186 of record NZ_BMZF01000002.1, read on the forward strand.
CGCGCGGCAAATAGATGCGGATACATGTTCCCTTACCCAGTTTAGTCTTAATCTGAAGGTGCCCGTTTGATTGTTTTGCAAATCCAAACGCCATGGACAGGCCAAGCCCTGTGCCCGATCCCAATGGTTTGGTTGTGAAAAACGGATCGATCACTTTGTTTAAGATGTCGTCGCTCATGCCAAATCCATTGTCAGAGACACAGATACAAACGTAATCGCCGGGCTCTAGATCCGCCTCTGAATTTGCGAATTCTTGGTCAAGAGTCACATTTGACACTAAAATCGAAAGCTTGCCACCATATGGCATCGCATCGCGTGCATTTGAAACAAGGTTCAATATAACCGCTTGTAGCTGTGTTTCATCGGCGGTACAGCACCATGTATCATCATCAACAACCGCAGAAATTGAAATATGTTCTCCGATTGTGGTGCGGATAAGCTCCTTTGATTCTTGGACAAGATCGCTGGGATTGATGGCCTTGGGCGATAGGGGTTGTTGTCGTGCAAAGGCGAGCAATTGGCGTGTTAGCCCTGCGCCGCGCTGGGTGGCTGTTAGGGCAACAGACAAATAGTCGTCAATTTTTTCGTTCTTATTCAAGATTTGTGACAGTTCGATATTCCCAGAAATGATTGCCAAAATATTGTTCACATCATGCGCGACTCCACCCGTCAGTTTACCAATCGCCTGAACCTTTTGTGTTTGTAACAATCTGTTTTGCATTTCGTAAATTTCGGTAATGTCGAGCGCGATTATATCCACAAGCCGCGTTCCATCTGGTTCGGTGGGTAATGGCGTAAACAACTGACGGACAAACTTAGCTTTGCCAGACGGTAGCGCAAACTCCATAACGTTTTCGAAGGTTTCGAAACGCAACAATCGTTCCACTATTTTCGGAACAACATCTTGATATTGCTTGGTTAACCTGCTGGGTGCCAATTCATTTACAACATCAATTGTGTGTAAAATTTCGGGATCTAATTCAATCAATTCGATAAATGCGTCGTCGGCCTCGATCAAACGAAAAGAGTTTAGGTCGACTGTATAATGCGCAAGTTCTGCAAATTTTGATGCCCCTTGGAATCTGCCTTTGGTCTGTTCGCTGGTGGCGCGGGTTGTGACCAGTTGGTGATGCATGTGGTGAATAGATTCAACCAGTTCATCGAGTTCGTCTGTTTTGGCGTTTTGGCGATCAAGCGTGATGTTAAACCCCAATGGAAATTCTGGTGATGATTTTAGCTTTTGTGCGATCGCATCAAGGTGGGATAACAGGTTGTTTTTCAGGTGAAGATAAATAATCAAACTGGCAATCATGGTCGTGGCAAAAAAGATGATTGCCTGAAATGCCGCCAGCAAAATTGAATCTGTGGCCAGCTGACTAGTATCGACACCCAATTGTAAGGTGCCAAGCGCGATTGTCTCGCCACGAAAATCGTGTTCAATGATGTATTCTTGGGTAAAAATACTTTTGGAATCCAAGTTACCAGATTGATAATTATCCCCAAAATTATCCACCAGCCGTACGAAGGTGATAAAATTGAACTCGATTGCATCGTCGATATGTTGTTTGGTCAGCGGATCATCAAACAGCCACAGCGATTGTTCCAATGCTGTTACAAGTGTGCGACCGTGGTGATCCAACTCATTCATCAGCCGATTTTGCTCGGTGCGATATACCCAACTCACCAACACTGTACAGCTGACCACGCTGGCAATAATCAATGGCAGTAAAATTGATTTCGCCGTGGCGACGCCAATCCGTGATAACCGCGGTCGATTGGGCGTCATTTATTTGTTGCCCTCAATATACGGGCCCATGATTTGTTGATACGTACCATCACGTTTCATTTCACGAAGACTGGCAGAGAGCGGTTCGATCAAATCCGCGTTTCGCTCATTCAGATACAAGTACATTTCCCGCTCTTCGCGAATTTTAGAAAAATATAGCGTGTCAAATTCCAATTCTTTTGCCAAAAACTTGGCTGGAAACAGGGTAAGGAAAGCGACATCAATGCGACCAGATTTCAGCATAAGCAACAAAGTTTGAGCATCGGAAACTTCTAAAAAATTATCCCGATTATCAAACACTCTCAGCGCATCTTGCCAGCCGCGGATATAACCGACTTTGTAATCGCTGAATTTTGACCAGCTCTCTAATTCTATTTTTGGATCGACATACACCCCGGTAACAATAACCGAATATATGGATTCAGGAACCTGTAACAAATCTGGATGCGAGATCTTGACGCTTTCGGTTCTGACCATGTCCCCATCGGTTAAACCCAGTGTGGCCATATCAAGTGCGCGCGCGGGTGCGACATATTCTTTTTGAAGCAACAGATTATTGCGTTTGAACATTTCCAGAACCACACGGTCAAGATATCCGTCATTCTCAGGGGTCGACAGCGGTAACAACACGCCATGTGACATAAACAAGCTTCTGTTTTGTGATTGCGCATGACCCGTTGTTGCGATGGCCACGCAAATTACGCTTGCCGCAATATTCAATACGAGTAGTTTTAAACCATGTCTCACTTTGTATACTCGCCACTAGAATAATTTTAATTTCTCTGATTAGACGACCCTTAGGCCTGAAATTCAATCATTAAGGTGGTGAGGCTGTGGAAAATTATCGTCTAAGGTGTGTCAGTTTTAAGCGAACCCGTTAATTTTAACAGTGTTTCGGCAAGGTTTTCTTGTTCTGTTGGGGTGAGCGTGGAGATGTTTTTTGCCAAGGCAAGCATTGGGTCTTGTGCCAGTTTTGCCCGCCCGTTGGCTGTCAGGCAGAAAAATGTGCTGCGTTTGTCGTCTGGATTTTTTCGTGCTTCTAACAATCCGCGCTTAACCAATGTATGTGCAGCGCGGCTAGCGGGCCCAGCGGTGACACCTAAAAATTTGGAAAGTTCGGACACTGTGCCGCCAGTGGGATAGATGCGTTTAAAATAGCGTAGCGCTGACCATTGCGCGGGCTGTAATTCCTGTGGTCCAAGCCGGACATAAGTTTTCCGCAAAACCTGTTCCAACAACACGGCAGTTGCCAGTTGTGTGCGATTGGCATCAGGCATCGAACACGACCATTTGAATGCGCAGCATCAAAGATTCTTGATTGCAATTATTCAAACTGGTGTCCTCGCACATTATTAAAGTGTCGTTACTTTGCCATGTGGGGTGGGGTTTACGCAATTCTAATTCGTTGTTGTCGTTAGCTTTCTTTGTTTTATTGCCAGTTTATCGCCCTTTGGTGGTTTGTAATTGGCGATTAACAGCCAAAAGTGGTATGCGATGCGGTAGAGCGTGTATAAATGCGCGTGAGTCTTAGTATTGGTTGATTATGGCATTAGTATATATTCTTGACGATAATGTTGAATTTGGCACAACACTTTGTGCGATGTGTGAAATATTTGGCCACACCGCATTGAGCGTCGCGACAACAGATGAATTCATCGCACACATGCAAAAATCAAAACCTGATTTGGTGTTGTTGGATATGTGGCTTGGCAATACGACAGGTATTGATCTGTATAAGTCACACCGCGATATATTCGAAAATGTGCCTATTGTAATGATTTCTGGTGGTGGGCATGAAATCCCGCTAGAGGCGGTGACCGCCATGGGCGAAATCTCGGGGTTTGACGATGTGTTATACAAACCCGTAACCGCTTCCCAATTGGAAGAACTGCTTAACAAATTAATTCCGACTAAATAACTCTGATTTGACATAGGTGATTATTTTTGTCAGATAAAGGCAACCGCGTATGCGGATTCGAATTTATCTGTTCAGAAAGACACCCGTTATGAAATCATCCATCGTTGCAATCGCTGCGGCATTGATCGCCACGCCCGTACTGGCAGACAAAGCAAGCGTCGTTGAAAACTATGCTAATATCGCCCAAGCGAAATACGAAGACAGCCTCAGCACCGCAAAGGTATTGCAAGCGGCCGTATCCGAATTGATCGCAAACCCATCTGATGAGACATTGGCGGCGGCAAAAACTGCTTGGTTGGCTTCGCGCGTTCCGTATCAACAAACCGAAGTATATCGTTTTGGCAACGTCATCGTTGATGATTGGGAGGGCAAAGTGAATGCTTGGCCGTTGGACGAAGGTTTGATCGATTATGTTGACGCATCTTATGGTGGCGCGACGGACGAAAATGCATTGGCTGTTTTGAATGTGATCGCGAACCCAACGCTGACAGTTGCGGGTCAAGAAATTGACGCCACCAATATCACGCCTGAACTTTTGTCTGGTGAATTGCACGAAGCAGACGAAATCGAAAGCAATGTTGCAACGGGTTATCACGCAATTGAATTTTTGCTTTGGGGTCAAGATTTGAATGGCCACGGTGCGGGTGCTGGCGAACGCCCGGCAACAGATTACGCTGCTGGTGATGATTGCACGGGTGGCAATTGTGATCGTCGTGGTGACTATCTGCAAGCTGCAACAGATTTGTTGGTTTCAGACTTGGAATGGATGGTTGCACAATGGGAAACAGGTGGCGAAGGACGCGACGCCGTTACAGGCAACCCAGATGCGGGTGTTCTGGCGATGCTGACGGGCATGGGTTCATTGTCTTATGGCGAACAGGCTGGCGAACGTATGAAACTTGGCCTGATGTTAAATGACCCAGAAGAGGAACATGATTGTTTTTCTGACAACACACATAACAGCCACTTTTATGATGGTTTGGGTGTGCAAAACGTATTCTTGGGCACGTATAAACGCACAGACGGTTCTGTCGTAACGGGCGATTCACTATTTGGTTTGGTTGCCGAAAAAGACGCGGAAACCGCGGCGGCGCTGACAAATGATTTGGCGCAAACAATGTTGGATCTGGGTGCGTTGAAATCAGCGGCGGACGCTGGCTTTGCATATGATCAAATGTTGGAACGTGGAAACGAAAAAGGCGAAATGCTGATCATGAATGCGGTCAACGGTTTGGTCGCACAAACTAAATCAATTGAACGCGCGACAACGGCGCTGGGCCTTGATGCGATTGCGTTTGAAGGTTCTGATAGCCTTGATGATCCAGACGCAGTATTTCAATAAATCCATCATCAACTTTTCAAACGGCGTCTGTTAGGCGCCGTTTTTTCGTGTTAATGACGCGAAAACAAACAAGAGTTTTCTTATGAAATGGATAGCATTCAGCCTGTGCATTTGCGCAGGAATCGCCAACGCACAACCCCGCGAGCCATTCAACCTAAACATCGTGCCACGCACTGATGAAGAGATTGAACGCGTGGCGACGATCACTGCACCCACGCATGATTTCAAACAGTCTGAACAATTTGAAACCCGCCCTGCAGGAGCAGCCAGTGTGCGTGTGCGGAGTGACAGCAATGCTTTTTCCGATTTTTCGGCGAACATTAGCTTTGCGGATGAACTGAATTTCAAACTGGGCAATGCGCTATTTCGCAAATTGTGGGTATCATCCCCGTCCAGCACAGTTGCATCAGATGGGCTTGGCCCATTGTATAACGCGCGATCCTGTCAGCGTTGCCATCTAAAAGATGGGCGTGGGCATCCACCGTTTGATGAAAATGACAGCCATGTTTCAATGTTGATGAATTTGTCACATCCCGCGCCAGTAAGGCCAGATTCAGACGCAATCAAAGACTACATTACATCCCTGCCCGACCCAATCTATGGATCACAGTTGCAAGATTTCGCAACTCCAGGCCATCCCGCTGAAGGCCAGTTTGTCATTACCACATCTGACATAGAGGTAACGCTATCTGATGGTGTGATTGTGACGTTGCAATATCCAACCTATGCGGTCGAAAATTTGGCCTATGGTGAAATGCACCCCGATACGGTGATCGCGCCTCGTATCGCACCCCAAATGATTGGCTTGGGCATGTTAGAAGCGATACCAGCCGCCGATATTTTGGCACATGCCGATCCTGATGATGCAAATGGTGATGGTATTTCTGGGCGGCCCAACTGGGTGTTGTCTGCGATAACACGCAAGGTTGAATTGGGTCGCTTTGGGCTAAAGGCGAGCAGCCCGACAATTTTCGAACAATCGGCAACCGCGTTTAAGAACGATATCGGAATTTCCAGCACAGTGTTCCCCGATGGCTGGGGCGATTGTTCCGAAAATCAAACCGCGTGCCGCGCCGCGCCAGATGGCAGTACCGAAGAACACGGTAATGTTGAAATATCTGATGACGCAATGGAGTTGGTGAATTTTTATGCGCGTAATTTGGGCGTACCCTTGCGCCGTGATTTGGATGATCCCATCGTGCTGCGTGGGAAACAGGTTTTTTATGAATCTGGATGTGTCGCGTGCCATCGTCCAAAATTTGTAACCAACCGTTTGATGGATCAAGATGCGCAAAGCTTTCAGTTGATCTGGCCGTACACTGATATGTTGTTGCACGATATGGGCAAGGGTTTGGCAGATGGTTCAATTTCTGGTGAGGCACAGGGCAATGAATGGCGCACACCGCCGCTTTGGGGTATTGGCTTGACGCAACAAGTCAGCGACCATACGCGCTTCCTTCACGATGGTCGGGCACGTAATCTGCTAGAGGCGATTTTGTGGCACGGCGGTGAAGGTGAACATGCGAAACAACGCGTTGTTGATTTACCCACCGGCGACCGCGAGGCGCTTATAAAATTTATCGAAAGCCTGTGATGCGCAAAATTTTATCGATACTCCTTGTTGTGGCATCCCCTGTTTTTGCGGGCGTTGACAAAGGTCTTGATGTCACACTGGAACTATATCAACGTTTCGATGATACCGCCAAAAGTCTGGCGCAATCGGAATGTCGTGGCGATGAGATTATCGAAAATTACCATCGGGCGTATGATGCGTGGAATGGTGCTAGCATTGTGTCCTTTGGTCCACTGGAACAACAAGGTGGCGCATTAGTTTTGTCGTTCTGGCCAGACAAAAAGGGTTTCACCGCAAAGGCATTATCGCAGTTAATTGCAGATCAAGATGAAGCAATTTATGCGCCTGATGAATTTGCATCCGTTTCAATCGCTGCGCATGGGTTTTTGGCGCTCGATATGATGCTGTTTGATCAACGGTTCAATCAATTTGAACAGGATTCATATTCTTGCCAATTGGTGCGCCGCATTACCCAAGATATTGCGGATAAGGCGATGAAAATGAATGTTGCGTGGATAAATGATTTTGCACAAACCGTGCGGGGCGCGGGCGAACCAAACAACACCACTTATTTTACCAAGGAAGAGGCGGCGCAGGCATATTTAACTTCGCTTTCTGGTGCGTTTGAATTTATCGAAACATCCCGTCTGGCGCGCCCACTTGGAACATTGGAACGCCCCCGACCCAAACGTGCAGAGGCATGGCGTTCGGCGCGCGCATTGCCCAACATCAACGCGACAATCACAGCGTTGGATCACATGATCCGTGCGTTGGGTGATGATGCTACACCAGAAACAAATGAAACCATGGGCGCGTTGTTGCGCTTTATTCCGACCATTGACGATCCCGCATTCGCAAATATCACCGATATGGGAACACGGTTCCAAGTCGAAAGCCTACAAACAATGGTGCACAGTGCGAACGAAGCGATGAGCGTTGAGCTGGGCACACACCTGGGTGTTAACATGGGATTCAATGCATTGGATGGTGATTGAATGACAACGCGACGAGTATTTTTGGCGGGATTATTGAGCGCAAGCGCGACACCGCGGTTGACGTGGGCCGATGCAGGTAGTCCGTCATTATTGGCGGCCGCCAAAGAGCCAAGCGGTACATTTGCGCTATTTGGTTTGGCCGATGATGGCAGCGAGGTTTTTCGAATTCCATTGCCAGATCGCGGTCACGCAGCCTGTGCGCATCCAACCGCACCAGAGGCCGTCGGATTTGCCCGCCGCCCTGGAAATTTTGCGGTTGTGATCAATTGTGCCAATGGTGATGTGGTCAAACAATTGGATGCACCCGCTGGGCGTCATTTTTATGGGCATGGCACCTTTGTCGAAAATGGTGCGTATTTGTGCACCACGGAAAATGATTATGAACGCGGGATCGGTGTGATTGGCATTTGGTCGCGTGCGCACAATTATCGCCGTATCGGTGAAATTTCATCAGGCGGCATTGGGCCACACGAAATTTGCACCATGCCCGATGACCAAACGCTTGTTGTTGCGAACGGCGGATTAAAGACGCACCCTGATCACGGCCGCGAGATTTTGAATCTGGACGATATGAAATCCAATATCAGTTATCTAACACGTGATGGTAAATTGATCGATCAGATTGAATTGCACGAAGATTTTCGTAAAAATTCAATCCGCCATATGGATGTACACACGGATGGTTTGGTGGCGTTTGGCATGCAATGGCAAGGCGATGAAACCGAAACACCACCGCTGGTTGGGACGCATCAAATTGGCAAGGATGCGACATTGTTCGACACGCCATTTGCACAGCTTCGCCAGATGAAAAACTATATCGGGAGCGTTGCGTTTTCAGGTGACGGACAACACATCGGTGCGACATCGCCGCGTGGTGATAAGGTGCAAATTTATGATACGCACCTTGGGTTTCAAAACATGCTGCATCGCTCCGATGCATGTGGGATTGCAACCGACAGTGCAGGATTCAAAATTACCGATGGCGGGGGTGGTGTATATACTTGTGACGGTGGTGATTTGATTGCGAAAAAACGCCATGCACTGGCGTGGGACAATCATTTGGTCAGCTGCAAGCGATCTTGAAACTTCGCCCGCTTTGGGATACCCTATGGGTAACCAAAGGATCAGTCAGATGAACAATTCACTACGTTAAAGTCGAAATTTATTGTTCGCCGCAGATGCGGTTTCTCTGATCATTGGGGTTTTTATGAAACGTCTTAAAAATAAAACATGCGTCGTCACAGGCGCGGGCCGCGGTATTGGTGCGGCCATTTCACATGCCTTTGTCGCCGAGGGCGCAACGGTTATTGTCACAGATATTGATTTGCAATCAGCCACGGATGTAGCCGGCAAAATTGGTGGCAACGCATATCAGTTGGATGTCGCATCCGAAGATGGCTGGGCACAATTGTCCAGTCACTATCCACAAATTGATGTGTTGGTGAATAACGCGGGCATCACAGGATTTGAACAGGGCATGGTGCCCCACGATCCAGAACATGCAAGCCTTGCCGATTGGCGCGCGGTTCACGCCGTTAACAGTGATGGTACATTTCTGGGTTGCCGATACGCGATTGGTGCCATGCGCAAATCTGGTGCGGGTTCTATTATCAACATATCGTCACGCTCTGGAATGATCGGTATTCCAGCCGCTGCTGCATATGCGGCGTCAAAGGCGGGGGTGCGCAATCACACGAAAACAGTGGCGCTCTATTGTGCGCAAGAGGGGTTGAGTATTCGATGCAATTCCATTCACCCCGCCGCCGTGCTCACCCCAATGTGGGAACCGATGTTGGGCGATGGCCCTGATCGCGAAAAACGTATGGAAGCATTTGTTGCCGACACGCCGATGCGCCGATTTGGTGACCCGTCCGAGGTTGCGGCAATCGCCGTCATGCTCGCCAGCGACGAGGCGGCATATATGACGGGCGCAGAACTGACTATCGATGGTGGGATTTTGGCGGGTTCCGCCGCCAGCCCGAGGCGTGAATAATCACGCGAAATGACAGGCGACCAAATGGGTTTCCTGATCTGATTGTGGATCAAGTGTGGGCGGTGTGGTTGCACATATCGGCTGTGCCTTGGGGCAGCGTGTGCGAAAAACACAGCCCGATGGCGGGGCAAGCGGGCTAGGTAAATCCCCATCGATCAGAATGATTTCTTTGTTTCGTTCGATTTCTGGATCGGGGATTGGTACGGCAGAAATCAATGCCTGTGTGTAAGGGTGACGCGGGTTTTCGTATAGATCATTACGATCGGCCACTTCCATCACTTTGCCCAGATACAGAACCATCACGCGGTTCGAGATGTGTTTCACCACCGACAGATCATGGGCGATGAAAATAAGTGATAGCCCCATTTTTCGCTGCAATTCCATCAACAGGTTAATCACCTGTGCTTGGATGGAAACGTCCAATGCAGAAACGGGTTCGTCGCAAATGATCAGCTTTGGTTCCACGATCAATGCGCGCGCGATGCCGATGCGTTGGCATTGCCCGCCAGAAAATTCATGTGGGTATCGGTTGATCTGGTTTGGCAACAGGCTGACCTGTTGCATCATTTTTTTCACTCGTTCCTTTACCTGTGCATTGCTTAAATTTGGCTGATGCGTGCGTAAGGGTTCGGCAATGATTTGCCCCACGGTCATGCGTGGGTTTAACGATGCAAGCGGATCTTGGAACACCATCTGAATTTCAGATCGATAATTCATCATTTTGGATTTGCTGACGTCTAATAAATTGTCGCCACCCATCCAAACCACCTTTCCAGAACCTGGAACCATGCGAATAAGCGCGCGCGCAAGCGTGGATTTACCGCAACCCGATTCACCCACGATGCCCAGCGTTTCACCCTGTTTCAATTCAAAATCAACACCGCCAACGGCGTGCAATTCACGCGGTTTTGTCCAAGGCATGTCGCCTTCGGATTTGATATGAAATGATACGCGTAAATTTTCGACCTTTAGTAATGGATGGCTCATATCAATTCCTCCAATTCACGGTTACAGGCGCGTTTGCGCCCCGTTGCAAATTCTGTCAGCGGGCGCAGGGATTGCACGCAATCCTCTTGGGCATATTGGCAGCGCGGTTCGAACGGGCACCCTTTGGGTGCTTGCAACATGTTTGGAGGGCTTCCTGGAATTGTATCAAGTTCGGCGTTCAGTTGATCGACACGCGGGATCGCCCTGAGCAAACCACGAGTGTATGGATGGCTTGGCGTTGCGAATATCGGATCGGTTGGCCCCTGTTCCATCACGCGCCCGCCATACAAAACCATCACTTCTTCGCAAAAACCCGCAACCACACCTAGATCATGGGTGATTAAAATAACACCCATGCCAAATTCGGATTGGATTTCGGAAAACAAGGTCATGGTTTGCGCCTGAACTGTTACATCAAGGGCGGTTGTGGGTTCATCCGCAATCAACAGTTTTGGTTTACACAACAACGACATTGCAATCATCACACGTTGACGCATCCCGCCCGAAAATTCATGGGGGTAAAGCCGTACGCGTGCCGCCGCATCGGGGATTTTTACCGCATCCAACATTTTCACAGATTCAGCAATCGCCTCGGTTTTTGACATGCCTTTGTGGTGAATCAAGACCTCTACCATTTGATCGGATACGCGCATATATGGATTGAGCGATGTCATCGGATCTTGGAACACCATTGCAATGTCTGCGGCGCGAATTTTATTCAGCGTGGACAAAGGTGCATTTAGAATTTCGTTTCCTTGAAATTTTACCGAACCAGATGCGATACCGTTTTGCGCCAATAACCCAAGTATCGCGAATGCGGTTTGGCTTTTGCCCGAACCACTTTCGCCGACTATGGCCAAGGTTTGGCCCGCGTCCATTGCAAAGCTCACATCGTTGACCGCATTCACAACACCGTCGTTGGTTTTGAATGACACAGACAGATTTTGAACATCAAGAAGTGCCATTTTAACGATCCTTTGGGTCGAGCGCATCGCGCAGACCATCACCAACAAAATAAAAACCAAACAGGGTTATGACAAAGAAAAACAATGGAAACACCAATTGCCATAACGTGCCGTATTGCATTGTGCCTGCGCCCTCGGAAATCAATGCACCCCATGAAGTTAGCGGTTCTTGCACGCCAAGCCCAAGGAATGAAATGAAGCTTTCTGTCAGGATCATCAGGGGAACCAGCAAGGTTGCATAAACCGCAACCACACCCAACAGATTGGGCACGATATGGCGGGTGATGATTTTGAAACTTGAAACACCTGTGGCCTGTGCCGCCTCGATGAATTCTTTGTTTTTAAGGGTCAGGGTTTGGCCGCGCACAATGCGCGACATTTCCAGCCAGGACAGTAAACCAATACCAATGAATAACATTGAAATGGAACGCCCGAAAATCACCAGAAGCAAGATCAAGACGAACATATATGGGATCGCCATCAAGATATCGACAATGCGCATCATGATGTTATCAATGCGCCCGCCAACATATCCAGCCGTCGCACCATATAGTGTACCCGCAATCACCGCGATTGCCGCGCCAACAACACCCACCATAAGGGAGATTTGTGTGCCCTGTACCACGCGTGCAAACATATCGCGGCCCAAATCATCGGTGCCAAAATAATGCCCCGATGAAATGGATGGCCCGCCCAATTGGGCGACCTGTCCGATGACCATAAAGTCAATTTCATCATTGCTAAATTTCGCGAAATACCCGCCCAGAAATGCAAACAACCCAACGCATATCAACACGATCAATCCCGCCACGGCGGCCTTGTTGTTGAAAAATCGTTTGCGCGCATCCACCCAAGGTGATCGCCCCTTTACCTCTGCGGCGACCATCGCATCGGCGAGGTTTTCCATTTTATCTTGTTCGATCAACATATGTTTAATACCGAATTTTCGGATCGATCCATGCATAGATGATATCGACCACAAGGTTGAAAAGAATGGTGAGAACTCCGATCAAAATCGTGATCCCCATCATCACAGAATAATCACGGTTTAATGCAGCGTTCACAAAGAACAGACCAATGCCACCTGTGGAAAAGAACATATCAATCACCACGGAACCTGTGATCATGCTGACAAATGCAGGGCCCAGATATGATACAACGGGTAACATCGCGGGTTTTAACGCATGGCGAAAAATGATTTGGCGTGTTGGCAATCCTTTGGCACGCGCGGTGCGGATGTGATTGGCGTTCATCACCTCTAACATTGATGAGCGCATAATGCGCGCAATGGATGCCATAAAGCTGGTCGAAAGGGCGATCACAGGCATGATGAGGAATTTAACCTCGCCGTTTTCCCAGCCACCACCTGGCAACCAGCCAAGCCAGAGCGTAAAGATCAATACCAAGATCGGCGCCATAACAAAGTTGGGCAATACCTGTGCACCAATGGAAATGCCAACGGCCAAATAATCCAACCAGCTGTTGTGAAAAATTGCGGCGGTCACACCAAGCGATACACCAACAATTACGGCAAACACGAACGCCACCGAACCATAGGTTAGGGTGATTGGAAAACCTTGGGCAATGATTTCATTCACCGTGCGGTCTTTGTATGTAAATGACGGACCAAAATCGAAATGGAAAACCACATTTTTGATATAGGTCCAGATTTGCATATATAGTGGCTGATCGAGACCATATTTTGCCTCTAGATTAGCTAGAATTTCAGGGGGTACAGCGCGTTCCGCGGTGAACGGCCCACCGGGTGCGGCGTGCATTAAAAGAAATGAAAATACGATCAACACAAGGATCGTTGGAACGGCAATCGCCAGCCGTTTGATTATATAGTTCAGCATAGAGTGTACCTATCGCAGATATGATGGGGCGCCGCGTTTGCGCCGCCCCACATATGATTATTTTTCTACGATGTACAGTTCACGCGAATACCAGTTTTGCATCAGGTTATCGATTGGGAAACCTTTCACCTCTGGCTTGAGCATAATGATGCCAGTGTATTGATAGATTGGCGCAAACACCATGTTTTCGGCCAACAGTTGTTCACCGGCGGCATAGTTCGGATTTGGATCCGCCATGGTTTTTGAATCTTTCATCAACTTGTCATATTCTGGATCGCTCCAGCCAGAAACGTTATGGCCTGAATATGAAGTCATCAGATCAAGATATGTGGATGCTTCGTTATAATCGCCACACCATGCGTAACGCGCGATTTCATAATCGCCATTTTGCATATTGGTTGTGTGAACTTTCCATTCTGAATTTGCCAGTTCCGTATTCACGCCCAGTTTTTGTTTCCAAAACTGTGACACAGCGATAGCGATTTTTTTATGCGCTTCGTCGGTGTTATAGGAAATTTTCACGCTGAGCGGATTATCAGGGCCGTAACCTGCCTCTGCCAATAATTCTTTGGCTTTGGCGTCGCGTTCGGCCTGTGTCCAGCTCGCATAATCAATTTCTGGCAACTCAAACCCAGCGGTTTTTTGATGGGTAAAGTTATATGATTGATATTGGCCACCTTGCAGGATGCGATCAACGACGACTTCGCGATCAATTGTGTATGACAACGCCTTGCGCACACGTGCGTCTTTCAGTGCTGGGTTGCCTTTTTCACCTTGGTTGAACCAATAGATATACGAACATGAACGTGGATATGAATATGTATCATCGGGCAGTTCCGCTTTCAGGCGTGGATATTGACCGGCGGGAATATCCGTTTGGTCCATTTCACCAGCCAAATAACGTGTGAGCGCGATGTTTTCATCATTCACAACCAAGCCAACAGTTTTTTCGATGATCGTGTTTGCATCATCCCAATACATTGGGTTGCGTTCACGCACCACGCGTTCACCCGAACGGTATTCGGTTAAAACATAGGCACCATTACCAACCAGATTGCCCGGTTTTGTCCATTCAGAACCATGTGTTTCCACAACCTTTTGGTTTACCGGAAATGTTGAACCGTGAACTGTCATGGCGGCAAAATAGGGTAGTGCCGTGTCGATTGTGACCTCGAATGTTTTGTCATCAACCGCGCGCACGCCAAGCTGATCTGGGGCAACCTCGCCTTTCACAACTTTGCTGGCGTTTTTCACACCCATCAATTCCATATACCACGCATATTCAGATGCGGTCGCAGGATCGACCAAGCGGCGCCAAGCATATACAAAATCATTGGCCGTCACTGGATCGCCATTTGACCATTTCGCATCACGCAAATTGAATGTGTAGGTGAGCTTATCGTCACTAACGCTAAAACTCTCTGCGGCACCTGGAACCAAACCACCTGTTGCGTCTTCGTTCATCAAGCCTTCGAACAGGTCACGCATGATTTCGGACCCTTCAACATCGGTGTTGATTTGAGGGTCAAATGATTTGATATCGTCAAGCAGGCGGTATGTGTAAACTTGTTCTGCGGCGAGCTTTTCACCTTCCATTGGCGATGCCGCCATCGTGGGCATCGCCAAGAGCGCACAGGCTGCGGCGGATATAAATAAGTTGGTTTTCATCTTAAGTCTCCCTTCATTCATGTTGGATTGCAGCAAAGATCGAATTTTTTATTCTGGTTTTATCGTACACTGCTTTTGGTGGTTTTCACTAATTTCATACGTTGGATGTGACCACGCCATAGCAACAAATGCAATCATAAGGTGTTTGGCTTTCATTTTGGTTCGTTAACTCAGCGTATTATCAATTGACACAAAGTATTTTATTGCAATACTTTGTGTCAAATAACAGTACAAACTGTATCCAGATGAACTAGATTTGCAAACGGAATTTGAAATTATTTCGTGCGGGGGTGTGACAGTGATGACAAATGCGGCGGAATTACTGTCCCATAAAGAGAAAAAATCCAGTGCGCAGGATAATCGCAGCTCACTATTTGTTGGGTCTGTGGAAAAATGCTTTTTTGTTTTGAACGCGTTCCATCAATCAAAAAGACCGCTTAGCCTTACCGAGGTCGCATTGAAAACTGGCTTGGGCAAAAGCGCGGCACAACGGTTTTGTTATGCTCTGGTAGAAATGGGATACCTCGAACGCGAAGCGGATAGCCGTCGTATGTTCCCATCTGCAAAGTTGATGGAATTTTCCTATACGTTTTTGCGATCTGATCCCGTGAACACTTTGGCGGCACCACATTTGTTACGTGCGCGTGAAACATGTGGACAGGCTGTTAATCTGGCACTACCGATGGACCAAGATGTGATTTATGTGGCGCGTTTGCCCAGCTTTCATTCGTCCATCGTTAGTCCAATTGTCGGAGGCCGCGCACCGATGTTTTGCACAGCGAGTGGTCGCGCATATTTGTCAACTTTGCCTGACAAAGAGCGGGCAAAAATTCTAAAAGAATCCGACATTCGCAATCTTACGCCTCACACGATTACCGATAACGCGGAAATTTTACGTCGCATCAACGATGTTTCGAACAAAGGTTATACGATCGCTGTTCAAGAATGTATCATCGGGGAAATTTCGATTGGCGCACCAATTTTTGGTGCAGGTCGCCAGGGTGTGGGGGCAATCAACATTTGTGTAACAATGCCAAATTGGACAGTGGAGCGCGTCGAAGCAGAGCTTGCGCCAATAATATGTCAAACCGCGCATGACATAACGGTTGCTCTTGCGAATTAGTCATTCATCGCAGTGTTAATATAAATTTAATTAAATTTGTAAATGTTGAGCCAGATCCATTTCTGTTCTCATCATGAAAGATTAATAAATTGCTGCATGAAACGTTAACTGCTCCGCGGCTTGTTGTGCCTGTTTCGCGTGATGTAAATATCTTTCATCTTGCGGCGATCATGTGGCGGGCAAAGGCGTTTTTGATTGCGCTTGGCTTGATTGCGGGGATAGTTTCCGCGGCATATTTTACTTATCTTTCAGCAAACTGGTATCGAGCGAAATCTGCAATTGTTATTTCGCTTGGTCAAAATGATGGCGGAGACCCTGTGGCAAATGGCACGAATACGTCATTGGAATATGCGGCGAACACACAGGTGGCGGTGCTGACGTCGCGCGATTTACTGTCTGAATTGGCCACGCGTTCGAATGCGCAAACATTTGCAGAATATTCAAATGTTGAAGATCCCGAACAAATCATTGATAAATTGGCGCGCAACATAAGCGTCAGAAACATCCGCCATTCCTATATCATAGAGATTTCGGCGACGGCACGCGACGCCACTAATGCCATCAATTTGGCAAACCAACTTGTCGAAATCTACACCGAACGCCAAATCGCACATCATTTTTCAGTGGCTGAAAACCGCATGGAACATTTGTCGCAACGTGTCACAGAGAGCAAAAAACGACTAAGCATTTCTCAGGAAAATTTGCGTGCATTTAAGCAAACTACGCATGCGTCATTACCCCAAGAATTGGACCGATTATATCTTCAAATGACACAGACGCGTCAACGGATTGCACAAATTACACAGGCTTCTGGAGAATTTGAAATTGTGAATTTCAAAGGGTTCCCAGATCAAGCCGACACCGTGCTCAATGCGAAAACTGCAACTGATACGGATTTGGGTGAACCGTTGCGTTTGAAACTTAAGAACATCAATTCAGCGCTAAACACGGCTTTGAGCAAGGATCAAATACGCAGCAAACACCAACGCGATGCTCTGGTTTTTGCGCAAACTCAATTGGCGCAAAAAATCAAAGACTACGCAGCGGATTTGGTAAACTTGCAAGAATTGAACCGACAGGTAGCGACAAATACACTGTTACACGATCAGGCTTTGTTGCAGTTTAGACAGGTTTCAGATGCACAAACTCAAGGATTGAGCGAGAGCCGCATTTTATCCATTGCTAACCACGGTGCCAAAATTGGTTACGGTACAGTTGTGAAAACGGGTATCGCCGTGTTCTTTGCGCTGCTTATAGGGGCATTTTGCGTTGCGACCCGTGATGCCTATTATTGGCAAAAACAACAGCAAACAGCCTAGCATTCAATCACGCGCAATTTTTTGCCTGACGATTTAACTTTCTCTTTTAGAGATGCTATTGTTATAACCAACAAAAGTTCGCGTTAAGTGAAGGGGCAGTCAGGTGGGCAGAGCCAGCAAATTTCAACATCGTTTGCGATGTATTTCAACGTTGATGTTAACGGTCAGCGCATCCGCCATTTCGGCCCAGTCCCTGTCATTTGGACCATCAATGAACATGTTTGGCACGTCAGGCTTGATCGATATGCCATCGGCAGAGAGCCAACCAGATGCGGATTTTTCCACGACGATTTCCAGTTTCGCTGGGTCAGTTCGCGGTACATTCACGTTTCAAGTGACCCCGCGCCTGTCAGGAACATTTCGATACACAAAGATTGATAACTGGGTGTTTGACAACGAAACCTACGATCGTAGTTTTGATTTTCAGTATCGTTTGCTCGATGAGACCAAATACCGCCCAGCACTTGCCATTGGTTTGCGTGATTTCATGGGCACAGGAATTTATTCTGGTCAATATATTGTCGCCACAAAAAACATTACACCCAAGCTCAAGGTAACGGGTGGTGTCGGTTGGGGACGCTTTTCCAACAGCAATGATATCCAAGTCTATCGCGAAGGAAACTTGGGCGGCAAGCCATCCGTCGACGATTGGTTCAGCGGCCCCGCGGGATTTTTTGGCGGCGTTGAATGGCAAACACCCGTGAAGGGATTGCGTGCAAAGGTTGAATATTCATCCGATAAATATGCGATTGAAAACACGCTTGATCGCGATGAAAATTTCCCAAACCGGCGCTCTGAAATTACCTTTGATCGCAAGTCGCCGTTGAATTTCGGTTTGGAATATTCACGCAATGATTCATATAGTGTCGGGCTTTATTACATGTACGGGTCCGAACTTGGGCTGCGGTTTACCACATCACTCAATCCAAAAACGGGTGGTCGTGGTGTTCGGGATCGTGCACCGTTGCCAATAACCCCACGCGCCCGCCCTGTGGATCGTTCAACAGATTGGCAAACCGTTGACAATATCAACGCAAAGGGTCGTAAACAGCTAAACACTTTGTTGAACAAAGAAGGTTTGGTTGTTGAATCATTGGCTCTAAGTGCAAATCGTGCTGAATTGCGTGTGCGTAACAATCGTTACCTTACCACTGCTCAGGCGTATGGGCGCGCCGCGCGTGCAATGGCATTTGTCATGCCCGATTCCGTGGATACGTTTGTTATCACGCCCGTTGAACAGGGCCTGCCAGTTGCCTCGATGACGATCAATCGCGGTCAACTGGAAAAATTTGAAAATGACCCAAATGGCATCGTCAAAAGCGCAAGCGCGTTTGATTTGAGTGATGCGCAAAAGCTGCCAGCAAATGGTGAACTTGATCCAGAACTCTATCCCGATTTCACATGGTCACTTGCACCATATGTTTCGATCAAGGTTTTCGATTCTGACGATCCATTTGCGGTGACAGGTGGATTACGTTTGCGTGGGGATTTGGACATATCACCAGGTTTTTCGATCAGTGGTTCGGTATCCAAAAAGCTTATCAAAAATGATTTTGAACCTTCCCCAAGTGAAAGCAACCTGCCAGCGGTGCGCACGGATGTCGGTCAATATAACCGCCATGGCGATCCCGCGTTGGATCGTTTGACCGCGGACTATTTGTTTAAAATATCCCCTGCGGTATATGGCCGTGTTTCGGCGGGTTATTTGGAAAAAATGTACGGGGGTGTTTCGGCGGAGGTGCTGTATAAACCTGTTGAACAAAACTGGGGATTGGGCGCTGAAATCAATTATGTCAAACAGCGTGATTTTGATATGCGATTGGGCTTTCGCGACTATTCCGTTGTGACGGGGCATGTGTCTGGATATCTGGATATGAAAAATGGTTTTGCTTTGCAATTGGATGCAGGGCGCTATTTGGCGGGTGATGTTGGCGCAACGTTTTCTGTGGATCGCACGTTTGATAACGGCTGGAAAATCGGCGCCTATGCAACGCTTACTGATGTGCCCGCCGAAGATTTTGGCGAAGGCAGCTTTGACAAAGGTGTGCGAATGGAAATTCCGCTTGCATGGGCAGTCGGTACATCAAGCAAGAAAACTGTGAATAACACGCTGACATCATTAACGCGGGATGGTGGTGCACGACTTAATGTGGAGAACCGATTGTATCCGATTGTGAAGGACTATCACACGAATGCGGTATCTGGTTCTTGGGGAAGGTTTTGGCGATGAAACGAATTGGCCTGTTAATTGGGGTCGCCATTGCAATAAGTCTTGGCGCGTGTAGCAGCAAAAACAATGTTGCTGGTGGTGGATTGATGAGCGACACCGCGAAAAAAATGATCGCCGCGCGAAAGGCGAAACGTTCAGGTGTTAAACCAAAACCGCTTAGCCGTGCAAGCATTGCAAATGTAGATCAAAGCATCGCACAGATTTCTGTACCCAGAGCGGGCGTGAAATCATTGTTTACCATGGTGTCACAAAACGGTTCAAACCGTACTTTTTTGAACAAAGGTGGTAAAACGTTTACGATTAGAAATAATAAACTAGTCGCGACGCGCGGGTTGGAATTTGATTTGATGGCGATGGGGTCCAGTGGTTCAAATGATCGAACCTATCGGTATCTAACGCCAGAAAATCATCTCGCTCAAATCCAATTCAGATGTGAATTTGAAGGGCAAACAAGCGAAACAATCACGATCGTAGAGAAAAGCTATACTCTAGCGCGTGTAGAAGAAGTCTGCAAAAGCCCAACACACGCTTTTAAAAATCGATATTGGATCAGCCAAGCATCTGGTAAGGTTTGGAAATCTGAGCAATGGATCGGGCCGCAAATGGGGCATGCGATCATCGAGATTTTGAATAACTAGCCAAAGAAAAGATGTTTCTACATCTTGCCTCTTTTTTTGGGCGGCAACATACCCTATCTTTAACCCATGGGAGGTGGCAGAGTTAGATTTTCTGTTGCCGAAATTAATAACCTGCTTTGCAAACAAGGAGCAATTTCATGGGCAAAAGAGACGATTTGATCGCGGTATACGCAGACGATTTGAAAAACAAATGTGGCATGTCACCAGATATGGATCTGTTGACCAAAGTAACCATCGGTTGCGGACCAGCTATTTACAACAATGACGCATCAACTGTTGCGGCAACACAAGCAGCCGAACTTGAAACAGTGAAAAACAATTTCCTGATTAAAAAATTGGGCTTGGCTGACAGCCCGGCATTGATGGATGCAATCAATCAAGCAATGGACACATATGGCCGTTCAGAGCGTTCAAAATATCGCGCAGTTGTCTATTACATGCTGACAAAACATTTTGGCAAAGAATCCGTTTACGGTTGATTTGATCAAAACTATTCGATTCTAAAGGGGTGCATTCGCGCCCCTTTTTTATTTAAGACAATGGTTAAGAAATTGAATTGTCATAATTTATTCGCAAACAAAATTTGTAATGCCCAAGTATTTCGGCCTATATTCCAATTCAAGAAATTGGTGAGGCTCCATTTTGGGGCGTGGGGTAAGGGGCGTTCCGACACGGGTCGCCCCTTTTCTTTTGCATTGAACTTTTGTTGCAAAAGGTGTTCCTTGCAGCCTTAAATTGGACGGATTAGATGCGGTTTTTACGTTGGTTAAACGGAGTGATGTTTTCCCTGTGCTTGTTGTGGAGCATGGTGATCGCTGGTTTGATTTATCTTCCAAATTCGCCGCTGCCCGATATGTGGAACCCAACAACCCCGTTTGATCCAACGGCACAGTTTTCTGCGTTTTCGAATATCAAACTAAATAGGGTTCTTAAAAACCCCACACAATGTGGTGTGCTTTTGGCGCAAATGGGTGCGAATTTTCAATCCTTATCTGATCGTGTGGAAACCAATGATTGCAACATTACAAACCGCGTTGTGATGCGCGGAGCTGGACAATCTGTCATCGCGCCGTTGGAAACGAAATGCGAAATTGCGTTGCGATTGGCGCTATGGGAACGCCATGCGCTACAATCCGCCGCTTTTGAACTTTTGGGTCAATCGGTGGCGCGTGTAGAACATTTTGCCAGTTTTTCATGCCGCCCAATACGTACAACAAATGGCCAGCGCCGCCGTATGAGCGAACATGCAACCGCTAACGCGGTTGATATTGCAGGGTTTGTATTGGCAGACGGACAGAAAATTTCAGTTTTGTCGGATTGGGATGATCAATCTGAAAAGGGTGAATTTCTGCGTACAATTCGTGATGGTGCCTGTGATTGGTTCAAAGTCACGCTAAGCCCAGATTACAACGCCCTGCACAAAGATCATTTTCATTTTGATCAGGGTCGTTGGAACAGTTGTCGTTAAAACAACCCCAATACAAACCCCATAATGGCGCTGCCAAATGTGATGTAACCAGCGTCAATTGCGATTAATTTTCTGGGGCGCATCCCAAATGAATAACAGGTCGCGAGCCACGGGGATGCCAAAAACAATCCGATACCAAGCCCGCTAACCAACCCCTTGGCGCCGGTATCAATGCCGCTACTTGCAAAAATGTGGCGCATCATGCCCGCCACCAATATGGCGCTGATAAATGCGATTATATATGGCGCAGGGCTTGCGCCCGCCTTGACCTGTTCTTCGCTGATACCCGAAGCTGCCATCCAAGGTTTAGCAAGGCTCATGTACCAGATTGCACCAAACCCAAAACTTGCAGCGGCGGCGATAATGACGGCGATGAATTGCATAATTTCCTCCCTGTTTGTGGAAATTATGCAAGGGTGAGGGTGAAAAATCTAGCGTTTTGTGGTATTGCGAGGTTGGTTAATTTTCGGCCTTCAACGGGCGCGACATCAGTGATGTAAGGGCGCTTGGAACATCCATCTGTCCATCCAAGATATCCGCAACTGTTTGTGCAATGGGCATCTCAACATTGAATTGTTCCGCCAATTTCAAACACGCCTTTGCAGTTGCTACGCCTTCGTATGTTTTGCCGGTGGAAAATGCGCCAGTCTGGCCAAGCGTATAGCCAAACGAAAAATTGCGTGATTGTTTTGATGTACAGGTTAACACCAAATCACCAAATCCAGATAGTCCAGACAGTGTTTCGATTTTCGCTCCCATCGCTAGACCAAGCCGTGAGGTTTCCGCAAATCCGCGTGTCATCAATGCGGCCTGCGCGCTCTGGCCAAGGCCGCTACCCGCGACAATGCCACAGGCAATTGCCAATACGTTCTTCAACGCACCACCCAATTGTGCACCGCGCATATCGTTGGACAGATATAATCGCAAACTGGGGGTCGATAACATTTCTTGTAATCGTTCGCCGAGTGTTGGGTCATCGGCAGCAATGGTTAGCGCAGTGGGTTTTCCACTTGCGATTTCGCCTGCAAACCCGGGGCCCGTGATCACAGCTAATTGGTGGTTAGGTAACCGTTCGGCGCCGATTTCTGTTTGTAATTTTCCGCTATCTGTTTCGATCCCTTTGGCGCAAAAAATAATGGGACAGGTGATTTTGTCAAAATTAGTTTGCGTCAATAAACCGCGCAATTGTTGCGCTGGTACGACCATCAAAATCGCATCCATATCGGACAGTCGCGTAAAATCGGATGTGGGCAACAATCCGTTTGGCAATGGCAAATCGGGCAGATAATCCGCATTCACACCCGATTGCGCCATGGCGTCCATTTTGGTCTGATCGCGCCCCCAAAGGGTGACGTGATTGCCGTCATTTGCGAAAACATATGCCATTGCCGTACCAAACGCACCCGCGCCGATAACCCCAATGTTATTCATGCCTTGGCTCCCTTTTTCCCTGACCCAAGCATTGGTGCTGCTGCTTTATCCAACGGCCATCGCGGACGCGCTGAAAGTGTCATATCGTCAATGCGACCAGCGTTGAATTGTTCCAAACCGGCCCATGCGATCATCGCGGCATTGTCGGTGCAATATTTCATCGGTGGCGCAAGGAATTTGAACCCAGCATTATGTGCCGCCTGTTCCAGTTTGCCACGAATAACGCCATTCGCCGCAACACCGCCAGCAACAGCAATGACAGGTGTTTTTGTTCCACATAATTCCAAAAACGCCAAACACGCACGGCGAGTTTTTTCGGCCAATGTATCGGCGGCGGCCATTTGAAAACTGGCGCATAGGTCGGATCTGTCTTGTTCGCTGATCCCACCTTTTTCGGAAACGATTTGATCACGCGCACGGCGTAATGCGGTTTTTAATCCCGAAAACGACATGTCACATCCTGCACGATCCAACAGCGGGCGGGGGAATTTGAAGCGGGCGGGATCACCCACGGCCGCGGCCTTTTCCACCAATGGTCCGCCAGGATATCCAAGCGCCAGAAGCTTGGCTGTTTTATCGAATGCTTCACCCGGTGCATCATCAATTGTGCCACCTAGTCGGGTGAATTTTTCCGCGCTATGGACGGCCAAAAATTGGCAATGTCCACCGCTAACCAATAACATCAAATAGGGATAGGCAACGCCATCCGTCATGCGCGGGGTTAATGCATGGCCTGCCAAATGATTCACGCCGATCAACGGTTTGTTTAGCCCCGCTGCCAATCCTTTGGCGCACATCACGCCGCTGATGACACCACCGATTAAACCTGGTCCCGCGGTAACCGCGATTGCGTCAATGTCGGATAATGATACATTGGCCTCGGAAATGGCCATTTCAACACAGAGATCCAATCGTTCGGCATGTGCGCGTGCGGCAATTTCGGGAACGACACCACCAAATGCAGCGTGCAAGTCTTCTTGGCCTGAAACAACGGATGACAAGATTTCGCCCTTGCCGTCTTGGTGTTGTAACACGGCGGCGGCGGTATCGTCACAGCTGCTTTCGATCCCAAGGATTGTGATATTCTGTTCCATTGCCAATCGGCCCATTGCATGTTCATATTCACCAACTGGGTATCATCCCAGAACGCCCCATTCAATGCAAAGCAACCATGCCACAGCCAAAACCAATTTTGATCATGACACGCCCCAGCGGACAGGCGCGTGATTTCGTCGATTCGCTTCGTCGAAATTGCGATGATGTGACGGTGCATTACGCGCCGCTTGTTGAAATTGAATTTTTACCGATCAAACTACCCGCTCCAAAGAATCGCATTTTTGCGTTTACCTCAGCAAATGGCGTGGATGCCTATTTGCGCAACCATCGCCCCGTGGGCAATCACGCATATTGTGTAAATGACGCAACCGCAGCCCGCGCACGGGCAGCAGGTTTTTTCGTGACCCAAGGATCGGGTGATGGGGCCGCATTGGCGGGTATGATAACCGAAGGCCCCGTGGTTTACATTCATGGCGAACAGATATCGTTTGATTTGGGCGAAAATTTAGATCGTCGCGGGATTGAATGCGAAACATTCGCTGCATATCGGCAAATTAGTTTGGATTTGGATCAGATATGTACGAAAATAATCCAAACAGAACAATGTGTTATACCTGTTTTTTCGACCAATAGTGCACAGGTGTTACACAGTCAGTTACGCCATATTCAACCGCGCCATTTGATTTTGCCATGTATCAGCAATCAAGTCGCACAAATATTCGATGATATGTCGTACATTCAAATTGAAGTCGCCTCAAAGCCAAACCGCGCAGGGATGTTAACGGTTGTGTCAGGCGCATATACCGCAGGTAAATAACGTAATCTTTGCTTGTCGACTCATAGAATTCCCTGCAAACCTTTTATAGGGGATGAAAGCGCCCTATATTAAGGGAACAGGCGATCAAGGGGATATCGAGCGTGGCGAATGAAGATACCAAACCAACGAACAAAATAGCGGATGAAACCGCCGCGAAAACATCTGTTGAAGAAACCCCAATCGTAGAGCCTGAGGTTCTGGAAACATCACACGACGACGCAGCGTCCGAATTCGAAGAAGACCATCACGATGATACCGAAGACATGGCGCACGGTTCGTCGTTGTCGTCGATGGTGTTGACGGGTTTGGTGTTGTTGACACTTGGTGGTGGTATTGCGCTTTGGGGTGGTCCAAAAATTGCACCTCATTTGCCCGCTGGTTTGTCGCCTGTCGCACAATTTTTGGCACCGGGACAATCGGGTGCAACACAACAAATCACAGAATTGCGTGGCGAGTTGGATACGAAATTCGCCGATCTTGCCAATGCGAATGATACGCAAGCCGCAATTGACGCAGCCCTCGCGGCATATGATTCCAAAAACGCTGCCACGATTCAGGAGTTTGAAGATAAACTGGCTGCTGCTGACAGCGCAAATATTGAATCGCGCTTGTCATCCATTGAAACCCGTATGGAAGGCGTGGCCGCACAGCTTTCAACATTGACGGATCAATTGGCCGATGTCGATTTGAATGGCGGCACAGTTGATGATGCTACAGCCGCCAAAATCGCTGGCTACGCCGCGACAATCGAAGGTTTAAAAGCAGAGCTTAACGATGTGTCATCGAAACAAGGTTCGCTTAGCCAAAAAATTGACGAGGTTTCTGTAACCTCTGAACGCAAGGTTCAAGAAGCGGAAACCAAAATCGCGGCTGTCACAGAAACCGCAAATGCACGCGTGGCAAATGCCGAAGTAAAGAAAGCGATTAGCGATCTGTCAGGCGCAATTGAATCGGGTGCTGGTTTTGAAACCGTTCTGGTACATTTGGGAAATAATGGTGTGGAAATACCCCAAGCACTGTCAAATGTTGCACAATCTGGCGTGATGCCAATGGCACAGTTGAAATCAGATTTCTCTCCTGCTGCGCACGCCGCACTCAAGGCATCAATTGCATCTGAACAAGCGGAAGGTGTGGGCGGCAAGATTTCTTCGTTTTTCAAATCCCAAGTCACCGTGCGGTCATTAACACCCAAGGCTGGCAATGGCACCGATGCGATATTGTCGCGTGTACAGGGTGCATTGGACGAAAACGATTTGGCCATGGCGCTGACGGAATTGGCAACGCTCAATGATGGTGCAAAATCAGCGATGTCCGACTGGATTGGAAATGCGACCGCGCGTGTTGATGCTCAATCAGCATTGCAATCAATTTCCGCGTCATTTGACAGTTAATCGAAAAGGAATTTTTTATGCTTTGGTCTCTTGTTAAAATCATCCTTTTCGTTGTTGTCATTGCGGCCATCACGTTTGGCGCAGGCCAAGTGATTGACACGGGCGGATCCGTGAACATTCAATTTGGCGACCAAGAAATCAGCATTTCACCAATGCAGGCGGTTTTGGCGATTGTGTTGTTTATTGCCGCATTGTGGGTCACCGAATTTTTGGTGGGTTTGGCAATTTCTATCTTTAAATTTTTTAACGGGGATGAAACCGCGATCACGCGTTATTTTGGCCGTAACAAAGAAAAACGCGGGTTTGATGCGTTGACCGATGGCATGGTTGCAATGGCCGCAGGCGAAGGACGCACCGCAATCAAACAGATCGCGACCGCTGAACGGTATTTGGATAAACCCGAGCTTACAAATTTGATCAGCGCCCAAGCCGCCGAATTGAACGGCGATACAGATCGTGCGATGAAATACTACAAACAATTGTTGGATAATGATCGCACGCGTTTTGTCGGTGTGCATGGCATTATGAAACAAAAACTGGCGGATGGTGATACGGATACCGCGCTAAAGCTAGCGGAAAAGGCATTCGCGCTGCGCCCCAATCATGGGGCGACATTGCAAACCTTGTTTGATTTGCAAACGGAAAAATCCCAATGGCAAGGCGCACAAAAAACCATCGAGGCAAAGGTTCGCACGAACAACCTGCCCAAGGATGTCGGCAAGCGCCGCGAGGCGGTGGTTGCACTTGCCGATGCGCGCCAAATGCTGGATGCGGGCGATATTGAGGCTGGCAAAAATGCGGCGCTCTATGCGAATAAACTGTCACCTGCATTGGTTCCTGCTGCGGTGCTGGCATCTGAAATGTATATGTTGGACAACAACAAACGCGCCGCCACGGCCGTGTTGAAAAAGGCATGGGGGGCAAATCCGCACCCTGATCTTGCTGCCGCATTGGCAGAAGTTGCACCAGACGAAACACCGGGCGCGCGATTGAAACGTTTTGGCGTATTGACGAAACAGCACCCCGACAGCAGTGAAACAAAATTGCTAAAGGCTGAACTTGCACTTGCGGACGAAGATTTTCCCGCAGCACGCCGCGCGGCGCGTGAATTGGCACAGGACGAGCCCACCACACGTTCGTTAACCATCATGGCAGCCATTGAAAAAGGCGAGGGTGCATCGGAACAGGTCGTGCGCGGTTGGTTGAACAAGGCATTGGATGCCCCGCGCGGTGCACAATGGGTCTGTGGAAATTGTTCAAACATACACGCAGCATGGACACCACGATGCGAAAACTGTGCCGGTTTTGATACCTTGGCATGGAAGGTTCCCCCAACCAGCGCCGATTTGCAAAGCAGCACCGCAATGCTCGGCTTTACCGCTGGTATGTTAACGGGAGAGACCGAAAAACAGCCAGATGTTGACGTTCAAGAGGCCGAGATTATCGCCCCTGATGAAACTGTATCGTCTAATTAGTCTGTTGCCAAATTTTGATGATCGCCTTGGCAATCATCAAATCCATATGCGCACCACCACCATTTTTAAATAGGGTGATTTCGCTGTCTGATTTACGTGCGAACTTGCCTGTGGAAATATCGTAATAATCGGCAATAATATCATCTGTGTTGATTGCACCATCCGCAATGGGGATTTTCAGCTCGCCAATATGATCAATCGTGGTTTCGCGCGAATCCACAAATATGTTTGCGCGGGTCAAAGCGTTATCATCGACCTCCCGCATATCGCCGCGATACGCACCGATCAAATCGATATGCTGCCCCGCCCGCAGCCATTCCCCCAACACCACGGGTGCGGTTGCCATGGTTGCACAGCTAACAATATCGGCATTGGCAACGGCCGTTTGCAAATCACTGACAGGTGTCAAATTGGCTTTTTGCGCCAATTTTTCGGCGCTCTCACCGCTACGGCTCCATACAGAAATCTGATCAAGGTCGAAAAACTCTTGGTATGCGGCAATCAGATTTTCCGCGACGGTACCTGCACCCACAACCAACAATCGTTTGCTGTCAGGGCGGGCCAACAGGCTCGCGCCTAACATACTATCTGCAACGGTTTTCCACTTTGTGACCAGTTTGAAATCGACCACTGCTTCAAGCGTGCCATTGTCGTCATTAAACACCAGCATTCCGCCATCCACTGATGGGTTGGATTTCGGGAAAATGGTGGCGGCTTTAACCGCTACACCCAGCCCATCGATCCACGCACTTCGGTTTAACAACGTATCGGCATCGCGACGGATAAAGACATCTTGAAGCTGTGCTTTGGGCAAAGCGTGACCCGCATGAATAGCATTTGCCATGTCTGTCCACGAAAGGACGCCGTTCATTTCTTCGAATGATATCAATGGTATATGTGCCATAACTAAATCTCAGATTTGGTGAGCAACCCATGTTCGACCAGACAATCCGCCCATCCACTGGATGTTGTGAACAGGTGGGTATTCCACCCGCGTGATTTTGCCATTTCGATATTGTCTGCGCGATCGTCGGTGAACAACAGATTTTCTGGTGCATGGCCACAACGCTCTTCGACCATTTCATAGATCAGCGCATCGGGCTTGATTACACCCATGTGCCCAGAGACATATCGTTGATCAAATTCGCCCAAAACATCATACACCGTTTCAGCATAATCAAAGCTTTGAATTCCGAAATTTGTTAATGCAAACACAGGAATACCCTTTGATCTTAATGTTCGCAGCAAGCTTACAGATTGGGGAATAACGGGTGCTGCCATTTCGATCCAACGATCATGCCACATTCGAATTTCGTCACGCCATTTTGGATTTTTCTCGGCAAAGTCATAAATAGTTTCTTTGAACGGTGCGCCGCGATCAATGCTGTCATTCATGCCGTGCAGATCAATTTCCGCAAACATCGCTTTGCGTCGATCCGCGCCAATCACCGCATCATAAAGCCGTTCTGGCTGCCATTCGATCAGAACATTTCCAATGTCAAAAATAACGGCGGTAATCATGGGGCGGTCTCCTTTAATGCCGCGCGAATTTCGCGCTCTAGGCTATTGAGAAAATTGGATCGGTCCGCCTTGGAAAATGGTTTTCCACCGTCGCGATGAAATGGATCTGCGGCGCGGACATCCGCCATTAAATCACGCGTTGCCAATTGGTTACCGATGTTTGCTGATGTAAACATATCGCCATTGTGGCGAATGGTTCGCGCCCCACCAGCAACGGTTTTTGCCGCCAAGGGAATGTCCCCCGTGATCACCACATCGCCCAACTTTGCGCGATCCGCGATCCACATATCGGCGATATCTGGGCCGTCTGGAACAATGATATTTTCCACCAGCGGGTGCGGATTGGGGCGCAAACCGCCGTTTGATACGATGAAGACTTTGCATTTGTGGCGCTCGGCCACGCGCACGACCTCGTCTTTGACGGGGCAAGCGTCGGCATCGACATAAACACTGGTCATGATTTCATTTCGGGCTTTGGCATACGTTGCCATGCATCGAAACCAGCCGCTTTATATGCTTCTGCCAATGTTGGATAATTGAACGTGTTTTCAATGAAATAATCCACAGTGCCCGAATGGTTCATCACGGCTTGTCCAATATGGATAAGCTCTGTCGCGCCTTCGCCCATGATTTGAACGCCCAAAATACGGCGCGTTTTCAGACTGACCAGCATTTTTAGAACGCCATGTTCGATGCCCATGATGTTGCCGCGTGATGTTTCGCGAAACTTGCCGATCCCAACTTCGTATGGAATGCCACGCTCCTGAAGCTCTTCTTCGGACATGCCGCAGGTTGAAATTTCGGGTACAGCATAAATGCCATACGGAAACCACGGTGATTCAGGTAGGGTTTTTTCACCCAACGCATGACATGCCGCAATGCGCCCTTGTGATAGCGAGGTTGACGCGAGCGATGGAAACCCAATAACATCGCCCGTCGCATAGATATGCGGTTGTTCTGTTTGATAGGTTTTTTCAGTTACTTTCACGCGCCCACGGTGATCTGTTTCCAGCTCGCAGGCGCTTAAGTTCAAGCTTTCGGTGGCACCCATACGACCCGCAGCAAACAACAACATTTCCGCACAAGCACGCCGCCCATTGTCGGTTTGCACAACGATCTGATCGCCTTCGTCTTCCACCGATGTCACCTTGCACCCTAGTCGAAGGTCAAGCCCCATATCTCTGATTTCATGTGAAAAATCTTGGATAAGGGTGGCATCTATAAAATCCAAAAACGTCTTTCGCGGCTCGATCAATGTGACCTTAACATCTAGTGCTTGCATCATTGTGGCGTATTCCACGCCGATTACACCCGCACCAATTACAATCATGCTACGGGGCAAACGGTTTAGTTCGATCACGTCATCACTGTCCAAAATTGTGCTGCCGTTGAACGGGATATATTCGGGGCGAAATGGCACGGTGCCTGTTGCGATCAGGAAACGATCCGCGGTGAAGGTCATGCGTTCGTCGTCTTCACCGATGACTTCGATTGATGATTTCGATGTAAAATGTGCCTCGCCGTGCATGATGTCCACATGATTTCGCGCGAACATATTTTCAAGGTTATCAACCTCGTAGTTCAATGTCTTAACCAACCGTTGGCGCAGATCATCCGCCTTGATCACATCCTTGGCGCGGTGCGCACGACCATAAAAGCTGCGCTCGCGATACCCAGACAGGTTCATAATGGTTTCACGCAAGGTTTTCGACGGGATCGTACCTGAATGCACAGATACGCCGCCTACCTTGCGCCCACGTTCCACAACCAACACTTTGCGTTTTAATTTACCGGCTTGCATCGCGGCAGCGCGCCCGGATGGGCCGCTACCAATAATAATCAGGTCATAATGAGACATGCGTCGTTCCCGTGTTTCATGATCAGGATATTTGCACGGGTTTTCCCACGCAAGGTTTATTCATCCAGTTTGCGATACATTATCAACGCATCAACCATGCCGTTTTGTGGGTGATCGAATGCATCGGGAATGCGCCCGATGACGTCAAACCCATTGCGTTGCCATATCGCAATTGCGCGGGTGTTGCTGGCAACGACGAAATTAAACTGCATGGCACGAAATTGCTTCGTTGTGGCGGTTGTTAGCGCGTGATCCAGCATTGCGCGCGCCACGCCTTTTCCTTGTGCCGCGTTGCTGGTGGCAAATCCACAATTACAGATATGTGCGCCATTACCCGCTTGGTTGGGACAAATATAATATGTACCCAAAACCGTGTTGCCGTCGTGGCAAACAAATGCAGAGTGATTACCTTCCATCCAATATGACAGCGCGTTCTCACGGCTGATATCTGGATCAATGGCATACGTATCGCCTGCACGAAACACAGGTTCCAAGATTGCCCATATTGCATCTTGATCGGCGTTTGTTGCAGGCGAGATTTGGATCATTTTTCGAACTTAAAATTCAACAACCGCGCGGATGGATTTACCCTGGTGCATCAATTCGAATCCTTCGTTGATTTCATCAAGCGAAAGTTTATGCGTGATCATTGGGTCGATCTCGATTTTACCATCCATGTACCAATCAACAATCTTGGGAACATCCGTGCGTCCAGATGCGCCACCAAATGCGGTGCCGCGCCACACGCGCCCAGTAACCAGTTGGAATGGACGTGTGGAAATTTCCGCACCTGCTGGTGCCACACCGATAATGACGCTTTCGCCCCAACCTTTGTGGGCTGCTTCCAATGCGGTGCGCATTACGTTTACGTTGCCAGTAGCATCAAATGTATAGTCCGCGCCACCACCCGTGACGTTGACCAGATGTTCGACCAAGTCACCTTCAACTTCGCTGGGGTTCACAAAATCGGTCATGCCAAATTTGGTGGCCATTTCAACCTTGGAATCATTCAAATCAACACCAACGATTTGATCTGCGCCCGCAAGGCGCAAGCCCTGAACCACGTTCAAACCAATACCACCCAAACCAAACACGATCGCGGTTGATCCGATTTCAACCTTGGCTGTGTTAATCACAGCGCCAATGCCCGTTGTGACACCACAACCGATATAACAAATCTTGTCGAATGGCGCGTCTTTGCGCACCTTGGCCAATGCGATTTCGGGCATCACTGTGTGATTGGCAAATGTGGAACAGCCCATGTAATGCAGGATCGGCGTGCCATCCATCATGGAAAACCGCGTGGTGCCATCGGGCATAACGCCTGCACCTTGGGTGGCACGAATTTTTTGGCACAGATTGGTTTTTGGGTTCAAACAATATTCGCATTCGCGACATTCAGGAGTGTAAAGCGGGATCACGTGATCGCCAACTTCTAGTGATGTGACACCCTCGCCAACCTCGATCACAATGCCTGCACCTTCGTGGCCAAGGATGGCGGGAAATGCGCCTTCTGGATCGTCGCCTGATCGTGTGAATTCGTCGGTGTGGCACAGGCCAGTGGCCTTGATCTCGATTAACACTTCGCCCGCCTTTGGGCCTTCTAGGTTTACATCCATTACGACGAGTGGTTTGCCTGCTTCCATGGCGACGGCGGCGCGTGTTATCATGATTCATCTCCAAGCTGATATTTCAGACAGAGTGTAGGCAATTTCGCCCCATAAGGAAAATGGATTTATGTTTGATACAAGAACTTTGTTAATCTGCGGTGCGCTTGTGGGCGTAACAGCTTGCGAACAGCAAATGCCTGTTGAGGTGATCGGCGCACCCCAAGAATGCGCAGCTGATTCATTTCAGCACTTATTGTGGCAGCCTCAAGATTTTCTAAACGGTGTCACACTGCCAAAAGGCACCCGCGTGATTGGGCCAGATACGGCTGTAACCATGGATTATCGTAGCGACCGCATGAACATTGCGATTGGAAAATTAGGTCGCATTGAACGTATTTATTGTGGGTAAATTTTTATACGTTTAGAATTTCTCAAGGCTTGGCGGTAACACTCGCCATATGAAAAAGATAACCTTTCTGTTGATGAGCATTATCCCCAACGCCGTGATTGCCGCCCCGCAAACCAGTAGCGTTTTTTCTGGCAGCTTGGTTTTTCCAAATTCGGCATTGCCATCGGATGATGATAACCTGAACGCGGAAACCACATTGACGCATAGTGTGAATTACGGGCGCGTTTTGGGAACCGCGGATTTCATTTTGTACAGCGCACTTTTCGGCGCGCGCGATTCCCAAGACAACCGTTTTGCTTCCAAACAACGGCTTAGCATTGGTGCAAAGCTGCGATATGAATTGTTTGCAGGCGCCAAGGTTGCATTTGGTGCGCGATATGACATGGACAACCGCGATCTGTCGCAAACACGCTACAAGCGCTGGATTGCAACAGCGGATTTTGATCTGTGGAAACGATTGAACCCCGCTAAAGACGGCGATCAAATTGTGTTGAGCGGGTGGGCAAATCTGCGCAATTCTGCCGGGCGTGATGGCGCGCGCGCGGACAATTGGGTTGGCCAAGGGCGTTTTGAGGTCGCACGCGAAATTACACGGCTTCGCCATATCGACCCAGCGCCAAGCGTGGGCGTTTTTCTGGGTGCAGGATTTGTTACCGATCACGAAGGATTGGATTACAATAACAAGGTGAAAATAGACGGGGGGATTCGGTTGAAATGGCCGATTTATGATCGTGGGAATTTAAATCTAAATCTGCGCTATACCGCTGATCGACGCTATATTTCGGATGAAACACACCATGGCCCATCCATAAGCATGTCTTGGTATGTGCCGTTTAATTTTTGATGCGATATTGGCTATGACAGGCTTTGCAAGATGCACCAATCGCGGCCATCGCAGATTTTAGATCATCGCCATTTTGCACCGTTGCTGCAGCCATTGCAGCAGATTCCAGATCGTGCGCGAGCGTGTTAAACGCATCCATATCGTCCCAAATCTCTGCTTTTGCCTCGGTTGGCATCGACATATCTTTTTCGGCGAAAAGCGCGGGGATGTTATGCGCGTGAACCGCGATGTCATTCGCGGCGGCGCTGACCAAATCGCGGTCGAATGTGTCATTTGAATTGGCTTGTTTTCCCAAGACCTTCATGGCCGCCTGTATGGATTTCATCCCTTCCATGCGTTCCAATACAGCACCCGTCGCGTTGCCATGTGCAAACGCGGATGCGCCAAGCGCGAAGACCGCGAAAAATGCGTAGATCGGTTTCATAAGTTCTCCTTAAGAATTAACGATATGTCCCACCTAGTTTTTCAATCTGGGAATTGGAACATTTTTTATTGCGAAAACAGGATTTTAAAATGCGTTGTTCCTGTAATGTTGGGGATGCTTTGTAATGCCCACCACAAGGGCCCATTTGTAAAACATATCCGGTACTGGTTTTTTGAAAATATGCGATGGCGTCTTGGTCATCGGTTGGAAACCCACCACACCACACGGATAAACATTGGACTTGGACATTCACAGGCAGGGTTTTTGGATCACCCCATCCTGCATCGCCCATAAATCGACCGCTGAATGATGCTTGAACAGAATATGATTCATGTTGCGCGGTGCCGTCTTTACCCTTGTTTGGGTTAACAATTTTTTGTGTCGCGGTTATTTTACCAAACCCCAAAACATATGTGTCATCGCTCGCGGCAAAATCATTGAACGAACGGGCAATATTCGGGCGCATACATGACAGCGCGTGGGCGGATTGGGCAACCATCATGCCAGCGCATGCAAGTAAAATAATAGGTTTCATATCGATCCTCTCGCATAGACAGGTAATAACGATTTATCAGATATCAAATGGGTGCTTACGCCAGTTGGGTTTGAAATTCGCGTAAAACCCGTTCGTATGTGGCGCGTTTAAATGGCACGATACTGTCCAACAGTTGATCGGCGGGCATCCAGCACCATTTTGCAAATTCGGGGTGCTCGGTTTCGATATTTACCAAATTATCATCACCCAAAAACCGCATCAAAAACCATTGTTGTTCTTGCCCGCGATATTTGCCCTTCCACAATTTGGGAACCAGCGCATGTGGCAGATCATATGGAATCCAATCATCCGTTTGTGTAACAATTTCCACGGCGTTGGCGGGAATGCCAGTTTCTTCTTCTAGTTCGCGTAACGCGGCATCGCGGGGGTCTTCACCCGGATCAACGCCACCTTGGGGCATTTGCCACGCGGCGGTTGGATTATCCAAACGCTGACCTGCGAAAATACCACCATCACGATTGCACAACATTATGCCCACGCATGGACGATAAGGTAGCGCGTGAATTTCTTCTTCGGTCATCTTGAAACCTTGGGGTAAAATAGGCGGGGGCTGTTGCGCCCCCGCGTTTTAGTTGCCGTTTTTCAAAACGGACAAACCTTTGAGCACATCCAACGCATATGCGAGCTGATAATCCTGATCACGCAATTTCGCCGTTTCGATTTGCGCATTGCGCTCTTCTTCCAACTGTTTGCGCTCATCTTCTGTCAGGCTGTCATTTTCCAATGAACCGCGCAAATCTGCCTCGAACCGTTGCGCCTGTGAATCTTCTTCTAGAATATCGTCCAGCGGCGGGCGTTGTTCAACCAAGATATCGGGCGCCACGCCCAGCGATTGAATGGATCGCCCAGATGGCGTGTAATACCGCGCCGTGGTTAAACGGATTGCACCATCGCCTTGCAGTGGCATGATGGTTTGAACCGATCCTTTACCAAAACTGGTTGTGCCGATGATGATCGCGCGGTGATGATCTTGTAATGCACCGGCAACAATTTCAGATGCAGATGCGGATCCGCCATTGATCAAAACCACAATGGGTTTGTCTTGTGCCAAATCACCGTCTGTTGCGTTGAACCGTTCGCTGTCACCGCTGTCGCGTCCACGGGTTGAAACGATTTCACCTTTGTTCAAAAACGCATCGGAAACCAAGATCGCTTGTTTCAACAAACCACCAGGGTTGTTACGCAAATCAATGACAAACCCGTTTACATTGCCAATCCCGCCAAGCTCGCTCACTTGATCGGCAAGGCTGTCTTCTAGGTTTTCATAGGTTTGATCGGTGAATGATGACACGCGCAAAACAACGGTTTCGCCTTCGGTGCGCGCACGTACTGCTTTGATCTTGATGATATCGCGTACGATTGACACATCGAATGGTTCTTCGACGCCTTCGCGTGCGATTGTGACGATGATTTCAGATCCAACAGGCCCGCGCATTTTTTCAACGGATTCATCCAATGACAATCCCATTGTGCTGTCGCCATCGACCTTTGTGATGAAATCGCCCGCCTCGATGCCCGCGTTTGCCGCTGGTGTATCGTCAATCGGTGATACAACTTTGATAAAGCCGTTTTCTTGGGTCACTTCGATGCCAAGGCCGCCAAATTCGCCGCGTGTTTGCACTTGCATGGAATCAAAATCGCTTGGCGGCATATAGCTGCTGTGGGGATCAAGGGACGTTAACATCCCATTGATTGCGCTTTCGATTAATTTGCCCTCATCAACCTCTTCGACATATGCCGAACGGATGCGCTCAAAGATATCGCCAAACAAATCCAACTGTTCATAGGTCGATTTCACCTTTGCCGTTTCTTGCGCGATCAAAGGGCCGGTGAATTGCGATGTCATTACAACCCCAGCAAGCGTGCCACCCAAAGCTGCCATAAACAATTTGTTCATCAGATATCCTAATTCTGTTCCAATCCGAACCAATCCATAGGATTCGTCGGGTTTCCGTTTTCTCGTACTTCTATATAGAGCGTTTCTTGCCCCAGAGTACCACTCCCTTGTGATGCGTCGACCAGAAAATCGCCAAGTTTCGCTTCTTTTCCGCCCAAAAGCCCCACAGGGTCGCCTTTTTCAACCACTTCGCCAACCGCACCATACGCTTGGCTCATGCCTGCCAATACAATAAGATAACCCGCATCGGGTTCAAGAATAATAACATTTGCGTAATCAAGAAATGGTCCAGCGTATCGAATTGTTGCCGAAACGGGGGATGAAACCAATGCCAAACTGGATGTTGCCAGCAAAATACCAGGGCGTTTTAGCCCAGCCGCGTCCGCCTCGTTGAACTTGCGCAACAGCGTTCCAGTGGTCGGCAGCACCAATTTCCCACGTAATTCTTCAAATGGAATCGGTTGTTCGTCCAGCTCATCAAATGGAATTTGTGTTAACGCATCGGCGAAAAAATCCAATGTTGCGCTGTTGTCTGCCAAAATTTGAATGCGGATGGGATCTTCGCTAAACCGTTTTGGCAATTCTTCGCGCTGGCTGATTGCTTGTGATAATTTCACCCGCGCTTCTTGCACACCAGCAAGGCTTAGTTGCAAATCTTCTTCAGCAAGCTGTTGCATGCTGCGAATTTCTTCTAATTCGGTCAATTGAACGCGCAAGTTTTCCGCCTCAAGCTGTAATCCCGGCGTTACTTCTGATACCATCATGCCAGATCGCGCCGTGCCAACCGCGCCCTCTGGATGGATCAATAACAATGGGGTTGTCGCGCGCTCAAGTGTGAGCAAAACCCCCAAAAGCTGGCTAATCTGATCGCGGCGGTTTTCAAATTCCAACTTGATCACACGTTCGCGAATGGCGGCGGTGCGCAACCCATCGCGCATGGCTAACAATCCGTCTTCGAATGCGCGAATGGTTTGGGTCAGTGCGGCAATGCGGTCATCTGCAGACTCCGCAGCGATCAGCTTGGCACTCGCTTCGCGCAACGATTGCGATGCATCCCGCGCCATTTTTGTTGAACTGGCCGCGCCAAATGCGCCTGATGCCATGCACATCGCCGCGATCAAACCAACAATGGCACGCACGGGTTTCATTGAATAATTAAACTTTCGCCTGTCATTTCCGTGGGCTGTTCCAAACCCATCAACGCCAACAGGCTGGGCGCTAAATCCGCCAATCGTCCGCCATCGCGCAATTGCGCATTTTCGGGGCCGCCGATCAATGCCACGGGCACAGGGTTGGTCGTGTGCGCGGTATGTGGCCCGCCGGTTTTTGGATCAATCATCATTTCGCAATTGCCGTGATCGGCGCAAACAATCATTGCTCCGCCCTGCGCATCC
The DNA here is from genome assembly GCF_014652655.1 of Paramylibacter ulvae. Classification (GTDB taxonomy): domain Bacteria; phylum Pseudomonadota; class Alphaproteobacteria; order Rhodobacterales; family Rhodobacteraceae; genus Amylibacter; species Amylibacter ulvae. The sequence goes on from NZ_BMZF01000002.1 coordinate 342,730, forward strand.
AGCGCCAACATCACCGCGGCCAACCCACGATCAACCGATTCACACGCGGCGATCCCTGCATCCAAATCACCTGTATGTCCGACCATATCTGGATTGGCATAATTCACCACGATCAAATCATACCCGCCCTGCGAAATTGCCTCGACCAAATGATCCGTGACTTCGCCCGATGACATTTCAGGTTGCAAATCATACGTCGCCACCTTGGGGCTCGGCGCTAAATAGCGATGCTCTTCTAGTGCGGGTGTCTCCACCCCACCATTAAGGAAAAACGTCACATGCGGATATTTCTCAGTCTCTGCAATACGAAACTGTCTGCGCCCATGCTTTGAAACCCATTCACCCAATGTGTTCTTGATATCCTCATTCGGGAATACCGCATCCATATACGCATTATGCGCATCTGAATATTCACCAAACCCACAGATAGTCGCAAGCGATGGTCGCGCACCCGTATCAAACGCATCAAAGGCAGGATCACCAATCGCCGCCATAATTTCGCGCGCACGATCGGCACGAAAATTCAAACACATGATGCCATCACCATCACGCATCCCTGCATAATCGCCCAACACGGTTGGCGGGATAAATTCATCCGTCACATTATTGGCATAGGCTGCTTCAATCACTATGCGCGCGCTATCACCACGCACTCCATCTCCATGCACCATCACGCCAAAGGCCTGTGCCACACGTTCCCAACGATTGTCACGATCCATCGCGAAATACCGTCCGGAAATGCTGGCGATCTCAACTGTATCGCCAAGCTCACGCTCCAAATGTTCCAAATATCCAATTGCCGACTTTGGCGCCACATCGCGCCCGTCGCCAAACAGGTGCAACTTCACGTCCAACCCCGCTGCACCCAAGGCCTTGGCGGTGGCGATCATATGATCCACATGGCTATGCACACCGCCATCGGACAGCACGCCACATAAATGGGCAACACCGCCGCTGGCCTTCAGCGCCGCTATAAATCGCGTGATCCCAGGTAGGGTATCAAATACGCCGCGTTCCACCGCGCTTTCAATCTTACGCAGATCCATTTCCACAACACGCCCAGCGCCAATGTTCATATGGCCCACTTCGGAATTGCCCATCTGCCCTGCGGGCAAACCAACATCCGTGCCATATGTGATCAAGGTCGACGATGGGTAATCCGCCATGATCCGATCAAATGTCGGGGTGTTTGCCAATGCCACGGCATTGCCATCGCGTATATCGCTTAATCCCCAGCCATCGAGGATACACAGAATAACAGGTTTGGGGGTCGTCATGGATAATGTCCTTTGCTTACCAGCGTTTTACTGTGCAAAGGCTGCGTAATCAACCATTCAACGTGTTAAGATGTCGCTCACCTTCAATGCGCGCGTGTTTGAGCCATCCACCTTTAACTTACCCTTCATCACCGCCATCATTGGGTTTTGGCTTCCGTCCAAAATCGCGGCAAATACTTCGGGTGCGGCACTCAATGTCACATCGGCGTCTGCGTCACCCAATGTGGCACCGTCCTCGGTCAGGATTATGGTGGCAAGGTCGGTGAACACCAATTTTGCACTGCCGCGAATGTTCCCACGTGCTTTGCTATCCAACAGGGCGACGATGTCTTCTACACTATGTGTCATGCAATTCTTTCCAAAGTTTTTAAACGGCTAACTCAAATGGCCAAATCAAACAATTCTTTCGTGGCGGCATTACACGCGGTGATATGGGCTATTATTCAGAATGCTGGCGGCGCGGTATAACTGTTCTGCGATCATCACACGCGCTAACATATGTGGCCAAACCATTTTGCCTAAACTGATGCTGAAATCCGCCTCTTTGCGCAGATCGGGTGCAATGCCATCCGCACCCCCAATGACAATAGCAATATCTCCACGCCCTTGGTCGCGGTACTCTGCCAACCGATGCGCAAAGTCGGGGCTTGATATCACCTTGCCGCGTTCATCCAGCGTGATTAAAATCGCACCCTTTGGAATGGCGCGGCGCAACAGCGTGGCTTCGTCGGCCATGCCGCTTTTCTTGGCTTCCAATTCATGCACAACAACGGGCCCAAGGCCCATGCCACGTCCCGCTTTGTTAAATCTATCAAGATAGTCGTCAATCAATATGCGTTCCGGCCCATTTCGCAATCGGCCAATCACGCATAGATGCACGCGCATTTATGCGTCCGCTGGTTCGGCGGCTTCGTCAGGCAACCACATCTTTTCGATCTGGTAAAATTCGCGCACTTCTGGGCGGAACACATGAACGATAATATCGCCCGCATCCACCAAAACCCAGTCGCCCGTGCCTTTGCCTTCCAGCTTTGCGATTATCCCTGTGGTTTCTTTGATCCGCTGCAATAACTTTTCAGAAATCGCCGCCACTTGGCGTGATGAACGGCCAGATGCCACAACCATATGATCCGCCATGGAAGATTTTCCAGACAGGTCGATGGGAATGATATCCTCTGCTTTGTCATCTTGAAGTGAATTCAAAACCAAATCGAGCAAAGACATGCTCGGGATGTTTGTCGCATTTGCAGGTTCTGCTGCATCAACAGTTCTAGCCAGAACCGTATCCTCCGTGTAACGCACCGATCCTTGGTGCTAAGGTATCCCCAAACTAACAGAGCATAGAACTGGCGACAAGGTGAAACACACGGACGTGAACCGCGCCAATTCCCAACGTCATTTCTCCGAATGTTCAAAATATCCGCGCCGCAGGCATGGATGCACATGCTGTGAGCGCAAACTTAACCCTCTTAACCATTTGGCATAATTGTGCGAGGCTCCTTTCTGATACATGAAAGGGTATATAAATGCCGAAAATCGTCGTTTTTTGGATACTACTTCTGATCCCGTCCATCACGATGTCAGGTGAACTAGCGCCCAAACCTGATCGGTTCCATGAATGCAGAACACTCGGGGATGCTGTCAACGAAGTAAGAGAATGCTTTTTTGCTGTGGGTGAAACAGTAGAACGCGAAATGGTCGATGCTTATTTGGGAGCGCGCAACGCATTAGAAGCCTTTGATCATGAACACGCCTTGAAAAGTGATCATTTCACCAGCACGCTTCTACAAGAAACCCAAATCGCCTTTGAGCAATACCGCAAATTGCATTGCCAATTTCCTGAACGTGTTTCTCTTGGCGGAACTGGTGCAATAAATGTAACACTTGCCTGTCGCGTTGATCTTACGCTCCTGCGCATTCTGCATCTTCGTGAATATGCCAGCATTAAGTGAACAAATTTTGTGCAAAGCCCGTGCCTGACAGCTGTCCGCCACTTGTCCGACGTCTGTCCCACGGATGTCTTACAGGTGAATCACATAAAAAAACGGCGCGAATGTTCGCGCCGTTTGTCATCTGCCATATCAAAACAATGCGTTATGCGCGCACGAGTTTTTCATATGATTCTGCGATGTCACGCGCCATTGCGCCGACTTCAAAATTGTAATCACCGATTTGCCCAACAGGGGTCACTTCGGCGGCAGTGCCCGTTAACCAGCATTGTTCAAAACCTTCTAATTCTTCAGGCATGATGTGGCGCACATGGGTTTTGATGCCTTTTTCTTTCAGCATATCAATCACCGTTTGGCGGGTTAATCCGTTCAAGAAACAATCGGGGTCTGGTGTGTGGACCTCGCCGTTTTTCACAAAGAAAAGGTTTGCACCCGTCGCCTCTGCCACATAACCGCGATGATCGAACATCATGGCGTCGGAACAGCCCTTTGCCTCGGCCTGATGTTTGGCCATTGTACAGATCATATAAAGGCCAGAAGCCTTTGCAAAACAAGGGATTGTTTCGGGGCTGGGGCGTTTCCATTTGGAAATATCCAGCTTGGCACCCTTCATTTTGGCATCACCATAATATGCGCCCCATTCCCACGCGGCCACGGCCATGCGCACTGGGTTTGCTTGCGATGCGACACCCATATCGGTGCCTGAACCACGCCATGCCAATACGCGCACATAGGCATCGGTTAAACCATTGGCCTGCATCACTTCGTATTTGGCGGCTTCGATTTCATCAACAGTGTATGGAATTGGCACATCAATATATTCGCCAGATTTCAACAGACGTTCGGAATGCAGACAGCTTTTAAAGATTTTACCGTTATACGCACGTTCACCTTCAAATACAGATGATGCATAGTGCATTGCATGGGTCAACAAATGCACATTCGCATCGCGCCAATCCACCAGCTTTCCGTCCATCCAAATTTTACCGTCACGATCATCATAAGCACCGGCCATGGTATCCTCCTAACAAGATAACTTTATAAATGTTTCGCAATTAAGGCCGCTTCGGTCATAATATTGCGTAAAACCAAGAATCAGCTAGCATTTGATTCTTGGAATGTCAACAATACTGACATAAAGTGATGAAAAACAGGGCAGGATGAAAACCATGCAAGATGGCAACGTGACCAGCGGCAACCACGGCGAAGATCTTTTGTTCCTCACGGATGATAATCTGTTGCAGGGGATCGAGCTGATGTTTTTTGCTTACAAGGGCTTTACATCAGACCCTGACAAGATTTTGCAAAATTATACCTATGGTCGTGCGCACCATCGCGCAGTGCATTTTATTAACCGCAAGCGCGGCATTACGGTGAACAACTTGTTAGATATCCTTGGCGTGACGAAACAATCTTTGAACAGGGTCTTGCGTCAATTGGTCGATGATGGTCTGGTTGAAAGCCGTATTGGCACCACAGATCGTCGCCAACGTAATTTATACCTGACCCAAAAGGGTAAGGATTTGGAACAAGAATTGTCCGATGCGCAACGCGTGCGTATGCGAGCGGCATTTCGTGATGCTGGCCCTGATGCGGTGCGTGGGTTTCGCGCCGTGTTGGAAAATATGATGGACCCCGAAATGCGCAAACGTGTGCAAGGTTTGAAAGGATAACAATGGATCAACCAGACGCACATATTTTGATCGTTGATGATGACGAGCGCATTCGCGGTTTGCTGCAAAAATTTTTGGCGCGCCACGGTTACTGGGTGAGCGCGGCACGCGATGCGGCCCATGCCCGGCGTTTGCTGGAAGGGTTGGAATTTGATCTGATCGTGATGGATGTGATGATGCCAGGCGAAGATGGTGTTACATTGACCAGAAGCTTGCGCGAAACGCTGACCACGCCGATTTTGCTGCTCACGGCTAAGGGTGAAAGCAATGAACGCATCATGGGGTTGGAAGCAGGGGCAGATGATTACCTGACCAAACCGTTCGAGCCCAAGGAATTGGTGCTGCGTATCAACGCGATTTTGCGCCGTATACCATCCGATGAACAACGAGACGAACCGCCAAAGACGCTTCATATGGGTGAAATTCGTTATGACATTTCACGCGGCGAATTATGGCATGGTGAAAGCCTTGTACGCCTGACCGCAACAGAGGGTGCGTTAATGCGCATTTTTTCCACCATGCCCCACAGCCCTGTCAGCCGTAATAAACTGGTCGAAGATTTGGCACGCGATGGTGTGACCAGCCAAGAACGTGCGGTGGATGTGCAAATCACCCGCCTGCGTCGTAAAATTGAAGCCGATCCAAAAGCGCCGCGATATCTGCAAACTGTGCGTGGTGCTGGTTATATGTTGGCGCCTGATTAAATCATGACAACGGCATTGATCACCCATCCCGATGGATTGAGACACGAAACGCCAATCGGTCACCCCGAACAGGTGGCGCGGCTACAAGCGATTTATGATGCGCTAGGATCTGCGGAATTTGATGCATTGTTCCGGCTGGAATCAGAACTGGGAACCGATGAACAGGTGTTGTTGGCCCATCCCGCCACACATCTGAGCGCAATCAAATCTGCATCACCAGCAACAGGAACCATTTCACTGGACGCTGATACGCATATGTCAGCAGGCAGTTTGGACGCCGCCTTGCGCGGTGTTGGTGGTATTTGCCAAGCTGTGAATATGGTAATGTCAGGTGACGCAGGCAATGCATTTTGCGCCATGCGACCACCAGGACACCATGCGGAAAAAACAACGCCAATGGGGTTTTGCTTGTTTGGCAATGTGGCGATTGCTGCGAAACACGCATTGGAAAACCATGGCCTGAAACGTGTGGCGATTGTGGATTTTGATGTGCACCACGGTAATGGCACCCAAGATTTGGTCTGGGATGATGAACGTATTTTGTTTGTATCAACCCATCAAATGCCGCTCTACCCTGGTACGGGGTATCCCCACGAGGTGGGCGCGCATGGGAACGTATTGAACATTCCTATTGAAACGGGCGCAACGGGTGCGGCGCTGCATGCCGCGATGAACGATCAGATATTGCCAGCATTGATCGCGCACCAACCCGAAATGTTGTTTATCTCTGCGGGGTTTGATGCTCATCGCGATGATCCATTGGCGGGTTTAAACTTTGAAACAGAAGACTTTGCCATTGCAACGCGCAGCCTGTGTGATTTTGCACGCGATCACTGTTCGGGTCGCCTTGTATCAACATTGGAAGGCGGGTATGATCTGCGCGCATTGGCACAGTCTTGTGCCGCACATATTCGTGTTTTGATGGAGTACAGTAAATGACACAAACACCCGTCGCAGAAATGTCGTTTGAACAGGCGATGCAAGAACTGGAAACATTGGTGACACAGCTTGAAGGCAGCCAAGTCGCACTGGACGATTCAATCAAGCTTTATGAACGTGGCGCAGAGTTGAAAAAACATTGCGAAGACAAATTGAAATCTGCCGAAGAAAAAGTAGCGAAAATTACATTCGGGGCGGATGGGAAACCAAACGGCCTGACCGCTGCGGACGAGTAATCATTGTGTCCGAGGAATTTGCAACAAAGCTAAAAGAAACCGCTCGATTGGTTGAATTGGAATTGGATCGTATCCTGCCAACACCCGACGGTAATCCGCTGGGTGAACCCATGCGCCATGCTGTTTTGAACGGTGGCAAACGATTGCGTGCCTATCTGGTGATGGAAAGTGCCAAAATGTTTGGCGTGGATAATAAAAAGGCGGTCGCGGTCGCGTCGGCAATTGAATGTATGCATGCCTATTCATTGGTGCATGATGATTTGCCGTGCATGGATGATGATGATCTGCGCCGTGGGCAACCGACCGTACATGTGAAATGGGATCAGGCCACCGCCGTTTTGGTTGGTGACGCATTACAAACATTCGCATTCGAAATTCTGGGTGGTTTGAACACTAGCGCCGAGGTGCGTGTAACCCTGATGACAACCTTGGCCAAGGCCGCAGGTGCAAATGGTATGGTCTTGGGGCAGGTCCAAGATATCGCCGCTGAAACCGCACGTAAAAAATTGAACCTTGAACAGATTGCCCAATTACAGGCCAACAAAACGGGGGCGTTGATTGAATGGTCCGCCACCGCTGGTGCAATGATCGGGCGCCAATACATTGGCCCGTTGGTCGAATATGCCGCCGCATTGGGGCAGGCGTTTCAAATTGTTGATGATATTTTGGATGTCGAAGGCGACGCAAATACCGCAGGTAAACGTTTGAAAAAAGATGCCGCCGCGGGCAAGGCCACGTTCGTGTCATTGTTGGGGCTGGATGGGGCGAAAGCGCGCGCCGCCGAATTGATCAACACAGCGAATACCGCACTTGCCCCATATGGTGCATCAGCGGATCCGCTGCGTCACGTCGCCCAATTCGTTTTACATCGCGACATGTGATAGTATCCATAAAACCAAAGGTAACCACATGACCGCCACTGGCCCCGATACACCCCTGCTTGATCAGGTAAATACACCCGAAGACATGAAAAAGTTTTCGGATGCACAGCTGCGCCAATTGGCGGACGAATTGCGCCAAGAAACAATTTCAGTCGTGTCGCAAACGGGGGGGCATTTGGGCGCTGGGCTGGGTGTTGTGGAATTGACCACGGCCATTCACGCGGTGTTTGATACGCCCAAGGATCGTTTGATTTGGGACGTCAGCCATCAATGCTATCCCCATAAAATTCTGACAGGTCGGCGTGATCGAATGCTGAGTCTTCGACAGGCTGACGGGTTATCTGGTTTTACAAAACGTAGCGAAAGCGCGTTTGATCCATTTGGCGCGGCGCATAGTTCAACCTCAATTTCCGCAGCACTCGGGTTTGCTGTCGCACGTGATTTGGGCGGCGCGCCCGAACATGGGTTGGGTGATGCAATTGCTGTAATCGGTGATGGGGCACTATCCGCTGGTATGGCGTATGAGGCGATGAACAACGCGGGGCATCTGGGCAAACGTTTGATCGTGATTTTGAACGATAATGAAATGTCGATTGCTCCACCCGTTGGGGCGATGTCGTCCTATTTGTCAAAACTATACGCTGGTGAACCGTTTCAAGAACTTAAGGCCGCGGCCAAAGGTGCGGTATCGTTATTGCCCCACCCACTCCAAGATGGTGCAAAACGCGCCAAAGATATGTTGAAACATATGACCGTAGGCGGCACGTTGTTTGAACAGCTTGGTTTTTCTTATGTCGGGCCGATTGATGGTCATGACATGGATCAGCTGTTGAATGTTTTGCGCACTGTCAAAGATCGCGCAACGGGGCCGATGTTAATCCACGCAATCACGCAAAAAGGCAAGGGTTATGCCCCTGCCGAAGCATCGGATGATAAATATCACGGTGTTGCCAAATTTGATGTGATTTCTGGCAAACAGAAAAAAACACCATCGAATGCGCCAAGCTACACCAAAGTGTTCGCGCAAAGTTTGATCAAACAGGCGGAACAGGACGACAAGGTTGTTGCTGTCACTGCCGCGATGCCTGATGGCACTGGGCTTGATCTTTTCGCTGAACGGTTCCCTTCGCGCACGTTTGATGTGGGCATTGCCGAACAACATGCGGTAACGTTTTGTGCGGGCATGGCAGCGGGCGGATTGAAACCCGTTTGCGCGCTTTATTCCACATTCCTGCAACGCGGTTACGATCAGGTCGTGCATGATGTGGCGTTGCAACGCTTGCCCGTGCGGTTCGCAATTGATCGCGCTGGATTGGTTGGCGCGGATGGCGCAACCCATGCGGGCAGCTTTGATATCGCGTTCCTTGCGAACCTGCCCGATATGGTGGTGATGGCCGCCGCGGACGAGGCGGAATTGGTGCATATGGTGGCAACATCCCTGTCAATCAATGATCGGCCATCTGCGTTTCGTTTCCCACGCGGTGCTGGTGTTGGTATCGATTTACCTGAAACGGGTGAAGTGTTGGAAATCGGCAAAGGCCGCATTGTGCAATCGGGTGCTCGCGTTGCAATCCTATCGTTTGGTGCGCGCCTGCAAGAGGTGCAAAAAGCCGCTGAAAAATTGGAAACACGCGGGCTTCGCCCAACTATCGCCGATGCGCGTTTTGCCAAACCATTGGATCGCGATTTGATTTTGGATCTGGCCGCAAGCCACGAAGCATTGATCACGATCGAAGAAGGAAGCGTTGGCGGATTCGGCAGCCATGTCATGCAGTTATTGGCGGATGAGGGCGCATTGGATCACGGATTGAAAATCCGTTCCATGGTATTCCCAGATACATTTATTGACCAAGACACGCCTGAAAAAATGTATGCGTCCGCTGGCATGTGCGCCCCAGAGATCGAGTCAAAGGTACTGGAAACGCTGGGCATCAGTCAAATCGCCAAACGCGGTTAATCCCGCGTAAACTGCGCCACTAATTCCACATGAGATGACCAGCGGAATTGATCAACCACTTGTACCCAATCTAATTGGAACCCCGCGCGGCACAATAATTTTGCATCGCGTGAAAACGTGGCGGGGTTACAGGACACAAAGGCCACATGTTTGATGTTGGATTTTGCCAATTCTTGGGTTTGGGATAATGCGCCTGCGCGCGGTGGGTCAATAATTGCCGCGTCGAACTTGCTCAATTCATCTGGTAAGTATGGCCGCGCATATAAATCACGCACCTCTGAAGTTACGGTTTTTAAACCAGTCGCACCACGCCATCCCGCATCAAGTGCTCGGATCATGCTCGCGGATCCTTCGACGGCGTGAACCTCTGCAAATTTCGCCGCGTTCAGTGCGAATGTGCCACAACCAGAAAACAGATCAATCACGCGTTTGGCAGGGCCAACCGCCGATAGTGCCGCATCGACCAGCGTTTTTTCACCGTGGTGCGTGGCCTGTAGAAACGCATCACTTGGGGGGATCACGGCAGCGGTGCCAAATGTTTGCACGGGTGGTGCGGATTGTACCACCACTTCGCCGTTCCACGTGATGCGGGCAAAGCCGTGTTTGTCGGCTATCCCGCCAAGCGCGGCGGATTGTTCAATGTTTAATTCTTTGCCTTCGGTCACATCAATGTCCAACCCGTTTGCGGTGTTGGTTGTGGCAATGCGTAGGGGTGTTTTGCGCGATGCCCCGATCATAACCAATTCTTTCATTCCAACAAATCCCGACATCAAAGCGGGTTCAACCAAATGGCATTCGGTGATTTCGATCAATGTGTCAGTGCCGCGCGCAAAAAAACCGATCATCGCACCCTTTTTCCCACGCCGACCTGTAAATGTTGCACGGCGGCGGCTTGCGGTTGGGGATGTGGCGATAGGGCGAAATATCGGCGATAACCCTTCCAATTCCAGAACGGTTTGAACTTGGTGTTGTTTCCAATTGGCAACGAATGCATCACTGGCATGTTGTAACGCGCAACCGCCACAGGTTTTGAAATGGCGACAGGGTGCTTTGACGCGGGCTTCGACAGGCTCCAATATCCGTGCCTTGGCAATTTCATCGCCACTCACTTCGCCCTCGACCAATTCACCAGGCAGGCTAAATGGAACAAAAATATCCATGCCATGTAGGCTAGAAACTCCGTTCCCTTGGTGACCAAGTTTTTCGATGCGAAGTGTCTGTACCATGTTTAGCCCAATATTAACAAAATTGTTGCAGCCAATAATACCGCCATCACGATGCGAAATACAAACCACGCTTCGTCGGTTTTCAACAACCGCGATAATAAATCACCAGAGTATGTCCAGAATAAACAAACCCCCAGATTGATCCCCGAAAACGCGAGGCCAAGGGTAATCGCCTGATCGATCGGTGTCAGATGCGTAACATATGCCGCACCCGCAATCGCCACTGCCCAAACCTTGGGGTTGACCCATTGGAACAAAACCGCCTGTGAAAACGTAAATGGTTTCACGGATTCTGGGGTGTGGTGTTTGGCGCTACGCAACAACGCAAAGGCCATCCATAAAATCCACCCCGCCGCGATCAGTTTCAGCATAAATTCCAATTGTGGTGCTGCCTGTAGAATTGTTCCCAAACCTAATCCAGTTGCACCGCCGATGATACCAACGCCCAGCACCACACCAAACAGATGGGGCAAGGTTTTTCGCATGCCAAAATTCGCGCCAGATGCGGTCAACATAATGACATTTGGTCCAGGGCTAAACAAACCCAGAAAAATAAAAATGAGCAGTGCGGTCATGATCCAAGCTTTGCTTTGGCGATCAAAACAATGGAAAATACCAACAGCCCCGCCATAGTATATTTGAATATTTTCACCCGTGTATCATTGGTGAGCCAGCGTTGCATCGCGGTGCCAAACAATGTCCAGCCACTTGCCGATGTGAAGCCGACGAACACAAAAACGCTTGCGATTGTAAGCGCGCTAACCAATGCGTTTTGGGGCGCGATGAATTGGCTGGTGATGCTGATCGCCATGACCCAACCCTTGGGATTGATCCATTGAAATGCGGCACTTTGAAAAAATGTGAACGGTTTATCAGCGGATTTGCTCGGGTCGGGTTTGCCAGCGGTTGCAACCTTGTACGCGAACCATAACAGAACAATGATGCCAATCGCGCGCAACCCTTCGCGCAAAACTGCGCTTTGTTGGAATAACGCGCCAAGGCCAAAGGCTATGCAAAACACCATGAACGGAAAACCCAATCCGATGCCAGCGATATGGGGCATGGTTTTCCCAAATCCAAAACGCGCCGCTGAATTGGCAACAAGCGTATTGTTCGGGCCGGGTGTCCAGCCTGCCACCATCGCGATGGTGAACAAGGATACCAATGATTCAAAGCTCATTTAACAATTCCTGTTTGGTCATGGTGAAGCGCGACTGTATCCAACGGCGTTCTAATTTTCGAAGCGCATTGCCCAGCGATTTTCCCTGAAGTTGGTCTGACAGGTCTGTTGATTTAATCGGAAATACGACCTCATTGGCCAAGGCAATGTTTTCACGCAATTTCTTGGGCGGCACAGATTCCAACGACGCGGCAAGGATTAATGCAGCAGAATATGCAAGTGTCGCTCCATAACGATAGGCGGCCGCATGTGGTGGCGGGTTGTTATCCAGCAATTTTATCAAATTGATACGCTGGTTTTCATCCTTGCGTGACAGGCGTAAATCTTGGGCATCACGGGTTAAACATACCAGCCGTGCTATCCAATTTGGTGCAACATCAAATTGCTGTTCCAGATGAATAAGGGGGGCCAAAAATTGATGCTGAGCACCCTTGATGGTTTGCGCCAATACGCCAGATTGCGCCATTGCCGCGACCGCTGGGGCGGGGTTGGGCGCAGATAGCAATTTTGAAACCTCGCCTCCAACACGTTCACGCGACAGGTTTTGCAAACCGTCCAACCCACGCGCACAGGCCGCCAGACCTTCGGCATCAATGCCATTATTGATATCGCCATACCATGCTGTAAATCTAAAAAACCGCAAGATACGTAGGTAATCCTCTGCGATGCGTTGATCGGGGCCATCGATAAAACGCACATGGCGCGCCAGCAAATCGGGCAACCCGTTCAGAGGATCAGTAACTTTGCCACTCTGATCCGCATAAATTGCGTTCATGGTAAAATCACGCCGCCGCGCATCGTCAATAATGTTATCTGCATATGCAACTATTGCGCGCCGCCCATCGGTTGCGATGTCTTTGCGAAATGTCGTGATTTCATAGGCATCGCCACCAATTACGATCGTGACGGTTCCATGATCGATCCCTGTTGGGATCGATTTTATGCCCGCCGCTGTTGCAATTTTCACGACCGCATCAGGATGCGCGTTCGTTGATATATCGATGTCGCTGGCCGGTTCGTTAAGCAGGGCATTACGCACACAGCCGCCGACAAAATACGCCTCGTAACCCGCACCTGTTAACAGGGTCATAACCGTCCGGGTGTTTTGTTGATTCAGCCAATCCGCACTAATATGCATCTGATTTTTCCATCACATGCGCCAGCATTCGTAACATTCGTGCGGTGGCGCCCCATATGTAATACGGGCCATATGGAACCGTGAAATATTTGCGATCCTGCCCGTTCCAACGCCGCCCTTGAATTTGAAAACTGTTAGGATTTAGCAAATGGTTCAGGGGAACTGTAAATATTTCCGCAACTTCACCGACCTCTCGGCGGTATTCAATCGGATCGGTGATGAGCCCCACATAGGGTGTGACCATAAACGCGGTAATGGTTTGGTGTTGGGGTAGCGTGCCCAAAATTTCAACCGAACTGGGTGGCAAACCGATTTCTTCGTTTGCCTCGCGCAGGGCCGCATTTAACGTTGTGCCATCGCTTTTGTCGACCTTTCCACCAGGAAAAGCGATTTGCCCAGGGTGGTGTTTCAGCGCAGATGAGCGTTTGGTCAATATCACCGACCAATGATCATTTTCCCGATGAATGGGAACCAAAACAGCGGCATCGCGCAGTTTTGGGTTTGGCGGGCGCAATTCAGGGTGCAGATCAAAATCCGTGGTCAACGCAATTGGCGCCGCTTTTCCCAAAGCCGCGCGCAATTTCATTTCTGTTTGTTGCAAGTGATCCATTACGCCAAGTTCATGGCGCAGCGTCGCGCCACGCGCAAGCCTGAATCGTTACTTTTTGGTTGCCTCAAAGCCCAAAGTTTCTGGATCCAGCTCGTAATGGGCGCCACAAAACTGGCAATCTGCTGTGACTAACCCGTCATCCGTTGTCATCGTTTTGATGTCTTTTGCGGAGTAAATCGACATCGCTTGCACAACTTTGTCTTCTCCACAGGTGCATCCAAATTTCACGCGTTGGGGATCGAAAACACGTGGTTTTTCTTCGTGAAACAACCGGTGCAACAATGTTGGAGGCGAAACCAATGGCCCCACCAATTCGGTTTCTTCAACAGTATCCAATAAAATATTGATGCGGTTCCAATTGTCAGAAGCATCGTCATCCAGCAAATCGGTCGCTGATGTCAGCCCGTCCTGGCCGCTTGAGTCTTCGTCCGGTTTTGCCATCAGAGGTGATGCATCTGGAATATGTTGCACCATCACACCGCCCGCGCGCCATGCGTTGCCTTCGTCGGCGGTTGTGGATTGCCCAACCGTGATTTCAAATCGTGTTGGCAATTGTTCGGATTGTGCGAAATACGTTTCTGCACATTTCGTCAGCGAACCGCCCGTTAATGGTGTAATACCTTGGAACGGGGCCATATCGGCGCCTTGGTCAATCAAAACCGCAAACATACCCGAACCAATTTTTTCAAATGGTGTTGCGTTGGTTTCATCCAATCGATCTTGGTCAAAACTTGCGTATGCGCGAATTTTCGCAGGTTCACCTTCGGCGCTCGGGCCGTAATAATCGGTGGCGATAATACGAATTGGACCATCGCCGCGAATTTGCAATGACAGTTTCCAACGCAACTTTATTGTCTGCCCGATCAGCGCCGTCAACGTTGCGGCCTCTGCCACCAACGATGCGACTTCCATAGGATAATCATGTTGGCGCAACACATCCTCTAGAACAGAATCCAATCGTGCGATGCGCCCACGAATGTTTGCATCGTCCAATTGAAACGGTAAAACCAGTTCATCCCAGTTTTCAATTTTGTCCATTAAATCCATACGACTCGTCCTTTGGGTTTCGGGTCAGATAGTGGTTCTTTGCCCAAAGCGCAATTCTCTGCTGTGTTTTTCAAGAAAACTTGATATGCGAAAGATATGAGACGTTATGGTGAGCCGAAAATTCCTGGAATTGAATATGTGACCCGCCCGGGTGCATATGGCGTTTTGATCCGTGGTGAAGATGTGTTGCTGACCCATCAGGCAAAACCATTTTCTGAAACCCAATTACCCGGTGGCGGGATTGATCCCGGAGAAACCGCAATACAAGCGTTACATCGCGAGGTGATTGAGGAAACTGGTTGGCGAATTGAAGTGTTTCGCCGTCTTGGTGCGTATCAACGATACACCTATATGCCCGATTATGATATTTGGGCACGCAAGGTATGCCATATTTACCTGTGCCGCCCCAGCCGCCAAATTTGTGAGCCGATTGAACCACATCACAGTTCCATATGGGTCCATCGCGATGATGCGGCACATATGTTGAGCAACGCAGGTGACGCCGATTTTGTACGGCAATTGTTGCGGCGATTTTGAACCCTAGGGTGAACGTGCGGATATCATCCTAAGCTCCGCCTTTGGATTTTTAATCTGATGCGATCGCAACAAAGCATCAAAGCCCGAGACATTGGTAATCATCAACCCCTGTTTGTTTCGTGTTTGACTAATTTTCGAAACGAGCGGTGAAGCATCAAAAACGCACGCGATCTTTTCCAGATCATCTTTGGTTTCAAATATGATCTGGAGTGGTGAATTTTTGGCCGGAACGAGCAAATTGTTCGACGGCGCAATTTGTGCTGTTTGTCCCGATTGAATTGGGAACACTTGGGTAATTTCCCCAAGGTTCTGTTGATGGTAACAGACAATATAACCGCTGATTGACGATCCTGCCATTGCAGTAAATGCGGCGCCGCGGCGAACGGCGAGATTGCTTTGATCCAGGGTTAGATATTTCACGGGGGATGTTTTTTCACCAGTGGTCGTTTTCGTTTCGGGTGAAATTTTCCCAAGCTTTCCAACGCGTGCTTCGGACAGGGTTGGAAACCCTTCGGCGCGTTCCTTTAGGCGTTCAAACAAATCGAAATCGACTTCACCAGTTGCAATTAATTTTTGGTCAGCTTGGAATTTCGACACCGCAATGCGCGTTTTACGATCCAACATGCCAGTATTTTTTCCAGAATAATACCCAACCTGTCGCAGATAATCCTGTACCTGATTCATTAACACTGGCCGGGGTTTTGCGTGAAACCCTGTTTCGTGCAGGTTGGTTCGCTTTTGATGCGTCGTGCGCAAATTGAGACAATCCCAATAGGGAACTTTTGCGTGACGACCCAACAACTCCAGTATGCCCAGTTCGATCAAGTTACGCACAGCCTGTCCTTGGCTTTCGACGCGATTTATCTGAATGGCGACGTCAAAACCAGTGAGTTTGATTAGTCCACTTGCCCCAGAGCCATAGCCGCGCCCCGTCACCACCATCGAATTTGACACAGATGCCCCTGGAATAACGCGCCGTGACGGATAGGCCACAAGATGCAAATCCACAGTAACAACCGACAAGGTTTTGCTGTTCCCACCATTTGATTTTCGCAAATTCCCGCCGTTTATCGTTGGCGGATTAGGGGCGTTCAACAGATCGATTGACCCTGAAAAAGAGTCATCCACAACGGCCTTGTCCAATTGCGAGATTGATCCACGAATATAATATTGGGGATCAAGTGCAAGTTTTTCCACTTTAGATTCATGTGTGCGTATTGAAAGCTGACCAGGGTCTTTTTCCAAGGATTGATCTATGAAAACATATGCTTGGCTTTTCAAATTCATATGGTTGATTGCGTTGACCAACATATCATCGCCGCCAACCCGTATATTCCCAGTGAAATCTGGAATGCCCGTTGATGAAATCAATATAGATCGCCGTTTTGGCACCGCGAACAGCTGGTCCATACACCGCAATGACGTTGAAAACGAAGTGAAGTTTCGCGCAACTGGTGTGTTTGGCTGTGCGATACGTGGTGCGAGCGTGGGCGCAATATTAGCGCAGGCGGATAACGCCACCAAGCCAATTAGCGTAATTGCCCCGCATCGCAGAACCGTTCGCAACACTGATTTCAAGCCAAGCGAATTCATTTTTTATCTCGTGCAAATTCTAACATGATTGCAGATACGTCATCGCCAAAGTTTTCGCCCTGTGCGTGATCCGCCAAATCCCACAAAATGTCGTTCAAAAGCTCGGGTCCATTTGATTGCGCATTGCGCATCAATATCTTTGATAAACCGTCTTCGTCCAATAGGGCCCCATCTGGGTCTTCGCATTCGGTAAGCCCGTCAGAGTGCAATAACAATTTATCATTTGGAACCAAGTGGTGCTGGAATGTTTCGTATATCATCCCGTCAATCATGCCAATTGGTGGGCCACCTGTGCCCAGTAATGTAATGCCGTGGTGTGCATTAAATATCAGCGGATGGGGATGCCCCGCCTGAACCATCGCACATTCACCCGTTCGTAGATTCACATCTGCATAGGCAAGCGTAAAGTAAAGTTCGGTTGACATGTCACGCAGCATAAGTTCGTTTAAATGACGCGCGATTTCCGCAGGGTCTTTGACCAGAAATTCATCCGAATTTGATTTGTAAAAGGCGATGTTTTGCTCTTTGTTAAACGGGCTTAAATATCCAGCCAGCCGAATTGTCAGCAGGGCCGATGAAACACCGTGACCCGATACATCAAGCGAATAAATACCCATGCGATCTTGGTCGATGTTAAAATGCCCAACTAAATCGCCACCAACATGCCCGCTGGATTTAAAGATGTTGGAAATTTCTACGTTGGCGTGTTGGGAATAACTTTCTGGAATCAACGATCGTTGCAGTTTTTCCGCCTCGAGCAAGTCTTTGTTAAGTTCTTCGTAAACACGTTGCAATTCTGCGAGTGCTGCAGTTGTTTTCGCATTTTGGGCGTGAACTTGTTTTTCCATATCAAGCACGCGCCGACCGGCCTGAATACGCGAGCGGAGTTCGGTAGAGTTCACTGGTTTTGACAAAAAATCATCAGCGCCAACATCCAGCCCTTTTGCAATATCATCTTTTTCAGATTTAGAAGTGAGCAAGATAAAATAGCCGTATCGTTCGCGCGGTAACGCCCTAAATTTTTCACAAAAATCCAAGCCCGACATTTCAGGCATCACCCAGTCACTAATCACCAGATCGATTGATTGCCGAGAACAGATTTCGAGAGCGGATTTGCCAGAATCCGCCTCGAAAATTTCAAAACCCCATTTTTTCAGCAATGCAATCACAAGCTTGCGTTGCATCTTGCTCTCATCGACCACCAAAACCCGCGTTAGGGTTTCAGATGCGATTCCAGCGTTCAATTCAGTTGCATTCAATGCCAAGGTCGATTCCACACAATTTCAAATTTTGCCACAGCCTGCGGCGAATGTTTTAATTTTCGATGAAGTTATGAGGGAAACAAACCGTGGAAATGTAACGAAAAATTTAGACATCATCGCCATGGTTTAAAAAATTGAATCACATCGGCAAAAAATGAATCGCACTAAAGAATTTTATTTTTCTGAATACGAAAACCGAAAACCAGATGCCCCGGTTGCCCATAACGCATGGGTGGAATTTTTGTGGCAATCGGTGGCGATTGCAGCATTGATCCTTGGGGGGTGGTATTTGATATGGCGATGGACGATGTCACTCAACTACGATGCCCTATGGTTTTCGATCCCTGTGGTTTGTGCAGAAACCTGTGCGTTTATTGGCATGATTTTGTTTTTCAATAATTTGTGGTCGATCCGCGATGTTACACCACAACCACCACCACAATCACGTGGCGAACTTGTCAGCGATGGGGGTGAACACCCCCTAAGCGTCGATATCTTTATTCCGACATATACTGAAGATCCCGAGCTGACACGGTATTCCATTCAAGATGCAAAAAAGATCACATATCCTTATGAGATCGAGATCAATATCTATGTGCTGGATGATGGTAATCGGGCACAGATGAGAAAAGTGGCGTCACAGGAAAACGTACATTACATCACGCGCGATTCAAATGTCGGGTACAAAGCGGGAAATTTACGCAACGCGTTGGAACATTCTACGGGCGATTTTGTCGTTATTCTTGATTCCGATACGCGCCCCTTTCCGACAATATTGGAAAATACGCTTGGTTATTTCAAAGACAGCGATGTTGCATGGGTGCAAACCCCGCAATGGTTTTATGATATACCAGAGGGGGTTACACTTGATGTTTTGTTGGATCGGCGGTTTGGGCGTGGTGGCAAATGCATTGGTCAATTAGTGCAAAAAGTGGTTGGTTCAATTTCAATTGGTAAGGATCCATTCGTAAGCGACCCAAAGCTGTTTTATGATGTTATCTTGCGTCGTCGCAATCGTGCAAATGCATCGTTTTGCTGTGGAGCTGGTTCAATTCACCGTCGTGATGCCGTAATGGAAGGCGCATTAAAAGCGTACGCACAGCAAATTCAGGCAAATGTGGATGCATACACCTGTCGCGAACCCGACCACGAAAAATGTCGCGCAGTTTCAAACGCGGTGACGCAAGAATTTAGCATCTCTACAGAATTCACCCCATACAAATTTCATGTGTCTGAAGACATTTATACATCAATTGTTTTGCAGTCAGATATAGAACGAAATTGGAAATCAGTGTTGCACCCCCATGTTGAGAGCAAGATGTTGTCGCCCCGCGATATGCACAGTTGGGCAATGCAGCGGTATAAATACGCTGGTGGTACATTGGATATTCTGCGTAATGACAATCCGTTGTTTCGGACGGGTCTGACATTCCAACAAAAACTGATGTATGCGATGACATTTTGGTCGTATTTGGCACCGCTATGGAACTGTATTTTCATTGCGGCTCCATTGATTGCCCTATTCACAGGGATCTCACCGATATCGTCGTATTCTAATGAATTCTTTTTGCACTTGATTCCGTTTTTGGTGGTGCATGAATGCGCCACTGCGTTGGGAACTTGGGGCATTGATAATCGCAAAGGTCGGATGCTTAACCTTGCGTTTTTTTCGTTCAATCTGCGCGCCATGTGGGCGGTAATGTGCGGGCGCGAAATTCAATTTCATGTCACACCAAAACAACGTCGATCAGGGGATTTTTTGTATTTAGTCTGGCCGCAAATATGCGTTGTGGCGCTCACAATGATTGCCATGTGTTGGGCGACAGCAGTGCAAATTATCAATCCAGATCCACGTCAGACAGCCGCGCTTGTTGTGAATGGATTTTGGGCGGCGACGAATGCATATGCGATGACCGTGTTGATTGGTGCCGCATTATGGAAACCGAGCAAGGATTCATTAATCAGAATCGATGTAAAAAACCGTCGTTGGTTTAGGAAGGTATGAAGTGATGTTCGACAACGTCATCAAGGCACGCAGCCATATCGCATTTGTTTTGGGGTTATGTATCGCAGCCGCTATTGCATATTCGGCAGAGACTGGAATTTCCAAAACGCTGCATATCGGTCAGAAAACGATATTGATCGAAACAAGTGATGCCCAAACGGTTTTGGCAAACCCTTCGGTGATAAATGCAAAGGATTTGCAACAGGCCAAGATCGCGTGGCGGTATTTTGAACGCAACACACAGGATACGGGATTGGTTAATGCCGCCGATAATTTTCCATCTACGACGATTTGGGATCAAGCGTCGTATTTGTTGGGGCTCATTGCGGCGCAAAAAATTGGTATCGTTTCCGATGTCGAATTTGATATGCGCATGGCCAGCGCATTAACATCGTTGCGCGCATTACCGCTGTTTGATTCCCGGTTGCCAAACAAAGTGTATGAAACGCGATTTTTAACAATGACGAATTATAAAAACGATCCTGTGTTGCGTGGTGTTGGATGGTCTGCACTTGATGTGGCGCGTATGATTGTTCCCCTGACCACCATTGCACAACATTATCCTCACCATGCGAAAGAAGCGTTAGAAATTTTGCAGGCTTGGGATTTTTCTAAAATGATCAACGACGGCACTTTGTATGGCGCACGTGTCACCGATGACGATGCAACCGAATTTGTGCAAGAAGGGCGGCTTGGCTACGAAGAATACGCAGCTCGCGCCATTTCGTTGTTAGGGTTGGATGCGTTGCGGGCGGCAAAATTTGATGATTATTTACGCTTTGAAAAAGTATCCCAACAAATGATCGCTGTGGATAGTCGTTCTTTTGCGGAATTTGATGCGCATAATTATGTGGTCAGTGAACCCTATATTTTAACAGCACTTGAATTCGGATTTGATAGCGAGAGCAGGGAACTGGCGCATCGCATTTATGTCGCACAGGAAAACCGGTATAAAAACGCTGGAATTTTGACCGCGGTAAGCGAAGATAATATCGATCAAGAGCCGTATTTTTTATATAATACAGTTTTTGCAAATGGTGTGGCGTGGAACACGCTGGCCGAAAATGGTGATCAATTTCAACACCTACGAACGGTAAGCACGAAAGCCGCAATTGGTTGGAACGTGTTATATGATACGCAATATACCAATGCGCTCGTGAAGCATGTCGAACGGACGAAGAATGCTGAAATAGGTTGGTATTCTGGCGTGTACGAAAGCGACGGAACGGTTAATAAAATTGCGACTGCGAACACAAATGCGATCATATTACAGTCGATTTATTACAAAGAATTTGGACCGTTGATCACGCAAGGATTTATGAAACGAGGTGCATCATGATAGACTGGGCGCAAATTCAGCAATTGGAAGAAGATGTTGGTACGGAAGACCTCGCCGAAGTGACAGAAGTCTTTTTAGAAGAAGTTGACGAAGCGATTGATGCGCTGCGCGGGGTTGTCAGTTTGGAAAATTCAGACATGGCATCTGCACTACATTTTTTAAAAGGAAGTGCTGCAAACCTTGGCTTTGTCATATTTGCGAACTTGTGTTCACAGGGTGAACAATTGGCGAATGATGGTGTTGGCGAAACGGTCAATCTTGAAACTATTGTCACAACATATGATCAATCAAAATTGCAATTTATGAACCAAGCGTGCGATCATTGTGGTTTAGATTTCAAATAATCAGAAACCACAGCGATGAATGCGCGTTGCGATTCTGCGTGAACCCAATGGCCAGCGCCATCGATGGTATGGATTTCTGCATTAGGGAAATGTTGGAATAGTGCGCGATGATGTGATGGTAAAATATATGCTGATAATGCGCCGCGAATAAACATGCAGGGCGGTGTAAATTGTGCGTCGATTTCTGGGAACCCTACAATCTGATTCATATTTGTGCCCAGTGCGGCAAGGTTTAGAACCCAACTGTTTTGGCTGTCTTCAATTGAAAGGCTTTGTAATAAAAACGCGCGAACCATTTCCTCTGAAATGTGTTCGGCCATGAATTTATCGGCATCCGAACGTTTGGATACCTTGTCCAATGGAATTGATTGCATCACTTGCACATTTGAAATTTGCGAATGTTCATATGTAACTGGCGCGATATCAACCACGATCAGTTTTTCGATCAGTTTGGGGTTTTGCAGCGCGAGCATCATCGCTGCCTTTCCCCCCATTGAATGCCCAATGATATCCACGGGCGAACCAAGGGTATGAATGACGGTTGCTAAATCATTCGCCATATCAAAATATGTGTGGCTGTCGTTCCAAAAACTGCTGCCATGATTGCGCATATCCACCGTGACAACGCGCCGATCCGCGGACAGACGTTTTGCAATTGCTCGCCAATTTCGGCCAGACCCAAACAGACCGTGCACAATTAACAATGTTGGGTATTCACTGGCTTCGCCAAATTCTTGGTAGTGTAACATGTGCCCTCAGATCAAAAATTGCGCTAATATTTCATCGTCTGTGATGTCTTGGTATGTAAAACCAGCGTCGCCCATGCGTTTGGTGAGTGCATCGAAACCGTCGCTGGAACGCGTTTCGATTCCCAATAAAACGGATCCAAAGTTGCGCGCAGATTTTTTAAGATATTCGAAACGGGCAATGTCGTCATCGGGCCCAAGCAATGACAAAAAATCCTTAAGCGCACCTGGGCGTTGGGGCATGCGCAAAATAAAATATTTTTTCAATCCTTCAAACCGAAGTGCGCGTTCTTTGACATCTGGCAAGCGTTCGAAATCGAAATTCCCACCAGAGGCAATGCAAACCACGCGCTTGCCTTTGATTTGAGTTGTTAGATCCTTCAGCGCATCAATCGCCATCGCACCGGCTGGTTCCAGCACGATGCCTTCGATATTCAGCAATTCAATGATGCTTGTGCAAATACGATCCTCGGGAATGCCAATGACATGCGCGGAATCGATATGCCGCAACAGTTGAAAATTGGCGTCACCTATGCGTGCCACTGCTGCGCCATCAACAAAATTATTGACGCGATCAAGTGTTACTAATTTTCCCGCCTCAAGGGCGGCGTGCAAGCTGCGACCGCCATTGGGTTCTGCGAACCAAAATTCAGTTTTTGCGTTGAGTTCGGAAAAATATTTCACCAATGCCGACGACAAACCGCCACCGCCCACAGGTGTGATGATGATGTCGGGCGGGATCCGACCCAATTGTTCCAACAGTTCAACACCAACGGATGCTTGGCCCTCGATAACATCTACATCGTCATAGGGCGGCAAAAACTTGGCACCTGATTGCGTGGCAAAGTTTTGCGCCGCGACCAAGGTTTCATCAAAATAATCGCCTTCTAGTATGACTTCGATTGCGTCACCGCCGAATACTTTGGTTTTCAAAATCTTTTGTTTGGGTGTTGTGACGGGCATAAAAATTTTACCCTGAACACCAAAATGTTTACACGCGAATGCGACACCCTGTGCATGATTTCCTGCAGATGCGCATGCAAATAATTTCTTGTTGGAATCTGCGGCCAGAGCCTTGCGCATCGCGTTCATTGCACCGCGAATTTTATAGCTTCGCACAGGGGATAGGTCTTCGCGCTTAAGAAATATTTCCGCGCCAAATTTATGCGATAAATACGCATTGTTTTGAAGCGGGGTTTGCGGAAACAGAGCGCGCATCGCAAGCGTGGCCTGTTCTGCGGCTTTGCAAAAATCGTCCATGTCTCTGCTTTTCCCAAACGTCAAACGATTGCAAGCGTTATTTGGCTTTATTTGTCTGACATTGAAATGTAAAAGAGCGACCAAGAAAAGAGCTGGGGAGTGTCTTTATGTGGTTTTTGCGATGTGCACAGAGTGCCGTCTGTGTTGTTTTGTGGTTGGTGATTTCACTCGTACCACTTCATGCACAGCCAGAATTAAACCTTAAAGTCGCGACCGTAGAGCGCAAACCATTTGCGTACAAAGAAAATGGCGAATGGACTGGGTTTTCGATACAGCTTTGGCAACAAATTGCGGAAAATTTGGGTGCAAAAACAGAAATTATCGAAACCACATCGTTTTCAGAGATGCTCCAAATGGTCGAAGAAGCCAAGGTTGATCTTGCTGCTGCAAATATTTCGGTGACCGCTGCACGCGAAGAAGTGATGGATTTTTCACGGCCTATTTTTGATTCTGGATTGTTGGTATTGGCAAAGTCAGATCAAACGCCATCAGTATTGACCGCATTTATGAACCCAGAATTGTGGATATGGTTGGTTGGAGCGATTTTGCTTTTCTTGTTTGCCGGGCTATTGATTGCGATCGCGGAACGTGGACACGAACATTTCAAGGGTCGCGATAAACTGGACACTTGGCGCGAAGGCATCTGGTGGGCAGTAAGCGTTGTAACCAATGCAAGTTTTACAATTTTCACGCCACATTCCAAAATTGGCCGCGGCATATCTTATGCGTTGATTCTTGCTGGTTTGTTTGTCGTGTCCGCGTTTGTTGCCCAAATCACGGCATCACTTACGGTGGAGGGATTGCGGACACAAATTTCTGGCATAAACGATATACGTGATAAACGCGTGGGAACAACACAGGCATCCACATCTTCGCGCTTCTTGACCAATCAAGCGATCAATCATGAAACATTTGTGTCACTGGACGAAATGTTTGATGCGTTGCAAGAAGGCAAAGTTGACGCGTTGGTTCATGATGCACCAATTTTGGCCTATTACGCGAATACGCAGGGAAATGGCGTTTTCCAGACACAGGGTAACGTATTTAATCCTGAAAAATATGGTTTTGCTTTTCCGCAACGATCATCGCAAACCGAACGGGTTAATCAAGAAATCTTGCGCTTAAAAGAGACAGGTGCTTACGGGGCATTGGTGCGCAATTGGTTTGGTGCGGAATATCAATAACGCACGGCTTGCCCATCGCATCGAAACGCAATAAACCGCCAGAAATAGAATCCCTAATCTTTCGGAGCGTTTCGTTATGTCTGCACCCAAAAAAGTTGTTCTTGCCTATTCTGGCGGTCTTGACACATCCATCATTTTGAAATGGCTGCAAACCGAATATGGCTGCGAGGTTGTGACCTTTACTGCCGATTTGGGGCAAGGCGAAGAACTGGAACCAGCGCGCAAAAAAGCAGAGCTTTTGGGGATCAAACCAGAAAACATCCATATCGAAGATGTGCGCGAAGAATTTGTGCGTGATTTCGTATTTCCAATGTTCCGCGCCAATGCGGTTTACGAAGGGCTGTATTTGTTGGGCACATCCATTGCGCGCCCATTGATTTCAAAACGTCTTGTCGAAATTGCTGCGGAATGTGGTGCGGATGCGGTGGCACATGGTGCCACAGGCAAAGGCAACGATCAGGTGCGTTTTGAATTGTCCGCTTATGCGTTGAACCCAGATATCAAGGTGATCGCACCGTGGCGTGAATGGGATTTGTCATCGCGTACAAAATTGTTGGCATTTGCCGAGGAAAATCAAATTCCAATCGCCAAAGACAAACGCGGCGAAGCACCATTTTCCGTTGACGCCAACCTGTTGCACACATCATCAGAGGGCAAAGTATTAGAAGACCCAGCCGTCGAAGCACCCGATTACGTGTACCAACGTACGGTGCACCCAGAAGACGCACCAGAAACACCAGAGTTCGTTGAAATCACATATGCCAAGGGCGACCCCGTGGCATTGAATGGCAAAGATTTGACACCTGCCGAAATGCTGACTGCATTGAACGAGCTGGGCGGCAAACATGGTGTTGGTCGTTTGGATCTGGTTGAGGGCCGTTTTGTTGGTATGAAATCGCGCGGTATTTATGAAACACCGGGTGGTACGATTATGCTGGAAGCGCATCGCGGGATTGAAAGCATCACGCTTGATCGTGGCGCGGCACATCTAAAAGATGAAATCATGCCAAAATACGCCGAGCTGATTTACAACGGTTTTTGGTACAGCCCAGAACGTGAAATGTTGCAAGCACTGATTGATGAGAGCCAAAAATTCGTAAATGGCACCGTGCGTGTGAAACTGTACAAGGGCGCCGTTACCACCGTTGGTCGTTGGTCAGATGACAGCCTGTATTCAGAAGAGCACGTAACATTCGAAGACGACCAAGGTGCGTATGATCAAAAAGACGCTGCCGGTTTCATCAAAATCAACGCGCTTCGTTTGCGTTTGTTGGCAATGCGCAACAAACGTAAAAGCTAAATTTTGAACGCCGCCATGTCCTGATAGTGAGGCATGGCCTGTTCGCAAACCATTGCCAATTCACCATCAAGGGATGGCAATGGTCCTTCGACCCCTGCAAAACCCGTGGAATTATGGACGGCTGGATACCAATGCGGTGCCCATGGTCCGTCGTCTTTGTGCCCACCTTTTGGCCATGACAACATCGCGGTTTCGAATTTTAGGCCAATCGCCGTGCATAATTTGCGCAACATTTTTTCGGGATTTTCGCGGATGTCATAACTGTCGATCACGACTGGCGGTGCGTTTTGTGTATTGTGCAATTGATCGAATAGTTCGCCTTGTTGACGAAACCCAATGTCATCCAAATTCGGGTTTTCGCGTTTCGCCGCATAACTCGCCAAAACACGCGCTGGATGGCGGATGAGAAACACATTGGTCATGTTCGAAATCCAATCGCGATCAAATTTTGGAATCATGTGGTGGCACATGTGTTTTTGATAAAAGACTGATTTTTGATCGGGTATTTCACCCAAACAGCGCGCGGATATTTCATTGGGATCGCGTGGCCAATGTGCCATGATTTCTTCGCCCATCGGGTGCTCTAATCCGGTTTCGTGCAGATAGGCACCGTAATATGGTTCATCCCACACTGCGCAATCCGAGCGTGCGCCAAACGAATATAACATTGCGGTCGAAAGATTTCGTGGCCCGGACCACATCGCAATACGCATGTTGATTTCCCTTAGATCAAATTGACGATCTGCGCCGTCCAAATACTACATTTCCTCACTTCATTGTTAATTGCAAGTGATGTTCATTCGTCGTTGAAAGGTTGTATGAAAAGGGGAGAAATTATGAAAAAACTTTTGTTAACCGCTGTGGTTTTTGCCGCATCAACAATTGGCGCATACGCTGCTGACACCAAGACCGCAGTATTTGCAGGTGGGTGTTTTTGGTGCGTTGAATCCGATTTTGAATCGCTTAAGGGCGTGAAAGAAGTTGTGTCTGGTTACACCGGCGGTAAAAACGCCAACCCGACATATAAAACCATCGGAACGCATTTGGAAGCGGTTCAAATTTTCTATGACCCAAGTGTAGTCAGTTATGAAACATTGGTCGATAAATTTTTCCGATCCGTTGATCCAACCGATGCCGGTGGTCAATTTTGTGATCGCGGCAATAGTTATACAACAGCCATTTTTGCGAACGGGGCATCCGAACGTGCGATTGCGGAAAAGGCAATCGCGGAAATCAATGCATCGGGAAAGCTTTCTAAAAAGGTTGTAACGCCGGTGCGTAACGCATCAAAATTTTATGACGCAGAAGATTACCACCAAGATTATTATAAACAATCAAGCAAGGTTTTGACCCGCTTTGGACGTATTACTAAAGCATCGGCATATAAAAAATATCGTAAGGGCTGTGGGCGCGATGAACGTGTGAAACAGCTTTGGGGTGCGGATGCTGCATTTGTTGGCGGTTAGGTTTCCCCTATCTAACCTAAACAGACGAAAGCCTGCGTTCGCGCAGGCTTTTTGTTTTTAATACACGTTATTTGAAACCACGATGCGCAACGCTTGGATCGCGAAAAACAAAACGATTGGCGTAAAATCAATACCGCCCATCGGGGGTAAGAACCGTCTGATCGGTGCATAGATGGGTTCCAACAGGCGGTTTAAACCATACCAAATTTGCGCAACAATCGGTTGACGTAAATTCAAAACCTGAAAGTTGATTAGAAAGCTCATGATTACATGCGCGATCACAATGAAATAAGCGATGTCGAGTGCCATCAACAAAATTTGGCGAAGGGAGTCCATTATTTTTACCTTTTCGTGTTTGCTTATACCTAATCGCTCTTTTCAAATCCTACAAGGTGTGCGTATGACCCTACGTTCACCTTGATGATTACATTTTGGTGTTCGATAAAACTAAAAAACTGAGGCTCGAAATGTATCCTTTTATCCGCTTTGCCAAAGTAATGGCTGTGGCAAGTTTTCAAAAACCGCTCGCCATTGATGATGTGCACGTCAGCCAACATATTTGTTGGCCTTGGGATTTGGATATTTGGATGGAGATGAATAATGGCATCACGCTCAGCCTGTATGATTTAGGACGCCTTCCATTTGCCAAACGCACAGGATTGATCAAAGCGTTGCGTGAAAACAAATGGGCGCTTGCCATTGCTGGCACCAGCATTCGGTATCGCCGCCGCGTTCATATGTTTCAGCGATATGAAATGCGCACTCGCGTGATTGGTCGCGATGAACGGTTCATCTATCTACAGCAAAGCATGTGGCGGAACGGCGAGGCGACATCGTCTGCTCTTTATCGCAGTGCATTGACGGATAAGAACGGGATCGTTCCAACGCAAAAATTGGCTGACTATTATGATCGATCTGATTGGAACCCAACACTGCCTGACTGGGTTCAAAATTGGATTGAAGCAGAGGGTACACGCATCTGGCCGCCAGAATACTAAACGTCACTATGGCGCGTTTTTTCTTGCTTGCTGGGTGGCAAAATGTTCAATTATTCCAAAACAGGCGAGAAATAAAATAATGACTGATAAATCAAAGAAAATTTGGGGCTGGATGATGTATGATTGGGCCGCACAGCCCTATAATACATTGTTGATTACATTTATTTTTGCCCCCTATTTTACGGGTGCAGTTGTGGGCGATCCTGTTCAAGGTCAAGCGCTCTGGGGCTTGATGATGGGGATCGTTGGGGTTTGTCTGGCGCTTGGTGCGCCGATACTTGGCGCAATTTCAGATCATATCGGGCCACGGCGTCCATGGCTGTTGTTCTTTTCTTTTCTGTATGTTGTTGGCTCTTTTGGTCTGTGGTGGGCGATGCCAAATATGGACAGCGTGACCATGATCCTGATCTTGTTTGGGATCGGCGTTTTGGGCATGGAGTGGTCACAAGTATTCGCCAATTCAATGTTGCCTGAAATGGGTGATGCAGAGGAATTGGGCCGTATTTCTGGCAACGGTTGGGCATGGGGATATGCTGGCGGAATTATCTCGCTGGTCATTATGTTGTTGCTGTTGGCCGAAAACGAAGAAGGTAAAACATTACTTGGCCGCGCGCCGTTATTCGGTTTGGATACGGAAACGCGGCAGGGTACGCGCATGGTCGGCCCATTGACCGCTGTGTGGTACGCTGTATTTATGATCCCGTTTTTCATATGGGTTCCTGATCGGGTGCGTCGCCAAAACGTAACAGGTGGCATCGCCGCAGGGTTAAGCAGCCTGTGGGAAACCATCAAAACACTGCCAAATAACATTAGCCTATCCGCATATCTGGCATCATCAATGTTCTATCGCGATGCATTGGTTGGCGTATTTGCATTTGGCGGAATCTATGCCGAAGGCGTGTTAGGCTGGTCGATTATTCAAATTGGGATTTTCGGAATTGTCGCCGCTTTCGGTGCCATGGTGTTTACATATCTGGGTGGGTTTATCGATAAACGCATCGGGCCAAAACGTACGATTGCGCTTTCAATTGCGGTGCTAATCGCTGTGTGTACTGTGATTATCGCGATTGGCCGCGATTCATTTTTTGGCGTTCCATTGGCCGAAGGTTCAACATTACCTGACAAAGTGTTTATGTTTTGTGGGGCGGTTTTGGGTGGTTTTGGCGGCGTGCTTCAGGCA
Source organism: Paramylibacter ulvae (assembly GCF_014652655.1). Taxonomy (GTDB): domain Bacteria; phylum Pseudomonadota; class Alphaproteobacteria; order Rhodobacterales; family Rhodobacteraceae; genus Amylibacter; species Amylibacter ulvae. The sequence goes on from NZ_BMZF01000002.1 coordinate 372,761, forward strand.
TCATCGCGCCACATGATGGTTCATCAAGCGTCACCCGAACGCATGACCGAGGCATTTGGTTTGTATGGTCTGGCGGGCAAGGCCACGTCGTTTATCGCGCCATCAACAATTGGTTTGGTCACGCATATCACACAAAACCAACGTTTGGGCATGGTGCCCGTGGTGATATTGTTCTTGATTGGTTTGTGTTTGCTGTTTTGGGTAGAGTCAAAAGAAGGATAGTTTCGTGCGAATTGCTGAGATAGTATCAACGATTGTTGTGGCGTTAAGCGTTTGTTTGTCATCACCAGTTGTCGCACAGCCAAAGGCAAATAAATTGCTGGGCGCGAAACGAAGCGCATCCAATCAAACCCCTCAATCCCACGGGTTTTACTCCAATGGTTGCGTCGCGGGGGCGCAACAGCTCGCGCAAACGGGGCCAACTTGGCAAGCCATGCGACTTAGCCGTAATCGCAATTGGGGGCATCCCGATATGATTGCGTATCTGAAACGGGTGTCGGCCAAGGTTGCGAAACTATCCGATTGGAAAGGTTTGTACATTGGCGACATATCACAACCGCGCGGTGGCCCGATGACATCGGGTCATGCATCGCATCAACTAGGGCTGGATGCGGATATTTGGATGTATCCACCCAAACGGTTGAACCTGTCGCGCAATGAACGTGAAAGCCTGTCTTCCATTTCGGTGCGATCTAAAAATCAGCGCAGTGTCAGCAACAATTGGCGGGCAAGCCATATGGAAGTGATGAAAATTGCGGCCAGTGATCCAGCGGTGGATCGTATATTTGTGACCGCGCCCGCCAAAATCTGGATGTGCAATCGCGCCAAAGGAAACAAGGATTGGTTACAGAAAATCCGTCCGTTCTGGGGGCATCACTACCATTTTCATGTGCGTCTGAAATGCCCGAAAGGATCGTCAAACTGTAAAACGCAAACCCCGACGGTTTCACAATTGTCAAAGGGTGGTACGGGATGTGATGAAACGTTGAACTGGTGGGTTACCGATGCGTTAAAACCTGCGAAACCGACAGGTAAAAAACCAGTTAAACGTCGCCATCCGCGTGATTTCACAATGGCGGATTTACCCCAGCAATGCTCAGGCGTTTTGACGTCCAGATGATACGTCTGATTGTTTTGATATTATTCTTGGCGGTACCGTCATTCGCGCAAGACGCGCGTTTGGTGGCATCGATTGGTTTCGATCTGGACGACGCACGATTTGGTGGTTGGTCAGGGCTTTATGTGACCGATGACGGCAAAGGTTTGGTATCAGTTTCGGATCGCGGATACTTGATGACGGGCGATATAATTCGCGGCCCAGAGCGACTGTCCGCTGTCACGGTCAGTTCTATTTCGCGCCTTCGTCAAATTGATGGCAAACCTGTATCAGGGCGCAATTCAAATTCAGAGGGCATGGCGGTTGGTAAAAATGGTGTGTACTATTTTTCCTTCGAAGGGTTTCACCGTGTCCGCGCGCACGCCACATTAAACAGCCGTGCAACGCATATTCCACCGCACCCTGATTTTAAATTCATGCAAAACAACTCGTCGTTGGAAGCGCTGGCAATTGACGATTCAGGTGCGCTTTATACGATGCCTGAACGATCGGGTGTGATCGACAGACCATTTCCCGTTTATCGTTTCAAAAATGGTGAATGGACGATTTTTGGACAACTGCCACGCAGCGGCGAATTTTTGGCCGTGGGTGCAGATGTTGGCCCCGATGGGCGGTTTTATTTATTGGAACGTGCATTTACCTGGCTGGGCGGGTTTTCAACGCGCGTGCGCAGTTTTCGCATTGGCCAAGACGGATTTGAAGATGAACAAACCTTGGTTGAAACTAAACCTGGTGTGCATGATAACCTAGAAGGTATCAGTGTTTGGCGTGATGCGGCACAACGTATCCGCATCACGATGATTGCCGACGATAATTTCCAAATTTTTCAACGCACAGAGTTGGTGGAATATGTCATCGAAGAAGATAATTAATCTTCGTCCCATTCATTCAAAATTTTCATCGCTTGGTCTGCGGTTTCAACAAATTGAAACAGTTCCAAATCATCGGCACCAATGGTTCCTGCATCTGCCAAAACCTCCCAGTTGATGACAGAGCGCCAGAACTCTTCGCCGAATAACAAGATCGGAACGCGTTTCATGCGTTTTGTTTGAATCAATGTCAGCGCTTCGAACAATTCATCGAATGTGCCAAAGCCACCGGGAAATGCGGTAATCGCTTTGGCACGGATAAGAAAGTGAATTTTACGTGTCGCGAAATAGTGGAAATTGAAACACAGCTCTGGTGTGCAATATTCGTTCGGTGCTTGTTCAAATGGCAATACGATGTTCAACGCGATGGATGATCCGCCTGCCTCTGCTGCGCCGCGATTGCCTGCCTCCATCACACCAGGGCCGCCACCTGTGACAATCACGTCATGATGGCCATAACTTTCCATGCTTTTGGTTGTGACAAGACGGGCAAATTTGCGCGCCTCGGCATAATATTTCGACAGGTTTGACAACGTTTCTGTGCGTGCGTTGCTTTTGTTGACGGGGTCAGGAATGCGCGCACCGCCGAACATCACAACGGTGCTTTCGATACCACGTTCTGCCATCACCATTTCAGGTTTCAACATTTCAAGATGCATCCGCATCCCGCGCAATTCATCGCGACATAAAAATTCATCATCTGCGAATGCCAACCGATATGCGGGTGCACGGGTTTGCGCCGTGTCAGCGATTTTTGATGTAATTTCAATATCGGTTTCAGCATTTGGAAATGCTTCTTGTTTACGCGCCATATGATTATTCCTCACCACTATTTCTGGACAGCCACAAAACACTGGGTCTTTGTTGCACCTGTCTTATGTTCAAACTATAGGTTGCTGTGATACATCTATCCAGACTTGAAATGGAGAAACTCATGTCTAACGCACAATTGGAATCAGCCCTCGAAGCCGCTTGGGAAATTCGCGATACCATCACACCCGCCACCAAAGGCGAAGCGCGTGATGCGATTGAAGAAACACTGAACGCATTAGACAGCGGTTCATTGCGCGTTGCCCAACCAACAGACAGCGGCAAATGGCATGTGAACCAATGGGCGAAAAAGGCCGTGTTGCTTGGTTTTCGCGTCAAAGACATGGAAATCCAAAATGGTGGACCACAGGATGGCGCGTGGTGGGACAAGGTTGATTCAAAATTCAAAGGCTGGGGTGCCGATGAATTTACGACCGCTGGTTTTCGCGCTGTACCAAATTGCGTTGTCCGCCGCTCTGCGTATATCGCACCGGGCGTGGTGTTGATGCCATCATTTGTAAACTTGGGCGCATATGTGGACAGCGGTACAATGGTTGATACATGGGCGACGGTTGGATCATGCGCACAGATCGGTAAAAACGTTCACCTGTCAGGTGGCGTTGGCATTGGTGGCGTTCTGGAACCCATGCAAGCAGGCCCAACCATCATCGAAGACAATTGTTTCATCGGCGCGCGTTCCGAGGTTGTCGAGGGTTGTATCGTTCGCGAAGGTTCGGTTTTGGGCATGGGTGTGTTCATCGGCCAATCCACAAAAATCCTTGATCGTGAAACTGGCGAAGTCACCTATGGCGAAGTTCCAGCAGGTTCCGTTGTTGTTGCGGGCTCTATGCCATCAAAAGGTGGCGTGCATTTGTATTGCGCGGTGATTGTGAAAAAAGTGGACGCAAAAACACGATCAAAGACCAGCATCAATGAATTGCTGCGCGATTAATATCTATGCGCGACACAAACAAATCAAAAATTAAGAATGGCGGCATCCTTGAATGGATGTCGCCATTTGGCGTTATTACGACTGGTGAATTTATTTTACGCCTCATCATCTTGGTGATGATAATGTTGGCACCCATTGCATTGATTGCGGTTGGGTACGAACAACCATCGGAGGCTGTTGCGATAGCGTCGATGGGTTTGATGTTTGTCGTACCTGTCGCATTGTGGATGGTGTTAACCACGGTGACAAAACAATATCGCACCAAGGGGGTTTTTGCCCCATTCTTTTTCGCGCTATTTACACCGATATTACCAGTTATGTTTTTCCTAACGTGGTTTTTTTCATCACGTGAAAATCGCGAAACCAATCAAGCGTTGGCGAAATTACAGCGTGAACACCGCACAAATCGTGCAGCCAAAAAGCCCAGAACAACGATCAAGGTTTCAACTCAACCTGAAAAACGCACAGTTCTTGATGATAAAGCCGGAAAAACTGCGCTCCGAGTTTCGGTCAAGAAAACACCAAGCAGGAATAAAAAACAGTCCGACCCAACCCCGACTGTCCAGCGCATGCGCTAGAATTTGAAACATCTCTGACGCGCAAGTGATTTTAGCGGGGCAAAACGTTCATTGTTTCGTGCACGCTCAAGCCGTAATTAAGCGATATGGAATTATTATTTGCATATATCGCGGGGTTGCTGACCCTGATTAACCCCTGTGTATTACCCGTGTTGCCCATCGTTTTGGCCACCGCGTTGGGTGCGGACAAACGTGGGCCACTGGCGCTCGCACTTGGGATGTCGCTGGCATTCGTTGGGTTTGGCATGTTTGTTGCAACACTTGGGCGTAGTGTTGGATTGACACCGGATCGTTTGGCACAGATCGGCGCCATGATGATGGTTTTGTTTGGGGTGATTATCCTTATACCCGCGTTAAATATGCGATTTGAACGTGCATTGGCGGGGGTTTCCAGCGGTGCAGATCATGCCATTGATGGTGTTGAGCACACAGGTTTGCGTGGACAATTTATTGGTGGCGTGTTGCTGGGCGCGGTTTGGTCACCCTGCATCGGGCCAACACTTGGTGGGGCAATTGCATTGGCCAGCCAAGGTGAAAGCTTGTTTTGGGCATTCCTGATCATGGTGTTTTTTGCATTGGGCGTTTCAACATTGATCATCGGAATTGGGATTGGTGGGCAAAACATCATGCGCAAACGTGCGCAATCGTTACGCGGACTGGCGGAAAAATCCAAACCCATTTTGGGCGCGGTTTTTGTGCTGGTCGGTCTGATGCTATTTTTCAAAATTCATCACATTATTGAGCGCTGGGCGCTTAACGTATTGCCATATTGGCTCCAAGATTTATCAATTGCTTTATAACCACCGAAAGGGATTATCATGAACCGCCGACATTTTCTTGCGACGACTGCCGCAGTTACTGCGTTTCCGTTGGCGAGTTTCGCCAGTGAATTTATTGCGTACCAAGATGGGTTTATCAAACAAGCCTTGGCGGATGGTAAGACCGTATTTGTTGATTATGCGACCGACTGGTGTTCAACCTGTGCCGCCCAAGAACGCATGATCGAACGCCTTCGCGGTGAAAATCCAGATTATGATAAACATATCACATTTGTTCGTGTGGATTATGATCAATTTGGTAATGCGCCAGTGTCCACGGATCGCGGTATTCCCCGCCGTTCAACCCTGATCGTATTAAAAGGCGACGATGAACTTGGCCGCGTTGTGGCCGCCGCATCGCATCGCATGATCAAGGCATTGCTGGATGCAGGGCTGAACGCTGCAACATCATAGCACTTCACACTGTTTGAATGCTTGGCTATACCGAGCCATATGACAGATTCAAAACCCAAAAAAGCAAAACGCCCCCAACTGGTTTTCACCCTGCTGGTCGAAGTTGGGCGCAACGAAAACGATGGCCTGCCCAAGGGCGCAACAGGGGGTGCGTTGATGTGCTTTGCCTCTGGTGTGGACGAGGCAGAGGCCGTGCGTGAAACCGTGGCCGTGTTGAAACAGGCCGATCTGGCACCGCTTGATGTGACGGGGTACGGCACATTGGATGAACGTCTTGAAATGGGGCACGATATTAACGACGAAGAACGCGCATTGATGCAACAAGCCTTGGATCAAAATTCCGTTGTTGTTTATCAACTGACCCCATTTTTCGAGGGTCAATCCATGGACACCGTTACCCATTGATCGCCTGCGGGCAGAGGAAATCACATGTTTACAATGTTCTTTGATTTGGATGGTACGCTGATTGATCCCAAGGTTGGGATCACCAGTTCCATTCGATACGCCCTGGCCGAAGTCGGCGCAGAGGTTCCATCAGCGGATGAATTGGAATGGTGCATCGGGCCACCCCTGCACGAAAGTTTTCATTTACTGTTGGGTGACGGTGGCAATGTGGGTCATGCGATGGAATTGTACCGCGAAAAATATACCGCCGATGGCATGTATGATGCGGAACCTTATGATGGGATCGGCGAAATGTTTGATGCGCTGCACCGCGTTGATGTGACCATTCATATGGCCACGTCCAAACCACATGTTTTTGCCCAAGAAATCATCGAACATTTTGGCATTCATGCACATATCGGACGTTTGTTTGGATCAGAGCTGGACGGCAGCATGTCTGATAAAACCCAATTGTTGCAATATGCGCTGGATGAAACAGGTGCAGACCCTTCGCGTTGCGTTATGGTTGGCGATCGTCGTCACGATGTGTTTGGCGCAAAAAACAACGACATCCCCGTGATTGGCGCGTTGTGGGGATATAGTGAAGAGGGTGAATTACATATGGCAGAGGCCGATATGTTGGCAGGCCACCCAGAAGAAATTCCCGAAATCGCGTTTGAGCTGATGGGCGTTTCTGAATAATTTATTCGACCACTGAAAATGAAAAGGCAGCCAATGCGGCTGCCTTTTTTTGAAGTAGTTTTAGATATCGAATTTTAGCGGGCTAATGGATTGGAACAATCCCGTCGCTTTCAACTTGGCCAGTGCTGTGTCATTTGGTGCATCGTCAAGATAAAGCAGCGCTATTGCGTCCGCACCGACGTTTGAACGGCCAAGCGTGAAATTCGCGATGTTCACGCCGTTTTCACCCATGGTTTGCCCCAATGTACCGATGATGCCTGGGACGTCTTTGTTGGTGGTGTACAACATGTGCGATCCGACCTCGGCGTCGATATTGATGCCTTTGATCTGAATGAAACGTGGTTTTCCATCGCTGAATACTGTACCCGCGATTGAACGTTCGCGATCTGCGGTTTTCACCGTCAGTTTGATATAGCTGTCAAAAACACCTGATTTTTCTTGGGTTGTTGATGAAACCTTGATACCACGATCGGCGGCGATCACGGGTGCAGACACCATGTTCACATCTGGGTTTTGCGCGCTCATCACACCGGCGATTGCAGCAGAGCCAAGCGCCTTGGTGTTCATCTCTGCAACTTTACCATCATATGTGATGTTGATGGATTCAATCGGATCCCTTGTCATTTGGCCAACGAATGCACCAAGGTGGCTTGCCAATTTCACGAATGGGCCCAAGATTGGTGCCTCTTCCGCTGTAATGGATGGCATGTTGATCGCGTTGGTCACTGCGCCATTGTTCAAATAATCGCTGATCTGTTCGGCAACTTGCAAGGCCACGTTTTCCTGTGCCTCTGTTGTGGCAGCACCCAAATGCGGCGTGACAACAACGTTTGGCAGGTTGAACAATGGGCTGTCGGTTGCGGGTTCAACGGCGAACACGTCAAACGCGGCGCCTGCGACATGGCCAGATTTCAATGCATCTGCCAATGCGTCTTCGTCAACCAAACCACCACGGGCACAGTTAATGATGCGCACACCTGGTTTCATTTTTGCAATGGCTTCTGCTGTGATCATATTTGCGGTTTGTTCGGTTTTTGGAACGTGTAGCGTGATAAAATCAGCCTTGCCCAACAATTCGTCCAGTTCAACCTTGGTCACACCCAATTCTTTGGCACGATCTTCTGACAAGAACGGGTCATATGCCAAGACTTTCATCTTTAGGCCAAGCGCACGCGATGCAACAATCGAACCAATGTTGCCCGCACCAACAAGACCCAAGGTTTTATTGGTCAGCTCAACACCCATGAATTTGGATTTTTCCCATTTACCGGCATGTGTCGATGCGGATGCTTCTGGGATTTGACGTGCCACGGCGAACATCATTGCGATGGCGTGTTCTGCGGTTGTGATCATGTTGCCATATGGCGTGTTCATCACGATCACACCTTTTTGCGATGCTGCCTTCAAATCAACATTGTCGACACCAATACCAGCGCGGCCAATAACCTTTAGGTTCGTTGCAGCGGCCAGTAGTTTATCCGTCACTTTGGTTGCGGAACGAATGGCAAGACCATCATATTCGCCGATACGCGCTAGCAATGCGTCTTTGTCTTTGCCCAGTGCTGGTTCGAAATCAACTTCGATTCCATTGTCACGGAAAATTTGAACGGCAGTTTCAGACAGTTTGTCAGATACGAGTACTTTAGGCATTTCAGCCTCCTTTAATAATATGTCGGGAAGCTGGCCAATTCGGCCAGCGAAAAAATTTAGAGTGTTGCGATTTGCGTTTCAAACGCCCAGTTCAACCAAGGTGTCAGCGCGACAAGATCGGAATTTTCCACAGTGCCACCTGTCCAAATACGCAAACCAGCGGGTGCATCGCGGTATGAACCAATGTCATATGCAACACCTTCGGTTTCCAACAGTTTTGCCAAACCTTTGGCAAAAGCGGCCTGTGCATCAGCATCCAACGCAGCAACGCGTGGATCGGTGATTTTCAAACAAACAGACGTGTTTGAAACCGTGTCTGCATCATCTGCCAGAAAACCGATCCAATCATTTTTGGCGACGAAATCGGCAAGCACTTGCAAATTCGCATCTGCTCGCTTGATCAGGCCAGCGTTACCACCAACGGATTTTGCCCAATCAAGTGCGAATAAATAATCCTCTACCGCCAGCATTGATGGCGTGTTGATAGTGGCACCTTTGAAAATACCATCGATCAATTTACCGGCTTTGGTCAGGCGGAAAATTTTTGGCAATGGCCAAGCGGGCGCATATGTTTCCAGACGTTCAACCGCGCGTGGTGACAGGATAATCATTCCATGCGCCGCTTCGCCGCCCAAAACCTTTTGCCAGCTGAATGTTGTTACATCCAACTTATCCCAAGGCAAATCTTGGGCGAATGCAGCGGAGGTTGCATCGCAAATCGTAAGACCTGCACGATCGGCTGGTATGAAATCACCATTTGGCACACGCACACCTGATGTTGTGCCGTTCCATGTGAATACAACGTCATTGTTAAAATTGATGGTGTTTAAATCGGGAAGTTGACCGTAATCCGCATGCAGATGGTTCACATTGTCGAGTTTAAGCTGTTTTACAACATCTGTAACCCAACCAGAACCAAAGCTTTCCCATGAAAGCATATCAACACCGCGCGCACCCAAAAGGTTCCACATCGCCATTTCAACCGCACCTGTATCAGATGCAGGAACGATACCGATTTTATAATCGGCTGGAATGTTTAACACATCGCGTGTGGTTTCGATGGCGGCCAGCAATTTATCTTTGCCAACGGCGGCGCGGTGTGATCGGCCAAGTGCCGCATCAGACAACGCATCCAACGTCCAAGTGGACGGTTTGGTGCACGGGCCAGAAGAAAATTGGGGATTGTTCGGACGGGTGTCCGGTTTCGTATTTGTCATTATGTGTATCCTTACAGATAAAATGCCCTTCGTTGGGGAAGGGTGTCCCACTGTCGGAAATATGGAGAAAGCTGCCGCTATGCAATCATCAACTCTGGCGTTTTGCTGAAAATTCCGCATAACGATGCTGAAATCTGTGCATCATGTTTACGATAGGAAATTAAATGACGTTTGTTGCCACGCTGATCGCTCATCCCGATGATAAACATCTTTCTGGCGGAATCGCCGCAGATATCGCACATGCGTTAGGAGGTGAACATTTTGAATGGTTGGCAGGGGGCATCGCTGCAGACATTCCATTAGCAACAGAGCCAGATGATTTTGAGGATGCATGGGAACTGGCGCAGAGCAATCGCGCCGATTTGGTGATCCAACCCGCAACGGGACGGCGCAAAAAGGTTTTGTTGGCCGATATGGACAGCACCATGATCGAACAAGAATGCATCGATGAACTCGCCGATATGGCGGGGGTGGGTGAACGTGTGGTTGAAATAACCGCCCGCGCAATGAACGGCGAATTGGATTTCGAAGATGCGTTGCGTGAACGCGTAGGTCTGTTGAAAGGGTTGGATGCAGATGTCATTCAACAAGTATTAGCAGAGCGCATTACATTCACATCAGGTGGGCGTGAATTGCTTGCAACCATGCGTGCCAATGGTGGCTACGCCGCGTTGGTATCTGGTGGGTTTACCGATTTCACATCAGCGGTTGCCGAAAAACTGGGCTTTGATGAAAACCGCGCGAATACGCTGATCCAAAAGGATGGCAAGCTGACGGGTGAAACGGGGATGCCAATTTTGGGGCGCGAGGCAAAGGTTGATGCGTTAAATGATATCACCAAACGCCTTGGATTAACCCCAGATGATGTGATCGCCGTGGGTGACGGTGCCAATGATTTGGGTATGTTGAAATTGGCGGGGCGCGGTGTGGCGCTTCATGCAAAACCTGCCGTTGCTGCGCAATGTAATACGCGCCTGAATTTCGCGGATCTGACTGGGTTATTGTATGTCCAAGGGTATTCACGCGCGATGTTCGCAGAATAATCCGTTCACTTTTCCAAAATCTGGTTTCGACAAATTGGAACGATGCACGTGACGCTAGACGCCGTGCCATCTGCGCGATTATCTATGCGCAACGCTATTCATGGCCAAAGGGAGTCGCCACATGAAAATGACCACAGAAGAAGCCTTTGTTAAAGTTCTGCAAATGCACGGCATCGATAATGCTTTTGGGATTATTGGTTCGGCGATGATGCCGATTTCGGATTTGTTTCCCAAGGCGGGAATTAAATTTTGGGATGTCGCACATGAATGTAATGGCGGCATGATGGCGGATGGCTACACGCGTGCATCTGGCAAAATGTCGATGATGGTGGCGCAGAACGGCCCAGGCATCACCAATTTCGTGACACCTGTTAAAACTGCGTATTGGAATCACACGCCATTGTTGTTGGTGACACCACAAGCAGCGAATAAAACAATCGGACAGGGTGGTTTTCAAGAGGTCGAACAAATGAAACTGTTCGAAGACATGGTTGCCTATCAAGAAGAAGTCCGCGATCCAACACGTATTGCAGAGGTATTGAACCGCGTGATCCTGCAAGCGAAACGCGCGTCCGCACCTGCGCAAATTAATGTGCCACGTGATTACTGGACCCAAGTTATCGATATTGATCTGCCTGCGATTGTTGAATTCGAACGCCCATCTGGTGGTGCGGATGCTGTGGCCGAGGCTGCTAAATTATTGTCTGGTGCAAAAAACCCTGTGATCCTAAATGGGGCGGGCGTTGTTTTGGCGGGTGCAATCCCTGACAGTATCGCATTGGCGGAACGTCTCGATGCGCCTGTCTGCTGTGGTTATCAACACAATGATGCATTTCCTGGTTCACATCCATTGTTCGCAGGGCCATTGGGATACAATGGTTCCAAGGCAGGCATGGAATTGATTTCACAGGCTGATGTTGTTTTGGCGCTGGGTACACGTTTGAACCCGTTTTCAACGCTGCCTGGGTATGGCATTGACTATTGGCCGACAAAGGCAAAAATCATTCAGGTTGATTTGAATCCTGATCGCATTGGCCTGACCAAACCCGTCACAGTTGGTATCGTTGGAGATGCGAAAAAAGTTGCCCAAGAGATTTTGGCACAGCTTTCGGATGATGCAGGTGATGCAGGGCGCGATGAGCGCAAAGCAACAATTGCAAAAACGAAATCCGCGTGGGCACAAGAGCTAACATCGATGGATCACGAAGACGACGATCCAGGCACCACATGGAACGAGCGCGCGCGCTCTGATAAACCCGATCACATGTCCCCGCGTATGGCTTGGCGTGCGATCCAAAAAGCACTGCCAAAGGATGCGATCATTTCGTCCGACATCGGCAATAACTGTGCGATCGGTAATGCCTATCCGTCATTCGAAGAGGGGCGCAAATATCTGGCCCCCGGTTTGTTTGGCCCATGTGGTTACGGCTTTCCAGCAATCGCTGGCGCGAAAATCGCTTGCCCAGATACACCCGTTGTTGGTTTCGCGGGTGACGGCGCATTTGGTATTTCGATGAATGAAATGACGGCCGTTGGTCGTGGTGATTGGCCTGCAATCACCATGGTCATCTTCCGCAATTATCAATGGGGCGCTGAAAAACGCAACACGACACTGTGGTATGCAGATAACTTCGTTGGTACGGAGTTGGACGAAAGCGTGTCTTACGCTGCAATCGCACAAGCCTGCGGGCTGATTGGGGTTCAGGCAACATCAATGGATGATTTGACGGATAAACTTGCGCAAGCGGTCAAAGATCAAAAAGCGGGTAAAACCACGTTTATCGAGATCCTGCTGAACAAAGAACTCGGCGAGCCATTCCGTCGTGACGCGATGAAAGCACCGGTCGTTGTGGCGGGCATCGATGCTGCGGATATGCGCCCGCAAAAATAATTCAATCACTGTTTAAATGTTAGGAACGGTGCTGGTAATACTGGCGCCGTTTTTTGTTGAATTTCTAGGGTTTTATCGGCGGCAAAGTTTTTCGAATACCATCGATTTTACCCTTGTTTTCCAACACACAGGCCGATAAACCCACCAGCGGAGACGTGGCCGAGTGGTCGAAGGCGCTCCCCTGCTAAGGGAGTAGGCGGTTTGTAGCTGTCTCGAGGGTTCGAATCCCTTCGTCTCCGCCACCATGCCTTTTTCATCAGTTTTGAAACATTGCTTTGGGTGGCTTTTAGTCCTTAAAAATATAGCTATTATTCCAATTTGTCTTTTTGCTGGATTTTGTTCAGTTGTGCTCATATTCTTTCCTTGGGTGGTATCAAGTGTAGTATTTTTTTAAATGGCGAAACAGGGGTTAAATCCTCGGTTTAATGCTAAACGCGAAATTCCAACTTTTGCTGAGATTGCACAACAGGTGCATATTGATCGCTTGCCAACATGGAAAAACCCCAAACACGGGCAGCATTGGATTAACACCTTGCGAGATAACGCTTTCCCCAAGATCGGGCGTATGCCTGTTGATAGTATTGGGCAGCCAGAGGTCTTGATGTGCCTCTCACCAATCTGGACGGAAAAACACGAAACCGCGAAACGTTTATCGCAACGCATGAAAGTTGTTTTGGATGTGGCAAAATCCAAAGGGTTCCGCGATGGTGAAAATCCGATAACGGCGATCTAAGAAGCACAAGTCTTGCCCAAGGTGAAAGCCAAGCCCAAACACCACAAGGCAATGGCATGGCAGGAGGTACCCGCGTTCTATGCTGGCCTTAGTGTTCGCAGCGCTATGGCGGCCAAAGCGTTGATGTGTTTACCTGCCTGACAGGATCACGCACGTCAGAGGTCTTGGGGATGCGCTGGGCAGAGATTGATTTTGATGCAAAGCTTTGGTCTTGCCCCGCTGAACGGATAAAAACAGGCGAAGAGCACCGCGTTCCGCTCACAGATGAAATGCTGAAAATCATTGAATTGTTACAAGCCATGCAATCGGAATATGTGTTTGAGGGACAAAAACGAAACCAGCCGCTATCAAACGAACTGTAGGTATTAGCGTACTCGCGAGACAATTTCTGTAATCTTCATATTGAAGAGAGAGGATGTTTCTTATGAATGATGATCAACGGGCAATTCGCCGTAAACTTCGTATTTTGAATTGCGCCGCCGAAATTGGGTCTGTCGTTAAAACTTGTCGTTATTTCGGCATTGGTCGCGCGAGCTTTTATCGCTGGTGAGCAGCCTATCTCGAACACGGTGAATCTGGCCTGATTGACAAACCCCCAATCCCGAAATGGCCTTCCAACAGGCCCCCCCGAGATCGAGGAAAAGGTAGTTTATCCCCGTAAGAAATATCACCTCGGCCCGATCAGAATTTCTTGATATATGGCGCGCTATCACGAAATACAAATATCCAACGTAGGTGTTTGTCCACTGGCTTCTCGGGGATTAGTTTAGTCACCGAGAAGCGGGTATTAAAACGCCGTTTGTTGGACTGCTCAGTTCGATTTTTGGGGTGCGAAATTTGGTGCCAGAAAGGCTTGCTGCCTGCCCTTGCGTTAATGAGCCGATTTTTAAACGCTGGAGAGTGGGTTAAATTCATCTGGCCGCCACGACAAACAAATTTGTCATAATAAATAGAAAATTTTACGTGAATGTCCAGATTTCGCCACAATTCATGAAAATCTAATGTAGTCAGTTACTATCGGTTAAGTTGTGGTCAGTGTCGTTTCGAGGGGAACCGGAATGTCGCGCAATCTGTCAAGGGGATGAATATGTTGTTAGCGCTTTGTTTTGTCGTGTGCTGTTTTGTTTGGATCAGTTTAGCAAAGCGCGGCCATCGCCAATCGAGTGCCGTTTCTACGAAATTCGCGACAATAGCTGTTTTGTTTTTGGTGGCGATTTTTGCCACAAATCAGGTGCGCGCGCAAACGCCAGTTACCCTAGATCAACCAAGCCTGATAACAGATGGGGTTCGGCTGTGTGATATTACTGGGCTGTACTGTCTGGATATTACGACCAATCCCGCAAGTGATGAAACGGTTCGCTATACCACCGCGCCGCGTATTGGGGATATTAATAGTGTTCAAAACGACGAACTGATTATCCTAGATTACGATACGGCAAACTCCCCAACTCCGTTTTCATTTGATGCTGTTAGCATTGCAGATATCAATAGTTTAACCCCTGGTGGGGGCCCGACTGCCGTTCGCGATGCATATTCATGGGGGGCGCCAGGGACTTGGACACTCACAGGTTCGCCGGTTGGGGCTGTGGTGTCGATTGATCGCTCTGCGCCTGATGATGTTGGAAATTTCATAAGCACGGATCCAAACGGAAACAACAATATTGGCAATGTTGGCCAATTTACGCTTTTGCCGGCTGATGCTGGTGACGTTTTGCTAAATATGCGCGGAAGTTCCAACGGGCATAATGCGACATACGCGTTTGCGGGCCCGCTTTCATCTGTACAGCTTTATGTTTTTAACTCAGGCGGCGGTAATATGCGTTGGAATTACGTTCCTTCGATGACGGTTGATACCTATGCGCCGCAAATGACACTGGTGAAGTCAACCGCATCAACCCCCACCGTTGCGGGTGAAACGCTTACTTATAATTTCGTGGTTGAAAACATCGGCGATACGGTGATCACTTCGCTGTTGTTGAGCGATAGCAAATGTGCGGCTCCGCCTGTTCAACTTACGGGTGATGCGATTTTGTTGTTGAATGATACACATACATTTACCTGTGAATCGATCCCTGTCACACAAGAAGAAGTTGATGCTGGACAAGTTGATAACACCGCCAGCTTGATTGGTACACCAACAGGTGGATTGCTTCCCCCTGTCGAAGATACCGTATCCGTGCCAATCGTTGCGGACCCACAAGCAGTTTTGACCAAAGAGGTTGATATCGGGTTGGTGTCAGCAACAGGTTTGTTAACCTATACCATCACAGTGGAGAACACCGGTAATGTATCGTTAACCTCACCAAGTTTAACGGATGTCGTTACACAATCTGCGAACACCCTGTCACTGACATCCGGCCCAACATTGGTGTCAGGTGATGATGGTGATGGTGAAATTGATCCCAATGAAACGTGGGAATATACAGCGACGTATAATGTCACCGCGGCCAATATTGATGATGGCGGCGATATCGTAAATACAGTGGATTTTGATAGCGACCAATTGCCGACGCAGTCTGATGATGCAACCACCGAAATCCAAGCAACACCAAGCGCCACCATTACCAAAGATGTGGATAGCGCGAGCATTGATGCAACAGGTACGCTTACCTATACGATTGTTGTCGAAAATACTGGCGATGTGACGCTGACATCACCCACGCTCACCGACACAGTGTCACAATCTGCTGGCACATTTGCATTGTCATCTGGTCCGACATTGGTGACGGGCGATGATGGTAACGGTGATATCGACCCAAATGAAACATGGGAATACACAGCAACCTATGTGGTGACGCAGGATAACATTGATGACGGTGGCGATATCGTCAACGCCGTTGATTTTGATAGCGATCAATTGCCGACATTGTCCGATGATGCCACGACCACTATCGATCAAACGCCCAATGCGGTTGTCACCAAAGATGTGGATAGCGCGAGCATTGATGCCGAAGGAACGTTAACCTACACCATTACGGTTGAAAACACAGGTAACGTCACACTGACAACGCCGGTATTGTCGGATACTTTGACGCAATCCACCACGACCTATGCATTGGCGACTGGCCCGACATTGGTGTCAGGCGATGATGGCAGTGGGGACATTGATGTAGATGAAACATGGGAATACACCGCAACCTATGTTGTGACACAGGATAACATTGATGACGGTGGCGATATCGTCAACGCCGTTGATTTTGATAGCGACCAGTTGCCGACACTGTCCGACGATGCCACTACCACAATTGATCAAACCCCCAATGCGGTTGTGACAAAAGATGTGGATAGCGCGAGCATCGATGCCGAAGGAGCGTTGACCTACACCATCACGGTTGAAAACACGGGTAACGTCACACTGACAACGCCCGTATTGTCAGACACATTGACCCAATCTGCCACGACATATGCGTTGGCTTCTGGTCCGACATTGGTATCAGGCGATGATGGCAACGGTGATATTGATGTAGATGAAACATGGGAATACACCGCAACCTATGTGGTGACGCAGGACAACATTGATGACGGTGGCAATATCAGCAACCTTGCATCATTTGACAGCGACCAATTGCCAACAATTTCAGATGCGGCAACGACAACGATTACGCAAAACGCGGATGCAACGATTGATAAAGTTGTCGATATCGCCAGCATATCGGCACCCGGTACGCTGACCTATACCATCACGATTGAAAATACAGGGAATGTCGCGTTGATTGACCCCGCAATTGGCGATGATTTGGTGCAGGATGGCAATGCGTTGACACTTACGAGTGGTCCTACGCTCACCTCTGGTGATGATGGTGATGGCGAAATCGGTGTGGCCGAGACATGGGAATACAGTGTGACATATGCGGTCACACAAGACGACATTGATAATGGCGCAGATATCGTCAACACCGCAACATTCAATAGCCGCGACACCGCGGACATTTCGGATGATGCAACAACAACAATTTCCCAATCACCCGATCTCACAATCGACAAAGTGGTTGATATTGCTGCAACTGCGGATCAGGAAGCGCTGACCTATACCATCACCGTTGAAAACACGGGGAATACATCGCTCACAAATCCGATCCTTGCAGATGATCTTACACAAGGTGGAAATGGGCTGACACTGTCTAGCGGTCCCGTTTTATCCGGTGGTGATACGAATAATGACGGCGTGATCGATGTTGGTGAAACATGGGAATATACCGCGACGTTTAATCTTACGCTTGCGGAATTTGATGCCGCCAGTGATGTAGTTAATACGGCGACAATCACAACGGATCAAACGCCCGCAGCATCCGCGGATGCAACCACTACATTAACGGCAGAGCCATCCATTAGTCTTGATAAACGGTTTATCGAGGTAACAGGCGGTGCTTCATCGTTTACTGCGGTGGGTGATGAGCTAAACTATGAATTTGAAATTACCAACACTGGCAATGTGACCTTGGCAGGTCCGTTCAGTGTGGCGGACACAATCACATCTGGTGCGGGTGGCGCAATCAGCGTTGTTTGCCCAGCGGGTGATGTGGCACCCGATGCCAGCGTTATTTGTACTGGATCGTATTTGGCAACCCAAGATGATCTGGATGCTGGGCTGGTGGATAATTCCGCCACAGCATCGGAACCAACGGTGACGACGGATGCGGATGATACGGATACGGAATCGGTTCCCGCCATTCAAAACCCATCCTTGGCGTTTGAAAAAACGGCCCGTGAAATTGCGCCAGAGGATTTTGTTGTGGGCGCGACAGTGACATATGACTATTTGGTAACGAATGATGGCAACCAAACCATCTTCGATCCAATTATTGTTACTGATAACCGTATTGATCCTGCGGATATGAATTGTGAACCATTCCCAGCCACAGGAATTGCACCAACACAAACCTACACCTGTACCGCAGATTACATTGTTACGTCTGATGATGCGATTATTGGATCGGTTACGAATATTGCAAGTGCAAGCGATGGCACAACCAATAGCCCGTCAGACAGCGCAACCGTGCCTTCTGGTGCTGAGCCTGCATTGACTACAGAAAAATCATCACCAGACACAACATTCGCACAAGAAGGCGATGTTCTGAACTACGAATTTACGGTGACCAATTCGGGCAATGCGACATTTGGCAGGGAAATTGAAATCGTTGATGACAAAATCGGAACGATCACATGTTGGACACCGACCGCATCCGATCCTGATCTGCGCCCTGAATCTTCTGATGGAACGATTCCTGCGGAATTCGTGACCTGTACTGCACCATATACAGTGACGCAGGATGATTTGGATGCGGGTTTTGTGACCAACGAAGCGTATTCACAAACCATTTTTGGTGATCCTACCAACCCAACGGATGTTGTGTCTCCCGTGGTTGATCTGACCATCGATGCCGATGCTGACCCATCGCTTGATTTGGTGAAATCTGCGGCATTACCAGCGGGTAAGGCAACCGCCGATTTGGTTGTAGGCGATTTGATCACATATACATTCAGCGTGGAAAACACAGGCAACCAAACGATCACAAATGTGACCGTGACCGATCCGTTGATCGCTGGGTTCAGCTGTACCATTGCAACGCTGCCCGTGGAAACCACGGATACAAGTTGTAGCGATACATACGCCATCACGCAGGATGATATCGACGATGGCGTGATCAACAACACCGCCGATGCGGCGGGGTCTGATCCAACGGGTGCCACGATTGATGATACGGACACAATCGCAACGGATATGCCCGATGCAAATCCATCAATGGAGCTGATCAAAACCGCGAGCCCAAGCCCATTCGGCGCGGTTGGAAGCACGATTACCTATTCGTTCAGTGTGGAAAACACAGGTAACGTCACATTAACAGATGTGATCGTGACCGATCCGTTGATCCCCACGTTCAACTGTGTGATCCCCACCCTTGCGGTTGGTGCAACAGATACGGTGACATGTTCCACACCATATACCGTCACCCAAGACGATGTTGATGCAGGTGAATTAACCAACACCGCCGATGTTGACGCCACCGATCCGTTCAACACGCCGGTGAATGCAACAGACAGCATCACAACCGATGGGCCAGATCAAACACCGACATGGACCGTTGATAAAGCGACGACATCTGTTCCAACAGCCGAGGGCGATACGCTTGATTACACGTTCGATGTGGAAAATACGGGCAACGTTTCAATTTCTGCGATCAGCCTGACTGATGCCAAATGTGCCACAGGTCCGAATTTGGTTTCAAGTAGCGATATTGATGGTGACGGTGTTCTGTCGCCCGACGAAATATGGAACTATACTTGTACGTCCATTCCTGTGACTCAAGCAGAGGTTGACGCAGGCCAAGTTGACAATAGTGCGACCGCTACGGGTACACCCGCTGGTGGTACGTTGAATGATGCAACAGGTACCAACTCGACCGACGTTGTTGCCGATCCATCATGGACCGTTGATAAATCAAGTCTATCAACACCAATGGCCGCGGGCGATACGTTGGAATATTCATTTGATGTTGAAAACACGGGTAATGTTTCAATCAGCGCGATCGCATTGACGGACGTGAAATGTGCGGTTGCACCTGCATTGACCAACGGCACTGATACCAATTCAGATGGCGTTTTATCCCCTGACGAAATTTGGACATTTACTTGTACATCGATCCCCGTAACCCAAGCAGAGGCCGATGCAGGTGTTGTGGAAAACAACGTGTCCGCAGCGGGTACACCTGCGGGTGGCACATTGCCCGATGCAATGGGTAGTGACGCAACCGCATTGCTATCTAACCCAAGCTTAGAAGTGCAAAAAACCATCACATCATCAACGGTTGCTGTTGGTGAAACGGTGACGTTTGAAATTACCGTGGAAAATACAGGTAACGTGACACTGACTGGTACAGGCCTTGCGGATACATTAACACGCGCCGATGGAACCGTCTTGGCACTGACCAGCGGGCCAAGCTTTGTGTCGGCGGATGATGGTTCGGGACCAGGAGCAATTCAGGTTGGCGAAACCGCGACATATGCCGCGACATATATTTTGACACAGGATGATATTGACGCGGGTGGCATTGCCAACACAGCAACCGCAACGGGGAACCCACCTCAGGGCAGCCCTGTATCGGATGTGTCCGATGATGGCGATGGGCCTGGTACAGATGATCCAACAGTGTTAACCATTCCTGCGTTGCCATCCATCAGCCTTGATAAACGGTTCGTGGATGTCACGGGGGGCGCTTCGTCATTTTCGGCGGTGGGTGATGAGCTGAACTATGAATTCGAGATCACAAATACGGGCAACGTGACCTTGGCAGGTCCGTTCAGTGTGGCGGACACAATCACATCTGGCGCGGGTGGTGCGATCAGCGTTTTTTGCCCAGCGGGTGATGTGGCGCCAGATGCCAGCGTGATTTGTACTGGATCGTATTTGGCAACCCAAGATGATCTGGATGCTGGGCTGGTGGATAATTCCGCCACAGCATCGGAACCAACGGTGACGACGGATGCGGATGATACGGATACGGAATCGGTTCCCGCCATTCAAAACCCATCCTTGGCGTTTGAAAAAACGGCCCGTGAAATTGCGCCAGAGGATTTTGTTGTGGGCGCGACAGTGACATATGACTATTTGGTAACGAATGATGGCAATGTGACTATCACTGCACCGATCACGATCAGCGACAACCTGATTGACCCAAGCGGTATCACTTGTGATGCATTCCCAGCTGAGGGTGTGGCGCCAACCGAAACATATGCTTGTGTGGGTGTCTATACTGTTACATCTGATGATGTGGAATTGGGTTCCGCGACAAACGTCGCAGGTGCAAGCGATGGCACAACCGATAGCCCATCAGACAGCGCAACCGTACCATCGGGTGCCGCACCCGCGCTGACCACAGAAAAGATTTCACCAGATACAACTTTCGCAACCGCTGGTGATATCCTGAATTACGAATTCACGGTGACCAATACAGGCAACGCGGCATTTGTGAATGACATTGTGATTGTTGATGACAAGATCGGCACCATCACATGTTGGACGCCAACAGGTGACGATCCAGATTTCCGCGCGGAATCATCCGATGGCACGATACCTGCCGATACAATTACCTGCACTGCGCCTTACACCGTAACACAGGATGATCTGGATGCGGGTTTTGTGACCAACGAAGCCTATTCACAAACCACATATGGTGATCCGGACAACCCAACGGATGTTGTGTCACCCGTTGTTGATTTGACCATCGATGCCGATGCGGATCCATCGCTGGATCTTGTGAAATCTGCGGCATTGCCAGCGGGTAAGGCAACCGCCGATTTGGTTGTGGGCGATTTAATCACCTACACATTCAGCGTGGAAAACACCGGCAACCAAACGATCACAAATGTGAGCGTGACCGATCCGTTGATTGCGGGGTTCAGCTGTACCATTGCAACCTTGCCCGTGGAAACCACGGATACAAGCTGTAGCGATACGTATGCGATCACGCAGGATGATATCGACGCCGGCGTGATCAACAACACCGCCGATGCGGCGGGGTCAGATCCAACGGGTGCCACGATTGATGATACGGACACAATCGCAACGGATATGCCCGATGCAAATCCATCAATGGAGCTGATCAAAACAGCGAACCCAAGCCCGTTTGGCGCTGTTGGCAGCACGATCACCTATTCGTTCAGTGTGGAAAACACAGGTAATGTGACGCTTACAGATGTGACCGTGACCGACCCGTTGATCCCAACGTTCAGCTGTGTGATCCCAACACTTGCGGTTGGTGCAACTGATACGGTGACATGTTCAACACCTTATACCGTTACCCAAGACGATGTTGATGCAGGTGAATTAACCAACACCGCCGATGTTGACGCCACCGATCCGTTTGACACGCCCGTTAATGCAACAGACAGCATTACAACCGATGGGCCAGAACAGGAACCAGCATTAGAGGTGACAAAAACACTGTCATCCACTGGTGCATCTGAGGGTGATGTTTTGACCTATTCCATCACGGTGGAAAACACTGGCAACGTCACGCTTAATAATGTTGTCATGTCAGATGTGATGACACGCAGCGACGAGAGCACTACCGCGCTTGATGCACCTGGGTTGCAATTTGTTTCAGGTGATGGTGATACGCCAGATGCGATAGACGTCGGTGAAACATGGACGTTTAGCGCGAATTACACGCTGACTCAGGATGATCTGAATGCGGGGGGTATTTCCAACAAAGCCACCGCGACAGCGGATGATCCCAACGGCACACCAGTGAGCGATGAATCAGATAATGGCGATGATTCCGATGGCGATACAACGGGTGATCCAACCGTATTTGTGATCCCAGCCGGACCGGCGATTAACATCGAAAAAACCGTAACGAATGTAACGGGTGGTGCGGCTGGTGACATTGTGACCTTTGGCTTTACCGTGAATAACGTGGGCAATGTTGATCTGGATACGATCACATTGGTTGATACGCTAACCAACAGTGATGGTGATGCGCTAACGCTTACCACTGGCCCTGTTTTGGACAGCGGCGATGTGGGTAATGCTGGGGTGTTGGATGTGACCGAAACATGGGTTTATTCCGCAACGTATGAATTGACCCAAGACGATATTGATGCGGGTGGCATTTCGAATACGGCCACGGCATCGGGTACCGATCCAAATGGTACGACCGTTTCTGATGTGTCGGATAATGGCGATGATGGTGATGGCAATCCTAATGATGATCCAACACTATTGGTGATCGATGCCGTTCCGTCGATGGAACTTGATAAAGTTGCGACAAGTGTTGGCGGGGCTGCGGGCGAACTGGTGGAATTCGAATTTACATTGGTGAACACAGGCAACGTAACGCTGTCAAATATTGTTTTGATCGATAATTTAACACGCGCTGATGGCACACTGCTTGCGCTTGACGCCGCACCTACATTTGTTTCTGCGACACAAGGATCTGCAAATGGTACATTAAATGTTGGCGAAACGGCCACATATACGGCGCAATACACATTGCAATTGGCCGATATAGATGCAGGCGGCATCGCCAATAGTGCCACCGCACAGGGCGAAGCACCAAATGGTGTGAGCGTATCTGATGTGTCCGACGATGATGACGACACCGATGGCAATACCACGGATGACGCCACGGTTGTTCCGCTGGAAAGGGCACCTGCGTTGGAACTATCGAAAGCTGCCGCATTAGATGACGGTGGTGATGGATTTTATCAAGTGGGTGACACGATTACCTATACTTATGTGGTTGTGAACACAGGGAACGCGACAGTTTTTGATGTGTCCATTTTGGAAAACCCAGCGAATTTCAGCGGCACGGGCACATTGCCAGTAGCGGTTTATGTTTCGGGTGGTGACGATCTAGATGGGGAGGCAGATTTAACCGACCTGGAACCTGAACAATCTGCAACATTTAGCGCTGTTTATGACTTAACACAGGCCGATATCGACAGCGCATCAGTTTCCAACAAAGCGGATGCATCTGGCACAGACGCAGCAGGGGAAAACGTAAGCGATAGTTCGGATGATCCAAACCAACCTGGTGATGATGATCCAACATTGGCTGCGATCCCTGTCCAAGACCCTGATGCGGTTGTTGCAACCAAATCGGCAACACCGGGTGATGTTAAAATTGGCGATACGGTGACCTATACATTAACGTTTGCAGGTGGAGCGAACGGTGGTTCGGTCAGCGATGGTCAGGCGCGCGATGTGTTGCCAACGGGGATTATTTATCGCCCTGATACGGCAACGTTGAACGGCACAGCCACAGAGCCCGATCAAGCGGGACAATCGTTGACCTGGTCGGGGCTATACCTTGCACCAAATCAAACGATCATGATTGTTTATCAAGGTGTGGTGTCGCCAAATGCGCCACTGGGTGAAATGACAAACCGTGCATGGTTTGCGGATGCTGACGGCAATGTTCTGTCAAATGTTGCGCGCGCCACGGTGAAACGCACACCTGAACATGTGTTTGATTGTTCCGATGTTATCGGCAAAGTGTTCGATGATAGAAACGGCAATGGTTATCAAGATGGCCCAAGTGGCGGCGTAACCAACCAAGATTACGATCCATCGGGGAAATACGGCAATCTGCCCGCAACGAACCAAGGCGAACCTGGCTTGGCTGGCGTTCGGATTGTTACGGTTGGTGGTGTATTGATTACGACGGATGAATTTGGTCGTTATCATGTTCCCTGTGCAGCGCTACCAGACAAGCATGGTTCAAATTTCATTTTGAAGTTGGACGAGCGCAGTTTGCCATCTGGGTATCGGATGACCACGGAAAACCCGCGTGTGATGCGCTTGACGCCTGGTAAATTTGCCAAGATGAATTTTGGTGCATCGATTTCAAATGTCATTCGGATTGATCTGAACGGCACGGCGTTTGAGGGCGGCATGACACCCAAGCCTAAATTCAAGCTGGCGGTGCGTAATTTGGTGAAACAAATGCAATCCAAACCATCGGTACTGCGTTTAACCTATGTGTATAACGATGGCGCGGGCAAGGCATTGGCGCGCAAACGTTTGGCGGCCGTGGAAAAAATGATCCGTGCGGAATGGCGTAAACAGGGGCGTTACAAATTGAATATTGAGCGCACGATCAAGCGGTTGAAGTAGGGGATAAAGAGTATGAAAAACGTTATGAACACACCACAACCTTACTTGCACCGTCTGACGCTGTTAGGGCTTACGACTGCGATCGTCACGGCGGGTGGTTTGATGCCGATCCGCGCACAGGACTGTGCCTTGGTGAATGGTGAAATTCTTGAACAATGCACCCATGCAAATGCTGGGCACACGGTTGCGATGCCAACCCAACCCAATGTGGAATTAGAGGACATTCCAGATTTGGGTGTGGATGGTTTTGAAATCAGTGTGGATGGCGATCCCGTGTCGCTGGACGGTGTTGTGCAAAAACAGCGCAATCAGATTAGCGCAAAAAAACGCCGCCAAGATATTGCGCTGGCGCAGGCATCTGTTGCGGTGAAATTCGATGGGTTGGATGTGCGCCCACGTCTTGATGCGCAATTGGAGCAAACGGGCAATGTGTTGCGGTTTCAAAATCAGATGAATTACCCCGCCTTTGTGCGCCGTGGTGAAGTGCGCATTATTGATACAAGCGGGCGCGGTGGTGCAAAAACCGTGGCGATTATTCCGCTCAATCCAAATGCACAAACCAGTGTGGCACGCCCTGCGGGGGATGGTTTGCATTATGTTTACCGCGTTTATGATGCACGTGGGCGGTTTGATGAAACCGCGCCTGCGTCATTGGATGCACCTGCACGCCGTGGTGATGCATCGGATGTGGAACAGGGCACGGATAGCGCCGCATTGCGCAACATCCCCGTTTTTGGTGGTGCGGTGACGGTATCGGGGCGTGATTTGCGTGGTGGTGCGAATGTCTCAACCCTTGGTGAAACGCTGCGTGCGGATCCCAATGGTACGTTTGTGATCCAGCGGATTTTGCCAACGGGCGATCATATGGTTGATGTGGATGTGGCTGGTGGCCCGAACCTGAGTCGTGATATTGATGTACCAGCATCAGATTTATTTTACATCGGTTTGATTGATGTCACGCTTGGCAAAACGCTGTCCAATGATTTGGAAGATGCAACAGGCGATGATTACGACAAGTTTTACAACAAGGGGCGGATTGCGTTTTACCTGAAGGGTAAAATCAAGGGAGATTACCTGTTAACGGCGGCGGCCGATACGGGTGAGGATGAATTGAAAAATCTGTTGCGCAATTTTGATGAAAAAGACCCGACAAGTTTGCTCGATCGCATTGACCCAAACGAATATTACCCCGTGTATGGCGACGATTCCACATCCCAAATTGATGCGCCCACGTCTGGCAAGTTTTATATCAAGTTGGAAAAAGATGCGAGCCACGCCATGTGGGGCAATTTTAAATCTGCGATTGAGGGTACGGAATATCTGCGCAATGAGCGTACATTATATGGTGCACAGGGCGAGTATAACAGCAATGCGCAAACCAATAATGGTGATGCTCGGGTCAGTGTGCAATTGCACGCAGCCCAGCCCGAAACCTTGCCCCAACGCGATTCATTTTTGGGAACGGGCGGATCGACCTATTTCCTAAAATTCCAGGATATCAGCCAAGGATCGGAAACCATTTTGATCGAAGTGCAAAACAGCACAACCGGTCAGGTGATCGAGCGGCGCACGCTGGTTTATGGCATTGATTATGACATTAACTATGTCCAAGGTTTGGTGATTTTGAAATCGCCCCTATCGGGCAGTGCGGGAAACAGCGATCTGATCGTGAACAACCCCAATGGTGATAATAATGTGCATCTGATTGTGAATTATGAACACACGCCGACATCTGTCGATGTGGACAGCTATTCATATGGTGGGCGCGGGCAATTTTGGGTAAATGACAAACTGCGCGTTGGCGTCACGGCACAGGACGAAGATTTGGGCACGTCCAAGCAAACGGCATATGGCGTGGATATGTTGTATCGCCATTCGGAACAAACATATGCGGAATTGGAATATGCCAAAACCAGCGGTGTTGGTTCGGGTGAAAACCGTTCGGTTGATGGTGGTCTAACCTTTGGTGATATTGTCGGCGTTGATGGCGAAGGGCGCGCCATTCGGTTCAAGGGCCAGTTGGATTTGGCAGATATCAATGCGGATTATGACGGTTTGATTGGCGGTTATTTCGAAGATCGCAGTGCTGGGTTTTCCACGTTAAATTATCGCACTGATAACGATGAACGCCTGTGGGGTGTGCATGCTGATTTTGCTGTATCGGAACGTGCGCGTGTGCGTCTTGAATATGATGATTATCATGATAGCACGGGTAAAACCCTGCGCGAAGGCGGGGCGACATTGGCGTTTCAAAAAACCGCAGCAGTGCTGTGGGAATTTGGCGTGGAACATGTGGACAAAAACACCCCAGCCGATCCTGATGAAACAGGCGAGCGCACAGATATCGGTGTGCGCCTGACCTATGAGCCCAATGACCGTTACAAGGTTTATGGTTTTGCACAGGCCAGCCTGCGCCATGAAGGTGGGCTTGATAAAAACAACCGCGTTGGATTTGGCGGCGAAGTTCAAATGAATGATCACTGGCGCCTGAGCGGTGAAATATCTGACGGGAGCACGGGTGTGGGCGCGCGTGCTTTGGCGCAATATGATCGCGATGATAATAACAGTTATTATTTTGGTTACACGCTTGACCCTGATCGTGAATTTGGCGGCAATGATTTGGTTGGCCGTGACAAAGGATCGTTTGTGGCGGGAGCACGGCGGCGACTGAACGATAGCCTGACGGTTTATGGTGAAAACACCTATGATTTATTTGGAGTGCATCGCTCGCTAACGTCAACCTATGGTGCAGATTATATCGCTAGCGATTTTTTGACATTTACGGGTGGGTTTGAATTTGGCCGCGTGCGCGATTCCAATACCAATACCGAATTTGATCGCAAGGCGTTATCGCTTGGATCGATTTATCGCGACGAAGATTTATCGCTGCGCACACGGCTTGAATATCGCAAGGATGAAGGTTTGGAAACGGGCCAAGACAAAGATGCCGATACGATCGCGGCCAATCTGACCGCACGCTATAAGATCAGCGAAAACGCACGTTTGTTGTTTAGCGCCGAGGCAATCCAAAGCGAAAACGCATCCGCATCCATACCCGATGCGAAATTTGTGGAAATCACCACAGGCTATGCTTATCGCCCGATTGAACATGATCGTTTGAATGTGCTTGCGAAATACAGCTTTCTTTATGACATGACGGAACGCGCCAGCGCCACCACAACCAATGGTGCGAATTTTGACAATTCCCCACGCCAAAAGGCGCATATCTTTAGCCTTGATGCCAGCTATGACATCAATCGCCAATGGACATTGGGCGGCAAAATCGGTGCACGTTTTTCTGAACAGGATAATGGTGATGGGTTTGTGTCCAATAATGCCACATTGGGTGTTGTGAATCTGCGCTATCATATCGTGCATAAATGGGATGCATTGGTTGAATACCGCCAGTTACACGCCCAAGACATCGGCACCGACACAGGTGTTACCACCGCAATTTATCGCCATGTTGGCAATAACATGAAAATCGGTGCTGGATATAACTTTGGCAAATTCTCCGACGATCTGCGCGATGTTACATATAACGACCAAGGCGCATTCATTAATATCATCGCCAAGTTTTAAAACTTCAAAACGCAACAGCAACGTTTACGCGCTGTTGCGTTTTTTCTCGTATTGCGCCGCCATTCGTTCGCGCGGTTCGATGCGCGACAAAAAACGTGCTTCGTGTAAGTTGATGTAATCATTCGCACGATCAAACATGCCCAATTGAATGGCTAATAGGGTTGCACGTTCAAGGCTGAGATGATGATCAGGGAAATGTGTGATGGCATGATCAAAATTTTCCAAGGCTGCCTCACTTTGATGAAGCTTTGAATATGCCAGACCTTTTTGAAAACACAGGTTTGCGTTTTGCGATGTTAGGGTTTTATGTTGATCAAGCAGTTGAATTACTTCGTCATATTTTTGTTCTGTCCATAACGCGTGCATGCGTTGTGTAATCATCTTGCGCCCAGCGGGATCAACATCTTTGGCACGCTTGGAGTAAAGCGAATTTAACAATTCGAGATGGTCTGTTTCATCAGGGAACTGGCGAGCAAAACTATCAATCATTTCACGCACAAATTCCAACGCTCCAATTTTCAATCCTGAATGGGCAAGTTTAGAAAGCAACTCTGCGGGATCATCTGGCGAAAACTGTAGAATTTTACGATAACATTCCAACGCAATATCAGTTTGGGATAGTTTGCTGGCAAGGCTTGACTTTAACTCAAGCAAGTCAATGTTTTGCGAACCATCCAGCTTGGGATTATTCAGCACATCGAACGCTTTGTCCTTTTCGTCAATTTGCAACAATGCATTTGCTGTTCCAATCGAATACACCTCTAAAAATGTGATGTCGTTTGGTTTCAATGTTTTCATCATTTGACCGACGTAGCGCATGCCAATGGCTTTGGTCATGTGGCGGTAATCTAACGGGATAAAATTCACGCGCTGATCTTGCAAAATATTGGCTTCATAAAACGGCACATATCCCGCTTGCGGATCATTGATCGTTGCAAGGAAATCTTGGATCGCGGCATGTTGCAACGATTTTGTATAAACAGACTGATGCATTGCATCTGCATCAAGATAGGTCATTGGGGTGGCCGCAGGGGTGATCGCATATAAAATCTTGGCTGTTGGCTTGCAAGTTTTACGCAGCAATGTGTGCAGGGTTTGCAAGTGTTCCATCACACCTTGATAATTCAACACGCGCAGTTCGAACCGCCCAGAATTTGCAATGCACATTTTGCGCGATGGGCGGTAATTGAGATACACATCAAATTGCGTATCATACCAAACTTCGATCGCGGCCAGCGGAATGATGATCACATCCGCGTCACGTGATTTGGCATATAGATTATTAAATAATGTCCGATGTGCGGTTAGCATTTCAACGCTTCCGCGCACCTCGGTTCCGCCAAGCTGTAAATCAACAAATTCACCTGGACGATGTTCGATAAACTGATCGGGGGTATGCGCCATTTGGTCGGGGCTCAATGCCCAGATAAATTCGTTCACCATGGCGGGCAGATTGTATTTTGTCAGCACACCATACAAATTCCCCGAACCCTCTTTTCGTTTCAAACCATCGTCGCGCGATAACAGCACTGCATTGGTTTTCAATAATGTATTTTCAATCGTGCGTGCGATGCAGGTGCCGGTGACGTAAACTTTGGGATTATCAGGGATGTCATCAAATGTTGGATATGTCGGGCTTGCCAACGGAAATAACCGATCGGTGGCATCAGAACCCTCTGCCACGCGGCCTGGATAATTGCGTAGTGGGTTTTTAACAGAGTTGCTCCACGCATCCGCACCATCAATAATCAAGGATGCCTGGTTGTTGCGGTTCGATGCCGATTGGCGTGTCATATTTGCAAAACTTTCACTCGAGTAAAACTTCCATTGTTTATAACGAAAAAATTAACGTTACGCGGGCTGATATATACGCTGGGACTGTACGTTTCAAATAAACGCCCTATGTTATGGGTAATCAATATATTTGACGTGATGTTAATTCCAGAGGTGAATGAAAATGAATGAAAAAGAAGCGGTGCAAATTATCAAAGACGCACTGGAGCAAATTTTGGGTGCAGACCCTGGCGAATTAACCATGGATATGAATTTGGTCGAATTGGAGTTGCTGGATTCTTTGGACATTGCCGAATTTGTGGCGGACATCGATACACGTTTGGGGCGCAAATTCGTGCCTGATGACGAAGTAGATTACGATTTGTTTATTATGTCCAACCTTGTCGCAAAAATCGCGGCATAAATTCGCTAAAGGATAGTATATTGGAACTTTCAATACCGACCCGCACGCAAAAACCACGCACACATGGGTTGACGTGTTTGACGGATACGGGATCGACATTGCGTGATGTCGAAGCGATGCTGAGCGATTATGCTGATTATATTGATGTCGCCAAATTTGGTGTTGGTTCGGCATATGTGACACCGCGCCTTAAGGAAAAGGTAGAACTTTATCAATCCGCTGGGATCACGGTTTATTTTGGTGGCACCCTCACGGAAAAAGCAATTTCGCAAGACAAATTTGATGACCTGATGACATATGTCGAAGGTTATGGCGTCGCCGCGATAGAGGTATCGGCGGGAACAATTGATATTCATCACGACGAAATCTTAAAATACATTGATCGTGCCAAGGATCGGTTTCAGGTGTTTACCGAAATTGGATCAAAAGATGTGGATACCATCATGGCACCATCCGTGTGGATCTCACGTCTGGGCGAGGCGATAGCAGCAGGTTCCGATTATGTCATCGCCGAAGGACGCGATAGTGGTACCGCTGGTATTTTTCGCGGGTCTGGTGAAATTCGCACAGGTCTGGTCGAAGACATCGGTGCGCAAATACCGTTGGAACGTCTTATATTAGAAGCGCCAACGCAAAAATCACAGATGTATATGATCAACCGATTTGGGGCGAACGTGAACTTGGGTAATATCAAGCCCGCAGATGTATTGATATTAGAAGCACAGCGAAGCGGACTACGATATGAAACCTTTGAACTTGGCGACTGATACTGCCGACACGTCTTCGCAGTGTTTTGCAAAGCTATTTTACGATGCGGCTATGCGTTGGCCAGATAAAGCCGCGATTATTTCCACGAATTCACAACGATCATTATCGTATGGTGAACTGAACAATCATGCGAAACGCATTGCTGCCTCGCTATCGCATCTGTCCACGAACAGTCGTGTTATGGTGATCATGGACGACAAATTGCTGACGGCGGCCAGCGTGATTGGCATTCATTATGCGGGGCATGTATTTATTCCTGTTGATGCCAGAAAATTTGCAACAATTGATCCATTGATTAAAACGGTACAGCCAAATGCAATCTTGACCGAAGCAGGCGCGATTGATGCGCCCGAGCTTGATCGCATTAAATCTGTGTATGGCGGCGTTGAATTGATTGATGGCAATAATGCCATTCAATCTGATCTTGTTGATGGTGGGGATGTATTCATGCCCGCGTTGAATGATTTGGCCGTCATGCTGTTTACCTCGGGCACCACATCCGCGCGCAAGGCCGTGTGCTTAAGCCACCGCGCATTCGCCGCGCCGATTTATTCAATTAATCCAGCGATGGAATATACGCATGATGCAATTGAATATGTCTGTGGTAATTTGGATCATGCCTTTGCTTTGGGGCGGTTTCGAACTGCCTTGCCATTCGGCGCGACATTGGTGGTGGACGAAGGTCCATTGATGCCGCAAAAAATACTAACCAGCTTGGCGGCAACTGGTGCCAATGTGTTGTCATCGCCGGCAGCGGGTATTTTGTTATTGTTGCATAAACACGAAGCGGATTTCGCCACTTTGCATACGCAACTGGCAATTATCAAGATGGCGAGCCAAGCGGTTTCTGTTGCTGCAAAACGAAAACTGGTCGCGTTGTTTCCTGATACACGAATTTATCTAAATTATGGATTAAGCGAGGCGCAACGCACCACGTTGATCGCACTTCATAATGATCCCGATCATTTGCACAGTTCTGGCAAACCAGTTGCGGGTCATCGTGTGATAATCCGTGATCCTGAAACACATGACGAGGTTGCGGTTGGTCAGGTCGGTCTGATTTCTGTTCTGGGTCCAAATGTAATGGATCAATATTGGAATAACCCCGAAAAAACCACCGCCGCATTCAAGGATGGATGGTTGGTGACCGATGATTTGGGTTATCTAACCGATACGGGGTATTTGGTGGTGCAGGGGCGGTATGATGAAACGATCAATTCGGGTGGCGAAAAATATTCGCCCGATGAAATCGAAAACGTGCTGCGCCCCCATATGGGGGAAATCGGTTTTGCAATTTGCGCAATGGATGACCCGATGGGCATTTTGGGCGAGGTTCCGGTGTTATGCGTCGAAACCGGTGATAGTGAATCGCCCGAAAAATGGAAGTCATGGCCAGCATTGCGTATTGCACTGTTAAAGCAAAAAATTGGAAGCATCCCAAAACAAGCGTTCAGCTTCAAAATGTTGCCGCGTACAACAACTGGGAAAATCCAACGTAAAAAATTAACGGCACTGTGTAATGAATTGGTGGGGCAAATTCAAAAGTGAAAAATATCTATTTCATTCGCCACTTTAAAACCCCCTGGAATATAGAGGGCCGCTTACAGGGTCGCCGCGACATATCTATATGTGAAACACGCGATGCGAATGAAACACAAGTTTTACAAAACAACATTAATGCATTGGATGGTATCGGGTTTGATGCGGTTTATTGTTCGCCACTAATACGTACATCACAAACCGCAATTGCACATGGTTTGAAAAATCCAACCGTTTTACCCAACATGATCGAATTGGATTTTGGTGCGCTTGAGGGTATGCCAAAATCGACAATGCGCAAATCGCATGGTGACGATTGGGATAATGCACCACAAAACCTACCGCTTGGAGAAAGCTTTGATGATTTCGTAATGCGAGTAAAGGATGTGCACCAAACGATACTTTCGAATTCAGAATCAACTGTATTGTTATTTGGGCATGGTGCATGGTCACGATGTTTCAAATGTATCGTTGATGGCACTGATCCAACCCAGATGAATAGCTTTGAAATACCAAACGGTCAGTTGGTTCAGTTTTCAGCGCGTTAATCGCAGTAAGTGATTCCGATTCTCGCGACTCGTATCGCCATAGCGTAGCGAGTCGCCGTCAAAACGGGGCGGAATCGATGAATCATGTGATCAAATTCAGCAAATATTGGCGGAACCAGTAATGAATCCTGTGCGATTCAATTGGCGAGTCTTTGTATTGCGTATATTTTGGGGTTGTTTGCTTGCTTCCGCGTCATCGAAGTGGATGTATCACTCACCCATTTATCGATTAAATTTGTTTATTATCAGTATGTTGTATAAAATTTCAGAAAAGATGTGTATTTTTTGTAAAAAGGGGTTGCGGGTTTTGTTGGGTCACACTAAAAGCCCCCTTACCGGAAGGGA
>NZ_BMZF01000003.1 GCF_014652655.1 Paramylibacter ulvae
GGTATCGACCGTGAAGGTGTTGAGCGTGGTCAGGTTTTGGCAGCGCCAAAATCAGTGAACCCACACACCAAATTCGAAGCAGAAGTTTACATTCTGACCAAAGATGAGGGTGGCCGTCACACGCCGTTCTTTGCCAACTACCGTCCACAGTTCTACTTCCGTACAACTGACGTAACGGGTACTGTTGAGCTTCCATCAGGTACAGAAATGGTGATGCCAGGCGACAACTTGAAGTTCGACGTAGAACTGATCGCGCCAATCGCCATGGAAGCAGGCCTACGCTTCGCGATCCGCGAAGGTGGCCGTACTGTTGGTTCTGGTGTGGTTTCTAAAATCCACGCGTAAGAATTAAAAATACCTTTGGGGCCTGCCAGATTTGGTGGGCCCCTTGGGGTTCGACGTAGGGTTCCGAGTGGTTCGGTTCTCTACCTATCAACTCTAACGCCTTGAAAGGCTCAAGAAATGCAAAGCCAAAATATTCGCATTCGGCTGAAAGCTTTCGACTACCGCGTGTTGGATGCGTCCACCGAGGAAATCGTTAACACAGCCAAACGGACTGGCGCCCAAGTACGCGGCCCAATCCCATTGCCAAACAAAATTGAGAAATTCACTGTTTTGCGTGGCCCACACGTAAACAAGAAATCTCGTGAACAATTCGAAATCCGCACGCACAAACGCCTGCTGGACATCGTTGACCCAACTCCACAAACAGTAGACGCGCTGATGAAGCTTGATCTTGCTGCTGGTGTGGATGTTGAGATCAAACTTTAAGGGAGTATTGAGATATGCGCTCTGGAGTAATTGCAAAAAAAATCGGCATGACTCGTTTGTTCATGGAAGACGGTAAACAGATCCCTGTAACCGTTTTGCAAATGGAAAACCTACAAGTTGTGTCACAACGCACAAACGAAACAGACGGTTACACCGCTGTTCAGTTGGGTGCGGGTGTTGCCAAAGCAAAACGCCAATCCGCAGCGATGCGCGGCCACTTTGCCAAAGCAAAAGTAGAACCAAAACGCAAAATCGCGGAATTCCGCGTTTCTGCTGACAACCTGATCGAAGTTGGTGAAGAAATCACTGCGAACCACTTCTTGGACGGTCAAAAAGTTGACGTTTCTGGTACATCAATCGGTAAAGGTTTTGCCGGTGCGATGAAACGTTGGAACTTTGGCGGTTTGCGTGCGACGCACGGTGTTTCAATTTCACACCGTTCACACGGTTCAACAGGTCAATGTCAAGAACCTGGTCGCGTTTTCAAAGGTAAGAAAATGGCCGGTCACATGGGCGCTGCACGTGTAACAACCCAAAACTTGGAAGTTGTACGTACAGACGTTGATCGTGGCTTGATCATGATCAAAGGCGCTGTTCCTGGCCACAAAGGTGGTTGGGTTACTGTGAAAGACGCTGTGAAAAAGAAAGCCCCAGAAGGTCTTCCTTTCCCAGCTGCTTTGCGCAGCCAACAAGCAGCAGCACAAGTAGAAGACGCAGCTGTTGAAACAGCCGCTGAAGGAGGCGCAGAATAATGAAAGCCGACGTAATCAAATTGGATTCAAAAGCTGCGGGTTCCATCGATCTTGACGATGCGATCTTCGGTCTTGAACCACGTGCAGACATTTTGCACCGTGTTGTGCGTTACCAATTGGCAAAACGCCAAGCGGGTACACACAAAGTAAAAACACGTTCAGAAGTGAGCTATTCAACCAAGAAGATTTATCGCCAAAAAGGTACTGGTGGCGCACGCCACGGTGCACGTTCGGCGCCGATCTTTCGCGGTGGTGGTGTTTACAAAGGTCCAAAAGTGCGCAGCCACGCGCATGATTTGACCAAAAAATTCCGCAAGCTGGGTCTGAAACACGCATTGTCTGCAAAAGCAACTGCTGGTGAATTGGTGATTGTCGATACTGTTGAATTGGCAAACGCAAAAACCAAAGATCTGGCAAAGACAGTTGCAAACTTGGGTTGGAAAAAAGCGTTGATTATCGACGGTGCAGATGTGAACGAAAACTTCGCAATGGCATCACGTAACATCGACGGTTTGAACATTTTGCCAAGCCAAGGTGCGAACGTCTATGACATTCTAAAAGCGAACACTTTGGTTTTGACCAAAGCAGGCGCCGAAGCATTGGAGGCTCGCTTAAAATGAGCACGAAAGCAGAACTATACGATGTGATCCGCAAGCCGATCATCACAGAGAAAGCAACAATGGCGTCTGAACATAACGCAGTTGTTTTCGAAGTAGCGATCGAAGCGAACAAACCACAGATCAAAGAAGCAGTGGAAACATTGTTCAACGTCAAGGTGAAGGCCGTGAACACGACCATCACCAAAGGTAAAGTGAAACGCTTCCGTGGCGCATTGGGTAAACGTAAAGACGTTAAAAAAGCCTATGTGACTTTGGAAGAAGGTAACACAATCGACGTATCAACTGGTCTGTAAACAGACCCGTTTTTGAAAAATGAAGAGCCCCTCGCAATTGCGGGGGGTTTTTTTGTTAGCGCTCATGTTAACCCTATCACGCGGTTACAAAAAATGAGGTTGCTTGCAACATCGCTCCCAGTAAACTTAACCCATATATTGATTGGGAAATCATATGCGTGCCTTGGCTTATTTTTTGATATTTTTAACAGGAGCGACAACTGAATGGTGGATTTCCCACTACGTAATGCGCCGTGTCGGGCTTCGCATAGAAGAGCAATACATTTTGGCTGAATTGCTCGGGTATAAATATCGCTAAATGCGTAACGATACATGGATTTTTTGAAACGCTCACATCCGTGAAATAAAGAGCCCCTCGCAAATGCGGGGGGCTTTTTTTATCGGATCACATGCACTGAACATTTCGCGTGGCGCACGACCTTGGCCGCGGTGGAGCCAAGGAAAATATCCGATAGCCCCAGTTGATGTGATGCCATGACAATACAATCGACGTGATTGTCATCTGCATAATTAACGATTGAACGCCCTGAATAGCCATCAATCAGCTCTGCCTTGGCACTTGGGATCGCCTTTGCAATGTCATTGAGCGAGTCGAGCGCATATTTGCGCGCCTCTGCCAATGTGGATGCGGGGATTTCAACATTCACGTAATTGGGGATGTTTTCCAACACATGCAAAATGGTATATTTAGCGGCCTTGCTGCCCAATGTTTTTGCCACTTCAAATGATTTGGCAGTGTCATGCCCATCATCAAAAATGACAGGGATAAGAATATGATCATACATCGTCGTCTCCTCTGAGATCAAAAGTGATAGGGACAGTATACACCATACGGGCAGGGCATGTGTTGATGTGGATCAAGGTTGGGGGTTATCGGCACAAGAGCGCCTGACCTTGGGGCGGCGATAGATTGCATTCAATCATCGTTGTCAGGCGCGGGACGCTTGTGCGACGTTGGATTGATCCCCTATAGTTAAACATCCCGCCAATCCCCAACAAAAACACCACCCAACCACTTGCCACCACCCCCCAACCCTGATACTCCCCACCAATCAGCCGGCTTCGGATTCGTTCCGAGGCCGTTTGGTTTTGGAATAATTGGGGTTTTCCCTGAATAACCGTGGACCTATGGCGTTATCGCATAAGGGGCCACATACACTTGCGGACCTACGGGGCCGCGCAAACTTTCGGCCCGAATTTTTCGGTGTCGAACACAAAACGGAAGACAGAAAGAATGGCACTTAAGTCGTATAAACCGACGACGCCAGGCCAACGTGGGTTGGTTCTGATTGACCGTTCCGAGCTTTGGAAAGGTCGCCCAGTTAAATCACTCGTAGAGGGTTTGACAAAAAACGGCGGTCGTAACAATACCGGACGGATCACTATGCGTCGCAAAGGCGGTGGGGCGAAACGCCTGTACCGTATCGTTGACTTTAAACGTAACAAATTTGACGTACCAGCGACAGTTGAGCGTATCGAATATGACCCTAACCGGACAGCATTCATCGCCTTGATCCGCTACGAAGATGGTCAACAATCCTACATCATCGCGCCACAACGTTTGGCAATTGGTGACAAGGTGATCTCTTCTGCTAAGGCTGACGTTAAGCCTGGCAACACAATGCCTTTTACTGGTTTGCCAATCGGTACAATCATTCACAACATCGAATTGAAACCAGGTAAGGGTGCACAGCTTGCACGTTCTGCTGGTACTTATGCTCAATTTGTTGGTCGTGATGGTTCCTATGCGCAGATCCGCCTGTCTTCTGGTGAATTGCGTTTGGTGCGCCAAGAATGCTTGGCCACTGTGGGCGCTGTATCAAACCCTGATCACAGCAACCAAAACCTTGGTAAAGCTGGCCGTAACCGCCACAAGGGCATCCGCCCGTCTGTGCGTGGTGTGGTTATGAACCCTGTCGATCACCCACATGGTGGTGGTGAGGGTCGTACATCCGGTGGTCGTCACCCAGTGACACCATGGGGTAAGCCAACCAAAGGTGCACGCACCCGTTCCAACAAGACCACGGATAAATACATTATCCGTTCGCGTCACGCCAAGAAGAAGGGTCGTTAATCGATGTCTCGTTCAGTATGGAAAGGCCCATTTGTCGATGCTTACGTGCTTAAAAAAGCCGCAGCAGTTCGCGAATCTGGCCGTAACAATGATGTAATTAAAATCTGGTCTCGTCGTTCGACGATTCTGCCACAATTTGTTGGTCTGACTTTCGGCGTTTATAACGGCCAAAAGCACATTCCGGTAAACGTATCAGAAGATATGATTGGCCAGAAATTTGGTGAATACAGCC
Source organism: Paramylibacter ulvae (assembly GCF_014652655.1). GTDB lineage: Bacteria > Pseudomonadota > Alphaproteobacteria > Rhodobacterales > Rhodobacteraceae > Amylibacter > Amylibacter ulvae. The sequence continues at coordinate 4,743 of NZ_BMZF01000003.1, forward strand.
CGACACGTACATATTACGGTCACGCGGCTGATAAAAAAGCGAAGCGGAAATAAGCCATGAGTAAGTCTAAGAACCCTCGTCGCGTAGCAGAGAACGAAGCGTATGCCGTTTCTCGTATGCTGAAAACCAGCCCGCAAAAGCTGAACTTGGTTGCGCAAATGATCCGCAACAAGCCAGTTGAAAAAGCGCTTGCTGATTTGACATTCTCGAAAAAGCGTATCGCAGAAGACGTAAAGAAAACGTTGCAATCTGCAATCGCGAATGCCGAAAATAACCATAATCTTGATGTTGACGAATTGATCGTTGCAGAAGCTTATGTTGGCAAAAACCTAACAATGAAACGTGGTCGTCCTCGGGCACGTGGTCGTTACGGTAAAATCCTGAAACCTTTCGCCCAAGTTACTATTCTTGTGCGTCAGCCATCAGAGGAGCAAGCATAATGGGTCAAAAGATCAATCCAATTGGCTTTCGTATGCAAGTCAACCGTACATGGGATAGCCGCTGGTACGCCGAAGGCGAAAACTATGGTAACCTGTTGTTGGAAGACATCAAAATCCGTGAATTCATCAAGAAAGAGTGCATGCAAGCCGGTGTTGCACGTGTGATCGTTGAACGCCCACACAAAAAATGCCGCGTGACAATCCACTCTGCACGTCCTGGTGTTATCATCGGTAAAAAAGGCGCGGATATCGAAACTTTGCGTAAAAAGGTTGCAGCCCTGACAGAGTCAGAATTGCACCTGAACATCGTCGAAGTGCGCAAACCAGAAATGGATGCGCAATTGGTTGCTGAATCAGTTGCACAACAGCTGGAACGCCGTGTGTCTTTCCGTCGTGCGATGAAACGTGCTGTGCAAAACGCAATGCGTATGGGCGCGCTTGGTATTCGTATCAACTGTGCTGGTCGTCTTGGTGGTGCTGAAATCGCGCGTACTGAATGGTACCGCGAAGGTCGTGTTCCGTTGCACACATTGCGTGCGGACATCGACTATGCACGTGCAGAAGGTCTGACAGCTTATGGTATCATCGGTATCAAAGTTTGGATATTTAAGGGTGAGATCATGGAACATGATCCAGCCGCGCGCGATCGCCGTGTAGAAGAAATGCAAAACAGCGGTGGGCCACGTCCACAAGGCGGCAATCGCCCGCCACGCCGTTAAGCGAAAGGGAGAGATATAATGCTTTCACCAAAACGTACTAAATTCCGCAAGGCGTTTAAAGGTCGTATCAAAGGCCAAGCCAAGGGCGGTTCTGATCTGAACTTTGGTTCATTCGGTTTGAAAACAATCGAGCCAGAGCGTATCACTGCACGTCAAATCGAGGCGGCTCGCCGCGCGATGACACGTCACATGAAACGTCAAGGCCGTGTTTGGATCCGTATTTTCCCAGATCTTCCTGTCACCAAAAAACCAACCGAAGTTCGGATGGGTAAAGGTAAAGGTTCTGTGGAATTTTGGGCAGCCAAAGTAAAACCAGGCCGTATCATGTTTGAAATCGACGGTGTGTCAGAGGCCGTTGCTGTTGAGGCGTTGCGCCTTGCTGCAATGAAATTGCCTGTAAAAACACGCGTCGTTCAACGCGAAGATTGGTAAGCAGCGAACTTCGTTCGTTAGCCTAATTTACGCGCAAGCGAAAATCTGGGGCTGCACACCAGTTTAAAAAATTTAAAACCCCTGACCATTTGGTTGGGGGTTTTTGCATTTTCATAATGGCGCTATCCTGTTCTAAAGGAGCCACTCATGACCCAACAAGACACTAACAAAGCCAATGCCATGGCGTTTTATGATATGATGTTTAATCAATGCAAACCCGCAGAGGCGATTGCGACATATGCGGGGGATGAATATATTCAACACAATCCCCATGTCGCCGATGGCAAACAGGCGTTTATCGATTATTTCGAACGTATGGCAGCGGAATATCCAGACAAGCATGTGATTTTTCACCGCGCCGTGGCTGAGGGCGATTTGGTCGTGCTCCATTGTGAACAAATCTGGCCCAATAGCGATAATTACGCAGGTATCGATATTTTTCGATTTGATGATGCGGGCAAGGTCGTGGAACATTGGGATGTATTGCAAACTATCATTGACGTATCGGCAAATGATAATGGGCTGTTCTAGCTGGCGTTTGGCATTTGCCTTGCGCTATGAAAGGGCATGACCCAGATCGAATCTCTCTTTGTGACCCGCCTATATCAATCCACGCTGAATGCGCATGGTGATGCCATTGATGCGGGGGAATTGGAAAACACTTGTCTGTCCATCGCCGAAGATGACGAGGCGGGGCAAGAATGGTGCGAGGAAAACGATTTTCCAGGCTACACCAGTTATGCATCGCTTGATGATTTGGCGTGGCGCTTTCCGATATTTAAGGACGTGGTTGCGGCATTGGATAAACATGTGGCCGAATTTGCCAAAGATTTGGAATTTGATCTGGATGGCAAATCGCTCACACTTGATACAATCTGGATTAATATCCTGCCAACGGGTGGGATTCATACATCCCACATTCACCCCCACAGCGTGATCAGCGGCACAACATATGTGACCATGCCAACAGATGCGAGCGCGATCAAATTCGAAGATCCGCGATCCGCAATGATGATGGCAGCACCCATTCGCAAGAAAGACGCGCGCAAGGATCAACGCAATTTTGTTTATGTTGAACCAAGCGTTGGTGATGTTCTGCTCTGGGAAAGTTGGCTGCGCCACGAGGTGCCAATGAACATGTCCGATGATGAACGGATATCGGTGAGTTTTAATTACCACCTGTCGGAGTAGGGTAAGCAGCGCCGCGGTATAGGCAAAACGAAGTTTCGACCACACCGCGTTGGGCAATGTCACCGATCAAGCCACCGTCAAACACGCGCATTTTGCCAGATGGTTGATTTTTTGTGATGTGCTGCCTTGGATCAAACTACCAATGGTGCCAAGCCCACGGCGCCCTGTGACAATCAAATCCGCACCACAGTTTTCGGCAACCTTCACAATTTCCGTTGCAGGGTCGCCGATATCGGAATGGGTGTGGGTGATGGTCTGCCCCATGGATTTTGCGATCTCTTTGCCGGAATTGATGATTTTATCAGATGCCTCTTTCACCTCTGATGGGTCTGGCATGGTGGTGACAGCATGATACCCACCAACCGCCCCCATGGCATAGGCCACGGTTTGGGGCTGGGGGGTGTGCACCAAATGCAACTCAGACCCATATTTCCCCGCCAAATCACAGGCCATTTGCAACGCGGTTTCAGACATCGCTGATCCATCAAGTCCAATAACGATTTTACGAAACATGTTTTACCCTTTCCATTTTGATTTAAGAGCATTCTAACATATTACGGTTCGGCGTCTTTGATGTGGGTCAAGGTTGTTGTTGGGGGAAAGGGGAAGCAGGTTCACCTAAGTTTTCGATTTTATTTAAAATTCTCTAAATGTTCAGTTGTTAACCTTTGATTAGTAGTGTTTCAGATTATACTTTTTAGAGCATCACCAAACTTTCTTAGAAGAAAACACATTGCCTATTTACATATTTCTCGACGAAGGCGGAGATTTGAACTTTTCCGCAACAGGTACAAAGTATTACACAATCACATGTGTGGCGATGACACGGCCGTTTGAGCTTCATACGAAGTTAGATACGTATAAATATGATTTGATCGAATATACCAAGAAACCTCGAATTGATCTTGAGTACTTTCATTGCGCTGAGGATAATAAACATGTTCGAAACCGAGTGTTAAATCTTTTGGCCGAAGGGGTGTCCGAGAAATCAGTGGATGTAGTTGTCGTTGAAAAATCTAAAACAGGGCCAGCTCTTCAAGTTCCCGAAAAATTCTATCCAAAAATGATGAGTTATGTACTGGACTACGCGATCAAAAATGCGGGTTCAAAGTTAGATGAAGTTGTGGTCATTACTGACTCATTGCCTATAAAGAAGAAAAGAAATGCGGTTGAAAAGGCAATAAAGTTATTTTTGGCAGATCGGTTAGCGCCAGGAACACCCTACAGAATTATGCACCATGCATCTAAGGCGCATTATGGTTTGCAAATAGCTGATTACTTAAACTGGGCTGTTTACCGCAAATGGGAGCGACAAGACACCACTGCATATGATATGATCAGACATCTAATTCGAAGTGAGTTCGATATATTCAGAAGTGGTTCACGACACTACTATTAAGACACTACTATTAAGAAATTGACCTCTCCAACTACCTTACGGAGAGCCCCTTGGGCTCTTATCATTGGAGAGGTACCTTTGAGTTCTACATATACACTAAATTGTTTAAATCAAGTTAACATTTTTTTGACTGCCCCCATATTCGGCAAGGAAATACAGTTTCCCGCCATAACCCCTTGCCATATTGGGGAATCCCCGCTAAAGAGCGCCTTCATCATGTACTCCACTGGAATCACGGTGACCTGCGCGTGTGCGTTGCACATGCAAATGGGGCCTACCAGTGATGTTGAAAGGAAAAGGCTATGAATGCCAACGAACTACGCGATAAGACGCCTGATCAGCTTCAAGAAGAGCTGTCTCAGTTGAAAAAAGAGCAGTTTAATCTGCGTTTCCAACAGGCCACTGGTCAGTTGGAAGGTACTGCACGTATGAAAGCTGCGCGTCGCGAAGCTGCACGTGTAAAAACTATTTTGAACCAAAAGGCTGCTGCTGCAGCTGCTGAAAAGGAAGCGTAAGATGCCAAAGCGTATACTTAACGGCACTGTGACCGGCGATCAAAACGAACAAACAATCACTGTTTCTGTTCAACGTGCGTTTCAGCACCCAGTTTTGAAAAAAACGATCCGTAAGTCCAAAACATACCGGGCCCACGATCCAAAGAACACTTTTAAGATCGGCGATAAGGTTCGCATTCAAGAATGCCGCCCTATCTCTAAAACGAAACGCTGGGAGGTTTTGCCAGAGGCGTAAGCCCGCAGCAAACCAACCGGTTTAACGAAACCGTGGGGCGTAAATTGCATCGTCCCCAAAGGTCGGAGGAAACTCAATGATTCAGATGCAAACAAATCTGGATGTAGCTGACAACAGCGGCGCTCGCCGTGTTCAGTGCATCAAGGTTTTAGGCGGCTCTAAGCGGAAGTATGCTTCTGTTGGAGACGTTATTGTCGTTTCTGTGAAAGAAGCCATTCCACGTGGTCGCGTGAAAAAAGGTGACGTTCGCAAGGCAGTGGTTGTACGTACAGCCAAAGAAGTTCGTCGTGAAGACGGCACAGCAATTCGTTTCGATCGTAATGCTGCTGTTATCTTGAACAATTCAAATGAACCAATGGGCACACGTATTTTTGGCCCAGTTGTTCGTGAATTGCGCGCGAAAAACTTCATGAAAATCATCTCACTTGCACCGGAGGTGTTGTAAGATGGCTGCGAAATTGAAAAAGGGTGACAAGGTTATTGTCCTAACTGGTAAAGACAAAGGCACAGAAGGCGTTATCGCATCTGTGAACACGTCAACAGGCAAGGCAATCGTAACTGGTGTAAACCAAGCGATCCGTCACACAAAACAATCACAAGCGTCACAGGGTGGTCGTGTTCCAACGGACATGCCAATCCAATTGTCAAACTTGGCAATCGTTGATCCAAAAGAAGGCGGCGCAACACGCGTTGGTTTCAAAATGGAAGGCGACAAGAAAGTACGCTTTGCTAAAAAATCAGGAGCGTTGATCGATGGCTGATTATACTCCACGTTTGAAAACTGTTTACACAGACACTGTGCGCGCTGCTTTGAAAGAAGAGTATGCATACAAGAACGACATGATGATCCCAAAATTGGAAAAAATCGTGTTGAACATGGGTGTTGGTGAAACTGTTAATGACACCAAAAAAATCCGTTCTGCTGTTGCTGACATGACTGCAATCGCAGGTCAGCAAGCTGTGATCACGAAAGCAAAGAAATCAATCGCTGGTTTCCGCGTTCGTGAAGACATGCCTTTGGGTTGTAAGGTAACGTTGCGCGGCGCCAAGATGTACGAATTCTTGGATCGCTTGATCACCGTTGCTATGCCTCGTATCCGCGACTTTCGCGGTGTGTCAGGCAAGAGCTTTGACGGCAATGGCAACTATGCCATGGGTTTGAAAGAGCATATCGTGTTCCCAGAAATCAACTTTGATAAAGTTGACGAAATGTGGGGCATGGACATCGCAATCTGCACGACCGCAAATTCAGATGCAGAAGCAAAGAGCCTGTTGAAGCAATTCAACATGCCTTTCACTAACTGATCGCGGAAGGAGAGACACTATGGCAAAAGCTGCAATGGTTCAACGTCAGGTAAAGCGTGAAAAATTAGTCGCACAATATGCTGCTAAACGCGCCGCGTTGAAAGAAATCATCAACAATAAAGATCTTCCAGTAGAAGAGCGTTTCAAGGCCGGCATGAAATTGGCCGAACTACCACGCAATTCTTCTGCAACTCGTCTGCACAATCGTTGTCAGATCACGGGTCGTCCGAAGGCTTATTATCGTAAACTGAAAATGTCACGTATCGCGTTGCGCCAATTGGCGTCTGACGGTCAGATTCCTGGCATGGTCAAGTCAAGCTGGTAAGGGAGAGAATTTATGAACGATCCTATCGGTGATATGTTGACACGCATCCGCAATGCTCAATTGCGCGGCAAGTCAACTGTAAAAACACCAGCGTCAAAACTGCGTGGTTGGGTGCTCGACGTTCTTGCGAACGAAGGCTATATCCGCGGTTATGAACCATCAACATCCGATGCAGGCCACCCTGAAATGGAGATTTCTTTGAAATACTTCGACGGTGAACCTGTGATCAAAGAACTGAAACGTGTTTCTACACCTGGTCGTCGTGTTTATTCCGCGTCCAAAGAGATCCCAACAGTTCGTCAAGGTCTCGGTGTTGCAATCGTTTCGACGCCAAAAGGCGTGATGTCAGATGCACAAGCACGTGCTGCCAATGTTGGCGGTGAAGTGTTGTGCACAATCTTCTAAGGGGGTTTTGATGTCTCGTATTGGTAAAAAACCAGTTTCACTACCATCAGGTGTAACAGCATCTGTTTCTGGTCAAACTGTCGAAATCAAAGGCCCAAAGGGTGTTCGCACCTTTAAAGCAACTGACGACGTAACAATCACATTGGAAGACAACGCGGTACAAGTAATGCCACGCGGTAAATCCAAACGTGCACGTCAACAGTGGGGCATGTCACGCACACAGGTTGCCAATTTGGTAACAGGTGTGACCGAAGGCTTTAAGAAAGAGCTGGAAATTAACGGTGTTGGTTATCGTGCCGCAATGGAGGGTAAAAACCTGAAATTGGCACTTGGCCTTTCACATGACGTTATTTTTGCGGTTCCAGACACAGTAACTGTGACTGCACCAAAGCCAACTGAAATCATCGTCGAAGGTATTGATCAACAAACTGTTGGTCAGGTTGCTGCGAAAATTCGCGAATACCGTAAGCCAGAGCCATACAAAGGCAAAGGTATCAAATACAAAGACGAATATATCTTCCGCAAAGAAGGTAAAACCAAGTAAGGAGCGCATAATATGGCTATTTCTCGAAGAACTCTGTTCCTCAAGCGCCGCATGCGCAACCGGAACAAAATGCGTAAGGTGGCTAATGGTCGCCCACGTTTGAGCGTACACCGTTCATCTAAAAACATCAGCGTTCAATTGATCGATGATGTGAGCGGCGTAACATTGGCATCAGCATCCAGCCTTGAAAAAGCACTGGGCGTTGTTGGCAAAAACAATGTTGAAGCATCTGCCAAAGTGGGTTCTGCAATCGCAGAACGTGCGAAAAAAGCAGGTGTTGCAGAGTGTTATTTCGACCGTGGTGGTTTCATCTTCCACGGCAAAGTAAAAGCACTTGCAGACGCAGCCCGCGAAGGCGGTCTGAAATTCTAAAATTGCAGGAGGGCGTTCTGCCCTCCTCGATGATCCGGGGGATGTTTTATCCCACTTGGATTGAAATTAACGGGCAATGCCCAATCTTAGGAGGCCGCAATGGCTAGAGAAGATAACCGTGGTGGACGTCGCGAACGCGATGAAGCACCTGAATTTGCAGATCGTCTGGTTGCAATCAACCGTGTGTCCAAAACAGTAAAAGGCGGTAAGCGCTTTGGTTTTGCGGCATTGGTTGTTGTTGGCGATCAAAAAGGCCGTGTTGGTTTCGGTAAAGGCAAAGCGAAAGAGGTTCCAGAAGCCATTCGCAAAGCGACCGAACAAGCAAAACGCCAAATGATCCGCGTTCCATTGCGTGAAGGTCGTACATTGCACCACGACGTAAATGGTCGTCACGGCGCAGGTAAAGTTGTGATGCGCACAGCACCACAAGGTACTGGTATCATCGCAGGTGGTCCAATGCGTGCCGTTTTCGAAATGCTTGGCGTACAAGACGTTGTTGCGAAATCAATTGGGTCACAAAACCCATATAACATGATCCGCGCAACGATGGACGGTCTGACCAAAGAAGCATCACCACGCAATGTTGCACAGCGTCGCGGCAAGAAGGTCTCTGACATTCTGCCTAAAGAAGCTGCGGAGGCTTAAACCATGGCAAAAACGATCGTAGTAAAACAGATTGGTTCACCAATCCGTCGCCCAGCCAAACAGCGTCAAACGCTGATCGGTCTTGGCCTGAACAAAATGCACAAAACACGCGAGCTGGAAGATACACCAGCAGTGCGCGGCATGGTGCGCAAGATTTCCCACATGGTGGAGATCATCGAAGAGAAGGGTTAGTGGTTTTTTGCCGCAAGGCAAAATACCGGACCTGTAGACTTTGTTATAGAATTAAGCGCCTCGCGGGAAACTGCGGGGCGTTTTTTGTTGGGATTACGTTCATTAAGCAAAGCCATATTTTAAATTTGATTTGAATGAAATATTCGCGCTGAGTTCAGTGTTGAATTTTGAACGATTTGGGATCAGGTTGTTATTCGTCACTGTGGCTTGGGGGTAATGATGGGTCTTATTTCATTTATCAAATCACTATTCACCGCTTCAATCAAAGAAGCGGGGGGAGAGCCGCCTGAGAGGGGTGGGATCGAAGAAGAGCTTCGATTGCTTAATCACCAATATGTCCACCATATGGTGCGCGGTGGTTATGATAGCAAAGCGGGTATCATCGCTGCGGCAAAGCACGCGTTTCGCGATGATGAAACCGTAACAGAGTCAGATGTCGAACAATTGGTTGATGATGCGATCCAAGAGTTAATTGTGGAACAAGAAAGCTGGCCCGTAGAAACGGATTTTGATCGGCTGACGCATGCGATGAACGCATTAGAGCAAAACGGTATTGTCGCAAGACAGAATTTTTCATGCTGCGGCACGTGCGGAAGCTTGGAAATAAACGATGAAATTAAGGCGTATAACCAAGAAAATAAAACGCCTGCCCGCGGATATGTATTTTTCCATCAACAAGCAACAGAAGCTGTGGTCGATGGTGCGGATATAAACTTTCATTATGGTAGCGCATTGGATGCGCGATCAGAAACAGCCGATGTTGCGATTGGTCAAGAACTCGCGGATGCCATGCGCAATGCGGGGTTTGAGGTGGATTGGAACGGCACGATACGTCAATGTGTTATGGTAGGGCTTGATTGGAAACGACGCTGGAAAATATCCTGAACCGTTTGTTCGGTACCATGTTGAGCAACCCAAATTACCCCACCGCATTCTTGCGCGTTGCCAGATAGACACCCACCGCTGCGATCACCATGCCAAGCCAGCCAATGGGCGGAAGGATTTCGCCAAGGCCGATCCACGCCATCAGGGCGGCGATGGGCGGGACGAGGAACATCAGCGAGCTTACCGCGCTGACGTCACCCGCGCGGATCATGGCGAGCAGCAATCCGATGGCAAGGATCGAATTGCCCAACACCAGATAGGCCACCGCAATGCCAAATTCCCAATTCCAATCGATATGCATTGTGTCGAGCGTCAACATGAATGGCAAAACCCCGATAAAGCCTGCGCCATATCCGATCATGTTTTGCGTGATCGGGTGATGCGAGCGCCCAAAGCGTTTTTCCCAAAGCGATGCAATGGTCATGCCAAGCAATCCCATGATCATAAAGAAATAGCCGATCAGGCCAGCGCCAGAAACCTCGGTTCGGGAATTGATCACGATTGCCGTGCCGACCAATCCGATGATCAGACCAATCCAACGGCGCATGCCAACGGGTTCACCCGTCCAGCGCGGTGCAATCAATGCAACCAACACGGGCTGAAATGACATGACAAGTGCTACGGTTCCCGCCGCCACGCCCACGCGAAACGCCAACCAGCAAAATCCGAAATATACGGTTTGGATTAAAAAGCCGACGATTGCCAGATGCATCCAATCGACACGTCGTTCGGGCAGGGGGGGGCGGATGATGAAAAACAGCGGGATCATAATGGCCAAGACACAGCCGTATCGCAGCGCAAGCAGCGTCATCGGTTCGGCAGATTCCAGCGCGATTTTCGCAACGGTATAGCCACCAGACCACAGAAGCAGAAAAATAACAGGGGCAAAGACCAACCAGCGTGGGGACATATTGAAACCTAAAATCAATTTATCGTCACGCTAGCGAAAATTGCCCCAAGGCAAAGCGGTTTATCACGGTTTTTGAAATAATAAACCAAGGCGCGGGTTTTGCGCCACGCAAAGCGCCCGCCAATGTGGGGTGCATTGGCAGGGGACAGCGATTATTGTCATCGTTATGGTAATTGGCAGGCCCGCCGTTGCGGTGTTGCCGTACAGGGGAGAAATCCTGAACCGTGTGCGCCGGGGCTTTAATCCGGTGCACAGATGATCGTATCGGTTATGGCGTATCGCACGTTTGTTAAGCGTGCAAAGGTTTACCACAGTGAGCTCGGGGATTGTTATACGCGCCATGGGTTGTGATTTAGTTAAACTTGCGTGCGCTGTTGGGTCTTGAAACCCGATGCATTGGCGCGTATACGCCCCAAGTGGTTCTGGATTACCAGAATCAATTTTGTGAAACGCCGTGTTTGCCCCTTTGTCGCTAATCGGGGGTAGTTCCGGCAAAAGGAGATAGCGACATGAAACTGAATCAGCTTTCAGATAACAAAGGTGCCAACAAAAAACGCAAGCGCATTGGCCGTGGACCAGGTTCTGGTACAGGTAAAATGGGTGGTCGTGGTATCAAAGGCCAAAAATCACGTTCAGGTGTATCATTGAACGGTTACGAAGGCGGTCAAATGCCATTGTATATGCGGCTTCCAAAGCGCGGCTTTAACAACATCAACGCCAAAACACATGCTGTTGTGAACCTTGGTCTGTTGCAGAAATTTATCGACGAGAAAAAACTGGACGCGAAAAAGCCAATTACAGAGGCTGTTTTGGTTGAATCAGGTTTGGTTCGTCGCGTGAAAGACGGCGTTCGCATCCTTGCCAAAGGCGAGTTGAAAGCGAAGCTGGACATCACAGTTTCCGGTGCTTCTAAATCAGCAATCGCTGCTGTTGAAAAAGCTGGCGGTAAACTGACAGTAACAACTGCGCCAAAAGCTCAAGCAGCGGCGGAATAACACTTGTAGGTCGCGCCATCGCGACTTACATTTCAAACAGTTTCTTGCGTCGCGGTATCTGGAAACAGGATATCGCGACGTTTGTTTTTGAAAGGTTTACTAAACATGGCTTCAGCCGCAGAACAAATGGCATCCAACCTAAGCTGGGGTGCATTTGGTAAAGCAAAAGAATTGCAACAACGCATTCTTTTCGCACTTGGTCTGTTAATCGTGTACCGCATTGGTACATTCATCCCTGTTCCGGGCATCGACGCAGAAGCGTTACGCCAATTCGTTGAGCAGGCACAAACAGGCGTTGGCGGCATTTTGAACATGTTCTCTGGCGGTGCGATTGGCCGTATGGCGATCTTTGCGCTGGGAATCATGCCTTATATTTCGGCTTCGATCATTGTTCAGTTGATGACGGCGATGGTGCCGCAATTGGAGCAGTTGAAAAAAGAAGGCGAACAAGGGCGCAAGAAAATCAACCAATACACCCGTTATGGTACGGTTTTATTGGCGTTCTTTCAGGCATATGGCCTGTCCAAAGGGATCGAGGCCAGCGATCTGGCGCATTCACCAGGTTTCCTGACATTCCAATTGCCATGTATCATCACGTTGGTGGGCGGTACGATGTTCCTGATGTGGCTGGGTGAACAAATCACCGCACGCGGCATTGGTAACGGTATTTCATTGATCATTTTCGTGGGCATCGTTGCCGAATTGCCTGCTGCCTTGGCGCAGTTTTTCGTGCAAGGGCGTTCTGGCGCATTGTCACCAGCGGTGATTATTGGCGTGATGGTTATGATCGTCGCCGTGATTGCGTTTATCGTGTTCATGGAACGCGCATTGCGCAAGATCCACATCCAATACCCCAAACGCCAAGTGGGCATGAAGGTTTATGGTGGTGAATCAAGCCATCTGCCGATCAAATTGAACCCAGCGGGCGTGATCCCACCGATCTTTGCTTCTGCATTGTTGTTGTTGCCCACAACCGTTTCGACGTTTTCTGGCACGCAAACATCACCGTTCATGAACGCTTTGTTGGCCTATATGGGGCCGGGACAACCATTGTATTTGGTGTTCTTTGTGTTGATGATCGTGTTCTTTAGCTATTTTTACACCGCCAACGTATCGTTTAAATCGGATGAGGTTGCGGATAATCTGAAAAAGCAAAATGGTTTTGTGCCAGGGATTCGCCCGGGTGTAAAAACACAGGAATATTTGGACTATGTAACCACACGTATTTTGGTTCTTGGTTCGGCTTATCTGTCTTTCGTGTGCTTGTTGCCCGAAATTTTGCGTAGTCAGCTGGCGATTCCATTCTACTTTGGTGGTACTTCGCTACTAATTGTGGTGAGTGTGACAATGGATACCATTAACCAAGTGCAGTCACATCTGCTAGCACATCAATACGAAGGCTTGATCGAGCGTTCGAAATTGACGGGCAAGAACCGTGCAAAGGCACGCCGCAGAAAGCCACGTCGCTAGTTTGGGAGGGCTCGCGCCAATGAACATTATTCTTTTAGGCCCACCGGGCGCAGGTAAAGGTACACAAGCAGAACGTTTGGTTGCCGAACGTGGCATGGTGCAATTATCCACCGGTGATATGCTACGCGCCGCGAAATCATCAGGCACCGAAATGGGCAAGATGGTTGCAGGAGTGATGGAACGCGGTGAATTGGTCACGGATGAAATCGTGATCGGTTTGATCGAAGAAAAGCTCACTGGCGGTGACGCTGGCAATGGTTTCATCTTTGACGGGTTCCCACGCACATTGGCACAGGCCGATGCATTGGGTGATTTGTTGGATCGTGTTGGGCAAAAGCTGGATACCGTTATCCAGTTGCAGGTGAATGATGATATCTTGGTTGATCGCATCGTTGGTCGCGCACAAGAAGCCGTTGCCGCAGGCAAGGAAGCACGCGCAGATGACAACGCGGATGCGTTGAAAATTCGCTTGATGGCTTATTACAAAGATACATCGCCATTGTTGGGCTATTATTACGCCAAGGGTTTGTTGCAACAGGTTGACGGGCTTGGCACCATTGATGGTGTTGCATCTGATATTGCCAAAGCAATGGATGCTGTGTCTTAAGGGGTTATTTACCCCTTGTGCCCTTGACGTTATTGGCAAATTCCCATATGGCACACACTTCTAGGCCAAAACCCATGTGGTTTTCCTGAAAACTGGCGAATCGCCAAAGTGTCAGGGTGGCTTGGAAATCTAAATCAGCCCAGCGCAAATCGCTGGGCTTCGTTGTGAAAATAGGTTCTGGAGATACGGAACCGCAACCTTGAAGGATAAACGACTTGGCACGTATTGCTGGCGTTAACTTGCCCACACACAAACGGGTTCCAATTGCCCTGACATATATCACAGGTATCGGCCACACTTCTGCGGCGGAAATTTGTGAAGGTGTAAAAATTGACATGACACGTCGTATTAACGAATTGTCAGATGCTGAAATTTTGGCCGTTCGTGAATATATCGATGCCAACTACGAAGTAGAAGGCGACCTTCGCCGCGAAGTATCCATGAACATCAAACGCTTGATGGATTTGGGTTGCTATCGTGGTCTGCGTCATCGTCGTGGTTTGCCGGTTCGCGGTCAGCGCACCCACACAAATGCACGTACACGCAAAGGCCCTGCAAAGGCCATTGCTGGTAAGAAGAAATAAGGGGAGCTGATAACATGGCACGTGAAGCACGTACGAAGCGTAAAGATCGCAAAAACATCACATCTGGTGTTGCGCATGTAAACTCTTCTTTCAACAACACAAAAATCTTGATCGCCGATGCGCAAGGCAACGCCATTTCATGGTCGTCTGCTGGCACAATGGGTTTCAAAGGTTCACGTAAATCAACACCTTATGCGGCTCAGATGGCTGCTGAAGATGCTGGTAAAAAAGCACAAGAACACGGCATGAAAACTTTGGAAGTTGAAGTTCAAGGCCCTGGTTCTGGTCGTGAATCCGCATTGCGCGCGTTGGCTGCAATTGGTTTGAACATCACATCAATTCGTGACGTTACACCAATGGCGCACAACGGTTGTCGCCCACCAAAGCGTCGTCGCGTTTAATTATTATTGGCTGGTCCCTGATCGGGGCTGGCCTTTCCGTCATTTCAACCTCGAGCGTTCACTGGTTCGGATCCATACCAGCGAACAAGAATGGAGGCCCATATGATCCATAAGAATTGGCAAGAGCTTATTCGTCCAACACAGTTGGAAATCAAGCCAGGCAATGACCCGTTGCGTCAAGCTGTTGTAACAGCAGAACCGCTGGAACGTGGTTTTGGTCTGACACTTGGTAACGCGCTGCGTCGCGTTTTGTTGTCATCTTTGCAAGGTGCGGCAATTACATCTGTGCAAATCGACAATGTTCTGCATGAATTTTCATCTGTTGCGGGCGTTCGCGAAGACGTAACAGACATCGTTTTGAACCTTAAAGGCGTTGCCATCGGCATGGAAGTCGAAGGTCCAAAGCGTTTGGCGATTTCTGCCAAAGGTCCTGGTGTTGTTACCGCAGGTGACATTTCAGAAACCGCAGGCATCGAAATTTTGAACAAAGAGCACGTGATCTGTCACCTTGACGATGGCGCGAACTTGTTCATGGAATTGACTGTTGAAACTGGCAAAGGTTATGTTGCCGCTGACAAAAACCGCCCAGAAGATGCACCAATTGGTTTGATCCCAATCGATGCGTTGTTCTCACCTGTTGTGAAGGTCTCTTATGACGTTCAGCCAACACGTGAAGGCCAAGTTTTGGATTATGACAAGCTGACCATGAAAGTGGAAACAGACGGGTCTGTATCACCAGAAGACGCAATCGCGTTTTCTGCGCGTATTTTGCAAGACCAGTTGTCTGTGTTCGTGAATTTCGACGAACCAGAAGCAGCAACACGCCAAGACGAAGAAGACGAGTTGGAATTCAACCCACTATTGTTGAAGAAAGTGGACGAATTGGAACTGTCTGTACGTTCTGCAAACTGCCTGAAAAACGACAACATCGTTTATATCGGCGATTTGATCCAAAAAACAGAGGCAGAAATGCTTCGCACGCCGAACTTTGGCCGCAAATCTTTGAACGAAATCAAAGAAGTGCTGACAGGTATGGGCTTGCACCTTGGTATGGATATCGTGGATTGGCCACCGGACAATATCGAAGAACTGGCCAAGAAATTCGAAGACCAGTTTTAATGAATTCGAGCGGGCTTTCGGGCCCGCTCAACCCATCGGGATGCAACGACATCTTGGTGTAAAATGCCCACGCATGGTGGGGAATATGACGGGATTGGCAACATGACTGTCTCGGGCAATGAAGCCCCAAGGAGTGTGAGACCCACGCAGGCTCGCCAGACAAAGTAAAACGAGACGAAAGAAGGATATATATCATGCGTCACGCAAGAGGCTATCGCCGCCTAAACCGCACACACGAACACCGTAAAGCGTTGTTCGCGAATATGGCTGGCTCTTTGATTGAACACGAGCAAATCAAAACGACTTTGCCAAAAGCAAAAGAATTGCGCCCAATCATCGAAAAAATGATCACATTGGCAAAACGCGGCGATCTGCACGCACGTCGTCAAGCAGCATCAAAATTGAAGCAAGAAGCATATGTTGCGAAATTGTTCGAAATTTTGGGCCCACGCTACAAAGACCGCAGCGGTGGTTATGTACGCGTATTGAAGGCTGGTTTCCGTTACGGCGACATGGCACCAATGGCGATTATCGAATTTGTTGACCGCGACGTTAACGCCAAAGGCGCTGGCGACAAGGCACGCGTTGCCGCGGAAGAAATCGAAGAATAAGACCGAAAACATACGTTTACGTTACGGTAACTAAAAAAAGGCTCCGAATCTCGGGGCCTTTACTTTTTGCAAATCATGACTATGTGACGCAAGAATACGACGCTACGATTTTGCTTTAGTTATTCGGTCACTATTTTCTTGCAATAAATCGTTTGCCTTCATAACTTTAGCACCTAATTCAGCAAGTAAACTCAACCGCTGGTCGATTGGATATTTCATGGCACTTAAGAATGCGATTGTGTTAATATTTGCGGCGTTCTGCATAATAAGGAACAGGCTCCTGTACGTTTCAAATAACAATTTAAGGTTGACGAGTGGAATTGCAACTTGTCTAAAAAGACATGTCTAGAATAATAGGTTTAGATAACGAGTTACATCGACTGGAGGCGCTTTCGCCTTCTGGTTATTTTTTGGGAATGCATATTCGATTCACGTCGCCGCTGATTACGCTGCGCACGTATTCACAAGAATGGCAGGATCATTACACCGCGAATGTGTACGTGGTGCGTGATCCGTTGATCGCTTGGGCGTTCTCTAAGAAAGGAGTAAATCGCTGGAGCGAAATTAAGATTCCTGATCCATTCAACATTATGGGTCAGGCTGCAGAGTATGGTATGAAGTATGGTGTTGCTGTGTCGTGTGGCCCGTTAGGCTCGCGTTCCATTGGGACCGCTTCGCGTAATGATCGTGAGTACAACGATGAAGAGATGGCCGAAGTTAGACGGTTGGTTGAATATCTTCATGAAAAAACAGAACCCCCCGAGAGCCTGACACAGGCTCAACAGGAGGCTTTGGGACTAATAGCAGCGGGACCGCCATGCGGAAGCGGCGGCACGACTAGGGATTTCAGAAAGTGCATTAAAGGTCAGGTTAACATCGGCTAGGAACCGATTGTTGGCACGAACGACTGCCGAAGCAATACAAAGGGCAAAGGACTATCGTCTTTTGTAGGATAATGGACCGCCAGCTCAATTAAATACTGGGACAAGCTGGAGGCTTACAATGCAAACGACTACATTATCTTTCGACAATATTCACCGTCATGGTGAATTGTTTTCAAACTTACTGCGCGCGCGACGCAACTGTTTTATCGTGGAAAAAGAATGGGATCTGCCGGAAGCGGATGGGATGGAATACGATCAGTATGACAACCCTTCAAGCCGTTGGATCGCCGTTCATGAGAACAGCCAAATCTTGGCGGGTGTACGTATGACACCAACCAATGCACGCTGCGGGATCTATTCATATATGATCCGTGATGCGCAACGTGGGTTGTTGGATTCAATCCCTTCAAACCTGATGGATACAGAGGCACCGGTTGCGGCAAATATCTGGGAAGGATCGCGCGTATTTGTATCAAGCCACGTTCCCGCAGAAAAGCGCATGAAGGTGCAATTGAACCTGATGAGCGAGCTGATCAAAGCGTCACGCGAAAAGGGTGCGACACAACTGTTTGGTTTGGTGCCTGCATTGTGGCCACGTTGGGTGCGCCGATTGGGTATCGAGGCAAATTCCGCAGGCCCTGTTTTGAAAATTGATGGCGTGCCACACCAGGTCGCGCAAATGCATTTGGGAACACATTTACACTAATAATATTATCTCCAGCTGGCGGGTTTCTGTTGCTCTGCAGAAACTCGTCATAGGAATTTTTTGTTGAAAGTATTATCATCTGCGGATGGCAGATTTATTCGATCACACCAGTACAGAAAATCAAACGCAAAACGCGCAACGCCCTTTGGCGGATCGCATTCGCCCGCGTGCGCTTGACGATGTGATTGGCCAGCAACAGGTTGTTGGCCAAGGCGGCCCCTTGCGCACCATGCTGGATGCGGGAAGCCTGTCATCGTTGATATTTTGGGGCCCGCCAGGGGTTGGGAAAACAACCCTAGCGCGATTACTGGCAGATGAAGTGGATTTACACTTCGTCCAAATCAGCGCGATTTTTTCGGGTGTGGCAGATTTAAAGAAAGTGTTCGAATCGGCGCGACTGCGCGCGCAAAACGGGCGTGGCACGTTATTATTTGTGGACGAGATCCACCGATTCAACAAAGCGCAACAAGACGGATTTTTGCCATTCATGGAGGATGGCACGATTATTCTGGTCGGCGCGACCACAGAAAACCCATCGTTTGAATTAAACGCGGCGTTAATGTCGCGTGCTCAGGTCATGGTTTTGGAACGCCTGTCATTGGCGGAACTGGAATTGATGTTGCAACGCGCAGAAAAGGAATTGAAAAAATCCTTGCCGCTCACAGGGCAGGCGCGTGAAACATTGTTGGAAATGGCCGATGGCGATGGGCGCAGCCTGTTAAATTTGGCGGAACAGTGTTTTGGCTGGTCTGATGCAAAAAAGGTTGATGTGGATGAATTGGCCAAACGCCTGTCCAAGCGTGCGCCAAAATACGATAAATCGGGTGAAGAACATTACAATCTGATTTCCGCATTGCACAAATCCGTGCGTGGTTCCGACCCTGATGCCGCACTTTATTGGTTTGCACGGATGCTCAAGGGTGGCGAAGACCCGCGATATTTGGCACGGCGCATCACGCGCATGGCGGTGGAAGACATCGGTTTGGCCGATCCGCAAGCACAGCATTTATGTTTGCAAGCATGGCAAACATACGAACGCCTTGGCAGCCCAGAGGGCGAATTAGCATTGGGGCAAGCGGTGGTTTATCTCGCACTCGCGCCCAAATCCAACGCATCCTATGTGGCGTATAAGGCCGCGATGAAAGCGGCGGAAAAAACAGGGAGCAAACCACCCCCCAAACATATCTTGAATGCGCCAACGGCGATGATGAAAGATATTGGTTACGGTGATGGCTATGATTATGATCACGACGCCGAAGATGGGTTTTCTGGCCAAAATTATTTCCCCGACGATATGGCGCGTGGGATATATTATCTGCCTGTTGATCGCGGGGCAGAGCGGGAAATGAAAAAACGTATTGATTATTTCGCAAAGCTGCGTGCAAAGCGTGGCAAAGGTTGACAATGGTCGCGTTCCAAGTGACAGACACGCCATGACTTTATTACATGTTGCAATCGGCGGCGCCTTGGGTGCGATGCTACGTTATCTGGTTGGGCTAAGCGTGGCATTCCCGTTTGGGACCTTGACGGTGAATATCCTTGGATCATTCATCATGGGGCTGGTTTTGGTGCTGTTTGTTGACAAAGGTTTGGATCGCTGGGTGCCATTGGTGATGGTGGGGTTGCTGGGTGGGTTTACCACGTTTAGCGCCTTTTCACTTGATGTGTTACGATTGATCGAAACCGATCGCGCGGCATCTGCGTTTGGCTATGTTCTCGCGTCGGTCGTATTGTCATTGGCTGCGATTTTCGTTGCTGTTTTTATCGCAAGGAGCTTTGCGCAATGAGTGGTGTTCAATTATTAGAAGTCGCCGAAGATCATGACGGGCAGCGCCTGGATCGCTGGATGCGCAAGATTTTTCCACATCTGAGCCAAGTGCGCATCGAAAAGATGTGCCGCAAAGGTGAAATCCGCGTGGATGGCGGACGGGTCAAGGCGTCAACTCGTGTTGAAGCAGGGCAATCCGTGCGCGTCCCCCCGATCAGCGATGCCGAAGAAAAACCACGCGGCGAGCGCCCGATGAATATCACCAAGGCAGATGCGGAAATGATCCAAGCCTGTGTGATTTATAAAGACGACGACATTATCGCAATCAACAAACCCGCAGGGTTGGCGGTGCAAGGTGGATCGAAACAGACCAAACATCTGGATGGGTTGTCCGAGGCATTGAAATTTGGATATGACGCGAAACCAAAACTGGTGCATCGCTTGGACAAAGACACATCGGGTGTGATGTTGCTTGCGCGAAATGGCAAGGCGGCGGCGGGGTTGGCCAAGGCATTTCAATCACGCGAAACGCGCAAGATTTATTGGGCCGCCGTGGCGGGGTGCCCCACGCCAAATCTGGGCACAATCAAATTTGGTTTGGTCAAAGCCGCAGGGCATGGCCCAAATCAAGCAGGCGAAAAAATGATCTGCATTCATCCGCGCGAAGTGGAACATCACAAGGGCGCGAAACACGCCACCACCGATTACATGGTGTTAGAAGATGTGGGCAAACGCGCATCATGGTTGGCGATGGTTCCGATCACGGGGCGCACCCATCAATTGCGTGCACATATTGCCGAACTGGGCAGCCCGATTGTGGGTGATGGGAAATACGGCACCAACGCACAAACCAATGATGGCGATGGCTGGGGCGCACAATTGGGTGGCGACATAAGCCGCAAATTGCATCTGCATGCGCGGTCTTTGACGCTGACCCATCCGATCACAAAGAACAAATTGCACCTGACGGCGGAATTGCCCGATCACATGCAAAAAACATGGGACATGTTTCATTGGCAAACCAAATACGCACCTGTTGACCCGTTTGAGGATATGAAGTGACGCCATCGTTAAAGAAGCGGTTTTGGAAAGATGTGACAATCACGCAAAACGATGCGGGGTTTGGCATTCAGTTGGATCAACACCAGTTACGCACCCCCGAAAAGGCCGCGTTTATTGTGCCAACGCGCGCATTGGCCGAAATGGTGCGCGATGAATGGGATGCACCAAAGGACAAGGTTGATTTATCGGTGATGCACGCCACGCGCATTACAAATGCGACCATTGATACGATCATGGTGAACACCGACACTGTTGTTGATGGCATCGCGGAATATGGTGGCACGGATTTGCTGTGTTACCGCGCCGACAGCCCGGCCGAATTGATCGCACGCCAAGCGGATGTTTGGGACCCAGTGTTGACATGGGCGGCGGCAGAATTAAACGCGCCATTGAACGTCACCACGGGTGTTATGTATGTCGCACAACCTGAACAATCTGTGGCGCATTTGAAATCGAAGTTGCTGGCGATGACCCCGTTTCAAATCGCGGCGATGCATGATTTGGTGGCGATATCTGGATCGCTGGTTTTGGCGCTGGCTTTGGTTTCGAATCACCTGACATTTGAGCAGGCATTTGCAGCGTCGCGCGTTGATGAGCACTGGCAAAAAGAGCAGTGGGGCGTGGATGACGACGCAGAAATCAAAGAAGCGGCGAAAGCAAAAGAGTTTGAATTCGCGTTAAAGTTTTATCGCGCCTCCTAAAATTTAGGCAGCGGTCAAAAAACGAGCAATTTGCGATTATTATGTCAGCTTGACTGACTTAATGCGCTGGCGGCATAGCGGGTATGCGCGATCTTCGTTGTCAGCACGAGCAAATTTTCACCATTGGGTAAGTTTTAGTGACCTAATTTTATGCATAAAATATTGTTACCAATAGACCCATAATCAACTCTTGACCCATACGCCTTATTCGCCCCACAATAACTGCCAGCGCTAAGGGGGAGTCTCTTGGCCTGTAAATCCAGTCGCAAGATTGGAATATCAGCCCGAATTCTAGGGCTACATCAGGATGAGGTAAAAATGAAAAAATCTACATTTATCGGCACAGTCGCCGCTGCCACGCTTGCAGCAGGTTTCGCTGCAGCTGGTACATTGGACGAAGTTAAAGCAAAAGGTTTCTTGCAATGTGGTGTTTCCACTGGTCTTGCAGGCTTTTCGAATGCTGACGCAAATGGCGAATGGAACGGCTTTGACGTTGCTTTCTGTCGTGCGGTTGCAGCGGCGGTTTTGGGTGATTCAACAGCGGTTAAATTCACACCGACAACAGGTAAAACACGTTTTACCGCGTTGGCATCTGGTGAAATCGACATTTTGGCACGTAACACAACATGGACATTCAGCCGTGACGTTGACCTGAAATTCTCTTTCGTTGGTGTAAACTACTATGATGGTCAAGGTTTCATGGTTCCAAAAGCATTGGGCGTAAGCTCTGCGAAAGATTTGGACACTGCAACTGTTTGTATCCAAACTGGTACAACAACCGAATTGAACTTGGCTGACTTCTTCCGTTCAAACAACATTTCGTATGAGCCTGTGCCAATCGAAACAAACGCAGAAGCACAAGCACAATACTTGGCTGGTGCATGTGACGTTTACACAACGGACGCATCTGGTTTGGCTGCGACACGTGCAACATTTGAAAACCCTGGCGATCACATTGTTCTGCCAGAGATCATTTCAAAAGAGCCTTTGGGCCCACTTGTACGCCACGGCGACGACCAATGGGCGGATATCGCACGTTGGACATTGAACGCGTTGATCACAGCAGAAGAGCTGGGCATCACATCAGCGAACATCAAAGATGCTGCGATGTCTGCGGGTGATAACCCAGAAATCAACCGTCTGTTGGGTACAGAAGGCAACCTTGGCGAAATGCTTGGTCTGTCAGCTGACTGGGCTGCGAATGCGGTTGCTGCCGGTGGTAACTACGGCGAAATCTTTGAACGTCACATTGGTGAGAAAACTGCGATCGGTATCGCGCGCGGTTTGAACGCACAGTGGACAAACGGTGGTCTACTATATTCACCACCTTTCCGTTAATCGGAATTTGAAAGGGCGCGGCAATGACCGCGCCCTTTTGCCAAAACAACAATAATAATAAAATGCAGGAAATTTCAACCAACGCCGCAACCGCGACGATGCGAAATTTCTGTACCAAAAACAGGGGGACATTATGTCAGTTATTACGGACCCGCCCCAACAAGGGTTTCGAATAAGCCAGCTTTTGTACGACACACGATATCGTTCAATGACAATTCAAATAATTGCATTGATTGGTTTCTTGGTGGCGTTTGGTTGGTTGATAAACAACACATTGGCCAATTTGGCTGCACTTGGTAAACCGCTTGGCTTTGGGTTTCTGTGGGAACCTGCGGGTTATGACATTAACCAGCGCTTGATCGAATATAATTCACAAATGTCGAACGCCCGTGCGGCGTTGGTCGGCGTTTTGAATACATTGCTGGTAGCCGTTCTTGGCTGTATTGCCGCGACCATATTGGGCGTGTTGATCGGTGTTTTACGGTTGTCGAAAAACTGGTTGGTGTCACGGTTGATGACAGTCTACATCGAAGGTTTCCGCAATGTTCCCGTGTTGCTTTGGATTCTTATGGCCATGGCGATTTTCATCGAAATTTTCCCACAACCACGGGATTTTCGCGGTGAAGATCCTGTTGCAACAATGAAGATATTTGAAACCGTTGCGGTTACAAACCGTGGTGTTTATTTGCCAGGCCCCATCATGAATGCGGGTTCCGGTGTTGTGGTTGCCGCGTTCATCGCATCACTTGTTGCGATCTTTTTCTTTGGTAAATGGGCCAAGGCGCGCCAAGAGCAAACAGGGCAAATTTTGCCAACGTTTTGGATCAAGCTGGGGATTTTGATTATCCCATCGATGCTAATCTTTTTCATCATGGGCAAACCAATTGGCATGGAAGTTCCCGCAATCAAAGGCTTTAACTTTGCTGGTGGTATTTACATGCGCAACTCGTTGATCGCGCTATGGCTGGCATTGTCATTATATACTGCGGCGTTTATCGCCGAAACGGTACGTTCTGGCATTATGGCCGTGTCCAAAGGCCAAACAGAGGCCGCCGCCGCATTGGGGCTACGCCCCGCACGCACCATGAACTTGGTTGTGTTGCCACAAGCGTTGCGTGTGATTATCCCACCAATGATTTCCCAATATCTGAACCTGACCAAAAACTCGTCATTGGCGATTGCGGTTGGTTACATGGATGTAACGGGCACATTGGGCGGTATCACGTTGAACCAAACAGGGCGCGAGATGGAATGTTTGATCATTCTGATGGCGATCTATCTGACGATTTCATTGATTATTTCCGGTGTTATGAACTGGTACAATGAACGCGTAAAGTTGCAGGAGCGCTGATATGTCAAATATTTCTTATGTCCGCACAGAGATGCTGCAAGAAAAGGCGCCACCTGTTACACAAACGGGGATCGTTAAATGGGTGCGCGAAAACTTGTTTTCATCCGTGAGCAACAGCGTTCTAACGCTACTTGCACTTTGGCTGTTATACACATTGTTGAGCCACGTTTTGCCATGGGTGTTTCAATCATCATGGAGCGCAAATAGCCTAACCGAATGTCGTTCTGCCATTGCAGCCGCATATGGCGAAGGCACGCATGGCGCGTGTTGGGCGGTTATTCGTGAACGGTTCTTCCAGCTAATTTATGGGTTCTATCCACCGGAATTATACTGGCGTCCAAACTTGGCGTTTATCCTGATGTTGGTCGCCTTGGCGCCTGTGTTGTTTGATAAATTGCCGCGCAAAATGTTGTGGTTTTCGGCAGTCTATCCCTTCCTTTGCTTTTGGCTGTTGTGGGGTGGTTCAATCTGGCTCCCGCTGAGCATTGTTGCTGGTTTTGTTTTGGGTGGTTTTGCATTCAAACTGATCGGGGCACAATTCGGCAATTTGTTCGCCACGATTGGTGCGTTCCTTGTGCCAATTTTGTGGTGGATGTTTGCCGCAAGCCCTGTGGCGAGCGGAATACACAGCGCCATTCCACTTGGGTTAGAAGCAGTTGAATCTGCCAAATTTGGCGGCTTTTTGCTGTCGATTTTGATCGGGATTACAGGGATCGTGTTATCCTTGCCGATCGGGATTTTGCTGGCCTTGGGGCGTCAATCTGATCTGTTGATCGTCAAAGCAATCTGTGTGGGGTTCATCGAATTTATTCGTGGTGTACCGTTGATTACACTGTTGTTTGTGGCATCGGTTTTGTTGAACTACTTCTTGCCACCTGGCACCAATTTCGATTTGATTTTGCGTGTTGTGATCATGGTCACATTGTTTGCATCCGCCTATATGGCCGAGGTTATTCGCGGTGGTTTGGCCGCGTTGCCAAAGGGCCAATATGAAGGTGCGGACAGTTTGGGTTTGGATTTCTGGCAATCAACACGCCTGATTATCATGCCACAAGCGTTGAAGATTTCGATCCCATCGATCGTTTCAACCTTTATCGGTTTGTTCAAGGATACAACATTGGTGTCGATCATTGGTCTGTTTGATCCAATTGGTCTGTCCACCAACATTCGCGCGGATTCAGCGTGGAACGGGATTATTTGGGAACTGTATGGTTTTATCGCCATTGTGTTCTTTATCTTCTGTTTCTCTATGTCGCGTTATTCGATGTATTTGGAAAACAAATTGAAAACTGGCCACTAATGATTGCGCCTTGCGAAATGCAGGGCGCAACACCGAAACAATCGTGACCCTTGCAAACAAGCGCGTCACAAATACAACGCTAAAGGGAGACCCTTAATGGCAAACGCAAAGAAAATGGACGTATCCGACGAAGTTGCGATCCAGATTGAAAAAATGAACAAATGGTACGGTTCGTTCCATGTTCTCAAAGACATCGACCTGACGGTTAATCGCGGCGAACGTATCGTGATCTGTGGCCCGTCTGGTTCGGGTAAATCCACGTTGATCCGTTGCATCAACGCATTAGAAGAACACCAACAAGGCAAGATCATTGTTGATGGTACGCATCTGTCGTCTGATTTGAAAAACATCGACACGATCCGTTCAGAGGTGGGGATGTGTTTCCAACACTTTAACCTGTTCCCGCATCTGTCGATTTTGGAAAACTGTACGTTGGCACCGATCTGGGTACGCAAAATTCCGAAAAAAGAAGCCGAAGAAACGGCGATGCATTTCTTGGAAAAAGTGAAAATTCCAGAGCAGGCCGATAAATACCCTGGTCAGTTGTCTGGTGGTCAGCAACAGCGTGTGGCGATTGCGCGTTCTTTGTGCATGCAGCCGCGCATCATGTTGTTTGATGAACCAACATCCGCACTTGATCCTGAAATGATCAAAGAGGTTTTGGATACTATGATCGAGCTGGCCGAAGAAGGCATGACAATGTTGTGTGTGACACACGAAATGGGTTTCGCTCGCCAAGTTGCCAACCGCGTTATTTTCATGGATGCGGGTCAGATCGTTGAACAAAACGAGCCAGAAGAATTCTTTAACAACCCACAATCCGAACGGACACAATTGTTCCTAAGCCAGATTTTGGGCCACTAAGAATTTAACGAATTTATGATCAGGGCGATGGTGGAAACACCGTCGCCCTTTTTATTTTCGCAAATCGCGCGGGGTGACAAAATCAACCGCTGTGCCCCGACCAAACCCAATGGATTGCCAATCGGGTGTATCAAAATCAATTACGGTGATCGCCGCCGTTGGGTAATACATAAATTTAGGATGGTTGGGTGCAAGCTTTACCAAACGCGCGGCAAAATCGGAAATGCCAGGGTTATGGGCGAGCATCATTACTGTATCTGTCGTACCCTTTTGCAATTGCCCCATCAGACGTTCTGCCGTTGCGTGATACAGCGATTTTTCATATCGCACGGGCGGATCAAACTGCGCCGCGATACCAACGGATTCCCATGTTTCCATGCAGCGCGTTGCGGTGGAACAAATCACCTCGGACGGGGTGTAACCCTTATCCACAAGCCACGCCGCCATCATGGGGCAATCATCGCGCCCGCGTTGGTTCAACGTGCGATCATGATCCGTCAGGCGCAGATTATCCCAGCTTGATTTCGCGTGGCGCATTAATATTAGTCGCTTCATTCATTCCCCCTAAACACCCGCATATAATGCGCAGATTGCGCGGCGTCGCGTTTTGCGCCTGCGCTGATCGGGCAGGCACGGCGCACCGCACAGCCCTTGGTCATGCAATCGCTTTTGGGGTTGGAACGCAAGTATTCTTTGCATTTCGGCACGTCATATCCCGCGGGTGTCAGCGCATTTACTGGGCAAGCGGTGGCGCAGGGTTTGGGGATGCATGTTTCACATGGTGATTGGTGCGTTGTTGGTGGCAGATCAATGCGTTCGTCAAATGCGAGTGCACCGCGATAGGATATCATTAATCCAAATTGATCGTGGACTAACATCCCAACATGGCTGTTCCATGCGCGACCCGATTGTTTCGCGTAATCCAAAAACGGTGCATAGGGTGGCCCAACAAATGGCAGAATGGCGCGCGCATTGAATTTTGTAGCGAGTGTTTCAAATACCCGCGCTGACCAATGATCAACAGGATCGGCGGCGTGGTATTCGGGGGCATTTTTTAGAACTTGCCAAAAATCAGGTGCAGGTGCGAACAGGACCAGCGTGCCAATATCGGGATCATCAGGATGAAACGCGCCGACCAGCGCCAGCCCCATATCATTTGACGCGCCTTCAATACGTGCCAAATTCATTTGCGAAAGGGCAAAAGTAATGACCAGCCAAGCTTTGCCGGGCGATCATCCTGCCATTGTAGCCCGATCAACATATCATCATGCCCTGCTTTTGGTTGCGCGATATAGGTGCGAAACATCTGATCCCAAATGGATAGGGAAAAGCCATAGTTGCTGTCGTGTTCATCGCAGTGCACCGAATGATGCACACGGTGCATATCGGGGGTGACGATGATACGGCGCAAAATGGCATCCATGCGCGGTGACAGGCGGATATTGGCATGATTAAACATTGCCATACCGTTTAACATCACCTCGAATATTACCACGGCAATGGCCGCGACCCCCAACAGATAAACCATGCCAATTTTTAAAACCATCGACAGGGCGATTTCGATAGGGTGAAACCGAATGGCGGTGGTGACATCGACATCGCGATCTGCGTGATGCACGCGGTGCAATTGCCATAACAGGGGTATTTTGTGGCTGACTAAATGTTGCGCCCAAATGATGAAATCCAAGATCAGAACCGCAAGTGTAATTTCCAACCACGCGGGCAGGGACAGCCAATTGAACAACCCCCAACCGGCAGCATGTGCATCCACCGCCGCGCCAACGGCGAGCAATGGTACAACAACCGCCATCAATTTAAGTGTCAGCGTATTGGCGATGGTGATGCCAAAATTGGTGAACCAACGGCGTTGGCGTGATTGTGTACGCGATTTTCGCGGCAGCGCGAATTCCGCGCCGATCAACAGCGCAAGCAGCCCCAAAAATATAAATAGTCTGATTTCCATTTCCCGCCCCTATGCGCGGATCATCGAACCCGCACCGTAATCTGTGAACAATTCCAACAAACATGCATTGGCCATGCGCCCATCCATAATCACAACTGCGCGAACGCCATCATTAATGGCATCCAGTGCGGTTTGGGTTTTTGGGATCATGCCACCAGAGATCACGCCCTTGTCCGTTAGGTCGCTAACCTGTTCCGCGCTCAGGTTCGTGAGAACATCACCATCTGCGTCTTTCACACCCGATACGTCGGTCAATAACAGCAAGCGGTTTGCCTTAAGCCCACCAGCGATTGCGCCCGCCGCCGTATCGCCATTGACGTTGAATGTCTCGCCATTCTTACCCGTGCCAAGGGGTGCGATCACGGGGATAAAGCCCGATTCAATCAGGGAAAACACGACCTTTGCGTTTACCGCAACAGGATCACCCACCATGCCCAGATCGCCCGCCGCTTGTTCGCAAACCAACAGGTTGGCATCCTTGCCCGACAGGCCAACCGCCCGCCCGCCTTGGCCGTTGATGGCGGATACGATGGATTTGTTGACTTTACCCGACAAAACCATTTCGACAACATCGACGGTTTCGGGGGTGCTGATCCGTTTGCCGTTTACAAATTCTGTTGGGATTTCCAACTTTTCCAACATCGCGTTTATCATTGGACCACCGCCATGCACGATCACTGGCTTGATATTACATTGGCGCAGCATGACCATGTCGCGGGCAAATGATTTCATTGCCTCTGGGCTGCTCATGGCGTGACCACCCAGTTTGATCACAATAATCGCACCGTCGTGACGCTGGATATTTGGCAATGCCTCGCTTAACAAACGGGCGGTTGCGATGCTGTCACGTTTCATGGCTTTGGACTTCTCCATCTTGGGATCCTTATCTTGATTTTAGACTGCATAACGTATTTTCATACCCTGCGCCAAGGGGCTTGCATATCTGATGAAACCTGCGCCTATACTACGGTTAAATACCTGAGTCGAAAAGTTGGGAATTATGGCGGATACGGAACAAAAAACGATGTTGCTGACAGGGGCGAGCCGCGGGATTGGCCATGCCACTGTGAAACGGTTTGCCGCCGAAGGTTGGCGCGTGATCAGTTGTTCACGCCATGCATTTTCCGATAAATGCCCGTGGCCGGGGGGCGAGGAAAACCATTTGCAGGTTGACCTGTCCGATCCAAATTCGACAATTGATGCAATCGCGCGGGTGAAAAAACGCCTGAATGGGGGTAAGCTGCACGCGTTGGTGAATAACGCTGGCGTTTCGCCCAAAGGCGAAGATGGCGCAAGGCTCAGCACGCTTGATACCGATTTGCGCACTTGGGGACAGGTGTTTCATGTGAACTTTTTCGCATCCGTGGTGTTGGCGCGTGGATTGCGCGATGAATTGGCCGCCGCACAAGGTTCGGTGGTGAATGTTACATCAATTGCGGGGGTGCGTGTGCATCCGTTCGCAGGTGCAGCTTATGCCACATCAAAGGCCGCATTGGCGGCGTTGACACGTGAAATGGCACATGATTTTGGCCCGCTGGGGGTGCGTGTGAATGCGATTGCACCGGGTGAGGTGGAAACAAGCATCCTGTCACCTGGCACGGATAAGATCGTGGAGAAATTACCGCTTCGCCGATTAGGGCAAACCCACGAAGTGGCCGATGTGATTTATTATCTGTGTTCAGATCAAAGCAGTTACGTATCAGGCACCGAAATCGAGGTGAACGGCGGTCAACACGTGTAAGGATTACACCAGCGTTGCGATGATATGGCGAAGCGTTGGAATGCCTTCGCCCTTTTCCGAGGACGTCAAAACCAGTTCTGGGTATGATGCAGGATATTTTTTGATCACGGATTTGGTTTTTTCCAAAACCTTGTCTAATTCACCCTTTTTCAATTTATCGACCTTGGTCATGACGATTTGAAACGTCACAGCGGATTTGGACAGCAATTGCATGATTTCTTCGTCAGCGGTCTTTGGACCGTGACGTGAATCAATCAACAAAAACACGCGGCGTAATGATGGGCGGCCTGATAAATACGCCTTGAGCAAGCGTTGCCATTTTTCAACGACGGGCAGGGGTGCATTTGCAAAACCGTAGCCTGGAACATCGACCAGATAATGTTCTTCGGCCAATGTGAAAAAGTTGATTTCCTGTGTCCGCCCAGGGGTGTTTGATGTACGTGCCAATGCTTTGCGCCCTGTCAGCGCATTGATCAGGCTGGATTTCCCGACGTTAGAACGCCCAGCAAAACACACCTCTAGCCGATCTGCGGGGGGCATGCCATCCATTGCAACCACACCTTTGAGGAAATCAGTTTCGCCCGCGAATAGAACGCGCGCAGATTCGATTTCTTGGGCGGTTGGTTCTTCGGCAATGTTAAATTGGATATCCATCAAAGAATCTCGATTTTGCTGTTGGCGCAAATTGTGCCAGATTTTGTGACCACACCAAAGACGCCAAAATTGATATGCCCCCAGTTAGATTTCAACGTACCAAGGGTATCAACATCGCTGATCCCTGTGGCGGGGTTTACGGTGGTGGCAAGGCATCGTTCAACGGGTTTGGTAATTTCGAATTCAGCGTCACCGATGCGGATGGTTTTGCCTAGCCAATTGAATTCTTCCCACGCATCAAATCTATCGACCCAAACATTCGCACGAAAACGGCGTTGGTGTAATTCTTCGCCGCATTTTTCAGATAATGCCGCCAATGATGCATTGGATAAGATAGAGAGGCTCGCCGTGCCAGAATCGGTCATGCCGCGTCCTGCGACGCTGACCACTTGTTTTGGCAAGGATCGGTTGGGATTGCTGATCTTGCGCACCCATTCCACCAACGCGGCGGCGTCGGTTGCATTATCAGGATCGGCCAATAGATCATCCAGATCGGGGTGCGAAAAGCGGTGTTTGCCAGATATTTCATCAAACTGCGAGGTCACAGCCATTAACGAATGGCCACGTGCACCGCGTGCAAAATTCATGCACCGCGCCCATTCGGGGGCGTCGAAATTGAATTTGCTGTCTTCGTGGGCAATCGCCCAATGGCGATCAAGTGGCATGGTTTTGCCAGCGGCAAGTGCAACAGATTGCAATTCTTCGCCGCCGACACCTTTGACAGGGTGGCGCCACAGGTTTGTGACGTTCCCCATTTTATGCGGTATCTTTTTTCTTACGCAAGAAGCCAAACATGTTGCCCCAGATATCTGGTTTCACGCCTTGGCTGCGCATAATCGTGTATTGCTGGATAAACGTGATGGTGTTGTTGGCCACCCAGTAAATCACCAAACCCGCCGCGAATTGACCCAGCATGAACATAAATACCCATGGCATCCACGCAAAGATTTGCGCCTGTGTTTTATCTGTCGGGGCGGGGTTCAATTTTTGTTGCAACCACATGGTGACGCCCATCAAAATTGGGAACACACCGATGGAGAAAATCGCAAAGAATGATGTCGCATCAGGTGTTGACCACGGCAGCAATCCAAACAGGTTCAAGAACGATGTTGGATCGGGCGCAGACAGGTCATGAATCCAGCCAAAGAACGGCGCATGATACATTTCAATCGTTACAAAAATCACCTTGTAGAGCGAAAAGAAAATCGGGATTTGTAGCAAGATCGGCAAACAACCAGCGGCGGGGTTTACCTTTTTGTCCTTATACAATTTCATCATGCCCTGTTGCAGTGCCTGACGATCATCGCCGTGCTTTTCTTTCAATGCTTCCATTTCTGGCTGCAATTCTTTCATGCGTGCCATGGAAACGTATGATTTATATGCAAGCGGGAACAAGATCGCCTTGATGATCAATGTCAAACCAATGATCGCCCAACCCATGTTGCCAATCAGGTTGTTCAAGAAATGCATGACCTTGAAAATTGGTTTGGTGAGGAAGAAAAACCAACCCCAGTCGATTGAATCAACGAATTTGGCGATACCGCCATCCTCGTAGGATTTGATCACATCGTATTCTTTTGCACCTGTGAACAATGATGTGGTTATCGATTGTGTGGCACCAGCGGCCACCGCCATTGTTGGCAGGCGCATATCAGTTTGATATGTGTCATTGCTGGCGGAATATTTGGATACGGAATTGAATGCTTGGCCCGATTGTGGTGCAAGCGCTGTCATCCAGTATTTCGAAGTAAAGCCGATCCAGCCCTCTGATTCCACGCCAATGGCATCGATATTTGCGTTTTCGCGTGGGTCCAGATCTTGGTCTGGCATATCGTCGTAATCGATTTCTTGGATTTCACCGTCGGAATTTCGCACCACACCTTCGTGCAGGATATAAAAACCGATGGTTTCTGGTTCGCCCTTGCGTGCGATAATGCCATATGGGGCGAGGCGGACTTCGCCATCTGTGGTGTTTTCAACGCTTTGTGTGATGTCGAATTTATATTCGGCGTCAACGCTGATTGTGCGGCGGAATGTCAGACCCGTGCCATTGTCCCACTTCAGGGTCACAGGCGTTGTTTCGGTCAATGTTGTACCGTCTTCGATTTGCCAAACGGTGCTTGCGGTTGGCACGTTGTCATATGTCAGGCCACTGGCAGGGGCCCAGCCATACATTGTGTAATATGCATTGGGTCCACCCGCAGGTGACAGCAATGTGATTTTTTCAGATGGATCATTCAGACGCACGTTGTAATCTGTCAGTTGCAGATCATCAATGCGCCCCCCCGTGAGGGACAATGAACCAGACAAGCGCGGTGTTTTGATTTCAATGCGTTCTGATTTCGCCAACGCAGTATCGCGCGATTGTGCAGGTGTTGCCGCAATTGCAGGGATCGCACCATCAGCGGCGGGTGTCGTTGCAACGCCATCGCTGGTTTGTGTCACGGCCGTTGTTTCAGGTTCCGCGGGTGGTTCTGGTGGGAACAGGAAGAACCATACCAATACCACAAGTGCGCTGAGCACCATCGCGAGGATCATATTTTTGTTGTTATCTTCTTCCATTTGCCTGTCCTAAAACCGATCTGATGAGTCCGCTTGGTTCAATACAAAAGGTTGCCAAAGGTCAAGGTTCTTGGCCGTCTTATTGTTCAAACCTGCGCAAAAAACGCAGGCCATTGTGCGGATGTTTTTATTTTGTCCATTTGGGTGGGTTTTTTGCCACTATTCCTTGGGGTTTGGGCGCATCAACCCTGCGAAATCAAATAATTGCGAATCCAGCAGGTGGCTTGGGCGTGCGTTCATCAGGCTGCGAAACATCACTTGGCGACGACCAGGGGAATTTTTTTCCCAAGTGTCCAAGATTTGTTTGACCTGTTGGCGTTGTAACCCGTCTTGGCTGCCACACAGATCGCATGGGATGATAGGGTAATTCATTTGATTGGCGAATTTTTCACAATCGGCCTCGGCCACGAATGCAAGCGGGCGATAAACGAATAAATCGCCCTCATCATTCACCAATTTTGGTGGCATGGTTGCCAAACGCCCACCATGAAACAGGTTCATAAAAAACGTTTCCAACATATCATCGCGATGATGGCCAAGCACAACAGCGCTACAGCCTTCTTCGCGAGCGATCCGATAAAGGTTGCCACGGCGTAGGCGGCTACACATCGCACAATATGTGCGCCCTGCTGGAACCTTTTCCTTTACGATGGAATAGGTGTCTTCGTATTCGATCCGATGGGGCACGCCCATGCGTTCCAAAAATTCGGGCAATACGGTTGCGGGGAAATTTGGTTGCCCCTGATCCAAATTACACGCCAACAATTCCACAGGCAGCAATCCGCGCCATTTCAATTCATGCAACACGGCCAGCAAAGTATAGCTGTCTTTGCCACCAGACAAACAGACCAACCATTTGGCATCACGTTCGATCATGCCAAATTGCTCAATCGCTTCGCGCGTTTGGCGCACGATACGTTTGCGTAGCTTCTTGTATTCGGTTGTCGATGGCGCGCCCTCGAACAGGGCGTGAATTTCGGTTTTATCGTCCAACATGGGGCAGGCTCCTTGGCGTTGATGCTCTATAACCTGCCCTGTTGATAATGCCTAGGGGGCAACGATGTTGTGTTGGGGGCCATATGGGAACCCAGTGATGTTTTCGCTGTTGTCTTTGCCAACCACCAAAATGTCATGTTCGCGGTACCCGCCCGCGGCGTTGTCACCGTCGGGCAATGTGAGCATCGGCTCCATGGAAACCACCATGTTTTCGGTTAAAACCGTGTCGATATCTTCGCGCAGTTCCAATCCCGCCTCGCGACCATAATAATGGGACAGAACGCCAAATGAATGACCATATCCAAATGATCGATATTGCAACAGGTTTTGATCGGCAAAAAATGCGTTGATCTCTGCACAGATATCGCTGCATTTCACACCAGGTTTAATCAGGGATATGCCCAGTTCATGCGCATCAACATTGGCCTGCCAAACGCGCAATTCATCGCCATTGGGTTCGCCAACAAATAATGTGCGTTCCAGCGCGGTGTAATATCCGTTGATCATCGGGAATGTGTTGAGCGACAGGATATCGCCGGCCTGTAATTTTCGCGTGGTCACCGAGTTATGCGCCCCATCGGTATTCAGCCCCGATTGAAACCAAACCCATGTATCGCGAAGCTCGCTATCGGGAAATGCCCGTGCGATTTCCAGTTCCATCGCATCGCGTCCCGCCATGGCCACATCGATTTCACGTGTGCCAATTTTGATCGCATCGCGAATGGCCGCACCACCAATATCGGCAATCCGCGCACCTTCGCGGATTAATGCGATTTCGCCCGCTGATTTGATCATACGTTGTTGCATGGATGCAGGTGCGACATCAAAAACCAATTTGGGTTGCAGATGTTCCAACATGGCACCACGCGCCATAACTGTCAGGTGATCAGCCTCGTACCCGACTGATTTCCCCGTTCCGATCAGCGATTTTACCGTTTGCCAATAATTGTCGCGCTGCCAGTCTGTATAAACGATGTTTTCAGTGGCGGATCGTCGTGCAGGTTGCCCCGCATCAATTCCAGCGGAAACGGTTGTGGCAGTGTCATGTGTAATGACACAGGCATATGGGCGCCCGAATGAGCAATATAAAAAACCAGAATAATAGGCGATGCCATGCATGGATGTCAGGATCACCGCATCCAACCCGTTTGCATTCATAATCTCGCGCATGCCTGCGATACGCGCATCATATTCAGATTGAGCAAACGGCAATGGCGCGCGTTCACCATTGGCAAAGCGAAAATTTCGGACACGTGTGTTAAGGTTATGTTCCATCAAGGTCTCCTGTAAATCAGGGGCAAACCAAACACCCCCAAAGGAATGTCCGGGCGTGCAGGACCATAAGATGAAGCGCATGTCGCGCAGGTGACGCCATCACCTGTTGCAAATATACGCGAAATTTTGCGCCTGTCTTGTGAAAAATATAGGTGGATTAATCGGGGACGTTATCCACGCCAGACCCACCCCACGGATGACAACGCCCAATGCGTTTGGCCGCGAGCCATGATCCCTTGATCCCACCATGTTTTTCTAATGCTTCAAGGGCATAAGCGCTACATGTCGGTTGATATCGGCATCCATGCCCGACCCACGGGCTAAAGATCAGGCGATAGGCACGTACAGGAATTGCACATATTTTTGCAAGCGGGGTCATTCATGCACCTTTTTTAGGGCATAACGCATGTCTTTGATTAAGTCGTTGAAATCACGATTGGCGGTGACTTGGGATTTGCCGATCAGGACGTAATCCCAACCCGCGCGGCCCTTTTCAGACAAAACAATTCGTGCCACTTCGCGTAATCGGCGTTTGGCGCGGTTGCGGGCAACGGCATTGCCGACCTTTTTGGAACAAGTGAAACCAACACGCGTGGATGTGTCATCATCTTTGCGATCGCGTGCTTGCAGTACCAAGCCCGTGGTGCCGCGCCAATTTGCACGAGAACAGGCCAAAAAATCGGCGCGTTTTTTAATTGTTTGTAGGCAAACGGAAACCGCCGGTGGCGTTCCACCAGCGCCCTGTGGGGTGCTGATTGTTGCCTCCGGCGGTTTCATAATTCAGATACCCGTATGGGTGCGTCTTATGCAGATAGGCTCTTGCGGCCCTGTGCACGACGACGGTTCAAAATTTTACGACCGTTTTTCGTTGCCATACGCGAACGAAAACCGTGACGGCGTTTGCGAACAAGGTTGCTCGGCTGGTATGTACGTTTCATGTCGATCTCCTGATCGTATTGCGGCCAAACCTACAAGAGATTCGAAGCCGGTGGTGTTCAAGTGCCGCTGTTTAGGCCGATGAATTGTGTAAGTCAATTCGCAATCCCACAGTTTTATTGCAAGAATGTCAGTTCTTTTCATCCAAATGTTACGGTTTTGTCGGTTTTACCCTGAAAACCCCATAAATACTGAAATATTGATACACGCCCGATCAACCCGCTGTGAGCCTACTAGCGTAACCGCCGCGATTCATCCAATTAAGATGTAACAAACGCAAGGGGTGCGAACAATGAGCGATACAACAACGGCAAAGGGGTTTTCGATAAGGCGAATGATTCCACTGATTACAATCTTGGTTGTAGCGGTTGCGGGGTTCATTTTTTTGAAAGACTATCTGAATTTTGAAACATTGCGCGACAATCGCGAAAGCTTGATCGCATGGCGCGATGGGAATTATTTTATCGCAGCACTGACATTTATCGCAATTTACGTGGTTGTCGTTGCATTTTCATTGCCAGGTGCGGCGGTGATGACGTTAACAGGTGGGTTCCTGTTTGGCATATTCCCAGGTGCATTGTTCAATATCCTTGGCGCAACCATTGGTGCGGTGGCGATATTTTTGGCGGCGAAGACAGGGCTTGGCGATCTGTTGCAGCAAAAGCTGCAAAATGATGGCAAAGAATCCGTGCTGGATAAAATGGGGCGCGAGATAAACAAAAACGAGATCAGTTATCTGTTTTTGATGCGCCTTGTGCCCGCAATTCCGTTTTTTATCGCCAATCTGGCACCTGCGTTTTTGGGTGTTAAGCTGAAAAATTTTGTGGTCACCACGTTTTTCGGCATCATGCCCGGATCGGTTGTTTATACATCTGTTGGCGCTGGGCTGGGCGATGTGTTTGCCGCGGGTGAAACGCCCAACCTCGGCATTATTTTTGAGCCCCATATTTTGGGCCCGATATTAGGGCTTTGTGCCTTGGCGGCGATGCCGATTGTCATTTCAAAATTCAAAAAGGTTTAAGGTCATGGAACGTATTAAAACAGATTTGTGTATTATTGGTGCTGGCTCTGGCGGTCTATCCGTGGCGGCAGGGGCTGTTCAAATGGGTGCATCCGTGGTTTTGCTCGAAGGGCATAAAATGGGTGGTGATTGCCTGAATTACGGCTGTGTCCCATCCAAGGCATTGATTGCGGCAGGCAAACATGCCCATGCGATGACCACGGGCGCACCGTTTGGCATTAAACCTGTGAAACCTACAGTGGATTACGCGGCGGCCAAGGATCATGTTTCAAACGTGATCAAGGGCATCGAACCTCATGATAGTGTGGAACGGTTCCAAGGGTTGGGTGTGAATGTGATTACCGAATTTGGTACATTCATTTCCCCAACAGAGGTGCAAGCAGGCGATAAAATCATCACCGCGCGCCGTTTTGTGATTGCAACGGGGTCATCCCCGTTCGTACCACCCATTGATGGGCTGGATGGTGTGCCCCATTTCACCAACGAAAATATATTTGATTTAAGAGAACAGCCCGATCATTTGATCGTGATTGGTGGCGGTCCAATCGGAATGGAGCTGGCGCAAGCGCATGTGCGCCTTGGCAGCAAGGTCACAGTGCTGGAAGGCATGAAAGCATTGGGCAAGGATGATCCAGAATTGGCGGCTATCGCATTGGAGCGTTTGCGCAGTGAAGGCATTGAAATTGTTGAGGGCGCATTGGCCGAAAAAATCACTGGAGGTGCGGGTGATATCAATGTGCACACCAAGGATGGCAAGACATATAGCGGCACACACTTGTTGATGGCCGTTGGGCGCAAACCCAATGTTGATAAGCTGGATTTGGAACAGGCAGGCATTAAACCCACACGCGGGGGCATCAAAGTTGATGCATCCCTGAAAACCACAAACAAGCGCGTTTATGCGATTGGTGATGTGGCGGCGGGGCTGCAATTTACCCATG
Source organism: Paramylibacter ulvae (assembly GCF_014652655.1). Lineage (GTDB taxonomy): Bacteria > Pseudomonadota > Alphaproteobacteria > Rhodobacterales > Rhodobacteraceae > Amylibacter > Amylibacter ulvae. The sequence goes on from NZ_BMZF01000003.1 coordinate 43,107, forward strand.
TGGCGGGATATCATGCGGGCGTGATTATTAAATCCGCATTGTTTGGTTTGCCATCGAAAGCGAAAACAGATCACATTCCGTGGGCCACGTATATCGACCCAGAAATGGCGCAGGTCGGTTTGACCGAAGAACAAGCACGCGAAAAACACGGCGATAAATTGGAAGTGGTACGGTTTGAATACGCCGAAAATGATCGGGCGCGCGCAGAACTGGCAACAACGGGGTTGATCAAGGTTATGGTGATCAAGGGTCGCCCTGTTGGCGCATCCATTGTTGGTGCGCAAGCGGGTGAATTGATTCAAATTTGGGCACTGGCATTGGCGAATAATCTGAAAATGTCAGCAATTGCCAATATGGTTGCACCTTATCCCACATTGGGCGAAGTGAACAAACGCGCGGCGGGTGCATATTTCGGCCCGCGACTGTTTGACAGCACGATGGTGAAACGCATTGTAGGTTTGGTCCAGAGGTTCTAATATCGCAACAGTTTAACTGTGCAGGCATATGATGTTCTTTAACTCGCTTTCTGGCCGTTTCTTGTTGTTGACGGTTGTGTTTATTATGCTGGCAGAGATTTTAATCTTTGTCCCTTCCGTGGCGCGTTTTCGTTACGAATATTTGCACGAGCGTTTGGAACGATCACAAATTGCATCCCTTGCATTGCTGGCTGCACCCGACGATATGGTGAACCCAGAATTAGAGGCAGAGTTGTTGGACAATGCCAATGTGTTGAACGTTGTGTTGCGCCGCGATGATTTGCGCGAATTGGTTCTGTCATCGGAAATGCCAGCATTGGTCGCGCAAACATATGATTTGCGCAACAACAGTGCGTGGACATTGATCAAAGACGGGTTCGCGACCCTGCTAAATCGCGAGGACCGTGTGATCCGTGTGATGGGCTATCCGGTCAAGGACGCGGGACAGTTGATCGAGATATCGATGAATGAACGCCCGCTGCACGATGCACTGCTTGATTATGGGTACAACATTTTATGGCTATCGCTGGTGATTTCATCCATCACTAGCCTACTTTTGTTTTTTGCTGTGCGACGATTGATTGTTCAACCAACCAATCGTGTGATCCGCCAGATGAGGAATTTTGAATCCGCACCCGAAGATCGCAATAATATCATCCAACCCAAGCGCGGGATTAAAGAGTTGTATGAAGCCGAAGTTGCATTGCAATCCATGGAAAAACAAATCCATAAATCGTTACGCCAAAAGGAACGCTTGGCGGCACTGGGCGGTGCGGTGTCAAAGATTAGCCATGACTTGCGCAATATTTTGACCACGACGCAATTGTTGGCGGATCGCATGGAAATGAGCGACGATCCACGGGTGCAAAAGACCGCGCCAAAATTGGTAAGTTCGTTATCGCGCGCGGTGAATCTGTGTGAACGCACGTTAATGTATGGAAAGGCCGAAGAGGCAGAGCCAGATATCAAAGAATTGTCGCTTTATAAATTGATCGAAGATGTGGCGGAAAATGAACGATTGCCGCTGGATGGTTCAGATGTGAGCATCGAGGTTGATATCAATAAATCACTGCGCGTTGCCGCTGACGAAGAACAACTACACCGTGTGATATCAAATCTTGTTCGTAACGCGGGGCAGGTGCTGGCCGCACGTAAGGCTAACGGTGTGATCAACTTAACCGCATCAGATACGCCAGACACTTGGGATATTTTGATCCGCGACAACGGGCCAGGATTGCCGGCAAAAGCATTGGATAACCTGTTCACCGCATTTGAAGGTGGCGCACGCGCTGGTGGATCTGGGCTTGGGCTTGCGATTTCAGCAGAGCTGGTCAAAGGGCATGGCGGGAAACTGGAACTGGTTGAAACAGGCGAAAATGGCACGTTGTTTCGTGTAAGCTTGCCAAAAAATCATGATGAGATTAACACAAAATAGGCGCGCTGAATCACCCCAGCGCGCCCAATAATTTAATCGTCGATTAGATTAGCGCGATAATACCATACCCATGATTTCCATGGCTTCATTAACGATGGGCTCGGCGATGTTGGCGGCGCGATCGGCACCTTTGCCCAAAATCGCATCAATTTGGGATGTGTCATTCATCAAGCGTGCGATTTCATCGCTGATCGGACCAATTTTTGCCACGGCCAAATCTGCAAGCGCTGGTTTGAATTGGCCAAATTGCTGACCGCCAAATTCGCGTAACACATCATCCGAGCTGGTTTCAGAAAGTGCAGCATAGATATTCACCAGATTGCGCGCCTCTGGGCGTTCTTTCAAACCTTCCGTTTCGCTTGGCAATGGTTCGGGATCTGTCTTTGCCTTGCGAATTTTTTTGGCGATTGTGTCTGCATCATCTTTGAGATTGATACGGCTCATGTCTGATGGATCGGACTTTGACATTTTCTTGGTGCCATCGCGCAATGACATCACGCGTGTTGCCACGCCCTCGATTACAGGTTCGGGCATTGGGAAAAAATCAACACCGTAATCATGATTGAACTTGGCCGCGATATCGCGGGTTAATTCCACATGCTGTTTTTGATCTTCGCCAACGGGAACATGTGTGGCTTTGTAAACCAAAATGTCCGCCGCCATCAGGGCCGGATAGGCATAAAGCCCAAGCGACATTTTTTCAGCGTTCTTGCCCGCCTTATCCTTGAACTGTGTCATGCGGTTCATCCAGCCAACGCGCGCCACACAGTTAAACAACCATGCCAATTGCGCATGTGCGGGCACTTGGCTTTGGTTAAACAAAATGGATTTTTCGGGATCAAGGCCACAAGCCAAATAGGCCGCCGCCAGTTCACGCGTTTGACGGCGCAGATCATCAGGATTTTGCCAGACAGAAATCGCGTGCATATCGACCATACAGTAAATGGTTTCAATGCCGCTATCTTGCATTGTCACAAAACGGTTCAACGCGCCAAGGTAATTCCCAAGCGTGAGGTTCCCAGATGGTTGAATGCCAGAAAAGATGCGCTGTGCGTTCGCGGTTTCTGTCATGGTATTTGATCCTTGATTAGATTACTAAACGTGCACGCCTTATCGCCCCGTGCGCCCCACGCGTCAACCAGTCAAAGAATGCCGTTATGTATGATCCTGATCACAATGTATCACCGATACACGCTTTGCCGCCCGTTGTGGTTTTATTGACGGGTTTGATCGCGGCGATTGAATTGCTGTTTCAGGCAGGCGCACATGGATTTATTGGTGGGCCAGAGGCCATTGGCTGGCGCATTAGTGCGGCGCGACAATTTGGATTTTTTGATCAAATTTCCGATTGGATGTTTCAAAATCAGAGCGCGCCATTGGAACACGTCATTCGCCTATTCACATATGGTTTTATCCATCGCAGTTTCCCAGAGGCATTGATTGTATGTGTTTACGTCTTGGCGCTGGGCAATTTTGTTGCCAAGGAATTGCATTGGTTCGGTGTTTTGTCGGTTTTTTTCACAAGCCAAGCATTTGGAGCAATCGGCTATGCACTGATCTTGAATGAACACACATTGTTAATTGGTGGGTATCCTGCGGCCTTTGGTTTGATCGGGGCGTTTACGTGGATTGTTTTTGCTGGGCGAACACAAGCGGGCAAAAACGGATTCCCCGCATTTCGTCTTATCGCGATGTTCATGGCGTTTCAGGCGGTTTGGAAAATCGCATTTGGTGGCAATAATCAATGGCTGGTGGAAATCATCGCCTTTGGCGTTGGTTTCAGTCTGTGCATAATATTGTTCACTGGTAAAGAAGCGGTGTTGGAAAAAATCCGCCAACGTTGAAATCACATTGAGATTAAGCAATAAGACGCAATGATTTACAAGAAAGCCTCGTGATGAAAACCCTGTTATCATTTGTTCAATTTGCCCCGATTTGGGTGATTTTAAAGCTGTTTAAAATTATCCCCATCGAACCGCGAAGCCGTATATTGGGGCGCTTGACGGGTGGTGTGATCAAGGTTTTACCAAGCATTCGCAAACGCGCGGATGATAATTTGGCACTGATTTTCCCTGATATGGCGATCGGAGAGCGTTTGACCATACGCAACACGATGGCCCGCCACGTTGGGCAAACATTGGGCGAGATTTTATTTAACGAAGATTACGCAGCGCAAACCAAACGATTTCATGCATCGGGTGTCGGGCTTGATGTTTTAGAACAATGTAAGACCGATGGGCGCGGTGCGATTATTGTATCTGGCCATTTTGGCCAATGGGAGGCGATCCGCCATTATTTAATGGCGCATGGCATGGAAACAGGGGCGCTGTATCGCCCAACGAACAATCCATTTTACGAAAAATATTTCCTGCGTGGCATTAAACGTGCAGGCGAACCAATTGTGCCGCGTGGTACAGGTGGTGTGCGCACCATGATAAAAACGCTGCGCAGTGGCGGGTTTATGGCCATTTTGATTGATCAGCGTCAAAACGACGGGCGCGATCTACCGTTTTTGGGACATAATGCAAAAACAGGGGTGGCAGCGGCGGAAATGGCGCTGAAACTCAAGGTGCCATTGGTACCTGTATTTGCAACCCGTGCTGCAAACGGACAGGATATTCATATTGATTTCCAGGAACCGATTGAACCAACCGATGCGATTGAAATGACGCTTCGGGCAAATGAACGGTTAGAGTCTAAAATCCGCAATCATCCCGAACAATGGTTTTGGGTGCACAAACGTTGGTTGATAAAATAAGTGCAATAAAAAAGGCAGCGTCGAAACGCTGCCTTTTAATAACAGATCGAAATCTGTTGAAATATTAGCTGTCGTCTGATGCGATCAGAGCAGCAACTACTGCAAGACCAAGCAATGGCAACAAGATGCCGCCTGAACCAGCAGATGAACCTGTTTCTTCTTCAACAACTTCGATCATTGGTTCTACTTCTGGCTCTGCCAAAGAACCGGCGAAAGATGCTGTTGCAAGTGATACTGCTGCGAAAGTTGATGCAGCGATTTTCATGATAGACATTTGAGAGCTCCCAAAAATGTTAGTACTAATAGACCCCTATTGGGCCAGTGAGTATTATCTAAGATTGCGCGTGAATGATGTCAATGGAACACCGCGTTTTGCCGCGAATGGCAAATACTGTGACACTTTCGCCGCTATTTTTGCAAATTTGGGGCAAAAAGAGAAAAAGGCAGCGCTTTTGCGCTGCCTTTTAAGATTTTGGAAGCTTTGGTTATTAGCTGTCGTCTGATGCGATCAACGCTGCAACTACTGCAAGACCCAACAATGGCAACAAAATGCCACCTGAACCAGCAGATGAGCCTGGCTCTTCTTCAACAACTTCGATCATTGGTTCGATTTCAGGTTCTGCCATAGAACCAGCCATAGATGCTGTTGCAAATGATACAGCTGCGATAGATGCGGCAGCGATTTTCATGATATTCATATTTAATCTCCGAAATATTAGTACTAACGGACTCTCAAGGAATCTCACCCTATGGTATTGGTTGGGTGGTTGTTCTGTCAACTTGGCAGTGTGAAATCTGTGTTTTTGTGTTGAATTGGTGGTTTTTAACGCAGTTTTCCCGTCTTTTTTGACAAATATACCAATTTTCGCAGAATAATTGCTCGGCGGTCTATCGCCGAACAACGCGGCGCAGTTCGGAAAATTTCAAGGCTCCGGTGAAATGTGCGGCGGAAAAATAGACGATAATTCCAATCAGCAATAAAATTACAAACGCAAGGTAGCGCGCACCCGTCCCAAACAGCCAGTTTTCCAGTGTATTTTGTGCCAAAAACAGGATCACCCCCATGATCAGTGACGATATAATAATACGCGGGACACGTTGTTTGATCTGAGAATCAAATTGCGAGGCAGCCCCCATGGTGCGCGTTCCATTCCACAACAATACCACCATCGCCCAAGCGGCGATTGTGGTACCCGCCGCCGCGGCCAAAAAGCCGTATTTATAGGCCAGCCCAATCGCAACAGCGGCATTGATAAGCATTGATACCAAAGCAAAATAAAACGGCGTTTTGGTATCTTCGCGTGCGAAATACAACGGTTGTAGCACCTTTTGCAAAACAAAGGCGGGTAATCCCAACCCATAGATCGCCAATGCCTGTGCCGTTGCCAGCGAATCGCTGTGTAAAAACGCGCCCCGCTCAAACAGAACCGATACGAGCGGGAGGGCGATCACAACCAAGGCCACTGCAGATGGCAGCGTGAGAAACAGTGAAAATTCAGTGGCGCGATTAAAGGCATCTTGCCCTGCTTTGTCATCACCAGCTTGCAGTTGACTGGAGAGAGCGGGCAACAAGACCACACCAATTGCGATGCCAACAACGCCAAGTGGTAATTGGTACAAGCGATCCGCAACCGCCAGCCATTGAATGGCACCGTCGTAGTAGCTGGCCACTTGACGACCAACCAACAGATTGATTTGCACAACCCCGCCCGCCATGGCCGCAGGTGCCGCAATAATCGCAAGCTTTTTCAGCTCTGGTGTCCATTTGGGCAAGCGTGGTCGAATTTTCAGGCCAAGCTTTTCAGCCGCATACCAAACGATGCCCAGTTGAACGATACCAGCAACAGGGACACCCCATACAAGCGCAGTGCCGGCGTCTGTGCCCGCCCATAAGGCATAGAGCATCGCCCCCGTGAGGATGAAATTCAAAAACACGGGTGCAGCGGCGGCGGCGGCGAATTTGCCCGATGCATTCAATACGCCGCTGAACAGTGCCGCGAGTGATATGAACAGGATATAGGGAAAACAAACGCGGCCAAACATGACTGCCAGATCCATGCGTTCATCGCCTTGAAACCCGCTGGCCATTGCATAAACCAACCAAGGCATCGCAAAAATCGCGATCACGGAGAGCGCGATTAATATCGCTGCCAGCGCATTAAGCGCATCATTGGCAAATTCCTCTGCATTTTCGCCCGCGCGTAGTTTTTTCGAAAACATCGGGATAAACGCCATGTTGAATGCGCCTTCGGCAAAGAATCTGCGAAACATGTTGGGCAGGGCGAATGCGACCTGAAATGCCTCGGCGGTGGCGGATGATCCAAACAGGTTGGCAAACAGAATTTCGCGGGCAAATCCTGCGATGCGGCTGATCAATGTCCAGCCACCCACGGTGACGAATGACGCCATCAACCGAATGGGGTTGGTCATGACAATGCCTCTTGGGTGCCTTGTTCAATGGCACGGGTCAAACGTTCTGTGATTGTTTTTTGTTTATCGAGTGAGTGGATTTTCATGCCAAACATGTCTTTGACGTAAAACACATCCACCGCCTGTGCGCCGTATGTCGCGATCACGGCGCTGGCGATATAGATATTTGCGTTGGACAATGTGCGCGTTAAGTCGTGCAACAGGGCAGGGCGATCGCGTGTATCGACCTCGATAATTGAATAAAGTTCGGAACCCTCGTTATCGAATGTGATTTCGGTGGGTACGCGAAAATCGCGCTCGCGTTTTTTGAATTTATCACGATCGCCCAACTCTTTTTTCGCAAGCACTTCACCCAACAGCGTTTTTTGAATCATATCGCGCAATCGTTTGATACGTGTGGTTTGATACGGTTTTTCATCCGCATCTTGAATCCAGAAAATTGCCGTGGCGAACCCATCGGTTGATGTGTAGGTGCGCGCATCCACAACATTAGCCCCAACCAGCGCAAGTGCGCCCGCGATACGCGAAAAAATACCAGGGTGGTCTTGCATCACGAAACACGCGCGTGTCGCATCGCGATCAACATCGGGGACGATTTCACTGGCAAGTTTTTCATCACCGATATCGCGCAGCATATTGGCAAATGTAATATGTGATTGATGATCCAACCCTTGCCAATATGGATCGTAATGACGTTCCATTTCGATTTCCAGATCGTCATCTGACCAATCGGCAAGCTTGGCTTGCAATTGTTCCTTTGCCTCGTCAACGCGGTTGTAAACGCCAATTTTGTCAACGCCTGCTTTGATGCTGGAACGCGTCGCACGGTAAAGATCGCGCAAAAGCTGTGCTTTCCAATTGTTCCAAGTGTTCGGGCCAACCCCGCGAATATCGCAAACCGTGAGCGCGGTTAGCAGGTTCAGGCGCGATGTGGTTTTGACATCTTTGGCAAAATTTATCACCGTTCGCGGATCCGATAAATCGCGTTTTTGGGCAACGTCTGACATCAACAAATGGTTCAACACCAGCCAAACAACGGTTTCAGTTTCTTTTTCGCTTAACCCAAGGCGCGGGCATATTTGTTCGGCGATTTTTGCACCCGCGATTGAATGATCTTCGGGCAAACCTTTGCCGATATCATGAAGCAGTAGTGCCACATACAAAACCTTGCGATCGATGGTGCCTTTGAACACTTCTGTCAGAATTGGCAAATCTTCCTTTAGGTCGCCAAGTTCCAATTTGGATAGTCCGGATATGCATTGAATCGTGTGTTCATCCACCGTGTAATGATGGTAATTGTTAAACTGCATTAATGCGATAATGCGTTGAAACTCTGGGATAAACGCCCCCAACACACCCAGTTCATTCATACGGCGCAACGCGCGTTCTGGATTGCCGTAATCCAACAGTAATTCCAGAAATATGCGCTGCGCTTCTGGTGAATTGCGCACATTGTCGTCAATCAAATCCAGATTGTCCGCCATAAGGCGCATCGCATCGGGGTGAATTAAAATGTCAGAGCTAAGTGCAACTTGAAACAAGCGCATGATGTTCAGCGGATCGGCCAAGAATTTATCATCATCGGCAATGGCCAAACGGTTATTTACAAAATTATACCCATCTGGCGTTTCGTCTTCATCGTCGCTGCTTCGGTTCCACGGCATCGCATCCAACAAGCGTTTGCCGATTGATGGAATGTCTTTCACATGCTGTGCCTCTAACATGGATAAAAACACGCGTGTCAGATCGCCAACATGGGTGGCTTCGCGAAAATAATCCTGCATGAAACTTTCAACGCCGCGTAATCCATCCGTGTCGCGATATCCCAGACGTTTGGAAATATCGACCTGTGCATCAAAGGTAAGCTGTTCTGTCGAGCGTTTGTTATACAGATGCAGATGACAGCGTACCGTCCACAAAAACGCATGCGCTTCTTCAAAGCGTTCCAATTCACTGGTAGTGAAATAGCCCTGATCGACCATCGCTTGGGTGGTTTGGGCGTGGCTGACATGTTTGGTGATCCAATACATGGTTTGCAAATCACGTAACCCGCCTTTGCCCTCTTTCACATTGGGTTCCAGCATATAACGCTGACCACCCTGACGAATATGGCGGTTTTCGCGTTCAATCAGTTTTTCTTCGACATAATTTTTAGCTGTACCACTAAACAGTTTTGCCCATAGTTTACGATCAAGTTGATTTGCCAATCGTTCATCGCCCACTAAATAGCGGCTTTCGAGGAGGGCGGTTTTAATGGTTTGATCTTCGCCGCCCAATTTGATGCATTCATCAATCGTGCGCGTGGCATGGCCAATTTTCAATCGCATATCCCACAGGATATAAAGCATGGATTCAACCACGCTTTCCGACCATGCGGATAATTTATATGGCGATAGGAACAAAAGATCGACATCGGAAAACGGTGCCATTTCCGCCCGCCCGTAACCGCCAACACCCATCACGCACAGATGTTCGTTTTTGGTGGGTGTTGGGTTGGGGTGTAAAATATCGGTTGCAGCCATAAAGGCAAATTCAATGATACGATCGGTGAGCAAACAATAAGAATTGATTGCCTCCATCCCGGACCACGGTGCGTCGCTTAATGCGGTTTCAATCGCCGCACGACCAGCGGCGTTTTGGGCGCTTAACAATTCGGAAATCTCGCTACGCACTTGTTTGCCCGCTTGTTTCTTGGCAGTGATTTGCGTGTAGCGTTTTTGCACAAATTTTGTGTCAAAAATAGCGTCGGGCGCACAGATCAGTGCGCCCGTTACCGGCCCGTAGGCTTGGTTTTGTGTGTCCTTAACTACCAGCGCCACTGAACGAAGTCGGTGCGCCAGAAATAATGCGGAACGTTTTTCCGTTGCCTTCGGCGATGGCTAGGGCGCGTTCATTCGTGCCGTCTTTGTTGAAACGAAACACACCTGTTGTTCCACGAAACCCGCCGCGACGTGTTAATGCGGATTTTGTTAATGCTTTGCTGCTACCTGTTTGCAACAGCTTTGCAACCGCAGAAACCCCGTCATAGGCAAGACCAGCCAACGGATGTGGCGCCCCGCCATATGCTTGGGTAAAGCGCGCGTTAAACTGTTGCGCGGATACGATATCGGGGGTTGTGAACCAACCGCCAACCAAACCAGGTGCGGCAAGGTTCGTGCTTGGGATATCCCAACGTGTGATGCCCAGATATTTCACGCTCGCAGGAGACACACCCGCCGCTGGCAACATACGCCCAACAAATGGCAGACCAGTATCGGAATCGGCCGTCAAAACAATCGCCGTTGTCCCTGATGATTTCACGTTGCTCGCGATGGCTGGTGCGGCTGCGGATAATCCAGCGGGGGACATTTCATAACTGTAATTACCAGTATAGGTTACATTGGCCTTTGCCGCTGCGGATTTCACCGCACTTGCAGAAATTTCCCCAACTGTATTTTGCGCGGAAACTGTTGCAATTCGGCGATAACCTTTGGAGGCAGCGTATTTCACAACACGGTTTGCTTTGTTTTCGAATGTGTCGCCCATGACGAACACATTACCACCCGCAATTGCGGTGTTATTGGAAAAGCTAAGAACATTTACGTTCTGGGATGCAACAGCATTGCCCGTGGCGTTAACCGATTCTGCAAACAGCGGCCCAACGATGATTTTTGCACCATTCGCGACGGCAGTCTTTGCAACGCCAGCTGCTTGGCCCGAATTTCCGCCTGTGCTGTAAACCGTTAGATCAATTTTAACATCGGAATAATCTTGTGTAGCAAGACGTGCCGCTTGGACAAAGTTATTCGCCAATTTTTCAAGATTTCCATCACCTGAACCCGCAGGCACCAATAGTGCCACCTTTACCGTTTCATTGGCATTGATTGTTTGCCCTGTGTCCTCCGTGTCGCTCCCGATGCTTGGAGTTATTGGTACTTCGCAAGCTGAAAGCAAAATACCAATTGCTGCGAAACCGATTGATTGGCGAATTTTAGAGACCGTCCCAAATCCCTGATGCATGATGTTACCCCGTTTAAGCTAGAAAATAGTGACTCGTTTGTGCGAAAAGGTACGAAATGCCCATGCAGAGTGCAACAGTGGCAAGCATACAAAGGCGGATTTAATATAATGACGGATAAAAAGCTGCCAGTTGGGCTGTATTTGGTATCAACACCGATTGGCGCAGCGCGTGACATTACATTGCGCGCTTTGGATATCTTGGCCAACGCAGATGTGTTGGCCGCAGAAGATACGCGCAACACACGCCGATTGCTGGATATTCATGGCATTTCGCTGGGGTCGCGACGGATCATTCCATATCATGATCATAACGGCGCTGGGCAACGGCCAAAATTGCTGGGTGCCATTCAAGACGGAAAAACCGTTGCTTACGTTTCGGATGCGGGTACACCGCTGATTGCAGATCCTGGATATGGGCTTGCAAAGGAAGCGGGCAAACAGGGCTTGGATGTGTTCGCAGCGCCAGGAGCTTCCGCGTTGCTGGCCGCATTGGTGGTGTCTGGCATGCCAACGGATCGATTTATGTTTGCTGGCTTTGCGCCCAATAAACAAAAGGCAAAACAAAATTTCTTGTTAGAGTTCGCAGAGCTGCGATCAACCCTTGTGCTATATGAATCGCCCAAACGTGTGTGCGATACGCTTGAGCAAATGGTGCAAATTTACGGTCCCTCACGCCAAGTTGCATTGTGTCGCGAATTAACCAAAAAGTTTGAACAAATTGTGCGCGGAACGCTCGAAGATGTATTCGCGCAACTGAAAGATGTACCGACAATAAAAGGTGAATGTGTGTTGGTTTTGGGCCCGCCCGTGCCCAAAGAGATTGCAGATATCGAGATTGAAGAAAAAATTAGGGAATTGTTAGGGGAACATAAAGTAAAAACGGTGGCACAGATCGCGGCGGATGAATTTAATATCCCGCGCAAACAAGCATACGATATCGCGCTAAAGGTGAAAAAAAACGAATGAACGCCTCAAAAAACTATCACGCCGGTCAAATGGCCGAGGAAATTGTTGCGCAAAAATATGCAGCGGCGGGGTTTGACATTATTTCCAAACGCTATCGCCGCCGCGAGGGGGAAATTGATTTGGTGTTGGGCCATCAAAGCAAACTTTATTTTGTTGAGGTGAAAAAAAGCAGCAGTTTTGAAAAGGCGGCCGAACGAATTAATCTGCATCAAATCGCGCGGATCAAAAACGCAGCACTGCGTTTTCTTGTTGATACGGGGCGTATGTTAGAAACGGAAATGCGGTTTGATGCGGCATTGGTGAACGACGCTGGTCAGGTAAAAGTGATCGCAAACGCGTTTTAGTCCACATGTAAAACCATTTTCGCTTTGCATCCTTTGCTGCACTGGTTCATGAAGTATCAAATTGTTTGTAAATGAGGTTTCTTTCATGACCAATTCTTTGAATGTGGCGATCCAAATGGATCCAATCGCGCCAATTGATATCAACGCAGATAGCACATTTCGCATTATGGAAGAGGCGCAGAAACGTGGGCATAATTTATTTTACTACACGCCCGACAAATTGGCCTTTCAAGAAGGTGTCATAACTGCAAAGGGATGGCCCGTGCGTGTGCAGCGCGAAGTAGGAAACCACTATACGCTGGGAGAGTTGCAAGAAATTGAGCTTCAGACCCAAGATGTTGTTTGGCTTCGCCAAGATCCGCCGTTTGATATGGGATATATCACGACGACACACTTTCTGGATATGGTGCACCCCGAAACGCTGGTTGTGAATGATCCAACTTGGGTGCGCAATTATCCAGAAAAACTTTTGGTGTTACAATTTCCTGAATTGATTGCCCCCACGACAATTGCGCGAGATTTGGAAACGCTCAAGGCATTCAAAGAAAAACATCAAGATATTATTCTTAAGCCTTTGTATGGCAACGGTGGTGCAGGCGTTTTTCGACTTGGCCCCGATGATCGTAACATCAATTCGTTGCACGAATTGTTTTCTGGCATTAATCGCGAACCGCTGATTGCGCAAAAATTTCTGCCAGATGTATCCAAGGGCGATAAACGCGTGATCTTGGTTGATGGTGAACCTGTTGGTGCGATCAATCGCGTACCAGCAAAAGGTGAAACGCGTTCCAACATGCATGTCGGTGGACGACCGGAAAAGGTGGAATTATCCGAACGAGATTTGGAAATCTGTGCCGCGATTGGGCCGTTGTTGCGTGAAAGGGGACAGGTGTTCGTTGGCATCGATGTGATTGGCGGGGTCTTGACCGAAATTAACGTAACATCGCCCACTGGCATTCAAGAGCTGGAGCGATTTGATAACATCAATGTTGCCGAAAAAATTTGGCAAGTTATCGAAGATAAGTGCGCGTAAAATGCCATCTATTCGCTTAAAATTAATGTCGCTGATCACTCGGTTGGGATTCAAATCCGTGTTGGCGCGGACACATGACATCAATTTTATGCGTCACTATACGAACAAACTTGCAAAGCGAACAACAGTTGATCCCAAAAATGTGACCTATGGTCAAATTCAACTCGCCACTGGCGCCACCAAGGTAACGTTTACAACCGCAAAGTTTGAACAGAAATCGAACGCAGGAGCGTTGTTGTATATTCACGGTGGTGGGTTCGTTTTTGGTGCGCCTGAAATGTATCGTCATTTGGCGGCGGATATTGCCGATCAAATGGGGTTGATGGCCTATGTGCCAAAATATCGTTTGGCCCCAGAGAATCCATATCCTAACGGTATTGATGATATCAAATCTGCATATCATGCATTGCTTGATGCGGGCATTGATCACAAAACGATTGTTATCGGTGGTGACAGCGCGGGTGGATGTTTGACGCTTTTGTTGCTTGCCTATTTATTGGAGAATAATTTACCATTGCCGGCCTGCTGCTTTGCTATTAGCCCAGTTGTCGATCTGACATTTTCAAGCGAAAGCATCAAAAAAAATGCCCGTTCAGATTCGGTTTTACCCGCCAAGCGCGCGGGTTTTTTATGCGAATTGTACTTGTCGGATAGTGATCCTGCCGATCCTAGGGTATCACCGATCAATGCCGATTTTACGGGTGCGCCACCGATATTACTCCATGCGTCATCAAAGGAAATTTTGCGCGATGATACCATCCGCATGACCAAACATTTGGTGCAACAAAAAGTCGAAGTGCGCACGAAGTTTTGGCAAAATAATTACCATGTTTTTCACATTCTGCGCGGCCGTGTGCGAGAGGCGGATCAAGCCGTTTCTGAAATCGCTAAATTTGCGATCAAGCATTTACCGCAGAAATCAAACGATAGCTAAGCGCCTCTGCAATATGGGTCTCATTCACATTTTCACGAGCATCCAGATCGGCAATGGTGCGAGAAACACGTAAAATGCGATGATACCCCCGCGCGGTTAGTTGAAATTTTTGCGCAGCGCGCGCCAAAAAATCTTGGCCGGCGCGATCTGGTGTCGCGACTTGTTCCAACAATCCCCCTTCGATATCGCTGTTCAGGCGTACGCTGGGGTGATCCGCGTATCGCGCGAATTGAATGGCACGCGCTTTGGCCACGCGTTTGGCAATAACATGGCTCGGTTCGCCGTCTGATTTGATGTTAAGGGCGTTAATGTCGACTGCGGGGACCTCGATGCGTAAATCAAAACGGTCCATCAATGGCCCTGATATCCGCCCCAAATAATCCTCACCGCATTGGGGAACACGTGAACAGGCACGATTGGCATCGGCGAGATATCCACATTTGCAGGGGTTTGCCGCGCCAACCAACATGAATTTGCATGGATAATGTGTATGCGCATTTGCACGCGCCACCATGACCTGACCTGTTTCAATCGGTTGGCGCAAAGTTTCCAACACTTGGCGATTAAATTCTGGGAGTTCATCAAGAAATAATACGCCGTTATGCGCGAGTGAAATTTCGCCAGGTTTTGCACCGCGCCCGCCACCAACGATTGCCGCCATAGATGCGGTATGGTGAGGATCACGAAACGGTCGGGTTTTGGAAATTCCGCCTGATGTCAGCAATCCAGAAACGGATTGGATCATTGATGTTTCCAATGCCTCTTGTGCATCGAGGGGTGGCAGCAAATCGGGTAATCGCGCAGCCAACATGGATTTCCCCGCACCGGGTGAGCCGACCATAATCATATGATGGCGCCCCGCCGCGGCGATTTCCAATGCGCGTTTGGCGCGTTCTTGGCCTTTGACATCGGACAGACATTTGCCAGTGGATTGCGATCGCACCTCGCCAGGGCGTGCGGGGGGGAGTGGTTTTCGTCCCGAAAAATGGTTCATCGTTTCCAACAATGTTGCGGGGGCAGTGACACAAACCGCGCCAACCCACGCCGCCTCTGCGCCGCAATCCTTGGGACAAACCAAATCGCATGATGCCTCTGCGGCGGCAACGGCGGCGGGTAATGCGCCGTTTACGGGGATCAATTTCCCATCAAGCGAGAGTTCACCAAGCGCCACAGTTCGCGCAACCTCGTCTTGTGGTAACACATCCATTGCGGCCAACACCGCCAGCGCAATGGGTAAATCAAAATGCGACCCTTCTTTGGGTAAATCAGCGGGTGACATATTTACTGTGATTTTTTTGGATGGCATCGCAAGTGCCATTGACCCAATTGCGGAACGCACGCGCTCCTTTGCTTCGCTGACCGCTTTGTCTGGCAAACCAACGATGTTGAAGCTTGGCAACCCAGGGGACAGGGCGCATTGCACCTCTACCAAACGCGCATCGACGCCTTGGAATGAAACCGTGTATGCGCGTGAAACCATTGATACCCCCTGTTAACCAAGGTTAACGCTATGGGGGCATTAGTTTAATTTTGGTAAATTTTTATGAAATTTGTCCATGCTTCGGGGTCTGCAATGGTTTTATCGCGGCAAAAAGCGTTGCAAAAACCAAAGATGCGCCCATCAATTTCGAGAAAATGGGTTACTGGATCGCCAGAATAGGGGCAGTTGGAATTTTCGGGTGTGCCCGTTTCAATCGCTTTCGCAACAAGCGGTTTTGGCCCTGGCCATTCAACATTTGGTAGGTCTAGATCATACCCTGGTTGAACATAGTTTTGCGCAATGCCCATCGCGCGCCACATGCGAAATTTTTGATCCGTAAGATGGGTATTGATATAGGTATCAGCGGTTTCACTCCGTGGGAGGTCATAAGTAGCAAATCGAGTTGCAACGGGTGCATAGAATACATCGGCGATCGAATATTGGCCAAATAACCAAGGGCCATCTGCGCCAAATTCGCGACGTGCGTGTGACCATAATTCGTTGATGCGTGCCACATCGGCCAGCACCTGTTCGGACGGTTTGAAATCGGGGTAACATTTGCGCAAATTCATCGTGCAATCGCTGCGCAATGGGCCAAAACCGGCGTGCATCTCTGCGGTCATGCTGCGTGCATATGCACGCGCGGCGGGGTTGCTCGGCCACATGTTGGCATCGGGGTGGCGCTGGTTCAACTCCTCGGCAATGGCGAGGCTGTCCCATAATACGGCGCCATCCAATTTTGCCGCGGGCACCAATTTTGTTGGCGCAAATTGCGCAATTAGTCTTTTGAATTCATCGGTATACATGCGCGCATTATGAATGCGTACATCATGATTGAATTTGGTAAATAGTAGCCAGCCCCGCAAGGACCAACTTGAATAAGTTTTATCGCCAATGGCCAGTTCATATGTCATGTGAAAACCTTGCCACAGGGTGAAAAAAATTCCTAATCGAAAATTGTTAATGGTGCATCACGGATTATGATTAACGCCCATTATCCGCCACGCATCGCCCAGATGTTCCAAATGTGTCACCGAAAGATTGTCGATTTTAAAGCCAAGTGCAGATGCCGCGTGCATGTTCGCAGCGCGTTGCAGTTGGGTTAAGATCACACCAAAATGCGCAACGATGATGATATTTTGCCCTGAATGTTCTTGGATCAGAGCATCAACCGTTGCGGAAATACGGGTTGCCCCTTGGTTCCAGCTCTCTCCATTTGGCGGTGCGATGTCACCTGGATTGGACCAATAATCGTAGGATAAATCTGGGTGGGATTGCGCCACTTGTGAAAATGTTTTTTCCTCCCAGTCACCGAAATGAAATTCGCGCAGATCGCGGCGATGGGGTAGGCGTGTTCTGCTACCACCAATCGCATCGGCGGTATGAACGCAACGTTGCAGATCTGATGAAATGACGATGCCATCAGATGGCAGGTGGGCATTCAGGCGTGATAATGCCTGCGTATCGGATAAATCAGCGCCGACATCTGTCCAGCCGATCAACCCATCGCGATGGGTTGGGCCGTGACGCACCCAATAGATATTTGTCATGATATCCCCGTAGGCATTTGCCCTTTGATCGCTGTTGGGATGCCTGCGATCACATGAACCACCAGATCGGCGCGCGTTGCGATGTCTTGGTTCAATCGTCCTTGGGCGTTTTGGAATTGCCGCGCCAATGCGTGTTCGGGCACAACGCTTTGGCCGACTTCGTTGCTGATTAATATGACGGGTGCTTTGGTGGTGGAGATTGCGTTCATCAGATCCGCCGCCAATTCCCCAACAGGATTTTCTGCGAGCAAATTATTGGAGAGCCACAGTGTGATGCAATCGACAAATACAATTGAATCCGCTGGAGCATTTGCCACGTGTTGCGCCAGTTCAAGAGGTGATTCAATCGTTGTCCAATCCAGGCCACGATCATTGCGATGCTGTGCGATTTTCGCGCGCATTTCATCATCAAACGCCTGCGCAGTGGCGATGTAAATTTTCGACAATCCCGCATGTCGCGCCAATAATTCACCAAAACGCGATTTGCCACTGGCAGCACCACCAATGATCAGGCAGAGTTTTGGAAAGTTGGGAGTTGTCACATGCGTGTCCTTAATGAATGATGACTTTTCCTAGCACCGCATCGTGTGAATTGAAATATCAGAGTATCGAGATCGTACCAATGTCGATGTGTGCGCCAAACGCTTGCAGGTTATACTGGGCGTGATTACAGTATCGCTAAGGAACAATTGGGATAGTGTTATATGTTACATGGCCGGAAAATATTGCTGATAATTGGTGGGGGTATTGCGGCCTATAAATCATTGGAATTGATCCGTGGTTTTCAAAAACGTGGTGCCAGTGTTGTGCCTGTGTTGACCAAGGCTGCGGAAGAATTTGTAACACCGCTATCGGCGGGTGCGCTGGCAGGAAACAAGGTTTATCGTGATTTGTTCAATCTGACTGACGAGGCGGAAATGGGACATATCGAATTGTCTCGTGCCGCCGATTTGGTTGTTGTGGCACCTGCCACCGCCGACCTGATGGCGAAAATGGCACATGGCTTGGCAACAGATTTGGCCAGTACATTGTTGATGGCCACGGATAAACCCGTGATGATCGCTCCTGCGATGAATGTGAAAATGTGGGAACACGGCGCAACACAGCGCAATTTGGAAACGTTGAAAACCGACGGTATCCATATCTGTGGCCCTGATGAGGGTGGCATGGCTTGTGGTGAATTTGGCATGGGTCGTATGGCGGAACCTGAATTTATCGCATCCGCTGCCAGTGATGTTTTGCTCAATGGCCCACTGAAAGGTAAACACATTTTGGTGACATCCGGGCCAACGCATGAACCGATTGATCCCGTGCGCTATATAGCCAACCGATCATCGGGTGCACAAGGAAGTGCAATTGCCAATGCGTTGATCGCATTGGGTGCGCGCGTGACGTTTATTACTGGACCAGCGCGTGCGGAAATGCCGATGGGATGCGTGATTGAACGGGTGCAAACCGCGGGTGAAATGCTGACAGCCGTTGAAAAAACACTGCCCGTTGATGGCGCGGTTTTTGCCGCGGCCGTAGCTGATTGGCGTGTCACATCTGCATCGGATAGCAAGATCAAAAAAACCAAATCGGGCGATCTGCCCACGCTGAGCTTTGCCGAAAACCCAGATATATTGGCGACGGTGTCACAGATGAAAAAACTGCGTCCTAAATTGATCGTTGGGTTTGCGGCCGAAACCGATGATGTGATCGACAACGCAACGGCTAAACGCGCCCGAAAGGGGTGCGATTGGATTGTGGCCAATGATGTATCACCCGAAACGGGGATAATGGGTGGCGCGGAAAATGACGTGACATTGATTACGCCTGATGCTGCGCATGATTGGCCACGTATGTCCAAGGATGCAGTGGCGCAAAAATTAGCCGCTGAAATTGCAAAGGCGTTGAAATGACGGATCTAATCGTGGATGTACAATATCTTCCCCATGCGGATCATGCGATACCACTCCCCAGTTATGAAACATCGGGTGCGGCGGGTATGGATTTACGCGCAAACTTTGAAATCGGTCTTCGGGGTGATGGAATCACCATTGATGCGGGGCATCGCATGTTGATCCCAACGGGATTGGCAATCGCAATTCCAAAAGGATACGAGGCACAGCTTCGGCCGCGTTCGGGTCTTGCGCTGAAACATGGGATCAGCCTGCCCAACAGCCCAGGAACAATTGATGCGGATTATCGCGGGCCGCTTGGGGTGATTTTGATTAATCACGGTACGGAATCATTTCACGTTGCACATGGTGATCGTATCGCGCAAATCGTGTTTGCCCCTGTGTTACAGGCCAATTGGCAACTGGTTGATGCGCTGGATGCAACATCACGCGGTGGCGGTGGGTTTGGTTCAACGGGGCGTAAATAGGTGGAATTTTTAGAAAGTCTAATCCCATCCATCAGCGCCGAAGGCGCGGTGTTGGTTGGTCTGATCGCGTCCGTTTTTTTGTATCTGTGGTTTTTGCGTGGATTGCGTAGGTCCGCAGTCGTGAAAATGAATGAAACTCCCAATTCCGATGGTTTTTCCGATACGGAATTGGAACGTTATGCACGTCATATCGTTTTGCGTGAAATTGGCGGCGTGGGGCAGAGCAAGTTATCCAATGCGCGGGTTTTGGTGATTGGCGCGGGTGGACTTGGATCGCCCGTGTTGCAATATTTGGCCGCTGCGGGTGTTGGCACAATTGGTGTGGTTGATGACGATACGGTCAGTCTTTCAAACCTTCAACGCCAAGTGTTGTTTGACGAAGATCAATTGGGCAAGCCCAAGGTTTTTGCGGCGCAACAACGATTGCACGCGATTAACCCGCATGTTGATATCCTGCCATATCATCGTCGATTGGAAACCGAAGAGGCGCAAGATTTGATCGCTGAATTCGATTTGGTTTTGGATGGGTGTGATAATTTCAAAACGCGCAGCATGGTGAATAGCGCCTGTGTGGCAACAGATGTCCCATTGATTTCGGGCGCGATAAGCCAATGGGAAGGCCAGATTAGCCTGTTTCACCCCAAAAGCGGTTGCCCGTGTTACGCATGCGTTTTTGACAAAGAACCAAGCGCCGGTCTGGCGCCAAGCTGTGCCGAAGCAGGTGTCATGGGGGCATTGCCTGGCATCGTTGGTGCGATGATGGCGGCCGAGGCGATCAAATACATCACGGGTGCGGGCAAAACGCTGGCGGGTGATATGATATTTGTCGATGCTCTGTTCGGTGAAAACCGTAAAATGAAATTATCGCGTCGGGCGGATTGCGCCGTTTGCGGTGCAAAACCACAATAGCGTTACACCATATTGGGCAGGATCAGGTTTGGCGGGCGATGTCCGTCTTCCATCATTTTGATGTTATAGACTAGCTTTTCACCCATTTCTTGGCGCGCTTCTTTCGTCGCGGAACCCATATGGGGCAATAACATCAGGTTGTTCAGATCGCGAAGGGCGGGGTTGATTTCGTGACCACGTTCCAAAACATCCAAACCCGCACCCGCCAATTTGCCGTTTTTCAGCATATCAGCCAAAACGTCTTCGTCGATCAATTCACCCCGTGCAGTGTTAATCAAAAACGCATCTGGTTTCATCAATGCGAGCGATCGCTTGTTCAAAATTTTGGCGGTTTTGGAATTAAAAGGACAGTTCACGGATAAAACATCAACATCGGTCAGCATCAATTTTAGGCTGTCCCAATAGGTGGCGTTTAACTCTTTCTCGGTGGCTGGATGAACTCTTTTGCGGTTGTGATAATGGATATCCATACCAAATGCGCGTGCTCGTTTCGCAAGTTCGGTACCAACACGCCCCATGCCCAAAATGCCAAGCTTTTTGCCCTGCACACGCGTTCCCAGAAAATCAGATGGCGACCAGCCTGTCCAATCACCAGATGACATCACGGCCGAACCTTCTTTGAACCGACGTGTGACAGCCAAAATCAATGCCATTGCCATATCTGCGGTGTCGGATGCGGGGCCACTGGGTGTGTTCGTCACAGCGATTTTGCGCTTTTGTGCGGCCTTTACATCAATGTGGTCAAAGCCAGAGCCATAGTTCGCGATCAGCTTGAGCTGGTTACCAGCTTTGGCCAATAATTTGGCGTCAATGGAATCATTTAATGTGGACACTAGAACGTCCGCTGATTGCATAGCGGTTTCCAAATCACTACGGGTGAACAACGTGTCGGTTGCGTTTAACGTCGTGTTAAATAACGCAGTTAAGCGCGCCTCGACGCTTTCAGGTAGGCGTCGCGTTACGATCACTTTCAAAGACTTTGTTGACAAGTTGCCATCTCCACACTGGATTTCTGTGCTGCATTCTGGCAAAAAACCGATGTAAGGCAAGGCAAAAGCCACCAATCGCCGAAACTTCGGCATTTTAAGGATCGAGCAGGGTCTGAAAATGATTAAAAATCAGTATCTTGGCGTGTTATGCGCCGTGGTTATCACATCCACCGCCTACGCCGAAACGGAACGCGGGCCGGTGACCAACCTGCCGATGCCGCGATTTGTTTCGATGAAAACGGGCGAGGGCAACGTGCGCCGTGGCCCCAGTTTAACCCATCGCATTGATTGGGTATTTAAGCACGAAGATATGCCGCTAAAGGTTGTCGGTGAATATGGTCACTGGCGCCGTGTTTTAGATGCAGACGGACAGGGTGGCTGGATGCACTTTCGCCTTTTGTCGGGTGTGCGCACCGTGACCATTGAAAAAAACCGAACCCCAATGCGCCGCAAACCTTATGAAGGTGCACAAGCCGTAGCATTCGCAGAAGACGGAGTTATTGCGCGCCTTGGTGAATGCACCATCGATTGGTGTAAAATCAGCGCGGGCAAAATTCGCGGCTGGGTCAAAAAGGGTGAAATCTGGGGCGTCGGCAAAAACGAATTGCGCGATTAGCCCAACCAAATTTCACCGCTGGGCCCGATGAATCAGGCGGTTTTATCCAACCCACGTCCCTTGAGCAATGCGTCAACCTTTGGCAATGACCCGCGAAATTCTGTGTAGAGCACATCGGCGGGTTTTGATCCGCCAACAGAATAAATGTGATTATGCAGTTTTTGCGCTGTCTTTTTGTCAAACGCATCACCTGTTTCCATGAATGCAGCGAATGCGTCGGCATCCATCACTTCTGACCACATGTATGAATAGTATGCGGATGAATATCCATCGCCGGAAAAGACATGCGCAAAATGAGGTGTCGCATGGCGCATAGTGATCGCGTTTGGCATGTCTAACGCGGCCAAAATCGCGGCTTGTTTCACCATTGGATCCGATGGCGGCGTTTCGGTGTGAAACGCGAGATCCACCAACGCACTGGCAGTGTATTCCACCGTGGCAAACCCTTGGTCAAAATTTTCAGCGGCCAACAAGCGATCCAGCAATTCACGCGGCATGGCATTGCCTGTGTCTGCGTGACGCGCGAATTGTTCCAAGACTTCTGGCACACTTAACCAGTGTTCATACAGCTGGCTGGGCAATTCAACGAAATCGCGCGCAACGGATGTGCCTGAAATGAAACCGTATGTCACATCGGACAACATAGAATGAAGAGCGTGGCCAAACTCGTGAAACAACGTGCGTGCATCGTCGAATGTTAACAAGGCTGGTTCGCCTTCTGGTGCCTTGGCAAAGTTGCAAACGTTAACAGTAATCGGGCGAATATCGACGCCATCTTGTACTGATTGCCCACGAAAGCGCGAACACCAAGCGCCAGATCGTTTTGATGATCGTGCGAAATAATCACCGATGAATACGGCCATGTGGCGACCGTCTTTTAACACTTCCCACGCGCGCGCGTCAGGGTGGTATAGCGGCACATCAAGCGGTTTGAACGTCAGGCCAAACAGTTTGGTCGCACAATCAAACGATGCCTCGATCATTTGGTCGAGCTGGAAATATGGTTTCAGCTCGCTTTCATCCAGATCATGTTCTGCCTTACGCAATTTTTCCGCGTAATATCGCCAATCCCACGGCGCCAAATCTGCGTTGATCCCATCCTCATGCATCAACTTGGTCAGCTTGGCCGCATCGGCATTTGCCGCCGCCTTGGCGGGTTCCCAAACGGCCATCAACAGATCACGTACATTCGCAGGTGTTTGTGCCATTTCCGTTTCCAATTTGAAATCAGCGAATGTGCCATAGCCCAACAAATTTGCACGTTCTTCGCGCAGTTGTAGCGTTTCTGTGACGATATCAATGTTATCCGTTTTGCCACCATTTTCGCCACGTTTCACCCATGCATTAAACGCAGTTTCGCGCAGATCACGGCGCGGGGAAAATTGCAAAAATGGCACGATCAGGCTTCGCGAGAGGGTGATCACATAACCATCTGTGTCGCGTTCCTTGGCTGCCTGTTTTGCCGCGGATTTTAGAAAACTTGGGCAACCATCCAAGTCTGTTTCTGATAATTTCATGAACCATTCGCGTTCATCCGCCAGCAAATTTTGTGTGAAATCCGTGCCCAGTTCGGCCAAACGCTGCATGATTGCGGCCAAACGTTTGCGATTATCGCCCGTAAGGTTTGCACCCGCACGCACGAACATACGGTGATAAAGTTCCAACACGCGCAATTGTTCCGCGTTCAAACCCGCAGTTTGGCGGTTTTGAAACAGGGTATCAATGCGCGCGAACAATTTTTTGTTCATCATGGTTTCTGCATGGAATGCCGCATAACGCGGGGACAAGTCACGTTGTAGCGTTTCCAATTCGGGGTTTGACACGCTGCCAACAAGGTTGTGAAAAACGCCAAGCACCCGATCCATAACGCCATCTTGATCCATGGCGCCAATCGTGTTGTCAAAACTGGGTGCATCGCCATTATTTGCAATTGCATCAATGTTTGCACGTTCCGTATCAAACGCGTGATCAAACGCAGCCGCGAAATGGTGATTTTCAATTTGATCAAATGGGGGAATGGAAAACGGTGTGTTCCATTCAGAAAGCAGGGGATTTGATTGTGTCATTGCTTGCTCCGACATTGTTTTTGTCACGATACTGCGCAGCGCCAAGATGTACCAGTCACAGAAAGGTTAATGAGTACGGATTTTTAACTGTTGTAAGGGATAGGTTGGTTGTAATGTGACCGTGTTCGCGAAATCTGTTTGTTTGGGGGTAAAATGCGAAAAGTAATTCTTGCGTTATTGTTGACCGTTTTTGTGGTCTTTACGGGCCTTACCATTTGGATGCAGTTTAATCCTGCGGTGCAATCCGAAATCAGCGAACAAACAATCACAACTGAACCTGAAGCGGCGGCAAAGGTTGCGGGAACCACTGCTGAAAGCCTTGAGCAAGATGAAAATGTGGTTAAGCCAACGCTGTGGCAACGCATCGTTGCACTGTTTCGGGGTGGAAAACCCCCTGACAAGGGATATGGTTTTAAGTATGGCGAATGCTCGCGCTGGGGCGTTGCCAATAAATGTAAGGCCAAAGATTAACTTAAATCCGTGACTGCAAATTTCCAAAATGTCGTAACAGCGATATGTCTGGTCGAGTTTTCTGCGCAAGGTTATTGTGAATCCTGCGATGAATACGCAGAATTATGCAAAAGGTAACTCCGATGAAAACCCATGTAAAAGCTCTTGTTGTTGGTGGCGGCGCGGTTGGCGCAGGGATTGCGTATCATCTGGCCAAATATGGCTGGAAAGATGTTATGTTGTTGGAACGTGACGAACTGACATCGGGTTCAACGTGGCATGCTGCGGGTTTGTTGCCCTTGTTTAACATGGGATATGCGACAACGCATCTACACGATTATTCGGTCGATTTTTATAAATCACTAGAGTCGGAAACAGGGTTAAACGCTGGGTTTTCGGTGGTCGGTAATTTGCGTATGGCGCAAACCAAGGATCGCATGGATGAATATATGCTTTATGGTTCCACAGCGGAAACTGTTGGTATCGAATATCACCGCATGACGCCCGCACAGATCAAGGAACGCTGGCCCTTGATCCGCACCGATGATCTGGAAGGGGCGATTTATCACCCAACGGACGGTTATATTAACCCCGCCGATGTGACGATGGCCATGGCCAAGGGCGCGCGCCAACGTGGTGTCACGATCGAGCGTAAATGGCAGGTTGATGGATATGAATGGACGGGGTCGGAATGGCGCGTCACCGTCACCAAAATGGTGGAAAAGGGCGGCAATTTGGTGCCATCCGATGAACAGGTTGTCATTTCGGCCGAACATGTTGTGACCGCCACGGGAAATCATGCGCAACGCACGGCGAAATTGCTGGGCATCAAAATACCCGCGATCCCCGTGGAACACCAATTTATCGTCACCGATGTTGATCCAGCATTGCAAAAATGGCGTGCGGATGGGAACCCAGAACACCCTGTCATTCGCGATGCGGATGCGCAGAGCTATGTACGCGAAGAACGCGGTGGTTGGATTTTGGGCGTTTACGAAAAAAATGCGCCAGCACGTTTTGAATATGGTGTACCTGACAGTTTTCGCGCGGATTTGTTCCCGCTGGATTTGGAACGGATCGAAGACCAATATATGGCGATGATCCACCGTATGCCATCATGTGAACAAAGCGGTCTTAAGGATGATTTTAACGGCCCTATTTGTTACACACCCGATGGCAACCCATTGGTTGGCCCCGCACCAGGATTGCGTAACATGTGGCTGGCCGAAGGGTTTAGTTTTGGCATCACTGCTGCGGGTGGTGTTGGTAATTATTTGGCGCAAATGATGGTCGAAGGCGAGGCCGAAATTGATATGGCTAGCCTTGATCCGAAACGCTATGGCTCTTGGATGACAACCGAATATGCCGCGCGTAAAAACGAAGAATGTTACGATCACGTTTATATTTTACACCACCCTGATGAGGAACGCCCAGCATGTGCCGCATTGCGCACATCCCCCGCATATGATCGCCAGAAGGCGGCGGGGGCACAATTTGGCCGCGTGAACGGGTGGGATCGCCCCAATTACTTTGGCCCCGTTGATGCCGATGAAAATTTTGATCATGATGGTCGATCATTTCGTCGTGGTGCATGGTGGGAATACGCCGTGGCAGAGGCCAAGGCGATCCGTAACGGGGTTGGATTGGTTGATGCAACCGCATTCACAAAACATGTGGTCAAAGGACCGGGTGCAACACAATTTTTGGATTGGTTTACTTGTAACAAGCTGCCAAAAATTGGCCGCATCAATCTGACATATGCGCTTACGGATCACGGCACAACGCGCACCGAATATACCATCGTGCGTAATGGTGAGGACAACTATTACCTTGTTTCTGCGGGTGCGTGGACTGCGTATGATGCGGATTATTTGCGCAAAGCGGCAGAGGATAAAGCGGGTGAATTTGGATATATCGAAATCCAAGATGTCACCACGCAATGGGGTGTATTCGCCATCGCGGGTCCAAAATCACGCGATGTGTTGAAAAAAATCATCAAGGATGCCGATCCCGAAACAGCGCTTTCAAACAAGCGGTTTCCATGGCTATCCGCGCGTCAAATCGAATTGGGCATGTGCCCTGTGAATGCCATTCGCGTGGCATATACGGGGGAATTGGGTTGGGAATTGCACCACCCGATTGAAATGCAAAATTACCTGTATGATCTGATCATGGAGGCGGGCGCTGAAAATGATATGAAACTGGTTGGTGCGCGCGCGCAAAACTGGCTCCGCCAAGAAAAATCATATCGTGCATTTGGTACGGAATTGGGGCGCGATGCCACGCCACAAGAGGCCGACTTGCCAAGGTTCATTGATCTATCCAAAGATTTCCATGGCAAAGATGCAATGCTGGAAACAGGTGTGCGTGCCAAATGTGTGACCTTGTTAATCGATGGCCCTGCGGACGCCGACCCTTGGGGGCGCGAGGCATTGTATCATGGTGATACAAAGGTTGGGCGATTAACATCAGGCGGGTATTCCGTCGCGTTCAAAAAATCCATCGGCATGGGGTATGTTTCACCTGACATGGCAACCGTTGGGCAAAAGTTGCAGGTTAACATTTTGGGTGATCGGTATGATTGTGAAATTGTTGAAGACAGCCCGTACGACCCAACAAACGCAACCATTCGTGTGGATGGTTAGGAGCAATCAACACTTGTGATCGCATGGCGTTGGGCTAAAGTCTAAATATGTTTTTAGCAATTCCCAACGCCATCATTTCCGCCATTCCTATGCTCTTGCTGGGGCTGTATATTTCAACACCAGGGTGGCATCGTGCATTAACACCTTGGGCGTTTGGCGTGACGCAAGTGGCACCTGATATTTATTCGGATGCACCTGAACGTGGGCCAGAATTTGAACGTATGGTGGCCAAGGCGAAAACAAACGCGGAAAAGTTTTTTGTAACCACACGCACCAAGCCGATTTATATCTTTTGCACGAAAAGACCGTGCCACGAAACATTTGGAAGCTATCCCACAGGATTGGCGATGGGGTTTCATCGTGTGATGATCGCGCCAAGCGGGATCAAGCAAAACATCGTTAATCATGAACAAGTACACATCGAATTGCACCGCTATGTGAATTCAACAAATTTCCTTCAACCACGTTTTCCCGCATGGTTTGACGAAGGCTTGGCCGAACATTTATCGGGGCAACCACGATTTTTTGCGCAAGTTTCTTCCAAGAGCAAATCTGATGTACAAAGTGCGATTACATTTGGCGATTGGAACACATTGGTACGGCGCAAAGGCCCAGCATATGCCTATAGTGCCGCGCAATCTTTGGTCACAAACATTATGCGTCAAACAGGGCGTGATGGAATGTTGGAAATCATTCAGACCACCAAATCACGCAGTGAGTTCATGCGGGCCTTGCCCGATGTAGCGTTAAATCGTACGCGTTTTTGATTAACTGTTATCGTCAAACAGCTGCATATGCGCCATGATCTGCCCGTGATCGGATGCCAGTTTGTTATACGGTGCCTCTGGATGTGAACCATCGGTCAGGTGATCGTTTAGCACGCTAAAATACTGCATTTCGCCGATACGGGTGTTGTTTTCTGGATTGAAATGCCGTGACATCAAAATCTGATCGATGCTTTCGTAAACCCCACCAAATGCGGATGTGTAAACCATATCCCGCATGCTTTTCTGTACGAATAGTTTTTCCGCGCTGACCATGCCAAATTTTTCGATTTTCCCACGAATGATTTCGTTTTCTTCGTCGCTATAACGATCGCTGCGATTTTTTGCGTCATGGCGGCGCATCCAAGCGTAGTTCTTGAATGGTTTTTCACCTGCGATAATCTCTGAAGAAACCGCGTGTTCGCCATCGTTATAATCGCCCAGAACCATGACGGGATTACCAAGATTCAATTCGTCGATAATTAAGCCGCGTAATACGGCAGCCTCTGCCATGCGGCGCACGGTGGCGCGCATCGCACCCATTGCACGGCCAAACGGATCGTAATTCACCAAATCCGCCTCAGGTGAAAATTCGGCACCTGCGGGTTTCAGATATTCACCGAGTTTAGATTTTAGGTGACAATTGAACACTGTCACAACATGATCACCAACGGGAATTTTCGCCTTAATGATCGGGCGCGACAAACGAGTTATGTTGAAGTGCCCTGCATCGCCACCACCAAGTTCTGGAAATTCAAATGTCAGGGGCTGATCTAGTTGCTGCACAATTTCGGGTGTTCCAGCAAATCCACGGCGCGACAGCATCGCCAAACCGGGGCGACGATGGCCCGGTTCGCCATCATGGATGTTGGGGGCAAAGAATATGTGTGCAGGATCATAAGCTTGGTAAAGCAGTTTTTTAAAAATCGCCTTGCGATGATATCGTTTTGATTTGTCGGGGATCACATCTGCATTCGCAGCAATCCCGCGTGCGTTGGTTTCATTGACCACAGCGGTCAGCGATTCAAGATCGAAAATTTCCTGAAACCCGACGATATCCGCGTTCAGTGTGAAAAGCTGATCCGCCAACCAATCTTGTTTCCATGCGTATTCTTCGGGGGTGTAGGATTCAAAACGGTAATATTCGTGATCCGCACCAATCAGGTTTTTGACGTTGAAACTGGCGATGGTAAATTGGGTCATGATTTGGTTCCAAACTTTTGCAGGGCTTGTATGAAAACGCTAGTGTCCACATTGCCACCTGTGGCAACTGCGATGACATTTTCGCTGTTCAATTCATTGCCGTGGAATAATGCAGCGGCCAATGCTGCAGCGCCCCCGGGTTCTATCACAATGCGCAAACGTTCATAGGCAAGTGCTACGGCGTGCAGGCATTCATCTTCGCTTACAACCAATCCCGCGCCGCACAGTTTTTGCATGATCGGGAATGTGATTTCACCAGGGGATGGCGTGATGATAGCATCACAAATTGATCCAGATTTACGAGCATTGGTTTCGATTTTTCCAGATGCAAGCGATCGCGCAACGTCGTCAAATTCAGCGGGTTCGCATGTGCGAGCTGTGAAATTGGGCGCACTGTTTTGTAACGCCAATGCAATCCCCGCTGTTAAACCACCTCCGCCGCAACACACCAAAACCTCGCCCTGTTCAATCCCTTGTTCGCCAGCCTGTTGGGCGATTTCCAATCCTACCGTACCTTGCCCAGCGATCACTTGGTCATTGTCATAGGGTTTGATCAGGGTCATTTTCCCATCTTGGTTCACCTGCGTTGCAACATCATCGCGGTTTTGGTTTTCGCGATCAAATAAAACCACTTCTGCGCCCAATGCGCGAGTGTTCTCGATTTTGATTTTGGGTGCATCACTTGGCATCACGATCACCGCTTTGGCGTTATGACGCGCGGCTGCAAGCGCAACACCTTGGGCGTGGTTGCCCGATGAAAACGCGATCACACCATTGGCGCGTTGTTTATCGTTTAGTGCGGACACCGCCGACCAGCCACCGCGAAATTTGAACGAACCCGTGTGTTGTAGGCATTCTGCTTTAACCCAGATATTGCGCCCTGCAATGTCGTTCAAAAATGGAGACAATAACAATGGGGTTACGCGTGCGTGACCTGCCAAACGCGACTGCGCGGCGCGGATCATATCGATGTTGCTCATGAAATGGCCTTTATGAATTTGTTGATCACATCCAAGGATTCGGGTTCATCTAAATAGGGAATATGCGCTCGTTTTTTCGCCTCGGCACAAATCATATCTGGTCGTCTTTTTTGCATTTCTGTGACGGTATCACGCGACAATAGATCGGAGTTTTCGCCACGGATCAGCGCAATAGGTTTGCCCGCGAGCTCATCAAAAAACGGCCACATATCGGGGGCGACGCTGTGATCGGCAGCCTCGATTGCGTCGCGCAATTTGGGATCATATCGCAGACGCAGCCCATCGTCGCGCTGTTCCCAGCGGTTGCGCACCTCTTGCTGCCATCTGGCGGCGGGAACATCCACGAAACCAGTTGTTATTTTGGGCAACGCGGCGGCGGCTTCGTCGTAGGTTTTGAATTTTGGGCGGCGTCCCAAAAATCCCATGATGGCGGATAATCCGTCTGGTTCCAACACAGGGCCAATATCGTTCATTAACACCCCGCGCAAACGTTCGGGTGCGGCGGCGGCCAACCCCATGCCGATCAATCCACCGCGTGACGTTCCGATAATGCCAACACTATCAAGACCCAGATGATCCAACAGTTCCACCGCATCTTGGCCCTCGCGCACAATGGAATAATTTTCGAAATTTGAATCGAAATCCGATTGCCCACGCCCACGATAATCCATCGCAATCAGACGCGCGTTTTGAATATGGGGTGTCATGTAATCAAAATCGGTACTGTTGCGCGTCAACCCAGACAGGCAGAGGATGGGAACGCCAGAACCCTGATCGCGATACGCGATTTTTAGACCGTCAGAGGTTGTGAAGAACATCATGAAAGCTGGCCAAATATTTTTGGAATATCGGTCAGATCCGACAGGATAAATTTTGGTCCGTGAGGCAGGCGATCAACGGGTTCGCCTGCGCGATTGACCCATGTGGTTTGAAACCCAAATCCAGATGCCCCTGCCACATCCCAGCCGTTCGATGATATGAACAACACGTTTTCAGGTTTACAGCCAAAGCGATCACAAACCAATTGGTAAACGGATGCATCGGGTTTGAAAACGCCAACGTCCTCGACACTAATCACGGCATCGAGCACATCAGACAGATTTGCAGATTTAACCGCACCACCAAGCATATCAGGCGACCCGTTTGATAAAATTGCGGTTTGCGTACCGGCAGATTTAAGCGCCGATAACATTTCTGGAACCTCACCGTAAGCATCAAGTTCCCAGTACAAATCCAACAAGCGTTGACGCAGCGCATCGTCGCCGTTCAGGTCACTGTTTTCCAGTGCGAAATCAAGCCCGTCTTGGGTCACTTGCCAAAAATCACAGTGTTTTTTTGTGATCGCACGTAGCCATGTATATTGCAGTTGTTTTAGTCGCCAATCATTTGCGACCGTTGGCCAGATGTCTTTTAGTTTGCTGAAACTTGGTTCCGTCGCAGCCTTTCGCGCAGCGGCGGCAACATCGAAAAGCGTGCCATAAGCATCGAAAACGCAAACTTTGATCATCTGAAAACTCCTTTATTCGGAGTAGAAAGGTTTTTATTCACAGGGTCAAACGTCTTGGCCGCAAATTTTATAACCAATTCGCGAGGAAGCTGAATCCAGCGAATAAGAAAAACACGGCGGTGAAAATATAGGCCGTCAATGCCACCAGCGCGTGTGATTTGCGCATAGGGCTTACAACAACGTAATTCACAGGTTGTAACGCAGATGGCAAAGTTATCAACGCAAACCCAAGAAGCAAATATGCACGTAGATAAAGCGCGATTGCCGCCAATGCGATGCTCATGGTGATGGTGATCGCATTGGCATATTTCGGTGCCAATTCGAGTGCCAAAATACGTGTGCAGCGCCCACCATCCAATGGCCACAGCGGGAGCAAGTTGAAAAAATTCAATGCCCCGCTAAAGCTTGCAAATACCCACAAAAAGTATCCAGCGGGTGGGTAGATTTGATAGGCATAGGGGCTAGTGAATAACGCAAGCAACGTTGGTGCAATGCAAATCGCAGGCCCCATCAACGAAATATAAAAATCTTTTAATGGGCTGTCGGGCAGGCGGTTGGATATCGCAACCCCGCCCATCAATGGGACAAGGCGAAACCGGGCATCATCATGCCCCGCCACGCGGTAGGCCGCGACATGACCAAACTCGTGGATAATCACGGTAACGATCAGCGCCGCCCCTGCATACGCCCCGATGAAATACACGGCGGCGGCCACCGCAAGCGCGCCCATGATCAAGGCATCTGGTGATGCCTCGAACGCCATTGCACGGTTGCCAGCGGTCCAGCCCCCGCGCAATATCAAAAAGGTGATGAAACAAACGCCAAGCGCGATGACAATTTCCATGCAATTCCAAACTTGGCGTTATGCTTTATAAATTTTCTGGCTGTGCCATGCCAAGCACGTGATAACCACCATCGACACAGATGATTTCACCCGTGGTGCATTCACCATAATCAGACGCCAAATATACCGCAGTACCACCAACAGATTCCAATGTTGCATTGGCGCGAAGGGGCGAATTCGCCTCTGTTGTACGGAATGTTTTGCGTGCTCCACCAATGGCGGCACCTGCAAGGGTGCGCATGGGGCCTGGGCTGATTGCGTTGACGCGAATGCCTTCTGGACCCAGATCATTGGCTAGATAACGCACGGCTGATTCCAACGCGGCCTTGGCCACACCCATGACGTTGTAAAACGGCGTGACGCGGTTTGAACCTTGATAGGTGAGGGTCAAAATCGTGCCGCCATCTGTCATCAATGGGCGTGCACGACGCGCAACCTCGATCAAGGAATAACAGGAAATATCCAACGAGTTTTTGAAGTTGGCGCGGGTGGTATCAGAAATACGCCCCGTCAATTCATTCTTGTCGGAGTAGGCAATGGCGTGCACCAGAAAATCAATCTTGCCCCATTCTTTTTCAAGGGTGGCGAACAGATTATCAAGTGACGCATCATCTTGCACATCGGCTTCTATCACGAGGTTTGAGCCAAGGCTTTCGGCCAATGGTTTCACGCGTTTGCCAAAACCATCCCCTTGATAAGTAAAGGCAAGTTCGCCACCTTGCGCCGCCATTTCGCGGGCAATACCCCAAGCGATTGATTTGTCATTGGCAACGCCCATGATCAAACCGCGTTTTCCCTGCATTAATCCTGTCATAAGATTAGCCTTTATATTTGCTGAGCAGCATCGAACCATTCGTGCCGCCAAAACCAAAACTATTGGTCATTAATGTGTCTAATCCTGCGTTTTCCACCAATGATGTGGCGATTTCAGCGGGGTCGAGCGCGGGGTCAAGGTTTTCCACGTTGATTGATGGGGCGATAAAGTCATCCTGTAGCATCAACAAACAAAAGATTGCCTCTTGTGCGCCTGTGGCACCTTGGCTGTGACCTGTCATGGATTTGGTGGAGCTGACAGGTGGCGTTGATCCTTTGCCGAACACACGACGCACGGCTTCGATTTCACCAACATCGCCAACGGGTGTCGATGTGCCATGGGCGTTGATATAGCTAACTTTGCGACCCTCTGGCAGGGTTTCAAGCGCCAAGCGCATCGCGCGTTCGCCACCTTCACCAGATGGGGCGACCATATCGTGCCCATCTGATGTCGCGGCAAAACCCGTGACCTCTGCATAGATTTTTGCACCGCGCGCAAGGGCGTGATCCAAATCTTCCAAGACAACCATGCCACCGCCGCCTGCGATCACAAACCCATCGCGATCAGCGTCAAAAGCGCGGGATGCTTTGGATGGGTCGTCGTTGTATTTTGATGACATCGCGCCCATTGCATCGAACAGGCATGACAGCGTCCAATCCAGTTCTTCGCCGCCACCTGCGAACATTACATCCTGTTTGCCCATCATGATTTGTTCGGTTGCAACGCCGATACAATGCAATGATGTGGAACAGGCAGAGGTGATCGAATAATTGATGCCCTTAATTTTAAACGCGGTGGACAGGTTTGCCGAAATGGTTGATCCCATACATTTGGGAACCGCAAACGGTCCGATGCGTTTGGGCGCACCTTTTTCCAGCACAGTTTGATGTGCCGCGAACATCGCAGATGTTGATGGACCACCAGAACCCGCAATCAAACCTGTGCGCAGATTGGATACCAATTCTTCGCCAAGTCCTGCATCGGCAATCGCTTGTTGCATCGCGATATGGGCATATGCCGCACCTGGTCCCATGAAACGTAATGTGCGTTTATCCACGTGTTCAGCGACATCAATATCGGGTTTCCCGTGAACCTGTGAGCGAAACCCACGTTCAGTATATTCAGGGGCGGCCACGATGCCAGATTTGCCAGCCTTAAGGGCGGCGGTCACTTCGGATGCGGAATTTCCGATAGACGAAACGATCCCGAGACCGGTTACAACAACTCGACGCATATGCGCTCTCCTTCGTATTGGAAGATTATTCGGCAGCGAGGCCGACTTTCATATCGCTTACTTGGTAAATCAATTCACCATCGGCCTCGACACGGCCATTCGCAACGCCAACTTTGATTTTGCGATCAATGACGCGAGTGAAATCAACGTGATATGTCAGCATTTTACGATCAGGTTTCACCATGCCAGTGAGTTTGACTTCGCCAACGCCAAGCGCCATGCCTTTGCCCAACATACCGCGCCAGCCTAGGTTAAACCCAGTAAGCTGCCATAAACCATCAAGACCAAGACAACCGGGCATAATGGGGTTTCCAGGGAAATGGCATTCGAAAAACCAAAGATCGGGTTTGATGTCAAATTCGGCAACAACATGACCTTTGCCAAATTCACCACCATCAGCGGAAATATCTGTGATGCGATCCATCATCAACATGGGCGGTGCGGGCAATTGTGCATTCCCTGGGCCAAACATTTCGCCGCGTGCACATTTCAAGAGATCCTCATAGCCAAAGCTGGTTGGTCTGTCGGTCATTTTCGCCTGTTCCTTATCGTGTTTTTGTTATGCTATTCCTATCATTGGATGATTGATGCTTGCAATAGTGGGTTGAAAACAGCGGCGATGGAAAAGAATTTGAATTTCCTTGCGATTCAAGCCATATATAGATGTGCAACTTGCGGAAATGTAATGACATGACAACGGCAGCGGAACAACGCAGTTTAGAATGGTTGAAAAGTGCAGACGTGCGCCCGACACGCCAAAGGCTTGCTTTGGCTCAATTGCTGGTGGGCGACGGAGAGAACCGTCATGTCTGTGCAGAAAGCCTCCACGAGGCAGCACAGCTTGGGGAATCTTCGGTTTCCTTGGCAACGGTTTATAACACGCTGCGCGTTTTTTGTGATGCGGGCTTGATGAATGAAATTACCGTTGATGGCCACAAGTCATATTTTGATACGCGCACGGATGAACACCCACATTACTATTGGGAAAATTCGTCCAAGGTGACGGATGCCCCCAAAGATGCGGTTAAATTTGTCAGCTTACCAAAGGCGCCCGATGGCACCGAGGTTGCCCGCATTGATGTGGTTATTCGCCTGCGCGAAAAATAGACGCCGTTGTTAAAACCACTGACCAGGTTCCATAAAACCCAGTTCCATCAATTGGTGTGATGATTTTTCGAATGGTGCGCTGCATGACCATGACAGCTTTTGAAACATGCGTTTGTCATGGGTATTGAGGTGCAGGAATTTGGTCGCGCGAAATGACGCGATCACAATTGTTGGGCTGTTGTGCCACGGTGCGCCAATTGTTCCAAACTCGGGCAGATTGCCATCCAGATTTTCATCTAATTGTAAACCAGTGACGGCTTTGAACAGATTTGTGCGATCAATGCGACGCCGATGCGGCGGGAAAAATTCCTCTAATCTCCAACGAAGCCCACCATAGGTTTCAACGTATCGCATTGGGGTTTGGTCTTGGTCGTCGCGATAATTTGCAAAATAACCAGATTTATCAAACAGCCAGTTTTCATCGTCATAACCACAGGTTTTTGGCGTGTTTTCTTCTGTGTAAAGATCAACAATCGTGCCAGCCATGCTAATTCTATTTTCTTCGTCAGCAAAACAAAGCAGATCGATGATGCTGCGCGTTTCACAAAACGGGAAATATATAAACTCACCGTTGAAACAGTGGAAAATCCATTGATTTGGAAATGCCTTTATCACCAAATTCAAAAACGTTGACACAGCGTTTGTTCGATCTGGGTCGTGATCGAAAACATGAATATCATCGGCGGGTTCCAACCGCCGTGTCGACAGCAATGTGCCCACCACAAAAATATTCGCAAAACCAACTTTGCGCAGATGTGCAACCGTATCGACAAGGCCAATATCATCTTCGGCAAAGATAATGCCAATCGGGCCAGGTTGTAATCGTATGTTCGCCAATGCTACTTTCATGATGCATTCTTTAGAGCGTTTGGCGATTGAATAAAACCGTCTCTTTTGGAAATGATTTGACCGCAAACAATTGAAAAATTGAATTCGGCGAACTTGAAACATCCAAAATACGTCTTAACTAATCTGTATTAATGTTTCGGGGAGTGTGATTGTGAAAGTTGAATTTTTTAACACAAATGAAGAAGAAATTTCAGTATCAGACACTTCCGATCTGGTCGCACAAACGGCACAGATCGTTTCGTCGTTTTTGAATTCAAGCAAGGTCGCCGCGGATGAATTGCCCTGCCTAATTCGTTCAGTGCACCAAACCTTGGAACAATTGGCACAAAGCGACGCAAACGATCGCGAAACGCAACCTCCCGCCGTTGCAATCGAGGATTCGGTAACACCTGATCACATTATCTGCCTTGAAGACGGCAAGCCGTTTAAGATGCTGAAAAAACATCTGATGGCGGTTTATGGAATGACGCCACAACAATACCGTTCAAAATGGCAGTTGGCGCATGATTACCCCATGGTTGCGCCAAACTATGCGATGAAACGCCAAGAATTGGCCAAGAAAAGCGGCTTGGGGCGTAAACGTACCTAAAATTTTGCAGCAAAGTTGCGTCTTTTTCACAAGGGGTATATGGGCAGTGTCACTGTGCGTATGCGCAACTAGATGCGGGATTCCAAAATGTCTGAACAAAAAAAGCTTTTCGTCAAAACCTATGGCTGCCAGATGAATGTGTATGATTCAGAGCGCATGGTCTCGGCACTTGGTTCTGATGGTTATACCGAGGTTGATACACCCGAAGAGGCGGATATGATCCTGTTGAACACCTGTCACATTCGTGAAAAGGCCGCAGAGAAAATTTATTCCGAATTGGGGCGTTTTCGCCCGCTGAAAAACGCAAAACCGGATTTGAAGATTGGCGTCACAGGTTGTGTGGCACAGGCCGAAGGCCAAGAAATTATCGCACGCCAACCTATGGTAGATTTGGTGGTTGGACCACAGGCGTATCACCGTTTGCCCGATATGGCGGCCAAGGTCGGAAACGGTAAAACGCTGGTTGATACCGATTTTCCCGAAGAGGACAAATTCGATCACTTGCCGCGCGGCCCCAAAATGAAACGCGCGCCATCTGCATTTTTAACGGTGCAAGAAGGTTGCGATAAGTTTTGTGCGTTTTGTGTTGTGCCTTATACGCGGGGTGCAGAGGTATCGCGCCCTGCGGAAAAAATCATGGCAGAGGCACGCGATTTGGTCGAACGTGGTGTGCGTGAAATCACGTTGTTGGGGCAAAATGTAAATGCCTATCACGGGGCGGGCGCCGATGGTGTTTGGTCGCTTGCGCGTTTGATTAATGAACTGGCAAAAATTGATGATTTGTTGCGCATTCGTTTTACGACGTCGCACCCCAATGACATGGATCAAGATTTGATCGACGCTCATGGGACACTGGATAAATTGATGCCATACTTACATTTGCCCGTTCAGGCTGGTTCGGACAAAATCCTCAAGGCAATGAACCGCAAACATACCGCCGAAAGTTACCATCAGTTGATTGAAAAAATCCGTGCAGCGCGCCCAGATATTGCGCTGTCTGGTGATTTCATCGTCGGTTTCCCAGGTGAAACCGAAGAAGATTTTCAAGCGACGTTGGATTTATGTGAAAAGGTGCGTTATGCGCAAGCCTATTCATTTAAATATTCCGAACGTCCTGGAACACCTGCCGCAGAACGCAAAACACAAGTGCCAGAGGATGTGAAATCCGAACGTTTGGCGCGGCTTCAGGCGTTGTTGTCAAAACATCAAGCAGAGTTTCAGCAAAGTTTGGTTGGAAAAACCATTCCAGTGTTGCTGGAAAAACACGGTCGTCTTGATGGACAGCTTATTGGCCGATCAGAGTATTTATTACCCGTGCATGTTTTGGCAAATGCGGAAAAAATAGGGACGATCATCAATGTAAAAGTTGAACGTTCGGATCGAAATTCGCTTTCAGCGCGAGAGGTCGGTTGATTTTTTGATACGTGATGTGCCGAAAAAGATAGCGAAGGACATTTGGTATTTAAAAACGTATCGATTATACATAGTATTAAGAGCATGGCTTGGTCACGGAGATATTTCTTATGGCATTTTTAAGCCTAAATGTTTACAAGGTCTTGACGTCTTTCAATAGGGGCTAAAAACGTGAGAAAAAATATAGGTAAAATGGCAATTCTGGCTGTCGCAAGCACATGTATTTCTGGTGCTGTATTTGCGCAATCCGATATGACCGAAACTTATGTTCCAACAATCTGGGTTGATCCAGACGGTTGTGAACATTGGGTATTTGATGATGGTTTTGAAGGTTTTATGACACCAAATGTAACGCGTGACGGCCTGCCGGTTTGTCAACGTGGTTCATTGTGTTTGGTCGAAAATAGTGACCAACTTTTCGAAACTGCATCAGCAGTGATTAGTGCAAACGGACGCGCATCATTGGAAGAATTTTTCAGAACACAAAATTCAGCAGAATATTTAATTAGTGGGCACACTGACTCTGACGGTGGCGATGCATATAACATGTCGCTTGGTCAACGTCGCGCAGATGCGGTTGCCGAAATTGCACGATCAGTTGGCGCAGGTGTCACAAAAACACGTAGCTATGGCGAACGTGTACCTGTTGCATCGAACGACACGGCCGAGGGTAAAGCACAAAACCGCCGCGTGGAAATTCAATGTGCCGCTGAAACATACGGAGGCAAATTATAATGTATAAATCAATTTTTATCGCCGCGGCCGCGACACTTGCACTGGCAGGCTGTGAAGGTGGCTCCGTTGGTGGGGTTCAAGACAAAACCAAAGACTATGGTATTGATGCCAAAGGTTTGGAACAGCTAAAAGCGGGTATCTGGGTTGATCCACATGGGTGTGACCACTGGATCATTGATGATGGCACCGAAGGATATTTGTCTGCGCGTCTTGGCCCTGATGGCAAACCTGTTTGTTCAGGCGTCGCCGTGCCAAATACCGCAACCGGTGGCTATAAATCTGGTTCAAACGTATTTGACCCAATCTAAGCGATTGCTGATATGAATTTTAAGGGTCGCATTTTTGCGGCCCTTTTATTTTGATCTTTGGCTTGCGTCGTTCACATGGTTGGGGCAACATTGAACCAAGTGAAATTTTTACCAAGAAAGGTTTGTCGATTTGACAACAGATACAATGACTCCTGCATCAAACGCAGGCGCGCCAACCGACGTTGTACTGAACTTTCCCGATAACCGATTGTTAATTGACCTTTGTGGTGAATTTGACAAAAACCTGACCCAAGTCGAAACTGCATTGCAGGTAAAAATCATCCGTCGCGGCAATGAATTGGCGCTGGTGGGTGAAATGCAGCCCACAGCGGATGCCGCGCAGGTATTGCAACAACTTTATGAGCGTTTGGAACAGGGTAAAGACCTTGAAACTGGCGATATCGACGGCGTCATTCGCATACGTCAATCGGTGCAGGGGACAGGTGTGCGCGACGGCGATCAGATCGAAATGTTCAAAGGCGGCGGTATGGAAATTCGCACGCGTAAAAAAACCGTAGAACCGCGCACCGTCACCCAAGGCAAATTTGTTGAACATTTGTTCGAAGACGAATTGGTTTTTGGTCTGGGCCCTGCGGGGACAGGTAAAACTTATCTTGCGGTAGCAGTTGCTGTTTCCATGTTCATTGACGGGTTGGTTGATAAAATCATCCTATCGCGCCCTGCGGTCGAGGCAGGTGAGAGGCTTGGTTTTCTACCAGGTGATATGAAGGACAAGGTCGACCCATATATGCAGCCGCTATATGATGCGTTGAACGACTTTTTACCGGGCAAACAGCTGGCGAAATTGATCGAAGAAAAACAAATCGAAATTGCACCGCTTGCGTTTATGCGGGGGCGGACATTATCAAACGCCTTTGTCGTGTTGGACGAGGCGCAAAATGCCACAACGATGCAGATGAAAATGTTTCTTACCCGCCTTGGCGAAGGATCGCGAATGGCGATTACGGGCGACACCAGCCAGATTGATTTGCCGCGCGGCACCAAATCAGGCTTGGTCGAGGCGGAAACCGTTCTGCGCGATGTCAAAGGTATTGGGTTTGTGAAATTCAAAGCAGAAGACGTGGTGCGCCACCCTATGGTTGCCAAAATCATCAAAGCATATGACGCAAATTCGGATCGCAATGGCTGATATCTGTGAACTGGATATCAACGATCCGCGTTGGAATGATATCGAAATTGCAAAACTGGCGGAAATTGCGTTTGCCAGTGTGCTGGCTCATCACAAATTGGACACGGATTGGGAAATTGGTGTTTTGGCCTGTTCCGATGAACGTATCGCGGAATTGAACGATACATATCGTGAGAAAAACCAACCTACCAATGTTTTGTCATGGCCAAATTTTGATTTAACCCCCGAAAATGCCGGCGCGATACCAGCGCCAACAGGCTTTGACGAC
Organism: Paramylibacter ulvae; assembly: GCF_014652655.1. GTDB lineage: Bacteria > Pseudomonadota > Alphaproteobacteria > Rhodobacterales > Rhodobacteraceae > Amylibacter > Amylibacter ulvae. The sequence continues at coordinate 84,320 of NZ_BMZF01000003.1, forward strand.
AGTCTGGGCGATATTGCCGTATCCTATGACACTTGTGTGAAAGAGGCCCAAACGGGTGGTATTTCGATTCAATCCCATTTAACGCATTTGTTAATACATAGCTGTTTGCATTTGCTGGGATATGATCACGAAACTGATGCAGATGCTCAACGCATGGAAAATTTGGAAACAGAGCTACTTGCAAAACTGGGTATAGATGACCCATATAAGAACGACGCCAATAGCGGCGTGCATTTCGGATAGGAGCCATGGGCGACACAACTGACGGATCTTCTAGCGCAGCGCAGCGCGCGCAAACGCAAGTTGAACAGAAAAAAGGCGGGTTTTTGAAACGCCTCTTTGCACGCTCTGGAACGACAGAGATCGTGCAGCATCACACACACGAACATATCACAATTATGCCAGCGGGCGGATTGGGCAATCTGCGCAATTTGCGCGTGGATGATGTGGCCATTCCGCGCCCCGATATCGTGGCGGTGGGCAATGATATTGATCTGGATGGTTTGGTCGATGTGTTTCGCGACAGCGGGTATTCACGCGTACCGGTTTATAACGAAACGCTGGATGAACCGTTGGGGATGATCCACTTGAAAGACGTTGCATTGAAACATGGTTTCAACGGTAAAACGCGCCAATTTAACGTCGAAAAAATGATGCGCCCGTTATTGTTCGCCCCGCCTTCGATGCCGATTGGTGTGTTGTTGCAAAAAATGCAAACGGACCGCTTGCACATGGCCTTGGTGATTGATGAATACGGTGGCGTTGATGGGTTGGTTACGATCGAGGATTTGGTTGAACAGGTTGTCGGTGAAATTGCTGATGAACATGACGCCAAAGAAGACGAACCATGGGTCGAAGAAAAAACTGGTGTTTATCTGGTGCAAGCACGCGCCGATCTGGAAGATTTCGAAAAAGTGCTGGGTGTTGATTTATTAAGCGACACAGAGGACGAAGACATCGACACCATGGGTGGCTTAGTATTCATGTTGTCAGGGCGCGTACCCACACGCGGCGAGGTTATTTCGCACGTCTCAGGATACGAATTCGAAGTTGTGGATGCAGACCCACGTAGCATTAAAAAACTGCGCGTGTTCAAAAACAGCACCTCCCCCGCATAAGGATAACCGCGTGATCAATTTAGCGGCTCTTTCGCAAAAACCGTGGTTGTCGCGCTTTGCATATATTGTGCTTGGCCTGTTATTGGCATTCGCACATGTGCCGTTTTCAATTTATCCGCTGATGCTGATCGTAATTCCCATTGTTGGGCAGATGTTCATACATCGTACAACACCGCGCGGCGCATTTGGCATGGGGTGGTTTATTGGTTTTGGCTATTTCGCGCTGAATTTACATTGGATTGTTGAACCATTTTTGGTCGAACCCGAAATATTTGGCTGGCTTGCGCCATTTGCATTGTTTTTGATGGCGGCAGGAGCGGCGATATTTTGGGCCGTCCCGTTTGGATTATCAAAACGATTTGGACGTGATCGCGTATCGCAAATCATTCTGTTGGCGTGCTTATGGACGTTCAGCGAATATTTACGCAGTTTTATTTTCACGGGGTTTCCATGGTCGTTGCTGACCTATGCTTGGATTGATACTCCGCTGTCGCAAATGTTGGCCTATGTTGGGCCGCATGGTGCGGGGCTGATCACGCTTTTGGTGTTGTTCATCCCTGTGATGATGTCGCAAAAATGGCGGGGTGGGTTGATCGCGCTCGCCCTGATTGGGATCATTGCAATCCTTGGCTGGTTGCGCGTCCCCAACACCGTGCCAGATCATACGAGCGATACAGTTGTGCGCATGGTGCAACCAAACGCTGAACAGCACATGAAATGGCGCGCGGATATGATCCCTGTGTTTTTTGAACGCAGCGTTGCGTACACCGGCGCCAACACGCTGCGCCGCCCTGATATCGTGATCTGGCCAGAAACCAGCTTGCCGTTTCTGCTCGGTATGGACAACCAAGCATTACAAGACGTGGCCGACGCGGCAGGGAATGCATCCGTGATCGCGGGTATTCGCCGTGTCGATGATCATGGCGGTTATAATTCGCTGGTCTATCTTGATCCGCGCGGCGGGGTGACTGCGGTTTATGACAAACACCATTTGGTGCCGTTTGGTGAATACTTGCCGTTTGATGCACTGTTTTCAAAAATTGGGCTTAGTGCGATTGCTGATAACATCGGTGGGTTCACCGCGGGTACGGGGCCGCGAGTGATTGACGGGCATAATGTCCCCGATTTTATGCCGCTGATTTGTTACGAGGCGATTTTTCCATATAGCACCCATACCAAAACCCGCCCTGAATGGATGGTTCATATCACCAATGATGCGTGGTTTGGAACATTTTCAGGGCCCTATCAACATCTTGCACAAACCAAGGCGCGGGCAATTGAATCGGGGCTGCCCATTGCACGCGCGGCCAATACGGGTGTGTCTGGGATGATTGATCCCTATGGTCGCATGTCGCAATCGCTGGAACTTGGCCAATCGGGATATGTTGATGTGATACTTCCCGCACCACTCGGCAAAACCATTTATGCGCGCACGGGTGAATGGCTCTGGTTTTTGATTGCTGCGGTTTTGTCATTGTCGTGTTTGATTCCCGCAAACAGAGGGCAAAGCAGCGCACGCTGATATTATTGGATTGACCATCTGCATTTGGAACCCTAGTCATGGGTGATCAGCCCCACAACGGCTTCCTGACGTGGTGGCATTTCAATATTGGAGCGTTATATGTCCCGTAAGAATTACTTGTTTACCTCGGAATCGGTATCCGAAGGTCATCCCGATAAAGTATGCGATCGCATTTCTGATGCAATTCTCGATGCATTTATCGGCGAAGAAGAAATGGCACGCGTTGCCTGTGAAACATTCGCCACAACCGATCGCGTTGTAATCGGTGGCGAAGTAGGGCTTTCCACCCCTGCAAAGCTTGATGAATTCATGGGGCGGGTCGAAGGTATCGCACGCGAATGTGTGCGTGATATCGGCTATGAACAAGACGGGTTTCATTACGCCAATTTCGAATTGCAAAACTATCTGCACGCACAATCCGCGCATATTGCACAAGGCGTTGACAAAGATGGCGCAGGTGATCAGGGAATCATGTTTGGCTATGCGGTTGATGAAACCGATGCATTGATGCCAGCGCCGATTCTGTATTCCCACGCGATTTTGCGCAATCTTGCCAATGCGCGTAAATCTGGCGAGGCGTCCGTATTGGGTCCAGATTCCAAATCACAGTTATCTGTTAAATACGAAGATGGAAAACCCGTTGGCGTCACATCCATCGTGTTATCGACACAGCATTTGGATGAAAACATGTCATCCGCAGATGTGCGCGATGTGGTCGAACCATACATTTTGAAAACCTTGCCCAATGGTTGGGTTACACCCCAAACCGAATGGCACGTGAACCCCACAGGCAAATTCGTCATCGGTGGCCCCGATGGCGATGCGGGTCTGACGGGCCGTAAAATTATCGTTGATACCTACGGTGGTGCCGCACCTCACGGTGGTGGCGCATTTAGCGGCAAAGATCCGACAAAGGTTGACCGTTCCGCGGCTTATGCTGCGCGTTATTTGGCGAAAAACGTTGTTGCTGCTGGTTTGGCGAAACGCTGCACAATTCAGGTGTCATATGCGATTGGTGTGGCGAAACCATTGTCAATTTATTGCGACACACATGGCACAGGTCAGGTTGACGAGGCCGCGATTGAACGCGCGGTGTCACAGGCGTTTGATCTTACCCCGCGCGGAATTATCGAACATTTGCAACTGCGCCGTCCGATTTACCAACGCACCGCCGCCTATGGTCACTTTGGCCGCACGCCAACGGATGATGGCGGGTTTAGCTGGGAAAAGACAGATTTGGTCGATGCGTTGAAACGCGCTGTTTAACTAAATTCGGGCGGGTATTTCCCGCCCTTATTTTTATGCATGGGCGCAAGGTTCTAGACCTTAACGCAAGCCTGCGTTATAGCCCCCATCATGAGAGATAAACACACATCAGGCGCCCCGTGGCGCAATTTTTATGGCCGCATCAAGGGCAAAGGTCTGCGCGATAGCCAAGAACGCTATTTGGCCGAAGATTTGGGAAAACTCGCACCAAGCGGCGTGACATGGGATGATAACCCTGATCGCAAACTCGCCGATTTAACACAGTGGTTTGGCGATAGTCGCGATGTCTGGCTAGAGGTTGGATTTGGCGGTGGCGAACATATGGTGCATCAGGCCGCGAGCAATCCCGATGTTGGGATTATTGGTTGTGAGCCATATATCAACGGCGTTGCGATGTTGCTGGGTAAAATCCGTGACGCAGGCGTTGAAAACGTCAAGGTTCACGCAGGCGATGCGCGCGATATGATGGATGTCTTGCCCGAAAATTCAATCAGCCGCGCGTTTTTGCTCTACCCTGATCCGTGGCCGAAAAAGAAACATCATCGTCGGCGGTTTGTCACACCAGAACACCTTGATCCATTGGCCAAAGTGTTGAAATCAGGTGCGATTTTTCGTGTTGCCACCGATATTGAGGATTACGTGCGCCAAACCTTGGAACAGGTTTTGGCCAGTGGTGAATTTGATTGGCTCGCGGATGGTCCCGATGACTGGCGCAAACCGTGGGGTGATTGGATTTCCACGCGTTACGAGTTGAAGGCACTGCGCGAAGGGCGCACGCCGCATTATCTGACATTTCGCAAACGCTAGGTCGCTCGGTTCTGGACGCGATTGCCAAGCTGGGCTAGTAAGAACGCGCTAATTAAAGGAAATACAATGTCTGGCCACGGTACCCCCATCCCAATGACCTCGCGCGCATCTGGTGCGCTTACTGGAACGGCGAATGTCCCGGGCGATAAATCGGTTTCGCACCGCTCTTTGATCCTTGGTGCGTTGGCGGTTGGGCAAACCCATGTGACGGGTCTGCTCGAAGGGCAGGACGTGCTGGACACGGCCAAGGCAATGGCCGCATTTGGCGCGGATGTGAAACGTCTGGGTGATGGCGAATGGACAATCAATGGCGTTGGTGTTGGCGGGTTCGCCGAGCCAGAGGATGTGATTGATTGTGGTAATGCGGGAACGGGTGTGCGCTTGATTATGGGCGCAATGGCGACCAGTCCGATTAATGCAACATTTACGGGTGACGCCAGTTTGCGTTCACGCCCGATGGGGCGGATTACGGATCCACTTGCGTTGTTTGGCGCACAGGCCGTTGGGCGCGCCAATGGGTTTTTGCCACTGACCATGGTTGGGGCGCAAAACCCGATGCCCGTGCGCTATACATCCCCACATCCATCAGCACAGATTAAATCCGCTGTATTGCTTGCAGGGTTGAATGTGGCGGGTGATACCGTGTTGATTGAAAAAGAAAAAACTCGCGATCATTCTGAACGTATGTTGCGAGGGTTCGGCGCGGATGTGACCACGGTTGAAACGGATGAAGGTTTTGAAATCACACTGAAGGGGCAACCTGAATTAAAGGCGCAAACCATCGCGGTTCCACGCGATCCAAGCTCTGCTGCCTTTCCTGTTTGTGCGGCCTTGATTGTCGAGGGTTCGGATATTCTTGTGCCCAATATCGGGTTGAACCCAACCCGCGCTGGGCTGTTCACCACATTGGTTGAAATGGGCGCGGATATTACATTTGAAAATGAACGCGAAGAGGGTGGCGAACCGGTTGCCGATCTGCGCGTGCGTTCCAGCAAATTAACAGGTGTCGAGGTTCCTCCAGAACGCGCGCCTAGCATGATAGATGAATACCCGATCCTGTCGGCCGTGGCCGCATTTGCCAGCGGAAAAACCGTGATGCGTGGCGTCAAAGAGTTGCGGGTCAAGGAATGCGACCGCATTGATGCGATGGCGCGTGGGTTGGAAGCCAACGGTGTGAAAATCGAAGAGGGTGACGATTTTTTAATTGTACATGGCCAAGACGGAAGCGTGCGCGGCGGGGGAACCTGTGAAACGCATTTGGATCATCGCATTGCGATGTCATTTCTGTGTATGGGGCTGGCGACGGATGAGGCTGTGAATGTTGATGATGGCGGTGCAATCATGACAAGTTTTCCAATATTTCAAGAGCTTATGCGTAATCTGGGCGCAGATATTTCATGAGCTTTACCGTCGCCATAGATGGACCAGCGGCGGCGGGAAAGGGCACGGTTGCGCGTGCTTTGGCGGATCATTTTGGATTTGCATATCTTGATACGGGATTGTTGTACCGCGCGGTTGGGCGCAAGGTTTTGGATGCAAAACAACCCCTGACAGATACCGCATTTGCATTGAAAATGGCGCAGGAATTGGGCGAATCCGATCTGTTGCGCGATGATCTGCGCAATATGGAAACGGCCACCGCGGCAAGCGCAGTTGCGGCGATGGGTGATGTGCGCAAAGCATTGGTTTCATTCCAAAAAAGCTTTGCCAAGCGCGATGGTGGTGCGGTGCTGGATGGGCGCGATATTGGGACGGTAATTTGCCCCGATGCGGATGTGAAATTGTTTGTAACAGCCAGCGAAGAAGTGCGTGCAGAGCGACGATATAAAGAGTTGTCAGCCAAAGGTGATGACACCAGTTTTGAAGCGGTTTTAGCGGCGTTAAAAGCACGCGATGCACAGGATGCAAAACGCGATGTTGCACCAATGGTGCAGGCGGATGATGCGGTGTTGATTGATACGTCAACGATGTCGATCAGCGATGCGTTGGCGGCGGCGGTGGATGTTGTGAGCAAAACGTACAAATCCGCTTAACCCTCTAAAATCATTGGAAATATACGGTATGACAACTGTCGGACATACGTCGGACACCCGTAGGACATGTGGCGGACAGGTTTGCCCACCATAATGCGCCAAATTTGGCCGATAAATCGGCGTCATAAGCCAAAAGACGCCAGCCAATTTTTCGCCGTGAAAATAGGTTTTGCAGTTTCCAAAAATAGGATTAATGATCCGATTCAAGATCAGCATTTTGATCTTGGCGTGGGTGATTCCCCCGCCTTTTCATATCGGAGAAAAACATGAAAAAAGCTGCTGTTGTATTGCTTGCAATGGTAATGGGTACTGCTGCGTTTGCAGCGGAATTCGCGGTTATGGACACAGACCAAGACGGTGCGTTGTCTGTCACAGAATTCGCAACTGCCTACCCTGATGCGGACGAAGATTTGTTTGGTTCAATCGACACCAACACAGATGGAAGCCTGGACGAAATCGAAATCGCGGCGGCGATTGATGAGGAACTTTTATCCGCTGAATAACGATCGGCACTGACAATTATCAACAGATGTTGATTATTTGTTGGTAACGATTGAAAGATGTCAAACCCCTGTCACGATGTGGCAGGGGTTTTTTGTTGGTGAAATGTGCAAACGGTTTTTCAGTATTCAAGGTTGAGTTGAGCCAAACATTTCGCTGTCAAATCATCAACACAGGGTCGCGCAATTTGTGACGACCTCTTAAATTTACTTTGTTGTGTTGGGAAAATTTCCATCAATTCATTCGCCATAGCGGACGAGTTATCCATGTTTGGTAGATAGCTTTCGCTTAGCAAACCATTGCTATTAAGGATGTGATGTTGATCGAGCAGGAGGTGAAAATATTCGACTGTTTGCGCGGGTTCACAAATGACTGTGCGATCATTCACAAGTTTAATCGCAGGCACAAGTATTTCGGGTTGTCCAAACAAGAGCTGTGCCTGCCAGCCAGTGATGAGGATACGATGTTGTGGGGACACGACCACGTCGGTTCTCGGAATACCTTCGCCAAAGCTATCGGTACGGATACGCACGGGGCGAAAACGGGGTTCGTTTTCAAGCAAAGCCTTTGGCAGTGTTGTTTGCCAAATCTGACGTATGGGTTGTGGCTCTGAATCATAGGTGTTAACGAAATCACCGACTTTCAAGTCTTGTATACGGCGCTGACCACTTGGCGTTGCAATCATGGAATCGGCGCTAAAACATAGAGGCGTTGCTAGGCTGGTATATGGCGTTGATGGCCCTTCGGATGTGGCAATTACCGTTAAAGGCACGCCGATCGGGGGGAAACCACCCACGCCACCCTGAAATGCAAGACCTTCAACCGTGCCATAGGACACGCCGCCGCCCTCGTTTATATTGAAACCATAGACGTTATACGTGTTTCCATCTGGGTCTTGTAGAACCAAACCATATTCGGCCTCTACCCTGCTATTATCGGTATAGGTTTCACCATCAAAAACCTGTGTTCCTTCTAATGTTTGGCTATTGTCGGAATCTTGAAAGTTGGCGTCAGTGTCATCAATTGTGACAGCTTCCCAATTGTTGCTGTTTAAAGTGATAGTTACACCATCGAGATGGGCGCCATTGCCAGATGTAATGCCAGATAATTGTTCACCATCTGATACGGTAATCTGTGATTCACCAAGTGCGTATATAACCTGTGTCGCCATTTTTTTGAGCGTTCGCTTTCCCGTTGAGCCTTGCACATACATAGGCGACGGACTGTTTAATTTCAATAAATCCACAGATTGTACGCCTAGCAAGGCATAATTGCGCGGTTATCTGGGCAATGCCCTTTACCATCACCCAAAAATCCCCTATATGCGGCGCTAATCGCGCAAAGCGGCGGGGCAATGACCCCATTGAGTGAGCAGGGCTGGATAAATTCTGGCCCTTTGTGTGTTTGAAGCGAACTCTTGCACGCGTGATTGTAACGAAACCCAAAGACCCGTGGAACCAACCGCGCGGCCCGTATAAATGACTATGATAGGAAACTGATATATGTGCGCTAAAGCCACTATGGACGAGTTTGAAGCACTCTTACAAGAAAGCTTCGAAATTGACACACCTGAAGAGGGTTCTGTTGTCAAAGGTAAGATCATCGCAATCGAAGCTGGCCAAGCCATCATCGATGTAGGCTATAAAATGGAAGGCCGCGTTGATCTCAAAGAATTCGCAAGCCCCGGACAAGCAGCAGAAGTAGAAGTCGGCGATTCTGTCGAAGTCTTCTTGAAGCTGGTTGAAAATGCCCGTGGCGAAGCCGTGATTTCACGTGACGCAGCGCGTCGCGAAGAAGCATGGGATCGTTTGGAAAAAGCATACGCAGCTGAAGAGCGCGTTGAAGGCGCGATCTTTGGTCGTGTTAAAGGCGGCTTTACTGTTGATCTGGGCGGCGCTGTTGCGTTCTTGCCAGGTTCACAAGTTGACGTGCGCCCCGTGCGTGATGCTGGCCCATTGATGGGCATGGCGCAGCCGTTCCAAATTTTGAAAATGGACCGTCGTCGTGGCAACATCGTTGTATCACGTCGTGCAATCCTTGAAGAATCACGTGCAGAACAGCGCGCAGAGATCGTTGGCAAATTGGCCGAAGGCGATGCAGTTGAAGGTGTTGTGAAAAACATCACTGAATACGGTGCGTTCGTTGATCTGGGCGGCGTTGACGGCTTGTTGCACGTCACTGACATGGCTTGGTCACGTGTGAACCACCCATCAGAAGTGTTGGCAATTGGTGAAACTGTGAAAGTCCAAGTTGTGAAAATCAACAAAGAGACACACCGCATTTCATTGGGCATGAAACAGTTGCAAGACGATCCATGGGGCGATGTTGAAGCACGCTATCCGTTGGAATCAGTGCACACTGGTCGCGTAACAAACATCACCGATTACGGTGCGTTTGTTGAACTAGAAGCCGGCGTTGAAGGTTTGGTTCACGTGTCCGAAATGTCTTGGACCAAGAAAAACGTACACCCAGGCAAAATCGTTTCCACATCACAAGAAGTGGACGTTATGGTTCTGGAAATCGAAACAGCGAAACGCCGCGTTTCACTGGGTCTGAAACAAACACAAGGCAACCCATGGGAAGGTTTCGCGAAGAACTTCCCAGAAGGCCAAGTTGTTGAAGGTGAAGTTAAGAACATCACTGAATTCGGTTTGTTTGTTGGTCTAGAAGGCGACATCGACGGTATGGTTCACTTGTCCGATTTGGACTGGAACCGTTCTGGCGAAGAAGCGATCCAAGACTACAAAAAAGGCGACATCGTGAAAGCGGTTGTAACAGATGTTGATGCAGAAAAAGAACGCATCAGCCTGTCTATCAAAGCGCTAGAAGGTGACCCATTTGCAGATGCAACAGCTGGCGTGAAACGCGGTGCGGTTGTAACTGTTGAAGTGACCAAAATCGAAGATGGCGGCATCGAAGTTGAATATGACGGCATGAAAGCATTCATCCGTCGTTCCGACTTGTCTCGTGATCGCGCAGAGCAACGCCCAGAGCGTTTCAGCGTTGGTAACAAAGTGGACGCACGCGTAACATCTCTTGATCCAAAAACACGTAAACTGGGTCTGTCAATCAAAGCACGCGAAATCGCAGAAGAAAAAGAAGCGGTACAACAGTACGGTTCTTCCGATTCTGGCGCGTCATTGGGCGACATCTTGGGCGCAGCCCTGAAAGACAAAGAATAAGTTTTTCACTCCATTTTAAAAATTTTGAAGCGGCGTCCATCAGGGCGCCGTTTCTTTTTGCGCATATCTGTCCGCGCGAATCACCGCTGAAATGATGGTGGTTGATCTGTTGGACGTAGCGTCAGTCACTGATACTTTTCTGCAAACCTATGTAAACTCGCAATAAATTTTGAGTTTTGTGTAAAAATATGCATCAAATCGGAAAATTATTGAAACGACTTCTTTGCGAAACGCGCAAAGTCTGTAATATTTAAAACAGTCCGCACCGGCTGCTCGGTGATAGAGACAAAAAAGATTTGGGGAGAATGCTGGCGATGATCCGTTCGGAACTGGTGGATAAGATAGCGGCCGAAAATCCGCATCTTTATCAAAGAGATGTTGAACTGATCGTTGCGACGATTTTCGACGAAATAATAGAAGCAATGGCCAATGGCGATCGCGTTGAATTGCGCGGATTTGGTTCGTTTTCTGTGAAAAAACGCGAAGCGCGCGTCGGGCGCAATCCGCGCACTGGTGAATCTGTGCAAGTCGAAGAAAAATTCGTACCGTTTTTCAAAACCGGAAAACTTTTGCGGGATCGCTTGAACGGCGGCTGATACAAGATTACATCTTGTATAAGACTTTGCTGATCAAAGGGGCCGTATCATGCGCTATATTCGTTATGCTTTCTTTTTCGCAATCGGGCTGTGCCTGATCTTGCTGGCTTTGGCGAACCGTCAGATGGTTACGCTGAACGTGTTGCCGCATGAATTGTCAGGCGTATTTGGTATATCCGAATCCATTACATTGCCATTGTTTTTGGTCATCCTGTTGGGTGTGCTGATCGGTTTAATGATTGGTTTCGTCTGGGAATGGATGCGAGAATATAAACAACGGCGCGAGCTGGGTGCCAAGGCGAAACAAGTGCGCGGATTAGAGCGCGAAGTTGAAAAGCTAAAGGCGAAAACAGGCGAAGAAAAAGACGATGTTTTGGCGCTGTTAAAATAGTATCGCGCTTTTGCTTGGCTGACCTTCCTGTTAGGGACAATCGTAATAATTCAAATATAAGGTGCAGTCATGCGCGTGAAAATCTGTGGTCTGTCGAATGTTGAAACGCTGAATGCTGCGGTGACGGCGGGTGCGGCATATGTTGGGTTTGTGTTTTTCAAAAAATCCCCACGCCATGTGTTGATTGAACAAGCCAGAACATTGGCGCAAACCGTGCCCGTTGGCATTTGCAAAGTCGCATTGACCGTGAACGCAGACGATGCATTTCTGGATGAAATGCTGGAAAGCGTTCCCATTGATATGTTGCAATTGCACGGGAGCGAAACGCCCGATCGTGTGGCGGATGTGCGCACGCGTTACGGATTGCCCGTGATGAAGGCCGTTGGCATCGCCGATGCCGATGATTTGCCCGCAATTGGCGAATACGCACAGGTGGTGGATCAGTTGTTAATTGATGCGAAGCCACCCAAAAACGCAGACCTGCCGGGGGGGAATGGATTGGCGTTTGATTGGCGTTTAATCGCAGGGCGGCGTTGGGCGGTTCCATGGATGTTAGCGGGTGGTCTTCGCCCCGATAATGTGGCAGAAGCAATCCGTCTGACAGGGGCGCAACAGGTGGATGTTTCATCCGGTGTAGAAACCACGCCAGGCATCAAAGATGAAAAAATGATCGCGGAATTCATCCGCGCTGCGGGAGGCAAAAATGGCCACTGATATGTTTAATTCACTGATGAATGGCCCAGATGAACAGGGGCGGTTTGGTGATTTTGGCGGGCGGTTTGTATCCGAAACCCTGATGCCGTTGATTTTGGATTTAGAGGCCGAATATGAAAAGGCCAAGACCGATCCAGAATTCTGGGCGGAAATGGATGATTTGTGGAAACATTACGTTGGCCGCCCATCACCGCTATATTACGCGGATCGTTTGACCCAAGAATTTGGTGGCGCGAAAATTTACCTAAAACGCGATGAATTGAACCACACGGGTGCGCATAAGATTAACAATGTTTTGGGTCAAATCCTGTTGGCGCGACGCATGGGGAAAACACGCATTATTGCGGAAACGGGCGCAGGGCAGCACGGCGTTGCCACGGCGACAGTTTGTGCGAAATTTGGTTTGAAATGTGTGGTGTATATGGGCGCGCATGACGTTGAACGCCAAGCACCCAATGTGTTTCGGATGAAATTGCTGGGTGCCGAAGTGATCCCCGTAACATCTGGTCGTGGCACGTTGAAAGATGCGATGAACGATGCGATGCGTGACTGGGTGACATATGTTGATGAAACATTTTATTGCATCGGTACGGTTGCAGGTCCGCACCCATACCCCGCCATGGTGCGTGATTTCCAAAGCATCATCGGCAAAGAGGTTAAAACCCAAATCATGGAGGCCGAAGGTCGTTTACCCGATTCTGTGGTGGCCTGTATCGGTGGTGGATCAAATGCAATGGGTCTGTTTTACCCGTTCTTGGATGATAAATCCGTGCGCATCATCGGTGTCGAGGCAGGTGGCAAGGGCGTGAATGACAAGATGGAACATTGCGCATCGCTTACGGGCGGACGCCCCGGCGTGTTGCATGGCAACCGAACATATTTGTTGCAAGATGACGATGGGCAAATCCTTGAGGGGCATTCGATTTCTGCAGGATTGGATTACCCCGGCATCGGGCCAGAACATTCGTGGTTACATGACATTGGCCGCGCGGAATACGTTTCAGTGACCGACACAGAGGCATTAGAAGCATTTCAATTATCCTGTCGTACGGAAGGTATCATTCCCGCACTTGAACCAAGTCATGCATTGGCGCATGTGGCGAAAATTGCGGGCGATTTACCATCGGATCATTTGCTGGTGATGAATATGTGTGGCCGCGGTGACAAGGATATTTTCACCGTTGCGCGCGCGCTTGGTTGGGACATGTCCACATCAGATGCATAGGCCGTGTTCGCAAGTCGTGCGGCTAATGGATATTGAGATTAGATAGAAATGGGGCGTATCCACATTGGATGCGCCCCGTTTTTGCATCGCCTTATGTTACCAAGCGTTATAGCCGCCATCGACGTTGATAAACTGACCCGTCATATGGTTTGCGGCATTTGAGCTAAGGAAGAGTGCGACATCAGCGATTTCATCTGGTTGCGCCATGCGATCTTGCATGATCAAGGATGACACGCGTTTTTGAAATTCTTCGGAATGGCCATTGAAAACCGCACCAGGGGCAAGCGTGTTCACGGTTGCCTTTTTGCGCCAATAGCTCGCGAGCCAAAGCGTGATGCCGTGAACGCCAGCTTTGGTCGCTTGGTAAGCAGAAAAGTTTTTGAACGGCATGCCATCGTAAATATCGTGATGGGGGGCGCGAAGTGCATACATCGATGCGATATTGATCAGTTTCAGATCCCATTTTCCAATGATTTGACGATCCATTTCACGCGCGACAAGGAATGGCCCCGTGAGGTTCACATCAAGCGTTTTATTCCAAGAGGCGAGGGTGGTATTGGCAAAATCGGGGAATTCGGCACCATCCTTCATCAACATTTCACCTGTAATCGATGCGTTGTTGAAAAACACATTTGGTTCATGCCCATCACCCAAAAAACGGCTAAAGGTTTCTGTTACGGCGTCTTCGTCCGAAACATCCATTTCATAAAGCGCAAAGTTATCGTTTTTGCCGAATGTGTCGTGAAGCCCATCGTATCGAGCTCCCTTAAGTTCGGATGCGACAACCTTGGCACCTGCGTCCAACATGCGGCGCACATATGTGGTGCCAAGCACACCTCCAGAGCCGGTCAGAAAGACGGTTTTTCCAGATAAGTTGTTCATTATTTTTTACCTTCGCTCATTTGGCGCGACAGGCGCCATTCTGCATATTCGAAATCTTCGATTGCATCGATATCATGGGCACGATCAGAAGGCACAACACATGGGATCACACGCCCGTCATAAAGGAATGTGCCACGGCGCAGATATGCGGGATCCAACACATAGGTGGACGCCGCATGTTCATAGACTACTGGAGCTTGTTGGCGCGCAACGACATTTCCAGGCATAGGTTTTGAAACATGTAAGGCACCTGTTTCGTCCGCTTCCATCAAATTGAAATAAGGGTTTCTGTCGGCAATAGCACAGGTCATGACCATGTCGGGCTTTTCCGCCTGAAACAATTCCACGGCGTTTGTGATATCAATGGGTTGGCGAAGCGGTGCGGTCGCATCCACATCAACAAATACGGATACAGATTTACCGGTAACCTGTTCAACCGCCGCCAGCGCATGGCGCCAAACATCCCATTTCGATGCGGTGTCATTGGCCAGTTCATCGGGGCGCAACCCAATATCAATTGCCCCGCGTTCGGTGGCAAATTTCAACATATCCGTGCCATCGGTGGACACCACAACAGCATCAATCAGCGGGTGTTCAAGCAATTGATCAAGGCTCCATTGCAGCAAGGGTTTGCCCAATAACATTTTCATGTTTTTCCCAGGAAGCCCCTTGGATCCTGCGCGTACGCCAATATGGCCAAGTATCATGTTTTACTCCTGAGTTTGCCGGTGAATTCGCGCTGTTCATATGCTGCGCAAATGAGTTGGCAGGTTGCCATTTCGCTGTATAAGATTGGCGCGATTGGGTTTTCCAATTTTTCCCCACGCACAAGGCGAATGAAATCGGCCATTGCGTTTTGAAACATGGCCTGTCGATCAATGTCGAGGGTGAGCTGCTCAATGCCGGCATCTGTTTCAATCTGATAGATATTGTTAGCAAGATCAAATGTGATCTTTTGCGACTGCCCCCAAAGGACAAGCTTGCGCGTGCTGATGGGGCTTAGATAATCCATACAGACCGTGCCATGTGCATTTTCATTATGCAGCGCAATGCGCGTTGAAAAATCCACGCCTACGTGATCGGGGTGGGATAGACAGCCGATGGAATCAAGGTCTAGCGCCCCCATGATCGTATGCGCCATATCCAATTCATGGCACAGATCAAGCAAGACGCCACCGCCATCGGGATTGGCGGCGTAACTGTCCGAAAAATTCCAGTTTTCGCGCCATTGGTTCACATCATGTCCAATATCAAAGGTGAAGCGGTAGGTATCCAAATCCGCACTTGCCAGATAACGTATCGCTGGATGATAGCGCATCATGAAACCAGCAAAACAACGATCTGCAAGCGGGCCGAGTTGTTTCATGATCAAATCCAGATCAACCCGACGATAGGCAATCGGCTTTTCAATATAGATCGGCAGTTCATGTGCGGCCAAAATTTCAGTGATTTCTGTGCGAATTTGCGTGGCGGTACACAGAACCGCCGCTTCGAAATTATCTGACTTTAAGCGTTGTTTTAATCCGTCAATACCATCGGATTTCATGGAAATGCTGACAACATCTTGGCCAAGATGCGACAGGTTGTTTGCATGGCGTTTGCCGATGGCACCCGTTCCGATGACAAGAAAGGTCATGATATTTCCTTTCGTGAAACTGTTGCGGTGTCATGTGTTATGCAGTGATTATTCATGCCATCAATCAACAAAGGTTTTTTGCAAGCTGCGATCCCAAAACGTGTCATCGTTTAATACTTCAACAAACCGTTTCGCGGTGTCACCACCACCAAAGCCAGTGTCAGCATCAAATTTTTGCCCCCAAGAATTGGCGAAAAACGCTGCAATTTTATCGCCGTCATTTGCGGCTGTTTGGGTGATCGATGGCGCGTTTGAACGATTTGTTTGGCGTGTGCCAACATCAAGGCTCGGCACACCTAAAAATGGCGCTTCGCGCACACCTGCGGAGCTGTTGCCGATTAACGCCTTTGCGTTGCGCAACAATTCGGAAAAATACAAAAACCGCATGGATGGTATTTGACGGAAACGATCCGCAGGTAATTTGGCAATTGCGTCGAAAATTTCCGTTGATCCTGGATCATTGTTGGGCAGGATCACGACGAAATTTTTGCCGCTTTGATCCAAGGCTGCGAATAAATCGCGCGCCTGTTGCCCCATTGATTTGGTTTCGGATGTCACCGGGTGAAATGTTACGATGCCATAGTCATCAAATGGAATTTCATAGCGGGTTTTGACTTGATCAAGGCTTATCCCCGTTGGCGCCCCGTGCGCATCTAGTTCGGGCGATCCAATGGTATAAATCGTTTCAGCAGCCTCGCCCAATGCCATCACACGTGATTTTGCATTTTCTGAGCTGACAAAATGTGCCGCCGCCAATTTGGAATTACAATGGCGGAAAATTTCGTCGATCGTGCCTGATACTTCGCCACCCTCAATATGTGCGCAGCGCACATAGTTGGTTGCGCAAACCAAGGAACAGGCCAATGCTTCGACGCGATCGCCGTGAATGACCACCAGATCGGGTTGGCTTTCACGGATAAAATCGGAAAAACCAAGCACGGTTTTTGACAGAATTAAATCCTGTGGATCGCCTTCGCGTTGGTTGATAAATTCCGCGATTTCGACACCTGTAACGCGTTGCACCTCGATCCTCGTTTGGCCATAGCGTTGCATCATATGCATGCCCGTGACGAAAAAGGTAACACGAAAACCTGCATCGCGCGCAGCAATGGCCAGCGGTTCCATTTTGCCAAAATCCGCGCGTGTTCCCGTGACGAAAACCAGATGTTTCTGGGAATTAGGCATCTTCAAAATCAGACCATTTAAGTTGCTGATTACGTTTTGCCGCAACTTTTAACTTGCGCCCCAGAACCGCGTCAAATTCAAAGCCCGCGATTTCACCACTGCCTGGGCGGCGCGCCCAGATATCGGATTCACCAATCACGGTGCCTGCTGGCAAATCTTTGTCGGCGACAAGTGATCCACGCGCAAAACGATACACATCCTCTTCTGGGCCGGTGCGTTCCTTTTTATTGTGCAACGCCGTGTGAATGTGGCGTGATTTTTCAATGATCAATGCCAATTCCGCAGGGTCCATTGAGCAGACAATATCGGGGCCAACGCGTTCCATTGTATCGGTGAAGTGGCGTTCCAAAATACACGCACCCAAAGCCACGGATGACAGCGCCATTTCTGGCCCAATGGAATGGTCGGAAAATCCAACAACCGCATTTGGGAATGCTTTTTGCAAATCGGTGACACCTTGCAATGATACGATTTCAGGTGGGGATGGGTACAGGTTGGTACATTCCAACAGCGCGTATTCGATACCTGCATTGTCCAAAATTTCCACCGATGCGCGAACAGTGTCGATGGTTTGCATGCCCGTTGACATAATCACGGGCTTTCCAAAGCTCGCGATATGGCGGATCAGGGGCAGGTTGTCTGCCTCGCCCGATCCGATTTTATATGCGGGCACGTCCAGACTTTCTAAAAAATCGGCGGCGGCGCGAGAAAATGGGGTGGAAATGAAAATCATACCCAAGGATTCGGCGTACTCTTTCAATGCTTTTTCATCTTCGCGTGACAGGGCGCATTGTTCCATGACCTCCCAAATCGACACATCGGCGTTTGGTGGAAATATCTGTTTTGCCTCTTCTGTCATTTCGTCTTCGACGATATGGGTCTGGTGTTTGATCATTTCACAGCCAGATTCATGTGCCAAACGCACCATGTTTTTCGCAACCTCCAGATCACCGCCGTGGTTGATGCCAATTTCGGCGATCACAAGTGGCGGATGGTTTGGGGAAATTTCGCGGTTACCAATTTTCATGGGGCAAGTCCTTGTTGTTTTGATTGGTTTTAAACCGCATTTGAAAGGGAGGCAAACAAAGAAGCGCAGAATTGACGTTTAGGCATTATGCCACATAAGCGTTACTTGACCCCATTGGGTGAAAAAGGGGAAAAGAACGCTGAAATTGGAGCAAACCCTATGATCCCTGAATTTGGACATCTGGCATTAACCTTGGCCTTGGCGATTGCATGTGTGCAAAGCGTTCTGCCTATGTTGGGCGCTGGACGGCGCAATGTACAATGGATGCAAACCGCCCGCACGACGGCGATATTACAAGCTGCGCTTATCGCGATTGCTTTTGGTGCTTTGATGCGATCATTCATGGTCAGCGATTTTTCAGTGTTGAACGTGGTGGAAAATTCACATTCGCTGAAACCAATGTTGTTCAAAATGGCCGGAACATGGGGGAGCCACGAAGGTTCGTTATTGCTCTGGGTGTTTATCTTGGCGATTTTTGGCGCGGCGGTGGCGGTGTTTGGCGGCAATATTCCCCTGACGTTAAAGGCACGTACATTATCGGTTCAGGCGTGGATTACGGTTGGTTTTCTATCGTTCCTGTTGTTCACATCTAACCCGTTTTTGCGCGTATTCCCCGTGCCATTGGATGGCAATGATTTGAACCCGTTGTTGCAGGATGTTGGGTTGGCGATCCATCCACCATTATTATATATCGGGTATGTCGGGTTTTCGATTGTGTTTTCATTTGCGGTGGCCGCATTGATCGAAGGCCGTGTCGATCCTGCATGGGCACGTTGGGTACGCCCATGGACATTGGCCGCATGGGTGAGTTTGACTGCGGGTATTACACTTGGATCTTGGTGGGCTTATTACGAGCTGGGCTGGGGCGGCTGGTGGTTTTGGGACCCCGTTGAAAATGTTTCCTTTATGCCTTGGTTGTTGGGAACGGCATTGTTGCATTCCGCAATCGTGACAGAAAAACGCGATACGTTCAAAAGCTGGACGATATTATTGGCGATTTTGACGTTTTCATTGTCCCTGCTTGGTACGTTTATTGTGCGCTCTGGCTTGTTAACATCTGTTCATGCTTTTGCTGTTGATCCCGAACGTGGGGTTTATATCCTCGCACTGTTGGGAGTTTCGATTGGTGGGTCGCTGACCTTGTTTGCGGCGCGTGCGGGCGCGATGGAGCCAGGTGGGATTTTTGGCACGATCAGCCGCGAAACCGGATTGATGATCAACAACCTGTTGTTGGCAACGGCCACCGCTACGGTGTTGTTTGGCACATTGTATCCGCTGTTTTTAGAGGCGGTTGCAGATGAAAAAATATCTGTTGGGCCGCCGTTTTTTAACGCAAGTTTTATCCCCATCATGCTGCCATTGGTGATCGTGATGGGTGTGGGGCCATTTTTGCCATGGAAACGCGCCGATTTGCCCGGTGTTTTAACGCGGCTAAAATGGGTGGCGGCCATTTCCATATTGGCGATGATCGCTGTTTGGTATTGGGCAACCAAGGGTCCTGCATTGGGCGTATTGTCCATTGGTGCGGCCACATGGTTGTTGCTTGCAACCCTATTGGAATGGGGTAAGCGGGTGAAATTATTCCAAGAACCACTTGCAACATCATTGCGCCGTGCGCGCAATCTACCCCGCGCAAGCCACGGTATGACACTGGCACATGCTGGCCTTGCGGTTTGTATTCTTGGGTTCGTGGGATCAAGTGCGTGGAAAGAAGAAGTCGTCACATTTGTTGAAACAGGAACGGATGTAAAAATCGCAGGGTTTGATGTGCAATTCCAAGGTGTAGAGCGCGAAATGGGGCCGAATTACATTGCCCAAGTCGGCACGCTTGTCGTGGCAAAGAATGGCAAGTTTGTCACCACATTGCACCCAGAGCGGCGCACATATCCGGTGGCGCAGTCAACCACGACGGAATCGGCCATTCGCCAAACCATTGCGGGCGATCTCTATGCATCGATTGTGGAGCCAAGCGCAGAATCTGCACGTGGAAAATGGACGTTACGGATTATTTATGAACCCTTGGTGAATTTCATCTGGTTTGGCGCGGCCTTGATCGTGTTGGGCGGTGTGTTTTCGCTCAGCGATCGTCGATTGCGCGTGGGCGTTCCAAAGAAAAAAATATCACGGGCGGTTCCCGCCCCAGCGGAGTAGTACCATGAAAAGAATTTTGATGACTTTGCCCATGGTGGTGGTGCTGATTTTGGGTGGGTTTTTATACTGGGGTTTGAACGCGGATCGCAATCCAAATGAAATTCCGTCGCCACTATTGGGTAAGGTTGTGCCTGAATTTGCGCTGGATAGCATTGATGGCGTTGGCGTTGATGGGTTTGGTTCCGCAGAATTATCGACGGGCGGTATAAAGTTGGTAAATGTTTTTGCATCGTGGTGTGTGCCATGCCGTGCAGAACATGGCGTTTTGATCAAACTGGCCGCGCGAGAAGATGTTGATCTGTACGGTATCAATTACAAGGATCAACCAATTGATGCGCAAAGATGGCTGGCCGAAATGGGGAATCCATACACAGGTGTTGGTTCCGATTTCACCGGACGCGTTGGAATCGAATGGGGTGTTTCGGGTGTGCCAGAAACATTCATCGTCAGCCCCGATGGCGTGATCATGTACCATTTTCGCGGCCCATTGGTTGGTGATACGGCGCTGCGCGATTTTGGCGAAGGTTTGCGCCGTGCGCGTGAACAGATCGGGCAATCTTGATGCTAAAATACTTTGTTCTGGTTTTCACAATTCTGTTTGTTTCGCCCAGTTTTGCAGTGGAGCCAGATGAAATTTTGGATGATCCAGTATTGGAAACACGTGCGCGCGACATATCCGTAAATGTGCGCTGTGTGGTGTGTCAGAATGAACCGATTGATACATCAAATGCGGGCGTTGCGCGTGATCTACGTCTGTTAATTCGCGAACGCTTGGTTGCGGGCGATAGCAATGATCAGGTCTATGAATTTTTGGTGGCGCGATATGGTGATTATGTATTGTTCAAACCACCGTGGCGGCCAAGCACCTATTTGTTGTGGCTAGCGCCATTTTTGATTTTGGGCGGTGGCATTATCGGCATGGTTTATACGTTATCGCGCAAACCTCAAAAACCGCGTGATGGATTAAGTGCCGATGAACAGGCCACATTGGACAATTTAATCGGATCCAACAGCGAAAAGGATGCGTCATGATTTGGGGTGCCGCGATTATATTGGCGTTAATTTGTTTTGGTATTCTGATGAAACCCGTGTTGCGTCCAACTATGGCTGCGCAGTTGGAACATAACGAAACGGCGCTTGAAATTTACAAGGATCAGTTGGCGGAAATCGATCGGGATTTGGTGCGTGGTTTGATCGGTGACACCGATGCCGCCGCCGCGCGATTGGAAATTCAGCGCCGCATTTTGGCGATGGGGAAAGGGCGAAAATCAATTGCATCGACGTCCAAATCAAATGGGTTGCTCCTGGCGATTGCTGCTGTATTTGTGCCCATTGCTGGCATGGGAATTTACGCTATCACGGGCTCCCCAGATGCACGATCTGTTCCATACGCAACGCGCGGTGAAGAGGTGGCGCAGGCACGCGAAATCACCGATTTGGCAACGCGATTGCGTGAAAAACTGACAGCACATGCGGATGGCGGCCCATCGGAAGGGTGGATATTGTTGGGGCAAACTTATATGGGCATGGCGCGCTACAATGATGCCGCAGAAGCATTTGGCGTTGTTGCCGCGCGCGAAGATGCGGATTCTGTTGTGTTTTCACGCTATGGCGAGGCATTGATTGCCGCAGAAAACGGGTCGATCACACCGCTTGCAGAAACGCAACTAGATCGATCTTTAGCGATGGATCCGCGCAATCCTGCCCCCAGTTACTACAAGGCATTGGCGCATCAACAGCGTGGCGATTTAGACAGTGCATATCAAGTTTTGTCAGATCGGTTGGCCCAAGCTGAAAATTGGCAGCCTTGGATGGAAAGTTTTGCCATGCTTGCCAATGATATCCGTGGTCAGATTGATCGCCCAGCATTGGTGTTGCCAGATCGCCCCGCTGGCCCAAGTGCGGCGGATATGCAAGCGGCTCAAGATATGGATGCAGACGATCGAGCTGCGTTTATTCAATCCATGGTAACAGGGCTGGCCGAACGGTTGGCACAGAATCCAGACGATCTGGATGGGTGGTTGCGGTTGGCGCGAGCATATGACGTGTTGGGAGAGGCTGACAAAGCCAAACAGGCCTATCAATCTGCGAAACCGTTGGTTGATAACCTTGCCGATGATGATCCACGCAAGGGAATCGTGGAAAACGCGTTATCGCTGAATTAACGCGCGGCGCGTTTCAATGCATCCAGCACATGTTGCGTGGTCAACACCTCTGGCAGTGGAATGCCATTGGGTGCATTTGGCCCGTAAACGATGTTGAACGGGATGCCGTAGCGTTGATTTGTGCTCAGAAAAGCCGCAATCGCATCATCAGGTTTTGTCCAATCGGCAACCATTGCCACCATGTCTGGCTTGGCCAAAGTGTTGGCGATGTCGTCGCGTTCAATCACAAGTGTTTTGTTTGCCTTACAGGTCAGGCACCAATCGGCGGTGACATCGACGAATACGGTTTTGCCTTGGGATACTAGTGTTGGAATTTGGTTGCGGTTAAATGTTTGCCACGGGATGTTTGATGCAATGGCATTCGCATCGGTGCTGGATTTTGCAAGCGCGATGGGTGACACCATCGCCAAGCCGATCATCGCCAATGCAGAGAGTTTTCGCAAACCTTGTGATATCTTTGTTTGCGCCAAAATCACGATGGCAACAATTGCCAACGACACTGTGACAAGCACAACATTTACCCCCGCAATTTTGAAAAGCACTGTCGCCAACCAAATGGCAGTAATTGCTAGCAACCCACCCAGAACAAATTTCAGTTTGTTCATCCAAGCACCAGGTTTTGGTAAATAACAAATCAAGGTCGGACGCAGCGCAAGCGCAATATACGGAAGTGCCAACCCAACCCCCAATGCGGTAAACGTCGCAACCGTTTCAAAACTGTTCCCAGACAAGGCAAAGGCCACCGCAGTACCCAAAAACGGGGCAGAACAAGGTGTCGCCAATAATGCGGCAAAGGCACCCGTCAGATAATCACCAACAAGCCCATCATTGCATTCGGACTCTGCCAGTGCGCTGTTGATTGATTGGGGTAATGTAAATTCATATATTCCAATCATATTGGCCGCAAATAACAGTAGCATCGAAATCACAAAGGTTAGAAAATATGGGCTTTGGAATTGAATGCCCCAGCCAACTGAATGGCCCATCGATTTGGCAATGATTAACGTCGCCGCCAAAAGCCACATAAAAGATAAAACGCCCAAGGTCGACATCCAGAAGCCCTGTTTAATGCGTTTTAACGAATGGTTTCGAGCCTTGATCGCGCTGGTAATCTTGATCGACAAAACAGGTAAAACACATGGCATGATGTTTAGGATGACACCCCCCACCAGCGCGATGAAAACAATCCACCATATGCCAGCGCGATTGTTTGAATCTGTGGTGAATGGTGCATCGGATAATTCGCGCGTAACCGCGTCAAAACTTGCAGAGTTTTTTCCGTTCACAATGGTCAGGCGTAAATCATGGGAGGCAGCGTCATTTTGTAAAATGGGAAATTTTGCCCATAAAACCGCTCCGTTATTTTCGGTGATGATTTGAGGTTTTCCAAATCGTGTTTGGCCGTATTCAGGAAACACATCAGCTGCAACGAATTGGTCGTTGGTTTCAAATTTGGCGATCAATGTGTGATCGGTCTTGTTAATTTCGGCACCTAATAATTTTATCGCGCTGCTGTTGTTTAACGGTGGAATTAACGCGTTTGAATTAGCAATGCGGCGCGCCGAAAGACCATCGATACCAACGCCATTTGCGATTTCGAGGTTCAATTCAAACGTTTCGGGAATGCAGATGTCCGAACAAACGAGCAAATTTACCTTTGCATCCAAAGTAGCGGGTTTTCCAGTATCTGTTAGAAGAATGTGTAATGGGAAAGTAACGCTCTTTTTATATCCAAAATTTTCGATGCCAAAGGCACTAAATCGTGTCGGAGCAGGCCATTGAAAGTCAACATTGGCAAGGTTCGCGGAACCCGACCAGTCGATCTCCGGAGGAAGTCCAACTTCGCCTGGGGAACGCCAGTAAGTTTTCCAGTCATCTTTTAATGTGATATGTAACGCCGCGGATACGGTCGTTTGATCGGGGGCGACACCATTATGGGCGCTAATCAGTTTAGCACTTAATGAGTGGGAAAAATAACCTTTGGATTCTAACGCAGAAACCTGTGTTCCGATCAGAAGCACAGTCAACAGCGCGACAATGCGCGTAAGCATAGATTTAATTTCCCCAAATTTCATAATTCTTCTTTGGTTTGATCTTTCGCTCAGGTCAATCAACATCTGTTTCACATTCACGCGAAGAATGTGTCAAATCGCATCAAGTTTACTTGATGTATCTGTGCAAGCATGATTGAACATAACCAAGTTTTACCAAAAAGGTGCCTGTTATGAAACGTTCTCTGTTCGCCACGCTAGCCGCTGTTGGCATGTTGTCAATGACACCTGTAACGGCACAGGATTTTAGCGAAGAAGATATTAAACGCCTTGCGATCGAGGCAATATTAGAAAATCCACAAATCGTTATGGATGCGGTGCAAATCCTGCGTGAACGTGACGAGGCGCAAAAGGTAGCAGACACCGCGCAAGCATT
Source organism: Paramylibacter ulvae (assembly GCF_014652655.1). Taxonomy (GTDB): domain Bacteria; phylum Pseudomonadota; class Alphaproteobacteria; order Rhodobacterales; family Rhodobacteraceae; genus Amylibacter; species Amylibacter ulvae. The sequence continues at coordinate 109,148 of NZ_BMZF01000003.1, forward strand.
GGCCGAAAACAAAGACACCATTCTGGATGTGTCCAACGCGGTTGTGCTGGGTAATCCAGATGGGGACGTTACCATCGTGGAGTTTTTCGACTATAACTGTGGTTATTGTAAACGCGCGGCGCCAGCTGTTCATGATTTGATTGAATCAGACAGCAATATTCGTGTGATTTACCGCGAATGGCCAATTTTAAGCGAAGGTTCGGTTGCCGCGGCCAAGGTTTCATTGGCTGCACGTAACCAAGGGAAATACGAAGAATTGCATTGGGCTTTGATGGATCTACAACAGGTGGACGAAGCGACGGCATTGAATGTTGCTCAGGGGCTTGGCATGGATATTGCGCAACTCAAAACAGATATGGAATCTGATGAGGTTGCTGAACATATTGCGACATCGCGCAATATTACATCTGCGCTTGGTCTGACAGGGACACCGTCATTCATTGTGGGTGACACCGTTGTCCCCGGTTTCGTTCCCAAAGAAAGCCTTGAAGAATTGGTCGCAAAAGTCCGCGCAGAAATGTAATTACGTGCCCTTCCAAACGGGGTCACGTTTTTCTGCAAATGCGCGTGCGCCTTCCAATTGATCGTCAGAGTTGTACAGAACATCCACGGTTTCAAATTGGCTTTGGGTGATTTTGTTCATCGCATCTTGGAATTTCATATTTTCTGCTTCGCGAACGATCTCTTTGATTGCTGCGTTCACAAGCGGTGGTCCCGATGCGATTAACGCCGCCATTTCGCGGGCCTTTGTCATCAATTGATCGGCTGGATGAATGTGGTTAATCATCCCCCAACGCGCGGCCTCGGCGCTGTCTAACCAGCGGCCAGTGAACAACATTTCCATGGCGATGTGATAGGGGATGCGTTTTGGCAATTTGATTGATGCCGCATCGGCCACGGTGCCGCTACGAATTTCGGGCAGGGCGAACGATGCGTGTTCAGCGGCGATGATGATATCGGCGGACAGCGCCAGTTCCAATCCACCGCCACAGCAAATGCCATTGATTGCGGCGATCACAGGTTTGTTTAAGCCGCGCAATTCTTGCAAACCACCAAAACCACCAACCCCGTAGTCACCATCAACCGCATCGCCATCCGCTGCGGCCTTTAGATCCCAACCAGGGCAGAAGAATTTTTCACCAGCACCAGTGATGATCGCTACGCGCAACTCTGGATTATCGCGAAAATCGCGAAATATTTCGCCCATGATACGACTAGTCGCCAGATCAATCGCGTTTGCCTTCGGGCGATCAAGTGTAACTTCCAGAACCGCGCCATTGCGCTTGGTTTTGATTGGCGTATCAGTCATCTTTTTCTCCTAAAATGATTAAGGCATCGGCGGCGATTGCACGGGTTGGTGTACAGATTAACGGGTTTATCTCAATCTCTGTTACGCGCCCTGCGTTGGCAATAACATAGTTTTGCAAAGATAACGCAGCATCAATGATGGCCTGTTGGTTCGCCGCAGGTTTTCCGCGATACCCTGACAGTACCTTGTTAATTTTCAACTGTGAAATGGCTGCGGCAATGTCTTGGCTGCGTGTCGGAAGTGTGATCGTGGCGCTGTCGGTTAACAATTCTGACAACACTCCACCCGCCGCGATCGTCATACAATATCCATGCGCAGGATCAAGTGTGACGCCGATTAGTAATTCAGCGATGCTATCGATGATCATTTCTTCGATCAGAAAATCGTCACAAAGCATGGATTTTGCTGCTGTTTCTACTGCGGATCCATCGGTGAGGTTTAACACCACCGCACCCGCTTCGGTTTTGTGCGCAACCCCTTGCCCTTTGAGCGCAACAGGAAAACCAATGTTTTGTGCCATGGCGGCCAGCGCATTGATATGTGCCGATGATGTTGATTTTGGCACTGACACGCCAAAATCATTGAGCAGTTGTTTGGATAAATTTTCCGCTAGTGTCTGTGTCTTTGTGGGGGCTTTACCCGCCAAAACGGGTTGACCGTTTCCCTCCAACTGGCCAAGTTTCGACACCGCTGAGATGGCGGCGAGTGCATCATCAATACCAAGCAGGGGAATGATTTTGTTGTCTATTAGGATGCGGGCCAAATCCTCTGGCATATTTTCGGGAAGTGTCGCGAGAATGGCCATAGGAACATTGGTCTGATCGCGTGCATCAATCACGCATCGCATCCCATCGATCCATGCCGATTGATCGCAAATATCCGCGCGCGGAACATCCAACACCAAAAGCCCAAGGCCGATATGTGGTTCCAACATTGCCCGAAAGGTTGCGGTCATTTCGGATGCATTGCCCCAGATATATGTGTGGTAATCCAACGGATTTGACAGCGCCACCATTGGGCCAAGGGCGTTCGATAGGTTCGTTTTTTGTGTTTCGTTCAACGATGGAAAAGTCACGTCATACGCCAATGCGCAATCGGCCACCAAACTTGCTTCGCCACCAGAGCAGGACATGGAAACAATTGAATTGGATGCAAGCGATCCAACACAATGCAGAATTTTCAATGCTTCCAACATTTGTGGTAAGCTATCGACCTGCGCAATTCCCAGCCGCGTAAACAGAGCACGGGCGCTCGCATCGCTCCCAGCCAAGGATGCAGTGTGCGAAATGGTTGCCGATTGTGCACGTTCCGATTTGCCGACCTTGAGTGCCACGATGGCTTTCCCAAGTGCCTTTGCCGTCGCCGCCAATTGTTGGAATTCGGGCAGATCAATAATGCCTTCGATATGAAGTCCGAGTGCAGTGACACGCGGGTCTGACAATAGGTGTTCGCCGATTGTGGACAGGCTGATCTGTGCTTGATTACCCGCAGTTACGACATAGGCAATCGGCACGCCGCGTCGTTGCATCGTAAGGTTTATCGCAATGTTGGATGATTGGGTGATGATCGCAACCCCACTGTCAACGGGTTGCCCGCCATGTTGATCGGGCCAAAGCGCGACGCGATCAAGATAGTTTATGTATCCATAACAATTGGGGCCGATGATTGGCATATCACCAGCGCTGTCCAAAAGGGAGGATTGCAGGTCTGCGCTGGTTTCATCCTCTGCAAATGCTTCCGAAAATCCGCTGGCAAAACAGATTGCGCCACCAGCACCGATTTCGCGCAATTGTGAAACCACATCAATTGTGGCGTATCTGTTTACGCCGATGAAACAAGCGTCGGGTGGTGTTGGCAGATCGTGAACAGATGCAACGCAATCGAACCCATGGATAGTTGATTTGGTCGGATGGACGGGATGAATTGATCCATGAAATCCAATTTTCAACGCTTGTTGAATTATGCTTTCACACCAAGAACCACCGCCAATCACCGCGATTGATTTGGCGCGAAGAAGTCTGGTCAGGTCGCGTGTCATCATGCACCCAATGGGCGCAATAAATCGCGGCTGATAATATGGCGCTGAATTTCTGATGTTCCATCCCAAATGCGTTCCACACGCGCGTCACGCCAAAACCGTTCAATGGGGAAATCGTCCATTAATCCCATGCCGCCAAAAATTTGCAATGTGGTATCGGTGACGCGTGCCAGCATTTCAGTGGCATATAATTTGGCGCTCGCGATTTCTCGGTTGGCGGGCAATCCTTGATCCAGCCGCCATGCAGCAGCGAGCGTGAGCCAATCGGCGGCATCAATTTCGGTAATCATATCGGCGATCTGAAAACCCACGCCCTGAAATTTACCAATAGGTTGGCCAAACTGTTTACGTTCGGCGGCGTAGTTCAACGCATAGTCAAAACAGCGCCGCGCACGACCAACGGACATGGCTGCGACCGTCAGGCGGGTGGCGTAAAGCCATTCATTCATTACCGCAAAACCACCGTCAACTTCGCCCAAAACCTGTTCCTTGGGCAAACGACAATCATCAAATGAAAGAATGCAGTTTTTATAGCCTTTATGGGATACTGAATTATATCCATCGCGCACATCAAATCCGTGAGTGCCGCGATCAACCAAAAACGTCGTGATGCGCTTTTTGGGGCCGCGCGGGGTTTCATCAACACCTGTGGCAACAAATACGATAAAGAAATCCGCGTGCTCTGCCCCGCTGATGAAATGTTTGGATCCGTTTAAAACCCAGTCATCACCATCGCGCACAGCACTGCAATTCATGCCCCGCACATCAGAACCCGCATCTGGTTCTGTCATCGCCAAGGCATCCATGCGATCCCCACGCACGGCTGGCAAAAGATAGCGTTCAATCTGTTCCCCCTGACAAGCCATCAGGATATTTTGAGGACGTCCGAAAAAATGATTGAGCGCCATCGAACCGCGCCCCAATTCGCGTTCCACAAGCGCAAAATCCATATGGGTTAGCCCTGCGCCACCAACGGATTCTGGGAAATTACATGCGTAAAAGCCAAGCTCTTTGGTTTTGTTTTTGATATTTTGGGCGATTTCGGTTGGAACTTCACCGCTGCGCTCTACCAATTGTTCATGCGGATAGATTTCGTTTTCAACAAAACTTCGCACCGTATCAACAATCATTTCTTGTTCTTGTGTCAGGCCAAATTGCATCACGACTATCCTCTGGTTTGCTTGGGATCGGGCAGGGCTGCATGCGCCGCTGCCATGGTTGCGAGATTTTCTGCAAGTTCGGGTTGTGGTTCACAAGCGCGGCGTGTTTCAAGGCTGACATGGATTAACAATTGTTCACCTGTGGCCAACAATGTTCCATCCGCCGCCAACATACGATGGTGCAACCGTAGCTTTTTACCCTTGGCTTCTAATAGCTGTGATTGCACAGAAATGGTGTCACCCGCATGGGTTTCCTTGATAAATTGGATATGAATATCAACGGTGAAAAAGCTGTGACCATTGGCGACATAGGTTTCATCCGCCCCGACCGCGCTCATCATCACATCGGCAGCATCCGAAAAGACTTGGCCATAACGGCTTTCGTTCATGTGACCATTGTAATCGGTCCAATCCACGGGAATGATCCGATTGGCAGATACGACAGGTGTTGCCTGTGTCGCGTCAATGGTTGGGCGAAACGATTTTTCGTGGGTGTTGATCAATGCACCCGCGGCTGAATCCTGACCTTTCAGCGCACGCATCATGGCGACTAGGTTATCATCGCGTAACCGTTCCAATTCACGAATGGATTTTCCGTCCGCTTGGTCATCGGATTGCGCACCAATCGTGTCGACCAATTCATCGGTTAGTTCAGGCACGTCCATCAGTTTGGTCCAAGGCCATTTTAGGCAGGGTCCAAACTGTGCGATGAAATGTTTCATGCCGGCCTCGCCACCCGCGATACGATAGGTTTCGAACAAACCCATCTGCGCCCAACGCAGCCCAAACCCATACCGGATCGCATTGTCGATTTCTTCGGTTGTTGCGATCCCGTCATTGATGAGCCATAGGCCTTCGCGCCAAACTGCCTCTAGAAAACGATCGGCGATATGTGCGTCGATTTCTTTGCGAACATGTAGTGGGAATAGACCAAGTGAGGTAAGAATCGTTTTTGCACGATCTACGATTTCGGTTGGGTTTTGCGCACTTGGTACCAACTCGATGAGGGGCAACAAATACACTGGGTTGAACGGGTGGGTTACAACCAGTTGCGCGGCGCAATCCATGCCGTCTTGTAATTCAGACGGCTTGAATCCTGATGTGGATGAACCAATGATCGCGGCGGAAACGACCGACTTTGCAATTTCTTGATAAACCGCGTGTTTCATGTCCAACCGTTCTGGCACGGATTCTTGCACCCAAGATGCACCCGTGACAGCGTCGCCAATTGTATCGCAAAATGTAATGTTGCCTTCGGTTGGCAAAGCGGTGTCGTACAACATCGGAAACGCGCGGCGCGCATTTGCAAGTACCGCATCAATTTTGCGCGCGGCCTCTGGATCAGGGTCGAACACGCGGACATCCCAGCCATTCAATACGAACCGCGCCAGCCAGCCGCCGCCAATAACACCACCACCAATAATTGCTGCTGTTTTGGTCATTTTGGTGCTCGTTTTGTTAGGTTTAGTTTTTCACGAACCTCTGCGGGGCCGATGATTTCTGCACCCATATTTTCGATGATGATGCGTGCACGCATGACCAAAGCCTCGTTCGTGGCAAGTTCGCCTTTGCCAAGCCAAAGGTTGTCTTCTAATCCTACACGCACATTGCCACCCGCCAAAACGGACGCGGCAACGAATGGCATTTCATTGCGGCCAATTGAAAATGCCGACCAGTTCCAATCAGATGGCACATTATTTACCATCGCCATAAAGGTATTCAAGTCATCGGGCGCGCCCCATGGGATACCCATGCAGAGTTGCACCAACGCAGGAGATTTCAAAACCCCGCGTTCAACCAAGTTTTTAGCAAGCCACAAATGCCCAGTATCGAATGCCTCAATCTCTGGCTTTACGCCCAACTCTTCCATCATTGTTCCCATGGCCTCTAACATGCCAGGGGTGTTGGTCATCACATAATCGGCCTCTGCAAAATTCATCGTGCCACAATCAAGCGTACAAATTTCGGGCAAACATTCGGCGATGTGCGCCACGCGCTCTTCTGCGCTTGCCATGTCGGTCCCTATACCAAGTGGCAGAGGCGCGCTTGGTGATCCAAAAACCATGTCACCCCCCATGCCCGCGGTCAGGTTCAATACCATATCAACATTCGCTTCGCGCACGCGATCCGTGACCTCGCGGTAAAGTTTGGGATCACGTGATGGTACGCCCGTTTCGGGATCACGCACATGGCAATGCACAATCGCAGCACCCGCGTTCGCGGCGGCGATACAGCTGTCTGCGATTTGTTTTGGGCTTCGTGGTACATGTGGGCTTCGGTCTTGTGAAGATCCAGAACCTGTGACTGCACAGGTGATAAAGACACGTTTGTTTATTTCAAGTGGCATGCTGATTTCCTTGGAACTTTGGTTGATTAAACGTGATATGACTTGCGTTTAAATGGCGTGCTGAAATAGACATAAATCATGCGATTTTGGACAAAGCCCTTACAGGATCAGATTACGGTTGATATCCTGCTGTTTGATCAATTTTCCAACCATTGTTTGGCAAATTGTTTGGAACCATTGCGTGCGGCAAACGATCTGGCGGGGCAGCGCATTTATCAATGGCGGTTTTTCACATTGGACGGTGCGCCGGTGCAATCATCAAGCGGATTGCCCGTGTTGCCCGAACATGCGTTGGGGGCGGCGCAAAACGGCGAATATTTGTATGTGATCAGCAGTTATCATTTCCGCAAATTTGACACGGTGGCAACCAAGCGTGCGTTGCAAGGAGCGGCGAAACGATCCAAAAACATAATGGGTTTGGATACGGGGTCGTGGTTGATGGCATCGGCGGGATTGCTGGATGGATGCGCTGCGACAATTCACTGGGATATCTTTGACAGCTTTAGTGAAACATTTTTGAACGTGAATGCCAAAAAAGAACGTTTCATTTTGGATGACAACCGTGGCACATGCGGCGGTGCGATGGCCGCGTTTGATATGGCGCTTGCTTTGATTTCAAAATTGAATGGTGAGGCGTTGAAATTGGATGTGGCAACGTTATTCATGCATGATACGCCCAGTGAATTTGGGCGTTCATTGGTCATTCACCGCGCAATTGTGCGCAACGCGGTGCATATCATGCGTGAACATTTGGAAACGCCGATCACCATCGCACAAATTGCGCATGCGTTGGGCTGTCATGAAAAACATTTGCAACGTGAATTTGTCGCTGACCTTGGTGCGCCGCCTGGTAAAATATATCGCTATATTCGGTTGTCCGCTGCCCGTGATTTGGTGGTGTCAACACAGCTAGCAGTTTCAGAAATCGCGGTACGCGTTGGTTATGAAAATGCCAGCGCCATGGCGCGAGCATTTAAATCACGTTTTGGGCTTAGCCCAGAAAATTTTCGCAAAAAATAGGGCTATTTTCCTGATTGGATCAGAGTGCGAATTTTCAATACCTTTTCAAAGTGATCTAATTGATGGGTTTCAATCCACCAAGTTGCCGCTTCCATCAACAATTCTGGATCGTCGTTTTTGTTGGCAAAAAATGCATAAAATGACAGACCAACATTGTCGCCCTTTTGCGTGATTTTCTGATCGCAAATTCGAATTGCTTTTTCGCGCAAGGATTGGCGCATTACTTTGTTCCTTTGGGGGCGGCAATGCCAAAATGAGCATCGATAATTTTTCTTGCTTTGGTCATGCGCATTGTAATTTCTTTGCCCAGCAATTCAATTGATGTCGTGTCGGTTGCGGTTTGAAATAAAATTTCACCTGCAGTGCTTAGCTCGTCAGATTTGAAATCCTCTTTTAACAACAGACGTTTTAGATGCTCTACTTTGGTTAAAAATTGATGCGTGTCGATCAAATCATTCCCAGCGCTTTTTGTGAGTTGGCCTGTTTGAATCGCCCCTTGTAATTGACCCATCGGCGTGAGGGCATCAATCTTGCTTTGTAATACGCATGATTGCGCCAAAAGTTCAATTTCCAACAAACCACCCGGTGCTTTTTTCACAGGAAGCGTGGGGGCTTTACCATATGGTTCGGATCGCAACCGTTCGATCATTTCAACGACCTGAGTTTTAACCTTGGTGTGGTCTGTCTCTGATACCAGCACATCTTGGCGAACGGAATTTAGAATGCTGTCCAATCGATCATCGGCTGCCAAAACCCGAGATCGCGCAAGAGCGAGATGTTCCCAGACCCACGCTTTGTTTTTTTGATAATCCTCAAATGATGTAATGCTCGTGGCAACAGGGCCTGATCGCCCTGATGGGCGCAGGCGCATATCCACATCATAGAGTTTCCCGCTATGCATTGATGCCGATAGCGTGGAAATTAATGTGCGTGTGAATTTGGCGTAGTAGCTACGTGTATCAAGCGCGCGTTTGCCATCTGAATCGGCCAAGGGATCGCCAGAAAAGATAACAATGATATCCAGATCAGACGTACATGTCATTTCGCGAGATCCGAGTTTACCCATGGCAAGTACAGCAAATTCACTCCCTGCTATTTTACCATAGCGTCGTTCCATTTCGCGGCGCACCAATGCAACGCAATGTTCAACGCTGACTTCTGCAAGGTTGGAAAATGCGCGTTCTGCAGCGCTGATGTTCAGGGTCCCGCGCAGCTGTGCAACAATAATGCGAAAATGTTCTTCACGATGCCAACTGCGGATTTGGTTTAGAGATAATTCCAAATCGTCGGGATCGGTAACAATTGTTGAAAATATATTGCGATAGGTGTCGCGATCGCGTTTCGCGGGAGCAAGGGCGGCATCCTCCAGCCCATCCAGCACCTCTGTTTGTTGCGCCAGGCTGCGTGCCAATGGTTTTGACAGCGCACAAATATCCATGACCAACTTTAATAATTCGGGGCGCTTATCAAACAGAGATAACAACTGAACGCCTGAGTTGAGTTGGGACATAAACAAATCGAAATGTTCCAGATGTTCGCGGCTGTTGGGGGCATCGTCCGTCTCTTGCAAAATGATGGGGATGATACGATCAAAGATGTCTTTGGCGCGATCGGTTCGCAAGGCGCTGAATGACTGCCAACGATCAAACATCGCCTGTTGTTCGATGTTTGGCGTATGGCCTGTGTCCGTTTTGACATTGGCAACGCCAGTGACCTCTGTTGTGGCGCGGGTGGTTTCCAATGCGGCGAGCACATCCTTGGAAAACGTGGCCAAATCTGCATAACCCGACAGATTGGCAAGCTGTAACATGCCCTCGTCATTATTAGGAAGGTTATGCGTTTGTGCGTCGCGCATCATTTGTATGCGGTGTTCGATTTCACGGTGTTGACGATATGTCGTGGTAAGCTTTTCTGCGACGAGGCGATCAAGGCGCTCTTTGTCGACCAGCTGTTGTAATGCATCGACGGTGCAGGGCGATCTGACTCCATCATCGCGCCCACCATAGGTAAGTTGATGGGTTTGGGTGAAAAATTCGATTTCACGAATGCCACCGCGCCCCATTTTCATATCATGGCCCAACAGGGTGATCGGGCCATTCACCCCCTTGTGCAAACGTGCTTGGACCAAGATATTTTGCACATCCTCCATCGCGGCGAAATCAAGGTTTTTGCGCCAAATGAAATTTTGCAGACGTTTTAAAAACGCGTTGCCCGCATCAATATCACCCGCACAAGCGCGCGCCTTGATAAATGCGGAACGTTCCCATGTACGACCTTCTTTGACGTAATAAACTTCTACGCTGGACATTGCGGGGCACACGGGTGTGACGGATGGGTTTGGGCGCAGCCGCAGATCGGTGCGAAAAACATAGCCATCGCCGCGCCGTTCATTCAGCGTTTTGTAAACAGCCCGCGTGATTTTCACAAATTCTGCGCGAATTTCATGCACGTCGGCGGAGGGATATATTTTATCATCAAACATGAATATCAGATCGATGTCTGAGGAATAGTTTAATTCAAACGCGCCCATTTTTCCCATCGCCAACACCACCAGCCCGCCCAGTGGGTGCGCGCGTAATATATCATGTGGAAGCGCATCTTTGGCCAGCGCCTTGGCTATTTCTTCTTTGCACGCCGTATCTGTTGCGAAATCTGCAAATTCGGTCAATTTTTGTGTGATTGTTTCAAGCGGCCAAATTCCAGACAGATCACAAATCGCGAGCAACAACGCCACGCGTTTTTTGGCGAGGCGTAACCGAGTACCCAATTCAATGTCTGGATTTTTAAGTATGTCAGCTAAAATTGCATCAAACGTGGCGTTGGGATCAATTTCTGATACCAATACTAACCATTCATGTTGCGAATTAAGAAGATCACGCAAATACGGGCTGGAACCCGCGATTCCAGCAACCAAGTCTTGGGCCCGTTTTGGCAATTTGCCGTAAAGTTGCGCAGTTTCCTTCCCCAATTCGGGATCAAAAGCGATGGGCAGTTTTTGGATATCTTGGTTGAAAATCATAAGCGTATTTAGACATTGCGTAAATTGGATGGTCAAGCGCAGGATTATCCTAATTAATTGCGCCAAGACGTGTTGACTCTGTCTATTTTGCGCCTATAACCCGCCCATCGCTGTAAATGCAGTGACCATATTGGTGTTTGTGGCCCCAGCAATGGGATTAGCCTGTCGCCCGACGCGATGATGCGAAGGGAAAGGAAAGCACCTTTCATATAAGATGAGAGGAACCAGCCAGTGACTAAACGTACTGCTGCCAAACATAAATTAGACCGCCGCATGGGTGAAAACATCTGGGGTCGTCCAAAATCACCAGTAAACCGTCGTGAATATGGCCCCGGTCAGCACGGCCAACGCCGCAAGCAAAAATTGTCAGACTTCGGTATTCAGTTGCGCGCAAAGCAAAAACTGAAAGGTTACTACGGTGATTTGACAGAAAAACAATTCCGCCGCATTTATGCCGAAGCTGTGCGTGTTAACGGTGATACAGGTGAAAACTTGATCGGTTTGCTGGAACGTCGTTTGGACGCTGTTGTATATCGTTCAAAATTCGTACCAACAGTATTCGCCGCACGCCAATTTGTGAACCACGGCCACGTGACAGTGAACGGTCAAAAGGTAAACATCCCTTCTTACCGTGTTAAAGAAGGCGACGTGATCGAAGTACGCGAAAAATCAAAACAAATGGTTTTGGTTTTGGAAGCAACACAATCAGCGGAACGCGATTTGCCTGATTACCTGAACGTGGACAACGGCAAGTTGACATCAACATTTGTTCGCACACCCGGTTTGTCAGACGTGCCATACCCAGTGATGATGGAACCAAACTTGGTTGTGGAATATTACGCGAAAAACTAATTTTCGCCGACATTCGAATTTTAAGGCCGCTCAAATTTGGGCGGCCTTTTTCGTTATGACGGATAGGTATTGAAACGATCTGGAAATTCAAAGCGATATTTCCAAAACAGTTTTACAACCTGTTGATCAAAAAAATGATCAAGCTTTACTTGCTGGCGCGGTGATTTTTTCTGTCGTTTGAATGTAGCGTCGCTGATTTCGGTGTCACGATAACCTGGGATGCATTCATCCAAAAATTCGTAATGTGGCATATCCATTTCGGCAGGGGTGCGTGCCCAAAACGCGTCCATTTTTTCTTGGGTTTCGCCCAAGGACAGTTTCCAACGTGATGCTTCGCCACCACGGCTTTCGCTATAGGCCAGTAGCCGTTTTTGTTGGCGTTGGAATAGTTCGTCATTATCGACAAAGCGCAGGTGCAACATCAACAATTTTGGATCAAGCCATACGGGCCCAACCGCCCCATTTCCCCCGATGAGCGTTGGTTTTGTTAAAATACACGGACGACAGATATTCCAACGATAATAGAAATGTTTTCGTTGTTCGAAAACGGGTTGTGTCGGATCGAATGGGGTGTCGGATGTATGTTGAAACAATTCCACGCCAACACCCGCGCGATTGCCGATTTCGGGGATGCTATCTAGATACTGCCGCAAACCCATGGTGTCATCAGTGACAAAAATTTCATCAACATCGTTGTAAATAACGCAATCATAATAATGCAACAGGCTTGCCATCATATCGCTTATGGCGTGAAATCTGACGTGATCAAAATTACGTCGATCCTGCGCCTGTTTATCTTTGGCCGGGTTATCAAAGGGAATTCGCGTAATATTTTTCAAACTTGGAATAACAGATTGGGGAGGGTTGGTTTGTGAGTTGTGATCAATCACAAACAGGTTTTCGTCGCCAAATTCACGGGCGTAGTGGCGGTGCCAATTGTGTAAAAAAAATGTTTCATCACGCACCATCGTCAGCGCGGCATATCTTCGTTTGGTCACGTTAATCTATCCAACTTTATACCGTGTTTTGCATCATGATAGATTACGCAAAAGAAAAAGCCAGCGTCACTTCGGATCGCTGGCTTTTGATTGTCAATTTCAAGCGATGTTGATTAACGACAGATACCCACATCGTCACAGAGCACACCCGCAGCACCACCAACGACAGCACCTGCAACGACGTTACCGCCTGCTGTGCTTGCTACCACGGCACCAGTCGCAGCACCCACAAGCCCGCGTTCGGTTTCCGTATTCACAAAGCAACCCGTTAATGCCAACATGGCGCTACCACAGATAATAAGAGATAATTTTTGCATTGTTCTGCCTTTGTTTAAGTCAGCAAATTGTATTGCATCGACGTGTGGCGATTGTAACCAACTTTTTTGTGAGCGGCGGTTTTGTGCTGTTTTGGAAGTTTGATCGGCAAACCATTGCTTATATATATTTTTTTGTAAATCTGTGAGCCCTTATAAATTGGCGCTCGCAAAAACGCCGCGCAAGGGATAGTGGTTGCACATGAAAAGTCTTTCGATCGCAGAAACAATCTCGCTCCCGCGGTGGCGACGCCCATTTGCGTTGTTGGCGTTGATGACGTTCGTCATGCAACTGGCCTATGCCACTTGGATGGCATTGCTGAATAATTTCGTGCATGATCGGGCAGGCTTTGATGGATCGGATATCGGTTGGTTGCAATCCATACGCGAAGTCCCGGGATTTTTTGCTGTTGGCGTAATTGTCGTGCTCTGGGTGATGCGCGAACAGGTCTTGGCGATTGTTTCACTGATCGTTCTTGGTGGCGCGGTTGCCGTGACCGCGTGGTTTCCAACCTTTGGTGGATTGTTGATCACAACTTTTATTTCCAGCCTCGGTTTTCATTATTATGAAACAGCAAAACAATCATTAGAGTTGCAATGGTTACCCAAGGATCGCGCCCCTGTGATGCTGGGCTGGTTATTGGCAATCGGGTCGGCTGGTTCGCTCTTGGCGTATGGTTCGATTATGCTTGCATGGAAAGTGTTGGGTTGGGATTACAATGCGCTTTATATGATTGGTGGTTGTTTAACGTTAATCATCGCAGTGTTTTGTTATTTTGCGTACCCGCCATTTCATGGGCCAGCGGTGCAGCATCGCCATATGGTATTACGTAAACGATACTGGTTGTATTACGCGCTGCAATTCATGGCGGGTGCGCGGCGACAAATATTTTTGGTATTTGCCGCGTTCATGATGGTTGAACGGTTTGGCTTTGAGGTGCACGAGGTTACCGCACTTTTCCTAGTCAACTATATCGCCAATATGATTTTTGGACCGATCATGGGCAATTTAGTTTTGAAAATCGGCGAGCGAAATGCGCTGGCGGTTGAATATGTTGGGCTGGTACTAATTTTTGCAGCATATGGCGGCATCTATATCTTTGGCTGGGGTATTTTCTTGGCGGCGAGCTTGTATGTGTTGGACCATCTGTTTTTTGCATTGTCGATTGGTTTGAAAACCTATTTTCAAAAAATCGCAGACCCAGCGGATATCGCACCCTCGGCGGCGGTAGCATTCACGATCAATCATATTGGCGCGGTGGTGTTGCCAGCATTGCTTGGCTATTTGTGGTTGGTATCACCCGCATCAGTGTTTGCAGCGGCGGCGTTCATGGCATTTCTATCGCTTGTGTTGGCGCTTTGTATTCCGCGCAATCCACGCGAAGGGCATGAAACGATTTTCACGCGCGCCGCGCCGCAACACCACGCCGTGTAATTGCGCCTGACAAGCCATACGCGGTGGTGTAGATAAAACGCAACCCGCATAGATTCAGAGACACAAATGCCCACATTTACCGCCCTTACAACGCTTTCAAAAAAACCAAACGCAGATGCATTGGCCGAGGCGATGGAAAATATCTATCCCGAACCAACTGGCGTTGGCGTGTTTGAAATCGAAGATGGTTCAGGCATGTATGAGGTTGGGGTTTATTTCATCGAACAACCCGATGATATTGCATTGGCACTATTAGCGGCCGCGCATGGCGCCAAACCTTTTGCGATTTCTGAACTGCCTGAAACAGATTGGGTTGCCGAAGTGCGCCGTGAATTGGCACCCGTGCACGCAGGGCGATTTTTCGTATACGGTAGCCATGATGCGGACAAGGTTCCAGATGATGTTATGCCTTTGCTGATCGAGGCCGCGATGGCGTTTGGCACGGGGCATCACGGCACAACACAGGGCTGTCTAACGGCGCTTGATACGCTTGCAGTTGGCGGGTTTCACGCAAAAAACGCGGTGGACATTGGGTGTGGTACCGCCGTCTTGGCGATGGGTGCCGCCTGTTTGTGGCCAGAAAATGTTATGGCCAGCGACATTGACGAGGTTGCGACCGAAACGGCACTCGCGAATGTGAAATCTAACGGGTTAGAAGGGCGCATTGATGTGGTGACATGCGCGGGATTTGATCACCCTGATTTACGCGCCAAAGCACCATATGATTTGATCCTAGCTAATATTCTTAAGGGGCCATTGGTTGCATTAGCACCTGATATGAATACCCATTGTGCACCAAATGGTTACGTTATCCTGTCTGGTTTATTGAATGAACAGGCGGATGATGTGAAATCGGCATATATTGAAAATGGCTTCGCTTTGGTTGATCATTTGCAAATTGGTGAATGGTCAACATTGACCTTGCAGCGAAACACTTAACATTTCATTTTTTTGAGTTATGGTACAGCATAAGGCTAAAACTAGGTGATGCCATGGATAACAACGTAAAAGATTTCGAAAAACGCTTAAAAAAGATTGAAAAGGGTTATAAAAAAACTGGTCGCCACAAGGTGGGTAGTAACCCAAAAGCGAAAGCATACGCAGGGCGTACCACATATGGATCGCCAGATACGGGTATGAATTATTATCGCAAACGCGAAGGGTTTAAATTTTGGACATTCATGCGCCGCGCGATGTTTTTTGGTATTTTGGCGTTTTTCTGCGCACTTGGTTTGCGTGTGTTTATGTCAATTCAGATGGGTGCAGATGCGTATGACGCACGCGTGGGGGAACTGCGCGAAGGCACACAGGGTGAACAATACGCGGCCATGGGAATGCAACGTGGCCCGTTGATGTTAACGGTTGAAAATTTCGTACGCGAAGTGATGAACAAACCCGATGAAAGCGCACCCGAAACAGCATTGCCAAATGGTACCGCCGAACCTGGCGATGTACAAACCCCAAATGCAGAACAAGCGCCAAGCAATTAAGCATTGGCGCTTGTTAAGCGTATCAAAATGTTGGGGAGAGATTACATTTTGATTTTTTGGCAAACTGTTGAAATATCGCCATAGCAAAGACCGATGTCTGTCAATTCGCGATCAGACAAACGTGACAATTCTTTTGCTGTCAAACGACGTGCATTCCATGTTGAAAATGCTGAACGTGCGTTGTCCAAAACATTGATTGCGCGGAATACGGAGATTGCACCAAATGGCGCTGTTTTAACTGGTGATTGAATAGCCATTGGAACATCCTCTTGTTGGCATTGATTTCTTATTCCGCATGTAGGGGGGCGTTAAGCGATTCACAAATGCCCAATTGGCATACCCGTGATGCAATCACTGCATATATTTTACGCAATGATTGCTTGGCTCTTGGCAGATGTTCTTGTTTCGTGCTATCCCTTGCAAAACAAAAACAAGAGGCAGGGCATGCGCGTTATTGGAATTGATCCCGGATTGCGAAATATGGGCTGGGGAATCGTGGATGTGTTTGGTTCCAAAACCAGACATATCGCAAATGGAACTTGTCATAGTTCGAACAAAGAAACCCTTGCTATGCGTTTGATGTCATTGCATCGCCAATTGTCGGATGTTTTGGCCATTCACCAACCTGATACATCGGCGGTGGAACATACATTTGTGAACAAGGATGGCGCGGGGTCGTTAAAATTGGGGCAAGCGCGCGCGATTTGTTTGCTAGCACCTGCGCAATATGGTTTGGACGTTGCCGAATACGCCCCCAATCAGGTGAAAAAGGTTGTCGTTGGAGTGGGGCACGCAGAAAAACAACAGGTCGATCATATGGTACGGATGCAGCTGGGCGCGGTTGAAATTCATAGTGCTGATGCCGCCGACGCTTTGGCGATTGCGCTATGCCATGCGCATCATGCACAATTCGCAGGGCGTCTCGATGCGGCCATCGCAAAGGCAGGTGCCGCATGATTGGGAAAATCACAGGGCGCGTTGATTATCGCACAACCGATTACGTCTTGGTTGATGTGCAGGGTGTTGGATACGTCGTTTATTGTTCTGATCGCACCTTGGCGATGTTGCCGGGCAAGGGTGAGGTTGCGGCGCTATATACGGATTTGTTGGTGCGCGAGGATAACCTTCAACTGTTTGGTTTTCTGACATTGGCGGAAAAGGAATGGCATAAATTGCTGACCACGGTTCAGGGCGTGGGCGCAAAGGCCGCGCTTTCAATTGCTGGAACCTTGGGGGTTGATGGTATTTCACGTGCAATCGCGCTTGGCGATATTGCTGCGGTAAAATCCGCACAAGGTATCGGGCCAAAAATCGCACAGCGGATCGTGACCGAATTGAAAGATAAAGCACCAAGTATTATGGCACTTGGCACTGCGGGTAACGCCACCGTCGAGGCCGACACCGATATGGTTATCGAAACGCCAAGCCCAAGTACCCGTGCAGCGTCATCACCGCCGCCAGCGCAAAGTGCGGGTGCGCAGGCCGATGCATTATCCGCGCTGGTAAACCTTGGATACGGCCAAGGCGAGGCGGCGAGCGCCATTGCAATGGTTTTGGGGGATCAGCCCGATTTGGATTCGGGTGGATTGATCAAGGCCGCGTTGAAACGCTTGGCTCCGACAAGTTGATCGGTTAGGGCTGTAACATGAATGAACCAGACCCAACATTGCGCCCTGACGAATTGCCCGAAGACATTGATCGTGCAATGCGCCCAAGTGCGCTGGACGATTTTATTGGTCAGGCAGGCGCGCGTGCAAACCTAAAGGTATTCATTGAAAGCGCGAAAAAACGCGGGCAAGCGATGGATCACACGTTGTTTTATGGCCCCCCTGGTTTGGGAAAAACGACGTTGGCGCAAATCATGTCCAAAGAATTGGGTGTGAATTTTCGCATGACTTCCGGCCCCGTGTTGGCCAAAGCGGGTGATCTCGCGGCGATTTTAACGAATTTAGAAGAACGCGATGTTCTGTTCATTGATGAAATTCACCGCCTGAACCCTGTGGTGGAAGAGGTGTTATACCCTGCGCTCGAAGATTTCGAATTGGATTTGGTGATCGGCGAAGGCCCCGCCGCACGTACCGTGCGCATTGATTTACAACCTTTCACACTTGTTGGAGCAACAACTCGGCTTGGGCTGTTAACAACGCCGTTGCGTGATCGGTTTGGTATTCCAACACGGTTGGAATTTTATTCGGTTGATGAACTGTGCCAAATCGTGGAGCGCGGCGCGGGTTTGATGGGGATTCCGACTTCCCCCGATGGGGCACGTGAAATTGCCCGCCGTGCGCGTGGCACACCGCGTATCGCGGGGCGATTACTGCGCCGCGTTGTCGATTTCGCTGTGGTCGAGGGCGATGGCACCATTGATAAAAAAATGGCGGATGGTGCGTTAACACGTTTGAACGTGGATGATCTGGGGCTTGATAGTGCGGATCGGCGTTACCTGCGCCTGTTGGCGGAAAATTATGGTGGCGGGCCTGTTGGTGTTGAAACGATTGCTGCCGCATTGTCAGAATCGCGCGATGCGATTGAAGAGGTGATCGAGCCATATTTGTTGCAACAAGGCTTGATACAACGCACTCCGCGCGGGCGGATGTTGGCGGCAAAAGCATGGGTGCATTTGGGGTTGGCGGCACCAAAGCCCACGCCGCAAACTGATTTATTTGGAACAGGAAAGTAATGTCAAAAACTACATCCCCCGAGGCCATCGAAACGCTGTTCGATCATAACGGAACCTATCGTTTTGCACGATGGGGGCGCCCGATTGCGCCTGTCGTGTTTGGTGTTGATGACGACACGTTGACGGCAATGAAATCGGCGATGGCAACCACCGTGGGGGTTGCAGGGCAAACACTTGTGGAAACAGATCCCGAGCTTGGGTCAAATTTCATGTGGTTCTTTTGCCAAGAATGGAACGAAATTTTATCGGTTCCCGATTTGGATAAACTGGTTCCAAATCTAGATCAAACGATTGCACAACTGGAACAACGCGATTTAAATTCGCACCGTGTGTTTGCGTTTGATAATGATGGCGCGATCAAGCTGTGCGTGATGTTTGTGCGCATCAAAGGTGAAATGGCCGACGTGCCGGTGCATGTTTTGACCACGGGCGAAACTTTTCAGGCCATGGCGCTATGGTCGCCTAATGCGTTTCAAGACGAAAGCCCAATTGCGATTATTCAGGAAAACAACCTGTGTTTGGTCAAACCAGAATACGCCGCGATTTTGCGCGCAAGTTATGATGCAACCATGCCTGCAGTTGCGGATGATGCATCCCATGCGTTGCGCGTGTCTGCGCGTGCGCTAAAGCTGTGGCAGGATATGCAACAATGATCCCACATGAATTTAAACTGAATGTGTTTTACGAAGACACGGATATGGCAGGTATCGTTTATTACGCCAATTATTTGAAATTTATCGAACGTGGGCGTTCCACATTAACGCGTGAAATTGGGATTGATCAGTTGGAAATGCAACGCAAGGGCGTTGTTTTTGCAGTGCGAAAGATAGAGGCAGAATACCTTGGCGCGGCGAAATTAGATGACGAATTGGTGATTGCTACAGTTTTGCAACAAGTTACGGGTGCAAAAATCCTGTTTCAACAGGAAGTGTTGCGTGGTGATGATGTGTTGTTTTCTGCTTTGATAACAGTGGTTTGCATTGGTGAAAATGGACGCGCAACGCGCATTCCCAAGGAAGCGTTGCAAAAATTCCAGAAATTTTCCGCTTAATGCGTCAAATACCCCCAAAATTCTAGTTTTTCCCAAAAAAACCAGCTAAACTGACCCGATAATAATAATCGCCACGTAAAAATACGGGCATAGGCAGAACGAGCGGTAACATGGAAGCAGAAGCACTTGGTGCGGCAGCAGAAATTGATTTTTCTATGCTGACTTTATTTTTAAGAGCAACTCTCACTGTAAAAATTGTGATGTTAATATTGATTTTCGCGTCCGTGTGGTCGTGGAGCATTATCATCCAAAAATTTATCAACTACAAAAAAGCCAAAGAAGAAACCGCGATGTTTGATCGTGCGTTCTGGTCTGGTGAGCCGTTGGATAAATTATACGAGCGCACGGGTTCCGAGCCCAAGGGTGGCTCTGAAAGGATATTTGCATCTGCCATGGGCGAATGGCATCGATCATATCG
The DNA here is from genome assembly GCF_014652655.1 of Paramylibacter ulvae. GTDB lineage: Bacteria > Pseudomonadota > Alphaproteobacteria > Rhodobacterales > Rhodobacteraceae > Amylibacter > Amylibacter ulvae. Next base: position 129,279 of record NZ_BMZF01000003.1, read on the forward strand.
CCAAGACGGTGAATTGATCGCAGGTGTTCAACAACGTATCGATCGATCAATGGATGTGGCCATTGCACGCGAAAGCGAAAAACTGAACAACGGTTTGACGTTTTTGGCAACCGTGGGTTCCATCGCGCCGTTCGTTGGATTGTTTGGCACGGTCTGGGGCATCAAAAACGCGTTTGAAGAAATCGCCATTCAGCAAAATACCAACCTTGCCGTTGTGGCACCTGGTATTGCAGAGGCGTTGGTTGCGACCGCGCTTGGCCTGTTGGCCGCGATCCCTGCCGTGATTTTCTATAATAAACTGTCAGCGGACGCCGATAAATTGATCGGTGATTACGATAGTTTCGCCGACGAATTTGCAACAATTCTGTCACGTCAACTCGATAGCTAGGAGGCCATCATGGGTGCAGGTGTAGTGCAACGTGGTGGCGGCGGTGGCGGTAAGCGCCGAAGCCACGCAAAACGCAGGCCAATGTCAGAAATCAACGTAACCCCGTTTGTGGATGTCATGTTGGTTCTGTTGATCATCTTTATGGTGGCCGCGCCGCTGTTAACTGTGGGTGTGGAAATTGATTTGCCTGATACCAGTGCCGAGGCATTGCCAACAGAGCAAGAAGAACCACTGACAATCACAATTAGTGCCGATGGTGAAATTCAAATTCAAAACGAAGGTTTGGATGGCACACCATTGGTTGCAAAGCTAAAGGCAATCGCCGCTGAACGAGAAGGCGACAAAGTATTTTTGCGCGCCGATGGTGGCGTAAGTTACAGCGTCGTCGCCGAAGTGATGGGCGCATTGAACAGTGGTGGGTTTAAAAACATCGGCCTTGTCACCGACGCAGGTGGCCCAGCACTTGATGGGACTGACCAGTAACCAAATGGATACCGGGATTAAAATATCAGCATCGGCGCATGTGGCATTAATTGCCGCCGCGATTTTTTCAGGTCAGTTGTTTAGCGCTGCGCCTGACGAAGCGGTGTCGGTTGCGCAAGTGTCATTGATTTCGGGCGATGAATTGGACGCGATGACAATCCAATCTGTGGATGAAACAAATGTCGACGAACCCGCGCCAAACGTAGCCGAACCCGTCGTCGTCGAGCCAGAAGTTCAAGAACCCGATGTGGCAGAGCCGGAACCAACATCACCAGAAGTGACGGAACCTGAACCCGTTGGCGAAGTTGAAACAGCAGATGTCGGAACAGAAGCAATCGTTGAACAAGCCGGCGAAGTTAAGGACGAAGAATTTGCAATGGCGGCGCCCAAACAGGCCGACATTGTTGCAGATCAAGTCACAGAAAAACCCGAAGATATCGCGCAACCCGTAGAAGAGACTGTGCCGTCAGTAACACCAAAAGAAAAGCCCAAGGATTTGGTTGAACCGGTAGAGCCCAAAGAAGAGGCAACACCAAAAGAGACAACAACCAAAGTTGTGACAGAGGCGGACGAGCCAGATCAAAATGATCCTATGAAAACGGTGCGTCCAAAGGGACGCCCACAGCAATTGGCGAAACTGGAAGAACCGGCAGAGGAAAAGCCAGAACCCAAACCCGCCCCAGAGCCAGAACCCAAACCCGATCCAGAATCCGCGGTTGATCCGTTGGAACAAGCGATTCTGGATGATCTGAAAGCAGAAGAAGCAAAGCGTACAGCAGCCGAAACAGGTGTTGCAAACGCATCGGCGGGCGAATCCAACGCGCGCAAGGGTTCACCGTTGTCGCAATCCGAAAAGGATGGTTTGATTTTCGCAATCAAGGAATGCTGGAATGTTCCATTTGGTATTGAAAACGCCGATGAACTTGCAGTGACAGTTGGATTTGAGCTGCATCCAGATGGACGCCTTAAGGGACAGATCAATTTTCTATCCGAAGGAGATGAAAATTCCGGTTTGACGGCGGTTGCATACCGCGCGGCGCGCTCTGCGATTGTACGCTGCCTTCCCTATGACAAACTGCCCCAAGACAAATACGATTCTTGGAAAAAGGTTGAGGTCACATTTGACCCCAAAAAAATGGTGCTGCGATGAGCTTTGATCGTGAAAAATGGACAATCATTGGCGGTATTTGCGCGATGGTGTTATCGGGGGGACTGGTTGCCGCAACATGGATTGGCGGCCCTGCTGATGTCGTGGCCACTGACGATCAAATCCCCGAAAGAACGCTAAATGCGCAAAAGGAAATTGAGGCCGTTATTGCCGCCGAAAAGGCAGCAATAGCTAAGGACACCGCAGATCAAGAAAAACGTGATCGTATTGCCGAAGACGAAAATAACAAAGCGGTCGCTGACCAAATAGAACGTGAGCGCTTGGTAAAACAAGCTGCTGAAGAACACGAACAAGAAGTTGCAGCGCAATTCATCACCAGTAAAGTGAGCATTGCAGAAGCCGAAAAACAAAAAAACGAAGTTTCACAAGCAGAGCAACCATTGGAACAGGAAGAAATGGCGACAGAGGTTGCCAAAGAAACGGTTGTAGATATTGATAAAGAACCAAGCGCTATCAAAAAACTGGAAACCCAAGCAGAGCTGTTGAAACAAAATAAGTTGGCCGCGCAGAGGGAAGCCGAACTTGCCGCGCAAAAAGCACAACAAGAGTTGAATGCGCGAAAAAAAGTAGAAGAAGTGAAGCGAGCGGAATTGGCAGCGCTGCAAGAGCGTGCGCGTAAGTTAGCAGAACAACAAAAAGTTGAGGCACAAAAACGCGAGCAAGAATTATTAGCCGCGCAACAACGTTTGCAAGAGTTTCAAGAAACACAAACATCCAAAGTTGTTAGTCCCGATGAGAGCGAAAAATCGGTTGGTGAGCAGGCGGAAACACAAGCAAAACCAGCACAAGAAAACGTGGTGAAAAGCGTGAAAACGATTACGGAAAAAGTTGAAACCGTTGTTGTCGCTCCCAAAACACAGGAATCGCCAATCGCGGTTACTACACCAACAATTACACCGCTCGATTCAGACGCAGATCAGACGACAGCGGCGTTCGACACTGCCACGATTGTTGAAATTGCGAAAGAGAAAGACGTTGCGCGGGCAAAATGGGATGCCAAAAAATCTGATAACGTTTTGTCCGCTGCGCCAAAGCAGGTGATTAAACAAGTGAAGCCACAAGCTAAAAAGAAGCAAGCGAATACAACAAACAATGCAAACCTATTGCCGCGTGTTGCCAAAAATTCAATTGCTGCACAAATCGCTGGGTGTTGGAAATCGCCCCAATTATTCGCCGAGAACAACGATAATCGCATCACGCTCCGTGTGGCGCTTAACAAGCAAGGGTTTTTATTAAGCAGCCCGAAAATGACAAACTGGACCGCAGATAATTTTGCCAGATCGGACGGTTTCAACATAGCGCGCCGTGCATTGACGCGCTGCCAACCATATCAACTGCCTGTTCAAAGTTACGCATCTTGGCGTAATCTTTCGATTGTGTTCGGGCCTCAATCAGTGAGTGTGAAATGAAAAATTTCTTAAAATCATTTGCAATCGCGAGTGTGATTGCCGCCCAACCAATCAGCGTGTTCGCCCAAGACGAGGGTACGCTACGCATTACCATTGACGAGGGTATCATCGAACCAATGCCCATCGCCCTGCCAACATTTGTGGCGGGAAGCGGCGCAAATGAATATGTGCAAAAAGTGACCGACGTCATCATTCAAGATTTGGTTGGCACGGGATTGTTTCGCGCAATTCCCAAAGATGCGCATATTTCCACAATCACGGATTTCGCAGCACCTGTTGAATATGCGAATTGGAAAGCGATCAACGCTGATGCGCTTGTAACGGGGAATGCCACCAACGCAGGTGGCAAGCTAACGCTGCAATTTCGCCTCCATGATGTGACGGGCCAGCGTAACATTGGCGAAGGTATGCAATTTGTTGCTGGTTCAGACAGTTGGCGGCGCATGGCGCACAAGGTTGCCGATGTTATATATGCCCGCCTCACTGGTGAAGAAGGTTATTTCGACAGCCGTGTTGTGTATATCGCCGAGGAAGGCCCAAAGAATGACCGTAAAAAACGCCTTGCCGTGATGGATTATGATGGCGCGAACATTCGGTATTTGACCGATAGCAATTCCATCGTTTTGGCACCGCGGTTTTCACCAAATGCGCGTGAAATTGTTTACACCAGTTATGAAACTGGGCAACCCACTGTGTTTACGATGAATGTGGACACGCTTGCGCGCCGCGCTCTTGATCAAACACCAGGAATGACGTTCGCGCCCAGATTTTCACCCGATGGCACCAAGGTTGTGATGTCGCTTGCAGATCGCGGAAATACCGACATTTATATGATGGATATTCAGTCGGCGCAAAAAACACGTTTGACGGATTCCGCCGCGATTGAAACCGCGCCAAGCTTTTCCCCCGATGGTTCGCAAATCGTATTTGAATCGGATCGCGGTGGCGGGCAGCAAATTTATATAATGGATGCCAACGGCGGCGGCGTGCGTAAGGTTAGCAACGGGAATGGTAACTATGGCACGCCCGTGTGGTCGCCGCGCGGTGATATGATTGCGTTTACAAAAATGGTTAACGGGCGATTTCATATCGGCGTAATGCGTACCGATGGCAGCAATGAAAAATTGTTGACGGCATCCTTTCTGGATGAGGGGCCGACATGGTCACCCAACGGGCGTGTTGTTATGTTTTTCCGTGAAACACCAGGCGAAAGTGGCGCACCATCGTTACATTCGGTTGATATTACGGGGCGAAATTTGAAAAAAATTCCAACCCCAACTTTTGGATCTGATCCTGCGTGGTCAAATCTGTTAGACTAAGGCAAGAGGGCGGTGCCCGAACAACGATAACAGCGGAAAATCCGCGATAAAAAGGTAGAGCAAATGCAAATTACAAAACTAGCGATTGCCGCGATTGCGGTGTTAAGTGTTGCAGCATGTGACAAAAACAACGGTCTGGATGACGGACCAATGGATGGCGTAAACGGCGCCAACGCTGGCATGACGGGGAATTCAGACAATATTTCTGCGTCAAACTTGGACCCATCATCAATTGCGTATTTCAAAGAAACGATCGGTGATCGCGTTCTGTTTGCGGTTGATCAGGTACAATTGGCACCAGAAGGTGCCGCAACATTGGATAAACAAGCGGGTTGGTTGATTGCAAATCCCAACGTAAGCATTTTGATTGAAGGCCACGCGGATGAACAAGGTACGCGTGAATACAACCTTGCGCTTGGCGCGCGACGTGCAAGTTCGGTATCGAACTATTTGGCGAGCAAAGGAGTGCCCGATTCACGTCTGAAAACCATCACCTATGGCAAAGAGCGGCCATTGGAAGTATGTTCAACCGAAGTTTGTTATTCTAAAAACCGCCGCGCAGTAACCGTGGTTGCTGGTGGTTTGGGAAGCTAGGTAAAACGTGATGAAATTGGCGAAATCATTTATTCTGACCGCATCGATCGCAATGTTTGCGTTCGGCGCATCCGCACAAGATAACAGTCAAACCTTGGCAGATATCCGTTCCGAAATGACATTTTTATACGCAGAAATTCAAAATCTTCGTAATGAATTGTCAACGACGGGCAATGCAACAGCACCCGCAAATTCCGGTCCTGCATTGTTGCGTGTGGATCAGGTGGAAAATGATTTGCGCCGCATCACGGGCCAAATTGAACAACTGGAATTGCGGATTAACCAGATCGTGAAAGACGGGACAAACCGTATTGGCGATTTGGAATTCCGTTTGGTTGAACTGGAAGGCGGCGATATCACCGCGCTTGGCAAAACACCAACATTGGGTGGTGATGTTGCGGCGGCACCGTCGCCCACGAATACAACAGAAACGGGCATGGAATTGGCCGTGGCAGAAAAATCAGATTACGAAATGGCTGTTGCCGCGTTTCAATCGGGTGATGCAACTGGCGCGGAGACACAATTCGCGACGTTTTTGCAAAATTACCCTGGTTCACCGCTGACCGCGGCGGCGCAATATTGGCAAGGCGAAGCGCAAGCGAGCCTTGGCAATTGGAATGAAGCATCGCGTAATTTCTTGGCCAGCTTGAAACAAGATGGTGCCAGCGAACATGCGGGCAAGGCGATGTTGGGGCTTGGCATTGGTTTGGCACGTTTGGGCAAAACCGAACAAGCATGTCAGACGTTGACCAGCGTCGCCACGCGTTACCCAAATGATACGGCTGTTGATCAAGCAAACGCCGAGGCAATCGAGCTTGGCTGTTCTTGACCGAGGAAAAATCAAAGTTTAATTTAACACAATTTGAGCAACGCTTAACCTTGCTATCGGATGGGCCTGTTGGGGCTGCTGTTTCTGGGGGGAGTGATTCAATTGCAATGTTGTTGCTGCTTGCCAATTGGTGCGCGAAAAACGGGCGTGCGTTGCATGTTGCCACAGTCAATCACAATCTGCGCGCTGACGCGGCAATCGAAGCAAGATTTGTCGCAAATGTCTGTGCAAAACTTGGCATTCCGCATGAAACGCTGGTGTGGCCTGGTTGGGATCAACGTGGAAATTTGCAGGAGGCGGCGCGAAATGCGCGCAAGACGTTGTTGTCTGATTGGGCCAAGCAAAATGAGCTTGGATCCGTCGCGATAGGTCATACCAAGGATGATCAGGCGGAAACGATTTTGATGCGAATGTTGCGTGGTTCGGGTGTGGATGGGATCAGCGGCATTTATCCAATTGAGAACGGTGATGGATTTGTTTGGCTGCGCCCATTGCTTGATTATGAACGACAAGAATTACGCGCCTATCTTACATCCAAGAACCAAGACTGGATCGACGACCCAAGCAACCAAGAAACGCGATTTGATCGGGTGAAACTGCGCCGCATTTTGCACGACATCACCGAGGCTGGATTTTCCACGCATGGAATGATCACAACCGCTGAAAATATGAAACGCGCCCGTCATTTTTTGGAAAATGCACTGGCAAACCATGCCCAAGATATCTGCGAAGTCACGGACGCAGGATCAATTTTAATTCACAAAGAAAAACTTTGCGTTGCTGAACCTGAAATGCGGTTTCGCCTGATCGCGCATTGTTTGAAACGCATTTCAGGCAATATTTACCCACCGCGATTACATGCACTGGAACTGGTCGATGCGCAGGTATTGTTGGGAGAATCAACCGCATTGCATGGGTGTTTGATCCGTCAAGCGTCCGATGATAGAGTTGAAATATCGCGCGAACCCAATGCAATGCCATCGCAACATGGCATTAAAGAGCTGTTTGATAATGCGTGGGAAATTAACGCTGTGGATCAAATCGGCGACGTCGTAGTTGCCCCAGTTGGTGAAAATGGGATTTCACAAATTGCGGATTGGCGCGATCTTGGGTTATCTCGATACGCCTTGATGGCCACCCCTGCCATTTGGCGAAAAGAGGAATTGATAGCGGCGCCAATTGCGGGTATGTGCAATGGCTACACCTGTCGTTTGACGTGGGGTTATCACGAGTTCTTGACGTCCATCCTGACGCATTGAATCTTTTGTAAATAACCTTAAGTTTAATAGGCAAAATAGAATCTGTCGTACCCCCGCGACAGGATTTAGGAGAATTACCTTGGGCAACAGCAGAAACTTGATATTTTATATCGTTGGCTTTTTCCTTTTGATGGCGATGTTCAACATCTTTAACGGCGCTGCGAGCACGCCGTCTGATCGTTTGGTTTATTCGGAATTGATGGAAAAAGTCGAAGCAGGCGAAGTGAAAACCGCACAGCTAAACGGCGAAAATGTCGTGATCGAAGATTCAGCAGGCAAAAAATACCGTGCGGTTGTGCCATATGACGAAGGCGAGTTGATCAAAAATCTGCTTGATGCTGATGTCGAAGTAACCGCAGAACCGCAGGGCGAAACAGCATTTGAATTCTTTGCCAAATATTTCTTGCCGATCTTGTTGTTAATCGGTGTGTGGATTTATTTCATGAACCGCATGCAAGGTGGCGGCAAAGGTGGCGCAATGAGCTTTGGTAAATCCAAGGCGAAAATGCTGAACCAAAACGAAGATCGCAAAACATTTGATGATGTTGCTGGGATCGACGAGGCCAAAGAAGAGCTAGAAGAAATCGTTGAATTTTTGCGTGATCCACAAAAATTCTCGCGCCTTGGTGGTCAAATCCCAAAAGGGGCATTGTTAATCGGCCCTCCTGGTACTGGTAAAACCTTGCTTGCACGCGCAATCGCGGGCGAGGCGGGTGTTCCGTTTTTCTCTATCTCTGGTTCTGACTTTGTTGAAATGTTCGTTGGCGTTGGCGCATCACGTGTACGCGACATGTTTGAGCAGGCCAAAAAGAATGCACCTTGTATCGTATTTATCGACGAAATCGACGCTGTTGGTCGCCATCGTGGCGCGGGTTACGGCGGTGGTAACGATGAGCGCGAGCAAACATTGAACCAATTGCTGGTTGAAATGGACGGGTTCGAGGCGAACGAAGGTGTGATCCTGTTGGCCGCAACCAACCGCCCAGATGTTTTGGACCCTGCACTGAAACGCCCTGGTCGTTTTGATCGTCAAATTCAGGTGCCAAACCCAGACATCAAAGGCCGCGAAAAGATTCTAGAAGTGCACGCACGCAAAACGCCACTTGGCCCGGATGTGGATTTGCGCATCATTGCCCGTGGTACACCTGGGTTTTCTGGTGCGGACCTTGCCAACCTTGTGAACGAGGCCGCATTGACCGCTGCGCGCACTGGCAAACGGTTCGTCACGATGGAAGATTTCGAATTCGCCAAAGACAAGGTGATGATGGGATCAGAACGTCGTTCAATGGTTCTGACAGAAAAGCAAAAAGAAAAAACCGCTTACCACGAGGCAGGGCACGCATTGGTTGGCATGTCGCTGGACGAATGCGATCCTGTTTACAAGGCCACGATCATTCCGCGCGGCCAAGCGCTAGGCATGGTGATCTCGCTGCCAGAGATGGACAAACTTCAATACAGTCGTATTGGTTGCGAGCAGTATCTTGCGATGGTGATGGCGGGCAAAGCCGCCGAAATCATGAAATACGGCGAAGATCAGGTTACCAGTGGCCCCAGTGGCGATATCCAGCAAGCATCCGCGATGGCGCGTTCCATGGTGATGCGTTGGGGTATGTCTGATAAGGTGGGTGATATCGATTACCAAGCAGCCCACGAAGGCTACACAGGTGGCAACGTTGGTGGTTTTTCAATCTCTGCCAAAACCAAAGAGTTGATCGAAGATGAGGTGAAACGCCTAATCGATGACGGTTATCAAACCGCGGCCAGCATTTTGAAAAAGAAAAGCAAAGAGTTTGAGCGTTTAGCACAAGGTTTGTTGGAATACGAAACATTGACTGGCGAAGAAATTCAAAAGGTCATTGATGGCAAGAAAATCGGCAAAGATGATGACGATGACAAACCATCCGGTGATGCAAAACCAAGCGTTGCCGCGATTCCAAAGACCAAGAAAAAACCGCGCAAGCCTGACGCGGGATTGGAACCTGAACCAACCGCATAAAAAGAGGACCCGCCATTGGCGGGTCTTTTCTTTTGGGGAACAAGATTTCTGATATGAAACGGAAAAACTACACAAAGCCGATTCAGATACGTTTTGTGTCGGTTTTTATCTGCGCCATGGGTTACAAATCGCGCCATAGATAGTTATCACATTTCTCTGGGAGAGCTTGAATATGGCCTATAAGACCGACATCGAAATCGCACGCGAGGCGAACAAGAAACCGATTCAAGAAATTGGCGCGAAACTGGGTATCCCCAGTGATGATCTTTTACCCTTTGGCCATGACAAAGCAAAGGTCAGCGCGGAATTTATCGCCGCGCAGCGTGACAAAGAAAACGGCAAACTGATTTTGGTCACTGCGATCAACCCAACACCCGCTGGTGAAGGTAAAACAACAACCACTGTGGGATTGGGTGATGGTCTGAACGCCATTGGTAAAAAGGCAGCGATTTGTATTCGCGAGGCATCCCTTGGTCCGTGTTTCGGAATGAAGGGTGGTGCCGCTGGTGGTGGCTATGCTCAAGTTGTGCCAATGGAGGAAATGAACCTTCATTTCACAGGCGATTTTCACGCGATTACATCGGCGCATAACCTTTTGTCGGCGATGATCGACAATCACATTTATTGGGGTAATGAGCTGGAAATCGACCAACGCCGTGTGGTTTGGCGCCGCGTTTTGGATATGAACGATCGTGCATTGCGCGATGTTGTGACCAGCCTTGGTGGTGTATCAAACGGTTTCCCACGTCAAGCAGGTTTCGATATTACGGTGGCGTCCGAGGTCATGGCGATTTTGTGTTTGGCACTGGATATTGACGATCTGCAACAACGACTAGGCGATATTATTGTTGCCTATCGTCGTGATCGCACCCCTGTGTATTGCCGCGATATCAAGGCCGACGGCGCGATGACAGTATTGTTGCAACAAGCGATGCAGCCAAATATCGTGCAAACCTTGGAAAACAATCCTGCATTCGTGCATGGGGGTCCGTTTGCGAATATTGCGCATGGTTGTAACTCTGTTGTGGCGACAACGACTGCGCTGAAATTGGCGGATTACGTCGTAACGGAGGCTGGATTTGGCGCCGATCTTGGCGCCGAGAAATTCATGAACATTAAATGTCGCAAGGCAGGCATCGCGCCAAGCGTGGTTGTTTTGGTTGCAACCGTGCGGGCGATGAAAATGAACGGTGGCGTTGCCAAGGCGGATCTGGGCGATGAAAATGTTGATGCGGTGAAAAGTGGTTGCCCCAACCTTGGCCGCCATATTGAAAACCTGAAATCATTTGGCGTTCCTGTTGTTGTGGCAATCAATCATTTTGTCACGGATACGGATGCCGAGGTGCAAGCAGTGAAAGATTTCGTCGCAAGCCAAGGTTCCGAGGCGATTTTGTCTAAACATTGGGAATTTGGTTCGACTGGTTCTAAGGATTTGGCAACACGCGTGGCGGAAATCGCCGATGCGGATATGGCAAGCTTTGCGCCAATTTATCCTGATGATATGCCATTGTTTGAAAAAGTCGAAACGATTGCCAAACGTATTTATCGCGCGGACGAAGTTTTGGCCGATAAAAAAATTCGCGATCAGCTAAAACAATGGGAAGATCAGGGTTATGGCAATTTGCCTGTTTGTATGGCGAAAACCCAATATAGTTTCAGCACAGATCCAAACCTGCGCGGTGCACCGGTGGGTCATTCTGTTCCTGTGCGCGAAGTGCGTCTGTCAGCGGGCGCTGGATTTATCGTTGTTATTTGCGGGGAAATCATGACCATGCCAGGGTTGCCAAGGGTTCCGTCAGCCGAAGCAATCTGTATCAATGATGACGGTGTGATTGACGGATTATTCTAAACAACAACGTTTGACGACACCGCGTCCAAATGGGCGCGGGTCGTTTATTGAAAGGTGTGCACATGACTGCGAAAATTATTGATGGTAAAGAATTTGCAGCGGGTGTGCGCACCAAAGTGGCAACGCATGTAGCGCGCCTAAAAGAAGAAAACCATATCGTTCCAGGGCTAGCCGTGGTTTTGGTTGGCGAAGATCCCGCATCAGAGGTTTATGTACGCAACAAACATAAATCCACACTTGAGGTGGGTATGAATAGTTTTGAGCATAAACTCCCTGCGGACACATCCGAGTCAGATTTATTGGCGCTGATTGACCAGTTAAATAATGATCCGTTGGTGCATGGTATCCTTTGCCAACTTCCACTGCCAAACCATTTGAACGAAGAGCTAGTGATCAATTCAATCATTCCATCAAAAGATGTGGACGGATTTCATATATCCAATGTTGGTTTGTTGGGAACAGGGCAAAAATCAATGGTACCGTGTACACCGCTGGGATGTTTGATGATGCTGCGTGATCACCACGGGAGCCTGTCCGGGCTGAACGCTGTTGTTGTTGGGCGATCCAACATCGTGGGTAAACCGATGGCAAATTTGTTGTTGCGTGACAGTTGTACAGTCACCATTGCGCATAGCCGCACCAAAAATATAGAAACGCTTTGTGCCAGCGCGGATATTGTCATCGCGGCTGTTGGACGCCCCGAAATGATCACGGGTGATTGGATCGGAAAAAGCGCAACAGTTATTGACGTTGGTATTAATCGCATTGCGCATCCAACCGTCGAAGGAAAAACCAAGTTGGTAGGTGATGTGCATTTTGAATCTGCTAAGGAAAAAGCCGGTGCGATCACGCCAGTTCCCGGTGGCGTTGGACCAATGACGATTGCCTGCTTGTTGGCCAATACGCTAACTGCTTGTTGTCGTGCGAATGGCTTGGAAGAGCCAGAGGGCCTAACGGCCTAGGTATATGCCTGCGGCGCGGATATTTGAAATATTTGGAGAGTCTAAGTTACGTTTTTGATCGATGTTTCGACCGCGTGTAGGAAGCTCTCTGCAGATGAGCTTGCGCTGAATAAGTGAAAGGTTTGAGTGTCTGTGCGTAAGATGATGCACCCCATATGTTCCATAGCAGTGCGCGCCGCATGACCAATTTGAAATTGATCGGGGTGCAGGTTGATCGGGCAGATACGTTCCAACGCTGAAATTGTGTTTTCGCCAGAGATTTCGAGAGTGACCCATCCGTCAGTTTGATCCGTTGTATAATCAAATTTCGTGCGGATACCATTAGCATCGCCGATGATGAACCATTGATCGCGTTGGGTTTGAATGACACGGCAATCGTTCGTTTTAGACATTAGCGTATTTGGCGCGAGTGGCGCGTCGTTTCCAAACACCGCGGCGAATGTTTTCGTAAAATCATCGGTGTTATGGGACGGTCTCGCAATTGATGTGATCGATATATCTGTGATTTCACGAAGCGAAATTCCATTTATTTCTGTCGCATATCTGGCGAGCCGAGATCGTGATTTTAGGGTTGGTTTAGCCACGTTGGATCGTTCCTTCTGGATCATACATATGGGGTGATACGATTTTCACTGGGATATCTTGGCTGCGAATGCCATCCCATGCGCGAATGGTTTCACCGTGACGCGCATCGCCATTTTTCACAAATCCCAACCCGATCGAATGGCCGAAGGTTGGCGAATAGGCAACAGATGTCATCCAACCCAGATCGTTTTGTGTGGACGGTTCCGCACCCATTTCGACGAAATGAGCACCTGCGTGAAGCGATTGAGATTTGTCCACGGGTTTCAATCCGACCAACCGCACGATGTCCCCGCTGATCATTGCGTTGCGTTGGGATAGCGTTGCACCGATACTGTCTTTTTTCTGAGAAACCATGCCACCCATGCCAAGGTTCAATGCCGTTGTGGTTCCGTTGATTTCATTTCCAACGACATGGCCTTTTTCAATGCGCATAACGCTGAGTGCTTCGGTACCATATGGGGTGACATCGAATTCCTGCCCTGCGGTCATCAACGCGCGGATCAGTGCATCGCCGTATCGTGCGGGAACAGCCAATTCATACGCGAGTTCTCCCGAAAACGAGATGCGAAACAAGCGGGCAGGGGTGCCGCCACATATGGTTACATCGGCGCAAGCCATGAATGGGAATGCATCGTTTGATAGGTCTTGATCGTCGACTATTTTTGTGAGCAAGGCACGCGAATTTGGGCCTGCGATGGCATATTGTGCCCATGCATCGGTTGTCGAAATCAAATGGACATCCATGTCAGGGCACAAGCATTGGCGGGCAAATTCCAATCGGCGATACACCAGAACTGCATTCGCGGTTGTTGTGGTCATCACGAAATGATTTTCGCCCAACCTTGCGGTGGTTCCATCGTCATAACAAATTCCGTCTTCGCGCAGCATGAGGCCATACCGCACCTTGCCAACGGGCACCTTGAGAAACGGATTGGCATAGACGAAGTTGAGGAATGCGGCGGCATCGATTCCTTGGATATCAATTTTTCCAAGCGTCGTGACATCGCAAATACCAACGGATTTACGTGTTGCCAAAACCTCGCGATCGACAGATTCGCGCCATGTGGTTTCGCCTTGTTTTGGATACCATTGCGCCCGCAGCCAGTTGCCTGTTTCAACAAATACAGCGTTTTGCTCGATTGCCCATTGATGGCTGGGTGTTTTGCGCGTTGGTGCATAGTTTTTGTCCCGTGCGCGCCCACCAAGTGCCCCCATGGCGACGGGGGAATATGGGGGACGAAATATGGTTGTGCCTGTTTCGAGGATTGATTTCCCCGTTGCTTCGGCCATCACGGCCAAGCCCAATACATTGGATGTTTTCCCTTGATCGGTGGCCATGCCAAGGGTGGTGTAGCGTTTTAGGTGTTCAACAGAACCAAAACCTTCGGCTTGGGATTGTTTGATATCCTTGGTGGTGACATCGTTTTGCAAATCGACCCAAGCGCGGTGTTTTTCATGTGCGACATGCCAATATGGACTGATTGCAAAGGGTTCGTCATCAGCATGTGGCGGCTGTTTGCGCGATGGTTTGTATCCAAGAGATTTCACAACAACATTTGCTGTTTGATGCGCAGATTTAATTGCAGCGCCAAGTGTCAGATCACCATTCGCTGCCCCCACAACCGACATGCCAACAGGCAAGGGTTTGGATGGAACGAACGCCGCGATATCATCCCGCCATTCGGGGCGTCCGCGTTGATGGCAGGTCAGGTGAACATTGGGCGACCAACCGCCAGACACGGCCAAGCAATCGGATTGAATGATTTGTCCGTTTGATAGGGTGATGGAACGCAATGCCCTGCGCCCAGTGGTGTTTACAACCTGCGTTCCCATTAGAATCGCGACGCCTGAAAATGTTGCGGGTGCGGGAATGTCGCGGGTATCGACGATGGCCGCGACATTTGCACCTTGATCAACCAAATCTTGTACCACCTGCCAGCCAGAATGGTTGTTGGTGAAAATGGAGATCTGATTTCCCGCGGCAACGCCGTGCCGGTTGGCATAGCTGCGCACCGCACCTGCAAGCATTATGCCAGGGCGATCATTGTTGGGAAATGCGATTGACCGTTCGGTGGCGCCACTTGCCAAAATTGCGCCTTTGGAATAGATACGCCATAGTACTTGGCGCGGTTTGCCATCGCTGTTTATCAGATGATCCGTTTTACGTTCCAATGCGCTGTAAATACCGTGATCGAATGCGCCCAGAACAGTGGTGCGCGACATCACACGCACATTGTCAAAACCACGCAACGCTGCAACCGTTTGGGATACCCATTGATCGGCGTGAACCCCGTCGATTTCGTGTTGTTCGCTGTTCAGGCGACCGCCCAATAAAAAATCTTCATCCGCGATAATGACTTGCGCACCCGCGCGAGCGGCGGTTAAGGCAGCGGTTAAACCAGAGGGGCCAGCGCCGATGACTAACAGATCACAATGCAAGAAACCCTTGTCATAAATATCGGGATCTTCGATGCCAGAGAGCTTGCCCAAACCAGCACTTGCGCGGATCACGGGTTCGTATAATTTTTCCCAAAATGTTCGTGGCCACATGAAGGTTTTATAATAAAATCCAGCGCCCAAAAATGGTGATAGCAGATCAGCCGTGGCCATGAGATCAAATTTCAATGAACCGCGGTGGTTCTGGCTGTTGGCGGATAGTCCGTTGTAAAGCTCGGCCATGGTGGCGCGAGTGTTTGGTTCATTCGCCGAACCTTGGCGCAGTTGCACCAGTGCATTTGGTTCCTCTGACCCTGCGGTAAATATCCCGCGTGGGCGATGGTATTTGAAAGAACGTCCGACAAATTTGATACCGTTTGCCAGCAATGCGGATGCGAGTGTGTCGCCCTGATATCCGTGCAGTTTTTTACCATTGAACGTAAAGGAACACGAAACGCCGCGGTTTATTTTGCCACCTTTCAATCGGTTTACCTGTGTCATGATAGTTGCTCCTGTCGGGCAACATCACGTGCCAATTCAACGGCGCTTATTTCATGTGTGATGGTGTTGCGGGTCACGATTAGCCAGCTGCGATCACCTTGTTCATGATACCAAAGCTCGCGATATTCTCCCGCAGGATTGTCGCGCTGATACAGATATTCGTGAAACTGTGCGATGGCATCGACCGCTTGCCAATCTGGGCGTGACAAAAGGGTGGCATCACCCAAATGCACAAATTCAGATGCATCGCGAGGGCCAAGGAGGGGGTGATTAATGATCATATCTCGTACCTGTTAATGCAAGTTTGGTTGCGAACCTGCGCCTTTTTCATCGATCATCGCACCTTGTGCGAAACGATCCAGCCGATATTGTGTTGCGGTTTCGTGCGGGCGATCAGTGGCCAGTAAATGTGCATAGGCATCACCCGATGCTGGCGTTGCTTTGAACCCGCCGTAACACCAACCGCCGTTAAAATAGAGCCCGTCGATTGGCGTTTTATCAATGATGGGTGACCCATCCATCGACATATCCATAACGCCGCCCCACATACGCAACAATCGCGCACGCCCCAAGAATGGCATCAAGGCCATCATATCTTCGGCTACATGTTCGATAACGGGCATATTTCCACGCTGTGCGTAACTGTTGTATCCATCGATATCACCGCCAAACACCAAGCCGCCTTTGTCTGATTGGCTGATATACAGATGCCCCGCGCCAAACGTGACAACGCCGGGTATGGTTGGTTTTAACCCCTCGGTTACAAAGGCTTGCAACACATGGCTTTCGATCGGGAGGCGCATGCCAGCCCGTGCCATCACCACGCTGGATGATCCTGCAACGCAAACGGCAACCTTGTTTGCGCTGATGGTGCCACGGCTGGTTTCGACACCGCTACATTTACCATCCTTGATGGTAAAACCAGTCACTTCGCAATTTTGGATGATGTCCACACCATGGCTATCTGCGCTGCGGGCATATCCCCATGCCACCGCATCGTGGCGCGCGGTTCCAGCGCGGCGTTGTAATAATCCGCCTTGGATGGGGAAACGTGCATTATCAAAGTTCAAAAATGGCACCATGTTGCGCACGGCGTCCGCATCAAGCAATTCTGCATCCGCACCCGACATCAACATCGCATTGCCACGGCGTGCAAATGCATCACGCTGCGCATCCGAATGCGCAAGGTTCAAAATACCTCGCTGTGACATCATCACGTTATAGTTCAGATCGGTTTCCAACCCTTCCCATAATTTCATCGAATGTTCGTAAAACGGCTGATTTCCATCCAGCAAATAATTGGATCGCACAATTGTTGTGTTACGCCCAATGTTGCCGGAACCAAGCCACCCTTTTTCCAACACGGCCACATTGGTAACACCATATTTTTTCGCCAAATAATGCGCTGTTGCCAAACCATGCCCACCGCCGCCAACAATGACTATATCGTATTTTGGTTTTGGATCAGGTTCACGCCAAACAGGTTTCCAGCCCTTGTTGCCGGTTAAACCGTTTTTGATAATACTCAGCGCCGAATATCGCATTGGCATGCCTCCCGCGGACAGATTGGCACGATCGCGATAATTCACAAGCCTAAATAAGACATTTGAAGCGACAGAATGGACAGAAAAATGTTTATGAAAATGATGGGCTGGCGCCAGAATTACCACTTGAACTGATACTCATTAAACTACTCGCGACCAGCCCTAACGCAAGGTTCCACCCCCCGCGTTACCCAAGACATAAGATTTTGTTACAAACTTACAAGGCGTCGGACGCCAGTTTATTTCATCAATACTGGTTTTATTTCGCGCCCTAACGTAATTGCGATAGCGTTGTCGCCCATTAACATATCTAAGGTTGTGTTTTTGGTGCCGTCGCGTTCGTCACCCTGCGAAAACGCGGGTAAAATTATCCGGTTGTCATCAACTGCAAAACATCGATGAATTGTTGAGATCCCATTTTCATTCAAAATTTTGGATGGATTGTGGTGCCCCGATATTTCACAAACGCCCGCATGTGTTGCTTGGTTGCGAAAAGATAGGTGTTTGTGGCGAAATTCATTGTGATGACTACCACCCAAATCCACAGGCCCTGCATTTGAATCGCCGTCTATCCAAACCCAACGCCGACCAGCGGTCAGCGCAGCCAAGCGTTTGTGATCAACACTGTGCAATGAATCGAGGGATTTTAATTCGTCAAAGCTATTTCCAAGGCAAATTACAATAACGGGGTTAATTTGTTTGATTTCGTCACCCAACCGAGCAAGGCTTTCTTGGGTATGAAAAGGGGGGAGCATGTTTTTATACGCTTTGTTCTGCGTATCGGATTTTGCCAAATGAATGTTGGATACGCATAACAACTTCTCACTTGGCCACCACAACGAACCCGATTGGTTCGCGACCATTTGTTGTCCTGAAAAATTGAATTCATGCTGTTCCATAAATACAGAAAATCCCCTGCAACGTATTATTGCAAGGGATTTTAAAATTTTGGCAGTCATACAAAGTGTTATTTTTCGATAATCGAATCCGCCACAAACAAGTTTTCCCATGCGCGATCCAACAGTTCTGGTGTTAACTGTGGTTCGCGACCCTCATAGGCGCAAATGGTCAACATCTGTTCAATCAAGAACCCTGGCTGATAGGCCGCGTATTTGTTATCCACTGATGGATATTTTTCAGTGAACAGATGAATGGCAACTTCTTCGGGCAATTTCACATTTTTGGCTTTGGCCACCAACATCATGATTTGCAACAATTGTTCACGATTAGGCGCATCAATCAAAATTTTAGAATTAATCCGTCGCAACGCCGCACCGTCAAAGATTTCTTTGGGGTGAAAGTTGGTGGAAAAAATAACCAGCGTGTCAAACGGCACGAGGAATTTTTCACCAGAGTTAAGCGCCAAAATGTCTTCGCCTGCTTCCATTGGGGTAATCCAACGGTTGATCATCGCCTGTGGTGGATCGACTTGTCGGCCAAGGTCATCCACGATGAACAGGCCACCTGTTGATTTCAACTGTAACGGCGCTTGGTACGTTTTGGAAATGGGGTTATAGATCAGATCCAGCATATCAAGGCGCAATTCACCACCTGTCAAAACCGCTGGGCGGCGGCACAATACATAACGTGCATCAAATCGATCGGCGCGCACACGCAGCGCATGAACATCTTCGTGTTCTTCCACGGCCTGTTCATGCACGATCGGATCATAAAGAGAAATAACCTGTCCCTGATATTCCAATACGCGGGGAATATAGATTTTTTCACCAATCGCGTCACGAATACGCCCAGCGAGCGTTGATTTGCCGTTACCAGGAGGGCCGTAAAACAGCACGGATTTACCAGAATTCACCGCTGGTCCAATTTGATCCAACAATGATGCGCTAATCACAACGCCTTTGAACTTATCGACCAATCGTTCTTTTTCGATGGTCAGGTGTGAAACCGATTGGCGTTCAACCTGTTCGGCAAACATTGCCATGGGTACGGGCAGCGCGCCAAAATATTCGGATTGCATGAATGCTTCGATAGCACGTGATTTACCGTTTTCCGTTAACTGATAGCGAAGTTCAGAGTTTTCCGTTTCACCAGTTTTACCCAAGGTTTCTATCAATTTCTGATCGCGACAAATGGTAATCAACTCGTTCAAGACTGATGCGCCAACACAGAGTGCCTTGGACATTTGAGAAACGGTTTCCAAATTGGTCCGAAAAATCGTTTTGATCAAAAGGTCGCGCATAAATACAGTGCCCAAACCCGTTTCGGCGATGCTACGCGGCGCTTTGGGCGGGATGATTTTGCGCGCATCTTGCGGCACAGCTTTTGGTTTGTCTCGCTTTGTCAGCGTTGAAACAATCGATTTTTCTGGGGCGGGTTCTTTTGTGCGACCTTTGCCAAACTGTGTACTACGAAAATCCATATTTAATACCCTTGGGAAAATTCGGTTATATATCCATGCATCGCGTGCATTGTCGGCCAAGAATGCGCGTTTTTTGAGGCAAAATCAAATTCTTATCAATCGGGGTGTCCAATTAGATGCCCACTGTGCCTATTGCATTGCGCTATAGATTAGATATGCGGACAACGATCCCGCTAGTGGTAATCCAAAGGGAAATTTTATTTTCTCCGACCATGATTTCCAATTGCTAAACACCGTGTTTTTCAATGTTGTTCTATCGATAACGCGGTGTAAAACGACTGCGCTAATTGATAAAAAAGACAATAAAAACAGATATATGGTGACATCGCGATAGGCGACATAAGGTGCGATTGCCGCAAATAATTTTGCATCACCCCCGCCAATCAATCCCATAGAGTTCAGCACAAAAAACAACACCAAAACACCGATTGCTTGTAAAATTCGGATGCCAAATTCGGGAAGTGGCATGAAAAATGCACCGAAAATTACGAATATCGCAAATAATACGATATTCGCTTTGTTCGGAATAATCATGTTTTTCAGATCACTCCACGCGCACCAAATCACGATTGGAAAGGTGGAGCACAGAAAAAACCAAAGCCCAACTTCGCTCATCTTACGACGTTCTTGTTCAATGCCTTAAGCGTATCAACCGCTGCTGTAAAATGGCGCGGATGAAGATCTATCGCCTCTTCTATCATGCCACGGCCAAGATCTGTTTTCCCTTGTTTTATTGCACTTAAACCAGCCGTGTAGGTTAATTCGGCGCGTTCAATCTCGGTCATCTGCACAATCGGCAGCGCAAATTCACCACGCTGTGCACGTGCCATAACAAGGTTATTTTTCGCGGTATATAGTTTTGGATTGTATGTGATCGCTTCGAGGTACAATTTTTCCGCGGCCTTATAATCACCGCGCACAAATTTGGAATAACCCCAGTTATTTAAAATGCCCGACGGTTGCGTGGTTAAACCAGCTGCCGTTTCATAAAAACTGTCGGCCTTTTTCCATTTTTTCTGAGAATCGGCGATCATCGCCTCAAACCGGTAACGCTGGAACGTTTCAACAGTTGGCGGCACCAAATTAAGCTGTTCCGCTGCGCGGGTCCATTGATTACTACTGATCAACGCCCCTGCAAAATCTATGCGATCTTGCGATACGGACTTATCTTCTTTGACCAATTTTTCGTAAATTAGCACCGCTTCTTCGTGGCGTTTTGCTCGTACCAAAGATTTTGCCAACCCGCGTTTCAGATCAATACGTTTTGGATCTTTAAGCGAGGCATCCAGAAAATATGCGGCTGCCTCGTTTGGATCAGCCATCGTTAACATAATTTCGTTGAGGTTGGTTTCATCCACAACCCCGACCACAGTTTTTTCTTCTTTTGATTTACTATTCTTGTCACAAGCCACCAATAGCGTGCTCGACGCGATGATTGCGACAGTCGAAAATAGAAATTTCCGCATGACCAATTCCCTGTAACTGCCCGTATGCGTTATGATTTTAACAGCAAGTATCGTCCGTTGCCGCGTCGAACCAACGCAAAGTTATTGTTATTATTAACGCTAGAATAACGACTTTCTTCGAGATTTGCGATAGCCTGTGTAAGATTTGCGCGAATTTCGTCCGATTTGCCACTATCCAGTGCAAAGGCCAGCCTGAAAACACGCTCTGCTTCGCCATATTGCTGTTGATTTGACAAAACGACACCCAAATTATTCCACGCAGGAACAAATTCGGCGTCTTTCTTAACAGCAAGATCCAGAAATTGTTTGGCCTGTCCCAATCGGCCAAGCCGTAGGTTTGCAGAACCAAGTGCGCTGAGCACATCAACACTAAACCCTTGATCAACTGCGGCACGATTATATGCACGTAGCGCCAATTCATATTCACCGCCTGCCATCAATCGATGCCCCACGATTAAACCATCAACCGCTTCTTCAACGCGTGAAAAACCGACGGGGGCATTCACGCCATCGTTGACAGATTTCAAAGGTTTATTTGCGGGATCGCATGCGACTGCCAGGATCATAATACTAGCAAGACCTAGTGGTTTTACAATTTTATTGGCTTTGGCCCAAGACCAAGAAACGATAGATGTCATAAATAGATGGACCGATCAAAATCGCCAGAAGCGGTGGCAAGATAAACAGCATTGTACACAGTGTCATTTTTGTAGGCAATGTGTTTGCTTTTTCTTCGGCGCGCATTACGCGTTTATCACGCATTTCAGATGAAAATAGACGCAATGCTTCACCAATGGTGGTACCAAATGTTGCCGATTGAATCAGCACTGTCACAAATGCTTTGATATCGGCAACGTCGCTACGGCTGGCAAAATCACGCAGCACGGTTGAACGATCTTTACCCGCGCGCATTTCGTTTGAAATGATTGTGAGTTCTTCGGCCAAAGTCGGGTAACCGTCTTCGATTTCGCGTGAAACACGTAGAATAGTATGATCCAAGGTTTGACCAGATTCCACACAGATCAACATCAAATCCAACGCATCTGGAAACGCTTCTAACAATTCTGTCTGGCGGGTTTGACGGCGACGTTCGACCCAGTAATGCGGCAGATAATAGCCAGCCAACGCTGGCCCCAAAATCATTAGCGACATTTTTATGGGTGTGCTTCCTTCGGTAAACAGAAAAACATACAAAGAGGCAGCAACCAGTGAGCCAAGCGACAGAAGCAATTGCGCGGCATGAAACGTGCGTACGGCGCTACTGGTGCGATAACCCGCTTGAATGAGCTTGAGGCGTCGCGCACTATACTGCTTTTGGTCTTGTGGTTCTAAGTATGCCGCAAAACGATCGAGATTGGGCCCAGATTGTTTTTGACGCAAACTAGCTTTGTTTTTCGGATCATGTTTGTTGGTCGCGATAAATGCGGTGGACCCTTCTAGTTTGTCAAATGGATCCACTTGGCGTTTCAGTGCCATAGGCAGGGCGATCATCACGAGGAATACGCCAAGCATACCGATTACGATTAGCGGCCCATTGGGCCCTAATGCGTCCACAATAAATGCGAAAATTTCTTGAATAAGTTCCAAATCGCTACCCTGTCTATACTTTAATATTAACCATTGCGCGCATTACAAAAATATTGACCACCAGCATGGCAATTACAAAAATTGCACCTGGCACGTAAATTACGCTTTCTTTAATTGCATCATAATAATTCGGGTTCATCAATTGGATCGCAACCAATGCGCCAAATGGAAAGATGGACAAAAACCAACCTGACCATTTTGCTTCGGCGGTAATCGCACGCACACGGCGGAATAGTTTGAAACGTGCACGAATAATTTTCGACAACCCGTCTAAAATTTCCGCCAAATTACCACCAGAACGCGCCTGAATACCAACGGCGACGGCAAAAAATCGCACGTCTTGCAAATCAATGCGTTCCGCCATGTCGTTTAGCGCTTCTGTAATTTCCATGCCGTAAGTGGATTCATCTGCAATAATTCCAAACTCACTGCCAATGGGATCGGGCATTTCTGCGGCCACCACGTTAATCGCGCTGGAAAACGGATGCCCAACCTTAAGGGATCGTACAACCAAATCTACCGCATCAGGAAGCTGTTCTTCAAAATCGGAAATACGCTTTTTCGCTTTGGAGTTTAACCAATAATACACCCCACCGACGCCCAAAATCACAGCAACAATACCACATGTTGTTGGGCTGGCGCTGGTGAAAAACGAAAGCATTATAAAGCTGAAAATAGCAACAAAAATCATGATGATGAATAGAGCGCGTGGCGAAAACTGAATATTCGCTTGGGCTGCTTTTTTGGTCAAGATAGACACAATCGGAAGTGAAAGTGAACGGCGATGTTGGTCACGTTCTTTGCGCAAAGTTTGCAAAACTTCTTCTTGGTCTTTGCCTTGTTCCAATAGCGCCAAACGGCGGTTCAGGGTTTTGGCGTTACTGATGCTTTTGCCAAACGCCATAAGGTACAGGCCTTCGACGATCAGAATAACGCCGATAAAAATCAATAAAAATATGATCGCCTGATAACCCATAATATTCCCCTATTCTGCCGCTGTCTGCGTATAGATACTGGTCGGAAGACCATAGCCCCATTGTTCAAAGCGACCCGTAAATATCGAACGGATACCTGTTGGCATAAAGCGGCCTTCGATCTTACCATCAGAGTTAGTGCGCAAGACGTCGTATTTAAAGATCTCTTGCATAGAAATAATGTCGCCTTCCAAACCCGTAAGCTCGGTAATTGATGTCATGCGGCGCGAACCGTCTTGTAGACGTTTTACCTGTACCACCACATTCACCGCTGATGCGATTTGTGAACGTGTTGCGCGCAACGGCATTTCAACGCCGGTCATCGCAATCATGTTTTCCATACGCGATGCCGCATCACGTGCAGAGTTGGCGTGGATTGTTGTCATCGAACCATCGTGGCCCGTGTTCATCGCTTGCAACATATCGATAACCTCGTCGCCACGCGTTTCACCCACGATGATACGATCTGGTCGCATACGCAGGGCGTTTTTTAGCAAATCACGTTGTGATACTTCGCCTTTTCCCTCGACGTTTGCTGGGCGACTTTCCATGCGTGCGATATGTGTTTGTTGTAGCTGAAGTTCCGCTGTATCCTCGATCGTGGCAATACGTTCGTTATTGGCGATAAACCCTGACAAAGCGTTAAGCGTTGTGGTTTTACCTGAACCGGTACCACCCGATACGATGATGTTTAAGCGACATGAAACGGCGGCCTGCAAATACGCGGCCATTTCTTCGGAAAAAGCACCAAACGCGATCAACTTATCAATGCTTAGTTTTTCTTTTTTAAACTTACGAATGGAAACCAATGCGCCATCAACGGCGATTGGTGGAACCATCGCGTTGAAACGCGAACCATCGGTTAAGCGGGCGTCAACATATGGGTTGCTTTCGTCGATACGACGACCAACCGCAGATACAATTTTGTCAATCACACGGCGAAGATGGGCTTCGTCGCTGAACTGAACGCTCGTGAGGGACAGTTTGCCATCAACCTCGATAAAAATCTGCTTACAGCCATTGATCAAGATGTCGTTGATTGATTCGTCTTTCAACAAAGGTTCAAGCGGACCCAGGCCAGTAACCTCGTCAAACAATTCTTGGATCAGATTTTCGCGCTCGGTTTTGTTTAACACGGTGCCGGTTTCGGCCAAGCCATCCATGGTAATCGCAAGGATTTCACGCTTAAGATCGGCATCACTTGCCGTTTCAATCGCGGCCAAGTTTAAATTTTCCAAAAGCCTGCGGTGCATATCAAGACGCAGATCCATCAACATCCGACGGCGCTTGTCCTCTTTGGACATGGCCTGTTGCGCAGGCGCCGCCGCTTTTGCAGTAGGTTTTGCAACCGCAGCAGATGTTGAAACGGGTGCGAGTGTTGCGCCAGTCGGTGTTGCTGGCTTTTGGTACTTTTTAAACATACGTTATGCCCTTGCTTTTACTTCCGCCGCGTCCTTGGAAACAGAAACCAAGTTTTCGGCAATTTTGCGTATTTCTTTACGCAGCGGATTGCGGCCCGCCACTTCGGCCAAGGGTGTGCCTTGGTCACATGCATTTAATACTTGTTTGCCGCCATCTGGCAGCGCCCAGCGGAATTCCACGTTCAAACTATCTGACATGCGCTTCATGCGTGAACGCCCAGACAGATCGGTTTTCTTTGGTGCGCGGTTCATAATGAACTGCACCTTTTCATATGGGAGATCATCCGATTTCAACACGCGCAAGAAACGCAAGGCGTTTTGGGCGGTGCGCATTTCCACTTCGCCCACAGCGAGATAAAGTTTGGCACGTTGCAATACGGCTTCGCTCCAGCTGACCAAGGCTGTAGGCAGGTCAACGATGACATAGTCATACATTGACATCGTCAAATCCAATAGTTGTGCGATTTCTTCTGCATCCGCAACTTCGAGCGGTACTGCATCGATTGGTGCGGGCAAAATATCTAGTTTACCTTTGTATTTTGGTACGGCTTGACTGAACGCTTGACTGTCGAGGCCTACGCCAGATGACAGCAATTCCAAACCAATATCGGAACGGCCAACGTCAAGATATGTTGCGATTGATCCAAATTGGAAGCCGAAATCCAACAAACAAACTTTGGCGTCGTCTTTGGCAATAATATTCTGAATTTCCCATGCAAGATTGGCCGCAAGCGTCGATGCGCCAACACCACCAGCCAAACCATAAACTGGCAGCAAGATACCGTCTTTGCCTGTTGCCACTGGTGCTTGTTGTGGTGCTGGGGCTGGGGCCGCTATTGGCTGCACATTTGATGCGACTGGAGGTTCTGATTGTGGCGCTGCGGGTGCTTCTGGCGCGGATTGGGGGGCTGATGCGCCCATTTGTGGTTCAGGAGCAGGCTCAGGGATTGTTGGGTCTGGCTCGGGTGCTGCGTTAAATGTTGGCGCCTCTTGGGGTTCAATTTCGGCGGCGACTGGCGCTGGATTTTCATTTTCGGGCGCGTCTTGTGCAACAGGTGGTTCTTGTGGAATCGGTGTGGATGGCGCACCCGTATCTGTGAGATCAAAATTCATCATCGGTGCTGTGGGCGTGGCCACAACGGGTGTTTCATCCGCCTTGGCGAACGATGCTTTTAACGCGCCGTCGGGCAAAGGATAGGGCAGAAAATCATCCGCATCAGATCGCATAAGTTGTTGTAATGAAACGGCATCCAAATTCTTGGTAACCAAGGTCACAGACAGTTGGCGCGATTTTGCCGCGGCGACGATTTCGACGATGCCGTCAATATCCACGTCATCAGTTTCATCAATCGCAATCAGGACATGATCCATTTGTTCCGAATGGCGACTGTTAAGCACTGGGAGTGCATCCTCTAAATTCAGTCCGCCCCAATTTTCGCCAAATAGATCCTGCATTTGATCAATGATTTGATCAAAGGCTTCAAGATTTGGTGCAATTGCGCATGCGATGATGCGGCCGCTATTGTCAGATGTCATGTCCCGTACTTCCCTCGTATTAGCGAATCGATAAAATCTTATTCATAGGTGCTAACCATAAGCCAAGTATAGAAAGAATATGGCTTTTTTTGGGGCAGGGCTGGCCATTGCCCATAAAAAAAGTGCAGCAAAGACACGGTTCTGCTGCACTTCAAAGGTTAATTTTTCGTTAAGCCTCAACCTATTGGTTCGAACTTACCTGCGTATTATCACCTTCGCCAACGTATCGACGATAGATCCCGCGTGCATATTTACCGTCCAACAGCCCGTCGTTTGCAGGGTTATAGAACCCTTTGACTTCGGTCACTGTACGGCGATTTTCGCGGCTGCGGCCTTGGGTTAGAACCAATGGGCGTGTTTCGCCAAATGAAACCACAGCCTCCACTTTGCGACGATCAACACCTTGGGCGATCAAGTAATTAACGGCGGCTTGTGCGCGACGTTTACCCAGACGTTGGTTATATGCGTTACTACCAACCTTATCCGCATGTCCAAACACACGGAATGTGATGTCTGGGTGTGCCAGGATCCATTGTGCTTGTTGGCGCAACTGTGCCTGTGCGTTTGCATCAAGTTGTGATGAATTAAACGCAAAGTTGATGGTTGCTGGTGCTTCGGATGCGAACAAACGTGTCAGGCTTTTGATATATTCCAGACGTTCACTGATTGACATAACCTTGACGTTATTGGCTGTCGCGTATCCAAATCCTCCGTGCAACGCATCCGCGCCGGCGTCACGCCCACCCAGAGTTGTGTAACGTGATTCAGGTGCGCAAGCGCCAAGAGCGGCCAAGAACGAAATGCTGATTGTAAGTTTTTTCAATGTCATTGTCTTACTCCACCACATATCCATAGGAACCTTTGAAATCCTGTGAGGTAACAGAGCCCGCAGCGGTACCTTGGACCGTGCCACGTGAAAGTGGTGCTGCTGTTTTACCATTTAGGAAAAGATCCGATTCAGTTGGCAATTTCACGCGATCCGTTGGCAAGACCAAGCTGTCGCCATTGACAGGTGTCACCAAATGCGGCGTCACGATAATCACCAATTCACTTTGGCTGCGCGCGTAATCGGCACTGCGAAACAGTGAACCAAGGATTGGAACGTCGCCGATCCAAGGAACCTGAGACGCGACATCGTTAAAGTTGTCTTGCAACAGACCCGCAATTGCGATGCTTTGACCATCTTTCAATTCCACAACCGTTTCGGCGCGACGTGTGCTGAATGCTGGCACCGAAATACCACCGGACGTTACTGAATTGGTTGAATCAACGGCACTTACTGATGTGTTGATGACCAAATTAATCAGTGAATCGCGCAATACCGTTGGTGTGAATTCCATTTCAACACCAAATGGGCGGTAATCAACAGAGTAGCCACCGTCGCCGTCACTTACGGGGATGGGGAATTCACCACCAGCAAGGAAATTTGCCTCTTTGCCAGAAATAGTGGTCAGGTTTGGTTCCGCCAATGTGCGAACCATGCCTTTGGTTTCAAGCGCTTCAAGCAAAAGCCCCATGGTTGCGCCACCGACACTGAAATCCAACCCAAGCATGCCCTGACGATTGTTGCTGGATGAAACTGCACCAATCCCGCCACCAGTGAAAGCGCTAAAGTTGCTGCCTTGTACGGCTTGACCCGCACCAGCGGCAACATCGCCCGCACCGTTAATAAATCCAATGCTTGCGCTCAGCTCTTTTGATACTGAACGGCTCATTTCGGCAAAGCGTACTTTTAACATCACCTGTTGTGCGCCGCCAACATTCATTAAGTTGGTGATTTTGTCAGGTGCGTAACGCCCAGCCAATTCCAATGCTTGGCTTAATGGTTGAATGCCGCTGACTGTACCGCTTAATACGATGCCTTCGCCCGCTGTGCGGACATCAATTTTTTCATCGGGCAGAATTTCGCGTAAACGCTCTTTGAATTCTGCAATATCTGGGGCAACTTGAATTTCAACGTTTGTGATCAAGTTCCCTTCTGGTCCCAACAACGTTAGCGTTGTGCGCCCAGGGGTTTTACCAATGATATAAATGGTGCGATCGGTTAAAACCGCAACATCGGCCACGCCTGGGTTCGCAACGGATAATTCAGCAAACGGTTGGTCTGCTTCCATTACGACGGCGCGGTTAAGTGATATGCGGATATTACTAGACGTAGCTCCGCGCATAATTTTCAATGTTGATTGTGCTGCTGCGATATCAACAATTGCTGCACTGCTAGACAAGCCGATAAGGCTTGCCGCAAGTAAATTGCGTATTTTCATTGTGATCCTGCCTCTCTGAACCACGGGTGTGTGACATATTTTTTTTGTCGTTATGGGGTAACTGTGGAACAATTCGTGTTTTATTTCAAGAATCAATATCTTGGACACCACAAATTATGTGGACAACACGCAACAGTATTGGTTTTGACAGGTTGTTTAACGGGGCCTAATTACAAGGAACTGGAATGCGTTTCACTTCGCCACCTTGGCGCGAAACAACTGTACAAACTTTGCGTTTTTCAACGGGTGCCTGTTTTTCGGGTTCTTTGATATCAAGCAAAATGCGTTGGTTGATTTCGATTTCTTCGCCGCTTTTCTCGGTATCTTCGACACCGCGAAGTGACATTTGCAATTTGCCTGTCGCTTGCGCTTGGGCCAATGATGCCACCGTGCGTGGTGGAACAGCAACCGTAATGGTGCGCGCCACAACAGAACGGTTGATATCTTCGTCGGAAATTTGGTCAATTGCGATCAATGTAATGCCATCAAGGATCAAACGCGAAATGGTTTCATTACCAACGCGACCCGTCCAATACACATCAATATTGTCACCAGGGCGCAAAAATCCAGATACGCCAGATGCAACATCAACACGTAATGCAAATGCGCGCAAACCTCTTTCCAATGTTGTGGACAGGCCGCCGCCTTGGCCGAAATCAGAAACCTTTTTCACAGAAATGATTTCGCCCGCATCAATCGCGCGCAACACTGTACGTGGTTCGGTGTCCACGCCTTCTGCGCCAAAAAGTTTTTCTTTGTCATTGAATGCGGCCTTTGGCACGCCTTCGCTTGGCCAGTCGATGAATTTCACATCGCTGTCTTTTAAGCGCACGCCATAGCGTAAATCTTTCGTGGCGATGGCAACGGGAACGAATTTGATATTTTTGGCGACTTTGCCGCGCAATTGGTTCACCAATTGATCTTGTTCTGTCAGGCGCTGCATAACCATGTACGCAACCGTGCCAGCGATCCCTAAACCAAGCAAAAGAATTAAAATCGACAAAAGGCGCATATAAAGGTTCCCAACATTTGGTCAGCGTCAAAGTGAAATTTGTTTCACAACAGCATTCATCATAAGCATCATTAAATTACAAGCAAGACATGCGTGGATAAATAATCTGTGTGTTGGATGAAAAAAACAGCCCCGCAGGGCTGTTTTCGAATTCAAATTCTGTTTGGTGACAAAACGCTGTGTCTTGAAACCAAGTCAGCTATTAAGAGCCAGTTGCATCAGCAGCAGCTTCTTCCATTGCTACGCCTGACGCAGTTACTTGAGCGCCGATTTTTCCAACTGTTTCTTCGATTGGGCCACGCAATACGTTGCCGATACCCAAAGCCAAGATAACCAAAGCAGCTGCAAGTACAACCCAGTCTACAGTAACCGCACCAGATTCGTCTTTTTTGAACATTGTGAATAGTTTCATAATTTTACCCTTTTCAAGTTTTAAGTCGCCCCACCCTCATGAGGCATTTGTTTAGATAGTTGTGATCGTCTTAGCGTTGATCGACACTTCCCGTTCTCGGTGATACAAATAAAGCCACCAATTGCGGCAACAATTGGTTTTTAGGAATGTTTTTCGAACAAATCTAAATATTTTTTGATTTACCCTTATAAAACAGCAGCTTATCGCTCATTTTTTTTTGCGTTGCGGTTCAAAAGACACATGTTTGCACCGTTTTGCCCTTATTCCCGCCTGATTTTAGCACTGGTTTTTGGGTTTTTTACGTGTCTAATGGTCCAAAAGGGTGAATTCATGTGGCTAAATTCGATCAGCAAAGGAATCGCGATTGCGTTGATTCCAGCATTTTTCACCTCTGTGCCTGTATTTTCGCAAACTGCGGACTTTACCTTTAAGCGGGTAAAGGTTGATCCAAACCGCAAAGGTCCGCGGATGAATATCCAAATTGAACCAAAGGCCGAGGAGCCGAAACCCGAGCCAGAGGTTATCGCCACCCCGGACGATGTCGATCTACAAGATTGGTTCTGGTCTGATGTTTCGCCAGATTTGGCCAAAGCAGATATTAATCGGATGAATGTGGCGCTGGCCAAGTTGCAAGCAGAGAGCGAAAAAAATGCAGCGCTCAAGCCGCGACTTGATTCAATGCAAGGCATGGTCAACAAATTTGGCAAGGACATATTGGTTGCCTCTTTGGGCAAACAAGTGTCGCCTGCATTTTTGTTGGCGATCATTTCGGTGGAATCTGGCGGGCGTGTTGATGCCACCAGCAGCGCAGGTGCCCAAGGGTTGATGCAATTGATTCCCGCAACCGCCAAACGCTTTAATGTCGATGATCCAACCGATCCAGTGCAAAACATTACAGGTGGTGCTGCATATTTGGAGTGGTTATTGGCCGAATTTCGCCACGACCCATTGTTGGCACTGGCTGCATATAACGCAGGCGAGAATGCGGTGAAACGACATGAGGGTGTTCCACCATACGCCGAAACCCGCGCCTATGTGCCCAAGGTTGTGGCGGCATGGCAGGTTGCGCGCATGTTATGCAAAACACCACCGATGGGGGTTTCGGACCCTTGCGTGTTTAACATCCAATGAAAATAGCGAATATCTAAACCCGCTTGCGGCTGTTTTGCTTGACCTGCGTTTCTATATTGCCCATCAATCCTGCAACAATCGGGAGAGAATTATGACCAAGCAACTTTGGCAGCCATCGGATGCGCGTATCGCGGCAAGTTTAACACAGAAGTTTATCAATGGCCTGCCCGATGGTGCTGGGGATATTCCTGATTATGACGCGCTGTGGGAATGGTCGGTAAACGACATGGGCGCATTTTGGTCTGCGTTTTGGGACTTTGCGAATATCATCGGGGTTAAGGGTGATGTTGCGGTCGAAAATCAGAGCGATGTGAAGAATGCAAAATTTTTCCCGAATGCAAAACTGAACTATGCCGAAAACCTGTTGCGCCATACGGGCGCAAACCCTGCCGTGGTGTTTCACGGCGAAAACGGTGATCGGTTGGAATGGAGTTGGGATGAACTGCGCGCACAAACATCGCGTATTCAACAAGCACTCATAAAACAAGGTATTGGTCAGGGTGATCGCGTGGCGGCATTCGTGCCAAACACACCTTATACATTGGCGGCAATGTTGGCGGTCACAAGCCTTGGCGCAGTTTGGTCATCCTGTTCGCCCGATTTTGGATATAACGGTGTGATGGATCGTTTTGGCCAGATTGAACCAAAACTGTTGTTTTGTGCTGATGGCTATTTTTACAATGGCAAAGAATTTTCAAGTGTTGAAACCGCGCAAAAACTAGGGGCGGATATCCCCAGTGTGCAACAGGTGATTATCACTCCTTATATAGCGACTGATTTATCAGCCATTGATTTGGGCGATAAATGCACAAGCCTTGCGGATTTTACCGCATCATTTGAACCCAAGAAAATCGCATTCACACGCGTTGAATTTAACGCACCCTTGTTCATCCTGTTTTCATCGGGCACAACAGGTTTGCCAAAATGCATCATCCATTCCGTTGGCGGCACGTTGTTACAGCATGTCAAAGAGCACCAATTGCAGGGCGACATTCGCGATGGTGATCGGGTGATGTATTTCACCACCTGTGGCTGGATGATGTGGAACTGGTTGGTCAGTGGACTGGCATCAGGTGCCACATTGATATTGTTCGACGGGTCACCGTTCTATCCAGATGGTAATCGCTTGGCCGATATCGCACAGCGTGAAAAGGTCACGCATTTTGGCACATCTGCGAAATATATCGATGCATGTGCCAAGGGTGGGATTACCCCCGCAACCACACATGATCTATCCGATTTACGCACGATATTTTCCACAGGATCGCCGCTGGCTCCTGAAGGGTTTGAATATATCTATGACGCGTGGAAATCAGATGTATGCCTTTCATCCATCGCGGGTGGTACAGACATCGCCGCGTGTTTCACAGGTGGCAGCCCGATCAGCCCTGTTTATTCTGGCCAATGCCAAAAACGCCAACTGGGTATGAATGTGCGTGTATTTGATGACGAGGGGCGCGAAACCAACGGCGAACCGGGCGAGTTGGTTTGTGTTGGCCCGCATCCATCGCAACCGATTGGTTTTTTCAACGACCCAATGGGCGAAAAATACCACAATGCCTATTTCGCGAAATTCGACAATGTCTGGCATCACGGCGATTGGGTTGAAATCACACCAGAGGGTGGCGTTGTGTTTTTCGGGCGCTCTGATGCGGTGCTAAATCCAGGTGGTGTGCGTATCGGTACGGCGGAAATCTATCGCCAAGTGGAGCGGATCGACCAGGTGTTGGAAGGCTTGGTCATTGGCCAGCAATGGGACAATGATGTGCGGGTGGTATTGTTCGTGCGCCTGCGCGATGGTGTGACACTGGACGATGAACTGGCCGCACGGATCCGCAAGGAAATTCGCGCCAATGCAACCCCGCGCCATGTACCAGCAAAAATCATTGCGGTGGCAGATATTCCGCGAACCAAATCGGGAAAGATAACGGAACTTGCGGTGCGCGACGTTGTGCATGGACGCCCTGTGAAAAACACCGAAGCCTTGGCAAACGCAGAGGCGCTGGAGTTGTTTAAAAACCTGCCAGAGCTTCAGGATTAAGCGCATGTTCAATTACGTCGCGCGCGAAAGCAAACGTTTCATCACCCGCTGTGTGAACACGTGGGAAGGGATTGCGATCACGTGGAAAGACGAAGCGAGCTTTCCCCAATGGGTGGTGATCAACATTATTTCGATCACGCTGACATTCGTGTTTCCCATCAGCACAACGCAACAGGCATTGTTGATTGCGCTGGGTCTTTTGATCCTTGTGGTGGAGTTGCTCAACACCGCGATCGAGGCTTGCATTGATCGTATCTCAGACGACATTCATCCCTTGTCGAAAAAGGCCAAGGATGCAGGTTGCGCCGCTGTGGCGTTGACCGCGATCACGGGATTGATCGTTTGGATTATCGTGCTGTGCGGGCTTTATGCCTAGGGCGTTTTGCCTTCAAACATATAGCTGCCTTCGGGCAAATCCAGTGCCGCCTGTAAATCGCGAAGCTGTGCGTTTGACAGCGTTATACGCATCACCGTTTCGGTGCGCGGGTCAAGCTGTTCTATGGTGACTTGTGATGCGAATGCATTGATGGTGACATCCTCTTTCAACGGGATTTCTCCGTCATCAACAAGGGTCACTACGGTGGCGTCAAATTCGTGTTCGATTGTAAACATAACGACAGCTTAGGCAGTGAGCCGTGGCGCGTAAAGACGTAAAAACACCCGTGGGACAAGTGTCGGACAACTGTCGGACATATGGCGGACAAGCGGGGGACAGATCGCCAGCTTGTCAAACCACGCAAAAACCGCCAAACCATCCCCATGTTACAGATTGAAAATGTGGTATCGGACAAGGGTTCGAAATACGCGGTCAGCGGTGGCGCGGTTGCCAGCCGTGACGACGCATTGGTATTTATCAAAACCCTTAAGCGCAAAAAGAAATATGCAAAGGCCACCCATAACACATGGGCGATGATTCAATCCGATGGCACCCAGATCAAAAACGACGATGGTGAATCGGGGGCGGGCGCAATTATTTTGCGCATGTTGGAACGCGACGGCGTGTTCGATCATATCATTGTGGTGACCCGATGGTATGGCGGCACGCATCTGGGCGGAGATCGTTTTCGCCATGTGCAAACCTGTGTGCGTGCCTGTCTTGATGCGCTAAAATAATGCGCGCAAAAAAGAGACTCTAATTTTCACGCCATAAATGATAGTATCTTGCGATAATCTTCAATTTTCGGAGGTCGTATCGTTATGAATTTATTTACCAAGTTCTTTTTATTATTGTTTCTTATTGCCCCTACTGCCCATGCCCAAGACCCGCGTTTGGATTTGTTGCGCGAAATGATGGATGCGGTTTGTGGCGAATATCAATATTCGGGTGGACAACAGGGCGTTAAAATCAGCGGCGATGCCGAGGCCAAGATTGGTGGCATCATGAATAAACTTGTTGATGTCGGCGTGTCTGCCGCGGGCGAGTTTAACGAAAAGGAATATGTTGGCGTTCTGCGTGCCGAAGCAGGGGCGCAATTGATGGATGTGCGCGCCTGTCGTAAAAAGGTTTTTGACGACATGAAGGTCATGGTTGTTTCCACCCCAGTGGAAAAGATCGAAGAATCCGAAACGCTTCCAACCAAACCGCATTCGGCGCTGACCCCACAACCATTGTTGCAACCCGTAACCACGCAACCTGTGGCAACCGCACCTGTTGAAAATACATTTGCAAAAGAAACGCCAAACCCCAGCTTTGATTGTAACAAGGCGGGAACGGCGACGGAATTTACATTGTGTGGTGATGCCTATCTCGCGTCATTGGATCGCCGCGCATCTGCTCTTTATTTTGCGCTTCGTGATCGGCTGGGTGGGCAAGCGCGCAAAAACCTGTTGGCATCACAGCGTGAATTTTTAAAGGTGCGTAATGATTGCGGGGCAAGTGTGCCATGTTTAACAGCCGTACAGGAACGCCGCATTGTGGAATTGGATGGCTAAATCGCGCGTGCCAATTGGCCAAGGATAATCGCGCTAAATAAACAGGCGGATGCGGCCAGAACAAACCCGTGCCAGATCGCCACCGAATACCGCAAGCTATCCCAGCGGTAAAATACGACACCGGCTGTGTATGTTAACCCGCCCGCTGCGATCAATGCAGAGCTGGCAATTGGCATGGTTTGAATGATCGGCCAAGCGAGTGCCAAGCTTAACCAACCAAGGGCGAGATATAATAACGTGGATTTCCAATTCGGTGTTTGCCAAAAAAACACCTTCCATACCATTCCGCCCAGCGCAATCAGCCAAACGAGGCATAAAACAGAATAGCTAAACCCGCCCCCGATTAACACCACCAATGGGGTGTATGTGCCCGCGATTTTTAAGAATATCGCGGCGTGGTCGAATTTGCGAAACGTCGGGCGCAGGCGTTCATTGGGTGTGAAATGATAAAGCGCGGATGCGCTAAACGCGAAAACCATTGCGATGGCATAAACCGTAGCGGCGGCAATATCGCCCCGCTCGCCAATGCGCGTGACCAAGATCAACAGCGCAACACCCCCAACCAAAGATCCGATGATCCCCAAGACATGCATCATCCCATCCGCCACCCGTTCGGGGCGGCTGTAAGGGGGATAATAATTTGGCTGTCTCTGTTCCATATCTAGAAAATAGGAGGGAATTGCGGCAAAATAAGTGCCAAATTTTACCGATTTGGTGAAGTTGGGGGGGTAGACGTGGGGTTTGTGACTAAAAACAAAGGCGGCGACAGCCGCCCGCGCCCGTACCTCCCCCATGGGGAGGGCGCGAACGCCCACCCCGAGGTACGGGTGCTAGGGTTGTTATCAACCGCTGTTAATCTTAACGTTGTGACACAACCAATTTAAAGCCTGAGATTTCGAGATGCGCATACCTGCCCCTGATACTCTTTATTACTATTGTAGCAACGAGGTATTTATGTCGATTTGGACGGCGAATAAACTTCGTTTGTCTTCTATGTCTATGTCTAATGATAGCTTGGAAGGGCGATGGTTTTTTGAAAGATTTAGAGAGAAGCTAACATCAATTGAAAATGGGCTGCTATTGAAAGGCAAAACCGATGTATTTAGTCTTTTTGATAAAGTTTTTAGTAGGTCTGGACTTGATTTGCTTAGCATGTGTTTTTCAGAAGAAAGAGATTTACTAAGCCAGTGGCGAGGATACGCATCTGACGCCGAAGGGATTTGCATTGGGTTTTCTACCCAAAAACTTTCTGAGTTGGAATATTGTGACAATGGAAGCCCAATCGCTTTGTCGAAAGTGATTTATGATAAAGACCAGCAAGACACGATAATTAGTGAGATGTTGGACGAACACCTAGATATCTCGAATGTCGACGATATTATTATGCACAGAGGGCTAGTGGAAAGAATAGTGACTAATACGTTTATGTATAAAAATCCTGCATTTCACGAGGAGCGAGAATGGAGATTAAGCTCTGGAGCGACGAACGACGATTATGATCCGTCTAGTATGTTACTTCATGTAAAACACAATAAGTTCGTACCATATCGTGAGGTTTCGCTTCCAAAGGATAGGTCAACTATATCTGAGGTTATTCTTGGGCCTAAAAACAAAACGCCTGAAAAAATCCTCGAACAATTTGTTAGAGGCCATGATATATTAGTTAGCCGTTCAAATGCATCTCTGCGATGAGTGACCTTACCTACCGGGCCATATGGCCCGCGCCTGACCTTCCCCCTGGGAAGGCGCTTCGCACCGTCCCAAGGTCAGGCTCTGCGTTGCTATTAATGTCATTGGTTGGTCTTGGTGTTTCTAACCAAGGCGACCCCACAAATCATATTCACTCGCTTCATCAACCTCGACGCTGACAATATCCCCAACGCTCAACGCATCCGTGCGCTCATCAATAAACAGGTTGCCGTCAATCTCTGGCGCGTCTGCTTTGGTGCGACAGGTGGCGATGCCGTCCTCGTCTATATCGTCGATAATCACATCCATGGTGGTGCCAACTTTGGCGGCTAATTTCGCCTCTGATATTGCTTGGGATTTTTCCATGAAACGATTCCAGCGGTCTTGTTTCACATCATCCGCCACATGATCGGGCAGCGCGTTTGAACGTGCGCCATCGACGTTTTCATATTGAAAACAGCCGACGCGATCCAATTGTGCCTCGTCCAGCCAATCCAACAGATGCTGAAACTCCGCCTCGGTTTCACCGGGGTAGCCGACGATAAATGTCGAACGCAGGGTGATATCTGGGCAAGTGTCGCGCCACGCGGCGATTTCGGCCAATGTGTTGGATGATTTCGCTGGGCGCGCCATGCGTTTCAACACATCTGGGTGGCTGTGTTGAAACGGAATATCCATATAGGGCAGCACGTTATTGGACGTATCCGCCATGATCGGGATCAGATCGCGCACATGGGGGTATGGGTAAACATAATGGAGCCGCACCCAAGCACCAAGGGACCCCAGATCGCGGGTCAGATCGGTGATATGTGCGCGGTGATCGCGATCAACGGCATGTTTGATATCAACGCCGTAAGCGGATGTATCTTGGGAAATGACCAGCAATTCCTTAACCCCTGCATCCACCAGTTTTTCCGCCTCGCGTAGCACCGCATGCGCTGGGCGGGATTGCAGACGCCCGCGCATATCAGGAATGATGCAGAATTTGCACTTGTGATTACAACCCTCAGAGATTTTGAGATAACTGTAATGGCGCGGGGTCAATGACACACCGCTTGCAGGCAACAGATCGATATAGGGATCGGGCGCGGGTGGCACGGCGGCGTGGACGGCATCCAGCACCTGTTCATATTGATGGGGGCCAGTAACGGCGAGCACGGATGGGTGCGTACCGCGAATGTAGTCTTCTTCTGCACCCAAACAGCCCGTGACGATCACCTTGCCATTTTCCGATAATGCCTCGCCAATGGCATCAAGGCTTTCGGCCTTGGCGCTATCAAGGAAACCACAGGTGTTGACGATCACGGCCTCGGCTCCTGTGTAATCGGGGCTGATGGCGTAGCCTTCGGCGCGCAGGCGTGTCAGGATGCGTTCGCTATCTACCAATGCCTTGGGACAGCCCAGCGATACCATGCCGATTTTCGGCTGGCCGTGGCGGGTTGGTTCCACAATACGTGCGCGGGGCGCCAGATCAGGGCGCAGATTTGGTGGGTTCTGTGACATGGATGTTGCCTTAACGCGCACAATGGGCGCTGGCAAGTGGGCTTAGGTGAACTTGGGCGGGCGTTTGGCCATTTGCGCGGCGACCTTTTCCATCTGGTTTTTGCCACCGATGATTTCGGCCTGAATGTGTGCTTCTGTATTCAGGGCGGATTTGGTGGTGCCCCATGTTTCATTGACCAGCCGTTTGGACGCGGCCAATGCATCGGGGGATTGTTGTTTCAACCCATCAATCATCCCCATGGCAACGGCCAAAGGATCGGCGGCAACATGGGTGATAAGCCCCAGTTTTTTCGCCTCTTTCATATCCAAAACGCGCCCTGTCATGATCAGATCAAGCGCTTGATCGGCGCGCATCAAACGGGGCAGGGATTGGGAAATGCCCATATCGGGGATCAGACCCCATTTGGCCTCCATAATCGCGAATTTGGCATCCTCGGCGGCGATACGAAAATCCGCGCCAAGTGCAAGCTGTGCGCCCGCGCCAAAACACACACCTTCGATTACCGCAATCACGGGAACGGGCACTTCGGCCCAGATTGCGGAGGGGGCTTGGAATTCATTTGGCGCACCTTCGGGGACTTCGACCATGCGTTTTTTCACGCCTTCCAAATCACCCGCAAGCGACATCAAACTAGCCAGATCAATGCCCGAACAAAATGTGTTATCCGCACCTTGGATAATCACCGCACGCAATCCTGCGGTCTGCGCAAGCTCTGCACCCGTTGCGGCCAGTTCCTGCATCATTTCAAATGACATCGCGTTTTTCTTGTCGGGGCGGTTTAACGTGACCAATGCGATATTGTCATCAATGTCGAGTGTCAGCGTATTGAGCATGGTTCTGTCCCTTGGGTTGTTTGGTGGCAGGTTAGCGTGTTGCCAAACAAAACGCCAAATGAAACGTGGCGTTATTTATCAGGGGTGAGCGTACCGCGATAGGCTGCGATTAAACCCACGAATGGGGCGGCGATCCGCACGTTGAAATGAAATTTCCCATCAAGGGTGGATTCAAAACTGTCCCCACTTGGCAACAGGAATTTTGGCATGGGAATACCCAAGAAGGACCAGCGCCGTGGTTGCAAATATAAGCGATCATCGCGGATAACGAGCGCCATTGAAACGCGGATCACGCCAAAGCGTTCGGTTAACAAATGCGCATCGCGCCCCGTACCAATAGATTGGGTAGAGCAAAATTTTTGCCCATCGAAATCGCGTTCCCACAGCTCGCTGTTTTTTGATGGGGTAAAGGTGACGCTGACAGGAATTTCACCATCTGTTGTGGCAAATCCAAACATGCGCGCAATGATACGCGCCACGCGTGAATTTCCATGTTCGCCAGTAGCATTCCCCGACCAGCGACGCGGACGAGTAACATTGTGTAAATCCTGAACCTGTTTTGGCAGGGTATCAAACGCCGCGCCCAAAATTTGGCGATAAATCGGGGTATCACTGGTAATGCTTTCACGCCAACCCGTGATAATTGTGCGATTGTTAAACGCCATATCATAATCTGCGAGTGACAATGCATTTGTAGCAGGACGCGCACCGTTTTCGGGGCGTTCCCCGCGCAAAAACTTGCGCAATATCACCTCGATCGCCATGGATGGGATGAAGGGGCCATCGTCGCCCTCTGCCAATAAATGCCACGACATTTCATGGAGTTGGCCTTTGCGTGTTCCCTTGCCGTGGACAAACATTCCGCCACGATGTTCGCCAAACTTCATACGGTTCAAAACCCAATAAAATAGCGGCGAAAATCGTGTGAACGCTGGCAAGTTGAACTTTGCACGCGCCTTTGCCAACAGGTTCAAAATACGATGCAAGGACTCGGGCACGGGGCCTGCCCCCATCCAAATGTCGGTGATGTCGGGATGGGCGCGTGGAATGACCTGTAGATCGGGAACATCAACCAGTGAAAAGCGCAAATTGCGCAACGGCAATTCACCAGGGGGTGCCACGGTGAAATATTTGCTTTCGCCAAGCCCGATTGCACGGGTGACAACACCACCGCGAGTGAGTTTCACATCACCACCTGCATAGCCAACAACGGCGCGCATCACGTTTAACCCGATCCCCGCATAGGGCGATGGCGCAATGCCACCTGTAACCTGTTGCACCACCATCGTGTTTTCCATTTCGCGGATCACGGCGGCGGTTAATACAGGAAAGCTGCTCACGCCAGAGAGCATGAAAATATCAGCATCCTTGGCGGCGGCGTCAAATTGCGATGTGCCATAGACAAAGTCAGAGCCATCGGCAAAATCAAGATAGTTTACACCAGCGGCAATACATGCCGACAACACGTTATATGGATCATCGCCGTATTCTTGGAATGGGCCGGTGGCATCGATCAATACATCGGGGCGCAGATCAACTAAAATTGGTGCAATGGCATTACGATCAACGCCGATGGGTGTATATTGCGCCGTGCCAGATTGCGCCGCGCAAAATGTACGCGCTTTGGCCAAATTACGCCCTGCGATGTAAATTTGAAATGGTGTATCCGACAATAATTCGGCCAAACGGCCACCAAACACGCCGTAACCACCAAGAATCATGATTGTTTGGGCTTTTGACATCTGCGTCCCCGAATTGGATATGTCGTGATCAAATACTGACACTGGCGTGGGCACAACTGCGCGAAATGGCGCAGGTTTGGGCGAAACCCATCGTTTCGCAACGTCCAAGTCAATTGACGTTGACATACACAGTACATCGCGACAATGCTCTGATATGAGCAAATCAGATAAAACCAAATCCGCCATTTTGAATGTGGCACGCAAACAATTTTGGGCGCATGGCTATTCCAACGTGTCTTTGCGCGATATTACATCAGAGGTCGGTGTCGATGTCGCACTTGTGTCGCGCTATTTTGGATCGAAACTCGGCCTGTTTAACGCCACTTTGGCCGATGTTTATGACTGGCCAGAATTGTTTGAAAGCCGCAATCCAGACGTTGCAAAGGTGTTGATCGCTCGGCTTTGCGATGATGGCACTGGTCAAGCCGTGGTTCAGATGTTGATCGCAAATGTCACCGACCCAGAGGTTGGCGCGATGGTACAAGAGGATTTCACAAAACGTGTGGTCGCACCACTGGAAACCATCGTTGGGAGCGCGTGGGCAAAGGAACGCGTAGCCATGTTCTTGGCTGCAATGATTGGCATGTCGATGATGCGACAATCATTTGGTGTGGCAGGTGTCGCCGATGCCAGTAATGAAAATTACGCCAAACAGTTGCAACATCTGGCGCGAAACGCGCTGCGCTATATTGCTTAAACTGGTGTGAAAGCGTCTTTTTTCGACTGACATAAAAAATTCAACACGCTACATCTGGTGCAATCGAAAAGGATTGTGAACATGGCGTTGATGTTGGGTGTTGATACGGGTGGAACATATACCGATGCGGTGTTGATCCGCGACGAGGAAACGGTTGTCGCATCCGCGAAATCCCTAACCACGCGTCAAGATTTATCCGTGGGCATTTCACGCGCAATTGCATCCGTTTTGGAACAATCTGGCGCGGATAAATCCCAGATTGCAATGGCGTCCATGTCCACCACACTGGCCACAAACGCGCTGGTCGAGGGGCAGGGTGGGCGCGTTGGTTTGATCCTGATTGGGTTTTCGGAAAAGGACGTTGCGCGCCAAGGATTGGAAGCCGCGCTAAAGGGCGATCCGGTGGTTTTTGTTACGGGTGGTCACAACCATGCGGGTGGCGAAATTGCACCGTTGGATGTGGTGCATTTGCGCGCTGAGCTGGCGAAAATCGCGGGTGATTTATCGGGCATCGCAATCGCGAGCCAGT
This sequence comes from Paramylibacter ulvae, assembly GCF_014652655.1. Taxonomy (GTDB): domain Bacteria; phylum Pseudomonadota; class Alphaproteobacteria; order Rhodobacterales; family Rhodobacteraceae; genus Amylibacter; species Amylibacter ulvae. Next base: position 171,751 of record NZ_BMZF01000003.1, read on the forward strand.
TTGCCACACGCAACCCCGTGCATGAAGTGGAAGCGCGTGAAATTGTGCGCGAAACCTGTGCGTTGCCCGTGTCTTGCTCGCACGATCTGAGCGCGAAATTGGGCGGACCGAAACGTGCGATGACAGCGGTGTTGAATGCGCGCCTGATTGGCATGATCGACCATCTGATCGCTGCGACCGAAGGGTTGTTGTGTGATCTGAATATCAACGCACCCTTGATGGTTGTGCGTGGTGATGGCGCATTGATCAGTGCGGATCAAGCCCGTGAAAAACCGATTGAAACCATCCTGTCTGGACCCGCCGCATCCATCGTGGGGGCGCGTTGGTTAACCGATGCAACCGATGCGTTGGTGTCTGATATTGGTGGCACGACCACGGATATCGCATTGCTGCGCGATGGGCGCCCGATGATTGATCCTGATGGTGCAAGTGTGGGTGGTTTGCGCACCATGGTGGAGGCGGTTGCAATGCGCACGACGGGTCTGGGCGGGGATTCAGAGGTGCATATCGACAAGGATGGCTTGAGCGGTGGATTACAGCTTGGCCCGCGCCGTGTGTTGCCGATTTCGTTGCTGGCAAAGGATTGGCCGGAACTGGTTCACGCCACCTTAGATCGGCAAATAAATGATTGGCGCGTGGGTGAATTTACCGCGCGGTTTGTTGTGCCCGTGCAAGGTTTTGATCGGTCTCCCGCAGGTTTGGATGCACGTGATTTGCGGCTGTTAGAACGCATCGGCGATACACCAAAACCGCTAGGTGATGTGTTGCAAACACGGGTGGAATTGGGGGCGCTTGATCGGTTGATTTCGCGCGGACTTGTGATCGTCAGTGCGATCACCGCATCGGATGCGAGCCATGTTTTGGGGCGGGTTGATATTTGGGATATTGGCGCGGCTGAAAAGGCACTGACGCTATTTGCGCGCCAACGCACGGGGGCGGGTGTTTGTGTGGCGCGTGATGCGCCTGAGTTAGCGCAAAAAATTGTTGATCAACTGACCCAACAAACCAGCGAGGCATTGTTAGAAGCCGCATTCGCAGAGGAACCAATTTTCGACGGTTCCCCGCGCGAATTGGCGCGCCATGCGTTAATGAAATCGGGGCTGAATAATCATCGTAATGTTGTTGCGATCAAGGCGGGTTTGAACCTGCCCGTCATCGGGCTGGGTGCATCAGCGCGGTCGTATTACGGCGCGGTTGGCGATCGGTTGAACACCACGACAATTTTACCCGAACACGGTGGTGTCGCCAATGCAATTGGCGCGGTGGTGGGCCAGATAACCATGCGCGAAACGGGCGAAGTGAATAGTGCCGGCGAAGGGCGTTTTCAGACATTTCTTGATAACGGCCCTCAGATGTTTGATGATCAGACCCAAGCATTGGCAAAGCTGGAACAAGAATTGAAAAATCGCGCCCACGCGGCGGCCATTGCGGCGGGCGCACAGGATGTGCGTATTCAAGTGTCACAAGACATTCAAACTGCTGATGTAGAAAACCGGCAAGTGTTTGTTTCAGCACAAATAACCGTCACAGCAAGCGGGCGACCACGCATTGCAATTGAATAGGAAAGACCAATGATTACACATGTTTGTTTCGATGCGGATGACACGCTTTGGGAAGAGGGAAAATTTTTCATCGCGGCGGAATTTGTATTGGCGGATGTGTTGGCAAAATATGCGCCAAACGAGGATATCGCCGATATTTTATTGGGGGTCGAACGCGCCAATGTTCCCACGCTTGGCTATGGTGTGAAAAGCTATACCTTGTCGTTGATCGAGGCGGCGTTAAAGATTTCAGATTACCAAATCAGCGCACGCGAAATCGGGCGGGTGATGGATGCGGGGCGCGCCATTTTGCGCCATCCGATGGAAATGCCAGAAGGGTTGGTTGATGTTTTAACCAGTTTGCGCAAATCCTATAAATTGGTGGTGATTACCAAGGGTGATTTGGTGGATCAAAACCATAAATTAGATCGATCAAACCTGCGCGATTATTTTGATGAAATCCATGTGGTGATCGAAAAAGACGCGCCAAAATATACCGAGATTTTTGATGGGTTTGATGTGGCGCCTGAACACTGTTTAATGATCGGGAATTCGATGAAATCCGATGTGGTTCCTGCGATTGATGCAGGGGGTTGGGGCGTGTATTTGCCCCATACGGTCACATGGCAATTAGAGAGCGCGGATGAACCCGTGGATGCACCAAAATACCGCCGCTTGAAACATATTTCAGAGCTGCCCGCATTGCTGGCCGAATTGAATAAAACGCCCGTGTGACAGACGTGGGACACATGGCGGACAAACGTGCGACATGTGGCGGGCGGGTTAAGGGCGGGTAAATGCGCCGCGCGAATGCTTGGCAAAATGTAAACACCCGTCTGGCAATCTGTTTGTCATGACAACAAATGCACAAAAACAAAAACGCGCCCTGACGCAATTCATGGACAGCGCGCTGGATTTACAAAGCAATTTTTTAATCTGGAACATGCGCGGGGCATTGCCCCCTGAATGGGACGAGATTGACATCAACGCACCCGTTCCACCCAAAAAAGAAAAGATCAGCATCCGCATGGACGCCGATGTAATTAAATATTTCCGCGCGCTTGGCCCCCATTACACAACACAAATCAACGCTGTGTTACGCTGTTTCGTGATGGGACGGCTGGCCAATACATTACACATCCGCGAAGAAGGTTTGAGCATTGACGAATTGATGAACGGCTATCGCCAGAAAACAATCGCGGAGCTGGAAATGGAAGCGCGGATGAAAGCACGGCGGGAGGGTGGTGAGAATTAATCGAAGTTGATTTTTGGTTTACCCAATGTCGGTTCTGACTTGGTATGCAACTTTGATTTATCAAAATTTGGCGAAGTCGAAGAGCGATTTAGTAATTCTCTGGTCGCTTCGGCAGTGTCGATATTTGCGCGGGTGTTTTGCGCTTGCATCACGGTGAAAATTCCAGCGATTGAAATGATTAGCGGTTCGAGCACAGAAAGAATATACAGTTGCTTTGCCAATTCGCTGCCAAAGATATGTGATTGTGGGCTTTGGGTTGCGAGAAGATAGCAAAATAAGATGATTCCAAATAACACAAGAAACCATCCGATGACTTCACAGATTGCGCTCACTGTTTTGTTGAGCTGATAGTTATAGCCTTGTTGCATTGTAACCTCTGACAAAAGCCAAACGCAGTGTTGCGTCTGGCTATGAAATGCAAGTGTATTACCGCGTAAACTTCTTATATTTCACACGCTTTGGTTCCAGCGCATCGGGGCCTAGGCGGCGTTTTTTGTCTTCTTCGTAATCTTCAAAGTTGCCTTCGAACCATTCGACATGGCTGTCGCCCTCAAACGCGAGCATGTGGGTACAGATCCGATCGAGGAAAAAGCGATCGTGGGAAATGACCACGGCGCAGCCTGCGAAATCTGTGAGCGCGTCTTCTAGTGCACGAAGTGTTTCGACATCCAGATCGTTTGTCGGTTCATCGAGCAGCAACACATTGCCGCCATCCTTGAGCAATTTTGCCATATGCACGCGGTTGCGTTCACCACCTGACAACAGGCCAAGCGGTTTTTGTTGATCGCCGCCTTTGAAATTGAATGATGAACAATAAGCGCGAGAGTTTACCTCTGCGTCGCCCAGTTTGATGATGTCGGAACCACCCGAAATTTCATCCCAGACGGTTTTCTTGTCATCCAGCGCATCGCGGGATTGATCGACATAGGATAATTTCACCGTGTCACCAAATTCCAATGTGCCACTGTCGGGCGTTTCTTGGCCTGTCAGCATCCGAAACAGCGTGGATTTACCCGCACCATTGGGGCCAATCACGCCAACGATCCCACCAGGGGGGAGCGAGAATGACAGATCATCAATCAACAGATTGTCGCCAAATGCCTTGGACAAGTTTTCAACCTCGATCACCTTGGAACCCAGACGTGGGCCGTTGGGGATAATGATTTGTGCACGCCCGACCTTGTCCCGTTCGGATTGTTCGGCCAGCTCGTTATAGGCGTTGATCCGTGCCTTTTGTTTGGCTTGGCGGGCTTTTTGACCCTGACGCATCCATTCCAATTCGCGTTCCAGCGTTTTTTGTTTGGATTTGTCTTCGCGTGCCTCTTGTGACATGCGCTTGGCCTTTTGTTCCAGCCATGCGGAATAGTTGCCCTCGTATGGGATGCCGCGCCCGCGATCCAATTCCAAAATCCACGATGTGATATCATCAAGGAAATAACGATCGTGGGTGACGATCAAAATTGTGCCTTTGTAATCGATCAAATGGTTTTGCAGCCATGCGATAGTTTCCGCATCCAGATGGTTTGTCGGTTCGTCCAAGAGCAACATATCTGGTTTTTCCAAGAGCAATTTGCACAAGGCCACACGGCGTTTTTCACCACCAGAAAGTTTGGACACATCCGCATCATCAGCGGGGCAGCGCAATGCTTCCATCGCGATGTCGATGCTCGCATCAAGGTTCCACAGATCAGCCGCGTCGATTTCATCCTGAAGTTTCGCCATTTCATCGGCGGTTTCTTCGGAATAGTTCATCGCAAGTTCGTTGTATTTATCCAATACCGCCTTTTGATCGGCAACGGCGAGCATCACGTTTTCGCGCACATTCAGCGTTTCATCCAAATGGGGTTCTTGGGGTAGGTAGCCAACGCGCGCGCCCTCTGCCGCCCATGCTTCACCTGTGAAATCCTTATCAATCCCCGCCATGATGCGCATCAAAGTGGATTTACCCGTGCCGTTCACCCCAACCACGCCGATTTTTACACCGGGCAGGAATGACAGGCGCACATTTTCAAAGCATTTTTTGCCACCGGGATAGGTTTTGGACACGCCGTCCATGTGATACACATATTGATAAGATGCCATGTTGGATGCTCCGAGATTAAAAGTTTCATTGCGGTTTAGCGGGTTGGCAGACCTGTTTCAATGGGACGTCGTGATTTTCACGCTTTGATCTGGACATTTATAACCAACTAAAATACTAGGAATTGAATTTTACGATAGAAAGTGCGCAAATCATGATAAAACCCCAACGCCCAAGCCCGCGCGTGTTGACCGTAAAAACGGTACAACATCTGACCCCGAATATGATCCGTGTAACGTTTCAAGGGCCAGAGCTGGCGGGGATTACGCCAGATTGTGCTGGTGCGAATTGCAAGATTTTCATGCCCGCCGCGGGGCAGAGCCGTGACGATTTCACACATGAATTGGAAAATGGTCGCCCGACCGTGCGCACATATACGGTGCGTGCCTATCGCGGTGAAGTTTTGGAAATGGATATTGATTTTGTCGATCACGGCGATGAAGGGCCTGCAAGCGCGTGGGCGTGCAATGCCAAGGCAGGGGATTTTCTGGGATTTCGCGGGCCAAGTGCGCTTAAACTTAATGAATTTTATGCAGATTGGTATTTGGTCGCGGCGGATATGTCGGCATTACCAGTGGCGGGGGCGGTTTTGGAAACCATGCCGCGCGATGCCAAAGGTGTGGCGATTTTTGAAATCACATCGCCCGAGGATAAACAGGATATTGATGCGCCAAAGGGAATTGATATTCATTGGCTGGTGCATGAAAACCCGCATCACGCATCCACCGCCCAAGAAGATTTCATTCGCGCGATGGATTGGCCAACGGGCACATGCCAAACCTGTATCGCTGGCGAAAGTGGCGTGATCAAATCGCTGCGCGGATTTTTGACAAACGAGGTCAATTTACCACGCGAAGATGTATACATCAGTGGATATTGGAAAATCGGCCTGATCGAAGATGAGCATCAAAAAATGAAACGTGCAGAGGCCGCAGCGGCGTGATCTGTAACGAAATTATTCGATAGTTTTATTATAAAAAGTGACGCTCTGATTTGAAGTTTTTTAACACATTTCAAATCGGGGCGCGATGCGCTGCGCGGGTTAAGGCGCGGCGGTGTTGGCAATGTTTCGTGCATCGCGGGTCGCCAATTTGTAGGCAAGGATTGCCACACACTGTCCCGCGACGGTCAACAGGATGAACCAGCCAACGAACAAAGGAATTAACACGTCCCAAGGTGCGGTTTTTAACACGACGCTTGCGCCCAAAAATACCCCGGACGACCAGCAAAACATTGATAAAATCGCCGCCTGTGATGCCGCCACATAACGCATGAGCGGCAGATCAGACAGAGCACGATGTACATTGTTGCGCATCAAAGGCATGATAAACGCTGCGATGATTTTCGTGTTCAATGTCATCAATGTCATCAAGCCAAGTTTCAGCCACAGTTTGGGCGAAAACGCGGAAATCTGAAATCCGGTACGCACGTAAACCAACGCAATGCCCGTGATCCATAACCCCAAAAACGCGACCGCGATCCAATTGTGAATATGTTCCAATTGTGCAATGTCTTCGGTTGTTGATGGGCGGCTGATCGCGCCCAGCGCGCGAAAATCGAAGTAAAGTGCGGTGCCCATACCCGCAGCAAAACAAAATAAATGCGCGATACGCAACAGATCAATTGCCGCTTGTGGAATATCCAAAATACTCGTCCTTACAATGCGCGCCATCGCTCTTGTCACGCTTTTGCTACGGAGTATTCTTCCGATAAAACCGATGCAATACTGGTAAGGATATTAACGCATAGGTGGTGTAAATTTTACACAGATTTTATGCGTATTGGGTAGCATTTGTGCAGTATGTTAAGATCAATGATTACCAAGCAACACCAACACACGAAACGCGCAGATGTCGTTCACCCATTTCGGTTTTTTTGTTTTTTTGCATCCTTGGCCGCGGCTTTGCGTGCGCGGTTTTTCTTGCTTGATGGTTTACCTGCTGGGGGCTTGGGGCCGCTTGGGGCATCCTTATCTCGTGGGGTGCGTGAAGTTTTGCCACCGCCTTTGGGTTTTCTGACCTTTGGTTTTGGATCATCATTCCAATCAATTGGGCCACACGCGGTGTTCGCATTTCGTTTGTCTGACTTTGGCTTATCCGTCGGGGCGGCTTTGCGATCAACATGGCGATCATCACGACCACCTGTTTTACGGTCACGATTGTCATTGCCGCGTGGTTTACGATCGTTATGGCGCGGCTTGCCACGGCCACTTGATTTATCCAGTTTTGGCGCACTCGCCAATTGGGTTAACGGCGCGCCGTCCTCGAGCACCATATCTGGTCCAACAGCGGCCAAGAAACCAGCCACCGCGGATTTGCGGATTTCGATGAATGACATATCCGATTGCAAACGGATCGCACCGATATCGTCGCTTGAAATATTCCCCAGCTTGCACACCATTGGCAACAAGCGGCGCGGTTCTGCACCTGCGTTTCGCCCACCCGCCAATGAAAACCAAACGCTTGGGCCAAAGGCCTTGCGCGGTGTGTTTTTATCATCATTTGGGGTCGATAACTCTTCGGGTGCGGTGTGTTTTTCACGATAAAGGCGCAGATAGGCCGCCGCGATTTGCGTTGCGCTAAATTGTTCCGTGATTTTTTCAACCGTGCCCGCATCAGATGGGGCGATATCTGCCAACCAATCGGGGTTTTCCAACATGCGTTCTTCGTCCTTGGCGGACACCATTTTTGCGGTTGGTGCATCTGTCCAATTTGCGGTGAGCTTGGCCGAGCTTAACAATCGCTCGCACTTGCGCCGTGCAGATGGCGGGACGATCATGACACTGACACCTTTGCGCCCCGCGCGGCCTGTACGGCCAGAACGATGGAGCAATGTTTCTTGGTTAATCGGAATTTCAGCGTGGACCACCAAATCAAGGTTTGGCAGGTCAATACCGCGTGCCGCCACATCGGTTGCAACACAAACCCGCGCACGCCCATCGCGCATTGCCTGAAGCGCATGTGTGCGTTCGGATTGTGACAATTCACCCGACAAAGCAACCACAGAAAACCCACGGTTGGATAGGCGCGTGGTTAATCGATTAACCATGGCGCGGGTATTGCAAAACACCAATGCATTTGGTGCCTCGTAATAGCGCAGAACATTGATAATCGCATTTTCACCGTCGCGCGGGGCAACGCGACAAGCGTGGTAATCAATATCGGCATGTTGTGTTTCGCCACTGGTGGCGGCGATGCGCAACGCATCCTTTTGATAACTTTTGGCGAGCTTGGCGATGGCATTTGGCACGGTGGCCGAAAACAATAATGTTTGGCGATCGGCGGGTGCGTTTTCGAGGATGAATTCCAGATCTTCGCGAAAGCCAAGATCAAGCATTTCATCCGCTTCGTCCAAGACAACAGCGCGCAAGGAACCTAGGTTAATCGAACCGCGCATAATGTGATCGCGCAAACGCCCAGGCGTGGCGACAACAATATGCGCACCACGCGCCAATGCACGACGTTCATCGCGCATATCCATACCACCAACAGTAGATCGAACAGTCGCGCCAGCCTTGGCAAATAACCAATCCAATTCGCGCTTCACTTGTAACGCCAATTCGCGTGTCGGTGCGATGATCAACGCCAATGGTGATCCCGCTTGTTCAAACACATCAGCGTCGCCCAACAGCGTTGGCGCAATCGCCAGACCAAACCCCAGTGTTTTACCCGACCCAGTTTGAGCCGAGACCAACATATCGCGCCCCGATGTGTCTGGTTCGGTCACGGCTTGTTGCACGGCGGTCAGCGTTGTGTATCCGCGAGCATCCAGTGCCGCTGCGATTGTTTGTTTCACTGTGTTTGATCCTAGGTTTGGGATTCTGGAAGGGAAAGAGAGCGTTTAGGGGGGCGATGCGGGAATGTACAGGTATTTATCCAAAGCCGTTGGGGAAGGTGGCAAGGGCAGTTATCAAACGCCATCGCAACGAAAAGCGGTTTGATGGGGATAGGTTCTTGAATCTGTTAGGTTCGCGATGTGAACATTGCAGACGTTGAACGTTTCTGACATCTTGTTCAAACCGCAGCAAGGAGTACCTCGTGAACGGAAAAAACCTCTCTGATACGATGCTATAACCGGTTACGCCCTGCTTTACAGTTCGAGGGGCCGATTGTTTGATGAAATTCTTGGTGCGCGCGTTCGAAGCAACGATCGTCAGGGACAACAGGTACGACGATGGCAGCGTTCAGCATGCCCGCCTTTTGATCGGCAATTTTTTGATTATGCTGAATGAATGTACTGATGACCATGCTGCCAATATATCCCAGATGCATATCTACGTTGAAAATGCTGATAGAACTTACCAATCTGCACTTCGTCTGGGTGTGACATCATTGATGGAGCCAAATGATCGACCACATGGCGACCGAATGGCGGGAATATAAGACCCATGTGGCAATGTTTGGTGGCTGGCGTCCCATCAAGTTTAACGGATACGTTCGTCGGATTGCCCAATGATGCGTGGGCTTCAATCCCGACGAAGTCAAATTAGTTACTTATTGAACCTAGGCGCGATGTGACCAACACGCCCCTCTTTTCGCCTTGGATGATCCCCAAAACTTCTTTACACCTGTTTTAAGTTTGAATTGCACAGGAAAAACACATGCGCGGGATGCCGATTGCCACTGCTGGTCTGCGTGTGGGATTGTTGGGTGGTTCGTTTGATCCACCCCATGCGGGGCATTTGCATATTTCCAAATGGGCGCTCAAGGAATTTGGGCTGGATCAGGTTTGGTGGCTGGTCAGCCCCGGCAATCCTTTAAAATCAGAGGGTCCGGCCGATATTGATCGCCGCGTTCTGGCCTGTGAACAGTTGGTGGATAACCATCCGCGTATTGTGATCACCGATTTAGAACGGCGATTTAACACGCGATACACAGCACAGACTTTGCAAAAAATTCAGCAACGATATCTGGGGGTGCGGTTTGTGTGGTTGATGGGGGCGGATAATCTGGCGACGTTTCATCGCTGGGATCGTTGGGATGAAATCATGCATATGATGCCGATTGGCGTCTTGGCGCGCCCCGGTGATCAACTGGCGGCGGGATGTTCGCCAGCGGCACGCCGCTATCGTGATTATCGCCTGAAAGCGCGGCGTTCAAATGCGCTGCCTTATCGCGCGGCCCCTTGTTGGACACTGCTCACAGGGCCAATGGTGAACATGTCCAGCACAGAAATCCGCGCACGCGGAGAATGGCAACGATAAGTGACTTGCCCTTAATTGATCTTGTTCTAAGATATACGCATGCGTAGTGATTTGAACCATTCCCGTCTTTCTCGCCGGTTATTTTTAGCCAGCCTTGCTGCTTGTACTTCAAGCGTTGCGATTGCCCAAACACAGGTTGCACCAACAGGTGCGAAACGTGTTGTTGTGCCAATTCCAAGCCTGTCACAGATCATGGCGAAATATGCGGTATCTGGCGATCAATCCATCGTCGTGATGGATGTGGCCACAGGGCGTGTGTTGGAACAAGTGAACGCAGGCAAATCATTACCGCCCGCCAGTGTAACCAAGGTGGCGACCACATTATATGGTTTGCGCAATTTGGGCAGCGATTTTCATTATGTGACGCGCCTTGTTGGATCGGGCAAGGTGGCGAACGGTGTGCTGCAAGGTGATTTAACCCTGATGGGCGGTGGTGATCCATTGTTGGATACCGATGCGCTGGGCGCAATGGCACAGCGGCTTGCCACGAAGGGTATTCGCGGTGTTGCAGGCAAATTTCAGGTGCATTCCGATGCGCTCCCGTATCAACGTGTGATTGATAAGGAACAGTTGGATCACGTGGGATATAATGCGTCCGTGTCTGGGTTGAATTTGAATTTCAACCGTGTGTTTTTTGAATGGAAACGCAATGGTTCGGGGCATGAAATCAGCCTGACCGCAAAAGGGCGCAAATATGCGCCACGTGTGTCGGGCATAAAATTGAACACCGCGGCGCGTAAATTCCCTGTGTATGCATATCGTTCGGTGAATGGTGCTGATCATTGGACGGTGGCGTCTGGTGCATTGGGCGGCGGCGGGAGCCGTTGGTTGCCCGTACGCGCACCCGCAAATTACGCGGCCGAAACATTTCGCGCAATTGCACAGGAACTGGGCGTGACATTGCCCAATCCCACAACCACACGCACCAATCCGCGTGGCGTAGTTTTGGCGCAATATAACAGTGATAGCTTGGCCGCGATCACCCGTGATATGCTGAAGTTTTCCAATAATCTCACGGCCGAGGTAGTTGGCCTGACAGCCAGCAAACGGCGCAAGGTTTCTGGTAAATCTTTGGCCGCGTCTGGCAAAGAGATGGGGAATTGGTTGGCAAAAACCTACAAGGTGAAGGGTGCGAAATTTGTCGATCATTCGGGGCTGGGCGATGGATCACGGATCAGCGGGCGCGACATGGTATTGTTGCTGCGCCGCGATGGCTGGAACGGGCCGCTGCGCGGATTGCTTAAAGACATCGGGCTGCGCGATGCGAATTGGAAAGCAGCACCGATTGCGGGCGTATCCGTGGTGGCAAAAACGGGAACGTTGAATTTCACATCCGCATTGGCGGGATATGTGGAATGCCCCAACGGGCGCCAATTGGCATTCGCGATTTTCACCGCAGATCAACGTAAACGCGCCGCCATTGCCAAGGATCAAACCGATCGCGCACCGGGGGCAAAATCTTGGGCGCGGGGCAGCCGCATTTTACAACATCAACTGATCGCACGTTGGGCCAAGGTTTACGGGGCGTAATCGCCCCGCGCGTTATAGGGTCATATGGCGTGCACGTGCACCCCATTCAATCGCAGCGGTGCGCAGACGATCAATTTCCAGTTCGTAACGGGTTTCTTGTAAAAACCGTAACTCTTCTTCGCGCAAGCGCCCATCGGCGGCGGCCACATCACAGCATAGCGCATACGCAGTTTCATAAAGCTTTTCTGGCAAAGCGTCTTTGACCAAACCAAATAGCGCATCAAGCCCATCATCGATTTCCATCAGATCGAAAACCGAATTGGATACGGATCGCAAATGATCGGTGTTGTAACCGGCAAACACTGGTAGGTGATTGACGATGCGTTCAATTGACAAAAGCTCGATCGTTTTGATCGCTTGGTCGGCAACGGATGCGGCAACCATCATCGCGACAAGCGCGTCTTGGGCGGACCAGGGTGTTGTATCTGAATCAGACATGATATTTCCTTTGTTTCGTAACGCAGATTATTGACCACAGGCGCGCGGGGCAATAGGAGAGGTGAACAAAACCAACCTCAATCTGGAATAAAACCATGTCTGATATGCGCAATGCGGGAATGAAAAGCAAAGCTTGGCCGTTCGAAGAGGCGCGCAAGCTGTTGAAACGTTTTCAAAAGGGCGCGCCTGAAAAGGGTTTCGTTTTGTTTGAAACGGGTTATGGCCCATCGGGTTTGCCCCATATCGGTACATTTGGCGAGGTTGCCCGCACAACCATGATCCGCAATGCGTTTGAGGTTATTTCAGACATTCCCACAAAATTGATCTGTTTTTCCGATGATCTGGATGGGATGCGCAAAGTTCCCGAAAATGTGCCGAACCCAGATAACCTGACGCCGCATTTGCAAAAACCGCTGTCCGATGTGCCGGACCCGTTTGAAAAATTCGACAGTTTCGGTGCGCATAACAATGCGATGTTGCTGCGGTTTTTGGACACGTTTGGTTTTGAATATGAATTTTACAGCGCTGCGGATTTTTACCGTTCAGGGCAGTTTGACAGAATCTTGCTGCGTGCAGTGGAAAAATACGACGAGATCATGAAGGTGATGCTCGCATCCCTGCGCGAAGAACGTCAAAAAACATATTCACCGTTTTTGCCAATAAGCCCGACATCTGGGCGCGTGTTATACGTGCCGATGAAGGCAGTGAATGCCAAGGATGGCACGATCACGTTTGATGATGAGGATGGCACAGAACACACCGTGAGTGTCACTGGTGGTCAGGTGAAATTACAATGGAAGCCAGACTTTGGTGCGCGATGGGCGGCACTGGAGGTGGATTTTGAAATGTATGGCAAGGATCACTCCACCAATACACCGATCTATGACAAAATCTGTCGTATCTTGGGCGTGCCAGCGCCTGAACATTATGTTTACGAGCTTTTCTTGGATGAAAACGGTGAAAAGATTTCAAAATCCAAGGGTAACGGGATTTCGATTGATGAATGGCTGACCTATGCGAGTGCGGAAAGCCTGTCGTATTTCATGTATCAGAAACCACGCACAGCAAAACGGATGCATTTTGATGTGATCCCAAAGGCGGTTGATGAATATCATCAACAACTGCGTGCTTATGAGGACCAAGATATCACACAGCGTTTGAATAACCCTGTGTTTCATATTCACGGTGAAAATGTACCAAAATCCGATATGGTTGTGCCATTCGCGATGTTGTTGAATTTGGCATCTGTTTCCAGTGCAGAAACCAAGGATGCGATGTGGGGCTTTATTAACAAATACGCGCCAGAGGCATCGCCAGAAACACACCCTGGGTTGGATGCAGCGGCTGGATTTGCCGTGCGTTATTATCATGACTTTGTAAAACCCAACAAAACATTCCGCGCACCAAGCGATCAAGAACGTGCAGCGTTCGCCGATTTGGCCGCAGCGCTTGGCGATGCCGAAGTTGCAAAATCTATGATCGATAAGAAAAATAAAATTAAGGGGAACGGGCAAGCCCCCGTTGAAACACTTGATTTCACCAATGCAGATGATTTGCAATCCATCGTATTTGCGGTGGGGACAATCCACGGGTTTGAACCGCTGCGCAATTGGTTCACTGCGATTTACGAGGTATTGCTTGGCGCATCACAAGGGCCGCGTTTTGGCGGGTTTATCGCACTTTACGGTGTGGATGAAACCATCGCTTTGATCAAGGATGGTTTGGACGGGAAACTATCCTAAGCCAACGGCGCTGGCGATCGCCGCCAGTGCACCGCTTAACCCCAATACAGTGACAACATTCCAGTGGCGTTTTAACAGCAATACGCCACAAAGAATTGCCAGTGACACAACCAGCCAATTGATGCTGGCAATGCTGGGGATCAGCAATGTGATGGGACCAAGGGTGTTGGTGTTTACAACATCGAAAAATACGTGCAGTGCAAACCAAATTGACAGGTTCAAGATCACGCCAACAACAGCGGCGGTGATGGCGGATAACGCGCCGTGCAAACGTGGCTGTGCACCAATCCAATCGATATAGGGGGCAACTGCGAAGATCCACAAAAAGCAGGGGGCGAACGTAACCCAGAGCGTTACAATCGCGGCCATGATTGCCATGCCAATACCGCCATCGCGAAAGCCGGCGATAAACCCGACAAATTCGGTGACCAATATGAGCGGCCCCGGTGTGGTTTCCGCCAAGCCCAACCCATCCATCATTTCACCAGTTTGTAACCAACCTTTTATCGCAACAACGTCTTGCGCCATATAGGCGAGCACCGCATAGGCGCCGCCAAACGTGACCACCGCCAGTTTGGAAAAGAAATAGGCGATTTCGGTGAGGATGGATTGTTCAGTCACCAGTTCAAGCGCCAAGACAGGCAGCCACCAAATTGCCAGCCATATCACCACCGTGCGCAACATTTTTGAAAGCGGTTGGCGGGGTTGAACAGGTTCAGAAATATCACTGTTTTTGAGGAATGCCCAACCTGTGAGTGCTGCGAGTAGGACGATCAACGGATAGGGGATTTGAAGGAAGAAAATGCCGATGAATGCCGCCAATGCAATCGCCCAATGGAGCGGTTGATGCAATGCCTTTTTGGCGACGCGCAACAAGGCCTCAATCACGATAATCACGACCGTTGCTTTGACCCCAAGGAAGAGGTCGCTGACCAAAGGAACGGAACCAAAATAGGCATAGATCGTGGCAAGGATTGCGATCACAAATGCACCGGGAAGGACGAACATTAACCCTGCAATCAATCCACCAATTGTGCCGTGCAATCGCCACCCCGCATAGGTGGCCAATTGCATTGCCTCTGGCCCAGGTAACAACATGCTAAAATTCAACGCATTCAGGAATTGTCGCTCGGTTAGCCATTGATTTTGTTCGACAATTTCACGGTGCATCAAGGCGATTTGTGCCGCTGGTCCACCGAATGACAACAGGCCGATTTTTGTCCAAACACGGCTGGCCGTGCGCAAGGTTGGGGTGGATGACATTTGACTTAAACCTTGTTCTTTGCGTTTGGCCAATCATGCTTTTCACCCGTGGCATCACGCGCCCAGCGATAAAAGCTGTCGTATAATGTCATGCCCGCATCAAGTTGTTGGTGATCGTTGGAATACATGCGCGACAATCCAAGGGATGCCGCAACAAGACCTGAACATTCAGGGGCAAGATCATGGCGATTTGTATCTGCGCCACGAATGATGGTGGCAAGGCGATTAAGGGCAGGGGAATGGAGGTTAAAGTCATCGCAAAACGCATCAAAGCTACACCGATCATCGCGATGGGAAAAGGGCACGTTTTCAATATCAAACGGGGTGGCGTTAAAACGTTCTGCGACGCCTGTAACTTCGGATGGGGACACGAATAAAAATTGCGCGTTTGGATCGATGAAACGGCGGATCAACCACGGGCAAGCGATGCGATCAATCTTGGGGCGGTGGCGCGTGACCCAGATGCTATGCCCCTGTGGGCCGCGCGGGATTGCGGCATTTTCGATCCGCAGCTCACCCGCATCACGCCATGCGTAATTCCCACCCTCAAGGTTTTCTGCCGCTATGCCATGTCCGCGCAATATTGCCGCCACGCCTTGGGACAATTTTTTGCCTTTTTGACAGATGACCACCGCGGTTTTACGATGTAGTGCGGGAACCAGCGCGGCGATGTCGTCAAATGGGTGACGGATTGCAGTGGGGATCAGATAGGGATCGGCGTTGAAATCTTCGTCGATGGAAACATCGATCAAGATCGGGCAATTGGGTGTGCCGATCAGTCGTGACAGTTTTGATATGCTAATTTCATTTGGCGATGGCATAGGCGCATCCTTCCTCTTGGATTGGTTGGACACGAAACTTGGGCCAAAGCCTCTTGGGGTGTTCGTAAACCCCATGGGGTAATTATGGCAAAGTAAAATGCACCACGTCAAGCAATGTTGAAACTATTTCGCACGCAATTGCGTGTCTTCGTCAGAAGACCAACAGAGAGGGAAGGAAAATGAAAAATTTAATCATTAGCATTGTCATGATGTTTTGCGCCGCATTTCCATTGCACGCCCAAAACAAGGATATCGAAGGCGTGATCAGCAATCAGTTCAAAGCGTTTCAGATGGATGATTTTGAAGGCGCATATGAATTCGCATCGCCCAATATTCAACGCATGTATGGTGATGTGGAACGGTTCACACAGATGGTCACAAACGGTTATCCAATGGTACATCGCCCCAGCCGTATCGAGTTCAAAGAACAACAAGAAAAGGGTGGCGTTACGTATCAATACGTATACATCATTGATCAACAAGGGCGCGGTTTTATTGCCGAATACGCAATGATTGAGATGGAAAACGGTTGGAAAATCAACGGCGTAGATATTCAGCGCAGCAAAGATATTGGCGCCTAATCCCAAGCAGCGCACGGTGACATAAGCGGTTATTAAATCCTTAACGATAGATTGCATTCAGTTTTGCATGCACTGGCGTTTGCCAGATTATCAAAGGATTTTTAGATGAATAAAGCAGTCACAGATGGCATTAATTTCACACCCGCTCCGTTTGGCGACGGGCTGGATATGTGGTCCAGCGTGGATGGCACGCCGGGGTCGGCAACTTATGACGGAGCGACAAATGCAACCTTGATCGCAGCGGATGCGGATTTTGGTCTGTGTTTGGAAATGCAAAAAACACAAGGCGTTCAGCATCTGCGATATATGGGTGAAATTCCGATGTTGCCAGGGTGTTATCTGCGCGTGCGTGTGCGCATCAAAGCGATCAGCGGGCAAATGCCATCAGTGCGCATCGCTGGCTGGGCAGGGGGTGCGGGTGGTGGCCATGTTTCTGGTGTTGATGAAACGGGGCCGCTGACGGCGCTTAGCGAATATGGCAAAGTTGAAACCATCGAGGCGATCATTGGTTCGGGGACACGCAAGGGCGTTGATATGGTTTGGGGACGGGACCCGATTTACGGGCATTTTGGCATCGACTTAACGGGTGCGGATGGTGGCGTGGTGCGTATCGAGGATATTAGCATCGAGGATGTGACATCCGTGTTTCATCGCAATATGATGGATGTTGTTGATGTTGCCGATTACGGCGCGGTTGGTGACGGCGTGACCGATAATTCAAGCGCGTTCGAGGCCGCCGATGCAGATGCCAATGGGCGCGATATTCTGGTGCCAGCGGGCACATATTACATCGCGCAAACCATAACCATGAACAATCGCATTCGGTTCGAGGGTCATTTGGTGATGCCCGATGATGCGATTTTGCAATTGGCAAAGAATTTCAATTTCAACATGTACGAAGACGCATTTGGCGACGAAGAAATCGCGTTTAAAAAGGCCGTTCAAGCATTGTTCAATTATACCGACCACGAGGCGTTGGATTTGAACGGGCGCATTGTGCATCTGAGCGGTCCGATTGATGTGCACGGCGTAATCGGCAATCGCGATAGTTTTGGAACGCGAAAGGTTATTCAAAACGGCGAGCTTTATGCATCGAACAATGCAAACTGGGATATTGATACGGTTGTCGCATCGGCTAGTTACGATACCGACGCGCCAACAACGCTGACAAATGTGCAAAATATTTCCAGCATTCAAATCGGATCGCATGTTGCGGGTAACGGTGTTGGGCGCGAAGTTTACGTGCGCGATGTTGATGTCGCCAATAATGAAATCACTCTAAGCCAAGCATTGTATCGTGCAAATGCAAACCAGAATTACACGTTCACGCGGTTTAAATATCTGTTGGATTTTTCAGGATTTGATTCCATGCAACGCTTTGTTGTGGATGCGATTGATTTTCGCTGCAACCAAAATGCCAGTGCAATTTTATTGCCGCGCGATGGTAAAATTTTTCATGTCAAAGACTGTTTCATCACCAGCCCCAAACACCGCGGGATTACATCGGCGGGTAATGGGTGTTCTGGCATCATGATTGACCGTTGTCA
Organism: Paramylibacter ulvae; assembly: GCF_014652655.1. Classification (GTDB taxonomy): domain Bacteria; phylum Pseudomonadota; class Alphaproteobacteria; order Rhodobacterales; family Rhodobacteraceae; genus Amylibacter; species Amylibacter ulvae. Next base: position 189,752 of record NZ_BMZF01000003.1, read on the forward strand.
GTTTTTATCATGGGAACAAAACGAAGCGGTCGCGGATCGTGTCACGATTGGGTTTAACGTCAATGCCAATGATGCAAAAATTCGCGACAACCGCGCGACACGTTTCATGCATTTCGGTGTTATCAGTGGCACCGGCAACATCATTTCGGGGAATCACTTTTTCCAAGGTGACAATCAGGGTACATCGGATCGCACCGCCGGCATGGTTTTTGCCACCAAGGGGTTTAAGAGCACATTCACAGGCAATTATGTGGATAATTGTTATCTGTCTTGGACGAATGAGCATTCCCCAAAGCCCGATGATGATGGCACATCGTTTGGCCAATTGTCGGTGACGGGAAATGTGTTTACGGGCAGCGGTACCGAAACTTGGTTTAGCTATATTCGCGTCAAACCATATGGCACGGGGCAATATATTAGCGGTCTTTCGGTTACGGGGAATACGTTTAAACAATTTGGCCCCGTGGATATTGACCGTGTTGAACAAGTCACAACCACATTTGCGCAATTGGATGGATCAAAAACAAAGAATTTGATTTTTGCCGATAATCAGTTTGCACGGGTAAATTATGTGACGCAAAGCCCAGTGAATATCGAAGTTTCACGCAGCAGCAATGGTGCGGTTTGGTCTGCTGATCTGGGGGATTATCTGCCCTTTGGTTTGCCTGCGCGCCATGTTACCGCCGTTGTCCCAGAGGGCCCCGTTTTAGGGTCGTCGGGTGCGGTTTATACCATGCCTTATGCGTTGACGGAACTTGGAAGCAATAAATCACAGATCAGTTTGAATTGGTCACAGGCCGTGCACGGCAAGGTGCGATGCGAAGTGCGCTGTGATGATCCGATCCAAGTTTAACCCGCGATTTCATCGCATCGTAAATCACCTGCTTGATCCGTCCAACCAGACGAAATTTTGCCAGCGGTGGATTTGCTCATCAATGTGATGAATTGCCAGTCACCCTCATTAAGGTGAAGCCAGCCAAGCGTGTCACCCGTGTCGATGGTCGCCAGCACGGGTGATGTATCTGTTTTATCTTTGTGCAAAACAATGGGGTTGTTGGGCTGTGCACCAAAGCAAACCTTTACGTTATCTTCGGTTGCAATGGGTTGCGTTAACAGACGTAAACGCGCCGCTTGATTATACACATTGATGTTGGTTTGGGATTGATCGACGGCACATTCCAGCGATCTGTCCTGTGTCCAAATCCGTTTGATGCGGTCTTGTAAATCGGGGGGCAAGGTGGGATCGACGCTGGTACAACCGTTATTGTCAAAAATTGCTTTGCCAAGTTCCGATCCAAAGCAATAGCCATGAGCATCATAGATCACATTTCGCGACAACCACAGATCATCACAAACCGATTGGGCCCATGTTGGGGCGGCGAAAAAGACTAGAGAAATAAGCACATAAAATTGTTTCATTATGAAAAGTTTAAATCAAAGAATTAATATTGTAACCTAGCTTTTCAGCTAGGTATGTCATTTAAAACCGTCGCTGGGTCTTGCCCTTGCGCACGCGCGTCCCGCCCTTACCAGCCGAGCTACGTCCCGATTTTTTGATTGCGTCATCAACGGCGGCTTCGATCACGGATTGGCGTGCCATTGGGTTTTCCGCCACGGCTAGTTCCACCGCCTCTAGGCGTTTGACCTCGTCGCGGATGCGTGCGGCCTCTTCGAATTCCAAATTTTCGGCGGCTTTCAACATATCCTTGCGCAAGCCATCCAGATGCGCTTGTAAATTTGCGCCGATCAAATTGGCCGATTTGGTTTTTGCGGTGATCCGCGATTCATCTGTGTCACCACCAAACACGCCTTGTAATACATCCTCGACGTTTTTCTTTACCGTCAGCGGTGTAATGCCATGTTCGATATTATAGGCATGTTGTTTTTCGCGCCGTCGGTTGGTTTCGCCAAGCGCGCGTTCCATGCTGCCCGTGATGCGATCCGCATACATGATCACACGTCCATCGGCGTTACGCGCCGCACGTCCAATGGTTTGCACCAAAGATGTTTCAGAGCGTAAAAAACCCTCTTTATCCGCATCCAGAATGGCGACCAATCCACATTCAGGAATGTCCAATCCTTCGCGCAGCAAGTTGATTCCGATCAGCACATCAAATGCACCCAACCGCAAATCGCGCAGGATTTCGATACGCTCAATCGTGTCGATATCGCTGTGCATATAACGCACGCGAATACCCTGTTCGTGCAAATATTCAGTGAGGTCTTCGGCCATGCGTTTGGTCAGGGTTGTCACCAAAACGCGATTGCCTGCATCCGCCACGATGCGAATTTCATCCAGCAAATCATCGACCTGCGTTTCAACGGGGCGAATTTCAACGGGCGGATCTAACAACCCCGTGGGGCGAATAACCTGTTCGGCAAAAATCCCCCCCGATTGTTCCAATTCCCATTTTTGCGGGGTGGCGGACACGAACACCGATTGTGGACGCATCGCATCCCATTCTTCGAATTTTAACGGGCGGTTATCGGTGCAAGACGGCAATCGAAATCCGTGTTCGGACAGGGTGATTTTACGGCTAAAGTCACCTTTGTACATGCCGCCGATTTGGGGAATGGACACATGGCTTTCGTCTGCGAAAACAATGGCATGATCGGGGATATATTCAAACAGGGTGGGGGGCGGTTCACCCGGTGCACGCCCCGTTAAATAGCGTGAATAGTTTTCAATTCCATTGCAAACACCCGTCGCCCCCAACATTTCCAAATCAAATTTGGTGCGCTGTTCCAAACGCTGTGCCTCTAACAATTTTCCTTCGGCTTCGAATTGTTTTAGGCGGGTTTCCAATTCGGCCTTGATGCCGACCATTGCTTGGCTCATTGCGGGACCTGGGGTGACATAGTGTGAATTGGCGTACACCCGAACCTTTTCCAAACGATCAGTTTTTTCACCTGTTAGCGTGTCAAATTCGGTGATGCTTTCCAACTCTTCGCCAAAAAACGACAAACGCCAGCCGCGATCATCAAGGTGGGCGGGCCAGAGTTCCAAGCTATCGCCGCGCACACGAAATGTGCCGCGTGCAAACCCTTGGTCATTGCGTTTATATTGCTGTGCTACCAGATCAGCCATGATTTGGCGCTGATCGTAACTTTCGCCAACCAACAAATCCTGTGTCATGGCGGTATAGGTTTCAACCGAACCGATGCCGTAAATACATGAAACGGATGCCACGATAATCACATCATCGCGTTCCAACAATGCGCGGGTTGCGGAATGGCGCATTCGGTCAATCTGTTCGTTAATTTGGGATTCTTTTTCAATGTAAGTGTCGGACCGTGGGACATAGGCTTCTGGTTGATAATAATCATAGAAGCTCACGAAATATTCGACGGCGTTTTCTGGGAAAAAGCTTTTGAATTCACCATAAAGCTGTGCTGCAAGTGTCTTGTTTGGGGCCAGGATAATCGCGGGGCGCTGTGTGGCCTCGATTATTTTGGCAACGGTGAATGTTTTACCAGTACCCGTTGCCCCCAATAAAACCTGATTTTGTGATCCCGCTTCCAGCCCACCAACCAATTCGGCAATGGCCGTTGGTTGATCGCCTGCGGGGGAAAATTCGGAATGCAGGATGAATTTTTTCCCACCTTCCATTTTATTTTTCTGAGCGCGTGGATTTTGCGTGATGACTTCGGCTTGCGACATGAAAAACGATTCCCAGATGGATGATGAATGGACAGGTTGCAACACCGAGGTCCCAAAACACAAGTGTCCTAAAAATAATGTGAATATTTAACGCGTTGTTAACCAAGTCATTGCAAACCAGATGTACAGAAAGCGTAGACGAATACTGCATTGATTAATTGGGTTAAATTTACTTGGTATTGCAATTTAATTGGTTTGTTCTGTTGCTCGGCTTGCTGAACCAGCGTGTTCGGTGATGATAGCCGCGAAAAGTTACTGGTCAATTGTTTGACCCACCCCACCCCTCACCTTAAATGATTGGCCAGTAACGCCCTTGACGAAAACACCAAGGAATACTTGATCAATTGCAAAGATTTGGCGATAAGCAGTGGAATCGTAACACAAAGGGTTTTGTTCAATGACCGCGCGTATTTATCAACCTGCCCGCAATGCAATGCAATCAGGTCAGGCGAAAACAAAAAATTGGATTTTGGAATATGCACCAGAAGAACCACGCGCCGTTGACCCGTTGATGGGATGGACAAGTTCGGGCGATATGGACAGCCAGATCAAATTGACATTTGAAAGCAAAGAGGCCGCAATCGCCTATGCGCAATCCAAAGGCATTGCATATAGCGTCCAAGAACCAAAACCACGCAAACACAATGTGCGCGCGGGTGGATATGGTGAAAATTTTGCCACCAACCGCCGCGGTGTTTGGACACATTAACGAAATAGCACAGGTTATACGAAAGGCGGGTTTTGGCTGCCTTTAACCTTGAAAACAAACCCCAGCTATAGCAAAACTTCATCACAAGGTCCCATAGCTCAACTGGATAGAGCACCTGCCTTCTAAGCAGGGGGTTTCAGGTTCGAGTCCTGATGGGATCGCCACATTTTGTTGTACTGGGCTGGGAATGTCATCGCGAAAATCTTCAAATTCTGGTGCGTCTGATGTGGCCATCTATTTTCATAATGATGGATTTGACCCCAAGAAAAATACGCTAAACGGGCGGCGCATCGCGGGTGAATCGTTTTTGCGTGGATTTATCCAACACGCCGGCACGGATCGATTGTGCGGTGCGGTGGATAACAAAATCCAAGGCGACGGATTTCGTGAATTTGTAAAATCCATCGGTTACGATGGCGAGGTCGTCACGCGCATGTTATCGCGCCAAGGGCTGGCAGGGGATGCCAGTGTTTTAAACATGCCAGGGCCAAACCTGTCAGAACAGGCTTGGCGGCGGCATCATTTGGGTGGGCGTGCCTTTTCAATCTGTGGAATTACGCACACCACCGCAACCAAACGCGTGATGCAGGGAATTTTTGATATGCGCTCGGCACCCGTGTTGGAATGGGACGGGATTATTTGCACATCAAACGCGGTGAAAGCATCGGTTGATTATCAATTTGATCAAGCGGATCAATTTTTGGAACAACGATTTGGAAAACTGCCCGCACGCCCACAAACCCCTGTGATCCCATTGGGCATTCACAGCAAAGATTTTGCTCGCGATGAAAATGCACGAAAATCATGGCGTGAACGGTTGAACGTGGGACCCGATGAAATTGTGGTGCTGACGATGTCGCGGCTTAACAGTTTTGGCAAATTTGATCCGCTGCCGTTATTTCAGGCACTCGAAATCGCTGCGGGAAATGCCGCGCATAAAGTACATTTTCTGGCCGTTGGTCCATATAGCGATAATGTCACCCGCCGTGTGTTTGAAAACGGCGCACAAAAATTGGCTCCAAGCGTGAAGTACCACCATGTTGATGGCACCAAGGAGCCAATGGCCTTGGGGTTATGGTCCGCCGCGGATATATTCACCCATCCCGTGGATAATATCCAAGAAACATTTGGCCTTGCCCCGGTTGAGGCGATGGCAGCTGGTTTGCCAGTGGTGGTATCCGATTGGGATGGGTTCAAGGATACGATCACATCAGATGTCGGTGCACGTATCGGCACCTTTGGCCCAAAATCAGGGGCGATGCGCGCCGAAGCATTGCGCCATTATTTGGGCACAGACAGTTACGCCCAATATATGGGGCAGGTGAGTTTCCAAACCTATATCGACGTTGCCCAGATGGCGGGCGTGTTCACTCAGTTGATTAATGATCCCGAATTGCGCAAGAAAATGGGCGCGGCGGGGCGCAAGCGAGCGCAAAATATCTATGACTGGAAAAACGTGATCCCACAGTATCAAGAATTCTGGGCGGAACTGGATGCACACCGTTTGCACCATCTCAACGAAAATTTTATCTATAAATCCCAATCCGCGCCCGTTGCACTTGATCCCAGTGAGTTATTCGCCAGCTATCCCACAGATGCGGCGGAATTTGTGGGGCGCGGATTTTGTGCGATTGCAACGGGTGACCCAAAACAATCGGTTTTGGATATGGTGCGATTGCGTGAAATTCCCGCGTTGAAACGCGCATCGACCAAGGCGGATAATTACGCGGCTGTTTTGGAATATATCCAGAACCAAAAGCGCACATCGTATGAATCCTTGCAACGCGGTGTTTTTGATATGGATGATACGGTGCTGGATAAATGTTTGATCTGGCTGTTGAAATACAACCTTATTTCTATCGGCAAGGATTAGACGAAATCGGCCATCTGTGCATAAACTTGTATCTGTAACATCAGTCCCTAGATATAAGGGGATAAATCATTAGCGATGAGGGTATGATGCTATTTAATCTGATATTGGGTGTGGTTGCGGGGATCGCGTCACGTTATGTGGAAAAACCGCTTGGGGGCGTGATAGAGGAACATTTGGAATTGCCAGAGCCAGATTTGCGTGTCTTGGCATTTGTCGCCAGCATGCTGATCGCTTCATTGTTGATCGCGATAGCAGGGGCAAACGGGATGCCAATTGTTCTGTTGATCGGCGGTGCATTGGGTATTTTTGGCAGCCATGTGATGAAATTTGGCCGCGCACAAAAAGATGTGTTTCAGCAAAAACTGGATGAACGCAAAGCAAACGCGGGCAATGCAACACCATATCGCGCCGAAGATGTGAACCAAGACGTTGCCGATGCGGTTGACGAAGCTGTTGAGGCCGCGAAAGAGGCATCAACCAAATCCAGCCGTGCGGTGAAAAAAACGGCAGCCAAGAAAACAACGCCGAAAAAGCCAGCAGCGAAAAAATAAGTCGTTTTCAAACTGACTAATTTTTAAAAAGGGTAGCAATTGCTGCCCTTTTATTTTGCATAGATGTTACGTTAAGTTATGCGTTCAGCGCATATCGACTTTGCGATTTGAATTGTTGTGCATCGCACCATCAAGGCCCATATTCAAGGTAACAAAACACACGACAACCAAGAAAGGAATGTCACAATGGCACAAGTAGCAACAACAACCGCATCAGTTCGCGACATCGCAGTATCAGTATTATCTTCTATCGGTAACTGGTTTATCAAAGTTGGCGAAGCACATTCACGTTCTTCTAAATTCGAAGAAATGAACAACCTGACAGACGTCGAATTGGCAACAAAATACGGTATTAACCGCGATCAAATCGCTGCTTATATCTTTCGTGACCGCATGATCTAATCCGATCATTCGTTCATGAAAAAGGCGGGCAAATTGCCCGCCTTTTCTATTTTATGATGGGGCTTTCGCCCCTTTTTTTATGCGGCTTTTTCAACCTTTGGGCCGTATTTTCCGTAAAATGTTTCACCTGATGCAGCCAGATCGCGCAACATTTGCGGTGTCGTGAAACGCTCGCCATATGTTTTGGTCAAACCATCACAGATTTCCACAGCCTTTTCTGCCCCGATCATATCCAACCAGCTGAACGGGCCACCAGACCATGGCATAAAGCCCCAGCCAAGGATCGCGGCAACGTCGCCTTCGCGGATATCCATCAACACACCATCTTCAAAGCTACGCACTGCTTCCAAAACCTGTGCCATCGCCAAACGGTGTTGAACGGTGGTCAGATCAAGCGCATCTTCGGTCACAGGCCATTCGCGGCGCAGACCTTCCCAGATGCCGATACGTTTGCCTTTTTCGTCATAGGCATAGAAACCAGCGTTGTTTTTACGCCCCATGCGTTCTTCTTCGAACAATTTGAACAAGATGCCTTCGGCCTCTGTCGCTTTGTAATCATCGCCAAGTGCGGCTTGTGTTGCCTTGATGATTTTCACTGACAGGTCGATGGAAACCTCGTCCGCCAATTGCAATGGGCCAAGCGGCATACCAAGCAATTTTGCAGCGTTTTCGATCAATGCCGGTTCCACACCCTCGGCCAACATTGTGATACCTTCGTTCACATATGGCAGGATACAACGGTTGGCATAGAAGAAACGCTCGTCATTCACAACGATCGGTGTTTTCTTGATTTGCGCCACGAAATCCAACGCTTTGGCCACTGCTTCATCGCCAGTGTTTTTACCTTTGATGATTTCGACCAAATTCATTTTGTGAACAGGGCTGAAAAAGTGGATGCCGATGTAACGGTTATCATCGCGGCTGGCCTTGGCCAATTCGGTGATTGGCAATGTGGATGTGTTGGTTGCAAAAATTGCATCCGCTTCCAATTGCGCCTCTGCGTCTTTGGTGACACCTGCTTTGACTGTTGGGTCTTCGAACACGGCCTCGACGATCAAATCACAACCCTTAAGCGCTGCGTAATCTGGTGTTGCTGTCAAACGGCCAAGGATTTCTGCTTTCTTCTCTGGTGTTACCTTTTTGCGTTTCACACCTTCATCAAGCAAACCTTCCACTGTGGCATAACCACGATCCGCCGCTTCTTGGTCGCGGTCCAGCAATACAACTTCGATCCCGACTTTGGCGGATACGAATGCAATGCCTGCACCCATCATGCCCGCACCCAGAACACCCAATTTTTTGACTTTCATGTCAGGCACGCCAGCAGGGCGCACGGCACCTTTTTCAAGCGCTTGTTTGGATGTGAACAACGTGTTGATCATCGCGGATGATGATGGGTTCATCAAAACCTTGGTGAACCAACGTGTTTCGATTTTGATCGCGGTATCGAAAGGTACTTGCGCACCTTCGTAAATTGCAGACAACAATGCTTTGGCCGCTGGATAAACGCCTTGGGTATTGTAATGCACCATTGCGGATGCGCCAACATAGTTCATGAAACCAGCAGGGTGATACGGTGCACCACCTGGCATTTTGAAACCTTTTTGATCCCAAGGTTTCACGATATCCGCATCCGTTGCGTTCAAAACCCATTCTTTGGCTTTGGCCAGCAATTCATCGGCAGGCACTACTTCGTCAACCAAACCAATTTTTTGTGCTTTGATTGGGTCATGCAATTTGCCCTGCAACAGGATTGGTGACACGGTCATCATATCCATTTTGCGTGACAGGCGCGTAGTACCACCTGCGCCTGGGAAAATGCCGACCATGATTTCTGGCAGACCTATTTTTGCCTTTGGGTTATCCGCGGCGAAAATGCGATGACATGCCAATGGAATTTCATAACCAATACCAAGTGCAGTACCCGGCAGAGCCGCTGCGATTGGTTTACCACCCTTGTTGGTTTTTGGGTCCATGCCCGCCCGCTCGATTTTACGTGTGATGCGGTGAAAATTCATGATCCCGTCAAACAGACCTTGAGCGGGGTTATCACCCGCCATTTCGGCCATTTTCTTGATCACGTTCAAATCCATGCCGCCAGCGAAATCTTTCTTGGCGGATGTGATAACCACACCTTTGACTGCATCATCGGCCAATGCTTTGTCAACCAATGCGTCCAATTCGGCCGTGCCTTCAAGGTTCAGCACGTTCATGGATTTGTTGGGCAAATCCCATGTGATTGTGGCAACGCCGTCGCCGTCTACGTCATAATGAAAATCTGTCATATTCTCTTCCCTTTCGATGGGTGCTCACAAAGGTGAGCCATCCTTGCGCATAAAGTTATAGGAACCGTCCTTTACCTCTAACTTCATGTCGATGTCTGAATAGGTTGCTGTTTCTGTCGGGGCCTTGGTGCCAACCACCAGAAAACGCGCCTCGCTATCCGTTTTGTTGATAAAATGGTGACCATTCGCATCGCCCGCAGGAAATGCTGCACAGTCGCCAACGTTCATTTTGGTTTCGCCGTGATCGTCGATCAACGTCACAATACCATCCGTGACCATGACAAATTCGTCTTCCTTCAAATGCCAATGGCGCAATGATGATTTCGCCCCTGGTTCAAGGATGACAAGATTGGCGCCAAATTGGGTCAACCCACCCGCATCCCCCAAACGCAACGATGTGCGCCCCACCATTTCAGCGGCCAGAGGATCGGGATAGATCGAACCCGTTTTCACAGGCACCGTATCAAGGTCAAGTTTTGGCATTATACGCGTTCGATAATGGTTGCTGCACCCATGCCAGAACCGATGCACAATGTTGCAAGACCGGTTTCTTTGTCGCTGCGCTCCATTTCATCGAGCAACGTGCCAAGGATCATCGCACCCGTCGCACCCAATGGATGACCCATCGCGATTGCGCCGCCGTTAACGTTCAGCTTGCCATGATCAACATTGAAATGCGTCATGAAACGCAGAACAACAGATGCGAATGCTTCGTTCACCTCGAACAAATCAATGTCGCCAATGTTCATGCCTGAATCGCGCAGGATTTTTTCCGTTACGGGAACGGGGCCTGTCAACATGATGGTTGGGTCAGTGCCGATTTTTGCGGTTGAACGAAAACGTGCACGTGGTTTCAAACCATTTGCTTCGCCAAACTCTTTGTTACCGATCAAAACAGCCGCCGCACCATCAGAAATCGCAGATGAATTGCCCGCGTGGTGAACGTGATTGATGCGTTCCAGTTCTGGGTATTTCATCAATGCGACTTTATCAAAACCAGGCATGGTTTCGCCCATGTCTTTGAATGATGGGCGCAATGAACCCAAACCTTGCATATCTGTTGGACGAATTTGTTCATCCACACCCAAAATGTCCAAACCGTTTTGGTCTTTCAACATGATGCGTGATTTATCGAAATGCCCTGCTTTGGTCGCAGCCGCTGCACGTTTTTGGCTTTCAACTGCGTATGCATCACAATCGTCACGGGTGAACCCGTATTTGGTTGCGATGATGTCTGAACTGATACCCTGTGGTACGAAATATGCTTTCATAGCCAAATATGGGTCAACGGCGATTGCACCACCGTCCATGCCCATTGGCACGCGGCTCATGCTTTCAACACCACCAGCGATATATGCGTTACCCGCACCGCCGCGCACTTGGTTTGCGGCCATGTTCACTGCTTCCAAACCGGATGCACAGAAACGGTTTACGGAAACGCCTGGAACGCTTTCGTCCAGATCGGAATATAAAACCGCAGAACGCGCCAGACATGCACCTTGTTCGCCAACTTGGGTCACATTGCCCCAAATTACGTCTTCGATTTGCGATGTATCTGTCAGGTTATTGCGCTTTGCTGTTTCGTTCAGCACTTCCGCAGATAGGCGCACAGCAGTCACTTCGTGCAAGCTGCCGTCTTTTCTGCCTTTGCCCCGTGGGGTTCGAATTGCATCATAGATATAGGCGTCTGTCATAATAGCCCTCTTTAGTGTGAATTGAGCCGCGTCAGAAACGCGAGATTGCTGGCGACATAAAACAGTGTGAACCCTGCAAGGCGCAAGGTGTAATTTGGCAGAATCGCTCAATTAGACGTTACGTTCTTACGTTCACGTCATCGTTTGCGCAATAAATTGACCTTTTCCGCTGGTTGGTGAATGTGGTGCGACAAAGGAAAGAATCTTATGAAAGCAGTGATCGTTGGGGCGGGAATTGGCGGCATAGCTTCGGCGTTGGCCTTGGCAATGCGTGGCTGGGATATAACGGTGCTGGAACGCGCGGCCAATATCGGCGAGGTTGGCGCGGGGCTTCAGATCAGTCCAAATGGGCTAAAGGTTTTGCATGCGCTCGGCGTGACACCGTTTATTGAAAACAAATGGTTTGAACCCGAACGTATCGAATTGCGCGTGGGGCGCACAGGGCGACGTATTTTTCAAATTCCAATAAAGAATCAGGCGCAAAAACGGTGGGGTGCCAAATATGTGCAAATTCACCGCGTTGATCTGTTGGATGGTTTGCTGGCGGCGTTAATCGCGCGCGCGGGTGATGTGGTGCAAACCGATTGCCATGTCACGGGGTATACAAATGCGCATGGAACGCCATCCGCGATCTGTGCCGATGGTCGCATGTTTGATGCTGACCTTATTATTGGGGCGGATGGAATACGTTCAGAAATTCGCGCCCAAATGATCGGCCCTGATAAACCGCGTTTCACTGGAAACACTGCATGGCGCAGCGTTGTGCCCATGGATCAACTGGGCGAAAATGTACCACCTTCTGCGGGGTGTATTTGGGCGGGATCTTCGCGCCACGCTGTCACCACGCGCATTCGCGCGGGCAGGGTGGCCAATTTTGTAGGCATCGTTGAAACCGATGATTGGACCCGTGAAGGTTGGTCTGTTCAGGGTGAAAAATCACACGCCTTGGCCGATTTTGATGGTTGGGACCCAATTATTCAAACGATCATCGAAAAATCGCCCAATATGTTTCGCTGGGCGCTGTTTGATCGTGCGCCGCTAAAACAATGGTCGGATGGTAATGTGGTGTTGCTGGGTGATGCGGCGCACCCGATGCTACCATCAATGGCACAAGGTGCCGTGCAAGCCATCGAAGATGCCTATATCTTGGCGGATACCGTATCAAGCGCACCAAGTATCGCAAACGGGTGTTCGCATTATTTTGAAAAACGCATCAAACGCACGGCCAACATTCAATCGATCTCGGCACGCAATTTGCGCATGTTCCATCGACGTGGCAAGCTGACACAATGTTTAACATATGCCCCACTTTGGGCAGTGGGGCAGGTGGCACCAAGAATGTTGCTTGCGAAAAATGATTGGATTTACGGGCTTGATCCCACTCAGACTTGATTAATCTGCGGTCCAGCCACCATCAATTAACAATGACGTACCCGTCACCATCGCGCTGGCGTCACTTGCCAAAAACACCGCGGCACCCATGATATCCGAAACCTCGCCCACGCGACCGAGTTTGATTTTCGACATCACCCATGCTTCTTTTTCGGGATCATCAAATGTGGCTTTGGTCAATGGTGTGCGAATGAATGTCGGGCAAATGGTGTTCACACGAATGCCCAGCTTACCCCATTCAATCGCCATGGATTTTGTGAACCCTTCGACCGCGTGTTTCGTGCTGCAATAAATAGCGCGATCAATGCCGCCCACATGTGCCATCTGTGATGAAATGTTGATCAGGCTGCCAGACTTGCCCGCCGCAATCAAACCCTTGGCCACGGCTTGGGTCAAAAAATACGCGCCCTTGATATTCAGATCACTGACCGCGTCAAAATCATCGGGGGTGGTTTTTGTGGCCTCGCTATGACGGGCCAAACCAGCGGAGTTGATTAATATGTCAAACGGGCCGTGATCCGCGACTTGTTTGGCCGTGTTTTCAACATCGCCAATATCCATGACCAATGCTTCAATTTCCCAACCTTCGGCGCGCATTTGTGTTGCGATATCTTGCAATCGATCCGCACCTCGTGCGGCAATGGTCACATTTGCGCCAGCCTCGGCAAGTGCTACAGCACAGCCAAGCCCGATGCCCGAACTTGCCCCCGTCACCAAGGCGCGTTTGCCGTCTAGACGAAATGATGGGGTTTTGGGCAATGTCATATCGCAATCCTTTTTGGTGGAAACTTGCGCAGAATGAACATCGGGTCAAGCATGGACTTGGCGCATCAATTGCGGTTTAAACCGTCAACGGCAAAGGAAAATCCATGGCACCACATTTTTGGCTTCGTGCAGAAGATCACAATAACGAACATCGTAGCCCCATCACCCCAACAGAGGCATCCGCATTAATGAAAGCGGGCGCAAAACTCACGGTGGAACGCAGCGATGATCGCGCGCATAACGATGCAGATTTCGCCGCATTGGGCTGTGATATGGTTGATCGCGGTACATGGATGGATGCACCGCGCGATACGGTGATCCTAGGGTTAAAGGAATTGCCAATTTTGGATTTTCCGCTGATCCATCGCCACATCCAATTCGCCCATGTGTTCAAGGGGCAAGATGCCGCGCCCCAAAACCTAGATCGGTTTAAACGCGGTGGTGGCACACTTTATGATCTGGAATTTTTGGTTGATGACACGGGGCGTCGGGTGGCGGCATTTGGATATTGGGCGGGGTTTGCCGGTGCGGCCATCGGGTTGATGGCGTGGATTGCACAACAACGCGGTGAAATGCTTGGCGCTGTGCCAAGTTATCCAAACCAAGCGGCCCTTGTTGATGAATTGAAAACGGCGCTTGGTGCGATTGAACCGCGCCCCAATGCGATTGTGATCGGCGCACTTGGGCGTGTTGGCACAGGCGCGGGTGATCTGTTTTCGGCGTTGAATATGGATGTCACCAAATGGGACATGGATGAAACCGCAAGCGGGGGGCCGTTTCCGGAAATCGCGCAGCATAACATTTTTCTCAACTGCATTTTGGCATCTCCCAACACACCGTTGTTTTTTGGCGCCGATGATGTTGCCAAATCACGAAACCTGAGCGTGATTGCCGATATCGCCTGTGATCCAAACAGCCCCTATAACCCGATCCCAATTTATGGCGATAACACGCGGTTTGATGCGCCCATCATTCGCGTGGCGGACATGCCGGTGTTGGATGTGATGGCGATTGATAATCTACCATCCATGTTACCACTGGAGAGCAGTGCGGATTACGCCGCGCAACTCTTGCCCGTTTTATTGGACTTTAGCGAAGATAAACTTGGCACTTGGGCGCGCGCAAAATCCGTATTTGATGAAAAAATCGCAGCGCTTTAGCTCAACAATGCCGCGTGATGTTTAATGTGATCTTCCATAAAGCTTTGTACAAAATAGTAGCTGTGATCATACCCATCCTGCATACGATATTCACCCGCTTGCCCACGCGCGGCCATGGCATCGTTCAGGGATTGTGGTTTCAATAAATCCAGAAAATTATCGCCTAAACCTTGGTCGATTAAAACGGGGGAATGAAAGCCGTGGTCACGCATTAAAATGCTGGCATCATGCGCGACCCAAGTGGTTTCGTCATCGCCCAAATATGCGCTAAACTGTTTGCGTCCCCAATCGGATGTAGTGGGGTTGGCGATGGGTGCAAATGCCGAAACTGATTGATAACGATCGGGCAGGGTCATCGCGATGGTTAATGCGCCATGTCCCCCCATCGAATGCCCCGTGATCCCGTTTGCATCACCGCGCACGTTAAATTCATTGGCAACCAACGCGGGTAATTCATCCGTTACATAATCCCACATTTGAAAATGCGGTGCCCACGGTTTTTGCGTGGCATTCACATAAAAACCAGCGCCCTGACCCAAATCATATTCATCATGATTTGCAATATCATCCCCGCGTGGGGACGTGTCGGGAAATACAAGTGCCAGCCCATGTTCAGCGGCGAAACCTTGGGCGAATGCCTTGGTCATGGCGTTTTCGTGGGTGCAGGTCAGCCCAGATAAATACCACAATACGGGTACGGGGGTTTGTTTTGCCTGCGCTGGCATAAACACTGCGAATGTCATGTCGCATTGGGTGGCGTTTGATGCGTGTTTGTAAACGCCTTGAGCGCCACCAAAACACTTGTTTTCTGAAATGATTTCCATGATTTTGCTAGCCTTCTACATTGCCAATAAAAATATAACCTGCACCATAAATCGTTTTGATGATTTGCGGGTTTTGCGGATCGTCGCGCAGTTTTGTGCGCAATCGGGATACGCGAACATCAATCGCGCGATCAAAATTTTCACCCGCCGTTTGATCCAATGCGGTGAAAATTTGATCGCGGGTTATCAAACGATTGGGTGCATCTAAAAATATGCGCAAAACCTTGCTTTCTGCGTGGGATAAATCTTGGGTTTCGCCGTTTTCATCCGTCAGACGATATTGTTCAAAATCCGCGATCCAGCCTGAAAAGCGCACCACTTTTGATGTGGTTTCAACCGTTTTTTGCGTGTTGCGGCGCAATAATGCGCGCACGCGTGCAACAACCTCGGCGGTTTCAAAGGGTTTGGTGATATAATCATCCGCGCCCAGTTCCAGCCCGATGATTTTATCCTGCACCAAATTGCGCCCCGATATGATAATCACGGCGGCACCGCTTTCCAGTGCCAAACGGTTGACCAACGCCAAACCATCCTTGTCGGGCAACCCTAAATCGACCAAGCATACATCGGGGGACAATGTGCGAATTGCACGTTCAAAATCGCCAGATCTGCCAAAGCTTTTGGTGTCATACCCCGCGTCTTGGAGCGCGGTAGATAACATTTCACGAATTTCGGGGCTGTCGTCCAGAATAGTTATCAGCGATTTTTGCGGGTTCATTTTGAAATACTTTGGAACATGTGTTGCAGTTCCTCTTGGCTAAACGGTTTGCCAAGCAAAGGAAATGTCTCGCGTGCCTTTTGATGGATTTTATTGCTTTGGGGTAATCCTGTAACGATCAAAACGGGCGTGTCTTGGTCGCTCTCGCGCAGCTTTTGTGCCAGATCCAGCCCCGTCATATCACCCGCCAGCATCAAATCTGTCACGATGTGGGTGATGTTTGGAATTTTACGCAATTCCATCGCCTCTTCGCCGCTGGTGGCCTCAATCACGGAATGCCCCATGGCGCGTAAATATCCACGCACTGTTTTGCGAATTTCATCCGTATCTTCGACCAATAAAACCAGCCCATCGGGCACAATTTCCGCCTCGCGGTAGGGAATTTGAATTTTAACAAAACCACCGTTTTCATGATTGCCGATATGCGCATGACCATCGCACAGTTTGGCATAATCAAACACCGTCGATAAACCCAGACCGCGCCCGGTGTTGTTTTTCTTGGTTGTGAAGAATGGTGCAAACCCGTTTTCCAAGGCTGGCGCGCTAAACCCTGGGCCCGTGTCGGATACGTTAAACTCCAACCAGTCACCATGGACGTGGTGAATAGTTATCGTGATAACGCCCGCACCATTCATCGCCTCGGCGGCATTCAATACCAGATTTAACAATGCATCTTGGGTGAACCCTTGATCCAGCAAAAGCGTTTTGCCATCGGTTAGGTTACGAATATCGAGCGTGATATTTTCGGGCACTGCGGCATGTGCCAATTGTGAAAAACCTTTGGCGAATTTCGCCATTTCAACCGTGCCTAGGCGCAAGTTGCGCTGTGCCGATAAATTCGCAAGACCATCCAACAATGCACCGCCACGCAACGCGGCGGCCTTGGTTGTTTCAACGATTTCTTTGGCAGGGGCGGGTAAATCGGCAAGCGATTCCAGTTTGTTTTGTTGCCCCAATATGATCGTCAACAGATTGGCAAAATCATGTGCCATGCCACTGGTTAATTGCGCGGTCAATTCACGCCGCCGCGCGTGGGTCAATGCTTCGCGGGCTTGGGATTCCGCTGTGATGTCCATCGAGAGCAAATAAACACCCACAACCTCGCCATCTGTATCAACTTCGGGGGTAAAGGCGACGCGCACCTTGCGGTTTTCGTCGCGCAGGGCAAATTCAAACACGTTGGATTGACCCGACAGTGCATCCTCAAATTGAGGTCTGATATGATGATATGCCTCGGTACCAAGGGCCTGTTCAAAATGCAGGCCGATAATGTCATGCGGGCGGTTTGGCACCACCGTGTCCAATTTGTGATTGGTATAGGTATAACACCCATTTACATCCACATGCGCCAAATGGGCGGGCATCATTTCCGCAGTCATTTGGGTGCGTGCTTGGGTTTCAGTCAGCTCGCGTTTAGCCTCTTCCAATGCAGTAATGCTGGCTTGTAATGCGCGGTTGGTATGTTCCAATTCTTGGCTGCGCCGTATCAGTTTGGCGTTCAATTCATCAGACCGGCTGCGCAGCATGTCTTCTTGGCGGTGGATTTCGGTGATGTCGGTATAAACCGTCACCCACCCGCCTTGGCGAAGCGGGCTGCCTTCAACGGATATATGCATACCATTGTCGCGCACACGTTCAACATAATGGGGTTGAAAATCGCGCGCCTGTTCCACACGTTCACGCACGAATTGTTCTACATCATCCACAACGCCATAATCGCCGCTTGTTGCCAAATATCGAATTGTATCGGAAAAATCAGCACCCCGTTCCAACAGGTTTTGGGGCAGGCCAAACATGTCTTTGAACCGTTGATTGGATACCACCAAACGCAGATCGCTATCATAAATCGAAATGGCTTGTTTAATCAGGTTCAAACCTGATTGGGTCATTTCGGCGATATCTTGTCTGCTGCGTTTCATGGCCTATCGCTAGCATTGCGATGGCTGGATTGACCAGTGATTTTGCAAAAAAATTGCCGTGATACAATTCGTTACATTTGCGAAAAATTTTTGCAAAACTGAAATGTCAGCGTAGGTTCGAGGAATAGCACAGGGATTCGGCTCCTGTGCACGTCTGACAAGACGCTGGGAGGAAATATGTCCGAGATTATGGGTAATCCACAATTGGATACCGTGCCTAAGCTATTGGCGCGCAATGCGAAAACGTATGGGGATTCCCCAGCGTATCGCGAAAAAGAATTTGGAATCTGGCAAAGCTGGACCTGGGCGCAAACCGCGCAAGAGGTTCACGCGCTTGCACTTGGGTTTTTAACCCTTGGGGTTAAACAGGGCGATCACATCGCCATTGTCGGGCGCAATCGTCCGCATTTTTATTGGTCAATGTTGGCGGCACAATCGGTGGGTGCAATACCCGTTCCATTGTACAAAGACGCGGTTGCCGATGAAATGGCATTTGTTCTGGATCACTGTTCTGCACGGCTTGTCGTGGCAGAGGATCAAGAACAAGTGGACAAAATGATCGATGTGAAAGATCAGCTGCCCAATCTGGCCAATATCGTCTTTTTGGATCCGCGCGGTATGCGCAAATATGAACGCGAAGCATTGTTCGATTTCACCGATGTTCAGGCCGCAGGGTTGGCGAAGGCGGGCGAATTGCAGGGCGAATTGGATGCACGACTGGCCGCGCCAAATTACGACGATACCTGTGTGATGCTTTATACATCTGGTACAACTGGCCGCCCCAAGGGCGTGGTTTTATCCAACCGCAATATCATCGAAACGGGTAAAAACACATCTGAATTCGATAATTTGAAACACACAGATTCCGTTCTGGCCTATTTGCCGATGGCATGGGTTGGTGATTTCATCTTTTCCATTGCTCAGGCATACTGGTCTGGGTTTTGCGTCGCTTGCCCCGAAAGCGAGAGCACGATGCAGGATGATTTGCGTGAACTTGGCCCTAGCTATTTCTTTGCCCCACCACGCTATTTCGAAGGCGTGTTAACAACCGTGCAAATTCGCATGGAAGATGCGGGGAAATTCAAACAACGCATGTTTAAATGGGGCATGAATGTTGCCAAGAATGTAGGGCCAAACCTGTTGGATGGGAAATCCGTTGGGTTTGGTGATCGCATTAAATACCAATTGGCAAAACTGTTTGTCACGGGCCCGTTGAAAAACACGCTTGGGCTGTCATGTGTGCGCCTTGGCTACACCGCGGGCGAGGCCATCGGGCCAGAGATTTTCGATTTCTACCGCTCGCTCGGCATTAACCTGAAACAGCTTTACGGCCAAACCGAAGCCTCCGTTTTCATCACCCAACAACCCGATGGACAGGTGCGCGCCGATACGGTGGGCATTCCATCCCCCGGCGTTGAATTGAAAATTTCCGACACTGGCGAGGTGTTTTACCGATCTTCTGGTACGTTTGTGAAATATCACAAAAACCCAGAAAGCACGGCAGACACCAAAGATGCCCAAGGTTGGGTTGCCACAGGTGACGCTGGTTTTATCGAAAAAGATTCTGGTCACCTGCGGATCATTGATCGCGCAAAGGATGTTGGCAAAATGAAAGACGGGTCTATGTTTGCCCCCAAATTCGTTGAAAACAAGCTCAAGTTTTTTGCAAATATTCTGGAATGTGTGGTGTTTGGCAATGGGCGCGAAATATGCACGGCGTTCATCAATATTGATCTAACAGCCGTTGGTAACTGGGCAGAGCGGAACAACATCGCCTATTCATCGTACCAAGAATTGGCAGCACATCCCGAA
Organism: Paramylibacter ulvae; assembly: GCF_014652655.1. Taxonomy (GTDB): domain Bacteria; phylum Pseudomonadota; class Alphaproteobacteria; order Rhodobacterales; family Rhodobacteraceae; genus Amylibacter; species Amylibacter ulvae. The sequence continues at coordinate 209,517 of NZ_BMZF01000003.1, forward strand.
GTGTACAAAATGATCCAATCCCACGTGGAAGAGGTGAACGCATCGGTGGCGCAGGACGAAATGTTATCGGGCTGTCAAATTCATCGGTTCTTGATTTTGCACAAAGAATTGGATGCAGATGATGGCGAATTGACCCGCACACAAAAGGTACGGCGCAATATCATCGCGGAAAAATACGACGATCTGTTGATCGCACTGTTTGACGGCAGCAGCGAAATTTCCACCAAAACCGAGGTCACATACGAAGACGGGCGCAAAGGATCCATTTCCGCCACGCTTGAAATTCGTGACGCCAAAATTTTTGAACGCGCAAAGGTGGCAGCATGAACGCGATAGACAGCTATCTCACACCAGATGGGCGCACCATTGGTGCCCCTGTGATGGAAATGAAAAATATCACGCTGCGTTTTGGCGGTGTGGTGGCGATCAAGGATATTTCCTTTGATATCCGCGAAGGCGAAATTCGCGCGATCATCGGGCCAAATGGCGCGGGCAAATCATCCATGTTAAATGTGATGAACGGGTTTTATCACCCCCAAGAAGGCGAAGTCCATTTTCGCGGTGAAAAACGCGGCCCCATGCGCCCGCATCAAATCGCGCACCAAGGCATCGCACGCACATTCCAAAACATCGCGCTGTTCAAAGGCATGTCGACCCTTGATAACATCATGACAGGTCGATTGACCCATATGAAAACGGGCATGTTATCTCAGATCAAATGGTGGGGTGCGGCGCAACGCGAAGAAACCGCAAACCGCGAACTGGTCGAAAAGATCATCGACTTTTTGGAAATTCAAACGATCCGCAAAACACCTGTTGGTCGTTTGCCCTACGGTTTGCAAAAACGCGTGGAATTGGGGCGTGCATTGGCAGCAGAACCAAAATTATTGCTGCTTGATGAACCCATGGCGGGCATGAATGTCGAAGAAAAAGAAGACATGTCGCGCTTTATTCTGGATGTGAATGATGAATTTGGTACCACGATTGCCCTGATCGAACATGACATGGGCGTGGTGATGGATATCGCAGATCGTGTCGTGGTTATGGATTACGGCAAGAAAATTGGCGATGGCACACCCGAAGAGGTGCGCACAAACCAAGACGTGATCGACGCCTATCTGGGGGTTGCACATGATTAATACTCCCCAACGCAATCCCAAGACGAGGGTAAATCAATGAGCGCTAATTTCTATTTCGGGGTCGAGGTTTTCCTTAACGGCCTGATGGCGGGGGTTATGTATTCCCTTGTTGCACTTGGCTTTGTTCTGATTTTCAAGGCTTCTGGTATTTTCAACTATGCCCAAGGTGTGATGGCGCTGTTTGCAGCCCTTACATTGGTCGGGTTTCAAAATGGACAAATCCCGTTTGCACATCTGATCAATGCGATTTTTGGCACGGATTTACACCATTTTGGCTGGCATATGCCCGCATTTCTGGCAATTCTATGTGCGCTTGGTGTGATGATATTATTCGCCTTCCTTGTGGAGCGATACATTCTCAAACATCTGGTGAATCAAGAACCGATTATCCTGTTTATGGCGACCATTGGGTTAGCCTATTTCATGGAAGGTTTTGGCGATCTGATGTGGGGCTCTGACATCAAAAAATTGGATGTCGGCATTCCGCAGGGCGGCAATATCTGGCTTGAGGAAAACACAGCCTTTTTGGGCGGCGAAGATTTCTATGGTTTCTATCTTGATAACCTAGATATCTGGGCCACAGTTCTGGCGGCGATCCTTGTGACCAGCCTTGTTTTATTCAGCCAATACACCAAAACGGGTCGCGCATTGCGTGCGGTGGCCGATGACCATCAGGCGGCATTGTCGGTTGGTATATCATTGCGATCCATCTGGGTGATCGTTTGGTCAATTGCAGGTTTTGTCGCATTGGTTGCGGGGATCATGTGGGGTTCCAAATCAGGCGTGCAATTCTCCCTGTCCTTGATCGCGCTTAAGGCATTACCAGTGTTAATGCTGGGTGGATTTACATCCATCCCGGGTGCGATCATCGGCGGGTTGATTATCGGCGTCGGTGAAAAGATGTTTGAATTCCTGATCGGTGCGCCTTTCTTGGGCGGCGCCACGGAAAACTGGTTCGCCTATATGCTGGCATTACTGTTCCTTGTCTTCAGACCCCAAGGTCTGTTCGGCGAAAAAATTATCGAGAGGGTGTAATCATGATTTATCGCGAAGCAGGTGATTTCAAAACATCCTATGCCAAGGATCAACAAACATTCCCGATTGCGTTTGATCGCTGGGGCTATTTCATCACACTGGCGTTTGCCTTTTTGGTGGTGCCATTCATCATCAATGATTATTGGATCAACGCGGTTGTTCTGCCATTCCTGATCTATGCCATTGCCGCGATCGGGTTGAATATCTTGACGGGATATTGTGGACAGGTCAGCCTTGGATCGGGTGGGTTTATGGCCGTTGGTGCCTATGCTGCATATAAATTGATGACGGGTTTTCCTGATCTGAATATCGTTTTTGTGATTTTCTTATCGGGTGGTGTCACCGCGTTGGTGGGGATGCTGTTTGGTTTGCCATCGTTGCGGATCAAAGGGTTCTATTTGGCGGTGGCCACGCTGGCCGCGCAATTTTTCCTTGTCTGGTTGTTCAACAAGGTGCCGTGGTTTTATAACTACTCTGCATCTGGGCAAATTTCTGCACCAGAACGCTCGATATTTGGCTATGCCGTGACGGGTGCGAATGCATTACCTGCGGTCAGCTATCTGTTTTGTCTGTGCTTTGTTGTGATCCTTGCATGGGCTGCGCGTAACCTTACACGGGGTGCCAATGGGCGCAAATGGATGGCCATTCGTGATATGGATATCGCCGCGGAAATCATCGGGGTAAATCCGTTGAAAACCAAACTGACTGCATTTGGCGTATCCAGCTTTTATATCGGGATTGCGGGTGCAATGTTATTCGCGGTTTACCTTGGTGCGGCAGAGGTCGGCGAAGCGTTTGGTATCTCCAAATCATTCCTGATCTTGTTCATGGTGATTATCGGTGGCTTGGGGTCCATATTTGGATCATTCGCAGGTGCGGCATTCATGGTTTTGATGCCCGTATTGTTGAAAAACGTCATGGTTGGCCAATTGGGGTGGCCCACGGACATGGCGGCACATTTTGAATTTGTAATCGTAGGTGGCTTGATCGTTCTATTCTTGATCGTTGAACCACATGGGCTGGCGCAATTGTGGCGCTTGGCCAAGGAAAAACTACGTCTTTGGCCCTTCCCACATTAGGGCCAAACAATTTGCGCGTTCGCGCAGAACTTATGTCAACCTTAGGGAGGAAAACGACATGAAAATGACTAAACTGGCCGCCTTTGCAGCGACCGCAATTACAATGGCAAGCCCTGTGCTGGCGGACCTTGTGTTCCCATCACTGAGCTATCGCACAGGCCCATATGCGGCGGGTGGTATTCCGTTTGCTGATGGTTACGCGGATTATTTCACTATGGTGAATGCGCGTGATGGTGGCATCGGTGGCGTGCCGATCAAAATGATCGAATGCGAAACGGGTTATAACACCGAAAAAGGTGTGGAATGTTATGAGTCAACCAAGGGCGAAGGCGCACTTGTTTATCAACCATTGTCCACAGGTATCACATATCAGTTGATCCCAAAGGTGACGGCAGACGGCATTCCAATGCACACAATGGGTTACGGTCGTACGTCCGCTGCCAACGGCAAAGTGTTTTCAAACGTGTTTAACTATCCAGCCAACTACTGGAATGGTGCATCAAACGCGGTGAACCACATTTTGGATATCAACGATGGCAACATCGAAGGCAAAACAATTGCGCTGGTCTATCACAACTCTGCCTACGGCAAGGAACCAATCCGCACATTGGAAGAGCTTTCCAAAAAGCATGGTTTTAAGCTGAGCCTTCTTGCGGTGGATCACCCAGGCCAAGAGCAAAAATCACAATGGCTACAAATTCGCCGTGAAAAACCGGATTACGTTGTGATGTACGGCTGGGGTGTGATGAACCAAGTTGCTGTGCAAGAGGCGGCAAACATCCGTTTCCCAATGGAAAATTTCATCGGCATCTGGTGGTCAGGTGGTGAACATGACGTATTGCCAGCGGGCGATGCTGCCAACGGTTACAAGGCATTAACATTCCACGGGGTGGGCAAAGACTATCCTGTATTTGCGGATGTTCAAAAATACGTTGTTGAACCGGGCAATGCTGCGGGCGCTGGCGATCAGATCGGTACAGCCGTTTACAACCGTGGTTTTTACGCGGCGATGTTGGCGGTCGAGGCTGCAAAAACAGCCCAAGAAATCCACGGCGTAAAAGACATCACACCAGCAATGATGCGTGATGGCATGGAAGCATTGGTGATTGACGAGGCGAAAATGACCGCTCTTGGCATGCCAAACTTTGGCCCATCATTTTCCGTGTCTTGTGAAAACCACGGCGGCCCAGGTTTGGGTGGTGTGGCGCAATGGGATGCTGGTGCAAAAGAATGGAAATTGATTTCCGATTATGCGCCATCCGACATGGAAGTGATTGGCGAATTGATCGTTGAAGACAGCATGGCATTCGCCGCTGAAAACAACATCGAAGAACGCTGTAACTAAGCAAATGAACGAACCAACGCCCTTGGCCCGCGCGGCCAAGGGCACCCATTGAAAAAGGGTTTTGTGAACCATGCTAGACACAACAGAAAATTCAGAGACACTGCTTGAGGTGAACAATATCGAGGTGATTTATAATCACGTGATCCTTGTGCTCAAGGGTGTGAGCCTCTCTGTGCCAAAGGGCGGGATTACCGCGCTGTTGGGGGGCAATGGTGCGGGTAAAACCACCACGCTCAAGGCGATATCAAACTTGCTGCATTCCGAACGTGGCGAGGTCACCAAAGGGTCGATCAAATATCGCGGCAATGCCGTTGCCGATTTGAACCCCGCAGCATTGGTGAAATCTGGTGTTATTCAGGTGATGGAAGGCCGTCATTGTTTCGAACACCTCACCGTCGAAGAAAACTTGATGACAGGTTCATATACACGCCGTGCCAGCCGCGCCGAATTGGCACAAGATCTGGAAATGGTTTACGAATATTTCCCACGCCTGCGCGAACGGCGCAAATCACAGGCGGGATATACTTCGGGTGGTGAACAACAAATGGTTGCTATTGGTCGCGCACTCATGTCGCGCCCTGAAACCGTATTGCTTGATGAACCTTCCATGGGGCTTGCACCGCAATTGGTCGAAGAAATTTTTGGCATTGTCAAAGATTTGAACGAAAAAGAAGGCGTTTCATTTCTGCTCGCCGAACAAAACACCAATGTGGCGCTGCGCTTTGCGCATTACGGCTATATTTTGGAATCTGGTCGTGTGGTAATGGACGGCCCCGCCGCCGAATTGCGCGAAAACCCAGATGTAAAAGAATTCTATCTTGGCATGTCGGACGAGGGGCGCAAATCCTTTCGTGATGTGCGTTCTTATCGTCGTCGTAAAAGGTGGCTCAGCTAATGACACAATACTTTGATGCGCTTGAAACCCGCACTGCGGATCAACGCGCAAATGATCTGGCAATTGCCTTGCCAGCACAGATTGCGCGCGCCCAAAACACCGCCCAATCGGGCGCGTTGTCGGGGGTCGATGCGGCCAAAATTACCACTGTGGATGATTTGGCTGATCTGCCAGTTTTGCGCAAATCCGCATTGCTGGATGCACAAAAACATAACGCACCCCTTGGCGGTTATGCCGATGCCTTGGCGGCGCGTCACATTTTTCAATCACCCGGTCCGATTTATGAAATCGGCCACACATCGCATGATTGGTGGCGTTTTGGGCGGGCGATGAATGCGGCAGGGCTGAACGCTAATGACATCGTGCAAAACACGTTTTCGTACCATTTCACCCCTGCGGGGATGATGTTTGAAAATGGCGCGTCGGCGATTGGTGCAACAATTTTCCCCGCGGGAACTGGCCAGACCGAACAACAGGCACGCGTGGCTACCGATATCGGCGTCACCGCATACGCGGGCACGCCCGATTTTCTTAAGATGATTTTGGAAAAGGGTGATGCGCTTGGCCTTGATCTGTCCAAAATCACCAAATCATTGGTAAGCGGCGGACCGTTGTTTCCACAACTGCGCCAATATTACATTGATCGCGGTATTAGCTGTTTGCAATGTTACGGCACGGCTGATTTGGGGCATGTGGCCTATGAAACCGATGCGATGGATGGCATGATCGTGGACGAAGGCGTGATCGTTGAAATCGTCACACCGGGCACGGGCAATCCTGTCGCAGCTGGTGAAATTGGCGAGGTTGTGGTCACAACCCTTAATCCAGATTATCCGCTGATCCGATTTGCAACGGGCGACATGTCGTCAACGCTGTCGGGTGTATCGGCTTGTGGGCGCACAAATATGCGCATCGCTGGCTGGCAAGGGCGCGCCGATCAAGCAACCAAGGTTAAGGGTATGTTCGTGCGCCCTGAACAGGTTGCGACCCTGATCGAACGCCACCCCGAAATCCACAAGGCACGCATCGAGGTTACGCATGACGGCAGCACCGATAATATGACGGTGCGTCTTGAAACCGATCATGGGGATGAAAAGCATTTCGAAAACGCCGTGCGTGACGTATTAAAATTGCGCGCAGATATCGAAATCGTTGCGAAAGATGCTTTGCCAAAAGATGGGCTTGTCATTCAAGATAAACGCGACCTAACCTAGGGTTTCAAAACCAAGGCACTGGTATGATTCACACACGACTTACCCAAATGCTGGGCATTCAGCATCCGATCATTTTGGCACCAATGGCGATGGCTGCGGGTGGCAAATTGGCGGCGAGTGTTTCAAACGCGGGTGGCTTGGGCTTTGTCGGTGGTGGATATGGCGATGTCGATTGGTTAACCACGGAATTGGCCAACGCGGGTGATGCGCCCATCGGTGTTGGGTTTATCACATGGGCGTTGGATGAAAATCCAGCGGCGCTTGATATCGCACTTGCGCGTAAACCACGCGCCGTATTTTTGTCCTTTGGCAACGTTGCCCCTTATGTTGATGCGATTAAGTCATCGGGTGCAGTGATGATCGCACAGGTGCAAACCATGGCCGATGCACGCGCTGCAATTGATGCTGGCGCCGATGTCATCGTCGCCCAAGGCAGCGAAGGCGGCGGCCACGGCCAATCACGCGCCACGATGTCATTTGTGCCAGAGGTCGCGGATTACATCGCCGCCCATTCCCCCCAAACATTGCTATGTGCCGCGGGTGGTATCGCCGATGGGCGTGGCATTGCGGCGGCGTTGATGTTGGGTGCAGATGGTGTTGTGATCGGTTCACGTTTTTGGGCAAGCGGTGAATGTTTGGCGCATCAAAATATGCAAAACGCGGCGATGGCGGCGGATGGTGATCAAACGCTACGCACCACGGTGATTGATATCACGCGCAACAAAAATTGGCCTGCGCGATATAATATCCGCGTCATGAAAAACGAATTTTCCGATCAATGGCACGGGGCCGAAGATGCGCTTCGCAAGGATGGTGCTGCAATTGATCAATGGAACGCGGCCCTTGCCGCAGGCAACCCCAAAATCGCCAACCCCATCGTGGGCGAGGCCGTGGGGATCATCAACGAAATACGCCCGACCAGCGATATTATGAATGATATCATGGCGGGCGCTGAAACCTTATTGGCGGGAACGCCATTTACCCAGAATTAATCACTGTACGAAAGGTGACATCATGACAAAATCAGTTGTAATCGCAGGGGCCGCACGCACCCCCATCGGGGGATTTCAGGGCGATCTGTCCGATGTGGCATCACCCGATTTGGGTGCCGATGCGATCAAGGCGGCGTTAACAAATGCTGGCGCATCTGCCGCTGATATCGACGAATTGCTAATGGGCTGTGTGTTGCCAGCGGGTGTTGGCCAAGCGCCCGCACGCCAAGCAGGCATTTTTGCTGAACTGGGCGAAAATACACCCGCCACCACGGTGAACAAGGTCTGCGGATCGGGCATGAAAACCGTATCCATGGCCACCGATCAAATCAAAGCAGGCAGCAACGATATCGTTGTCGCAGGTGGCATGGAAAGCATGACGCGCGCCCCGTATTTGGCACCCAATGCACGCGGTGGCGCACGCCTTGGTCACACCACCATGTTGGATCATATGTTCCTTGATGGTCTGGAAGATGCATATGACAAGGGTAAATTGATGGGACATTTTGCCGAAATGTGCGCCCAGAAATACCAGTTCACCCGCGAAGCACAGGATGAATATGCGCTCAAATCATTATCCAATGCATTAGAGGCGCAAAAATCTGGCGCATTCGATGGCGAAATTTTTCCCGTCACCGTTAAAACACGCCGTGGTGAAACCACTGTTTCTGCCGATGAACAACCCGCCAAAGCACGCCCAGAAAAAATTCCACAACTGCGCCCTGCATTTGCAAAGGATGGCACAGTCACGGCAGCGAACGCTTCATCCATTTCTGATGGTGCCGCCGCAATGGTGATCGCCGCCGAAGATGTGGCCAAGGCCAAGGGGCTAAACATTCGCGCCCGTATCGTGGGGTCTGCGGGTCATGCACATGCGCCTGAATGGTTCACAACCGCACCCGTACCAGCGGCGCAAAAGCTGTTGGAAAAACTGGGCTGGTCTGTTGATGATGTTGATCTGTGGGAGGTCAACGAAGCATTCGCCGTTGTACCAATGGCATTCATGCATGAATTGAACATTCCACGCGAAAAAATCAATGTGAATGGCGGTGCATGTGCGCTGGGTCATCCCATTGGCGCATCTGGTACGCGTATTATCGTGACCTTGCTGAACGCGCTTGAAAAACGTGACCTGAAACGCGGTATCGCCGCAATTTGTATCGGAGGCGGCGAAGGTTTGGCCATCGCCATTGAACGCGTATGATTATTGATAAAAATACCCCCGTTGTCGTCACTGGTGGTGCATCTGGTCTGGGCCATGCCTGTGCGGTTATGTTCGCCAAACTGGGCGCAAAGGTTGCGATTTTTGACCTGAACGATGAAATGGGAAATGCGGTCGCCGCTGAAATTGGTGGGATCTATGTGCATGTGGATGTGTCCGATCCGGCGTCTGTCGCGGATGGGTTCAAAACGGCACGTGCGGCACATGGCCAAGAACGCATTTTGATCAATTGCGCGGGCATCGCACCGGCGCGTAAAACCGTATCACGCGGTGCGGCGCACGATCCCGCATTATTCGCCAAAACCATTGGTGTGAACCTGATCGGATCATTCAACACCGCCAGCCAAGCGGCAGAGGGAATGGCTGCAAGCGATGCGTTGAACGCCGATGGTGAACGCGGCATCATCATCAACACCGCATCGGTTGCGGCATATGATGGGCAAATCGGGCAAATCGCCTATTCCGCATCCAAGGGTGGCATCGTTGGCATGACATTGCCCATGGCGCGTGATCTGTCGGACAAAGGTGTACGTGTAAACGCCATCGCACCGGGAATTTTTGGAACACCCATGGTCAAGGCATTTCCACAAGAGGTGCAGGATGCGTTGGCGGCCGATATTCCATTCCCATCGCGTTTGGGTGCGCCAGACGAATATGCATCACTTGCCCGCCATATGGTGGAAAATGCGATGCTCAATGCCGAAGTGATCCGCCTTGACGGTGCGATCCGTATGGCGCCTAGATAACCCAAGGATCGATCATGGATTTTGGAATTTCAGAAGAACAACAAATGTTTTTTGACACGGCCTATGCCTTTGGTCAGGAACATATCGCCCCGTTCGCCTATGACTGGGAAGCGGCGGGCGCGATCCCGCGTAGCGTTTTGGAAGGTGCGGCCGAACTCGGCTTTGCCGCACTTTATGTGCCAGAGGATCAAGGCGGGACAGGGTTATCACGCCTTGATGCGACCCTGATTTTTGAAGCATTAAGCGCGGCGTGCCCATCCGTTGCGGCATTCCTGTCGATCCATAATATGTGCACCAATATGGTGGCAAAGTATGGCACCGATCAGGCCAAGGATGAATGGCTGCCTAAACTGATTTCCATGGAAAAAATCGCAGCTTATTGTTTGACCGAGCCGGGGTCTGGTTCCGATGCAGCCGCATTGCGCACCAAAGCGGAAAAAACCGATGCGGGCTATGCGCTGACGGGAAACAAGGCGTTTATTTCAGGTGGCGGTTTTGCTGATCTGTACGTTGTGATGTGTCGCACGGGCGAGGCAGGGCCAAAGGGTATTTCAACCGCTCTGGTTCCCGATGGTGCAACGGGTCTATCGTTTGGCGCGCTAGAGAAAAAGATGGGATGGAAAGCACAACCAACCGCACAGGTGCAAATGGATAATTGCGAAATCCCTGCGCATAATTTGCTGGGTGACGAGGGCAAAGGTTTCAAATACGCAATGGAAGGCCTTGATGGCGGGCGATTGAACATTGCGGCCTGTGCATTGGGGGCGGCGCAATCGGCACTTGATATGGCGCTTGCCTATGTGGGCGAGCGCAAGGCATTCGGCAAAACGCTTGATCAATTCCAAGCGCTGCAATTCAAACTGGCCGAAATGGAAATTGAATTACAGGCGTCGCGTGTATTTTTACGCCAAGCAGCGTGGAAATTGGACAATGCACAACATGACGCCAGCAAACATTGCGCCATGGCCAAGAAATTCGTAACCGAGGCGGCAAGCCGCGTTGCCAACGAAGCATTACAATTGCATGGCGGTTATGGATATCTTGAAGACTACAAAGTTGAAAAAATCGTGCGTGATCTGCGTGTGCACCAAATCCTAGAGGGCACATCGGAGGTGATGAATTTAATCACCGCACGCACATTGCTGGCTGAACGAGGCAATTAAATGGATGACGAAATCCTGATCCGTCAAAACGGACATATTGGCCATATCACATTGAATCGCCCAAAGGCGCTGAATGCCTTAACCCAAGGCATGGTCGATGCAATGGAACCCGCGCTTGTTGCTTGGGCCATGGATGATACGATCAAGGCTGTTGTGATTGATGCGACAGGGGACAAGGCATTTTGTGCCGGTGGTGACGTGACCCAACTTTATCATGAAAGCCGCGCTGGAAATATCGGTTTTGGTCATAAATTCTGGCGCGATGAATATCGTGTGAATGCGATGATCGCAGAATTTCCCAAACCCTATGTTGCATTGATGGATGGCATTGTGATGGGCGGTGGTGTTGGTGTCTCTGCACATGGATCGCATCGCATTGTCACCGATCGCACCATGTTTGCCATGCCCGAATGCGCCATCGGTTTGATCCCCGATGTTGGTGGCACATATTTGCTGGCAAATGCACGCGGGAGCCTTGGTGAATATCTGGGTATCACCGGTGCACGTATGAACGGTGCTGATTGCATTTATGCAGGGCAGGCCGATTTTTATGTGCCACATGAACAATTGCCCGCGTTGCTGGATGAGTTGGTGAAAACGGGCGATGTGGGCGTGATCGCAAATTTTGCCCAGTCCCCACCAAACAGTGCGCTTGCCGATCAACAATCCACAATTGATGCGGTGTTTGGTCTGCCCGATATGGCGCAAATCAATGCGGCCCTTGACGGTGATGACACCGAATGGGGCGCAAAAACGCGCAAACAAATTTCCCACGGCGCACCATTGTCGGCGGTGATGACATTGGAATTAATCCGCGCTGCACGTGGTGGCGATATCAAATTGGCGCTTCGCAATGAATATCGGTTTGTGTCACGCTGTGCCGAGCAAAGCGATTTCGTCGAAGGAGTGCGTGCCATGTTGATCGACAAAGACCGCAATCCAAATTGGCGTTTCAAATCCATCGCCGACATTCCCCAATCATTGATTGACGAATTGATGCAACCCGCGCCAGATGGCGACTTGAACCTATAAGGAATCCCCCCGATGCCAAATTCTATCAAAGTAACCCAAACCGGCGGCGTTGTTCTGGTTGAACTGAACCGTCCAAAGGCGCTTAATGCTTTGAACCAAGAAATCATGGAAGAGATCGTTGAAACGCTCGTCCCGCTTGATCGCGATCCATCCGTTGGCTGTTTCGTGCTCACGGGCAACGAAAAGGCATTCGCCGCAGGGGCGGATATCAAGGAAATGGGCAGCAAAACATATATGGATGTTTTCACCAATGATCTGTTTGCAGATTGGGATAAATTTGCAGCGATGCGCACGCCAAAAATCGCCGCTGTTGCGGGTTACGCGCTGGGCGGTGGCTGTGAATTGGCGATGATGTGTGACATGATTTTTGCCGCTGAATCCGCGCAATTTGGACAGCCTGAAATCAAGCTGGGCGTGATGCCGGGCATGGGTGGTTCACAACGCCTGACCAAACTGGTCGGCAAAAGCAAAGCCATGGATATGATCCTGACAGGTCGCATGATGGACGCAGTAGAGGCCGAACGTTCAGGTCTGGCCGCACGTGTGATTGCCAATGATGAACTGATGGCCGAAACCATGAAGGCGGCCGAAACAATCGCATCCTTTGGTAAGCCAAGTGTGATGATGGCACGCGAAACCGTGGAACGTGCATTGGAATCCAGCCTGCGCGAAGGCTTGATGTTTGAACGCCGCGTATTCCAATCCATGTTTGCCACCGAAGATCAAAAAGAAGGCATGGCGGCATTCGCAGAGAAACGAAAAGCCGAATTCAAAGGCAAATAAGCACGATCATTACCAACAGAATCCTTGATTTGCGTGCCTATGTCTGATTAAATGAACGAACGTTCATTAATTAAGGTTTCACATGGCACGCCCCAAGGCATCAACAGGTGTAAAAACCGCCGATCGTATTCTGGATGAAAGTCTGGCATTGATCGCACGCCTCGGTTATGCGGCCGTATCAATGCGCATGATTGCCGATGCGGTGGGGGTGAACGCATCCGCAATTTACAACCATTTTCCCACCAAACAGGCGATTTTGCATCGCCTTATGGCGGATCACATGACGGGTCTGTTGGATGCGTGGCAGGGCGAAATCACCACGGGGATGACCCCAGCAGCTACACTTGCCCATTTTGCGCGGTTTCACATTCGATACAATATCGCCCGCCCCGATCAGGTGTTCATTTCCTATATGGAACTGCGGGCATTGGAACCTGATAATTTTGAGACCATCGAAACCCTGCGCCGCGAATATGAACAAATTCCGCGATCCATTATCGATGCGGGACAGGCCAGTGGCCAATTTGAAATTGATGATGCCCATGTCGCAACGATGGCCGTTTTGGCCAGCCTGACGGGCGTGAATACTTGGTTTAAAACAACGGGTCGCTTGTCGGCCAAAGACATTGAAAATACCTATGCCGCATTCATTTTGCGCGCCGTGGGATGCAAGCTGGAGGAGCTGTAATGTTTAACGCATCTATGAAATTCGACCTTGGTGAAGACGTCAACGCATTGCGCGAAACGATGCATCGTTTCGCACAGGATCGCATCAAGCCATTGGCGGAAAAAACCGATGTGGCCAATGAATTTCCAGCCGAGCTTTGGGCGGAAATGGGTGAAATGGGGATGCATGGCATTACCGTTCCCGTCGAATTTGGTGGCGTTGAAATGGGATACCTTGCCCATGTTGTCGCGGTGGAAGAGGTCGCACGTGCATCCGCATCTGTGTCGCTTTCATATGGTGCTCATTCCAACCTTTGCGTTAATCAAATCAATCTGAACGGCACTCCAGAGCAGAAACAAAAATACCTGCCAGATTTGATTGCAGGCACTCGCGTTGGCGCACTTGCAATGTCAGAGGCCGGTGCGGGTTCCGATGTTGTTGGTATGCAGCTTAAGGCGGAAAAAAAGAATGGGTATTACACATTAAACGGCACGAAATTTTGGATCACAAACGGGGGCGAGGCGAACACATTGGTAGTTTACGCCAAAACCGACCCCGAAGCTGGTTCCAAAGGCATGACCGCATTTTTGATCGAACAAGACATGCATGGTTTCAGCCAATCCAAACATTTTGATAAATTGGGTATGCGCGGATCAAACACCGTGGAATTGGTCTTTGAAAACGTCGAAGTACCGTTTGAAAATATCCTTGGCGAAGAAGGCAAGGGCGTGAACGTTTTGATGTCTGGCCTTGATTACGAACGCGTTGTTCTTTCTGGCATTGGCCTTGGCATTATGGCGGCCTGTCTGGATGAGGTCATGCCATATATGGTGGAACGCAAACAGTTTGGAAAACCAATTGGTTCGTTCCAACTGATGCAGGGTAAAATTGCGGATATGTATACCAAAATGAATTCCGCGCGCGCCTATGTCTACGAGGTCGCCAAGGCCTGTGATCGTGGCGAAGTTACCCGCCAAGACGCCGCCGCATGTGTGCTTTACGCGTCAGAAGAGGCAATGACAGTCGCCCATCAGGCCGTACAGGCAATGGGTGGCACTGGGTTTATGAACGAAAGCGTGGTATCACGCCTGTTCCGCGATGCTAAACTAATGGAAATCGGTGCGGGCACATCGGAAATTCGCCGTATGTTGATCGGGCGCGAATTGATGGCGGCGATGGCATAATGGCCGTTCTTCGCTCGCAAATTTCACCAAATTCCGAAAGCTTTGCCGCCAACACGGCCGCACATTTATCGGCGATGGGTGGCATTGAAACCGCGGCCAACACCGCAATGGCAGGGGGCGGCGATGGCCCACGCGAACGCCATTTATCGCGTGGCAAAATGTTGCCCCGTGACCGCGTACAAGGCTTGCTTGATCCAGGTTCCCCGTTTCTTGAGGTGGGGATGTTTGCCGCCAACGGTTTGTACGATGGCGCATGTCCATCGGCGGGAATGATTGCGGGTATTGGGCGTGTGTCTGGGCGCGATGTGATGGTGATTTGCAATGATGCCACCGTGAAAGGTGGCACATATTTCCCCATGTCGGTGAAAAAACACCTCCGCGCCCAAGAAATCGCACAGCAAAACAATCTTCCTTGCGTTTATCTGGTCGATAGTGGCGGTGCAAACCTGCCAAACCAAGACGAAGTTTTCGCCGATCGCGATCATTTTGGCCGTATCTTTTTCAATCAGGCGAATATGTCCGCAATGGGTATTCCCCAAATCGCGGTGGTGATGGGGTCATGCACGGCAGGGGGCGCATATGTGCCCGCCATGTCTGATGTTACGATCATTGTGCGCGAACAGGGCACGATTTTCCTTGCAGGCCCGCCATTGGTCAAGGCCGCGACGGGCGAGGTTGTTTCGGCGGAAAACCTTGGCGGTGGTGATGTCCACACCCGCCTGTCGGGTGTTGCGGATTATTTGGCCGATGATGATGCACATGCGCTTGCATTGGCACGCCAAGCGGTTGGAAACCTTAACCGTCCCAAAAATTCAAATATCGAATTTCAAACACCAGAAGACCCGCTTTATGATCCATCCGAAATCCTTGGTGTGGTGCCAGCGGATCTTAAAACCCCCTATGATATCCGCGAGGTGATCGCACGTCTGGTGGACGGAAGCCGCTTTGATGAATTCAAGGCGCGATATGGCACAACGCTTGTCTGTGGTTTTGCCCATGTCAAAGGCATGCCCGTTGGCATTATCGCCAATAACGGTGTTTTATTTTCTGAATCCGCGCTTAAGGGCGCGCATTTTGTGCAATTGTGCAGCCAGCGCAAAATCCCATTGGTGTTTTTGCAAAATATCACGGGGTTTATGGTTGGTGAAAAATACGAAACAGGTGGCATTGCCAAGGATGGTGCGAAACTTGTCACAGCCGTTGCCACAACCAATGTGCCTAAAATCACCATGCTGGTGGGCGGATCATTTGGTGCGGGAAATTATGGCATGTGTGGTCGCGCCTATTCTCCGCGATTTTTGTGGACATGGCCAAATTCACGGATTTCCGTGATGGGTGGCGAACAGGCGGCAGGGGTGCTTGGCACCGTGCGCCGCGATGCGATTGAACGCAAAGGTGGCACATGGTCAGCGGAAGAAGAAGCCGCATTCAAACAGCCCACCATTGATATGTTCGAAGAACAATCGCACCCGCTCTATGCCTCTGCACGGCTCTGGGATGATGGGATCATTGATCCGCGCCATTCGCGTGATGTGCTTGCGTTGTCGCTATCTGCGGCATTGAACCAACCAATCGAGGACACGCAGTTTGGCGTGTTCCGCATGTAAGGGGATCGCGATGTTTGATAAAATTCTGATTGCAAACCGCGGCGAAATTGCATGCCGCGTGATTGAAACCGCACGTCGTTTGGGTGTGCAAACCGTGGCCGTTTATTCCGATGCGGATGCGCATTCCAAACATGTGGCGCTGGCCGATCAGGCGGTGCACATCGGCCCACCTGCGGTGAATGAAAGCTATCTTTTGGGTGATCGCATTATAGCGGCGGCCTTAAAAACCGGCGCACAGGCCATTCATCCGGGATATGGGTTTTTATCCGAAAATCCCGATTTTGTTGATGCGGTTGTTGCAGCAGGGCTTAAATTTATCGGGCCATCTGCGGATGCGATTCGTGCGATGGGGCTGAAAGATGCGGCGAAAAACCTGATGCAAAAATCGGGCGTTCCTGTTGTGCCCGGTTATCACGGGGAAAGCCAAGATTTGGAATTACTGCAATCCGAGGCCGAGAAAATCGGATACCCCGTGTTGATCAAAGCGCGCGCAGGGGGCGGTGGCAAAGGCATGCGTTTGGTTGAAAACGCCGCTGATTTTTCCGCCGCACTTGATTCCGCACAGCGCGAAGCGTCAGCAAGCTTTGGCGATCCGATCTGTATGGTTGAAAAATACATCACATCACCGCGCCACATCGAAATTCAGGTGTTTGGCGATGAACATGGCAATGTGATCCACCTGTTTGAACGCGATTGTTCGCTGCAACGTCGCCATCAAAAGGTAATCGAAGAAGCCCCCGCACCCGACATGCCCGCCGATGTGCGCGCCGCCATGGGACAGGCGGCAATCGATGCGGCCAAGGCGGTGAACTATGTTGGCGCTGGCACAGTAGAGTTTATCGTTGATGGTGGCGATGGTTTGCGCACCGATGGGTTCTGGTTCATGGAAATGAACACCCGATTACAAGTGGAACACCCCGTATCCGAAGCGATCACAGGGCTTGATTTTGTTGAACTCCAACTGCGCGTCGCCGCTGGCGAAGAATTGCCCGTGAAACAGGATGATCTGCGCATCAACGGTTGGTCGTTCGAGGCACGCGTCTACGCCGAAGACGTGCCAAAGGGTTTCTTGCCATCAACAGGCACATTGCATCATTTGCAATTCCCAACAGGATCACAATTCGCACTTGGGTCAACACGCATTGACAGCGGTGTACGCATGGGCGATGCCATCAGCCCCTATTACGACCCGATGATCGCAAAGGTTATCGTACACGGCCCAACCCGCGCCGCCGCACTTGGACAATTGCGCGCAGCCCTTGCCGATACGCATATCGCAGGGTCTGTGACCAATATCGGTTTCCTATCGGCCCTTGCCGCCCATGATGGGGTTGGCGCAGGACAAGTGGACACAGGATTGATCGCACGCGATATTGATGCGCTGACCGATATGGGAACCGCGCCCGCTGAATTGATCGGTTTTGCCGCTGTGGCATCTTTGGGGCTACTGGACGGCGCACAATCACATGATCCATTCGCCGCAAAATCAGGATTTCGCGCATGGGGTGTTGCCAATCCCGTGGCGATATTGCTGATGGGTGATGACACATTGCAATGCCATGTGGAAATTTTGGGGCATGATCAGTTTAAAATCACCCAAGGTGATGTTGAATCAAGGCTGCACATTCAAGCAGGGCAAAACGGTGATTTCACCCTGTTACATGACGGTGTGACCAGCATCGTATCGCTCTATCAAGGTGACAACGCGATCAGCGTTTTTGCTAATGCGCAAACGCTCCATTTCACACGCCCAGACCCATTACTCGGCAGCAGTGACGCCGCCGATGGTGGTGATGGGATCATCGCCCCCATGCCCGGATTGGTGAAATTGTTGAACGCGCATGCGGGGCAATCCGTGTCCAAGGGCGATGTTTTGATCATGCTGGAAGCAATGAAAATGGAACACAGCCTAACCGCGCCGCGTGATGGTATCATTGCAGAGGTTTTGACAGATGTCGGTGATCAGGTGTTGGATGGCGCGATGTTATTGCAACTTGAACCCGTCGATATCTAATGCTGCCCATCGTCAACAGCTTTGATGCGCTGAATGCGGAATTCGCATGGGATATCCCCGAATTTTATAATATCGGCGTTGATATCTGTGATCGCTGGGCGGATCGCGACCCTGATCGTATTGCCATTATCGATGTGAAATCATCGGGCAAGGGGGTGCGACACAGCTTTGCCAATTTGCGCGATCAATCCAATCGGCTGGCCCATGCGCTGTCCCGTTTGGGGATCGGCAAATCGGGCGCATTTGGTGATCGCGTTGGGGTGTTATTGCCCCAATGCGTTGAAACCGCATTATCCCATATCGCATTGTCAAAAATGGGTTGTATCAGCATTCCATTGTTCACATTGTTTGAACGGCTTGCATTGCTGCATCGCCTGCGCGATGCAGGTGCGGTTGCAGTTATCACGGATGCAACAGGGGCTGCAAAAATCGCCAGCCTGCGCAATGAATTACCGGAACTGCGCCATGTGATTTGCATTGATAATGGTGTGGATGACACGCATCATTTCGATACGCTCATCGCGGATGAAAGCATTGATTTCACGCCCAACAAAACCCGCGCTGATGATCCGGCATTGTTGATCTACACCTCTGGCACCACGGGCAATCCCAAGGGTGCGTTGCATGCACACCGCGTGTTGCTGGGCCATTTGCCAGGGGTCGAGACCAGCCATAATTTCATTGGTGATCAGGGCGATGTGTTCTGGACACCCGCTGATTGGGCGTGGATTGGTGGATTGCTTGATGTGATGATGCCAGCATTGCATCATGGTGCGAGCGTGATCGCCCATCGATTTGAAAAATTCGACGGGATCGGGGCGTTTGAATTGATGCGCAAACACGGTGTTACCAATTCTTTCCTACCGCCAACCGCGTTGAAAATGATGCGAAAACTCGAAAACCCAGAACGATACGCATTGAATTTACGCGCGGTGGCCAGCGGGGGTGAATCGCTAGGCGCGGATTTGCTTGAATGGGGCAATCGCGCGTTTGGCGTGGCGATCAACGAATTTTACGGCCAGACCGAATGCAATATGATTGTGTCATCCTGTGCGGGGCTGGAACCCGTTGCGGCGGGGATCATGGGGCGCGGTGTTGTTGGGCATAATGTTGCGATCATTAATGAAACCACGGGCGCAAAGTTACCAGCCGATACCGAGGGCGCAATTGGCGTGAAATCCCCCGATCCTGTGATGTTTCTGGGGTATTGGAACAATGAAACCGCAACAGCGGAAAAATTTGTAAGCGGCGCGGATGGCAAATGGTTATTGACGGGGGACCGTGGATTGCAAACCCCATCGGGGCATTTCCAATTCATCGGGCGCGATGATGATGTGATCAGCTCGGCTGGATATCGCATTGGCCCCGCTGAAATCGAGGATTGCATCACAACGCATAAGGCCGTTCAATTCGCAGGCGTCGTTGGCAAACCTGATGCAACGCGGGGCAGCGTGATCGCCGCCTATGTGACTTTAATCGCGGGTTTCGAACCCAACGATGAATTGGCAGGTGACATTGCCGGTCATGTGAAATCACAGCTTGCCGCATATGAATACCCGCGCGTGGTAAGGTTTTTGGATGAAATGCCAATGACGACCACAGGCAAAATCATTCGCCACGAATTACGCGCATTGGCCAAGGCAGAGGCCGCATCGGAGGAACAAAATGGCTGAACATGTGACATTATTTGAAATGGGGCCACGCGATGGGTTGCAAAATGAATCCGTGCAAATCCCGAAAGCGCAAAAAATCGCACTGGTTGATGGCCTGTCCGATTGCGGCCTGCAAAAGATAGAGGTCAGCAGCTTTGTCAGCCCCAAATGGGTGCCACAAATGGCCGATGCAGCGGATGTATTCGCGGGGATCAGGCGGCGCGATGGTGTATCTTACGCAGCACTCACGCCCAATATGCGCGGATATGATGGTGCGATTGCGGCGCGCGCCGATGAAATCGCGATTTTCGCCTCCGCATCAGAAGGGTTCAGCCAGAAAAACATCAACTGTTCCATTGACGAAAGCTTTGATCGTTTTGCCCCGATTATCGCGGCGGCAAAATCGGCGGGGATACCTGTGCGTGGTTATGTGTCTTGTGTGATAAAATGCCCTTATGATGGCGATGTTGCACCATCGGCGGTGGCGGATGTGGCGGCGCGATTGTTCGCCGTTGGTTGTTATGAAATCAGCCTTGGCGACACCATTGGTGCGGGCACACCCGATACGATTGATGCGATGTTATCGTCCGTGTTGGCGGCGGTTCCTGCGGATAAACTGGCTGGGCATTATCACGATACAAACGGGCGGGCGCTGGACAATATTTCAACCAGCCTTGATCGGGGGTTGCGCACATTTGACGCCGCCGTTGGCGGATTGGGCGGTTGCCCATATGCACCGGGTGCGGCGGGGAATGTGGCATCTGAATCTGTGGTGCAATTATTGCATGATCGTGGGTTTGAAACGGGCATTGATCTGGAAAAATTGCGCGCCATGGGCGCATTCGCAAAATCATTAAGGACAGCATGATGACAACATATGAAACGCTTGAAATTTCGATGGATGATCGCGGTGTTGCCACCGTGACCATGAACCGCCCTGATAAACGCAATGCGTTGAATGCACAGATGATGCTGGATCTGACCCATATGGCGCAAAACCTGGGTGCAGCGGATGAAACGCGGGCAATTGTGATCAAGGGTGCTGGCAAATTGTTCTGTTCGGGTGGCGATTTGCAGTGGATGATGGATCAAATTAACGCGGATCGCCAAACCCGCATGGCCGAGGCACGCAAACTGGCCACCATGTTGCAGGCATTGAATACCATGCCAACACCCCTTATCGGGCAAATTCATGGCGGCGCATTTGGTGGCGCGGTTGGTTTGGCCTGTGTCTGTGATGTGGCGATTGCACAGACGGGTACAAAATTTGGTCTGACGGAAACCAAACTGGGTCTTATCCCCGCAACGATTAGCCCCTATGTGATCGCGCGTATGGGCGAGGGTTTCGCACGGCGCGTTTTCATGTCTGCACGCATTTTTGATGCGACCGAGGCAGCGGCATTAAACATCATCGCCAAAAGCGTGGATGCATCCGATTTGCCCCTTGCCATCGAAGCAGAAATCGCGCCATATTTGCACGTCGCACCACAAGCGGTGGGCCATGCAAAGGCATTGGCGCGCAAACTTGGCCCTAAAATTGATGATGCGGTAATCGACGAAACAATCACCCTTTTAGCAGACGTCTGGGAGGGTGCAGAAGCATCCGAAGGTTTGGATGCGTTTTTAAACAAAACGACCCCAAGCTGGGCAGATTGACGAAAGATGCGACATGAAAATTGGCATTTTGCAAACAGGGCACGCACCTGATGAATTGATCGGCAAACATGGCGATTACGATCAGATGTTCGTTCGCCTGTTGGCAGGGCTTGGGTTTGAATTTGAAACATTTCCCGTTTTGCACAATGAATTCCCCGAATCGGTCACGTCCAAGGATGGCTGGATTGTGACGGGTTCCAAACATGGCGCCTATGAGGATCACGATTGGATCCCCCCGCTTGAAAATTTCATCCGCGAAAGCTTTGCAAAAAACGTCCCCATGGCGGGGTTTTGTTTTGGCCATCAAATCATGGCACAGGCCTTGGGCGGCAAGGTTGTGAAATTTGACGGTGGCTGGGCGGCGGGGCGCACGGATTATCGCATGGGTGATGAAACGCTAACTATGATCGGCTGGCATCAGGACCAAGTGGTTGAAATCCCACCCATGGCAACGCCCACAATGGAAACCGATTTTTGCAGATATGCAGGGCTATCATACGGATCAAACGCCATGTCATGGCAACCCCATCCCGAATTCACCACGGAATTCGCCAAAGGGTTGCTGGCGGCACGCTATTCCGTATTTGACGATGCACAGGCAAAACAAGTCGCCGACAGTTTGACCGACGAACCATTATCAACGCCCAAGTTGGTTGAAATGGTGCGCGATTTTTTCATGGCGGCAAAACAGGGCGCCACATCACAGGGCACAAAGGAAGCATCATGAATAAAATCACCAACCATCTGCCCACCGCCGAATTACAAGCACTTGATGCCGCGCACCACATGCACCCGTTTACCGCTGGCGCAGAGCTTGCGAAAAAGGGTGCGCGAGTGATTACCGCCGCAAATGGCGTGACATTAACGGATTCTGACGGCAATCAGATGCTGGATGCCATGGCAGGCCTGTGGTGTGTGAATATTGGATATGGGCGTAAAGAATTGGCCAATGTGGCCGCCGCACAAATGGAACAATTGCCCTATTACAACACGTTTTTTCAAACCACGCATGTGCCCGCAATTGCATTAAGTGCAAAGCTCGCTGAACTGGCACCCGCCCATATTAACAACGTTTTTTATGCAGGTTCAGGTTCCGAGGCGAATGATACAAACATCCGCATGGTGCGCCATTATTGGGCCGCCAAGGGCAAGCCCACGAAAACCACAATTATCAGCCGCAAAAATGCCTATCACGGGTCAACAATTGGTGGCGCGTCATTGGGTGGCATGTCAGGGATGCATGCGCAAGGTGGGCTTCCGATTCCGGGCATTGCCTATATCGATCAGCCAAATTGGTATGCAGAGGGTGGCGATTTATCTCCCGAAGATTTCGGTCTTGAACGTGCGCGCCAATTGGAATTGAAAATCGCCGAACTTGGCGAAGATAACGTGGCTGCATTTATCGCCGAACCGGTACAGGGTGCGGGCGGTGTGATCGTTCCCCCCGCAACATATTGGCCAGAAATTCAGCGCATTTGTGATGCGCATGACATCCTGTTAATCGCGGATGAGGTGATTTGTGGATTTGGGCGCACGGGCAATTGGTTTGGGTCGCAAACCTATGACATTCGCCCCGATATTATGACCATCGCCAAGGGGCTATCATCGGGTTACGCCCCGATCGGTGGGTCATTGATCAGCGATGAAATCGCCGATGTGGTTAATAACGCAGGCGATTTTAACCACGGTTATACCTATAACGGGCATCCTGTGTCCGCCGCTGTGGCCTTGGAAAATCTGCGAATTTTGCAAGAGGAAAAAATCATCGAAACCGCGTGTGAAACCACCATGCCCTATCTGGCCGAAAAATGGCACGCTTTGGCGGATCACCCGTTGATTGGCGAAACAAATATTGTGGGCATGATGGGATCAATCGTGATGACCCCAGATAAATCTGCACGCGCGCCGTTCAAATCGGATGCGGGGACGGTTGGGTTTATTTGCCGAGAGTTTTGTTTTGAAAACGGTCTGGTCATGCGCCATGTCGGTGATCGCATGATTATTTCACCGCCACTTGTTCTGACCACATCGGATGTGGATGTGTTGATTGAACGCGCCGTCAAATCATTGGATCAAACATTGGCCAAGGCAACAGCGGATGGGTTGATGGTGGCAGGATAGCGAACGCTATGCTCATCAAATCCTAACGCATTTCACGCTATAACATTCCCGACGTCAAAGTGGTTTCACTTGTTTGTGGGCTGGCACCCACAGACAGGTTCCAAAATCATCGGTGGATAGGCGAAAGCCTTGGACAAACGGATATAAAACCCCCGTTTGATTGAACAACCGCAACGGCGGGCCCGCCCAATTTCAAGACCCATATGCAAATATGCATGAACCCTCGCAACCCAATCAGGTTGCGGGGTGTTTGTGCTGTTTATTTATCAAACTGTCACAGTGTTTGGGTATACATTGGCGCTGATGAATAGCGCGCAGATGGGAAAGATCATGAGCCTCGATAAGCCAAACACCAACGACAGTTGGAGCAAAACCGAATTTCAGGATTATCTGGACGAAGAATTAGAACAGGAAATGTATGATTCCCACATTCCCGATGAATTGCGCAATCTTGATCGCCCACATAAAACCGACCCGATTGATCGCCACATTTATTTTAACGAACTGTTCCGCCTGCAAGCGGAATTGGTGAAATTGCAGGAATGGGTGATCGAAACCAAATCCAAGGTTGTGATAATATTCGAGGGTCGCGATGCCGCGGGCAAGGGGGGCGTGATCAAACGCATCACGCAGCGCCTGAACCCACGCGTGTGCCGCGTGGTGGCATTGCCCGCACCCAATGATCGCGAAACTTCGCAATGGTATTTCCAGCGGTTCGTGCCCCATTTGCCCGCGGGCGGTGAAATCGTTTTGTTTGACCGATCATGGTATAACCGCGCAGGCGTGGAACGGGTGATGGAATTTGCCGATGACAATCAGGTTGATCAATTTTTCCACGACGTTCCTGAATTTGAACGCATGTTGGATCGATCTGGGATCAAGCTGATTAAATATTGGTTTTCGATCACTGACGAAGAACAACAATATCGCTTCCTCACCCGCATCCACGACCCAATGAAACAATGGAAGCTGAGCCCAATGGATTTGCAATCGCGTATCCGCTGGGAAGATTACACCGTCGCAAAAGAGGAAATGTTACAACGCACCAACATACCAGAGGCACCTTGGTTCATTGTTGAAGGTAACGATAAAAAACGCGCACGCCTCAATTGTATGGATCACCTGTTGGCGCAAATCCCATATGGTGATGTGCCACATGATACAATCACATTGCCCGAACGTGTTTCAAACCCTGACTATGAACGGGCAGTTCTGCCAACCGACCTGTATGTTCCGAAAAAATATTAACGCAGGCGGCGGTAAATGATTTTATCGCTGTCTGATTTTTCAGGCCGACCATTTGGCAAAATTGCGTGATAGACGATGAAATCCAGCCGATTGTCATTGATGTCTTTGATGGATTTAGACACCTCTGTGCCAAATTCCGCCAATGTGCCGCATTCGGGGTGACGCGCGGAAATGTCCTCTAATGTGAAACTGGCACCCACATCCAATTTATCGACCTCTGTGCGCAAAATTTCGATGTGATCATTTGTTAGCATGACTATCCTCCCATAGTGTCGGATTAGCCTAGCGGTGAATGCCCATGTTTCAAAACAAAAATTTAGCCCAAGATTTCATCGCGCTGTTTCAAAATGAAATCCATATCCACATCCAGCAGCGTTTTTTGTTTTGCGCTCTCAATCATCAAATCAATATGGGTTTTCAGGATATCACGCGCATCATCATCACCCTGATGATACAGCCGCCCCAAAGCATCCAAAATATGTTTGGTCATCAACACATTCCCCGCCGCCGCACGGCGCAATGGATGAAATGCTGTGTTGATCAAATCGCGCAATGTCATGCCCGGTAAATGCAGCCGCGCAATCCCATCGCCATCACCCCGAATATGTTCGCGTAAGCCACGGCAAACGGGATTGCGCAATGCGGATGAAATCCGATCAATACAGGTGATCGCAGTGAACGTATCATTAATCCCGGGCGAAAGGGCGCGCAGGGCAATTTCGATCATCAAACGGATCGAAAAATCTACATCCGACACAGGGGATCGTGACTCGGATAACATCACGGCAGCTTGCACATATTGCGTCACCTCGTCATCGGATGAAAGGTTGCCTTTCGCATAGACATTTGCGATTTTTGATCCCTTGATCACAAAATCCCCAAACCCGTGGCAGAGCTGAAAATACAGATCATGTTTTTGCGCAAATGCGATCAAACCCTTGCTGTCGATTTCGTCGATATACCCTGATCCGTCGGCGCAAATGGTCAGCGCGACATCTTTGTTGGTGTCATGTTTGGATTGAAATTCCTTTGGGTCTTCCGATGCGATCAACGCGTCAATATCGCGACCCAATTGTGATGAAATCGCCGCCAGTTCTTCGTCAACGGTGACGCTCACCGATGCGGTGCGAACGAAATAAATCAACTGTAATACCGCCAAAACCGCGAGTAACATGGTGATGGTGACGGATATTTTTGGAACAAAATCAGCGGTGGTTTGATATAAAACTGTCAATGAAAACAAAAACGTACCGCCAAATAGCCCTGCGGTGAATTGGTTGACGCGATCGGATGTAAACCGTTGCAACAATCGCGGCCCAATATTACCCGCCGCCGTGGTGAACACCACCAGCACAATGGAATACACCAGACCAAGCGTGGTGATCGATGCCGATGCAACCGTGCCAAGAACGCGCGCGGCCGTGGTTTCATTCACGGCCAGAAACGAAAACCAGCCCGTTTCAAACGCATTTGGGAAATATCGATCCACGCCTAACCAGACAAAGGCAAAAAACCAAAAGGTCAACGCAATCAGCCCAGGAACCGTGGACAGTCCGCGTAATTGTTTTAGCCGTTTGCGCAATGCGCTGATCATGAAACCCCCTTGTTAAATGCGCCCGATCACGTGGCCCTTGGCGCCTTTTTTCTGTGCCAGCAAACACAACCAATCATGCGCCACCGTGGCCGCGGCCAATGCGGTGATTTCGCCGTGGTCATAGGCGGGCGCCACCTCGACCACATCCATGCCGATCAAGTTTAGATCACCCATGCCACGGATCAACTCCAATCCTTGCCAACTGGCCAACCCACCCACCACGGGCGTACCTGTGCCAGGGGCAAATGCGGGGTCGAACCCATCAATGTCGAACGAGATATAAACAGGCGCATCGCCTGCACGTTTTTTGATAATATCAAGGGCGGCATCAATGCCATTGCGATGCACCCACGGCGCGGTCAGGATTTCAAAACCCGCATCCGTATCATTATATGTACGCAGCCCAATTTGTGTGGATTTTGATGTATCAATAATCCCATCCGCCGCAGCGCGCGCAAACATCGTGCCGTGATCCAATTGTTTGCCATCATCGGGCCATGTGTCGCAATGGGCGTCAAATTGCACCAATGCAATCGGCCCGTGTTTTTCGGCATGTGCTTTTAACAATGGATAGGCGATGAAATGATCGCCCCCAAGGGTCAACATTTTTGCATCCGATTTTAAAATTTCTCGTGCGTGATTGGTGATCGTATCAGCAATCGTTTCGGGATGATGGGGGTCCATGTAACAATCGCCATAATCCGTGACGGCAAGCGTATCAAATGGGAAAAACCCAAATGGAAATGCATCCAATTCCGCCAATTGCGTTGATGCTTCGCGGATTGCGCGTGGCCCAAAACGACAGCCAGAGCGATTGGTCACAGAACAATCATACGGCACA
This sequence comes from Paramylibacter ulvae, assembly GCF_014652655.1. Classification (GTDB taxonomy): domain Bacteria; phylum Pseudomonadota; class Alphaproteobacteria; order Rhodobacterales; family Rhodobacteraceae; genus Amylibacter; species Amylibacter ulvae. Next base: position 236,746 of record NZ_BMZF01000003.1, read on the forward strand.
CCGCTGACCACCACATCAACATCGTTCAATTCACGGGTGTAACGGCGGCGCAGAAAGCTGAGCACACCAGAATAGGTGCGATCATCCGAACGCCCCAAATTTTCATTTGATCGAAATGCAAAATCACCTTTGGTTGTCATGGTTGCAATCCCTATAGTCGGTTGAGGTAGGTGCGATATTCAATCGGTGCGATTTCCGTGGTTAACTGCGCAATTTCATCGCGCCGCACAGTGGCGTAAATATCGCGATATTCCGCGCCAAAAATTTGTGCGGCAATATCCGATGTTGCGAATTTTTCAACGGCTGTTGACCAATCATGAGTCAGCTTTTCAGGGATCACCGCATCATCGGCATCAATCGCGGGGGGCACGGGCAATTTGTTATCCAGCCCATGTAACATCCCACCCAAAATGGCGGCAAAGGCAAGGTATGGGTTCACATCTGCACCGCTAATCCGATGTTCCAGACGTGCGTCGTTGTTATCCGTGTCGGGCAGACGGATCGCAGCGCCGCGATGATCCAATCCCCAATTTGGATGGGTTGGCGCAAAGCTGTTTGCCTGAAAACGGCGATATGAATTGAGGTGGGGCGCAAAAATCGCCTGTAATTCTGGCATGGTTTCCAAAACACCACCAACAGCGTGGAACAGGCGTTCGCCCACACCATCATCGCTGGCGAAAATATTATTGCCATCATCATCCAACACAGATGCGTGCAAATGCATACCATTGCCCGGGTGTTCGGCGTATGGTTTGGCCATAAACGTGGCCTCCATCCCGTGATTTTGCACCACACCGCGCACAAGGCGGCGAAACATCAGCGCGGTATCGGCGGCGTAAAGCACATTATCGGTATGCTGAAAATTGATCTCGAACTGGCCGGGGCCAAATTCCGCGATCAATGTATCAATCGGCATGTCCATCGCCAATGCGGCGGCCTGAATATCGCGTAACAAATCCTCTGATCGGCTCAGCACATCCAGATCATAGTTTTGCGCATCGGGCGACCAATCGGGCGGGGTTGGGGATTGATCGGGGTCATCGCGCGGATGGAATACGTAAAATTCCAATTCGCAAGCAATCACAGGGTGAAGCCCCTGCGCCTTGAACCGATCCCAGATATTGGCCAGTATTTGGCGAGATGATAGCGTGCTAATTTCGCCATTATCATCGGTCATTTCGACCAAAATTTGCGCCACATCGCCATCTGCCCATGGCACATTGCACAGGGTTTCAACAACTGGCACCAAATCGGCGTCGGGGTCACCGGCAACAATGCCAAGTCCCGTTTCATCCACATCATTGCCCAAAATATTGGGGCAATAGGTGGACATGGGCAAGCGCACGCTGCCTTTGCCAAGTTTGTCAATTTCGCTGCTCGGGAGCCATTTGCCGCGTAGCACCGCGTTCATGTCACATAACATGATTTCAATGCGTTCGGGCGTGCCATGTGTTTGGCAATATTCGGTGTAGATGTCTGAAAAATTGGACACGTTCATCTTCTCATTATAAGGTTGGTTTACACTATCAGGCGGATTGATTTTGTCCACTGTATGTGCGCCAGATCGGCATAATTTATAACAGGATACTATCGTGAGTAACGCATCTGCTAAAGGCTGGCTCGATAACGTGCCAGACGCGTTTAAAGCCTATCGTAATAATCGCCAATTGGACGAGGTGGAATGTATCATTCCCGATCTTGCAGGCATGTCACGCGGCAAGGCAATGCCCGCGTATAAATTTTCACCAGATGAAACATTTTTCCTGCCTATATCATTGTTTTATCAAACAATTTCTGGTGAATATGTGGATATGGACATTGAAAATCAATGGCTTGAAAAAGACATTGTTTTGCGCCCCGACATGGGTACGGTTACGGCTGTGCCTTGGGCCGAAGACCCCACCATGCAGGTGATCAACGATCTGGAAACACGCGATGGCACGCCATTGCCGATTGCACCGCGTAATGTCTTAAAACATGTGCTAAAGCTTTACGCAGATCAGGGCTGGCGCCCCGTTGTGGCACCCGAATTGGAATTTTATCTGACCACGCCCAATACCGATCCCACCGATGATATTGAACCCATGACAGGGCGCACAGGGCGCAAGGGTGCGGGACGCCAAGCGTTTTCCATGGTTGCGGTGGATGAATATGGCGAAGTGATCGATAAAATCTATGACTACGCCGATGCGCAAGGCCTGTTGATTGATACCGTGATCCAAGAAGGCGGCGCGGGACAAATTGAAATCAATTTGATGCATGGTGATCCATTGGCGCTGGCTGATCAGGTGTTTTATTTCAAACGCACTATCCGCGAGGCTGCGTTAAAATACGGGGTTTTCGCGACATTCATGGCCAAACCGATGCGCGATGAACCCGGCAGTGCAATGCATATTCACCAAAGCATCGAAGACATCAAAACCGGCGAAAACATATTTTCCGACAAGGATGGCAAACCCACCGATGCGTTTTATCATTTCATCGGCGGGTCACAAAAACATATCCAATCGGCGATGCCATTGCTCGCGCCATATGTGAATTCATATCGCCGCATTTCAGGCCAGATGAGCGCACCAACCAATCTGGAATGGGCCGAGGATAATCGCACCACGGGTATTCGCGTGCCAAATTCAGGGCCCAAGGCACGGCGCGTGGAAAACCGTGTCACGGGCAGCGATACAAACCCGTATTTGTCCATCGCCGCAAGTCTGGCGGCGGGCTATCTGGGGATGATGAATAAAATCGAACCCCGCCCAGAGGCCAAGAAAGAAGTTTATAAATCCGAACTTCCCTATAGTTTGAATTCCGCCTTGCGTCAGTTTGATATGGCAACCGAATATCGCGCCGTTTTGGGCGAAGAGTTCTGCAAACTTTACAGCGATATTAAACATGCCGAACTGGATGAATATCAGCGCGAAATTTCACCATGGGAACGCGAACATCTGTTGTTGCAGGCCTAAATGGCGGCGTTGGATCTATTGACGGCGAATGATGTGGCGGGGGAATATCCCGCGTCATATTACGCCGCCACGGCCAAACCATTGCCTGTATTTTCGCCCGCCAAGGGGCGGATTGATGCAGATATTTGTATCATTGGTGCGGGGTTTACGGGGTTATCATCTGCGCTTCATCTGGCGCGGGCGGGTTATCGCGTGGTGGTGTTGGATGCACAACGCATCGGGTTTGGTGCATCGGGGCGCAATGGTGGGCAGGTTGGCAAAGGCCAGCGTCTGGAACAGGACGAATTGGAAACCATGCTGGGGCGCGAACATGCACGCGCGCTTTGGGATATTTCCCAAGACGCTGTGCAATTGGTCAAAGATTTATGCGCAGATATGCCCGATTGTGCGTTTCAACACGGGTTAATCCACGCTGCGCACCGCGAACGATATGTGGCACATGAACATTCATACGTTGATAAAATGGCCGCTGAATATGACTATCCGCATATGCGCAAACTGGATCGCGATGCGCTGCGCGATTTGGTCAATTCCGATGCCTATTTCGGTGGTTCGTTGGATATGAATGCGGGGCATATTCATCCGCTGCGCTTTGCGCTTGGGCTTGCGCGGAAATGTGTGGATGCAGGAGTGCAGTTTTTTGAACAATCGCGAGTTACGCGCATTGATCGGGGCACGCCTGCCCACGTTCATACAGCGGACGCAGAAATCGATGCGGATTTTGTGATTGTTGCCTGCAACGGGTATCTTGGAAATCTGGAACCAAGCGTGGCCCAACACGTGATGCCCATTGGCAATTACATCGTGGCAACCGAACCAATGGATGTGGCGAATATGAACGCGGTGGTGAAAAACCATTACGCGGTGGCAGACACAAAATTCGTGGTGAATTATTTTCGGTTCTCCGATGATAATCGGTTATTGTTTGGCGGCACGGAATCCTATGGTTACAAATTTCCGCGCGATATTGCGGGAAAGGTGCGCAAACCCATGGCGGCGATTTTTCCACAACTGGCAGATGTGAACTTTGATTATGCGTGGGGTGGTACGCTTGGCATTACCATGAACCGTATGCCCCATTTTCACCGTGTGTCTGGCAATATCTTATCGCTGTCTGGTTATTCTGGCCATGGAGTTGCCATGGCAACCATGGGCGGGAAATTGGCGGCAGAGGTGATCCAAGGCCAAGCGGAACGGTTTGACATCATGGCAAATGTACCAAGCCAAAAATTCCCAGGAGGTGTGGCGCTACGCAACCCGTTGCTGATCGCAGCGATGGTTTGGTATTCGCTGCGCGATAAATTGTAACGCCAATCTATGGGCGCTAGGTATTAAGCAAAAAATACCGCATCAGTCCGTAAACATACAGGGCTGCAAACATCATATTGATATATTTCAACTGTGGCTCATTGCGCAGCCAGCCACAATAAATCCAGATCAAACAAAACGGCAGGCTCAGCATCATCGCTGCCAATTGCCAGCCCTGAACCACCGCAATCGCACTGCCCAGACCCAAGCCAAAGGCCAGCCATTTCAACGGTTGCTCGAAACGCGCAAACATCATCAATGTCATTCAAATACTTTCGGAATATCAGCGCCGTGAACCCGGCGTTCTGATCATGTCGAACGTATATCCGTTGAAAGATCGGCGCAATATTTTTCGCACTGAGCGACGGTTATTCGCGCCCATCCACCAGATTGGATAGCCAATCGGGGTCCATTTCGGGAACTGATGACAACAACAATTGGGTGTAGTCGGGATAGGGTGGGGACATGACCACGCTTTTGGGGCCTTGTTCGACAACGCCGCCTTGGTACATCACCACGATTTCGTCGCTGATGGCTTGAACCACCGCGATGTCGTGGGTGATGAACAGATAGGTGATGTTGAATTCTTTTTGCAAGCGTAGCAACAGGCGCAAGATGCCCTCTTGGACGATCTGATCAAGGGCGGATGTGACCTCGTCACAGATAATTACCTCTGGTTCTGCGGCCAATGCACGTGCGATACAGACACGCTGTTTTTGCCCGCCTGACAATTCCGATGGCAGACGGTCGTAAAAAGTTTGATCCAGCTCGATCATGTCCAACAATTCAAGAATGCGATCTTGTTTTTTGCGCCCGCGCAGCCCGTGGTAAAATTCCAACGGGCGGCCAATGATTTCAGCCACGGTTTGGCGTGGGTTCATGGCGGTGTCGGCCATTTGGTAAATCATCTGAATGCGCTGCAACTGATCTTTGCTGCGATCCTTTAATGCAGGGGGGAGCGGTTCACCGTTAAACAGGGTTTCACCCGTTAAGGGGGGTAATAATCCCGTAATCACACGCGCGGTTGTGGATTTACCAGACCCTGATTCACCCACCACGGCCACAGTGGTGCCGCGTGCGATTTTGATATTCACATCGTGCAAAACCTTGACCGTGCCCGCATAAGCGGCATCAACATTTTTGACCTCTAGAACCGTATCATCGCTGATGTTTTCGGGTTTTTCCAGTGCGCGCACAGACCAGAGCGATTTTGTATAATCCTCGGTTGGGGCGGACAGCATTTTGCGTGTTTCAGCCTCTTCCACCTCTTCGCCGTAACGCAGAACCTTGATGAAATCGGCCATTTGCGCGACCACGGCCAAATCATGGGTGATGTAAATTGCGGCGGTATTGAACCGTTCGACAATATCGCGCATCGCAACCAACACTTCGACCTGTGTGGTGACATCAAGCGCGGTTGTTGGTTCGTCGAAAATAATCAAATCTGGGCGTGATGACATCGCCATTGCGGTCATCATGCGTTGCAATTGACCACCTGATACCTGATGGGGGTAACGATCACCGATATTATCGGGATCTGGTAATTGCAATGAAGCGTATAATTCACGCGCGTCCGATTGTGCGGCGTCACTGGTTTGCAATGACGCATCTAATGTGGATTCAACGGTTTGATCCAACAAGCGATGTGCGGGGTTAAATGATGCAGCGGCGGATTGCGCAACATAGGCAATGCGTGTGCCCCAAAGCGCGCGAAGCTCATCCTCTGTCGCGTTGATCAAATCATGCCCGTCAAAATCAATTGATCCACCGGTGATTTTACATCCCGGGCGTGCAAACCCCATGGCGGCAAGGCCAAGTGTGGATTTCCCCGCGCCAGATTCACCGATCAAACCCATGACCTCGCCACGTTTCAAGGTCAGATCGACACCTTTGATAATCGGGTGCCACTTTTCATCTGAAAACCCATCAATCGTGATGTTTTTCATTTCAAGCAGGACATCGCCTTTTTGGCCTTTGGGGTTATCAGTGGTCATCTTTAAGTCCGCTTGATTTATGCAAGAACCAGTCAACGACAAAGTTCACAGCAACGGTTAACAGGGCAATCGCACCCGCAGGGATCATCGGCGTTAAGGCCGCCGTCAGATCATATTTGGCAAATTGGATCATGGATGCATTATCGCGCACCATTGATCCCCAATCGGCGGTGGGTGGTTGAATTCCCAAGCCCAAGAATGACAATGCAGCGATGGTTAAAAACACGAAACAGAACCGCAGGCCGAATTCGGCGATCAAGGGGGGCATGATATTTGGCAAGATTTCGCGGCGCATGATCCAGCCCAGTTTTTCCCCGCGCAATTTTGCCGCTTCGACGTAATCCATCACCACGACGCTGACCGCGACGGAACGGGTTAATCGAAACACGCGTGTGCTGTCGAGCACGGCGATGATGCAGATCAGGCTAAACACGCTGGACCCAAAAATGGTCAGCAACATCAGGGCGAAAATCAAACTTGGGATTGCCATCAGGATATCGACCCCGCGTGACAATAACTGATCCAGCCAATTGCCACTGATGGCCGCAACCAGACCCAAACCGCCACCAATCAGGAATGATAATAACGTCGCCGCCAGCGCGATGCCCATCGTATTACGCGCACCGTAAATCAGGCGTGAAAACACATCGCGGCCAATTTGATCGGTGCCAAAAATATGTTCGCCACCCCAAGGGGCAAACGGTGCTGGGAATACCTGTGCTTCGCCATATGGCGCGATCAGGGGCGCGAAAATTGCGACGATAAAATAGATCGCAATGACGATCATGCCAAACCACGCGGACCATGGTGCCTTGGACAATTCGATCTTTGCCATTTGCCAGCGTGTGCGGCGTTCGCGCAATGCGCCAACTTCGCCAGCGGCGGAATATGTTTGTTCTGTATCGCTCATCGTGGGTGCAGCAACCTTGGGTTTGTAACGATGCCAATGATATCGGCGATCAGGTTCAAAATAATATATGTGGCGGCGAAAATAAGGGCACATGCCTGTACCACGGGGATATCGCGGGTGGTCACCGCATCAACCATCAACTGGCCAATGCCAGGGTAAACAAACACCACCTCAACCACGACAACGCCCACCACCAAATAGGCAAGGTTAAACGCGATCACGGTTGCAATCGGTGCCCATGCGTTTGGCAATGCGTGGCGCAAAATCACGCGGGCGCGCGACACGCCCTTCAGCTTGGCCATTTCGATATACGGACTGGCGAGCAGATTGATAATTGCCGCGCGTGTCATGCGCATCATGTGCGCCACAATCACCAAGGTGAGCGTGAGCGCTGGTAATGCACATTTATAAATACGTTCCATGAATGGCGTATCCACATTCACATTTGCCAGCGATGGAAACACAGGCCAAAGCGATGCAAAGAACAAGATCAACAAATATGCGACGAAAAATTCGGGAAATGAAATCGTGGTCAATGTCGCCGCGTTCACCGTGCGATCATACATTGTGTTGCGATAAAGTGCGGCCGTTACTCCAAGGAATAGCGCAAGTGGTACGGCCACAATTCCTGCCATGCCCGCCAAGAACAATGTGTTCCACAAACGTGGCGCAATCAAATCAATAACCGCGCGCGATCGATCAACCCCAGATGCGGCGCGCCCTGAAAATGACGTGCCCAAATCACCGGTCATCACCGACCCAACCCAGTTGAAATAGCGAAGATATGCAGGTTGATCCAACCCTAATTCACGGCGAAACGCGGCAACGGTTTCTTCGGTGGCGGCCTGTCCAAGCACGGCTTGGGTGAAATCGCCTGGCAAAAATTCAATCGCGCTAAAGATGATTAAAGACACAAAAAACAGCGTGATAAGCCCCAACAACAGCCGTTGTAGGATGGTTCCAAGAATTGGATGCACTTAATATTCTCCCTCTCGCGCGGGTTTATCCCGCTGCGGTTTTGTTAATTTAACGCAGGGCATGGTGTGTTTGTAAAGCATTTGCTTGTATTTTGTGCGCAATGCGTATGTTTTATAGGCGTTGGAAACGCTGGGTCACACATAATTTTTACAAAGATACATTGGTAAAGCGCGGGGAATCATGCAACAGTCTGCGCGGCGGAATGATCCAACCAATAAAATAATGGATCACCTACTATCCAACTGGAGGACTAAAAATGAAAAAATTATTTCTTGCCAAGCAAGCCACAAAATTGACAGCAGGTCAGATTGATCGCCGTCAATTTGTGATGTCTGCGCTGGCCGCGGGCGTTGTGTTGCCAAGCGCGTTAAGCATGGCAGACAAAGCCATTGCCGCGACACCCAAAAAGGGCGGATTGCTGCGCCAAGGTATGGCACACGGTGGCACCACGGATTCGCTTGATCCTGCAACATATGAAAATTCCATGATGACGGGCATCGGTTTTGCCTATGGTAACTGTCTGACAGAAGTGGGCCCAGATGGTGCGCTGCGCCCTGAACTGGCCGAAAGCTATGAATCATCAGATGCAAAAACATGGGTGTTTAACCTGCGCCAAGGTGTGGAATTTCACAACGGCAAAACCCTGACAGCGGATGATGTGATCGCATCCTTGAACCATCACCGCGGCGAAGACAGCAAATCAGCAGCCAAAGGATTGCTGGCCCCAATCGTATCCATGAAAGCGGATGGCGCAAATCGCGTTGTGGTCGAATTGGATGCGCCAAATGCTGGTTTCCCATTCATCGTATCCGATTATCACCTTGTGATTATGCCATCGGTTGATGGTGCGGTGGATGCGCAGGCAGGCGTTGGCACCGGTGGCTATGTTTTGGAAAACTTCGAAGCAGGCGTGCGTTCAACATTTAAGCGTTTCGGAAATTATTGGAAAGAGGGCACCGCGCATTTCGACGAATTGGAAATGCTCAGCTTGCTTGACACAACCGCACGTCAAAACGCGATTATGAATGGCGATGTTGATGTGATTGACCGCGTCGATCCAAAAACTGTTGCCCTGTTGGCGCGTGTTCCAACGCTGAGCATTTTGGAAGCAGCGGGTACATTGCATTACACAATGCCAATGCGTGTGGATGCAGCACCGTTTGATAATTACGATCTGCGCATGGCATTGAAATATTCAATCAAACGCCAAGAGTTGGTTGATAAAATTCTGTTGGGCCATGGTCAAATCGGTAACGATCACCCGATTTCAACTGCCAACCAATATCACGCCGCCGATCTGGCGCAGCGTGAATTCGACCCTGAAAAGGCAATGGAGCATTACAAAAAATCGGGTCATTCTGGCACAATCCAATTGTCTGCATCCGATGCGGCATTTGCGGGCGCGGTTGACGCGGCGCAATTGGTTGCAGCATCCGCCAAAGAGGTTGGTATCGATGTGGAAGTGGTACGCGAACCATCCGATGGGTATTGGTCAAACGTGTGGAACAAGAAACCTTGGTGCACATGTTACTGGGGTGGTCGCCCGACAGAGGATTGGATGTATTCATCCGCCTATACGGCCGACACCGAGTGGAACGACACTGCATGGCGCGATACGCCAGATGCGAAACGTTTCAACGAAATCGTTATTGCCGCACGCGCGGAATTGGACGAAGCAAAACGCCGTTCCATGTATTTCGAAACTCAACAGTTGATCCATAACGACGGTGGCGCAATCGTGCCAATGTTTGCAAATCACATTCATGCCTTGTCCAAGAATTTGGTGCACGATGAACAGGTTGCTGGTAACTGGGAACTGGATGGTGGTAAAAACACCGAACGCTGGTGGTTTGCATAATTACCAATTGAATGATGGGAAAGGGCGGTCAGCAATGATCGCCCTTTTTCGTTTGAGCAAATAAAATGACCTGATCATCACCAGTAATTTTTGCATTGTGCAATTCTTGATCAAAACCAAGTCGAAAACCCCATTTTCATTCCCCAAGATATGGGTATGATTAAGATATTAATTTCAAATGCGAGTCTTGTTATGGCCAAACCAGTTGTTGGTATTATCGGAAATTCATACATCATCGACGATAGCTATCCCGTGCAATCCACAGGGGTGAGCAATGTCGAGGCAATCGCGCGGGTGTCGGGCGCATTGCCCGTGGTGATCCCTGCCATTCCCGATTTAGTGAATATTGATGATCTGTGTGGCCGCTTTGATGGGTTTTTGTTCACAGGTGGGCGCCCCAATGTGCACCCCGAAGAATACGGAGAGGCTGAAACGCCAGCGCATGGACAGTTTGATCGCGATCGTGATCGCGTCGCCTTGCCTTTGATCCGCGCTGCTGTGGACAAGGGCATACCGATCCTTGGTATTTGTCGCGGGTTTCAGGAATTTAACGTCGCCTTTGGCGGATCGCTTTATCCCGAAATTCGCGATCTGCCCGGACGCATGAACCACCGTATGCCCCCTGATGGCACGCTCGAGGAAAAATTCGCGCTTCGCCATGATGTCAGCCTGATCGAAGGCAGTGAATTTTCAAAAATGTTTGGCGCAACCGTGGTGAAAACCAATTCGCTGCATGGGCAGGGGATCAAGGAAAAGGGTGCGCGTATCATTATCGAAGGTCACGCCCCCGATGGCACACCAGAGGCAATCCGCATCGCCGATGCGCCCAGCTTTGCCATGGCGGTGCAATGGCATCCTGAATGGCGCGCGCATGAATGCGGTGTTTCACGCCCCTTGTTCGAAGCATTCGGCCAAAGCATGCGCGAACACGTTTAATCAAAAACCGTTACGCCACGACATTCACAGGCACTTGCGTTGCTTGGTGCATGCCCTTGCGCTAGCATCAGGTAAATCCATCTGTGCAAAGGGGCGAAGATGAAGCTGAACGTCAACGGAAATGAACATGAAGTGGATGTCGAACCCGACATGCCGTTGTTGTGGGTTTTGCGCGATGAATTGAATATCACGGGGCCAAAATACGGCTGTGGCGTTGCGCAATGTGGCGCGTGTACGGTGCATATTGATGGTATGGCTGTGCGTTCCTGTCAGATGGCGGCGGGTGATGTGGATGGTGACATCACCACGATCGAAGGATTGGGAACACCCGATGCCATGCATGCGGTTCAGGCCGCTTGGGTCGAACATCAGGTGGCGCAATGTGGATATTGCCAATCGGGGCAAATCATGGCCGCCGCATCATTTTTGGATGTGAACCCAGAACCAACAGATGATCAAATTGATCACGCCATGTCGGCCAATCTGTGTCGCTGTGGAACCTATCCACGCATCCGTGCCGCCATTAAAACCGCCGCCAAAAATTTAAGCGGGACGTGAATATGGGACGTATTGGAAATATCGCAAGACGTACATTTTTAATCGGGTCCGCCGCTGTTGCGGGGGGTGTTGCCTTTGGCACCTATGCCTATAAAAAACCAACGGATAATCCGCTGTTGGATCATCTGGGGGAGGGTGAATCCGCGATCACGCCATATGTGCGCATTGATGGCCAAGGGATCACATTAATCACGCCGCGTGCCGATTTTGGCCAAGGCGGATATTCCACACAAGCGATGTTAATCGCCGAAGAATTGGATGTTGATCCCAACGCCGTGCGCCTTGACCCCGGCCCGCCAAGTGCGGCCTATTACAACGGTGCCGTGATGGAAGAGGCATCGCCATTCCCCGCCTATAATACCGATCCAATCGCCGAACGTGCCCGCAGTTTCATGCATGTCCCCGCTAAATTATTGGGGCTGCAAATTACGGGTGGGTCATCCACCGTTCCTGATACATTTGTAAAATTGCGCAGCGCTGGATGTGTGGCGCGTGAAACGTTGAAACAGGCAGCGGCGCAAATGGCGGGTGTGGAACGCAGCGCGTTGAAAACCCAAAACGGACAGGTGATTTTGCCAGATGGCAAAACGCTGTCATATGTGGAACTGGCACCGCTTGCCGCAACACTTGATCCTGTGATGGATGTGCCATTGCGCGATGAATCCACGTGGAAATATATCGGCAAGGATACCACCAAACGCGTTGATATGATCGCACGTTGCACGGGCACATTTGATTACGGCATTGATTTGGCGTTTGACGATATGGTTTACGCATCCGTGCGCGCAAATCCGGGTATTGGCGGTGGTGTGAAATCATACGATGCGAACGCGGCGCAATCCATGCGCGGCGTGCAAAAAATCGTGCCCATTACATCGGGTGTTGGGGTGATTGCCGATAATACTTGGCGTGCAATGCAGGCGGTCAATGCGATTGATATCACATGGGATGCACCCGATTACCCCGCCAGTTCCGATGAAATCTGGCAGGTGTTGGAAAATGCCATATCGGATGAATATCAAGACACCCGTAACCGCGATGATGGCGATATTGACGCCGCGCTTGGCGATGGTGATGTGCTAGAGGCGACATACCGCATTCCGTTTTTGGCGCATGCACCGCTGGAACCGATGAATGCCATTGTCAAAGTCAGCGATGATAAATGCGAAATTTGGACAGGCACACAGATCCCGGGCTTTGTCAAAGCACATGCCGCCACGATGACAGGTTTGGATGCAGATCAGGTGTTCGTTTACACGCAACCGATGGGGGGCAGTTTTGGTCGGCGGTTAGAGGACACATATGTTCTGCAAACCATCGAATTGGCGATGGCGGTCAAGGGCACACCTGTGAAAATGACATGGTCACGTGAAGAAGATTTCGCCCATGATTACCCGCGTTGTGCACAGGTCAGCCGCGCACGGGGCAAGGTTGCCAATGGTCAGGTGGACAGCTTGGATTTATCCATCGCAGCACCATCAACGGCGGCGTCTTGGTTCGGGCGGATCGCGATGGCGCCCCCAGGCCCCGATGCATCATTGGTGGCGGGTGCGTGGGATCAACCCTTTGCCATTCCCAATTATCGCGTCACGGGATACCGCGCACCTGAAACCGTTCCGGTCAGTTCATGGCGATCTGTTGGCGCATCAGGAAACGGGTTTTTACACGATTGTTTCTTGGATGAATTGATCCACCGCGCGGGGGCAGACCCATTGATGGAACGCATTCGTTTGTGCCATCACGATGTATCGCGCAAGGTTTTAGAAACCGTGGGCGAGATGTGCAATTGGAATGGTCATGCGATTGGCGAAAACCGTGGGCGCGGCGTTGCTTTCACCATGGCGTTTAGCGTCCCTTGCGCCCAAGTGATCGAGGTGACGAACACACCAGATGGCATCAAGATCGACAATGTCTGGGTTGCCGCCGATGTTGGCAAAGTGGTGGAACCCATAAACCTTGAAGCGCAGATTTTTGGCGGGGTGATTTTTGGATTGGGCCATGCAATGAATTGCGAACTGACCTATGACAATTATGTGCCCGATCAAACGAATTATCATCGCTTTGAGGGAATGCGTTTATATCAATGCCCCCAAATCATGGTCAAAGCCTTGGAAAACGGTGCGAAAATTCGCGGCATTGGTGAGCCGGGTGTTCCCCCGGCAGCGCCCGCATTGGCCAACGCGATTTTCGCCGCCACGGGGCAGCGCATTCGTGAAATGCCGCTGAACAAACATATCAATTTTGTATAGGGGCGAGCGATGAACCGTATTGTGAAAACAGTTATCTTTGCGCTGGGCGTTATGTGTGTGACAGCACCGCTGTTCGCCGAAGGTGAAACCGATTTGGTTGTCACCCAACCCACCACCCCGATCAGCACCGAACAGGGCATGGCGGCATGGGATCGCATTTATGCGGTGGCCAGCCATCCGCGCTGTGCTAATTGCCATGTTGATGCGCGCAACATTCCGATCTGGACGGATGATGCCACGGGTATGGATCGTGTGCACGGGATGCATATCAATGCTGGCGAGAGCCGTTTGGGCGCCGAAGGTTTGATGTGCGCAACTTGTCATATGACATCAACGCGCCCCAACACCATTGAACACGCGCCACCCCATGCGGGGATTCCATGGCAGCTCGCCCCAGTGGAATTTTTGTGGCACGGTCAGAGCAGTGTGGATATTTGCGAACAGATGCGCGACGCAGATCGCAACGGCGGGCGTGATGGTGCGGGATTGGTTGAACATATCCTGCATGATGTATCGCTTGGCGGATTTATCGCATGGGGGTTTAACCCCGGCGCTGGGCGTGAACCCGCCCCTGGCACATTGCAAAACCATCTGGATGATATGATCACATGGACAGCCGCCAGCATGCCATGTCCCAATGATTAAGGAAAACACATGAGCGCAGGAATCGCAGGTGCCGTTTTAATATTTGTCGCCATTTGGCATTTGACCGAATGGATGATGTCGCATCGTGACAAAGATACATTGGTGTTGATCCCATTTGGGGTGCTTTATGCCATATTGGGATATCTGATTGTGAATCTGATCGGTGGTAAGGTGGTTTTGGCCATCGCATTGATTTGTGTCAGCATTGGCATGACCGCCGCCATCACCGTGCGCAAAACCAGCAGCGTGCGCCCATGGGTGATGCGGGCGTTTATCCTGATTGATATGGTGATTATCACCTGTTTGATTTTGGCGTTATTGGCGTAAATCAGAACCAGCAAAAAAATCTGTGAGTTGAGTAAAATAATTCTTGAATAATTTTATATTTCAAATATTCATGAAATATGGAAATAGAACTGATAAATCGCCTGTCCGCATTAAGCCATCCGCAACGCATGGCTGTGTTTCGCCTGTTAATGCGGCGTTGTCCTGATGAATTGCCCGCAGGTGAAATTGCCGATGCGTTGGGGTTCAAGGCCAGCACCGCATCGGTGTATTTATCCACGCTGACAAGTGTTGGGTTAATTGCACAGCGCCGCGATGGCACGCGGCTTTTGTATGCAATCAATCTTGGTGCCGCCAAAGACGTGGTTGCGGGGTTGTTTTTTGATTGCTGTCGTGGACGCGCCGATGTTTGCCCGCCGCAATTTGCAAATATCATCGATGGGGTGGCGCCAAGAGGTGATAAAAAATTCCATGTTCTGTTTGTCTGTACGGGCAATTCTGCGCGATCCATTTTTGCTGAAACGATTTTGCGCGATCATGCAGGGGATAAATTCAACGCCTATTCGGCGGGGACAATGCATCGATCCGAACTGAACCCATTTGCAATCAAAATGTTAGCGCAAAAAGGTCATAGCGTGGATGATTTGTGGTCCAAAAACATTTCCGAATTTCAATCATCACAAGCACCGCGAATGGATTTCGTTTTCACCGTTTGCGATCGTGCGGCAAACGAAGAATGCCCAACATGGGCGGGTCAGCCCGTTTCAGGCCATTGGGGTGTGCCAGATCCGGTAAAGGTCACAGGAACCGATGCGCAAATCAGCCTTGCATTTCAAACCGCCTATGGTGCGCTTTTCAATCGGATCAGCGCATTCACATCATTGCCATTTGACACATTGGATCGCCAGTCGTTGCAAAAACGTGTCGATGAAATCGGTCAACAACCCGCTGAATAGGATTTGATATTATGACAGTTTATGCGTTGAACGGCCTTGGCCGTATGGGGAAATTGGCGCTGCGCCCTTTGTTGGAACGGGGGGCAAAAATCGCGTTTATCAATGATGCGGTGGGTGATCCAGAAATGCATACGCATTTGTTGGAATTTGATTCCGTGCACGGGCGTTGGGATGCCGAATTTGCCCATGATAGCGATGCGATCACGATTGATGGTACGCGTATACCCGTGACATGCACACGCGATTTGAATGATCTGCCCCTTGATGGGGTGGATGTTGTGATTGATTGCACAGGCGCGTTTAAAACAGAGGCAAAAATTGCACCCTATTTCGCGAAGGGCGTGAAAAAGGTTGTCGTTTCCGCCCCCGTCAAAGACGGGCCAACCGCCAATATCGTTTATGGTGTGAATGATGATATTTATGATCCAGATACCCACCACATCATTACCGCCGCAAGCTGTACCACCAATTGTTTGGCACCTGTGGTCAAGGTGTTGCAAGAATCGATTGGCATTAAACACGGATCAATCACCACAATCCACGATGTGACCAACACGCAAACAATCATTGATCGCCCGGCCAAGGATTTGCGCCGTGCGCGATCCGCGCTGACCAATCTGATCCCAACCACCACGGGGTCGGCCACAGCGATCACGCTGATTTATCCTGAACTTACGGGCAAATTGAACGGCCATGCGGTGCGCGTCCCGTTGTTAAACGCATCGATCACCGATTGTGTGTTTGAGATGGAGCGCGACACAACCGTGGACGAGGTGAACGCATTGTTCGAAACCGCCGCCGCTGGCGCATTGAAGGGGATATTGGGCTACGAAACCCGCCCGTTGGTTTCATCCGATTACACCAATGATAAACGCAGCAGCATCATTGATGCGCCGTCCACAATGGTGGTGAATGGCACACAGGTGAAAATCTATGCTTGGTATGATAATGAATATGGCTATGCGCATCGTTTGGTTGATGTCGCAATGATGGTTGGCGGTGCGCTGTGACACGCGCGGGGGGGCTTGCACCGTTTATCACCGTCACCGCGGCCTATTGGGCGTTTATGCTGACCGATGGTGCGTTGCGCATGTTGGTGTTGTTGCATTTTCACACGCTTGGGTTTTCGCCCGTTCAACTGGCCTATCTGTTTGTTCTTTATGAAATTGCGGGGGTGATTACCAATCTGTCGGCGGGCTGGATCGCGGCACGGTTTGGTTTGACCGCAACGCTATACGCGGGGTTGGGGTTGCAGGTTGTCGCGCTCTTGGCGCTGGCACAATTGAACCCCGCATGGGGTATCACCGCATCGGTCGTGTTTGTTATGATTATCCAAGGATTGTCGGGCGTTGCCAAGGATTTGGCAAAGATGAGCTCGAAAAGCGCGGTTAAAATCCTTGCCCCGACCGATGGTGGTGGATTGTTCCGCTGGGTCGCGGTTTTGACGGGATCAAAAAACGCGGTCAAGGGCGTTGGGTTTTTGTTGGGCGCACTAGTGCTGGCGCTATTTGGATTTGTGCCATCGGTATTAACGATGGCGGCAATCTTGGCGGTGATCTTGATCGCTGTGGTGATCGGCATGCCATCTGGTCTGCCCGTGGGGCGCAAGGATGCAAAATTTTCCGAAGTGTTTTCCAAAAATCGCAATATCAATTGGTTAAGTGGTGCTCGGTTATTCCTGTTCGGGGCGCGTGATGTTTGGTTTGTGGTGGGCATTCCGATTTATTTTTACGCCGTGTTGTCCGACGGCAGCCATGACGGCAACCGTTCGGCATTTTTTATGATCGGGTCGTTTATGGCCGTTTGGACGATCCTGTATGGCATTGTCCAAGGATACGCTCCGCGTATTTTACGCGCGGCGAACCGAACACATGGGGAAATACTGGCACAGGCGAAACGCTGGGTTGCGTTGTTAATCATCACGCCTGCGGTGTTGGCGGCATTGGTGTGGGTTTTCCCCGAACCATCCAATGCGCTGACCATCACCATTGTGATTGGTTTGTTGATTTTTGGCGCGATTTTTGCGGTGAATTCATCGCTACATTCCTTTTTGATCCTCAGCTTTACCGATGCAAAACGGGTGACGATGGATGTGGGGTTTTATTATATGTCCAATGCGGCGGGGCGATTGGTTGGCACGGTGTTATCTGGTGCGACATATCAATTGGGTGGTTTGCCGCTGTGTTTGGGGACAGCCGCCATTATGATCGCGATCAGTTGGATTGCCACGGCGCAGTTGCGCAGTAACCCCACGAATTGACAGCACCCCACGCAAACGCCATAGTTCCGGTTCTATCGAAACTATGGGGTTTTTATGTCGCTTCCACGGATATCCATTCAGGCATTGGATGCGTTTGAGCGGGTTGCGCAATCTGGATCGGTTCAAATTGCAGCAGGGGAAATGGGATTGTCGATTTCATCGGTGTCCCATCATATTGCGCGCCTTGAAGAACAAATGGGTGTGACCTTGTTTGATCGATCATCGCGCCCATTCACATTGACCCATGCGGGGCAAAAGGCATTGGGGCATTTATCCCAAGGTTTATTTCATCTGCGCCGCGCCACAAGCGAAACACAGATTTCAGGATTGATCGGTACACGATCCTTGCGCATCGGCATCGTCGAAGATTTCGAAAGCAACGTCACACCCGAATTGGCGGTGGTGTTATCCCAGCAAATGCCACGCGCAACATTGTCGATCCGCAACATCCTGAGCCACGAAGCACCTGCATTGTTACGTAAAGGTGAAATTGACGTGGCCGTGGCATCCATGGGTGATGGGATGGGTGCAGATATTATG
The DNA here is from genome assembly GCF_014652655.1 of Paramylibacter ulvae. Lineage (GTDB taxonomy): Bacteria > Pseudomonadota > Alphaproteobacteria > Rhodobacterales > Rhodobacteraceae > Amylibacter > Amylibacter ulvae. The sequence continues at coordinate 255,183 of NZ_BMZF01000003.1, forward strand.
GGGGAAACATTGCTGCGCGACCCGTTTGTTATGGCGCTTCCTGATGGGCTGGACGTTGATCCAAATGCGTTGATGGGTGGGCAGGGGAAATTATCGTTCCTGCGATTTAACCGCAATCATTTGATTGGAAAACAGATCGACGAACATTTGGCGCGAAGCCGTATAAACTTGGTTGAACGGTTCGCATTTGACAGTGCGCAATCCATTATGGCGGTGGTTGCCAGTGGCGCGGCATGGTCGATTATCACACCACTTGGGTTTATGCGCAGCGAACGGTTTGCGCCGCGTGTGCGGCTTTATCCATTGCCCTCTGCCGCCTTTGCACGACAGATAAATTTGATGTCACGTGCGGATTTTGATGAACCCACACGGCGTGCCATCGCGGGGGTGTTGCGCCAGATCATTGATCGCACAGCGGTGGTGCCGATCAAGGGGATATATCCGTGGTTATCGGACAGCTACACCGTGCTGAACAGCGCGAATTAGCCCCAATTACACGCTTATGATCCAAGATATCAGTTTCGAAATTATCAAAACTGTTTCATTTTGATTGACCCGATCAGCGGCTGTGATTTGCTGATAAAAACAAATTTTTTGACCTAAGGATTCCCAAGATGAAAGATCAGGCACGCGTTGTTGTTATAGGTGGCGGTATCGCGGGGTGTTCGGCGCTTTATCATTTGACCCAAGAGGGCTGGACAGATGTGATGCTGATCGAACGCGATGAATTGACATCGGGCACCACTTGGCATTCGGCGGCCCAGGTCACGAATTTTGGCATGACGCAAACCATGGTGGGGCTGAAAACCCATTCGATCAATCTTTATCAAGAATTGCGCGACGATCCCGAATATCCCGTGGGCTATAACTTTGGTGATGGCGGCATTCGCCTTGCCAATACCGCGGAACAGATGGATGGCTATCGCCATTTTGCATCCATGGCCGCAGGCATGGATGTGGAATTTGAGGTGATCGACGCCGCCGAATGCGCACGGCGCCATCCGCTTATTTCAACGGATAACCTGTTGGGTGGTTTGTGGGACCCAACCGATGGGCATATTGACCCTGCACAATTATGCCAAGCCTTGGCACGGCGTGCACGTTTGGCAGGGGCAGAGGTGAACCGCCACACGTCGGTGACGGGATTAACCCAACATCGCGATGATACATGGACCGTTCACACCGACAAGGGCGATGTGAAATGCGAAATTGTGGTCAATGCAGGCGGGTATCGGTGCAATGAAATTGGCGCGATGATGGGCGTGCAACACCCCGTTGCATCCATGGAGCATCAGTATTTTTTAACCGAGGATATCCAAGGGATCGTTGATGCGGGCCACCGCATTCCATTGCTGCGCTGTCCGATCAGCGATTATTACTGTCGCCAAGAAAAGGGTGGGCTTTTGCTTGGGTTTTATGAACAGGATTGCCGCACTTGGGGGATGGATGGGATTGACCCTCATTTCACCAATGCGCTCTGTCCCGATGATCTGGATCGTGTGACGGATGTGTTAGAGGGCGCATTTGCCCGCATGCCCGCATTGATGGAAACCGGTATCCGCGAAGTGGTGAATGGCCCAATCACCTATACCATTGATGGGGCGCCATTGGTGGGGCCAATCCCCAATAAACGCAATGCGTTTTGTATCATTGGCCTTCGTGCCGGGCTTGGCGAAGGTGGCGGGCATGGCTGGTTATTGGCGCAACAAATTGTGCATGGCGAGGCTGAATATGACACTTGGGTCATTGATCCGCGCCGTTTCACAGGCCATGCGAGCGTTGAATTGACCGCGCTCAAGGCGATTGAGGATTACCAAAACGAATTTCGATTTCATTTCCCCCATGAACACCGCCCCGCAGGGCGCCCGATGAAAACAACCCCGCTGACAAATGTGTTGCTGAGCGAGGGGGCGCATATGGGCACGGTGAATGGATGGGAGCGCATTGATTATATTATGCCGACACCCGATTTCACCGAAACGCTGGGGTTTCGTTTTAACGAGGTGCACGATGTTGTCGCCGCAGAGGTGCAAAATGTTGCAACCAATGTCGGCCTGACCGAGGTTTCAGGGTTCAATCGGTTCGAACTAACCGGCAATGACGTTCACAGTTTCCTTGATCGGATGTTTTGTGGTGTGGTCACCAAACGAGCAGGGCGCGTTGGGCTTGGCTATTTGTTGAACGATCATGGAATGCTCAAGGGCGAGGCCACGATTGCCAATATCCCCGCATCGGATCGCGGTGGGAATCGCGTTTGGTATGGTTCCGCAGCGGCATCAGAATTTCACGATATGGATTGGCTGCAATCGCATCTGCGCGATGACGAAGATGTTGCGATAAAATCCCTGACCAACCAACAAACCATCCTTGTTTTGGCAGGACCAAAGGCACGTGATGTTTTATCCGCCGCTGCGCGTGGGGATTGGTCACGCGATGCATTCCCGTGGTTATCCGTACGCGAGGCTTATATCGGCATCGCGCCCGCCACCGTTCTGGGGATTAGCTTTTCTGGTGAACTGGCCTATGAAATTCATGTCCCGAATGAAAATCTGCATGCGGCCTATGCCGCGTTGCGCAAGGCGGGTGCGGCGCATGGTTTGCAATTATTTGGCGGGCGCGCGGTTGATTCAATGCGTCTGGAAAAAGGGTTCTTGCATTGGAAGGCAGATATCCTGACGGAATTTGATCCGTTTGAAACGGGGCTTGATCGGTTTGTGAAAATGGACAAACCCGATTTTATTGGCAAAGCGGCGCTGGAAAAACGCATGGCGGCGGGTATGCAGCGCAAACTTGTGACATTGGTTGTTGATACAAAAGATGCACCCGCACATGGCGGCGCATCGGTGCGCATTGATGGGCGGATCGTTGGCACGGTCACATCGGGTGATTGGGGGCATCGCACGGGGTTAAACCTTGCCTATGCGTTTGTGGAACCTGCGATTGGGGTTCCAGATACGCAAGTGACGATTGACGTTATTGGAGAACCAACAGCGGCGCGTGTGATAGAAATGGGGCCATATGATCCAAGTTACGCGCGAATGCGGGCGTAATGCGATTATGGAAAGGTTCACTTTGGAAAGTGGTGCCCGGGGGCGGATTTGAACCACCGACACGAGGATTTTCAGTCCACTGCTCTACCCCTGAGCTACCCGGGCATGGGTTTCGGATGGTAACGTTTCATCCTTGGGTCGGCGCGTTTTAGGATAGGGATAAAGGGTGCGCAAGAGGAAATTTTATTTAATGCAATTTAGATTCATCAGGGATGGTATCTGATGACATTCCGTCACCTTCATCGGTTTCTTGTGCGGGGATGGCATAGGCCCCTGTGAGCCATTTTCCCAAATCCAAATCGGCACAGCGCTTGGAACAAAATGGTCGGAATTGTTCGGTTTCTTCTTTTTCACAGATTGGGCAGGTCATAACAGCTCGTTTAATGGAATCCGTTCGCGTTTTCGTTGTAATTCATAATGCCCAAGAGGGGTCCAGCCGACAAGGGCTGTATCGATCCCATCGGCCTTAAATGCGCTGCGCAATGCGTTTTCAAAGGCGCGGCGATCCTTTTTCGGCATTGGGGCCAGATCCAGCACGATTTGCCCACCCAAGCCACGTAATCGCAATTGGCGCGGTAATTCACGAGCCACGGCCATATTGGCCTTTAACCCAGCGCTTAGGGAAAAATCATTGCCTGTGTTCACGTCCACGGCGATCAATGCGCTGGTGGGTTCGATAATCATCGATGCACCTGCGGGTAGGGGCGCACGGGGTTTTTCAAGCGCATGGATATGATCCCAAACGCCCAGTGTTTCAAAGCTATCTTCATCTTGGTGGACTTCGTCAGGATCGGGATTAACCCAATCGCGCCACGCTTTGGTGGCAGCGTCGGGTGCGGCCAGCAACATTTCAGGTGCGCCCGCAGAATCGCCAGTAATAGCCAATGCGATATCGCGCATGGCGGCAATATCATCGGCGATGGCGTCATCGGCGACCAGTTCACATGATGATCGCAGGATCAGACCAAAATGGTCTGGCACACTGTCCAGCACCGAATGGGCGATTTCCAACAGCCGTTCGCGTTCATCATCGTCGCGAATGCGCCGTGCGATATTCAGACCCGGTGCATCGGGTGTGATAATGGCATAGCGGCTTTTGAATAACAGTTTTTGCACCACGGGTGCCGCCTTGCCAGATTCGGCGTGGGTTGCGACCTGAACCAACATAGTGGTGCCTGGTGAAATTCCCTTGGCATTGCGCAAAAATCCACGTTTGCCATTACCAAGATCAAGGATAATCCCGTTTTGCCCCTTCATCGGTTGCAAGGATTTGGCGCGGTAAATTGATTCTGGCTGTGGGCCGTCGGATTTGGCGTCGATCAACAGATCATGCAATGCGCCATCCAGCAACAATGCAGCGGCAGAGCGACCATCAATGTGATCAATGACGGCGATACGTCCGTTTTTCATGACATTTGGTTCCCATCAAATGCAATGGGATAGCCGGCGGCGGCCAGCATCCCAGCTGTTTCTGTCAGGGGCAGGCCAACAACATTGGTATATGACCCGTTGATCGCAGGAATGAATGCCGCACCGATCCCTTGGATCGCATATCCACCTGCTTTGCCTTGCCATTCGTTGGAGCGGATGTAATCCGATATGTCACGATCAGACAGGGTTTTAAATTGCACCGAAGTTTGCACATCGCGCTGTTTTACACCATCACGCGTGCGCAATGCCATTGCGGTGATCACACGGTGGCGCCGCCCTGATAGCAGATTGAGATATTGCGCCGCTTGTGCGGCGTCGATTGGTTTGCCCAAGATGCGCCGCCCCACGGCCACAACCGTATCAGCGCAGAGCACCATTTCGCCGTCGCCAAGCGTGATCGCTGATGCTTTTTCCAGCGCCAAACGGCGCGCATAAACGCGAGGCAATTCAGATTTTTGCGGGGTTTCGTCAATATCGGCGGGGCGAATATCACTGGGCACCACGCCGATCTGCGCAAGCAAATCGCGCCGACGCGGGCTTGCTGATCCGAGAACCAGTTTCACCTGATTACTTGTAACGATAGCTGATGCGACCCTTGGACAGGTCATAAGGTGTCATTTGCACCTGTACTTTATCGCCTGCCAAAACACGGATGCGGTTTTTGCGCATCTTGCCTGCCATTGTTGCGATAATTTCATGGCCGTTTTCCAACTCTACCCGAAATGTCGCATTTGGCAGAAGCTCGTTTACGACACCATCGAATTCGAGAGGTTCTTCTTTAGCCATGAGGACTCCATTAGTTATTTTGGGCAATTTGCCCTTGCGTGGGTTACATGATGCCGATTGTCAGAAATATCAAGTAAAAAGGCAGTAAATAGCGCGATTTAGCAATTGATGCGCGAAATTTGCTGTCGATTATTTGGAATATGCCATTCTAGTCGTGCAAAAGTGGCGATAACAGAATAAAGGGCCGCCCGAAGGCAGCCCTAAATTTTAAGCGTTGAGGTGTTTGCTTAAGAAGCGAATTTCACCATCAAGCCGCGAACCGCGCCACGAATGTCAGCGTCTTCACCAGAGTGTAGAACGTTGGAGATTTGTGAAACTTGAGCGTCTGTCAAAGATTGAACTTCAGCTGCTGAAAAGCCCAAAGATTGGATTTCAGTTTTTGTTACGTTGTTACCTGACAAAGTCAAAGCTGATGCTGATACTGCGCCGAACAAAACTGCTGCGGTTGTTGCAAGTGTAAGAGTACGTTTCATGTTATTAATCCTTTAATATGTATGTTTGTTTTGGCTGTGCCGATCAGGGAGAAGCGATCGGCACAGTTTGTTTGAAGTGTCGCTTAAGAAGCGAATTTCACCATCAAGCCGCGAACCGCGCCACGAATGTCAGCGTCTTCACCAGAGTGTAGAACGTTGGAGATTTGTGAAACTTGAGCGTCTGTCAAAGATTGAACTTCAGCTGCTGAAAAGCCCAATGATTGGATTTCAGTTTTTGTTACGTTGTCACCTGACAAAGTCAAAGCTGATGCTGATACTGCGCCGAACAAAACTGCTGCGGTTGTTGCAAGTGTAAGAGTACGTTTCATGTTATTAATCCTTTGGTTGTATGTGCCGACCGGGGAGTAGTGATCGGCGGGGTTTATGTGTTTCGAACCGTGCGTTTCGCTGTTCGATGAATTACATTTAGGCCGCGGTTTCGCCGCTCTCAATTCACGAAATTCGTCACGGATTTGCACGGGTTTGTGAAGCACGGATTTTCACGAAAACGAGAGCGCGTCGCGCATTTGGAAACAGTGCGTTTCATGGTCCGTAACCCCTTTATGATAGGTCTATGAAAGCACCATGAATCTATTGCCTTTGGGTGGGAAAAATGAGCGTCGGATAGTTGGGAATCAAAAATAGAATGGTCAATTTCCGTCGCTCACGGTTGCGTGAATTTTACGCGATGAGTTTGTGAATGGCTGAAATGAATTCTCACAGCTGCGTGTGAATTGTGTCAGCATAAACAACGGGTTCTGGGGTGGTTTAAGGTTGAACCTTAGTAGAATTGGGATGGATTTTGGTGAATCGACTCGTCGATTTGGATGAACCAGAGGGGGTGATTCAATAACTACTTGTAGAATCCGCGCCTGATTTGCACACTGTGGCCAGATATCCAAAGGAGAATAACATGGATCAACACCTTACCGTCGTCGATCATCCGTTGATTCAGCATAAACTGAGCTATATGCGCAGTATCAAAACCCCGACAAATCAATTCCGCCAGTTGTTGCGCGAAATTAGCCATCTGTTGGCTTATGAAGTGACGCGCAATTTGGAAATGACCACCAAAAATATCAAAACCCCGATGCAAGATTTGGATGCACCGTTTGTTGCGGGCAAAAAGATGGCATTGGTGTCGATTTTGCGCGCGGGCAACGGATTGTTGGATGGCGTGTTGGATTTGGTGCCATCGGCGCGTGTTGGTTTTGTAGGGCTGTATCGAGACGAAGAAACGCTCAAGCCAGTGAAGTACTATTTTAAAGTGCCAAAACATTTGGACGAGCGTTTGGTGATCGCGGTTGATCCGATGTTGGCCACTGGTAATTCATCCGCCGCGGCGATTGATATGTTAAAAGAGGCGGGTGCGACGAACATTCGGTTTTTATGCCTGTTGGCAGCACCCGAAGGTGTGGCGTTGATGAAGGAAAAACATCCAGATGTGCCAATTGTCACTGCATCATTGGATGAACGCCTGAATGAACAGGGTTATATCCTGCCGGGGCTTGGCGATGCGGGTGATCGCATGTTTGGAACGAAATAGGGTTCAATCGCGATTTCGGTTATCCAAAAACAAGAACGACATTTTGTTGATTGAAACAATGCCATAATCGTTTGAAATCATTAAATTCACCAAGGGATGCGCTTGCGGATCTAAAAAATCGAACCGATAACATTCGATGCAACACAGTTTCGGGCGATATTTGTCAAAATCGAAGGCTTCCAGCGCAGTCTGATCATAGCCTTCGATATCGACATTCAGAAAATCAATTGGCTGGCCTTTGGGCAAATACGCATCCATGATGGCATTCATGCTCATCGCTGGCACGATATGGGACGGCAGCGCCTTTTTGTTTTTTGCAATTCCTTTGGCACGGTTTTCCAGAACAGTATTGGAAAGACCACGGCGAAAACGATAAAGCGTGACTTCGCTTTCTTCGTTATGAACGGCGATGTTTAAATTGATATCGTTTGGGCGGTGTTTTTCAAATCGTTGAAAGCCAACTGGATCAGGTTCAACATTGATCCCAGTCCACCCGATTTGATTTAACATTGCGGTATTCGATTTGCGAAACGGATCATGGGCGCCAATATCCACGTAAAACCCGCTGGTTTTGCGTTCTAAGAATATGAACGAAATGATGTCTTCGCCGAATTGGGAGTAGGTCGTTTGACCTTGGTCTTGATCGAGCCCCATAAATGCAGCCTTGGCCTTTTTTGCGCGCACCCAAATGGACGCGAAAATATGGCGCAGGTTTTTCATCTTGTTTCGCTAGCGAAACGCGCCTTGATCCGCGCTTGGATATCGTCGCGCACCGCGCGGTATTCATTCAGCTTTTCTTCGCGCGTTTCGCCCTTGATCGTTGGATCACCAATATCCCAAAATTCAACTTCGACGGCGGAACCTTTGGTGTGCATACGCGCAGCATCCGCAGAATTTTGTGAACAGGCGATGATCAAATCGTAACTGTCCAGGTCATCACCCCAATCTTCCAAATCTTCGAATGAGCGCACCTTGTGTTTGGTCAATTCGACACCGATTTCTTGGCACACGGCAATGGCGAACCCGTCGATGTCTTTGTCATTTTTTACACCCGCGGATTGCACAAAAATGGATGTACCGACATGTTGTTTTAACATGCCTTCGCCCATCGGGGATCGAATGGAATTATGATCGCAGCAAAACAAAACCGCGGATGGTTTGGATTGTGTCATGTGCCTATCCTTTGAATTGTAGTACGCAGATCAATGTGAACAGGCGACGCGCGGTCATATCATCAACTGCGATTTTACCGTCAAGCCGTTCTTGGAGTTGTGACGCACCCTCGTTATGAATCCCGCGCCGTCCCATATCAATTGCTTCGATCTGGGCAGGGGGCAGGCTGGTGACGGCGTTGAAATAGCTTTCGCAAATGTCGAAATAATCACGGATCACTTGACGCATGGGAGACAAGGACAGGTGAAATTCCGATGCGGGTTTATCATCTTTGGTGGTGATGCGAAACACAAGGCGGCGTTCAACAATACCAAGCACCAATTTATAGGGGCCGTTTGGCGCATCATCAATCGTCAGCGTGAATTGATTGTCTTCCAACAAATCATAAATCGCAACGCGGCGTTCCTGTTCGGTTTCCGCCGTGGGCGGGGGTAGTCCTGAATCATCCAGCGTGATATCAATCAAGAATGAGGGTTCAGCCATCGCGTGCCTCGTTCAATTGATCAAGACGTGCCCCAACAGACAGCCCATGCGCCTCTAGGCTTTCGGATGTGGCCAATGTTTTGGCGGCGGGGCCAATGGCGGATAATGCGGCGGGGGTCATCATGGATAATGTTGTGCGTTTCATGAAATCCAGCACCGACAGGCCAGATGCGAACCGTGCGGATCGCGCGGTTGGCAAAACGTGATTTGGCCCACCAACATAATCGCCGATTGCCTCTGGCGTCCACGCGCCGATAAATATCGCGCCCGCATGGCGGATTTTTTGCGCATAGGTTTCGGCATCCGCGACACAGAGTTCCAGATGTTCGGGTGCAATGCGATCCGAAAGTGTTGCCGCCTGTTCCAAATCGGTCACGGTGATCACCGCGCCGTAATCTGCCCAGCTTGGCCGTGCAATGTCGCGCCGTTCCAATGTTTCCAGCCGCATTTCAACGGCATCTGCAACGGCAACACCAAAATCGGCATCATCAGTGATCAGGATTGATTGGGCTGATGCGTCATGTTCTGCTTGGCTGAGCAAATCAATTGCGATCCAATCGGGATTGTTATTCTTGTCGGCAATCACCAAAATTTCTGATGGCCCTGCGATCATATCAATCCCCACGCGCCCATAAACGCGCCGTTTCGCTGCTGCGACATAGGCATTGCCAGGTCCTGTGATCGTATCGACCTTTGCGATTGTTTCTGTGCCAAACGCCATGGCCGCAATCGCCTGTGCCCCGCCAATGCGATAAACGGTTTCTACGCCAGACAGGCGCGCCGCGAGCAATACCAATGGGTTTACTTTGCCATGTGGGGTTGGTGCGCAAATCACCAGATTATCAACACCTGCCACCTGTGCGGGGATCGCGTTCATTAACACGGATGATGGGTATGATGCCAAACCGCCGGGCACGTATAAGCCCGCGGCCTCTACCGCGCCCCAGCGCCAGCCAAGTTTTGCACCGGTTTCATCCGTCCACCATGCATCATCGGGCAATTGTTTTTCGTGATAAGCGCGAATGCGTTTTGCCGCCAATTCCAATGCAGCGGCCTCTTGGGCGGGAACGGTTTCGATTGCTGCATCGATCTCTGCTGCGCTAAACGCCAAACTATCAGGTGTCAGATCAAGGTGATCAAATTTCGCGGTCAATTCAATAACCGCTGCATCGCCGCGTGTTTGCACATCGTTTAAAATATCGGCAACGGCTGCGTCAACATCCACATCCGACTCGCGCTTTGACCCCAAAAAATCGCGAAAGCGGGTTTCGAAATCGGCGTCGGAACTATTTAAAAATACGGGCATCAAATTGCCTATGACAAATCGTGTTCGGGGGATTTTTTTGATGGCGCGACATATGGGCGGGTCACGTCTTTTAATGTGGCTTGGATGGATTCAACATCCAATGCGATCATCCCATCGCCTGCCAAGATCAAATTGATGCTGCCCGCGCCGTCTTCGTCCGCCTCAAAATCAATCGACAGCAGGGAAATCACCTGATCCTTGTCCGACAGATCAATACCGTTGGATGCCACGGCCAAAACCGCATCGAACACCAAAACGGTTTGCACGCGTTCAAAATCACGACCTTGTTTTTGCGCCTTGGATTTATCTTCCCAGCGGAAACGGTTAAGCAACAGGCCAAAACGGTTTTCATCGGCGTTCCATTTGATTTCCGTGATCGGCAAAATGGCGTCTTGAACCAGTGTCGAAATGATCGCCAAATCTTCGCCGTCTTTGGCGCGGATTGCGATGGGTTGTTCGCCGCCGTCTTCGAATTTTGCGTCTTGTTGGGTCATTTGTTCGATACTCGTTCAATTGAGGCGCCAATGCCAGAAAATTTTCGTACCACTTGTTCATAGCCACGATCAAGATGATACACACGAGAGACGATGGTCTCACCCTCTGCCGCCAATCCCGCAAGGATCAAGGACACAGATGCACGTAAATCCGTTGCCATCACCGGCGCACCGCGCAGCTTATCAACACCCGTCACTGTGGCGGTGCCGCCGTGTACTTCGATATTTGCACCCATACGCATCAATTCGGGCGCATGCATAAAGCGGTTTTCAAAAATATTCTCTTCCAGCACGGATTTGCCATCGGCGGTGCACAGCAGTGCCATCATTTGCGCCTGTAAATCCGTTGGAAACCCAGGGAATGGTTCGGTTGTTACATCCACCGCATGAATGCGCCCGTTTTTCGCGCTGACCTTTAGCCCCGCATCGGTTTGCGTGATATCTGCGCCTGCGATTTCCAGTTTTTGGCAAAATGCTTCTAGCAAATCACGTCGCCCGCCCAGCAATTCAACCTCGCCACCCGCAATCAGGGGCGCAAGCATATATGTGCCAAGCTCGATGCGATCGGTGACAACAGGGTGGGTTGCGCCGTGCAATTTATCGACACCCTCAATGGTGATTTCAGGTGTGCCATCGCCGCTGATCTGTGCGCCCATCGCACGGAGCAAATCGGCCAGATCAACAATTTCAGGTTCACGTGCTGCGTTTTTCAAAACACTCGTACCCTTGGCCAGTGTCGCCGCCATCAGAAAGTTTTCCGTTGCACCCACAGATGCAAATGGCATGTCATATGTGCCACCTTTCAACCCATTTGGTGCCTTGGCATGGACATAACCATCACGCAGATCAAATTCAGCGCCCAATGCCTCTAGCCCACGCAGATGCAAATCAACGGGGCGCGCCCCAATGGCACAACCACCTGGCAAAGACACAGATGCATGACCTGAACGTGCCAACATTGGACCCAGTACCAAAATGGATGCACGCATTTTGCGAACAATGTCATAATGGGCGGTGTGATTGGTGATTTCTTTGGTATCCAAAACGATCAATTGGCCGTCTTGCATGACCGCGACCTCGGTGCCCAAGGATTGCAATAATTCATTGGTGGTCGCGATATCGGATAGGCGGGGCACATTGGTTAATGTGATCGGGTCTTCGGTCAGTAATGTTGCGGGCATCAATGTGAGCGCAGCATTTTTTGCGCCCGCAATTGGAATTTGCCCATGCAACGCGCCGTTACCTTTTACAATGATCGAATCCATTTTGCCTGTCCCTTATTCGTTTTTCGCATCATCATCGGTGCGGCTACGCGATTGCGCTTTGCGCCGTTGCAGGTTCGCACGAAGCTGTTTTCGCAGCCTTTCTGCGCGTGCTTCTGCCTTGACCACCTTGGTGCTTTTGGGTTGTTCGTTATCTTGTTCGTCTTTGTTCATGACAGGTCTTTACCGCAAGCTTTGATCGGGGTCTAGATTACCCTTGCACTATCGTTGAATTTCGCTAAAACCGCGCCAACTTACAGTGGTGATCGTGAATCTGTGTTAAGTGAAACAGAATCACACTGCAAGTTTTGATCGTTTCGGGTGGTTTTTACCCAGATCAGGATGCTGCCGTAGCTCAGGGGTAGAGCACTCCCTTGGTAAGGGAGAGGTCGGAGGTTCAATTCCTCTCGGCAGCACCACTTAGACCAATTTGTGAATGGCGCAGTAAGTTTGGCATTTTGATGCCACTTCATGTCGTAGTACTATTTGAGGCTCAAAACACCGCGAAAAGCGGGGTTGTTATCTTGACGGGGGAGTCATTAAGGAAATGGCCTGATGTCGGCTTTGTGGAATATGCTGCCGTTCACGGCCATTGCGCCAAGGTCTGCTTCCGAGTGAAGATGTCGAATGAATTTACATTGACGGAGTGGAGCCTGAAGCAAAAAGGGTGCTACTGGCGCATTGCCTCAATTTCTGCTCGCCATACTTTGGCCTGCTCTTCTTGGTCTGCCGTCGCAGAATCCAGTGGCCGACGTTCGACCTTACGGCCATCAGGCAATGTCACCGTGAGTTTCCAGTACCCGCCTTCCGAGTAGTCAGAATTTCTATGCCAAACCACTTCCAGCTGGCCTATTTCCTTCAGCGCAAACACGTCATTGCGCGTATAGCCGAACGGGTAACGATATTTCACACGAACGTCTTGCGAGGCCGCGTCGAAGACCACCTTTTTAGATGGATTAATAAACACCCAAACAAGCAAAGCCCCGAGCAGTATTGAAATTATTATGCCAAATGGGAATAAAACATAGTGCTCAGGGGGATGCGCGTTTCCGAAAAAGAAGCGCAGAGTGTCTATTGTTAAGATTACAAATAGCCAAAAACCGAATGCCAGAAACATCAGCCCTATCACACCGGACATCAGTGCCCAAAACCACGGGGCAGCGCGTTCTTCAATGGTAACAGTTTTTGACATCACGGCCTCTATTAGGATGTCCGCGTCCAAGACGCTGGATTTTGATTGGATGGTGTGCCGCGAGACCAAAATGTTCGGACAAGTTCGTATATCAGCCCATCATAGAGCACAGACACCAGTCAAACGCAATTGCTCTGAATACTGAAAAGCAACCATTGATTTGCGACGGGCATCCGTCGGATTGGGCTCAAACCGGACTTTCGATGAATGGCAAGAAGTGGCGTCAGAATGGTCTGAATAATTATATCCAATGATAACAATAATGGTTTTCATGCATAATGATCAACTTAGACCGTCCGCCACACAATTAATATGTTTTGGATGAACTGTGTTGCGTGGAAACATGGTTGATACGCATGATGCTTGCTTGTTAATATTTTTGTATGTGTGATGCGCAAATATCGGGACATATGACTTGGGCTGAAATTTACAGCATCCAACGCGCATTTCTTGAAAGTTTTGAAATGATAGAGTTGACTGCGCCATGCGTTTCGCCTGATGCAACATGGCAAAATCCTGCGCGGTACAAAATTTGATCCCTTTGGTGATACTGCGGATCGACATTTGGAACGTGATTTGATGACTTAGTATGAAAATGTTTTGCGAGATTGTGTGAACCATCCAGATGTGCTTGAAATTGTTGACGCACCAATGCACATTCGCTTCTATCGCCCCATCAAAGAGGCGAGCGCCGAACGGCAACGCGATTAGGTTGCCAAATTGATGCAAGGATAAGATATGTCGCCTGACACCATCGCGCGCAAGGTTGCCCAATTGATGCAGACCAAAGACGCCAGCATTCGAAGTGTCGGAATCACCTATGACGATAGCGGGGTTGGTTGGGCGCGTATGAAAATGCTGGTGTCAGAAAAGAACGCCAACACCCAAGGGTTTTGCCATGGTGGATTCATTTTCACATTGGCGGATTCAGCATTCGGATATGCCGCGAACAGCCATAACCAACGCACCGTCACCGCATCAGCAGATATCATTTATTTACTGCCAGGGGTAATGGGCGATGTGTTAACGGCCGAGGCGGTTGAACAATCGCGTTCAGGACGATCAGGTATTTATGATGTAACCGTCACCAATCCACAGGGTGAACAGGTTGCACTATTTCGCGGGGTGGCGCGCACGGCCAAGGGCGAACATATCGAAACATTGGCCTAGGTTTCGCATCAGAAGCAATTCAAATTGATTTCATTTTCAAAAACGCAGTTTCGGGAAAACGAAAACAAGATTTTTCTGCTATTTCATAGTGCAAATTGATTTTACCATTTATGGAATTCACCCTATGCAAAGAGGTGTAATTTCAACAAGGATATTGATATGGCGCAACCACCCAATTTGAATACTTCGCCCAGCGTATCCGATGAAATTCGCAAAACCACCTGTTATATGTGCGCGTGCCGCTGTGGCATCAATGTGCATCTTAAGGATGGCAAGGTCGCCTATATCGAGGGCAACAAAGATCACCCCGTGAACAAAGGCGTTTTATGCGCCAAAGGATCGGCGGGAATTATGCAGGTAAATGCCCCATCAAGGTTACGTGCGCCACTGAAACGTGTGGGGCCGCGCGGGTCTGGTGAATTCGAAGAAATCAGTTGGGACGAGGCATTGGGCATCGTGACCGAACGTCTGGGAAAAATCCGCAAGGATAACCCAGATAAGCTTGCGTTTTTTACGGGGCGCGACCAATCACAATCATTTACATCATTCTGGGCTCAGGCGTTTGGCACACCCAATTATGCCGCCCATGGTGGATTTTGTTCGGTGAATATGGCGGCGGCTGGTATTTACACAATGGGTGGTGCGTTTTGGGAATTTGGCCAGCCCGATTGGGATCACACCAAAATGTTCATGTTGTTCGGTGTTGCCGAAGACCATGATTCAAACCCGATTAAAATGGGCCTTGGTAAATTGAAATCACGCGGTGCCAAAGTGATTGGGGTGAACCCCATTCGATCAGGATATAACGCGATTGCCGACGAATGGGTTGGAATTACGCCAGGCACAGATGGGTTGTTTATCACGGCCTTGATCCATGAATTGCTGCGCGCGGGCAAAATTGATCTGCATTATTTGGGGCAATATACCAATGCGCCTGTGTTGTTGGACAGCGATCCCAAAAGTGAAACATATGGCCTGTTTCTGCGCGATAAAAACGACAAGCCATTGGTGATTGATCGCAACACTGGCGATTTGGTGGCATTTGACAAAAAGGGTATTCGCCCCGATTTAAATGGTGAAATCCGCAAAGCAGGGATCAGCCACACAACCGTTTTTCATAAAATGGCGCAAACCTATTTGGGGGCTGAACACGCCCCTGCCGCCGTTGCCGATCGTTGCGGGATCAGCGTTGAAACCATCCAACGCATTGCCGCCGAATTGGCCCATGTAGCGTTCGAACAATCAATATCGTTGCCCATTGAATGGACTGATTTTCGCGGCGAAAAACACAGTGAAATGACGGGCCGCCCTGTTTCATTTCACGCCATGCGCGGGATTTCGGCGCATGCCAACGGGTTCCAAACCTGTCGTGCGCTCCATATTTTGCAAATCATTCTGGGGAGTGTTGAGGTTCCTGGCGGTTTTCGTTTCAAACCACCATATCCAAAACCACCAGAGGCGCATCCACGCCCGCATGTTGCAAGCTGTCCCGATGCCCCC
This sequence comes from Paramylibacter ulvae, assembly GCF_014652655.1. Taxonomy (GTDB): domain Bacteria; phylum Pseudomonadota; class Alphaproteobacteria; order Rhodobacterales; family Rhodobacteraceae; genus Amylibacter; species Amylibacter ulvae. The sequence goes on from NZ_BMZF01000003.1 coordinate 271,049, forward strand.
CTTGATGGGCCGCATCTGGGGTTCGTTCATGGGCCAGAGGATTTGGCGCTACGCCCTGATGGCACGCCTGCACGGATTGACAAGGCATTCACATGGGAAAACCCGATGTCGAGCCACGGGTTGATGCATATGGTGATTTCCAATGCGCACGCGGGTGACCCATATAAAATCGACACGTTGTTTATGTATATGGCAAACATGTCGTGGAACAGTTCAATGAACACCAAGGGTGTGATGGAAATGTTAACCGACAAGGATGAAAACGGCGATTACGTGATCCCCAATATCATCTATTCCGATGCATATTCTTCTGAAATGGTGGCATTTGCCGATATCGTTTTACCCGATGCAACATATTTGGAACGCCATGATTGTATATCCCTGTTGGATCGCCCGATTTGCGAGGCGGATGGGGCGGCCGACGCCATTCGTTGGCCCGTGATCGAACCCGATCGCGATGTGCGCGGATTTCAATCGGTGCTGTGTGATTTGGGGCATCGGTTGGGATTGCCCAATTTCATCAACGATGATGGCGGTGCGAAATACAAAGATTACGCCGATTATATCGTGAATCATGAACGCCGCGCGGGCATTGGCCCCTTGGCAGGGTTTCGCGGTGATGGCGATGCAGTCGGGCGCGGTGATGTGAACCCAGATCAGTTGGATCGCTATATCGAAAACGGCGGTTTTTTTGCGGAACACATCCCCAAAGGTGCCACATATTACAAGCCGTGGAACGTGGAATACCAAGATTGGGCCGTGGGCATGGGGATTTACGATGCGCCACAGCCATATTTGTTTCAGCTGTATGTTGAACCCATGCGCCGTTTCCAATTGGCCGCAGAAGGGCACGGCGAACGCCAGCCGCCCGAACATCTGCGCGAATTGGTGAAAACATCGATGAAACCATTGCCCGTGTGGTCGGATTCGACCAATTCAGGCGCTGAATACCCCATTCACGCGCTGACCCAGCGCCCAATGGCAATGTATCACAGTTGGGGCACACAAAACGCATGGCTACGCCAAATTCATGGCCGCAACCCATTGTATTTGCCGACAAAAATATGGAATGAGCATGGGTTTTCAGATGGCGATTGGGCGCGCGTAACATCGCCCCACGGCGATATAACCGTGCCTGTTGCACATCACGCGGCGTTGAATGAAAATACCGTTTGGACTTGGAATGCCATCGGGAAACGCAAAGGTGCATGGGCGTTGTCCAATGATGCGCAGGAAACCACCAAGGGGTTTTTGTTAAACCATCTGATCCACGAATTATTACCGCCCAAGGGTGATGGTCTGCGCTGGGCCAATTCCGATCCGATCACAGGACAGGCAGCGTGGTTCGATTTGAAGGTTAAAATTGAAAAGACTGCGCCATTGAGCGAAACCGCACCCAATTTTGCGCCGGCAAAATCACCCGTCGAACGCGGCCCCAAAGATATCGCATGGGAGGTAGGGAAATGACCGATTTACCGAATGAAACAACACGAAAAATGGGATTGGTCATTGATCTGGATACCTGTGTTGGCTGTCATGCGTGTGTGGTGTCTTGTAAGGGGTGGAATACGCAAAATTACGGTGTGCCGTTATCCGACCAAGACGCATATGGCGCCGAACCATCTGGTACATTTTTAAACCGTGTTCACACCTACGAAGTGCAACCAGAAACGGGTGCTGCACAAACATTCCATTTTCCAAAATCATGTTTGCATTGCGAAGACGCGCCATGCGTTACGGTTTGCCCAACAGGCGCAAGTTATAAGCGCAGTGATGACGGGATCGTTTTGGTGAATGAAGACGCCTGTATTGGTTGTGGATTATGTGCATGGGCATGCCCATATGGTGCACGCGAATTGGATCAGGCCGCGGGTGTGATGAAAAAATGCACGCTATGTGTTGATCGCATTTACAACGAGAACCTGCCAGAGGAAGACCGCCAACCCGCCTGTGTGCGCACATGCCCAGCGGGTGCGCGCCATTTTGGTGATTTGGGCGATATCGACAGCGACGTGAGCAAACTGGTCGCCGATCGCGGCGGGTTTGATTTGATGCCAGAGTTGGGCACAAAGCCCGTGAATAAATATCTGCCACCACGCCCCAAAGATACAGGCGATGAAATTGATATCCTCGCACCTTTGCTGGCACCTGTTGCGGCGGAACCGACTGGATTTTTGCGCTGGTTAGATAACGCATTGGATAAGATTTGACGCGCAATACCCCATGAAACAATGCTTTGCTTAGGGATGTTATGCGGTTAATCTATTGATCCTAGGCAATGTATTTTCAGGGAGAAAACATGAAACATTCACTGCGTAAATTGTTTCTGGGCACAACAACGATTGTGGCCACGACAATTGCTGCCAACGCGGCAGATAAAGAGCTGATCGTTTTTGATTGGTCGGGTTACGAGGACACTGGATTTTTCCAAACATATATCGACAAACATGGCGACAGCCCGACATTTGCATTCTTTGGCGAAGAAGAAGAAGCATTTCAAAAATTGCGTGCTGGGTTCAAGGCGGATGTTTCCCACCCTTGTAGCCAATCGGTGGCGAAATGGCTGGAGGCCGATTTGATCGAGCCATTGGATATTTCCAAAATCGATCGTTGGGACGAAGTGAACGCAGATATGAAAGAGGCGTTTAAATTTGACGGTTCTTATTATTTCTTGCCTGCCGATTGGGGCACAACGGCGTTGACGTATCGCACCGATATGGTGGATGCGGCCAAGATGACAACATTGGAAGTATTTCTTGACCCCGAGTATGCAGGGCGCACGGCTATTCCAGATAATGTGGATGATGCATATGCGTTGGGCTATTTGGCAACAGGTACAACCGATTGGTCAAAGGCCACGGATGATGATTTCAAACGTGCATCCGACTGGTTGCGCCAAGCGCATCAAAATGTACGTGCCTATTGGGCGGATGGTGCCGAATTAGGGCAGCTGTTAACCAGTGGCGAGGTCATCGTTTCATGGGCATGGAACGAAACCCCAACCGCATTACAGTCCGAAGATATCGCGGTTGAAGCGAACCGTTCCACCAAAGAAGGATCATCATCGTGGTTTTGTGGTTATGTGAACCTTAAGAACGGCGAAAATGGCGAAGACAAGGTTTACGATTTCTTAAATGCGTGGATGGATCCATCATCGGCAGAATATATTGTTGCTGAATGGGGATATGGTAACGGCAATGCCACAGCCATGGCATCACTTGGCACCGAGGCGTTGGATGGTGCTGGATTGGGCGAAGTTGACGTGCCCATTTTGGCGCAAATCCCAATGGATCAGGCGTTGCGTGAAAAAATGGTCGCCGAATTTGAGAAAATCAAAGCTGGTTTTTAAACCAATTGAAATGATTGTATTTAAGGGGCGCGTTATGCGCCCTTTATTTTAACAGCAAGATCGATTCAGCGCCCCAACCCACACGCGCGGTATCACCCACGGCCAACACACCACGCCCTGCGGTGTTGCGCATGGAAATGGTCACGGGTGTTTCCACACCATCCAGCAATACATCATAATACGTCATATCGCCGTAATAGAACACTTCGGTCACCTTGGCGCTGGTTTCGTGCTCTGCTTTTTCATCGCCAATCAGAATGGTGAGCATTTCGGGGCGGATACCGACGCTAACATCAGTTGAAATGCCAGCGGGTGCTTGGGTTTTGGGAACGATAACCTTGCCCAAACCAGCAACAGTGGTTTCATAGCCCTTGCTGGTTTCCTTGATCGCTCCTGCGTCCAAAAAATTCATCACCCCAATAAAATCTGCGACTGATCTGTTGATCGGGCGTTGATAGAGATCATGAGGGCTTGCCAATTGTGCAATGCGCCCCTCGTTAATCACGGCGATACGATCAGACATTGTTAATGCCTCTTCTTGATCATGAGTGACCAAAATAAACGTAATGCCAACCGCACGTTGAAGATTGCGCAACTCCGATTGCATTTGTTCACGCAGCTTTTTATCCAGCGCAGACAGCGGTTCATCCAACAACAACACCTTGGGTTTTAGCACCAAAGCGCGCGCGAGCGCGACGCGTTGGCGTTGACCACCCGACAGGGCATGGGATGCACGTGCACCATATCCACCCAGCCCAACCATTTCCAAGGCTTGGGCAACCTGTGTTTTGATTTCATTTTTTGGTGTTTTACGCGCCTTTAACCCATAGGCCACATTTTCCGCGACACTCATATGGGGAAAGATGGCATAGCTTTGGAATACCATATTGGTGGGGCGTTGGTTGGCGGGAACGCCGCGCATGGATTTACCATCGATGAACACTTCGCCACTGCTGGGATGTTCGAACCCTGCAATGGTGCGCAACAAGGTGGTTTTACCACAACCAGATGGACCAAGTAGCGAGAAAAACTCGCCCCGTTTGATATCGACGCTGACATCGTAGAGCGCTTGAAAATCGCCATAAAATTTATCGATGTTATTGAGGCGAATAATAGGTTCGCTCATATGAAACCTCCGGTGTCGGCAGTGCCGGTTTTTTGTGCGCCACGTCGGCGGAAATATTCCGCCAAGATTAGCAAGATTAATGACACCGCCAGCAACAATGTGCCAAGCGCCATAAGGCTGGGCAGGCGTTGTGGGAAACGCAATTGACCCCAGATGTAAACGGGCAGGGTTGGTTCTGTTCCCGAAAGGAAAAACGCGATGATGAATTCATCCAGTGATATGGTAAATGAAATCAACAGGCTGGAAATTAACCCCGGCATCACAAGCGGCACAGTTACGAGCCAAAATGTTGCGATTTTTGTTTGGCCAAGGTCAAATGATGCCTCTTCCAGACTTTGATCCAAGTTCATGAATGCAGATGAGAGGATCGCGATGCAAAACGGGGTGCAGATTAACACATGCCCCAGGATGATTGTCCAAAGTGACAGATCAAAGCCAAGCTGTAAGATCACCACGAGCAATGACACCCCGATGATGATTTCGGGTAACACCATTGGCAACATAATTAACCCCATGGCGGGGCGTTGAAATGGGAATTTGTATCGCGCATTTGCGCGTGCGGCCAACATCCCCAGCAGGGTCGATAAAATCGCCGTGGTCACAGCAATGAGCAAGCTGTTCTTGGCAGCGGAATGCAATGCCTCAGTTTCCCATAGTACGCCAAACCACTCTGTTGTGAACCCTTTCAGCGGGAACGCCACAACGGAGCTGTCGTTAAACGCAAAAATCGGCAACAGGATTGCGGGTGCGTAAAGAAACACCAGAAAAAACAGCATGTATATTTTCAGCGGTGTGATGGATTTCAACATATCATCGCGCCTTTAAATATTTACGGTTCAGCCAAACAAAGATCAGCGAAATCACACTTACGATCACCATCGCAGACACGGCAAGTGCGGCGCCAAGTGGGGCGTTATTCGCCTTTTTGAATTGCAATTCGATCATGTTTGAAATCATCAAACCATTGGGACCACCCACCAAACGGGGGGTGACATAATCACCAATTGTGGGGATGAACACAATTACGGTTGCCGCCAATACACCTGGCATTGACAGGGGTAATGTGACACGTAAAAAACGACGAATGGGACCTTCGCCCAAATCTTGGGCCGCCTCTAGCAGTGAATGGTCAATTTTTTCGAGTGCAACGAATATAGGAAGGATTGCGAAGGGCAACCACGCATGACCCAATGTCAAAACCACTGCGTTTTGATTGTATAAAATAAAGCTAAGCGGTTTTTCAATCAAACCCGCCCCGATCAATGATCCATTGACCACGCCGTTATATCCAAGGATGACTTTCCACAAGAATATCCGCATCAGATAGCTTGTCCAAAATGGAATGGTGATCAGGAAAATCCACATCGCCTTGTGTTTCGGTTTGACGTGAAACGACACGAAATAGGCGACGGGATAAGCCAGCAAAACGGTCAAGATCGTCACACATGCCGATATTTTTAACGAACGCGCCATCAGTGTTTGATAAATCGCCTCGCCCCATGCGGTTTTGTAATTGGCAAGAGTCAGCGTTTTATCAAGTTCCAGATAGTTTTGTGTCCAAAAGCTCAGCGCGAGCACAAGCCCAAGGGGGATTGCCAATAAAACAACGCAAAAAACAAAAGTTGGACTGATCAAAAACAAACCCTGTGCGGCATCTGATTGGCGCCAATTGTTGTGGGTTTTATTCTTGTTCATCGTTGGGAATGGCCTGTAGTTTCGGGCGGTATGGGTGAACTATCGGACAATTATTTGCGTGATAAATCAAGATGGAAAACACGTTGGCCGCTACTAATTCACCGGATTAGTGGTCTTTTGCCAATCTGCGCGCCAAAATATCGACAGACAGGTGTAAACACACGGTCAGCACGGCCAAAACGATCAATGTTGCAAATAACAGATCGGTTTTGACCCGCCCGTTTGCCAATAACATCAAATATCCCAGCCCCTTTGATGCGCCAACCCATTCGCCAATCACTGCTCCAATGGGGGCGTAAACGGCTGCCAAGCGTAGGCCAGAACCAAGGGATGGCATTGCTGCGCGCATACGGATATGCCACAATTCTCGCGAACGCGTTGCACCCATGGTTTGCGCCAAATCCAAATATCCGCTTGGCGTTTTCATTAACCCATCGAAGAACGCGGATGCGACGGGGAAATAAATAATCATCACTGCCATGATGATTTTTGATCCCATGCCATACCCAAACCAAAGTGTCAGCAATGGCGCGAGCGCGAAAACGGGGATGGCCTGTGAAAACACTAATATGGGGCGCAAAATTGCACGCGCGGTGGACGAGGTTGCCAAATTTATCGCGGTTAATATGCCAAGGATCGATCCGATGATAAGGCCAAGGATTACCTCCGCCAGTGTTACCCATGCGTGTTCTGCGATTAACGCGCGGCTGTACCAAAGCGCGTTTGCCACGCGCAACGGCGAAGGCAGGATAAAGGGTGCAACACCTGATAGCGTGACCGTCAATTGCCACAACGCGATCAACACGATTGCGGATATGATGCCGTGTTTCCAATTCATTGTGGACCCTCGCGCAGAATTTTCAACATCTTGCCTTGGGTAGCGAGTGTTTGGGGATCATCGATGCCACGCACGGGCGGCGTTTGGGGCATATCGATATGCCGTAATCCCGTTGCCTGCATCACGATTGCATGATGAGACAGGCGCGCGGCCTCTGCGGGGTCATGTGTAACCAATAATACAGTGCGATCAATCAATAATTCCGCCGCCAATTCTTGCATATCTGCACGTGTTTTTGCATCGAGCGCACTAAACGGTTCATCGAGCAGGATCACAGGGCGGTCCTCCATCAATGTGCGCGCCAATGCGCCGCGCTGGCGTTGCCCGCCTGATAATTGAGATGGTTTTTTATCTTCGTGTCCGGCAAGCCCGACACGTGAAATCATTTGAGTGGCGCGCGCTTTATCTACCTGATCCCCGCGCAATTTCGCACCAATACAGACGTTTTCCAGAAGTGTCAGCCACGGAAACAACAGATCGCTTTGCGCCATATAGGCAGTGCGATTTAGCAAGGGCTTCTTATCGCTGCTGATGATTTCACCGCGAAAATCAACAGCGCTATCTAGCCCTGCGATAATGCGTAAAACGGTTGTTTTTCCCACGCCCGATGGGCCAAGCAAGCATGTCCATTCACCGCCCGTAATTTCCAGCGTGATGTCATGGAATAAGGGTGCGCCAGAAAATTCCGCCGCACCCGTAAATGTAATGGATGGTGCGCCCATCATGCGCCCCGCAGTCCCATATCCCAAAACCCGATTTCAAGGCGGGTTGCGGTTTCGAATTTTTTGCACAAGGCAGGCCAGCTTGGCGAATTTTCAAAATCATCACCAAGGCGTGCGATCAATGCCTGATCCAGCAATTTCCCGACATTGATACAGGCGGTTTGATAATCATCCCCCGCATAGGTATCGATCCATTCGCGGTAGGTTTCGCTGGAACCTTCATTGGCCAAGATTGCACCGATTTCACCATATCCCCAAACACAAGGTGCAAGTGCCGCCATCAGATCAAGAAAGCCGCCTGAAAAACCAGCCTCAAGCACATACCGAGTATACGCCATGTTTTCGGGTTCCTCGGCGGCATTGAATAACTGATCCTCTGCAATGCCATCACGCGCACAGGTTTGAACATGCAATTGCATTTCGCCGTTCACCAATGCATCAACCGTTGCGGAACAAAGCTGCATTTCGGCCAAGGTTTCTGCCTTGACCACACCCAATGCCCATGCGCGGGAATAATGGATCAGATAGACGTAATCTTGGATCAGATAGTGGATGAAATTGGCGCGGGGCAATGTGCCATCGCCCAATCCATTGACAAAATCATGGCGCGTGTAATCCCGCCACGATATTGCGCTGGCGTTGCGCCATGCGTTAAATGCGCGACCATAATCAGGGGCGTTGGTCATTTTACAACGCTCAAATCAATGGCCAGATCATCGATGGATTTGCGTTCGGTGATCAAACCTGCATCCAGCAGGAACGTTTCAAACCGTTGGTAGCGCCCATGATCCAACGCACTTGGGCGCAGTGCAAAACGGGGGAGGGTATCAACCCATGCCTTGGCGTTCAGCTCGTCTTGCAATTCTTTCGATGTGGATGAAAATACTTCCCAGCTTTGGTCTGGGTGATTAACGATATATTGCGTGGCCTTTTCCGTGGCGGCCAAAAAACGCGTGATCATATCGGCATTCATCGTATCTGGATTGGCGACATAAATTAGTTCGTCATAAGCTGGTAAACCTTCTTCTTCGACGTAAAAACATTTACCCTCGACACCTTCTATTTCCATCTGATTAAGTTCAAAATTACGGTATGCGCCAATGACGGCGTCCACCTGTTTTGACATCAATGACGGTGACAATGACCAGTTCACATTGACCATCTCAACATCATCCATCGACAAGCCGTTCTTTTTCAAGATCGTGCCAAGCACGGCCTCTTCGACACCAGAAACGGAAAACCCGACTTTGCCACCTTTCAGGTCGCTAATTTCTTTGATTGGCCCATCTTTCAGAACCAGCAAACAATTGAGCGGTGTGGCAACCAATGTACCAACGCGTTTTAATGGTAAACCTTCGGCCACTTGCAGGTGCAATGATGGTTGGTATGAAACGGCCAAATCACCCTTGCCAGCGGCAACCAATTTTGGGGGATCGGCGGGATCAGCGGGGGCGATGATTTCAACATCCAAGCCTTGGTCGGCAAAGTAACCCAACTCTTCGGCGACAATAATCGGGCCGTGATCGGGGTTGATGAACCAATCCAAAAGCAATGTCATTTTATCCTGTGCCATCGCCGGGGTTGCCATCATAGCAAGTGTTGCAAGTGTGAAAATACGCATATCTGTTCCTTTGCGTTAGTTATCGCCAAGAGCGGCCAAAACAATTTGCCCGTCCCATTTTAGTTGAAATTTTGCGCTCGCTTGCCATGATCGGAGCCCTGAACGACAACACATCACCATGCGTTGATCGGTTGCGGGCGGGGCAAGTTTTGAAATATCTGCGACGCTTGTGCGAATGGCGTTGGGGTGTGCAGGTGTTGGTGCCTCTGCCTCATCGCGCAGTTCAATAATGATGTCGTTTGGTGTGAATTGTGATGCTGCGACAAATCGGAAATTGTTACCCGTCGGTTCGGGTGCGTGATCGAACCGAAAACTGCTGGTGCGAAATGTTTTGGCGTTGTGTTGCACCATTTGGCCAAGGGGGCTTGGGTTGAATTTCAACAATACTGCCAGCGCCATTTGCGCCTGCATCGCACCAATCGTGCCCACAACGGGGCCAAGAACGCCAGCGGTTGCGCAATTTGCCGCGCGATCTGGCAGATCGGGAAACACCGCACGCAGGCTGGGCGCGCCTGCGCAAAAACCACCGACATATCCAGCCATGCCAAGTGCCGATGCGGTGATCAATGGGGTTTGCGTGTCCAAACAAATGTCCGACAGGATGTAAGACGCGGCAAAGCTATCAGCGCAATCCAGCACCAGATCAACGGGTGCAACCAATACAGGTGCATTGGCAGGATCAAGCGTGGTTTGTTGGCCATCTACGATACAATCAGGGTTCAGATCGGCCAATATTTCACGCGCGGCAATAACCTTGGGCTGCCCAATCCACTGCGTGCCATAGAGCGTTTGGCGATGTAGGTTGGATTGTTCCACAACGTCTGGATCAACCAGCGTGATTTTGCCAACACCCGCGCCAACCAGATATTGCAACACCGGGACACCAAGCCCCCCCGCACCAACGACCAAGACGTGGGCATTGGACAATATGTCTTGTCCCGTTTGCCCCAACTCTGGCAGGATCATTTGGCGCGCGTATCTGTTCATCGCGTTGCCGCTAACCATTGTTGAACGCGTGCCTCTGGATTGTCATGAAGCGTGATATCCGTTACGGCGGATACGATATCTGCACCCGCATCAAACACACCAGCCGCGCGTTCAACAGACATTCCGCCGATACCCACCAATGGTGTGTTACCCACACGTTTTTTCCAAACAGTCACACGTTCCAGACCTTGCTCTGTCCATTTCATTTTTTTCAAAATGGTTGGATAAACGGGGCCAAGTGCGACATAGGCAGGGTCAAAAGACAATGCGCGTTCCAGTTCGTCATCGTCATGTGTGCTGAGCCCGATGCGTAAATTTGCAGAGCGAATTTTTGCCATATCGGCGATATCCAAATCCTCTTGTCCAAGGTGGATAAAATCGCAGCCCAGATCAATTGCGGTTTGCCAATGATCGTTGACCACAAGCGTACACCCGTGTTTGGCGCAATCGGATTTGGCGCGTTTAATGTGTTCGCGGATGATGTCATCAGGCTGATCTTTCATGCGCAATTGCACCAGCTTTATCCCAAGGGGCAACATGCGAACGATCCAATCGGCGCTGTCGAAAATCGGGTAAAAACGATCAAGGGTCATTCCAAAAATGCCTTTCCAATAACAGGGGTGGATGGGGCGGCCATGTCGCGTGGTTCCATCGGGTCGGCATTTACACCCGCTTTCCCTGCCGCAAGTGCCAATGCCATCGCATGTGCCATTTCAACGGGATCACCTGCCTTGGCCACTGCGGTGTTTAACAAAACCGCATCAAAGCCAAGCTCCATCGCCGCCGTCGCATGGGAAGGCAGGCCAATGCCCGCATCAATCACCATTGGGATGTCAGGGAAATGGGCGCGCATACTGCGCAGCCCCAAGATGTTGTTCAAACCTTGCCCCGAGCCAATTGGCGCGCCCCAAGGCATCAAAACCTTGCATCCAGCGTGGAGCAGCTTTTCCGCCACGACCAAATCTTCGGTGGTGTAGGGGAACACTTGAAAACCATCCTCGGATAAAATACGCGCGGCTTCGACCAGGCCAAAAACATCGGGTTGCAAAGTGTCGGTATGGCCGATGACCTCTAGCTTGATCCAGTTGGTATCAAAAATTTCACGTGCCATATGGGCGGTTGTGACGGCCTCTTTCACGCTATGACAGCCTGCAGTATTGGGCAGGATATGCACACCGAGATCACGGATGATATTCCAGAAATCTTGCCCTGCTTGATCAACGCTTCCTTCGCGGCGCAAGGATACGGTGGCCACGGCGGCCTTTGATTTGGCAAATGCATCTGCCATGATTGCGGGTGACGGGTAAAGTGCGGTGCCCAGCATCAATGGATTATCCAAGGTTACGCCATAAAACGATCGCATGGTTTACCCCCCTTGCATCGGCGCGAGGATTTCAAGCCGATCATTGTTAACAAGTTCCGTATTTGCACGTAGCGTGGCAGGGACGAAATTTTCATTCACCGCCGTTGCTATTTTCGCATCGCCATAGCCAAGCTCAATCAGCGCATCAGCAAGATTGGGTGATGTAATTTCGCGCAGATCGCCATTTACATTAATTTTCATGCCAAAACTCCGGTTTGTTTCCTGTGAAAAGATAATCGGCCGTCATTTGCGCCAGCGCTGGCGCCAATAGGAACCCATGCCGATACAATCCATTGGCATAGATCACGCCGTCACGTTGTTGAATGCGCGGCAAATTATCGGGAAATGCGGGGCGAGCATCGACACCGATTTCCAAGATTTCCGCCTCGCCAAATGCAGGGTGGAGGGCGTATGCCGCCGACAGTAATTCCAACATTGATCGTGCGGTAATGCGATTACGTTCGTGTGATTCAATCATCGTCGCCCCCAACATGAACACCCCATCGCCACGTGGGACGATATAAATTGGAATGCGCGGATGGAGCAATCGAATGGGGCGCGACAGGGTGATGTCAGGGCAGCGCAAGATTAGCATTTCACCCTTCACGCCACGCAGATCAGAAACCGCATCACGCGCGGACAACCCACGACAATCGATGCGATTTGTGGTGGGGGCGGGCATATCGGTTTGCACCGATATACCGTTGGCTTGTAAATTTTTGCCCAGCGTGGATAGCGCATCACGGGGTGATAAATGCGCTTCTGACTTGAAAAATAAACCTTTTGCAAATCGTCCGGCCAGATCTGGTTCCAATGTGTCGATCATATCGGCATTGATCGTTTCCATCCCAGATGTGCGGCGTGAAAATCGGGTTAGTTCAGACGTGTCGCGCCCCAGTGCGATCACAAGCGATCCGTTATGCGTCACCGATGATGTGTGTTTGTTCCACCAGGCTGCTGCGGTTTGCCCCAGACGGACAACGGGTTCCTCTGCACTTTCGCCTTCGCAAAATGGAGCGAGCATTCCACCTGCCCACCATGAACAAGCGTGTTCGCCGATTTGGGGTTCTCGATCATAAATCACTACCTTGCCACCACGGGAATGGATTTCTGTTGCCAAACATAACCCCGCAACGCCCGCGCCGATGATGGATACGTCAACCATCAGTTTTCCCAGACCGCGTGAAAATGATGCACAGGGCCGTGACCCGAACCGACCTTTAATTCATCGGCGCGTGAAATGGCGGATTGCAAATATTGATGCGCCTTTTGTGCTGCATTGATCAGGGTTTGCCCTTTGGCCAGCTCTGCGGCGATTGCAGATGATAACGTACAGCCCGTTCCGTGGGTGTTTTTAGTGTTTACGCGTGGTGCACTAAATTCAGTGACATCGTCAGCGGTAATCAAATAATCTGTGCAGATCGCACCGGATGCATGGCCACCCTTCATAAATACGGCCTGTGCACCCATCGCCAATAATGCGTGACCTTGTGCCAAGGTTTCATCCTTGGTTGCGGCCTCTGCTGTGTTTAACAGTTTTGCCGCCTCTGGCAGGTTTGGGGTTAACACCGCCGCCTTCGGCAAAAGTTTGGATTTCAGCGCATCAATTGCGCTGTCTTGAAGCAAGGTATCACCTGATTTTGCGACCATGACGGGATCAAGCACAATGGGGTTGTTGAATGCATTCAGATGTTTCGCAACAACGTCGATAATTTCGGGTGATGACAACATCCCGATTTTAATCGCGTTCACCGCCAGATCATCCAACACGGCCGAAATCTGTGCGCCAAGGACATCAAGATTGATATCTTGCACCGCCGTCACACCGCGTGTGTTTTGCGCGGTGATCGCGGTGATCGCGCTGGCGCCATAAACGCCAAGTGCGCTAAATGTTTTAAGGTCGGCCTGAATACCCGCGCCGCCGCCGCTGTCAGAGCCTGCAATTGTAAGGGCAATTGGGGTCATCGCATATTCCAATTCGTTTGCGAGAATATGGAATGGGAGCGTGTGACATTTGCGTTTGTCTACCGTTCCCTACGCCGTTTATCTCGGATCAGGTACGATGGGTTTATGCGATTGCAAGTCTCAGCCTGTTGTACAGGCTCCCCAACGGTTTCCCTAGGGGTAGACAGTTCCGCGCGGTGTTGCAAGGGGGTTTTTTAAAGGGTGGTTTCAGCCCGCAATGCACGGGCTGAATAGTGTTATGAATACCAAGGGCCCGTATGGACCACTGTGCCACTATCGCCTTCGGCAACCAATGCGCCAAAGCTGTCGATATTGGATTCGCCGTAATGATATGGATAAACATGTTTTGGTTTAAACGCTGCAATCGCCGATGCGGCCTGGTTGATATCCATCGTATAGGGCAGGTTCATTGGTACGAACGCCAGATCAATATCAGTAAGTGCGCGCATTTCGGGAATATCTTCGGTATCACCCGCAATATAAATGCGGCTGTCACCAATGGTGAGGATATAACCGTTGTCGCGCCCTTTGGGGTGATATTTCAAACGATCCTCGGCCAAATTATACGCAGGGATCGCATCAATAGCGATATCGCCAATCGTTGTGTTTTCACCATTGCCGATTTTTTGTGCCTTTGATTTCAAGGCATCGGGCAACATGTCAAAAACGGCGGGGTTGGTTAACAGTTTGGTGTTATCCTTGGCCAACACGGCGAGCGTATCAGGGGCGTAGTGGTCGCCATGTTCGTGCGTGAGCAATATCAAATCCGCGTCAGGACGCCCAGCATAGCTGGCAGGATCGCCGACAGGATCATTGTAGATCACCATACCCGGTGTTTCCATCACGAATGACGCATGCGCAATTGGGTGAACTGTTATTGAACCTAGGCTTGTTTCAAACATATCTGAACCACCTGTTTGTGCATGTGCAGCGTAAGGTAAAATGATTGATGCGCCAAGCGTGGTCGCACCAGAAGACAAAAATTGACGGCGAGAATACATGTTGTTCCTCCTGTTGGGGTGAGCCGAATTTTCAGCCTAGCACATCATATACGCATCGATAATCACATCTTTGTTTGATCGCCCGACTACTTGGTCAGCAACAACTTATTCTGTCGTGTTTTGCGTAGCGTATAAACCTGATGATCCAACACCAACTGCACGGTGTTATTTTCGCCAAGCAAATGTTCAACATTGAATGTGGGGCCGGTTTGAATGTCGGTGGATTGGGCAGGTTTAATTGGATGTGGAGCGTTGTATGACATAGGATTTCCTTTTTTGAGTAAAAGAGTCAGGTATTGACGCTTTTTACCAAAGAGTCGGCATTTTGCAATACCTGATTAAAATGCTAGGTTAATAATCTGATACCCGCCGATTTCTGATCTCGGATAAGAAATGTCACAAAAGTGTAGAAAAACATGCTTAGGTTGTAGGCAGATTCTATGCAATTTGGGGACACATCATGCATTTTCGTCACTTCTGGCAGAGCCACATTTTTGGAAATTCTTCATCGAACACATTGATCGGCACCGAACGATCGGAACATTTTTACGGCTTTGGCGGTGACGATACGATCATCGGCGGCGGTGGGAATGATCGCATTTTTGGTGGGCGTGGATCGGATACCGTTCAATTGAATGGATCCATTGCAGATTATGACATTATCAATCGCGGTGGTTGGTGGAACCCAATCACGCGTGTTGTGCAGCGTGATGAAAATGGACATGTGGAATCTGTGACACGATTACATTCCGTAGAATCGCTATATTTTGCAGGGGATGATTATACCTATCATTTGGATGGGACAAATAACGCCGCATTGGCGGGTGACGATACCGCATCGGTATCCGAGGACGATGTTTTGACGTTGGATGTGGATGATTTGCTGGCCAATGACCAAGAGTTTGATGGCGATACACTTTCAATCACAGCCGTGTCTGCAACCAGTGATGCAGGTGCGGTGGTGACGCTTGCAAATGGGATGGTTTCGTATGACGCGGGGGATATGTTTGATAGTCTTGGCGCTGGGGATACTGCAACCGATACATTTACTTATACGGTGGATGAAGGGCAGGGCGGCGCGGATACCGCAACCGTGACCGTTACAATTACGGGGGTAAATGACGGCCCCGTGATCGTAAGTGCAGATGCATTTACAATCGACGAAAATCAATCTGGTGCGGTGGCGTCGGTTTTCGCAACCGATGTGGATGGGGATGGGGTTACCTATGCCATCATTGGTGGTGCAGATGCCGCGAATTTTGCCATCGATGCACAAACTGGCGAGCTGATCTTTGTCGCTCCACAAGATTTCGAAAACCCTGCGGATGCTGATCTTGATAATGTTTACGAAGTGTCAGTCAGTGCGACCGATGACATGGGTGCCGTTACAACACAAGACATCACCACAACCGTGACCGATGTTGATGAAACACCCTCGGTGGATGCACGTATCAACGAAATTCATTATGACAATGCAGGCGCAGACGAAGGTGAATTTTTCGAAATTCGCACCAATGCGGGCGATGATGTGTCAACGCTGGTGGTAGAACTGTATAACGGATCAAATGGTACGGTTTATCAAACCGTTCAGGTGTCTGATCTGACAATGACGACCGATGGAACATTTGATTATTACGTTTGGGATGCTGGCAGCATTCAGAACGGAAGCCCCGATGGAATTGCGTTGTCAAACGATGGAGCAGTTGTTGAATTTCTCAGCTATGAAGGTACATTGACCGCGGTTGGTGGTTCCGCTGATGGGATGACCTCCACCGACATTGGGCAATCTGAAACCAGCAGCACGGCCATTGGTGATTCATTGCAACGTGACGAAGATGGTGTATGGGAAGCGCCACGCGCCAATACCCAAGGTGGTTCAAATGATGCCATTGTGACACCAACACTGGATGCACGTATCAACGAAATTCATTATGACAATGCGGGCGCGGACCAAGGTGAGTTTTTTGAAATTCGCACCAATGCGGGCGATGATGTGTCAACGCTGGTGGTTGAACTGTATAACGGATCAAATGGTACGGTTTATCAAACCGTTCAGGTGTCCGATCTGACAATGACGACCGATGGAACATTCGATTATTATGTTTGGGATGCTGGCAGCATTCAGAACGGAAGCCCCGATGGAATTGCGTTGTCAAACGATGGCACGCTTGTCGAATTTCTCAGTTATGAAGGTACATTGACCGCTGTTGGTGGTTTCGCTGATGGCGTGACATCAACCGATATCGGGCAATCAGAGCCAAGCGACACAGCCATTGGCGATTCCTTGCAACGCAACGAGGATGGAACGTGGGATGCGCCACGCACAAATAGTGCAGGTGGCGATAACGGGGGTGCAACAATACCCGCCGTGGTTATCAATGAACTCGCGGTCAGCACCACTGGTACGGATTGGGAATTTGTTGAGTTGGCAGGCGTTGCGGGTACATCGCTTGACGGGTTTGCACTGTTACAGCTTGACGCGACTGGCGAAGTGATCAGCGCGATTGATCTGAATGGTCAAAGCATTGGCGAAAACGGTTATTTCTTGGCGAGCAGCGATCAAGCCGAGGCAACATTTGGCGTGACGGGTAATGTTACATTTGCCGATAATACGCTGAACAATGAAACATCCAGTTTTCTGTTGGTGGATGGGTATGACGGTATCACCACGTCGGGTGATCTGGACACGGATGATGATGGTGCGTTGGACAGCCAACCATTTGCAAGCGTAGTGGACTCTGTTGCGCTGATCGATGGGGATGCGGGATTGGTTTATTCCGATAATGTTGTTGGGCCTGATGGTGCATTTTTACCCGCAGGCGCGGTGCGCAGCCCCGAAATTATCGGTGAATTTGAAGCCACAGATTTTGCCGATAGTGCGGGTTACACCCCAACCGCGGGTGATGTGATCAATCCAGAACCAACAGAGGCCACGTTGATTTCGACGATCCAAGGTGCTGGCGATGCCAGCTTTATGGTTGGTGAATATGTTCTGGTTTCCGCCATTGTGACCTATGTTGTGAGCGATGGTTTTTACCTGCAAGAAGAAGACGCAGATGTCGACGCAGATGTGAACACATCAGAGGGGTTGTTTATCTTTACCGGTGGTGCACCGCTAGTGGTTGCGGGCGATTTGGTGGAAACGATTGGTACGGTAACTGAATTCAACGGGCTGACCGAAATGAACAACGTGACCAGCACAATTGTACTGTCTAGTGACAATACAATCCCAACGGCGGCACAGGTGCAACTGTCTGGCAGCGCATCAGATTTCGAAGCAGTCGAGGGCATGCATGTTTCTGTGACCAGCGGCAATGGCGAAGCATTGACCGTGATCGAAAACTTTAATCTTGATCGCTTTGGTGAAATCACCATCAGCGCAGGCGTGCAAACCCAGCCTACGCAAATTTTCGATGCGCAAACACAAGGCGATGAAATTGCGCAGCTTCAAGAGGAAAACGCAAACAACACCTTGCTGATCGACGATGGCGTTTCGGCGCAAAATCCAGATGAATTTCAGTATATCCCCAATACAACGGGCGATAATGGCAATGGTTATCTGGATAGTGGCGATACGTTTGATGTGGGAAGTTCCACCATTCGCTTGGGTAGCGAGATTACCGAACCCATTGATGGTGTGATGACGTATGGATTTGGTGATTACCGCCTGTTGGTGAATGGCACGTTGGCAATCGACGAAGACACCAACACGGGTGCGCGTGATGAAAGCCCAGACGATGTGGGTGGTAATATCCAAGTGGCTAGCTTCAATGTGTTGAACTATTTCACCACATTCACGGGGCAGGGTGGCTCAGGCCCAAATAACCTGTCACCGCGTGGTGCCAGCAATCAAGAAGAATTTGATCGCCAATCTGAAAATATCGTTAACGCGATGTCTGGTACAGGTGCCGAAGTTTTTGCATTGCAGGAACTGGAAAACAACGGATTTGATGCAGGTTCAGCGATTTCAACTTTGGTGAGCGAATTGAATATCGAGGCGGGCGCAACGGGATCAGATGCCATTTACGCCTTTGTTGATCCAACCAACGGCGCGGTTGATGGTTTTGTTGGTAATGATGCGATCACCACTGGTATTGTTTATGATAGTAACGCGGTGACATTGGTTACATCCGATTATCTAGAATTTGCAGAAGACTCTAATGCGGCAACATATGCTTTGGCGGAGTTTTTGAACCAATATGTGTCTTCATCCAATCAACTTGATGATTTGGGGCGCAATCGTCCCGCTGTAGCTGCGACGTTTGCCGATAACGAAACGGGCGAAACGTTTACAATCGTAAGCACCCATTTCAAATCCAAAGGCGACAGCGGGTTGCAGAATTTGGCCGATGCGGTACAGGCTGCACTGGATGCTGGCACCATTCCCGCGGACGAGGTTGACGCCGTTACCGATGGATTGGCAGCATTGCTCGCCGATCCAAATTTTGACCAAGGCGATGGCCAAGGGTTTTGGAACGGTGTGCGCACCGATGCCGCAAACGAAGTGGTCGATTGGATGGAAAATTCATACGCAGGAACCAGTACCGATGGCGATTATCTGATCATGGGTGATTTCAACGCTTACGGCATGGAAGACCCAGTTCAGGCCGTGCGCGACGATGCGGGCCTGGCCGATTTGATTGATCAATTCATTGGCCAAGAAGATGCCTATAGCTATGTCTTTGATGGTCAACGCGGCACATTGGATCAGGCATTCGCATCCAACAGCATGGCGGATCAGGTCACGGGCGTAACTGAATGGCACATCAATGCGGATGAACCCGATTTGTTGGGATACGATAGTGATTTTAATAATCCTGCGTTTTACAGCGATGATGTGTTCGCTGCGTCCGACCATGACCCATTGATCATTGGGCTTGATTTGGGCGATCAGGTAATTGGTTGATCATAATCCAAGGGTGGTGTGATTTACACCACTCTTGGTTCACCAAAGACATCTAATATCTGTTGGCGAAACCATGTAATCGCGGGATCGCTATCGGTGATCTGATGCCAAATCATTTTGACCTCATGTTCACCAAGGGGAACGGGGATCGGCAAAATTTGTGCTTGTTGTTGGTTTTTCAAACTTTGCGCATATTGGCTTGGTACAATCGCAACAACATCCATTTGATTTAACAACTGGGGCAATGCACCAAAATGGCGAAGCCGCAGAACGATGTTATTGGCCAAACCCTTTTTGGATAATTCATCCTCGATATCATTGGCATAAGTGGCGCTGGGGGCTGTTAAAGTAATAGGGGCGTCGCGCAATGTTTGGTATTTACGAGGATCAACATCGCGCCCAATGATTGCACGGTAGGTTTCGTGAAACAGGGTGGTGGAATTCAACCCATTTCCCGCAGTGTTCAAAATACCAATAGCGATATCACATTGGCGTTGTTGCAATGCGTTGTGTAAATTTTGCCGTGCAGCGGCAATGTTGTGCATCCGCAGATTTGGTGCAATTTGGGACATGTGATGTGCAAGGCTGGGTAGAAACATCATTTCACCCAAATCAGAGAGCGATAGGCGAAAAGTTTCGCTGCTGCTGTGAGCGACAAAATCGTCTGGTTGTTGCAACGCATTTTCAATGCCTGCCAAATTTGCGCGAACGATGGGCAAAATTTTTGCACAATATGGTGTCGGGATCATGCCGTCGCGGGTGCGCAAAAACAGGGGATCATCAAGGGATGTGCGCAGGCGTGCCAATGCATTACTTGACGCGGGTTGGCTCAGCCCCACTACACCGCCCGCGCGTGACACCGATCCATGCTGATCAATGGCGAGCAACAGGCGCAACAGGTTAAGGTCGATATGATTTACATTTATTGAAATGGTGAATGTTACCTATTCATTAATTAACTTTGACTTTAATTTAGTTTCACGCGACCATCTGTGCAAGAATTAATGCGCAAGAGGTAGCGATATGGAACGTTCATTCGCCAAGGAAATCGAAAGCCTGACACTAGGTGACGGGGAAACATTTTACGGCGAAGGTATCCTCGCTGTGACCAAGGCATTATTACAATCCGGTGTTTCCTATGTTGGCGGATACCAAGGTGCCCCTGTGTCCCATTTGATTGATGTGATGGTTCAGGCGAAATCGGAAATGTCCGCCCTTGGTGTGCATGTGGAACCTTGCACGAACGAGGCATCGGCGGCGGCGATGTTGGGCGCATCGATTATGTATCCCGCGCGCGGGGCAGTTACTTGGAAATCCATTGTTGGCACGAACGTCGCCGCCGATGCATTGTCCAATTTGGCATCTCCCGGTGTGATCGGTGGTGCGTTGATCATCATCGGCGAAGACTATGGCGAGGGTGCCAGTGTTATTCAGGAACGATCACATTCTTACGCGATGAAATCCGGCCTGTGGTTGATGGATCCGCGTCCCAATTTGGACAGTATGGTCAATTGTGTTGAACACGCGTTCGATTTGTCAGAGGCGTCAAACACCCCTGTGATGATGGAGATGCGTATTCGCGCGTGCCACGTCCAAGGCAGCTTTATCGCCAAGGATAATATTGCCCCTGAAATTTCGACAGAAAAACTGCTCGCGGAACCCGCCCCGCATAACTATGCACAATTAGCCCACCCTCCTGTAACTTTTGCCCATGAAAAGCGTAAATATGACGAGCGCATGCCCGCCGCGCGTGAATATATCCGCAAACACAAGTTAAACGATGTTTTGTCAGGGCGGCATGAAAATGTCGGTCTGATTGTGCAAGGTGGTTTGTATAATGCGCTGATCCGCGCGTTGTGTGAAATGGGATTGTCGGATGATCAGGGCAATTGTGACATCCCGATTATGGTGTTGAATGTGGTTTATCCATTGGTGCCCGATGAAATCGTGGAATTCGCCGTGGGCAAAGACGCAGTTGTTGTGATCGAAGAAGGCCAGCCAGAATATATCGAACATGAAATCGGATCGATCCTGCGCCGCCGTGATGTGAACACCAAGTTGTCAGGCAAGGATGTTTTGCCAATGGCGGGCGAATACACATCAGAGGTGTTGATGGATGGTGTTGCCAAATTCCTGCGCCAATATTTACCGGCTGTTGGCAATCAACTGATCGATCAACAATACGAAGAAGAGGTTGCACAGCTTCGCAAAGATGCGAAAAAATATTTGGGTGAACCTGTACCGCCACGCCCACCTGGGTTTTGCACGGGTTGCCCTGAACGACCGTTTTTTGCGGCATTGAAATTAACCGAACGTGAAATCGGTAAGGTGCATTATTCGGCTGATATTGGCTGTCACGCATTTGCGACATTTGCACCGTTTAATTTTGGCAACTCAATCCTTGGCTATGGTATGAGCCTTGCGTCCAATGCCAGTGTCAGTAGCTTTCAACAAAAACGATCGCTTGCGGTGATGGGCGATGGCGGGTTTTGGCATAATGGTTTGCTGTCAGGCGTCACATCGCGATTGTTGAACGATGGCGATGGTGTGTTGGTCATTATGAAAAACGGTTACACCTCTGCCACGGGCACACAAGAGGTGATTTCATCACCTGATTCCACAATGAAGCTGGCCGCCGCCGAAAAAAGCGCCACAACTGGCGAAACCACGATAGAGGATGCGTTGCGCGGGGTCGGTGTAAAATGGCAACGCACGGTTCATACCTATAGCGTTTCAAAAATGCGCGATACGTTACGCGAAGCATTTCAAACTCCGTTCAACGGGTTAAAAGTGATCGTCGCCGAAGGCGAATGCCAGTTGGAGCGCCAACGCCGCATCAAACCCATTCGCGCCAAAGCCTTGGCCAAGGGTGAGCGTGTATCGCGCACACGTTTTGGCATTGATGAAGAAACCTGTACAGGTGATCATTCGTGTATCCGTTTGTCAGGCTGTCCAACGCTTACGGTGAAAACATCATCCGATCCGCTGAAAACCGATCCCGTTGCACATGTGACGAATGGTTGTGTTGGTTGTGGATTGTGTGGCGAAGTGGCCCATGCTGCAACCCTGTGCCCATCGTTTTGGCGTGCAGAAGTGATAAGTAACCCAAACCTATTTGATCGCGTGATGGCAAAATTGCGTGGTGTTTTCACGGGGGTGCAATCAGTATGAATAATTCAGATAAAACATTGCGCATTTTAATCGCAGCCCTTGGTGGACAGGGTGGTGGCACGTTGATGAACTGGATCGTAAGCGCGGCGCGTCAAAACGATTTTCACGTTCAGGCAACGTCGGTTCCAGGCGTTGCACAACGCACGGGTTCAACCAGTTATTACATCGAAATTTCGCCCGATAAAAACGCGGTACTGGGGTTGGTGCCGATGCCTGCGCGTGTGGATGTTGTGCTGTCGAGCGAGCTGATCGAAACGGCACGCATGATGGATGCGGGCTTTGTCTCGCCAAACCGCACGACGTTGATATCATCATCCAGCCGCGTGTTTTCAACGGCGGAAAAAATCAATTTGGGGGATGGTCGGTTTGATGCGCCAGCGGTGAAAGATGTCGCGCAAAAATTGGCCAAGACCTGTCATTTGTTGGATTTGGAGCAGCTTGCGAATGATCATAAAACATTCATCAGCGCGACCATGTATGGCGCGTTGGTCGGAAGTGGTGTTTTGCCGTGGCCTGCGGATAAATCCCGCGTGATTTTGGAAACGGGAGGCAAAACATCGCCAAACCTTGCAGGGTTTGATGCGACGCTTGCGGCATTGCAATTGGATGCACTTGTAAACGAGCATGAAGACGAAACAGAACAACCGTCCATAACATCGCTATCTGGTTTCGAGGATTGCGCCCCTGCTTTGCGAGAGGTGATCACGCTTGGCCATGAACGCACAATCGATTTTCAGGATGCACAATACGGCGCGTTGTACGTCACGCGGTGTAAACAATTGATCGATGCAGCGCAATCCGATCATACCGCACAGGCCACATTAATCGAGGCATGTCGTCGATTGGCGCTTTGGATGGCATATGAGGATACGGCGCGTGTTGCCGATTTGAAAACCCGCGCATCGCGTTTTGAAACCATTCGCAAAGAAGCGGAAATCAAAGATGGTCAGGTTTTTCGTATTACCGAATACCTAAAACCCCGCGCAGAAGAGATTGCGGATGTAATGCCGCGATGGATTGGTGAACGCATTATGAAACGCGCCGTGCGCGGTGGATGGTTCCCGTTCATTGGGCGTGGGATTTATATCCGATCAAATGGGATTGTGGGTTATTGGTTGTTGCGCAGTATGGCGGCATTCAAACATATCCGTCGAAAATCATTGCGATATCACGTTGAACAAGAAGCGATCGAAAATTGGCTTGCGAAGATGACGCAAGCATTGCGTGATGCCCCCGATTTTGCGGGTGCCTTGGCACAACTGCCCCGCGTTTTGAAAGGATATTCAGATACGCAACAACGCGGCAAGCGCGCGTTTGATATGATCATGGCGGATATTGTCGATCCTGCGATGGATGCTGATTTGTCGTCGAAAACAAAATCGCTTCGCGGGGCGATTGCGGCGGCACTTGCCGATGAAAACCACAAATCATTTGATCAATTTATGCAAACAGGCGAAATTGAAATTCAACCACCCACACTTGCCCGAAAGCCAGCCCATGCACATTAGTCAACGAAAATTACAGATCGAATGGGGTGATTGTGATCCTGCTGGGATCGTATTTTATCCACGCTATTTTGCATGGTTTGATGCATCCACGGCCAATCATTTTGCCAGCGTTGGATTGCCAAAACCAGAATTGATCGCGCGTTACGGTGTTGTTGGTTTCCCAATGGTTGATACGCAAGGCAGATTTTACATCCCCTCAAAATTCGGGGATGAAGTTACCATTGAAACCAGCATAACAGGATTTGGAAAATCAAGTTTTGATGTGCATCACCGGTTGTTGCGGGGTGATAAATTGGCGGTTGAAGGGTTTGAAAAACGTGTTTTGGTGAAACGCGCTGATGATGGTGAGGGGATAAAGTCGGTACAGGTACCTGATGAAATCCGCACACTTTTTCAGTGATAGGTGAATTTTTGGCATTAAATCGCAAACGTTTTGAATGTATAGTGTGATCATTATTCATTCAAAGAGGTGTGTCATGTCCAAAAATACCGAACCCAAACGTCCAATCGTATCATCACGCCATCTAGCGCAGGGTGAGGGTTGGGAAACTTCGGAATTGGAGTACGGCATGATCATCGCCTATAACGCTTTTAGCCGTTGGATGGTGCGTTGCATGTCGGCGGCAGGGCGTGTGGATTTAACGCCGCTCGAGATTTTGGTGTTGCATAACACCAATCATCGCGGGCGCGGCAAACGGTTGAATGACATCTGTTTCCTGTTGAATATCGAGGATACGCATACCGTCAATTACGCGTTGCGCAAGTTGTTGAAAATGGAACTTTTGGTATCTGAAAAAATCGGCAAAGAGGTTTTCTACAACGTGTCTGATGCGGGGCAGGGCTTGTGCGAAAAATACCGCGAAATCCGCGAACGTTGTTTGTTGGATGGTTTAAGCAGCTTAAATATGTCTGGGGATGAAATGCGTAAAATCGCGGCTGACCTGCGCACATTGTCGGGACAATATGAACAAGCCAGCCGCGCCGCTGCTTCGTTTTAGTTAGCCAGACATTGCATTTGGTAAAAATGTGACAATGGATGGGAATGCGGTGATCAAAGCCACACCCAAGAGCAACAGTAGGAAAAATGGGAAAGCTGCCTTTGCGATGCGCAAAATGTTGATCCCCGTTAGCCCTTGGATAACGAACAGGTTAAATCCAACGGGCGGTGTGATTTGGCTCATTTCCACCACAACCACCAGATAGATACCGAACCAGAGCGGATCAATTCCGACCTGAACAACCATTGGCATGATGATAGAGGTGGTTAATACCACAACGGAAATCCCGTCCAAAAAACATCCCAAAATTATGAAGAATACTGTCAAGGCAGCGAGTAATGCATAAAGCGATAAATCCATGTCGCCAATCCACGCGGCAAGGTTGCGCGGCAATCCCGTGAATCCCATCGCGCTTGATAAAAACGCGGCACCAACAAGGATGAATGCAATCATACAAGATGTACGCGTGGCAGACATCACCGCATCCCAAAAGAGTGATTTGGAAAACGAACCGGTTAGATAGGCCAATAAGATTGAGAGCACCACGCCAAGTGCAGCGGCATCTGTTGGGGATGCGAGCCCAGCGTAAATTGACCCGATCACACCGATGATCAACAATGCCACGGGGATCAGGTTGCGCGATGCGCGTAATTTTTCACGCAGGCTAAATTTGATGTCATCTTTTGGGATCAGGTCAGGATTTAAAAACGCACGAATGGCGACGTAGCCTGCAAACAAGCTGATCAACATAATCCCTGGCAAGATGCCTGCCACGAACAAACGGGCAATGGATTGTTCTGTGGCCACGCCGTAAACGATTAAGATAATCGAAGGCGGGATCAGCAACCCCAATGTTGCGGAACCTGCGAGTGTGCCCAAAATCAAGCCTTCTGGATATCCGCGTTCCTTAAGTTCCGGAACAGACATGCGCCCAATCGTGGCGGCAGTGGCGGCGGATGATCCTGATACGGCGGCGAAAATTGCGCAACCCAAAATGTTCACATGTAATAATCGCCCCGGCAAGCCACCAAGCCATGGGGCAAGCCCGCTAAACATATCTTGGCTAAGCCGTGATCGGAGCAATATTTCACCCATCAGGATGAATAATGGTAACGCTGTGAGCGACCAAGAATGGCTATGGCCCCAAAACGTTGTGGCCAAGACCAGACCAGCGGGTGCATTGGAGAAAAATGTGATGGCAACTAGCCCAACAATGGCGAGCGACACCGCCACCCAGACGCCCATTGCCAACAGGGCAATCAGAATCCCAAGAAGTGTAAGTGCGATAATCGGATCTGACATCTTATACCTCGTCGGCAGTGGTTAAAATGGGTTCACGTTTGCGCAATAGTTCAACAAATGTATCAATCAATGCGATCAACAATATCACCAGCCCAACAAAAACCACGCTTTGGGGGATCCCAAGCGGAATGGGAATTATTCCCGATGATTTATCGCCGTAATGAATGCTTTCTTGGACCAGTTTAAACATGAACCAAGTGGCGTATCCGACGAGTGATATGGAAATAATCAGGCTGATCGATTCAAATAAAACTTGAATGTTTTTCGACATGGTTTGTATGACTAGGTTCACACGAATGTGCCCGCCGCTGCGCAATGTATGCGCCAAAGCAAGGAATGATGAGGCCGCCAGCATGTAGCCTGAAAAATCGGCATAAGAGGGAATTGTCGTTGGCAAGATTTGCCCAAACATACGACCAAACCCGTTTAACAAAATTTGACAACTGATCAGTACACAAATCGCCAATATCAGTATGCCCGCAAGCGCGCCTGACATATGGTATAACCTATCCAAAAATTTACGCATATCATCCCCTTTGATAACCGCCCCCGAAGGGGCGGCAGTGTTTATTGGCTATATGTCGCAATGATGGATTTGGCCGCGTCCGATGCTTTGGCATCCCATGTTTCCAACATGGTGGCCCCAATCGCCTGAAGCCCTGTTTTCAAAGCATCAGTTGGCGTTGAAATGGTCATGCCATTTTCTGCCATAACGGCAGTTTTTGCGGTTGCTTCCTCGGCGGACATTTCCCAACCGCGTGTTTCGGCGGCCGCTGCTGCGTCCAATACGGCCTGTTGTGTTTCGCCAGACAGGCCATCAAACATACGCTTGTTAACAACGACGATATTTTTTGGAACCCATGCGTCGATGGCGTTATAGTTGCTGACAAAATCCCACGCTTTGGAATTTGCACCTGTGGATGGTGATGTGATCATCGCATCAACTTGGCCTGTGCTGAACGCTTGTGGAATGTCGGGTGCTTCAACTTGAACTGGGGCGGCACCTGCAAGGGCTGCGAATTCTTCGAGTGCGGCGTTATACGCGCGAAAGCGTAATCCGTTTAGCTGTTCAACTGCCGTGATTTCATTTTTGGTATACAGCCCTTGTGCTGGCCATGGCACGGAAAACAATGGCATCAAACCTTGTTCTGCCAACAGCTCCGTTATCACTGGCTTTTGCGCAGACCAAAGTTTTGCCGCATCATCATATGATGTTGCCACAAATGGCTGGCTGTCGACACCGTATGCCGCATCCTCATTTGATAGGGTCGAGAGGAAAAATTCACCAAGTGCTACTTGACGCGAACGAACCGCGTTTTTGATTTCACCATGTGGAAACAGTGATCCCGCCGAATGGATGGTGATGTTCAGATCACCATTTGTGGCCGCGCTCACGTCTTTTGCAAATTGGGAAATGTTTTGTGTGTGAAACGTTGAATCGCCGTATGGCGTTGGCATATCCCAGTCTTCTGCGAATGCTGGCATGGCGAAAACAGCGCTGGCTGCAATTATTGTAAACTTGTTCATATCAGGCTCCCTTGTGAAAGATTTCGGTTTTTTGCGAATCTCTTCGTTGACATTACGTTGTCATTTTGTCAGCGTAATGGCAATAAATCAACAATTTTCTAGATTCGGGTGAAATGATATGTCTGGTACAGTAAATTCAAAGTGGCAGTTTTGGGTCGATCGCGGCGGCACCTTTACGGATATTGTTGCGCGCAAACCTGATGGGAAACTTGTTTCACATAAATTACTGTCTGAAAATCCCGAACTCTATAAAGACGCGGCCGTGCAGGGCATTCGCGATATGCTCGGGCTTGAACCCGTTGATGACATGCCAAAAGGTAAGATTAGCGCGGTAAAGATGGGCACAACGGTTGCGACCAATGCATTGTTGGAACGTGACGGCGAAGATTTGTGTTTGTTTATCACAGCTGGATTTCATGATGTTTTGCGGATTGGTTATCAAAACCGCCCGCGTTTATTTGATCTGCACATTCAATTACCCGAACTGTTGTATAATTCTGTTTGCGAGGTCGAAGAACGCCTTGATGCTACTGGCAATGTATTAACACCCCTAAATTTGGATCGCGCGCGCGCAGATTTACAAACACAGTATGACGCTGGATTGCGTAGCGTCGCGATTGCATTCATGCACAGCTATCAAAACCCTGATCATGAATTAGCGGTTGCAAAATTGGCGCGCGAAATTGGGTTTACGCAAATTTCAACAAGCCATGAAACATCAAAATTGATCAAGATTGTTGGGCGCGGTGATACAACTGTTGTCGATGCATATCTGTCGCCAATTTTGCGTCGTTATGTCGAACAGGTTTCCGATGCGTTGGATGTGGAAAACGGTGGCTGTGATCGTTTGTTCTTTATGAAATCTGATGGTGGATTAACGCAAGCGAACCTGTTCCAAGGAAAAGATTCAATTTTATCGGGCCCTGCGGGAGGCGTGATCGGGATGGTTTCAACGGCCGCCGATGCAGGATTTGAAAAAATCATCGGATTTGACATGGGTGGCACATCCACCGATGTCTGCCATTACGCGGGCGATCTGGAGCGATCATTTGAAACAGAGGTCGCGGGCGTGCGTATGCGCGCACCGATGATGGATATCCATACAGTTGCGGCCGGTGGTGGTTCCATTTTGGCATGGCGAGATGGACGCTATCAAGTGGGGCCAGAATCCGCGGGTGCAAACCCTGGTCCTGCGTGTTATCGCCGTGGTGGCTCATTGACGGTGACGGATTGTAACGTGTTGTTAGGGCGCTTGAACCCCGCTTATTTCCCCAAGGTATTTGGCCCCAACGGGGATCAACCGATGGACACTAAAGTCGTTCGTCAAAAATTTGAAACACTGGCAAAAGAAATTGCCGCGGATACTGGTTCGGATGCAAAATCACCCGAAGAAACCGCCGAGGGTTTCTTGAAAATCGCCATTGAAAATATGGCGCATGCGGTGAAAAAAATTAGTGTGGAACGCGGTCATGATGTGACCGACTATACGCTTGTGTCATTTGGTGGTGCAGGGGGGCAGCATGCCTGTTTGGTGGCCGATGCGCTTGGCATTCGCCGCGTGTTTATCCACCCATTTGCGGGGGTTTTGTCTGCATTGGGAATGGGACTTGCTGATGTGCGTGCATTGCACGAAGAACAGGCTGACTTGACTTTGGATGAATTGCCAACCGCCGTAGAACGCATTGCTGCATTGAAAGATCTAGCGCGAGCAGAAATTCAGAAACAAGGTGTGCCCGAGGAACAGATTATCACCCAAGACTCCTGTCATGTGCGATACGATGGATCACATCAAACCTTGCAGGTTCCGTTTGGTTCACGTGATGATATCCAATCGGCATTCGAGGATGCACATAACGCACGGTTTGGCTTTATATCACCGGATCGATTGATCAAAATTGACATGCTCACCGTCGAAGCCATTGGTGAAATGACAGATAAAGCAATGGTCGAAGAGACACCAAAAGCAGCACAAGACCCTGAATATGTGCCCGTGTATTGTGATGAGAAATTACAAAATGCACCGCTCTTTGATCGCAATGCACTGCAACAGGATGATCGGGTATCTGGACCCGCGGTTATCACCGAGCCAACGGGTACAAATTTTATTGTTTCTGGCTGGCAAGCGGTGAAGGATGATCTGGGAAATCTGATTATTACCCGCGTCAAAGATCGCATCAGCGAACATGCAATCGGCACCACCGCCGATCCTGTGATGTTAGAAGTCTTCAATAACCTGTTTATGTCCATTGCGGAACAAATGGGAACGACACTGGCGCACACAGCATATTCAGTGAATATCCGCGAGCGGTTGGATTTTTCCTGTGCGTTGTTCGACGCAACGGGGGATCTGGTGGCAAATGCCCCCCACGTTCCCGTGCATCTGGGATCAATGGGGGAAAGTGTGCGCACGGTTATTCGCCTGAACGCGGGTAAAATGAAACCGGGCGACAGTTATATGCTAAACGCACCATTCAATGGCGGCACACATTTGCCCGATGTTACCGTGATCACGCCCGTGTTCAATCGCGGTGGCGATGACATTCTGTTTTACGTTGGATCACGTGGGCATCACGCCGATATTGGTGGGCGTACCCCAGGATCTGCACCACCCGATAGCACTCATATCGAAGAAGAAGGTGTCGTGATCGACAACTTTAAATTGGTTGAAAATGGGCGGATGTTGATTGATGAAACGCGGGCCGTTTTGGCATCTGGGCGCTATCCTTGCCGTAACATCGATCAAAACATTGCGGATCTAGAGGCGCAGATCGCGGCCAACACGACAGGTATTAACGAAGTCTATCGTATGATTGATAACTTTGGTGTGGATACGGTGCTGGCCTACATGAAACACGTGCAAAATAACGCCGAAGCATCCGTGCGTCGCGTCATTGGTGAATTGAAAGACGGGTCGTTTGATTACCCACTGGATCACGGTGCGCATATAAAAGTGTCCATCAAAGTTGACCAAGAAAATGGTCGCGCGGTTGTGGATTTTACGGGTACCTCAGACCAACACAGCGGCAACTACAACGCGCCGCTATCAATCTGTCATGCGGTGGTGTTGTATGTTTTTCGCACACTTGTTGGAAAAGATATCCCGATGAACGAAGGGTGTTTGAAACCCATCGATATTATTGCGCCAAGCGGTTCAATGATTAATCCCGTTTCCCCCGCCGCCGTGATTTCAGGGAATACAGAAGTGAGTCAAGCAATCGCCGATTGCATGTATGGTGCACTTGGCGTGTTGGCAGGGAGCCAAGGCACAATGAATAATTTTGTTTGGGGAAATGAACAGTTTCAAAATTATGAAACCATCGCAGGTGGCACTGGTGCGGGCAACGGGTTTGATGGCGCAGATGCCGTGCATTCGCATATGACCAATACACTCATGACAGATCCAGAAGTGTTGGAAACACGCTTTCCTGTGCGCGTCGAAGAGTTTTCCATTCGCAAAAATTCTGGTGGTGGTGGGCGTTGGCACGGCGGTAATGGCCTGACCCGCCGCTTGCGGTTTTTAGACGATGTGACAGTGACAACTTTATGTTCGCACCGTATCGAGCAGCCCTTTGGCGCACAAGGTGGGCAAAACGGCGGGGTCGGTGAAAACCGTGTGATTCGATCTTCGGGTGAAATCGAAGAATTACAGGGCAATGATATCGCGCAATTGCAATCTGGTGACATGTTTGAAATGAAAACACCCGGTGGTGGTGGCTTTGGAAAACTGGCTTAGATGTTGTTTTTATTGTAATAATTGCATTTTGTTCAACCTTGGGGTGGTAATTTTTATCGCATGGGCGTAAGGGCGTAAAAAACCCCTATTGCTATATGATTGGTATGCTCCATGCGATACCCCGATCCGTTTCCCGCACGTCAATGGCTTGGCCAAGTGACAGGCACAACCTTGCGCGCAGATGCTTTTGCAGGCTTTACCAATGCCGCGATTGTTTTACCCCAAGGTGTTGCCTTTGCCACCATCGCTGGCCTGCCAGCGGAATACGGTTTGTACACAGCGATGATCACTGCGGTGGTTGCTGCGATGTTTGGATCATCCATGGTGATGATTTCGGGGCCAACCACGGCAATTTCGGCGGTTCTGTTCGCCACGCTGAGCGATATGGCAGCACCAGGTTCGGCGCACTATATCGAATTGGCCTTGATGATGACAATCCTTGTCGGGTTGTTTCAAATCGCAGGGGGGATAGGGCGGCTTGGCGGGCTAATTTCATTCGTTTCGCATTCGGTGATGACAGCGTTTACCGCAGCTGCCGCGTTGTTGATTGCAGTGAGCCAGCTTGCAGGGGCATTTGGCGTGCATGTTGAACGCGGTGGGAATGTTGTTGAACGCATTTATCGGTTGTTTGAAAATATCGGAACGATCAACCATTATGCGGTTTTGATCTCATTGGGGACGTTGGCGATTGCTATTCTATCTCAAAAAATTGCACCTAAATTACCCGGATTTTTGATTGCGCTTTTGGCTGGATCATTTGGTGCATATGCACTGGATGCCGCGTCACATGGCGTGCATATGATCGGGGCATTACCCGCTATCGTTCCAAGCCTTAAACCACCGACCAGCGCCATTGGCGATATCGGCGTTTTGGCACCGGGTGCGGCGGCGATTGCATTGGTTGGGCTGTTAGAGGCGATTTCGATTGGTCGTGCATTCGCGGTGCGACGCAAAGAGAACTTTGATGCCAATCAAGAAATGATCGGCCAAGGCATGTCGAATTTCATCGGCGGGTTTTTCCAATGTTATGCAGGGTCGGGTTCGTTTACCCGAAGTGGCGTAAATGCAACCGCTGGGGCGATGACACCAATGTCTGGTGTCTTTGCAAGCGTGTTTTTATTGCTGATCTTGTTGTTCACAGCGCAATTGGTGGCGTTTATTCCCACCCCAGCAATGGCGGGTTTGATCCTGTTTGTGGCGTGGAAATTGATTGATGTGCACGAAATCAAACATATCATCGAAACGAAAAGCGCGGAAACTGTGATCTTGTTGCTGACACTTGGTGCGGGTTTGTTGATCGAATTGGATTTTGCGATTTATGTTGGTGTTATCGCATCACTGGCTGTGTTTGTGTATGAATCTGCGCGCCCCGATTTAACGATCACCGCACCGATGGTGGCCGCAAATGGGGATCGCAAATTCCGCGATGCCGTGAAAAATGATCTGGAACAATGCCCACAATTGGTCAGCCTAAGCATTGACGGGCCGCTTTATTTTGGCTCTGTGGAACATGTTGAAAAACGTCTGAAACGTATTCGACGCCGCAATCCGCGTCAGATCAATATGGTGCTCTACCTTAAAGGTGGGGGCAAAGTTGATTTGGCTGGTGCAGATTTGTTGATCAGCGTCATCCGCGAAGTCAGATCGGTTGGCGGTTCTTTTCGCATCGTTGCCAATGTGCAAACTTTGATCGACAGTTTGGAACGCTTGCATGTGATTGATGAACTGGGCCCACAAAAGCTGTTCCATTCCAAGGGTGAGGCCGTGGCGGACGCAACGCGCGATTTCAATTTGCGGGTGTGCAAGGCCTGTATTCGCGATGTGTTTCGCGAATGTGATCGCCTTCGTGATACGGAACTGGAAACGGATCGTTAACCAAAGGGCGGGATAGGGTATCCTACCTCTGCCAAATACAATCCTTGTGGTGGGCTGACGGGACCACAGGCCGCGCGATCAGCGGCATCGAGCGCGATTTTTACATCATCAGGGTGCCATGATCCGGCGCCAACGCGTTCCAATGTGCCAACAAAACTGCGGACTTGGTTATGCAAAAAGCTACGCGCGCGGACATGAAAACGATATTCAATTGCGCCATCAAGTTGGATTTCTTGGATATCCAATTGATCTAAGGTTTTTATCGGGCTTTGTGCTTGGCACATCACGGATCGAAACGTTGTGAAATCATGCTGCCCGAGCAAATGATTTGCGCCCTGTTGCATTGCATTGACATCAAGAGGATTGTTTACCTGCCAGACCAACCCTGCATCAAAAACCGTGGGTGCGCGGCGTGCAATAATACGAAATAAATAGCGTCTTTCAATTGCACTAAACCGTGCGTGAAATTCATCGTCGACCAATGCGCAATCGGTGATTGCGACGGGATTTGGTTTCAGGTGATAATTCAACGCTTCGGACAGGCGAAATGCGTCCCAATCTTTGGTCAAATCCACATGTGCAACCTGAGCCGTGGCGTGAACACCGGCATCGGTTCGCCCGGCAGCGTAGATTGTACCGCAATCGGATTCCAATTTTTGCAACGCTTCTTCAACAACTTGTTGCACGCCCAAATGTTGTTTCTGGCGTTGCCAGCCAACATATGGCGCTCCGTGGTATTCGATTTTTAGGGCATATCTGGGCATAGCGATGCGATACATTGCAATCATGCATTTGCCAATACCCCTATTAAAAACCTGCCAGCGGCACTAACTATAGTCAAAGAGATAAAGGATACTGAATTTGGTTGTTGGAAATATCGTCGATAACATCACGCGTATGGCGGAAACGGCGGCGGACGGCGTGAATGAAACATTGTTTGAACCCGTTGTTCGTCTTGGTGTTACGGGGTTGTCGCGATCTGGGAAAACGGTGTTTATCACATCGTTGGTTGCCAACATGTTGGATCGCGGGCGCATGCCCCAATTGGGTGCGGCGGCGCAGGGCAAAATTATCGCGGCGTATCTGCAACCCCAACCGGATGACACGATTCCACGGTTTGACTATGAAACGCATCTTGCTGCGATGACAGGTAAAAACCCACATTGGCCACGATCCACTCGCTCGATCAGCCAATTGCGATTATCATTGCGTGTGCAACCATCGGGGATCATTTCGGGCCTGCGCAGCCCACGCACGGTGCACATCGACATCGTTGATTATCCGGGTGAATGGTTGTTGGATTTACCGCTGCTCGATCAAAGCTTTGCACAGTGGTCGGCACAATCTATTGCTTTGGCCAAATTGGGGCAACGCGCTGATTTAGCCACCGAATGGTTGGGGCAACTAGAAGATACTGACGCCGATGCCCCCCTTAATGAAGTATTGGCGCAAAACCTTGCAAAAAGTTTTACAAGTTACCTCACCGCAAGCCGTGAAGCGGGATTTTCTGCATGTTCGCCGGGGCGTTTTTTGATGCCTGGTGATTTGCAAGGTTCGCCAGTTTTAACATTTGCACCGTTGCGAGAGGGCGCGCGGAAACGCGGATCGCTGTACCGCGAATTCGAACGTCGTTTCGAGGCATATAAATCCAAAATCGTGCGCCCATTTTTCAAAAATCACTTTGCCCGTATTGATCGCCAAGTTGTGTTGGTTGATGCGCTTGGCGCAATCCATGCTGGACCACAAGCTGTGAATGATTTGCGCAATGCAATGGTCGATATTTTGTCCTGTTATCGCATCGGACAAAACGGAATTTTTGCGCCTTTGCTTGGGAAAAAGGTTGAAAAAATCCTGTTCGCAGCAACCAAAGCAGATCATTTGCACCACACTCAGCATAATGCGTTAACCAATATTATGCAGGCGCTGTTGCGTGATGCAAAGGATCGCGCAGAAGTTAAATCAGTGAATACTGCCGCGATGGCGATCGCCAGTTTGCGCACCACCGTTGAAGAAACTATTCAACACGACGGAGAAACATTGGATTGCGTACGCGGCACCTTGCTGGACACAGGGAAACAAGCGGTAATGTACCCAGGTGAATTACCCGATGATCCCATGTCTATCATTTCAATCGCAAAACAGGGCGCTGACAATTGGTTGGATAATGACTATGCAATCATGCGATTTGCGCCGGCTGATATGACGCTGAAATCGGGTGATGGCCCACCGCATATTCGCCTTGATAAGGCCGCGGAATTTTTGATCGGAGATCGTTTGAAATGAGCAAAACGAAAAAAGCACCGATTGTGATTGAACTGGATACGCTACCCACAAAATCAAAACGAACCACGCCAAAGTCAAAGTCGGTTCTAAATGATGCGCACCTGTCCCCCGCAGATGCACCTGCGATCATCGACACACCGATAAATGGGGATGCAATGCAATCCGTTGCACAGATCGCTGCGGCAAGGCCATCGCGATTGTTAAGGTTTCTGGGCTGGGCGGTGTTTACATTGTTTGGTTTGGTTATATCGATTGCATTTTGGGATTTCACAATGGATTTGTTGGCCCGCAATGTCTGGCTTGGCCGTATCGCACTGGGCTTGATTGCGGCGATGATTTTGGCATGTACGCTGATCGTATTGCGCGAACTGGGCGCCATTTCACGTCTGCGTAAAATTGATGATTTGCGCGAGGTCAGCGAACAAATATTGGTCCAAGGTGATCTGGTAGCCGCCAAAAAACACAGCGATAAAATCGCGGCACTATTGAATGGACGCGATGAAATCGGTTGGGCGCTGGCCGAATACCACGAACATTCAAACGATCAATTTGATGCAGCATCACAGATGCATTTTACCGAAAATACATTATTTCAACCCTTGGACAGACTTGCCCAAAAAGAGATCGAATCCGCCGCACGACAGGTGGCGACAGCCACCGCGATGATACCACTTGCATTGGCGGATATTGTCATTGCTCTGACCGCTAACATTCGAATGATCCGCCGCGTTGCGCAAATCTATGGCGGGCGAACAGGTACATTTGGATCATGGCGATTGATGAAAACGGTGGCGGCACATCTGGTGGCAACAGGGGCCGTTGCAATTGGGGATGATATGCTTGGATCCATCGCTGGCGGGGGTGTTTTGTCAAAACTATCGCGTCGTTTCGGCGAAGGCGTCGTGAATGGTGCATTAACCGCACGCGTTGGCATCGCCGCAATGGAAGTCTGCCGCCCAATGCCGTTTGTTGCGCTCAAACGTCCAAAGGTAACTGCATTGATGAAAAATGCGCTGGTGGGGTTTTTTGGGTAAACTAGCGCAGGTTTGGCACAAGCCTTGCGTCATTCGTAATTCCCATTTGCAGGCTTGCACCGATGCGCCGCGCCAATCGGATCATAAATGCAGCCTTGGATGGTGGTAACACTTGTTCCGCGCTTTGCTGAAATAGATCAAGCCAGATTGGAAAGTGTTCAGCGTGAATATGGCCTTGGGTGCGATGGGCTTGCATTGGATTGCCCTGATAATCACGTTCATGCAAGATTGCATTCGCCCAAAACCGCGTGATTTTGTCTTCGTGGCTTGGCCATGCATCCGCAGAAATGCTGATCGCAAAAATAGGTGCCAAAATGGGATCCTTACGAACGTATGAATAAAAATGCGTGATCAATTTTTCAATATCTGTGCGTGTTATTGCGTGATCAGGCACAGTAATACGCAACCAACAGGCCCAAGGGCAGCCAAACCAGCGTATTTAGAAACGACCGCATCAAACCCATTTCGTCGGTTGGTTTTATCCCAAAGTAGAGACAAAGTTTGGTGTCAGGCCATAAGAAAGCATCGGCGAGTGTGTTGAGGAGAGACATCATCGATTCCTTAATAAGTATTTTGGATGCGTAATTAATACGCTTTTAATTGCGCATTGTAAATGCTAATTAAACTCCATGCAGTTAACAAAATTTACAGATTACGGATTGCGGGTATTGATGCAGGTATATGCATCCGCACCTGCGCGTGTTTCGGTTGGGCAAATATCGACCAGCTATGGCATATCAAATAATCATGTTGCCAAGGTCGCATCGGCACTTGTGCACGGTGGGTTTTTAGAATCTGGTCGTGGGCGTGCGGGTGGCTTGACCCTTGGGCGCGATGCCAAAGACATCAACATTGGTGCGGTTGTGCGACATTTATCGGGTGACGTCCCTGTGGCCGAATGTTTCGCGGCTGGTTCCTGTGATTGCAGCGCTTTTGCACAATGCGGCCTGCGTGGCCCATTGCATGATGCGCAACAGGCATTTTTCGGCGTATTGGATGCGTATAATCTGGATCAAGTTGTGAAAAACAGAATATTGATGGATGGGCTGTTGAACAGCGAGAGTGCGTTTTAATCGAGCGGCGCAACGCCACGTGCTGGGTTCACCAATGATCCGCATACCAGTTTTGTCAAAATTTGCGGGACGGGTGGAACAACGCTGGCAGGTGCAAGCAGATAATCGCGCAGTATCGGCAATAGCCGACTGTCAGATTGATACATCGGGGTGAATGCCCAGCTCATCGCCTGATAAATTCCCGCGTGCCATTTGCGTGCACGCGCATAGTTTTCAAGTGCATTCGAAGGTTTTGTACGCAAGCTTTCCGCCATCGCATATGCATCAAGCAGTGCCATATTTGCACCCTGTCCCAATTGCGGGCTGGCGCGGTGGGTCGCGTCACCAACATGGACAAGTCGATCTGAATAGGGGCGCCGCAAAGTACCATGCGAATATTTCGCCATTGTCATGTCATCATGTGATTTGATTTGGCTGACAAATGGTTCAATTTCTGGCCACAATGCGATTGCATCATTCTGCCATTGCGACAAAAGGTTTTGTTTCCATGTATTATATCCGTTTCGTGGTAACGACCAAAACAATGCGGCCTTTGGAGTGTTGTCATTTGGCATGGTGCCCAGGGGCAAAATGCCGATCATATTTTTGGCGCGGTGGTATTTTTGGCGCAATTCATCTTGTGCTAAACTGGTGCCGTTTGGCCAATCAACAGTTCCCCAAATTGCACCATACGAAAGATCGCGTGCCACAAGCGGACTAAGTGGTGAATTTGCACCAGCGGCATCAATGACAAGGTCGAATGGCCCAACTGTTGTACCATGTTCGAATGTCACCATGCGCCCGATGTCTGAAGCCGTTGAATGTATTGCTTTGTGTCCATTGGCAATGGCTACACCGATGGCGTTCGCACGTTTCCAAAGGATATCGAATAATGCAGCGCGGTGGATGGCAAGACCAAAGTCAGCACCACCCTTGGCACCGTAAGCAACATTTAGAACCGCACGGTTGCGTTTGGTTTCATGCCCCAACATGTGGAAAATTTTTGCACCAGCATCAATGGCGTGATGCAACACACCAAGGGATGATAAAACCCGTTGTCCGACGGGTTGAATAACCAAACCTGAACCAACTGGGGCGCTGGTTTCGAATTGATCGAACACGGTTAATTCGTGTCCCTGTTCTTGCAACATTATTGCGCTTGCTAATCCCCCAATACCACATCCAACAATCGCAATTTTCATCTTCGTTTCCTTTGGTGTGCCATTGTGCAAAACCTATGATAATCGGCCGTGTCTGAATAGGATAAAAACACCACTGTCAAAGGCTGGACGAAGTGGTTTTGTACGCTTATAAGCCAAGTCATGGAACGATTATTCGCGATTATTATACGAATTATTTGCCCGGCGCTCTGAACTCAGAACCGCCGGGATAAGGCGTATGGAATACCGCGCCGCACTTTCCCTTTACAGAATTCTCCAAGACTGGAAACGATATGTGCGCTGACACACCCGAATATAAAACGACATTAAACCTGCCCGTCACTGATTTCCCGATGCGTGCAGGGTTGCCCAAACGCGAACCTGAATGGTTGCAACGCTGGGCGGATATCGGCATTTACGATCGCTTGCGCGAAAAAACAGGGCGCGAAACATTTGTTTTGCACGATGGCCCGCCCTATGCGAACGGGCATTTACACATCGGTCATGCGCTGAATAAAATCCTCAAAGACTTTATCGTGCGCAGTCAGCAAATGCTGGGCAAAGATAGCCGTTATGTTCCAGGTTGGGATTGCCACGGCTTGCCGATTGAATGGAAAATCGAAGAGCAATACCGCAAAAAAGGCAAAAACAAAGACGATGTGCCCGTTGTGGAATTGCGCCAAGAATGCCGCAAATTCGCCGAAGGTTGGATCGATATCCAGCGCGACGAATTCAAACGTTTGGGCATCACTGGTAAATGGGACAACCCATATCTGACAATGAATTATCACGCAGAGGCCGTGATCGCGGATGAGTTCATGAAATTCGTCATGAATGGCGCATTGTATCAAGGCTCAAAACCTGTGATGTGGTCGCCGGTGGAAAAAACCGCACTGGCCGAGGCCGAGGTCGAATATCACGATCACAAATCACACACGATCTGGGTTCCGTTTAAAATCACATCCCCTGTGGCGGATGATTTGGCGGCGGCGCGCGTGGTGATCTGGACAACGACGCCGTGGACGATCCCATCAAACAAAGCGATCTGTTTCAACGAGGGTTTGAAATACGCATTGTACGAAGTGACTGAAGCACATGACGGCAACTGGGCCGCGGTGGGCGAGCGTTACGTCATGGAACACACCCTTGCATTGGCAGCATTCGGTGCGGCCAATGTCGAAGAGGGCGGATTTAAATATATCCGCGATGTCACGTCGGATGAATTGGCATCAATGACATGTGCGCACCCATTGGCAGGTGCTGACGGCGCGGATGGTTTCTGGGATTACGATGTGCCGATGTTGCACGGTGACCACGTCACCAACGAGGCGGGTACAGGTTTTGTACATACTGCACCGAGCCACGGCGCGGATGATTACGAAGTATTCATGAAACGCAACTGGCTGGATCGCATGACCCATAACGTTGGCGAAGCATCTGAATTTTTGCCACATGTGCCGTTTTTTGCAGGATTGGAAGTGTTCGATCGCAAAGGCAAAGAGGGCAAGGCGAACAACACGGTGATCAATAAATTGGTCGAGGTCGGTGGCATCATTGCGCGTGGACGTGTGACACACAGCTACCCCCATTCGTGGCGATCAAAAGCACCGATCATCTTTCGCAACACGCCACAATGGTTCACAGCAATCGACAAAGAAATCGGTGGAAATGATACGTTTGGCAAAACCATCCGTACCCGTGCATTGACCGAGATCGACAATGTGAAGTGGACACCACAAACAGGTCGCAACCGTTTGTATTCTATGATCGAAGCACGCCCCGATTGGGTGATGAGCCGCCAGCGTGCATGGGGTGTGCCATTGACCTGTTTCACCAAGAAAGACGCATTGCCAACTGATCCGGATTTCATCTTGCGCGATGATGCAGTGAATGCACGTATCGTGGCCGCATTCGAAGCCGAAAGCGCGGATTGTTGGTTCGCGGATGGTGCCAAGGAACGATTCCTTGGCAATGATTACAATGCTGATGAATGGGAACAGGTTTACGATGTGTTGGACGTATGGTTCGACAGTGGGTCAACCCATGCGTTCGTCATGCGTGATCGCGAAGACGGGCCAGAGGATGGCATTGCGGATCTGTATCTGGAAGGGACGGATCAACATCGTGGTTGGTTCCATTCATCCATGTTGCAATCATGTGGTACGAATGGTCGCGCACCGTATAAGGCCGTGTTGACGCATGGATTTACCTTGGATGAAAAGGGCATGAAAATGTCCAAATCCGTGGGCAATACAATCGCGCCAGAACAGGTAATCAAACAGTATGGCGCGGATATTTTACGTCTGTGGGTGGCACAGGCCGATTACACCGCCGATTTGCGTATCGGGCCAGAAATCTTGAAAGGTGTTGCAGACAGCTATCGCCGTTTGCGCAATTCCATGCGGTTTATCCTTGGCAATTTGAACGGGTTTAGCGACGCCGAGAAGGTTGATCCTGCTGATATGCCCGAGCTGGAACAATGGGTTCTGCATCGATTGGCCGAATTGGATGATGTGGTGCGCGATGGTTATGCTGCCTATGATTTCCAAGGCGTGTTCCAACAGTTATTTCAGTTCTGCACCGTTGATTTGTCATCTGTGTATTTCGATGTGCGCAAGGATGTTTTATACTGTGATGGTGATGATAGCATCGCACGCCGTTCGGCGCGTACGGTTCTGGACATCCTGTTCCATCGTTTAACGAAATGGTTGGCGCCAATGTTGTGTTTCACAATGGAAGACGTCTGGTTGGAACGTATGGACGCCGATGGCGCATCTGTGCATCTAGAGGATTTCGTCGAAACGCCAAAGGCATGGTTGAATCCAGAACTAGATGCAAAATGGAATGCGATCCGTCGAGTACGCCGTGTTGTAACGGGCGCAATCGAAGTTGAGCGTACCGCCAAAAATATCGGTGCAAGCCTTGAGGCCGCGCCAACCGTTTATGTGGCGGATGCCACAGTGTGTGGCTATCTTGATAGCATCGATTTTGCCGATGTGTGCATCACATCTGGTATCACCATCAGCGGAGAAGATGCACCAAGCGGCGCGTTCAAATTGGATGATGTTGATGGCGTAGCTGTGGTTTTTGCCAAAGCATCGGGTGATAAATGCGAGCGGTGTTGGAAAACATTGCCAGACGTTGGCACGCATAAACATGCGGGCACGTGTGCGCGTTGTAACGACGCGCTTGGTTAATGGAATATTATTTAGGGCGCTGCATGTCAGTGCCCTAAAAAAATCCATAGACACAGCAGGGTGCGTTCGCGCACACTCTTTTCAGTGTTTTAAAGAGGCTGTGAATGAATTGTGGTGTCATAAAAACCCCCGTTGGATTTGTTTCTGTTGTTGAACAGGATGGTGCCATAACCCAGTTGAATTGGGGTGGCGAAAACAGTGGTACGCGTACAGGATTGATAAAGTCCGCGTTGTTTCAGTTGGAACAATATTTCAACAATGATCGCGATGAATTTGATTTACCGCTCAACCCAGAAGGCAGTCTGTTTCAACAGCTTGTTTTTCGCCAAATGTCGAAAATTCCCAAAGGCCGCACAGTGACTTATGGCGATATCGCGACCGCACTTGACGCCCCCGCACAAGCAATCGGACAGGCCTGTGGTGCCAATCCGATCCCAATTATCATCCCATGCCACCGTGTATTGGGCGCGAATAGCTTGGGTGGTTATTCAGGTGAGGGTGGTGTTGAAACCAAAGTGAAATTATTGCGTTTTGAAGGGGCTGCGGGTTTGTTAATTTGAATGAAATCGCTTTCAATCAGATTACGGCGGCGTATTGTGGTCTGAAAAATTAGGAGATCACCGTGAGCTTTTCTGTTTTTTCTGCCGTAATTTTTGCGGCATTTTTGCATGCCGCGTGGAATGGTGCGGTGAAGTTCGGTGCTGATAAATTACAAGGCATGGTGTTGCTGTCCATTGCGCATGGTCTGATCGGGTTGATCATGATTTGGCAATTTGCGCCACCGGCAAAACCCGCTTGGGGACTGCTGGCGATTTCTGTTTTATTCCATTTGATTTATAAATTTTGCCTCACAGGGGCGTATGAACGCGGGGACTTATCGCGCGTTTATCCCATCGCGCGTGGGCTTGCGCCGATGATTGTTTTGGTTATCGGTTTTTTCATTTTGCCAGATGAAATCAAATCAAATCACGTCGTGGGTGTTCTGTTGGTGGGGTGTGGTATTTTATTGTTGGCGCGCGGCGTGTTTACCATGGGTGAGTCACGCGCGTTGCTGCCATTTGCGATCGGTTCTGCGATTGGGACTGCGGGTTATTCGTTGTCCGATGGCATGGGTGCGCGTTTGTCGGGCGATGTTTCGGGGTATGTTGGTTGGTTGTTCTTTTTTGATGCGATCATATTTACGGTTTGGGGAACCTGGCGGCGTGGATTTAGCGTAATTCCGCTAGCTCCCAAAACGTTGGGTTTAGGGCTTGCTGCGGGTGCGATGTCTGTGGGGGCGTATTGGATTGCGGTTTGGGCAATGACGATTGCACCCATCGCGTTGGTTACGGGTTTGCGCGAAACATCTGTGATGTTTGCCATCCTGATCGGATTTCTGTTGATGGGTGAAAAAATTGACAAGGGCAAGATGATCGCTGCCCTTGTAATAATGTTGGGCGTAATCGTTACGCGGATTTAGCAGGAAACATTTGTTGTACGATGCCAACCAATAACAGATACAAACTGGTTGCCATCAATATCCCTGTTACGATTGGCCCAGCATGGAAATTTTCCCATGCGGCAATGCCTGCCATGACGGTCCATAATGCAGCAATCGGCAGGCTGATATTACGCCACCGTTCGGTGCGTACCGGGTGGATGAATTTCAACGGTGTGAATTGGCTCGCCGCAAGAATGACGGTTAGCACAAGTATGATTTGCCATGATGGTTCAGTTGCAAACATCACCAGAACAAACATATTCCAACACCCCGGGAAGCCCGAAAAACTATTATCTTTGGTTTTCATGCGGGTGTCTGCAAAATAAAGCGCGGATGTGAATGCAATTACGATAATGCAAACCCAACCCGACCAACCGTTTAACAATCCTTTTTCGAACAATGCGAAGGCAGGTATGAACACGTAAGTCAGATAATCAATGATCAAGTCCAACAAAACGCCATCATATTCTGACGCATTTTTTTTTACATCGTATCTGCGTGCAAGTGGACCGTCGATGCCATCAACGATGAATGCTACGACGAGCCAAAGGAACATTAAATCCCATTTCAGATTGACGGCCGCCAATGTCGCAAGCATTGCGAATACGGCACCTGATGCGGTTAGATAATGTACGCTGAGCGCTTTGATACGTAATGTCATATAACTGTCTTATCTGATTGGTTTGGATTTACAACCAATTAGGCCCCTTTAGGGTGGCTCTTGCGATAAACTTCCATCAGGCGT
Source organism: Paramylibacter ulvae (assembly GCF_014652655.1). Classification (GTDB taxonomy): domain Bacteria; phylum Pseudomonadota; class Alphaproteobacteria; order Rhodobacterales; family Rhodobacteraceae; genus Amylibacter; species Amylibacter ulvae. The sequence continues at coordinate 315,687 of NZ_BMZF01000003.1, forward strand.
GCTTGGTCAACAGATGTGTATGCTTGTGTGGTTGAAAGCGATGCATGGCCAAGCAATTCTTGGATCGCGCGCAAATCGCCGCCTGCCTCTAACAAATGTGTTGCAAATGAATGGCGAAGCGCATGTGGCGTCGCACTTGCAGGCAGGCCAAGCTGCATCCGCGCCTGTTCCACAACCTTTTGAATCAGACGTGGGTTTAATGGCCCGCCACGTTTGCCAAGGAACAATGCGTCATTTGGGTCTTGGGCATGTGGGCAAAGTTTACGATATGTTTCCACCGCGTTACGTGCGATGGGCAATACGGGCACCATGCGTTCCTTGCCACCTTTGCCGCGAATTTTTAACACATCGGGCAATGGAGCGTCTTTGAATTTCAAACCAAGCGCTTCGGATATGCGCAACCCACAACCGTATAACAAGGTGACAACGGCCATATCACGTGCGCCGATCCAGCCATCCATTGATTGCAATTCAACGGTGCTGATCAATTCAACAGCAGCGGTGCGTTCCACGGGGCGGGGCAGTGGTTTTTTGAATTTTGGTGCGCGGGTTGCCAATACGGCAGTCACGTTCATATCCGTGGTTTCGGATAGCCACCCATAAAAGCTTTTGACTGCAGATAATGCACGCGCCATGGATCGGGGGGATAAATCGCGTTGGCGTTCAAATGATAACCATGCACGCATGTCACGCGTGGTGACGTCTGCCAGCATTTTTTGCGATGTTGCTGCTGCTTTGTGGTTGGTTAAGAAACCCAAAAACGAGGAAACGTCATTACGATAGGCATGTATGGTTTTTTCGGCTGTTCCGCGCAGGGCGGTCATGCTGGTCAACCAGCGTTCCATCAAATCATACGCGCCTGATCGTTCATTCATGCGCAAGCCAGCGTTGCAAGATGCGCTCGAACACTCCGCCAAAGAACACCAATAAATCGGTGCCCATTGCCGGTGAAAATTGATCGGTGTCGCGTGAAGACAATGCCAACAGGCCAACACGATTGCCCGTTCCCAAATCCAGTTTTAGCAATGCCTCCGATCGGATGTGATCGGCGTGTTCATCATGAATCTTTGTAATACCACGTTTGATTTGGCGCAATGTGATCAGGCGTGGCTCAACCTCGCGACCCAGCGTGATGTAATGATCCACCTCGCCTTCGCGCAAAAAGACGACACCTTTGCCAAATTCTTCGCGCAGTGCTGGAATATCGCGTTCGGTTACATGGGCGGTTTCCATACACAGCTTGGCCATTGTTACATTCAAAACATCGGCCAAACCACCGTCTAAGAAATTCAAAAACTCGGCAAAGCTGTTTGGTTCCAATGCCGCCAAAACCGCGCGGTGCAAATGATTGGTGGATGCGATATTGTCATAAGCCGCCGACAAAATGGTTTTGTGATGCCCTTCCAATTGATCAAGCCGTTCTTCAAGGCGTTGAACAACAGCGGTTTTTAGATCAACAATATTATCACCCTTGGTCGCATCATCAGCAGAAACAAGCGCGCGCATGACCTCTCGGTCATTTAGGATCGCATTGGGATCACGCAAAATCGTATCGCGAAGATCGGAGATTGATACCTCTGAAGTCATGCGCAAAGCCCTTATAGGATGTTTTGACCAGTTTTTGCCCAGTCGTTCATGAATGCTTCTAGACCGTTATCGGTCAACGGGTGCGACGCAAGCTTTTTGATAACGGATGGTGGTGCGGTGATAACATCGGCGCCAATGCGGGCACATTCGCTAACATGATTTACTGTGCGAATTGATGCCGCCAAAATTTCAGTTTCGAAATTGTAGTTATCGTAAATTGTGCGAATGTCTGCGATCAAATCCAAACCGTCAATGTTGATATCGTCAAGACGACCAATGAACGGAGAAATGAATGTGGCACCTGCTTTCGCTGCGATCAATGCTTGGTTGGCAGAAAAACATAAGGTCACATTCACCATGTTGCCCTCTGACGACAGCGTTTTACAGGCTTTCAAACCATCCCATGTCAATGGAACCTTAACCGCGATGTTATCTGCGATTTTTGCCAATTTGCGCCCCTCGGCAATCATTTCATCGGCGGTTGTTGCAACAACTTCGGCGCTAACAGGCCCAGCAACTAAATCACAGATTTCTTTGGTCACTTCTAAAATGTCACGACCAGATTTCAAGATCAATGAAGGGTTCGTTGTGACACCATCCACGATCCCCAATTCGTTCAATTCAGCAATCTCTTCAACTACTGCTGTATCTGCAAAAAATTTCATAGTATTCCCTCGTGGTTATGTGGTTTGATGCTCACTCGACGCGAATGTTATATGATGAAACCCCGTTAGGAAATACCAGATTGATCGAAACAGGCCAAACACGTGGTTTCTATGCCCAAGGAGCGCTGGTTGCGGTGTTAACGGCGCAACCGCTGGATCGGTTTTTGGACTACAAAGCACCAGAGGGCGGCGTGATGCAAGGCGCCTATGTCGAGGTGCCACTTGGCCCGCGCAAGGTGTTGGGCGTGGTTTGGGGTGCTGGCGAGGGCAAATTTGACCCCGCAAAGATTCGCAAGATTTCAAATGTGCTGGATGTGGCACCGATGCGCGAGGAAATGCAAATTTTCTTGCAAAAGGTGGCAGATTACACGCTTACCCCGATGACGGCGATGTTGCGCCTTGCCACGCGTGCGCCGGGTCTGACAAATCCGCCCAGCATGCAAAGGGTTGTGGCACTTGGATCAGGCCAGCCTGATCGCATGACACCCGCACGTGAAAAAGTTTTGGCCGTGTTAGAAGAACAAGAAGGTCAGCATTTCATGCCCAGCGAATTGGCGCAAATGGCAGGGGTGACGCCATCGGTGATTAAGGGTTTAGTCAAACAAGGTGTTATCGTTGAATTGGAAACACCGCGCGATGTGCCATACCCCAAACTTGATCCATCGCTGCCCAGCAAAACATTGACGCCTTCGCAGGCATCAGCGGCAACACAATTACAAGCGCATTTGCAAACGGGGGCATATCAAACCACGCTCCTAAAGGGTGTCACTGGATCGGGAAAAACCGAAGTGTACCTAGAGGCCGTCGCCGAATGCTTGCGCCAAGGGCGACAGGCGTTGGTATTGTTGCCCGAAATTGCACTGACCGTTGAATTCCTTGATCGGTTCGAAACACGTTTTGGCCGCCGCCCCGCCGAGTGGCATTCGGGTGTTACCATGACCGAACGTCGCCGGTGTTGGCGCATGGTGGGACAGGGCGATGCACAGGTTGTGGTTGGGGCACGTTCATCGCTGTATTTACCATTTCAAAATCTTGGCTTGATCATTGTCGATGAAGAACACGACACATCGTACAAACAAGAGGACGGCGTGTTTTATTCCGCACGAGATATGGCGGTGATGCGGGCATCAATTTGCGGTGCATCCGTTGTCTTGGCATCGGCGACACCGTCATTGGAAACGTGGGTCAATGCAAAGGCTGGAAAATATACGCGCATTGATTTGGAAAAACGTTTTGGTGCGGCTGAATTACCCGACATGTGTGCGATTGATCTGCGCGAGGACGCGTTGGAAACTGGGCGCTGGATTTCATCAACCCTCGTGTCACAGGTGAACGCACGCCTTGAATTAGGTGAACAATCGTTGCTGTTTTTGAACCGTCGTGGTTATGCACCGCTGACCGTGTGTCGTGCGTGTGGTGAACAGGTGGGGTGTGATCATTGTGATGCGCGAATGGTGGAACATCGTTTCCACGCACATCTGATGTGCCATCAATGTGGGGAAACCAAACCAATCCCCGAAAAATGCCCATCTTGTGGTGTCGAGGGACGCATGGCCGCCGTCGGGCCAGGTGTTGAGCGGCTGGCAGAAGAGGCCGCCGATCGTTTTCCAGATGCGCGCATATCGGTATTATCATCAGATATGTCGCTGTCTGCCCGCGCGTTAAAATCACGTATCGCCGAAATCGCGAATGGTGAAGCGGATATCATCATCGGCACGCAATTGGTGGCCAAGGGGCATAATTTCCCGTTGCTCACCTGTGTTGGTGTGATTGATTGTGATCTGGGTCTGCAAGGCGGCGATTTACGCGCCGCCGAACGCACATTTCAATTGATCCGACAGGTTGCAGGGCGGGCGGGGCGCGCCGAGAAAAAAGGTGTGGCCTACCTTCAAACGCATCAACCTGAGCACCCTGTGATCAAGGCGATTATCGCAGGTGAAGAAGATGAATTTTGGCAAGCAGAAGCTGCATCACGCGAACAGGCAGGCGTACCACCATATGGGCGCATGGCGGGGATTGTGATTACGGGGCCTGAATTATCCGTGGTGTCAAACGTGGCGCAACATTTGGTGCGAACATCAATCGGGCTGCGCCAAATCGGGGCAGAGGTTTATGGACCAGCCCCCGCACCAATTGCGCGGGTACGTGGCAAACATCGTATTCGATTGTTGGTGAAAGCGCCAAAGGGCGTGATGTTGCAGCCCGCATTGGCCGCGTGGCGCGCGGGGATTCGCTTGCCCAACAATGTGCGCATGAACATCGATATCGACCCGCAGAGTTTTTACTAACTGGCAAAAGATAATTTGCCACGTTAAAAGACATTACAATCAAGTGGATATTACTATGACTTCGAAAATTACACCGCGCCCTGGCATTATGGATATTGAATTGTACGTCGGTGGCAAAGGGCATCTTGATGGCGTTGAAAATGTGGTCAAGCTCAGCTCCAACGAAAACCCATTGGGGCCAAGCCCCAAGGCGATTGCTGCGTATCGCGAAGAGTCAAAATATCTTAACATCTATCCATCATCGGACCACGGGGATTTGCGCGATGCGATTGCGCATGTGCATGAACTGGATGCGAGCCGTATTATTTGCGGCAATGGTTCCGATGAAATTATCACGTTTTTAACCCAAGCATTCGCGGGTGAGGGCGACGAGGTCGTATTCACCGAACATGGCTTTTTGATGTACAAGGTTTGCACATTGGCGGCGGGTGCAACACCCGTGGTCGTGCAAGAAACCAACCGCACCACTGATGTTGATGCGATCTTGGCTGCGTGCAACGAAAACACCAAACTGGTATTTATTGCGAACCCAAATAACCCAACAGGAACAATGATTGACGCCGCAGAGGTTGTGCGTTTGGCCGATGGTTTGCCAGATCAAACATTGTTGGTGTTGGATGGCGCATATGCCGAATTCGTCGATGGATTTGATGGTGGTGCATCGCTGATTGATCAGCGGGACAATATCATCATGACACGCACGTTTTCCAAAATTTACGGGCTTGGTGGTTTGCGCTTGGGTTGGGCATATGCCCCGCAAAGGATCATTGATATTTTGGGGCGCATGCGCGGCCCGTTCAATGTGAATTCTGCGGCTTTGGCGGCGGGCTTGGCCGCAATGAATGATCAGGAATATGTTGATACCTGTCGCATTGAAAATGCCAAATGGCGTGATTGGTTGGCGAGCGAACTTGGCAATGCGGGCGTGCCATCGGATGCATCGTTTGCGAATTTTATCCTTGTTCGTTTTTCCAGTGAAACCGAGGCCGACAATGCAAACACAGCATTGCAGCAAAATGGCCTGCTTGTGCGCGCGGTAAAGGGTTATAACCTCCCTAATTGTTTACGCATTACTATTGGCAAGGGCATTGATTGCAAACGTGTTGCCAGCGTTTTGATCACGTTTAAACAGGGACAATCAACATGAGCATCATTTATGAAAAGGTTGCGCTCATCGGGTTGGGATTGATCGCGTCATCCATGGGACATGCGATGAAACGCGCAGGCGTTGCTGGTGAAATCATCGGCTATGCCCGATCCAAAGAAACCCGTGATATCGCACTGGAAATTGGGTTTTGTGATCGTGTTGAAGACAGCGCAGCCAAGGCGGTGTTTGATGCCGATCTGGTGGTTTTGTGCGTTCCTGTTGGGGCGATGGCGGATGTCGCGCTTGAAATCGCGCCAAATCTAAAATCGGGTGCAACGGTATCTGATGTTGGGTCGGTGAAAGAGGCCGTTATCGCCGCGATTGAACCAATCCTGCCCGATAATGTGTCATTCATCCCTGCACACCCGTTGGCGGGTACGGAACAATCAGGGCCGCGATCCGGTTTTGCCGAACTGTTTGATAATCGTTGGTGTATCTTAACGCCCGTGGGGGCACCGCATGTACAAGAGGTTTCGCAGTTACAATCATACTGGCGCGCACTTGGTGCCAATGTTGAAACAATGGATCCAGCGCATCATGATTTGGTGTTGGCGGTCACGTCACATGTGCCCCACCTGATCGCATATACCATGGTTGGGGTGGCCGATGATTTGGGGCGTGTTACCGATGAAGAAGTGGTTCAATACTCCGCCGCTGGTTTTCGCGATTTTACAAGGATTGCCGCATCTGATCCAACCATGTGGCGCGATGTGTTTTTAAACAACAAAGAGGCGACGCTAGAAATCTTGGGGCGGTTCACAGAAGAGCTGTTTGATCTGCAACGTGCCATTCGTCGTGGTGACGGGGTGCAATTGCACGATTATTTCACCCGTACTCGCGCCATTCGCCGTGGTATTTTGGATGCAGGGCAAGATATGGATGTACCCAATTTTGGACGGAACGTGCCGCATGATGATTGATGGGTTGAAGATTGTTGTATTGGCGAGCGTGTTGGCAACACCCTTATTTGCCCAAGATGCAAAAATTTGCGGGGATCGCAAAATTCGGGGAGAAATTGCGACCCCCATCATGGCCAAAACAGTGGGCTGTGGTATCGTGAGCCCCGTACGGGTGACATTGGTGGATGATGTTCGTCTGTCAACGCCGGCACTGATTGATTGCACAACGGCAAAGGCATTGAAAACTTGGGTCAAAAAATCGGCGAAACCTGCATTTAAACGCAAGGGTAAACTTGCGGAATTGCATGTCGTTGCCAGCTATTCGTGCCGTACGCGTAATAATAAGCCAGGTGCGAAAATGTCTGAACACTCATTGGGTCATGCTATTGATATCGCAGGTTTCACATTAAAGAACGGGAAAAAGGTTTCGGTTCTAAATGACTGGGGTAAGGGTAAATATCGCAAACCGTTGAACAAGGTTCACGCCAATGCTTGTGGAATTTTTGGCACGGTGCTCGGTCCCAATTCAGACGTCCATCACCGCGATCATTTTCATTTTGATACTGCGCGATATCGAAACGGGCCATATTGCCGTTAATTGTTCAATCGTGGTCTACGAATTTGTGGTGCAGGCCCAATCGGGATGGGGCCGATACTGGTCATACGATTGGCAAATGACAGCGGAACATCCAGCGTATTTTGATTGCCTGCAAGCATGGCGATTAGCCCCAGACCTGTTTCCAATTTTCGCGCCAAACCAGCATCAATGGCACCATTTTCCTGCGCCAGTTTAATCATGTCTTTCCAGTTTTTCGCACGTACAGTGAGCTTGCCTGTTGGATAACCTTGGGCGTCAATAGCAAGTGAACCCGTACCTTGAAGTTCAAGCCCGCCCCAAACAGCGCGACCATCGGTGATATCCAATTTGGTGAGCGTTGGTAAATTACCCTCAACACTTAACCGATCCCATTGGGCATCATAATGTGCGGTGGTGCTGACGCTGACTGTCTGAAAGGTTTCAGGCAGGATGCCCGATTTATCGAACCCTGCTTTGATATCGCTTGGCGGGGTGAAGCCAAGTGCATCAAATGCGATGTCATATGAAAATTCGGATGCATCCGTGCGGCGCATTGCCAAAATCGCAGATTGAATATGGCTATTCCAGTCTTGGTTGCTGATCAATTTAACATCGTCCAAACTGGCGGTGAAACGTTCCAGAGCTAATGCGGTGTTTGCACGAAAAACCACGCTTGCACTGATTTCTGCGCTGTCCACTGTGATGTTTTGGTTTGGTGTTGATACGGTTTGGGCCTGTGGCCACTGTGCGATAATGTGGTTTGGTTTATAGCTCAGCATCAGGAATTGCATTTCAGGTGCAGACCACGCCCAGCCAGAATTCGGGTCGGCGATTTCTAAATCCGAAATAATTGTATCAAATCGATTTGGAAAACCACGCACATTCACATTGCTGGAATTCGCAACCCAGCCCGCATTTTGTTGTTGTTCAAGCCAGCGATTTACCGAACGCTCTTGGGCGCTGGAACCGATAAACCAATAGGCCGCCCAACCAATAGCCGCGACAAGTATAGCGATGACAAGAATGCGCATTTTTGTTATTTCCTAAATTCTTTGGCGTCTCTATAACGCGTGTTCAAACGGGAACCAAGACTGATGAATACGAATGATCTTTGGGTATTTGGCTATGGCTCTTTGATTTGGAACCCTGGTTTCAAGGTCGCCGCCCAGAAAATTGCAACGCTTGATGGGTATATGCGCAGCTTTTGTATGCGTTCAATCCATCACCGCGGCACAGAGGATCACAATGGTTTGGTTCTCGCACTTGATGAACACGATGGCGGGACCTGTAACGGGGTTGCGTTTAACGTCGCCGCTGAACATGCGGATCAAACGATTGAATATCTGCGTGAACGTGAATTGATTTCATCAGCCTATGTCGAAAAAATCTTGCCGATTAAATTCCAAGACGGTGGCGAAGCGTTGGCGGTTACTTATGTGATTGACCCGCATCACGTACAATATTGCCATCTGGAATTGGAAGAACAGGCGCGGATGATTTCAACGGCTGTTGGTGGGCGTGGGCCAAATACCGAATATTTGTATAATACCACCGATTGTTTGAATGCTCTGGGTCTACACGACCCAGAGCTTGAGTGGTTGACTCAGCGCGTAAAAGAACTGGCGGTTTAATCAACCGCTTCCACATCTAACACCATGCCGTTGGCCTGTGTCACGCGTGCGGATTTACCAGCTTTGCTTGTATGACCTTCAGGCCATTTTGCGCGCCAGCGCATGCCTTCTAATTCGATCACACCTTCGCCATTGGCAAATTCCAATACCTTTCCTACGCGGCCAATGAAACGTGCGCCACGTTGGTTCAACATCGCGTCACCTTCGCCACCGCCATCGCCGTATTTTAGAAATAACAAACGCCCAATGTATGTGAGCGCGATTGAAATCGCCGAAAAGGTTATAACCTGAACACCCGCGGATAATGATGGGCTGGCAGCCGTCAGTGCCGCCATGCACAGCGCCGCGAGGGCTGGCCAGATCAGGAAAAACGAGAATGTCGCCATTTCAAGCGCTGCCAAGCCAAAGGCCAATGCAACCCACCACCACGGTGACATTCCTTCGAGGAAACCGAATGTTTGCGAAAGCATTTCCATGTTAACCAGCCCTTTCTGTTACTTTTTCAACTTTAGCGGACCATCATCGCCAGATACGGCCCTTGCGATGTCAGCGATCCCACCGATGCTGCCCAGCAGATTTGATGCCTCTAGTGGGATCATAACTGTTTTTGAACTTGGGCCGGCGGCGATGTCGCGCAATGCTTCGGTGTATTTTTGTGCCACGAAATAATTCACCGCCTGAATGTCACCTTTGGCAATCGCTTCTGATACCATTGCGGTCGCTTTTGCTTCCGCTTCGGCGGCACGTTCACGTGCTTCGGCGTCAAGGAATGCTGCTTCGCGGCGGCCTTCAGCCTCGCGCACTTGTGCTTCTTTTTCACCTTCGGCTTTCAAGATCGCAGATTGTTTGTGACCTTCGGCGGTCAAAATATCCGCACGCTTGCCACGTTCCGCTTTCATCTGACGCGCCATCGCTTCGTTAATGTCAGGTGGCGGTGCCAGATCTTTGATTTCAACGCGGGTCACTTTGATACCCCAAGGCGACGCCGCTTCGTCAATGACGCTGAGTAGTTTAGAGTTTATGAAATCGCGGTTCGAAAGGCTTTCGTCCAAATCCATATTACCGATAACCGCACGAATGTTGGTCATAGTCAGATTTGACAGGGCACGCTGTAAATCACGCACTTCGTATGCCGCGCTTGCCGCATCGACGACTTGGTAAAATGTTACAGCATCGGTCATGACCATTGCGTTGTCTTTGGTGATCACTTCTTGGCTATCAATATCCAGAACCGTTTCCATCATATTGATTTTCGCACCGACCTTGTCGATGAAAGGGATCAAAAATGCCAAACCGGGCGTTAATGTGCGCGTATAACGGCCGAAACGTTCAACCGTCCACTGTTCGCCTTGTGAAACGACTTTGACCGATAAATAAACCAATATGATTGCAAAAACGAGAATTGCGATCGTCGAAGCGCCGAAATATTCCATTGCTGTTCCTTTTTGTTAAATGTTTCTACCTATGTGGGTATTTTTAAGGTGATTTACAACTGAATTCACCATGAATGCGGCCTGAATATGACCGAAACTTACTGTTTGGAATAATTGAAACTTGGCGTTAGTCTGTGGCAAAACAACGAGCGAAATGTAAAAGATGACAAGTCTAGACAGGCAAATACACGTGCGTTTCACGCAGCCCGTGAATCAAATCATCACGATGATGATTTTGGTCGGGCTTGTTTCTGTGGGTACATATTTTGCATATCCAGCGGTATCACCGATATTTTTGGCGTCGCCATATTTGAATGGTGTCATCATTTTAGTGTTTTTATGCGGGATGATATCGTGTTTTTGGCAGGTGTTTACGTTGATCAAATCGGTGAATTGGATCGAAGGTTTTGCGTTTGATCGCCCTGGGCATGATTTTGTTAAGGCACCCAATATATTGGCGTCATTGGCGGCGATGCTATCCGAACGCGCCGCACGTTTTGCGCTAACGTCTACGTCAACCCGTTCGATTTTAGATTCCGTTGCAACACGTCTGGATGAAGGGCGTGAAATAACGCGTTACATCATCAATTTGCTGATTTTTCTTGGGTTGTTAGGTACGTTTTACGGGCTTGCAACCACCATTCCAGCGGTGGTGGATACAATCCGATCACTCGCCCCGCAAGAGGGTGATTCAGCCATGGGTGTGTTTGACAATCTTATGACGGGCCTAGAGGCGCAATTGGGTGGTATGGGCACGGCGTTTGGATCGTCATTACTCGGGCTGGCGGGATCATTGATCGTGGGATTGCTTGATCTGTTTTCGGGGCGCGGGCAAAACCGGTTTTATGGCGAGTTGGAAGAATGGCTTTCATCCATTACCAAACTGGGATCAACTGGTGATGGTGGCGATGCGATTATGTCCGCAGGTCTTTTTGAAAGTGCCAGCGTTCAGATGGAAGGTCTACAAGTGATATTGGCGCAAACAGCTGGTCGCATGGATCAGATGGCCAATGCAGTTGAACAGATGATTGAACATGCAAACAACGCCCAGACAAATAACGCGCAGTCATTATCTGAAATCGCGCGGGGGCAATCACAAATTGTCGATGCCATTGCGCGTATGCAAGCCGAGGGTGACGGTATTTTAGACGCCGAAACGCGTATGCGACTGCGTAGCATGGATGGGCAATTATCCCAAATGCTCGAAGAAATGGCAGCAGGGCGTGCGCAAGGTTTATCCGAACTGCGTAGCGATCTGAGCTTGTTGAATAAAAACTTGGCGCAACTGGGCAAAAGATAACCGATATGGCCTTGTCCCGACGTACCGCAAACCGATTTAACGCCAATATCTGGCCTGGTTTTGTTGATGCAATGACCGCGTTGTTGTTGGTTTTGACGTTTGTGTTGTCGATTTTCATGATTGTTCAATTTGTGCTGCGCGAAACCATTTCAGGGCAGGGTGAAGAACTGGATAGTTTAAATGCCCAAATGATCGGGCTCGCCGAAGCATTAGGATTAGAAGAGCAAAAATCACTGCGACTACAAGGAAGTGTCAACGCGTTTCAAAATTCGCTGCGTAGCGCCGAGGATACAATTGATAGCCTCCAAGGGCGGCTCGCTAATTTTGAACAGCAAGTGGCAGGATTACTGGCGCAGAAAAGCCAATTGGAATTGGACAATCAACAATTGGCTGCCGATAACGCAGCGCAAATCAGTGAAAAAGAAGCGGTTCAGTTGGCGTTGGCACAGGCACGAAGCGAGATTGACAAATCCACAGAAGAGGCACGATTAGCCGCCGCAAAACGCGACGCCATGGAAGCATTGATTGCGGATTTGAACGCGCAATCACAACGCCAAGCGGCCGCTCTATCAGATGCAGAGAAAGATAAGCTGACAGAGATGGCCGCAGCGGAAGCATTGCGTAAACGGCTGAGCGAAAGTGATGCTGAATTGAGTGCGTTGACACTCGCACTCGAAGCAAAGCGCAAAGAGGCAGAGGAAACCTTAACCTTGCTAGCCGCAGCCAAAGCCGCACAAGACGAATTGGAAAATGCAGCCGGTCAAACGTTAAGCGAAAAACAAAAACAGGCGGCATTATTGGCGCAGGCGAACAGGTTGCTCGCAACACAAAAAGATATCAATACAGAGGGGCAACGAAAGTTGGCATTGCTCAATCAGCAGACCTTGGAACTGCGCCAACAGTTGAACCAATTGCAAGGGTTGCTTGAAGATGCACAGGCCAAAGATATCGAAGCACAGGTTCAAATCCAAACACTGGGAAGCAATTTGAATGCGGCACTGGCACGCACCGCCGCCGAACAGAAAAAACTGGCAGCATTAGAGAAGAAAGAACGCGAACGATTAGAGGCGGAGGCCAAAGATCTTGAAAAGTTCAGATCAGAATTTTTCGGTCGCGTGCGCGATTTACTTGAAGGACAAGAAGGTGTTCGCATGGTCGGCGACCGATTTGTGTTTTCATCAGAGGTGTTGTTTGACGTCGGCTCCGCTGATCTGGGGGCTGGCGGACAGCGGGAACTACAAAAAGTTGCAGGTATCTTGAGTGAAATCGCCGATGAAATACCAAGCGAGATTGATTGGATTTTGCGCGTTGATGGGCACACCGATGTGATCCCGATTTCAGGCAATGGCGCATTCAAGGATAATTGGGAATTGAGTCAAGCGCGCGCGCTTTCGGTCGTCAAATATTTGATCAACCCATTGGGCATTCCCGCCAATCGTTTGGCGGCAAACGGGTTTGGTGAATTTCAACCGATTGACCCAGCACGCAATGCGAATGCATATGCATTGAACCGTCGGATTGAATTGAAGTTTACCGAAAAATAGGGGCTATTTGCGACCCACCAAATACCATACGTCGATGTTGCCTTTGCCTTTAATTTCCACCTGACCACGCAATTCAAAGTCAAATGCGCTTTCAAGAAGTTCTTTGGTGGATGTGGTGACTTGAATACGGTTGATGTGACCGTTGGTTTCCAAGCGTGCGGCAAGATTCACAGTGTCCCCCCAAACATCGTAAAATGGTTTTTTGGTGCCAATAACACCAGCAACCACAGGCCCGGAATGGATGCCAATGCGCAACTGTACTTTTTTACCAAAGTTTTCAGGCATCGTTTTGGCAATTTCAAGCATTTCCAATGCCATATTCGCGACACGCTCGCAATGATCATCTTGGGCGGAGGGCATGCCACCCGCGACCATGAATGCATCACCAAGGGTTTTGATTTTTTCCAAACCGTGTTTGGTTGCAAGCGCATCAAATTTGGTGAAAAGGGCATTTAAAAATGCAACAACCTTTTCAGGTGGTTGGTTGGAGGCGCGTTCAGTAAAACCAACGATATCGGCAAATAGGATTGTTGCCTGCTCATGCCCATCCGCGATCGTCTTTTCTGGGTCACGTTTTAGCTGTGCGGCGATGGATGTGGGCATCATATTGGCAAGCAGCTGTTCGGAATATTGATACTCTTTTTCTAGTAATGCTTCGGCTGTGTTGGCTTGGTAAAACGCATAGCTGACCAAACAAAACTGTAACATAAGCACAGAGACGATATTAACGAATGCAAGGATAGATTGATGAAGTTGTGGTAATTCCAACCAATGCGCGGATTGGGGCCAGAAAAATTCTGCCGATAGAAAAATCGATGTTTGCACAATGATTGAGAAAATCGAAATTGGATTGGCGCTTACGTTATAGATCAGGATTGCACCTGTCGCGCCGCCCAGAAAAAAGTAGTGAATGCCAGAATCCGAGCCAAAAAAGTAAACCAATGTCATTCCATAGATCAACCAGATCGACAGATTATAAATGCTTCCAACATAGGAATTTAGTTTGTGAAAGAAGGGCGTAAACAGGAACAGACCAGCAACCGTAAACATCATCATCACTGGAACGATATATGCGATAGGATCAAACAGAAAGAAAATGATTGCATATATTACCGACAAAACGGCAATGACTGTGATTAACACGTTGGTGACAATCAAGCGACGGCGCGTACCAATATCATAACCTTCGGTACCAATTTCAAACCATTTGAAAAAACGAGCCTTAAGCTTTTCCAAGATATTTCCCCTTAACTTTGCCATACATTAGGTAATGAAACAGTTCTTACAAGAGCTAAAAGGTTGGAATTCAATCAGGAGTTGGACTGTGTGCCAAATTAACAGGCATTTTTAAGTGATCCGATCTATCAGATACCAAATTTCAACCTTGCCCTTGCCTTTTAGCGTCACGCGGCCACGTTTTTGAAATGAAAAACGATCTGTGAGGAGTTGTCTGGTAGAATCAGAAACCTGAATGTGATTTGGCTTGGCATTGGTTTCAAGGCGCGCCGCAAGATTTACCGTGTCACCCCAAACATCGTAAAATGGTTTGTGCGTGCCGATCACCCCCGCCACGACGGGCCCAGAGTGAACACCGCATTGCAGCGATATATCCACATCGGATTCGGTTGCAAATTTTTCAACCACGTCGCGCATTTCTAACGCAACAAGTGCGACGTTTTTGGCGTGTTCTTTCATGGGCAGCGGAAATCCAGCCCCTGCCATAAAAATTGCACCATCGGTTTTGATTTTTTCAAGTCCGTGTGCTTGTGCTATGCGATCAAATTCGGAAAAAATTCGGGTCAAAAGTTCTACGGATTCTTTGGGGGTCTTTGTATCATAAACATGCTCGAACCCAGCGATTTTGGCGAAAATTATGGTCGCGTCATTATGGCGTTTCGCAATTGTTTTACATGGATCACTTTTCAACGCATTCGAAATCAATGGTGGCATCATATTTTCCAACAAGCGGTTGGAATATTCACACTCTTTGGTTAACGACGTTTCCGCAGTTTTTGAAAGGTAAACCGCATAGCTGATCAAACAGTAATGAAAAACGAGCAAAAACAATATGTTCAGGATAAACATGGTGTATTCAAAATTTTGCGGTAATGCATAAGCGTCGCGCGGCGCGATACGATAAACTTCTGCATAGAAGAAAATCAACATTTGCGACAAAAAAGAAAAGACAGATACGCCATTTCGGCTCAGATTAAATATCAGAATTGCGCCTGCGGCACCACCAAGAAAAAAATAATGAATGCCTGAGTTAGACCCAAATAAATGCACCAAAATTCCACCATAAATGAGCCAGACGGTTAAATTATAGAGATCCCCATAATATCGCCCCTGATTATGCAACATCGGTGTTCGCAGGAATAACGCAGCCATTACAATCATGAAAATGATAGGTAATTTAAAGGTGTTGATGTCGTAGATTGCAAAAAATATAGCGTAAAAAATAGAGAGCGCAGAAACGAACGTTATCAACACGTTGATTACGATCAATCTGCGGCGCGTATGTATCGCATAACCTTCGGTCCCCAGCTCAAGCCATCGAAACAGCCTAAGTTTCAGCCAGTCCATTTTTGCACCCCTTACGTAACGTCAGATTACGCTTTTCTGGAAATTGCACAAGCCATCAAAATCCAAAATAGGATGCGACTTTTGGAACCAAGGGTATCGTTTAAATTTCAGATACATCGGGCATAAGACGGCAAAACCCGCGGCCAGGTTTGGGCGCGGGCTTTGTTTCGTCAGATAATTGTTTTTCGAAATTTAGTCCGCGGTTAGCAACGGAGGTTTTTTGTTGGATATTTTCGGTGCTTCGGGCGCGACCAGTTTCAAATCCAATTTACCATTTTTCAAACCAACCTTGACCAAACCACCTTTGGCGAGTTTGCCAAACAGCAATTCTTCGGCCAGCGGTTTTTTGAGGTGTTCTTGAATGACCCGCGCCAGTGGGCGCGCACCCATGCGATCATCGTACCCTTTGTCCGCCAACCATTCCGACGCTGCAGTGGTTAATTCGAATGTGACATTGCGATCCATCAATTGTGCTTCGAGTTGCAGTACGAATTTATCGACCACTTTCAAAATCACGTCTTTGGACAATGCGCCAAAGCTGATGACTGCATCCAAACGGTTGCGAAATTCTGGGGTGAATGTGCGTTCAATTGCGGCGGTGTCCTCGCCTTCGCGACGATCACGGGTGAAACCAATGGCCTCTTTCGCTTGTTCGGACGCGCCCGCGTTGGACGTCATAATGATGATCACATTGCGAAAATCCGTTGTGCGCCCGTTATGATCAGTCAGCTTGCCGTGATCCATGACTTGCAACAGAATATTGTAAACATCTGGATGTGCTTTTTCCATTTCATCCAGCAGCAACACACAATGTGGGTTTTGATCGACACCGTCGGTCAACATCCCGCCTTGATCAAACCCAACATAGCCAGGAGGCGCACCGATTAGGCGGCTCACCGCGTGTTTTTCCATGTATTCGGACATATCAAAGCGCAACAATTCAACACCAAGCGTATCGGCAAGTTGTTTTGCGACCTCTGTTTTACCCACACCTGTTGGCCCTGCGAACAAATAATTGCCAATAGGTTTTTCAGGTTCGCGCAGACCCGCACGCGCCAGTTTGATGGCGGACGACAATGCCTCGATTGCGGTGTCTTGGCCAAATACAACGCGTTTCAATGATGCTTCTAGATCGCGCAACAATGTGACGTCGTCTTTGGAAACATTTTTCGCTGGGATACGTGCGATTTTGGCAACCACGTTTTCGATTTCGGTGGTGCCAATGGTTTTGCGCCGCTTGCTTGCGGGTAACAAACGCTGCGCCGCACCCGCTTCGTCGATCACGTCAATTGCTTTGTCTGGCAATTTTCGATCATGGATGTAGCGCGCAGAGAGTTCGACAGACGTTTTCAGCGCATCCATGGTGTATTTCACGTCATGATGTTCTTCGAAGTGTGGTTTTAAACCTTTTAGAATTTTGATGGCATCTTCAACACTTGGTTCGACAACGTCGATTTTTTGGAAACGACGTGACAATGCGCGGTCTTTTTCAAAATGTTGGCGGAATTCCTTGTATGTGGTTGACCCCATGCAACGTAATTTACCACCTTGTAATGCGGGTTTTAACAGGTTGGACGCATCCATCGCGCCACCACTTGTTGCACCTGCGCCGATCACGGTGTGAATTTCGTCGATGAACAATACGGCATCTGGATGGTCTTCCAATTCGGTCATCACCGCCTTGAGCCGTTCCTCGAAATCACCACGGTAACGTGTGCCTGCAAGCAATGCGCCCATGTCCAAGGAAAAGATTGTTGTTCCCGACAATACTTCTGTTGTTTCGCCGGCAATAATGCGCACCGCCAAACCTTCGGCGATGGCGGTTTTACCAACGCCTGGGTCGCCCACCAACAATGGGTTGTTTTTGCGGCGACGGCAAAGAACCTGAATACAACGCTCCACCTCGTGGTCACGACCGATCAACGGGTCGATTTCACCAGCCTGTGCGCGGATATTCAAATTTTCACAGTATTTATCCAATGCAGATTCGGCTTTTTCACCTTCGGTCACGCCTGCATCCATATCTTCGAATTCTTCTGCACCTGTAAGGGGGCGAGGTTCGGAATATGTGCCATCTTTGGCGACACCGTGGGAAATGAAGTTGACCGCGTCATAGCGTGTCATATCCTGTTCCTGCAGGAAATATGCCGCATGGCTTTCGCGTTCGGCGAAAATGGCGACGATGACATTTGCGCCCGTCACTTCTTGGCGACCAGAGCTTTGCACATGAATGGCGGCGCGTTGAATGACGCGTTGAAAACTGGTGGTTGGTGTCGCCTCTAATCCTTCGGCGTCATTGACCAATGAATCCAGTTCTGTATCCAAAAATTGGATTAATTTTTTGCGCAACCCTTCCAGATCAACACCACAAGCACGCATTACACGTGCCGCTTCGTCTTCGTCGATCAACGCCAGCAACAAATGTTCCAGCGTGGCCAATTCGTGTTTTCGTTGGTTTGCGTAACCCAATGAAGTGTGGATTGCGATTTCTAGACTGCTCGAAAATGAAGGCATGGACTGCACCTTTCTGTTTGGGACGTCTGTTCAACCAGTGGGTCAAAAAATGTCAGAACACCCATTAGTCTATAGTTTTGCGTATTTTTGCCGAGCTTCAAGTGCAAAAATGTACTTTCTCGTCACAAAATCGCAAAAACTAATCACAAAAAAGTAAATTTGTGACTGTTATCTCTTTTTCGCAGACAAAAGAGTTTTGGGCCGTGATTTTTCGGCTTGTTTAAAAAGTGAAAAGGTCTGGTTCACATAATTGACCGCCGCCGAGATATGATCAAGGTATTCTTTGAGTGCGGGGGTTTCCTCGGCCTCGATCAAGGAAACAGGGCGTTCTTGCGGGGTTGTTTCAAACTGCACACAAAACCACGGATCGCCGCGTTTTAATATCAGATCTTGTTGGACATCATGCCATTCAAACGCCCACATCAATGGGCGAGGCCAAACATGGATCGGGAAACGCCCCCCAAAGATTGTACCCGGCAGCGGAGATTTGCGATAATGCATGAACGCATCCAGCTGCGTCATATATGTTGGTTCATCGGCGATGAATAAATAGGGCAGGGATATTTGGATTGTCGGACGATCTTTGTATCGCCATTCTTTTTCAGCCGTCACCGATAAATGTTTACCCAGAAATTTTGGGCGCACGGGGCTGGCATCACTGGCCATGTTGCGCAACCCAACCTTGCCATCCTTGTCGCGTGTCAGGCGCAGATGCATATCAAAGGGTACGCGAACTAAAAAGTAACGACTTTCCATATTGATAATCGCGGGACAGCGCGATGCGGATTTTGCGTGCTGTTTATTCATTTCTGGCGAACGCACACGTTCGGGTGGATAAAACACCACACCAGATGTCGGATTGGTCAACATCCAGCCAACCTGCATCGTTCCCGCACGCGCAGGGGGTTGTGGTGTGTCCTGAAACCAATCCGCCAGAGCCATTAAAAGTTATCCTTTCGTGTGCGAATTTCGCCAAATACTTGGGCATCACTGTCATCCGACATGCCCAATAACTTTTTCACCTCTGGCAGATCCGCGCGTAAAAATGGGTTTGTTGCCAATTCCAATTCAATACTGGCGGGAACGGTGAAACCACCTGCTGCACGTGTCGCGTCAATATCTGCTGCGCGTTTTTGTAAGGCTTGGTTATTGGGTTCAATGGTTAGTGCGAATTTGGCATTGCTGGCGGTATATTCATGGCCAGAATACACCAGCGTTTCAGGGCGCATTTCCATGAACTTTTGCAATGATTTCCACATCATTGGTTGTGTGCCTTCAAAAATTCGCCCACAGCCAAGCGCCATAAGGCTATCTGCGCTAAACACCATATCAACGTTTGGGAAATGATACGCGATGTGGCCAACGGTGTGGCCCGATACATCGACCACTTCGCCAATTTCGCTGCCAACGGCAAATGAATCGCCTTCGTTAAATGCCACATCCAGTTTTGGCAGACGGTGTTCATCTGCCTTGCCTCCCAGAACAACCGCGCCTGTTGCTGTGCGCAATTCATCAACGCCTTGGATATGATCGGCATGATGATGCGTGATCAAAATCATATGAAGTGGCCAGTCGCGCTCCTTGAGCGCGGCCAAAATCGGCGCGGCATCTGGGACGTCAACCACCGCAACCTGTTCTGTTTCAGGGCAGCGCAACAAATATGCGTAATTATCAGCAAGACAGGGGATTGTTACGATATCAAGTGGCATGGTATTTCCGAAAAATATGTATAGGTTGAAACCCAAACTAAACGAAATTTTCAAGGCGATGCAATGCATTTAGATGTGGTTGATCTGCGCGGGTTCTATTACCGCACCAAATTGGGACGCATTGTGCAACGTGCATTGCGCACGCAATTAATCAAACATTGGGGCGATACCAAAGGGCAAACCGTGGTTGGATTCGGATTTGCCGCGCCATTATTGCGCCCGTTCATCGCCAATTCACGCCGTGTGATGTGTTTGATGCCCGGCCAACAAGGTGTGATGCCTTGGCCAGAGGGTGAACCAAACCATTCGGTATTGGTCGAAGAAACCGCTTGGCCCATTGCCACGGGCAAGGTCGATAAATTGGTGGTGCTGCACGGATTGGAAACCTGCGACAGTGCGGGGGAATTGTTGGATGAAATCTGGCGTGTGTTGGGGCCCGGTGGTCAGGTGATGTTTATCGTGCCCAACCGCTCGGGTCTGTGGGCGCGTTCAGATAAAACACCGTTTGGATTTGGGCGACCATATAGCGTGACGCAATTGGATAATCAGTTGCGCCAACATAATTTCGTACCAGAACGCCATTTTTCGGCGCTGTTTTTTACACCCAGTGAAAAACCGTTTTGGTTGCGCATGGCGCGTTTCTGGGAAGGTTTTGGCCTGCGCAGTATTGTGCCACTGGTTGCAGGTGTTGTGATGGTTGAGGCGACCAAACAAGTTTACGCACGTCCGAAATCTGGATTAGGCGAAGCCGTGCGCAAACCGCTAGAAGCGTTAGAGGGCATCACGCAACCCAAAGGCAAGCCAATTTCAGAACAACAAGGCTCAAGTGGCTCCGTTAAATAGTTTTTGGTGCCTAGATTTCATTCAAATCACGAATTCCACCACCATTCTGGCACGAGATTCGTGATCTGACATCGCCGAATTGGCAATTTTTTTATGATATCTTGGCGCAGATTGTCGCAACTTGGCCTTAGCGCGCTGAATTCAAACAAAATTCCGACATTCAACGGAATAGTTAAGCGTATTGCGCAACGCCATTTCGTTTGTTATCACCCGCCCAGTTGATATGGGTCATGCAAATGGCTCGACCTAGGCATAATCGGAAGGGAACACGTGTCCGAAACAGCTTCTACATCTTCGGGGGTGGCCGCGCGCTATGCGACGGCACTATTCGAATTGGCGAAAGACGCCAAAAAACTGCCCGCTGTTGAAAAAGACTTAAACAGCTTGTCTGCTGCATTAACTGAAAGTGCGGATTTGACGGACTTGATTAATTCACCGATCTATTCGCGTGATGATCAAGCGGCTGCTGTCACAGCGTTGGCAAAGAAAATGAAATTATCACCATTGGTGGGTAACACGTTGGCCTTGATGGCGCAAAAGCGTCGCCTGTTTGTGGTTCCTGCATTGATCACTGCTGTCAAAGCAATGATCGCAGACGAAAACGGCGAAGTTACCGCAGACGTAACATCCGCCAAGGCGCTGACCAAAGCGCAATCAGACAAACTTGCCAAGACGTTGAAAGCGTCTGTTGGTAAGGATGTGAATATCAATGCAACCGTCGATGAAAGCCTTATCGGTGGGTTGATCGTTAAAGTGGGTTCGAAAATGATTGATAGCTCGATCAAATCGAAACTCTCCAATCTTCAAAATGTAATGAAAGAGGTCGGATAATGGGTATCCAAGCTGCAGAAATCTCTGCGATCCTCAAGGACCAGATCAAGAATTTTGGTCAAGAGGCTGAAGTCGCAGAAGTAGGCCGCGTTCTGTCCGTAGGTGACGGTATCGCGCGTGTATACGGTTTGGACAATGTCCAAGCTGGTGAAATGGTTGAATTCCCAGGTGGTATCCGCGGAATGGCCTTGAACCTTGAATCTGACAACGTTGGTGTTGTTATCTTCGGTTCTGACCAATCAATCAAAGAAGGCGACACTGTTAAGCGTACAAACGCGATTGTGGACGTTCCAGTTGGTCCAGAATTGTTGGGTCGCGTTGTTGACGGTTTGGGTAACCCAATCGACGGCAAAGGTCCGATCAAAACGAAAAAGCGTTCAACCGCTGACGTTAAGGCGCCTGGCATTATCCCACGTAAATCTGTTCATGAACCAATGGCGACTGGTATCAAATCTGTTGATGCTTTGATCCCAATCGGCCGTGGTCAGCGCGAATTGATCATTGGTGACCGTCAGACAGGTAAAACTGCTGTGGCGTTGGACACGATCTTGAACCAAAAAGCATACAATGATGCTGCTGGTAAAGATGACACCAAAAAATTGTTCTGTATCTATGTTGCGATTGGTCAAAAACGATCAACTGTTGCGCAGTTGGTGAAAAAATTGGAAGAGTCTGGCGCGATTGAATACTCAATCGTTGTTGCTGCGACTGCGTCTGATCCTGCACCGATGCAATTCTTGGCGCCATATGCGGCGACATCTATGGGCGAGTATTTCCGTGACAACGGCATGCACGGCTTGATGATTTATGATGACTTAACGAAACAAGCGGTTGCTTATCGTCAGATGTCATTGTTGCTTCGTCGTCCACCAGGACGTGAAGCGTACCCAGGTGACGTTTTCTATCTACACTCTCGCTTGCTTGAACGTTCTGCGAAATTGGGCGATGCGGCTGGTAACGGTTCATTGACAGCTTTGCCGATCATTGAAACCCAAGGTGGTGACGTTTCTGCGTTTATTCCAACCAACGTGATTTCAATTACAGATGGTCAGATATTCTTGGAAACTGATTTGTTCAACCAAGGTATCCGTCCTGCGGTGAACACTGGTTTGTCCGTTTCTCGTGTTGGTTCATCTGCGCAAACAAACGCGATGAAATCTGTCGCGGGTTCGATCAAATTGGAATTGGCTTCTTATCGCGAAATGGCTGCGTTTGCGCAGTTTGGTTCCGATCTTGATGCATCAACTCAACAGTTGTTGAACCGCGGCGCGCGTTTGACTGAATTGTTGAAACAACCTCAATACTCACCACTGACAACTGCTGAGCAAGTTGTTGTGATTTATGCAGGTACCAAAGGGTATCTGGACAAAATCGCAGTGAGCGACGTTGGTCGTTTCGAAGCGGACTTGTTGAGCAATGTGCGCAACAACCACGCTGATCTGTTGGAGTGGATCACAAAAGAAGATCCAAAAGTCAAAGGCGAAGCCGAAGACCGGATCAAAGCCGTTGTGGAGTCTTTTGCAAAAGACTTCGCGTAACTGTAGGCCTTTTTAGAACAAGGAGTTTGGCATGCCAAACCTCAAGGACCTAAAAAATCGGATCGAGAGTGTTAAGTCCACTCGTAAGATCACCAAGGCCATGCAGATGGTTGCCGCGGCAAAATTGCGCCGCGCACAAGAAGCGGCCGAAGCTGGCCGCCCTTATGCAGAGCGCATGAATGCCGTGATGGCCAATTTGTCAGGTGCGGCAGCAGGGTCAGACTCTGCGCCGAAACTGTTGGCTGGTTCTGGTGATGACAAGGTACATCTTTTGGTGGTTGCGACCGCTGAACGTGGGCTTTGTGGTGGTTTTAACTCATCTATCGTGAAATTGGCGCGCGCCAAGGCGCAAGAGCTGATTTCAACTGGTAAGACCGTGAAAATTTTGACCGTCGGCAAAAAAGGCCGCGAGCAAATGAAGCGCGATTTCAGCGATTTGATGATCGACCATGTTGATCTGTCAGAAGTGAAAAAAGTGGGTTATGTAAATGCCCATGCAATTGCGACTGACATCGTGAACCGTTTTAATGCGGGTGAATTCGATGTTGCGACGATTTTCTTTAACCAGTTTGTATCGGTGATCAACCAAGTGCCAACGGCACAACAATTGATCCCTGCTTCATTCGAACAACAAGAAAACGTTGAAACACCGTTTTACGAATATGAACCAAGCGAAGAAGAAATTCTGACCGATCTGTTGCCACGTGCATTGAGCACACAAGTTTTCACAGCATTGCTGGAAAATGGCGCATCAGAGCAGGGCGCACGTATGTCCGCGATGGACAATGCAACGCGCAACGCTGGTGAAATGATCGACAAGCTGACAATCGTGTACAACCGTTCACGTCAAGCAGCGATTACAAACGAATTGATCGAGATTATCTCGGGCGCGGAAGCGCTGTAAAGAACTGGAGAAACCAAAATGGCTAAAGCGAAAGCAAAGGGCGCAACTGGTAAGATCACGCAGGTGATTGGTGCGGTTGTGGACGTGCAGTTCGACGGCAACCTGCCCGAAATTCTGAACGCACTAACAACAGACAACAACGGCGTCGAACTGACATTGGAAGTTGCACAGCACTTGGGCGAAAACACTGTTCGTACAATTGCGATGGACTCAACCGAAGGTTTGGTTCGCGGTCAAGCTGTGGTTGACACGGCTGACCAAATCAACGTTCCAACGGGTACCGGCACATTGGGTCGTATCATGAACGTAACAGGGCAACCTGTTGATGAATTGGGTCCGGTGAAATCAAAAACATCACGCCCAATTCACGGCGAAGCACCAAAATTTGACGAACAGTCAACAGAAACTGAAATCCTGGTAACAGGTATTAAAGTTGTTGATTTGCTCGCCCCTTACACAAAGGGTGGTAAAATTGGTCTGTTTGGTGGTGCTGGTGTTGGCAAAACCGTTTTGATCATGGAATTGATCAACAACATCGCGAAAGTGCACTCTGGTCTGTCCGTGTTTGCGGGTGTGGGCGAGCGTACACGTGAAGGTAACGACCTTTACCACGAAATGATTGAATCTGGTGTTATCGTTCCTGATAACATGGAAGAATCAAAAATTGCGCTGGTTTACGGCCAAATGAACGAGCCTCCCGGGGCACGTATGCGTATTGCTTTGACTGGTTTGACATTGGCCGAGCAGTTCCGCGATGAATCTGGTTCAGACGTTTTGTTCTTTGTTGATAACATCTTCCGCTTTACACAAGCGGGCGCCGAGGTTTCCGCGCTATTGGGTCGTATCCCATCTGCTGTGGGTTACCAGCCAACATTGGCAACAGACATGGGTGCGATGCAGGAACGTATTGCGTCAACCAAATCTGGTTCAATTACATCTGTACAAGCTGTTTACGTGCCTGCGGATGACCTTACTGACCCGGCACCTGCGACATCATTTGCGCACTTGGATGCGACAACCGTTCTGGATCGTGCGATTTCAGAAAAAGGTATCTATCCTGCGGTTGACCCATTGGGTTCAACATCGCGCTTGCTTGACCCGTTGATCATCGGTGAAGAGCATTACAAAGTTGCGACAGACGTTCAGCAAATCCTACAACGCTACAAATCATTGCAAGACATCATTGCGATTTTGGGCATGGACGAATTGTCAGAAGACGACAAAATGACCGTGACACGCGCGCGTAAGATCGAACGTTTCCTATCGCAACCATTTGACGTGGCCAAAGTGTTTACTGGTTCTGACGGTGTTCAGGTTCAACTGGAAGACACAATCGCATCATTCAAAGCGGTTGTTGCTGGTGAATATGACCACTTCCCAGAAGCGGCATTTTACATGGTTGGTGGTATCCAAGACGTTATTGCCAAGGCTGAAAAATTGGCTGCTGACGCTGCCTAATGCATTTTGCACCCGATTGGTTTTCTGATCGGGTGCAACATCTTAATTGCTGGTGATTGGTTTGGGGGAACCCGAACAAATCGCAAAAACAACAGGAGCCTGATAAATGGCGACTATTCAATTCGACCTTGTGTCACCAGAGCGTAAATTGGCATCACTTGACGCGACAGAGATTCAAATCCCTGGCGCTGATGGCGATTTCACTGCGATGGCTGATCATGCACCATTCTTGACCACGCTGCGCCCCGGTGTGTTGCGTGTGAAGGCTGGCAATGATGTGACAGAATATGTTGTGACTGGTGGTTTTGTTGAAATCTCTGGTACTGCGGCGTCTGTGTTAGCAGAAAACGCAATGCCAAAGGGCGAAGTAACACGTGAAATCATCGATGGTTTTATAGCAGAGGCTACCGCCGCTGCTGAAACTGCGCCAAGCGAAGAAATCGATATGGCGAACAAGCGCGTTGCAGATACAAAAGCACTGCTCGATATCATTTGATATCAACAAAGTAATGACAAAAGGGCTCCTTTGGGGCCCTTTTTTTGTCTCTGATCAAGGGTAATAATTATGAAAAAGTTAAATTCAGCCATTGTCGGAATTGATCAAGGTGTCGCCGACTTGTTTTCAGATTTCGAAGACGAAGGCCCAATGTGGTCTGGTGATGGTACGCGTGAACGTTTTGTGAAGGTTCAATTTTCCAACGCGTTCAAATCCGTTCCCGCTGTCCACGCCAGCCTAAAAATGATCGACATCAAACACGACCACAATTACCGCATGGATTTGCAAGTCGGTAGTGTTTCCGAAACTGGGTTCGTTTTATTGATCCGCACGTGGGCGGATACAAAAATCGCGCGCGCATCCGCATCTTGGATGGCCATTGGCGAAATGCGCGACGAGGCTGACTGGGACGTTTAACCGTTCTGGTAATACCGATCGTAAATCGGGCCAAGCGTACCTTCTTCGAACAATGACGATACAGACGTACCGTTGGCAATATTCAATATCGCTTGAGACAACATTGGCGCCAGCGGCACAACGCGAATTTTTTCACAATTGCGTGCCTCTGGTGTCAGTTCAATCGAATCCGTAATCACCAGATGTTTCATGCTGGAATTGGTGATGCGTTCAATCGCAGGGCCAGACAAAACGCCGTGTGTGATATATGAATGTACTTCGCTGGCACCTGCCTCTAACAATGTATCAGCGGCCTTACACAATGTGCCCGCGGTATCACAAATGTCATCCACGATGATACATTTACGCCCAGTCACATCACCAATCACTGTCATTTCGGAAACTTCACCTGGTGCGTTGCGGCGTTTGTCAACGATTGCTAATTGGGCACCAATACGTTTGGCCAATTCGCGTGCGCGTGCCACACCGCCAACGTCAGGTGAAATCACGGTTACATCGGACAGATCGCCAAAATGATGCTGCACGTCCAGCGCAAAAACGGGTGCTGCATAAAGGTTATCCACGGGAATGTCGAAAAAGCCTTGGATCTGTGCAGCGTGCAGATCAAGCGTTAGAACGCGTTCGATCCCTGCACGGGCAATCAGGTTGGCCACCAGTTTCGCAGAAATCGGGGTGCGTGCTTTGGTACGGCGATCTTGGCGCGCGTATCCAAAATAGGGGATCACGGCGGTAATGCGTGCGGCGGACGAACGACGCAATGCATCGGCCATAATCAACAATTCCATCACATTGTCATTCGCTGGATTTGATGTTGATTGGATCAGAAACATATCTTCACCGCGCACGTTTTCGTACACTTCCACGAAAATTTCACCGTCGTTAAATCGTTCAACGCGCGTATCAACCAATGATACAGGCTTGCCGTCTTGCAATGGCATTCGCCGCGCAATTTCATTCGCTAGCTTTTTATTTGAATTCCCTGCGATCAGTTTCGGATCAATTAGGCTCGCCATGTTCGTTTCCCCAAGGTTTTTTTGCAGCAAGATGACACATTTGTGACGTCGCCTGTCGCATATCATTCAAACAAGGTTTTGCCTAGTTCAAAGGTGCTTGTTACGGTGCGACGAATGCAAAAAACGGAGTCCAGCATGGCGCATATCGACTATTTCACTTTTACCTTGTCACCTTTTGCCTATTTAGCAGGCGATGGGCTTGAACAGGTGGCAAAAAAACACGGTGCCACCATTACTTATAAACCGATGGCATTGATGAGCGTGTTTGAACAAACGGGTGGCACACCACCCGCACAGCGCCATGAAAGCCGTAAAAACTATCGCATGCAAGAATTGATGCGCGTGTCGAAAAAGCTGGATATGAAAATGAATTTTCAACCGGCGCATTGGCCGACAAATCCAGCACCATCATGTTATGCAATTATCGCTGCCCAAGAAGCAGGTGGTGGTGATGTTGGGGGATTGGTGCAAAGCCTGCTTCGCGCCTGTTGGGCCGAAGAAAAAGATATCAGCCAAGACGATGTTGTGCGTGCCTGTTTATCTGCAAACGGCTTCGACGAAGGTTTGGCCGACAGTGGCATGTTAACAGGCGCCACCATTTTTGAATCCAACACAGAAGAGGCAGTGCAACGCGGTGTATTTGGCGCGCCAACATATCTGGTGGATGACCAAGTTTTCTGGGGCCAAGACCGTTTGAGCTATCTGGATGATTATTTGGCGGGGAAATAACCCCGATTAACCTTTGATGTGATGAATTAACTGATCAATATCATCTTTTGTGGTCGCCCAATTGCACACCAATCGGGCGGCCAATTTTTCATCGTCATCCCCATCCAATGAATAATCGGACGGCCAGAAATAATAATAGGCACCCGCATTTTGCGCCCGGCGATGCCCCGCGCGATCCCATGATGCGAAAATCATATTGGCCTCTGTCGGGTGAACAAATGATGTGCCTGCAATTTTGGAGAGTTCTTGCGCCAAATACGCCCCCATATCATTGGCTTGCGTCGCCAGTTGTAACCACAAATCATCGGTCAAATATGCATTCATCTGTGCAGATAAATAGCGGTGTTTCGAAAACAAATGCCCACCGCGTTTGCGTCGCAGTTCAAATTCCCACGCAAGATCGGGGTTGAATAACACGACGGCTTCGACCCCCATACAGCCGTTTTTTGTTCCACCAAAGCTGAGAACATCAACGCCAGATTTCCAAGTCATTTCGGCAGGGGTACAGCCCAGCGAGATCAGCGCATTTGCAAATCGGGCACCATCCATATGCACGGGAATACCCGCATTTTTGGCAATTTTTGTGAGTGATCGAATATGATCCAGCGTATAAACTGTACCCGTTTCTGTGGTGTTGGTAATCGAAAGCGGCCCTTTTTGCACATTGTGCACACCTGCGCGTGCCGTGTGGTTTATGGCAGTGTCAAGCGCGGCTGGATCCATGCGCCCATCGGCACCGTCGATTAATCCCAGCTTTGCACCGTTGGTATAAAATTCGGGCGCACCACATTCGTCTTCTTCGATATGGGAAACGCGGTGACAATAAATTGTTTGCCATGGTTGGGTGAGGGTTGCCAATCCCAAGGCATTCGCCGCCGTGCCTGTTGCCACGAGATACACAATCGCATCAGGTGCCTCGAACACCGTGCGGATTTTGTGTGTGACGGCATCCATTAAATCATCATTGCCATATGCACTGGCGTAACCCGCATTGGCCGCCGCGATTGCATTAATGATTTCTGGGGCGGCGGGGCCGCCGTTGTCGGATGCGAAAAACATTATTGAAACCCTTCTATGACGTGATCTTCTAGATCATCCTCGTCGACATCAAATTCTGAAACGAGTTTGCCCGCCACACTGATATTTGCATCTATAACGCTTTGTTGTGTGCCAGTAATCAACGGGTGCCAGTCTGGCAAAGTGTCACCTTCGCTCAACAAACGATAGGCACAGGTGCTTGGCATCCAATATCCGTTGCGATCAATGTTTTCAGGGGTCAAAACAACACATCCCGAAACCATTTGTTTGCGCAGCGCGTAATTGCCACAACGACAAGTGTCCACATCAAACAAACGGCAGGCGACATCGGTGTAATGCAATTCGTCAGTGTCGTCGTCTTCCAGCTTGATCACGCAACATTTGCCGCAACCGTCGCACAATGCTTCCCATTCGGGTTTGCTTAAATCCCCAAGGTCAAATCGTTCCCAAAATTTGGGGCGCAAGTCTGGTGTTGTTTTCGCTTTGCTCATCGGTTCTACTTGGCGTGAAAACCGATGAATTGAAAGCAAAAGATGAAAGAAACCGCGCTTTATTCCCCGATCAAGGATTTTTTGACGGATCAGGGTTACACAGTAAAGGCCGAGGTAAAGGGGTGTGACATCGTAGCGATACGCAATGATGAACCGCCCGTCATTGTCGAATTGAAACTGTCGCTATCATTGG
Source organism: Paramylibacter ulvae (assembly GCF_014652655.1). Lineage (GTDB taxonomy): Bacteria > Pseudomonadota > Alphaproteobacteria > Rhodobacterales > Rhodobacteraceae > Amylibacter > Amylibacter ulvae. Next base: position 345,515 of record NZ_BMZF01000003.1, read on the forward strand.
CGTTATTGTTGCAAGGTGTTGATCGCCAGGGAATGACCGACACGGTGTATGTAGCCTGTCCCGTTGGCAAAGGTGCGCGGTGGTTATCCGCGATCAAGGATGCAACAAAACTGTGCCGCCGTTTGGGGCTTGGGTTGATTTCGGTGCGCCCTTCGGATGGGTTTGTGCAAATCCATTCTGACCCCGCGCCATATCGCCCGCGCAAATTCAAAAAACGCCAATCGGCACTGTTAAAGGAATTTCATGCGCGTATCGGTGATCAAAATACGGGCGGGCAGGTTGGGCGTAAAATTATGACTGCCTACCGCCAAGATGCACTACGCGTGGCGCAATTTTTGGGAAATGCGGGCCCATCACGGCCAAAGGATATGCGCAATGCGTTGAACGCGCCCAAGGTACCATCAATATTACAGGCAAACTATTACGGTTGGTTTTTTCGTGTTGAACGCGGGGTGTACGATTTAACCGATGCGGGGCAGGCGGCATTGATTGAATATGCCGCTGCGATTGAAAAATTTAACGCAAAGGTTCAGTGATCGGCATACATCGTGTGCAATGTATCGCGTGCTTGTGCGCAATCCTCATCCATTTGTTTGATCAATGCATCCAGATCATCAAATTTCAATTCTGGGCGCTGATAATCAACCAAAGCGACCGAAAGGCTAGAGCCATAAATATCGGCAGAAAAATCGAAAATAAAAACCTCTAGGTTGGCTTTGTACACGCCAAATGTTGGGCGCTCACCAATAGACGCCGCGCCGTAATATCGCCCCTTACTAGGGCCATCCAAAATATCAACAACCGTTGCATAAACCCCGTATTTTGGTGGGTGTAATCCATCAATTGAGAGGTTTGCAGTTGGAAAGCCAAGCTCGCGTCCGCGCTGTTCGCCATGAATGACTTCGCTTTCAATACGATGCCAATGGCCCAGCATTTTGGCGGCATCTTCGGGGCGACCATCGGTCAATGCTTCGCGGATCGCAGTGGATGAAAAGACTTCGTCCTGATCTGATAACAACTCTGCGATGGTCACGCCAAAGCCGTATTTTTCGCCAAACGTCACCAAATCCTTTGCATTGCCAGAACGATCCTTGCCAAAGCAAAAATCAGCACCCACCACAACATGCGAAAGCCCAAGGCCATCCTTGATCACATCACGTGCGAACTCTTCGGCTGTTAGCGCGGATAAAACCGTGTTGAACGCAAGTTGATACAAAATATCAACACCGATTTTTGAAAGTTGACTGGCCTTTGCCTCTGCACTCATCAAACGAAATGGTGGTGCGTCTGGTGCAAAAAATTCACGTGGGTGGGGTTCGAATGTTAAAACCCCCAACGGACAGCCATCTTTTTGTGCGATGTCACGTGCGATATCGACCACAGCTTGATGCCCCAAATGCACACCGTCAAAATTGCCAATGGTAACGGCGGCACCTTTGTTTTCGGGTTCAACGAAAGTGTAGTCTTGGATGATACGCATTTATTCTGTCCTGTTCGTGCTTTGATTTACACAAGACCCGCGCTAGCGCAAGTATCCAATGCTATAGGTTGGGGATAACTGCGCATCTGATAGGAATTTTTCCAACTGATCCGCGTTTGGCTGATCAGTGGTGGCGGTGTCGGATGCGGCCAATCCGCCTGTGATAAACAGGCTATCCATGTCTTCGCCCAAGGCGCCGCGAACATCGGTGCTTATGCCATCACCAATGCAAAGGATACGCTTGGGATCGATGATTTGGCCTGTGATTTCGGTTAATCGCTGTTGAGCCAGTGTATAAATTGGTGGATGCGGTTTGCCAAAATAATGCGATTCACCGCCCATTTCGGAATAAAGCTGTGCCAAAGCGCCCGCGCAATAAATCCGATCCTCGCCACGGTCTACGATGATGTCTGGATTTGCACATAACAATGCCAGCCCACGATTTTTGGCATTCAACAATATGGCGCGATAATCATCGGGCGTTTCCGTTTCATCGTGAAACAGCCCTGTGCAAACAATGCCTTCGGCGTCTTCGAGAGGGACGCGGGCAACTTTACTGTCTTGATAAAAGTCTTCGACACCAACACCGGTAAAAAAACCCTCATCACGTGCGGGACCGATATGATAAACCTTTTGGCCAAAGGCGCCTGACATCATTGCCGCGCGCGCAGCGTCCCCGCTGGCAACAATGTCGTGATACAAATCAGATGCGACCCCCATTTCATCAAGCTGTGTTACCACAGATGAACCTGGGCGAGGCGAATTCGTTAACAAGATCACGGTTTTACCCGCATCACGAAATTCCTCTAACGCCTTTACGGCGGCAGGAAAGGGCGTTATCCCGTTGTGCAAACAGCCCCAAAGATCGCAAAAGACTGCATCATATTGGTCTGAAACATCGGATAGTTTTTCGATAATTTGGATCATGGAGGGTGAGTTAGCAGGTCATTTCTTAAATGGCTATGCCTGTTGAGAAAAATCATTTTAAACGGCACTTGACTCGGATGCGAATATCCCTAAGTTTCCCGCTGTTATCACTCAACGGTGGCGAGTGCTAACATTCGAGAGGAGCCACCCGAATTCATTCTAAGGAGCAATCCGAATGGCATTTACACCTTTGCACGACCGTGTTCTGGTTCGTCGTCTTGAAGGCGAAGAAAAAACCGCTGGCGGTCTGATCATCCCAGAATCAGCAAAAGAAAAACCTGCTGAAGGCGAAATCATTGCAGTTGGCGAAGGCCTGCGCAAAGAAAACGGTGATTTGATCCCGATGGCTGTAAAAGTTGGCGACAAAGTATTGTTCGGCAAATGGAACGGCACAGAAGTGACCCTCAACGGTGAAGAACTGTTGATGATGAAAGAATCCGACATTTTCGGCATTCTTTAATCCCGTTAAATTATCACACGAATTTAGGAGCATTTAATTATGCCAGCAAAAGACGTAAAATTTGGCACAGATGCACGTAATCTGATGCTTGAAGGTGTTAACATTCTGGCTGACGCCGTGAAAGTGACACTTGGCCCGAAAGGCCGCAATGTAATCTTGGACAAATCTTTTGGTGCGCCGCGCATCACCAAAGATGGTGTTTCAGTTGCAAAAGAAATCGAACTGGAAGGTAAATTCCAGAACATGGGCGCACAAATGGTCAAGGAAGTTGCTTCCAAAACCAATGATACAGCTGGTGACGGTACAACAACCGCAACAGTTTTGGCTCAAGCCATCGTAAAAGAAGGCCTGAAATCAGTTGCTGCGGGCATGAACCCAATGGATCTGAAGCGCGGTATCGACAGTGCAGTTTCAACAGTTGTTGAATCAATCAAAGCAATGGCGCGCGAAGTGAAAGATAGCTCCGAAGTTGCACAGGTTGGTACAATTTCTGCAAACGGCGAAGCTGCAATTGGCAACCAAATTGCAGACGCGATGCAAAAAGTTGGCAATGAAGGTGTTATCACTGTTGAAGAAAACAAAGGTCTGGAAACAGAAACCGACGTTGTTGAAGGTATGCAGTTTGACCGTGGTTACCTGTCACCATATTTCGTAACAAACCCTGACAAAATGACAGCAGAGCTGGAAGATTGCTTGGTACTGTTGCACGAGAAAAAATTGTCTTCTCTACAGCCAATGGTTCCTTTGTTGGAAACAGTTATCCAATCTGGCAAACCATTGTTGATCATCGCCGAAGACGTTGAAGGCGAAGCATTGGCAACATTGGTTGTGAACAAATTGCGCGGTGGCTTGAAAATCGCAGCTGTTAAGGCACCTGGTTTTGGTGATCGTCGTAAAGCAATGTTGCAAGACATCGCTGTTTTGACAGGTGGTCAAGTGATCTCTGAAGATTTGGGTATGAAGCTTGAATCCGTAACAATGGACATGCTGGGTACTGCGAAGAAAATCGCAATCACCAAAGACGAAACAACAATCGTTGATGGCGCTGGCGCAAAAGCAGAGATCGAAGCACGCGTTGCACAAATCAAGCAACAAATCGAAGAAACAACATCTGACTACGACCGCGAAAAACTGCAAGAGCGTCTGGCCAAATTGGCTGGTGGTGTTGCTGTGATCCGCGTTGGTGGTGCAACAGAAGTTGAAGTAAAAGAACGCAAAGACCGCGTTGATGATGCATTGAACGCGACACGTGCCGCTGTTCAAGAAGGCATCGTTGTTGGTGGTGGTGTTGCTTTGGTTCAAGCCGCAAAAGCACTTGAAAAATTGGCGGGTGATAACTCTGACCAAGATGCAGGCATCGCAATTGTTCGCCGCGCATTAGAAGCACCGCTTCGTCAAATCGCTGAGAACTCTGGTGTTGACGGCGCAGTTGTTGCTGGCAAAATCCGCGAAAGCAATGATGCATCATTTGGCTTTAACGCTCAAACCGAAGAATATGGCGACATGTTCAAATTCGGCGTGATCGATCCTGCCAAAGTAACACGTACAGCACTGGAAGACGCTGCATCAATCGCTGGCCTGTTGATCACAACAGAAGCAATGGTTGCAGAAAAACCAGCAAAAGACGGACCAGCAGGCGGCGGCATGCCAGACATGGGCGGCATGGGCGGAATGGGCGGCATGATGTAAGGATCGGCTTTAGCCCTAATGGGGCTAAAACGATTCCTGTTGCTCGGCTTTGGCGCTCACAAGAGTGCCAAAAACGATTTACATCAGTCGGCTTTTGCCAACTTACAAATTACAAAGGGTCGCCGTTTGGCGGCTCTTTTTTTGTATTCCCGACAAAGTGATTTCCGCATTGGAAAAACAAGGGTATATCGCAATTGAGAATAACAAAATTACCTATCCAAGAAGCAAGAAATCTTGCTTAGTACAAGGCAAGTCATGCGCATATTCACCCTTATTTCCATCACCATGATCGCCTTTGCTGCAAATTCTGTTCTTAATCGGCTTGCACTTGTGGAGCCCCAGATTGGGCCGTTTAGCTTTGCATTGATCCGCTTGATTGCGGGTGCTGTAATATTGTGGGGGATATTGGCGTTACGCGGACAGGCGGGGCGGCACAGTTTTCGCCCCAATATCCTGTCTGTATTTGGGCTCACGCTTTATGCGCTTGGGTTTTCATATGCCTATGTCACACTTGATGCGGGGTTGGGGGCGTTGTTGTTATTTGGCGGCGTGCAGCTCACCATGTTTATCGGCGCAGCGGTTTTGGGAAAAATGCCAAAGCCCTTGCAATGGATGGGCGCGTTCATTGGTTTTGCAGGGTTGGCCTATCTGTTGAATCCATCCAACAGTGTGATTGATCCGTTGGGCGCATTTTTCATGCTGCTCGCCGCATTTGGCTGGGGTGTCTACACGCTGGTTGGGCAACGGGTTGCGAATGCTCATGTGGCCGCGGCGCAAAGCTTTCTGTTTGCGATCCCGATTGCGCTTGTGGTTTGGATGTTTAGTACTGGGGAAATGATTACACCCTATGGGGTTTTTCTGGCGATCCTGTCAGGTGCGATTTTTTCAGGGCTTGGTTATCTGTTGTGGTTTTCGGTGCTCCCTCAGATTACAACGATTACTGCGGCGGTTGCACAGTTGAGCGTGCCAATCATTGCGATGCTGGGCGGCATGGTGTTCTTATCCGAGCCCTTCACAATTCAATTTGCCGTAGCGTCAGTATTGGTTTTGGGCGGTATTACGCTTTCGATTTGGGCAGGGCGCTAGTATTTCAAAGTAACCGATACTAAATTATCGCCATGAAACGTCATCTATTTGCAATTGCGATCACTTGTTCACCCATCAGCGCCGCCGCTGATTGTGTGGTCTTGATGCATGGCTTGGCGCGCAGCTCCAATTCGTTTTTGGCTATGGAAACTGCACTTGATGGTATCGGATATGATGTTGTGAACGTGGATTATCCATCGACGCAGGCCAAGATCGAAGCTTTGACCAGATTTACCATGCCAAAAGCGATCAATGCTTGTGGTGACGCTCCGAAAATTCATTTTGTCACCCATTCGATGGGTGGGATCATGGTGCGCTATTATTTGGAAAACACCAGCAATCGCCCCAAGAACCTTGGGCGCGTGGTGATGTTGTCGCCACCGAACAAAGGATCGGCCGTGGTTGATGAATTGGGTGGCTTGCCGGGCTTTGAGTTTTGGAATGGTGTTGCTGGCAATCAGCTTGGCACAGGTAAAAACAGCATTCCAAATCAATTGGGTCCGGTGAATTTCGAGCTTGGCATTATTGCAGGTGATCAGAGCATTTCACCGATATTTTCCGCGATCATTGATGGCAAAGATGACGGCAAAGTCTCGGTCGAAAGCACCAAGGTGCAAGGCATGAAAGATCACATCGTTTTGCCCGTGACCCATACGTTTATGATGAACAGCCCCGCCGTGTTTCGGCAGGTGGCGGTGTTCCTACGCACGGGCGCATTTAAGCACGACGTTGAAGAATAACGTATTTTGTGATACCCTTTGTGCACCAACAAAGAGGAATGCCATGAGAAAGTTTATGTTTATCGTCGTTGCAACCTTTGCCGCAGCCCCTGCGATTGCCGAAGGCTGCCGTGACCACGGACAACAATCGTCACAATGTGGTCTTGGCCAAACTTATGATGGTGCGCTTGGAAAATGCGTCCCATTGGTCAGCTCGTAAAATACGATAACGACTTATGATTTTGGACTAATTTTATTGACGTGGCCCATCTTGCGCCCCGCCTTTGGTTCAGACTTGCCATAAAGGTGCAAGCCAACGGATGCATCCTTGGACAATTCGGAAACATTCAAAACTTCATCCCCAATCAGGTTGGTCATCACAACATTCGAATGGCGTTGCCCATCACCCAATGGCCAGCCAGCAACCGCGCGGATATGCTGTTCGAATTGATCAATCGCACAGCCATTTTGTGTCCAATGACCCGAATTATGCACGCGTGGGGCAATTTCATTCACCAACAATCCCTGTGGGGTGACAAATAATTCCACACCCATCACGCCAACATATTCCAATGCATTCAGGATTTTACCGGTCAGGATCACCGCATCCATACGTTGGGATACATTCAATTTCGCAGGCAGGGTGGTGGTGTGCAAAATACCATCGCGATGGACATTTTCACCGGGATCGTAACAGACAACTTCGCCAGATTGGGATCGCGCACCGATCACGGACACTTCGTGGCTGAAATCAACGAAACCTTCCAGAACGCAAGGCGTGTTACCCAGTTCAGCCCAAGCCCTTGCGGCCTGATCTGCGGATTTTAAACGCGATTGACCTTTGCCATCATATCCAAAACGGCGCGTTTTCAAAATGGAGGGCACCCCAACCGTTTCAATTGCCGCGTTTAAATCATCTGGCGTTTCCACATTGGCAAATGGCGCCACGTCCAATCCAAGATCGGTGAGGAATTGTTTTTCAACGATGCGATCCTGTGATGTTGCAAGCGCATTGCGCGCGGGCAATACAGGGCGGATTGTTTCCAAAATATCCAGCGCCGATGCGGGGATGTTTTCAAATTCAAACGTAATCACATCGACAGTATCAGCAAATCCGCGCAATGCGGCCTCGTCCTCGTAAGATGCAGTTGTGACTTGATCCGCCACATGGCCTGCGGGTGGGTTGGCACCGGGTTCAAAGATATGAGTTTTAAACCCCAATCGCGATGCCGCCACGGACAACATACGCCCGAGCTGACCACCACCCAAAATGCCAATTGTTGCGCCTTGCGTCAGTGGCTTAGTCATCTGTTGGTTCATCCGCAATTGAATTTGATAGTGCGGCGCGCCAGTCATCCAAACGGGTCGCCAGATCCGCATCACTATTGGCTAAAATTGCTGCGGCCATTAACCCTGCGTTGGCAGCACCTGCCGCACCAATTGCCATTGTGCCCACGGGGAAACCTTTGGGCATTTGCACGATGGAATAAAGGCTATCAACACCGCTTAACGCTTTGGTTTGAATGGGAACACCCAGAACTGGTACACGGGTTTTTGATGCCATCATGCCTGGCAAATGCGCAGCACCACCCGCGCCCGCGATGATCACCTGTAATCCACGTTCCGCCGCCGTTTTGCCATAAGACCACAAACGATCAGGCGTGCGATGTGCCGATACGATTTTTGTTTCATAGGCCACGCCCAATTCATCCAAAATATCCGCGGCCAGTTTCATTGTGGGCCAATCGGATTGGCTGCCCATGATAATGCCAACTTTGATGGTGTTCATATTCAATGCCCTATGTGGCTGTGCAAAATCGGGATGTAGCCAATTTTACCCGCTTAGGCAATAATATCTGGCGTAATCTCGTCTTCTAGACGTGAAATTTCGTCCTTGATCGCCAATTTTTGCCGTTTCAATCGTTGCAGGGTCAACATATCGGGGTTGGCGGTTTCGTGAATGGCATCAATTGCCATGTCCAAATCGCGGTGTTGTTGACGCATGGTTGCCAATTCTACCTGCAACACAGCGGTACGATCCATTTTTCGTTTTTTATCGTCCACAAGCCTACTCGCGATGAATGGGTTAAGCCTGCGCTATACCGCAATTGACACAGTTAAAACAAGAATTTCTCAAACTACTTGAGAAATTATTTGGTTTTCCCCATATTATACACTGGGTCGCCAATTGGGGCCTGAAATATTAGTCGCTTATATAAGGGCTTCGCATGAGCAAAATTTCATTCGCGTCACACCCATTTTTATTGGGGTTTGAACAGTTGGATCGTTTGGTGGAATTATCCGCAAAATCGGGGAACGAAGGTTACCCGCCGTATAATATCGAACAAAGTTCTGAAACATCTTATCGCATCACACTTGCGGTTGCAGGTTTTCGTGAACAGGATATGTCGATCACGTTAGAAGACAGCCAACTGGTGATCCGTGGTCGCCAAGAGGACGATTCAGAGGGCCGCGTTTATCTGCATCGCGGTATCGCTGCGCGCCAATTTCAGCGTAGCTTTGTCTTGGCCGATGGGGTAGAGGTCGCGGGCGCATCCATGGAAAATGGATTGCTTCATGTCGATCTGCAACGCACGATACCAAATACTGTTGTGCAAACCATCGAAATTAAACACAAAAAATAGGGCGAGCCTGATGGACGATTTTGCAACTGAAACACTGGATGCAGGACGGCTGGTTTATGTGCGGGCCATCAATCCCGATGAAATTCCACGTGAATTTTTCGAAGGTACGCAAGAAAATGCACCAAAATACGCAATCCACGATGAAACGGGCGAATGTATTGCATTGGCAAGTGATCGTGGTGCGGCATTCGCGGTTGCGCGTACATACGAATTTACCCCCGTCAGTGTACATTGATCCAAGATGTGCGAATGTTAATATTCGTACACGGGATCGCGCCAGAAAAAATAACCGATTAGAACACCCACTAACATGAAAAAACCGCCAAATACCTTGGGGATATAAACCATGGCTTGTGGCCGCTCAAACACGGCAATGCTGGTGATTTGCCCTGTTTGGGGATTATACAAACCGGGGACCATGTCGCCTTTTTCGTGCATGATACTCCGAGTTGGCCGTTCCGTGTTTTCATAAAACACAGGTTCGCCATCGGCGTTAATTGTTCCAAAGGTATAGGTCATATCAGCACTATTATCCGTGACGAGCCGTCCAATTTCCATCACATGCACACGTTGTTCAATCGCGCCATCGCGAAAATTGCGTTGTTGCAACGAAAAAGCGTAGCCCAAAGCATAGCTCAACATCCCAAACGTAATGAATGCCAAGGGAACGATTAATGTCGGGCCACTAAATCGTCGCGCAGATTTTAGTTTTTTCATTGGCCGCTTTCTTTGACTTCCTAAATACATGCATAATCATCAACAGCGCATAAAAAAAGGCCGCGAAATTAATCGCGACCTTATAATTTTTATTAACCCAATCTTACTTTAGGAAATCTGGGTTTTCACCCAAGATTTGCGCCTCGTATGATTTCAGGCTGCTGCGTGCAGATGGGCCATAGTTTTGGGCATCTACGCGTAACTCTGGGAACAGCGCGAAGATTTCTTCGCGAGCCTCTTCGGCCATTGAACCCATACCCAATTCACCAGGGTGGAAGCTTTCCGATATAGCACCATTGGCGATCACCAGCTCGTGCTGATCGAACAACATGTGGAAATATTCCACTTCGCCGCCTTCTTGGGCGTAAATGCTGTCACCGTTCACCAGATGCTTGGCCGCGGCCAATACTTCTGCTTCACCATAGAGCATTTCTGCCTTCCAGCCTTCTATCAACATACGGTGCTGTGGTGATACCATCAGATCGCGATCGTTGCCCATTGCACCCGCTTTGATCATGATCGGAGCAAAGTTTCCTGTGGCGGAAACTGTGCGTGATCCAATCCAGCGCAGCTCTTGAACACCGTTATCACGGGTCACAACACGATCACCAGTAACCAAATCTTCGATTGCTTTCTCGCCTGTTTCTGTACGGATCATTGTACCGCGTGCGAAACAGACCAGAACGTTTTCAATCTCAGAGAAGTTGACCGTAACATTGTCGCCTTCGTCATCCACGAATGTGAATGAACCCGCTTCATTGTCACCACCGGCATAAATGATATCACCGGATGTTAACGTGCCATCTGCGAACAGATCACGCAGATCCAGAACATCACCAGAACCAGTGCCCAGATCGTTCAGGCCATTGTCGTTGGTCGTGTCACCGTCCAGACCATCGCCCGAACCTTCTTCACCTGTTTCACCGCCAACGATGGTAATTACATCGTCGCCAGGCGTGTTGTCGGTTTGGCTTGGATCAATGGTAAAGATGTCATCGCCAGCATTACCTGTTGCGCTGTCACCCCCGCCAACTGCGATTGTATCGTCATCGCCGCCAGCGTCGATGGTGTCATCGCCATCATCGCCTGTGATTGTATCTGCACCGTCGCCGCCATTGATCACATCGTTGTCGTTGCCGCCATCGATTGTATCGGAACCATCGCCACCGTCGATTGTGTCTTCGCCAGCGCCACCAATCAGGCTGTCGTTGCCTTCGCCACCGTCGATGGTGTCATTGTCGATGCCACCGTCGATGGTGTCG
>NZ_BMZF01000004.1 GCF_014652655.1 Paramylibacter ulvae
TCCGCAAAGCCAGCACGGTCATGTGCCGGTCTATCAATGCGCAGGCGGAGTTCTGGATAAAGGTAGGTATGCTTGCCGAAACAAACCCAAGCATGACTTTCAATGAGATTGTCGCCCAACAGCTCAAGAAAGCCGATGTAACGCTACCAGCAGTTGAAGCGGCATAAGCAGACCTTGGCGCATGCGCAGCGAAAGCCCAAATTTCCGCGTAGCCGACCTTGGGCTGCCAAATTTGCTGCGTCAGGTGTCAAGCGGCAGATTTCGAATTTCTACACCGCAGCGATCGACAGAACCGTCGAGGTCTGCTCAGGGACGGAAGCGGCAATTGCGATCTGGGCCACCCCGATATGATGCTGCAATGCAGAAAACGACCGCTTCGAGCCATGAGTGCCGAATGCTGTGGTAATACTGACTGTCGGCTATCAGGTACTTGAAAATTTTAAACGTTCATATGTCCTTTACCAACCTCAGCGCGTCATAGATCGCGGCGTGAGTGTTTCGCGCCGACACAGCATCACCGATGCGGAACAGTTTGAATTTGCCTGCACTGTTGCGTTCTATCGTCTGTGGTTGGCCTGCGATCAGGGCATCGTGATCGATGGCACCGGCATTCGAACTCAGCGGTTTCAGATCGAAATAAAGCTCATCAAGAGGCAAGGTGCCATAGTTAACAACCACCTGTTCATACTTTTTCAGATTGGTGTGATCGCTATAGTCAGTGCCAATAACCGCCGTCAGAATGTTCCCGGTTTTGGCAACATCCAGCAACCTACGCGCCACCGTAAAGGTGACATCCTTGTCTTGAAGTGACCGCATATAGGGAACCAAATTCATAGCCATTATATCGGGTGCGAAGGTGCGGTCAGGTGTCATGATTTCAACCTTTGCCGCAGCATTGGCCGCAATTTCAGCAGCTTGCAGCGCTGGGTGATCACCGCTTTCGTCATAGATCAACACATTGCTTGCAGGTTTCACATCGCCCGCGATCAGATCCCAGGTGGAGACGACATTGCTCGCCTCTCTTCCGCTCTCAAAAAGCTCCATGTTAGGCATGCCGCCGGTGGCTATAATCACCACATCAGGGTTCAGGGCAATGACGTCCTCAACCTCGGCCCATGTATTGAAGTGAAACACAACATCCCGCGCGGCACATTGCGCCATTCGCCAGTCGATGATGGAGATCATTTCGCGGCGTCGCGGGCTTTGCGCGGTCAGTCTGACTTGGCCACCTGGGTTCGGTTGGGCCTCGAATACAGTGACATGGTGGCCGCGTTCGGCGGCAACGCGGGCGGCTTCCAGACCGGCAGGACCAGCGCCAACAATCACCACCTTGCGCTTGATCTCGGCGGGCGCAATCGTATGTGGCATGGTCAATTCACGCCCGGTGGCAGCGTTATGAATGCATAAGGCATCCCCTGCCTGATAAATGCGGTCGAGACAATACGTTGCCCCGACACAGGGGCGAATGTCGTCTTCGCGCCCCTCCATGATCTTTTGCACCACATGAGGGTCGGCCATATGTGCGCGAGTCATCCCAACCATGTCCAATAGACCCGCCTCGACCGCATGGCGCGCTGTTGCCACATCAGGAATTTTTGCGGCATGAAATGTGGGCATGCCGGTCAGCTTTTTGACCTGACCCGCGAAATCCAGATGCGGCGCGTTTTTCATCCCCTGAATGGGGATCAGGTCGGTCATCGCGGGATCGGTGTGGATACGCCCCCGCACAACGTTCAGAAAATCCAACTGCCCCGTCTGAGCTAGCTTTTGCGAGATCAGAAGACCATCTTCTTCAGTGATACCACCCTTTTGCGCTTCGTCCGCGGTATAGCGGAACCCGATGATGAAATTAGGGCCCACACGCTTGCGGACGGCGGCCAATACATCAAGCGGAAATCGCATGCGATTTTCCAGAGTATCGGCACCATATGGGCCGACCAGATCATTGGTCAGCGGCGACCAGAATTGATCAAGCAAATGCCCGTAAACCTGCAATTCGATACCGTCCATACCGCCCGCTTTCATCCGCTCTGCCGCATCGGCAAAGTCATTGATGATGCGTTCGATATCCCAATCCTCAATCAGCTTGGGAAAGGCGCGGTGCGCGGGCTCGCGATGTTTGCTGGACGATACCGAGGGCAGCCAATTACCCTTGTTCCACGTTGTGCGGCGACCCAAATGTGTCAATTGGATCATCACTGCACAACCATGCTCGTGGCAACCGTCTGTCAGGTTTTGGATCCATGGCACAACCTCGTCCTTATATGCGAGCACATTGTTGAACACCGGTGGGCTATCTTTGGAAACAGCGGCAGAGCCTGCCGTCATCGCCAATGCAACACCCGCCTTGGCGCGTTCTTCGTGATAAGCGCGATAGCGATCCTTGGGCATACCATCCTCTGGATAGGCTGGCTCGTGACTGGTTGTCATGATTCGATTTTTCAACGTGAGATGCTTAAGTTGATAGGGCTGGAGCAGAGGATCTTTGGTCATGTCTGGCGTCTCGCGATCTGGAATGTCTGTGTAATTCATAAACTTGACACATATGTCATGTTAAAGCTTGCATCACAATTGACATACCTGTCAAGTATTCTAGCATAGCGACCATGACGAACACTTCATCGCGCCAGCGCGGATCAAAAGACCTATGGCTTCAGGCCGCTTACGACATGTTGATTTCCGAAGGGATCGACGCTGTTAAAATCATGCCCTTAGCAAATAAACTGAACCTGACCCGAACCGGATTTTATTGGTTTTTCGAGGACATTGCAGAACTGCACGAAGCCATGATCGCACTTTGGGAAAGCAAAAATACAGAAATATTGATCACACAGTGCAACAAACCCGCCTCCAATATTTGCCAAGCACTTTTTCACATTATGGACTGCTGGCTCGACTCTGATCTGTTTGATGCTCCGCTTGATCTTGCTATTCGCAACTGGGCACGCAAAGACGCAAAGCTAAAGCAGCAGCTCGACTCTGCGGACGCCCAACGCATCCAAGCCGTAGCAGAAATGTTCTCGCGGTTTGAGTTTAACCCGGAGCAAGCTCAGGTGCGCGGCCTGACAGTCATGCTGACACAGATTGGCTATATCTCGATGCAGATCAATGAGGCGAGAAACGAACGGCTCGCGCGGGTGCAGCATTACGTGGAGCTGTTTGCAGGGATGTGCCCAGAACAAAACGACGTAGATCAATTTTTGTTAAGGCATTCAGTGCGCAAGCCTGCCGGGCCGGTATGATGACATTCGACTAGGCCCTGACCCAGCCAAGATCACTCCCAAAGCCTCTTTAGTGGCCGTTGATGCATTGGCAGCGCATGCGTAGTTTGCACCCTTGGTGACTTCCTAGCACGTATGATGCTGCAGTTTGGAGTTATGTCAGCTTTCGGCCAAACCGGCCGTTGCCGATGCCGTCACGCGCAGCGGTGCAGTTACACCAGAACGGACTTTCGCTGCGGCGCGGAATTTAGTGTGTAGCGAACTGGTAAACTGTGGCTTGTCCGTCATCAAACCCTGCGTACTTCTGGCCCGAGGGATACGCATATGTTGCATTCTGTTTGAATGTCAGAGGATTGGTTATCAAAGCCGACTTTAATCATGAACAGCATCCAAGTGCTGTGGTTAATGATTTGCGAACATGGTGGAGCTTTAAAGAAAACGTAGAGCAAGACTCAACTCAAGCAATTGGTTTTTTGGACCTGTTCGCGGGAGATCAACCCGAATGGACAATGCGTGGTTTGTTCAAGTCTGGGCAAATCAATTCGGTTGCGAAGCGTTTTTACACTCGTGATAAACCTGAAGAGATTAAATAGCGTTCAATTTGGGTGAAGCCTGTTTAATGTTGTGAAAGAGAGATTTCGTTATACTGGGGGGTATATATGGGGGTGCAGCATTAAAATATAATTTTTATTTCTTTTAATTATAATAACTTACACGTTAAATCACAGTCCGTGTGGGCACCATTTTTCAATTAAATATCAGTGTGTTGTGCGTTTTTTGCTGCGAGGCGAAAATCGTGTTTTTGGATTCGGAAGCAGTGAGATGTTAAAGTCTTACTGTTGTTGAAAAGAACGGAATCGTTTTTACCTAATACCAATGTGATTGCCTATAATTTCCATTGTTGAGTTCGTTTGATTTCCATTGACGGTAATTTTGATGAGCAGCGCTTTTCTAGGCGGATACAGTGACATTGTCATGATATTCAAGAATGTCTAAATTGGGCGGAAAGTGGACCCTCGCTGCATTTGCGCGGCCGATACCTATTTTGAAGGAAAATATACTTTAGATGCTTCTACAATCCAGGCGTGCAATTGTGTTGGCTGCGCCGGCTTTAGCATACATGCTCCAGTAGCAATCTCGTTTTTGTAATCACGAGTTTTAGGCATTCATTTTATGATTCAGCAAACGATTAACGAAACGAAAATAAAATTCGCAACTTAGAGTTAATTCGCACCTTGTTACATTGGTTTTCGTACGCCAATTTGGCTATGCCGCTGGCGATATTTACGACGAAATGTAAATTTGGTGTGAATGTTGATTTTCGCGCTTTAATCCCCGTGCACAATACGCCTAGGGTCGGTGCAAATTTGCAAGGAGAATGACATGACATATACCCCACCCAAAGTTTGGACATGGGATGCCGAAAGTGGCGGAAAATTCGCCAGTATTAACCGCCCCATTTCGGGCCCGACCCATGACAAAGAATTGCAAACGGGCAAACATCCGTTGCAGCTTTATTCACTTGCAACACCAAACGGGGTTAAGGTGACAGTCATGCTCGAAGAGCTGTTGGCCGCAGGGCACACAGGTGCGGAATATGATGCATGGATGATCAACATCCAAGAGGGTGATCAATTTGGCAGCGGGTTCGTTGACGTAAACCCAAATTCAAAAATCCCCGCTCTGTTTGACACCACAACAGGCAGCCGCGTTTTTGAAAGCGGTGCGATTTTGTTATATCTGGCAGAAAAATTTGATGCATTCCTGCCCAAAGATCCTGCCGCACGCACAGAGGCGTTAAATTGGTTGTTCTGGCTGCAAGGCTCCGCACCGTATCTGGGGGGTGGCTTTGGCCATTTCTATGCCTATGCACCTGAAAAATTCGAATATGCGATCAATCGTTTCACAATGGAAGCCAAGCGCCAAATGGATGTGTTAGATCGCAATTTGGCTGATCGTCAATTCTTGGGCGGAGACGAATATTCCATCGCTGATATCGCAACCGCGCCATGGTATGGTGCCGTGGTGAAAGGCACAGTTTATGATGCCGCAGAGTTTTTGGATACTGGCAGTTATAAAAACCTGAACCGTTGGGCAGACGAGGTGTTCGCACGCCCTGCATATCAACGCGGAAAAATGGTAAACCGTGGGTGGGGCGAGCCATCCGAGCAACTGCACGAACGCCATGACGCCAGCGATTTTGAAACCAAAACCCAAGATAAAATCGAAACCGCTGCCGAGTAAAATTTAACAACGATCCAATTCAAAGCCCGCGATTATTTCGCGGGCTTTTTGTTTTAGATACAATGTAAATTTCACGCACAGGCAAGCATTGCGGTTACGGATATTGCCAATCTGCGCGATAATTTGGATGGGTTGTTGCGTCTTTCCAGAGATATGCCCGTCAGCTTGGCGTTGGAGGGGCGGAAAATTACGTTCTTTGATTTTTTGATCGCTCCGTTTTTCAAAGCGTTTAGTCATTCACTACAGGATTGATAATTCGCCTAAACTGACGGGGTAGGATCAAGGCCAGCCTTAAAACGGCCAAGAGAGCTGTATCGGTTTGCGGCGCAATGCGGTGATAACTGGGGCGTCTTTGGCGACGGCCTGTGCGTGTAACACCACCATAGCGGCGGCGCGTGCGTCTTCGCCGGCATCGTGATGTTGAAAATCTAGATCCAACACCTGTTTCAAATTGGCCAGCCCATGACCGCCATTTCCACGCAGCTCTGGCCACGCGGCGCGCGCGATTGTGACGCTATCGTGCCAGTTTAGGCGCGGGCGGATCAGGCGATGTGCCTTGCATGCTGCGTTGATGGCCTTTTCATCGAAACGGCTGTGCTGCACCATTGGGTGGCGCGCCAGCAATGGTTCCATGTCGGGCCATAACCGGGCAAAACTATCGGCACCTTGCACCGTGTCTGGCCCGATTCCGTGCAGATCAATGTTAAACGGTGCAAACGGCATCTGCGGATCAACATAAGTGGACCAGGTTTGAATGTGATTGTCATATCCAACACAGGCAATCCCAATTTGACAGATGCTCGCGCTGTCTGCGTTTGCGGTTTCCACATCCAGCGCGATAAATTGGAAATCTCCATCGGGCATATCACGGGGGCGGGATTTGGATTTGGGCATCTTTGACCTGTGTAAGATTAATTGTTTTATTGCACTCGCACGATGGGCGCACAAGCCCAAGACAGATCCATGATGATGTCGTTGGGTAAGATAAATCGTTTGATCTGAAACGAGACAAGGGTTGCAACATGTGTTGCAACCCTTTGTTTTATTTGGAGCGGGCGAGGCGATTCGAACGCCCGACCCTAACCTTGGCAAGGTTATGCTCTACCCCTGAGCTACGCCCGCTTCCATATGTGAGGCTTGTTTCATCCCCTTGGGTAAGGGGCGTTATAAGCATACAGCCGCGACTCGCAAGGGGAAAAACACGCTTTTGCAAAAAATTTTCATCTCTTGCTGATTTTGGCCATTTCTGGCCTAACAGGGGAAAGATGAAAGGAAATATCATGGGATTGAATGTGTTTTTATCAGGCGAAATCCACACCGATTGGCGCAATGAAATCGAAACGGGCTGTGGTGATGCGGGGCTGGATGTGACATTTGCATCGGCGGTCACGGATCACGGGGCATCGGATGATTGTGGACCTGCCATCATGGGCGCGGAATCGGATAAATTCTGGCACGATCACAAATCGGCCAAGCTCAACGCGATGCGCATTCGCAAGGGTATTGCGGATGCGGATATTGTTGTGGTGCGCTTTGGCGACAAATACAAACAATGGAACGCAGCCTTTGACGCGGGCTATGCCGCAGCGCTTGGTAAATCGCTGATCGTGATCCACGGGCCTGATCATCAACATGCGTTAAAAGAGGTGGACGCCGCCGCACTGGCCGTGTGCGAACACCCTAAGCAGGTTGTTGATATGCTGCGCTATATTTCAAACGGCACATTGCCCGCATAACAGCACAAACGCCCCGCAACGCGTTTACGTTGCGGGGTTTGTTTCATGTGTCATGCAAATGATGCAGTAACAGAAATATATGGGCAGGCCCGCCAAGCGGTTCGTTCTTTCGGGGTGTTAATCCGAAATGCCAAAGGTTTTTAACCTTGCTCACCAGTGAAATTCAGCAGATTTGCATATGGGATGTCAGCCCCGCAAACCAAGAACCACAATTTTGACGTCAACGATGTTATAGCGCAGATGATTTAGCAATCCGTAACCCATGCGTTCGCTGATCTTGGCAATTGCGCATAGCGTGTGGGATGTATTTAATACCCGCAACACATGGGGGGATATATGGCTGGTTTTCAGATTACCGATTGGGATGATGCCTATGAAAATTCGGGGCATATCGTTGATAGTGCGCTGATCCGCGATGCATGGGCAGTCGATGCAGCGGCGTTTCGCGCCAATGTGACATGCAAATTGGATCTTCCATATAGCGCGGCATTTGGTGCTACGGATCGCGCAAAATACGATGTGTTTTTTCCCGATCAAACGCCCAAAGGATTGTTTGTCTTTGTCCATGGTGGATATTGGCAAGCCACGGACAAATCCATCTGGTCGCATTTGGCGCAGGGTGCGGTTGATGCGGGATGGGTGGCGGTTTTGCCATCGTATGATCTGTGCCCTGATGTATCCATTGCAACGATTATAAAAATGGTTGGGGCGGCGATTGATCATGCGGGTGGGCAATACGGCGGCCCCATTGTGTTGGCAGGGCATTCCGCAGGGGGGCATTTGGTGGCATCCATGTGCCAAACGGATGCGCCCATTGCGCCCGATATCGCCAAACGAATTCGCCATGTGGTGCCGATTTCGGGGCTGTTTGATTTGCGCCCATTACTACAGACAAAAATCAATGATGCGCTGGGCTTGGATATGTCCGCGGCCATTGAAAGCAGCCCAGCATTGAAAATACCACGCAAGGATGCGCGTATCACCGCCTGGGTGGGCGGGGGTGAGCGTTCGGAATTTTTGCGCCAAAACGCATTGATTGCAAATATCTGGCGCGGGCTTGGGATCTGGAGCGATGAAATCGTGGAACCAGATCGCCACCATTTTAATGTGATCGACGGGCTGCGCGATCACAACTCTGCCTTGATGCAAACCATCCTACGCCCATTCTAATTTATCGGAGAACACCGTGAAAAAAGACCTGTTTCAAATCCCAGACGGTGTGATTTACATGGATGGTAATTCACTGGGGCCATTGCCAAAATCCGTGCCCACGCGCCTGTCACAAACCGTTCACGATGAATGGGGCGCGATGTTGATCAAAGGTTGGAACGATGCGGGTTGGATGGATATGCCAACGCGATTAGGAGATCGAATTGGTGCCATGTTGGGATGCGCCAATGGCAGCGTGGTGTTGGGCGATACCCTGTCGATCAAAGTGTATCAGGCATTGGCAGCGGCGCTCAACCTGAACCCCGACCGCCGTGTTGTATTATCCGACAATGGCAATTTTCCGTCTGATTTGTATATGGCGCAAGGATTGCTCAACACACTGAATCGCGGGCATGAATTGCGCGTGGTGGATCCTGATAAAGTGTTGGAACATATCACATCTGACGTAGCGGTGTTGATGTTAACGCATATCGATTATCGCAGCGGGCGTATGCATGACATGTTGGCGCTGACCAAGGCCGCACAGGATTTGGGTGTGGTGGTGATCTGGGATCTGGCGCATTCGGCGGGGGCGGTTCCCGTTGATATGGGGGCAAGTGGCGCAGAATTTGCGGTTGGTTGCACCTATAAATATCTGAACGGTGGGCCGGGGGCGCCTGCGTTTATTTATGTACGCCCCGATTTGATTGATCGCATTGATCCGTCATTGTCAGGATGGCTTGGCCATGATGCGCCGTTTGCGTTTGAATTGGGGTATCGCCCAGCGGGCGGGATTGATCGCATGCGCGTCGGCACACCGCCGATTTTGCAAATGGCGGCACTGGATGCCGCGCTTGATGTGTGGGACGGGGTTTCAATGGATGAATTGCGCAGTAATTCCATTGCATTATCAGAACGATTTATCAGTGGTGTTGAACAACACTGCCCCACATTAACATTGGCCAGCCCGCGTGATCCGCAACTGCGCGGATCGCAAGTGTCGTTTCAATGTGAAAACGGATATGCAGTGATGCAGGCCTTGATCCACCACGGTGTGGTCGGCGATTTTCGTGCACCTGACCTGATCCGATTTGGGTTCACGCCCTTGTATTTAGATAGCGGCGATATTGATCAAGCGGTGGATATATTGGCGCGGATCATGCGCGATAACCTGTGGCAAGACGCGAAATTTCAAACACGATCCGCCGTGACCTGAGACGCGCCATCGCGTTTGGCCGCGCCCGCTTCAACGGCGATATCGTAATCTTCGCTGTGGACAACAATGCTGTCATTCGAGACGAAAATAATGCCATAGGCCGCGGGTTCTTCCACCGATAAGGACGGGTCACAAACATCCGTGACCATCGGCATCTGATGGCAGGTACTTTTGAACATGGAAAAACTCTGTCCCTGTGTTGTGCCCGAAATTGTACGATGCACATGACCCGCGAAAAAATGGGCGACATTGGGAAAACGGTTTAACAGTGCCAGCAATTCATCGCCATTGCGTATACGGATCATGTCCATCCCTGGAAACCCGATGTCATGGGGCGGGTGATGCAGGAATAACAATACCCGCGCATCACCTGCATTGATCAATTGTTGTTCCAGCCAAGCCAGACGTGCAGGGCATAAAAAACCCGCATGTCCCATCAGGCTGTCCAATGAACGATCAACCGTATCAAGCGTGATAATCACATCATCGCCAATGGTTTGCACCGATTGGATGAAACCATCGGGCGCTTGGGGTGCATTGGGGAATGCCGCCAGAAACGGTTCGCGTTCATCGTGATTGCCGATCAACAATGTGATCGGGATCGGGTATCCATCAATCGCGGATTTTAATGCCTGATATTGTGCAGGTGTTCCCGCATGGGTCAGATCACCCGTTAAAAATAACGCTTTGGCATCGGGGTGGGTTTTGGCCGCGTGATCAAGTGCGCGTTGAAACTGATCCAACGGATCAAGCCCGATAATCGTTTCCCCTGCTTCGCACAGGTGAATATCCGTCATGACCAAGATTTTATGCATCACATCCCTCGCAAATCGAAAATTGCGACTACCCTAGAATGGTTTGAAATTTTTCCAAGCTGATATTTGCACCACAGGCCAAAATGCCCACACGTTTGCCCGCGCAAATATCGCGCAATGGGCCGATCAACCCTGCAAGTGCTGCCGCACAGGCGGGTTCTGGCATCAGGTTTAACGATTGATTCATCAACGCCATTGCACGGCGCATTTCATCGTCGTGCACGCGGTGAATGGCACTGACATTTTGTTGTGTCAGGTCAAATGAAATGGGCAGGGCGGTGGGTGATCCCAGACTATCGGCGATAGTATCCACCGTTGAAATCTGTTCGGGTTTGCCGCTGGCAAAGCTGCGATACATCGTATCCGCACCAAATGGTTCAATGCCGTAAATCTCGATCGCAGGGTTCAACAGTTTCAGCGCCGCGCTCGCCCCGCTGATCAACCCACCACCACCCACGGGGAAAATGGCGAAATCTAGATCATCGACTTGGGCATGAAATTCAGCGCCCAATGTGGCCGAGCCAAGCGACATGGATAACCCTTCGAACGGGTGCAATATGGCGCGGTTTTCAGCGATCGCGATATCTTGCATGGATTGAAATGCATGGGCGATATCATCACACAGGATAACGTCAGCCCCCAGTGCACGACAGCCATCAATGCGAATGGCATCGGCATGGCGTGGAATGGCGATTTTGGCGCTGATCCCTGCGGCATTGGCCGCCCATGACACCGCAAGCGCATGATTGCCGCCACTGGCGGCAACGACACCCGATTTGCGCTGTTCATCGGTGAGGTTTTGCACAGACAGGTAAACGCCGCGTGCCTTAAACGATCCCGCCATTTGAAACAGTTCCAGTTTCAGTGTCGCACGACATCCATCGGGCAGGGCGTCAACCATTTGGGGTTGGTTCAGATCAACAATGGGTGTTTTGATAATCTGCCCCGCCAGCGTTTTTTGCGCGGCTTTGATTTGGGGCAGATCAATCGTTGGTATTTGCGTCACGCTTCGAATTCGATCAACAAATCCTTGGCGTCAACTTGTGAACCTGCGGGGGCGTGGATCGCCTTGATCACGCCATCACGTTCGGCGTTGATGCCTGTTTCCATTTTCATCGCCTCGATGGTGCACAGCATATCACCCTGTTTCACCTCTTGGCCGACATTGACCACAACGGATGAAATCACACCGGGCATGGGTGCGCCAACATGGGCGGCATTGCCAGATTCCGCCGTTGGGCGTTTGGCGCTGGTTGCGGCCTTGGACCGATCTGTTACGCGGATCGTGCGTGGTTGACCGTTCAATTCAAAGAACACGCGCGCCTGACCGTCATCATCGGTATCACCCACAGCAATCAATTGAATTTCCAGCGTTTTCCCTGGATCAATTTCTGCGGTGATTTCTTCGCGTTGGTTCATCCCGTAAAAGAAAACTTTGGTTGGGATGGTGCGCACAGGGCCAAATTTGCGATGGCGTCCCATGTAATCCAAAAACACCTTTGGATACATCAGATAACCGTTCAAATCCTCATCATCGACCTTGAAACCATCCAGTTCTTTGGACAGTTTTGCACGCTCCGCTTCCAGATCAAGGGGTTTCAGGTGTTCGCCCGGGCGTGATGTATCTGGTTTTTCACCTTTCAAAACCTTGGATACGATTCCATCGGGGAAACCGCCCTCTGGTTGGCCCAGATTGCCGCGCATCATATCGACAACACTGTCAGGGAATGCGACCTCTGTTTCGGGATTTTCCACATCCGCGCGGGTAAGATCCTGTGTTACCATCATCAAGGCCATATCGCCCACAACCTTGGACGATGGGGTCACTTTGACGATATCACCAAACATTTGGTTCACATCGGCATAGGTTTTTGCAACCTCTGGCCAGCGATCCTCCAATCCCAATGAACGCGCTTGCGCTTTGAGGTTGGTAAATTGGCCACCAGGCATTTCGTGCAAGTATACTTCGGATGCGGGGGATGACAGGCCGCTTTCAAATGGTTTGTAAAGGGCGCGCACACCTTCCCAATAATCGTTGATTTCGCGAATATGTGCGATATCCAATCCTGTGTCGCGATCAGTGTGGCGCAATCCTTCGACGATGGACCCAAGACAAGGTTGCGATGTGCCACCGCTGAAGGCATCCATTGCGGCATCAACCGCATCAACGCCAGCCTCGGCCGCGGCCAAGATTGTGGCACCCGCAATGCCAGATGTATCATGGGTGTGGAAATGGATCGGCAATCCGACCTCTTCTTTTAACGCCTTCACCAATACGCGTGCGGCAGATGGTTTTAGCAAACCAGCCATGTCTTTTAGGCCCAGAACATGTGCGCCTGCGGATTTCAGTTCCTTACCCATTTTGACGTAGTAGTTAAGGTTATATTTGGCACGGTTCGGGTCCAAAATATCGCCTGTATAACAAATCGTGCCTTCGCAAACCTTGCCGTTTTCAACAACCGCATCCATTGCGACGCGCATGTTTTCGACCCAGTTCAAACTGTCAAACACGCGGAACACATCCACGCCGCTGGTGGCGGCTTGGCGAACGAATTCTTGCACCACGTTATCGGGATAGTTGGTGTAGCCCACACCGTTTGATGCACGCAGCAACATTTGCGTCATCAGGTTGGGCATGCGACGGCGCAAATCGCGCAAGCGTTGCCATGGGCATTCTTGCAAGAAACGATATGCCACATCAAATGTGGCACCCCCCCAGCATTCCATTGAAAACAGTTGTGGCAGGTTGTGTGAATATGCCTCGGCGACCTTGATCATATCGTGGCTGCGCATGCGGGTTGCCAACAATGATTGGTGGCCATCGCGCATGGTGGTGTCGGTGATCAACAGTTGTTTTTGTTCACCCATCCAGTCAGCCACGGCCTGTGGCCCCTTGTCCTCTAGCAGGTTACGCGTACCGTATGCGGGTTTATCGGCGTGGTTTTTTGGCGCTTTTGGTGCCTTGATTAACGGATCAAGTTCTGCGCGCCCTTCCACATCGGGGTGTCCGTTCACGGTGACATCGGCGATATAGTTCAAAATCTTGGTCGCACGATCACGACGCTGTGGGAATTTAAACAGATCGGGTGTCGTGTCGATAAATTTGGTGGTATAGGTGTTGTCCAAGAATGTTGGATGTTTCAACAGGTTGATTACAAAGGCGATATTGGTCGATACGCCGCGAATACGAAATTCGCGCAGCGCACGATCCATCCGCGCAATCGCGTTCGCAGGGCTTGGCCCCTTGGCGGTGATTTTCACCAGCAAGCTGTCGTAATAACGTGTGATAACCGCGCCAGAATATGCCGTACCACCATCAAGACGAATACCCAAACCCGTGGCAGAACGATAGGCGCTGATGCGGCCATAATCGGGGATGAAATTGTTTTGCGGATCTTCGGTGGTGATACGGGTTTGCAACGCATGCCCGTTCAATTTGATGTCTGCTTGGCTCGCCGCACCTGTGGCGCGTTCCAATGTGGCGCCTTCGGCGATTTTAATCTGGGCGCGCACGATGTCGATGCCGGTGACCTCTTCCGTGACGGTATGTTCCACCTGAACGCGCGGGTTCACCTCGATAAAGAAAAATTCGTCTGTGTCCATGTCCATCAGGAATTCAACCGTACCTGCACATTCATAGCCAACATGGGCACAGATTTTACGACCCAATTCGCAAAGTTCCGTGCGCTGTTTTTCCGTCAGATAAGGGGCAGGGGCGCGTTCCACGACCTTTTGGTTGCGACGTTGCACGGAACAGTCGCGTTCAAACAGGTGATAAATATTGCCATGGCTGTCGCCAAGAATTTGCACCTCTACGTGGCGGGCGCGTTGGACCAGACGTTCAAGGTATCCCTCGCCATTGCCAAATGCGGCCTCTGCCTCGCGTCGTCCTTCCAATACTTTTTCTTCGAGTTCGGATTCATCCATGATCGGGCGCATACCGCGCCCCCCACCACCCCAAGATGCCTTGAGCATGAAAGGATAGCCAACCTCGTCCGCCATGCGGCGTACCTCGGCCATATCATCGGGCAACACTTCGGTGGCGGGAACGACAGGCACGCCTGCCTCCATCGCCACGCGCCGTGCCGATGCTTTGTCACCCAATTGGCGCATGGTTTTTGCCTTGGGACCGATGAATTTAATGCCTGCTTCTTCGCAGGCGTCAACGAAATCGGGGTTTTCGGACAACAGCCCGTAACCGGGATGAATGGCATCCGCGCCCGACATTTTCGCGACACGAATAATTTCAGGGATGCTCAGATATGCGGCCACTGGCCCCATGCCCTCGCCAATGCGATATGCCTCGTCGGCCTTGAACCGATGCAGCCCCAACTTATCCTCTTCTGCAAATACGGCGACGGTTTTTTTGCCCATTTCATTGGCAGCACGCATGATGCGAATGGCAATTTCACCGCGGTTGGCGATCAGAATTTTCTTAAAGGATTTCATATGGCTTCACCTATTCGGGGTAGAGGTTTGACGTTAGGACAATTTTTAAGCGACAATATCGTGTTTTGTAAGCAAAATTTGAGATTTAGCGTCATTTTGAGGCAATTTGCGGCTGGATTTCCGTTAGCGCTAACGCTTTTGGCGAATGCTTGAGGTTTTTTACCCCCATTTGCGCCAAATTCGATTCGATATCGGCACGTAAGATATTGATCAAATGGTCAATTCCTGTTGCGCCGAACGCCGCCAATGCATAATGAAACGCCCGCCCCAACATGACATAATCAGCGCCCAGTGCATAGGCACGGATGATATCAAGACCCGATTCAACGCCGCTATCAAATATCACAGGGAAATTGGGGCCAAGGGCTGTGCGAATGGGGGGTAACATTGAAATACTGTCCAACCCACCATCAAATTGGCGCCCCGTGTGATTGGACACCCATATGGCATCAATCCCCGTTTGCGCCAGACGGGTGGCATCCGCGGGGGTGGTGACACCTTTTACGATCATCGGGCCATCCCACATATCACGCAGACTGGCCAGATAATCCCAGTCGGGCATGCCGCGAATGACGTAACCCGCATGGGCGGTGGATGAAACCTTGCCCCCCAGTTTCAGATAATCCTCGGCAAATCGCAGACGTGGCTTGCCATGTTTCAATATCCCCATTGCCCATGTTGGATGGGTGATGGATTGCCAAATCATATTCGGGGTGATGCGCGGCGGGATGGTGAGCTGTGCGCGTTTTTGGCGTTCGCGAATACTGGTCATGGGCACATCGACGGTCAGCACCAGCGTGGTGAACCCCGCCGCACGTGCGCGTTTGATCATATCGGCACGAATTTCCAGATCGCGTGCGGGATAGAATTGAAACCACGCATGTTCGCCCAGATGGGGTGCGATGGTTTCAGGTGTCAGGGTTCCAACCGTGGACATGGAATAGGGGATATTATGTTCGCGCCCCTTATCCGCCAAAATCGGTTCGGCGTTGGGCCAAATCATCCCCGACATGCCAATGGGCGCAATGCCAAATGGCGTGGCAAAATCATGCCCCAAAAACCGCGTGGAAATATCGGGGGTATATTCCCCCTGTAATATTTTGGTGTGAAACAAAACCCGATCAAGCGCGGCGCGATTGCGATGTTTCTGATCCTCTTTGCCCGTCGCGCTATCAACATATTCCCATGCGAAATGGGGCAGGCGTGATTTTGCGCGGCGTTTAATGTCATCAAGGCTGGGGTATTTGTTTTCTAAATCCATGAATAAACTATGCGAAGATTGCGCGTTCTTGACAATGGCGAAAAATGCGCGGAACAATTACGGAACATGGGTTTTCAAATTTTGCGATGCGGTCTATTGTGGCGGGCATGAATGAATGGGAAGAATCAGACGCATTTGAGGCCGCAACCCAACCCAGCCTGTCGCAACAGGCGATGGGCATGCGCTCTGCGCCCTATCTGGGTGGGTTGAACCCAGCGCAACGTGACGCGGTGGAAACCTTGCAAGGGCCGGTGTTGATGTTGGCGGGTGCTGGCACGGGTAAAACCAAAGCGTTGACCACACGCATTGTGCATTTGATGAATACGGGCATGGCGCGTCCAAATGAAATTTTGGCGGTGACATTCACCAACAAGGCCGCACGCGAAATGAAAATGCGTGTGGGGGGCATGTTGGGCGAAATGGTCGAAGGCATGCCCTGGCTTGGCACGTTTCATTCGCTTTGTGTGAAAATCCTGCGCCGTCATGCGGAATTGGTTGGGTTGAAATCCAATTTCACCATTTTGGATACAGACGATCAGATCCGATTGATGAAACAATTGATCCGCGCCGAAGGGATTGACGAAAAACGCTGGCCGCCGCGATTATTGGCGGGGATGATTGATGGTTGGAAAAACCGTGCATGGACGCCCGAACATGTTACCGCTGGCGAAGACGGTTTCGATGGCAAGGGGCAAAAATTATACGCGCAATATCAGGCGCGATTGATCACGCTCAATGCCGTGGATTTTGGTGATCTGTTGTTGCATGTGGTGATGATTTTTCAAAAGCACGACGATATTTTGCGCCGCTATCAAAGCTGGTTCAAATATATCCTTGTGGACGAATATCAAGATACCAACGTGGCGCAATATATGTGGTTGCGCCTGTTGGCATCGGAACACAAAAACATCTGTTGCGTGGGCGATGACGATCAATCGATTTACGGTTGGCGTGGTGCCGAGGTGGGCAATATCCTGCGCTTTGAAAAGGATTTCGAGGGCGCAAAGGTTATCCGGCTTGAGCAAAACTATCGATCGACACCCCATATTTTGGGTGCTGCGTCGGGGGTGATTGCGGGCAATACCACGCGACTGGGCAAAACATTGTGGACGGATCGGACTGATGGCGAAAAGGTTCGCTTGATCGGCCATTGGGACGGCGAAGAAGAGGCACGCTGGATCGGCGAGGAAATTGAAAATTTCCAACGTGGAACGCGCGGGCTTGATCCCATCAGCCTTGATCATATGGCAATCCTTGTACGGGCATCACATCAAATGCGAAGCTTTGAGGATCGGTTTTTAACCATTGGTTTGCCGTATCGCGTGATTGGTGGGCCGCGGTTTTACGAACGCTTGGAAATCCGTGATGCGATGGCGTATTTTCGTGTGGCGGTTTCCCCCGATGATGGATTGGCGTTTGAACGCATTGTGAATACGCCCAAACGCGGCATTGGTGACAAGGCACAGCAAACCATCAATCAGGTTGCGCGTGACAATGGCGTGTCACTGTTAGAAGCGTCGCGCATCTTGGTTGAACAAGGTGGGTTATCTGCCAAGGCACGCAAGGAACTTGGCACGCTGGTTGCTGGGTTTGATCGCTGGTCGGCGGCGTTGCGCGATGAAACCGTGAGCCATGTTGAATTGGCACAAGTGATATTGGATGAATGCGGATACACGGCATTTTGGCAAAACGATAAAACGCCAGAGGCCCCCGGTCGGTTGGAAAACCTGAAAGAATTGGTCAAAGCGTTGGAAGAATTTGAAAACCTGCAAGGGTTTTTGGAACATGTCAGCCTGATCATGGAAAATGATGCCACGGACGCCACCGAAAAGGTGAGCATCATGACATTGCACGCGGCCAAAGGTTTGGAATTTCCCGTGGTGTTCCTGCCCGGATGGGAAGATGGGTTGTTTCCTTCCCAACGTTCGATGGATGAATCTGGGCAAAAGGGGGTCGAGGAAGAACGCCGTCTGGCATATGTCGGGATTACGCGAGCCGAGGAACATTGCACCATTTCATTTGCCGCCAATCGGCGTGTGTACGGCCAATGGCAATCGCAAATGCCAAGCCGTTTCATTGATGAATTACCCGCCAAACATGTAGAGGTATTAACGCCCCCTGGTCTGTATGGTGGAATGGGTGCAGGCAACGATTACAGTTCGGGGTTAACCGAACGAGTGTCGAATGCGGATGCATATGCATCACCCGGTTGGAAACGGATGCAGGAACGCACATCGTCGCGCGGGTTAAGCCAACCCAAGAAAACCAGCAGTCTGGTGATTGACGCAAAGGTCGTATCCAGTTTTGGCATTGGCGATCGTGTGCATCACAGTGCACTTGGCTTTGGCGCGGTGATCGGGGTTGAAGGTGATAAGTTATCCATCGTGTTTGAAAATGGCGGTGCGAAAAAGGTTGTCGCCAGTTTTGTTACCGCGGCGGATGATGTTTCATCCGATGATGTGCCGTTTTAAAAACTTTACCAATGTTTCGTGACGTGTTTTGTTTTGGATACCTCCAAAACGAAAGCAATTTATCATGAACACGACAGAGCGTGGACGCGCATTATCCGAAGAATTAAACCCCGGCATGGAAGACGCATTAAATGAACGATATGGGCATTTGGTGCCGGGCATGGCCGAAGGCGTGGTTGATTTCGCCTATGGTCGTCAATACGCACGCGATGGTTTGGATTTGAAATCCCGCTATATCGCAACGATTGCGGCGTTGACCGCGCTCGGTGGGCATACCAAACCACAGTTAAAGGTGAATATCGCAGGTGGGCGCAAAGCGGGGTTAACCCAACAAGAAATCGGCGAAGTGATTTGGCAAATGGCGCTGTATGGTGGGTTTCCTGCCGCGATCAATGGATTGAACGCAGCATTGGAAGTTTTCGACGCAGAATAAAAAAACGGCGATGCACGAGGGAGGAGTGTGCATCGCCGTTAATATTTAAAGGTTTGCGTACTAGGGGGAACGCAACAACCCTTGTTCATTGCCTAATACAAGGCCGTGAAGAATCTCTTAAGCGCCGTAGGCTGCGTCGCGTGCAATCGCACGGATTTGACCGCGGCCAATACCCAGATCGTTAAGATCGCGGGTTGAAAGCTCTGACAGTTCTGCAACGGTGCGTGCGTAAACGCGGTATTGTGCATATGATTTTTTCAAACCGTCGATTTTGTCTGCCAAGATGTTCAGCAATGATGGTTTAGTCTGTGTTTGTGTTAGAAAAGCCATTTTGTTTTCCTTCGTTCGTGTTCCGTTAACCCATACATAAGGGTTTCAGCCATGTTGAGTAGGCATAGTTTTGCATTTCCGCTTTTCGCAAAATGCATAGCTAAATAATTGTTCTTAAAACGAAAAACGGCGATGCTCTGGGAGGAGGTAGAGCATCACCGTTCTTTTATAAAGCGTCTCCATACGGGAGGAGGTGTATATCAACGCTTCTATTTCGGCGCCCGGGAGGAGGTGGGCGCGGAGTGGCTCTCGCCGCTCTTGTGATAATATTTAGCTTATCATTGTGATTTTTCTAGGGCTGAAATGTGCAAATCCGCTATGCGTTCGGCGCATGACTTAGCGTCACTTCATGCATTTGTGCAGAAACTCTGACCTATTTTGGCGATTTTGACTAATTACTGGGCAGGACATGCGTCATCAGGTGTTTGTTCCTGTTCTGACTGCTGATTTGCGTTGGGGCAGAATAGCTGTTTGCCAGCGACTCGCACATCACCAATGGCGGTTTGACCCGTATCGGAAATCAACCACTGCGCGAATTGTATGGCCAAATCGGATTTTACATGGGGGAAACGATCCGAATCCACCACCATCACGCCGTAAGGATTGCGTAGATCTTTGTCTTGTTGCCAGATGATTCCCAGATCACCCTTGTTCCCAAATGACAACCAAGTACCCCGATCTGTCAGGGTAAATCCATTGATTGCGCTGGCCATGTTTAACGTGGCCCCCATGCCAGACCCGATTTCGCGATACCAATCACCCGCAGGCATGGATTCTGCGTATTTCGCCCAAAGCTCGCGTTCGCGTTTATGTGTGCCACTGTCGTCGCCGCGTGAAATGAAGGTTTGGTCACCCGTTTTCACAAAATGATTCAGCAATTCATCCAACGATGAGGGTGCAAAATCTGTTTTAGGGCCAACAATGATGAAATCGTTATACATCACATCAAACCGTTGCTTGGCATAGCCTTCGGCGACGAATGCATCCTCTGACGCGCGGTGATGTACCAGTAACACATCCGCATCACCGTTTTGCGCGATACGGATTGCTTGGCCAGTGCCAACGGCCACGACACGCACCTCTATTCCTGTTTGGGCGGTGAACTGGGGCAGGATTTGATCATAGAGCCCTGAATTTTGTGTTGAAGTGGTTGATGCCACGGTGATGAAATCGGCCATTGCCATGCTGGCGGTGCTGATCGCGATGGTGAGGGCGGCGATGAATGGGCGCATTATATTTCTCCGTTCAGGTATCGTTTGGCCGCATCTGATCTGGTCATGCGGAAAAAATCCTCGGCGCTGGAATCTTCGCAAATTTTACCGCGCTCCATAAATATCACCTGATCCGCACAACGTTGTGCCTGTGCGCGATCATGGGTGGCCCAAATAAATCCAACTCCTGCGGATTTAACCGCTGTTATGATGGCCTCGAATTGGGCGGTGGCGCCTGGATCCATGCTGGATGTGGGTTCATCCATCATTACGATGCTGGGATCGTTGATCAATGCACGCGCTAATGCCATGCGCTGTGCTTCTCCCCCAGATAATAATGCGGCGGGTTGATCGGCGCGATCACGCAGTTGCACCATGGTTAGCAATTCATCAACCCGTTCGGATTTCTGCGATGGTGACATATTGCTGGTCGCAAGCGCGAATGCCACGTTTTGCGCCACGGATCGGCGCATCAATACGTTGTTTTGGAAAATGAAGCCCCGTGTGCGGCGTGTTTCGCGCACATCTTGCCCATCAATTTCAACCCGCCCGTCGGTGGGGCGCAACATGCCATGGGCCAATTGCAAAAACAGCGATTTGCCAGCTCCGTTATGACCCAACAATGCCGTCACACCCGTTGCATCAAGCGTGATATTCAACGGCCCGACCAAGGATTGGCCATCCGCGTCATAGGTGGTTTTGTGAAATACGATCAACGTCATTGGCGCGTCACCTGATAGCGTTGGCCAATGCGGGCAACCCCGTGCATGGCTGCGTTGATGATCAATGCCAGCAGGATTAAAATCAGCCCAAGCGCAAGGGCGAGTTCAAGATTACCCTTTGAACTTTCAAGTGCGATGGTGGTGGTCATCACACGGGTTTGCCCGTTGATATTGCCCCCCACCAAGATCACCGCGCCCACCTCTGCCAAGGCACGACCAAACCCTGCGAGCACCGCAGTATAAATTGCAAATCGCGCATCCCAAATCATGGTGCGAAGCCGTAACATGGGTGGCACATCCAATGCGTTCATCAAATGGGAATAGTCGCGTTTGATGGGTTTCAATGCCTCGACCGTCAAAACCAAAACGATGGGGAAAATTAACATGGTTTGGGCAATGATCATGGCACTAGGTGTATAGAGAAGCCCCCATTCCCCAAGCGGCCCAGATCGCGACAACATCAGATAAACCAGCAAGCCAACCACAACAGGGGGCAGGGCCATGAATGCGGATGCCACAACCATGATCGCGCGTTTGCCGGTGAAATCATAATTGGTCAGCATTGCGCCAAATGGAATGGCCAAACAGGATGCGATGAATGTCGCGGTAAAGCTCACGCGCAGTGATAATAAAACGATTTGGAATAAATCATGATCGCCGCTGAAAATCAGTTGAATGGATTTGGAAATGACGTCCATTTAATTAAACGATGCTTTCTGCTTGCCCTTTCTTTCTATTTGGCCAATTTAGTGGTCGCAGTCTAGGGCAATGTGAAAAAAGGTATACTTATGTCGATCACGAAACAGGCCATTTTGGAACAGTTGGAAACGGTGCATTTGCCAAATGGTAAAAACATCGTCGCACTTGATATGGTGCGTGCCATAACGATTGATGGATCCGATGTGCGTTTTGTGATCGAGGTATCGGCCGAAGATGGGCCGCGTATGGAACCTGTGCGCGCCGCGGCGCAACAGGTGGTGGAACAGATTTCGGGCATTGGCAAAGTGTCCGTGATCCTAACATCCCCATCTGCGCCAAAGGCACCGCCAAGTTTGAAAATTGGTGGCCACCCAAAACCGGCCGCGGATTCACAATCCATTCCAGGTGTTGATCGGATATTGGCCATTGCATCGGGCAAGGGGGGCGTTGGCAAATCCACCGTTTCATCCAATCTGGCGGTGGCGCTGGCCAAACAGGGGCGGCGCGTTGGATTATTGGATGCCGACATCCATGGACCAAGCCAGCCGCGCATGATGGGGGTGAGCAAACGCCCAGCATCGCCCGATGGTAAAACCATTATTCCATTGCAAGCGCATGGCGTGACCATGATGTCGCTGGGATTGATGTTGGACGAAGATCAGGCCGTGATTTGGCGCGGGCCGATGTTGATGGGTGCATTGCAACAAATGTTGGGACAGGTTGAATGGGGTGAACTTGATGTTCTGATTATTGACCTGCCACCGGGGACAGGTGATGTGCAATTGACATTGGCGCAAAAATCCAAAGTGACGGGCGCGGTGATCGTATCCACACCTCAAGACGTGGCATTGTTGGATGCGCGCAAGGCGATGAATATGTTCAATCAGTTGAAAACGCCCATCGTAGGCATGATTGAAAACATGTCGCATTATGTGTGCCCCGATTGCGGGAAAGAGGCGCATATTTTCGGCCATGGCGGCGCACGCGCCGAGGCGGAAAAACAAGGGTTGCCATTTTTAGGTGAAATCCCATTGGATATGGAAATCCGTTTGGCAGGGGACGGTGGCACACCGATTGCCGCAACAGACAGCCCAATTGCCGATGCCTATGCCAAGATCGCCAAAGGATTGATCGACGCGGATATGGCATAACGCCCGTCACAGATTGGCATACGCCTTTCATTGATATTTTAACAGATTGATGCGGTTTTCTTGTGGATAACCGCAACTTTTCTGTGGGTAAACCAAGCCTTGCCCAAGTTTTTCCTTTACTTACATCTGATTTGCGCACACCATATCTAGTAAGGGGATCAATCAGAAACCCCGATACCTAGCAAGGCACCCTATACCTAGGGGGTTTTGCCCTTAAAGCCGAATTAAAAGGGGACAGGGCATGGCAGCGACAGAGCAGTATTTCGAAACCACCGACATTCACCCGATTGACATCGTCGAAAACCTCGCCGAAAGCCGCGATTGGGATTTTGATCGCGTTGGCGAAGATCAAATCGCACTGACCGTCGAAGGATCATGGCGTAGCTATACATTAACGCTTGCTTGGTCTGGATTTGACGAAACCTTGCGGTTGGTCTGTACATTTGAAATGGAACCCCCCGCCGAAAAAATGGCGGAATTGTACGAGGTTTTGAACCTGACCAATGATCGGCTTTGGACGGGTAGTTTTTCAATGTGGAACGAAGAACGCATTATGATTTATCGCTACGGATTAACCCTGTCAGGGGGTGCGATTGCGCTGCCTGATCAGATTGATCAGATGATGCATAATGCGGTTTTGGCCTGTGAAAAGTTTTACCCGGCATTTCAATTGGTCTGCTGGGGCGACCAATCACCAGCAGAATCCATGAATGTTGCCATTTCCGAGGCTTACGGGCGCGCATAAACCGTGTTATCCCAAACCAGTGAATCGACTGGGATGGAAAAATGACATTATCACGCGTGAATGAAAACGGTCTGGTTTTGCTGGGCTGTGGCAAGATGGGTTCGGCCATGTTGCAAGGCTGGCTGACACAAGGTTTAAACGCAAATAGTGTCACCGTGATCGACCCGCATCCATCCCAATGGGTGCAAGGATTGGTGCAACAAGGTTTGCATCTGAATGAGCCGCTTCCCGATAATCCCGCGATTTGTATTATTGCCGTCAAACCCCAAAAGATGGGCGATGCGTTGCCTGCGTTGCGCGCACTTGGCAACGGTTCAACCGTGTTTCTATCCATTGCGGCGGGCACATCAATTGGCGCATTTGCAGATGCGCTTGGCGATCAATCCCCGATAATTCGCGCCATGCCCAATACGCCAGCGGCGGTGGGACAGGGCATTACCGCATTGATCGGAAATCCCCATATCAATGATGCAGATATGCAAATGGGCGAAGCATTGCTGGGCGCGGTTGGCCAAACCGTGCGTTTAGCGTCAGAAGATCAAATGGATGCGGTGACGGCTGTTTCGGGGTCTGGCCCTGCATATGTTTTTCATCTGATTGAAACATTGGCCGCGGCGGGTGTGGCGCAAGGCTTGCCCAAAGATATGGCATTGCAATTGGCGAAGGCAACGGTGGCTGGTGCTGGGGCATTGGCACAAGCGGCGGATGAAGATCCAACGCAACTGCGCATCAATGTCACTTCGCCTAACGGCACCACCGCGGCGGCGCTAGAGGTCTTGATGAATGAAACCGATGGGTTTCCAGCCCTGTTAGACCGCGCAGTCACCGCCGCCGCAGATCGTAGCCGCGAATTAGGAAAAGAATAATGGACAAAATAAGTTTTGACGATTTCATGCGCGTTGATGTGCGCGTTGGCACAGTGACCCGCGCCGAACCATTCCCAGAGGCACGCAAACCCGCGATCAAGCTATGGATCGATTTTGGTGGCGAGATTGGTGAAAAGAAATCATCGGCACAGATTACCAAACATTACACACCCGAAACCCTGATCGGGCGCCAAGTGATGGCGGTGGTGAATTTTCCACCGCGCCAAATCGGCCCTGTGATGTCAGAAGTGCTGGTTCTGGGCCTGCCAGACGGAGACAAGGAAATTGTGTTGCTGACCCCTGATATGGTGGTGCCCGATGGTGGGCGGATGCATTAATGCGCCCCTGTATCTATATTTCCCGCCCCTTGCCAAATGTGGTGGTTGAACGCGCAGAGGAACATTTTGATGTGACCATGCGCCTTGATACTTCGCCCATGACCAAGGGTGAAATCCGCGAAGTGTTATCACAATATGACGGGTTTTTACCAACCCTGCGCGATCCGCTGGACGGCGATGTGTTTGATGGGGGGATCAAAACCAAGGTGATTGCCAATTTTGGGGTGGGGTATAACCATATTGATGTCGCGGCGGCGAACGGCGCGGGGATTGTTGTGTGCAATACACCCGGTGCCGTAACCGATGCCACCGCAGATATCGCGATGATGCTGGCCCTGATGACAGCGCGGCGCGCATCCGAAGGCGAAGCATTATTGCGCGCGGGTAAATGGGAAGGCTGGCATCCGACACAGTTGTTGGGGATGCATCTGGGTGGCAAGACGCTTGGCATTATTGGCATGGGCAATATCGGCAAGGCGATGGCCAAACGTGCGCATTTTGGGTTTGGCATGGATGTAGTGTTTTACAACCGATCCCGCGTTGACGATTTTGGTGTTCCCGCCAAACAGATGGATAGCATCATCGATGTGATGCGTGCGAGCGATGTTGTCTCGCTTCATATTCCAGGGGGTGGTGCAAACCGCCACATGATTGGCGCGGCGGAGTTAGCGGCGATGAAACCGCAGGCGATTTTGGTTAACACCGCGCGGGGCGATGTGATTGATGAGACAGCGTTGATCAAGGCATTGAACGCTGGCACCATCGCTGGGGCGGGACTGGATGTGTTCGAACATGAACCAGAAGTGCCAGAGGCGTTGATAGCAATGAAAAACGTCACCTTGTTACCCCATCTTGGCACGGCATCATTGGACGTGCGCAGCGATATGGGATTGTTGGCGGTGGAAAATCTGCGAGTCTTTTTCACAGGTGACACACCGCCCAATCAAATTGGCTAGGATGTTTGTTCGTTGTTTGGGATCGGGAATATCAAATCATATGCCCAGTTAAATACGAACGCATAGATCAGATAGAACAGCGCGAATGAGATATCCATAATCAGCGCCTGCATCAGAGATATTTGCAAATACCACGCCACGAATGGAAGCAAAACAATAAGCAGGCCAAGTTCAAACAACAGCGCATGTATGATGCGCATGGGAATGGTTTTGTGAACCGACCCGCGGATGCGCAACATGGCGCGATCAAAAATCAGATTATAAATATAGTTCCAAAGTGTCGCGAGCGTTGCCGCCAAAATGGCGACGATGCCAATATCGTGGATCGGCATGTGAAATGCCAATGCGCCAAGAGGCGTGATGACCAACAGGCCAATAATTTCAAAGCTGAGTGCGTGGCGGATACGATCAAATGTGGTGCGCATGGTTGAACCCTTTTAATCGGGTCGTCCCGCTGTGATGCCCATAATGGGGGAGGTCGTCCTCACATGTGGTTTCTAGCGCGGGGGGATATGTTCGGCAAGGGGGTGAAATATTGATCACCTGCTTGTCAGCGTGCGCGTTGCGGTTTATCATTCCCCAAACCCAGATGGAGATTTTATGTCCCGTTAAAAAGGGAAGGCAGAGCGCCCTTCCGTTTCAAACCCACCACAAAGATGTGCCCGATTGATCGGGGGTTTTGCGGTGTGATGAATTCATTTTGAAAATAAATGTGCTGCGTAAAATACGTGGCAGGACATGAAAGATAAGACCATGACCAAAGACTACTCAGCGTTTTTTGGCGGCAATTTGGGAACACCGCGCAAATTATCAACACTGGAAACCCAAGGCTGGAGCAGCTTTTTCGCACAGCAAACCGACGTGGATGAAATGGCCACGCATCCGCCGGTGCGGATTACACAGGTACACCGTAGCCTGTTTCAGGTAATGGGCGATGGTATTGATATGCAAATCCCCGCCCAGATAGATGCCACCGTGGGGGATTGGATGTTGCTTGATCGCGATAGCCCTGCGCATAGCCGCCGATTGGAACGCAAATCCGTGATGAAGCGCCGCGCCGCGGGCCATGAGCGCGCCGTGCAATTGATCGGGACTAATATCGACACCGCGTTTATCGTGACATCCTGTAACCAAGATTTCAACATTGCGCGGCTGGAACGCTATTTAGCGGTGGTTTTCGAGGCGGATGTCACCCCCGTGATCATCCTGACCAAAGCGGATTTATGCGATGATGTTGAGACATATCGCACCCAAGCAGAAACGATATCCGATCTGGTGTCCGTTGTGGTTGTTGATGCGCGTAGTGACGATGTGACTGGGATTTTGTCCCAATGGTGCAAGCCTGGAAAAACCGTGGCCTTTGTTGGATCATCGGGCGTGGGGAAATCCACGCTGACCAATGCATTATCCGCGGGCAATATCGCGACTCAAGGTATCCGCGAGGATGATGCAAAAGGGCGCCATACCACCACGCGGCGTCATCTGCATTTTATCACCGATGGATGCGCGGTGTTGGACACGCCCGGTATGCGCGAATTGCAATTAACCGATGTGTCCGCAGGGTTGGAGGATGTGTTTGGCGATCTGGCCGATCTAGGGCGGCAATGTCATTTCAACGATTGCAAACATGAAAGCGAGCCAAAATGCGCGGTGCTGGCCGCCGTCGCCGATGGCACGGTTGATCCCGCACGATTGCAACGCTGGCGTAAATTGGTGGCAGAGGATGAATTTAATTCCACAAGCCTGTCAGAGCGGCGCGCCAAGGATAAATCATTTCAGAAAATGGTGAACCGTGCGATCAAGCAAAAGAAACGCTGATTAACAGCGTTTCAACAACACGCTGCCAACGGAATAGCCTGCGCCAAAGGAACAGATCAAACCGATGTCGTCGGGTTTCATATCATCGGAATTTTTCGAAAATGCGATGATGGAACCCGCCGATGATGTATTGGCGTAATCTTGTAAAATATTGGGTTGTTCCGCTGGTTCTGGGACACGGCCCATGACCTTGCGCCCGATATAATCATTCATGGATTTGTTGGCTTGGTGCAACCACATGCGCGACAGTTGGGTGTTTTCAATGCCTTCATCCGCCATGTGTTGCAAAATATGGGCGCTGACCATTGGCACGACCTCTTTGAACACCTTGCGCCCGTTTTGCATAAACTGCATATCGCGGCGATCTTTCATGCCGTCGGGGCGGGTGCGGCGCAAGAAACCATCGTTGTTGCGGATGTTGTTGGAAAACTGTGTCGCACAACGTGTGGAGATAATTTCAAAATGATCGCCTGTTGCGTCTTCTTTGCGTTCAATCAAGGTTGCGGTGCACACATCGCCAAAAATGAAATGGCAATCGCGATCGCGCCATTCCAGATGCGCCGAACAAATTTCGGGATTCACGACAAGTGCGCTTCGGATTGAGCCGCTGCGCACCATATCTGCTGCGGCTTGGATGCCGAAT
This sequence comes from Paramylibacter ulvae, assembly GCF_014652655.1. Classification (GTDB taxonomy): domain Bacteria; phylum Pseudomonadota; class Alphaproteobacteria; order Rhodobacterales; family Rhodobacteraceae; genus Amylibacter; species Amylibacter ulvae. The sequence goes on from NZ_BMZF01000004.1 coordinate 28,475, forward strand.
GTGGCACTGCTACAGGCGACATTCATATCAAAACCAAACCCTTTGATCCCCATCAAATCTTGGATTTCGACGGCAATGGCGGGGTATGCGCGTTCGTGGTTTGATGCCGCCACAATCACGGCATCAACATCGGCGGCGGTTTTGCCCGCATCGGCCAATGCCTTGGCACAGGCATCAAGCGCCATTTCTGCCATGACACCTGGTTCATCGTCACTGCGCTGGCGCAGGCTTGGATGCATAATGTCGGGGTTCAAGATGCCCGTTTTATCCAAAACATAGCGCTGTTCGATGCCTGATGCGTTGAAAATGAACTCTGCATTCGACATCGGCATTTCATCCACGTCACCCGATGCAATTTGATCGGCGTGATCCACGTTGAATTTTTGTGCATATGTATTAAAACACGCGACCAATTCGTCGTTCGTGATGGTGTTTTCTGGCGTGAAAACGCCCGTGCCGGTGATCGCTGGTGTGTACATGAATTTCTCCCTCATACCTAAATGATGGTTCGGGCGCGAATGGTCAACCCGTTCGCCACGTCAAAGCGTGTGTTTCGTCACATGCAGGCACGCGGCATGATGATAGTGACGTAAACACAGTTTTAAATCATTTTAGGTGAAATCATGGATATTATCGCAGCAGGCGAACTGGTTCGCCATGCCTATGCCAATACATTGTTAAACGTATCGCACCGATTTGATGTTGGTGGCGCACAGGCATTTTTCTTAGATGACGAAACACTGGTTATTCCAGGCAGCAATGAAATTTCGGATTACCCTGAATTCAATCTGGATATATCAAAGATCAAAGGCGACAGCGGGCGGTTTTATCACCGTGGGTTTTTACGCCACGCACAATTGGTGTTTACGTTTGCCAAAGGGTTACAACCCAAATTTGTAATCGGTCATTCGCTCGGCGGTGCCAGCGCGCAAATTGTCGGAAGCTCGCTTGGCATTCCCACGATTGCATTTGCATCGCCCAAGGTTTTAAGCGGCGCGAAAAAGGTTCGCGGTGAACATCATGTGGTGAATTACCAACGCATGGATGATCCGATTTGTTTTATGCCGCCGGGCAAAAAGAAGTTCCGCCATATTGGCAAAACCTATTGGATGGCACCCAATACGCTGGATATTGGGTTTAACCATAAGGTGTTGGAATATATCAAAATTATCAAGGCTGCGCGCACCAATCCCAAATTACCGCAACGTTGGCCGGTGTGATTACATTAAGGCGATAATCGCCAAAAGCGCCAAGGCAAGATTGATCAACAAGCCCGCGACATAGGCAATTGTGCGCGGTCCACCCGCATCCGCACCCACGCGCATGACGTAAAACACCCAGTGCAACATGCGCAACACCACGGCGCTGACCACCAGATAGGTTACCCAAACGGGGCTGGCACCCGCGATCATCGCCAAGAGCGATGCCGCCATCAGGGCAGAAAAATTTTCAACGCTGTTTTCGTGGCTGCGCACCACGCGAAATGTGCGGTGTTCAATGTTGCCGCGTACGGTGACGCCAGCGTCTTGCCCCGAAATCACGTTTTTCACAATACCTGCAATTGTGGCCTGTATCACCATGACAAATGACAAAACGGCAAGCGCCAACAGCGCGGTGGAATAATTTGCAACAAGTTCTGGCATGGTTTCCTCCTGTTTTGACAATAGGGTATCGAAAATGCGTGAAAAATCAAAACGTTTTGTGAAACTGCATGTCTCGCGTTGGTGGAATACACGTGGTAGTTTGTTGCCATGAAACATGCGTCGGTGATCATGAATTGGTTGGTTTTTGGTGGGATTGGTTTAATCACCTATCTGGGGGCGCCGACACGCATTGAACCTGCAAAGCCTGCCCCAAATGCTACGTTTTCAGGCGTGGTGAAATGGGTGACGGATGGCGATACATTTTTGGTCGATGGGCATGATTGGCCTGTGCGGGTTTGGGGCATTGATGCGCCAGAACGCGATACCGATGCAGGGGTTACATCGCGTGCATATTTAACCGATATGATCAAGGGGCAGGTCGTGCGCTGTGATAAAGTGGTTGTCGATCAATATAAGCGCACGGTTGCGCGGTGTTATCAGGGCGACAATGATATTGGCGCCATGATGATCGCGACAAGACAGGCGCAGGAATATTGCAGTTTTAGCAATGGGGCATATGGCACCTGTTAAACGCAAAACGCCCGAACGGATGCTCGGGCGTTTTGATTGATATTCAACAGGTTTAATAATTTTGCAGCGCGTTCACTTCGATTTCACTCTCGCTCATATTGCGGATTGCCTTGGCGGCGGCGTTACTGGCAGCGGCGGTGGTGTAATATGCGATTTTACCGTAAAGCGCGGCAGATCGAATATCGCGGCTATCTTCCAATGATTGCGACCCTTCGGTGGTGTTAAAGATCAGATCAACACCGCCGTCTTTGAGCGTATCAACAATATTCGGGCGACCCTCGAATACCTTTAAGACTTTGGTGTTTTTGATGCCATTCTCGGTCAGCCACGTTGACGTGCCACCCGTGGCAAGGATGTTAAACCCAAGGTCAGACAAGATTGTTGCCGCCTCTGAAATCAGCGGGGTTTTATCCAAATCTTTGATTGAAATGAACACAGTGCCCGATGATGGTAACGGTGTACCCGCACCCAATTGTGATTTCAAAAATGCGCGTTCAAAGGTTTTGTCCAACCCCATCACCTCGCCAGTGGAGCGCATTTCTGGTCCCAACAATGGATCAACACCGGGGAAACGGTTGAATGGCAATACCGCCTCTTTCACCGCGAAATGATCGGGGTGGGGTGATTTCAATTCAAAATTGGTCAGCGGTTCACCTGCCATCACACGCGCCGCAATGGATGCAATCGGGCTGTTAATCGCCTTGGCCACGAATGGCACGGTACGTGATGCACGCGGGTTGACCTCTAGGATGAAAATTTCGCCATCTTTGATGGCGAATTGCACGTTCATCAGACCAACCACGTTGAGGCCAATTGCCATTGCTTCGGTTTGGCGTTTCATTTCCTCGATCAGGTCATCGGACAATGAATAGGGTGGCAATGAACACGCACTGTCGCCTGAATGTACGCCTGCTTCTTCGATATGTTGCATGATGCCTGCGACATGGACATTCTTGCCATCAGACAGCGCGTCAACGTCAACCTCTATCGCGCCAACGAGATAGCTGTCGAGCAATACGGGGCTGTCGCCTGATACATTCACCGCGGTGGTGATATAGCGTTTCAGTTGCGCATCATCGCGCACGATTTCCATCGCACGACCACCCAAAACATAAGATGGGCGAATGACCAGCGGGTATCCAACATCCTGTGCGATTTCAAACGCCTGTTCGGGCGAGCTGGCGATACCATTGTATGGTTGTTTCAGATCCAGATCATGGAGCAATTGTTGGAACCGCTCGCGATCCTCTGCCAGATCAATCGCATCGGGGGTTGTACCCAGAATTGGAATGCCTTCGGCCTCTAAATCATTGGCGAGTTTCAGGGGGGTTTGGCCGCCAAACTGTACGATCACACCATGAAGTGTTCCGTTTTCCTGTTCCACGCGCAGGATCTCCATCACGTTTTCCATGGTCAGCGGTTCGAAATACAAACGATCCGATGTGTCGTAATCGGTGGATACCGTTTCGGGGTTACAGTTCACCATGATGGTTTCATAACCCGCATCTGTCAGCGCATAACACGCATGACAACAGCAGTAATCAAATTCGATGCCTTGGCCGATGCGGTTTGGTCCACCGCCCAGAATGACAACCTTTTTGGCGTCTGATGGGCGTGCTTCGCATTCGACCTCGCCCATCGCATCTGATTCATATGTTGAATACATATATGGCGTTTGGGCCTCGAATTCGGCAGCACAGGTATCAATGCGTTTGAATACGGCGGTAACGCCCGCCTTTGTACGGGTGATGCGGATATCGCGTTCGGCTTGGCCTGTTAATGTGGCAAGGCGTGCATCAGAAAAGCCGTACATTTTCACACGGCGCAGTGCCGCGGTTTCTGTTGGCAATCCGTTTTCGCGAATGTCATTTTCCATATCAATGATTTCGCGGATACGCGCAAGGAACCAAGGATCGAATGATGTGACCTCGTTGATTTCATCATTGGTCAGCCCATGACGCATGGCCTGTGCAATCAGTAACATACGGTCTGGTGTTTGTTTGCTGATCGCTTTGATGATCGCGGATTTTTCGGGTGCACCTTCGATGATTTGTTCATCAAAACCTGACAGGCCAGTTTCCATCGATGCCAATGCTTTTTGCAATGATTCATGGATTGTACGCCCGATTGACATCACCTCGCCCACGGATTTCATCGCTGTGGTCAATGATGCTTCGGCACCTGGGAATTTTTCAAATGCGAAACGTGGGATTTTGGTGACCACGTAATCAATGGATGGTTCAAACGATGCTGGTGTCACCTTGGTGATGTCGTTGTCGAGTTCATCCAATGTGTAACCAACCGCCAGTTTTGCGGCGATTTTTGCAATCGGGAAACCTGTGGCCTTGGATGCAAGTGCAGATGAACGAGACACACGTGGGTTCATTTCAATCACAACCATACGTCCATCGGCTGGGTTTACCGACCACTGGACATTGGAGCCACCCGTTTCCACACCAATTTCACGCAGTACATTAATCGAATGTGTCCGCATCATTTGATATTCTTTATCCGTCAGGGTTAGGGCAGGGGCGACAGTGATACTATCGCCTGTGTGGACACCCATTGGATCGATGTTTTCAATCGCACAAACGATAATGGCGTTGTCCGCTTTGTCGCGCACCACTTCCATTTCGTATTCTTTCCAACCCAACAACGATTCATCAATCAAGATTTGATTAACGGGGCTGGCATCAATGCCGCTGGCACAGATTTTTTCGTAATCTTCGCGGTTATAGGCAATACCGCCACCCGTACCACCCATGGTGAATGCGGGGCGAATGATTGCCGGCAGACCAACCGTTTCAATGGCGGCCATTGCCTCTTCCATTGATTCAGCGATTGTGGCGCGCGGGTTTTCGATGCCCAAACGATCCATTGCCTCGCGGAATAATTTGCGATCTTCGGCCATTTCAATCGCCTTGCGATCCGCACCGATCAATTCGATGTTGAATTTTTCAAGTGTGCCGTCTTCGTCTAATGAAAGGGCGGTGTTCAAACCTGTTTGCCCGCCCATCGTGGGCAAGAGAACCATTTTATCATTGGGGTGTAGATTGATTTCTTTTTCAATGATTTTTGCGACGACCTCTGGTGTGATGGGCTCGATATAGGTGGCATCGGCCATATTTGGGTCGGTCATAATCGTGGCAGGATTGGAATTGACCAAGACCACGCGGTAACCTTCTTCTTTGAGCGCCTTACAGGCCTGTGCACCAGAATAGTCGAATTCGCAGGCTTGGCCGATAATAATGGGGCCCGCACCGATGATCATAACTGTGTTGATGTCGGTTCTTTTTGGCATAGCGCGTGGCCCCTGATGGTGTGCATGTCCAATCCCGTGGCAGCGGAATCGCCGTGCAGTTTGCAAATTATCGTGGGTGTAATGATTTGGCGCGTTTGGTTCAAGGATGAATTGCGCGGATTTACGTGTTTTTTAAAGGTTCGAATGCCTGCGGCGCGGATATTTGGAACATTTGGAAAATGGAGGATGCCATAGGCGAAGTGTATATATGTTGAGGTTGTTGTTGAGGCAGATGGTTGTTACGCTTGAAAGGATAATTGATGTGTAAGATTGAGAGTATTTTATCACGCTGCGCCATATCGCAATAATCGTATCCGCAATGGCGATATCCCTGACGATTTTTAATGCCACCCGAAAGCCCGTTTTGATAATCCGACCCATCGTGGCGGAGCATAATGGATGTGTTAACAACAAACAAAAAGCCGCTGATATTATTGCGGCCTGTACCAAGGTTTCAGCGCGTGATGTCGATGAAACGTTTGAACATCAGTATTATAAAAGCCGCGCTTGGGCGCATAGGCGGGCGGGCGATTACGACAAAGCGTTATCCGACATTGACGCGGCGATTACATTGCAGCCCAAGAATGTGAATGATTTGGAATAGCGGGCGTATATCCACAACGCAGCAGGTGATATTGATGCGGCAGAGGCCGATTTTGAAACGGCAATTGCGTTGCGGCCAACGCGGTTCCACACATATTTGAACCGTGCAAAGTTTTATAAAAAACGCGGTGAATATGGCAAAGCATTGCGTGATTTTCAGCAGGTGCTGGAAATGAAACCTTCGAATTACGCCGCACTAAATGGTGTTTCGGCAATGCATTTGAAAGCGCAAAATTATGACCAGTTGGTTGGCTTTTTGAACGAAACCGCACAACGGTGGGAGAACAAACAGCTGCCATATTTTTTTCTTGGTTTGTTACATGTTCAACAGACGGGCGATTATGAAAAGGCATTGGCGGCATTCACCACAGTAGCACAATTGGAGCCAGAACATGAAGCAAGGCATATCCTGTTGGCAATGGCGCATTTTAAGTTGAACGATGATACACAAGCAAAGATTTATATCGAGAAAGATGTGGAAGCAGCGTTGCTCGCACGAGCAGCTCGAAGTGACCTATGGGATACGTTTCTATTTTTCTTCGGCAAACACATCTTGGGTATGGATACAGATGAATTGATCCGTGGGGTAGCATATAGTGCCGCTGGACGCCCCGAAGAAGGCGCGCGGGCGTTTGCAAGGTTCATTGAAAAGGGCGGTGTTGCGTCGCGAAAGGCGATGAATGCAATGTTTCAAGAGCAGGGCATTGAGCCAATCTCTGAATCGCCAATTGATAATGCAAACATTACGCAAAACCTGCGTGAACTTGCCAACAAGATAGAACAGTTATTCTCATTAGAAGAGCTTGCAAAGAAGTTGTAATACGCGGCATATTTCACGTTTCTCTCTGGCATAGATGTGATCGGGTGATTACATAGGTGTGCAAGTAAGGGATGGCGTGTGAGCGAGCGGTTTATCATATTTGACACGGGGCCAAATGGTGATTTGGCGGGATTTGTTGATCCAAGCGAAGTGATTGTCGCATGGGACGCGGACGATGTGGCGGATGCGTTTGCGCGCATCGAGGCGGCGCGAGCGGCTGGTAAATGGCTGGCGGGGTTTGCGTCATACGAGCTTGGCTATGTGTTTGAGCCGCGATTGGCGCCGCGTATGCCAGAGGGACGGCAAAGCCCGTTGTTATGTTTTGGCGTGTTTGATGGTGTGGAAATGGCCGCAACGCGTGGGTTGATGCATCGCGCACAAAGTGAAGCGGCGCAAGCGACACTGGATGCGCCAAGCCCCAAATGGTCAGCGGATGAATATGGTACTGCATTTGCGCAGGTGGCGGAATATATCGCCGCTGGTGATTTTTATCAGACCAATCTGACATTCCCGATGGACAGTAAATTCAAAGGTTCGCCCCTTGGTCTTTACGCCGCATTGCGCCATGGGCAGCCTGTGAATTATGGTGGGATTGTTCAACTGGGGCAGGGGCCGATATTGGTGAGCCGCTCGCCAGAGCTGTTTTTCAAAGTGGACGCAGCGGGTGTGATTTCAACGCGCCCGATGAAAGGCACGGTACCACGGGGCAAGACCGCGGGTGAGGATGCCGATCTCAAAGCATTCTTGCAAAGTGATGAGAAAAACCGTGCGGAAAACCTGATGATTGTGGATTTGTTGCGCAATGATATTTCACGCGTGGCCAAGGTGGGATCGGTGCGTGTGCCTGAATTGTTCACCATCGAGAGTTACGCCACCGTGCATCAGATGACATCGCTGGTCGAGGCGGATTTGCAAGATGGGTTAAGCGTAGAAGATCTGTTTCAAGCGCTGTTCCCCTGTGGATCGATCACAGGCGCGCCCAAGTTGCGCGCGATGGAAGTGATTAATGATCTGGAACCATTCCCGCGTGATATTTATTGCGGGTCCATTGGGTGGATCGCACCATCTGGGGAAATGGCGTTTAATGTGGCAATCCGCACATTAAGCCTGTTTGACGATCAATCGGTGCGACTAAACGTAGGTGGCGGGGTTGTTTATGATTCAACCGCGGACAGCGAATATGAGGAAGCATTGTGGAAAGCACGCTATACCAAAATTCGCCCGATGGGCTGATTGTAATTGAAACCTTGCGGTTTGATGGGCAGGACGGATTCGTGCGTCTTGGGCTGCATCTGGATCGCGCGGCGCGTAGTTGTGAAACGCTCGGGGTTTCGTTTGATCGTGCAGATGCGTTGCAAACCTTGGGGGCGGCTGTTGGTGATGCCACATGCCGCGTGCGCTTAACGATTGCAAAAACAGGTGCGATTGTGGTTGAAACATTCGCGTTCACACCGATTGCGCGCGATTGGAATGTCGCAATTGCACCGCGCCGATTGCAATCGGATGATCCGTGGTTAAGGGTAAAAACAAACCAGCGCGCTGGATATGATCAGGATCGCGCCAATCTGCCCGATGGGGTGGATGAATATATTTATCAAAACGAACGGGGGGAACTGTGCGAGGGTGCGATTACCAATCTGTTTGTGGAGATTGATGGCCAGTTATGCACGCCGCCGCTGCAATCGGGTTTGCTGCCTGGTATTTTGCGCCAATCCATGTTGGATGAACATCGCGTTCGCGAAGCAATTTTAACACCCGCTGATTTGAAAGTGGCCAGTGCGATTTATGTTGGCAATTCGCTCCGCGGCCTTATTCGTGCCAAGTTGATTTGACAGGCTGAGCCGCAATACGCAAAGCTGTGCGAAACAATAGGAGAGTTCAATGCGGTATCTTATTTCATGTGTCGCCATCGTTTTTACAATTGCGACATCTGTGCAGGCCTATGAAGACACGCGCGGTGGTAAATTGTTGACCCTGATGGGATTTGATGTGGCGATTGCCAGCTTGGTGCCACAAATGAAGGCCGTCAAAGATAACGCACCCGATATGGGCGACGAGGTTTTTGACGATTGGGACGTGGTTGTTGAACAAGTTTACCAGCCAGACGCCATCATGCAGGCCACAGCAGAGGCGCTGACAAATGCGTTGACTGCAACGCAGTCCGAAACGCTGACTACTTATTTTTCATCGGGCATCGGATATGAAATGACGCAGTTGGAAAATGCGGCCAATGGTGTGGAAAGTATTGGTATGGCCGAAACCTATGGCCCCGGTATTTTGCAAGAATTGTCAGAGGTAAATCCAGAACGTCTGGGGCAAATCAATGATTTGATCGATGCGCTGGGCATTGTTGAAAATAGCACGGCGGGTGCGATGAATATGGGGTTTGCGCTGACCATGGGGATGATCAGTGCGAGCGACAATCCATTGGGTGTGACAGAACAACAAGTGTTGCGTCATATGGCGGCGCAACATGATGAAATCGCCAATGGTATGAAGCTGGACATTTTGAATGGCACCGCGTTCACATATCAAAACGCATCCAATGAAGAGTTCGCAGAATATGTGGAATTTTTGAAATCTGACCTCGCACAAAAACTGTATCGTACTGTGCGTGATGTCGAAAATGAAATGATCAACGGTTTTTCACGCAAATTGGGCCGTGAACTGGTGAAGCGCGCATCGGCACGTAAATTATAGGTTGGGAAAACAGGCGCGGGTTGCCTCTGTTTTTTCGCGTCCTGCATCGGCGAGGATATCGGCGATTTGGGTGACGTCCATCGCGCGATCCAAGTTGCGTTTCGTGACCAACGATATTTTGCGATCGGGTTGGGGTTCGGCCAATCGTAATACCGATAGGTTTTCATCGCGATACGATGGATCAAACGCAAGTTCGGGCAATAATGTAGCACCATACCCCCCCGCCGCAAGTTGCGTGAGGGTTAACAATGAACTCGCCCCGATTTGGTTCAATGTTTCTTGGCTAGCATAACGGCACAGGCTTTGTGCTTGGTCGCGCAAACAATGACCTTCTGACAATAATAGCAATTTCAGGGGTGCCATATCGGTGAGCGCGATTTCACCATCTGCTAAAAACATTGCCGCCGCTTGGTCGGCATGTATGGCCAACATGAAACGGTCATCGAACAAATGGCGTTGGCGCAAATTATCATTGAGCACGTCGGTTGCAATGACACAGGCATCAAGCTGTCCGTTTTGCAACTCTTCCAGCAAAATGTCGGTTTGTGCTTCGCGCAGGTGCAGATCCAGATCAGGCAGATTTGATTGAATTTTGGCAATCGCACTCGGCAATAGATAGGGCGCCACGGTTGGGATCACCCCAAGGCTAAACCGCCCCTGTAATCCGCGTTTCAGGCGTGCCGCATTTTCCAGATCATGCACATCGGTCAAAATTGATTTTGACCGCGCCAATATATCCGCCCCAAACGGCGTTGGCGATATGGGGCGTGCAGTGCGATCTATTAATGCACTGCCCAATGTTTCCTCCAACTCTTTGATTTTTACGGAAAGTGCGGGTTGAGATACATTTGCCGCTGCCGCCGCACGGCCAAAATGGCCATGCTGACACAAACTTTGGAAATATTGCAATTGACGCAAAGATACTTTCATAACTTTTACCTATCAAAATTAAATTATTTTGCAATTTTAAATTATCATTTTTCTAGATTACTCTGTTTTTAAGAACAGTTGATTCCATAACCAGAGGAGAGCCAGATGTCTGACAAAACCAAGCGATTAACCACCACCGCAGGTGCGCCAATCGGAGATAACCAAAATTCACAAACCGCAGGTGAACGCGGCCCTGTATTGATGCAGGATTACCAATTGATCGAAAAGTTGGCGCATCAAAACCGCGAACGTATCCCAGAACGTGTTGTACACGCCAAAGGTTGGGGTGCACACGGGACATTGACCATCACCAACGACATTTCCAAATACACCAAGGCGGATATTTTTTCCAAAGTAGGCAAACAAACATCGATGATTTGCCGCTTTTCTACGGTAGCAGGTGAATTGGGTGCGGCGGACAACGAACGCGATGTGCGTGGTTTTGCGCTGAAATTTTACACGGACGAGGGCAACTGGGATCTGGTTGGCAATAACACACCTGTGTTTTTCCTGCGCGACCCTTACAAATTCCCAGATTTCATCCACACGCAAAAACGCCACCCGCGCACCAACCTGCGTAGCGCCACCGCGATGTGGGATTACTGGTCGCAAAGCCCAGAGGCATTGCATCAGGTAACAATCTTGATGTCCGATCGCGGTTGCCCAACAACACCAATGAACATGAACGGCTACGGCAGCCATACATATGCGATGATCAATGCGGATAATGAACGTGTTTGGGTGAAGTTCCACTTTAAAACACAACAAGGCCACGCGCATTTGACAAACGAAGAAGCGGGCCAAAAAATTGGCGAAACCCGCGAGGGATACCAAGAATCCTTGTTCGGTACGATTGAATCTGGTGAATTCCCAAAATGGGACATGAAAATTCAGGTGATGACCGAGGAACAAGCCGCGCAAACACCATATAACCCGTTTGATCTGACCAAGGTTTGGCCGCATGGCGATTTCCCATTGATCGACGTGGGCACATTGGAATTGAACCGCAATGCCGATAACTATTTCGCGGAAATTGAAACGGCTGCGTATAGCCCATCAAACATCGTACCCGGCATCGGGTTTAGCCCAGATAAGGTTCTGCAAGCGCGTATATTCAGTTATGCGGATGCGCATCGCTATCGGATTGGCACACATTACGAACAACTGCCTGTGAACCAGCCAAAATGCCCTGTGCATCATTATCACAAAGATGGTGCTATGAATGTGTTGGGTCAGGTGACAGGTGCGAAAGATGCCTATTACGAGCCAAACTCAATGGGTGGCGCAACTGAATCACCCGACTTTAACGAGCCAGCATTGCCACTTGATGGAAATGCCGATCGTTTCAATCACCGTGATGGCAATGATGACTACGGTCAGCCACGCGCGTTGCATGATTTGATGAACGCTGACCAACAGGCGCGGCTGTATTCAAACACCGCCGCATCCATGGTGGGCGTGCCCGATCATATCGTAGATTTGGCGCTGAGCCACTATGCGAAGATCAGCCAGCAATACGCAGACGGCATTCGCTCAGCATTGAATGGCATGTCGTAATTCACGACTTTTGATCATTAAAATTGCGGCGTCCCATTGGGGCGCCGTTTTTGGTTCTGTCAGATCGCGGTTTTTCCCGAACCGATGGAAAACAACGTCGATCCGTGTTGTTTGGCGGTTTTATGCGCCCAAGGCTTGACAATTTGGCGATAAACAAGTGTATCAGCGCAACAGAATAATCCAAATTTAAACCCTTGAAGGGATGTCCGATGCACAGCTACCGCAGCCATACTTGCGCAGATCTTAACGCGAAACATGTTGGCGAAAATGTTCGCCTGTCTGGTTGGGTGCATCGTGTGCGCGATCACGGCGGGATTTTGTTCATCGACCTGCGCGATCATTACGGCATTACACAGGTTTTGGCCGATCCCGACAGCCCTGCGTTTTCTGAACTGGAAAAGGTCCGTTCAGAATGGTGCATTCGCATTGATGGCGAGGTAAAGGCACGCGCACCAGAATTGGTAAACAAAAACATTCCCACGGGCGAAGTGGAAATTTTTGTGCGTGATATGGAAGTGTTGGGCGCCTCCAAAGAATTGCCATTGCAAGTGTTCGACGAACCAGATTTCCCCGAAGAAACCCGCCTGAAATATCGTTTCTTGGACCTGCGCCGTGAAACATTGCACAACAATATTATCCTGCGTTCAAACGTCGTGAAATCCATCCGTAGCCGCATGGATGGACAGGGTTTCAACGAATTTCAAACGCCAATTATCACCGCATCATCACCAGAGGGTGCACGCGATTTTTTGGTGCCATCACGCCTGCACCCGGGCAAGTTTTACGCCCTGCCACAAGCCCCGCAACAGTTCAAACAAATGATCATGGTCGCGGGTTTTGATAAATACTTCCAAATCGCACCGTGTTTCCGTGACGAAGACCCGCGCGCCGACCGAAGCCCAACCGATTTTTACCAGCTCGATCTGGAAATGTCCTTTGTAAATCAACAAGATGTGTTCGATACGATTGAGCCAGTGGTTAAGGGTATTTTTGAGGAATTTGGCAAGGGTCGCCCCGTGTCTCAAGACTGGCCACAGATTTCATACAAAGATTCCGCGCTGTGGTATGGCACCGATAAACCAGACCTGCGTAACCCGATTAAAATGCAGGTTGTGTCTGAACATTTCGCAGGCTCTGGTTTCGCAATTTTTGCCAAGCTTTTGGAAAACGAAGGCACTGAAATTCGTGCGATCCCGGCGCCCAAGGGTGGGTCGCGGAAATTCTGTGATCGGATGAACAAATTTGCGCAACAAGAAGGGTTGCCCGGCATGGGCTATATTTTCTGGCGCGATCAGGGCGAAGGGATGGAGGCCGCGGGGCCGTTGGCAAAAAACATCGGGCCAGAGCGTACAGAGGCGATCCGTCAACAGCTTGGCCTTGCGGTTGGCGATGCTGCGTTTTTCTTGGGCGGCAAACCAGCGGCATTTGAATCGGTTGCGGGGCGTGCGCGCACCGTGATTGGCGAAGAGCTGGAATTGACCGATAAGGACAGTTTCCAATTCGCATGGATCGTCGATTTCCCGATGTATGAGCGCGATCCAGAAAGCGGCAAGGTCGATTTCAGCCACAACCCATTTTCCATGCCACAAGGCGGGATGGATGCGTTGAGCGCAGAAGACCCCGAAACGATTTTGGGTTACCAATACGATCTGGCCTGTAACGGTTACGAGCTGATTTCGGGTGCGATCCGAAACCACCAGCCCGAAATCATGTACAAGGCATTTGAAATCGCGGGATACCCCAAAGAAGAGGTTGAAAAACGCTTTGGCGGGATGGTCAATGCGTTCACATATGGCGCGCCACCCCATGGTGGTTGTGCGGCAGGGATTGACCGTATTGTGATGCTGTTGGCCGATGAATCAAACATCCGCCAAGTGATCATGTTCCCGATGAACCAACGCGCCGAAGATTTGATGCTGGGCGGCCCATCAGAGCCGACAAATGAACAGCTTCGTGAATTGCACCTGCGGGTTATTCCCGCAGAGGATAAATAATTCTGCGCAGATTTGCGACATAAAATCAAAGACTTGCCCGATCACAAAACTTTGGGCAAGTCGTTGCTGGAAATTTTGCGAATAAGGATTAGGTTGCATTCTAACAAAGGATGAAACCGATGATATTCAGCGATTTTCAGAAAGCCATTTCACAATTAAATGATAGCCGATTTTTGCGCGTCATGGGATATGGCGTGGCGTTGACGGTTGCGTTGCTGGCCACCGTGACCATGGGGGTGCAATGGATTTTACCCGATACGATTAGCCTGCCTTGGGTCGGCGAAATTGCTTGGTTAAGCAGCCTGTTGTCTGGCTTTGTTCTGTTCGCAATGATCGGCATGTCGGTGTTTTTAATGGTGCCTGTGGCATCAATTTTCACAGGGTTCTTTTTGGAACAAGTGGCCGATGCGGTGGAGGATAAACATTACCCCACGCTGGCGGATGTCAGCCCCGTTCCGTTCATGGATATGCTGATTGATAGCGCGAAATTTTTGGCATTGTTGGTGGTGGTGAACCTGTGCGCACTGGTGCTGTATTTGATATTTACACCGATTGCACCGATCCTGTTTTGGGCGGTGAATGGGATGTTATTGGGGCGTGAATATTTCCAACTTGTCGCGATGCGAAAACTGGGCCGTGCGGGCGCAAATGCAATGCGTAAAAAACACCGATTTCAGATTTTCCTGGCAGGATTTTTGATGGCGGTACCGCTGTCGGTTCCGTTCATAAACCTGTTCATCCCCGTGCTGGGTGTGGCCACATTTACCCACCTGTTTCACCGTATCAACACCGCGAAATAGCCCCGATTTTGGGTGTAGGACATCCGTCGGACATGCGGGGGACACGTGGCGGACAGATGGGGGGCATGGTTCAAGGGCAAAAAGACTAGGTTTACATTCTTTGTTCACGTAAGGCTTCTGCATCACTCAAAGAGCGAAAAGTTTGTGCATCCCATGAACCACTTGGAAATATACCTAATTCATTTTGTGCTTTTTCTAGATATGACTTGCCGTTGTTTGACATCACTATCAGGTCGCGTTGGTAATCTACGACCATCAAAGAATTTTCAATTTGACCTATAGAATTGATCGACGAATTTTCTATATTTGCGAATGATGCAAAGCCAGCTGCTTGAGCAAAAACCCCAAATTCGTAAGCGGATATTGAACGCCCTTCGTTTAGCAAAGACCATTGGAGGTTATTTGCTGACTCTGCTGCTTTTGAAACATTTGCGGATTCGACTGCTTGTTGGAACTCTACAAAATAATTCCTTGAGGTAATTGGGTAGCTTTCCTGATTTTCTTGACTGATCCGCCTTAAGACACTTTCAACTAACCCAGCTTGGATTGTCGGGGTCATTTCGAGCTCTACTGGCACAGGATCGCAATTTTTGCGCGCCATCGTATGTGTTCCCCAGATCGAGCGTGCCTCGATTTTGACGTTAGCATCACACATTTTCAGCTTTGCGTTTCGATAGCCGTTTTCGTTCGTGCGAAACTCTTGAATTGAATCGTCTGGATAGATGACTTTTATATCTGCTTGAACGCCAGTTTCTTTGGATAGAGAAGAATAAGTATTAAACTCAATTTGAAATTCCTGAGCTCTCGCTAGTTGGAGGGGCGCTACCAGTGCCGCTAGGACTATGGGTATTGGAAGTTTCAGCTTGCGCATTTTGTCGTCTCCCATTTGGTACGATTTTTTTAAAGTAAGGCTTAATTTCATTGAGAAGGTGTTTGGCCACATAAATTGCGAAGACAATTGATGTAATGGCAAAAGCGTAGATGAGGGCTGAATCAAAGTGTTTGATAACACTGCTTTGCAAATTTTTTTCAAAGAACTTTGGATTGCTTTCTTTAGATACAACGTTTTTTGAAGGAAAGTACTGGAACCGAAAGTTCTTTAGGGGGTAGTCAGATTGAAAAATAATCTCGACCGATGCGGAGGGAGGAATCCAAGCCGTAACTTTTATGGTGCCACCTAGAGGCGACATCGTTGGGTCGATTTCGTTTGATAAATTATAAGGTGTTACAATACGGTATTGTGGTTTGTTATTATTAGACACGTCAAAGCAGGGAGCCGAACTATCTTGCGATAGGCACGTGAGCGTAAATTCACCTTCGAAAACATTTTCTCTAGATATGTTTTCAAGTCGAAATACAGAGCCAGATTGAGATTTTGAAAAAGAATATATCAATGAAAGCCGGTCACTTAACGCCTCTTGCAAAGTTGAAATATACCAACCTAGCGCAGCGACGAAAATGACAATAGCAAAAGGCGCAGTTTCACTCTTGAATATATTCATTCTCGAATTCTCTTCCGAGCAAATTTATTACTCTGTTTTTCAATTACTTAAATATTGTGGCACAATAGCAAGAAAATAAAATTTTTTCAACTATAGGTGGTTTTTTGTTTGCTCGTTATTCACAAAAAAACGGCCAAGGTTTCCCTTGACCGTCTCCTAATTCTTTACCCGCGCGTTACCGCGCCCAACGGATCAATCTTTGCGAAAGAATGATTTGTCTTTGTTGGGTTTGTCAAAGCTTTTGCCTTCGAACGGTTTGCCGCGACCCTTGTCGCCGCCACGATCACCACCGCGATCACCGCCCTTAAAGCCGCCTTTGCCGCCGCGATCTCCACCACGGTCGCCGCCTTTGAATCCGCCACGGTCACCACCGCGGTCGCCACCCTTGAAACCGCCACGATCACCGCCACGGTCGCCACCTGCTGGGGCCTCCCATTTGCGAATGAGGGCGATATCGAATGTATCGCGATTGACGCTGCCTTCGTTGATCCAAACAACAGAGATGGCTTTGCCAGTGATTTTTTCGACTGCCAAACGTGGCGAGCCAGAGACGAGTACGACGATATCGCCTTCGGTAAGTACAGACATGTTATGTTCCTTTGAACAGAGGTTTCCACCTGCCCCTAGTTGGATTCAATGATATTGTAAATGTCCATTTGTTCCGCTGTGATCAAACCAGATGAAATCAGCCACACAAAAAACAGCCAGAGCGGGATGGAAATTATCGTCACGATCAGCATGCGTTTTTTGATTTGCGGATCGGCCGGGGCGCTGGCAGGAGTACCAGGCACCACGTTGTTATCCTCGCCCTGTGATTTCAGGCGGATGGGCAGGACGATAAACAGAACCATAAACCATGTGACGGCCAAGAGGACGAGTGCGGCGCTGATGTTCATTACACTTGTTCCAATTCGATCAAGGTGCCGTTGAAATCTTTGGGGTGCAGAAACAGCACGGGTTTGCCATGCGCCCCGATTTTGGGTTCGCCCTTGCCAAGGACGCGCGCGCCATTGGCGATCAGTTTGTCACGTGAAGCGATGATATCGTCCACCTCATAACACATGTGATGGATGCCGCCATCGGGGTTTTTGGCCAAAAAGTTATTGATCGGGCTATCGTCACCCAGTGGATAGATCAGCTCTATTTTTGTGTTGGGCAGGGTGATGAACACCACCGTCACACCGTGTTCGGGTTGATCAAATGGTTCTGCCACATCTGCACCCAATGTATCGCGATACATCGCCATCGCGCTGTTCAAATCTGGCACTGCGATGGCCACGTGGTTTAATCGTCCAATCATTGTGGTCTCCTTTGGGGGTATCTAGGCCAAATGGATTTAGGCTTGCAAGGGAATTAGCGGGGCAAATGCGCGCGGCGTTAGGGCGATATTAGGATTCAATTGGTTTTATAAAAATACGCTGCAATTTGACTGGAGAACCGAAAATGGAAGAATTTGCCAGTGATGACAATCACTTAGCCCCGCGCAGAACCGCCAAACGCCCGCTGTTGGGGTTGACGATTCTGTTGATCGAAGACAGCCGTTATTTCGCCGATGCGGTGCGACTGTTGGCCATTCGCAGCGGTGCGCGTTTGCGCCGTGCGGATTGTTTGGAATCGGCGCGCAAACATATCCGCATTTACCGCCCCGATGTGGTGATCGTTGATATGGGCCTGCCAGATGGATCTGGTGTGGATTTTATCACCCAAATTGTCGCGATCGGGCAAGGGGCGCCAAAGGTGATCGCAATGAGCGGTGCAGATTATTTGCGCGGCGATGCGCTGGCATCTGGCGCGGCGCAATTCATCGAAAAACCGTTCTTTGATTTGGCAGGATTTCAACAATCGGTGTTGTCGGTATTGGATGCGAGCGAAAAATCGGCGGATTTTGTACCGCGGGTTGCGGGCGATGCGGTTGAACCAGATGAAGACGCATACGAAGAAGATTTGCGCGACATTGCCAAAATGATGGATGCCGCAATTATTCGCGCGGATCACGAGGTGTTGCAATACACCGCACAATTTTTGCAATCCGTTGCGCGCGTGGCGCATGACCAGGAAATGATGGAATGCGCAACGCGGTTTGCGGCGCGACTGGCCGGTGATGATTGGAAAAGCAATCTGCGCGATTTGCAATGTCTAGTGCGTGGGCGTTTAACACAGGCATCGGTCTGAATGCGCTTGGATTTTGTGATACGCCACCTATAATCGCCGCAAATTATAGAGGTGCGTTATGGAAACGGGTATAGTATTTTTTAAAAAAGCCATTGCGATGGTTGGCGACAATATCAACGATGCAGTTCGGGTGAGCGCGGTTATTTATATCGTGCAATTTGTGATTGTCACGGCGTTGATGGTCTCTATCACTGGCGGTTTTGACGCGGCACAATTACAAGACCCTGCACAAATGGCACAACGCGCGGGGGGTGCCACGATCAGCGCATTGTTGATTGTTGTTGTCACCATCTTGTCGTTGTCGTGGATCGCGGTTGCGTGGCATCGATTTGTATTGTTGGAAGAATACGCCCAAGGTGTTGTGCCCGCGTGGAACCGTGCACGTGTGATGGCGTATATTTGGAAATCAATTTTATTGGGGTTGTTAATCATCGGAATCGCAATCATCCCCATGATGATCGTGGGGATGCTGGCAGCGGTTTCGCCGATTTTATCAGGGCTTGGTATGATCGCGTTGTTTGCAGGTATTATCTGGTTGTCGACACGATTGGCGATGGTGTTACCCGCCACCGCGATCGGGAGCGAAATGACATTTGCACAGGCTTGGAAACACACGGAAAGCCGTAGCAAAGATATCTTTGTCGCGGCTGTTTTGATGTCGTTGATATTCAGCATCACCGGACAGGTATTGCAATCATTCCTGCCCGTGAATGTGATCGGCGCGGTTGTGATGGGTGCGTTTCAATGGGTTGCAACGATGGTGGGGTTGTCGTTAATCACCACCATTTATGGCGCCTGTGTGGAAGGGCGCGAAATCGCGTAACGGCAAGCCGCGGGAATTATTCCGCGGCTTTGGTTTTTGAAGCGGCCTTTTTGGGGGCCGCTTTTTTTGCAGGTGCCTTTTTCTTGGCTGCCGCTTTTTTCTTGGGCGCAGCTTTCTTGCGCGCAGGTTTTGCCTTGCCTGCCTTTTCTGTGATCAATTCCACAGCCTTTTCCATTGTCACATCTGCAGGTTCGATGTCCTTTGGCAATGTTGCATTAACCTTGGCCCATTTGACATAGGGGCCATATCGACCGTCCATGACGTTCACTGAGCCACCCTCGGTTGGGTGTTCACCCAATTCTTTCAACGGTGTCGCCGCGGCGCCGCGCCCAGTTTTATTGGCCTTTTCTGTGATCAATTCCACCGCGCGGTTCATGCCAACGGTAAAAACCTCTTCTGGGTCTTTCATGTTGGCATAGATTTTTTGTGCGGTTTTCTTACCTTCTTCCAGTGGTTTTTCCCACATCACATAGGGACCAAAACGCCCGATTGCGGCGGTGATTGTGCCCCCATCGGGATGGTCGCCAACCTTGCGCGGCAGGGATAACAATTGCAATGCACGCTCGAGCCCTACCTCGCTGAGATCCGACCCTTTGGGGATGGATGCACGTGGTGGTTTTGGAATTTCATCCGTTGCATTGCCGCGCTGAACATAGGGGCCAAAACGACCTGTTCGCAAGGTGATGGTTTCGCCGTCATCATCAAGCCCTAGCGGTTTCCCGTCGGGGCCTGCGATATCGCCACCCTCGAGTTCACCTGCCAATGGACGGGTGTATCGGCATTCGGGATAATTCGAACAGCCAATAAATGCACCACCTGATCGTGCGGTACGCATGGACAAACGCCCTGTGCCACATGTTTTACACACGCGTGGATCTGATCCATCCTCGGTTGGGGGGAACAGGTGGGGTTCCAACACCTCGTTGATTTTTTCCAATACTTCGGTGATGCGCAAATCGGCGGTTTCACCGATCGCAGCGGAAAAATCACGCCAGAAACGGGTCAGAACATCGATGTAATTAGCGTCACCTGCGGAAATTTCATCAAGTTCTTCTTCCAACTGGGCGGTGAAATTATAGCCCACGTATTGGCGGAAATAGTTTTCCAAAAAGGCGATCACCAATCGCCCTTTATCCTCGGCGATCAGGCGATTTTTTTCTTTGCGCACATATTCGCGCGTTTGAATTGTTGTGACGATTGATGCATATGTCGATGGGCGACCGATGCCCAATTCTTCCATGCGTTTGACCAATGTCGCCTCTGTGTAACGGGGCGGTGGTTGGGTGAAATGCTGGTTCGGTGTGACCGATTTTTTCGCGCAAGCCTCGCCATTGGTTAGCTGTGGTAAACGCTTGTCATCATCATCAATCACCGCGTCATCATCGCGACCTTCTTCGTAAACCTTTAAGAAACCTTCGAACGTGATCACTTGACCCGTGGCGCGCAGGCCAACCTGACCGTCATCCGATCCGATGTCGACCGTGGTACGTTCGATTTTGGCCGATGACATTTGGCTGGCAAGCGTACGTTTCCAAATCAAATCGTATAATTTGCGTTGATCCGCTTCCAATTTGGACAGGCTTTCTGGCGTTGCGTCCATCACGGTTGGGCGAATACATTCGTGCGCCTCTTGTGCGTTTTTCGCTTTGTTTTTGTAAATGCGCGGCTCCGGTGACACAAATTCTTTGCCGTAGAGGCCAGAAATTGCGGTGCGTGCTTCGGTCACGGCTTCGGGAGCCATGTCGATGCCATCGGTACGCATATATGTGATGTGTCCAGCCTCGTATAAACGTTGCGCGGTGGACATGGTTTGACGTGCGCCAAAGCCAAATTTGCGGCTTGCTTCTTGTTGCAGGGTCGATGTCATAAACGGTGCGGATGGGTTGCGATTGGCAGGTTTACTTTCGACCGATTGCACCGACAAATCACGCGAGGTGACGGCCTGAACCGCCATTTCCGCGCTGACCTCGTTTTCAAGATCGTATTTCTCAAGCTTTTTGCCGGCAAGCATACGCAAACTGGTATCAAAATCTTGGCCACGCGAATTGGTTAGGGTGGTTTTCACCGACCAATATTCGCGCGGTTTGAATTTTTCAATTTCCATTTCGCGTTCAACAATCAAACGCAGACATACGGATTGCACGCGCCCTGCGGATTTTGAACCGGGCAATTTGCGCCACAATACGGGCGAGAGGTTAAAACCCACCAGATAATCAAGCGCACGGCGTGCCAAATATGCCTCGACCAGTTCCATATCAACGGCGCGGGGATTTTTCATCGCTTCGGTTACGGCGGTTTTTGTGATGGCGTTGAACACAACGCGGCTTACGGCCGTGGACTTTTTGATCGCTTTGCGTTTGCGCAAAGTTTCTTCGAGATGCCAACTGATGGCTTCGCCTTCGCGGTCGGGGTCGGTTGCGAGGATCAGTTCATCATCGCTCTTAAGCGCATCGGCAATGGCCTTGATGTGTTTGCGGCTGTCGTTTGCGACCTCCCATTTCATATCGAAATTATTGTCGGTATCAACCGAACCATCCTTGGGCGGCAGATCACGCACGTGACCATAAGAGGCAAGCACGGTGTAGTCTTTGCCAAGGTATTTATTAATGGTCTTTGCTTTGGCAGGAGACTCGACAACAACAACAGGCATAACTGATTCCTTTAAGCGAATTTGGCCATAGGCTATGGGCGCGGAACATGTGTTGGTTATCGGTACAATGTCAATGGGGCGGACAAAAATAAGATTTGAAGCGGGGTGAATTATGCCTTTCTTGCCAGCTTGCCACCTGGGTGGCGCGAAATATCGCCCGTGATTTCAAGTGCGGTGATTTGGGGGGAAACGGAATTTGTTGGCAAGCCTGTATCGCGGATCACGTCATCCTCGGAGACCGCAGAAGGGCCAAGCAGATTTAGAATCCGATCGGCAATTTGGCGCGCAGACAGGCGCGGGATTTCAGCGGCGGGTGGTTCGGCAAACGCCATTTGCGATTGTTCGGGGCGGTCAAGTGACTCAAGGATGTCTGCACCGCTTCGGATTAATGTGGCCCCTTCGCGGATTAATATATTGCACCCTGTGGCGCGCCCATCCATGGGATTGCCGGGCACGGCCATCACCTCGCGCCCCAATTCGGCGGCGATACGTGCGGTGATTAAACTGCCTGATCTTGCGGCACCTTCCACCACAACAATGGCGGATGAAACACCCGCGATGATACGGTTGCGTTGGGGAAAATGGCGTGCCTGTGGGATTAATCCGATGGGTTGTTCGGACAGGCGCAGACCCGATTGTGCGATATCATTTGTGAGTGCGTCATTTTCTTTGGGATAAATCACATCAAGGCCACCCGCTTGCACCGCGATTGTTCCCGTTTGCAAGCTTGCCTGATGTGCGGCGGCGTCGATACCACGCGCCAAACCCGATGCAACGCAAACGCCAGCTGCGCCCAATTCACGCGCGATATTCCCCGCAATGCGCCGCCCCAACGATGATGCGTTGCGCGCACCAACCATGGCCACGATGTCGCGTTGCCCAAGTGTGATATTTCCCTGTGCCCATAAAAATGGCGGTGCGTCGGGGGCTTCGTTTAATAGCGTTGGATAATCTGGATGACCCAGAAATAACGGGGTGAACCCCAAATGCCGCCCCGCATCATATTCGCGTTCGGCGACGCCAACGTTACAGGTTGTGTATTTTGAAACACCTGCGTCGCGCGCGATGTTTGGCAATGCGTCAAGTGCCGCATCAACCGATTCATATTCATTCAACAGACGGATGAATGTCGCGGGCCCCACCCGGCGCGATCGGGTCAGGCGCAGCCAGTTGATCTGATCCTTCACGGATTTCGGCATGCGGTTGGGTGGTATTTTGTGGAATCGTTCGCTCATGTTCTGACTGTGTCACCTGATGGTTAACAGAGTTTGAATCATTTGATTCAATTTCACCCGCTTCATCATCATTCAACATTTTTTCAGCACGTTCGCGCAGATTGGATTTCAACGAAGCCTGATCGGTATTTTGGGAATACAGGTTCGCAACACGTTCAGCCGAACGCCCGAATGGTTTCAGTGTTTTACTGACCCCCAGCGCATCCGGCATCGTAATGACGTTTTCCTTAAGCAGCACATCATAGACATGTTGTGCCATTTCATCGGTTAGCGCCAATTGGCGTTTGAACATGGCTGGGGATGCTTTGTCATGGATGCGCGCCGTGAATGCGGCCCAGCTATACGGGTGTTGAAACATATGAAGCGGCGTTGTCGTCGCGGTTTTTGCAAGTGCTGCGGCGGGGATTGCGGGCGCGCTGATCAATGCGGCGAGCGATTGGGTGAATTGACGACGGTTCATATGGTTGGTTCCTGTGGCAACGCAGTTTTGGTTCCATCCTCGTCCGCGATGATGCGATTTGCCAGTTTTTTAACATTGGTGGTGTCGAAATTTAGACTGGTTCGATTCATGGTGGCAATATCGGGGCGGATGGTTTGATACACGCCTTGGGCATTTGCGGCGGTGACTACGTTGGTTTTAACCAGATGCCGCATCACGTCTTGTGCCAGTGGTTGGGGAATTTGCAAGATAGAGGTCAGCGTTTTGGCGGTGATGTCTGGGCGTGCCTGCGCAATGCCGCGCCCCCATAAATGTGCATATTGTGCCGATTTCGCACCGAGCGTTTTTGTTACGCCTGACGGTGTCGCAATTGATATGTTTGGCATAACAGCAGCTGCGCCAAGTGCGAGTGTGAATTGACGCCGGTTCATGATGTTTCCTCAGGTGTTGATTGCGCTGTTTCCTGTGGATCTGTTTCCACGGGTTCATCAATGATACGTTCAATCGTGGATCTGATATCTGGTTTTTTGACGATGTTGGAAACGGTCACCGCGCTTTGTTGTGCGACGCGCAATGCGGCATCGGACAATTTCCAATAGGGCGCAATGGCGCGTACAAAACCGTTTTCATCGGGAACTGAAATCACATTTTGTGATTGCAATTTGGCAATGATGGATAGTGTTTCATCCTCTGTCGTGTTGAGCACACCCATAAACATTTCAGGTGCGGCACGATCCCAGAGGTTTGCGTAGTACACCGCGCGTTCATACAGATTGGATTGCGTAAGCCCGCCCAACCCAAATGTGAGCGGTTTGATCGGTGCGGATGCGATGGCGCCAAGGCCTTGTGTGAATTGGCGACGGTTCATAACATTGGTTCCTGATCTGAAAGGGTGTGTGGTGATTGATCACCAAGTACAGTGGCGTTTGCGTGATCGCGCAGCGTTGTTTCAGCGTCGGCAGTTTGTGCAAACAGATGACAAATGGATGTTCCGTTGTGAATGTAAAACCCCACAGGCGCACCAATGGCACCGATGACGATAGTGTTGGCAAGTTCGGTATGAAGGTATGTATTGATGTCTTCGCAAGGTTGATCTGAGTTTTGTTCCCAGATTTCCGCGAGCGCTGGTATATCGTCTTGGACAGCGTTGCGTGGTTGTTCGTGGGGTTGTGGGGTGTTTGTCGTATTTGTGCGTTTGGCTTGCTGTTTTGGTTCAACTGTTTTTGACGCGGCATGTGGAATGGATTTTGGTTGGCGTGCGACCAAGTTGGGGTGGGCAGCACCACTGGCGGTGAGGTAATTTTCAGCGATCAGTTGTGCGTGAATGAGTTTTGCTGTGCTTTGATCAATGCGCAAAAAAGGCGCGAGCATTTGTGGGCTACAGACCTTGTGCATACGCGTAAGATAATCCGCCCAGCAATAGGCCATGCTGGGCACCGCAGTTTGTGCAACAGGTGTCGCCAATGCTGCCGTTGGCAATGCGGGTGCAGCGAAAAGGGCGGCGATGGATTGGGAGAATTGGCGCCTATTCATCTGTTTCAGGCTCTTTGATCGGTTCAACCGAAATGTCGCACTCGTCAAAATGGTGTTTGATCTGTGAAAGCGATTTTCGTGCGTCGGGCTGTTTGGCCGCAATGTTTTGAATTGGCGCAGGTGTGTCGAAATAATCTATCGCCTTGAACACGCCCTGCGCATTTGCCGGCGCGATGACATTTGTTTTGATCAGATGTTGCATCAAGTCTGTCGCGACATCGGGTGGAAATGAATAATTATGGATGAATGTTTCGAGCGTCAGATTATCGTGAATACGTGCGGCAAATCCCGCCATCCCATATGCATCGAGCCCTGTTTTGGCAACGTAGGCCGCAGCGGGTGATGTGCCCATTGCACCGATGGCAAAGCGCGTGGGCGCGGCAAGTGCGCCACCCGTGGCGAGGATGGATTGTGTAAATTGGCGTCTGTTCATGCCATATTATATAGGGCGTGACCACCAAATTGCGAGTCATTCGCAACTAAAAATGTAGACGGAGCGCTGCACCGACGAAAAATCCCACTTGCCGTGCGGATACCTGCGGCGCGGATATTTTTGCAAAATGGCGATGGGAGAGGGGTTTAAGTTTGTGAGCCACCCACGGTGAGCCCACCGATCAACAATGTTGGCTGACCAACGCCCACGGGCACCCATTGACCCGCCTTGCCACAATTACCCATGCCGGGGTCAAGTGCCATATCGTTGCCAATGGCGCGGATATGTTTCAGGGCGGTTGCCCCATCGCCGATTAGTGTTGCCCCTTTGACGGGTGCGCCGATTTTACCGTTTTTGACACGGTAAGCCTCGGTACAGGAAAACACGAATTTTCCGTTGGTGATATCGACCTGACCACCGCCAAACCCAACGGCATATATACCATCTTTAATGTCGGCAACGATTTCAGAAGGATCCGCATTGCCGCCTTCCATATAGGTGTTGGTCATGCGCGGCATTGGGGCATGCGCATAGCTTTCGCGTCGTCCATTGCCCGTGGGGGCGACACCCATCAAGCGTGCATTTTGACGATCTTGCATATAGCCGACCAGAATACCGTCTTCGATCAGGGTGTTTTTTTGTGATTGTGTGCCTTCGTCATCAAAGCTGATGGAGCCGCGACGATCAGGGATTGTGCCATCGTCCAGAACGGTGACACCTTTGGCGGCGACTTGTTTCCCCATCAGCCCCGCAAAGGCAGAGGTTTTTTTGCGGTTAAAATCGCCTTCTAGTCCGTGGCCGACAGCCTCGTGTAGCAAGATACCCGGCCAGCCATTGCCAAGGGCTACGTCAAACACACCTGCGGGGGCAGGTTCGGCATCAAGATTAACAAGCGCGATGCGCAATGCCTCTTTCGCGGTTTTTTGCCAGTGATCAGATTGCAAAAGTGGGGAAAGCAAATAGCGGCCACCGCCTCCTGCGGATCCGCTTTCGCGCCGCCCGTTTTGTTCAACAATGACGCTGACGTTTAGGCGGGTCATCGGGCGCACATCGCGCAAAATTGTACCCTCGGGTCGCATGATTTCAACCTCTTGTAGGCTGGCGGCGATTGTCGCGCTGACCTGTACCACGCGTTTATCGAGGGTTCGGGTGAAATCGTCGATCTCTTTCAGGGTTTCGATTTTGACAGAAAATTCTGCATCGGCCATTGGATCGGCATCGGTGTAAAGGCGTTGATTGGTTGCCTGTGGTGCGCTTGCAAGGGTGGCACCACCCGCGCCAACCGCGAGGCGAGCAGTTTCAGCGGCGCGTTTCAGTGCGGATTCGGTCATTGTTGTGGAATGGGCATAACCCGCAGTTTCACCGCGCACGGCGCGAAGGCCAA
This sequence comes from Paramylibacter ulvae, assembly GCF_014652655.1. GTDB lineage: Bacteria > Pseudomonadota > Alphaproteobacteria > Rhodobacterales > Rhodobacteraceae > Amylibacter > Amylibacter ulvae. The sequence goes on from NZ_BMZF01000004.1 coordinate 55,525, forward strand.
AACCCTCTGACGCGTTGTAGCTGGCGTTTTTGAGACGGCCATCATCGAATACCAATGCCTCTGATTTACGCCGTTCCAGAAATAATTCCCCATCATCGGCACCCGCTACTGCGTTTTGCAGAGTTTTTAGGGCAGCTTTTTCGTCGATATCGGTTTCAAACGGGCGAAAGGGCGCTGTTTGGTTGTTCATTTGTGCTGTCCTTTTGATAAATCTGTCCAAAAGCGGCTGAATGCCGCAAAGGGAATACTTGTTCTTTTGCCCTTATTATGGTTTTTCAGGCCAAGGAAACAACTGGGGATTCTCTTGTTACATTGTAAGAGCCCCGAAAAATGGCTAAAACAGCCAAGAATGACAGGATCGGACGCATGGCGATTTCAAAGGTTTTGAATAGATTTGGCGCAACACTGGCAGGTGTAATGGCCGCGGGGAGTGCATTGGCACAAGATTCGCTGCAAGGTTTGGAATCAATTGGTAAACCCGTTGATGGTGCTATGGGCTGGCAGCCCGCCGTGACAGAATTGGCGCGTGATATCCATTGGATGGATAATTTCCTGTTGATTATCATTACGATTATCACTGTTTTTGTGACGCTTTTGTTGGTTTGGGTGATTATTCGCTATAACCGTCGTCGCAACCCAACACCTGCGACATTCACCCACAACACTGCGATTGAAATCGCGTGGACGTTTATTCCTGTTCTGGTGCTGATCTTTATGGTCGGCCCAAGCTTGAACCGTTTGAACAAGCAACAAATCATTCCAGAGGCGGATATCACCATCAAGGCGATTGGCAACCAATGGTACTGGACACATGAATATGTGGATCACGGTTTTGGTTTTGACAGCTATATGTTGGGCCACCCTGCGACCATGCCCGAGGGTACAGAGGGCGATGAATTCAAATTGTCACCATCCGTGAAAACTTTGCTGGCCGACAAAGGTTACAGCGAAGACGAATTTTTGCTGGCAACAGACACAGCCGTTGTTGTGCCCGTTGGTAAAACCGTTGTTGTACAGGTGACGGGCGCGGATGTGATCCATTCATGGACAATACCAGCGTTTGGCGTAAAGCAAGACGCAGTTCCTGGTCGTTTGGCAGAGCTTTGGTTTAACGCTGAAAAAGAAGGCGTTTATTTTGGCCAGTGTTCAGAATTGTGCGGTAAAGACCACACATATATGCCGATCACGGTCAAGGTTGTGAGCGAAGAAGTATATGAAAACTGGTTGGATGGCGCGATCGAAGAATATGCAGGCATCCCACGTGACGTGAAAGTTGCAACTGCAAACTAATCCCTATCGCGGATGGGTCGATGACCTGTCCGCGCTGCAATTTGGGCAGGAACAACCGTGACAAATCAATCCTATGACGCCGAATTCGGCGATTTTTTTGCATTGTTAAAACCACGAGTCATGTCGTTGGTGGTTTTTACCGCTGCGGTTGGATTGTTGGTGGCACCCGTTTCCATGAACCCTGTTTTGGCGTTTTCTGCCGTATTGTTCATTGCGTTGGGCGCGGGTGCGTCAGGTGCGTTGAACATGTGGTGGGATGCCGACATTGATCAGATTATGAAGCGCACACAAGGGCGCCCCATTCCATCTGGGCGTGTAACGCCAAGCAATGCATTGATCATGGGATTGTGGTTATCTGTGTTGGCGGTTGGCATGTTGGGGCTGACTTCCAATTGGGTGGCGGCGGGATTGCTGGCATTTACCATCTTTTTCTATGCGGTGGTGTATTCGATGTGGCTGAAACGCTCGACCCCGCAAAACATCGTGATTGGTGGTGCGGCGGGCGCATTCCCACCGATGGTGGGTTGGGCCGCGGCAACGGGTGGCGTTTCTGTTGAAAGCGTGTTGATGTTTTCGTTGATTTTTATGTGGACTCCACCCCATTTTTGGTCGCTGGCATTGTTTATGAACCATGATTATTCGGCGGCGGGGGTGCCGATGATGACTGTGACACATGGCAAACCATATACGCGTAAACAAATTTTAATTTACACGATCTTGTTGGCGCCCGTTACCCTTGCGCTGGCATTCACAAGTATTGGTGGCCCAGTGTATTTCGCCGCTGCGGTGATATTAAGCGTTGGATTTTTACGCGGGGCGTGGGGATTGTTTCAACGCAGTGAAGACGTTGCAACCAGTGACGATTATCGCGCCGAGCGCGGCGTTTTTAAATTTTCGCTGTTATACTTGTTCACCTTGTTTTTCGCACTGTTGATAGAGGCCGCGTTGCGCGGCTTGAACCTTACTTGGGGCGCTTGGCCCGTTTGGATATAAAATGACGATACGAAAAGATCACGAAGTGCATAAACGCCGCGGCAAAACCAATATGACATTGGGCATTGTATTGGGCGCATTTGTCCTGTTGGTTTTTGCGATTACCATTTCTAAGATGGTGGGCGAAGCACAACGTGTGCAATCTGAAAACGCAACAACACAGGCCGAGTGATGGCAATGAACCAAAACAACAAAATCGCATTCCGTTTCTTAGGGGTTGCCGCATTCATGCTGGCAATGTCATTTGCGGCGGTGCCGTTTTATGATTGGTTCTGCCGTGTCACTGGATTTGGTGGCGTGACACAAGTTGCCGTGCAACAAAGCGATGAAATCTTGGATGAAACCATGAATGTTCGTTTTGATGGGTCGCTTGAATCTGGGATGCCTTGGGAATTTAAACCCGTTGAACGCAAGATGAAAATCAAAATTGGCGAAACCGGTTTGGCATTTTACGAAGCCTATAACCCAACCGATAAACCCATTGCAGGCACGGCCAGCTATAACGTTTACCCATATGTTGCCGGTGCATATTTCACAAAAATCGATTGTTTTTGTTTTGAAATGCAGGTTTTGCAACCAGGCGAGCGGGTGCAAATGCCAGTGACTTTCTTTGTTGATCCCGAAATCAAGGACGATCCAGAGACAAGTTTGATCAAATCCATCACTTTATCTTACACATTCCATGTGACAGATTTACCTAATACACAAGCAAGTCTTGCCACGGACGACAAAAGCCAAGTAAAAGCGGCTCAATAACAAGGGAACTTGATTCATGGCGCATGAAAAAAATCACGACTATCACATTCTTCAACCCAGCATTTGGCCTGCATTTGGTGCGTTAAGCGCGTTTACAATGTTGTTCGGCGCTGTTTTGGCATCGCACCACTTGGGGCGTGGCAATGATCCGGTAACATTTGTTGGCATTCCAATGTCACCTTGGTTGTTCATCCTTGGCCTTGTGATGGTGTTATACACCATGTTCGGCTGGTGGTCAGAGGTTGTCAAAGAATCCCATGTCGGCGATCATACACCCGTTGTTGTGATTGGTCTGCGTTACGGCGTGATCATGTTCATCATGTCAGAGGTAATGTTCTTTGCCGCTTGGTTCTGGTCATTCTTTAAACATGCAATGTACCCAATGACAGAGGGCTCCCCTGCAATCGATGGCGTTTGGCCACCCGTTGGGATTGAAACATTCGATCCATGGCATTTGCCACTGATCAACACGTTGATTTTGTTGTGCTCTGGTTGTTTCGCAACATGGGCGCACCACGCATTGGCACATGAAAATGACCGCAAAGGTTTGGTGTGGGGGCTGGTTGGCGCGATTGTTCTGGGCGCGATCTTTACCGTGTTCCAAGCATATGAATATGGCCATGCCGCGTTTAGCTTCCGCGAAAATATTTACGGTGCGAACTTCTTCATGGCGACAGGGTTCCACGGCTTCCACGTGATCATCGGTACGATCTTTTTGGCGGTATGTCTGGCGCGCGCGCTCAAAGGTCACTTTACCCAAGAACGCCACGTCGGGTTCGAGGCCGCCGCATGGTACTGGCACTTTGTTGATGTTGTATGGTTGTTCTTGTTCGCAGCCGTTTACATCTGGGGTGGCTGAACCATCCATCAATAACTAATTTAAAAGCGTAGGGCGATTGTCCTGCGCTTTTGCATTTGTAGGGCACGAATGACAAAACGAATGATCTTACCGCTGATCTTTGGGGTGGCGGGCATTGCGGTGTTGCTTTGGCTAGGGCTGTGGCAGATGCAGCGGCTGGAATGGAAGCTGGGCATCATTGACGCAATTGAAACGCGCATGGCAGCAGAGCCTGTGGCGCTGGCTGAATTACCGCAACAATTGAGCAAGGATGTAAATAATTATCAGCGTGTGAAATTAAACGCGACCCTGACGGGGCGCGAAATGCATGTGCTGACCTCGATCAAATTCAAGGGCCCTGGGTTTCGTGTGGTGGCAGAGGCGATTTGGAATGACCAAACGATCTTGGTCGATCTTGGGTTTGTGTTAGAGGAATCAAAAAACACTCCGCGTACGGGTGAAGAATTGCAATTCATCGGCAATCTGATTTGGCCAAATGAATGGGATCCAGCGTTCACACCTGAACCTGATTTGACCAAAAACATTTGGTTTGCACGCGATTTACCGCGCATGTCTGAAAATTTCAAAACCGCGCCAATTATGGTTGTGATGCAATCTGCAACACTTGTGGATGGGGGCGAATATAACGACACACTGCCCCAACCCGTGAGCGTGAATATCACCAATGATCATTTGCAATATGCGATCACATGGTTTTCGCTGGCATTGGTATGGTTTGGGATGACACTCTATCTGCTTTGGCGTATTAAGCGCAAAACCGTGTAAGGCTTGATCACATGAAATATATTTCCACACGCGGGCAGGCGCCCGAACTCACCTTCGAAGAAGCGATGCTGACGGGTTTGGCACGTGATGGAGGGCTTTATGTTCCTGAAACATGGCCAACGTTAAGCGTCGATGAAATCGCTGGTTTTGCAGGGCAAAAATACGAAGACGTTGCATTCGCGGTAATGAAACCATTCATTGGCGATACATTTAGCGATGCAGAGTTTCGCGAAATTTTGGCCAAGTCATACGCATCATTCGAACATGATGCGCGTTGCCCGCTTGTGCAACTGGACGAAAACCATTTCTTGTTGGAATTGTTCCACGGGCCGACATTGGCATTCAAAGATGTGGCCATGCAATTGATCGGACAAATGTTCGAAGTGGCGCTGAAACGCCGTGGTGAAACCGTCACAATCGTGGGGGCAACATCGGGCGATACGGGTTCCGCCGCGATGGAAGCATTCAAAGGTTTGGACGCGGTTAATCTATTCATTATGTACCCACATGGGCGTGTATCCGATGTGCAGCGATTACAGATGACAACACCATCAGAATCAAATGTTCACGCCTTGGCGGTGGATGGTGATTTTGACACCTGTCAGGCCTTGCTCAAGGATATGTTCAACGATTTCGAATTTCGTGACGGTGTGAAATTGGCCGGCGTGAATTCTATTAACTGGGCGCGAGTTTTGGCGCAGGTGGTGTATTATTTCACCTCTGCCGTTGCACTTGGTGCGCCACATCGCAAGGTTTCATTCACCGTGCCCACGGGCAATTTTGGCGATATTTTTGCAGGCTACGTTGCCAAACGCATGGGGTTGCCGATTGATCGTTTGGTGATTGCGACCAATCAAAACGACATCTTGCATCGCACAATGGAAAGCGGGGATCACGCCAAAACCGGTGTGACTCCATCCATCAGCCCGTCAATGGATATTCAGGTTAGCTCGAATTTTGAACGCTTGGTTTTTGATCTTTATGATCGCGAAGGATTGGCCGTGGCGCAATTGTTTGATGCGCTGAAAACGGATGGCAATTTTGCGCTATCGCAAGGTGCGCTTGGTAAATTGCGCGATGAATTTGATAGCGGCCGTTGTTCAGAAGGTGAAACAAGTGCGACCATCAAATCAATGGCGGCACGTACCGGTGAAATCCTCTGCCCGCACAGCGCCGTTGGCGTAAAGGTTGCAAATGAACACCGCGATGGTGCGACACCGATGATCACATTGGCCACCGCACATCCCGCAAAATTCCCCGCAGCGGTAAAAGATGCCTGTGGCATTCACCCCGAACTGCCCCCACGCATGGCCGATCTGTTTGATCGCGATGAACGTTTTACCCGTGTTGACGGTACATTGGATGCCGTGACCAAATTGATTAAGGATCGCATAGGCGCATGAAAGACCGCGTTGAAATAACAACCCTTGCAAACGGGTTTCGCATTGTATCCGAGCGCATGCCCGGTCTGGCATCTGCATCGATTGGTGTATGGGTTAGTGCGGGTGGCCGCCATGAACGCGTGGAACAAAACGGTATCGCGCATTTCTTGGAACATATGGCGTTCAAGGGCACAAAGCGGCGCAATGCATTGGAAATTGCCGAGGCGATTGAAAATGTCGGCGGGTTTATCAATGCCTATACCAGCCGCGAAATGACGGCCTATTACGTGCGCGTTTTGGAAAATGATGTACCGCTCGCATTTGATGTGATTTCTGACATTGTTTTGAATTCAGTATTCGATCCGCGTGAATTGGAAATCGAACGCGGTGTGATATTACAGGAAATCGGGCAAACATTGGATACGCCTGATGACATCGTATTCGACTGGCTACAAGAAGTTGCATATCCAGATCAACCCATTGGTCGATCTATCCTTGGCCCTGCTGAACGTGTGCAAAATTTTTCGCGTGCAGATTTGCAGGGTTTCGTTGGCGAACATTACGGGCCTGAACAAATGGTGCTGGCCGCCGCCGGTGCGGTGGATCACGATGCGTTGGTACGCGCCGCAGAGGCCACATTTGGTCATCTGCAAAAACAGGTGCAAAAACCAGCACTAGTGGCACAGTTCAAAGGTGGCGAATATCGTCAATCCAAGGATTTGGAACAGGCACATTTCACGCTGGCGCTGGAAACGGTTGGCTATCGCGATGATGACATTTACACCGCACAGATTTACGCCAGTGCGCTTGGCGGGGGCATGTCATCGCGATTGTTTCAAGAAATCCGTGAAAAACGTGGGCTATGTTATTCGATTTACGCATCCGCTGGCGGATTTGTCGATACGGGTTTGTTGACCATTTATGCGGGGACAAGTGGTGGTGATCTGGCAGGGCTTGCCGAATTGACCATTGATGAAATTAAACGCAGCGCCAAAGACATGACATTGGCAGAGGTTGATCGCGCCCGTGTTCAGCTTAAGGCGGGGATGTTGATGGGGCTGGAAAGCCCATCGTCACGTTGCGAACGTCTGGCACGTATGGTTTGTATTTGGAATCGCGTGCCAACATTGGACGAAGTCGTGGCCAAGGTTGATGCCGTCACACTTGAAAAAGTGGCTGCATTTGCCGACGGGTTACAACAGGGCGGCGCACCTGCGGTTGCGCTTTATGGGCCGGTGGATGATGCGCCAACGCATGGTGAATTATCTGATCGTTTGGCGGCGTAACACATGTTTTTGCGCGCTCCCAAAGTTCGTATCGAAGCACCGCGTTTATATCTACGCCTCCCCGAAATGACGGATCATTTGCATTGGGTGGCATTGCGCGAACAGGGTGTTGAGTTTTTGCGCCAATGGGAACCCGATTGGGCAAGCAATCATTTTTCCAAACGCGCCTTTCAAAACCGAGTTTACTGGGCGCGCAAATCATTTGATAGCGACGATGGCATGCCGCTGTTTTTGATCAACAAAGAAACCGATCAATTGATGGGTGCAATCACGCTTGATAATATTCGTCGTGGCCCGGCACAGGCGGGTACAATTGGATATTGGGTTGGCCAAGAATTCGCCCGCGCGGGTTATATGACCGAGGCAATAAATGCGGTTGTGAACTACGCATTCGCCAAAATGGACCTAAGCAGAATAGAGGCCGCAACATTACCCGAAAACGCACCATCACGCGGCGTTTTGGAAAAGACCGGGTTTAAATACGAAGGCGTTGCGCAAAGCTATCTTCAAATTAATGGACGCTGGCGCACCCATGTTTTATACGCAAATTTGCGCAATGATCGCCGTGGGAAAACCGACGCCGGTTAATGTTACTTTGTGCTTTCCCAAACATCGGGTAGCATCCCTATCATAGCGACAAGGGAATGTAACATGAAACGCATTTTGTTTGGACTATCACTTTTACTGGCACCGATGGCACAGGCCGAACGCATGCCAAGCCATTGTTTGGCATTTGCAGAGCGCGCGCCAACCAACCCAATTCGACTTGCCAGCACGCAATTGGCGCAAGACGAAATCAACCTGACCTTCATCGATCATTCGATGTACCAGATTGATACATATGGTGGCCTGTCGGTCGTAACCGATTTTAACGGGCGCGTGCCAAGCCCACCTGACGTTGTCACCATGAACCACGCACATTCAAGCCATTACACTTCTAACCCACACCCAGATATTAAACATGTTTTACGGGGTTGGGACCCAAACGGGGGCAGGGCGGAACATGCGCTGGAACTTGATGAAATGCTGATCCGCAATGTGACCACGGATATTCGATCAGGTTACACTGGGATAGAACCAGACGGAAATTCGATTTTCATATTCGAGGTGGCGGGATTATGTATTGGGCATCTGGGTCATATTCACCATGAACCCACAGAGGAACAATATGCCATGATTGGACGTCTTGATGTGGTGATGGCCCCAATGGATGGCGGGCGCACCTTGGATATTCCCAGCATGACCCGCATGTTAAAGCGGTTTCGATCTGTGGTTGTTTTGCCGATGCATTGGTTTGGACGTGGTACATTGGAAACATATCTGCGCGAAATGGGCGATACATTCGTGATTGAACGCTTGGATACCAATGCGATAACCCTGTCGCTTGATACATTACCAGACGTGCCAACAGTCAAGGTTTTAAACCCGAAATTTTTACCAGTATTTGACGAATAACTTGTGGTTATCCGTCCAAGAATGTTAGCTGCGATTGACGATAAAGGAGTCTTTGATAGTGGCGGATATACTTGGGCAATTACTGGATAAATTTGGCGCGGGCGTTGTGGAACAAGCGCCGCAATCATATCTGGAAGAGCCGCGCGGAACATATCAATCCGCCCCCATGCCCCTGATCCGTCCACATGATACACAAGGCGTGTCCGAAGTGGTGGCATTTTGCCATCAGCATCACATTGCAATCATTCCATATGCTGGTGGCACGGGGTTGGTGGGCGGACAAACCAAAACAGATGGTAATGCGGTTATTTTGTCTATCGAGCGTCTGAATAAAATCCGTGATGTATTCCCAACCGAAAACGTGATTGTGGTCGAGGCCGGGATGGTTTTGTCTGATGTTCAGAGTGCTGCGGATGACAGTAACCGCCTGTTCCCCTTATCGCTCGCCGCCGAGGGGTCATGCCGTATTGGTGGCAACCTTGCAACCAACGCGGGGGGCACACAGGTGTTGCGATACGGCAATGCGCGTGATTTGTGTTTGGGGGTCGAGGCTGTGTTGCCAGATGGTTCGATCCATCACGGATTACGTCGCTTGCGCAAGGATAACACTGGATATGATCTGCGCAATTTGTTGATCGGATCAGAAGGGTCGCTTGGTATTATTACGGCTGCTGCGCTTAAGCTGTTTCCAAAACCGCAAGAAACCACAACGGCTTTGCTGGCGGTATCAAGTGTGGATGCCGCCGTACAGTTGCTTGGCTTGGTTCAGGATCAAACGGGTGGATTGGTATCTGGGTTTGAATTGATGCATCGCAACGGTTTCGAATTTCTGACCGAAACCATGCCAACCCTGCGCCAAGCATTTGACACGCCACCCGAATGGTCGGTCTTGCTAGAGGTTTCGGGCGGTTCCGATTTCAATTTGGACGATCGGGTGATGAACGTATTGGAAACCGCGATGGAAACGGAATTGGTGATTGATGCATTATTAGCGCAATCACAATCACAGCGCGATGAATTTTGGAACTTGCGCGAAACCATACCAGAGGCAAACCGTATGATTGGTGCAATTTCATCACATGATATATCGGTGCCGATTTCACGTATCCCTGAATTCATCGCAAAAACCCCAGCGTTACTTGCGAAATTTGGCGATATCCGCATCAACTGTTTTGGGCATCTGGGTGATGGGAACTTGCATTATAATGTCTACCCGCCAAAAGGTGGTCTGAAAAAAGATTACGTATATCTGCGCGATGACGTGCAAGGTACAGTACATGATCAGGTTCAACGGTTTGATGGTTCAATGTCCGCCGAACACGGAATTGGGCGGTTAAAGGTTGCGGACTTGGAAAAATATGGCGATCCTGCCAAACTTGCCGCGATGCGTGCGATCAAATTCGCACTTGATCCAAAGGGGATTATGAACCCTGGAGCAGTGTTGAGAAACGATTAACGCCCTGCCAAGGGTATGCAGGGCGTTAAGGGTACAAACATCGTTTTTATCTAAACACCTGATATTTGGCGCAAAAAACTTACTTATTGGTTAACGTGGGTTAAAGACCTTCGAACGCGCATAAAACATGCACTGGGATGCCCATCGCCTCGATTTTGGCAGCCCCGCCCAGATCGGGCAGATCAATCACAAATGCGGATTGTGTGACTTGTGCGCCAAGGCGTTCCACCAGCTTTATTCCCGCCTCTGCGGTGCCACCTGTTGCGATCAAATCATCCAACAACAACACCTTTTCACCCGGTTCCAATGCATCATCATGCAATTCCAGCGTCGCCTTGCCGTATTCCAATTCGTAATCTTCGGAAATGGTTTTACCAGGTAACTTACCCGCCTTGCGAATGGGCACGAATCCCACGCCCAAATCACGCGCCACGGCACCGCCCAGAATAAATCCGCGTGCTTCCAATGCGGCGACCTTGTCGATACCGCTGTCTTTGAACAGGTCAACGATACGTTCAATCGTTAAACGCAATCCTTCGGGATGACCAAACAGTGTTGTCACATCGCGAAACATGATTCCCTCGTGTGGGAAATCGGGGATGGTGCGAATAAATTCGCGAAGATCTTTTTGCATGAAATACCTGTTAGTTGGCGTTAAGCGGATTTACGATAATTTGGGTCGCATCATTTGCGGTTTGTATGATCAAGGACACAACATTGGCGCCTTTGCGTGCCTCGCGTGTTGGATCGAACACTTCGCGCATACGCTGTGTATTTCCCAAAAGTTTGAGTAACGTCGGGGACGTTGCCGCAATAGAATGGTTCAGCATATCGCCACCGTCTTTGATATTGGTCACATCAATCATATCAATATTAAAGCGTGCCAATTTTTTTTCGTTGTCCAGCAATCCAACGCGATTGCGTGTGCCCGTCAACAGCGATGAAATACGCAGCGCCAAATCTTTGCGCGATGCAAATATCAAAAACGGTTGGGGCAGGGGATTAATGCGAGTTAATTGCGTGGCAAACACATCAACATCTATGTCGGGCGAAATTAAAACCACCCCGCGAATTTTGTTTTTTAAGGTTGCATCACCACCAATCGACATTTGGCGCAAGGTTTCAACCGTCAATGCAGAACCAATGGAATGGGCGACAATGAAAATATCCTTGGCACCCGTTTTTGCAATGTCATTCAGAAATGTTTCCAAACCGTCACGCGCAAACAGCACGCTGTCACGATCGTAAATATATCCCCGTGCATCCCCCGCAGATGGCCATGAATAATGATATTTTGTGCCATCTAATTCCAAATCTTTGGACATCTGAGCAAAGCGGTAAATGCCTTCGGCGAAATTATTGTTATATCCGTGGATAAAAACAAATGCCTCATCAGGGTTTTTAACAGTTTGTTTTTTTGTATCTGCAATCATGCGTGCGGAGTTGTCGAAATTCGAGATACTCGTGGTGATAAAATCAGTTTGCGGATTGGGTGTGGATTTTGGCCATTCAACTTGACCAGGCTTATGTAGCGGGGGGACAGAAACATCATATCGCGAAAAATGGATAGTTTCGCTGCGAACCTGTGAGAAACGGCGAGGTTCGTTGATGGGTTCACGCGATGTGGCGACGTAAATTTGTTGCAAAAAACCGTTTTGGATAGTTTGCGTGATCAATGTGATTTCACCACGCGGCGCACAGGCCGCAACGATCAACACCAGTGAAATCAATAATCGTTTCATCCACACATCCCGATTAACGGTTCAACACACGCCCAGCAACCGCATCCAATTTTGCAACCAATGCAGGGTCACGCATTTCTGGTTGCGTTAATATCGCATATTCCAACGCACGATCACAACCATGCGGGCAATCTTCGCGCGTTGCTCCCAGCAATTCGGGCAATCGTGCGACAATGGATTTCGCTTTGGTAGCATTCTCCATCAAGGTTTCGATGATTTGGGTCACGTCCACCTCGCCGTGATCTGGATGCCAGCTATCGTAATCAGTAATCATCGCAACGGAGGCATAGCAAAGCTCTGCCTCGCGTGCCAATTTTGCCTCTGGCATATTTGTCATGCCAATCACATCCGCACCCCAGCTTTCGCGATACATTTTGCTTTCGGCAAGGGTGGAAAATTGAGGGCCTTCCATTGCCAGATATGTGCCACCCTTATGCACATTGATCCCCGCATCCTTGGCCGCCGTATAACAGGCATCGCCCAGACGTGGACAGGTTGGGTGTGCCACTGAAACATGCGCCACACATCCCGCGTCGAAAAAGCTTTTCTCGCGCGCAAATGTACGATCAATGAATTGATCCACGATCACAAAATCACCCGGTGCCATTTCTTCGCGAAAGGAACCACAGGCGGACACGGAAATTACATCCGTCACACCCGCACGTTTCAAGGCATCAATATTGGCGCGATAATTCACGGTGCTTGGTGTTTGCAGATGCCCGCGCCCATGGCGGGGTAAAAACGCCATTTTCACGCCGTTTAACTGGCCAAACAGGATATCATCGGATGGTGTTCCAAATGGGCTATCAATTTGAATCCATTGTGAGTTTTCAAGCCCGTCAATATCATATACGCCACTGCCGCCAATGACGCCGATCATTGTTTCCATGATTGATAATCCCTGTTGTTCGTGGACAATTTAACGATTGGTTGGATAAACTCAAGCGTGGGTTGAACGCTATTTCTGATCTGGACGATCGAGCGAAAATAGTTCGGTGACAACCGAATAATCTTTGTACCCCAAACGCGCAACGGGTTGGTAGCTTGTCACATCCAAAATACCGTCTTTGATATGTTCATCGGCAATATGAATACCAACGACATTGCCCATGACCCAAGTCGTACCACCGGGCAAACCGGTTGTGGAAAACAGGGTGCATTCCATCGAAATCGGGCTTTCTTTGACCATCGGCGCTTTGACGATATTACCCGTCTGTTTTGTTAGGCCCGCCATTTCAAATTCATCGGCACCATGGGGGTAATGGCCGCTGCTGATGTTCATTTCGTCGCGCAAGGCGTAGCTGACGATATTGACGCAAAACTCGCCTGTGTCCATGATGTTGCGCAGGCTATCTTTGCCCTCGTCAATGCCTGCTTTGTTGCCAGAGGACGCAAAACCAATCATTGGCGGCATGGCGGAGACACCGTTGAAAAATGAATAGGGGGCAAGGTTTGCCCGGCCTTGATTGTCAATTGTAGAAATCCAACCAATGGGGCGTGGGGATACAATTGCCTTGAACGGATTGTATGGCAATCCGTGATTATTCTTGTCCGGTTCGTAAAACATCTAAAATTCTCTATCTTTGTTTGATCAAGGACTAGCCGCATGTTATCGCCAATTCCAGAACAAATTCAAAATTCTAACGGTAAGCAATGTTTCAAATCAGCCAAGAATCCAAAGATGACCTGTGGGAGGTTGAATTCTTGTATGATTTGTCGTTCGCACCTGGGCGCGAGGCGCTAAGCTCGTATCGCTTGCGCGAAGATGTGGAGCGCGTTGCACAACTTTGTTTGGTGGCACGTGACGAGGGCAATAGCGTTGCTGGCGCTATTCGGTATTGGCCGGTTGTCATTGGGGATAAAAATGCGCCTGCGCTTTTGCTCGGCCCAGTTGCGGTGCACCCCACACATCAAGGCGAAGGACTTGGTGCGTTACTGATTCAAAAATCGCTGGAAATTGCACGCGATCTGGGCTGGGCGCGGGTGATTTTGGTTGGGGATGCGCCATACTATGCGCGATTCGGGTTCCGACGGGCTACGAATCTGGAATTTCCACCACCAACCAACCCCGAACGGCTGTTGTTTTTGGAACTTTTGCCCCAAGGATTCGAAAATACATCGGGAAAGATTCATAAGTTTTTAAAGTAAACGTAGCGAAAAAAATGAATTTCTTAGCATATTTAGGGGAAATAACGCTGATTTTCTTGGTTTGCTATGTATAATCACAACAGCAAAATTTAAATGGAGTGAGAAACGCGCCGCACTGTTGACGCTTTTCCATTCTACTTTTACCAATTGGTGGTCAAAACATCTGGCGCGTTCAGGGGGATACTGCACTATGAGAATTCGGTTCTTGGGAATCATGTTGGCTTATGTTGTTGTTGCCATTGGTATTTACCAATATTGGCCACAGCCAGAGGGTGTGCAAAATGCCGTTACATCACCCGAACAACCCGCCGCACCCACTGTGAATGTAACAGAAACACCGTCCCCTGAACCAGAGCAACAACCCGCAACAGCGACGCCAACCCCGGTGGAACCTGCTCAGCCTGTTCAAACGCCAGAAAATACTGCTGTTGCTGTGACGCAAGAAACCCCAACAACAACCGCGCCCGTGCAAACACAGGCCGCCCCAGTTGAGCCGACTCCTGCGGCACCGTCAAACGCCGATCGTTTGGCAACGGCGGATCGGATGCAGGTTTTGCGGATTTGGACATTGGTCGAGGAATGCCGTCTAAATAAATGTGATTCACTGGATTTTTCCGATTTCACACTATCGTGGCTACCCGATGAAATCCGTGATTTGCGCCGTGTAAACCATATCACCTCTGGACCAAAAATGGCCGATATCAATGCGCTTGATGGCCTGAGCAATATCCGCCATTTGGTGATGAAAGACGGCGTTGTTAATGATTTGCGCGCGATCGAAGGTTTGCGTGGTTTAAAATCAATCGATTTGCAAGGTTCACGAGTCACAAACATTACACCCGTCAAAGATTTGGCCGCGCTTGAATATTTAAACATCGCCGATACAAAAGTGTTCGATTTGTCGCCAGCGCGCGAACTGTTCAGCCTGACCAGCCTTGACGCCAGCAATACACGTGTGAGCGAGCTGGAACCACTAAAAGAAATGTACCAATTGCAAGAATTGAACCTGAGCAATTCCAACATTTTGGACCTGTCATATTTGGCGCGATTGTCATCGCTGATATCTGTTGATGTTTCGAATACCAACCTACGGATTTTGCCTGACTTTAGCGAAAATGTCGATTTGCAGATGCTGAATATCAAAGACACTGATATTTCTGATTTGACACCACTTAACCGTATGGAAAATTTGGAAACGCTGAATATTTCGGGCACAAACGTGAGCAGCTTGAAACCACTGGCGAATTTGAAAAAGCTGAAAAATCTAGACATGCGCGATACGCGTGTGACTGATCTTAGCTTTTTGGAAAACCTGACAGGGTTAGAAGAGTTATTACTCAGCAACGTTTCACGCGTAGATACCAATATGATTAATCAACTGGAATCGCGTGGTGTTCAGGTGAAATAACCGCGCTTAACCGCGATTTTTCAACCAATCCATTAAATCTTTGCGAACCGACTGTGCGCCTGATCCGCGCGCAGTGTCGATCACTTGTTTCGCCTCGGCTAAATTGGCCTTGCGCAGCATGTGTTTCACTGGCCCGATGGAGGCGGGGCGCATCGATAGATTGCGCAAACCCATCGCAGCGAAACACAATGCCTCTACTGGTTTACCAGCGTCTTCGCCGCAAAAACTGACGGGTGTGTCAAAGCTTTTGCAGCGTTCCGCAATCAATTCGATGAACGACAAAAAGCTGACATTCAGCGTGTCATAACGGCTACGTACGCGTTCGTTTTCACGATCAGCGGCGTAGAAAAATTGTTTCAAATCATTGCCACCGATGGAAATAAAATCACAGGTTTCGAAAAACTGATCTGGGGCGAATGCAAGGCTGGGGGTTTCCAACATCGCGCCGACCTTTAATTCAGACGGGACAGCATGGCCCAGTTTTTTTTCGCTTTCGACCACGGCTTCCAACATCGCACGAGAATCTAAAAATTCGCTGTATTGCGCGATAAACGGAAACATGATGTTCATTGGGCGCCCCTTGGCGCCGCGCAACAATGCCTGCAGCTGCATTTTCATTACGCCAGGTTTATCAAGCCCCATGCGGATTGCACGCCAGCCCATCGCAGGGTTGGGTTCATTGATGTTTTTCATATAGGACAATACCTTGTCCGACCCGATATCAAGCGTGCGAAATGTGACGCGTTTATCCCCCGCCGCATCCATCACGCGTGAATAAAGCGCCGCCAATTCATCGCGTTTTGGTACGGCATTGCGCATCAAAAATTGTAATTCAGTGCGGAACAATCCAACGCCCTCTGCACCTGATGTCTCTAGGCTTGGCAGATCAACCATCAGCCCTGCGTTCATTTGCATACCGACGGTCACACCATCCAGCGTGGTTGCGGGTTCGTTGCGAATTGCTGCGTATTTGGTTTGTGCTGCGGTTAACATCGCGATTTTGTCTTGGAACGCTGATGTTACTTCTTCTGTTGGGCGTAAGTGTACAACACCTTGATCGCCATCAACCAAGATTGGGTCGTTGTTCAATGCTTCGCGGGTGATTGGTTCGGCATGGATTACCATTGGGATCGCCCACGCCCGCGCAATGATTGCAGCGTGTGATCCAACCGAACCGCCCTCGAGAACGATGCCCTTTAGGGTTTTGCCATATTCCAATAGTTCCGCAGGCCCGATATTGCGCGCAACCAGAATTGCGTTTTCTGGCACGGCGTCACCTGCCCGGCGGCCTTGACCTGTTAGCAATCGCAGCAAACGGTTCGACAAATCATCCAGATCATGCAGGCGTTCACGCAAATACGGATCGGGGACACGCGCCATACGTGCGCGTGTTGCCGATTGTTCTTTTTCAACAGCAACCTCTGCGGTCAGGCCGCGATCAATGCTGGTTTCAAGTCGTGATACCCAGCTTTTGGAATTCGCAAACATGCGATACGCTTCCATCACGTCTTTTTGGTCTTGCCCGCCTGTGTTTGTGCTGGTCAGCAGATCATCAACATTCAGGCGCAATTGATCCATTGCGGTGCTAAGCCGTTCTTTTTCAGCCTCTGGATCATCGGCCACCACGTTTGACACCACGATTTGTGGGTCATGCAGCAATACCACACCCTTGGCTGAACCTTCTTGGGCGGATGCGCCTTTGAACAGGTGCGGACGTTGGTGTGGGGCGGTCATGGCCTCGCCATCTCCCACAAAAGCACCCAGCTCTTTCATTTCGGCGATGACCATGGCCACCACTTCTAATGCGTATACGTCATCTTCGGAAAACTGGCGTGCGGATTTGTTTTGCACAACCAAAACGCCCAAAACCTCGCCCAGACGTTGCACAGGAACACCCAAAAGCGAGGTGTATAATTCCTCGCCCGTTTCGGGCATGTAACGGAAACCCTTTTCTTGGGGAGCGTCGGCGGCATTGATGGGTGCGGCACGTTTAGCGACCAAGCCCACCAAACCTTCGCCAAAGCGCAGGCGGGTTTGGTGAACGGATTCTTGTTTTAACCCTTGGGTCGCACAAAGTTCCAGCGTTTGACGGTCACGGCGCAGGTAAATTGAACAAACTTCTGTGCCCATATGTTCGGCGACAAGCCCAACAATATGGTCCAAGCGTTCCTGCCCGTCGCCTTCGACGGCGAGCGTTTCACGCAGCTTTTTCAGAAGATCGCGGGAATTACCCCCTGCATTTATGTCCATTTAGTTAGGCTACTTTCTCCAACTCAAATGCATCATGCAACGCGCGAACGGCGAGTTCCATATATTTCCGATCAACCAGAACGGAAACTTTGATTTCGGATGTTGTGATGACGCGAATATTCACGCCCTCATTTGCCAAAATTTGGAACATTTGCGCGGCGATGCCAGCGTGGCTCCGCATACCTACCCCAACCATGGAAACTTTGGCGACTTCTTTATCCGTGGCCAATTCGGCAAAGTTCAATTCGCCCGATGTTTTCAATGCGTTCATAGCATTTTCGGCGCGCTCCACCTGATCGACTGGGCATGAAAATGTCATGTCTGTGCGCCCATCTTCGGAGATGTTTTGAACGATCATGTCAACATTTACACCTGCATCTGCAAGCGGCCCAAAGATCGCCGCCGCAATGCCTGGACGGTCGGCAACGGACACCAATGTGACCTTTGCTTCGTCTTTGGAATAGGCGATCCCGTGAACTACTTTGCTTTCCATTGTGTCATCCTCCTGAACAACCATCGTGCCGGCTGTCATTGATATATCGTCGTCAAAACTTGAAAGAACCCGCAGGGGTACTTGGTAACGCATGGCCAGCTCGACCGAGCGGGTTTGTAAAACTTTGGCACCCAATGATGCTAATTCTAACATCTCTTCGTAAGAAATCTTACGGATTTTACGAGCTGTGTCTACGATGCGTGGATCGGTAGTGTAAATGCCATCCACATCGGTATAGATATCACAACGCTCGGCACTCAGAGCGGCCGCAAATGCCACGGCGGTGGTGTCCGATCCACCGCGACCAAGTGTCGTGATGCGACCATCGGGCCCGATCCCCTGAAACCCAGCAACAACCGCAACCTTATGACCCGAAGCAAATGATGCATCCAGATTATCGGTTGGAATTTCCTCAATCCGCGCGGCCTCATGCGCATCGGTGGTTTTTAGGGGCACTTGCCAGCCCTGCCAGCTTCGCGCGTTGATCCCCATTTCCTGCAATGTCATTGCCATTAACCCAGCAGTGATATTTTCACCCGACGATACAACCGCATCATATTCAGCACGATCATAGATCGGGGATGTTTGGCGTACCCAGCCCACCATTTCATTGGTTTTACCCGACATGGCGGATACGATCACGACCACCTCGTGGCCATTTGCAACCTCTTGTGCAACCTTTTTGGCGGCAACTGAAATACGTTCCAGATCTGCAACCGAGGTTCCACCAAATTTCATCACGAGACGAGACATCACATTCTCCTGCGTCTTTGTATTCATTCGGATTGTTGGTTAGCGATTGCAACCGCAAAGGGCAAGGGAAACTGCGATTTGCACCCCGTAAATAGGCGTAATCTGGGTGACAAGTTTGTCCATTCCCATTATCGGTGTCAAAAGCATCTTTTGGTGAAATCATAATGCGGTTCAATCAATCATTATCAGGGCTTCGTATCGAATGGATGACATTTCGAATGCAGCTTGGTGACAAGGCAAATGCAGCGACGCTGTTTAATTCGGCCGTCGCGACCGCGCAGACAAATATCGCAAACGGTGGGGATGGGGTTTCATTTCGTCAATATGGGTTTTTGTTAATCGAAGGATTGCGTTTATGCGAAGGATCGGATGAACGCGCTCGCATGCTGGAATTGGCGCGCGCGCAATTTAATGCGGCGCTGGATCTGGTGTCGACCGATTGTGCCGCGATGGCGGGAATTGCACATTGTGATTTCGAGCTTGGTCAGATGCAAATTGGCGGCGCGCGAAAGACGTTGTTCTTGGCCGCCCAAGATATGGCAATTGCCAGCCTGTCAGATGGAAAACAGTTTAAACGCCGCGTCTATCTGTTGTGTTATATCCTAAATGCGTTGGCTTATTATCTTCCACGTCCGATGGCGCGCGATTCACTTGAATTGGCGGGGCAGTATTTGGCGCGTGTAAAACCGCGTTTCATTGGAAAGTCACAGTTTCAACAATTGGCGTTATGGTTGGATTTGCATCGCTTGATGCGCGAACAATCAACGGATTTTGCAGCATATTCCGCCTGTGCTAAGATCGCGGAAAACTTGGCCGCACGGGTGGTGACAGGTGCTGAGCTGAATTCACAAACGAATGCCCATATCCAGACCCAATGGGTGGTTTGTTTGGTGCATCAGGCGCTGACATGTGACGATCATGAACAACGTTTGGCGTTTTTGAGCAAGGCAGAAATCAAAGCACGTGCGGCCATTCACATGGTGGGAAAATCGGGCGAGCGGTTGTGTAATCTGGGTGCGGTATTGTCGTTAATCAACATCCACGGCGATGCGCGTGCACAATTTAACGCGTTGAGCGAATTCAATAAAATTTTGCCAGAAATTAAACGGTTAACCCCCAATGGATTGATAAACTATGCCGCGTTGCTGTCTGAAATAGGGCATGTTGATGATGCAATGGCGCATCTGAATGTCTGTATCGAACATGACACGTTGTACCCATTGGATATGGTGATCCGTGCAAAATCATTTGCGAATTTGCGGGCGCATCGCGATTACCCTGCGCTCATAGCAACGCAACTGGAACGCCTTGGCGCAAATTGGGCGCAATAATATCTAGTTGGAGCGCTTGTTGCGCCCCCACGGGAGCGGTACGACTGGAATACCATCGTCGATCAATGCTTTGGCATCGTCGATTTTTGCCTCGCCAATGATGGAACGCTCGGGCGTTTCACCATCATGCATTTTACGTGCTTCGGTGGCGAAGTTTTCACCGACATTTTCGGCCTCTGCCTCGATTTTTTTGCGCATTTCGGCCAACGCTTGTTCGGCAGGTGATGCGGGTTGCGATAACGGCCCCTTGGCGGGGCGTTCGCGCGAGGTTTGCACGCGCGGTGCCATGATGGATTTTTCCACGCCTAAAGTACCACAAATAGAACAGATCACCATGCCCGCGCCAAACAATTTGTCATAGGCGCTGGCGGATTCAAACCAGCTTTCGAACTGATGGCCATCTTCACATTTTAACGTGTATTTTATCATGTTTTTGCCTGTGGGCGGTTACGTGGAACGGCTGGCGTGTCTTCAAAAAACACCAACCGATTGCCAAACGGGTCGGTGATGATCACCTCGCGACATCCCCAATCTTGGTCCATGATACCGGGGCGTGCGTATTTATATTCGGGCAGGGCGGCATGAAATGCATCAATGTCATCGGTTTCGATACGGATCGCACTGCCAGGGGTGGCATCGCCGTGATGTTCGGATAGATGGATCACGCAGTTGTCTTTAGTTAGCCCCATATACAACGGTGCATCGCCAAAAAAACGATGTTCGAAAAACGGAACAAAACCTAAATAATCAATGTAAAATGCGCGCGCCGCATCTTCGTCAAACATACGCAAGATTGGAACAGGCGCGCGTAACATTTTTACACCCTAGCGTGAACGGCGATCGCGCCGTGCAGACATGGGTTGGAATGCAACGGCGTTATGTGCCTCGCAATATGGTTTGCCCGTTTCGGTGCCCAAACCACAAAACCAAAAATCATCTGTGGCGGGATCGCCAACAGGCCATTTGCATGTTTTTTCCGTCAATTCCATCAGGTGCAATTTCTTGGCCTTTTTCACCACTTCGGCGGCTTTGGTTAACGCCTCTTCGCTGATTTCATTGGTAGATGGTTGTGGCGGTAATGGTTGGCCTGCCTTGATGATCGGTTTGCGCGGCGGAATGTTCACAGCATTGATCGGCAACGGGGTTTCTGCCGCGACTTTTGGCGCTGGCTTGTTGGATGATGCTGGTGCGGCCTTGGTCTTGGGCGCGGATGCGGCCTTGGGCTTGGCCGCCGCGGCTGGTTTCTTTGCAGGGGCCTTTGTTGTTGTCGCACGGTTGGACAAACCCAAACGGTGTACTTTGCCGATCACGGCATTGCGGGTCACACCACCAAGTTCCTTGGCGATTTGACTTGCGGATTTACCCTCGCCCCACATTTTTTTAAGAACTTCTACGCGATCATCTGTCCAAGCCATTTTGGGCCTCCAAGCCTATCAGATCAACAGTGGCGCACCATATTGCCAACGGATCTGAAAAAATTCAACTGTTCTATAATAGCGATTGGTCAAAGGGTTACAAGGCAAAGCCTTATTTTTATCGCCAAAGGTTTAAGTTTTTTGTTGCAAGCCTTCGCGCCACGCCAGCAATAGCGCTCCGCCAAGAATGAAAACCGCGCCAATCACGCTGATCCGATCAAGTGTTTGGCCGAAAAATGCATAGTCATAGAGCGCAGCATAGGCCAATGTTGCATATGAAAACGGTGCCACGAAACTGGCGTCCGCGCGTTTCATTGCGTTTACAAAACAGGTTTGCGCACAGACCATCAATGCGCCAACGCCGGCCAGCGCAATCCACTGTGCACCAGTTGGTGGGTGCCACACAAAACTGGCGGCGATGCTGGCCAACGCCAACCCGATGGCATTGTTCACCCAGAGAATTTGCATTGAATTTTCGGTGTTTGAAATCAGTTTGATGACAATTAATTCCAAACCAAGTGCGAGGGCCGCCGTCAATGCGACAAGCCCGCCGAATTGTACGCTGGTTGCGCTGGGGCGTAACAATATGACCGCGCCAATGATGGCGGTGATTGCCGCAATCCAACGATACCGCCCAACACGTTCGCCCAATAATGGAATGGCAAAGATCATGCCAAATACTGGGTTCAAAAAACTGATCGCGGTGGCATCTGACAATGGGATCATGGATGCGGATGCAAACATCAAACTGACCCCGAACCAGCCGCAGGCGGATCGCAAAACATGTAATTTCAAATTGGGTTTTACAATTTTTTCACGCAATACAACGAATGCGCATGACAAGATGATGAAAGCAAACAAAAATCTGCCAAAGCTGATTTGAAACGGATGTAATGCAGGGCCCAAGGTATCTTGGCCTAACATTTTCGCCAGTACCATCGTGCCTGCGATAAACAGCCCCGCAAATAGGATCAGGCTTGCGGCCAGCAATGGATTTTGGCGAGGCATCACGCAGCCTTTGATATTGTTAGAAATTCGTCACTAGCGATATAGTATTGCGCGCAATCCACAAGCAATAATTGACTCGTCACAGTAATTGCGCCAACAGGGTTTTTTGACGTTTCATCAACAGGAGTAAACGCTGTGATTTCTTCAGTATTGCCAACCTATTCTCGTGCACCTCTTTCGTTTGTAAAAGGCGAAGGCGCTTGGTTGATTGATGAAACGGGCCGACGATTTTTGGATGTGGCTGGTGGCATTGCGGTAAACGTATTGGGCCACGCGCACCCTGCGTTGGTATCTGCGTTGACAGACCAAGCTGGACAATTGTGGCATACATCCAATTTGTACAATATCCCAAATCAACAGGCATTGGCCGATGCGTTGGTTGTACATACCTTTGCTGATACGGTGTTTTTCACCAATTCGGGAACCGAGAGCATGGAATGCGCGGTCAAAATGGCACGCAAATTTCATTATGAAAACGGCGCACCAGAACGCAGCGAAATCATTGCATTCAACGGATCATTTCATGGCCGATCATTGGGCATGATTTCTGCCGCTGGTGCAGAAAAACTGACCAAAGGGTTTGGGCCATTGTTGCCTGGGTTCACACATGTTCCATTCGCCGATCTTGACGCAACCAAGGCTGCGATCAGCGATAAAACAGCCGCGATTTTGATCGAACCTGTTCAGGGCGAGGGCGGTATTGTTCCCGTTCCTGATCCGTTCTTAAAAGCATTGCGCGAGCTATGCGATCAAAACGGTATCTTGTTGATCTTGGATGAAATCCAATGTGGCATGGGGCGTACTGGTAAATTGTTTGCACACGAATGGGCAGGTGTCACACCCGATATTATGGCGATTGCCAAAGGTATCGGTGGTGGCTTTCCGCTTGGCGCGTGTCTGGCAACAGAACGCGCGGCCAGTGGCATGGTGGCGGGTACGCACGGATCCACATATGGCGGTAATCCATTGGCTTGTGCCGTGGGCAAGGCGGTGATGAACATTGTTGCCGATGATACGTTTTTAACGGGTGTTGGCGAAAAGGCAGGGCTGTTTCGCCAAAAGCTAGAAGGTTTGGTCGCAATCCATCCTGATATATTTGAAGAGATACGCGGATCTGGTTTGATGCTGGGCATTAAATGCAAGGTCACAAATATCGATGTGGTGAATGCAGGTTACGACGCGGAAATATTAACCGTGCCAGGTGGGGATAATGTGATCCGCCTGTTGCCGCCATTAAACATCACAAACGAAGAAATCGCGACAGCAGTTGATCGGCTGGATCAGGCCGCAACTGCGTTGGAGGCAAAATTATGAACCATTTTTTAGATATTCACAAAACGGGTGCGGATGATCTGCGTGAAATTTTGGATCAGGCAAATGCGATGAAATCTGCGCGTGCGGGATTGCCAAAGGGCACGCCAGATTCTGAAACCCCGCTGGATGGGCGCATGGTCGCACTGATCTTTGAAAAACCATCTACACGCACACGTGTTTCATTTGATATGGGCGTGCGTCAATTGGGTGGACAATCAATGGTTCTGTCTGGGTCCGAAATGCAATTGGGACATGGTGAAACGATTGCGGATACCGCGCGTGTTTTGTCACGCTATGTCGACATGATCATGATCCGCACATTCGACGAAAGCATTCTGCTGGAATTGGCGGAATACGCCGATGTGCCAGTGATCAACGGCCTGACGGATCGCACGCATCCCTGCCAGATTATGGCCGACATCATGACGTTCGAAGAACATCGCGGCCCGATCAAAGGTAAGAAAGTGGTATATCTAGGTGATGGCAATAATGTCTGTCACAGCTTGCTTCATGCGGCGGGGCAGTTTGAATTTGACGTCACTTTCGCAGGCCCTGCACAGTTGGAACCAGAGGCCGAGATTATTGGATATGCCCGTGGCAAAGGATCCGAAATTTTGATCGAGCGCGACGCGGACAAGGCTGTTGCAGGTGCCGATTTGATCGTCACTGACACATGGTTGTCGATGCACGACAAACAATCCGCACGTGAACGCCGCCATAATATGTTGCGCCCCTATCAGGTGAACAAAGCATTGATGAAAACCGCAGGTGAACAAGCGGTATTCATGCATTGCCTGCCAGCGCACCGTGAAGAAGAAGTGACATCAGAGGTCATGGACGGCCCGCAATCCGTTGTGTTTGACGAGGCAGAAAACCGATTGCACGCACAAAAAGCGGTGATGCGGTTTTGTCTGGGTCTATGACGAATACCGCACTTTTGGTGATCGATGTGCAAATGGCATTTGTGCATCGAGACGCAGCGGGTGCTGTTCGTTCGTGTCCAGAGGCGAGCCAAAACATTGGGATGTTATTAAGCGCTGCGCGGGCGAACGGTTTGCCCGTGATCCACGTGCACCATCATTCATTGGAAGAAAATTCCGCATTTCGCGCAGAGCTGAGCGGATCAGACGTTCAACCATTCGCAGCACCTCAAAATGACGAGGCTGTTTATGTGAAACACGTGAACAGCAGCTTTATCGGGACAAGTTTAGAAACCGATTTGCGCGATGCTGGGATTGAACGATTGATCCTCTGCGGTGGCACGGCCAACCATTGTGTGGAAACCACCACGCGGATGGCAGGGAACCTTGGCTTTGACGCTGTCTATGTTTCCGATGCGGTGTGGGCCTACAATGCGGACGGCATCGATGGTTCTGTAATCCCCGCAGATACGGTTCATGCAGTGAGCATGGCGAATTTACACGGCGAATTTGCAACGGTTATGAATACTGAGACGGTGTTAGAACAGCTTTAACACCGACAGCGGCCTATTCATCACTTGGATGGTTAACCCCATCCATCCATGGCGGGTTTTCGATTTTGGACGGGTCGACCCCATCAATTGCGCCGACATTCACACCATATTCATTCGGATTTGAACGGCGACGGTGGTGCGTATAATTTCCACAAATCGAACAGAAGTAATGTTCCGCGGCATGGGTGTTGAATTGATAAAGAGTCAACTTATCCGCACCTTTAACAATTTCCAATCCATCGGGATAGGCCACCGCCGCGCTCAGCGCGCCACGACGGCGACAAAATGAACAGGTGCAACGATGTGCGGATTTCAACCCGTGTTTAAATTCAACGCGCAGTTCAACCGCGCCACAATGACAGGTTAGTTTTTGTTTCATTTTCGTCTGCGTACCACTGGGATTGTTGTGCTGCGCGTTTCAAATGTGGGTTTGTGTGGCGGATGGTAATCGCTGCGTTTCCAAAACTGTACGCCACCGCGTTTCGCCCATAAGGGCAGTGTCAGAATAACACCTGCGATAAATCCGCCGACATGCGCCCAATATGCAACGCCACCACCCGCAGCAGAACTGGCCACACCGCCAAACAATTGCATCGCCATCCACACGCCCAGTACGATAAATGCAGGCAGGGTAAAGATGCGAAATATCACCACTAGGATGATCAAGATATCGACCTTGGCATTGGGGTATAATAACAAATACGCCCCCATGACGCCCGCAATCGCACCCGATGCACCAACGGTTGGAATGGGGGAATTGGGATCGGATAAAACATGGATTGCGTCCGCCGCGAACCCCGCGGCAAGGTAAAATGCAAGGAATGGGATATGCCCCATTGCATCCTCGACGTTGTCACCAAAAATCCACAAGAACAGCATGTTCCCCGCAATGTGCATAAACCCACCATGCAAAAACATTGATGTCAGGGCAGTGTGATAATCGCTGCCTGATGTAATTTCGGCGGGCACCATCGCCCAGTTATCAAAAAACGTGGACAGCGCGATTTCGTCTCCCAGTAGCGGGACATACATCATGAATACAATAATATTCACCGCCATAAGTCCCCATGTCACATAAGCAGGGTGGCGGGATGGATTGTGATCGCGAATTGGAAACATGGATTAGTCTAACCATTCTATGTTGAAATTGCCGCTTGAAAAGCTTCCGTTATTTTGGCCATGCGCAACCATGTAGCCAATGATCGCTGCCGCCAGCAACCCAAACAGAACCGCGAAAAAGATTTTCCATTTGGAAAATGGGCGTTCACCCTGAACATTGCCCGTGCGTCCGTTCACAACAAAGCGATAGGTTTTACCCTGATATTTATATGCGGCCACCCAAACAGGCAGCAACACATGTTTGAACGTCAGCGTTCCCACATCTGTTGCGATGTGATCAATTTGTTGACGATCCCCGCCGATATCAAACCGCACATCGCGCTCAATCATGCGGTTCATGTAATCGGCGGCCTCGGCATAGCCATCTTCGAGTGTCACGGTGTACGCTTCGGCGCGAAACCCTGCCAGATATTCGGGGCGATAGGGTTGCATGGATGACAGATCCCAAGGCGCCAAACCATCGGTATATTTTTTCGGCAGGCTCTTGGAGGCCAGTACCAATACATCATCGAAAAATCGTGAAACACGCCCACGCACATTCTTCCAACGGATTTTGGCAACCTGACGATTGCGCATCTGACGCCGTCCATTCACCACAACCGAAACACGGCGGGTTTCATAATAAACCGTGCCACGTTGACCAGTATAATCCGATTGTGTTTGCGCATCATATGTCCAATAGGGGACGTAAACCCCTGACATTTTGCGCCCCTTACGGGCATACGCCTTGAGCCCCGATGGCGCAAACCACAAACGCCCCAGCCAATCTGTCATCTGTTTGCGCGCTTCTTTTTCGCTTAGATGAAATGGCAACAGGCCACGCGGTTTGATTTGGCGCTCAACCCCTGTGCCTGTGACAATGGGCGTGGCACAAAACGGGCATTCGGCGGCGTGGGTGTCCGCATCAAATTCGTTATGCGCCCCGCAATTGGTACAGGTAACAGTTTGGATTTCGGCCATGTCAAATTCGGACAGGCCTTCTTTGATTGCGCGGCGAAAATCCAATTCACGAACCGCTTGGCCACGAAACCCAGCACTGTGTTCAATTTGTTGTTGATTGCCGCAATGATCACAGCTTAACAAATCCGTGCCCGGTTCAAACCGTAGATCCGAACCACAGCTTTGGCAGGGAAAACGGTGTTCCTCGGTCATGGAAATTTGTTCAAAGGCGGGTGCCTCGGCCATGTTCTGTGATTAACCCTTTGGTGCGGGGGGCGGCATGATGGTGAAAAGCTGTGCCAATTCATCCAATTCGGCCGCGGTTTTCCAACCATCCAAACCAACAGTCCAGACAAAGGTGTCGCGTTTCAATTTACCCTCTTCGGCCATGCGGCCAAGTTCTGCGCGCGCATATGGCCCCTTGGTTTTACCATTGTCGGCAATGTGCCACACCTTTTCCACAGGCGGTGGTGGGGGGGGCATATAGGCGTTATCAGCGCGTGCACCCCAAGGGCCATGGTTTTGTGCCATTTGTCCCGCCATTGCCATGCCCATGCCCGCACCCATGCCAGCGGCCAAACCGCCGCCGTTTCCAGGTGTGGCCGCACCAGTGGTCAATGCTTCTGCAGTGGAATATTGCGTGAATGTGCGCAGATCACCAACGATGCCCATGGATGTGCGTTTGTCTAATGCAGCCTCGACCGCATCGGGCAGGGAAATGTTTTCGATAAACAGATTTGGCAATTCAATGCCGTATTCGGCAATTTCTGGCGCGATGCGTTGTGCCAGATGTTTGCCCAGCTCTGGCGTATTCGCGGCCATATCAAGCACGGGAATGCCCGAAGTCGCAATCGCAGAGGAAAAACGAGACACGATGATATTGCGGATTTGATAGCTGATTTCATCGGTGGTGAATTCACCATCCGTACCGACGATTTCGGTCAAGAAACGTGCAGGATCAGAAACCTTAACCTCGTATGTCCCATATGCACGTAATCGCACAGGGCCAAATTCGCCGTCGCGACACATCACAGGGTTTTTTGTGCCCCATTTCAGATCGCTAAACCGTGTTGTGTTCACGAAATAGATTTCGGATTTAAATGGGCTTTTGAAACCGTGATCCCAGTAATTCAATGTGGTCAAGATTGGCATATTGTTGGTTTCCAACATATAAAGCCCCGGCGAAAACACATCGGCAATCTGGCCTTCATGCACGAATACGGCCGCTTGGCCTTCGCGCACGGTCAGTTTGGCACCGTATTTGATTTCGTGGCCTTCGCGTTCAAAACGCCAAACCATTGTATCGTCGCTGTCATCCGTCCAATGGATAACGTCAATCAATTCACCCGTGATAAAATCCAGAATACCCATTTCACCGCTCCTTAGTGTCGAAATGCGCGGCATTTAGGGATGCCGCGCGCCTATTTTAGCTGTCCGCAGATGTTGCGATGTTATCGCCAGTGCCAGTTTCCTTGGCCTTCGCCGCGGCCAAAGTCTCTTTCAGCTTGGCTTCCATTTCTTGCAATTCGGTTTCGGCGGTTGCACGGCGTGCTTTGCCTTCGTCGGCGATTTGCAGGCTTTCTTCGATCGTGTCGATCAAATATTGGTTCGCCTTTTTGATGCTTTCGATATCGAATACACCACGTTCCATTTGTTGACGCACTTCGCGGTTTGCGGCTTGTAGGTTCTCCGCGTTGCTTTCCAACAATTCGTTGGTCAAATCGGTGGCTTCTTTCACCACTTCTGCGGCTTCGCGTGAACGATGGATAGTCACGGATTGCGCTAATTGGGTTTCCCACAGTGGAACCGTGTTAACCAATGTTGAATTGATCTTTGTGACCAGCGATTTGTCGTTTTCCTGAACCAAACGAATGGATGGCAAGGATTGCATTGTCACCTGACGGGTCAGTTTCAAATCATGGACACGGCGTTCCAAATCATCACGCGCCGAACGCAGATCGCGCAATTCTTGTGCCTTGATAACACCTTGGTCTTTTTTGGCCTTTTCGACCTGCTTTTCTTTGGCAGGGATGGTTGTGGCGTCTAGATCGGCGATTTTGGTTTCACCTGCGGCGATGTACAAACCAATCTCGTCGTAAAACGCGAGTGTTTTACCGTACAGTTTATCAAGTGATTTAATATCCTTGAGCAATACATGTTCGTGGTTCAGCAATTCATCGGTGATTGTGTCAATTTGCCCTTGCACGGTTTCGTAACGCGCCATGAATTTTGCAACAGGGGCGGTACGCCCGATTAGACGTTCCCACCATGACAATTTGCGATTTGGGTTTAGTTCATCGACTGAAAATCCGCGAATGGACGTCACCATTGATCGCAGGCTTTCACCCGCTGGGCCAACATCCTTGTTGCGTACACCTGCCAACATTTCCTGGCTGATGGCTTGCAATTCCGCTTGTGCGGATGATCCAAATTCGATGATGGATTGCGTGTTGTCCATGTCGATTTCTTTGACACGCGCATCAATCGCGGCCTGTTCATTTGGTTTCATCTCTTCGATCACAACCAATTCGCCCTTTGGCTCTGGCAAAATCACGGCGGTGACTTCTTCCACTTCTTTGAGGGCAGTTTCTGCCTTTACGCGGACATCGGACATATAATCTCTCCTAATCGGTCGGTGTTATGGTTTGGCCTGAAGGCCTTCTTGTTTCAATCGGTCGCGTAAAACCTCGATTTCGACATCAAGGTCTGTGCGGTTATCTAACAGCATGGTTTCACGTTGCGCATCAAAGCTGTGTTCAAGATCGCTGAGCAAATCTTTATAATCTTGGCGCGCGTTTTCATCTTTGGTTTTACTAAAAAAATCGGCAAATTTAACAGTCGCATCACGCGCACCTTTTAAATAGATGCTCATGAATTTTCGCGCCGTTGTCAAATCGCGAGGGTCTTCTTCGACGGTGCGAAACATATCGCGTGCGGCGGATGCCAATGCTTCGACGCGACCTTCGATCTGGCGATCACCAATACGTTTGGATGCAGCGAGTGTTTCAGCAACCAGTTTTTCCGCTTTTTCCACGGCCTTGGCGACGCGCTGTGCGTCAAATTCATTGACACCTTCCATGCCTTTTTTACGCAGGGGATCAATGCCAAAGCTGAACGTGTGTGCCATGCCCGCGATAATTGCAAAAACGGTGGATGCAACAAAACTCTGTTGCCAACCAAAATAGCTGGCAATGCCAACGCCAAAAGCGGTGAGAACGGATGCAAAAATTTTGCGTGGGATCGCGGGGGGACGTGCAATTTTACGTGCGTGATACGCCTGTTCGGCGTCTAACCCATCGCGCAACAACCACGCCGCCAAAATCAAAATCGAAAATGCGCCCAGTTCGGCCAGCATTCCCATTGCATCCCCTGCGCGCAGTTCGCCAATTGCAGCAAATAACAAGGGCAGCGGCGCCAAGAACAAAATCTTGGTACGGATGTTGGATTGATATGTTTTGCGCCCACGAAATTTATTCGTTTGCACTGTAGGGCTATATTTCCCGCCAAATCGTTGCGCCATTACAGACCACCTGCAAATGCGCCAAAGGACACCGTGACGATCACGGCAACAAGGATAATAAAGTTAAACCATTTCAGGCTGGATGCAGACATTCTTTCCTCAATTCGAGAAAACCCCAAGTACAACCAATATATAAAGGAAAACCGCAGATACTAGTCTGCGGTTTTCATTATTTTTACTTATTTTAGTGTTCAGCGCTTGATTTGCGTTCATGCGCCAGCTTTTTCTGATAGCCAGATTGGATGATTTCCACCGCAACCAAAACGATCACAGAGAAGTAGAACGTTGTTTTAGACATCGGTAACAATTCATATCCAAAGATTTTAATTTGCAGCCCATCATCATGCATTGCATGTGCGGCGGCGGGGCCTGCTTCGCCCAACAGAACAACACCAACGATCAACAGAATGAACAGGCCTAAAACCTCGTACATGCGGTTTTTCTTTAAAAACTCGGTCACGCCATCGGCCAAGATCAACATCGCAGCACCCGAGGCCAAAATCGCAATGGCAAGCACAGGGAACACATCGGTAATGGCAAGGGCAGACAGGATTGAATCAAAGCTGAAAATCAAGTTCATCATTACGATCAACATGATCACTTGCCCGGCAGATTTACCGCCTTTATTCTCGACATCATGATCAAGCTGTTCAATCGTTAGCATATGCGTGATTTCTTTGAACGCGGTGTACATAATGAACACCCCACCTATCAGGAACACGATGGTGGCAAAGTTTATGCCCCCTTCCAGTACACCTGGAATGTCGAACACATAAAGCGGTGCTTTTAGCATTTCGATCAATTGGATCATGACGAACAGCAAAACAACACGCAGGACAACGGCAATGATAATGCCCCAGAACCGAACTTGTTTTTGCATTTCTTTGGGTGCGCGTTGCGATTCAATTGAAATATATAACAAGTTGTCAAAGCCAAGCACGGCTTGCAAAAAGATCAATACGGCCAAATTGCCGAGGTTTTCGATGGTTAATAAATCTGCCATTTGGGGATTCTCCGCCTAAATTACTCATTTCCATCAGAAATAGGGGCTGTGAATCATCCCTGCAAGCAACTTTTGGCCAATCGACCTGCGCGCGTCCCAGCAAGTATTTTGAAAAAATCACTTTTTGGGTTAAGTTACGCTACGTCGCGATGTCTGCTGTGACTTTGTCAAATTTTAGAACCTCACCCCCGAGGGTGCATGGCAGAGGCGCGCGTGGCACGGAATTTCGCCGTGTTTCTGTTCAAGATTAAGGGACTAATCTAATGGCAAAGGGAAAAGTGAAGTGGTTTAATGCCGCAAAGGGTTATGGATTTATTCAACCCGAAGACGGCGACAAGGATATTTTTGTTCATGTATCCGCGTTGCAAGAAGCTGGGATTGAATCGCTTCAGGATGATCAACCTATTGAATATGAATTGATTGATGGGCGCGATGGGCGTCAGATGGCGGGCCATCTGAAACCCAGTTAATTAACGCCGTTTTTTATTTGGCTTTTTGTTGCCTGCATCGCTGCGGGGCGAATTTCGTGTGCCGCGCGATTTGTTTGGGCGTGGCTTTAACGTGCGTTTTGGCTTGTCGTTTTCATCCACCGCGTCAAATAAATCAGCACCCTCTGGGCCAAGCTGTTCTTTGAACACGCGGGTTGGAATGCTGCGCACTTCACCCGGTTCCATATCGCCCAATTGAAATGGGCCGTAACTGATACGGATCAGGCGGTTCACTTTCATGCCAACATGTTCCATGGCGCGGCGTACCTCGCGGTATTTACCTTCGCGCAGGCCAACAGTGAGCCACGCATTTGCACCTTGTTGACGATCCAAAACCACTTCCATTGGTGCGAAAACTTCGCGATCGATCACAACACCTTGGCGTAATGGTTCGAACGTTTCATCCGTAGGGCGGCCATTCACACGCACGCGGTATCGGCGCAACCAACCCGTGGCGGGCAATTCCAATTTGCGTTTGATACCACCATCATTGGTTAACAATAACAATCCTTCGGAATTGATATCCAAACGCCCCACGCTCATGGTGCGCGGCATGTCTTCAGGCAGATCATCAAAAATGGTTTTGCGCCCTTTTTCATCACGTTCTGTGCTGACCAAACCAAGCGGTTTGTAATAGCGCCAAAACCGCGGGGGCTGTTTTGTTGGGGCGGGTTTGTTGTCGACAATGATATTATCGGCATCCGTTACCTTGACCGCGGGTGTTTTCAACACCTCGCCATTTAATGTGATCCGACCCGCTTCAATCATACGTTCGATTTCGCGGCGCGATGCAACGCCCGCGCGGGCAAGGAATTTGGCAATACGTTCTGGTTCTTGGCTCATATGCCCCCTATGGGCCAAACGCTTGGGTCTTGCAAGTTATGTTCGTTTTGGCGCAAGACAATTCTATGACACAATTTAACAGCTTTATGGATATAGCATTGGAACAGGCCGCCGCCGCCGCCGATCGTGGCGAAGTGCCCGTTGGGGCGGTGATCGTGCGAAATGGTGATGTGATCGCATCGACTGGGAATCGGACGCGCGAATTGAATGATCCCACAGCACATGCTGAAATCTTGGCCATTCGCGCAGCCTGTGATGCATTGGGTGCGGAAAGGTTAACCGATGCCGACCTATACGTCACGCTGGAACCATGCCCGATGTGTGCTGCCGCCATTTCAAATGCACGCCTCGCGCGTCTTTATTATGGGGCAAGTGATCCAAAATCGGGTGGGGTGGAACAAGGACCACGCATTTTCCAGCACGCCCAATGCCATCATGCACCAGAGGTTTACGATGGTATCAACGCCAAGCGGGCAGAGCGTTTGTTAACAGATTTTTTTGCAAAACTGCGTGAATAGCGAGCAGGGTGCATTGTCGCCTTGCGAAACTGCGCCTTGCCCGATAAATATCGCCCAAACAGATGACCATCGAACGGAACAGCACATGTCGATCGACAAAGAAACAGCACGCCGCGCAGCATATTTGGCGCGGATCGAAGTAAAAGACGAAGATTTAGAAGCCTTGGCAGGGGAACTGTCTGGTATTTTGGATTTTATGGAACAGCTGTCTGAGGTTGATGTCGAAGGTGTGGAACCGTTGACATCCGTGACCCCAATGAACCTGCCGATGCGCAAGGACGAGGTGACAGATGGTTATCAACAAGACAAGATTTTGGCCAATGCGCCTGATGCGCGCGAAGGTTTCTTTGCCGTGCCAAAAGTGGTGGAATAGATTATGAGCGAATTATCAAAACTAACCATATCGGGTGCTCGCGCAAAGCTCCGTGCCAAAGAAATTACAGCTGTTGAATTAACGCAAAGCTGTCTGGATGCGGCGGCGGGTGCGGATGCGTTGAACGCATATTGTGCACATACCCCTGAAATCGCCACAGAACAGGCCAAGGCGGCGGATGCACGCATCGGCGCAGGCGATGCGCCTGATATGTGTGGTATTCCGCTTGGTATCAAAGATTTGTTTTGCACCAAAGGTGTGAAATCACAGGCGGCATCAAATATCCTTGATGGGTTTAAACCCGAATATGAAAGCACGATCACTACCAAACTGTGGGATTCTGGTGCGGTTATGTTGGGCAAATTGAACATGGATGAATTCGCGATGGGTTCGTCCAATGAAACATCTGCCTATGGCCCTGCAATCAATCCATGGCGTCGTGAAGGCTCGGATGCAAAATTGACACCGGGTGGTTCATCTGGTGGGTCGGCGGCGGCGGTTGCTGCGGATTTGTGTTTGGCGGCAACGGGTACGGATACGGGTGGTTCCATTCGCCAGCCTGCGGCATTTGTTGGGATTACTGGTGTGAAACCAACATACGGGCGTTGTTCGCGTTGGGGTGTGATCGCATTTGCATCATCGCTGGATCAAGCGGGCCCAATGACCAAAGACGTGCGCGATGCCGCGATCATGTTGGAAGCCATGGCTGGGTATGATGCCAAAGATTCCACATCTGCAAACCTGCCTGTGCCAAATTTTGAATCGATGCTGACGGGTGATATCAAAGGCAAGAAAATCGGTATTCCAAATGAATATCGCATTGATGGCATGCCCGCCGAAATTGAAAAACTGTGGGCCGATGGTGCGGATATGTTGCGCGATGCGGGTGCTGAAATCGTGGATGTTTCACTGCCTCATACCAAATACGCATTGCCTGCATATTATGTTTTGGCACCAGCCGAAGCATCATCAAACCTCGCCCGTTACGACGGTGTGCGGTATGGCAAACGCGCGACGTTGCAATCTGGCGAAGGCATCAATGAAATGTACGAACGCACTCGCGCCGAAGGTTTTGGTGACGAAGTCAAGCGCCGTGTGATGATTGGCGCATATGTATTATCCGCAGGATTTTATGATGCCTATTATCGCCGTGCACAGCGTGTACGCACATTGATCAAGAAAGATTTCGACGATGTATATGCATCGGGTGTGGATGCGATTTTAACACCTGCAACACCATCCGCTGCGTTTGGCATTGGTGAAATGAAAAACGCAGACCCGATTAAAATGTATCTCAACGATGTATTCACCGTGACGGTCAACATGGCTGGTTTACCTGGCGTGGCGATCCCAACGGGCATGGATGCCAATGGGTTGCCATTGGGGCTACAGTTGATTGGACGCCCTTGGGAAGAGGGTGATATGCTAAATATCGCTTATCGCTTGGAACAATCCGCAGGTTTTGTTTCCAAACCAAATAAATGGTGGTAAGTTTTTGTTAAGGGCATAGAATGCCTAAAAATTGTAAGAGGCAAATATGCGTTTAATTTTGGGTATGACGATTACTGCGGGTTTGTTGGCGGCGTGTTCACCACCACCGCCAACGCCGGATGATTATTTTGAATCTGTAACGCCACAGTCGCCCGCGCTATCCATCGAAGAACAACGTTTGCAACGCGCTGAACAGGCACAAGCCCAGCGTGAATTGGCGGCTGAAAACACATTGGCGACCGCACCAAGCAATGACGCTTCGGTTGATAATCTGTTGGAACAGGCCGAAAATGAATTGAACGCAACGGATACACCCGCGCCTCTGCCAGAAACAGATCGTTCAACGATTTCCAATTCCCAAGATTTCGAGGCGGTGACACAACGTGAGACCATCGAAACGGACGCTGCGAAATTGGATGAATTGAAACGCACATACACCGTGTTTGACGCCAAAGAATTGCCGCAAAAACAAGGGGGCACAGATTTGGCTAGCTATGCCCAAGATAACAAAGATCGCACCGTTGGTCGTTCGCGTTATCGTCGTAACAAAAAAGATTACACCGCAAATAACTGTACAAATTATACTGATCGCGATTTGGCGCAGGTGACATTTTTATTGCAGGGTGGCCCACGCAAGGATCCATTGAAACTGGATGCCGATGGTGATGGTTTTGCCTGTTCATGGACACCTTATGGTTATTTCAATTCGCGTAGTGCATCCGCACAGTAAGCGTTGAATGGTTGATATTCACCACGTGAAATCCCAAAATTGCGGCCCGCGTAAACACGGGCTGCACCCCGACATGGTGGTGCTGCATTACACCGCGATGGAAACCGCAGACGCAGCAATTGAACGGCTGTGTGATCCTTCTGTCGAAGTTTCCGCGCATTATGTCATTGCCGAAGACGGCGTGATCACCCAATTGGTTGATGAATCCATGCGGGCTTGGCATGCGGGCGCTGGGCGCTGGGGTAATGTGGTTGATGTCAATTCCCACAGCATCGGCATTGAAATCGCCAACAAAGGCCCAGAAAGCGATGCACCCGATTTTCCTGATACACAAATGATTGCACTGCAAGGATTGCTTGCGGGTATTCGTGATCGCAACAATATACCCGCTGCCCGTGTGATTGGCCATTCGGACATGGCGCCAGGGCGCAAATTTGACCCAGGTCCCAATTTTGATTGGCAACGCCTTGCCCACAAGAGGCTATCCATTTGGCCAAGCCCCGATTTTTTGGCCGTGCCGGATTGGGATCGGTTCAGCATGGCCGCGACGGCCTTTGGTTATCGTGCGCCCAATGATGATTTGACGGCATGGAAAACCGTGCTGGATGCGTTTCGTTTGCGGTTTAACCCATCCGCGGTTGGAAAACTGACAGGCGCAGATGTTGCAATCATCGAAACACTGGCACGCGATTACCCCTGCGCGGATGTTGACCTTGGGCAAACTTGTGCGTAATGCGCAATTGCGGATGGCTGGATGGCTGCACGTTTACGTGAGGAAAGTCCGGACACCACAAGGCAACGGCGGCGGGTAACGCCCGCCTGGGGTAACCCAAGGGAAAGCGCCACAGAGAACAGACAGCCCGCGTTTACGCAGGTCAAGGTGAAACGGTGGAGTAAGAG
Source organism: Paramylibacter ulvae (assembly GCF_014652655.1). Classification (GTDB taxonomy): domain Bacteria; phylum Pseudomonadota; class Alphaproteobacteria; order Rhodobacterales; family Rhodobacteraceae; genus Amylibacter; species Amylibacter ulvae. The sequence continues at coordinate 93,027 of NZ_BMZF01000004.1, forward strand.
CCCACCGCGGTGGTGGTAACATCACTGGCAAGGCAAGCCCCGCCTGGTGCAAAACCAAATAGGGATCGCGTGACCGCTTGCGGTCGGGGTTGCTTTGGCCCCAGCAGATCCGGGTTGGTTGCAAGAGCCTGTTGGCAACAGCAGGCCCAGATGAATGGTCATCAACGGGCGCAAGCCCTGAACAAAATCCGGCTTACAGGCCATCCGCAAAATATCTGTGTTCAACCCTAGATTTTTAAAATTTTGATGGCTAGTCTGATCCAGTGTCGTGATATTGATACAATCGCCGCATAGTCAATTTGAACCACAGATTTCAATGTTTTTCATCTTTGCCCGCAAAGAAGAAAACCATTGGTCTTTCAAAACGTCGGAGCCACACATGCCAATTGATAAAACCAAACTTAGTCGTCGCACATTGCTTGGAACGGGTGTTGCCGCCAGTTCACTGTTTGCATTGCACCCGTTTTCGGCCAATGCTGCTGGCAATCAGGCGCATCTGCGCATTATGGAAACAACCGATTTGCACGTGCATGTCATGCCATATGATTATTATGGTGATCGCCCGGCCGATACGGTTGGCTTGGCACGTACCGCCGCCATCATTGAGGACATCCGTGCAGAATCCACCAATGCAATGTTGGTTGATAATGGTGATTTTCTACAAGGTAATCCGATGGGGGATTACATCGCCTATGAGCGTGGGATGAAAGAGGGTGATATGCACCCGATCATTACCGCAATGAATACGTTGGGTTACGAGGCATCCACACTTGGTAATCACGAATTCAACTATGGTTTGGATTTTTTGATGAAATCCGTCGCGGGTGCTGATTTTCCAGTGGTTAGTGCGAATATCGCCAAGGAAATGGGAGCAAACCCGCGTGACGATCAAACGCTGTTGCCACCATATGTGTTGATCGACAAACAGATCAAAGACGGGAATGGCGAAACACATACCATTAAAATCGGTTTGATCGGTTTCGTCCCGCCACAGGTCATGGGCTGGGATCGCCGCCACCTAGAGGGTAATGTGAATGCGCGCGATATCGTTGAGACCGCCAGGGCATACGTTCCCGAAATGAAAGAGAAGGGCGCGGATATCATCATCGCGCTGTCCCATTCGGGCATCGGTTCTGCGAACCACACAGAGGGTATGGAAAACGCATCTGTTCCATTGGCAGAGGTGGACGGCATTGATGCATTGATGACGGGCCACAGCCATCTGGTATTCCCAAGCGAAAAATATGCAGATTTTGCAGCTGTTGATGCAGCCAAAGGCACGATCCATGGCAAACCTGCCGCGATGGGTGGTTTCTGGGGTTCGCATTTGGGTGTGATCGATTTGATGTTGGAAAAATCGGGTAATGAATGGCAGGTGGTCACATCATCCGTCGAAGCACGCCCCATTTCTCAGCGCGGCGAAGATCGCAAAATCACGCCATTGGTCGAAAGCGTCGCATCGGTCGAGGCAAGCATCGCCGCCGAACATGATGCGACCTTGGCCTATGTGCGCCGCTCTGTTGGTCAAACAGAGGCGCCATTGCATTCCTATTTCGCACTTGTCGCGGATGACCCATCGGTGCAAATCGTATCCCAAGCACAGACTTGGTATATCAATGAAATGATGCAAGGCACTGAATGGGAAGGCTTGCCCATCCTATCCGCCGCTGCTCCGTTCAAGGCGGGTGGCCGTGGGGGTCCTGAATATTACACCGATGTTCCCGTGGGCGATGTTGCGATTAAAAACGTATCTGATCTGTATCTGTATCCAAACACCGTGCGCGCGGTAAAGGTATCTGGCGCACAAGTGAAGGATTGGTTGGAACGCTCTGCAGGTATGTTTAATCAGGTAACTGTGGGGCAGGCGGATCAGGTATTGCTGAACCCTGATTTCCCATCCTACAATTTTGATGTGATTGATGGCGTAACCTATCAGGTTGATTTGTCCCAACCATCCAAATTCGATTCAAAGGGTGGTGCGTTGAACCCAGATGCGAACCGCATTGTTGATCTGCAATATAACGGCGCGCCCGTCACGCCCGATATGACGTTTGTGATCGCCACTAATAATTACCGTGCATCGGGTGGTGGATCGTTCCCAGGTGCCATGGGGGATACAATTATATTTGAGGGTCCAGATACCAACCGTGATGTGATCGTGCGCTATATCGTTGAACAAGGCACGATTAATCCTCGCGCCGATGCCAACTGGCGGTTTAAATCATTGCCAGACACCAGCGTGTTATTTGACACAGGTCCAATGGCCAAAGAGCGCATCGCTGATGTAAAGGGTGTAAACCTTGCATCCGCAGGGGACGGCCCCGATGGGTTTGCGCGTTTCCGCATCACGCTCGACTAACACCCGTTATCACAACGATTCACAGAACTGAGACCGCCAAGATGCTTGGCGGTCTTTTCATTTCTGCGGGTTGTTACGAATCAAAACGACCATCGATTCCGCGAAAATCACATAGTTTTCAGTATGTTCCGCATATGTTCTGACGTATCGGCACAAGACTTAGTCCTGACAGCGAGAAAAATAGGAATAAATGGGAATTCTTCAGATTTCACTATATCTGGTGGAAATCACAAATTTAGACACAATAATGTGTGTTCGAATGCGGGTTTCACAGCGGTGTTATGCAAAATATCGCTATCAGATACGCTATTTTTGCTCTATGTCCTAAAAAAATCCCTTTGCAGACTATGCATTCCCATGTATTCCTAATTGCAAGATAAGGTTTAGGGCAATTTTAAACGGGCGTTAAGACCCACATTAGAAAACCTCGCAGGTTTCGTACAGGCACCCTCCTTATTGAAAGAAAGATCTGACGTGCGTGCGAGCAGACACCCCCCCAAGGTGGCACCACAAATCAGACAGTCCAAAGTGGGACAGAGAGCGGCGGATTGAGCAGTGGCAGCAGCTCAATCCGCCGTTTCCATTTCTGGCCCNGGAGTCACAAAGGTGGCACAACGTTTTAAAGGTGAATTCGTCCAAAAGATGGACGGAAAAGGTCGGGTGTCTATCCCGGCTGCCTTTCGACGTGTGCTCGAAGATTGTGACCCAGAACACAACCCAGATCGCGAACCACAATTGGTTTTGGTTTACGGCGACCACCGCCGTGAATTCATCGAAGGATTCACAATTTCTGCGATGGAAGAGGTTGATGATAAAATCGCACAATTGCCACGCGGATCAAAACCGCGCCGCGCCTTGGAACGCACCTTTTCAGGGCAAGCCGTGCAATTGCAGGTGAACGAAACAGGTCAAATCGTGCTTAGCCCGAAATTGCGTGAAAAACTGGGTCTCAGCAATCAAGTGTTTTTCATTGCCTCTGGCGACACGTTTCAAATCTGGCATCCAGATACCTACGAAGCGCAAGCAAGTGCGATGGATGATTACCTAGATGAATTCGAAGACGGGTTTGATGTTTTAACCCTTCTTGATGCGACACCTGGGGTATAAGCGATGGTTCAGGCTTCGCAAGATACAGCCACCGCGCCGCACATTCCCGTATTATTGTCCCCAATTTTGGATGCAATCGCACCTGTTTCTGGGCGTTGGTTAGACGGCACATTTGGTGCGGGTGGTTATACACGCGCATTGTTGGATGCAGGGGCCGACACGGTTTATGCAATTGATCGCGATCCCGAAACGTTCGAACGCGCGGCGAGTTGGGCGGGTGAATATGGTGATCGTTTGCGCCTGATTGCAGGTGAATTTGGCAATCTTGATACGCTTGCGGATGAAAACGATGGATTGCCACTGAATGGTGTGGTTTTGGACATCGGTGTTTCATCCATGCAAATCGATCAGGCAGAGCGCGGATTTTCGTTTATGCAGGATGGTCCATTGGATATGCGCATGTCGCAATCGGGTATGACCGCCGCCGATATCGTCAATACTGCCGATGAAGCGACATTGGCCGACATGTTGTATCTTTACGGCGAAGAACGCGCATCGCGCCGCATAGCGCGCAATATCGTCAAGGCACGCACAGAGACCGCGTTTCAAACCACGGCTGAATTAGCGCGCGTGATTGAAAATTCGCTACCACGCGCAAAGCCAAACCAAGCACATCCTGCAACGCGTAGCTTTCAAGCATTGCGCATCGCGGTAAACGATGAGCTTGGCCAATTGGTAGATGGCTTGATCGCGGCGGAAACCGCATTGGGCGAGGGTGGAATATTGGCCGTGGTCACATTTCATTCGCTCGAAGATCGCATTGTGAAACGGTTCTTACAGGCACGCAGCGCCGAAATGCCCCGCGGGAGCCGTTATCAACCCGAAGAAGTGCAAGATGCACCACGGTTTGAACGCATCGGCCGCAAAGCAATTTCAGCGCGGGATGATGAAATAGATGCAAATCCACGTGCGCGTTCGGCGAAATTACGTCTGGCGCGGCGCTTGTCCGCACCTGCGGGTGGTATTGAAGGGCGCAAATTAGGGTTGCCCAATTTTGATTTGGAAAGGCTACGGTAAAATGAAGAATTTTCTCTATTTGTTATGCTGTGCATTGGTCGTTGGGATGGCCTATTGGGCTTATACCGAAAACTATCGCACCCAAGCGACGGCGAAACGTGTGCAAAAATTGCAACAAGCCATTGCATCCGAACGTGAAGAAATTTCCGTGTTAAAGGCCGAGTGGGCATATTTAAACCGCCCTGAACGTCTGCGTGAATTGGCGGATTTGAATTTTGAAACATTGGGTTTGATCCCACTGTCATCACAACATTTTGGCGATACCAATTTGGTGGCCTTCCCTCCGCGTCCAACAAATCTGGAAATCGTCAACGAACCCATTTCTGTTCAAAACTCCGAAGGGGTTGAATGATATGAAACGCACCCCATTGCGCCCATTGGCATCTGTTATTTCCGCACGATCCAAGGGCGAAAATCCCGATCGGATCGAAGCCCGCGAACGTGCCAAACGTAATCAGGCAATGATGACCCGCCAACGTAAACGCGCCGAAAATCGGTTGATGATAATGGGGGTGGCGTTCTTTTTCGCATTTGGTGCGATTGGTGCACGTATGGGGATGTTGGCGGCAACCGAACCGGCCGAACCCAATGCCATTGCATCGACCAGCCAAATTTTGAACCAACGCGCCGATATCGTTGATCGTAACGGTACGGTGTTGGCAACAAACTTGACCACGCAATCGCTTTATGCCCAACCGCCATTGATGATTGATCCAGCCAAGGCGGCCAAAGATTTGATCAAAATCTTTCCCGATTTGGATGAAAAACGCCTGACGCGTGATTTCACGGGCGGCAAACGAAAATTTTTGTGGGTGAAACGTAAAATTAGCCCCGAGCAACGCCAGGCTGTGCACGATTTGGGTGAACCCGGTCTGTTGTTTGGGCCGCGTGAAATGCGTCTCTATCCAAATGGGAATTTGGCGGCGCATATCTTGGGCGGTGCTGGTTTTGGTAAAGAGGGTGTTCAGGCCGCCGAAATCGTGGGCGTTGCAGGCATTGAAAAATACCACGACAAATTGCTGCGCGATCCTGCGATGAACGGCGCTCCGTTGCAATTGTCGATCGATTTAACTGCACAGGCCACCACACGCCGCGTATTGAGCGGCGGAATGAAAATCATGGGTGCCAAAGGTGCATCCGCTGTGTTGATGGATGTGAACACAGGCGAAATCGTGTCAATGGTATCATTGCCCGACTTTGATCCAAATGATCGCCCACGCCCCGCCGTTGATGGTGATCCATCCGACAGCCCATTGTTTAATCGCGCAGCTCAAGGTGTTTACGAGCTTGGCTCAACATTCAAATTATTTGCCGCTGCGACCCACCTTGAAAAGGGTCTGGCAACACCTGATACCTTGATCAACACAGAAAGCCCGATGCGCGTTGGCAAATTTCGTATTCGCGATTTTCATAATTACGGCAAAACGCTCAGCCTGACCGATGTGATCGTTAAATCATCCAACGTTGGCACCGCGCGTATGGCGCTGGAGGCAGGCGCAGGTGCGCAGCAACAAATGTTGTCTGATCTTGGCTTTTTCGAACCTGTCGATGTTGAATTGGGATCTGCGACGCAAACTCGCCCGATTTTGCCAAAACGCTGGTCTGATATTTCGACCATGACCATTTCATATGGCCACGGGATCGCCGCAACGCCGCTGCATTTGGCAACCGCATATGCATCCATAACGAATGGTGGATACAGGGTGAAACCGACCTTGATCAAACAACGCGGTGTTGCCAAGGATCGCCCACAGGTGATTTCGGAAAAAACATCAGCGCAACTTCGCTATATGCTGCGCCAAGTTGTCGCCAAAGGCACGGCGAGCCTTGGTGAAGTCGAAGGATACGAAGTTGCGGGTAAAACAGGTACGGCGGACAAACCCAAGCCATCGGGTGGGTATTACGAGGACCGCGTGATTGCAACATTCGCGACAGTGTTTCCTGCGAGCAATCCAAAATATGTGCTGATCCTAAGCCTTGATGAACCAGAAATATTCGTTCACGGCGAAAAACGCCGCACGGCAGGGTGGACAGCAGTGCCTGTTGCCGCCGAACTTATTTCGCGTGTTGCACCCGTATTGGATTTGCGTCCAGCAGTTGCAGCCATCGATCAGATAACATACACGTCCGCTGGTAACTGATCGACAGAGTCAAAGGCATATAAATGGCAAACGCGAAACCTGCTGGCAAATCTCTTTTGGAAATGGGGCTTCGTGCCAATGCAGGAGCGATGGATGCTGATCCTCGCATTACGGGCATTTGTGTTGATAGCCGCAAAACCAATGCGGGTGATTTGTTTGTGGCGATGTCTGGTGTGAATGGACACGGCGGCGAATTCATTCAATACGCATTACGCATGGATGCAGCGGCCGTGTTGACCGATGCGGCAGGGCTGGAAATTGCCAAGCGCAATGTGGCCAAGCTGGATGTACCATTTATTATATCAGATGATCCGCGTCTTGATCTGGCACGTGCTGCGGCGCGTTTTTATGCCAAACAACCCGCCACGATGACAGCGGTCACGGGCACAAACGGCAAAACATCGGTGGCCAATTTCACCCGTCAGATTTGGGAAAACCTTGGCAAACAGGCAACCAATTTTGGTACGGCTGGGGTTGAGGGCGCATATACCGCCCCGCTCAGTCACACCACGCCAGAACCCGTCACCTTGCACAAATTATTGGCCGAATTATCCGATGCTGGCATCACTCATGCATCGATGGAGGCATCATCCCACGGGCTTGATCAACGTCGCCTTGATGGCGTGTATCTAACGGCGGCTGGATTTACCAATTTCACCCAAGACCATTTGGATTATCACGAAACGTTCGAGGCGTATTTTGATGCTAAAGCGGGGTTGTTTACCCGCGTCCTGCCGCCCGAAGGGTCGGCCGTGATCAACATGGATGATCCGCGCGGCGCTGACATCAAAAAACTTGCGGATGCACGTGGCCAAGATGTGATTACCATCGGATCAAACGATTGCGATATTACAATATTAAACAGCCGCTTTGATGCGACTGGCCAAGATGTGCGTTTTTCATGGCGCGGTGATGTGCGCACGGTGCGCCTCTCGTTAATCGGTGGGTTTCAGGTGCAAAACGTGATGATGGCGGCGGGGCTTGTGATTGCCAGTGGTGAACAGGCCAAGGATGTTTTTGACACACTTGTTGAAATGCGCACGGTTTCTGGACGTATGGAATTGGCAGCAACACGTCAAAACGGCGCGCCCGTTTTTGTTGACTACGCCCATACGCCGGATGCCGTTGAAACCGCATTGCGCGCGATGCGCCCCCATATCATGGGGCGCCTGATCGTAGTGTTGGGCGCGGGCGGTGATCGCGATACATCCAAACGTAAATTGATGGGCGCGGCAGCCGCGGCAAATGCAGATGTGGTGTTCGTGACGGACGATAACCCGCGTAGCGAAGACCCCGCCAGCATTCGCGAAATGGTGATGCAGGGCTGCCCAGATGCCAATAACGTGGGTGATCGCGCGCAGGCGATTTTACGCGGCGTCGATGCATTGCAACCGGGTGATGCATTGTTGATCGCGGGCAAGGGGCATGAAACAGGGCAAACCATCGGCAATGATGTGCTGCCGTTTAACGATGTGGAACAGGCGAGCGTTGCTGTTGCGGCTTTGGATGGGATGGGCGCATAATGAATTTGTGGACTTCTCAAGACGCGGTTTTGGCAACAGGTGGTCGATCCACCACCGATTGGGTGGCCAACGGGTTGTCGATTGATACGCGCGAAATCGAAGCAGGCGATATATTTGTTGCGCTGAAAGACCAGCGCGATGGGCATGATTTTGTCGCGCAGGCGTTGGAAAAAGGTGCCGCCGCTGCATTGGTTTCACGCATTCCCAACGGCGTATCCTCCGATGCACCACTTTTGATTGTCGATGATGTTTTGCATGCCTTGGAAAACATGGCACGGTTTGCACGCAACCGCACAAGCGCCAAAGTGATTGGCGTAACCGGTTCGGTTGGTAAAACGGGAACCAAGGAAATGTTGCGCACCGCATTGGCAGGGCAGGGTCGCGTTCATGCCGCCGAGCGTAGTTTTAACAATCATTGGGGTGTGCCCCTGACATTGGCACGCATGCCAATGAACACGGATTATGCCGTGATTGAAATTGGCATGAACCACCCCAATGAAATCACACCACTGGCGCGCATGGCCGATCTGGATGTGGCGATTGTCACCACGGTGGCGGCGGTTCATATGGCGGCGTTCAAGGATGTCGATGAAATCGCTCATGCCAAGGCTGAAATTTTCGATGGCTTGCGCAAGGGTGGCACGGCGGTGATCAACATCGATATCCCTACTGCACAGATTTTGCGTGATGGTGCGAATAATGCAGGTGCGAAACTGATCGAGTTTGGGCAAACGGATGGTGCTGATTATCATTTGGGCGATGTCATTGTTGGAAATGACACCACGAATGTATCGGCCACCGCATTTGGCGATCCGATTATGTTTAAATTATCGGCGCCTGGCAAGCATTTGGCGATGAATGCGCTCGCGGTTCTGGCGGGTGCCGTTGGTGCGGGTGCAGATCTGGCGATGTCGATGTTGGCATTACAAGATTTTACCGCACCAAGCGGTCGCGGTGCGCGTCAAACTATTGAACTGGCAAACATTGATGGCGCATCGCTTGAATTGATTGATGAAAGTTATAACGCCAATCCAACCTCTGTCGGGGCATCACTGGACGTGCTCGCGGCGGCACAGCCGATTGATAACGTCGGGCGTATCCGCAAGGGGCGACGCATTGCGATGTTGGGTGATATGCTGGAATTGGGACCAGACGAACGCCAAATGCACGCAGAATTGGCCGATCACCCTGCAATCGCAAGGGTCGATATCGTGCATTCTGCAGGCGCATTAATGCAATCGCTGCATGATGCGCTGCCCGTTGAAAAACGCGGCACATGGTTTGCAGATGCGCAACAAATGGCGGACAAAACACATCAATTGCTGGACGCAGGCGATGTGGTTATGGTCAAAGGCTCGTTAGGGTCGCGGCTGGCGTTGGTGGTGAAATCCATCCAAAAGCTACAGTATAAATAGGGGACAACAATGTTTTATTTTCTGAGTGAGCTGTCTGACGGCGGGGATATTTTCAATATTTTCCGATATATCACCTTTCGCGCAGGTGCCGCGTTTTTTACCGCATTGTTCCTGAGCTTTATTTTTGGTCGTCCACTGATCAATTTTCTAAAGCGCAAACAAAAAAGAGGTCAGCCAATTCGTGATGATGGCCCCGAAAGCCATATCATCCAAAAGGCAGGCACGCCCACCATGGGTGGTGTGCTGATTTTGGGCACGCTGATTATATCAACACTGCTTTGGGCGCGCTCTGACAACGGCTTTGTCTGGCTGGTTCTGATGGTGACTGTTGGTTTTGGTTTGATCGGGTTTGTCGATGACTACCTTAAGGTGACAAAACAAACCGTTGCAGGGTTTTCGTCCAAGGCACGTATGGGGATTGGGTTGGTTATCGCACTGGTGGCGGGGTATTGGGCCACGCAATTACATCCCGCGGAATTAACAAATCAGCTCGCACTGCCGGTATTCAAGGATACATTGATTAACCTTGGTGTTCTGTTCGTTCCATTTGCAATGATTGTGATTGTGGGTGCTGCAAATGCGGTGAACTTGACGGATGGGTTAGATGGTTTGGCGATTATGCCTGTGATTATCGCGGGCGGCACGCTTGGTGCGATTTCATATGTGGTTGGGCGGACCGACTTTACCGAATATTTGGATGTGCATTATGTGGCTGGCACGGGTGAATTGCTGGTGTTCACATCGGCATTGATCGGCGCGGGACTTGGATTTTTATGGTATAACGCACCACCTGCCGCGGTGTTCATGGGTGATACGGGTTCATTGGCATTGGGCGGTGCACTTGGTGCAATCGCGGTTTCTACGAAACACGAACTGGTGTTGGCTATTGTCGGTGGCCTGTTCGTGGTCGAAGCATTGTCGGTGATTATCCAAGTGCTCTATTTCAAACGCACGGGTCGTCGTGTTTTCTTGATGGCGCCCATTCATCACCATTTTGAAAAAAAGGGCTGGCATGAATCGCAAATCGTTATTCGTTTCTGGATTATCGCGCTGATCTTGGCGTTGATTGGTCTGGCAACGTTGAAGCTGCGCTAATGATTCCTGTTCGTGGATATCGCGGTGCACGCGTTGCTGTTCTGGGCCTTGGGCGATCCGGTCTGACAGCGGCGCTGGCGCTGCGCGCTGGTGGTGCAATCCCCGTAGTTTGGGATGATAACGAGGCCGCACGCCAAAAGGCTATGGACGAGGGGATCGAAGTTGCCGATCTGACCAAGGATAAATCTTGGGAAGAAGTGGTCAGCCTGATCGTATCCCCTGGCATTCCACATCTTTATCCAACACCCCATCCGATTGTGCAAAAGGCATGGTCGCACGGGGTTGTCGTTGATAATGATATCGGATTGTTTTTCCGATCCTATGCAACAGAGGATTGGGAACAATTCGACACCATTCCCAAGGTGATTTGTGTCACAGGGTCGAACGGGAAATCCACGACAACTGCGTTAATCCAACACATCCTGAACGCTGCGGGGCGTAATGCCACGATGGCGGGTAATATCGGGCGCGGTGTGCTTGATCTGCCACCTGCACAAGATGGCGATGTGGTGGTGTTGGAATTATCATCCTATCAAACCGATCTGGCACGTGCGCTTGCGCCCGATGTTGCTGTGTTTATGAACCTATCCCCTGATCATTTGGATCGTCACAATGGCATGGGGGGCTATTTCGCCGCCAAACGGCGTTTGTTTGTCGAGGGTGGCCCAGACAAGGCTATCATTGGCGTTGATGAACCCGAAGGTCGTTTTTTGGCCAACCAAATTCGCCAAGATAAAACAGGTGATCCCGTGATCGCCATTTCATCAGGGCAAAAGTTGCAAGGCCAAGGTTGGTCCGTTTTTGCGCGCAAAGGTTTCCTTGCCGAATGGCGGAAAAACCGACAGGTCGCATCAATTGATCTGCGCGATATTATCGGTTTACCCGGTGCGCATAATCACCAAAATGCTTGTGCTGCCTATGCTGCATGTCGCAGCTTGAATATCCCGCCCAAGGTGATTGAGGCGGCATTGAAAACCTACCCAGGTCTGCCCCATCGTTGTCAGGTGCTTGGCACTGGGAACGGTGTGACATTTGTAAATGACAGCAAGGCCACCAATATTGATGCCGCTGAACAGGCGTTGAAAGCATTCAAAAATATTCGTTGGATTGTTGGGGGTCAGGCGAAAGAGGGCGGTATTACCGCGCTTGCCCCGCTGTTTGATCGTGTGAAAAAAGCGTATTTGATTGGCGAGGCAACAACCGAATTCGCCAGCCAATTGGGAACCACGCCACAGGCGCAATGTGAAACCATTGAACGCGCGGTCGCGGCGGCTGTGGCTGATGGGGATGCGGGCGATGTGATACTGCTTGCTCCTGCCTGCGCCAGTTTTGATCAATACCCCAATTTTGAAAAACGTGGTGATGCGTTTATCGCAGCGGTAACACCGCATTTGGATGGCTGATCCTTACGGCGATACCCAAAAACTATACCGTCGCGCGGCGGCGGAATATGATGCGGGGCGCAACAAATCGCTGTTTGAAAAAACCGTTTTGGATGCGCTGTTGTCGCGCTGTCCTGACAATGCACGTATATTATACCTTGGAAGTGGCGCAGGCGAACCGATGGCGGCCTATCTGATTGCAAAGGGTGCCCAAATTACGGGCGTTGATTTCGCAGCTGAAATGGTGGCGACCACCCAAAAACGCTTTCCCGATCATACCTGGATCGCCGCGGACATGCGTGATTTCGAAACGGATCAGAAATTTGATGCGATCATCAGTTGGTCTGGCTTGTTTCACCTAACGCGCCCCGATCAAATCGCGATGTTTCCCAAATTCGCGCGTTGGTTGACACCACAGGGTGCAATCCTTGTGGCCACGGGGGATCAAGATGGCGAAGTTTATGGAACCGTTGCCGACACTCCAGTTTATCATTCAAGCCTTGCCCCCGATCATTATTGTCAATTATTTACCGAAAATGGGTTTTCAGATATTCAATACACCACCCAAGATCCAGATTGCGGTGGATTTACTCATTGGATCGCAACGCTTGGGTCATAATGCTGGAACTGTATGAATTTTCGTGTATAGTTACCCCATAATAAAAAGCTGACCCAAAAAAATGAGGCAGCATCAGGCAGTATTACAGATATGAAGGCAGGCAGGCTCTCATGACAGATATGGTATTTGGTACGGTTGCGTCGCAGCCGGGTGATCCGATTCTTCCGCGCTGGTGGCGCAGTTTGGATCGCTGGTCACTGTTCGCGGTGGTGATTTTGTTTTGTGTCGGGATATTGCTTGGCCTTGCGGCATCGGTGCCTTTGGCACAGCGAAACGGGCTGACGCCGTTTTATTACGTCTATAAACAAGCATTTTTTGGTGGCGTTGCGCTCACGGCGATGATCGTTACATCAATGATGTCACCGCGCACCATCCGCCGTTTGGGCGTATTTGGTTTTATCATCGGATTTGTCGCCATTTTATTGCTGCCTGTCTTGGGTACGGATTTTGGCAAGGGTGCAACGCGTTGGTATTCGCTTGGCTTTACCTCATTACAACCATCCGAATTTTTGAAACCTTGTTTTGTTGTGTTTTGCGCATGGTTGATGGCGGCATCATTTGATGTCGGTGGTCCACCTGGTAAACGCTGGTCGTTTATTGTGGCCATTGTGGTAACATTCATTTTGGCAATGCAGCCTGATTTTGGTCAGGCCTCGTTGGTTTTGGCGGCATGGGGTTTGATGTATTTCGTGGCGGGTGCACCCGTGATCTTGTTGATACTGATGGCGCTGGGTGTGTCTGGGTTTGGCTACCTTGCTTATAACAATTCCGAACACTTTGCCCGTCGTATTGATGGTTTTTTGAACCCAGAGGTCGATCCACGCACACAGCTTGGCTATGCCACCAACGCAATCCAAGAAGGCGGATTTTTTGGTGTTGGTGTGGGTGAAGGCACCGTGAAATGGTCATTGCCCGATGCGCATACCGATTTCATTATCGCCGTCGCCGCCGAGGAATACGGGCTGGTGATGGTTTTATTCATCATCGCATTATTCATGGCGCTGACTGTACGATCATTGTTTCGCCTTATGAATGAACGCGATGTGTTCATTCGCCTTGCGGGCACAGGGCTTGTTGCGCTGTTTGGCATGCAGGCCTTGATCAACATGGGCGTTGCAGTGCGATTGTTACCTGCCAAGGGCATGACTCTTCCGTTTATCAGCTATGGTGGTTCATCGCTTGTGGCGGGGGGCATCGCACTTGGCATGTTGCTCGCATTCACTCGTAGCCGCCCACAGGGTGACATGTCTGACGCGCTTCGCAACGGTTAGGGTTTTATCATGGTGCAACCTTTGTTAACGATTGCTGCAGGTGGAACAGGGGGGCATATGTTCCCCGCCCAAGCGCTTGCCGAAGAAATGTTGAACCGTGGCTGGCGGGTGAAATTATCCACCGATCCACGCGGCGCACGCTACACCAGCGGTTTTCCCGACGCGGTTGAAATCGAGGTTGTGCAATCAGGCACATTTGCACGTGGTGGAATACTGGCCAAACTTGCCGTGCCATTTCAATTATTTTCAGGTGCGATGGCCGCGAAAAAATCAATGCGCGCAGATCGCCCCGATGTGGTTGCGGGTTTTGGTGGATACCCTGCCATCCCCGCAATGGTTGCCGCGGGTTGGTTGAAAATCCCACGCATTATCCATGAACAAAACGGTGTTTTGGGGCGCGTGAACAAGAAATTTGCAAAATCCGTGAATGTTGTCGCCTGTTCGATTTGGCCAACAATCCTGCCAGCGGGTGCACATGCGGTGCATGTGGGCAACCCTGTGCGCGGTGTTGTGCGCGAACGCGCTGGTGCAAACTACATAAGCCCAGGCGATTGGCCGATGAGCATCCTGTCCATCGGTGGATCACAAGGCGCGCGGATTTTATCCCAAACCATGCCACAGGCTGTCGCCTTGTTGCCCGAAAAACTGCGCGGGAATTTACGCGTGGTGCAACAAGCACGCGAAGAAGATGTTGAAACAACAATGGCCGCTTTCGCCAACGCTGGCGTCACCGCCGAGGTGTCGCCATTTTTTGACGATATCCCCGAACGGATCGCCGAGGCACAATTGGTCGTATCGCGTGCAGGCGCATCATCGGTGGCGGACATTTCCGTGATTGGGCGCCCGTCAATCTTGATCCCACTGGCCATTGCGATGGACGATCATCAAACCGCCAATGCGCGTGGATTATCGGGTGTGGATGCGGCGATTTTGATCCCTGAACATGAACTCACCCCAGAAACATTGGCAAATTGCATCACATCGGTTTTGCAAGAACCAGATGGTGCATTAAAAATGGCAACAGCGGCGTTGAACGCAGGCAAGCCCAACGCAGCAACAGAATTGGCCGATCTTGTGCAAAACTTGGCCCACAAAGGATAGTATCGTGAACGCAGTAACAAAACTCCCCACCCAACTTGGTCCGATACATTTTGTGGGGATCGGTGGCATTGGCATGTCTGGCATTGCAGAGGTTTTATTAAATCACGGTTATACCGTGCAAGGGTCTGACCTTAAAACCAGCAAGATAACGGATCGTTTGGAACAAATGGGTGCCACAATATTCGAAGGCCAGCGTGCCGAAAATATTGATGGGGCAGAGGTTATCGTCATTTCATCTGCGATTAAACCGGGTAACCCCGAATTGGACACCGCGCGCGCAATGGGTTTGCCTGTGGTGCGCCGCGCAGAAATGCTTGCCGAATTGATGCGTTTGAAATCAAACGTGGCGATTGCGGGCACGCATGGCAAAACCACAACCACCACAATGGTTGCCACCTTGCTGGAAGCAGGCGGCGTTGATCCAACCGTGATTAACGGTGGTATCATTCACGCGTTTGGGTCAAATGCACGTATGGGTGGTGGCGAATGGATGGTGGTCGAAGCGGATGAATCCGATGGCACTTTTAACAAACTGCCCGCGACCATTGCCGTTGTCACAAATATCGATCCAGAGCATATGGAACATTATGGAACGGTGGAAAACTTGCACGCCGCGTTTAACCAGTTCGTGCATAACATCCCATTCTACGGCGTGGCGATCTGCAACACCGACCACAACGTTGTGCAAACATTGGTCGGCAATATGCATGATCGACGCGTCATTTCGTATGGTTTTAATAAGCAGGCCGATGTGCGTGCGGAAAACCTGCGCTATGAACATGGCATGGCGGTGTTTGATGTCGCATTACAAGGCGAAGATAAACGCATCGATGGTATTATCTTGCCCATGCCCGGCGATCACAATGTGTCCAACGCATTGGCGGCCATCGCTGTGTCGCGCCATTTGGGTGTAAAGCTGGACGAAATCAAAGATGCCTTGAAAAACTTCAAAGGAGTGAACCGTCGCTTTACCCGTGTGGGTGATGTCAACGGTGTGACCGTGATCGACGATTACGCCCACCACCCCGTGGAAATAAAGGCGGTGTTATCTGCTGCGCGTCAATCAACACAAGGGCGCGTAATTGCGGTGCACCAACCCCACCGTTTTACGCGTTTGCATGATCTTTTCGAAGATTTCTGTGGCTGTTTCAATGATGCCGATATCGTCGGTATCACCGAAATTTATGCCGCTGGCGAGGACCCGATAGAGGGTGCGAGCCAATCAGATTTGGTGACTGGCCTAACCCGTCATGGCCACAAGGCCGCAATGGCGGTAAATGACGAGCCTGCATTGCAAGCGTTTGTGAAAAATGAATGCAAACCAGGTGATATGTTAATCTGTTTGGGTGCGGGCACGATCAGTGCTTGGGCGAATAACCTGCCAAAGGCGATTGGCTGATGTCTTGGTCAATTCTGCTCGCGGCAATCTGGGTAATTTGTTCCACGGTGGTGGCAATGTTCCCGATGCGCTGGCAGATGAAACCGGGTTTTTTATTGCTGGTCGCCGCACCTATTTTAATCATCTGGATTGGATATGATTACGGCGGGTGGATATCTGTTGCTGGCCTAGCCGCATTTGTATCCATGTTTCGCAATCCGCTACGTTATTTTTACCGCCGCGCGCGTGGCTTTGAAACTGAGAAATTGCCATGAACTTGTCCATTCTTTGCGCTGGTATTTGGTTTTTGATCGCGAATGTGCTGGCGATGATCCCATCCAATGATAACCACTGGCGCCATGCCTATATTTTGATGGTCGTCGGTATTCCACTTTTGGGGTGGTTAACCTATGAAAACGGCTGGTTGATTGGTTTTCTGGCGTTGCTGGGGGGCGGTTGGATTTTGCGCTGGCCTGTTTACTATGCTTGGCGCTATATCGAAGGCCTGTTTACCAAAGAGTGAAGTTTATGAAAAATCTGCCGGAAACCCGTGGAACACTAACACCCAATCGCGTGATGGCGGATTTATCGTGGCTGCGTGTTGGCGGCCCCGCAGAGGTTTTGTTTCAACCGGTTGATGTTGATGATCTGCAATCGTTTTTGCAAAACCTATCCGCTGACATCCCCGTATTTCCGATTGGTGTTTGTTCCAATCTGATTATCCGTGATGGTGGGATACGCGGTGTGGTTGTGCGCATGGGGCGTGGATTTAACGGCATTGAAATTTTGGATGATAACCGTGTGCGCGTGGGATGTGCGGCATTGGATGCACATGTGGCACGCAAAGCGGCCGCTGCTGGTATTGATCTGGCATTTTTGCGCACGATCCCCGGTGCAATTGGTGGCGCGGTCAAAATGAACGCTGGCTGTTATGGTGTGTACACCGCCGATGCGTTTGTATCCGCCGATGCAATCACACGCGATGGGCAACGTGTGACGTTAATGCCTGATGATATGGGCTTTGCCTATCGCAGCACAAATATTCCCGATGGGATGATTATCACATCCGTTGTTTTACAAGGGATCGCGGATGATCCTGAAACCATCGAGCAAAAAATGATCGAGGCGTTGGAAAAACGCGAAATAACCCAACCGACCAAGGAACGATCATGCGGTTCCACATTTCGCAATCCCGCCGGTTACAGCTCCACTGGGCGTGCCGATGATACCCATGATTTAAAGGCATGGAAGGTGATTGATGATGCAGGAATGCGCGGTGCAACCATCGGTGGCGCACAAATGTCGCCGATGCATTCTAACTTTCTGATTAACAAGGGTGGCGCATCTGCCGCAGATTTAGAAAACTTGGGCGAAGAAGTGCGAAAAAAGGTTTTCCAAAATAGCGGAATTGAATTAGTGTGGGAAATAATGCGGGTCGGAGAATTCGCAAACGAATAATAAGAAACCCCAAAGGCATCATAAATGTCGGGGAAAGAGGCGGGCATGTCGAGCAAGGCAATCACCCGTGTGACGGTATTAATGGGCGGCCCTTCGGCGGAACGTGATGTTTCGTTGAGTTCAGGGCATGAAGTTGCATCTGCGTTACGCGGCGAAGGATACGATGTTACAGAATTGGATGCAGGTCCAACGCTGGCGGCCGATCTGCAAGCACTTAATCCAGACGTTGTTTTTAACGCACTTCATGGTCGTTGGGGCGAAGATGGTTGTGTTCAGGGCATATTGGAATGGTTGCAAATTCCATATACTCATTCGGGCGTTTACGCATCCGCACTAGCCATGGACAAAGAAAAAACCAAGGTTGCATACCGCATGGCGGGTCTGCCTGTGGCCGACAGCAAACTGGTTTCAAAATCAGACGTTTTATCGGGGCATCCAATGCCCGCACCTTACGTGGTGAAACCTTATAACGAGGGATCATCAGTGGGGGTATATATCGTGCAAGAAGGGTCAAACGCGATTGCGTCAATGACTGATGACATGCCCGATGAATTGATGGTCGAACAGTTCATTCCGGGGCGCGAATTAACCACCAGTGTAATGGGTGATCGCGCATTAACTGTGACCGATATCATCACCGATGGCTGGTATGATTACAGCGCGAAATACGAGGTTGGCGGTTCCCGCCACGAGGTCCCCGCCGATGTTCCCGCCGAAATTTTTGACGCTTGTATGGAATACGCAGTGCGTGCGCATAACGCGTTGGGGTGTCGTGGTGTTTCGCGCACCGATTTTCGCTGGGATGACACCAAAGGTTTGGATGGTTTGATCCTGTTGGAAACCAACACACAGCCAGGATTAACACCCACATCATTGACCCCTGAACAGGCGGTCAAAACGGGCATGAGCTTTGGCACATTGTTGCGCTGGATGGTGGAGGATGCGTCATGCAACCGATAAACAACAAGCGCCCAAATCAGGGCACGCCAAACGCGCAGCAACAGCGCAAACAGCATCTGAGCTATTCCAGCAACATAAAACCCTTGGGGTCTGTTGCACAGGGAACCGCGCAAACATTGTTTGGGCAAAAGGCTTCAAAACAATTGCCAAAACGCGATCCTGCGCCCAGCCGTACATCATATAAATTGCAACGCCTCTGGCTCACTCCGATAGTGCGGTCTATGGCCAAGGCTGCAATCCCAACGCTTGGTTTGTTTGCGATTGGGTTTTATTTGGTGAATAACCAAGGGCTTCGCGATCATATTTCAACACGTTACGCTGAAACACGTGAATCCATTCAAACGCGCCCCGAATTCATGGTCGACTTGATGAAAGTCAACGGTGCAACCGATCGTGTTGGCGATCAGGTTCGCGAGGCCAGTAAAATCACATTGCCCGCCAGTTCGTTCGAACTGGATCTACCCATCATCCGCAAACGGATCGAAGCATTGGATTCCGTCAAGGCCGCATCGTTGTTTTTGCGCACGGGTGGTGTGCTTGATATCGTGGTCGAACAGCGCAACCCTGTTGTGATTTGGCGCAATCAAAAAGGTCTGGAATTGTTGGATGGCGACGGTGTGCGTGCTGGCGTATCTCAATCGCGCCTTGATTATGCCGAATTGCCGCTGATCGCGGGCGAAGGTGCGGATGCAAATATCGCACAGGCCATGTCGATTTTCGCCGCTGCCCGCCCGTTTGAAAACCGTGTGCGCGGTTTGATGCGCATTGGTGCGCGTCGCTGGGATTTGGTTTTGGATCGTGGGCAAATTATTCAATTGCCCGAAACCGAACCTGTGGCCGCCGTGGAACGGCTTGTCGCTTGGCAATCTGCGCAGCAAATTTTGGCGCGCGATATTAAAACCATTGATCTTCGCAATCCGTCGCGCCCGTATTTGCGCCTGACACCATTTGCGATGGAAGAATTGCGCCGTGTGCGTTCCATAAATTTAGGGGTGGAAACAAAATTATGAGCAGCCTGTATGAATCCCAAAAGGCCATGCGCCAAAAACGTCGTGCCGCATTACAACGCGGTGTGGTTGCGATTTTGGATGTTGGGACATCCAAGGTTGTCTGTATGATTTTGCAATTTGATCCATCCGTGCAGGTGGACGCGGCCAGCGGCATGGGTGCCATTGCCAATCACGGCGCGTTTCGTGTGGCAGGTGTTGCCAAAACCCAATCGCGCGGTGTGCGGTTTGGCGAAATCAACTCCATGGAAGAATCTGAGCGTGCCATTCGCACGGCTGTTCAAGGTGCCCAAAAAATGGCGGGTATCCGTGTTGATCACGTGATCGCATGTTTTTCGGGCGCACGCCCACGATCTTACGGTCTGGTTGGCAAGGTTGATTTGGACAAAGGGCTGGTTACAGACCAAGATATCGGGCGCGTTTTGGCGTCATGTGATGTGCCTGATTATGGTGCTGGGCGCGAGGCGATCCACGCTATGCCCGTGAATTTTGCACTTGATCAAACATCTGGTCTGTCTGATCCGCGCGGGCAAATCGGCCATGAATTGGCCGTTGATATGCATCTGTTGACCATCGACAGCCGTTCAATGCAGAATCTTTTGATCTGTATCAAACGCTGTGATTTGGAATTGGCAGGTGTCGCATCATCATCCTATGCCAGCGGAATTTCCGCATTGGTTGAGGATGAACAAGAATTGGGTGCAGCCTGCGTTGATATTGGCGGGGGCTCCACGGCTGTAAGCGTATTTTTACGCAAACACATGATATTTGCCGACAGCGTGCGCATGGGGGGTAATCATATTACCTCTGATATTTCACAAGGGTTGCAAGTTCCAAAATCCATGGCCGAAAAAATCAAAGCATTGCATGGCGGCGTGGTTGCCACGGGGCTTGATGATCGCGAAATGATCGACACGGGCGGGGATACGGGTGATTGGGAAATTGATCGCCGTCAGGTATCGCGTTCCGAATTGATCGGTGTGATGCGCCCACGCGTCGAAGAAATCCTGGAAGAGGTGCGCACAAAACTTGACGGGGCAGGGTTCAACAATCTGCCAAGCCAACGCATCGTATTAACCGGTGGCAGTAGCCAAATCCCCGGAATGGAAGGATTGGCGAGCCGTATTTTGGGGCAAAACGTGCGCCTTGGTCGCCCGTTGCGTATCCACGGATTGCCACAGGCTGCAACGGGGCCGGATTTCGCGGCCTGTATCGGATTGTCATTATATGCTGCCCACCCACAGGACGAATGTTGGGATTTTGCCATGCCAGCACCGCGTGTTGGCGGACGTTCGTTCAAGCGTGCAGCGCAATGGTTGCGAGAAAATTGGTAGATTTGGAATAATCTTCGGCAAGATTTCGCAAAAATCCCAATTAAATCACTGATTTTATCTGTTTTCGTTACGATTTTTCGTGACGAATGCGAATCGCTTTGTTACCATGGTTGCAGCAGTATGACCGTTCAACGCGGCATTTATAAAAACAAAAACAAACTACAGGCGGACAGACCCATGACTCTGAATCTCCAGATCCCCGAAGTGGCCGATCTGCGTCCAAAAATCACCGTATTCGGTGTTGGTGGCGCAGGATGTAACGCGGTCAATAACATGATCGAGAAAAACCTCGAAGGCGTTGATTTTATTGTCGCCAATACAGACGCGCAAGCGCTGCAAGGCAATAAAGCAGGTAACCGTATCCAACTGGGTGAAAAAATCACCGAAGGTTTGGGTGCCGGTGCGCGCCCATCCGTTGGGTCAGCCGCCGCCGAAGAAAGCATCGAAACAATCGTTGATAATCTGGCAGGCAGCCACATGTGTTTCATCACGGCCGGTATGGGCGGTGGTACAGGCACAGGTGCCGCGCCAATCATTGCACAAGCTGCACGTGAATTGGGCGTTCTGACTGTTGGTGTTGTCACCAAACCGTTTCAGTTTGAAGGCAACAAACGTATGCGCCAAGCCGAAGAAGGCGTGGAAGCACTACAAAAGGTTGTCGATACACTGATCATCATTCCAAACCAAAACTTGTTCCGGATTGCGAATGAAAAAACTACATTCACCGAAGCATTCAGCCTTGCCGACGATGTTCTATACCAAGGTGTGAAAGGCGTGACCGATCTGATGGTTCGCCCAGGTCTTATCAACCTCGATTTTGCCGATATTCGCGTTGTCATGGACGAGATGGGCAAAGCGATGATGGGTACTGGCGAAGCAGCAGGCGAAGATCGTGCGATCCAAGCGGCAGAAAAAGCCATTGCAAACCCATTGCTAGACGAAATTTCATTGAACGGTGCCAAAGGTGTGTTGATCAACATCACTGGTGGTTCCGATCTGACATTGTTCGAAGTCGACGAAGCTGCAAATTGTATCCGTAACCAAGTGGATTCAGATGCAAACATCATCGTTGGTTCTACAATGGATCCAACATTGGATGGCATGATGCGTGTATCCGTTGTGGCAACTGGTATTGATGCCGCCGAAGGTGCCGCAGAAATTCCTGTACCACGCCGTACATTGAAATCACCATTGCCAATGGCGAATGAAACTGCACCTCAAGAAGCTGAAACAACTAGCTTTGTTCCAGAAGAAGAGCCAGCACCAGCACCACAAGTGGCAGAGCCAGTTGCAGCGCAAGCTGAACCAGAATTGTTTGATGTTGCACCTGCGGCGCCGGTTGAACAACCACAACAACAATACGCACCTGCGGCGCAAACGTTTGAACCACAAGTTCAAGAGGTTGCATCCGCATCTGACGATCAGATGCCAGAACCTGCGTATCAACCACAGTACGAAGAACCTGCACAGGAACTTCGCTTTGGTGTTGAACCGTCGCGTCAGCAAACAGCGGGTCAACCAAGCGCGGAAACACTGGCACGTTTGGAAGCAGCGGTTGCAAAACAACCTAGTCAACAGCCACTTCGCGCGAACCACACAACGCCGATGGCCGCACCACAACAACACCACGCCGAACAAAAACGTGGCGGTGTGTTGGGTGGATTCATTTCACGTATGACAGGTGCTGCAGAAGCAGCGCCAGCAACACGTGAACAGCCGTCATTTTCAGAGGAACAACAGTACTCTGCTGAATATGACGACATGGCACACGAAGACGATCAAATCGAAATTCCAGCGTTCTTGCGTCGTCAAGCGAACTGATATTTCACTGATATTTGCGAAAAGGCGCGGATTTCCGCGCCTTTTTTGCGTTTTGACATGTAAATGATGGGTTACTGTTACAAACCGTCACAAAGCGTGAGTTGAGATTTCAAGGCAGAGAAACTAGTTCAGAGGTAAGCGGACGTAATAACGAATCCGACAAACCTTTGAGGTAGACATGCAAAAGACGCTGAAATCACCGGTTACACTACGCGGCACAGGGCTTCACTCTGGCAAGCCTGCAAACCTGCGCTTGGTTCCTGCTGGTGTTGGGCATGGTATCGTATTCCACCGCGTCGATGTTACAGACCGTGATCAGGTTATTCCTGCGAACTATCTTGCCGTGAATGACACACAGCTTTGCACACGTGTATCTAACAACGAAGGTGTTGAGGTTTCCACAATCGAACATCTTATGGCCGCGCTTGCGGGCACTGGTGTGAATAACGCGGTGATCGAAATTGATGGGCCAGAAGTGCCAATTATGGACGGTAGCGCGATTTCATTCGTGCGCGAAATTTTGGCGGTTGGCTTGGCTGATCAAGACGCACCCGTGCGCGCCATTCGTGTTTTGCGCGACGTGACCGTAACATTTGATGATGTGATCGTTACATTGTCCCCTGCGGATAATTTGGAAATTGATTTCTCTATCGATTTTTCGGACCGTGCGATTGGTGAACAGCATAAAAAATTGAACATGGCAAACGGCACATTCGTACGTGAATTGTCTGATTGTCGTACATTCGTGCGCCGCAACGATGTTGAAATGTTGCAAGCAAACGGTCTCGCACTGGGCGGGAGCCTTGATAACGCGATCGTTGTTGATCAGGATAAGGTTCTAAACCCAGAGGGTTTTCGCCGCGCTGATGAATGTGTGCGTCACAAAATGTTGGATGCATTGGGTGATTTGTATTTGGCAGGTGCACCGATTTTGGGTCGTTATGTCGGGAATCGCGCAGGTCATCGTGCGACGAACGAATTGCTGCGTGCATTGTTCGCAACAGATGGCGCTTGGGAATGGGTGACATGTAGCCCTGAACAAGATCACGATTTGCCTGGTACAGACATCAAATCAAGCGATTTTCCTACGCTGTAAGCGCCATTTATGGCGATGATCACGCGTGGGAACAAAAAGTTTTTTGAATATCTGCTTGAATCCGTTTTTCCTTTGCTCAAAGTATGGTATCCAACAGGCTCGCTGGCTATGGTCGGTAAGTAATTGAAATTGGTGTCCTACATGGTTCTGAACAGAAAAATATTTGCCACAACCGCAATTCTCTTGGTGTTGGCGGCCTGTGCTAAGAAAGAAGAACCAGCGCAGCAGTTGGAAAATTTACCACCAGAACAGATTTTTAATTCTGCCGAGTCGATGTTGGATGATAACGATCCAGAAGATGCCGCCGAACGGTTTTCCGAGGTCGAACGCCTGTATCCCTATTCCGAATGGGCTAAACGCGCATTGATTATGTCCGCATTTTCGTATCACGAAGGCGGTCTCTATGAAGAAAGCCGCGGTGCGGCGCAGCGTTATTTGGATTTCTATCCTGCCGATCAAGATGCCGCATATGCGCAATATCTGATTGCGCTGTCCTATTACGATCAAATCGATGACGTAAGCCGTGACCAAGGTGTCACGTTTCAGGCATTACAAGCTTTGCGGGTGACCATTGAACGCTATCCAGATAGCGAATATGTCACCACCGCCTTGTTGAAATTCGATCTTGCGTTGGATCACCTTGCGGGCAAGGAAATGGAAATTGGGCGTTATTATCTGAAACGCGGTCATTTTGGCGCGGCGATCAACCGTTTCCGCGTGGTTGTGGAGGATTTTCAAACCACCAGCCACACACCAGAAGCATTGCATCGCTTGGTTGAGTCCTATCTGTCCTTGGGGCTGGATCAAGATGCACAAACCGCGGCGGCGATTCTTGGGCATAACTTCCAAGGAACGCAATGGTACGCCGACAGCTATGCATTGCTGCGTGGAAAAGGGTTGGATGCAACGGGCGATACCAAGGGCAATGGCTGGCTCAGCTCGATTTATCGTCGTGTGATCAAGGGTGCGTGGCTGTAACCGCCCATCGGAGGATTTCCAATGCTGCGTGGCCTGAATATCAAGGACATGTTGTTAATTGATCAGTTGGATCTTGAATTCCAATCTGGCTTGAACGTGCTGACGGGTGAAACGGGTGCGGGTAAATCCATACTTTTGGACAGTCTTGGTTTCGTGCTTGGCTGGCGTGGTCGCGCCGATCTGGTGCGCACCGGTGCCGATCAGGGCGAGGTGATCGCCGTATTCGAATTACCCAACAATCATCCCGCACACGAAATTTTGCGCGACGCAGGCCTGCCAGATGACGATGATTTAATCCTGCGCCGCACCAATTCGCGCGATGGGCGCAAAACCGCATATGTTAATGATCGACGCTGTTCGGGAGAGGTTTTGCGAAACCTGTCGGAAACCTTGATCGAATTGCACGGCCAACATGATGATCGCGGATTGCTTGATCCCAAGGGGCACCGCGATTTACTTGATACATTCGCGGGCCTTGATTTGACTGATTTGCGCACGGCGTGGCGTGAACGCGCCCGCCTTCAACGGGAATTGGACGCGGCCAAACTGGCACTTGAAACCGCACAGGCGGATGCAGATTACCTGCGCCACGCGGCCGATGAATTGACCACCCTGTCACCAGAGGTTGGCGAAGACACGACATTGGATGAAAAACGCCGCCTGATGCAGGCGGGTGAACGCATTCGCGAAGACATTGCAAAGGCTGCAAATGCGCTGGGACCATCTGGTGCTGAATCCATGTTGGGTGATGCAACCCGCTGGCTCGAGGGCGCATCGGACAAGGCCGAAGGCCGTCTTGATAACGCGTTACAATCCCTGTCACGCGCCATGAACGAGCTTGGCGATGCACAGCGCGGCGTCGAAGATACCCTTGATGCGCTTGATTTCGACCCGATGGAGCTGGAAAACTGCGAAGAACGCCTGTTTGCCATTCGCGCCTTGGCGCGAAAACACAATGTGCAACCCGATGAATTGCCTGCACTTGCCGATGATTTTGCCAATCGTTTACGTGCGATTGATACAGGCGCGGATGATATTGTTGCACTTGAATCTAAATTGGCGGCGGCTGCGAAATCTTATGATGATCTTGCGAAAGATGTGCATGATAAACGCACCAAAGCGGGCGTTGAATTATCAAAGTCAATGTCTGTTGAATTATCGCCGCTAAAACTGGAACGTGCTGTTTTTGTTGTGGAAATAACAGATGCCGATCCATCCGCGAGCGGCATTGATACGGTCACATTCACCGTTGCCACCAACCCTGGCGCACCCGCAGGACCGATCAATAAAATTGCATCGGGTGGTGAATTGTCTCGGTTTTTGCTCGCACTCAAGGTCTGTTTGACCAAAGGGTCATCGGGTATCACCATGATCTTTGACGAAATTGATCGCGGTGTTGGTGGGGCCACGGCGGATGCAGTCGGGCGACGTTTGGCGGGGATCGCACGGGATGCCCAAGTATTGGTCGTTACCCATTCCCCCCAAGTTGCCGCCAAAGGTGCGCATCAATGGCGCGTATCAAAATCTGTGCGTGATGGCGCAACATTCAGCACGGTTGAACCGATGTTGGGCGATGCTCGTATCGATGAAATCGCGCGTATGTTGGCAGGGGACACCATCACAGCCGAAGCCCGCGCCGCCGCGCGTTCTTTGCTGGGCTAGGGGCATATCATGATCCGCCACATCGTGTTTTTCAACGCCCGCGATAAATCCGATTTGGAAACCATTTATGATGGCCTGTCGTTGTTGAAATCCAATCCATATGCAACGCATCTGGAAATTGGGCGCAACAGTCATGCCGATCAACTGTCGGGTGATGTGGTTGATTTTGTGGTTTACGGCGAATTTGTTGATGATGCGGCATTGGCGGCGTTCAAGACGCATCACACCTATCAAGATGCGATTGATATCGTGCGGCCATTGCGCGATTTACGTATGGCCGCAGATTTTGCAGCGGCTTAGTTCACCTGTACCATTTTCCCAGGGTTCAGGATATTTTGTGGGTCAAGCGCGCGTTTAATATCGGCCATCACTGACCAGCCATCGCCGTGCTCTTGTTGCATATATTTCATTTTGCCAATGCCAACGCCATGTTCGCCCGTCACCGTGCCACCAACTGCTAATGCACGTTCGGCCATGCGATGCGCCACACCTTTGGCGGTGGCGATCATTTCGAGATCATCAGCATCCACCAACAATGTGGCGTGGTAATTGCCATCGCCCACATGGCCCAAAATCGGACCCAAAAGCCCGCTATCGGCAATGTCTTGTTCGCTATCCCCAATGGCCTTTGCCAATTGGGAAATTGGCACGCAAATATCGGTGGTCAGCCCCGTAAACCCAGGTTTCAATCCCCGTGCCGCGGGATAGGCATTATGGCGCGCCGCCCACAGGCGATTGCGCTCTTCAACCTTGGTCGACCATTGAAATTCACCCCCGCCAAATTCGCCTGTGATGGATTTCATGGTTTCGGATTGTTCTGCGACACCCACGTCTGATCCATGAAATTCCATGAATAAATGCGGCGTTTCTACCATGTCGAGCTTTGAATAATTGTTTATCGCGCGGATCATCATTGAATCGACCAATTCAATGCGTGCAATTGGAACCCCCATTTGCACCGCCATCATCACCGTGTTCACTGCCGATTCCACATCAGGAAAATCGCAAATCGCAGCGGCGGTTGCCTCTGGTTGACCTTGCAAGGCCAGCGTGATTTCCGTGATAATCCCCAATGTGCCCTCTGATCCAACCATCAAACGGGTCAAATCATACCCTGCCGATGATTTTTTCGCCCGTGTGCCCGTGCGGATGATACGCCCATCGGCCAATACCACTTCTAATGCCAAAACATTGTCTTTCATCGTACCGTACCGCACGGCCGTTGTGCCAGATGCACGTGTTGCGGTCATGCCGCCAATGCTGGCATTCGCACCGGGATCAATTGGGAAAAACAACCCTGTTGTGCGCAATTCCGCGTTTAATTCTTCGCGGGTAATGCCCGGTTGGACGCTGACATTCAGATCTTCGTTGTAAACTTTTACAACTTTGTTCATCTGGGAAAAATCGATGGTCAAGCCACCCTTGATCGGCAATGCATGCCCTTCCAGTGATGTGCCAACGCCCCACGGTGTGATTGGGCAATCATATTTCGCACAGATTTTAACAATATCGGAAACCTCTTTCGTGGATTGCACGAATGCCACCGCATCGGGCGGGGTGAATGGATAATATGCTTCGTTCTGGCCGTGAAAATCCAAATCGGATTTTTTGGTGCTCAGGCGTTCGCCCAACACTGCCTGCATTTCTGTGATGGCCTTATCAATGTTCATCCAAACCTCCCTTTGCGTTGTGCAAAGAATAGGCATAGAAACAAAGTGAATGAAAGTCACAAATCAATCTGATCGCATCGCAATATGTCCTATGTAAAATTCGTAAAAACTTGTTGCAAGGATGGCTGGGCTGGTTTCAAAGACGTGACGAAAGCGGCGCAAGACAGCGCCCCTGCACAGACCAAATTCTGGCTGATCGCATTATTTTTGGGTGTCGCGGCGGGCTTGGCCACGGTTGCGTTTCGCCTCGCGATTAGCGAAATTCAGGCGTTTTTATACGGCGCTGATGATTTGATCCTGGCCTCGACGGCGCAGCATCTGCCGTGGTTTTGGGTGTTGGTTATTCCCATTATTGGCGGGTTGATTGTGGGGTTGATCCTGCATCGGTTCACACCAGATGCCAGCGTGCGCGCAGTTGCCAATGTGATCGAAGGTGCCGCGCTTGATAACGGGCGTGTCGAGGGGCGCGCGGGGCTTGCATCCACCCTTGCATCCCTGATTACGCTATCAACGGGTGGTTCGACAGGGCGCGAAGGCCCCGCTGTTTTGCTCGGCGCGTTGATTTCCAGCAAGGTCGCCAAATGGATGAACGCCGATGGCATCACGGGGCGCGATTTGCTGGGCTGTGCCGTAGCGGCGGCGGTGTCTGCATCGTTTAACGCCCCCATCGCAGGCGCCATTTTCGCGCTCGAGGTGGTCTTGCGCCATTTCGCCGTCCACGCATTCGCACCGATCACCATCGCATCGGTTGCAGGGACCGTTGTTGGCCGCCTGACACTTGGCAACACAACCGAATTTTCGCTGCCAGAACATGCGGCTGAATTTTACATCCAATTGCCCGCATTCATGATGCTTGGCATTGTTTGCGGATTTGCCGCCGTCATCATGATGCGTGGTATTTTTTGGGCCGAGGATTTTGGAAACCTTGTCGTTAAACAAAGCGGCCTGCCACGCTGGGCGCGCCCTGCATTTGCGGGTGCACTCTTGGGCATGATCGCGATATTTTTCCCCCATATCATCGGGGTTGGTTACGAAACCACATCAAACGCATTAACAGGACATCTGACATTTTTCACCGCCGTTTTGTTCGCGGTGGTTAAGGTGATCGCCGTTGCCATAACGATGGCGGGGCGTATGGGTGGGGGCGTGTTTTCACCCGCCTTGATGCTTGGTGCGCTCACGGGGCTTGCCTTTGGCTGGGTCGCGACATCGGTCGTGCCATCGGTTGCGGGGGATGAAAGCCTCTATGCTCTTGCGGGTATGGGTGCGGTTGCGGCGGCCGTATTGGGCGCCCCGATTTCAACCAGTCTGATTGTGTTTGAAATGACGGGCGATTGGCAGGCGGGTTTGGCCGTGATGGTGGCGGTGTCATTATCCAGTGCTGTGGCATCAAACCTCGTACATCGCTCGTTTTTCCTGACGCAATTGGAACGCAAAGGCGTTCATCTGGCTGCGGGGCCGCAAAGCTATCTGTTGGCAACATTTCAAACCGCCGATTTGATGCAACCGCTTGCGGATATGGAACCCAGCACCAAAAAATCCCTGTGGGATAGTGTAGAGGACGGCGTTTACCTTGATGCCAGCGCCACGCTAGAAGTCGCAATGCCGATGTTTGAATCGGGCGCACGTGGTCAAATACCCATCGTGCAATTGGGTGCAGATGGACAGGGGACGGAATTGTTGGGGGCGCTTAACTATGTTGATGCGCTGACTGCGTATAACCGCGCCTTGGCCGAAACCGCACGCGAAGAACATTCCTAAATCGGTGCGCAGGCCATGGTTAAATAATCCTGTGCGCGTGCGCTGCATTGATCGAACAACGCCTCAAACACGCGCGTATGATAGGCATTGATCCAATCGCGCTCGTCACTGTTTAACATCGTGCGATCAATCAGGCGCAGATCAATCGGCGCCAATGTCAGCGTTTCAAAACAATACATATCGCGTGCATCGCCACCGCGTATCACAGGGGCGGATTTAACGTAAATCAGGTTTTCAATGCGAATGCCAAACGCGCCTTCTTTGTAATAACCAGGTTCGTTTGATAAAATCATACCTTCGCGCAAGGGCGCATTGGATCGGCGTGAAATGCCTTGTGGGCCCTCGTGCACAGACAGGTATGATCCAACGCCGTGCCCCGTGCCGTGATCAAAATCCAAACCCGCCGACCATAATGGTGCGCGCGCAATCGCATCAATTTCGCGCCCTGATAATCCAACAGGAAAACGCAATTTTGAAATCCCGATCATCCCTTGCAAAACCAGCGTGAATGCGCGTTTCGCCTCGCGCTTGGGTTTGCCGATGGCAATGGTGCGGGTAATATCGGTGGTGCCATCCAAATACTGTGCACCGGAATCGACCAGCAATAAATCATCCTGCGAAATCGTGCGATTGGTGTCCTCGTTCACGCGGTAATGCACAATCGCGCCATTTGGCCCCGCGCCACTGATGGTATCAAAGGATATATTGCGCAACTGATTGGTCGCTGCGCGAAAACTTTCCAGCGATTTCACCACATCGATTTCGCTCAACGGTTCACTGTGATCATATCCATCTAGCCACGCCAAAAATTCGCAAACGGCGGCGCCGTCGCGGATATGGGCGGCAATCGCGCCATCAATTTCGACCGTATTCTTTGTCGCCTTTGGCAGGGTGATCGGGTCATCACCAAAATCAACCTTCACGTCTCCATTTTGCAATATATCCAAAATCGCGATCGGGGTCGTTTTGGGATCAACGCGGATGGGGCCAAGGTTACGGATCAATTCTGCCGATAAATCCCCCAGATCATGAATGGCAACATCCGCCCCCAGATGTTCCCGCAAATCATCATCAACCTTTTGCGGATCAATAAAAAGCGCGACACGCCCATCTTGAAACAACATCGCAAAACAAAGCGCAACGGGCGTTTGCCCCAAATCTGATCCGCGCGTATTGAGCAGCCACGCAATGCTATCAGGCTGGGTTAGAACCACCCCCGATTGTTTGGCATCGCGCAAAACCTGCGCGATCTGTGAACGTTTTTCACCATGCGGCTTGCCAGCAAATTCCATTGGGTGAGCGTGCATTTTATCACGCGGCGCTTGGGGTTGATCATCCCAAATCTGATCGATCAGGTTTTCAGATTTCACCAATTCCACACCGCGCCCAGCGATATGTTTTTCAATCTCTTCAATCTGCGCCTTGGTGTATAGCCATGGATCAAACGCAACCTTTCCACCATCGGGCAGGGCATCCACCAACCAATTGCCCAGTTTCACATCTGGGAATTTTTGAATTGAAAACAGGTCCGTATCAACCTGATCGCGTGCTTGAATGGTGTAGCGTCCATCCACAAACAGCCCAGCATTATTCAACAACGCGGCGCAAAACCCAGCCGATCCAGTGAAACTGGTTAACCACGCCAGCCGCATATCGCGCGCAACCACATATTCGCCTTGATGTGCATCCGCGCGCGGGATCAAAAATCCATCAAACCCGTTTTCGCGCAGAACATCGCGCAACTGTGCCAGCCGCGGTGCTGCGGTTTTGGGTGTCGTCTTCGCGTCAAATGTTTGAAACATTATCTTCCGTTACGTTTTTGTGCGCGTGGATCATTGTCAAACAGACCAGCCAATTGTTCGGTGATCGCACCCGCCAATTGTTCTGCATCGGTAATGGTTACAGCGCGATCATAATACCGCGTCACGTCATGTCCAATACCAATTGCAGTTAATTCCACTGCTTTGCGCTTTTCGATCATCGCAATCACATCGCGCAGATGCTTTTCCAAATAATTGGCGGCATTCACCGATAATGTGCTGTCGTCAACGGGCGCACCATCGGAAATCACCATCAAAATACGGCGCGCTTCGGGGCGGTTGATCATGCGCTTATGTGCCCATTCCAGTGCCTCGCCGTCGATGTTTTCCTTGAGCAACCCTTCCTTCATCATCAGGCCAAGGTTTGGTCGCGCACGCCGCCACGGCGCATCGGCGGATTTGTAAATAATATGGCGCAGATCATTTAGCCGCCCTGGTTCCGCATCGCGCCCATCTTGAAGCCAGCTTTCGCGGCTTTGCCCGCCTTTCCACGCACGTGTGGTAAAGCCCAAGATTTCACATTTCACCTGACACCGTTCCAAGGTCCGCGCCAAAACATCGGCGCAGATGGCGGCGATTGAAATCGGGCGTCCACGCATGGAACCCGAATTATCCAACAGCAAAGTCACCACCGTGTCGCGAAATTCGGTGTCTTGCTCCACCTTGAATGAAAGGGGCGTTGTGGGATTGGACACCACACGCGCCAATCGGCCCGCATCCAAAATGCCCTCTTCCATATCAAACGACCAACTGCGGTTTTGCTGTGCTTGCAAACGGCGTTGCAATTTATTGGCAAGGCGTGACACCGCGCCCTTTAATGGGTCAAGCTGTTGATCCAAATACGCACGCAGCCGTTCCAATTCCGCTGGTTCGGCCAATTCTTCGGCCAAGATTTCTTCGTCAAATTCGGTGGTGAACACGTTGTAATTGGGATCAGCATCGGAAATGGGTTGCAATGGGGGTTGATCCATTGGCGGTTGCCCGTCAGGGGCATCCATTTCTTGGCCATCGTCCAATTCATCGCGCTCTTCCATGCTGACCTGCGCTTGTTGCTGGTCGATGGATTGTTCTTGCTGATCTTCGCTGGCGTCTGATTGATCTTCATCATCGGCCTCGTCCCCAACATCGGTGTCGGGGGTGTCTTGTTCATCCTCTTGGGGTTCGCCGTCTTGGGGATCGTCTTGATCATCCATATCGGGATCGTCACCCAATTCATCGCCATACCCCAGATCATCAATCAACTGGCGGGCAAATTTGGCAAATGTCGCCTGATCGGTCAGCACATTATCAATGTCTTTGAATGTATCACCTGATCGTTCCTCGATCACAGTTTTCCATTGCTGCATTGCATTATTCACGGCAGGGGGCATATCGCGCCCCGTCGCAATATGGCGCAGATAATAACCAAGCGCGGTTGACATCGGCACTTCGTTAAAAGATTTCACTTGATCATAACCAAGCTTCACCGCCTCTGCCTCAAGCATCGCATCGATATTGCCAGCGGTACCGGGCATGGCGCGTGCGCCCACGGCCTCGCAGCGTGCGGTGGCCATGACCTCGTATAATTCACGCGCCTGTGCGCCTTGTGGCATGTAACGGTTGTGCGTGGCTTCGTTATGGAACCGCACTCGCAGCGCAAACGCATCACCCGTGCCGCGCGCCAGCATCACCTCTTCACGGGTCATGCGCCGCGATACTTGGGGCAGGCGTGCCACTTCGTTGGTTAACCCTGCGGGATCAACGCTAAAGGCGATGTTCAGCTCTGGCTCATTCGCCATCGCCTTGGTCGCCTCTGCCAATGCCTTTTTAAACGGATCAGCGGGATTGTCGTTTGGTTTGGACATTACCCCAAGCTCACGCTTGCAGCACTTTCTGGTAATTCTTCGTCGAAACAACGTTGGTAAAATTCAGCGACGGTTTCGCGTTCCAATTCATCACATTTATTCAAAAATGTTAAACGGAAGGCAAAGCCAACATCGTTGAAAATTTCCAAGTTTTGCGCCCATGCGATCACAGTACGTGGGGACATTACGGTGGAAATATCGCCGTTCATGAATGATGCGCGGGTTAAATCGGCAACCGTCACCATGCGCCCGATGATTTCACGATCAAGCGTTGGGTTTTTCGCCGCCACAATGTCCGTTTCCGCAGCGTGGGGCAGATAGTTCAACGTAGACACCAATGACCAACGGTCCATCTGACCTTGGTTAATTTGTTGCGTGCCGTGGTACAAACCTGTCGTATCGCCCAAACCAACCGTATTGGCAGTGGCGAACAGGCGGAAATATTTATGGGGTGTGATCACTTGGTTTTGGTCAAGCAATGTTAATTTACCATCCACTTCCAAAACACGTTGGATCACGAACATCACATCCGCACGACCCGCGTCATATTCATCAAATACAATCGCCACGGGATTGCGCAGCGCCCAAGGCAAAATGCCTTCTTGGAATTCGGTGACTTGCTTGCCGTCTTTGAGTTTGATCGCATCCTTGCCGATCAAATCAATACGGCTGATGTGGCTGTCCAAATTCACACGCACACAGGGCCAGTTCAGACGTGCGGCAACCTGTTCGATGTGGGTTGATTTACCCGTACCGTGATAGCCTTGGATCATCACACGACGATTGCGTGCAAACCCCGCCAAAATCGCCAGTGTGGTGTCACGATCAAATTGATAGGTGCTGTCGATTTCAGGCACGCGGTCGGACCCTTCTTCGAACCCTTTGACAACCATATCGCTGTCGATGCCAAACACATCGCGCACAGAAATGTCTTTGGTCGGCTCTGTCATCATTTGAAGGTTCCCGTCTGCCATGATCTGATTCCTAAATATGCGTAAAAAACTGTTCACTCCCTAGTGAAACATAACGCCATGGAATTCAAGGGATAGGCCATAGTTTTCGGTTTTGTAAGCATCGCGTTAAAATCCCCAATTTCTGCACATCTTCTGCACCTTATCGCATCGTCTATTTGGTATTGAGTACAAAAAGGGGAATGAATTGATGCGAAATATTATTAACAGTGATTGGAAAATGCGGATCGGTGTGGCCGGTGCGCTTGCGATTTTGGGGGTTCTGGATTTGTTTGCAATGGGTCTCTACGGCGAAATCAAGGATGAAACAATTGTTCTGTTCACGTTGCTTGGCGTGTTTATTGCTGGGCTGTCTATGGCAGGTGGATTTGGCAAGCCGCGGAAATCTGGTTGGGTTTTGGCCATGTTTACGGGGCTGATAGCAACCTATTTTGGTGCGATGAGCAGTGTTTTTATTCTGTTTACGTGGACGGGATTCGCAGATGGAAATATTTTCCCTCATCTTGACGAAATTGGCATGTTGTTATTGGTGCTTCCCGCAATTGTAGTTATGAACACGTTTATAACATTGCCAAGCGCATCCTTATGGATTGTTGGCATGGCAACAATCCATATTGGAATGCTAAAATTGCGAAACCGCAATTAGTCTACTTAAATGAACGACTGTCTTTGATTTGATCCCATGCCCAAACGACCTCTTGTAATTGGTCTTCGTGGGAACGATCACCACCGTTCAAATCGGGGTGCAGGGTTTTGATCAATTGTTTATATTGCTTGCGCACTTCGGCCTTGGTCCAACTGTCTTTGGCTTCCAAAATTTCGATGGCCTTGCGCTCGGCGGCGGGCAGGCGGCGTGAACCACCCAATGCGTTGCCACGTCCTGGGTTTTGCGTGGCATTTGCCCCCAACACTTCGTGCGGGTCTTCGATGCCCAAACGCTCCCATGCGCGTTGTTCGGCTGTTTTTTGGCCAAATGGTTTTGTGCCACGTTCCCAAACACGGTCTGCGGCGAATTGTTTTTCCATTTCTTCCTGTGAATGGCTTTCAAAGAAATTCCATTTTTGGTTGAACTGGCGAATATGTGTTAAACAATACCAGCGGAACTCTTCCAAGTTGTCTGGGTTCAACGGCGCGCGGTATTTGCCCGCTTCTTCACAATCGGGATGTTGACAGGCACGTGTCGATGTTTCAGATGCGCCAGACATGCCACGACGGCCTTTTTTGCGTCGTTTTTTATCGGCGGAAACGGAAATGTCGAAATTAAAGGGGGAATTCTCAGACATGGGTGTTTATTCTCTTTGCGACTCGGACACGAGACTTTAACCAAAAACAGCGGTTTTCCAAGGGGTCTTTCGCGTTATTTAGGAAAAATATCAATGCTTGAACAAATCAAATCGAAATTAGACGCAGCATTTGCGCCAAAGGTATTAGAGGTCAGCGACGATAGCGAAGACCACCGCGGCCATGCAGGATACCGCGAAGGAGGCAATACACATTTTAGCGTGAAAATCCGCGCCGCCGCATTCGATGGGCAAAGCCGTGTTGCCCAACAGCGTGCAATTTATGCACAACTTAAGGACGAATTCGCCGCTGGGCTGCACGCGTTGGCATTGGATGTGGGCGGGGCTGACGCGCCTTAATCTTTGGCGATATTTTCGGCGGTTTCGCTCACCGTTTCAACCGCATCCTCAACCACGTCTTCGACGGTTTCCTCAAGGGCTGTGGCCTTTGGCTCAATGCGCTGGCTTGGCTCTGGCTTTGGTTTGGGGCGGAAAAATGATCCGCGTTTGTCCAATGCGCTTGGCGTTTCAGATGGTGTTTCCAAAACCTCTGCATCGCTTGCTTTGCGAAACACCAATACGTTTTGAAATGTTTCAACCTTGCGCCGTGTGATGCCGATGCGTTCCACAGATGGCAGTGATTCCGCGCGGATATATTCCCATCCATCGGCGGCCAATTCATTGATCGCGGTTTCCAACCCATTGGCAAATCGTCCTGCGATGCCTTTGGCACCCTTGGCGCGTTTGCCGTGTGCGGGCGCGGGAATAACTTTGTATGTGTAGCTGCCCATGGGAAACCTCGTGTTTGAAAATCAATCGTGTCAATTGAACGCTAGATAGCGATATGGGGTGGATTCGTCCAATATTAAAGGCGTGATTGCCGAAACGGCGTGAAAACGTGGCGAAAATGCAAAAACGGCCAGATTTTGCCAAGCAGGTTTGCAATGGTATGAAATGACGATGACATATTGGTTTGATCTTTGGTGATACATTTGACACTGATTACAAAACCAAAGGATGCAAACCCATGATCGTGCGCGAATACCCGTCTTCGTTTCAGTTGTTTTTCATTATGAAAGGTTCGGTTATCCCCAAGATCTATGGCAGGATTATTGGCGTTGCGATCTTGTCCATTGCCGTTTTAACGATTGATAAATATCTGGTGAAATTGCCCCATGTATCGATCAGTGCGATGGGGATTTTTGGTGTCGCGCTCTCGCTGTTTTTGGGGTTTCGCAACAATGCCGCCTATGATCGTTGGTGGGAGGCGCGCAAATTATGGGGCAATATGATTGCCGATATTCGCAACCTTGGCCGCAGCCTGACTATATTCATGCCCGATAAATCGAAACACGGCGAAATACTGTCGCTTGCGGTGGTATTTGCCCATTTGCACCGTGGGTTTTTGCGCGATGTGGATGTGCGTGATCGTGTTGTCCCGTGGGTGTCTGAAACACAGGCCGATGCGCTCATTGCACATCGAAACCCCGCCAATGCGGCGCTCAATACTTTGGCGCAAAAAATCGAAGATGATCAAAGCCTGAGCGGGTTTGGCCAATTGAAAATCGCAGAATTGTTATTGTCCTTGGGCACGGCACAGGCTGGATGCGAACGTATTGTTACCACACCGCTGCCGTATGTTTATTCGTTATTGGTGCGGCGCACGACGTATCTTTATTGTGGGTTGTTGCCGTTTGCGTTGATTGAATCAACGGGTTGGTTTGCACCGTTCTTTTCCGCCGTTGTTGCCTATGTATTCTTTGGGTTACAGTCGGTGACAAATGAATTGGAATTGCCGTTTCGCCATGTGCAAAACGGGTTGGCACTGGATGCGATGTGTCGCACGATTGAAATTTCGGTTTGCGAAACGATGGATCGTGAACCACCCGCCGATTGGGCGGTGGTTGATCATGTGCTGACATGAATGGGGCGCAAAGTTTCCCTTGCGCCCGGTATTAATCTTGTAACTTTTTCGCGACGATTTCGTTCACCGCCTTGGGGTTGGCCTTGCCACCCGTGGCTTTCATCACTTGGCCCACGAACCAACCCGCCAATTTCGGGTTTTGTTTTGCTTTTTCGACCTGTGCGGGATTGTCAGCGATGATCTGATCCACCGCCGTTTCAATCGCGCCTGTATCCGTCACCTGTTTCATGCCGCGTTCTTCTACGATTTTCGCGGGGTCGCCGCCTTCGTTCCAGACAATTTCAAACAGGTCCTTGCCGATTTTGCCGCTGATTTCATCCTTAGAAATAAGATCAAGGATACCGCCCAACTGATCGGCGGAAATCGGGCTGTCTTTGATGGTGAGCTCGGCTTTGTTCAAACGGCCAAACAATTCGTTGATCACCCAGTTCGCGGCCTGTTTGCCATCGCGCCCTTGCGCCACCGCCTCGAAATAGGCCGCATCGCGGACATCGGCGGTTAACACCGATGCGTCATATTCGGTCATGCCAAATTCGGTGACAAACCGCGCCTTTTTCGCGTCGGGCAATTCGGGCAAGGATGCTTTGATTTCATCGACCCATGATTGTTCAATCACCAATGGCAGCAAATCAGGGCAGGGGAAATAACGATAATCCTGTGCTTCTTCTTTGGAACGCATGGAACGGGTTTCGTTTTTATCCGCATCATAAAGACGCGTTTCTTGGTCGATGGTTCCGCCATCTTCCAGAATGGCGATTTGGCGGCGTGCCTCGTAATCAATCGCTGCTTGGATGAAACGCATGGAATTCATGTTTTTCAATTCACAGCGTGTGCCCAGATGAGAAAAATCACCGGTTTCGCGGTATTTTTCATATTGGCCAGCGGGGCAAACGGATACGTTCACATCCGCACGCATATTGCCGTTTTGCATATTGCCATCACATGTCCCCAAATAACGCAGGATCTGGCGCATCTTGGTCAGATATGCCGCAGCTTCTTCGGGGCCACGAATATCGGGCATGGAAACGATTTCCATCAATGCAACACCAGTGCGGTTCAAATCCACAAACGACATGTTTGGGTCCATGTCATGCACAGATTTACCCGCATCTTGTTCCAGATGGATACGTTCCACACGCACGTTGCGCGCAACACCAGGTTCCATATCAACCAAAATTTCACCTTCACCAACAATCGGGTGGTAAAGCTGTGAAATTTGATAGCCTTGCGGCAGGTCTGGGTAAAAATAGTTTTTGCGATCAAACGCAGAATAAAGATTAATCGCAGCCTTAATGCCCAACCCAGTGCGCACTGCTTGTTCCACGCAAAATTCATTGATTACGGGCAACATGCCAGGCATGGCGGCATCAACGAAGGATACGTTTGAATTGGGCTCTGCGCCAAATTCGGTGGAGGCACCCGAAAACAATTTCGCCTTTGATGCGACTTGTGCGTGGACTTCCATCCCGATCACCAATTCCCAGTCGCCCTTGGCGCCGGCAATGACTTTGGGTTTTGGTTCTGTGTAGGCAAGGTCAAGCATGTGCGAAATCCGTCTGTATGTTCCGGCTGTAAGTGTCGTGTGGTTTTTACGCAAACACAGCAAGATGGGCAAGGGGATTGAATGCGATATCACCGTGCGCAGGTGTAACGCGATATTCACGCATAAATGGGATAACTTCTGCGACGTCAAATTCGTGGTTCAGGTCTGTTTTGGGCATCCACCCATCACAGATATCCAGCAAATCACATGTGGCCCCAAATCTGGGGAAAGTCGCGGTTCACACCCGCAATGGATCGGTTTTACACACCGTCTGGCAAACCCGCATTGGCGGCGCCGTCAAATTACCAAAGTGCGAAAATATGCACGCAACCCTCGGTGGCCATCGCGCCATCGGGGTGTTTGTGCTGCATGGGTGAAAATACGCATCTATCCCGTCAGGTGGAATTTGTCATACCCAATATCACCCGTCCAACGCCACGCGGCGATAATCGGATCATCTTTGGTGACACTGGCATGGGGAATATTTGATGGGTGATGAATGATCGCACCGGTTTCGTGCAATTGTGCCTTTTCCCCTTGTTTTTGCCAATAACAGCGCCCCCCCAGAATAATCATGGATTCCTCGGCGGCGTGATTGCGTGCAACGTAATTCAGGTTGGGGGATTGGACAAATAAACCCACGCGGACCTTTTCACAAAATATCATGCCATCAGGGCCGATCAATTCTGCGGTGGCCATGTTATTGGCAATTTCGGGCGGGATGCGCCCATCGGATAATCCCGACCAATGCCAATCAATATAGGGTAAAACCGTTTTGATTTTGTCACATATGGGATGGGGGTTGATCGACAGCGCGGTTTGGATCGTTTCAGACAAGATTTGATGCGACGGGGGCAGGGGCGTGTGGCTTTTGGCGCTGATTGTGCGCAATGCCAATGCGGCGTCATGCCCGCCTGATTTTTGTTCGCTATCGAATAGTTCCGCTAGATCCGCCAAGAGATCGTAGAAAACCTTGTAAACAGTCATCACTCTTCTCCTTGATAGAGCGAGTGTAGCACAGTTTGCGTTGATTCTCGCCGCTAAAGTTTCAGGGCGCGTTTGATGTCATCCAGCGCATCGCGCTGACGATCGCTTAATGTGCTGTTGGCCGCGTTCATTGTGTCATTGATCAGGGTTAACAATGGTTCAAACGCTGGTGTGCCCTCTAATTTATATAAACGGCGCGTGATACGGGTGATGGCGCCGCTTGGGCTTTGACATTGATCCGATAACCAGCGCCCCAACACGGCCAGCTCTTCGGCGCTGGAGTGATCCAGATCGAATT
The DNA here is from genome assembly GCF_014652655.1 of Paramylibacter ulvae. Taxonomy (GTDB): domain Bacteria; phylum Pseudomonadota; class Alphaproteobacteria; order Rhodobacterales; family Rhodobacteraceae; genus Amylibacter; species Amylibacter ulvae. Next base: position 133,849 of record NZ_BMZF01000004.1, read on the forward strand.
TTGACTGCAACTGAAGCAAAAAATGATCGCGCTGATCGGCGGTTGGTAAATTGTCCAATTCCAAAAACGCGGTGGCAATGGCGGCGATGGCAACATTGCCATCATCCAGCCCCTCAACAGGGTGCACATTCATTTTGCGTTTAAATCCAAATCGGCGCGCAGCAAGACGTACATCATTGGCCACATCCATCAATTCGCTTGCCATATGTGCGGCATTTCTTGCACGCATCACGTAAAAATAAACCGCGCCTGCAATGGCCAGCAACCCCAAAATAATATGCATCATAACCCCCTGTAAACAATGCAAACACATTGGTGCGAAACACAGCGTTTTGCAACCACGTTGAACATTTTTTCAATTGGCGTTATCCCATCGGGAACACCATGGGGGCAGGACATGAACGAAATCACAATCATTCGCCACGGTCAGGCCAATTCGGCCGCCAAGGACGAGGCATCTTATGATCGCCTGTCCGATCTGGGGCATATTCAGGCGGGCTGGCTTGGCGAATATGTGAAATCGCGCAATAGCTTTGATCACATCGTTTCAGGTGGCATGAAACGCCAAATTCAAACCGCACAGGGCATGGCGCTCAGCGATGTGCCCCACACGATTGATCCGCGTTTGAATGAATTGGATTATTTCGGCCTTGCGGGCAGTTTGAATAAAATTCACGGTATTGCATTGCCAAATGATTCCGCCAGTTTTACCGAACATGTGCCCCATGTTTTGCACCATTGGCGCGATGATGCGGTGTGCGATGAACTTGAAAGCTACGCTGATTTTTGCGCGCGGATCATGGCGGCGATGCAGGATATTAATGCGATGTCAGGGCGCGTGGGTGTGGTCAGCTCGACAGGGGTGATTGCAACGCTTGGTGCGATGGCACTTGGGCTTGATGCGATGACACATGCGCGAATGTTTTTGCGCGTGCGCCACACATCCATGCATAAATTCACGCTTGATCCTGATGGGGTGCATCTGGTGCAATACGGCGCGACCCCGCATTTAGATTTTGCCGATCGCGCCCATGCCAGAACCCATATTTAAGCGGCTAGCCTAATATTTTCCCAACGATTTCTGATGTGTCTTTGGACAGATTTTTAGTATCCGCAATGCGGCGCAATTGCCCTGTGATCAGGGTTTGGCGTTTCTTGTCATACCGTTTCCATGTTTCAAACAACCCCGCCATACGCGCGGTGGTTTGCGGGTTGATGGCATCCAGTTTAATCAACCAATCGGCCAAGAATTGATAACCCTTGCCATCGATGCGATGGAACGCGGCGGGGTTCATGGCGAATGGGCCAATCAGGCTTCTGAATCTGTTCGGGTTTTTCCAATTGAAATCGGGATGCGTGGCCAATTTTTGCACAATGTCCAGCCCAGCATCGGGCGTGGCACAGGATGCTTGGATCGCGAACCATTTGTCCAAAACGATATTGTCTGATTTCCACTGATCATAAAATGCCGCGGATTGCGTTTCACCCGCACCTGCGCGGATTAATGCGGCCAGTGCGGAAATTTGCAATGTCATGTTATCGGCATTGTCAAATTGTTTGGCGGCGGTTTTGCCCCCATCCAGTTTGGTCAATAACCCAAGTGCGGTGCTTGCCAATGCACGTTTACCCGCCGCTTCCGCATCAGGGGAATAGGGGCCGTCAACCTGCATTGCTGTGTAAAGATTTGGCAGATCATCCGCCATTTTTTCCGCCATGGCCAAAGACAGCGCATTGCGCGCTGTATAAATCGCATCGGGGTCTGGTTTTTCACCCAATGCCACGATGGCGCTGGTGATTTCCTCTTCTGATGGCAGACCAACCGCAAATGCCCGAAATGCAGGATCAAGCGCATCGTCAAGCGCCACCGCATGGATCGCATCCAAGTACGCCGCATCAATCGCGCCATCGTTCAATGCCATTTTCACCAACATATCGCTGGCATAGGCGCTGCCTGCTTCCCATTTATTGAACGGGTCGCTGTCATGGGCGAACAGGAACGCACGCGTGGCGTTATCCACATCATGTTTTAAAATCACGGGCGCGGAAAACCCGCGCAAAATTGATGGCACTGGTTTTTCATCAAACGCGCCCAGATCAAAACTTTGCTCGCTTTGGGTTAATTCCAACAATTGTTCAGGCGCGGCCTCTGATCCATCACCCGCAAGCAAACCAACACGCACAGGGATCACCAATGGCAATTTGTCAGGCTGTCCCGGTGTGGGTGGCGTGGATTGCGACAGGTGCAGCGTGTAACGCCCATTGGCGAATTCTTCGCGTACACTTAACGTCGGTGTGCCCGCCTGTGAATACCAGCGTTTGAACTGTGCCAAATCACGCCCCGTTGCATCCTCGAACACCGCAATCCAATGTTCGATGGTACAGGCTTGCCCATCATGGCGATCAAAATAAAGATCAAGCGCCTTGCGATAGTTTTCATCACCGACCAGCAGTTTCAACATGCCAATCACCTCGGCACCTTTTTCATAAACGGTGGCGGTGTAAAAATTGTTGATCTCGATATATTCTTCGGGGCGCACAGGGTGGGCCAATGGGCCGGCATCCTCGCGGAATTGACGCCCGCGCAATTGCAACACATCATCGATGCGCTTCACACCGTGGCTGCGCATATCGCCCGTGAATGTTTGATCGCGAAATACGGTCAAACCTTCCTTGAGGCAGAGCTGAAACCAATCGCGACAGGTGATGCGATTTCCCGTCCAGTTATGGAAATATTCATGGGCGATAATGCCCTCGATCCGTTCAAAATCCACATCGGTTGCGGTTTCGGGGCTGGCCAAAACATATTTGGAATTGAAAATGTTCAATCCTTTGTTTTCCATCGCACCCATGTTGAAATCATCCACAGCGACGATCATGAATAAATCCAGATCATATTCGCGCCCGTAAACCTGTTCGTCCCATTTCATGGATCGTTTCAGCGCATCCATCGCATAGGCGCATTTATCCTGATCGCCATCACGCACGAAAATTTGCAAATCGACGTGGCGACCAGAGGCAGTAGTGAATGTGTCGTCGTATGATTTCAGATCCCCAGCAACCAGCGCGAATAAATACGCAGGTTTGGGCCACGGATCGTGCCACATACCGTGCGCCAATTTATTGCCGTTGGATAACAACACCGGCGCGTCGCCTTTGATTTCAACATCAAATGTCGCCATCACATCGGGGCGGTCGGGGTAAAATGTGATTTTGCGAAAACCCTGTGCCTCGCATTGGGTGCAATACATGCCGTTTGACATATACAAACCCTCAAGCGCGGTATTGGCGGATGGGTTGATTTCAACCTCTGCTACCCATGTGAATCCGTCTTGGGGCACCAGATCGGATGGGATTGTTAATCCTTCGGCATCTTGCAAAATTGAATCCGCTGGGATGGCGTTGCCGTTGATGGATGCTGTGATCAATTTCAAATTGCGCCCATCCAGTTTTAAATCATGTGGCCCATCGGTGCGCGTATCATTGGCGCGAAATGTGATTTTTGAGGTCACACGCGTCGCCGTTGGATCCAGATCAAACGACAGCTTAACCGTATCCACCCAAAATGCAGGTTCTTGGTAATCGGACAGGCGAATCGTGGGGGCTTGGGTCGGGCGCATGATGTTCTCCGCAAAAATGATTTGGCACAAGATGATGGAAATTACGTCGGGACTTCAAGCGAATTAACGGCATACAATGGTATACAATGGTTGAACTTGCGCGGTTCACACTGTATTGCATAGTTAAGCAAAATATTTCTCGTTGTTTGTTTGCAGGAGGTGTAAACAAACCGCGTTCCATCTTGAGGAGAATTCACATGTCGCGCAGCGAAAAATTTGGATTACAGATCGACGATCAAATGGTTGATTTCGTTGAAAACCAAGCCATCCCAGGAACGGGTATTACACCCGATACATTCTGGAAAGGTCTGTCCGATCTGGTGCACACGATGGGCCCCAAAAATCGTGAACTGTTGAATGACCGCACAGAGATGAAAGCACAGATTGATGCGTGGCATGTTCAAAATCGCGGCAAGCCGCATGATTTCGACGCTTATAAATCATTCCTAACCGAAATTGGTTATCTGGTGCCACAGGGCGATGATTTCACCATTGAAACAGCGAATGTTGACCCTGAAATCGCAACGGTTCCGGGCGCACAATTGGTGGTGCCGATCATGAATGCGCGTTATGCGCTGAATGCGGGCAATGCGCGATGGGGTTCATTATATGATGCACTGTATGGTACCAACGCCATGGGCAGTGCACCCAGTGGCAAAGGATACGATGCCGCGCGTGGGGCAGAGGTGATCGCATGGGCAAAATCATTCCTTGATGATGCATTCCCATTGGCCGCTGGTGGTCATGGTGACATTTCGGGATACCGCGTGAGCGGTGGCGCATTGCTCACCGATGATACGGGGCTTGCCGATCCATCACAATTTGCAGGCTATCGCGGCGATGCGGATGCACCAACGGCGATCCTGTTGAAAAACAACGGGCTGCATGTGGAATTGCAAATTAATCGCGACCATCCCATTGGTGGCGCGGATGGGGCAGGGATTGCCGATATTTTGCTGGAATCCGCCATGTCTGCGATCATGGATTGCGAAGATTCCGTTGCCGCTGTGGATGCAGAGGACAAGGTTTTAGCCTATTCCAATTGGCTTGGCCTGATGAAGGGCGATTTGTCCGACAGCTTTGAAAAGGGTGGCAAAACCGTCACCCGCACATTGAACCCTGATCGTGAATATACCGCCCCTGATGGTGGCAATATCACGCTCAAAGGGAGATCATTGATGTTGGTGCGCAACGTTGGGCATCTGATGACCAACCCTGCGATTTTGGACAAGGATGGTCTTGAAATCGGCGAAGGCTTGATGGACGCCATGGTCACAACCCTGATCGCTATTCACGATTTCAAACGCGAGTCTGGCAATTCGGTCATGGGGTCGATGTATGTTGTGAAACCCAAAATGCACGGGCCAATCGAGGTTGCATTTGCCAATGAGATTTTCACACATGTGGAATCTGCGCTGGGCTTGCCGCAATACACGGTGAAGCTGGGCATCATGGACGAAGAGCGTCGCACCACGGTGAACCTTAAGGAATGTATTCGCGCGGCAAAAAACCGTGTGGCGTTTATCAACACCGGGTTCTTGGATCGCACGGGCGATGAAATTCATACATCCATGGAAATGGGGCCGTTTTTACGCAAAGGCGACATTAAAAACGAACCTTGGATCGGCGCGTATGAGGATCAAAATGTTGATGTGGGACTGGCCTGTGGTTTGCACGGCAAGGCACAGATCGGCAAGGGCATGTGGGCCATGCCCGACTTGATGGATGCGATGCTGGATCAAAAAATCGGCCATCCTCAATCAGGTGCAAATTGCGCATGGGTGCCAAGCCCGACAGCGGCGACATTGCACGCTACCCATTATCACAAGGTTGACGTGATGGCGCGCCAAGAGGAGTTGTTAAAACAAGGTGCGCGCGCATCTGTGGATACGATTTTGCAAGTCCCCGTGGCGCATGGGCAAAACTGGTCAGACGGCGAAATCACCGCAGAGGTGGAAAATAACGCCCAAGGGATTTTGGGCTATGTTGTGCGCTGGGTCGATGCGGGCATTGGTTGTTCCAAGGTGCCAGACATCAACAATGTCGGCCTGATGGAAGATCGCGCAACATGCCGGATTTCATCGCAACACATCGCCAACTGGCTGCATCACGGCGTGATTAGCCAAGGTCAGGTGATGGACATCATGCAACGCATGGCCGTGGTGGTTGATGAACAAAACGCAGGCGATCCAACATATGTGCCAATGGCGCCCGATTATACGGGCATCGCATTTCAGGCCGCATGTGATCTGGTGTTCTTGGGCACGGTACAACCCGCAGGCTATACCGAGCCAATTTTGCACGCACGCCGGTTAGAGCTAAAATCCAAAGCATAATATTTCAAGCGCGCCATGAATTTGGCGCGTTTTACGTTTGCGCCCAAGGCGGTGCGGCAAGGATCAAATGCGTGAGTGTCGCCTGTGCGATCCGTTAAATTCTGTGCGCTGGGAATGGGGCGGGTCATGCCGAATTCTAAATATACCGCTGTTACCAACCCGAAATCGCTGTTTGTCGTGGAAAGAGTGACTTGAACAGCGTTATGAGAATTCAATCACTATCCAAAGTGATCCATGACGTAACGTAGACAATATTCCTGTTCCCACCGTGCAATCCGCGTGGCAATGTTTGGAACATCATGACATTTGGGAGGATTCATGGATATTCTGGTAAACGTATTTTTGCCGCTTTCGCTGGCAATTATTATGCTGAGCCTTGGCGTTGGGTTAACGCTTGGGGATTTCAAACGCGTGGCAGAACGCAAATGGGCATTCGCGATCGGCGCGGTGTTTCAAGTGTTATTGGTGCCGCTCTGTGCATTTGTTGCGATCAATATTTTTGGTCTGACAGGTGAATTGGCGGCGGGGGTGATGTTATTGTCATTTTGCCCGGGTGGTTCCACATCAAATATCGTTACGCGGCTGGCGCGCGGTGATGTGGCGCTTTCGGTGTCGTTAACTGCCGTTGTGTCGTTATTGTCAATCATCACAGTGCCAATTTTTATTGGCTGGGCGGTTGTGCATTTCATGGGTGAAAATATGCCTGCGGTTTCCGTATCATCATTGGCCATCGCAATGTTTTTGATCACCACATTGCCCGTGATCATCGGCATGATAATCCGCAAATTTGCACATAATTTCGCGGTGCGCGCGGAACCGATTTTGGTGAAAATCGCATCTGTGTTGTTCGGTATTATCATTCTGGCCGCATTGGCAAGCAATTGGACATTGTTCAAGGATAACCTGCCCACACTTGGCCCTGTGTTGTTAACGATCCTGATTGTGATGATGTTCTCTGGCTTGGCCATTTCGGCATTGGCGGGGTTGACGTGGGGAGAGCAGAAAACAATCGCAATTGAGGTGGGCATTCAAAACGGCACGCTTGGCATCACACTTGCCCCGCTGATCGTTGGGGTAAGCACGGGTATTCCCGCACTTGCGCTGCCGTCAGCGGTGTATGGTATTTTGATGTATGTGGTGGCGTTCCCGTTCGTTTTGTGGATCCGCAACAAATAAAATGGGGATGGGGGTGTTACGCCCCCAACCCGCCAATGTGTTTTAGCGCCGATACGATATCATCCACACCCTTGCCCGATTTCAGATCGGCAAAGAAAAATGGTTTGTCCCCGCGCTGCGCCGCTGCATCCGTGTTCATCACATCAAGTGACACATCCACATGCGGGGCAAGGCTGGTTTTATTGATTATCAGGATATCGGATCGGGTGATGCCCGGGCCACCCTTGCGCGGGATTTCTTCGCCCATGGCAACATCAATGACATAGATCGTGATATCGGCCAATTCAGGGCTAAACGTGGCGGCCAGATTATCGCCGCCACTTTCGATCAATATCAATTCCAAATCGGGAAAGGCTGTGTTCAATTCATCAATGGCGGCCAAGTTCATGGATGCATCTTCGCGAATGGCGGTATGGGGACAGCCCCCCGTTTCCACACCGCGAATACGTTCCAGTGGCAACACCTGTTTGCGCATCAGATATTCCGCATCCTCGGTGGTGTAGATATCGTTGGTGATCACCGCCATGGAACAGTGCGGTGCCAAGGTTTTGCACAACATTTCGGTTAATGTGGTTTTGCCCGCGCCAACGGGGCCACCAATGCCAACACGCAATGGGCCATTATTATTCATGTGCGAAAAATCCTTGTGGTCATATTTTCATGTTTCATGGATGCGATATCGGATAAAAAACAGGCCGATCCCAAATCATCGAGGCTTGCGGTTTCTGCCTGTTTTGCGATGTCATCAATTTGATCAAACAATGCGTGCAACACCCGTTGCCCATCGGTTTGGCCTAGCGGGATAAACCGCACACCAGCCGCAATGATATTGGCGGCAAAGCTGTGCAAATATAGCGGGATCAGATCATCTAATGAAATGCGCTCGGCGCGCGCCGCCACACCCAATGCCACGGGCAGGGGCATCGCGGAAATCTCACGCCCCGTGACGGCGGATGTAACCTTGGAAAAGGCCGCACCTTGGGCCGTGGTTTCCAAATGACGCTCGACACTGGGGGATAGGGCAATCGCCAGATCGGACAGGGCCTCTAGCGCATCGCCAGCCGCGCGATAAGCATGCGCCAGCAGGATCGCATCATTGCGCCCCGCGCCATATTGCAACACGTCTGACAGCCAGATTTGCAAACTATCCGCATCATGCACATCGCCCGCATCAATCGCATATTCCAACCCGTGGCTGTATGAATAGGCCCCAATGGGATAGCTTGGCGAAAGCCATGCCATCAATTTATGTGCGGAACTAGTGCTCATGGCTGTGTGTGCGTCCATGCCCATATGCGCCGCCTTCGGGGTTAAACGGTGCGGTGATATCATCAACCCTTGCGCCCAGATGTTCCAACATATCGCGAATGGTGTGATCGACGCGCAGGATCAAATGATCCTCGTGAATTTCACAGGGCAGGTGGCGGTTGCCCACATGCCACGCAACGCGGATCAAATGGTGGGGATCGCTGGCCGTGGCTTTCATCAACGGTTCATTGGCTGCACGCACGCGCACATGGCGTCCATCATCAAGGCGCAAATCCGCACCATCGCGCAGTTCCACCACCTTGGGCAGATCAAGCAGAAATTCAAACCCGTTATCACATGTCAGCGCGATACGACGACGAAACCGATCATCGTAATTCAGCGTGACCGTATCAACGGGGGCATCATGGGAATGGGTAACGGAAGTGGCGCGTATCATATCAATATCCCGCATATTTATCGGCAAAGGGTACGTATTTTGGCAATCGGCGAAACAATTGATCGGTATCCGCCAAGGCTTCGAATTTTTGGTCAAGGTCATCGAATGTGACTTTTGGGTTTTCTTGGTCCAACAATGGTTCGCGTTCCAATTTATCAAACGGAAAAGGATCGCCCATACGTGCCATTGCGGTTGCAACCACCTCTGCCACTTGGGGCATGCCAATGGCGGTGAAACCTTCAATTGCCTCTGGTACGGTGGTGGATGTGGAATTGAAAAAATACTGATCAAATCCACCATTGTTATGTTCAATATGAAGCCAGTGGATCGTATAAAGATGCACCGCCTTCACAGGGATTTTACGAATGCTTTTCAACCATTTTTTACGCCCGTTATAAAAATCAAACTGGTTGTAATATTCCATATAAAATTCAGGATATTTGCGTGGTGCGTGAAACAGGCTTCGTAACATTAATTTTCCTTAAGATTGGATGACTTTAATAAGCCAAGTCAACTTCCCAACGACTTCGTAAAGCCGCCAAGGACACCACCAAATACCTCACCGATGCCAGCAAAATTGATTTCCCCTTTATTAATTTGCTGCACAGCGAATCCAACGGTTGTGCCATCGGCTAAAAATTTCTGTCCAAGAACGTGAAACCCATAAGCTGTTAGGACTGGATTTATTGCTGGCGTATCCTGAAAAACTTGGTGTTCATTTGAGCACCTGATTATTCCTTCGGAAATCAACCAAATCATACAGGGATAAAAAAACGGTTCCAATGTGTCGTCGGTCCCTAGATGGTTAAAATCTAGGAATCCGTCTTGGATACCATTCTCTAGGAGATTTGCCAAAATCGAAGAAACGACTATTTCGCTTTTTTGTAGATTGTTCACTACTTCTAGCCTCCCAATTCAAAACATAAAATAGCGCTGTGCCATAGGCAGCTCGCTTGCCGGCTCACAGGTGAGCAATTCACCATCCGCGCGTACCTCGTATGTTTCGGGGTTCACCTCCACTTGTGGTTTTGCGCTGTTCATCACCATATCCGATTTGCCGATGTTGCGGGTATTTTTGACCGCAACCGTGGATTTGGCAAGTCCAAGTGTTTTGCCAATATCATTGGCATGTGCTGCCTCGGACACAAACAGAACCGCGGAATTTTCCACCGCACGCCCCATCGCGCCAAACATTGATCGTGTATAAACGGGTTGGGGTGTGGGGATGGATGCGTTTGGATCGCCCATCTGTGCGACCGCGATCATCCCACCAAGCAGAACCATTTCAGGTTTCACCCCAAAAAACGCAGGGTCCCACAACACCAGATCGGCGCGTTTGCCAACGGCGATGGAACCAATATGTTGGCTGATCCCATGGGCAATCGCAGGGTTGATCGTGTATTTCGCGATATAGCGTTTCACACGGAAATTATCATTATCCCCGGTTTCTTCGGGCAGACGCCCGCGTTGCACTTTCATCTTATGGGCGGTTTGCCATGTGCGAATGGCAACTTCGCCCACACGCCCCATGGCTTGGCTGTCCGACGCAATGATCGAAAACGCCCCCATATCATGGAGGATATCTTCCGCCGCAATCGTTTCCTTGCGAATGCGGGATTCGGCGAATGCCACATCCTCTGGGATGGATTTATCCAGATGGTGACACACCATCAGCATATCCAAATGTTCCTCAAGCGTATTAACCGTATAAGGGCGGGTTGGGTTGGTGGATGATGGGATCACATGCTCTTCGCCGCATACTTTGATAATATCGGGGGCATGGCCGCCACCCGCACCCTCGGTATGGAATGCATGGATCGTGCGCCCCTTCATGGCCGCCACGGTGTTTTCAACAAATCCGCTTTCGTTCAACGTGTCGGTATGGATCATCACCTGAACATCCATGTCGTCCGCCACGGACAGGCAGCAATCAATCGCCGCAGGTGTCGTGCCCCAATCCTCGTGCAGTTTCATCGCGCAAGCACCCGCATTAACCATTTCGACCAAGGCTTCAGGCTGGCTCGCGTTGCCCTTGGACGAGAGGCCAATGTTCATTGGCACAGCGTCCAGCGATTGTAACATCCGCCCAATGTGCCATGGCCCCGGTGTGCAGGTGGTGGCAAGTGTCCCATGTGCGGGCCCCGTGCCACCGCCCAACATGGTGGTCATGCCAGAATGCAGGGCATCCTCGATCTGTTGTGGACAGATAAAATGGATATGTGAATCAAACCCACCCGCGGTTAGGATTTTCCCCTCGCCCGCGATGATTTCGGTGCCAGGGCCAATGATGATATCCACACCTGATTGCGTGTCGGGATTACCCGCCTTGCCAATCGCCGCAATGCGCCCATCAAACAGGGCGACATCGGCCTTGTAAATACCTGTGCTATCCACGATCAGCGCATTGGTAATAACCGTATCCACCGCACCATTTGCACGTGTCACTTGTGATTGCCCCATGCCATCACGAATAACCTTGCCCCCGCCAAATTTGACCTCTTCACCATAGGTCGTCAAATCGCGTTCAACCTCGATAAACAATTCTGTATCGGCAAGGCGAATTTTATCGCCCGTGGTGGGGCCATACATATCGGCATATGCACCGCGTGAAATCTTGCTTGGCATTATAAATCCCCCATCACATCGCTGTTAAATCCAAAAACGCGCCGCGCCCCGCCAAGGGGAACCAGCGTCACCTCTCGCGTTTGCCCCGGTTCAAACCGCACCGCCGTACCCGCCGCAATATCAAGCCGCATGCCGCGTGCCGCAGTGCGATCAAAATCAAGCGCCGCGTTGGTTTCGCCAAAATGATAATGGCTGCCCACCTGCACAGGGCGATCGCCCGTATTGGCGACGGTGAGCGTGATTGCATCGGCACTCTTGTTCAATTCAATATCGCCGCTTTGTGTGAAAACTTCGCCCGGTATCATTGCGCGACCCCTTTCTCCAAATGTTCTAAATATCCAAAAATCCAACCGTGCATCATCATGTGCCGCTATCGGATTGGATGATGCACGGTGACCAGCTTGGTACCATCGGGAAATGTTGCTTCGACCTGAACGTCGTGGATCATTTCTGCGATACCATCCATGCATTGATCGGCACGAATGACCTTGCCGCCCAGTTCCATTAGGGTGGCAACGGATTTACCATCGCGTGCACCCTCGACCACGAAATCGGTGATGATGGCGATGGCCTCTGGGTGGTTCAATTTCACACCCCGTTCAAGGCGACCACGTGCAACCATTGCGGCAAGGCTAATCAACAGTTTATCTTTTTCTCTGGGGGTTAATTGCATTTTACGTCCTTACATATGCCAAACACGCGGCAGGGGCGCGTTGCGAAATTGGGTGAGGGTGGCGATCAAGGCCTTGCGTAGCGGTTGTGCATCACTTGTGATGAACCGCGTAACAAGGCATCCATTCCACGCAGATACGCCCGTTATCACGTCATCAAAATTCAACATCTGTTGCATTTGATCGCGCCGTGCTTCTGCATCTGGTGCGATATAAACCAATGTGGTGAATGCACGATTTCCGCCCAGTGTGGCGGGGGTGTTCAATGCGTTTGGATCGGTGATCCGTAACGCATCGGCGTAGGCAAGTTTGCCTGATCGCATCACCCGCCATTGATCGGACAAAAAACAACTGGTCAGGGTTTCGCCCATCGCACGCCGCCCCAACACAATGCTTTCCATTAACATCACCGATGATGACGCATCCATCGTGACGGTCATGTTGCGTTTTAATGCGGATTGATCGAATAAAATGGTTTCTTGGGGCAGCCAATCAAACGTGGTATTCGCACCAACCGAAAAATCGGTTTTGATTGCGCCATACCCACCGCTTGATTGATAAATCCGCTCGGCAGTTTGAGTTGTTAGACACAGCGTCGTATCATCGCCCAATGTTGCGCTGTATTGCAATTGATCACCACCTGTCACACCGCCCGCTGTGTTGATCAACACACCGTCCATCACGGGGGCGTGGTTGCGTGGCAACATGGCCTTTACACAGCCCGATTGGTGCAAATCCATCAGCGTGGTTTTGCCACCACGCGCCACAAATCCCAAATGCGCACGCCCTTTGGCGCGTTGCATATTTGGCGATGTGGTCTGATCCAACATAGGTATTTCTTAAACGCTTAATGTGGCAAGCACATCTGATTTTTTCACATCCCGCTTGGCACCGTCCAGAATAATTTCACCACGGCGCATAGAATAGAAATGATCGGCCAGCCCATAGGCAAATTCGAAATATTGTTCGACCAACAAAATTGCCATATCGCCTTGGTCTTTCAAAAATGAAATGACGCGCCCGATTTGTTGGATGATGTTGGGCTGAATGCCCTCGGTTGGTTCATCCAATAACAAGAGTTTTGGTTTCGTGATCAATGCACGCGCAATGGCCAATTGCTGTTGCTGTCCACCCGACAAATCACCACCACGGCGATGTTGCATTTCTTTGAGCACGGGGAAAAGTTCAAACATTTCTTCGGGTAATTTATGTTCTGATTTATCCAAACAGGCAAAACCAATTTCCATGTTTTCGCGCACAGACATCAGCGGAAAAATATCGCGCCCTTGGGGCACATAACCAATGCCGCGTTTGGCCAAAACATGGGCGGGTTGCACACCCTGTTCCACACCATCCAATGTGAATGTTCCACCCGAATGATTATGGGTTCCTGATATGACCTTTAATAAACTGGTTTTACCCACACCATTTGTCCCCATCAAACAGGTGATTTTGCCCGTGTCTGCAGCCAAATCAACGCCGTTTAAAATCTGGCTTTGACCGTAATGTAATGTGATGTTTTTCAGATCCAGCATGTTAGCGCCCCAAATATACGTCAATGACGTCTTGATTTTGTGTGACATGATCAAGGCTACCTTCGGCAAGAACGGAACCTTCGTGTAAAACGGTGACTTTGCAATCGAGATTGCGGATGAATTCCATGTCATGTTCGACCACAACAACCGCGCGTGTTTCTGCCGCGCGGCGCAACAATGTGACCGTGTGGTTGCGTTCATCCACCGTCATGCCAGCGGCGGGTTCATCGACCAACAACAGGCGGGGTTCTTGGGCCAGCAACATGCCAATTTCCAACCATTGTTTTTGCCCATGGCTCAGATCACCCGCACGGCGATCCAGATGATCCGACAGGCCGATTTCATCGGCGATGTCATCCACCTTGGCACGGTCATCCGCATTGGAATGATAAAACAAAACCGCCCAAGGTTTGCGTTTGTTTTTCAATGCCATGGTTAAATTATCGCGCGTTGTTTGATCCTCGAACACGGTGGGTTTTTGGAATTTGCGCCCGATGCCCATATTGGCAATATCGCTTTCGGATTTTTTGATCAGGCTGACGTTTTCTTCGCCCCAAATCACCTTGCCACTATCGGGGCGTGTTTTGCCGGTGATGATATCCATAAACGTGGTTTTTCCCGCGCCATTTGGCCCGATTATCGCCCGCAATTCGCCGCTGTCGATGTTAAAGGACAAATTGTTAATCGCCTTGAACCCATCGAATGATACGCTGATGCCATCGACCTCTAATAATGCGCCGCTCATTGTTCTGCCCCTTTGGTGAATTTATCAAACAACCCGCCGATACCTTTGGGCACGTAAAGGGTGACAATGACAAAGCTGATGCCAAGCAGAACCAACCACCAATCAACCCATTTGATCGTATAAAAGCCAAGCGAAATATCGGGGGCTTGGCCACCTGTGAACCAGCTAGATAACAATGACACAACCGCCGCACCAATCACCGCGCCATAAATGCGCCCACGCCCGCCAATCGCCACCCAAACGGCCAGATAGATCGACGCAATTGGCGCAATTTCAGCAGGGTTAATGATGCCCGCCTGTGGATAGTAAAGCGCACCTGCGATGGCCGCGATCACAGCGGTGAGGGTAAAGATGAACAGCTTGTAAACTTCGACATTATAGCCCAAAAACCGCACTCGTGCTTCGTCATCGCGAATGGCGCGCACGACATTGCCAAGTTTGCTTTCGACAATCAATTTCACCAGCAAATACCCAAGGCCAAGCGCGAATGCGGATGCCCAGAAAAACCACATCGAAATCAGCGATTGATCGGTGCTTTCCAGACCGGGCAGGTTTTGCAAACCAGACAGGCCGTTATTGCCACGAAGCCCGCTATCGTTTTGAAACAGATAAAGCGCCAGCGCCAATGTCATTGCTTGCGTAAGGATCGACAGGTAAACGCCCGTAACACGTGATCGAAAAGCGAGCCAGCCAAAGATAAGTGCGAGGATGCCCGGCACCAACACCACCAGTGCGAGCTGTACCCAGAACAGGTGCGAAAATGCCCAGACCAACGGGAAATCAGACCCGCCAACAACGCCAAAAATCTGGGTTCCAATCGCGTCTTGGATTTCCTGATGGGTCATGGGGATTTGTGCATTTTCAGCGGCATTGATCACGATCAAACGTGTGCGTTCATACATCAACCACATGCCGATCATATATCCGCCAAGCCCAAAGAACGCGAAATGGCCAAGTGACAGGATACCACAATACCCCCAGACCAAATCCATCGCGATTGCGATCAGACAGAAACACAATGTTTTGCCCAAGGTTTTGACAAATGAGGTGGATACAAAGCCGTAGCCAAATGCCTCGCTCCCGATGGTGACAATGATGGTGAACAGCGACAGTAAGCCCAAAAATACCAGCGTGCTGGGATGTTTCAGCATGAATTTTCCAAGTGGACCTTGCATGATTTAATCCCCCGCTGCGCGACCCTTGAGGGCGATAATGCCCCGTGGTCGGAATTGAATGAAAATGATGATGAAAATGATCATGAATGTTTGTGCGGCAAGCGTGTTGGATGGGTTCATCCATTCAATACCTTTTTGCAAAAATCCGATCATTGCCGCCCCTGCGAGCGTGCCCCAGATGTTCCCGACACCACCCACAACCACGGTCATGAAGGATTGCACGATATAATCGCTGCCAAGCTCGGATGTGACCTTGGCAAACAGGCCGATTGCAACACCTGCAATTCCCGCAATGCCAGAGCCAAGCCCAAAGGTGAGCATGTTGATTTTATCAGGGTTAATCCCCATGGATGCCGCCATACGAGGGTTTTGTGTAACCGCGCGGGTTTCAAGACCCAGGCGGGTTTTGTTGAGCGTAAACCACAGCATCAGGAAAAACAGGATCGACAGGACAAAGATTGCCACGCGAATCCAGCTGATCGCGATCACATCGTTGATCTGCCACGCGCCACCCAACCAATCGGGTGATGTTAATGGGCGTGCCTGTGTGCCAAAGATGTTTTTGGCCAATTGTTGCAATGCAATCGACACACCAAATGTCGCCAGCAAAGTTTCCAATGGGCGGTGATATAGGTGGCGAATGATCAGGCGTTCCATGGCGACACCTGCGGCGAATGTGACGGCAAAGGCGGCAGGGATCGCGATGATGATCGACAGGGTGTAATTGGTGATGACTTGTTGTACGACAAATCCCGTATAGGCACCCATCATGATAAATTCACCATGCGCCATGTTAATCACGCGCATCACACCAAAGGTGATCGCCAATCCAATCGCAGCGAGGAAAAAGATCGAGGCGAGCGACAATCCATCCAAAAACAGATCGACGCCTTGGGATATGCCCACCTTGGTATTGATCCGTTTTAATGCGGTTTGCGCGGCGGCAATAACGGCGGGTGATTGCTCGCTGTAGGTGTCGTAAAAATAGGCGGTTTCAACGGCGTTGATAATGTCCGCGTCGCTGACATCAACTGGTGCGATGCCTGCATCAACCAATGCCGCATATGCGATATTGCGGTTTTCATCTGTGTTCAGATCGGCGATATCCACACCACCAACCGCACCGTTTTCAATGTTGGCAATCAAAGTTTTGCGTTTGTCATCGGGTGAAATTTTCGCGCTTGCCCAACCGTTGGCGACCAGCATGTCATATGCATCTGTTACTGAAAGCGTTTCATCATTGGCGGGGTTGATCATACGGGCAAATGTGCCCGCGGCCGGTGGGGTTTGGGACAGCTGCAATCGCGTATCAAGCAACGGGTTCAACCGTGCACGCACATCAAGCCCAAGATCACCTGCAAACCCGTTGATCGCGGCAATACGTTCATCGGTGTCGGTATCATATTGCAGGGTAAGCAATCGTTCCAAGCGCAACATTTTTGCGCGCAGATCCACATCGGATTCCGCATTCAATGCAGCGCGTAGTGGCGCCAGATGTTCAGGTGCGGGATCCCGCGCAAGGCTTTCAAGGCTTGATCGGCGCGTGGCCAGATCATCACTGGCAAGCTGTGCACCCACAAGGGCGGTGCCAAGTAATCCGCGAAGCCCAGAATTGGGTTTGATTTGTTTAATCTCGGATTTTTGCGCTGTGCCAATCACGGACTGATCCGCCAATCCTAGCAATGTATATGTTTTATTGTCATCTGTTGTGACCGTCACAATCAAATCATCCGCGCGGCGATACCATAAATCCTTGGACTGCCAGTTTTGCAAAAATCTGGTGGCGGCGGGGGATTTGGTGGCTTGGATATCCGCGATCACGGCAGGGGCCGTTTTGACCGATCCTTTGATGATTTGGGGTGCGTGAGTTTGCACCAAATCTTGGAAAGCGTTTTGCCCATATGCAGGTGCGATGAAAAACAGTGCAACCAACAGGGCGCAGATGACGCGCAACATATTATTATCCTTTGGGGGTGTTATGGGGGCGAATGCCGCCCCCATAGAATTTCAGGATTGATTAGTAGTTTGATTTCACCTGAACACAGCTGTTGGTTTCTGTGTTGTACATCCCGCAATCCAAATCTTTCCAATCGGATTTCAATACCGCAGATTCTGGCAAGAAATCTGTCCATGCATCGCCTGGAACCTCTGCTGTTTGGCTGATGATGTCGAATTGGCCGTTGTCTTGGATTTCACCGATCAACACAGGTTTTGCCAAGTGATGGTTTGGCAACATTTCCGCCATGCCACCGGTCAGGTTCGGGAATTTTTGACCATACATTTTTTCGCGCACCGCATCGACATCTGTTGTGCCTGCTTCGGTTGCTGCGTTCACCCACATGTTAAAGCCGATGTAATGTGCTTCCATCGGGTCGTTGGTGACACGATCTTCGCCCATTTTGGCCTTCCAAGTTTTGATGAATTCGGCGTTTGCTTCACCTTCGGCAGATTGGAAATAGTTCCACGCAGCCAAATGCCCAACCAAGTTGGTTGTGTCCAAACCGGCCAATTCTTCTTCGCCAACGGAAAATGCAACAACAGGGATATCATCGGCGGATACGCCAGCGGCGGCCAGTTCTTTGTAAAAGCCGATATTCGCATCGCCATTGATGGTTGAAATCACGCCAACCTTTTTGCCATCCGCACCCAGTGCGACAACGTCCGATACGATTTTTGACCAATCAGAATGCCCAAATGGTGTGTAGTTTACAAAGATATCTTCGGATGCGATGCCCTTGTCTTGTAAATATTGCTCAAGGATTTTGTTGGTTGTGCGCGGGTAAACATAATCGGTGCCAAGCAATGCGAATTTTTCAACGCCCAATTCTTCGAGAAAATAATCCGTTGCTGGGATCGCTTGTTGGTTTGGTGCAGCACCTGTGTAAAACACGTTTTTAGAAGACTCTTCGCCCTCGTATTGCACAGGGTAAAACAACAGGCCGTTCAATTCTTCGATCACGGGCAGGACGGATTTGCGTGATACGGATGTCCAGTTGCCAAAGATCACATCGACATTTTCAACGCTGATCAATTCGCGTGCTTTTTCTGCGAACAACGGCCAATCGGATGCAGGGTCAACCACAACGGGCACTAACATTTCACCGTTCACGCCGCCCTTGGCATTTTGCTGTTCGATCAGCATCAGCATGGTGTCTTTCAACGTGGTTTCAGAAATCGCCATCGTTCCAGAAAGCGAGTGTAGGATGCCGACCTTGATTTCAGCCATCGCAGATGTGGCCGCAACGGATGTCAGCGCAGATGCAAGTAGTAATTTTTTCATCATTTTGTCCCCTAAGGTTTTGACGCGGGAGGATGCGTCAGGTTTCACAATCACTACCCGTGTTAGGGCAGTGATTCTGACCAAAGGTTAGGAAATCAAAACGGTGCAGTCTGCGTCAAAATTAAGGCAAGGGTGTTGCGTTTTATGCACCACTTACCTAAAACCCCTGTAAAAGAGGGTGAAATGCGGCACTTGCAATCGTTCAAATATGTGAAAATGATCGCTGAAAGCGGATCAATTCGCGGCGCGGCGGACAGTTTGACCATATCGCCATCCGCGCTGAATCGTCATATTCAGGCATTGGAACAGGATTTGGATATCCAAATTTTCGAGCGACTAACCAAGGGGGTGCGCCTGTCCACCGAGGGGGAATTGTTTTATCAATTTGCCCTGCGCCAAATGGCCGGGTTTGAACAGTTACAATCACAGATAAACGATATTAAGGGCCTGCGTGCAGGGGTGGTGCGCATCGGGGTGAGCGCGGATTTGGGGCTGTCGTTCATTCACAAAGAAATCGCAGATTATCAGAATGATTTCCCAGAGGTATCTTTTGCCCTAAAAATCGTAAACCAAGACGATTTGGAAACCGCGCTGAACAGGAGCCAACTGGATATGGCACTGTTTTATCAACCGATGCTGGGGCGCAATTTGCAAGTGCTTCATGCCAGTGAAATGAAAATTCATGTGGCATTGCCAAATGGCGCCCCTGTGAAAGATAAAGCGGGTATCAAGCTTTATGAATTGATGGACCATGCGATTTTGATGCCTGCGCAGGATACAGAGCTGCGCAATAAAATTGATGGGGCGTGTGAAAAAACGGGTATTCAATTGACCACCAAAATGGAATGTAGTGATCCATTGCCCCATCTGAGCGCGACAGTAAAATCGCGCATCGCATTTTGTTTGCCCTTTGATAGTGATGCCAAGGAATATCAAACGCGCGGGTATAAATTGGTGCCTGTTGCATCACGTGAATTGACCACGGGGTTTGTGAATTTGGTGGCCTCGACCCATAATTTGATGCCAATTGCGGCGCAAAAATTTGTGGAAAAGCTGATCTTGCGGCTGGAAACAATGACAGAGTGATCGCACAAAATTGTTAGTTGACAAAAATAGTCAAGAAAAGATATTCCCCCCATAACGCCAGCATTCAATCCCTGCCAGCCGCAAAATGAAACGTAATTTGTGGTGTGCTATGTTGGATATGTCGATTTTCTCTTGGTCGGATCAATTCGAAAACCTGACGAAATTCCTGATGGATGGCGGCCCGTCGATCTGGGCGATTGCGGCGGTGTCTGTTGTGGCATTGGCGATTATCCTGTGGAAATTGTGGCGATTGGCGTTGATGGGTGCATGGGCGCGGCGCGGCGCTGTGCGTTCGCTGAACGCGCTTCGCGAAGGGGATTTTGATCAGGCACTTGATAATGCCCAAACACGGCGGGGCTTGCGCGGGCGTTTCACGGCGGCGACCATTCAACACGCCAAAGATTTGCCAACAGATCAGGCACGCGAGGCGACCACGCGCATCGCAAAACTGGAATTAGCCAAGGCGGGGCGGGGGCTTCGCGGGTTGGAATTGATCGCAAATATTGCGCCACTGCTGGGATTGCTGGGCACGGTTTTGGGCATGATCGCCGCATTCCAAGCATTACAAGACAGCGGTAGCCGCGCCGATCCTGCGATCCTTGCAGGTGGTATCTGGGAGGCGTTGCTGACAACGGCGGCGGGCATGGCGGTGGCGATCCCTGCGACGGTTGCGCTGACATGGTTTGAAAGTGTGGTAGACAATATCCGCCAAGATTTCGAAGACATCGCGACACAGGTTTTTTTGGCAAAACCACGGGTTGATGCGGGCGCCGTCATGCGCTTGGCCGCAGAATAATGGATGGCGCGTAATGGAAATGACATTACCACAGCGGCGCAGGCGTCGCCCCAGCCTGACACCCATGATTGATGTGGTGTTTTTGCTGCTGGTGTTTTTCATGCTGGCATCACAATTTGGCAAGGATCAGGCCGTGACCCTGCCGATATTGGGGGGTGATGCGAGTGCTAAATACAGTGGGCCACCACGCCTGATTACTGTGCGCGGCGACACTGTGTTGCTTAACGGTGCGCCGATGGAATTAACGCGAGCGATTAAAAACCTACAAACGCTGACCACCAAACCCGATGATATTATCGTGCTGCGCGGGGGCGAAGATGCGAGCACACAAAATATGTTGGATGTTTTTTCCGCGCTGCAAGGGGCCGGGTTTTCAACCGTTGTCATGGTGGAATGAATGGATTTTTCAACGCAAGTGCCACGGCAAAGATCGGAATCCATTGTGCCTATGATCAATGTGGTGTTCCTGTTGTTGATCTTTTTCTTGATGACATCAACCATTCAACAACCCGCGCCATTTGAAATCACACCCCCAAACGGGGATGAGTTGAACATGGCCGAAGGGGAATTGAGCGTTTATGTGTCCAGCGATGGCACGGTGCGATTTGATGTGTTTGAAAACGATATCGCGTGGCAACGGTTGGCGGGAAAAATAGATGAAAAAAGCAATGTGAAATTACACGTTGATGCCGCATTGCCAGCCCCCATTTTGGCGCGTGTGATGACGCGGTTTGGCACGGTAGGTGCGGCCAATGTTGAAATCATTGCGACCGTAAAATGATCAAGCTGTTTGAAACCCTTGGTTTTGGCGCGATTGCGTTGGCGGCGCATCTGGTGATGCTGTTTGGCATACCCGACAGCGGCAGTCAGGCAGGCGGAGAAGCGGGCGAACATCTGTTATCGCTGCAAGGGTCAAACCCACAGATTGAACAATTGGTGGCAGAGTGGACCGCACCCGCCGAACCCATCATCGAAGCGATGGTTGAGCCAGTGATCGAGCCGGTGATTGAAAAAACTGCGCCGATAAAACCAGTGAAACCAGCGGCGAAACCCGTGGATATTCCAACTGAGCGCATACCAAATGCAACACCTGCGTTGCCCATTGTTGAACCTGTTCAAACACCCGAAGTCGCGGCGCCATCAGATATAATGTTAGTACAGCCAAAATCGCGACCAAAAACCGTCAAGCAGATTGAACAGCCAAAGCCAAAGGTTGCAAAAACACCAAAGCCAAAAGCGCCCGCAAAGAAAACCGCCACAAAATCATCATCCGCAAGCAAAGCACAGACAAAGCAAAAGGCCGCAGGCA
The DNA here is from genome assembly GCF_014652655.1 of Paramylibacter ulvae. GTDB lineage: Bacteria > Pseudomonadota > Alphaproteobacteria > Rhodobacterales > Rhodobacteraceae > Amylibacter > Amylibacter ulvae. The sequence goes on from NZ_BMZF01000004.1 coordinate 155,905, forward strand.
ATGGTGGCGGAAAGTCCGCGGGGAACGCGGGCAAGTCTGCGGTGAAATCGGGCAAATCTGCCAATTCGGCCAAGGCGTTGGAAGTGTGGGGCGCACAAATTCGCCGCGCGATTGAACGGCGCAAAGGTTCCGTGCGTGGTATCAAGGCGCGCGCAACTGTCACCATCCGCGTGAATGTTGCAGCCAATGGTCAGGTGCTGAGCTTTCAAATTGCGAAACGTTCGGGCAACGCCAAGGCGGATAACGCCGCGCTGAAAACCTTGAACGGGATTAAATCCATGCCAAAGGCGGTGAAAGGCGTGAGCAAATCAAAACATAGTTTTGTGATCCCAATGATTTATCAACCGTGAAAATAATAATTGACAAAAATTGTCAGATATAAGATGAACCAACCAAAGTAACCACCCGACTCGCGTCTGGCAGTGAAGAAAAAATATGCGAGAAGGACGGGAAATGACCCCCAATAGATTTATCGTTGCAGTTGTTGCAACATTCGCAGCGCACAGTGTCGCTGCTCAAGAATCCACCACCGTGGATCCGATTGTAATAAACGCAGGGCAAGAGAAGGTTGCATCCGATGTGGCGCAATCGGTGAGCGTGGTTAACCAAGAAAAGCTGGATGAAATTCAGGCGGCCAATCTGGGCGATATCTTGAACCAAGTGCCCGGTGTTTCGGGGATTGGATCAAGCAGCCCGCTTGGCCAATCATTCAACATTCGCGGCGTTGGTGCGGGTGTTACATCGGCGGCGTCATCAATTTTGACACTGGTGGATGGTGAAGAGCTTTATTACGAAAGCTATCGCCAAGGGTCGATTTTTGTTGAACCAGAATTGTTAAAACGGGTCGAGGTTTTGCGCGGACCTGGTTCATCAACGCTTTATGGTTCTGGTGCGATGGGCGGCGTGGTTTTGATGGAAACCAAAGACGCGCGCGATTTTTTAACCGATGGCGATACGTTCGCGGTGCGTCAAAAGCTGACGTTTGAATCAAACGAAGATAAAACCCAATCCACCACGATTTTGGCATTTGCACCCGATGATAATTTTGATGCGTTATTTGCACTGTCATATTCCGATATTGGCACGAGCGAGGACGGCGATGGCAACACATTGATCCGCACCAATGCCGATATCGCCAATGTATTGGCCAAGGCGAATTATACTACGGGCGATCATCGTTTTGGCGTGTCATATCAACATCTGTATTCTGATGGCACCAACCAAGATTTTAATCAGTTGGATGGAAGTGTCACGTTCCCATGGGGCGTGGGCAACATTACAACCCAGTCACAAGTTGCAAAGCTGGAACATAATTACAGCCCAACGGACAACCCGTTTATCGATTTAACAACCAGCCTGTCATACACCAATTCACAGGTTGATGTGGCACAGGGCACAATCGCCAGCGAACCGGTTTTTGCGTCATTAATCGGCGAGCGATCTTATGAATTGTGGAAGCTGAAAACAGAAAACACCGCCGATATTTCTGGTGCGGCGGGTGAACATTATTTAACTTTTGGCGCGGCGGTATCACGCAAAGATCGCACATCCGATCCCGCGTCTGGTTCCCACCCAGAGGCAACGACAGACACATTTGAAATTTATGCGCTGAGCGAATTTTCCCCAACGGATCGATTGACGATCAACACAGGATTGCGCGTTGATCATCAACGCCTGACGCCCGCTGATAGTGTTACGGTGACCAGCGATTCAATGTCGGGTACCGCAATCGAGCCACAAATTTCAGCGATCTACAAATTGAACGAACAATGGAGCGTGTTTGGTTCACTTGCCCGCGTAAACCGTTTGCCCACGGATGATGAAATTTTTGATGAATTTGGTGGGGGCACTGCCAATTTGGATTTGGATCCAGAAAAGGGAACCAACACAGAAATTGGTGTGTCCTATGTGGGATCAAACCTGTTCACAGCAAATGACGAAGTCGATTTGAAATTCACCGCATTTTACAATGATATCAAAGACAAGATCGTGCGCACCAATGCCGGCGCGGGGCAACCGGGATTTGATAATCTTGATCGCGCAATCATCAAAGGTGCGGAAATCGAAGGGCGCTATGTCGTGGGCAAGTTTGCAGCATCCATGGGCGTGACCCTGATTGATGGTCAGGGGCCAAATGATACCAAGCTGGATTCAATTGCGAATAACTCATTGATGCTTGGTTTCTCATATCAATTCACGCCTGAATTCAAGATGGGCATCAACAGCACCTTTGCCGCCGACCGCAGCCAAGATCGCGGTGAATTTGATGGCTATAACGTGCACAATATTTACGCCACCTACAGCCCTGATCGCGGTGTGTTGAAGGGTGCGCAAATCCATCTGGGCATCGATAATATCGCCGATACAACCTATCAGCCCGCGACATATCTGTCGCAAGCGGCCAAGGGGCGAAACATCAAACTGTCATTAGCAAAAACATTCTAAGCGGAGAGCAAAATGTTAGATCATTCAATCGCAGACAATTACGAACGATTTGAAAACCTGATCCAAGAAAAGGGATCAATGCGTGCCGTGGACGCCGCCAAATCATTGGGCATCAGCGAGGCAGAGCTGGTCGAAGCCAAACAAATTTCAGGTGCGGCTAAACGATTGCGCCGTGATCCCGAACGCGGTTTTGCGCCCTTGATCGAGGGTATGGTTGGCCTTGGCGAAGTGATGTGTTTAACGCGCAATGAACATGCGGTGCACGAACGTTATGGTGAATTTGCCAATGTAAATATCGGCCCCGTGATGGGGCTGGTTTTGAACAAAACCATTGATCTGCGCATTTTTATGAACCGCTGGGCGTTTGCCTTTGTGATCGAAGAACAGGTGAAATCTGGCCTGCGGATCAGTTTACAGTTTTTCGATAAATCAGGAACAGCGGTGCATAAAATCTATCCAACCGATGAAACCGATCGGGCGGGTTTTGATGCGCTGGTTGCTGATTGGATTGATGGCGCGGCAGAACAGATCATTACAACCCCATTGCCCCCTGTTGCCGCCGATCGCCCGGATGGCGATGTGGATGTGGCTGCATTGCGCAAAGATTGGGATGCCATGAGCGATGTGCATCAATTCCACGGCATGTTGAAAAAACACAATGTTGGGCGAATGCAGGCATTGCGACTGGTCGGCGAAGATGTGGCATGGCAGGTGCCAACCGATGCGATCACTTGGGCGTTGGAACGCGCAGTGGACGCAAAACTACCGATCATGGTTTTTATTGGCAACAAAGGCTGTATTCAAATTCACACAGGCGCAATTGAAAATGTGAAACCGATGGGCCCGTGGACCAATATCCTTGATCCCAAATTCCATATGCATCTGCGCCAAGATCACGTGGCCCACGCATGGATCGTGCGCAAACCATCGAAAGACGGATTTGTCACATCGCTGGAAGCATTTGATGCCAATGGTCAAAGCTTTTTCCTCATGTTTGGTGAGCGCCATGAAGGCAATCCAGAATTACAAGCGTGGCGCGATTTGTTGGATGGGTTGGGCAAGAAATGAAATTGCTCACACATTTCATGTTGATCGGGGCGCTCGCATTTGCGGGCGCATCCCACGCACAGGATTATAAACGCATCGCATCGGCGGGCGGGGACATCACCGAAATTATCTATGCGCTTGGCGCGGGTGATCAGGTGATCGCAGTTGATAGCACCTCTGGTTTCCCAGAAACGGTCAAGGATAAGGCGCAAATCGGTTATGTGCGCGGTCTGTCCGCCGAGGGCGTGTTATCCATCGCACCTGATCTGTTGATCGGTGCAGATGACATGGGGCCACCCAATGTGATTGATAATCTGCGCGCGGCCAATTTGGATGTGGCCGTCGCACCACTTGGGCACGGTGCGGATCGTGTGGTGACCAAGATCAAATTCGTTGGCGAAACATTGGGATTGCAATCACGCGCCGATGATTTGATCGCCGATTACAGCGCGAAAATGGCTGCACTTGCCGATCAGGTTGGCGCGCTGGAAACCAAACCAAAGGTGTTGTTTATCCTGTCCATGCGCGATGGTGCCCCGATTGTGGGGGGCGCGGAAACCTCAGCACATGATATCATTGAATTGGCAGGTGGCGTGAATGTTGGCCAAGATTTCACAGGCTGGAAGCCGATGAATTCAGAGGCATTGATCGCCGCCAACCCCGATGTGATCGTCATGTCGGCAAGCCATGCGGAAAATATGGGCGATGATAGCGCGGTATTAGGGCGTGCAGATGTAAAACTCACCAATGCGGGTAAATCCGCGCGGTTGGTTAAGATGGACGCGATGTTATTGCTCGGCTTTGGTCCGCGCACGCCGATTGCGGTGGCTGAGCTGATGCATCACATACACCCACATACCCATTAACATGGCACTGTTGGAAACAACCCAATTTCGTGGTCGCAGGTTTTCGTTTAACGCATTGGTGTTTGTCGCCCTTGTGGCGGCGTTGATCACGGTTGCCGTTGGTGAATTGGTGCTGGGGCCCGTGCGGTTAAGCCTGTCGCAAATTTATGATGCGATGGCGGGGAACGGCGAACCAATGCCCGCTGCGATTGTCACCCAAATTCGCGCACCACGCATGGTGTTGGGATTGGGCATTGGTATGTCGTTGGCGATCTGTGGTGCGGTTTTACAAGGGTTGTTACGCAACCCATTGGCCGATCCTGGATTGATCGGGATATCGGGTGGTGCATCGGCGGCCGTGGTTGTGGTGATTGTGTTGGGTGATTTGTTTCTGGGTGAAATCCCTGCAAGCGTCCGCCCCTATGTTTTGCCGATTGCTGCGTTTTGCGGCGCACTTTTGGTGACGGCGCTGATCCTTGGCTTTGCACAGAAAAACGGCGAAATGTCGATTGGGCGCCTTATCCTTGTTGGGGTTGCGATTAATGCGATTGCAGGTGCCGGCATCGGGTTTTTGACCTATATTTCCAACGATACGCAATTGCGTGATCTGACGTTTTGGTCGATGGGCAGTTTGGCCAAAACCGGTTGGTTCGGGGTTGGTATCAGCGTGACGATCATGATGATTTCAAGTGTGGTTTTGCTGCGCTATGCACGCGCGCTTGATCTGTTTCAACTGGGGGAACGCGCCGCATTTCACAGCGGCCTTGCAATCACCAAAATCAAATTCAGCGCCTGTGCGATTTGCGCCGTGGCGGTGGGGGCAGGGGTTTCAATTGCGGGCCCGATTGGGTTTATCGGATTGGTATCCCCCCATATTGCACGCATGATTATCGGCAGTGCGCATCATTTGTTATTGCCCGCATCGGCATTGCTGGGCGGTGTATTATTGCTCTGTGCTGATTTGATCGTGCGCAATGTGATACCACCCCAAGAATTACCCATCGGTTTGGCCACATCATTGATTGGCGGACCATTCTTTTTGTTCCTTTTGCTGCGGGAAAAACGGTTATGATCACGGGACGCAATTTATCGCTGGCATTTGGGAACACACCGATTTTGCGCGGTGCCAATATCGATGTGCCATTTGGCAAACTGGTTGCAGTGTGTGGCCCCAATGGCGCGGGCAAATCCACGGTGTTATCCGTATTGGCCGGCGAGCAGAAACATTATCAGGGTGATGTTTATTTTGGCGATGATGCATTGGCGAATTTAACTCCGCGCCAATTGTCGCGCCGCCGCGCAGTTTTGGAACAAAGCCCAAGCCTATCTGCGAATTTTTGCGTTGATGAATTGGTGCGCTTGTCAATCCCGATGGAATTACCACCACGTGATACCGATGTGATGGTGCGCAACATTTTGGGTCAATTGGGATTGTCGGAATTTGCCAAGCGTCGCGTTGATAACCTGTCAGGGGGGCAACGCCACCGTGCGCATCTGGCGCGTGTCTTGGCACAGGTTTATGCAAATCAAACGCTGTTTGGGGCGGGGTATCTGTTTTTGGATGAACCCACGGCCAGTTTGGATATTTTGCACCAGATTGCGGTCATGAAAATCGCGAGATCAGCGGCGCAAAACGGGGTTGGTGTTTTGGTGGTGTTGCATGATTTGAACCTTGCCGCGGCATTTGCCGATGACATTGTGATGGTGAATGGTGGCAAAACGGTTGCGGCGGGTTCCGTGGGGCAGGTGTTCCAAAGCAAGCTGTTGTCCCAGATTTACGAAACACCGATCAACGTTGATAAACACAGTTCTGGTCGGTTGGTGATTTACCCTGAATTACAGGATTTGGCGGGGTGATCATCCCTTGGTATCAAAAACCAGTCGCGCGGCAAGCGCGGTGAAAACGATGCCCGTAAAATATTGCGCGCGTTGGCGGATCCGTTGATTGTGCGACAGTGCGGTTCGCGCAGAGGCCGCGATAAAAATCACCACCCCGTTCACGATCAAACCAGACAGGTTTAAAATCGTCGCAAGGATCAGGATTTGCAAGCCAACCGCGCCGCGTTCAATATCCAAAAACTGTGGAAAAAGCGCGAGAAAGAACAACGCGACCTTTGGGTTTAACACATTGGTTAGCATGCCTTGGCGATACATGGCCCATGTGCTGTGGCGTTTTGCGGGTTTGGATTGGGGATCGGCGTTTGGCGTGTGGCGAAACGCTTGGTACGCCAGAAACAACAGATATCCCGCCCCCATGAACCGCACAATATCATAGGCCATGGGAACCGCGATGAACAATTGCGATAACCCAAGCGCCAAGGCGGCCGCGTGTACATAGGCCCCCGTCGCAATGCCAAGATAGGTCGCCAATCCCGCCAATCGCCCCTGTGCGGCGCTGCGTGTGGCAATCAGCAACATATCAGGCCCAGGTGTCGCGTTGAGCGCAAGACATGCAAGCAAGAAAAACGATATCGTGGATAGGTCGGGCATTTATCGTTCCTGCAATAAGCGCCCGGGGCGAAATGCACCAAGGCCAGTGTTGGTCAGTTTCGCCATATGCCAGGCCAAGGCTTGGTTGCTGGAGATCACAGGTTTGTTTACCGCTCGCTCGATCACATCAATTACGTCAAGCGTATCCAAATTCGTACAGGACAAAAACACACCGTCACAGGCTGGATCCGAGCCGATGTCAATCGCGGCGCGGGCGATATCATCGGGCGAAATCCGTGCGACGTTTTCATCGAGCGATTCATTAAAGCTCGCGAATTTTGCGGTGTTGATCCCACCGTTTGACAGCGCGGATTGCAATGTTGCATTCACCGCCGCGATATAGGGGGACACAAGTGCCAGATTGGTAATATTCAAATGCCGACAGGCGGCAATCACGGCCGACAGCGGATTGGTGACATGTTCGGTGTTACACCCCGATTTGATCGCATCCGCCACACCATCCGCCCCAATTACCGAACTGGCAGAGGTACAGCCATATCCAACCGCACCAAACCGTGTTACGCGGGGAAACATGACCGCGGATTTTGGCAATCTTGCCTTCATCGCGTTTAGCGTATCGCGGGTGATCGTATCGGCATTGGAAATGCGGCTGACCATGATTTTGGTGGTTTTCGGGGAAAACAACCGCTGGAAATCATGTTCGATACGTTCATCGGTTTGCAAAACGATCAGGCCAAGGTTGATATGGGGCAATTCTGTGCGGGTATAGGTATAGTCGTTCATATCACCACCATATTTGCAGGCGCACGAGGGGATAACATTTCGGCACCCGTTTCGCGAATGACGATGTTTTCCTCGTAGACCAAAATGCGCCCCTGTTTGGTTTCAATGGATGGTTCCAAGGTTAACACCATTCCCGCCACCAGTGGCAAATTTTCCGCCGCGATCAATGATGGCCATTCCGTGAGCTGTAGCCCAAGCCCATGGCCAAATCGCCCCGCATCGCTGGCCTTGCCCCCGCCCGTCACGGATGCCATGGCGTGGAATACATCGGCGCAGGTGGCACCGATGCGTGCGGCCTCCAGCCCCGCATCCACTGCGTCTTGTAATCTAGTAAATGCAGCGGCGGTTTTGGCGTCGGGGCTTCCCACGCTATAATTGCGATCAAAATCGGCAAAATAGCCATCCCATGATACGCCCGTGTCCAACATCAAAATATCACCTTGTGATAATGTACGCGTGCTGGGTGGCGAAATGACATCGCCATATCCCGCTTGGCCAAGCCCGCTGGCAAGATAGGGCACGCAATCCGCGCCCTCGGCCAAGCAAAGCTGTTGAAACGCACGACAGACTGCATCATGTGTTTGCCCTACGCGCGCGATTTCGGGAACGCGGGCAAATGCACGCCCTGCGATATCACAGGCGGTTTTGATTTTGGCAATTTCGGCGTCCGATTTCACCAAGCGCAAGGAACGCGTGATATTGGCGTCATCCCCAAACCGATCTGCGCCGATAGATGCGATCATGCGGTGATAATCAGTGAGCGGCATGCGTAAATGCGTTTCATGCCCTGATGGGATGGCGATGCGCCCCGATGGTGCAAGTTCGCGCAAAGTTTCACACAGCATTGAAATGCCATCATCGTTTAGATCAGGGGATACCCATGTGCGAATATCATCCACCCAAGTTTGCGCCATCAATTCATGCCCGATGGTGGGGATCACCGCCACGGGTTTGCCGCTGGCAGGGATAATCATAAACCATGGGCGCGATGGGCTTTCCCAGAAACGGGTTTGATATCCGCTGAAATAGGCAAACTCTGGCGCGGTGGTCAGCAATATCGCAGATATGCCATGTGTGGCCATCGCGGATTGGGCGCGTTTGGTGCGCGATTGATATTCCGATATGGCAAATCCGCGTTGGTTCATATATCGCCACCTTCGCTTAGGATGCATAAAACCCGCGCGGTTTCATCCAAACCATATTGACCGATCAAATGGGTGAGCCCCGCATATCCCGCACCACCAGATGGGGATGTGTCCAAATCATTGGTGGGCAAATCGGCGATGGCGTTTACACATTCATCATCTGTAATGGTCATGAAATAATCCGCATCCAATGACAGACCCGCCAGCGCGATCAGTGATGGTTCCTTGCAATCCAACCGCCCCATATTTGATTCCGCGCCTTGGGTTTGAACACTATGCCCTGCGCGGATGCTGTCGATCAACGCAGGGGCGCGATCGGGTTCGACCACGATGATGGTGGGATCTTCGCCCCAGATGCCACGGGCGTATCGTGCAATTGCCCCTGCCAACCCACCAACACCCGCTTGCAAAAATATATGCGTGGGCGGGGCGGGGATTTGTGCGGCGGTTTCTGCGGCCAAAACGGTGTAACCTTGCATCAAACGATGGGGGGCGGTTGTATATCCATCCCAAGAGCTGTCAGAAAGTAAAAACCAGTTGTTTTCATCCGCCGCCAATTGGGCGGCATCCATGCTGGCTTGATATGTATCACCTGCGCGCACAACCTTTGCCCCTTGATCTGACAGACGTTTTGCAAATGATTCTGGCACGGCGTTGGAAATGTAAACCACAGAACGTGCGCCAAAAATCCGCGCACCCGCCGCCACCGATAACCCGTGGTTGCCTGCACTGGCCGTCACAAACACATGATCGGATATATCCCCAGTGGCCGCCAGATGGGCGATGACATATGCCGCGCCCAATGCCTTAAAACTGCCCAGCCCCATGCGCGTGCGCTCGTCTTTGATAAAGAGCGCACCGATGCCCATAGCTTGCGCCAAGGTTGTGCAATCGCGCAGCGGTGTTTGGCGATAATCGGGACAGCGATTTAACAATGCCATCGGGGCAGTGGCGTCATCGCTTGGCAATGGAATATGTTCCATGTTGATGCCCGTGCCGCGCCATGTATTGGGTATTATTTCCACGTGTTGATCCTTTTGCATTCCACGCTAAAAGCCAATTGTCGATCTGGCGAGAAAAATCGCATTGCCAGTTGGAATTTTGGAGAATCAAACCGCGTTTTCGTAAAGTTACGACAAAAACAAAAGCAATATCTGATACATTTTGCACATAATTGTTTTGACAATTTTGGTGGAATACATACTTTTAGAACCTATGTGATGGTAAAAATTGATATTTTTTGTTAAAAAAGTATTAGTTGTTAGCGCTAAAATACTGGCTGATTCCAAGAATAAGGGACAACCTGTTTGAACACGTTGGTTTTCCAACTGCGATTTCTGGGAGGAAAAAATGAAATCTATTCGTAACACGGCTGTCGGTCTGACTCTGGCGGCAACATCTGCGACATTCGCCACTGCTGGTGAATTGACAATCGCGACTGTGAACAACGGTCACATGATTGAAATGCAAAAATTGACTCCAAAATTCGAAGAAGCCAACCCTGGCATCACCGTAAAATGGGTCACATTGGACGAGGGCACATTGCGTAGCCGCGTCACAACAGACATCACAACCAAAGGTGGTCAATTCGACATTATGACCATCGGTATGTACGAAGCCCCGATTTGGGGTTCTCGTGGTTGGGTTGAAGCGTTGGAATTCAGCGATGATTACGACGTTGACGATATCCTGCCAGCAATGCGCGGTGGTCTGAGCCACGAAGGCAATTTGTATGCAGCACCATTTTATGGTGAATCATCAATGATCATGTATCGCAAAGATTTGTTGGATGCAGCGGGCATGACAATGCCAAACAACCCAAGCTGGGGTCACGTACAAGACGCAGCCGCAGCAATGACAGACAAAGATGCTGGTCAATATGGTATCTGTTTGCGCGGCAAGCCGGGCTGGGGCGACAACATGGCGTTCCTGACAACAATGGCAAACAGCTTTGGCGCACAATGGTTCAACGAAGACTGGACACCTGCATTGGACAGCGCTGCTTGGAACCATGCGGTGACATTCTACAAAGATTTGTTGGATAACTATGGCCCTCCAGGTTCATCAGGCAATTCATTCAACGAAATCCTTGCGTTGATGAACGAAGGCAAATGCGGCATGTGGATCGACGCCACAATCGCGGCATCATTCCTAACAAATGAAAACATGGCATACGCACAAGCGCCACAAGCAATCACAACACGTGGTTCAAACTGGTTGTGGGCATGGTCATTGGCGATCCCTGCCGGTACCAAGCAAAAAGAAGATGCGATGAAGTTCATGGAATGGGCAACATCAAAAGACTACATCCAATTGGTTGCTGAAACAAACGGTTGGGGCGCTGTTCCGACAGGCACACGTCAGTCAACATATGACAATGCTGAATTCCAAGCAGCGGCTGCATTCGCAGATGCTGAATTGACAGCAATCTTGTCTGCGGACCCTGAGAATTCAACGCAAAACCCATCACCATATGTTGGTGTTCAGTTTGCCGCGATCCCAGAATTCCAAGCAATTGGTACAGCCGTTGGTCAACAAATGACAGCCGTATTGGCGGGTGACATTTCCGTTGAAGAAGGTCTGGCAGCAGCACAAGAAGCAGCAGATCGCGAAATGCGCAAAGCGGGTTACTACTAAACCCACCGCGCTTATCTAAACGTATCTACGCATATTCTGGGGCGGCGATTTGATCGCCCCAGAACCCCAATACCCAAACACATATTTACAACTCTAACTTGACAGGTGACGGCGATGAACGCGACGCTTACACGATGGCTCCAGGCACCTTCAATTATCCTTCTGTTTATCTGGATGATTGTCCCGCTGAGCCTGACAGTTTACTTTTCAACCATCCGATACAATCTTTTGTATCCAGAGCGCACAGGCTTTATCGGGCTTGATAACTATCGTTTTTTCTGGACCGATCCAGCGTTTATGCCCGCATTGCTCAACACACTTGTTTTGGTTGGCTCTGTTTTATTCATCACGGTTATTTTGGGCCTGACCATTGCCGTGCTGATTGATCGCCCGTTTCGTGGCCGCAGTATTGCACGTGTTATGTTGATCTCGCCGTTTTTCATCATGCCAACGGTTTCTGCCTTGGTTTGGAAAAACATGTTGATGGATCCAAACAACGGCCTGTTCGCAGCCCTTGCTAATGCGTTGGGTGGCACACCGATTGAATGGCTTCAGGATTTTCCGCTTTTGTCGATTATCATCATGGTCAGCTGGCAATGGACGCCATTTGCGATCCTGATCTTCATGACATCCCTGCAATCCCAAGACCAAGAACAAAAAGAAGCGGCAACGCTTGATGGCGCGGGTTTCTGGGCACAGTTTCGCAACCTAACCTTGCCGCATCTGGCGCGTCCAATTGCGATTGTGATCCTGATCCAGATGATTTTCCATCTGGCAATTTTCGCAGAAATTTTCGTGACAACCAGCGGTGGTCCAGGGGTTCAATCTACAAACCTGACCTACTTGATTTATATCCAGTCTCAACAGGCATTTGATGTCGGTGTTGCGTCTGCCGGTGGTGTCTTTGCAATCATCCTCGCCAATATTGTTGCGATCTTCTTGATCCGTGCAATTGGCAAAACGCTGACGGTGTAATCATGACAGATAAACAAAGAGATATCCTTAAGAACCGTATCGCAGTTTTCTTTGCTTGGGTTGCCGCATTGGCATTCTTTTTCCCAATCTTCTGGATGGTGCTGACAGGGTTTAAAACCGAAAATCAGGCGATTGCCATTCCGCCATTGTTGTTCTTTGAACCGACATTGGAAAATTACACGGAAATTCAATCGCGCATGAATTACACGCATTTTGCGATGAATTCGATCATCACATCCTTTGGCGGAACGCTTTTGGCATTGTTGATCGCAATCCCATCCGCATATTCCATGGCGTTTAACACGGGTCGCTGGACCAAGGATATTTTGATGTGGATGCTTTCCACCAAAATGTTGCCTGCGGTGGGTGTGTTGATGCCGATCTATCTGATCTGTCAAAAATTCGGCCTGTTGGATTCGCGCACGGCTTTGGTGGTTATCTATGCAATGATGAACCTTCCGATCGTGATGTTGATCTTGTTCAACTATTTCCGCGAAATCCCCAAGGAAATTTTGGAAGCATCACGCATGGATGGCACATCCACATTGAATGAAATCCGCCAAGTGGTGATGCCGCTTGCATGGGGTGGCATCGCGTCCACGGCACTGTTGTCGATCATTCTATGCTGGAACGAAGCATTCTGGTCGATCGTTTTGACAACAACAGAAGCCAGCACATTGACCGCATTTGTTGCATCATTCCAAGCACCCGAAGGGTTGTTCTGGGCCAAAGTATCCGCCGTATCAACACTGGCCTGTGCGCCGATTGTGGTATTCGGCTGGTTGGCACAAAAACAATTGGTGCAGGGTCTAACCTTTGGTGCGGTGAAGTAATGTTAAACGCTGCCCCCACAGATTTGTCAGGGAAAACCTGTATTGTGACTGGTGCCAATGGTGGCATCGGACAGAGCACGGTTGAACATTTTCTGGCAAGCGGTGCATCGGTCTGTGCAACAGACATCGGTGACACCTATGCGGGGGCAGCGCATGCATCTCTTTCTTATCAACCGTTTAATTTGCTGGATGACCAAGGATTGCAAGATTGCATTGCATGGACAGCATCCATCAAACCCGACGTGTTTTTCAACAATGCCGCAATTTTCGATATGGGTTCGGTGTTAGACGCGGATTTAAATCAATTTGATCGCCTGTTCGGCCTGAATGTGCGTGCATTATACGCATTGATGCAGGCAGGCGCGCAATCAATGGTAAAGCATGGCCAAAAAGGTGCAATTATTAACATGGCCAGCCAAGCTGGGCATCGTGGCGAAGCCTTGGTCGCACATTACTGCGCCACCAAAGCCGCGGTCATCAGCTATACTCAATCCGCCGCATTGGCATTGGCGCCCCATCATATCCGTGTGAATGCAATTTCACCGGGGGTGATTGACACACCCATGTGGGGGCATGTTGATGCGTTATTTGCGAAATTTGAAGACAAGAAACTGGGACAAAAGAAACAAGAGGTCGGCGATGCCGTACCGCTTGGCTATATGGGAACACCGCGCGATGTGGCGCGTGTGGCATTGTTTTTGGCAAGCGAACAATCCAATTACATGACCGCACAAACATTATCTGTGGACGGGGGGAATGTATTGCGATGACACGTTCACCAATCCTTGTCCCTGAATTGGAAATCATCCCAGAACAGGACGATAGCCTGATTTATCTTGAACATGGCTGGCCCAACCCGTTGTGCCGCTGGCACAGTCACCAAGAATGCGAATTGCATCTGATCTTGGCAACAACTGGGCGGGCATATGTTGGCGATTATATCGGTGATTTTGCGCCCGGTGGTTTGTTTTTAACTGGTCCTCATTTGCCCCATAATTGGATCACAGACGAGGTGTGGACAGAACCCGTCGAAGAGCGCGATATGGTGATCCAGTTTGACCAAGACCGCTTGATGCAATTGATCAAAGCATTCCCCGAATTCGCGGGTATTAATCAGGTGCTCAAAGAGGCTGAATCAGGTTTGGAATGGAATGGTTTTGATCTTGGGGATATGCAAGAACGCTTTGCCTATATCCGCGACAACACTGGGTCAAATCAGATCATGGCATTTCTTGATTTCTTGCTGGAAATTTCACGCAACAAGGATCGAAAAACCCTGTCTGTGGCGAAATTATATCACGAAAACCGCAATCCGCGTCAGATGAAAATCTGCGAGGTGGTTGATTACATCGTGGAACGTTTTGCCGATGATATTTCGGTGGAAAAAGCGGCGGATATTGCGGGCATGTCACCCACAACGTTTTCGCGCAATTTTCGCACCGTGACGGGCAATCGTTTTGTGGAATTCGTCAATCGCGTGCGCATCGGTCAGGCCTGTAGCCTGCTTTATGCCACCGATGAACAAGTCTCGAGCATCTGTTTTGATGTTGGTTATCAAAACCTTGCCAATTTTAACCGCCACTTTCAAAAAATGAAAAACATGACACCCTCAGAATATCGCGAATTGGCTCAGGACGAGCTGTTGAAAACGGAACGGAGCGCGTCATGAACAGACAAACAACGCCGCGCTTATATGAAACAAATTACGACCACTCTGCGTTGAAAACGGGCGTGTTGCACCTAGGATTTGGTGCGTTTCATCGCGCACATCAGGCGATCTATTTTGACGATTATATGCAACAATCGGGCGATCTGGCTTGGGGTATTACGGCGGTAAATTTGCGCCGTGAAGAAACCGTAAATTTTGCCAAGAATAACGCCGATGGCGATGGTTACATTGTCAAAAGCATGGCATCTGATGGTGGCCAAGAATTCCGCCGTGTGCGTTCGCATAACGGATTTATCGACTGGCATACGCAAACCGAACAGGCCGAAAATTTGATGGCCGCACCATCGGTGCATGTGGTGACAATCACCGTCACCGAAAGCGGATATTATCTCGATGCTAATGGCGTTCTGGACGCGCATGATACGATTATTGCCAATGAATTATCGGGCCATGGCAACGCCACAGTCTATGGTTATTTACAACAAGGTTTGCAGCGTCGCAAAGATGCCGATAATGGCGGTTTAACCGTGATGTGTTGTGATAACATTCGTCAAAACGGCAAGATGTTGCGCGCCAATTTCCTACGTTATTTGGAATTGTCAGGGGCGGCTGAATTGCGAACTTGGGTCGAACAAAACTGCACGTTCCCTTGTTCGATGGTGGATCGTATCACACCGCGCAGCTCGCAAATTTTGATTGATGAAATTCAGTCCCTGTTTGGGGACAACCCCATCGCACCCGTGATGGGCGAAGATTTTACACAATGGGTGATCGAAGATAACTTTGCCGCGCAAATGCCCGATCTTGGCCTGGTTGATGCAACCGTCACCCGTGATGTTGCCCCCTACGAAGAAGCGAAAATTCGCATATTGAATGGCGGGCATACATGCTTGACCTATCTTGGCGCGTTGAAAGGGCATGAAACCTTTGACAGTGCGATGAATGATGCCGAATTATTTGAACATTTCTGGGGTTATACCCATGACGAAGTTTTACCTGCACTGACGATTGATTTGCCGTTCGACAAAGAACAATATCTGCAAAAAATCATTGCACGGTTTAAAAATGCATCCATTGGGGACACGGTGGAACGTATCTGTGCCGATGGATTTTTGAAATTCCCAATTTTCATTTTGCCCACCTTGCGGGGCTGTTTGAAACAAGGGGTTTTCCCAAAACATGGCGTGCGTGCCATTGCCAGCTGGTATGTGTTTGCGAAACATATTGATGCTGGACATATGAATATCCAATACGCAGAACCAAATTGGGACCGCCTGCAACCGATGTTATCGGACGCAGGGTTGGATGCGTTTATCAACGCCACAGAATTATGGGACAATTTGCCAAACGACTATCCCGAATTTAGCACGCAGCTATCCGCTGCAATAAAGGAAATGGAGCTGACATGGCCGGTGTAACAATAGAAAACTTGCGAAAATCATATGGTGATATCGAAGTCATGCATGGCGTCGATCTGAATATCGAAGACGGCGAATTCGTTGTGTTCGTGGGGCCATCTGGCTGTGGTAAATCAACGCTTTTGCGCATGATTGCGGGGCTGGAAGAGGTCACATCAGGCACGGTTGCGATTGGCGATCAGGTGGTGAACGATGTTGCCCCGTCCAAACGCGGTGTGGCGATGGTGTTTCAAACTTACGCACTTTATCCACATATGACCGTGTTTAAAAATATGGCCTTTGGTTTGATGCAGGCGAAAACACCAGAAGACGAAATCAACCGCCGCGTGACGCAAGCCGCCGAAATTTTGCAGATCACAGATTATCTGGATCGCAGCCCACGTAACCTGTCAGGTGGTCAACGCCAACGTGTGGCCATCGGCCGTGCGATTGTTCGCGACCCAGAGGTTTTCTTGTTTGACGAACCTTTGTCCAACCTTGATGCGGCCTTGCGCGTGCAAACACGTCTTGAAATCAAACGTCTGCACGAACGCCTGCAATCTACGATGATTTACGTAACACACGATCAGGTCGAAGCGATGACACTGGCCGACAAAATCGTTGTTCTGCGCGATGGGTATATTGAACAGGTCGGCTCGCCACTTGAATTGTACACCCGTCCTGCCAATCAATTTGTGGCCGGTTTCATCGGTAGCCCGCAAATGAATTTTTTCGAAGCGGATGATTGCAACAATAAAAACGCGAGTGGCAATATAACTGGCGTGCGCCCAGAGCACCTCACGCAAGTGAAATCAAAGGGTATGATCCGCGGTAAATTGGAATTGGTCGAACAGATGGGCGAATTTGCATTGGTTCACCTGTCCACACCCAAGGGTGTAATGTTTTCGGCAAAAATGCCACAGCCACCAACAGAAAAACTAGGTGAAACGCTTGAGTTTAATGCAAATTCTGCCGATTTGATCCATCTGTTTGATCCTCAGTCAGGACTACGTATTGAATAATGAAACCAGTGGAATTTTTGATTTTCGGAGAGGCGTTATTTGATCTCTTTGTAACGCCAACAGATAATCCCGCCGTGCCAAATGTTGTGGCGCGTGCGGGTGGCTCGCCGATGAATGTGGCGATTGGATTGTCACGCCTGAATTGCGCATCTGCTTTTTTATCCCAGATTTCAAACGATAATCTGGGCACTGGGTTGATGGAGTTATTGGCAAACGAAGGCGTTAATCTGAATTATCTGGCACGAACAGATTGTGTAACAACGCTCAGCGTGATCGCAACCGATGCCACGGGGCAGCCAAGTTATAGTTTTTACACCCAAGGTGCGGATGGCACATTGAGTGTGGATGACTTGCCCGATTTGCCCGATTCCATCCGTGCGCTTCATTTTGGATCATATGCGCTCGTGCTGGGTGAAACGGCGGATACCGCACATGCCTTGGCACAACGCGAAAAACATCGCCTGATCACGCTTGATCCCAACATCCGCCCAACGATTGAATCTGATCCCGCGGTCTGGATTAAACGGATCGATGCATTAATGCCCTATGTTGATGTGGTAAAAATTAGTGATGAAGATTTGCGTATCTTACACGGGGATGATTGCGATCTGGAACACCATGCGCGCTCATTTTTGAACCAAGGCGCAAAGCTGGTGTTTTTAACCCGTGGTGGTGATGGTGGTCAGGTATTTAGCGCCGCGCATGATTTTCAGGGTAAGCCGCCCAAAATCACCGTGGCGGACACGGTTGGGGCAGGGGACACATTCATGGCGATGTTGCTTTGTGAATTGGTAAAAACAGACGATATCACGGATGCTGATTTCATGGCGGCGACGCTTGAAAAATGTCTCTATGCGGCGGCGATCACCTGTACACGAGTGGGGGCAGATCTGCCCTATTTGGCTGACCTAGATATCTCGCTTTAATCTCATCATATTTTGGCGCGATTGGGATCATATCGCGCCAAAATTCAAGGCCAAATTTTACCACCATTTCGAAATAACTAGTTATTTCATTTACGATATGCCCATGCCATTTGGAAACTGGCAAGGCAAGGCGTCAAAAGACTTTGACTTTAGGATCAAATCAGCTTCCCTTATGGACACAATTCGATAAATCTAGTTATGTCGAACATGTCTAAACTCCAAGGGTATCAGATACCTAGTTATCTAAATTTGACGGAAAATTATCTTTTAAATTGAATGGCTTGTCTGTGATGCAAGGCGATATATGCGCCAAGCGTTTTACGCAAACATAACTTTGCGAAGCATGTTAAGCGCCACCAAAATTAAAAATATCGCGAAAACGTGTTTTAGTGGTTTGGGATTCAACCGATGCGCAAGGTTTGCGCCAATCGGAGCTGTCAATGTTGTCATACAGATCACCACAAAAAAAGCAGCATAATTTACATAACCAAGCGTGAACGGTGGCAAGCCAGTTTCGGGCGGTTGGCGCATCAAAAACAACAATACAGAGGGTAGGGCGATAATGACCCCAAACCCCGATGCCGTCGCCACCGCGCGGTGAATGGGAATGCCATGCAATGTCATCAATGGAACACCAAAGCTGCCCCCGCCAATGCCCATTAGGACGGATAAAAATCCCACAACGGGGCTAAACACTGATCGCCAAAATAGATTGGGCATCACATCGCCCAACCGCCATTTCGCATTGCCAAATGCCATGTAGAAACCGATGCAAATGCCCAGAACCCCGAATAATAAAACCAATGTATCTGATCGCAACTGTGCCGCAATCAGAACGCCGATTAATGCGCCGATCACAATGCCCGGTGCCCATGTGCGTAAAACCGACCATTCTACTGCACCCTTTTTGTGATGGCTTAATAATGATCGCAGCGATGTCACGATGATGGTTGCCAATGATGTTGCCAAGCAGATCTGCATGATTTGCGGATTGTCATATCCCAATCCTTGGAACGCGTAGTAAAATGCGGGTACCAATACGATGCCCCCGCCGACCCCCAACAGCCCTGCCAGAACGCCCGCCACTGCGCCGATGGCCAGCAATAATGCCAAAACAGGTAACAAAGTTAATACATCCATCACGCCGCTCCCGTTTATGCGTCAATCGCCGCCGTTTGAATGTTCAAAACGCGGTTAAGCGCATCTTGCACAACCTGCGCATCTGCGCCAGTTTTATGTGCGTTTTCAGACAGGTGGCGTTTCCAATGGCGCGCACCTGCTTGCCCGCTAAACAACCCCAACATATGGCGCGTGATCTGATGGAGCTTACCACCGTTTTCGATGTGATTGGTGATATATGGAACCATTTCCCCCACAATTTGTGGCGCGGTTTTACCCAGCGGATCGTCAAAAATTACATCATCAGTTTGCCCTAAAATCGCCAGCGGATTATGATACGCCTCGCGCCCGATCATTGCGCCGTCAAGGCCGCGATCAATATGCGATTTCGCCTCTGCCAAGGTTTTTAAACCACCGTTCAAAACGATTTCCAAATGGGGATTGTCCGCCTTTATCTGATGCACCAAATCGTAATTCAAGGGCGGAATATAGCGGTTTTCCTTGGGGCTTAATCCATCAAGCCAAGCCATGCGTGCATGAATGGCAAAGCTATTAATCCCTGCTGCCGAAACACGGGCGATAAAATCGGGCAAAACGTCTTCGGGGATTTGATCATCAACACCAATGCGGCATTTTACGGTGATTTTCGTACCACCGCTTGCCTCGATCATTGCTTGCACACAATCGGCAACCAGATCGGGCTGTTTCATCAGTACTGCGCCAAATGCGCCCGATTGTACGCGATCAGACGGACAACCAACGTTTAAATTCACCTCGACATAACCAGCATCAACACCCATTTTCGTTGCTTGCGCCAATTGATCTGGGTCCGATCCGCCGATTTGCAACGCAACGGGGTGTTCTGCCACATCAAATGCCAACAGACGCGGCGCATCTCCGTGGATCAGCGCAGGCGCTGTGACCATTTCGGTATAAAGCAACGCGTGGCGCGACATCAGGCGGTGGAAATAACGACAATGACGATCCGTCCAATCCATCATCGGGGCCACAGAGAGACGTGCAGCGGGGTGTAGTTTGCTGGATTTTGATATTTTGGTTGTCAACATTTTACCTATTTGGCGTGCTTGAAGTTCAATCTGAACTTTGCGCGCACTTTATGCGCAATGATGTGTTTCATTAACACTCATTCGGGGGGCGATTCCACCGTGAATATTTGCAAATGTGATTATCAATCATTGCCCCATGCAAGTTTAGCTTTTGTTTACCAATTCCCGCTAAACCAAAACAAATGGATAGTATTGATAAAACCGCACAGGTATTTCATGCGCTGTCACATCCGCGCCGCGTGATGATTTTGCGCTGTTTGATGGGGCGGAGCAACGAACCGATTGCGGTTGGGGCGTTGCAGCGTGAAACGAAAATTCCAGCGGCGTCATTGACCCATCATTTGCAAATCATGGAACGATCGGGGGTATTGGTGCAAAAAACCAAGGGGCGGTTTACGTTATATACGCTTGATGCGAAAATCTTGGCGCGGGTTTTGGGGCACGTGCAAAACCAGATCGATATGGGCATCGGCACAGATCACATCGAACCGGTAGTGTGTCATGAAGTTGACGCAAAACCAAAGATACCAATGCCAATGGCGCCACCACCACCGACGAAACGGTTTTTGGGGTTGCGTGGTTAACGATTGCGGCCGCGTCGTTTGCCTTTGATCGCGCTGGCGCGCGTTGGCAGGGTTTCCTTTAACGCGATGCGCGCATCGTCATCCATGCGTGACCAGCCCGCGATTTCATGGCGTGTACGATAACAGCCCATGCAAAAACCCGATGCTTCGTGAATAACGCATAGCTTAACACAGGGGCTTTCGACTTCGTCGCGTTTCCACACTTCGCCCAGATCGTTTTCGCTCATGTGGCACGCAAATGTGCCAGACGATCTAGCACCCCTTGCAAGATATACCCCGCCGCAACATGATCGATCAGCTCGGCACGTTTGGCGCGTGACATATCGGCCTCTAACATCGCGCGTTCTGCGGCGACGGACGATAATCGTTCATCCCAAAACCCAATGGGTAAATCACAACGTGCGGACAGGTTGCGGGCAAATGCACGGGTTTTTTGGCAACGCGGCCCTTCGGACCCGTCCATATTGCGCGGCAATCCCAAAATCAGACCGCCCGCATTGGTTGATTTGATAATCACATCCAACGCATCCGCATCCAGTCCGAATTTCTTGCGCTTAATGGTTTCGCGTGGTGTTGCCACCGACCACAATGTATCGGAAACAGAAACGCCCAGCGTTTTATCCCCCAGATCAAGCCCCAACAGGGCGCGATGCGCAGGGATCGCGCTTGCGAATTCTTCGATTGAATCAAATACGGCCATTCCACCGACATAGTTGCTATTGTTGGAATACGAAACCCCAAACACGACCCTGTTATGTCGGAAAATCCATAGTTTATGCCGTTGTGCAGAATTGCCAAAACGCCCCCGATTTGGCACAAGGGTGGCTGAATTCACGCCACAGGTTGATCACATGAAACGATATTCCGCATTTGCAATCGCTCGCGAGGCCGCACGTTATCACACAGGTTGGGAACGCGCATGGCGTTCACCCGAACCAAAATCGCATTACGATGTGATCATTATCGGCGCGGGCGGGCATGGTTTGGCCACGGCGTATTACCTTGGCAAAAACTATGGCATTACCAATGTCGCGGTGATTGAAAAAGGTTGGCTTGGCGGGGGGAATACAGGGCGCAACACCACGATTATTCGCTCGAACTATCTGCAAGACCCATCCGCGGCGATTTACGAAAAAGCACGCTCATTATACGAAACCATGAGCCAGGATTTGAATTACAACGTGATGTTTAGCCCACGTGGCGTGATCATGTTGGCGCAAACCGAACATGAAATTCGCGGCTATCAACGCACAGCGCATGCCAATGCATTGCAAGGTGTGAAAACCGAATGGATTGGCCCAGAACGTGTGAAACAACTGGTGCCGATCATCGAATTATCCGGCCCGCGTTACCCTGTTTTGGGTGGCCTGTGGCAATCACGCGGGGGCACGGCGCGCCATGATGCGGTTGCATGGGGTTATGCGCGCGCCTGTTCGAATATGGGCATGGATATAATCCAACAATGCGAGGTCACGGGCATTGATAAATCGGATGGCAATGTGACGGGCATTCAAACCACCAAAGGTGCGATTAAATGCAACAAACTGGGCATGGTTGTTGCGGGTAATTCGGGGCATCTGGCCGATATGGCGGGTTTCCGTTTGCCGCTGGAATCTGTGGCATTACAAGCGCTCGTATCTGAACCGATCAAACCTTGTATGGATGTGGTGGTCATGGCCAACACGGTGCATGGTTACATGTCCCAATCGGACAAGGGCGAAATGGTGATTGGTGGCGGCACCGATGGATTTAACAATTACACCCAGCGCGGATCGTTTCACCATTTGGAAGAAACCGTTCGCGCACTGATCGAAACATTTCCGATGATTTCACGCCTGAAAATGCTGCGCCATTGGGGCGGGATTGTGGATGTAACGGGCGATCGATCCCCGATCATTGGCACAACACCACTTGGCAATTGTTATATCAATTGCGGCTGGGGCACGGGCGGGTTCAAGGCGATCCCCGGATCAGGCTGGGCCATGGCAGAGGTCATCGCCACGGGCGAGCCACAAGGGCTGGCCGCCGAATTTGGCCTCAATCGTTTCCAAGAAGGACGCTTTATCGACGAAAGCGTGGCCGCAGGGGTGGCGCATTGATGGAAAACCGTGGTTACAAAAATACATATGAAATAGGTGCGACATGCTAATCCTAACCTGCCCAAATTGCGGTATCGCCGCGGATGAAACGGAACTTCACGCCGATGGTCAGGCGCATATCACGCGCCATGGCGCAGGCGCATCTGATGATGATTTGGAAACCTATCTGTTCATGCGCAACAACCCAAAGGGTGTGCATTTTGAACGCTGGCGCCATGTTTATGGCTGTGGCAAATGGTTTCACGCCGCACGCTGCACCATGACGCTAGAGGTGTTTGGAACATACCCTGCGCAAACCTTGGAACCACCCAAAGAGTTGGTTGCCAAAATCAAGAAAAAACGCCCCGATTGGGAAGGGTTTGTAAAATGAGCACACGCATTCAAACAGGTGGTCGCCATCTGGATCGTTCCAAGCAGGTGCATTTTAATTGGGCTGGCAAACAGCTTACGGGATACGGCGGTGATACATTGGCATCAGCACTGCTTGCCAATGGTGAATTGCTGGTCGGGCGTAGCTTTAAATACCACCGCGCACGTGGATTGATCGCATCGGGTGCAGAGGAACCAAATGCGCTGGTCGGTTTGGGAACAGGTGCAAAATTTGAACCCAATCAACGCGCCACCACGACCGAGCTGTTTGATGGATTGGTCGCAAAACCCCAAAACGCATGGCCAAGCCTTGCGTTTGATGTGGGCGCGATTAACAAAATGATGTCGCGGTTTTTCCCTGCGGGTTTTTATTACAAAACATTCATCCATCCGCGTTTTGCGTGGAAACATGTGTTTGAACCGATCATCCGCAAGGCGGCGGGGCTGGGTGCAGCACCCACTGAAAAAGATGTGGACCGTTACGAATATTTTTACGCTCATGTTGATGTTTTAATCATCGGTGGCGGCATTGCGGGGCTGGCATCCGCATTGGCGGCGGGGCAGGCGGGTGCGTCTGTTTTGCTGGTCGAACAAACCGCGCATTTTGGTGGTCGCGCCGTGGTGGATGGCGTTGATGTTGACGATGAAGAGGCCGAAATCTGGGTCGAACAAACCCTTGCAGCATTGCGCGAAATGCCAAATGTGACCATTCGCAATCGCACGATGGGGGCGGGTGTGTACGATCATGGCTATGCCACCGTTTACGAACGTATCACCGATCATGCGCCAAACATGGATACACCACGCCATCGGTTGTGGAGGGTGCGCGCTGGGCGGATTATCACCGCAACGGGTGCGATTGAACGCCCGCTGTCATTTGCGGGTAATGATATTCCAGGTGTTATGTTGGCGGGGGCTGTGCGTGATTATCTGGTGAATTATGGCACGAGCCTCGGTGATCGCGTGGTGATCGCCACCAATAATGACGATGCCTATCGCAGCGCAATCGCCTTGGTCGAAGCAGGATTGGACGTGCCCGCCATTATCGATGCGCGCACAACAGCGGATGGCGAATTGCCAACGCTGGCGCGCGAAATCGGCATTCGTGTGGAAACCGGCAAGGCGATTTCATCGGTGAAGGGCAACAAACACGTCACGGGCGTTGGTATCTGTTCGCAAGCGGGTGAGGGTGGCGAGCTGGAAGAAATCAAATGCGATGGCGTTGCCATGTCGGGCGGCTGGTCGCCCGTGGTGCATCTGTGGTCACATTGTGGGGGCAAGCTGAATTGGGACGCGGATCAATGTATGTTCCGCCCCGATCCAAACCGCCCACCGCTTGGCCACGATGGCGCTGGGTTTGTGCATGTTACAGGCACGGCGAATGGGTATCTTGATGCGGCCGGCGTGATGGAAGATGCGATCAAAATCGGCAAATTGGCCGCCAAGGAAACAGGGCATAAACCCAAGGCAACCAAAGTGCCAAGCGTCTTTAGCGCGCCTGAAAACCCGATTGAACCGATCTGGCAAATGCCCCAAGGCATGAGCCGCAAATTACAGATGAAAACATTCCTTGATTATCAGAATGATGTGAAAGTGTCCGATGTACGCTTGGCCGCGCAAGAGGGGTATCAATCGGTGGAACACACCAAACGATACACGACACTTGGCATGGCGACGGATCAGGGGAAATTATCTAATATCAACGGTTTGGCGATTTTGGCGGATAGTTTAAACGCCGAAATTCCCGCCGTGGGCACCACCACATTCCGCCCGCCGTATCAGCCCATTTCAATGGGTGCGATTGCAGGGGATGCACGCGGTGAATTGTTCAAACCCATCCGCCAGAGCCCGATGCATCATTGGATTGATAACAACGGTGGGTTCTGGGAACCCGTCGCCGATTGGCGCCGCCCGTATTGTTTCCAACAGAACGGCGAAAGCGTTGGTGATGCGGTCACACGCGAAATTCTGAACACGCGCCAAAATGTTGGCCTGTTGGATGCATCCACCCTTGGCAAAATCATTGTGAAGGGTCCCGATGCGGGTAAATTCTTGGACATGATGTACACAAATATGATGTCCACGCTCAAGGTCGGGCGTTGTCGTTATGGATTGATGTGCACCGAAAACGGATTTTTGTCTGATGATGGCGTGGTTGCGCGCATTGATGAAGAAACATTCCTGTGTCACACCACATCGGGCGGGTCTGATCGCATTCATGCTTGGATGGAAGAATGGCTTCAAACCGAATGGTGGGATATGCGCGTTTACACCGCCAATGCCACCGAACAATACGCACAAATCGCGATTGTGGGCCCCAATGCGCGCAAAGTTTTGGAAAAAATTGGCGGCATGGATGTAAGCGCGGATGCTTTGCCATTCATGGCGTTTAAGGATGGCGAATTGGGCGGGATCAAGGCGCGGCCATATCGCATCTCTTTCTCTGGTGAATTGTCATATGAAATTGCCGTTCCAGCATCACAGGGTCAGGCATTTTGGGATATGTGTATGGAGGCGGGTGCCGAATTTGGCATTCAGCCATACGGCACCGAATGTTTGCACGTGATGCGCGCGGAAAAAGGGTTCATCATGATTGGTGATGAAACTGATGGTACGGTGATCCCACAGGATCTGGGCCTGTCATGGGCCGTATCCAAGAAAAAGGACGATTTCCTTGGCAAACGCGCCCAACAGCGCAGCCATATGGTTGATCCAAAACGCTGGCGGCTTGTCGGGTTAAAATCGGTGGAGCCAAATGATGTGATCCCCGATGGGGCCTATGCCGTTGATGGCACGGTGCGCGACAATGGTGTGAAACATATGATCGGGCGCATCACGTCCAGCTATTTTTCACCAACGTTGAACCATGCAATTGCCATGGGGCTGGTAGAAGATGGGCCAGAACGCATGGGCGATATCATTGATTTCCCCACCACCGATGGGCGGGTGATAAAGGCGGAAATCTGTGACCCAGTTTTCCTTGATCCAGAAGGGACACGTCAAAATGTCTAATGCAGTAACGGCGCTGAATGGCGCGAAATATAGCGGCTTGATCGACATTGCGGATGCTGGTCTGATGGGGATGATTACCCTGCGCGGCGATCTGGCGTCCGCTGCAATGGCCAAGGTTGTGAAATCCATCACGGGTGCAAAAATGCCCAAACCACGCGGTGTTGAAACGGCGGGGAAGGGTTCGGTTGCATGGATGTCGCCCGATGAATTGCTAATCATGGTGGATTACCCAGCCGCCGATGCGGCGGAGGCGAAAATCACAGACGCATTGTCAGGCCAACATCATCTGGCAGTGAATGTGTCCGATGCCCGCGCAGTGTTTGATCTGACTGGCGATCATCTGCGCGATGTTTTGGCCAAGGGCAGCCCGACCAATTTAAACCCCGATGCATTGCCGATCGGCGAGGTGCGCCGCACACGTTTGGGGCAATTGGCGGTTGCATTTTGGTTTACGGATGAATCGGCGGCGAAACTGGTTTGTTTCCGCTCTGTTGGTGATCATGTTTTCAAATGGCTCGCGAATGCAGCGCAAAATGGCAGTTCGCCTAATTTTCATTCAGATATGCGTTGAAGTGACGCTAGGTTATGCGTCAGGCGCATAGCGGTTTTGAGAATTTGTCCGATGTAACCCGTGCCGAATGATCCTAAGTTTGTAGCAAGCAGACAGAAAGGAGCCTTTGATATGGCACAGTCTTTGACAAAAATCGATAGTTCAGATCTTGAATACATGGACATCTTCGCAATTGAACGCGCCGCCGCAGAAATGCGCGCAGAAACAGTTCGCTCTGGTGCAGTTGCATTTAAAACATGGTTAAAAAGCATTAACTTGTCTTTCTTACCAACATCACGCAACGCGCATTAATCACGCGTGCAGATGATTATTTGAAAGGGGCGCGTCAACGCCCCTTTTTCTTTGGCTGCGAACAGGCTAAAGCGGGCACATGACAGATACTTCTTTGCCCATTGTGCGCATGCGCCCCAACAAATCGCCCCAGCGGGTGCGTTTTGGTTTCCCTTGGATTTATAATGACGAGCTGGTCTTGGATCGCCGTGCCAAAAACATACCCGCAGGGGATTTGGTTTTGGTACAGGACCATGATCGCCGCCCCGTTGCGGTTTGCGCGTTCAACGCCAATTCCAAAATCACCGCGCGTGTTTTGGCATTAGGGGATACATTTACGCTGGATCAGGATTGGTTCGTGCAAAAATTAAGATATGCGGCGCAATATCGCGATCGGATGTTTGATAAACCGTTTTATCGTCTGATCCATGCGGAATCTGATGGCATGCCGGGTGTGATCATTGATCGTTTTGGTGATGCATTTGTCGTGCAACCCAATGCGGCATGGGCGGATACACGCATGGATATGATCGCCGCCGCATTGCGCGAAGTGTTCAACGCCGCCGTGATCGTGAAAAACGCTACAGGGCGTGCGCGCACGCTAGAAGGGTTGGATGAAGACACCGCCGTATTGCACGGCGCAATTGATGCTCCCATCGCAACACCGATGAATAATGCGACTTATATGGCCGATCTGTTGGGCGGGCAAAAAACGGGGTTGTTTTACGATCAACGCCCAAATCATGCATTTGCCGCAAAGCTTGCCAAGGATGGCGATGTTTTGGATGTGTTTAGCCATGTTGGCGGATTTTCATTGGCCGCACTGGCCGCTGGTGCAAAATCAGCGCTGGCTGTGGATGCCTCTGCACCTGCATTGGAATTGGCAAGCGCTGGTGCAAACGCATCGGGGCAAGGTGATCAATTTTCAACAGAGCGTGGTGATGCATTTGATGTGATGGCCGCCCTGGCCGAAGCGGGGCGCCAATTTGATCTGGTGGTCTGTGATCCCCCTGCATTTGCGCCTGCGAAACCTGCGCTTGATAAAGGGTTGCGTGCATATGAACGTGTCGCACGTATGGGTGCGGCCTTGGTCAAACCAGGTGGGTTTTTGGTGCTGTGTTCTTGTTCACATGCGGCTGATCTGGCCAAATTTCGTACGGCCAGTTTGCGCGGCATGGGTAAATCTGGGCGCAGTGGACAAATCATTCATGTGGGCGCTGCGGGTGCGGATCACCCTGTGCATCCACATCTGGCCGAAAGCAGTTATCTTAAATCCATATTCCTGCGGTTAAACTGATGCGGATGGTGTTGGATGCATGTGTTCTGTATCCAACAGTAATGCGCGAGGTTTTATTGGGCGCGGCATCCAAGGGATTATTCACGCCACTTTGGTCGGTGCGAATAATCGGTGAATGGCAACGCGCAGCCGTGCGCAATGGTGATGACATTGGCGCATCTGCGGGTGTTGAAATCGCGCTGTTGGGTGCGAATTGGCCAGATGCCAGTGTGACGATTGATAAATTTGTTGGCGATGAAATCTGGTTGCCGGACCCCGATGATGTGCACGTGTTACAAGCGGCCATAGCGGGACAGGCGGATGCGATCATCACCGCCAATATCAAGGATTTCCCAACACGGGTTTTATCAAACCACGGCATATTGCGCCGTGATCCCGATGGTTTTTTGTTGGAGCTCGCGCAAAATCACCCGACAGAAATGGATGGGGTCGTAGGCGATGTTCTGGCACGCGCCATTGCAATTTCTGGCGAAGATCAGGATTTGCGCAAATTGTTGAAACGCACACGTCTGCCACGGCTTGCCAAATATATGGCAGCGCGGATTAACTGATCCCGTTTTTCCAAGCGCCCTCATTCGCCTCGATCGCGGCGATGCGGTCTGCGGTTTTGGGATGGCTTGCCGTCCATGCCAATGGTCGTCCACCTACACCGGTTAATTTATCCAGCTTTAAAAACAGGCTTTTCTGTCCTGCTGTACCGATGCCCGCTTTGGTGAGCAGGGCGGATGCGTATTTATCCGCCTCGTATTCATCTGTGCGCGACAGGCGCGCCGCCAACAGTGAGGTCAGCATATTGGCGATATAAACGCCAAGCCCGGGCAAAAAACGCCCCAGCACCATGATAATCACCATGCGAAGCGCATTTTGCCCCGAAAAATCGATCATGCGACGGCGCGAATGTCCCAGTGCCACATGGCCCAATTCATGGGCGATAACACTGGCAAGTTCATCTGCGCTCACCTCGCCATCCTTGTATTTGTTGAAAAATCCGCGGGTGATGAAAATACGCCCATCGGGCGCAGCCAGCCCATTGATTGGATCAATTTCATAGATATGAACCTTGATCCGATGCAGATCAATCGCATCCGCC
This sequence comes from Paramylibacter ulvae, assembly GCF_014652655.1. Classification (GTDB taxonomy): domain Bacteria; phylum Pseudomonadota; class Alphaproteobacteria; order Rhodobacterales; family Rhodobacteraceae; genus Amylibacter; species Amylibacter ulvae. Next base: position 185,558 of record NZ_BMZF01000004.1, read on the forward strand.
ATACGTTTGGTCATCGCCGATAATGTCGGATCATCCAACACAGTTGAATGTTCATCCAGTTCGCTGCGCAATCGGCGCGACGAAAAGAAATACATCAACAGACCATAAAGAACGGCCAATAAGATCGGCGTGAATTTTATCATGGTTTGAATATGGGGTGGGGCGCGTGATTGGACAAGGTGTTTGCGAACACTTGCGCGTTATGCGCTGACCGCGACCCAGCCAAGAATGATCGCAACCGCCAACCCGATCAGACCAAATGCAATGGCATGACCCGCGGCGTATTGCAATTTATCCAATGTGTTCCCGCCGCGTTTGGTTGCGCGAAACCAGCCAAGGATCACCCCGATGATGGCTGCAATGATTGCTGTGTACATTGATTTGATCCCTTGTGGTTATTGCGCTGTTCTTTTGGACAAATCAGCGGCCAAGCGCAATAGCTTTGACGCATCTGTGCGATTGCCAAATGCGTATGGTCCCCATGCGGTGACGGCGGCGCGTGCATCATTTGCCGCCGCAATATTGCCCGTGGCATCCCCCCATGATGCCCGCAAGGCTAGCAATTGCACCAACAGTGTCGCATTTTCATGGCGTCGCGCGGTTGCGATTGCGGGTTTCAATACCGCATCCGCCAGCGCATGTTTGTCCGCAGACAATGCCAATGATGCCATTTGCACACTGGCATGTGCGGTGTGAATGTCATTTTCACCAAAAGCGGATTTAAACAAATTATAGGTTTGAGCAAACCCTTGCGCGGCACCCGATTGTTGTGCATCGGCCAAAATATCGGCGCGGATATATTGTGCAAATCCTTGGCGCGTGGGGCCATATCCAAATGAAACGCTGGCGTTTACTGCGCCGTTTGCCCCGCGCAGACGTAGCGCCAAATCATTGCCTGTGTTTTGCGCCAAGCGAATATCATTCACCCAAGCACGCGATGTGGCGGGGCGTGGATTGCTGATATCTGTTTGACCAAGGGGGTTCAACGCGGCCAAGATTTTTGGCAAGCGTGCGCTGACCTGTGCCGATGTCATGCCAGATTGCAAATCAGCACTGTAAAGGCTGCGCAATACCAGCATATCAAACGAGGTCAGGATCAGATGAAAATCATCATCGTTAAACACCGAATCCGACAAGTGATAAAGATCGTTTAGGGGGCCAAGTGCTTGTGCCAGTTCTTCGTGCAGACAATCGCGCATCACTTGTGGTGTGGCATCATCGGGGATCACGATTACAATCTGTTCGCGTGTGGTCTGATTTTCCCAGCGTAGCGACGGATCAGTGCGGCGTTTGCGATATTGGGCGAAACTTTCAACATTGGGGGCAATGAAACAAACCTTGTTTTCGACACCGCGCATTTGATTGCCGTTGACGATGTCAATGTGAATATTTGCACCCGTTGAAACGCTGGCAATATCAATGTTCGCCTCACTGCGAATGCGTGTAATCAGGTTTTTCAAATCTTTGCGCAAAACGGCGGGTGCGTGCCCAACAAACCCAACCCGCACGGGCGTTTCAAATCGGGTGAACACGGGCAAGCGTTGACCGTTTTCCAATGCGAATGTCAGATCAAGGATATCACCCGCAATATCCCCGTTTGATCGTGCCACACCACGGGGATAATTTTGCGCACTAAAGGATTGCGCACCGCTTCGCGTGTTTAATTGGGGGGCGTCGCCACAGCCCACCAAAAACAGAGCCAAACAGATGATCAGATATTTCATAGCGCGATATCGTATTTCAAAAATGGCGACAGATGCGCCACCTTATCATAAAGCGCGCGCGCATCTGTGTTATCTTTCGCCGTCAGCCAGTAAACCTGTTTCAACTGATCCGATTTTGCCTGATCCACGACGGCGGCGATCATCGCACGCCCAACGCCCAGATTGCGCCCATCGGGATGCACGTAAAGATCATTCAGGTAACAACGTTTTTCAATATCCCAAAAGCTGTGATGATACAGGTAATTCACCAACCCAACCGCGCGATCACCATCAAATGCAATCAGCGAATACATGTCTTTTTCAGGGTCTAAAATTCGCGCCCATGTTGCATCGTAAACCGCGTCGGTGCGTTCTGTTTTATAAAACGCAAGATAGTCGCGCCATAGACGCCGCCATTGTGATTCTATCAAAGGTTGAGCAATCTTGAGCGCAACGGCCATGTGACATCCTATTCAAAGTTTAAATTGCATTTCAATTGTTTAGCATGTGCAAATCAAAAAACAGCAAATTCTGCAAGTTTTCGAGCGCACATTCAAATGTTCACGCTGATTCAGGGGTGACAATTCAATAAGTTTCCGTTACGTACCGACCAATTGCAATGGGTTCTACCCCAATGTGTGGGTGACAAGAATGAAAGTTAATGCAGTGTTAGATAAAAGCTATCAACCGACTGACGACGAAGAATTCATGAATGACCGTCAGGTCGAATATTTCCGCGAAAAATTAGAACAATGGAAAGCATCCTTGCTTTCAGATTCCAAAGATACCATCGAAGGCATGCAAGAAGGCACACGCAATATTCCAGACGTGGCCGATCGCGCATCAGAAGAAACAGATCGCGCGCTTGAATTGCGCACCCGTGATCGCCAACGCAAATTGGTTGCGAAAATTGATGCAGCATTACGCCGTATCGAAGATGGATCATATGGTTATTGCGAAGCAACAGGCGAGCCGATTTCATTGAAACGCCTTGATGCGCGCCCCATCGCGACACTCAGCCTTGAGGCACAAGAGCGTCACGAGCGCAAAGAAAAAGTCCACCGCGACGATTGATCATTGGATCATGTGAAAATTCAAAACACCGACGTTTGCGCGTCGGTGTTTTTTTATGTCTGATCGTTACATTGCATCACACGCATTCGCTGCGCTATGATCTGGGTAACATACAAAATAACCATCGGGGTGCGCCATCATGTCGGGAATTGCAATGCTTGTGATTATCCTTGTTCCCGCCTGTATTCTGGCGCTGATTTTATGCCGTAAACCCATCAAATCCGCACTGTCACGCGTTCCCCTAACCGCCAAAGGATGGGTCATTTTGAGTGCTGGCGCGCTGATATCCATTGTGGCGTTCCTGTGGTGGGCTTTCCTCAATTCGCTTGCGTGTGGCTATACGCTTTCGGGGGATTGTTCCACTAATTGGTTGGTCGCGGGAGCGATCTTCAATTTCTGGACACCGTTTTTAATTGGACTCGTGATATGTTGCACTGCGTTTTATGTGGGTAAGAAAACGTGACTATTTTCGATGGGGCAATTGCGTGTAAATTTCTGCAACCTTTGTGTGATCTATTTCAAACCACTCTGTACCTATGCCGTCAGTAACATGCAGATTTTCACTTTTCATATGACGATGAAATTCAGTTTCCAATTGACCTGCATCATCGGTACGAAAAATGGTACGTATTCTTGGAATACCTGCATTGCCAGTTCCATACTGCGAAAGAACTCTTGTCGCCACGGAGCCGAGATCAGAACTAGTGTGCTTCCCGATTTTCGTATAACTATGCCCGAGCTCATCCAATAAACTATCGGTGTAGGTATAAACTGCCTCTTTTCCCTTCCCAACAAATTCGTGGGTTTGCATTGCCTTGTCGCGCATTTCTGCCTGTCGTCGATTGCTTCCGTGAATGATCTCAAGGTCTGCGCTGTACTCGAGAAATTCGTTGTCCAAACTCCACTCAGTTAATTCATTGTTAGTTTTGTTGTGTTTCACCGCTCCACCCTTTACGAAGCCGTTTTGGATCAAACAAAAAATAGATGTGTCGCGAATGTCTCCATCCCAGCCATTACCATTATCGATCCAAAATCCCTCGCCTAGTTGATCTCTGTAGCGTGCGATCGCCTCATCGGTATTTAATGGAGGATTATTGTTGAGAACATCTTTAATGATCAGATCGGCGGCTCGTTTCTGCAACGGGCGCATCGCACGTACAATGTCTGGGTCTCTAGTATACTTTGGTGTTTTATCCATATGAATCCCTTTCAACTCAGATATCAAACTAACGCTGGTTGATAAGTGTTCCTATCATTTGTTTCAATCAATGTGGCAACATCGCAACCGCTGATACGCCAGCACGAAAGCCACGCGAAGGGTTTTAATCCTTGCGTGGTTTCGCTCTGTTTTCACAGAATGTTGCGTATATGGAATAACGCATGACGGGCCCGCCGATTGCGGTTTGTGTCGGACAGGGGGAAACCCTGCACTCTGGGGTTGATGGCCCCGTAAATCGTTGATTTTGCGAGTGATACAATTGGGGAGAAAGCCCATGTGCATCCAAAACCTGTGTGACGTCAGGGGTGTTATACACCGCGATTGGTTATAATTTTGTAACGGATGCGTGCGCTGGTTTAGGCGCAATCACACCGGGGCTTTGAAATGTTTGGATAGTTTCAAACCTTGGCCCTGATAATTGGATTTCAGATCCGCGCCGTATAACAAATCGGGGATTTCGGCCATGCGTTCGTAAACCAAGCGCCCCACGCTTTGACCGTGTTCCAATGCAAATGGTGCCTCGTGACAGCGTACTTCCAAAACACCACGTGATCCATGACCGCCCGCGGCGCTATGGCCAAAGCCGGGGTCAAAGAAACCCGCGTAATGGACGCGAAATTCGCCAACCATGGCAAGATATGGTGCCATTTCAGCGGCGCAATCGGGGGGGATATGCACGGCTTCGCGACTGACCAGGATGTAAAATGCGCCTGGATCAAGGATGATGCGTTTATCGGTGGCGTAAACCGGTTCCCAGAAATCATCGACGGCGTAATGGTTGATATTATCGAGATCAATTAACCCCGTATGGGGTTTGGCGCGATATCCGACCAAACCATTTGGCAGGTCAAGATCAACGGAAAAGCCAAGCCCGTGATCAATTTGCGCAGGCCCATCAACCAAGCCAATATCGGCGTGAATGGCGGAAAGCTCACCATCAGAGAGCAATGCTTGGCCTTGGCGAAACCGAATTTGGTTTAGCCGCATACCGGGGCGGACAAGCACGGAAAATGATCGGGGGCTGATTTCGGCGTAAAGGGGGCCGTTATATCCTGCCTCGATCCGATCAAATTCGATGCCATTGTCGGTGATACAGCGGGTGAACACATCGACGCGCCCCGTGCTGCTCTTGGCATTGGCAACAGCGTTGATATCGGCAGGGAGGTTGAGGGATTCCATCATTGGAACCACATAAACACAGCCCTTTTCCAAGACCGCACCATTGGTCAAATCAACCTCGTGCATTTTGAATTTTTCAAGCCGCTCTGCAACGCTATTGCCAGCACCTGCAAGGAATGAAGCGCGGACGCGATATGCCTTGCGCCCAAGGCGCAGATCAAGGCTGGCAGGTTGAACTTGACCATCTGGAATGGGGTCTGTCACATTGATTTCGCCACGCGCCAGCATCGATGTGATGGCTTGTGATGGAAGAACGCCGTGATATGCCATATTCCCCCCGCGTGGTGTTGACAGTGACCTGTCAGAATTTTGGTCGGGCTAGCAGGGTTCGAACCTGCGACCTCTCGTCCCCCAGACGAACGCGCTACCAGACTGCGCTATAGCCCGTGAAAACCGTTTATATCGGCAAAGTTAGTGACCGCAAGTGCGAAAACACCCGATTGGATTAAGATAATTGGTTTAACGCACGTTTCATGCGGTTGCGCACCTTTTTCAGGCGATAAAACAGATCTTCGACATCCATCATCTGGTCATCGTTCAAGGTTGTGCGGTTTTTGGTTGGCGAAATTGCTCGGCGTTTGCGCTCTGCGGGTGTTTGCACGGCGGCAGGTGGCACAGATTCGGTCAAAACGATCGGCTCATCGCGCTGGCCAACGGCGGCGTTGATGCGATCTTTGGCGTCTTGTTCGACGGGGTGTTTGATATCGCGTGCAGCAGGCGCAGATTCGGCATCGCGTGATGGTACAAAAACAGGTGTTTCGTCAGATTCGGGCGTGGATGGGGCAGGAGGTGTTGATGTATCAGCCACGGATTCTTCTTTGTCTTTTGCGGGTGTTGGTGCAGGTTCTGCGGATTTGGCAGATTTTGCACGGCGCCCTTTTTCGGGGAAATCTAATTCTGGCGAAAGTTCAGAGACGTGTTTCACGCCCTTATCCGACAGAATCTTTTGTGCAGCTTTGATCGTAATCCCATCGCCGTGCAACAGTGTTTTTATCCCGCCGAGCAATTTCATATCCGCAGGGCGATAATAACGGCGACCACCTGCACGTTTGACAGGTTTAATTTGGCTAAATTTGCTTTCCCAAAATCGCAGCACATGCGTGGGTGTGTCCAACCAATCCGAGACTTCGGAAATTGTGCGGAATGCTTGTGGTGCTTTTTTCATGAGGTTTTATCGTTTGTTTCCAGACGATACCTTGTCTTTCATCACGTGGCTGGGGCGGAATGATAAAACGCGGCGCGGGGTGATTGGCACCTCTTCGCCTGTTTTTGGATTACGGCCAACGCGCGCGGTTTTATCGCGAAGGTTAAATGTGCCAAAGGATGAAATTTTCACACTTTCGCCACGTACCAACGCATCTGAAATATGTTGCAAGACACCTTCGACAAGGTCAGCGGATTCATTTCGGGATAAGCCGACCTCGCGAAATACAGATTCTGCTAGGTCTAGTCGCGTTAACGTTTCATCGGCCATAATGTCTCTTCCCCAAAAATGTTACGCTAGGATATTGGGATTCGAATTTACGAGTCAACAATTTCGTCTGATCAACGCGTTGATATGGCAAGAAAAACCAAATTTACCACCGTAATACAACAGCACCCCATGCCAAACCGCCGCCAATTGCCTCTGTCAGCAGCAGATCGCCCTGTTTGACTTGGCCGCGTTTTACCGCCACCGACAACGCTAGGGGAATCGATGCGGCCGATGTATTGCCGTGGTCTTGAACGGTGACCACAACACGTTCCATGGGCACACCCATGATTTGCGCTGTTTTCTTAATAATGCGCAAATTCGCCTGATGGGGGACAATCCAATCAACATCGTCGCCGTGCAGGCCAACCTTTTCCAATGCGGATTCGCCGACCTCTGCCAATTTGGCCACGGCGTGTTTGAATACTTCGCGGCCTTCCATGCGCAACACACCCGTTGTTTGGGTAGAGGACACGCCGCCATCGACATATAAAATGTCCTTGTAACGGCCATCGGATTTCAATTCGGCGGATAAAATCCCGCGATCGGCATTGGTGCCGTCGCATTCTTGGGCTTCGATGATCAATGCACCTGCGCCATCACCAAACAACACGGATGTGGTGCGATCGGTCCAATCCATGATGCGTGAAAATGTTTCCGCACCGATCACCAAAATGCGTTTTGCCTGACCCGCGACAATCATCGCATTGGCCGTTGCCAAGGCATAGGGAAAGCCCGCGCAAACGGCCTGAACATCGAATGCAAAACCTGTGGTCATACCCAATGCGGCCTGTACCTTGGTTGCGGTGGATGGGAATGTTTGATCAGGGGTTGAGGTGGCCAAAACAATCGCATCAATATCGGTGGCGGCAATGCCAGCGTGTTTTAGCGCATCTTTGGCCGCATGGATCGCCAGATCAGATGTTAGTTCCCCTTCGGCAGCAAAATGGCGGCGTTCGATCCCAGAGCGCGAACGAATCCATTCGTCGCTTGTTTCGATCTTTGCCTCGAATTCAGCATTTTCAACAACACGCGCAGGAAGGTAATGCCCAATGCCGATTGGGACTGCTCTTGTAGTTTTCATTTTTTACCCCGGGGTCGATTATTGTCTTGTTTTTGTAACGTTACGTTACGTATCTTCGCCTCCTGCGGCGGCAGATGCAACACGCGCGGCGAGTTTTTCTGAAAAACCAAGCTTTGCCAGTTGATAGGCAAGCTGAATCGCGGCGGCGACACCCGTGGCATCGGCATCGCCATGCGATTTAATCACTGTGCCATTCAGGCCCAAAAATACACCGCCATTCACACGTCGCGGATCAATGCGTTTTTTCAATCGCTGCATCGCAGTATATGAAAACAGCGCGCCGATGCGCGAAAACGGTGTGTAGCGGAATGCTTCTTTGAGCAAATCACTGATTAGATTTGCCGTGCCTTCGCCAGTTTTCAGTGCAACATTTCCCGTAAACCCGTCCGTGACGATCACGTCAACCTTGTCCGTGGGCAGATCGCTGCCTTCGATAAAGCCGACGAATTCATATTCGTTGCCAGAAAAGCTCTCGGTGATGAGTTCATGCGCTTCTTTGAGTTCGGTGCGGCCTTTGTGCTCTTCTGTGCCGACATTCAACAAACCCACGCGCGGCGTTTTAATGCCAAGCCCGTTGCGGGCATAAGATGCCCCCATCAAAGCGTATTTCAACAGATCGGGCGCATCGGCGCGTACATCGGCACCCATGTCCAAAACCACGTTAAATCCGCTGGGATTGCGTGATGGCCACAGAACCGCAATGGCGGGGCGGTAAACACCTGGTGCCTTGCGCAGACGCAGCATCGAAATTGCCATTAACGCACCTGTGTTACCACAGGATACAGTTACCGCCGCTTCCTTGTTTTTAACGGAATCGATGGCGTTCCACATGGATGTGCCCTTGCCGTTGCGCATTGCAAGGCTGGGTTTGTCATTCATATTGATGGTGGATTCTGCATGGCGGACATCGCATTTGCCGGTCAATGATTTGCGTTTCGCAATCAGCGGTTTCAGAACGGTTTCATCGCCATGCACGATAAACCGGATATCTGGGTTTTTGCTGGCGGATTTATGTAACCCGCCGACAACAGCAATCGCACCCCGATCACCGCCCATTGCGTCAACCGAGATAACAATATCTGATTCAGTTTTTTCGATAACAGTATTTGTGCCGACCCGATCACTGTCGTTTGTCATGTCGGATCAGCCCAAAGCCGTTTTATGCCGCGTCGTCGTCTAGGTCGAGTTCTTCAACGCTAGATACAACTTGACGATCATCATAGTGACCACATGCGCCACATACGTGATGTGGGCGTTTCAGTTCACCGCAGTTTGCGCATTCGTTTGGATTATCTGCAACCAATGCGTCGTGTGAACGACGATTGTTACGACGTGAGCGCGTAATCTTGTTTTGTGGGACAGCCATGTCACAACCTCGAATTTGTGGGGCAACGCCCCTTTATAATAGTCCAGCAAGTCGCAAAGAGCGTCTCGATTCCCGACCTAATGGAAGAGCCGCGAAAATACAAAGAAAATCCGTTTCTGCAACCCCTTTATGTCACTTGGCGGCTATTTTGACAATTTATCCTTTAATGACGCCAATGATGCGAACGGTTTTGCATCATCATCGGTCATGGCATCCTTGCCTGGTTCCGTAAAAACAGCGTTTTCCAGCGATGCACCCGCGACCTGTGGATAGGGCGGTAAATTTAATGCGATCACTTCGGATGCGATGGAAAACAGATCAATTTCGCTGCCCAATGGTTCCGTTTCCACGTTTTCATCCATTTCGGATACGGAATCTTCTTCGTAATTTTGATCATCGGGGATGAAATCGCGCAAAATGGTTTCATCAATGCGTGTTTTCACAGGGGTCAGCGTAATGACACAAGATTGCACCACTGATGCGCCCAATTTGGCGTTTAATGTCCAGCTATCGCGCCCTGCGGCCTTGATGGTGCCATCGAATGACAATTTGGTCAGGTCCACCAATTCCAAATCTTGGATAATTTGTGCAAGCTGTTCCGCTGAAAATTCCAGCGCAAAGCGATATTCGCCATTGTTTGGCAGATCAGAAACCGCCACCACAGGTGCATTGTGAATTTTTGGTTGATTTTTCGTCATGTTTTTTTTCGTCATACTCGCATTGTGTTGCTTTGATCTTGAACAAAGAAACAAGATGTTTGATTGTAGACCACGCACAGGGTATGTGGGCAAGGGTTAACAGGTTAAAGGCGAATAAAATGTTTGGAAGATTAAACCGATTTTTAGCAGTGAGCATTTTACTGCTTGGATTCGCTGCCTGTTCCGAAGTGTTCCGTTATCACGGCTATGCCCCGTCAGATGCAGAATTGGACGAATTGGTCGTGGGCATTGATACCCGCGGAAGTGTCGAAGACATCGTTGGCCCGCCATCCAGCACGGGTGTGATGAACGATGGTGGTTGGTATTATATTTCCAGCAAAATCCGCCATTATGCATATCAAGAAGCACGCGTCGTTGATCGCGAATTGGTTGCCATTTCATTTGACGGCGACGATGTAATCACCAATATCGAACGTTTTGGTTTAGCGGATGGGCGCGTGATTGTGTTGAACCGCCGCGTGACCGAATTGCCCGTCAAAGGCCCAGGTGTGTTGAGCCAGATTTTGGGCACATTGGGTAACATTGATGCGGGTAAACTTTTGGGCGGAAATTAACCCCAGCCTGTAAATAAACTGTCACAATCATTATATAAGTGCAGATTAGCCGCCCCGCCAATGCGCGGGGTGGGTGAAATCCAACTGGATTGGAGAATGCAAAATGGTGATCTTGCAAAAGGGACAGTACCGCGCCCGTTTCGCACAAACACAAGCCGATATTTTGGCCGCACAGCGATTGCGTGCATCTGCATTTTTGGGCGATCATTCGGGTGGATTAGATCAGGATGGCTATGATGATGAATGTCTGCATGTCTTGATCGAGGACACAAAAACCAACACTCTAATGTGTTGTTTTCGCATGATGTTTCTGGCAGCAACCGACTGCCCCGATCAAACTTATTCGGCACAGTTTTATGATTTGAAACATTTCAAAAACTTTGACGGGGCGAAGTTGGAATTGGGGCGGTTTTGTATCGCACCCGATGTGATTGATCCCGATATTTTACGTCTTGCTTGGACGGTAATTACCCAATTTGTTGATGAACGGGATGTCAAAATCCTGTTTGGTTGTTCATCATTTCATGGCACGGATGCGGCGGCCTATACCGATGCATTGGCATTGTTAAAAGAGCGTCATTTGGGCCCGAAGAAATGGATGCCACGGATCAAAGCGCCAAAGATTTATCGTTTTGCCACGGAATTAAAAGGGCGCAAGCCCGATATCCGCGCCGCACAACGTACATTGCCACCATTGCTGCGCAGCTACCTCACGCTGGGTGGGTGGGTCAGCGATCATGCGGTGGTTGATCGCGCACTTGGCACGTTGCATGTGTTCACAGGCGTTGAAATCGCCAGCATTTCGCCTGCGCGCAAACGGGTGTTACGCGGCGCGGTTTAGCGGCGTATTCACCATGTGGCGGTTGGTTAACCGTGTGGCGGCTGGTTAGCCGTGTGGCGGTTGGTTAACCGCCCGTATGGCTCATGTGGCGGGTCATTTGCCCATCGGCGCGTTGGCGCGAATAATCAAAATCATGACCTTTGGGTTTTGTTGCAATCGCCCCATGAATCGCACGGATCAGCGGCGCATCATCATTGGGGTTGTCGCGTAAAACGCTGCGCAAATCTGATTCATCTTCTTGCCCCAAACATTGGAACAATTGCCCCGTACAGGTCAGGCGTACACGATTACAGCTTTCGCAGAAATTATGGGTCAGCGGGGTGATAAACCCTATTTTTTGGTTGGTCTGGGACAGGCGCACATATCGTGCGGGCCCGCCGCTTCGTTCATCAGATTCGACCAAATCCCAAGATTCTGCCAAACGTGCGCGCAAATCTTTGAGTGACCAATATTGATCCAAACGATCCTCGTTGCCGATATCGCCCATTGGCATCACCTCGATAAAGGTGAGATCCATATCGCGATCCGCACACCAGCGCACCAGTGTTTCCAATTCATCTTCGTTAAAACCCTTGAGCGCGACAGTGTTGATTTTCACGCGCAGCCCTGCGTTCAGTGCCGCATCAATACCGTTCAACACCTGCGCCAAGCGCCCCCAGCGGGTGATACGTGCGAATTTATCTGTGTCCAGCGTATCAAGCGATACGTTGATGCGTTTCACACCACAGGCGGCCAATTCATCGGCGTATTTCGCCAGTTGTGATCCGTTGGTTGTAAGCGTGAGTTCACCAAGCGCACCCGATTCCAAATGGCGCGACATGTTTTGGAAAAATGTCATGATTCCCCGCCGCACCAAAGGTTCACCACCCGTGATGCGCAATTTGTTCACACCTTGGCTGATAAACGCAGAACACAGGCGATCCAGCTCTTCCAGCGTTAGCAATTCCGCCTTTGGCAAGAATGTCATATTTTCGGACATGCAATAAACACAGCGAAAATCGCAGCGGTCTGTTACAGAAACCCGCAGATAATTGATCTCGCGTGCGAAAGGGTCGATAAGTTTGGGTGTATTGGTCATGATGTCACCTTATGGGGGGGAATTTTTGCGTGCAATAGTCCAAAGGTCACAAACGCGTTGAAACCGACATCTGTGGTGCATAAGTTTAGCGCAACAAGGCAAAGGATGAATGATGCAACATTTTAAGATTTCAATCGCACTGGGTGGTTTGGCAATTTTGGCCGCTGGCTGTGCGGATAATGCGGGTTCATTCCCAACGCTCGGTAAGGGATACAAAGAATCAACCGAAGTGGTTTCAGATGTCGCCCCCTCAACCCAAGAGAGCGTCGATGAAACAGAGGTAGCATCCGTTGATCCAGATGTGTTGACCACAGGTGTGACACCGCAACAAGCCGCAACAGTGAGCGATGCGGAAGTCGCCGCCGCCGCCGCCGCGCCAAGCACATCGGGTGCATTGCTGGGCGAAACAGTTGGATCATTGGGATTGTTGGAACGCACGGGCATTTGGGTGCGCACACCGTTGGTCACGGCTGAAACAGAAGGGCGCGTTGTGGTGAAATCCACGGGAAAATCGGCCAATGTCACGCTGATTCCGCTGGGCGGAGATGCGGGTGCGGGTTCGCAAATTTCATTGGCAGCAATGCAATTACTGGGCATTCCATTGACGGATTTGCCAGTGTTGAACGTTTACAAAAGCTAGTATTTACAGATATTTACGCGCTTCTTTTACGGCGAACGATTTCATCGCGTCGCCGTGCTGATCCAAAAACGCAACCACGCGTGGTTTGTCATGTTTCGACAGGCTACGCAGCCACCAACCGATTGATTTTTGGATAAACCACGCAGGATCATTCACATATCCCGCAGCCCAGCCCGAAATGCGATCACGCTGTGCCAGTTCATCGTTACTGGGGTGGTTTTGTTTGGTCCAAGGCAGGGTCATCACCAATGCGGCGCGACGCACCCAGATGTTTTCATCTTGCGTCCAAGTTTCAACCAGATCAAGCCGTTCGGGATGCGCGATCAAACGCCGCGCACCCGCACCAGCGGCGTGATCGGCGATTGCCCATGCATCAAACTGGGGAACCCAGCGGCAAATTTCACCCCACACGGCATCATCGGGATTGATCCGTGCTTGGGTTAACAATTTGGCGGCGGCGATGCGGGCCTCGTGGATATTGGAATCCCATAACAGGCGCGCCAGATCAACGCGGGCATCACCATCAAATTCAACGCGCCACTGTTTATAAAGCACATCAATTTCAGGGTTGGACACCCCCAGATAAGGGCGTTCAACCTTGTGATAAGCGGCCATTTGCGCCGCCTTTTCATCCGATTGTAACGCCATCAATTGCGCAAGCGCATCAGAGGCGTTCATTATTCAACCGTGACCGATTTTGCCAAATTGCGCGGCTGATCCACATCCGTGCCTTTGGCAACGGCGGTGTGATAGGCCAACAATTGCGCCGGAATCGCATAAAGGATTGGCGCAAGGGCGGCGTGTACCGTTGGCATTTTAATCACCTTCCACGCGCCATCGCTGGCAACCTGTGCGCCCGCATCATCGGTGAACAGGATCACCTTGCCACGACGCGCCATAACCTCTTGCATATTGCTCACCGTTTTGTCGAACAACGCATCTTTGGGCGCAAACACCACGATGGGCATGTTTTCATCAACCAGCGCAATTGGGCCGTGTTTCAATTCGCCACTGGCGTAGCCTTCGGCGTGGATATAGCTGATCTCTTTGAGCTTGAGCGCACCTTCCAGTGCGATGGGGAACAGCGCACCGCGCCCCAAAAACAATGTGTCGCTGAATTTTGACAGGGCATTGGCGACATCAATAATTTCATGTTCAGCCTGAAGCGCAACATTAATAATGGATGGCAGGCCAAGCAGGGCAGAGACCAATGCCGCCTCGCCATCCGCATCCAATTTGCCGCGCTGGCGTGCGGCCTTGATCACCATGGTCATCAACACGGTCAACTGACAGGTAAATGCCTTGGTCGAGGCCACGCCGATTTCAACACCTGCATGAATTTGCAAGCTGGCGTTTGCTTCTCGTGCGATCGAACTTTCGGGGACGTTGACCACACCAATGGTTTGGGCGTGATTATCGTTGCAATAGCGCAATGCGGCCAATGTATCGGCGGTTTCGCCTGATTGGCTGACGAATATGGCCAATGTGTTGTCGCGCAGGGGTGGTTCGCGATATCGAAATTCGGATGCCACATCCAAATCAACGGGGATGCCCGCGATTTGTTCGAACCAGTATTTTGCCACGTTACACGCCAAATAGGCGGTGCCACAGGCCACCATGGTGATCTGCGAAATTTTGGAAAAATCCAGATCCACATCGGGCAACACCACGGCGTTGCGTTCGGTGTTGATATAATGTTTCACTGCATCGCCCAAAACCGCAGGCTGTTCTGCGATTTCTTTAGACATGAAATGTTTATGCGTACCCTTGTCTGCATTTGCAGATTTCATATCCAATTCGCGCATGTTGCGATTGGCAAGCGTTCCGTTGGCATCACGAATTTCGAAACTGTTGCGGGTAATCACCGCCCAATCGCCTTCTTCTAGGTATGTGACCTTGTTTGTCATCGGGGCCAATGCGATGGCATCTGATCCCACGAACATTTCACCATCCCCATGACCGATGGCCAATGGTGATCCCTTGCGTGCTGCGATCATCAAATCATCTTCGCCTTGGAACAGAAAGCAAAGCGCATATGCGCCATCAAGCCGGGCGATGGTTTTTTCTGCGGCGTTTGTCGCAGACAGGCCATCATCCATGAATTGTTGGCACAATTTTACGATGGTTTCGGTGTCGGTATCGGTGTCAAACCCATATCCCGCATCGGTCAGTTCGCTGCGCAATTCTTTGAAATTTTCGATAATGCCATTGTGCACCACCGCCACGCGCCCTGCCTGATGGGGGTGGGCGTTGGTGACATTAGGTTGCCCATGTGTGGCCCAACGTGTGTGGCCAATGCCAGCGGTGCCCGCAATCGGGTTATGCACCAGCAAATCGGACAGGTTGACCAATTTGCCAACCGCGCGGCGGCGATCCAGCACTCCGTCATTAACCGTGGCGATACCGGCGCTGTCATAGCCGCGATACTCCAGACGTTTCAGCGCATCGACCAAAATAGGGGCTGCTTGGTGGTTACCCAAGACACCGACGATTCCACACATATTTTAATCCTTTTTCTTGGCTGCTTTGGCGGCCTTGAGTTTATTCATTAATCGCAAGGCAAAACCAACCTTGTTTACTTGTTTTGCCCGCCCAAGGGCGAGATCACCATCAGGCACATCAAGGGTAATGACCGAACCTGACCCCGTCATTGCATCGTCACCAATGCGTACAGGGGCAACAAGGGCGGAATTTGATCCGATAAAGGCACGTTCGCCAATGATGGTTTTATGTTTGAATACACCGTCATAATTACATGTGATCGTGCCAGCGCCGATATTGGCATCTTTGCCAACCTCTGCGTCACCGATATATGATAGGTGGTTAAGTTTCGCACCCTCGGCCACGAGCGCGTTTTTGACTTCGACAAAATTGCCAACCTTGGCACCATCACCGATTTCAGCACCAGGGCGCAGACGGGCATAGGGGCCAATGATTGCATCCTTGGATACATGGCACCCTTCCAGATGGGAAAACGCGCGGATATTTGCACCTGATTCAATGGTCACATCTGGGCCAAATACGACGTTTGGTTCGACAATCACATCGCGCCCGATGATGGTGTCATAGGCGAAAAATACAGTTTCGGGGGCTGTCAATGTGGCGCCATTGATCATCGCGGCGTGGCGTGCGTTGAATTGAAATGTGGATTCGGCCACTGCCAGATCAACACGGCTATTCACGCCCATAGTTTCGGATTCATCACAGGATACTGCGGCACAAGTCATGCCAGCATCCCGTGCCAAGGCCACAATATCCGTCAGATAATATTCGCCATTGGCATTATCATTGCCAACCTTTGCGATCAGATCAAACAACACATCGCGGGGCGCACAGATGACGCCCGAATTGCAAAAATTCACCATGAGCTGTTCTGGCGTTGCATCCTTGGCCTCGACAATCGCATCAAGCGATCCATCATCCGCCAAGATCAAACGACCATAACCACCCGCATTAGCGGCGGTAAAGCCAAGCACAACAACGGATGCGCCGCTGTCGCGTTTATCTTTCATAGATTGCAAAGTTTCATGGGTGATAAACGGCGTATCGCCATAAAGGATGAACACATCCCCATCAAAATCAGACAATGCTGCGCGGGCCTGTTCCACCGCATGACCCGTGCCAAGCTGTTCTGTTTGCAAAACCACCTGTGCATCTGAATTGTAATCGAGCGCGGCCTTTTCCACCAAATCTGCACCGTGACCTGCGACAACGATGGTGCGCTCTGCGTCAATCCCTTCACCAGAGCGCATGGTGTGCACCAACATCGGCGCACTCGCGACAGCGTGTAATACTTTGGGCAAATCGGATTGCATCCGCGTGCCTTTGCCCGCGGCGAGGATAATAACTGCGTTCGACATAAAATAACCTTTGTTCTTTTGCCTGCTTTTAGCGGCAGTTTTCACACAGCGAAAGTGTTTCATGGTCAAGAAACCTTTCACTGCGTTACGAAACTGTGGCAGATGGAGGGAAAAATGGATGGTGATTGATGAAATCGGCGATTTTTGACCTTGATGGTACGTTGGCGGACACTAGTGCGGATTTATTAGAAGCAGCAAATGCGTGTTTTATTAACCTTGGACATGGCGCGGTATTGGATGCAAAAAACGATGCGCTGACTGCATTTGCGGGTGGGCGTGCGATGCTAAATTTAGGGTTTTCGCGGATCAATCCCGATTACACCGAGGCCGACATTGATACACAGCATCCAATTTTTTTGGACTATTACAGTGCTAATTTGGATGTACACACGGTGTTATATGACGGTGTGATCGAGGCATTGGATCATTTGCAGGGTGCGGGCTATGCGCTTGGCATTTGTACGAACAAGCCAGAAGGGCTTGCCGTTGAATTGGTGAAACGATTGAAAATTGATCACTATTTTGGCGCGTTGGTGGGGGCCGATACGCTGCCCGTGCGCAAACCAGACCCCGAACATTTGTTTGAAACCATTCGTCGCATTGGTGGCACGCCGGATAAATCGGTTTTGATCGGCGATACAATTACCGATCGCAAAACTAGCACAAATGCCAATGTGCCCAGCATTCTGGTAACATTTGGGCCAAGCGGGCATGCGATTGCGGATTTGGCGCCAGAGGCATTGTTGCATCATTACGATGACCTGCCCAATTTATTGTCGCAAATGTTGGATTAATCTTTGCCGAAACAAGCGCTGCGCGGGTTGCAATTTAAAACCCGCGCTGTTTGATTATTCGCAAACCACCAAAGGTATCGAAATGAGCGATAAATTCACGGGCAATTTCACCCAACAACAACCCATCCCAGAGGATGCGATTGAAGCGGCGGTGCGCGTGATGCGCCATGGGCGGTTGCATCGTTATAATGTGGTTGCGGGTGAAAAATCCGAAACGGCATTGTTAGAGGAAGAATTTGCGCGTTACGTTGGTGCGAAGTACTGTTTGGCGGTGGCATCTGGTGGATATGCGCTGGCGGCAGCGTTACGTGCGCTGGGAGTTGGTGTGGGTGATACGGTGTTGACCAATGCATTCACACTTGCACCCGTTCCCGGTGCGATTGCCAATGTCGGCGCGAAACCTGTGTTTGTGGAAACCACGCAAAGCCTTGTGATGGATTTGGATGATCTGCGTGCAAAAATCGCATCCAGCGGTGCGCGTGTTCTGATGCTGAGCCATATGCGCGGGCATCTGGTGGATATGGATGCGTTGATGGAAATTTGTAACGCGGCCGATGTTCAAGTGATTGAAGATTGCGCCCACACGATGGGGGCATTTTGGAATGATGTGCCAAGTGGGCGCCACGGTGTGGTGGGATGTTATTCCACCCAAACATTCAAACATATGAATTCGGGCGAGGGCGGTTTGTTGGTAACAGATGATGCCGAAGTAATGGCGCGAGCCACGATGTTATCGGGATCGTACATGTTATATGATGGTCATAGCGCGGGCGCACCCGCAGAGACATTTAAAGATATTCGTCTTGATACCCCCAATTGTTCGGGGCGCATGGATAACCTGCGCGCCGCAATTTTGCGCCCGCAACTGCGTGATTTGGATACACAGGTGGCGGCGTGGAATGCACGATATGATGCGGTGGAAAATGGGCTGCGCAATACGCCAGCGTTGCAGATTGTTGAACGCCCATCGGGTGAACGCATGGTGGGATCATCCATTCAGTTTTTGCTGCCCGATTTTTCACAATCACAGATGCGCGATGTTTTGAAACGCTGTGCTGTGCGCGGGGTGGAATTGAAATGGTTTGGCGGGGATGAACCAACGGGGTTTACGTCACGCCATAATTCGTGGCGCTATGTTGATCCCCAAGAATTGCCCAATACAGATCGCATTCTGGCGGGGTTGATTGATATGCGATTGCCGCTGACATTTTCGCTGGATGATTGTGCGCAGATTGCACGCATCATTCGCGAAGAGGTTGGTGTTGTGCACCAAGCAGGATAGGAATGTTGCGCCATGCATTTTACCGATGGCGATCGGGTATTTACCTGTGGCTGGGAATCGCGGTGTTTGCGCTGGTGATTTTACCGCGCATTGGGGATGTGGTGATCGGGTATCTGAAACCAACAACGGGGTGTTCCATCACCGCGATTGTTGACGGTGATACGATTAGCATTGATTGTGAAAATGCCGATGAAACCCGCGCGCGAATTGTCGGGTTGGATACACCCGAATTGGCCAGCGAATGTTTTGATGAATGGATTTTGGCGCAGCGTGCGAAATGGTTTTTACGCTGGCGCATTTGGACGGCAAATCACATTGAAACACAAACCCAAGGGCGCGATAAATATCGCCGTCAATTGGTGCGCGTGAAAATTGACGGCACAGATATCGCAACGTCAATGATTAACGCAAGGCTTGCCCGACCATATGATGGTGGGCGGCGTTCGGGCTGGTGCGATAATTAATCTGGGCGCCCTTGAAACCACGTATCGGGAATTTGGCGTTTAAAACGCCGACGACAAAATTGATACTGCGGCCAAAGGTGGCGCATAATTTGTTCATAAATTGGGGCGGGTAGATCCGCAGGGCGCGATGGGTTTTTCACCTTGTCAAACAATGGTTCCACATAATCCACACCCAAAAATTCATAGATGCGTGCCATTGCATCCACGCTGAACAAGTTTTCAAAGAATTCATAATGGATTTGATCAGGGGTGAAATTCGCATCCAATGCCTTGATACATTTTTTGTAATCAGACCGCAGACGAAAATCGCGATTATCCAACATTTCAATTGCGCGTTTGTGTAATTCATCATCCGCAATATCGCGCCGCTCGACGCTTTCCAAAAACCGTACTGCCGACCAGTGGCGAGCAATCGGATCGCGCATCAGGAATATGATTTTTATGTTTGGGAACAGGGTTTTAACATATTCATATTCGGATGGTTTTAACGCCGTATAATGCGGTGTGATTTCACCAAATACGCGTTCATCGGTTACGCGTTCATCAAAAAACGTTCGGTACAAATCACCGTCACCCCCCATTTCAATGCGTTCCAACACTTGGAATACCTTCTCATCTTGGGGCAGGCCGGTATGTGAATGCGGTTTGGAATATTGGTTGGCCAATCGTTCGAAATAAGGAAACGGCCAACGTTCGAAATGATCGCGATTGCCAAAGAAATGTAATTCTTTCAATGGGGACATAAAAACCTGTGGATGGTCGCGCAGGGTTTTGGACAGCCACGTTGTGCCAGATTTATGCGCACCAACACCCAAAAGAAATGTTTTCCCCGCAAGGTTTGGGTAATCATCTGACATATATACTTTCCACCAATTGAACTGGATTTATGCCATGGTTTTGCCCACATGCATAGATATGGTTATCAAAACACAGTCTGGTTTTTTTACAGAACAGTGACACGTCTTGTTGACCTCTTAAAACCCAAGGGGTAAACCCATCCCTGACTCATGGCTTGAAGGCTGTCATTACCGAAGAGGGAAGTCCGTTGGACGAACTATTAAGAGAGTATCTTCCGATCCTAATTTTTTTAGGTGTCGCTGCGGGGCTAGGCCTCGTTTTAATCCTAGCTGCTGTTATCGTTGCTGTTCGCAATCCAGATGCCGAAAAGATTTCCGCATATGAATGTGGGTTCAACGCATTTGACGATGCGCGGATGAAATTCGATATCCGATTTTATCTGGTATCCATCCTGTTTATTATCTTTGACCTAGAAGTGGCATTTTTGTTCCCTTGGGCCGCAAGTTTCCAACATGTTGGGATTGTCGGGTTCTGGTCAATGATGGTGTTCTTGGGCGTGCTGACCATTGGTTTCGCCTATGAGTGGAAAAAGGGAGCCTTGGAATGGGAGTAGTCACATCACCCAATACCGCAGGCGCGGATAAGGATGTTGCAACAGCGGCGTTGAATGCCGAATTGCAAGACAAGGGTTTTCTGGTCACGTCATCTGCGGATGTTATCAACTGGGCGCGCACAGGATCGTTGCACTGGATGACATTTGGTTTGGCCTGTTGTGCGGTTGAAATGATGCACACCGCGATGCCACGTTATGACATGGAACGTTTTGGGACCGCACCGCGTGCATCCCCACGTCAATCTGATTTGATGATCGTTGCGGGAACGCTGACCAATAAAATGGCACCAGCATTGCGTAAAGTTTACGACCAAATGCCAGAACCACGTTATGTGATTTCCATGGGATCATGTGCGAATGGCGGCGGGTATTACCATTATTCATACAGCGTTGTACGCGGGTGCGATCGTATCGTGCCTGTTGATGTGTATGTGCCCGGTTGCCCACCCACAGCAGAAGCATTGCTTTATGGTATCTTGCAACTGCAACGCAAAATTCGCCGTACCGGCACGATTGTAAGGTAACTTGATATGAGCGCTGAACTACTCGAACTGGGCGAAGTGATTGCGATCAAGCAAGAAGCCGCTGTGGTCAGTTTTGATGTGAATAAAATGGGCGAATTGGTGTTGACCGTTCACGCCAATAAAATTCCCGAGTTGGTTGATTTCTTGCGCGGCAATTCCGCGATGAAATTTTCCACGTTGATTGATATAACGGCGGTGGATTATCCAACCCGCGCCACGCGATTTGAAATCGTTTACCATTTCTTGTCGATGTACACGAACCAACGTATCCGTCTAAAGGCGGCAATTGCGGATGGTGATTTGGTGCCATCGATCACCGATATTCACCCATCGGCCAATTGGTACGAACGCGAAGTGTTTGACATGTATGGCATCATGTTCACAGGCCACCCTGATCTACGTCGTTTGCTGACAGATTATGGTTTCCGCGGATATCCATTGCGCAAAGATTTCCCAACAACGGGTTACAACGAATTGCGTTATGACGAAGTTGAAAAGCGCGTGGTTTATGAACCCGTGTCATTGGTGCAAGAATATCGCCAGTTTGATTTCATGTCCCCATGGGAAGGTGCCGAATATATCCTGCCTGGTGATGACAAAGCAGAAGGGGCGAAATGATGGACGGTAATTTCAACGACGCCCAAACAGGCGAACAGCGTATCCGTAATTTCAACATCAACTTTGGCCCACAGCACCCTGCGGCGCATGGTGTGTTGCGCTTGGTTTTGGAACTGGATGGCGAAATCGTAGAACGCTGCGATCCCCATGTCGGCCTGTTGCATCGCGGTACAGAAAAGCTGATGGAAAGCAGAACATATCTGCAAAACCTGCCGTATTTCGACCGTTTGGATTATGTGGCACCGATGAACCAAGAACATGCTTGGTGTTTGGCGATTGAAAAACTAACGGGTGTTGAGGTTCCGCGCCGTGCGTCCTTGATCCGCGTGTTGTTCTGTGAAATCGGGCGGATTTTGAACCACCTGATGAACGTTACAACACAGGCGATGGATGTTGGTGCGCTAACACCTCCGCTTTGGGGTTTTGAAGAACGTGAAAAATTGATGATTTTTTATGAACGCGCATCGGGTGCTCGTCTGCACGCGGCCTATTTCCGCCCCGGCGGCGTTCATCAGGATCTGCCACAAGATTTGATCGACGATATCATGCAATGGACGATGGAATTCCCAGAGATCCTTGGTGATATTGACGGATTGCTCACCGAAAACCGCATTTTCAAACAACGTAATGTTGATATCGCGGTTGTCACTGAACAAGAAGCGCTTGATTGGGGTTTCTCTGGTGTAATGGTGCGCGGGTCTGGCATGGCTTGGGATTTGCGCCGTGCGCAGCCTTATGAATGCTATAACGAATTTGAATTTGATATTCCTGTTGGCAAAAACGGCGATTGCTATGATCGTTACCTGTGCCGGATGCAGGAAATGCGCGAAAGCATCAAAATCATTCAGCAATGTATCAAGAAATTGGATGAATCCACGGGTGATGTATTGGCGCGTGGTAAACTGACACCGCCATCGCGTGGTGACATGAAAACATCGATGGAAGCCTTGATCCACCATTTCAAACTTTACACCGAAGGGTTCAAAGTACCAGAAGGCGAAGTTTACGTCGCGGTCGAGGCCCCGAAAGGTGAGTTTGGTGTTTATTTGGTGTCAGATGGTTCCAACAAACCGTATAAATCGAAAATCCGCGCCCCAGGCTACCCCCATCTGGCGGCGATGGATCACATCAGCAAGGGTCACCAATTGGCCGATGTTGCTGCGATTATCGGGACACTTGATATCGTGTTTGGGGAGATCGACCGTTAATGGTAAAATCAGTCTATAGTTTTGGTTTTGTGAGTGCGTTGTTTGTTTCAATTTCTGCACTGGTGAATCCCGTGCAAGCGCAGGATAATCAAAACGTGGGCTGGGGGCAATTTTTTGCCACCATCAGCGAAACACCTGAAAAATATGTTGATAATGTAAAAAACTGTCCGGTTTGGAATGACGCAGAAGAGCTGTGCGAAACCATCGAAAAATTTTACGGCCCGCTGATTGATCCAGCAACGGGTGGTGCAAATGTTGTTGATGACCCGCGTGCTGTGAAATTCATTTTGGCCATCATCACTAATGGAATTTTTGTCTCTAACAGAAGCCCGCGTGAACGTTTGAAATGCCCAGCGACTTGGCAACCAGACGCGCCGTTGATTACCCCAACGTTTAAAACCAATGAAATGCTTGTGCGTGTGCGCAAATATGAATCTGGCATCGTTGGGCAATCCTGTTTGTTAGAGCTTGTGGAGTAAGAAAATGTCACTTCGTCGTTTGCACCCTGAACAGCCAGATAGCTTTAAGTTCACCGCTGCCAATTTAAAATGGGCCAAAGCTCAGATGAAAAAATATCCAAAGGGACGTCAGGCTTCCGCCGTGATCCCTTTGTTGTGGCGCGCTCAAGAACAAGAAAGCTGGCTATCCAAACCCGCGATCGAAGCCGTGGCAGATATGCTTGATATGGCCTATATCCGCGTGCTGGAAGTGGCGACATTTTATTTCATGTTCCAATTGGCACCTGTTGGCAATGTTGCCCATTTTCAGGTCTGTGGCACGACATCATGCATGATTTGTGGCGCCGAAGATTTGATCGGTGTGTGTAAATCCATGATCGCCAAGAATGCACATCAGATTTCTGATAATGGCAAGTTTAGCTGGGAAGAAGTTGAATGTCTGGGTGCTTGTTCAAACGCACCGATGGTGCAGATTGGCAAAGATTTCTACGAAGATTTAACCGCGGAGTCTTTTCGCGAAATTATTAATGCTTTTGATCGCGGCGAGGTGCCAACACCTGGTCCGCAAAACGGCCGTTATGCGGCTGAACCATTGTCTGGGCTAACAAGTCTTACAGACATGAATACAGGCCAGCATTCGCATAATGCATCCGCTGGTTTGGCATTGGAATACGGAGATACGATTAAACGTATCCAAGGTAATGAAGTTCCAATTTTAAAATCGCGGACAACAGCCGCAAAGAAAAAGCCCGCCAAAACGACGGGTTAAGTTTCTAATGGGGAGTATTTAAAATGACGAATACGAATTCAAATAACAGCACCTGCAATTTAATTTGCTGGTTGTTGGCCATTGCGGGCGGTTTGGTTTTGGCCAAAATGATCGCATCGAACCTTTTGGTTGGTTTGATCATCGCAATCATCGCGGCATTATTGCTGTCTTGGTTGTTGCGCACAATTTTTTGTTCAAAATCAAACGACGTTGTTGATTCAGGAATAAACACCGCCGCAAGCGTTGGTGCCGGTGCTGCCGCATTGGGCGCCGCTGCTGCTGCGAAAACTGCCAAGGCAGCATCCGATACAGCGAGCGCTGCAAAAGATACTGCTGGTGATGTAGCGTCTGCTGCAAAAGATACCACATCGACAACGGCTGCTGGCTTTACATCCGCTGCTGAATCCGCTGCGGACACAACCAAAGGGGCGGCCAAGGCCACAACAGCCAAAGCGAAAACAGCGGCGAAATCTACCGCGGGCAAAACGAAAACTGCGGCCAAGACTACAACGGCCAAGACGACAACGGCGGCCAAGACGACAACGGCGAAAACAAAAACCGCCGCAAAATCAACTGCGGCAAAGACGAAAACCGCAGCAAAGAGCACAGCGTCAAAAACGACGACGACAGCGAAGTCTGCTGCGAAAACCACAACGGCCAAGGCGAAGACTGCCGCAAAATCAACTGCGGCAAAGACAAAAACTGCTGCTGCGAAAGCACCGGCAAAGGCGGCCAGCACTGCGAAAACGGCGGCCAAGAAAACCACTGCTACTGCGAAAACTACTGCCGCGAAAAAGCCAGCAGCCAAAAAGGTCGCGGGTCCCAAGCTTTATAAAAAAGCACCAGCCAAGACCGATGATTTGAAATTGATTTCGGGTGTTGGTCCAAAACTGGAAGGCACATTGAACGACATTGGTATTTATCAATTCGTACAGGTTGCCGATTGGAAAAAAGCGGACATCACATTTGTTGACGAGCGCCTTACATTTAAGGGTCGTATCGAGCGTGATGGCTGGGTTAAACAAGCGAAAATTCTGGCTAAAGGTGGCGAAACAGAATTTTCAAAGAAAAAGAAAAAAGCTTAGGCCGCAAGCCTGAGCCATAAAGGAAGAACAGGTGGCCCCTGACCAAGATCCAAAACGTGCCAAGGCACGGATCGCATCGATTGTTATTCTTGTAACGATGGTTGTTTGGATGGGGGCCTCTTGGATTGGCGGGCAAATCGGATTACCAACGCGGTTCGCGTTTTTGTTCGATTTTGCCGCATTAGCAGCGCTTTTTTGGGCGCTGGTTGTTTTGTTTCAAGTCTGGCGCGAGAGCCAGAAAAAAGGATGAATGAAGATGCTTGCAGATAAAGATCGTATCTTTACAAACCTCTATGGGATGCATGACCGTACATTGCGTGGCGCCAAACAGCGCGGGCATTGGTCTGGCACTTCGAAATTCATCAAAAATGGTCGCGACTGGATCATTGATGAAATGAAAAAATCGGGGCTTCGCGGCCGTGGTGGTGCGGGTTTCCCGACGGGTTTGAAATGGTCATTCATGCCAAAAGAATCCGATGGTCGCCCATCATATCTGGTTGTGAACGCCGATGAATCAGAACCAGGCACATGTAAAGACCGCGAAATCATGCGCCACGATCCCCATACATTGGTCGAGGGCTGTTTGATCGCAGGTTTCGCCATGGGTGCAAACGCTGGTTACATTTATATCCGTGGTGAATTCATCCGCGAACGCGAAGCATTACAGGCTGCGATTGACGAAGCATATGATGCGGGCTTGCTCGGTAAAAATGCCGCAAAATCCGGTTGGGATTTTGATCTGTATCTGCATCACGGTGCGGGTGCGTATATCTGTGGTGAAGAAACTGCATTGCTTGAAAGCCTAGAGGGCAAAAAAGGCATGCCGCGTATGAAACCACCGTTTCCTGCGGGTGCGGGGCTTTATGGTTGCCCGACAACCGTGAACAATGTGGAATCGATTGCCGTTGTACCAACAATCCTGCGCCGTGGTGCGGATTGGTTTTCAAGCTTTGGCCGTGAAAATAACGCAGGCACAAAATTGTTTGCGATTTCTGGTCACGTTGAAAACCCATGCGTGGTGGAAGAGGCGATGTCGATCCCATTACAAGAATTGTTAGAAAAACATTGTGGTGGTGTGCGCGGTGGTTGGAAAAACCTCAAGGCCGTGATCCCAGGTGGGTCATCTGTGCCAATGCTGCCAGCCGCAACATGTAACGATGCGATCATGGACTTTGATTGGCTGCGTGAACAACGTTCCGGGCTTGGCACCGCGGCTGTGATCGTGATGGATCAAAACACCGATGTGATCAAGGCGATCTGGCGTTTGTCTAAATTTTACAAACATGAATCATGTGGGCAATGCACACCGTGTCGCGAAGGGACGGGTTGGATGATGCGCGTGATGGATCGTTTGGTAACGGGCGATGCAGAACCCGAAGAAATCGATATGTTGTTGGATGTGACCAAACAAGTAGAAGGCCACACAATTTGTGCGCTGGGTGATGCGGCAGCTTGGCCGATCCAAGGTTTGATCCGCCATTTCCGCGATGAAATCGAAGACCGTATTAAACACAAACGCACAGGGCGCGTCAGCGCGGTTGCGGCAGAGTAGTAGCAAGTTTCACCAAGTACCGGAGCAGGTTTATGCGAAAGGGAACAAAAATTGGCTTACCCAGCGTGGCACTATGCTTTGCGTTGTTTGGCTGCACCACGGGTGGTGGTGGCAGCGTGGGTGTGCCTATGAACTTTGTTCCGACATCGGAAAAACTGTTGAAGGTGCAAACGGATTTCTTGGATGATGTTGCGGAGGCGGAAATTGCATCTCGCATGGTTTCATTATGCCCTGATTATAAATTTAACCCAGATGAAAATGAGCGGGTGATCGAGAAATTCGCCATTCGCACCAGTGTTCTGGAAGGGCGCGATGATGTGCCTGCGCGCGAATACGAATACTTTCAACGTGGTGCGGGTAGTTTGATGAAAACGCGCCATTCAAAACAAATCATTGCAGAAAAGCTCAGTGAAAATTTGGAACGCCTTGGCATCACGCGCGAAAATTTCACACAGTTTTGTACTGTCGCCGATGAACAATACGCAAAGCGCACCCAGATCGGGCGCTTTTTGAAAAAGAAATAGGGGGATGAATATGTGTAAACTCAATTCAATGACCCCGATGTGGAATGGGACAAAATCCAATGAAATAAGGGATAACAACGCCCTGTCATTGGATAACATGGCCATGCTTCCTACATTTTGCGTAACGCAAAACCAGAAGGAAACAATGGTATGAGAAATATTTTAACAACAGCCGCAGCAATCAGCGTGATTATTGCAGGTGTCGCCGTGGCGAAACCATCATTGTGGAGTTATGACAAAATCTCCCAAGGATTGTTCGATATGGCCGTGGCAAATGAGATTGGCAAACGCTGTTCATCCATTTCAACGCGCAAGATCAAGGGCTTGTCTTTTGCCCAATCATTATTTTCATACGCAAAAACCAAAGGATATTCATATTCCGAGGTGAAAGCATTCATCGAAGATGATAAAGAAAAGGCAAAATTGCGGGCGCGTGTCGTTCCGTATCTGAAATCGCAGGGTGTGAACATCAACGCACCAGAAACATTTTGCCCATTGGGGCAACGTGAAATCAAAAAGAACAGCCAAGTTGGCGTTCTGTTAAAGGGCTAATAGGGTAATGACAAACCTACGCAAAGTAATCATCGACGATAACGAAGTCGAAGTGGACGGCGCAATGACTGTGCTGCAAGCCTGCGAAGTGGCGGGCATCGAAGTACCGCGCTTTTGCTATCACGAGCGTCTGACGATTGCTGGTAACTGTCGTATGTGTTTGGTGGAAATCGTAGGTGGCCCACCAAAACCCGCCGCATCCTGTGCGATGCAGGTGCGCGATTTGCGCCCCGGCCCAGAAGGCCAACCGCCCGTGGTGAAAACCACATCGGCAATGGTGAAAAAGGCACGTGAAGGCGTGATGGAATTTTTGTTGATCAACCACCCGCTCGATTGCCCGATTTGCGATCAGGGTGGTGAATGTGATTTGCAAGATCAGGCCATGGCATATGGCGTTGATTTTTCACGTTTCCGCGAACCAAAACGCGCCACCCAAGATTTGGATCTGGGGCCATTGGTTGGCACACAGATGACGCGTTGTATTTCATGCACGCGTTGTGTGCGTTTCACAACAGAGGTCGCTGGCATCACACAGATGGGCCAAACGGGGCGCGGTGAAGATGCGGAAATCACATCGTATTTGAACCAAACCTTGGACAGCGAGTTACAAGGCAACATCATTGATCTTTGCCCTGTTGGTGCGCTGACATCGAAACCATATTCATTCACGGCGCGTCCGTGGGAATTGAAAAAGACAGAAACGATTGATGTGATGGATGCGCTTGGGTCCAACATTCGTGTGGATACCAAAGGTCGCGAAGTGATGCGCATTATGCCGCGCAACCATGATGGTGTGAACGAGGAATGGCTATCGGATAAATCCCGTTTCATCTGGGATGGTCTGCGCCGTCAACGTCTGGATCGCCCATATGTTCGCAAGGGTGGTAAATTGAAACCTGCAACATGGGACGAAGCATTCAAAGCAATCGCCAAGGCCGTAAAAGGCAAATCAGTTACTGCAATCGCGGGCGATGTTGCCCCTGTTGAGGCGATGTTTGCACTAAAAGAATTGGTCACCGGTTTGGGTGGCAATGTGGAATGTCGCGTTGATGATGCGAAATTACCAGCAGGCAATCGCGCCGCATATGTTGGCACCGCAACCATCGCTGATATTGATGATGCGGAAATGATCCAATTGATCGGCACCAACCCACGCGCGGAAGCACCTGTGTTGAATGCGCGTATCCGCAAGGCATGGATCAACGGCGCAACCGTTGGTTTGGTTGGCGATGCGATTGATTTGACATATGATTACGCCCATGTCGGCACAGATCGCGCCGCGTTGGAAGGCTTGGTTGCCAAGAAAATCAGCGCCGCGACAAAGAAGAAAAAATCCATTGTGATTGTCGGCCAAGGCGCATTGCAAGGCGCGGATGGTGACGCGGTATTGGCCGCGGTACAACAATTGGCCAGCAATACAGACAGCAAATTGTTGATCTTGCACACAGCCGCGGCACGTGTGGGTGGCATGGATATTGATTTTGTCACCAAAGGCGGAATTAAAACCGCGTTGAAAAGCCCAGATGTGGTTTTCAACCTTGGCGCGGATGAGGTTGAAATCGCCGACAACCCATTTGTGATCTACCAAGGGTCACATGGTGATCGTGGTGCGCATCGTGCCGATGTTATCCTGCCAGCGGCGGCATACACAGAAGAGAGCGGTATTTTTGTAAACACCGAGGGGCGTGCGCAAATGACAGCGCGCGCAGGCTTTGCACCTGGTGATGCACGCGAAAACTGGGCAATTTTACGCGCCTTGTCCGCCGAATTGGGCGCGACATTGCCATATAACAGTCTAGCACAGCTTCGCGCGGCACTTTTTGCGCAATATCCGCATCTGGGTGCGATTGATATGGTGCCAGAAAACGAAGGCGCGGCATTGAAACCCAAGAAATTGGGCAAAGGTGCATTTAAATATGCGATTTCGGAACATTACCTCACAAACCCGATTGCACGTGCATCCGAAGTTATGGCAGAGCTTGCGCGAAATGCAGCAGAACGCAAATCAGCAGCACTTGCAGCGGAATAGGAATTGATCATGGGCTTTTTCGAAACAAATCTTGGAATTTTCGTGACCATCCTTGCACAGTGTCTGGCTGTGATTGGGTTCTTGTTGGTGTGTGCGATGTTCCTTGTGTATGGCGATCGTAAAATCTGGGGTGCAGTTCAGATGCGCCGCGGTCCAAACGTTGTTGGCCCTTGGGGTCTGTTTCAGTTGATCGCAGATTTTGTGAAATATATCGTCAAAGAGGTGGTGATACCTGCGGGTGCGGATAAAACCGTGTTTTTGCTGGCACCGATGATTGCATTTGTGCTGCCTGTGGTGATCTGGGCGGTTATTCCGTTTAACGAAACATGGATTGTTTCGGATCTAAACATTGCAATCCTTTATATTTTCGCGATTGGTTCGCTGGAAGTTTACGGCGTGATTATGGGTGGTTGGGCGTCCAACTCGAAATACCCATTTCTGGGCAGCTTGCGTTCCGCCGCACAGATGATTTCATACGAGGTTTCCATTGGTTTCATCATCGTGGGCATCATCATTTCAACGGGTTCGTTGTCATTGGTTGATATCGTAAAAGCCCAAGATGGCAATTACGGCGCGCTCAGCTGGTATTGGTTGCCACACTTCCCAATGGTATTCCTGTTCTTTATCTCGGCATTGGCCGAAACCAACCGCCCACCGTTTGATTTGCCAGAGGCGGAATCAGAATTGGTGGCGGGGTATCAGGTTGAATATTCATCAACACCATTCTTGTTATTCATGATCGGTGAATATCTGGCGATTTGGTTGATGTGTGCGCTGACATCGTTGTTCTTCTTTGGTGGTTGGTTGTCACCAATCCCGGGATTGCCAGACGGCCCATTGTGGTTGATCGGTAAAATGGCGTTCTTCTTTTTCATGTTCGCAATGGTCAAGGCGATTACACCGCGTTACCGCTATGACCAATTGATGCGCTTGGGTTGGAAAGTATTCTTGCCAATGTCATTGGCTTGGGTCGTGATCGTGGCATTCTTTGCACAATTCGGTGCCTTTGGCGGTGCCTATGCACGCTGGGTTGTTGGGGGTTAATTATGTTGCGTCGATTAACAACATCATTGTCGTTTGCGATTGGCCTTATGGTCTCGCCGATGGCGGCTGACGTTGGGGATGAAACAATATCGCTTCATGCGATGGCAGAGGATTGTGTGGTGGCCAAGCGTGATGTTTGCGTGGTGATGGCATCAACACAGGTTCTGACATCCATGGATATGATGGAACATCTGTATAAAAACGACGCTGCAAAGTTGGCACGATTTGCTGAATTGTTCGAAGTGTCTTCGTTCAAAACATTGCAAACTGGCCGCCCTGCGTTTCGTAAATTTCTAGCGGAGAATGCGATTTGGACGCTGGATTTTTATAACGAGCGTTTCCGCGCTGGTTTCGAAGATGACTATTCTTATGAAAAGGTGCGCCATAACTATGCGGCGTTCCAATTGTTGCGTGCACAGGCATGTGACGAACTGAATAACGCGCCATGCGCTGAATCCGCTTTGTGGAGTTTGAACAACACACAAAAGGGCGGACATTGGGATGATGTTGTGACACATTTCCAAATGAAAGAAGAGCTGGCGATACAACTTCCTGCAAAAATGCTTGCAGAATATAAAGGACGGATTTGATGGCGTTTGATTATGCGCGCTCGGCGAAATACTTTTTGCTAGCGGATTTCATTGTCGGTTTTAAATTGGGAATGAAATACTTTTTTCGCCCCAAGGCGACGCTGAACTATCCCCATGAAAAAGGGCCGTTAAGCCCGCGTTTTCGTGGTGAACACGCATTGCGCCGTTATCCCAACGGCGAAGAGCGTTGTATCGCATGTAAACTCTGCGAGGCAATTTGCCCCGCACAGGCCATCACCATTGATGCGGAACCGCGCGATGATGGATCACGGCGTACAACACGTTATGACATCGACATGACAAAATGCATTTACTGTGGCTTCTGCCAAGAAGCATGCCCAGTGGATGCCATCGTCGAGGGGCCAAATTTCGAATTTTCCACAGAAACCCGCGAAGAGCTGTTCTACGACAAGGATAAATTGTTATCCAATGGCGAACGTTGGGAAGCGGAAATCGCACGTAACATCGAATTAGACGCACCGTACCGGTAAGCGATACAGATAGGGGAAACATCTTATGGGCATTACACTTCTTGCCTTTTACTTATTTGCGATTGTTGCGGTCTGTTCGGGGCTGTTCGTCGTATTGGCACGCAACCCAGTGCATTCGGTGCTGTGGTTGATTTTGGCATTCTTTAGCGCGGTTGGCATGTTCATCCTGATCGGTGCGGAATTTGTCGCGATGATTTTGGCGATTGTTTACGTCGGCGCTGTCGCGGTTTTGTTCTTGTTCGTGGTGATGATGCTGGATGTCGATTTTGTGGAACTTAAGGGCGGTATGGCCAAATACCTGCCGTTTGGTTTGGCCATTGGCGCGGTGTTGTTGATCGAATTGGGATTGGTATTTGGCCATTGGAACGTGGCCGATAACGCAGAGGCGCTTCGTCAATCGGTAACACCGGATTTGGCAGAAAAACATAACACGATTGCACTGGGGTCAGTGATTTACACTGATTATATCTATCTATTCCAAGCATCTGGTTTGATCCTGTTGGTGGCGATGATCGGTGCGATTGTTTTGACATTGCGTCATCGCACGGATGTGAAACGCCAAAATATTCAAACACAGATGCATCGTGATCCAGCGAAAACTATGGAAATCAAAAACGTAAAACCGGGGCAGGGACTATGATACCAGTTGAACATTATCTTACCGTCGCCGCGATCTTGTTTGTGACCGGCATTTTCGGAATTTTTGTAAACCGCAAAAACGTGATCGTCATTTTGATGTCGATCGAATTGATGTTGCTTGCGGTGAATATCAACCTGGTTGCCTTTTCCGCCCATCATGGGGATTTGACGGGGCAGGTTTTCACACTGTTTGTGCTGACAGTTGCGGCGGCAGAGGCCGCGATTGGTCTGGCGATTTTGGTTTGCTTCTTCCGTAATCGTGGCACGATTGCTGTTGAAGATGTCAACGTAATGAAAGGTTAAGGGGCAATGGAACAAATACTTCTTTTTGCTCCGCTTGTTGGTGCGCTTATCTGTGGTTTCGGCCATCGGATGATCGGCGAAAAAGCGGCGATGATGGTGGCAACGGGTTTGTTGTTTCTGTCCGCAATCCTGTCTTGGGTCGCGTTTTTAACATTCCATGGCAATGACCATGTGATCCCGTTGATGCGCTGGGTTGAAAGCGGTGGATTGTCCACCGATTGGGCCATCCGCGTTGACCGTTTGACCGTGATTATGTTGATCGTGATTACAACCGTATCATCATTGGTGCACTTGTATTCATGGGGCTATATGGCCGACGATCCCCAGTGGAAAGAAGGCGAAAGGTATAAGCCGCGCTTCTTTGCTTATCTGTCGTTCTTTACTTGGGCGATGTTGATGCTGGTGACGGCTGATAACCTGTTGCAACTGTTTTTCGGTTGGGAAGGTGTGGGCGTTGCATCATATCTGTTGATCGGTTTTTATTACCGCAAACCAACGGCGAATGCAGCGGCGATCAAAGCGTTTGTTGTGAACCGTGTGGGTGACTTTGGTTTTTCATTGGGTATTTTTGGTCTGTATTTCCTGACCAAGAGCATCAATTTTTCCGAAATTCTTGATCCCCATACGGCCGAGGCAATTTCACAGCAAACTATTCGGTTCCTAAGCTGGGATATCAACGCTCTCGAAGTGATCACAATGTTGCTGTTCATCGGTGCGATGGGTAAATCAGCACAGTTGTTCTTGCACACATGGTTGCCAGACGCGATGGAAGGGCCGACACCTGTGTCCGCCTTGATCCACGCGGCGACGATGGTAACGGCGGGTGTTTTCATGGTGTGTCGTTTGTCACCACTAATGGAATACGCCACATTCACCCCGAATTTTATTATCGTGATCGGTGCAACGACGGCGTTTTTCGCCGCAACCGTTGGCTTGGTGCAAAACGATATTAAACGCGTGATTGCATATTCCACCTGTTCACAGCTTGGCTATATGTTTGTGGCGGCGGGTATCGGTGCCTATCCAGTGGCGATGTTCCATTTGTTCACTCACGCGTTTTTCAAGGCAATGTTGTTCTTGGGCGCGGGGTCTGTGATCCATGCGATGCACCACGAACAGGATATGCGCAATTACGGTAACCTGCGCAAAAAGATCCCTTATACATTTGCGGCGATGATGATCGGCACATTGGCGATTACGGGTGTTGGTATCCCGCTGACACATATCGGTTTCGCGGGTTTCTTGTCCAAGGATGCGATCATTGAATCGACGTTCGCTGCGGGTGCGGGTCCTGCGCAATATGCATTTATCATGTTGGTGATTGCCGCGGCCATGACCAGCTTTTATTCATGGCGCCTGATCTTTCTGACTTTTTATGGC
The DNA here is from genome assembly GCF_014652655.1 of Paramylibacter ulvae. Taxonomy (GTDB): domain Bacteria; phylum Pseudomonadota; class Alphaproteobacteria; order Rhodobacterales; family Rhodobacteraceae; genus Amylibacter; species Amylibacter ulvae. The sequence goes on from NZ_BMZF01000004.1 coordinate 220,063, forward strand.
ACAGAGCGTGGTGACAAGCATACACATGAACATGCGCATGAAAGCCCGATGGTGATGTTGATCCCATTGGCGGTTTTGGCGCTGGGTGCGATTTTTGCAGGCATGTTGTGGTATGAAGATTTCTTTGGCCACCACGTTGAAGAATTCTTTGGTCATTCGGTTTACGCAAACCACGACACCAACCACGTGATCCATGATGCGCATAGCGTGCCAAACTGGGTCAAGGTTTCACCGTTTGTTGCGATGTTGTCTGGCTTCATCTTGGCATGGATCATGTATATCAAAAAACCAACGGCACCTGCGAAATTGGCAGAGCAACACAGCGGGTTGTATGCGTTTTTGCAAAACAAATGGTATTTCGACGAATTGTACGATTTGATTTTTGTAAACCCAGCCAAGGCTCTTGGTCGGTTCTTGTGGAAAAAGGGCGATGGCAAGGTGATTGATGGTGGCATCAACGGCTTGGCCATGGGGATTATTCCATTCCTGACCAAATGGGCAGGGCGGGCGCAATCTGGTTACTTGTTCCATTATGCATTTGCGATGTTCCTCGGGCTCGCGGCGATTATCACTTACTTTGCGATTACTGGGGGGGCTCACTAATGGCCTTGACTGACAGTCTTTTGTCCCTTGTGATATTCCTGCCTTTGGTGGCAGCGTTTATCCTGATGTTTGTTCTGCGTGGCGAAGATGCTGCGGCACAGCATAATGCCAAGGTGTTGGCGCTGGTGGCAACGATTGCCAACTTTGTGGCGTCGATCTTTATCCTGACCAGTTTTGACAAAAACAACACAGGGTTCCAATTGGTGGAAACCCACGAATGGCTTGCAGGTTTGCAATACAAGGTTGGTGTTGATGGGATTTCGGTCCTGTTCGTGATGTTGACCACATTCTTGATGCCCATCGTGATTGGCGCATGTTGGAAGGTTGAACACCGCGTCAAAGAATACATGATCGCTTTCTTGGTTTTGGAATCCCTGATGATCGCGGTTTTCTGTGCGCTTGATATGATCCTGTTCTATGTGGTTTTCGAAGCAGGCCTGATCCCGATGTTCTTGATCATTGGTATTTGGGGCGGCAAAGAACGCATTTACGCTTCGTTCAAATTTTTTCTCTACACATTGCTTGGCTCCGTTTTGATGCTGGTTGCGATGCTGTATATGTGGTGGGATGCGGGTACGACCGATATTCCAACATTGTTGAACACACATACATTTGACAGCGCGGATTTCACCATCCTTGGGATTACCATTGTTGGTGGTATTCAAACATTGCTGTTCTTGGCATTCCTTGCATCATTCGCGGTGAAAATGCCGATGTGGCCCGTGCATACATGGTTGCCCGACGCACACGTTCAGGCGCCAACAGCGGGTTCTGTTGTTTTGGCGGCGGTTCTGTTGAAAATGGGTGGTTATGGGTTCTTGCGGTTTAGCTTGCCTATGTTCCCTGAGGCATCTGCAATTCTGGCCGATTTCGTGATGACCCTGTCTGTGATCGCAATCATTTACACATCGCTTGTGGCGATGATGCAAGAAGACATGAAAAAGCTGATTGCCTATTCATCCGTCGCTCACATGGGGTTCGTTACCATGGGTATTTTTGCGATGAACCAACAGGGTATTGATGGTGCGATTTTCCAAATGATCAGCCACGGCTTTATCTCTGGTGCGTTGTTCTTGGCTGTTGGTGTGATCTATGATCGGATGCACACACGCGATATCGACGCATATGGTGGTTTGGTTGTGCGTATGCCCGTTTACGCGCTGGTATTCATGTTGTTCACCATGGCCAATGTTGGTTTGCCAGGCACATCTGGGTTTGTGGGTGAATTCCTGACACTGGTTGGTGCATTCCAAGCAAACACATGGGTTGCATTTGGTGCAACCACGGGTGTGATCCTGTCGGCGGCCTATGCGCTTTGGCTGTATCGTCGTGTGGTGTTTGGTGATTTGATCAAGGAAAGTCTGAAATCAATCGCCGATATGGATACGCGCGAAAAGCTGATGATGGCACCATTGATCGTGATGACCATTCTGTTGGGTGTTTATCCTGCATTGGTTCTGGATCTGATTGGCCCAGCGGTAAGCAATTTGTTAGACAATGTCGCGACAGCACAGGGCGTGGTTGAAACCGTCGCACCTGTTGTGTCGCATTAATTAAGGGTGACTGACATGATCGGCACAGATATCAAAATCGTTTTGCCAGAAATCATTCTGGCAGGCTATTCCATGTTTATCCTCATGGTCGCCGTATATGGCGGCAAGGATCGTCTGGCGGGCACCATTTTTTGGCTGACTGCGTTGGTAATGGCGGGCTTGGGGCTGTGGATTGCTGCTGACGTTGATGTATCGCGTAGCGCATTTCGTGGCGCATTCATCGATGATGGGTTTTCGCGTTTTGCCAAGGTTGTGATGTTATTTGCATCTGCCATTATGTTGTTGCTGTCACAGGAATATCTGCGCCGTAACAATCTGTTGAAATTTGAATTTCCTGTCCTGATCGCATTGGCCAATGTTGGTATGATGATGATGGTATCGTCGGGTGATTTGATGGCGCTTTATATGGGGTTGGAATTGCAATCGCTGTCTCTTTACGTGATTGCGGCATTTCGCCGTGATAGCCTGCGTTCAACCGAGGCGGGTTTGAAATATTTTGTGCTTGGCGCGTTGTCATCTGGTTTGCTGTTGTACGGTGCATCACTGGTTTACGGTTATGCGGGAACCACACAGTTTGCGGGCATCGCATCTACCATTCACGACGGCGAACTTGGGCTTGGCATGTTGTTTGGCCTTGTGTTCATGTGCGTCGGCATGGGGTTCAAAATCTCTGCCGCACCGTTTCACATGTGGACGCCCGATGTTTACGAGGGCTCGCCAACACCCGTGACCGCGTTTTTCGCAACCGCACCAAAGGTTGCCGCCGCATGTCTGTTTGCACGCGTCGTACATGATGCATTTGGTGGCGCGGTATCTGATTGGAAACAGATCGTTGCATTCCTATCTGTTGTGTCGATGTTCTTGGGCGCGATTGCGGCAATTGGACAGACCAACATCAAACGTCTGATGGCTTATTCATCGATCTCTCATATGGGGTTTGCGCTGATGGGTTTGGCTGCGGGTACAGAGCTGGGCGTGCAATCATTGCTGATTTACATGGTGATCTATGTGGTGATGAATGTGGGTGTGTTTGCGTTTATCCTGAACATGGAAAAAGACGGCAATCCGGTGACGGATATTTCCGCGCTTGGTCTTTATTCTCGCCAAGAACCATTGCGCGCAGCAGCACTTGCCGCATTGATGTTCTCACTTGCGGGTATCCCACCACTAGTTGGTTTTTTTGGTAAATTTTATGTTCTGAAAGCGGCGGTGCAGGCCGATCTGGCTTGGCTGGCCATTGCGGGTGTGATTGCATCAGTGATCGGTGCGTTTTATTACCTGCGCATCATTTATCTGATGTATTTTGGCGAAGAGGCGGATGCCTTGAACGGTAAAATGCCAACATTGCACTACGTGGCCTTGATGGCATCTGCGTTTGTGATGATCGCGGGTATTGTGAACCTATTCGGGATCGAAGGTTTGGCCGCCAACGCCGCCGCGAGCTTGTTGCGCTAAAATGAATGGCTGGCCCACCGGCGTGGGCCGCCGCGTATTTGATACCATCGACAGCACCAATATTTATGCACGCGCGATCGTTAATGATGGCGCGTCGCCCGTTTGGATCATGGCCCATGAACAAACGGATGGCGTTGGGCGTCGCGGGCGTGCGTGGTCAACGCAGCGGGGCAATTTTGCTGCGACGTATCTGGCAGATATCAAGGATGATTTGAACACGGTTGCATTGCGCAGCTTTGTCGCCGCACTTGCATTATACGATGCGCTGATTGATGTGGGTGTGTCGGCGGATCGATTATCATTAAAATGGCCAAATGATGTATTGCTAGATGGTGGCAAGGTTGCGGGCATTCTGTTGGAAACGGCGGGTGTCGGGCCCAGCCATATTTGCATCGGTATCGGTGTAAACCTTGCCCATGCGCCCGAGCCTGACAAAATGGAAACCACCGCGACACCTGCAAAATCGTTGCTTGGCGATGTTGGCCTGAACATCAGCGCAGAACGTTTCTTGGATGCGCTGGCACCCGCATATGATGCCCGTGAAACGCAATTCCGTGCAAATGGTTTTGACAGCACCCGTAGTGATTGGTTGGCACATGCCGCACGCTTGGGGGAAACCATTGTTGCGCGCACGCCAAAAGGTGATACCGTTGGCACGTTCGAGACGCTAGACCAAACAGGCGCGGTTATATTACAAACCGCCAAAGGGCGCTGTGCAATTCACGCCGCCGAAATCTTTTTCACCTAAAGGATACCAAATGTTATTGGCCATCGATATTGGGAATACAAATTCGGTTTTTGCCATTCACGATGGTAAAGAATTCATCGCATCTTGGCGCTGTGAAACCGTGGCGAAACGCACGGCGGATGAATATTATGTATTCCTCAAACAGTTGATGGACTTAAACGGGATCAAGGCAACGCTTGATCGTGTGATTGTCAGTTCTACCGTGCCACGCGCAGTGTTTAATATTCGTGTCCTATCAGACCGCTATTTCGATTGTCGCCCGATTGTGGTTGGTAAACCTGAAACCGAATTGGGCATTGATGTGCGCGTCGATGCGGGCACGACCGTGGGGCCAGATCGATTGGTTAATACCGTTGCGGCGCATGATTTATACGGCGGCGATTTGGTTGTCGTGGATTTTGGCACGGCCACCACGTTTGACGTGGTTGACCAAGATGGCGCATATATCGGTGGTGTGATTGCACCCGGCGTGAACCTGTCGATGGAGGCATTGCACGCCGCTGCCGCAGCATTGCCACATATCGACGTTACAATGCCAGACAAGGTGATTGGGACAAATACAGTGGAATGTATGCAATCGGGCGTGTTTTGGGGTTACGTCGGGTTGGTTGAAGGGATATGTAAACAAATCCGCGCCGAACACCCACGCAAGATGAAAATCATCGGCACAGGCGGCTTGGCCTCGTTGTTTGAACGTGGCACAGACATATTTGATAACTTAGAAACAGATTTGACCCTGCATGGGTTAAAGTTGATCGCAGAACGAAACGACACATAATATGACTTCGAAAAATAAATTGGTGTTCCTGCCACTGGGTGGTGCGGGCGAAATTGGCATGAACATGTATCTGTACGGCTATGGCCCTGCGGGTAAGGAACGCTTTATTCTGGTGGATGTGGGTGTGACATTCCCCGATATGGATGGCACGCCTGGTGTTGATCTGATCATGGCGGACCCTGCGTATATCGAACAACGTGCGGATCGTTTGGATGGTATTTTCATCACCCACGCGCACGAAGACCATATCGGTGCGATTGGCCTGTTATATCCCCGCCTGAAAGCACCGATCTATTGTCGCAAATTCACAGGTGCGGTTGCACGCGCCAAAATGGAAGAACGCGGCCAAGACCCAAATTTGGTTGAGGTTGTCGGTCCATATCCAGAACAGGTGACATGTGGCGAAATGAAGATCGGTTTCTTGCCCGTATCCCATTCCATACCGGAGGCATCTGGTTTGGTGATCGATACGCCAGCAGGGCGCATCGTTCACACGGGGGATTTGAAACTGGACGAAAGCCCAATGGTTGGCGAACCCTTTAACGCAGCGCTGTTCGCAGAGCTTGGCAAACAGGGCGTGCACGCGTTGGTCTGTGACAGTACGAATGTCTTTAGCACCCAGCCAGGGCGTTCAGAGGCGACATTACCCGAACCACTTGGCAAAATGATCAAAGGTGCCAGCGGCATGGTTGTCGCCACCACATTTGCATCCAACATCGCGCGTCTGCGCACATTGGCGCAAGCGGGTGTTGATGCAGGGCGTTCTGTCTGCGTGTTGGGGCGTTCAATGCAACGCATGTTGGGATATGCCCAATCAACGGGTGTGTTGGATAATTTTCCACCCACCATTCCACTGGAAGACATCCAAGACGTGCCACGCGATCATTTGATGTTACTCGTGACAGGGAGCCAAGGCGAACGTCGCGCGGCATCTGGCCAATTGGCTAACGGTAAATATCTGGGCATCACGTTGAAAGAGGATGATACATTCCTGTTTTCATCCAAAACCATCCCGGGCAATGAAAAATCCGTTGGGCGTATTATCAACAGCTTTGCGATGCAAGGGGTGAATGTAATTGATGATAGTGCTGGGATTTATCACGTATCGGGCCATGCCAATCGCCCCGATTTGGAACGTATTCATGACCTGTTGAAACCCAATATGTTGATCCCGATGCATGGTGAATTCCGCCATCTGCGTGAACATGCTGATTTGGCCGAATCCAAGGGCATCAATGCAGCGGTTGCGGCCAATGGCACGATGCTGGATATCACTGGCAAAGCCCCGGCAACATATGATCACATCGAAACTGGGCGCGTTTATCTGGACGGTACACGTTTGATCGGTGCGATGCACGGAGTGGTGTTGGAACGTATCCGCATGGCAACGCGCGGCATGGTTTCCGTATCACTGGTGATCGAAGAAAAAGAATTGCTTGGCGTTTGGGCCGAACCAACGGGTTTACCAGAAACCAACCCGATCGAGGATGATCTGGCCGAACAAATCGAAGCGATGGTTGAACAAGCGTTGATGGCCGCCAATGCAAAATCATTGGGCGATGATAACAAGGTCGAAGAGTTGACCGAACGTGCTGTGCGCAAAGTGTGCAAAGACGAAACAGGTAAAAAACCAGTGGTCAAGGTTTTGATCAACCGTTTAGAAGCCGCATAAAATAAGGGCGCTTGGTTTGGTACCAAGCGCCCTAAATTTTTCAAAATTTGCGTTGATTATGCGTCGTCGTTTGTATCGGTGTCTTCATCCGATACATTTTGAGGCGCTGGGTCTTTTTTCACAAAATCAAAGGATTGCGTCATAAATGCGGGCATATGGTCGCCCATGCCTTTGACCGTGTTCTTTGGTTCTTGTTTGTGATTGCGCGGCTGTTTTTGACGATTGTTTTGATCGTTCTTTTCCGGTTGCTGTTTCGCAGGTGCTTTATCTTGCTTGTCGGTTTTGTCCGCTGCTGGCTTGGCCTGTTGTGGCTTGGCGCGTTGCGGTTTTTCTTTTTGGTCGTGTTTTGGTTTATCGGCCTTTGGCGCGCGTGTTGATTTTGGCGTTTCTGCAATAGGCGCATCAATACGTGGAATGGGCTGTTTCACCAATTCTTCGATCTTGTCCAGATGCTTTTGCTCGTGGGGTAGGCAAAGCATGAACGCCCAGCCACTACGCCCTGCGCGACCTGTGCGGCCAATACGGTGGACGTAGTCTTCGGAATGGATTGGAACGTCATAGTTAAAGACATGTGATACATTCGGAATGTCCAAACCACGCGCCGCCACATCAGATGCGACCAACAATTGAATGTCGTTATTGCGAAATCCGTTCAGCACTTCCATGCGGTAACGCTGATCCAGATCGCCGTGAATGGCGCCTGCGTTATAGCCGTGTTTTTTCAATGACTTCAGAACGATATCAACATCAACCTTGCGGTTGCAAAAGATAATACCGTTGGTCAGCGTTTCGGATTGGCTCTCGATAATTGCGCGCAATGTATCGCGTTTCACCTTCGCCTCGACTTTGCGATTTGGCGCTTTGAAACAGCAAACTTTTTGTTCTATATTTTCCGAAGTCGTTGCTTGGCGCGCGACTTCGATCCGTGTTGGATTTTGCAAAAACTCTTGTGTGATCCGCGTAATTTCAGGTGCCATTGTCGCGCTGAAAAACAGGGTTTGTCGGGTGAAAGGTGTCAGTTTGAAAATACGTTCAATATCGGGAATGAACCCCATATCCAACATACGGTCAGCTTCGTCCACCACCATGATCTCAATACCCGTAAGCAACAGTTTGCCACGTTCGAAATGATCCAACAAACGACCTGGTGTTGCGATCAACACATCAACGCCGCGATCAATCAGCTTATCTTGTTCGTTAAACGATACGCCACCGATCAACAGGGCCATATCCAGTTTTACGTATTTCGCATAAAGCTCGAAGTTTTCCGCAACCTGTGCCGCCAATTCGCGGGTCGGCGCCAAAACAAGGCTGCGTGGCATCCGTGCGCGTGCGCGACCCCGTGCCAATTTGTGGATCATTGGCAGGGTAAAGCCCGCCGTTTTGCCCGTACCCGTTTGCGCAATGCCTAAAACATCGCGTCCTTCCAATGCGGGGGGTATTGCCTCGGCTTGGATGGGGGTGGGGGTATCATAGCCAACATCGGCTATTGCTTTTAGGACCTTTGGAGACAGGCCCAAATCTATAAATTTTGTCATATTTCTCGCGTTTAGTTGCGGCATTAATAATTGCCGCATGCTCATCGCGGCCCGATGACCGAAGTGTCATCATATCCTCTGGGCATGATTTAAAGGATTTTACGCATATGTCAATCTGGCGAAAAGAACAGGTGTGGTTAAGATTGTTTGCGCGACAAAATTGCCTATATAGTGGACAGATATTGATGTTTGGGGGCGCTATGCCAGATTGGTTTATTTATTTCGTGGCCGCGATTGTGGTTGGAATTATCGCATTGATCATGTTGCGCATGGCGTGGCGCGCAGGGCGACGTGCGTTGTGGATGAAACGATACAACGATGTTGAAATGGTGAACAGCATGATGGCAGGGCGCATTGCGCGTGGCATGACCATGGATATGGTTGTGGATGTCTGGGGCATTCCCGCTGATCTGGATGAAGTGGTAATGAAAACTAAAACTAAACATGAAATGAAATACGACGAAAAAGGTAAAAACCGTTATGGAACGCGTGTTTACCTAGAGGATGAAATCGTGGTTGGTTGGGAAACCAAGTGATCCGTTACCTGTTGGATATTTGGCAAAGCTTTCGCGCATTACCGCTTTGGGTGCAATTGTGGATCGCGCTAATATTGGTGCCTGTGAATGTTCTGTCATCCAACTTTTTGTTCGATCCTATGGGCTGGTTAATTGGGTTGCTGGCGTTTTTAGGCTTGGCGATGAACGCTGTGATCATGTTGGTTCAACGTGGGTTTTCCAAGGCGATGGCGATACCGCATCTGATATTTTGGATACCGTTGTTGATCGTCGCATACCCGTTGGTGGGGGCGGATGTCGATTACAAGTACGGTGCGTTTATCGCGATTATCTTTTGGGTGAATCTGATATCCATCCTGTTTGATCTGCGCGATGCATGGCAATGGTGGCAGGGTGACCGCAGCGTGGCACGGCGTGATCGGGCGCGAAACACCGCGCCCGCAGGTTAAACCATCACCGTTTTGATATCAGTCAGGTTCAGTTCAGGGAAATCACGTTCCACACGATCAATATCCCATTGTAAGCGGGTCATATAAACGGGGTCACCATCATGATCCGTTGCCATATGCCCCTTGTTTCCATCAATGAACTTATCAACATTTTCTTTCGGACCGGTTAACCAACGGGCCGATGTGAATTGGGTTTGTTCAAATCGCACGGGAATGCCGTATTCCAATTCGATGCGTGATGCCAAAACCTCGAACTGCAACGCGCCCACAACGCCCACAATCCAGCCCGCACCGATCATCGGTTTGAACAGCTTGGCAGCACCTTCTTCGGCGAATTGGGTCAATGCTTTGTCCAGATGTTTTGCCTTCATCGGGTCGGTGGCGCGTACGGATTGCAGCAATTCGGGTGCGAATGAGGGGATGCCTGCGAACCGCAGCATTTCGCCTTCGGTCAGGGCATCACCGATGCGCAATTGGCCGTGGTTGGGGATGCCGATAATATCGCCTGCCCATGCTTCTTCGGCCAATTCACGATCTGATGCGAGGAACAACATAGGGCTGGCGATGGCCATGATTTTTTTGCTGCGCACGTGGGTTAATTTCATGCCGCGTTTGAAATGCCCGGCGCACAAACGCACGAATGCAATGCGGTCGCGGTGTTTGGGGTCCATATTGGCTTGAACCTTGAACACAAATCCCGAAACCTTTGACTCATCAGGGGAAATTGGGCGTACGTCGGATGGGCAAACCTGTGGTTTGGGGCCAAATTTTCCGATGCCTTCCATCAATTCCTGCACGCCAAAGCTATTGATCGCAGAGCCAAACCAGATTGGGGTCAACGTGCCATCAAGGAATGCTTGGTGGTCGAATTCTGGCAGCAATTCGCGTGCCATTTCGACCTCTTCCAAGAATTTTTCAAGCAAGTTCGCAGGCACATGTTCGGCCAGTTTTGGATCATCCAAGCCGTTGATTTCAACGCTTTCCGCGATCACATTGCGATCAGAGCGATCCATTAATTCGAGGCGATCATTTAACAGATCGTAACAGCCCAAAAATTCACGACCAACACCAATTGGCCAACTCGCAGGACAGACATCAATTGCAAGATTTTCTTGGATTTCGTCAATAATATCAAATGTTTCACGGCTCTCGCGATCCATTTTATTACAGAACGTCAGGATCGGCATATCGCGCAGGCGACAGACCTCGAACAATTTGCGCGTTTGGCTTTCAACACCTTTGGCACCGTCAATCACCATGACGGCAGCGTCAACGGCGGTGAGTGTGCGATAGGTGTCTTCGGAAAAATCTGAGTGACCGGGTGTGTCCACCAGATTGAACCAGAAATCCTTGAATTCAAAGGACATAGCGGATGCGGATACGGAAATGCCGCGATCCTTTTCCATTTGCATGAAATCGGAACGTGTGCGGCGTGCTTCGCCTTTGGCGCGCACCTGTCCAGCCATCTGAATCGCACCACCATAGAGCAGAAATTTTTCCGTCAAAGTGGTTTTCCCCGCATCGGGGTGAGAGATGATGGCGAATGTGCGCCGCCGATCAATTTCGGGGGGCAAAACGAATGAATTATCTGCGCGATCTAACATGAGGCTGCGTATAGATAAGGTTTATAGGAAGGGCAAGAAAACACTGTGTGACATCTGTCGGACAAATGGCGGACAAGTGTATGGCATGCGTGGGGTGTTTTGGCAGATGTTGTCATTTGGATATTTAAAACATTTGGAAGGGTGTGGCGGTGTTAGGAATGGTGCCTTTGCTTGTAAATTGTCAGTGGCGGCATAGATATAATGGAAGGGGGAATTATGAAAATAATATCACAAGACAGTAATCGGATGGTTGTGTGTGAGGACAATAAAGTCATGCGCATGTTTTTTGGTGCGTTTTTATTGGCTGGCTTTTATTTCATTTACAAAGTGGTATCAGGGCAGCTGGGCGATTATTTTGGGGCGGTTTTGTTTTTCGTGATGCCAATGGCAGGGTTGATGTTTTTTGCACCTGTCACGGTAATGACAATAGATCGCCAACAGAATGCGGTGCTGCATTCCCATAAACACCCGCTGCGCGCGGCTGATGAAACACGATATGAGTTATCGGATATCTCAGGGATCTGGTTTGCGCGGTTACGCGGTGATCATCGCGGGATGCGGCGCGTGTTGTTTCGGGTGCGGGATGCGAATGTCGGGTTCACATTACACAGTTTTGGTATATTTCGCGCAGAGACCATGCATACAGTTGTGTCTGAAATGCAGAAATTCATGAATATTGGTGGTGATCCCAGATAATGCCATTTCTGCTGGACGTGGTGCGATGATGCGTTAGTCTGCGCCAAAAGCAGAAGGAATGCATTATGGATTTAGGAATCAAAGGCAAACGCGCGATCGTATCGGCGGCGTCAAAGGGGCTTGGTTTTGGCTGTGCAGAGGCATTGGCAAAAGCGGGCGTTGATTTGGTGATTTGTGCGCGGACACAAGAAACATTGGACGCGGCGGCAGAAAAATTGCGTGTACACGGTGTGGATGTGACTGCGGTGGCGTGTGACATCACAACCGAAGCGGGACAAAAGCAGGTTTTGGATGCGGCGGGCCATGTAGATATTTTGGTCACCAACGCAGGTGGGCCGCCCCCCGGTGTGTGGTCTGATTGGAATCGTGATGATTTCATCAAGGCGCTGGACGCCAATATGTTAACACCAATTGCGTTGATGAAGGCCTGTTTGCCAAGCATGATGGAACAGGGTTGGGGTCGTGTGGTGAATATCACTAGCCAATCCGTGAAAGCACCGATTGCAGCACTTGGCCTGTCTAATGCCGCACGCACAGGGTTGACGGGTTATGTTGCAGGAACTGCGCGCCAAGTGGCCGGAAGCGGTGTGACAATTAACAACCTGTTGCCTGGGATTCACGCAACTGATCGTGCGGTTTCCTTGGATACTGGCGTGTCCAATGCGCAAGGGATCAGCATGGATCAAGCGCGTAAAAACCGCGAGGGCACCATTCCTGCAGGGCGTTATGGCGAGGCATCTGAATTTGGTGCGGCCTGCGCGTTTTTATGTTCAACGCAGGCTGGGTTTATCGTTGGGCAAAACCTATTGCTTGACGGTGGCGCGACATTGGCGACGATTTAAATGGCAGAAAAGTTCAGCCTGAAAGACGAGTTGTTCAACCTTGATCGGGTGACTTATCTGGCTGAACTTTTCCATGCATCAGATTCTGAATTTGATCGGGATGGGTTTATTGCAGCCGTGATGGAGCGGATGCTGGATCTGGAATTGATGGCGCGCATTGGCTGGATCGCGCAATGTTTGACGCGGTTCTTACCAGATGATTTTGCAAATGCAGTGGATCGGATTGAAGCGGCATTGCCGCCAGAGCTCGATCCGAGCAAATCAGATGATGATTTTGGCAGCTTTATTTTTGCGCCTCTCAGTGAATATGTGGTGATGCACGGGCTGAATGATCAGCATTTTGAGCGATCAATGGTGTTGTTACACGCAATTACACGCCGCTTTTCTGTGGAATTTGCGATGCGGCATTTTTTGATCAGATACCCCGAGCGGGTGCTGGCGATATTTGATGAATGGGCGCGCGATGACAATTATCACGTGCGCAGGTTAGTCAGCGAAAGCACGCGCCCCGTGTTGCCGTGGGGCAAGAAGGTCGCGCTGGAACAGACGCAAACGATACCGCTGTTGGATCAGTTATATGCCGATCGGACACGGTTTGTGACGCGATCAGTTGCCAATCACCTGAATGATATTTCCAAGATTGACCCAGAATTGGTGGTGGCGACATTGCACGATTGGCGCAATCGTGGAGCGCAGGACGCAAAAGAGATGGCGTGGATGTGCAAACATGCGCTGCGCACATTGATCAAACAGGGGGATATGAATGCGTTGTCCTTGTTAGGGTATCGTGAAAATCCAGCGGTGACGGTGGGGGGCGTCACCGTGCCCAAGCGCGTGAAAATGGATGATTATTTGGAGATTTCGAGCACGATTACAGCGACGCAAGATGAGCCGTTGATCGTAGATTTCATAATAGAATTCGTCAAAGCAAATGGTGAGCGCAAGCCCAAAGTGTTCAAGTTAAAACAGTTTGAGATCAAGGAAGGGCAGGTGGTTGAACTGCGTAAACGCCACCGTTTGGTTGCCAACGCGACGACGTTTAAATTGTTTACAGGTGCGCACCGCGTGCATTTGCAAGTAAACGGGCGTGTGCTGGCGAGCACGGATTTTGAATTGATCGCGTAGCGTGCGGATGCGCCATCGCTTTTATGGATATTTTAAACATTTGGAGAGATGACCCAGCGTTCACGGCTTTGTCAGGAAAAGCTATGATGTGAATCGGATTTTGCGTGATAGAAGCGCGCAAATTTTAAGGGGAAAATCATGGAAATATTTGCAAGCCCGTGGGCGTTGGTTGGGTTTGTTTTGATTGTGTCAGGGATCAGCCTGTATTTGGCGCCGCGCAATGTTGGGCTCGCGGGATTTTTTGAAGGGGCGGATCACGCTGGCGGACAGCCCAGTTTGTGGGTGTTGGTATTGAGCCAAGTGACCACATGGATATTTGCACGATCATTGATGAATGCCGCGATTTTGGGGTATTTTTATGGGTTTGCGGGCACGTTGGCCTATACCACATATTATCTGAGTTTTCTGACGGGTGGCTTTATTGTTGCGCGGTTGCGGCGCGATCGCGCGGGATCGGTACAGGATTGGCTGTTTGATCATTTTGGGCGTACCGGGGAATGGACTTATAATGTGGTGATTGCGCTGCGCCTGTTGTCCGAGGTGTTTGCGAATTTGATCGTTGTTGGATTAATTTTCGCGGCGGCATTTCCAGATGTGGTTTGGGCAGAAGCGGGATCGGTGATTGCCCTTGCGTTCATCGGGTTGGTGTATTCTGCGCTTGGTGGATTGCGTGCATCGCTGCGTACAGATGTGTTGCAGATGCTTATTTTTCTGGTGGTGTTTATCATCGCATTTTGCGTGATGGTGTTGGGCGATGGGTTTTCGTTTGGCGCAATTTTTGGCGCACAGGGTGTGCATGATCAGGCCAGCCGCCCAGGGTGGGTTTTGGTCGCAGTGGCCGCATTGCAAGTGTTTTCATACCCCGCGCATGACCCCGTGATGATGGACCGTGGTTTTTTGGCGGATGAAGAAACAACGCGCAAGAGCTTTGGTTTTGCATTTATCATTTCGGCGCTGTGCATATTTGGGTTTGGCATGTTTGGTATTCAGGCAGGGTTGATTGGTGCCGCTTATGAAAACCAATTGTTGGGTACTTGGTCCACGATGTTTGGGCCGTTTGTGTATTTTCTGATTGCCGCGTCATTGTTGGTTTCTGCGATTTCAACACTGGATAGCGCGTTGGCGTCTGCTGCGCGCCTGGTGATTGATGAATTCAATGTCGCCGCACGCAGCGTGTTAAACGGGCGCATTGCGATGGTGTTCTTCATGGTCGGTGGTGCAATTTTGACCCTGTGGGGGAATAAAACATTGTTTGATGCGGTGGCGGTTTCAGGCACAGCGTCGATGTTTTTAACACCTGTTTTGATACTGGCATTCATGGGAATGATTGTGCCGCGTTGGTCGTATTTGGTGGCGTGGACGGCGGCAATTTTAGGGGCAGCGGCGTATATGTATCGTGGTACTGAACTGGTTGCGCAAATGGTGAATCCATGGATATCGGCGGGTGAAATTCACAAATACGATCAGCTATTGGTGATTTGTATCGCTGTGCTTGTTGTCGGATTTGCCGCAGGAATTTTGGGGATCATCAGCAATCGGATACTTGCCGTTCGCGCGTGACACTGGTATCGCCACGCTATGCCTGATTAAATTGGTCAGGTGAAGGAACCAAGGCAACCACCGTGACGCAAGACGCAAATGATACTGCAATATTGGAACTGTGCGATATTACGCGCCGTTTTGGATCGCGCAATGTGGTTGATGGACTAAGCATTCGCTTGCTTGCGGGGCAGGTGACGTGTTTGTTGGGACCATCTGGTTGCGGCAAATCAACGACCCTGCGTATCGCGGCGGGTGTTGACCAGCAAACATCTGGGCGCGTTTTGATAAATGGCGAAACCGTATCGGGTGATGGGCATCATTTACCACCAGAATCGCGTGGTATCGGATTGATGTTCCAAGATTTTGCCCTGTTCCCGCATTTGACCGTTGCGAAGAATGTCGGGTTTGGGATTTCGCGTGATCCCAATCGGGACGTGCGAGTGCGCGAATTGCTCGGCAAGGTTGGATTAGAGGATTTTGGTGACAAGTACCCCCATCAATTATCGGGTGGTGAACAGCAACGGGTTGCATTGGCGCGTGCATTGGCACCGCGCCCTGCCGTGATGTTGATGGATGAACCGTTTAGCGGGCTTGATAATCGGCTGCGTGATACCGTTCGCGATGCAACGCTGGAATTGTTGAAATCCGAAGGCACGGCAGTGTTGATGGTCACGCATGAACCAGAAGAGGCGATGCGCATGGCCGATCAGATCGCATTGATGCGCGATGGGCGTATCGTGCAATCGGGTGCGCCGTATAATATCTATAATTCCCCAGTTGATCGCCGCGCTGCAGCATTTTTTTCCGACATTAACGTGATAAACGGTCAGGTAAACGGTGCATTAACCCGTACGCCATTTGGTGAATTTTTGACACCTGGTATTGCCGATGGAACGGATGTTGAAATTGTTATTCGACCACAACATTTGCGCATTGATTTTGATCGCGGTGGTCGCGGCCCAAACCCAACCGTCGAAGAGGGCACACCTGCACGTGGCGTGGTGGAGCGCGCTCGGTTTTTAGGGCATCAGAGTTTGGTCGAATTTGCGATGGATTATGACAATGTGCGCCTGCATGCGGTTGTTCCAGGTGTGTTTTTGCCTAACGCGGGCACGCCATTATGGTTAAGTGTGCGCCGCGATCGGTGCTTTGTTTTTGCGCAGTGAAGGAAATGTTTCAATAAATCGGCAAATATTCACGCAATCGCGATTGTTTAGGCTTTGAAACCATTGAAAAAGAGCCTAACTATATATCGGAAACAAAAAAACGGCGCATCTGTGCTGGCGATTTTTTAGGAGGATCACATGATTCCAATGACACCACTTTTCATCCAAAACATTGGCTTGCCAGGCTTGCTGCTGATTGCAGTTGTGGTTCTGGTCATGTTTGGCCGTGGTAAAATCAGCAACCTTATGGGCGAGGTGGGCAAAGGCATCACCGCATTCAAAAAAGGCGTGAGTGAAGGCAAAGACGAAATGGATGCCGCACTTGAAGACGCATCCGAAGAAGCCAAAGATATTACACCCAACAAAGACAAGGCATAGGCCCTGTTGCCGCGCATAGGGGATTTGCATGTTTGATATTGGTATGGCCGAAATGTTGGTCATTGGCGTTGTCGCCTTGATCGTTGTTGGCCCCAAAGATTTGCCCATGATGTTTCGCAAAGTGGGCAATTTTGTTGGCCGTGCCCGTGGCATGGCGCGCGATTTCCAGCGTGCCATGGATCAGGCCGCGGATGACACGGGTATCAAGGATATTGGTGACACGGTGCGCAAGGCCACCGATATCAAAGATTTGGGTCTTGATACCATCAAGGACCCAATGAAATCATACGCTGACAATTTTGGCAGCGGTGCAAAATCTGCAAGCGATACAAGTGCATCGGGCGCGTCGGGCACACCCGCAAAGGTTGCGAGCAAAACAACCGCGACCAAAACCGCCGCTAAAAAGCCTGCAAAAGCAGCGGCGAAAAAGACCACTAAAACAGCCGCAAAAAAGACCGCCAAGAAAGCAAGTTAATGAGCGACACACCTGATCTGGAACATGATGATATCGAGGCGAGCTCCGCACCATTAATCGAACATCTTGCGGAATTACGCACACGGTTAATCTATTCCGTCGGCGCATTTATCGTTGCGATGTTATTGGTGTTTTTCGTTGCTGAACCATTGTTGAATTTTCTGTTCGAACCAATTGCAAAAATCTTGCAAGAACGTGGACAGGATGCGCGCCTAATATTCACCGCCCCCCAAGAAAAATTCTTTGTCCTGTTTCGGATATCGGTCATCGGTGGTTTGATGCTGGCATTCCCTGTGATCGCCTATCAGATGTGGCGCTTTGTGGCGCCGGGATTGTATAAAAATGAGAAGGGCGCATTTTTACCGTTTATTGTCGCATCCCCTTTGTTGTTCCTGTTGGGCGCGGCATTCGCGCATTACGTTGTAACACCGCTGGCGATGCGGTTTTTCATCGGCTTTGGCGATATCCTTCCTGCCGTGACAGATTTGTTGACCAGCGGTGATGTGGGCAAGGTCGCCAACCCAGACGCCAGCCAAGAGTTGGAAACGGTGTTCTTAGGCTCGGTTAAGGAATCGCTAGATCTGACGTTAAAGTTCATCTTTGCCTTTGGGCTTTGTTTTCAGTTGCCTGTGTTGTTGACTTTGTTGGGTTTAGCAGGGATCGTTTCATCCCAAGGCCTGAAAGACATGCGCAAATATGCGGTTGTTGGGATCTTAACACTCGCCGCTGTGGTGACGCCCCCTGATGTGATTACACAGGTGATTTTGTTTAGCGTTGTTTACATGCTTTACGAGGTGTCCATCTGGTTGGTGATGATGGTGGAAAAGAAACGCGACGCACGCATCGCCGCCGAAGAAGCAGAGCTTGACCTGTGAACGAAGATACATTGAATCGTATAGCATCGGCTCTGGAACGATTGGCACCAGCCGCATTATCCGAACCTGATCTTGATGCGGCGAACGCGTTCGTTTGGCATTCAAGCCCCGAACAATTGATGCCCGTTGTTGATGTCAGCCGCGTATCGCTGGACCTGTTGGTTGGCGTTGATCGTGCGCGTGACACTTTGCTGGCCAATACCACGCAATTTGGCGATGGGCTGCCTGCGAATAATGCCTTGTTATGGGGCGCGCGGGGCATGGGTAAATCATCCTTGGTCAAGGCAGTGCATGCCGCGGTTGGTGGCTCGCTTAAGCTTGTTGAAATTCAACGTGAAGACTTGGCAAGCGTTTCAACGCTTTTGGCGATCCTGCGCCAAAGCGAGCATCGGTTTTTGCTGTTTTGTGATGATCTTAGCTTTGATGGTGATGATGCCGCATACAAGAGCCTGAAGGCCGTTTTGGATGGTGGTGTCGAAGGTCGCCCCGACAACGTGTTGTTTTACGCCACTTCAAATCGCCGCCACCTGATGCCACGCGATATGATCGAAAATGAAAAATCAACAGCGATCAATCCATCCGAAGCGGTGGAGGAAAAGGTATCGCTGTCCGATCGGTTCGGCCTATGGCTTGGTTTTCATCCTTGTGATCAGGATCAGTACCTAAAAATGATTCGTGGGTATTGCGATTCATACGGTGTTTCGATCGACGATTCTGACCTGCGTGCGCAAGCAATCGAATGGCAAGCTACGCGCGGGGCGCGATCTGGACGCGTTGCATGGCAATTTTTTGTTGATCTTGCTGGACGTAAAAAAATAAAACTATAGATAACTTACTGTTTTTAAAAGTAAAATATGCGTATATACCTTTGGTTTATGCCAGTATACCTTTCGTTTATAGCGCTGAATTCGAAATTTTGTTTAATTGCAGATGTTCCGTGCTGGATACCCATTTTCACTAGGTACACTTGTCGGGGACAAGGCGAGTGTAGATTTTGATTTCTAGCGTTGATGACAAAGGCGAAGGTGCAACCAGAACCGATGTCATACAGAGTTGACGACGACACGCAACGTTGCTCTATTTGGATGCAAGTGAATAGCCCCTCTTTATTATTCACTTGCATCCAATACCCGTTCCTTAATTCAAAGATTGGCTCATGTTAAAAATTACCCGTACCGCGATCATTGTCAGCCTTTCCATGGCGACACCAAGTTTTGCCCAACAGGCGACGACGCCTGCGGATGCTTTGGTGCGCCAATTAACCAACCAAGGTTTCACAGTTACCAAGCGCGGGCGTACATGGCTTGGCCGCACGGTTATCACTGCACACAAAGGCGCATTGGAACGCGAGATCGTCGTGGCCCGTGGGTCTGGCCAAATATTACAAGACGACTGGGTTTTCGGTGCAGAAAACGGCGCCAATGCGACATCTGAAGATGAAGACGAAAATGACGACGAAAGCGAGTCGCCCGGTGGCAATGGCATCAGCGGCGGCAATGGTAACGGCCAAAGCGGCGGCAATGGTAACGGCCAAAGCGGCGGCAATGGCAACGGCCACGGCGGCGATAATGGCAACGGCCACGGCGGCGATAATGGCAACGGCCACGGCGGCGATAATGGCAACGGCCACGGCGGCGGTAATGGTAACGGCAATGGTCGTGGCGGCGGCCGTAATCGATAACAGCATCGCATCGCACATCAGCGATGAATGCAAACAATGCGTGACCTAATAAAATAATAGCGCGTGATTTCTCTCTAAATTCTGGTTAACTTCGTTTTGCACACTAATTCATTTCAACACCCTGACGGTTTTTGGGGAAACACATTGAACAATCGCAAGTTTTTGCTCTGGGCCACTGTTGGGATTCAGGTTTTATGTTCGGGTATCTTTATCGCCAATTTGGCGGTGTCGATTCTTGGGCTGCGTACAACAAGTATTGGCTGGCAGTTGCGTGAAACGCTTGAGGTCAGCGCAAGTGTTGGATTAATGCTGGGCGCTATTTTGGGCGTGCGTATGATTTTACGTGCTGAACGTAGCCAGCAACGCGCCGAAGAAAAGCTGCGCGGGGCATCAGATGCATTTGTGACGGTGGTCAATCAAAAATTCGAAAGATGGGCGCTTTCGGCCGCTGAACGAGACGTCGCTTGGTTTACCATCAAAGGTTTTTCCATCAAGGAAATCGCGCAATTACGTGGATCATCAGAGGGCACGGTCAAGGCGCAGAGCAATGCGATTTATCGCAAAGTAGGCGTCAGCGGTCGCGCACAGCTTTTGTCGATCTTGGTGGATGATATGTTAATCAACAATGATAAATTCGACGATCGCGAAGTGAACGAGTTTTAGTCGTATCACGCAATAAAAACCACCCAACGCGCGTTCACGCTGGGTGGTATTTCATTATAGATATGGTGTTGGATCAACCGCTTCTGTGCCGCGGCGCACTTCGAAATGGACAAAGGGTGGGTTGCCGCCCGACACTTTGCCAATGGTTTGGCCGCGCGTTACGGTGCTGCCTTTTTTCACCGTTGCATCCGATACATTTGAATAAACTGTATAGAGGTTATCGGGGTGGCGCACCAAAATGATCGATGATCCGTTGACGGAATTGGATGTCAGCGCAACCGTACCATTTTCGGCGGCCTTGACGTCGCTTCCCTTGTTCGCGGCGAAATCAATGCCTTCGTTCCCGCCTGATTTGGATGAAAATCCGCGAAGGATTTTACCATTCACTGGTTTTAACAATTTGCGTGAACTGGTTGTTGGTTTGCGCTCTGGCGCGGCGGCCACCACTTGTTCAGCAGGCTTTGCCGCTGGTACTGGTTTTGGCAAGCTTTTGGTTGAACTGGGTGGGACAGGGGCCGACGATCCTGATCCAGGTTTGCTGACCGCTGATGGGCGCGGCGCAGGTTGGGTTGCGGTACTATTGCTGGCCACTTGAACTGGTGCTGCGGCGACCGCGGCAGAGTTATCCTCGACCGGTACCAACAATTGCTGACCTGTGCGCAGGCTTAAATCTTTGTCCAAGCCGTTCCAAGACGCAAGGGATGTAACCGACACACCGTAAAGTCGCGCAATCGTATAAGCGGTTTCACCCGATTTGACGACATGGCGTTTGGGTTCGGTACCCGTTGGAATGCGTGCTGGTGAATTTGGTACATCGTCAAGTGCAGATGATGCGATATCCTCAACACTGGATCCGCTGACGCCAGTTTCGGCGGGTGTGATTGCCACGCCGCGATCTGCGTTTTTCGGCAAGGCCAAAACTTCGCCATCGCGTGGCATATGATCCACCTTTAGGCCGTTAAAGCGGGCCAATTCATCGGCGGAAATCCCCACACGCGCGGCCAAATCGGTCATTGTGTCAGATCGATTTGCAACAATTACTTGATAATTCGGATAGGTAATCACCCCACGTTCATCGGCCTGAGGGCGCGATTGGGTCTTTTTGACATTGCTTCCAGGAATGGGATCAACCTTGCGGCCAATGTCGGTGATTGAACGAATATCTTTGATATCATCGCACGCGGTAAGTGCGAAAATGCTTGCGAAAATTATACCTGTCGACAGGTGAAAACGTTTCGTTTTCAATGACATGTGCCTGTTTCCTTTGCCTGTTCACCCTCTGCGGGGCCTATCTGAGCACGCGCGGTGCGATGCCTTCTATTAATGGGACAAATCGTACGTCTTCTAATTCTTCATAATCCAAACCTGTGGCACTTTTGGTGACCTTGATCAGGGTTTGAACCGTGTCCGACTGTCCTACTGGTAATACCATAATACCGCCCTCTTTCAACTGCGCCAAGAGGGTTGCAGGTGGATCTTCTGCAGCTGCGGTTAAAATGATGCGGTCAAAGGGGGCTTGTTCGGGCAAACCAAGCGCGCCATCCCCCACAATTATCGTCACATTGACCACACCAAGATCGTTCAATGTTTTATTTGCTTCTTGTGCCAATGGGCGGTGGCGTTCCACGGAATAAACACGGCGCGATAACTGGCTGAGCACGGCGGCCTGAAAGCCAGACCCCGTGCCGATTTCCAAAACCTTGTGGCGTGGACCGACCTCTAATGCTTGGGTCATTTTGCCAACGACGGATGGCATCGATAGCGTTTGACCACAGGCAATCGGCAATGCCGCATCATCATAGGCATGTTTGGCAAAACTGCCCTGTGCAAACGGGTGGCGCGGGATCAATTCCATGGCATGCAACACACGTTTGTCGCGCACCCCTTTGTTGCGCAACAGCAGCATGTATTGCATCATTACTTCGGGTGTCACCTGCATCTAGAACACTTCTTTCAATTGCGCGATTTGCGCGTGTGCTGTCAGATCAACATGGCAGGGTGTTATGGAAATATACCCCGCCAAATTGGCATGCACATCGGTTCCCGCAGCAGTGCTTTCATGTTGGGGCGTGCCTTTGATCCAAAGCGTATTTTCGCGCCGCTCTGTGCTGAACGGGGAACCGTTGCGAAACCCTTGCGTGGTGATCCGATGCCCCTGCACATCTGCGGCAGGAACGGGTGGAAAATTC
Source organism: Paramylibacter ulvae (assembly GCF_014652655.1). GTDB lineage: Bacteria > Pseudomonadota > Alphaproteobacteria > Rhodobacterales > Rhodobacteraceae > Amylibacter > Amylibacter ulvae. The sequence goes on from NZ_BMZF01000004.1 coordinate 242,610, forward strand.
ACATTGTAAAACAACATGCCCTGATCAGCGGTCCAAGCATCCGCACCCAGAATTTTTTGAACTGTCTCTGCACCATATGCGCGGGCGGGATCGAATGTGTCGCAATCAAGAAGTGCGGGGCCATAAAATTGCGACAGCGCGATGGATTTTATGTCATGCATTGCCGCCTCAATCGTGGCGCCAACCGTGCCAGAATAAAGCGTGTTTTGCGCGGCATTATTCCCCTTGTTAACGCCCGAGAGGATCAGATCAGGTTTGTTGCCATCCAGAATTTCAAACACACCCGCAATCACACAATCCGCAGGTGATCCATGCACCGCAAATGCGCCGTCGCCCCGATCATCATAATGCAGGGAATTTGTATATGTAATGCAATGACCAACCCCCGATTGTTCAATGGCAGGAGCGACCGTAGTGATGTTATTCGCATCGGTGAGTTTGCGCGCAATATCCAACAGCACCGCCAGACCAGGTGCATCGATACCATCGTCATTGGTTATTAAAATGCGCATCCCGTCCCCGATATAATCTGCTGTTATCACTGCTATCGGAGTTGGGGGGTGGTTAAAAGAGTCTTTTGTTCAAAAAAATGATTTCGCTTACCCTTACGTCACAAATTTGTTGCGCCAAATTGATATGTTGATTTGTGATATGTTCAAGGAGTAGGCTTTGAATAATCTTTTAACAACAACACAAAACAGGGTGCTGCTATGACAAAAAAACTCCTCACTTCATTGGCATTGCTGGCGACAACGGCTGGTTATGCTTCTGCTGATTATTCGTTGACGATTCTGCATACCAACGATTTTCACGCACGTTTTGAACCAGTAAGCAAATATGATTCAGGCTGTGGCGAAGAAGATAACGCCGAAGGTAAATGTTTCGGTGGTTCCGCGCGTTTGGTGAATGCGGTTGCGGATGCACGTAAACGATCCAACAATTCCATCTTGGTTGATGGTGGCGATCAATTCCAAGGCACGCTTTTCTATACCTATTACAAAGGCAAGGTTGCCGCGGAAATGATGAACAAGATGGAATATGACGCGATGACCGTGGGCAACCACGAATTCGATGATGGGCCAGAGGTTCTGCGTGGGTTCATGGATGCGGTGAATTTCCCCGTTTTGATGTCAAACGCCGATTTTTCGGGCGAACCGAAATTGGCGGATAAGCTGGCAAAATCTACTGTGATTGAACGTGGTGGTGAAAAACTCGGCCTGATTGGCTTGACACCAATCGACACCAAGGAATTGGCAAGTCCTGGCGATAACATAATTTTCACTGACCCGACCAATGCCGTTCAAGGCGAAGTTGACAAGCTGACCGCAGAAGGCGTGAACAAAATTATCGTGCTGTCCCATTCTGGTTACGAAGTCGACAAAGTTGTCGCTGCTGGTACCACAGGCGTTGATGTGATCGTAGGGGGGCATTCAAATACATTGTTGTCCAACAGCAATGATGGCGCCGCAGGACCGTACCCAACGATGGTGAACGACACCGCGATTGTGCAAGCCTATGCATACGGTAAGTTCTTGGGCGAATTGAATGTCACATTTGATGATGCGGGAAATATTACCGAGGCCAAAGGCGAGCCATTGGTTATTGATGCCACGGTCGTCGAAGACGAAGCCACCAAAGCACGCATCGCGGAATTGGCCGTGCCATTGCAAGAAATCCGCGACAAAGTCATCGGATCAGCAGCAGGTGCAATTGAGGGCGATCGCGCCATTTGTCGGATCGAGGAATGTTCCATGGGCAATCTGATTGCCGATGCGATGTTGGATCGGGTCAAGGATCAGGGGATTTCAATCGCGTTCCAAAACTCTGGAGGTGTACGGTCTAGCATTGATGCAGGCGAAGTCACAATGGGCGAAGTTTTGACCGTGTTACCATTCCAAAACACGCTGTCCACATTCCAAGTATCAGGTCAAACAATGATTGATGCGCTTGAAAATGGTGTGAGCCAAGTGGAAGAAGTAAAGGGGCGTTTCCCACAGATCGCTGGGATGAAATTCACTTGGGACGCAAGTGTTGCACCAAATGAAGGTCGCATCCAAGACGTGATGGTGATGAAAGATGGCGCATGGGCACCGATTGATCCAAGTGCGACGTACGGTGTTGTTTCAAACAACTTTGTGCGTGGCGGTGGTGATGGATTTAAAATGTTCCAAGATGCCGCAAACGCATATGATTTTGGCCCCGATGTGGCCGATGTATTGGCCGAGTTCATTGCCAAAAATGCGGATTACAAACCGTACGTTGATGGGCGTATCGCCAAAAAATAAGTTATAGTTTAACTGAAAAGGCCCTGCGTTTGCGGGGCCTTTTTGCATCTATAGGTTGATATTGGGTGATCTACGTCACTGCAATAATCATCAAAATTTGCCAGTGTTCGGTATTCGATTTTTTATCCCATATTTGGAAGGGAGACTGAAATGACCAATACCGAAACGAATTTAAACACCCCACCAGAGGTCGCAGCGCAACCTGCCAATCCTGCACATGTTTGGGAAGTTGTGGTTGGATCATTTGTTGGCGGTGCTTTTCTAACAATTGCGGATTTGATATTTAACAAAAGCAATTCGATCACAGGTAAAATTGTGGATTTTGTCACGGCGCGTAACATGATTGGGCTTGGCCAAATTTGGCTGGAACTGATCGCATTTGGATTGATGATTGGCTTGGGTTTGGGGCTTTGCTTTGTGTACCGTCCACAGACGCGATTTGGCGCATTTACCCGTGGTTCCAGCGTGATTGCGGTGCTGACAGGGATGAATATCAGTGCAACATTGATGGCTGGCGAAGCCATAGGGCAGCAATTGATGTTGCGCGGGAATGTCGATGTTGCGATTGAAAAACCGCAAGCCTATGGCCCGCTGGGGTTGGGAACATTGTTAAATGGCGATTCCAATGCACATCTGAAAAATGTTCCGATCACGGGTATGATATCCGTAAATTGTAAAGAAACCCTAAAGGTGGGGCGCGAAGATTATTGTCCTGTGGATGTCGAACAATTGGACGCGGGCGTGCGTGAACAATTACAACCCGCTGGTCAACAGATTTGGTTCAAAAAATGATCCGCTAAAATGAGCAGGCAAGCCTGCATTAGATGAGCTTGGGGCCAAGCCCCAAGCGATGCCATTTGCACCAAAAGGTGCAAATGGTTTTGGATATTTTTACAAAATGGAATTAGGCGAGTTGCCCATCCGCAGTCACCTGTGTTTTGCCGCCCAGATAGGGGTGCAATACGTCGGGCATGGTGATGGAACCATCGGCGTTTTGGCCGTTTTCCAAAACCGCAATCAAGCAGCGCCCAACCGCAAGGCCAGAACCATTCAGCGTGTGAACGAATTCGGGTTTTTTCTCGCCCTCACGTTTGAACCGTGCGTTCATGCGGCGTGCTTGGAAATCGCCGCAAACCGAACAAGAGCTGATTTCGCGATAGGTGTTTTGGCCAGGCAACCACACCTCGATATCATGGGTGCGCTGGGCGCCAAATCCCATGTCACCCGTGCATAAAACCATGGTGCGATAGGCCAGATTGAGTTTTTCCAAAATTCCTTCTGCGCATTTGGTCATGCGATCCAATTCCGCGCGGGAATCTTCGGGTTTTGTGACCGAAACCATTTCGACCTTTTCGAATTGATGCTGGCGCAACATGCCCGATGTATCGCGCCCTGCTGATCCAGCCTCGGAGCGGAAACACAAGGAATGGGCAGTGTAGCGACGGGGCAGGTAATCCTCTGAAATCATTGATCCTGCAACAATATTTGTGAGTGTCACCTCTGACGTTGGCACCAACCACCAGCCGTTTGTGGTTTGATAGCTGTCTTCGGCGAACTTGGGCAATTGGCCCGTGCCAAGCATGGCTTCGTCGCGCACGAGCACGGGGGCGTTAACTTCTGTTAATCCGTTTTCTGACGTGTGGGTATCAAGCATGAATTGCGCCAATGCGCGGTGAATGCGTGCGATTGCACCGCTGAGCAGGACAAAGCGAGAGCCGCTGAGCTTGGCCGCAGTTTCGAAATCCATACCGGGCATGACGCCTGTGATTTCAAAATGCTCTTTAGCGTCAAAATCAAATGCTGGCGGGGTGCCCCATTTGTGGATTTCGACGTTATCATTTTCATCCGCACCCTCTGGCACATCGTCATGTGGGCTGTTGGGCAGGGCCATTAGAATGTCGTTTAATTTGGCGTCTTCCACCTTTGCCAGTTCTTCAAGATCGGCAATTTCTGCTTTCTTTTCAGCAACTAAGGTGCGAAGACGTTCGAATTCTGCATCGTCGCCTTTGGCCTTGGCGGCACCCACATTTTTGGATGCAGCGTTGCGATCGGCAAGGGCGGCTTCGGCGGCGGTGATTTTGGCGCGACGTGATTCATCAATGGCCAAAATTTCAGAGGACATCGGGGCCACACCACGTTTGGCCAAAGCGGCGTCAAAGGCAGATGGGTTTTCGCGAATTGCGCGGATATCGTGCATGGGTTTGTCCCTGAATTGAAGTTTCGAATTGGGGGCGTGATACACCAAACCCATCGGATGGTTAAGCCCAAATATCGCACCAAAACCAGCGTGGGACATATGGCGGACATGCGTGGGACAAGTGTCGGACAACTGTATGGCGCCAGCGCAGGACACAGATTTGGCCAAACACTCACGGTTTTGCGATGTTTGCGCGGTTATGCTTGCCAATATCCAATGCCGCCTATAGTAATCGTGCGACTGAAATTTTACGGGTGTTTGGCACCCAAAACACGAGGGTTTTAAATGTTTGTTTCTCCTGCTTATGCACAGGCTGCGGGTGCACCGGGTGGTGCGTTGGGTTCCTTTATCCCGTTGATCCTGATTTTTGCGATCATGTATTTTTTGATGATCCGTCCACAGCAACAGAAAATCAAACAGCATCGCGCGATGGTTGATGCACTGCGCAAGGGTGATCAGATTGTGACATCTGGTGGTATCATCGGCAAAGTGACCAAAGTTGGCAGCGATAATGAAATCGAAGTTGAAATCGCAACTGGTGTTAAAGTGCGCGTTGTACAGCACACGGTGCAAACGGTTTTGAACAAAACCGAGCCAGCGAAATCTGCAAAAGCAGAAAAAACAGTTAAAAAATAATCACACTCATACAGGCGCAAGTTCATGCTCCAATTTTCTCTCTGGAAAAAGATCGTTATCTGGGGGCTGTGTGCTCTTGGTATTTTATTGGCAATTCCAAACGGGTTTTACGACCGCGTTGAACAAAGTAATGATGCCAATGTGGTGTTAAGCGGTGGATTGGCCGCGAACCCAGAAATCGGGGCGATGAGCGGGGCAGAGCTGGAAGCAGTGGCGGATCAGTGGCCATCATGGATGCCATCGTCATTGGTGAACCTTGGGCTTGATTTGCGCGGTGGTGCGCATTTGTTGGCTGCGGTGCAGGTTAGCGATGTGTACGCCACACGCATGGATGATTATTGGCAACAAGTATTGGGTGAATTGCGCAGCGAGCGTGCCACGATTGGCACCATTCGCCGTGTGGACGCCGCAGATGGTGAATTGCGCGTGCGCATATCCAAGCCAGAGCAAATGGAACGTGCGTTGGAATTGGTGCGTGGATTGGCCAGTCCGATTGTGACCCTGTCTGGTGCAGGTTCCAATGATATCGAGGCACGTGCCGACGGCGATGTGATTGTGATTACGATGTCAGAGGCCGAGAAATTGGCCACCAATGATCGCACTATGGCGCAATCATTGGAAATCGTACGTCGCCGCGTGGACGAAGCAGGGACACGCGAGCCGATTATTCAACGCCAAGGCGAAGATCGCATTTTGATCCAAGTCCCCGGTATCGGTAGCGCGGAAGAGTTGAAATCCCTGATCGGGAAAACGGCGAAGTTGACTTTCCATCCCGTTGCAGGTCGCACATCAGACGAAAATGCCCGATTGCAAGCGCGCCAAATTTTGTTGCCAGCGGGTGACGAGCAGGGCGTGTATTACATTTTGGATAAAACGCCCGTAATTACGGGTGATCATTTGGTGGATGCATCCGCACAGTTTGATCAAAACAATCGCCCAGCAGTTGGATTTCGTTTGAACACCACAGGTGGCAAGATTTTTGGTGAATATACCGCCAATAATATTGGCCAGCCATTTGCGATTGTTCTGGATGAAGAGGTCGTAAGTGCCCCAACCATTCAATCACATATTTCAGGTGGTTCAGGCATTATCACCGGTAATTTTAGCGTGGAAGAAACAACCAACCTGTCCATTCAGCTACGCGCAGGTGCGTTGCCCGCAGCACTAACATACCTCGAGGAGCGCACCATCGGGCCAGAGCTGGGCCAAGATAGCATTGATGCGGGCGCGTTGGCCTGTATCGTCGCGTTTAGCGCGGTGCTGGTTTTCATGTTCCTCAGCTATGGGTTGTTTGGATTGTTTGCCAATGTAGCCTTGATCATCAACGTAGCCTTGATTTTTGGCCTGTTATCCGCAATTGGCGCGACACTAACATTACCTGGTATTGCGGGGATCGTGTTGACGATTGGTATGGCCGTGGATGCCAATGTGTTGGTGTTCGAACGTATCCGCGAAGAATTAAAGGCAGCCAAAGGCCCCGCACGTGCGATCGAGTTGGGTTATGAACGCGCATTCAGTGCGATTATTGACGCCAATATCACCACATTGATTGCCGCGATCATCCTGTTTGTGATGGGCAGCGGCCCAGTGCGCGGTTTTGCCGTCACACTTGGACTTGGTATTGTGACATCGGTGTTCACCGCGATTTGGGTGACACGCCTGATTATTTCAACTTGGCTTGCGCATAAGCGGCCAAAAACAATCGACGTTTAAGGGGCGAAAACCATGCGTTTAAAACTGATCCCATCCGAAACAAATTTTGATTTCTTTCGCTTTTCGCCGATTACATTGGGTGCATCTGCGCTGGCGATGATCGTGTCGATCTTTCTGTTCTTTTCTATGGGGCTGAACTACGGCATTGATTTTAAGGGTGGTACAACCATTCGCACGGATTCCACTCATGCGGTGGATGTTGCGCAATATCGCGCGGCGTTGGATGCGTTGAATTTGGGCGATATTTCCGTGACCGAGGTGTTCGACCCAACCAAGCCTGACCAACATGTTGCACAGGTACGTTTCGAAGCCCAAGAGGGCGACGAGGCCGTAACAACCGAAACCATTACGGCGGTAAAGGCAGCATTGAATGCAATCGACCCTGACATGACATTCCCACAGATCGACAGTGTTGGCCCACAGGTATCTGGCGAATTGGTCAAAACCGCGGTGATTGCGGTGTTATTATCCGTAGGCGCGGTGTTGTTTTACATCTGGTTGCGGTTTGAATGGCAATTTTCATTGGGTGCAGTGGCCGCATTGGTGCATGATATTGTGCTGACAATTGGGGTGTTTTCGCTGTTTCAAATGAGCTTTGATCTCAACATCATCGCGGCGTTGCTGACAATTGTTGGATATTCGTTGAACGATACGGTTGTTGTGTTTGACCGCGTGCGTGAAAACCTGCGCAAATACAAAAAACGCCCATTGCGCGAGGTTCTAAACCTGTCGATCAACGAAACGCTGAGCCGTACGGTAATGACATCTGTCACCACCTTGATCGCATTGATCAGCTTGTTTGTTCTGGGTGGCGATGTGATCCACGGGTTTGTGTTTGCGATGATCTGGGGCGTAGTGGTTGGGACATATTCATCTGTGTTTGTGGCCTCTGCGATTTTGTTGAAATTGGGCGTTAAGCGCGATTGGGAAAAACAAGACGGAGCCGCAGGCACGCAATTCGCCAATATCGACGCGTAATATGGAATTGATCCAGCAGGCGTTGCATATTGACGGTCTGTGGCTGTTAATATTTGCGGTAAGTCTTGCTGGATTGGTGCGTGGGTTTGCGGGGTTCGGTACGGCAATGGTATTTATGCCGTTTGCCGCACAGGTGGTGGAACCCATCACCGCCATTATCATGTTGCTGGTTTTTGATCTGTTCGGCCCACTGGCGCTGTTGCCCCGTGCTTGGCGCGATGGTGAACCGCGCGATGTGGGTTTGTTAGGGTTCGGCGCGATTATCGGGTTGCCGTTTGGCGTGTACCTGTTGACCCAGCTTGACCCCGTTGTGTTTCGCTGGATGGTGTCGTGTTTGGCATTGATGATGCTGGTTCTGTTGATCAGCGGTTGGCGCTACACCAACCCATTAAATGCAATCATGACGTCACTTGTTGGCGTGATCAGCGGGTTTTTATGCGGGATTGCGGCATTGCCGGGGCCGCCAGTTATTTTGTCGTACATGTCCAGCCCGCGTGCACCCGCAATGGTGCGGGGCAATACGATATTATATCTGTTCCTTGTGGATATCATGACGTTCGTTGTGTTCCTGATCAAAGGGTTGTTAACCATCTTGCCCATGGTCATTGGCGTGATCCTTGCTGTGCCATATGGCATTGGCGGGCTGGTAGGCCAGTGGATTTTCAATCCTGACAAGGAGCATATCTATCGCCGTGTGGCCTATGCCATTATTGGGATCAGTGCCCTTGCAGGCATGCCAATTTGGGATTAGGCAGGGGATATGCAATTAAAAGAAATCACATATGACGGTCAGCCTCCGATTGATTCATACGGGCCTGGTTTTTTTCGTGTCGAAGATAAAATTCATGACGGCAACCTGTTGATGTTGCCAAGCGGTGTGTTCAGTTGGGGTGGGTTTGATGATTTGGATCAAATCATTGCCGCGACTGAAACATTGGATGTTATTTTCATCGGAACGGGCGATGCGATTACCCAAATTCCAGTCGCCACACGCGAAATATTTGAAAAAAACGCAGTGCCGTTTGAGATCATGGCGAGCCCATCAGCAAGCCGCACATATAATATCCTGCTGTCCGAAGGGCGGCGGGTTGGTGCGGCGTTGATCGCGGTCTAATCCCAAAGGATGACGCAAATTTGCGCCGAGCAGAATTATTTACCACTGTAATTGCATATCATTTGCGCTATAGCTGAAACAGAAATTACCACTCTAACGAAAGAGGCATAACATGGCTTTTGAACTTCCTGATCTACCTTATGCGCATGATGCGTTGGCCGCTGGCGGCATGTCTGCGGAAACATTGGAATTCCACCACGACCTGCACCACAAGGCATATGTGGATAATGGCAACAAATTGATTGCTGGCACAGAATGGGATGGCAAATCCTTGGAAGAGATTATCGTTGGCACATATGATGCAAAATCTGTTGCGCAAAACGGTATCTTTAACAACATCAGCCAGTTGTGGAACCACAACGAATTTTGGAAAATGATGGGCCCAACAGGACGCGCGATGCCATCCGAATTGGAAGCGGCGATCACAGACAGCTTTGGTTCTGTTGATGATTTCAAAACTGCGTTTGGCGCAGCGGGTGCTGGCCAATTTGGTTCAGGCTGGTGCTGGTTGGTGAAAAATGCCGATGGCGGTTTAGAAGTAACCAAAACGGAGAACGGTGTGAACCCATTGTGCTTTGGCCAAACGGTATTGTTGGGCTGTGATGTTTGGGAACATTCATATTACATTGATTTCCGCAACAAGCGCCCAGTTTACTTGTCAAACTTCCTCGACAATCTTGTTGATTGGGAAAATGTAGCGAGCCGTCTGGCCGCCGCATAAACCAAACCAACTAACTGAACGGCCCGAGAATCGATGTGATTCTTGGGCCGTTTTCATTTGTGCTCTGCACCATTTGGCAACCAATGGTTGTGCGGTAAGTGGATTTAAAGAAGAAAAGCTAATATTTGTGCAAAGTTGCGAAATTTGTGCAGAAAATTCGCATGATTTTCTTGACTCTGAACGCTGTTACAGTGACGTTACGTTCAAACGCTAAACAACGGGAGGACTAGACCTTGGTCTAGGTTGTTGGGCAAAGACCCTGCAGAGCAATCTGCGGGGTTTCTTTTTGCAAAAATGAATAAGGATTCGGATATGCGTGAAAGCACAAAAGGTGTGATTGCGATGGTTTTGGCCTGTACGATCTGGGGCCTGTCCGCGCTGTATTATCGCCAAATCGCACACGTCCCCCCGTTAGAGGTGTTAAGCCATCGCACGATCTGGTCTGCGTTGTTGTTATTGCTGTTCATCGGGATCAAAGGGCGGTTGCATGAATTACGCGCATTATTGCGCGATGGGCGTGCAATGGCGTTGGTTGTGCTGGCGGCGGTGATGATTTCAATCAACTGGTTTGTGTTCATCTATTCCGTACAGGTCGGCAAATTGGCCGAGAGCAGCCTTGGTTATTACATATTCCCATTGATCGCTGTTGTGCTGGGTTATCTGTTCTTAGGTGAACGATTGTCGCGCAGACAATGGTTTGCCGTTGTGTTGGCGTTTATTGCGGTCAGTTTGATGACATATGGATTGGGTGTGGCACCATGGATTTCATTGATCCTTGGCGGTACGTTTGGACTATACGGCCTAATCAAAAAACCACTGGCGGCGGGGCCCACGATTACTGTGTTGGGCGAGGTAGTGTTGTTATCACCGCTGGCGGCGATCTGGTTATGGGGCGCACATACCCAAGGCTGGATCGGCATTGTTGATCGCCCAGGTGGTTATTTTGGTCATGGCATCGATACGTTTTGGTTGATCTTTGCAGGGCCGATGACGGCGGGGCCGCTGGTTTTGATGGCCTATGCGATGAAACGGCTCAGCCTTGCCAGTGTTGGATTGGTGCAATACGTCAATCCAACAATCCAGTTTTTATTGGCAACGGTCATTTTCATGGAACCGTTCACCAATTGGCATCTGATTGCATTTGCACTGATCTGGGCTGGGCTTGCGATTTATTCGGTGGAAAGCTGGCGCAATCAAGATAAAACCTGATTAAGCACGCGCATTGCCGCGGGCACGGAATTACAAATCGTGAAAAAATCTCGGTTATGCGGTGCGACAAATCCATTTTCGATTTGATGGTCAATCATTGTGATCATCGGATCCCAATACCCATCCACATTCAAAATCACACAATGTTTTTCGTGCAATCCCAATTGGCGCCATGTCAGCAATTCGAAAAATTCATCCAGTGACCCAAGCCCACCTGGCAACAGAACAAAGGCATCTGAATTCATCACCATCACCTTTTTGCGTTCATGCATATTTTCGGTGATGATAAAATGGGTCAGGTCGCGTTTGCCCACCTCTTGGTCCAATAAGTGCACGGGGATTACGCCAAAGGTTTGCCCGCCCGCGGATTGCGCCGCATTGGCGACAGCGCCCATCAATCCGACATCACCCGCACCGTAAACAAGGCGCAAATTTGATTCTGCCAACGCTCGGCCAAGGTCAGTTGCGGATTGTTTGAAGCTATCCTGTGTGCCCATACGAGAGCCGCAATAAACACAGACGGATTTGTTTAAATTTTGCGCCATTGAAAAAACCTTTGTGAAAAAACTAGGGAGAATACGTTTTATGGCATTATAGTTGTGTGAAACCGAATGTCACGCGGGTGGGTTATATGAACGACGAAATTAACACTGTTTCGAACAAGGGAAAATACGGAGTGCTGATAGCAGCAGTGATCCTGTTGGCGGTGATTGTTTGGATAGCGCAATCATTCATTCCAGATTCTGCGGTGCAGGTGGCGGATACGTCAACAGCCGTTGAAAAAGAGCCTGAAACAACCGTTTCCGTTGAACCCAGTGTGGAACCCACGCCACTCACATTCGATGTGGTGCGCGTTGATGAAACCGGGGGCGCGGTCATTGCGGGGCGCGGTGAACCATCCAGCACCATTACCGTCACGGGCAATGGTCAGGAATTAGGCCAAGCAGAGGTGGGCGCGGATGGAAATTTTGTGGCGCTGTTGGATGTGCCAACGGGGGATGAACCAACCACGCTGCGATTGAAATCCGAACAGGATGGCGCGACATCGGATGATAGTTTTTTAGTGATGCCAATCGCCCCTGAAACCAACGCAACCCCGATGATTGTTGGCACGCAGGATGGGCAGGTAATCACCACCCCATCCCATCAAGTGGATCAATCCCAATCGCCTAGTGTTGTCAGCGAAATCACATTGGACACGATTGATTATGCCGCCACGGGTGATGTGGTGTTTTCAGGGCGCGGTGTTGCCGATAATTCCGTGCGCGTGTACGTGAACAACGAACCCCAAGAAATAGGACAGATTGATAATGGGCGCTGGTCTGTTGCCCTGCCAGATGTGGACGAGGGAATTTATACCGTGCGTATCGATTCTATTTCAGAAACGGGTGCGGTGACATCGCGGATCGAGAGCCCGTTTAAACGTGAAATCCCCGATGGCGATACGCTGCGCGATAGTGTCACTATTCAACCTGGTTTTACGCTTTGGGCATTGGCGAAACAAAAATATGGCGCGGGGACACGGTTTGTGCAGATATATGACGCCAATCGCGACACAATCAAAGACCCCGATCTGATTTATCCTGGACAAGTGTTCACATTGCCGAACTAGGCACTGGTCATTCTGGGTGCTGGGGCGTAGTTTCCGATCAGGCACGATGAATAAAGGAAATATCCCTTGCGCAAATCCACCAATACCCAGCAAACCGTTGACAAAAAACAAGCCATAAATGTCGTCCAAAAAGTATTGCCATACCTGTGGCCAGCCGAACATTCTTGGGTAAAAGTCCGCGTTGTATTGGCGATGATTTCGCTGGTTCTGGCCAAGATTGTTTCCGTTATCACCCCGTTTTTTTACAAAGGTGCGGTGGATGCACTCGCACCTGAACAGGGCGAGCCGAACACCGTGTTTATGCTGACCGCAGGTGCGGTTGGGTTAACTGTTGCATATGGTGTTTTGCGATTGATGTCCGTGGGATTTAACCAGCTGCGCGATGTGATTTTTGCACGTGTTGGACAGCGTGCCTTGCGCCAATTGGCGTTGGAAACGTTTCGCCATATGCACCGTTTAAGCCTGCGATACCACATCACGCGTAAAACGGGGGGGCTGAGCCGGATTATTGAACGCGGGGTTAAGGGCGTTGAATTCCTACTCCGCTTCATGCTGTTTTCCATTGGCCCGTTGATTTTGGAATTGTTGTTCATCGCAGGCATTTTGTTTTTCGTCTTTGATGTTTGGTATTTGGCGGTGGTGGTTGTCACCATCGGGATTTACATTTGGTTTACCTTTGCCGTCACCGAATGGCGCGTCAAAATTCGCAAGGAAATGAACGACCAAGACACAGACGCCAATCAAAAAGCAATTGATAGTCTGCTTAATTTTGAAACCGTGAAATATTTCGGCGCCGAAGAACGCGAAGCCATGCGTTATGACGAAAGCATGCGTGGATACGAGGCGGCGGCGTTGAAAACCAACTATTCCCTCGCATTTCTGAATTTCGGGCAATCGCTCTTTATTACTGTTGGTCTGGTTGGTGTGATGGTGATGGCGGCGTTTGGCGTGCAGCGTGGCGATTTGACCGTAGGCGATTTCGTGATGGTCAATGCATATATGATCCAGATTACGATGCCGTTGAATTTCCTTGGCACAGTGTATCGCGAAATTCGCCAAGCATTGGTCGATATGTCTGAAATGTTTGAACTGTTGGAACAACCCGCCGAAGTGGTAGATAAACCAAACGCCAAATCATTGCGCGTATCAGGTGGCCAAATTGAATTTGACGGAATTGATTTTGGCTATAACGCAGATCGTCAGATTTTGGATGATCTCAACATCACGGTTGAGGCGGGCAAAACATTGGCAGTTGTTGGACCATCTGGTTCGGGAAAATCCACCATCGGGCGGTTGTTATTCCGTTTTTATGATGTCGACGGGGGCGGTGTGAAAATTGACGGCCAAGACATTCGTGATGTGACGCAATCAAGCCTGCATATGATGCTGGGGATTGTGCCACAGGATACGGTGCTGTTTAACGATACAATCGGGTATAACATCGCCTATGGTCGTGATGGGGCAAGCCAGAATGAAATCGTTGCCGCCGCCAAATCCGCCAAAATCCATGATTTTGTCATGAGCCTGCCAGATGGATATCAAACCACCGTGGGCGAACGGGGTTTGAAATTATCAGGCGGTGAAAAGCAACGCGTGGGCATTGCGCGCACCTTGCTGAAAGATCCGCCAATTCTGGTACTGGACGAGGCGACATCAGCGCTGGATACCGAGACCGAGCGCGATATCCAAGAATCCCTGCGCGGTCTTGGCCGTGGACGCACCGTGATCACCATCGCGCATCGTCTGTCCACGGTGGTGGATGCCGATGAAATTGTGGTGCTAGAGGCAGGCAAAGTTTCCGAGCGTGGCACACATGATGACCTGCTGGCGCAAAACGGGCGTTACGCACAGATGTGGCAAAACCAAATTGCAGAGGAAGAGCAGGGCGTTGCTTGAGGTAATCGCTGACATTGTTGAAGGTGACTGGTTGTGGTGCTGGCGCGATATCGCTTGACGTAACCTCGATACGCCCAGTTATAATTAATATTATTTTTCGTATGGGAGCCAACACAATGTCACATCTTGTTACTTCAGAAAAATACCAATCTGATGAAATTGTAGTCGAAGAAATTCTTATCGAATTAAACGACGATGAAGTCATATTGAACAGATTACTGGAACCATTTGAAGCAGATACTCTGGTTGTAATTCAGAACGAACTTGGTGAAATCGAGCAATTTTCAGAAGTGCATTTGGAGCAAAGTATTCGTAATGCACGCGGCACGATTTTTACGGGAATTACAAAACAGTCGCGCAAGTTACTATTTAGATTCAAAGCAAAAGGTTTTGCAAAAGCGAAAGTCATTATTTCGCAGGTTCGGAGTGGTTTTGCGAGCGCATTTAAGGGCTTTCCCTGTAAGCTTTGTAAAATGGTGGTTAAGACCGTCGTCTCAACTATATTGGTTCACTTAGGCGTTCCGATTGCACCTACTGGAGAGTATGATTTCAAGGGTTTTGTCGCTTCGGTTACTAACGCTGCAACGGATATTGCGAATGGAGTTTATGGACAAGTTGTGCAAGCCCTTTCGAGCCTGTTGCCAGCAAATTGGTGGAACGCAGTTCTTAATGTATTGCATCTCGCGAATTGGATGTTGGACGCGACGGATGCGTTCTTTGAAAAGATATGCAATTTGGTTGGAATGTGTTCACCTCCTTCGCAGGCAGCACCCTAACCAAGCTTTCTTGACTGATTTATTCACATAATAAGCTGATTACTCCGCTGCGTTCAGCTTGGTAACGTTTCCATCATCCACGTTGTCATCATCCCATGACACAGTGCCAAGTGATGCTTTTTTCGTGGATTTTTGCAATGTTCGATCGCGGCCAACGCGGCTGTTGCGCCCACCGGTTATCGTGCCCATCCACGCGGATGAATTATAAACACCTTTGTTAAACCAAACGCGTAGCGCCAATAGGGACGGTGTGACGACCAAGGTTAACACAGTGGCAAGCCCCAGACCAAACACCACCGCCGTTGATAGCTGTTTCCACCACAGCGCGGTGGGGGCATCAATCGTATAACCACCGTTATAAAAATCAATCGACAACCCCAAAACCATGGGTGTTAGTCCCGCAATTGTGGTGACAGTGGTCAAAAATACAGGGCGAATGCGATCCTGAGCGGTGCGCGTAATCGCCGTGAGTTTTGGCATATATGCGGCGTATTCTTGATAGGTATCAATCAATACGATGTTGTTATTCACCACGATCCCCGCAAGTGCGACAATCCCTGTACCCGTCATGATGATCGAAAACGGTTGATCCATAATCAACATGCCGATCAACACACCCGTGGTTGACAGGATCACCGCCAACAACACCAAGATGGCGTTATAAACGCTGTTAAATTGTGCCAGTAAGATCACGAACATGAGGCCAAGCGCACCGATGAATGCTTGGCTTAAAAATGCTTGGCTTTCCTCTTGTTCGGCTTGGTCGCCCTTCCATTCGTAATCAATACCCGCGGGCAGGGGATTTTCGGTTTCTAACCATGTTGTTAGTTTGGCAATTTCTTCGTTTGCGTTGGCGCCATCAATTACATCGGCCTTAACATCGAAATAACGTTTTGAATCGACGCGATCAATTTGCCCCAGCTTTTGCACGGGTTCGAGTGTGATGAAATTTGATATCGGGATCAGACCACTGGATGTGCGCACGCGCAGTGTTTCCAGCGTAGAAATTAAGCGGTCTTTTTCGGGTAAGCGTACGCGAATGTCGATTTCATCGTCGGATGTGTCAACGCGCATTGTGCCCAGTTGCAATCCGCGCGTGACCAGCTGCACCATCGCGCCCACTTGGGCCACATCGGCTTGATAGCGCCCTGCTTTTTCAACATCGACATCTATTTCCCAATCAATGCCCGGCAGGGGGCGTGTGTCCTCGATTTTGACTGCGGCGTCGGTATTTTCGAATTTTGTGCGCACGATTGCGGCGGCATCCATCAAATCTTGCCAATCTTGGCCCTTGATTCGCAACGCCAGTGGTTTGCCAGACGCAGGACCCATTTCAAGCACCAAGATTTCCGCCTGAACACCTGCTATTTTAGCGATACGATTTGAAATGTCGTCGATGATTTCAGTGCCCGTGGGGCCAGAGAGGCGCGTATCCCATTCTGTCAGCTCGACCTGCACCTGTCCGACGGTATCAAGGGGGGCTTGTGCACCGCCTGTGTTGTTATTCAATCCACCCTCACCAGCAAAGGCGAATACGTTTTTGATACCCTCGACGCCTTGCATCAGTTCTTCGACTTGTTGCACCAGCGCGTCTTTTTCGGGCAGGGAAAAATTGCCGCGTGCGCGGACATAAACAATGGCGTTCTCAGGTTCGGTTTCAACAAAAAACTCAACACCATTGTTGTTTTTGCCAAAAATTCCAAACACGGTCATCACAAAGAAACCCGTTGCTGCCAATGTCACCACGGGCATGATGGGATTACCAACGATGAAATGGATGAAATGACCAAACCAGTTTCGCTGATATCCACCCTTAATCGGTTTTTCACGCGCACCGTGGCGCAGGGCATGGCCAAGGGTTGAACCCCCAACACAGCCGACAATGAACAAAATCGCACCAAACAGGATGTTGCCACCCAGCAGTGTCATCAACCCAAACACCAACACGCATGCAGCGCCGACCAATAATGCAAAACGGACTGTCCAATGGAATTTTGCGCGCAACCAACGCGCGCTACCGCCGACGCCGCGTGAAAAACGCCCCGCAATGCCACCGATTACCGGCAGATATACAAGCGCCACCAACAATGATGCAGTTAGGACATAGATCAAGGTCACGGGCAACATGCCCATGAATTCACCAGGGACACCGGGCCAAAACAACATGGGCAAAAATGCACAAAGCGTTGTCGCCGTGGACGACACGATCGGCCAGAACATGCGTTTGGCGGCCATACCATATGCTTTCATCGGGCCCACGCCCTCTGTTATCTTTTTATCGGCATATTCCACCACAACGATGGCGCCATCCACCAGCATACCAACCGCAAGGATCAGACCAAACATCACGATGTTTGAAATTGCGATCCCCGTGGTGCCCATGATGGCAAAGGCCAACAGGAACGACGTTGGAATGGCAAACCCAACCAAGAGCGCGGATCGCACGCCAAGCGCGGCTAAGATCACAATCATCACCAGCGCAATCGCGGTAAAGACCGACGATTCAAGCTGGCTGACCATGCCGCCGACCTGAATGGATTGGTCTGTGGAATAGTTGATCGCAATTGCATCGCGCAATTCTTGGGGCCATTCATCAACGGCGGCGGCGACCTCTTCTTTTACCAAGCTTACGGTTTCGATCAGATTGACGCCTTTGCGTTTCACAACTTGTAACGCGACGGTACTGTTGCCGTTAAACCGTGCCGTTCCTGCGCGATCCTCAAACGTGAGACGAATTTCAGCCAGATCACCCAGCGTGATAACGCGATCACCATTCACCTTGACAGGCAGGGAATAAACATCCTGTGGTTCATCAAATGACGATGGGATTTTGAAGCTAAACGCCCCCGTTTTGGTTTCCAATTCGCCCGCTGCGATCAACAGGTTGTTGTTGTTCACAACGTTGATCAATTCGCTGGCAGTGACGTTATATGCTTCTAGCTTGAGCGGATCGATCAGAACCTCAAGCATTTCATCGCGATGTCCTGCGAGCCCTGCTTCCAGTACTCCGGACATGGCCTCGATACGATCTTGTAAATCGGTGGCCACGCGCAACATGGTGCGTTCCGGAATGTTGCCCGACAGGGACACAACCACAATTGGAAATTCGGAAAAGTTGATTTCGTTGATTGTGTATTGATCTGCACCATCTGGAAAATCGGCTTCGGCCTGATTAACTTTGTCACGCACATCGGCGATGACGGCGGCTTTATCCCAGCCAAACTCGAATTCAAGCGCGACACCGCCATAACCTTCGGCGGCAGTGCCTGAAATGGTTTTTAAACCGTCCAAGCCCTTAAGTTTGCTTTCAAGCGGTTTGACCAATAGCTTTTCGGAATCTTGTGCGGAAATGCCGGGGAAGGGGACTGAAACGAACAAGGCCGGGATGTCGATATCCGGTTCACCCTCTTTTGGAAGCCCAGTATAGGCCAGAATACCCGCGCCAAGTGATAAAAGCACGAGCGCAACAATCATGCGCGCACGCTCAATGGCCCAATCAATTATCCCCGTCATGATTTGTCGCCTTTATATGTCACCTCAACTGGTGTGCCAGTGACAACATATTCATGACCCAACACAATCACGTCGATATTTTCTGGCAACCCTGTCACCCAGATACCGTCTGGCGTGTCTCTGATCATTTGAACGGGCATGAATTGCGCATGTCCATCGACCGCGGCGCGAATGCCAAAGCGCCCATCGCCATCCAATGTCATCGCAGATTGGGGCAACAAATGCCCCTTGGTGCCATCAAGCCCAATGTAGATATCCGCAGTAGATCCATCGCGCATTTTCAATAATGGGTTTGGAACCGTGGTTTCCACCAAAAATGTGCGTGTGATTTGATCGGCAGAACGTGAAATATAGGTAACTTTCCCTTGGACCTGATCACCTGTGATCAAGCTGGCCAATGCGGGGGCGCCCACGGCGATTTTCGCAACCTGTTGTTCCGTGGCATAACCTGTCAATTTAATCGGATCGAGCGCGATTACCGTGGCACATGTGGAACCCGCCAGCAGCAGATCACCAAATTCAGCGGCATCAGATTCCAGCAATCCCGAAAACGGTGCGGTGATTTGTAAATTTTCGATGTCTTTATTCGCACGGATCACGGATGCTTGCGCGGCTTCTAATGCAGCTTTGCGGCTGATGACTTGGGTTTCAGATGCGAACCCTTTTTTGACCAAATCTTCGCTGGTTTTGCTGTTGTTTTGGGCTTCGGCAAGGCGCGCTTGTGCCTCTGCTAATGCAGACGCTTTGGTGCCTGGGTCCAGTTCACATAACAATTCGCCCTGTTCCACCAATGTACCCTTGCGCAAAGGTTGCGAAATAACGGTGCCAGATGTTTCGGCCTTAACTTCTACGAATTTGTACGCGGTGGTTTCACCGCGTAACAATATCCCGCTGGTCACATCTTGTGCGGTAGATTTCATCGCGAGCACTGAAATTTTGTCAGAGGTTTCTGTTGCAGGCGCGTCGTCACTGGTCGCCAGTGCCATTTTGGCGTTTTGAACAACCGCATTCGCGGCATCGCGTTTGGCGCGGGCTGCATCAAATTCGCTTGCGGCAGTGGCGGCGTCTTCTTCGGCGAGTTTTAACGCTTCTTGTGCGGCGGATAATTGCTCTGCGGCGTTTCCGCGAACCAATTCCATCACAAAATCACGCTTCATAATTAGGAAAAATGTTGCAACACAGACCAAGATTGCAGTGATGATTGATGAAATTTTCATAAGAGACCCGTGGTTCGTGAATTTGTAACTGACTTAACTTATTTTTTGCGAAATATCAGCCTTAAGTTGCAGCTGTTAGCAATGCTTACTTTTATATGACTTTTGTAATATATCAACAGTGTATCTGTGAGCGTTGTGGTTTAGAGTCGCAATGATAAAACTTTGCTTATATATAAAGCAGAGCGAAACAATAAGAGGCAGCACATGTCAACCACCAGCACAATTTCAAAAAAATCTGCGGTTTCTGATCCTGAACAAGTGTCGGAAACAATGCCAAAGCGCAAAAAAATGACCGTGCCTGCGTTTACCGCCGCCAAGGGTGGAAGACCATTGGTTTGCCTTACTGCCTATACCGCACATGTGGCCCATATTGTGGATGAACAGGCGGATATGATTTTGGTAGGCGACAGTCTGGGTATGGTGATCCACGGTATGCCCAATACATTGGGTGTGACCATGGAACATATGATTATGCATGGTCAGGCCGTAATGCGCGGTGCTGAAAAAGCATTGGTCGTGGTCGATATGCCATTTGGAAGTTTCGAAGAAAGCCCAGAGGTTGCATTTCGAAACGCGGCGCGGTTGATCAAGGAAACGGGTTGTACGGCGGTTAAATTGGAAGGCGGGCGTGAAATGGCACCAACCATTCGCCACCTTACCAACCGTGGTATTCCTGTGATGGCGCATGTTGGTTTGATGCCCCAACAGATGAACACGGCGGGTGGGTTCAAGGCCGTGCGTGAAAAAGATCAGTTCGACGAAGTTATCAAAGATGCACAAGCTGTCGAAGAGGCGGGCGCATTTTCTGTGGTTGTCGAAGGTGTGGCGGTGCGATTGGCCAATAAAATCACCAAATCAGTTGGCATTCCAACCATTGGCATTGGTGCCAGTGTGGAATGTGACGGGCAAATATTGGTGTTCGAGGACATGATTGGCCTGTTCCCTCGTGTACCAACATTCGTCAAACGCTATGGCAACATGGAAGAAATGATGCGCGATGCGGTGGAACGTTATTCATCCGAAGTGCGCGAACGTAAATTTCCAAGCGATGATTATACCTATAAGATGAAAGCAGACTAGGGTTTCAAGAGACCTGATGGATATGCGTTTATCTGCTTGGCTTTCCCACGCGATTTACGCTAGTTTCCCCGCAGAAATACGCAGGAGCAAAACGTGAGCAATACAGATTCCTTTATCGAAGAAGTGTCCGAAGAGGTTCGCAAAGACCAACTTTACGGATATTTCAAAAAATACGGCTGGATTGCTGGTTTGTTAATTGTCGCCATCGTTGGCGGCACGGCCTATTCTGAATGGTCCAAAGCATCCAAAGCATCCAATGCAGAAGAATTGGGTGATCGCATCGCGGCAGCATTGGAAACAGATGGTAACGTGCAACAAGCCGATGCATTGGCCGCGATTTTACCAGATGCGGGTGGTGCTGCTGCGTTGATCGAAATTCAACGCGCTGCTGTTTTGGCCGATAATGATGACAAGGCTGGGGCCTTGGATATTCTGGATACACTTGCACTTGATGGTGCTGCACCTGAAATTTACCGTGAATTGGCAATGTTGAAATCATTGATGCTGCGCGGTTCGGAAACCGAATATGGCAAACGCATTTTGGCGTTGGATGTTTTGGCAAAACCAGGTGCTGCGTTTCGCGCCGTTGCTTTGGAACAAAAAGCGCTGGCAATGATGGATGCGGGCAAAACGGATGATGCGATTAAGCAATTCCAAGCATTATTGCTGGAACCACAAGTCAGCAACGCCATGAGCGAACGCGCCCGGCAATCCATTATCGCGCTGGGCGGCACATTGCCCGATATTGCGGAAATGCTTTCAAATGGCGTGCAAGCGCAATAAACTATTTTAAACAGTGACAAAGGCGATTGGTGTAAACATGCAATTGAATAAATGCTTGATAAGTGTGGTTACTCTGGCTGTCCTGATCACGGGCTGTTCTCGCAAAGAAGAGATTCTGCAAGGTGAACGGTTTGATTTACGCGCGGATAACAGCGAAACCGCTGGTGTTACGGATGAAACTGCACTGAATGCAGTGAACGGACAGCCAATTTCGCTATCGGCCGCGCGATCGAATGCCAATTGGACACATCGCAATGGCACAACAGCACATGCGATCACCCACCCCGCATTATCAACAGCCCCCACATTACGCTGGTCGCGTGATATTGGCACGGGTACGAACGCGCGGTTGCGATTGTCTGCTGATCCGGTGATCGCCGATGGGCGTGTGTTCGCAATGGATGCGGATGGGCGACTATCTGCATTTTCCACATCGGGTGGCGCATTATGGTCTGTAGATATTTCGGCGTCCACAGATACCAAAGATTCCATTTCTGGCGGCGGATTGGCCTATGGTGATGGCATTTTGGTTGCGACCACAGGATATGGCGAAGTGTACGCAATGGACCCTGCCACAGGGACAAAACGCTGGAGCCACCGTGTGCACGCATCTGTTTCAAGCGCGCCATTGGTCACAAATGGCAAAGCGATATTAATCGCTGGCAATAACAAGGCGGTTGCCTTGGAATTGTCAAACGGGCGCATCGCGTGGGAAAAAGATACCGCACAATCAGGCGCTGGTGTGATCGGCACAGGTAGCCCTGCCGCGGCTGGTAAGATTACATATTTACCTTTCGCGACTGGTGAAATTTCGGCCAATTTGATGGATAGCGGTTTGCAATTATGGACACAAGTCGTGTCGGGCTATCGTTTGGGCAGCGCGCGCGGATTTGTTGATGCGTTTTCTGGCGAACCGGTGGTTTCGGGTGATGTGGTTTATGCAGGTAAACAATCTGGTCGTCTTACGGCATTGAACCGCCGCACAGGCGAACGTCTGTGGACAATTGACGAAGGCGCACTTGGCCCCGTTTGGCCGGCGGGAAATTCGGTTTTCGTTGTGACTGATCAAAACAATTTGAAACGTTTGAATGCCGCGGATGGATCTGTGATCTGGTCGCAAGAGCTGCCAAAATATAAAAACATCAAACGTAAACGCGGTGCATATGCTCATTATGGCCCTGTTGTTGCGGGTGGTCGTGTGATCGTCGCTGGCAGCGATGGTCAATTGCGAAGCTTTGACCCAACAAACGGCAATCTGGTTTCCAGCGCAAATATCCCAAACGGTGCTGCATCACAGCCAGCAATCGCGGCGGGTGTGCTGTATATTCTATCGAACAAAGGTCAATTGCACGCTTTCCAATAGGTTCAATTAACTGTATGGGGCGTGCTACACTTTAACACACAGGCAAAATCATGTCTTTTACACTTGCGATTGTTGGTCGCCCGAATGTTGGGAAATCAACGCTGTTTAACCGTTTGGTCGGGCGAAAGCTGGCGCTGGTTGATGATCAACCAGGGGTTACGCGTGATTTGCGCGAAGGCGACGCACGCCTTGGGCCATTAAAATTCACCGTGGTCGATACCGCAGGGTTAGAAGAGGCAACAGACGAAAGCCTACAAGGGCGTATGCGTATGTTAACGGAACGCGCTGTGGACATGTCCGATGTTTGTTTGTTCATGATTGATGGGCGCGCAGGCGTATTGCCCGCCGATCGTGTTTTCGCCGAAATTTTGCGCAAGAAAAACGCCCGCGTCATTTTGGGTGTGAACAAGGCCGAAGGCCGCGCAGGCGAAACTGGTTTTTTCGATGCATATTCGTTGGGGCTCGGTGAGCCTTTGCAATTGTCCGCAGAACACGGCGAAGGTATGGCCGATTTGCAAGAAGTGTTGATGCCAATCGCCGCTGAATTTAAAGACCGTGAATTTGAACCTGAAACCGATGTTGTTCTGGACGAAGATGACGAAGGCGAGGAAATCACATTTTCCGAAAAACGCCCGTTGCAAATTTCCGTTGTTGGCCGCCCGAACGCGGGTAAATCAACGCTGATCAATCAAATCCTCGGCCATGACCGCCTGTTAACGGGTCCAGAGGCAGGGATCACGCGCGATTCAATTTCTGTCAATCACAACTGGGACGGTGTGCCGTTTCGGATTTGGGACACGGCGGGGATGCGTAAAAAAGCCAAGGTTCAAGAAAAGCTGGAAAAGCTTTCTGTTTCCGATGGCCTGCGTGCGGTGAAATTTTCTGAGGTGGTTGTTGTTCTGCTTGACGCTGCAATTCCGTTTGAACAACAGGATTTGCGCATCGCCGATCTGGCCGAACGCGAAGGCCGTGCCGTTGTTGTTGCGGTGAATAAATGGGATGTAGAAACCGAAAAACAGGCCAAATTAAAAGATTTGCGCGAAAAATTCGAACGCCTGTTGCCCCAGTTGCGCGGCGCACCGATGGTGACGATTTCTGGAAAAACAGGACGTGGGCTTGATCGTTTGCACGAGGCAATCTTATCCGTGCACAAAGTGTGGAATAAACGTATTTCCACGTCAAACTTGAACCGCTGGTTAATGGGCATGACCGAAAGCCATCCACCACCCGCACCAGGTGGTCGCCGCATTCGGCTGCGTTACATGACCCAAGTCAAATCACGCCCACCAAGTTTTGTGATCATGTGTTCGCATCCTGATTTGCTGCCAACCAGTTATTCACGTTATCTGGTCAACGGATTGCGTGTGGACATGGGCATGCCGGGCACACCGATCCGCATTTTCATGCGCTCGCAAGCGGATAAAAATCCATATGCCGAGAAAAAAGAAAAACGTGTGACCAAGTTGAACAAACACATCGAGGGTAAATTCCAAAAAGATGTGGGCCGTGGAACCAAACCTAAATCTCAAAAATAACTAGCTTTTGAATGTGATCGGTTGGGCCATCTGGGCGGGAATACAATCCAGATGGTTTGCGATGATATCGTCCATCGTTGGATCATCACAGCGATTGCAATGTTCAAACGGATCTACCCGATGATCGTAAAATTCATGCCCCCCGTCCCAATAGAGGATATGGCGATAATCGCGCGTGCGCACAGATATTGCATGCTTATACCGCGCCTTGTCCAGATTTTTACCCCAAATTGAAACCGCATGACCGCGCAAAGTTTGATCGGGATCCTTGAATAAGGGGGACAGGTCTTGTCCTGAAAACTGATCTGGTTTAGGCAGGCCAGATTGCGCGAATAGGGTTGGCGCGATGTCAATCAATGACACGGGTTCTTGGGTTTTACCCTTATCAATGCCTGCTCCTGCGAAAATAAGCGGTACGCGTAACGCCCGTTCCCAGAGCGAAAATTTACGAAAGGTAAGCTTTTCGCCCAGCTCCCATCCATGATCCGACCATAAAACCACCAGCGTGTTTTCCCAAAGGGATTGTTCATCCATGCGATCCAAAACACGCCCCAACAAATGATCGGCATAGGCGATGGAGGCAAGATAGGCGCGAATGAAGTCCTTGTATTCCCCCGTTTTGTGCAGCGCACGCCCAAGATTGGCATTGCGATTGGCGATAAATCGCCCCGCTTTGGGCAATTCCGCCTGTGGAGACAGATTATCAGGATCAAATTGGTTCGCACCCAATCCTGGTGGATCGGTGATGTCGCCATCAAACATATCGAAAAACCGCTTAGGTACGATAAACGGCAAATGTGGACGATAAAGCCCAAGCGCCCAGAATTGCCCTGTGGCATCCGATTTCATGTGGTCGCAAATCCAATCAGTGTTGCGTTCGTCGTTCAGGGTTTCCACATCGTCACAGGCACCAAAATCAGACAGATGACCAATATCTCCGTTTTTCAAAACGCGGCTGATCGGGGTAAATTTATCCTGATCTAACAGATTGTAATCTGTCCAATCATTGGCATCGTGATGGGCGCGTGATTGGTGAAAAACCTTACCCGCGCCATAAGTATCAAATCCTGCATCGCGCATTCGACCAACCAGCGATTTACGTGCACCCGTTGCGTAAACATCGTGCCACTTATGTGCATTCGCATAAATTCCTGTTTCCCACGGGTTTTGCCCAAACAGGGTCGCTGTGCGTGACGGTGAACAGGCAGGGACGGGGGCATATGCGTTTTCAAACAACATCCCGCGATTGGCCAATCGGGTGATGTTCGGCGTGATCGTTTGGGGATGCCCGCGCAAGGGTTCAACCCAATCGTTCAAATCCTCGATTGACAAAAATAGGATGTTTTTCGCAACGCTCATCACGCCACTGTCGCAGGTTTTACAAGCTTTGCAACAGACGCTTTGCTTCTATGCTTGGGTGGGTCAGCGCATCGCGATCCTCGCCGGGGTGAAACCGTGCGCGGGTTGCGGTTGGCATTGGGTTTGGTGCCAATGATCGGACACTCATACCACTATTGGCGGTTTCCAACGCCCAGCTTTTGAACAATGCGCCCTGTGCAGCCTTGGCCGCGCCGTAGTTGCCGTAAAACTTTTTGCCAACAACAGGATCGTCAAAATGGACGGCGGTGCCAGATTTCATTTGCAACAATGGCTCGACATTCGCGATTAATCGCCCCGTGGCGGTGATGTTCACCGCTATGCTTTTGGCCCAATCTTTGTCGCCGATGTGGGGCACGGGGGCGAGCGGCGTGGCGTGGATGGCGCAATGCATCCAATAATCCAAACCAGCCCAGCGTTCATAGATCGACAGACATAGACGCTGCAATGCGCCCTCGTCGGTGATATCAAACGGGGCCAAAGTGGCGCTACCACCTGCGGCCTGAATGCGATCATCCAATTCTTCGAGCGCGCCAGATGTACGTGCCACTGCAATCACATGGGCGCCCTGTGCGGCCATGTGTTCGGCGATTGCCGCACCCAACCCACGCGATGCACCAGTGACCAGCGCAATTTTACCAGAAAATTTTGTCATTATTCAGCGGCCAGTTTAAAACCCTTGGCGATTTGATCGCGAGGCTCCACTGGGTATTCGCCCGTGAAACACGCATCGCAATATTTAGGGGCTGCGTTATCGCGACCTGTTTTGATACCTGTCGCACGATACAGCCCGTCAATCGAAATAAATTTCAGGCTTTTGACATTCAAATGTTCGCGCATTTCTTCGGCGGTCATTGTGGCAGCCAGCAACTTTTCTCGTTCTGGTGTATCCACGCCGTAAAAACATGGCCATGCTGTGGGTGGCGATGCGATACGAAAATGAACTTCGGCAGCACCTGCATCCAAAATCATTTCCTTGATCTTGCGGCTGGTTGTGCCACGCACCACACTATCGTCCACCAAAATCACGCGTTTGCCTTCGATTAAGGCGCGGTTGACATTCAATTTCAGGCGTACACCCATATTGCGGATTTGCTCGGATGGTTCGATAAATGTACGCCCCATGTAAGAATTGCGGATAATACCCATGCCATACGGGATGCCGCTTTCGTGGCTGTATCCAATTGCGGCGGGGGTTCCTGAATCGGGAACGGGGCAGACTAGATCTGCCTCGACCGGTGCTTCGCGTGCCAATTCAACGCCGATCTGGCGGCGGGTTTCATACACAGATTGCCCACCCAGAATGCTGTCTGGGCGTGAAAAATATACATGTTCAAAAATACACGGGCGTGGTTCATTGCGTTCAAATGGAAAGCTGCTTTCGATGCCCGCAGGGCCGATCACGACCATTTCGCCAGGTTCGATTTCGCGCACATATTCAGCGCCGATGATATCCAGCGCACATGTTTCCGAGCTGAGCGCGTAGCCATCACCGATTTTGCCCAACACAAGCGGGCGCACACCACGTGAATCGCGCACACCGATTAATTTGGTGCGTGTCATGGCCACAACGGAAAACGCCCCTTCTACACGGGAAAGGGCGTCTTTGATGCGGTTGGTGTGGTTTTTATGTAATGAACGCGCCATCAGATGGATAATGCATTCACTGTCGGACGAGCTTTGGAAAATAGAGCCACGCTCGATCAATTCTTTGCGCAATGTATCGGCGTTGGTCAGGTTACCATTATGCGCAATCGCACAACCACCCATTGAAAATTCGCCGAAAAACGGTTGCACATCGCGAATGGCGGTGTTGCCCTTGTTCCCCGCGGTGGAATAACGCACATGCCCAATGGCGTTTTCGCCGGGCAGGGTTTCCATCAAGGATTTTTTGGTGAAATGATCGCGGACGTATCCGAAACGACGCGCCGAATTGAACCCGTTTTCGGCGTCATAGGCGACAATGCCACCTGCCTCTTGCCCGCGATGTTGTAACGCGTGCAATCCAAGTGCCACAAAATTCGCCGCATCGGTCACGCCGATCACGCCGAAAACGCCGCATTCTTCTTTTAGTTTATTGTGATCAAATGGATGAGCAAGGAAAGGCTTTGTATCGCTTAAGCGCATGGTGGGGTTCCGACTCGTGCAGCTGTTTTGGTCAACCCGTTTATAGGGGTTGGCTGAACAAGTGTCACGCGCCGATACGTAAGGTTTATTACAATTTTGCGTCACCAACAAAAAACGGCGCAGAAATCTGCGCCGCTTTGAAATGATTTTAAGACTGGGGGTTAGTTACCAGTGCTTGGTGTTTCTGCGTTTGGCGTAGTACCACCGTTACAACTGGTTGTGAGTTCTGCATATTTCGCCATCAACCAGTTTGTTGATTCTTCGGTTGGCAATGCTTCTTGCGCTTGGGCTTGTGTGCCAGCCAGCAATTCTTTGGTTTTGCTTTGCTCAACCATTGGAATGCCTTCGTCGCCTGGGATGATGAATTGATACAAGATCAATGCAACCAAGATTAAAACGATACCGCGACCGATACCAAACAAGAAACCCAATCCTTGGTCAAAACCGCTGAGCGCGGAACGTTGAACCGCACCTGCAAACAACGGCGTGAAAATTGCAACGACGATTAACGTCAGTGCAAAAACGGCGGTGAATGCAACGATCATTGATAATTCGCAAGATGACGATAGGAATTTTGACAAAACGGGCACTTCGGCGATCAGTGGTTCAACCTGTGGTGCAAAGATGAATGCAACGATTGCCGCAACCACCCAGCCAGCGATTGACAGGATTTCGCGAACGAACCCACGAGAGTAGGCCAAAATTGCCGACAACAGCAGAACAATTGCCGCGCCCCCATCTACGATTGTGAAACCTTCCATGATAATCCCCTTGTTATTGCTCTATCGTGCCGAAACAATTTTCGACGAACTGTGCAATATCCTCTATCTTTTGTACATTCATGCCCGATTCGGACGCAAGTTTCATCCTCGAAGGTGCATATGCGTTCGAAAATCCTAACTTTGTTGCTTCTTTAAGTCGGTTTTCAGCCTGAGATATAGGCCGAAGTGCGCCAGATAGGCTGATTTCGCCAAAAACGACTGTATCCTTAGGTAGTGCCCTATCCTGACGTGCGGAAATGAGCGCAGCAGCAACCGCAAGGTCTGCTGCGGGTTCAGAAATGCGCAAACCACCTGCGATATTCAAATATACGTCCAAACCAGCAAAGCTAATTCCGCAGCGCGATTCCAGCACCGCAAGTATCATGGATAACCGCGCGCTGTCCCAACCCACAACCGCACGGCGCGGTGTGGCGAGCGATGATTGTGCAACCAATGCTTGGATTTCCACCAGCAACGGGCGTGATCCCTCGATCCCTGCAAAAACGATGGAACCAGCGGCGGGATTGTCCCGTTCGCCCAAAAACAACGCAGATGGATTTGTGACTTGTTGCAAGCCCATACCCGTCATTTCAAATACGCCAATTTCATCGGCGGGGCCATAACGGTTTTTCACAGCGCGCAAAATGCGAAACTGATGCCCACGCTCGCCTTCGAAATACAAAACCGTATCGACCATATGTTCGACAACGCGTGGCCCTGCGATTTGCCCTTCTTTGGTGACATGCCCGACAAGGATCACGGAAACACCACGGCGTTTGGCAAATGTTGTTAATTCATGTGCGGTTGCACGCACCTGTGAAACAGAACCTGGGGCGCTATCAACATGATCGGACCACATGGTTTGAATGGAATCGATAATCGCGATGTCGGGGCGTTCTTCTTCCAATGTGGTCAGAATATCGCGCAAGTTCGTTTCGGTGGCCAACCGAACCGGTGCATCTGTTAATTCAAGACGCTGTGCGCGCATGCGAATTTGGCTACTGGCTTCCTCGCCCGAAATATAGATCGCTTTTTGTCCGTTACGCGCAAAACTGGCGGCGGCTTGTAACAACAACGTGGATTTTCCGATCCCCGGATCACCACCAACCAAAATCGCCGATGATGGCACCAAACCACCACCCAAGACACGATCCAGCTCTTGAATCCCAGACAGGCCACGGGGTAGGGGTGCATCAACGGTTGATAAATCCCCGAGTGGAATTTTACGCCCCTTGTTCGCGCCCAGCGTTTTTCCCTTGGGCCCTGCGGCAAGAGGGGCTTCTTCTTGGATGGAATTCCATTCACCACATGTTTCACAACGCCCCGCCCATTTTTTATGGGACGCGCCGCAATTGGAACATGTATATGCAAGGGTTGTTTTAGCCATGCGCGTTTCTAGCCCAAGCGCATTTCATTGCGCAAGTATATCATTTTGATTTTGCACCAAATAATGTGATTGCAAAGCTGGCTAGAACGCATGCCGTAAACAGATATAACCCCCATGCGGTTTCAAGACGCCCAACGCCAACGCCTTTGGCCACTACGATATAAATCGCGATCAAGAATATATCGGCCATGGCCAGTTTGCCCAACAATGCAAGCACTGGTTTGACACTATCCTTTAGCAAATTAAATTGGATCAATGATGTTCCCACCACCTTTACCATCGGCGCGATAAGGGCAAAAAATGTGACCAGCAATGCAAGGAAAACATCCTTGTCCCATAATGCCTGTAATCCTGTGATGACACTGATTTCATCAAGTTTAAAAAACGGTAATAACCCTGCGCGCAGCAAGGGCGCAAACCATGCGATGGGGAATAGGATTAACAGGGCTAGGTTAGCAATTTTAAGCGTCATAATTTATCGTAAACTTCGGTTTGAAAATATTGTGTTAAATCGGCGCGAAATGTTACGGCCTGTTTGAATATATCATTCTTGTTGATCGCTTTTTCAACCAAACCCGCCAGTTTTTCAAATCGTGCGATGGCATCATCTTCGGCGGTTTTGATCGCGGGGATTTCGCGCATTTCTTGTGCGATCATGCGCCCGCGTTGATAGGCTTGGTTTTTAAACGGCAGTTCAACATCATTTGCATCCATCGAATGAAACGCAGGCAATCCGATTTGGGGCAGTTTTTTATTACCGTGCGATGCATATCCGCGCAGCATTTTGACCATAAACTCTGCGCGTGATTTACAATGATAATGGCGCAGTTGCGCAAAGGAATAATCAAAATCATCTGAGACATTCGCGGACAGTTTGATATTACGCCCATCGGGCGTGACCCATCGCCAATCGTGATCGGCGGCATTCAATGGACGGTGGACGTTGAACTTTTGCGTCAGCGTTGGTTTGAACGCGGATTTGATTTGTTTGAATGCGCGAAGCCCACCTTGATCGAAAATAGCCGCCGCGCGGGTGAAACGCTCGCAAACGGGTTTATGCGCAAACGCGGTTTCCCCTGCAGATCCAAACACCCGCCATGCGATGCTGATAATATCGGGATTATCCAATCGAGCGATCATATCGCTAAACGTATCATCTATCGCTAATTCCAGATATTCATCGATATCGGCCAAGAACATGTAATCAGATTGCGCGACCTTATCCAACAACTGCCCCCAGCCATACGCGCGACGTTGGGCGGGGAAATGTTGAACATCTTTGGGGGCGTGTTCAGGGTCGGAATTCTCGTAATAGTCAATAAAATCTGCATCTTGCAATGCAGAGCAAAGGTGATCTGCCCCATCAACGCTATCATTTTGGAAAATCACAATGTGATCAAAACCCAATGCGCGGTAATGGGCAACCCAGTCGATGATATATGGGGCTTCGTCTTTGATCGATGTGATCAAAGACGTGATCACCGTACGGCCTCGATCGGGCCTTCTGCGCGACCATTCAAAAATTGATCTAGATATGGATTGTTGGAATGTTCCAATTGATCAATTGGGCCTGTCCATTGAACCGAACCATCGTGCAACATTGCAACCTTATCCGCAATCGCGCGTACCGATGACATATCATGCGTAATGGTCATGGCGGTGGCGCCAATTTCCACAACAATTTCGCGGATCAAATCATTGATAACGCCAGACATTATCGGATCAAGGCCAGTGGTGGGTTCGTCAAAAAATATAATCTGTGGTTCGGCTGCGATGGCGCGCGCCAATCCCACACGTTTTTGCATACCACCCGATAACTCGGCGGGGAAACGATCTGCAACATCCGATTTCAAACCAACGCGACGCAGCTTTTCAATCGCGACATCACGCGCATCGGTTTTGGACAGTTTCAACGGCCCGCGTTGCAAACGAAACGCGACGTTTTGCCAAACAGACAGGCTGTCAAATAACGCGCCCCCTTGGAACAACATGCCAAATTGCGCCAAGAATGCATCGCGATCACCCTTGGTCGCGTCTTTGCCGTTCACTGTGATTGTGCCGCTGTCGGGTGTAATTAGCCCCAAAATGCATTTCAACAACACGGATTTACCCGTGCCTGAACCGCCGATAATGACCATGCTTTCGCCTTTGCCAATCGACATATCAACCCCGTTTAAAACGTGATTATCACCAAATGCTTTGTGGAGGTTTTCAACGTTTATCATGCGGAAAAGAACAACTCTGTTAATGTGTAATTGGCAGCCAAGATTAAAACGGATGCAGCAACCACGGATGTTTTTGTGGCCTTGCCCACACCCTGTGCGCCGCGATCGGATTGCATACCGTAATAACACCCCATCAATGCGGCGATCACGCCAAATGCAGCACCTTTTACAAGGCTGGATATGATATCCATGATTTCTAGAAAATCAGCGGTGTTTTGCAAATAAGCAGCGGCATTAAACCCAAGCCGCCCCGTGGCCACAAAATACCCGCCCATGATCCCGATGATATCGCCGATGCCAACCAAAATCGGCACAACACATAATGCTGCCAAAACCCGTGGCACGGTCAGATATTTCATAGGGTTGGTGGACAAGGTGGTAAGCGCGTCAAGCTGTTCTGTCACCTTCATCGTGGCAATTTCGGCGGCAATGGATGACGTCACGCGCGCAGCAATCATCAGGCCAACCAATACGGGGCCAAGTTCACGTACCATACCCACGGCCACGATTTGTGGCACCACGGCTTCTGCATTAAAACGTGCACCACCTGCGTAAATTTGCAAGGCGAGCGCAGCACCCGTGAAAACGGCCGTTAGGCCGACAACGGGCAGGCTGAAATATCCGATATGCAACAATTGTTGTGCGAATTCCTTGGGGTAAAAGGGTGGGCGAAAAATATGGCTGATGGTAGAGAGCGCAAAAATCACGACGCGCCCGATGGATGCAAACATTCCCAATGTTGCGGCACCAATCGCGGCGAGAAATCCGTTAATCCAAGATACCAAAATCATTTTACCCTCTTGCCTCGCCAACATACCTGCGTTCATATCGACCGCCAAGCGAGGTTAAAATTTCGTACCCGATTGTACCAGCAGCATCTGCCAAATCGTCAACCGTTTGTTGGCTGTTTAACAGGTGTAATTCATTTGGAACAGCGTCCAAATCAGTGACATCAACTGTTAGTAAGTCCATTGAAACCCGCCCAATCAGCGGACAGGGGGTGTTGCCCGCATATAGCGAAACTGAATCGTGGCCCATCGCGCGGATTAAACCATCGGCATAACCCGCAGCAAGTGTTGCAACGATACTGTCACGTTTTGCGACCCATGCCGCCGAATATCCAACGGTTTCACCCTTGGTGACACGTCGCGTTTGGATAACGGGGATGGCAAGGTGCGCCGTGGGGGTCGCATCGTTAAAAGGAAAACCGCCATAAAGACCAACACCAGGGCGACAGAGATCGAAATGATAATCCGCGCCCAGCAATGTTCCGCCCGTTGCTGCCAATGATCGGCGCACGGATAACCCGTTGGTCATGGCATGAAACGCGGCCAGCTGTTGCGCGTTTTGAGGATGCGCTGGATCGTCGGCACATGCAAGATGGCTGATGATCAGATCGGCATCATTTGCGGCATCTTTGACACCATTAAATTCATCAGGCTCCAACCCCAATCGGTTCATACCTGTGTCCAATTGCAAGCCATAGGTTAAATCAGAGGTTTCGTTACGAAACCTTGCCACTTGGTTAGGGGCATTGAGCATGGGGATCAGATTGTATTCGCGAATGGGTTGCGCATCAGTCAGCATCATGCCCGAAAAAACATAGATTTTGGCATTGTTTCCAACCGCTTTGCGAATGACAATGCCTTCTTCTGCGACGGCAACGAAAAAGCTGCGCACACCAGCATGATATAGTGATTTCGCCACGACCGCCGCACCAAGCCCATATGCATCGGCTTTGATTACAGCGGCTGTTTCGACGCTTTGCGCTGATTTTGCATCTAACGCGCGCCAGTTTTGCGTGATCGCATCAAGATCAATTGTTAACGTTGCTGTCGCCATCACCAAGTCCTTTGTTGGAATGCATTGGCCACAGCCAGCGTTCAAGGTCAAGTGCTTGGTGAAGATAAACGCCTAAAAGCTGTCTTCGCCACCGCCCTGTTGCCACGCCTGTGCAAGGTTGCCAAAGCGGGTGAATTGACCCTCGAATGATAATTCAACTGTGCCGATGGGGCCATGGCGTTGTTTGCCGATCACGACCTCTGCTTTGCCGTGCAGGGCTTCCATTTCTTCTTGCCAGATCATCATTTTATCGGCTTCGTGATCACCTGGTTTTTCGCGCTCTTTGTAATATTCTTCGCGATAAACGAACATCACGATATCGGCGTCTTGCTCGATCGAACCCGATTCACGCAAATCCGACAATTGTGGGCGTTTGTCTTCACGGCTTTCAACTTGGCGCGAAAGCTGGGACAGGGCGATCACGGGGATATCCAATTCCTTGGCAATCGCTTTTAGTCCTTGGGTAATTTCGGACACCTCGTTCACACGGCTGTCTTTGGCGGTGGCGGGGCGGACAAGTTGCAAATAATCCACGATCAACACATCCAATCCATGTGTCCGTTTCAGACGCCGCGCGCGGGCGGCCAGCTGGCTGATTGGTAATGCGGCAGTATCGTCAATATAAAGCGGGCATGTTTCCAAATCTTTCGCGGCCTGGACAAAACGGCGAAATTCTTCTTCGGTCATGTCACCTGAACGAATTTGTTGCGATGGTACTTGTGCGGCCTCTGACAGAATACGCCCAGCCAATTGTTCCGCTGACATTTCGAGCGAATAAAACCCGACAACGCCGCCCTCTACCGCGCCCTCGGTTCCATCTGCGGTGATGCCTTTTTTATACGCTTTGGCCACGTTAAACGCGACGTTGGTCGCCAGCGCAGTTTTGCCCATCGATGGACGACCCGCCAGAATAATTAGGTCGGATCGGTGTAAACCGCCGAGTTTTTTATCCATATCGCGAAGCCCCATGGAAATCCCCGCCAAACCGCCATCACGTTGATATGCGGCGTTGGCTTGGGTCACGGCCTCTGTCACCGCTTGTAGGAAACTTTGAAATCCACTTTCAACCTGGCCTTGCTCGGACAGGCTGTATAATTTCTGTTCGGCTTCGACGATTTGATCTTTGGGTTCTGATGCGACCTCTACATTGCCAGCCTTTTGTGAAATTTCTTCGCCAATCGCCATCAGATCACGACGAATGGCCATATCATAAATCATTTGGGCATAATCTCGCGCGGCAAAAACGGATACAGATGCACCTGCAAGACGCGCCAGATAAGCAGGTCCGCCCAGTTCGGCCAAACCTTCGTCGTCTTCCATAAATGCCTTGATGGTGACGGGCGATGCAAGTGCGTTTTTTTGAATACGGGCGGTGATGACCTGAAAAATACGACCATGCACGGGATCAAAGAAATGGATGTCTTTGACCACGGATGCAATCCGATCAAACACATCGTTGTTGACCAACAACGCACCCAACAATGCCTGTTCCGCCTCGATATTATGGGGCAGGGTCGGTGATTCTGATGCTTCGGCAGGGACACCGTTGCCTAACGCGCTAATCTCATTCATGAATTTCTGCTCGCCGTTGAAATTGATTTTTTTATGTTGCAAACACTATGCCACAAATCCGTTACAGAAGCTATCTGGATAACCTGTGGATAAGCTGTGATTTGTGAATTTTATGCAATTTTCCAATGTAAATCAAAACCAGGATCGAACACGGTTACGGTGCTGTCGGCGGTTTCAATCTTGCTTGGATAGGTAACGGGCGTGTCCGATTTCACCAGTGTTATTTGGCTGTTGTTCACCGGCAGATTGTAATGTTTTGGGCCATTTAAGCTGGTGAATTTTTCCAAATTATCCAATGCATTTGCGGCTTCGAACACATGTGCCAAACAAGACATGGTATTGGTCGCGGTGAAACACCCCGCACAGCCACATGCGTTTTCTTTGGTGGGGTCGGTGTGCGGTGCACTGTCAGTGCCAAGGAAAAAACGTGCATCACCCGATGTTGCTGCATCCACAAGTGCAACGCGGTGGGTTTCGCGTTTGGCCACTGGCAAACAATAATAATGCGGTTTTATCCCGCCAACCAAGATGTGGTTGCGGTTGATAATCAAATGATGCGTGGTGATCGACGCGGCCAAATTGCGATCTGCGGATTTGACATAATCCACCCCGTTTTTCGTGGTGATATGTTCCGATGTGATCCGCAATTCAGGCAAGGCATTGCGCAATGGGTCAAGGATGGTTTCCAAAAACACTGCCTCACGATCAAAAATGTCGACCTCTGGGTTCGTGACCTCACCGTGGATACACAGGTTGCATCCGATTGCGGCCATGCGTTCCAACACGGGCATGACGTTTTTGATATCGGACACACCAGCGTCGGAATTGGTGGTTGCGCCCGCTGGATAATATTTGACCGCGCTGATGAGCCTATCGTGAAACGCGGCCGCCACATCATCGGGATCGGTATTTTCGGTGAGATATAGTGTCATCAGCGGTTTGAAATCTGAACCATCAGGCATCGCTGCCATGATGCGATCACGATATGCGCTGGCGTCTTTGGCAGTGACAACTGGTGGCACCAGATTGGGCATGATAATCGCACGCCCAAAATCACGCGCCGTTTCAGGCAGAACCGCGCACAGCATGTCACCATCGCGCAGATGTAAATGCCAATCGTCAGGGCGGATGATGGTGATGGATTTTGTCATGGTGTGCTCCGTAAATCTGTTAAATGGTGTTTAACGGTGCAGGGCAGCGATGCGCAATGCGGGATTTATCAATTTGAAAAATTCCGCTAATTGTATTCGGCGAATAGGGAAAAGGGTTTTAACATGTTGTCGCGAATTTTATCTGGCAATCGCCGCGCATTTCAGGATTTGTCTGAACAAGAAATTTTGGCACTGGCGATTTCATCTGAAGAAGACGATGCCCGTATTTATGCAGCCTATGCCGATGGATTACGCGACGAATTTCCAGATTCCGCCAAGGTGTTTGATGGCATGGCTGCCGAGGAAAACACCCACCGTGCTGCGTTGATTGACTTGCATCAGAAACGATTTGGCGATGTTATCCCATTGATACGCCGCGAACATGTGCGCGGGTATTTTCAGCGCAAACCTGATTGGCTGGTACGCCCATTGGGCATTGAAAAGGTGCGCAAAGTTGCAGAAGACATGGAACACCAAGCCGAACGGTTCTATCGACAAGCGCTGAAACGCACCCAAGATGCAGACACGCGCAAATTGCTGGGCCAATTGGCTACAGAAGAGCGCAACCACGAAAGTTTGGCACGCCGATTGGGCGAAAAACATATTACCGACGAAGTTGCCGATGACGAGGCCGCACGCGAACATCGCCAATTTGTTTTAACCTATGTGCAACCTGGATTGGCGGGTTTGATGGATGGTTCGGTTTCCACACTCGCGCCCATTTTTGCAGCGGCTTTCGCCACGGGTGACACATGGCAAACCTTTCTTATTGGCCTGTCGGCATCGGTGGGTGCGGGTATTTCCATGGGCTTTACCGAGGTGGCGAGTGACGATGGGGTCATTTCGGGGCGCGGTTCACCCATGAAACGCGGGTTCGCCGCAGGGATCATGACAACAATTGGTGGGTTGGGGCATGCATTGCCATACTTGATCACCGATTTTTGGACAGCAACCGTAATTGCGATGATTGTGGTGGTGGTTGAGCTTTGGGTTATTACGTGGATCCAAAACAAATACATGGAAACACCGTGGATGCGCGCGGCATTCCAAGTTATCCTTGGTGGTGCGTTGGTGTTTGCTGCGGGTATTTTGATTGGCAACGCATAGCGCAAATGTTGACGCAACGGTGTATTTTTTCCACTTGGCCTGAAAATCAATTTATGCCAAACAACGGATATTCTCAGGGCGGGGTGTAATTCCCCACCGGCGGTGTTTAAGGAAACTTATCAGCCCGCGAGCGCCTTTTTCGAAAGGGTCAGCAGACTTGGTGCAATCCCAAGGCCGACAGTGAAAGTCTGGATGAAAGAGAAGGGGCAGATGGGGGAGTCCGTCTGTCTATCGCTCTGGGTTTTGTCTGGGCGTTTCTTGCGAATGCAAGGCGTCTTATTGAAAGGAACCTAAACGATGACAAAACCCCTTAAAATTGCTTATGTAAAGGCGCGCTGGCATGCGCCAATCGTTGATCAAACCCAAGCAGGGTTTGAAGCAGAAATGAAATCCCAAGGTGTGGAATGTGAACTGGACGTGTTTGGCGTGCCAGGTGCATTGGAAATGCCATTGGTTGCGAAAAAGCTGGCCGCGACGGGCAAATATGACGGCGTGGTCGCCGCCGCGTTGGTGGTAAATGGTGGCATTTATCGTCATGAATTTGTGGCGCAGGCCGTGGTGGATGGCTTGGTTCAGGCAGGAATGGAAACGGGTGTGCCCGTTTATTCCGTAAGCCTGACACCACATGAATTCCAAGAAACGCCAGAGCATATCGAATTTTACACGAAACATTTCGTGAAAAAGGGTGCCGAGGCAGCACGCGCCGTGATCATGATGGCGGATTTGGATATCGAATAGAGTTCAACACGGTTGAAACGAAAAACGGCGCGCAAGGTTTTGCGCGCCGTTTTTTTGTTCGAAAATGATTTACAGTTTTGACATTGGCTCGTCAGTTGTCATCATTGTGTCTTCCATCATTGGTGCTGGCTCTTCTTTTTTAGCGCACGCAGTTAGAAAGCTGGCAGTCAGAATAAGTAGCAGAGATGTTTTTAGTACAGTCATTTCAATTTCCCTTGTTTTCGCCATAATAGGCGAGCAAAGGGTTACACCATTATTTCGATAGGTAAAGAAAATTAACTTTTTTGAAGCAATAAATTGCCGTTAGGGCAAGTTTAGTTAAATAACTCTACTTATGCGTGTTTTCTTGTCGTGCCAATTGATCCTTGGCACGTTTGGCCTGTGCCAAGCTCCAGCCGACAAGGGCGATGATCATTACAATGGATACACCATAAGCAAGCAAAACCTCGGTGGCGTGTTTGCCGAGATCAACCATGTGAATTCCTCCGATTTGCCAATGCTACCGCACGGCGCAGGCGAATTTCTGTGCGCGTGCGCAACAAAACCAACGTGAAGAAAAGCAAAATAAATGCGCCAATACAGACCAGTAATGGAAAATAAAACGCATTGTCCACGTGCTGTTCTTTGTCCAATGATAGCGATGCGCCTTGGTGTAATCCTTGCGACCAAAAATTCACCGCGTAACGTGATAACAGCGCAAACACAGATCCAACCATGCACAAAATTGATGTGAGGTCAGCAGCGGTATCTTTGTCCTCGATCGCTTCCCACAACGCGATATAGCCAAGATAGAAAACAAGCAAAATCATGAATGCGGTTAAGCGTGGATCCCATTCCCAATACGTGCCCCAAGTGGGTTTTCCCCAAATTGCGCCCGTGGCGATTGCAATCAATGTCATGGTGATGCCAATAGGGGCGGCGGCCTTGGCTGCCAATGCGGAAACGTGGTGGCGACGGATCAACCAGATCAGGGATGCCACCAACATCATTACCCACGCGTTAATTGCCATCATCGCGGCAGGAACATGTAGGAATATGATTTTAACTGTGGAACCTTGTTTGTAGTCATCAGGCGTAAAGAAAAACCCCCAGATCAGTCCAGCAACCAGCAAAACTGCCGACATGATGGTTAACACAGGTAAAACGCGCCCCGAGAGCGCCATAAATTTTACTGGATTTGCGTATTCCCATAATGACATAGGCGACCTTTTATTTGGTTGGTTACATCGTCGCAACGGTTCAGAACGTCACGCTTGTGTTATTTTAAATTCACTTTCAAAGCCAAAGCACAGGCAAACGGCATCAATGCGATGGAAAACAAGCTGATCCCAACGGTAAGCAATAGTGCGGGCATCGGGTTCAGCGAAATCGTGGCGCGGATCACAGTTTGTGCACCAAATATCAATGTTGGAATATAAAGCGGCAGCACGAGAAGGGATAACAACAGCCCACCACGTTTCACCCCAACCGTCACAGCGGCGGCAAATGTTCCGATAAAGCTAAGCGCGGGTGTACCGATAAGAAGGCTGCTGATTAACCAAAAATATCCCGCGTAAGGCAATTGCAATAAATATGCCAGCAATGGCGCGATAATGGTCAGTGGTAATCCTGTTGTGATCCAATGGGCGGCTGCCTTGGACGCGGCGATGGATTCGAGGGGTAGGGGCGATGTCGCCAATGCCTCCAGTGTGCCATCTTCGAAATCAAGCTGGAAAATCCGATCAAGTGATAACAGGCATGATAAAATCGCACCAATCCATAAAATACCCGGTGCAATGCGTGCAAGTATCGCGTTATCCGCACCAACGCCAAGTGGGACAAACAGGATCACGATCAGGAAAAATGCGAGTGTCAGGCCAAAACCACCACCAGAACGAAACGCCAGTTTAATATCGCGCAAGAATAAAGACTTCATGAAAAGCCCCCTTGCAAAAACGGATCGGTTTCGGTGGCACCAGTGGGTGCGAAATCGGACAGGTCCAAGGTTTGGGTGTTGGGGATATGCAAGTCAATATGACTGGATAAAACCGCGACACCACCGTTGGAGCAATGTTTGTTCACAGCCTTGGCAAAAATGGCGGCATGTTCGGCATCCAATGAATTTGTCGGTTCATCCAACAGCCAAATTTGACATTCTGTTAAAATCATACGCGCCAGTCCCAAACGGCGGCGTTGCCCCGCTGATAATGTTTGCCCGTATCTGTCTGCAAGCGTTGTTAAATCGAATTCTGACAAAACGCGGTCAAGATTCCCCGCGTCATAAATCCCCGCCCAAAAGGTAAGATTTTCACGCACCGTTAATTGCGCCTTGATCGCATCCAAATGCCCAGCATATGAAATTTGCGCGGGATCACAGTGAATTTCGCCCGTGGCGCTGGGCAAAATTCCCGCAAGGGTTTTTAACAACGTGGTCTTACCGCTCCCGTTAGGGCCGCGCAGCACCAGACAATCACCTTTTTTCAAATCAAAAGATAGGTTTTCAAAAATTGCCCGCCCTGCACGCAAGCAGGATATATTTTGCACAGATAGGCTCATGTTCAATGGCTTAGCCGATCAACACCAGTTTGGAAAGCAGCCAAAGCGGCGCAGATTATCAGCGTTCTGCATACAATAGTATACAATTACCACTTGCCCGACTCACTATTATGTCGCATAAGCCCATTAACCGTAAACTTAGCCATAAATCGGAGGCCTCATGACCGTAATCGTCGGCAAAGATTCTAGCAACACACGTAAAACGCTGACTGTTGGTAGCAAATCAATTGATTATTATTCCATTCCAGCCGCACAAGAAGCAGGATTGGGCGATTTTTCCAACCTGCCAGCCGCGCTGAAAGTGGTATTGGAAAACATGCTGCGTTTCCAAGATGACAAAACAGTTTCTGTTGATGACATCAAAGCATTCGCCGAATGGGGCGTTAAGGGTGGTAAAAACCCGCGCGAAATTGCATACCGTCCCGCACGTGTTTTGATGCAAGATTTCACCGGAGTTCCAGCCGTGGTTGATTTGGCGGCCATGCGCGATGGTATCGTTGCATTGGGTGGTGATGCGGAAAAAATTAACCCGCTGAACCCTGTTGATTTGGTTATCGACCACTCGGTCATGATTGACGAATTCGGCAACCCACGCGCGTTTCAGATGAACGTGGACCGTGAATATGAACGCAACCTGGAGCGTTACACATTCCTAAAATGGGGCCAAAAGGCATTTAACAACTTCCGCGTTGTTCCTCCGGGGACTGGTATTTGTCACCAAGTTAACCTTGAGTATTTGTCACAAACGATTTGGACTGACAAAGACCAAAATGGTGTTGAAATTGCATATCCTGATACGCTTGTTGGTACAGACAGCCACACCACAATGGTGAACGGCGCGGCCGTACTTGGCTGGGGCGTTGGCGGCATTGAGGCCGAGGCCGCAATGTTGGGCCAGCCAATTTCCATGTTGATCCCAGAAGTGATTGGTTTCGAGCTGACTGGTGAAATGATGGAAGGTACAACAGGTACCGACCTTGTTTTGAAAGTGGTTG
The DNA here is from genome assembly GCF_014652655.1 of Paramylibacter ulvae. Lineage (GTDB taxonomy): Bacteria > Pseudomonadota > Alphaproteobacteria > Rhodobacterales > Rhodobacteraceae > Amylibacter > Amylibacter ulvae. The sequence goes on from NZ_BMZF01000004.1 coordinate 285,055, forward strand.
AAATGCTGCGCATCAAAGGCGTGGTTGGCAAATTCGTTGAATTCTACGGTACTGGTTTGGATAAACTGCCATTGGCCGATCGTGCAACGATTGCGAATATGGCACCTGAATATGGCGCAACTTGTGGTTTCTTTCCAATTGATAACGAAACATTGCGTTACCTCACGAACACAGGCCGCGACGAAGATCGTGTTGCATTGGTTGAAGCATACGCCAAGGAAAACGGTTTCTGGCGCGATGAAAACTATTCCCCAGTTTACACCGACACATTGCATCTGGATATGGGCACAATCGTACCTGCGATTTCCGGGCCAAAACGCCCGCAAGATTACGTCGCATTGACCGAAGGCCAAAACGCATTCCGTCGTGAAATGGAAGAAACCTTTAAGCGTCCAATGGGCAAAGAGGTTGCTGTTGCTGGCGAAGATTACACAATGGAATCGGGCAAGGTTGTGATTGCATCAATCACTTCATGTACGAACACATCAAATCCATATGTGATGATCGGCGCGGGCCTGGTTGCACGCAAAGCGGCGGCACTTGGTTTGAACCGCAAACCTTGGGTGAAAACATCACTGGCACCTGGTTCACAGGTTGTTTCCGCATATTTGGAAGCGGCAGATTTACAAAAAGATCTGGATGCGCTTGGCTTTAACCTTGTTGGTTATGGTTGCACGACATGTATCGGTAACTCTGGCCCGCTTCAAAAGGAAATCTCGGCGGCGATTGCAGAGGGTGATCTGGTGGCGACATCTGTATTGTCAGGTAACCGTAACTTTGAGGGCCGGATTTCACCTGATGTTCGTGCGAACTATCTTGCATCACCACCACTTGTTGTGGCGTACGCGATTGCAGGTACGTTGGATATCAATCTGGCAACAGATGTGATTGGCACAGACAAAGACGGTAACGACGTTTACTTGAAAGACATCTGGCCAACGACACAAGAAGTTGCCGAAATGGTTGAACAAACCGTGACACGCGAAGCATTCCAAACAAAATACGCGGATGTATTCAAGGGTGACGAAAAATGGCAATCTGTTGAAACAACTGATGCCAAAACATACGATTGGCCAGTTCAATCAACATATGTTCAAAATCCACCCTATTTCCAAGGTATGTCCAAGGAACCAGGTGTGATTTCAAATGTAACAGGCGCCAAGGTTTTGGCTTTGTTGGGTGATATGATCACAACCGACCACATTAGCCCAGCGGGTTCTTTCGCAGAAAGCTCACCTGCTGGTCAGTATCTGACAGAACGTCAAGTTCCTGTACGTGAATTCAACTCTTATGGTTCACGTCGTGGTAACCACGAGGTCATGATGCGCGGTACATTCGCCAACATTCGTATCAAAAACGAAATGCTTGACGGTGTCGAAGGTGGTTATTCCAAAGGACCAGATGGAAAAGAAACATCTATCTATGATGCCGCAATGGCATACAAAGATGCGGGTATTCCCTTGGTTATTTTTGGTGGTGAACAATATGGTGCTGGTTCATCTCGTGACTGGGCCGCTAAGGGGACAAACCTGTTGGGTGTTAAGGCCGTGATCGCCGAAAGCTTTGAACGCATTCACCGTTCAAACCTTGTTGGTATGGGCGTTATCCCGTTTGAATTCACCGATGGTGACACACGCAAAACGCTAGGTCTGACCGGTGAAGAAACCGTGTCTATTGCCGAACTAGAAGGTGACATCAAACCACAATCATTGGTGCCATGTACGATCACTTATCCAAATGGTGATGTGAAAGAAATCACATTGAAATCTCGTATCGATACCGAGGTAGAGATCGAATATCTGGAACATGGTGGCGTGTTGCATTACGTGCTGCGTAACTTGGCCAAATCGTCCTAATTCAATCTTTATTGTAAATTGTGAAAACGGCTCCTTTTGGGGGCCGTTTTTTTTATTCAAGAGAATCGCAAGGGGCATCATCGGGCTGATGCTCGGGACTTTCAATTAAGGTCAAAAAAGGCAACCTTAGGTTGATTGATTGGATGCATATAAAATGAGAGATGGAATTAAGTAAGAAAAACAAGACGTTTTAAGTAAAAAGTGGCTTTATTGTGATGAATTGTGTCTTTAATATGTTTGGGAGTAAGCGGGTAATAGTCACCAATTAAGGTGCAGTAATCGGAGACATTTCAATGGGCTATTTTAGCATTTTCAAATATTCATCATACAGTTCACACAGCACGAAAAAATGGTGGGATCGAAACGATCGCAATGACAGAGATGATCGTCATGACCGCCATGATCGGAATGACCGTGATGATTGTCGTGGCGATGATCGTTATTCGCGTCATCATGACTCTGATCGTGATGATCGTGATTGGTGGTCACGCGATAATGACGATTGTAACACATCAAGCACGCGCAACGATGACTGCAATGAAGATCGTAATGACAACGATTGTGACAACACTAGTTGGTGGCATTCCCATAATGATGATTGTGATAATGATCGCGATGATGATGACCGTGGTGATGATCGCGATGATGATTGTGATAACGATAGCTGGGGTCACAACCATGATTGGAATTGTGACGACGATAGCGACGATGATGTTGCTGATGACGACGACGGCAACGATGACGACGACAATGATGGCGATGATTTGTGTGATGGCACCGATGAAAACGGGAATCCAATCTGCAATGAAGAGGAAGAGGAAGAAGAAGATTCCTGTGACCGTGATTACAGCGATTGGTTTTGTTTACCTTCGCATCACTATAATCACAGTTATGATTGTGACGACGAAGACGAAGATGACGACGTTGTCGAGGTTAACTAATCAATCAACCACATTGAAAACGGCGCAATCAGCGCCGTTTTTTCGTTGAATAGGGATACAATTGTACCACTTCAACAACGCCCGCGTTTGTGTTCCGTGTGAAAGTTATCAATTTCCCAACGTAACAGAATGCTCGCGATTTCTTTATTAGCGTTTTACAGGACTACGGATTAAGTTGATGTAAATCGATATCAAGGAACTGAAATGCGTATATTGTTCACGTCGCTCTCTCTGGTTTGTTTTGGAATGGGCGCTGCCCAAGCAGATCAAAAAATGGTGGTCTTGGAATTATACACCAGTCAGGGATGTTCATCCTGTCCACCTGCGGACAAGATCTTGACCGAACTTTCAAAACATGACGATGTTATTGGATTGGGAGTGCACGTTGACTATTGGGATTACCTTGGTTGGAAAGATAAATTTGCACAGGCGAAATTTAGCAAACGCCAAGCGCAATATAATTCTGCTCTTCAAACGCGCTATCGATTGGTAACGCCGCAGATGATTGTGCATGGTGTTGGCCAAGTTGCAGGCGGAACAGGCAAAAGCCCCGCTTTGATCAAAGATTACATCGCCAAGGCGCGCGCGTTGCAAGAACGTGCAACGCTCGATATTGCACGCAACAACAAAACCCTGACCGTAAAAGTAGACACAGCGGGCGCGCCCGTTGGACGTTCACGCATTCAACTGGTCTATTTTAAACCGATGGAACGTGTGAAAATTGGCCATGGTGAAAATGGCGGGCGCACGATTGATTATACCAATGTCGTTTCTCAGTGGGATACGATTGCACAGTGGAATGGATCGACGCCGTTGAATTTGACCTATGATCTGGAACGCGATGAACCCGTTGCTGTGTTCGTACAGGGCGAAAAGCTCGGGCCAATTTTGGCTGCGCGTAAATTACCGTAATATCGTTTGGTAATGGAATGAAAAAAGGCTGGGAAATTTCCCAGCCTTTCATTTATTTGCTTGGACCAATCATCATGGTCATTTGTCGGCCTTCGGTTTTGGGTCGATTTTCAACCTTACCTAAATCGCCAACCGCTTCTTCTACGCGTTTTAGCAAATCCAGACCAAGGTTTTGGTGGGCCATTTCACGGCCACGGAAACGCATGGTGATTTTCACCTTGTCGCCGTTTTCCAAGAACTTGGTCACATTACGCATCTTCACTTCGAAGTCATGCTTATCTGTGTTGGGTCTGAATTTGACCTCTTTAATTTCGATGGTTTTTTGGTTTTTGCGGGCCTCAGCCTCGCGTTTTTGCTGTTCATATTTGAACTTGCCCAAATCCATGATTTTACAAACAGGTGGTTTGGCATTTGGCGAAATTTCGACAATATCCAATCCTGCTTGTTCGGCCAGTTCAAGGCCGCGCTGAGGGGTCACAACGCCGATGTTTTCGCCGTCTGCGCCAATCAATCGAATTTCGGGGGCATTGATGCGCTCGTTCGCGCGGGGTCCAGTATCGCGCTGTGGTGGCGCATGGTGTGGTCTACGGGCTATGGTCTTAAATCCTTTGTATTGTTAACGTATTCGGCCAATGTAGGTATGATTGCATAACTTAGCAAGCACAGGTGACTAACTCGCCCTTTATTGCGTGATGGTCAAGGATTCTTGCAAGATTTCGCCGAACTGCTGTTAAATAGGTAACTTTTTCTGTTTGGTGCTTGATACTTGGTTAAATTGCCCACACATAGCGTGATGAACCCGCGACCTCCCGCGGGGTAACTTTATGGGGTAATTATGAATAAAATTTTGTCTTTGATCATCGTATTGGCTGTTTTGGCTGGTGGATATTGGTTCCTAACCAAAGAAAACCCAATGGAAGCAGCAAAAGAAGCAACTGATGCCGCTGTCGAATCTGCGGGCGATGCCGCCGGTGCCGTTTCAGAAACCGCAACAGATGCGGCAACGGCTGTAACCGAAGGTGCGACAGATGCCGCAACAGAAGCAGGCTCTGCCGTAAGCGAAGCTGTCGAAGCAATGAAAGATAACGCTGCAAACGCCGCATCAGATGCCGCAGACGCTGTAACCGAAAGCGCCACAGACGCAGTTGAATCCGTGATTGATGGCACGAAATCAGTAACAGACGCCGTTGGTGACGTTGCCGGCGACGCAGCAGATGCTGTGAAAGACGCCGCAACAGGTGCTGTTGAAGGTGCTACAGATATGGCAACGGACGCAGCGGACGCCGCAAACGATGCCGCAATGGAAGCGACAACAGATGCTGCAGAAACCGCAGTAGAAGAAGCCGCAACAGAAGCAGCGACAGATGCGGTTGAAGAAGCGATCACAGAAGAGCTGTCTGAAGAAGCAGAAAAAACCATCACAGAAGCCGCAACAGAAGCAGCAAAAGACGCAGCAGCAGATGCTGTTGACGCTGCGAAAGATGCCGCAACTGACGCTGCAACAGATGCAGCCAAGAAATTGTTGGAAACAACAACGGGGAATTAATCCCCCCGCCACACGCGCGAATTGGGCCACCTTCGGGTGGCCTTTTTGTGCGAAATATTTTGATTTTCGCATCATTCACTGATTAGCATATTTTCAGGAGAATGAAATGCCAGACGTCGAACTACCATTTACCCGCCATGAATACCAAGCGCGATTAAACGCGGTGCGTGCCGAAATGGCAGCTCGTGGTATCGAGGTTCTGTTTACCTGCGATCCCAGCAATATGGCATGGCTGACCGGTTATGATGGCTGGAGCTTTTATGTCCATCAGGGCGTGATCATCGGCCCCACAGGTGATCCCATTTTCTGGGGTCGTGCGATGGATGCGGTGGGGGCGAGCAAAACCTGTTATATGGCGATGGATGATATCATCGGTTATCCGGATCATTTTGTGATGTCGACTGAACGCCATGCGATGAAACATCTGGGGCAAACAATTAGTGATCGTGGTTGGGGAGATTTGACACTGGGTGTTGAACTGGAAAACTATTATTATTCCGCCAAAGCACATATGGTTTTAAGCCAAGCGCATAGCGCACAAATTATGGATGCAACCGCGTTGATCAATTGGCAACGCGCGGTGAAATCCGAAACCGAATTGACCTATATGAACCGCGCTGCGCGGATTGTCGAAAAGATGCACGCGCGTGTGTTTGAGATTTTCGAACCGGGCAAACGCAAAAACGAAGTTGCTGCGGAAATTTACCACACGGGCATTTGGGGGGCAGAGGATAGCGATGGGATTTTTGGTGGTGATTACGCTGCGATTTGTCCATTGTTACCAACCGGAGAAGAGGCCGCCGCCGCGCATTTAACGTGGAACGATAAGCCCATCCCCAACAATTCGGGCACGTTTTTTGAACTGGCGGGATGTTACAAACGATACCATGTCCCGCTCAGCCGCACAATCTGGCTCGGTGAACCGCCAAAGGATGTAACCCATGCCGAACAGGTGGTGTTGGAAGGGATCGAAGCGGGCATTTCCGCTGCTGTTGCTGGCAATACCACGGGCGATGTCGCGCGTGCATTTTACACTGTGTTAAACAAATATGGAGTGGAGCGCGATGGGCGCTGTGGCTATCCCATTGGGCTGAGCTATCCACCTGATTGGGGCGAGCGTACATATTCGATCCGACCAGAGGATGACACCGTATTACAACCCAACATGACGTTTCATTTTATGCCCGCATTATGGATGCCCGATTGGGGGTTGGAAATAACCGAAACGCTGCGCATTTGTGAAACAGGCGCGGCGCAACCACTTGCAGATGTTCCAAGAAAGCTGTTCGTGAAAAAATGACAAATGATTTAGGTGATACAATTGATATTCTGGACAGGCTGATCGGTTTTCAAACCATTTCATCCGAGAGCAACGCAGAATGTATCGCGTGGATACAAGAATATCTTGAAAATTTGGGTGCAACTTGCACCGTGTCATCGGCCGCTGTCGGCAAGACAAATTTGTTTGCCACGCTTGGCCCAGATGTTGATGGGGGTATTATCCTGTCTGGTCACACCGATGTTGTACCCGTTGCGGGGCAAAACTGGTCGCATGATCCATTCACAATGCGTGAAAGCATGGGGCGGCTTTATGGGCGCGGGGCGTGCGACATGAAAGGCTTCATCGCCGCGAGTTTGGTCTGTGCCAAACATTACGCAAAGCTTGATTTGCAAAAACCCATACATTTCGCATTCACATATGACGAAGAAGTCGGGTGTTTAGGCGCACGCGTATTAATCGATCAATTGGTGAAATCTGGATTGAAACCGTCCGTTTGTATCGTTGGTGAACCCACCTCCATGCGCATCATCGAGGGTCACAAAGGGTGTTGTGAATACACAACGCAATTCACAGGCGTTGAGGGGCATTCAAGCCAACCTGATCTTTGTGTTAACGCATTGGAATACGCGACGCGGTTTGTTTCCAAATTGATGGATGTGCGCGCAAATCTGCCCGCAATGGCGCCAAAAAATTCACCGTTTGATCCACCGCATTCCACATCCAGCATTTGCGAATTTCATTCAGGCGTTGCCCATAACGTGGTGCCAAATACCGCAACCGTGGGCTGGGAAATGCGCGTGGTGCAAAAATCCGATCACACATATCTGCGCGGCGAAATGCAGCGATTTGTTGACGATGTGTTACGCCCCGAAATGCAGGCCAAATCACCCACCTCCGATATCGCCGAAACCTTCGCATCGGAGGTGGACGGGTTGGAACCCGAACCCGATAGCGCGGCGGTCAAAATCGTCCAAGAATTGACAGGTGGCAATTCCACCGACGTGGTCGCATTTGGCACCGAAGCAGGATTGTTTCAACAAAATGGGATCAGCACCGTCATCTGTGGGCCGGGCAGCATTGAACAAGCGCACAAGCCCGACGAATACGTCGATCTGTCGCAGCTTGATGCCTGTTTGGCGATGTTGAAACGTTTGGGCGATAAGTTGGTATAATTTCGCATTCACCGCTTGCATATCCCCCACAGATTTGGGTAAACGAAGGGTAAGCGGGTGTAGCTCAATGGTAGAGCAGCAGCCTTCCAAGCTGAATACGTGGGTTCGATTCCCATCACCCGCTCCAAATGTACTACATCCAATAAAATATAGGTATTTATGCCAACTAGATGAAGGGTTTGCAAATTTTCTGTAGCGAATTCTGTAGCAATATAGTTGTGATTTTTTAAACATTTCATTTCAAAAAACGCGTGTGGAGCAATTCTTTAGATCGTTATTGGAGCTGCTTATCGAATCAAAGGTAGCTTGAACGCCATTGACCAAAGTAGGAGTTTTTGAAAGATACGTTCCATTTTCACAGGTTTTTTCATTTTTATACTTTGTTAGGCAATTATTGCTAACCGCTTCTGAGTTGTTGGAGGGTATCCATAATAGACACTATAGTTATAGATACCCCTTAAAGTTATCTTGAACGGTTATTCAACGGCTGTCTCAGTCCTCCCATTCTTCGACAAAACCGCTGTGATCATTAAGAATGCGTTCGATAATCTGATTATGCAGTTGGGAAGAGTACCGATCCAATCCTAAGAGAAAGGTGTCAGGGTCAGACACAAGGCTCTTGCCAAAAGTAGCACCCATCCGCTTAGCAATGTCAGTAGCCTTAATCTCTTGCTCATCGGGGGTAAAATCTCTTACCACTCTTCCTCCATTTGCGAACTCTAATGCTTCCGTCCAAGTTAGATCGATGGGCTTTGTGTTAAAAAGGATATTTGCGTTTGAAATCTTAAGATAAGCACTCCTCATCTTTGCAACTTGCGCTGCGCTTACAAGCACCCGCTTGGCCAACTCCTTCTTGGATATCTGCCAAGAATTATCCTCAAGTGCATCAAGGCAAACACGTCGCCAAGCCGCACTACTTCGTTCGTTAGCAGTAAGAGGTTCAGAGATTTTCTTATTTGCGGATAAAGAGAGATCGAAAGCTTCCTCAAAAGTACCCATGAAGACCTCAACGGGGACATAGAAGTTATCTGGTGTTTCACCTTCTTCTCCTATGTATCGTAGGTAGGCGGCGTATCGATGATGCCCATTTAGAATTGTCCACCGTCTGCCCGTAAACCAGATGATAATCGGGTCTAACCTACAATCTGTTTCAGCCCTCAAGTTCCTTAAAAGATTGTCAACGTGATACGCTACAGTTCCCGCGAGGTCTCGCCCTGCAAGCTCCCTTTGTTGAAATACTTGATATTCTATCGCGAGTTCACTTAAGGGCAACTTTCGGGGTTTGCGGAGTGGGGTAATACCAGAGGACAGCTCTCGCTTAATTCGCTCAAATGCTTCGCCTTTGGTTTCCGATATTTCATCAAAATCGAAGTGATCTATCGGTGTATTATCTCGCATTGTTTAGCTCCTCTTCGCTAGTGACACCGTTCTCGAACTTTCCGCTAACGGCGTTTTTTGCCAACTCGCTTGTTTGATCAAAAAGGCCGCCTTTGACGTGCTTAGTTTCACAAGCCATTTGTACCGTTCTGTTTTCACTCAATGCGTTTAGATTTTTCCATTGCTCCTTGTTGGTTATTGGCTTCCCATCTGTCTTCTTCCAGCCATTCATCCGCCACCGAGAGAGGAGTTTACTAAAACTCTCATGGAGGCTCTTGTTGTTTGTGATTATTGTTATCTCGCTTCCCTCTGGGACGCTTTGAAGACCATAGATAACGGCGTTTAGTAATCCTTCGTGTATACTTGAGGTTTTGTACCGTGCGGATTTACGTGTTTCGTTTAGTAAACTGCCTTCGTTGTGATCTTGACGGATTAGTGCAACACCACATTTACGGGCATCTACATTACATGATGCGGCAACAAAGAGTTTAGTAGATTTCATTGGTTTTGTTCTTTCTAATATTTTGATTGAACAAACGAAAAGAACCCACAGAGTGACCTGAGAGTTCTTTGATTACGTTTGCGATTTGGATCGTATTTAAGAACTTGAGGCGTTCTAATAATACTCCTGTGCAACTTAATTATTTTTATCGAAATTGGATTATTTGCCGTAATTAACGCTCACCAGAAAATTATCTTCTCCATACTTAGTTAAACCCAGAAAATAAGTTCCTAGAGCCTAGAAATTGTGCGGTTTCGTAAGAGGTTTTTTAAGAAAATTTAGCCTAAGTTGTTGTTTTTTCGAGGTTGCATCATGCAAGTGTAACACTTTTGAGCGAGGCTATCACACTTAACAGCAACTGTAATTGCCCTGCTAGAAGCTAAATACATTGTAATATTTACTCTGGAAAATTGAGTGCTTCTCCAACGGTGTACCTGCCTGATTTCAAATTTGTTAAAGTCAATTTTTTAAAACTCACCGAGAGTAAATAAACTCTTTCCAGATCAAACTTATTTACACTTTTATAAGGCTTAAAAAGAGTTGTTCCTTCGTTGCAATATTAAGGAAATACTTAGTTCAGATTTTTCACATTAATGGCAACAGGTCCTTTTCTGTGGAATTCTATATCAAAAGACACACGTCCTTGAACTTTTAAATTATCCCATTCAACGTCATCACTTTTATATGCAGGAGCGTAAATATCTCTAGTGCTATCTCGCATAGTGATGAAAACGTATGATCCGTACGCATTCTTTAAAATACCCGTTTGAGAAGCAAGTTTATCCTTCAGCCAAGTCTCCATTTTACCTAATTTGGGGGAGAAGTCTGATGGAGCACGCGTATGTATCTCGTCAACCAAAGTATACGCGTTTTCAAAATCCTTCCTAGCGAAGGCAACAGCAGAAGCTACTAACCTTGCGTAGTATTCTCTGTCTCCATTAACATATGATTGGGCAAGATAACTTAGAGCTTTTACATCATCTAGATCTCCAGATTGCTTGAAGTGGATGTTTGCCAATAATAGATTAACTGACCTGTCTGAGGGATCTCGCTCGATCGCTTCTGTAAGTACACTTATAGCGAGGTCTGTTTCTTCATCTTGCAAATATCGATGAGCGAGGCGCTTAGCTACCCCTGACCCGCGTGGCATTTTCTCCCATGCCCGTTTGAGAAGTGAAGTTGACGCGGCTTTATCTCCGAGCAGTTCTTTGAGCTTTGCCTCCGCTTCTAAAAAATCGGGATCTGCAGGGTACATATTAAAGGCTCTATGCAAAGCTAACTCAGCTTGATCTACTGCTTCAGTCAGAAGAGTCTCGTTAACCTCACTTTGGTTTGTTGTGAGTTCTTGCAGGGCATCAGAGACAGCATCAACTCTTAATCGTGCGCGGCTTCCAAGGACATATGCATTATTTTGGTCTGGTATCTTATCTAACGTAGCTCTTGCTCTTGATCTGAGTGTATGTTTTGCAAAATCTGAATCACTATTAGATGCCCTTATTCTATGTATTTGCGCTTGGGTATGCAGAAAGGAAGGGCTGTTTGGCACTTCAGTCAATGCTTCAGATATTGCGGCATCAGCATTTTCCAGGCTGCCGTCTTTGTGCCTATACTCGAAGATGGCGAGATGCTGCTTGAGGTATGATTGAGATGGGTTTCGAAGTATTGCGATTTCATAAACCTGACGCGCAAGTGTTATGTTTTCAAATGTATTTGCCATATTATGACCGCGCATCAAGTGCGATAAAGCGAGATTATCAGATCCAAAATTGGTATCTAGCCCGTCTATTAGTCTTATGATTTGGTCGTGTCTATTTTCATCAGTTTGACAGATTTGTGAAAAGACCATTTCACTCACGATAGAATGTCTAGACCGGTATTCCCGATCGCCTGTAGTTGAGTTTTGTTTGGAAAATACGAGGTCTTCCAAAGGTTCAAAAAACTCTGTTTCGAAGTCCCTGAATGAGATGTCTGATATCCTAGAAATCACCCCCGCGCGAACTGGCACATCGTATCTATGCAGCGTACAAATATCTAGATACAGGTCTTGAGCTTCCTTTGGTGTGATCCCGTAATACTCGTCCATAACAATTTCTTCAAAAGATTTACCTCGTGTAATTTCATACAGCGCTACTAATAGCTGACGATCAAGCTTTTGTACTATTGTGGTACGTTTTGTTTCTTCTGATTTCCCTTTCAATATCCCTTCACAGTCATGTACTTCAAGCTTTTTAAGAAGTTCAGTAATTTCCTTTTCGGACAATTTGTTTATTTCAAAGTATTCTGGATTATACTTTTCCAATCTTTGACAGTACATTGACCATTCGTTTTTTCTTTCAGCTGTAACAAGAGTTACTGGTATGTTTTCCCCTTTAGATAACGCAAGTATTGCCTCGATCTTAGGGCAATTTAAACCAGATCTATCCGAAAAAATATAAATCCTTTTTCCCAATAAAGAATAAAGTTCTCTAAGGACATCGGGGCGCATTTTAGAGTCGTCGTCAAGCCAGACTACAAATTCGCCGAATGAAACAGCCAGTTCCCATGCCGCTCGCATAAGCGCTATGGTTTTCCCATATCCCGCGGCTCCAGTAATCACTCTCAGTTGAGTGTTTTCAGAGTCTCCAGCACCAATGTTTTCTAAGACTTGATGCGAGGCGCGTCGATGAACATCATAATTTTGAGCAATATTTCCCCAACTTTGATCATACCCAGCGTAAAATCTATTTGCGCTAACATCAGCAATCTTGAGGCCTGCATGTAAAAACGTGAACTCATTCTTAAATGCAAAGTTGGTTTCGTCCGACTCGCTTTCTTGAACTCTAAATTGTTTACGATAGGGGTTTTCATCGGCGCCTTCTGTTTGGTTTGGTATTCTCATTAGCGGAGGCAATGACACATCCAGCTCTGACATAAATTGTTCAAAAGTACCTCTTATTGCCTGAACTCGTTTGCTCGCCCACATTTGTATTTCTTCAGCCTCAAGGCTTGGTGAAATAAGGTAGTACATAGGCCGAGAACTGTTCCTCGGATTGTCAATTAAGCGATGAATATGCAAATCATCAAGGCTGTGACCACAAAAAATAATGGGATACTCACTACCAAGGTTTTCTAAACGGCTGTAGAGGTTCTTTCTATTTGCCTCATGGTCATTGTATGAACTGGGCGTCATTACAGGGGGGACTTCCTTATCGTGGACGTGCTCTATACAGCCATGTAGTTTTAGATATTCTAATGGGTGGCTGTATTGTGAAAGCATGGTTTCGATTGGTTGAGCATCCTTGAAGCGCTTAACCAGTGTTTGGCCCTCACTCGGACTTTCGTGATATCCCTTTTCCACTAGTAAATCATAATTTGTTGTTGCTATCGCTCGCCACCTAAAATTAGCAAGATTTTTGTGGGCTTCTGTTGGTGCGAAGGGTTCAAATATTTCGCGTAACCACTGGTAAAAAACCGTAGTTCCTGCTTGAGAAACCGCTAATTCTGAAACCCGCATCAAGTCTTTGTCTTTAAATTTTGAAGTAAGAAACCTATCCGCAATAGCTTCCACCAGTTTGGATGCATTGGGCATGGTTGTTCCTGATGGCGTTTTAGCTCCTAGAGACGCTCCTGAACCTAAGAAAAGTAACGCCCGTTGCTCTCTCATAGCATCAAGTAATCCATTAGGGAGATTTAATTTTTTCTTAGTCAATGTGCTACCTTGAATAATAAATCAATTTTGAGATGAGTTTATCAGTTTTAATGTTTGTGGCTAGTGGCTAGTGGCTTTGCTTTGCGTAATTATTCGTATTATTGCTTACCACAATTACATGGCGCCTCATCCAATACTCTAAGGCTCAATTGTTTCCCATCATAAGCTAAGCGCAATTTCTCGTTGCCGAGATCATCTCTTCTCATTCTAATACGACACTAATTTTTGTATGGCGCATCTTTGCAAATGAAAGTTTCATGCGAATTAACGGGGAATATTAAGCTCGCCTTAAGATCAACTTCCTAAACGCCTAAAAGTGTCCTTCAGCATAACTTTTTTCGCTGCATATGAATGAACTAGGTTGGGCGTATTTTAAAGGTGGTCTTAAAGGTCTCTTTATTTGGAATAAGTGGTGGAGAATATAGTTTTTAGGTAGCGTTAAGATCAACTTTTAGGGTTTAGCATCACCTTTGGGGGGCATTTCTATCACCTATGTAACCTTTTCCCCTTCCAGATGTTTTTATGCAGTTAAATTAAGACCTAAAATGAAAGATCACTTTGGTCATTACCCACTTTCTTTAACCAAAAAAATAATGAATTGGCATAACCTTCTCACAAGCCCCACTTCATCAAAGCTGCTTCACATCCATGCGGGTCTCCCACAATCCTCAACACGGTCTGTCGGGTCAATCCTGTAGCTTTAGCAATCTGTGAAGTTCCTGCACCAGTACCACTCATATCCTGAACCTTTGTGAATGCTTCACGATCATAGCTGTGCTTCTTCCCTCTGTACTTACTCCCATCACTCTTGGCGGCCTCTATATCCG
>NZ_BMZF01000005.1 GCF_014652655.1 Paramylibacter ulvae
CTAACCTTACGAGTAACCTAATGGAATTCATCCCTAAGTACCTTAACAGTGTCTAAGTGAGTTTCTATGTTCAATTGACCATGAGCCTAGACAATTAGCTCATCATCTTTCATCTGATTAAATTAAATGAACTGAGGTTCGCTTCAAGTCCTAACTGATAAGTATAAGTTAAAGAGAACTTATAAGTTACGGGGAATAGGATGAGGATAGGTAATACTTTAAAGCTAACTCTTAGAGTAACTCTTAAAGTAACTTTGAGAGTTTCATTTCCTTCTCCTGTGCAACTTAATTATTTCACCTTTTTTAGGGCGTAAAATACAGAAGCCAATGCTGACGCGCGACCGTAGTAACTGATCCAAACTGTGACGTGCATTGTGGCAATGGCTAGAGCGCAGATAAACTATTAACCGAACAGCAACTTAGGCACAGTTTTATGGGTAGGGCGGTTAAGGTTTAATTGCGCGTGGTCTCCTGCACCTCGTAACATTTGTTTTTTAACGCCCAACAAACTAAAGTGACCAATCGACTTTCCTAATGACGTCTTCCAAAATGTGATACTCTAATCCTTCAACATTATATGTATCAAATGTAAGGGTCCCAATTTTGTGCCCCATCAATCGCTGAATTTCACGATCCATAACTCGTGCGTTTTCTAGCTTGTTGGTAAATCCGTGTCTGAAACTGTGAAAAACTTTTGAGCGAGTTTTGAAACCCAACTTTTGCTTAAATGCAGTAAATTGGCGAGATAGTGATTTTGATGAAAAAGAGTAATTTTGCCAAACTTCAACATCGCGGTAAATTTCTGGGTGACAAGGTATTATTCGCGGCCGCGTCTCGCGTTTGGTTTCATTCAAGAACAAGCTTCTTCCATGCTTTTCGTCCCTCACTTCAAGCCTCGCGACGCCTTGTGTACCAGCACCCGTATGAGCCGCTATACGAATGGCTAAATAAAGATCATCTCGCCCGAACTTTTGACATTCGTTCAACAAATACCAATATTCTTCATTTATCCATTTGAGAACGACAACGGATTCTACGGAGGACGCCATGCCTTTTATAGACCAAATGTTACTTGGTAGACCAATCTGCTCCCATACGCCTTTAAACGCGCCACAGTAACCTTTTACAGTTCTAGGGTTTAGCTCTTCGAGAAGTTCTGAGAGGAATTTCTTTGCCTTCCTCACGGTCACATCTTCAATATATGTGAACTCATTCAACAACGTGCTTATTGCTTTGTCATATCTGTAAAGTGTTGAGGTGTTGAGATGTCGTTTGGTTTGCAACCATTCGTCCGCCAATGGGCGTATTGGAGTTAGTTTTCTGGACAACACTTTAGATGCTTGAATGATCTCTTTGCCTTCAGGAGACGCCCTCACTTTTTCTTGTGCTTTTCGATAAGATTCCTCATCTTGATCAAGAGGGCGAAACTCTGGTTTCATTAGGAGTTCTTCGAAGCTTTCGTCTAATGCAATCTCAAAATTTTCAATTTCTTCGTATTGATCACGCTGTACTGCATCAAATGCCCATTCTTCATATCGGTTAAAATTTTTGGACTGCCTCTGCACCGTCGATCTAATTTTGTTCTTGGTTCTACTTTTCTCCCAAATTAAACTTAATTCGGCTAACCTCTTATCCCTACGTAGCCTTGCCTGCCTAATATCGCGAGTTCTAAGTGTTTCAAATTTGCTGGGAGAACGGTCGCTGTTAAAACCACTCCAAACATCTTTTGGTACATCATATCTAAGGTGGAAAATACCGTTGCGAGAGATTAAGTGATGATCTTTATTTTTCATAGCGTTCAACTTTGTAGCAAAATTCGTAGCATAAGTTTCATGAAAACCATTTTATTACAACAAATTAAAGGATGAGCGAAGGATTCAATTCGATTCCCATCACCCGCTCCATTCCACCATCTTTGACTTGTCCAACCGCAATGTAAGCGATACTCATTTGCGCATGTCTACACCCGAATCCACCAGCGCGATTTCCGAAGAACGCGCCAAGGGCAAAGATGTCGGCGCATTGCGCGGCCTCTATCCCTTTTTTAAACCATATAAATGGATGACGATTGCCGCGTTGTTCATGTTGACCTTTACCGCATCGATTTCGTTGATCATGCCACTGGCCGTGCGCCAAGTGGTAGATGGGTTCAACACCGATGATGTATCGGTGATGGACAGCTATTTCATGATTGCAATTGCGGTTGCGGGATTGTTGGCAATTGGTACGGCTTTTCGATATTATTTTGTCACACGGCTCGGTGAACGAGTGGTCGCGGATATCCGCACTGCCGTTTATAATAAAATGATCGGGATGAGCCCCGCATTTTATGAAAAACTGATGACTGGCGAAGTGTTAAGTCGCATCACAACCGATACATCGTTGATCCTGTCTGTGATCGGATCATATATTTCATATGCGCTGCGCAATATGTTGATCTTGGTCGGCGGTTTGATTTTGATGTTATTTACATCGGGGAAACTGACGGGTTTGGTATTATTACTGGTGCCATTCGTGTTAATCCCAATTTTTACCATGTCGAAAAAAGTGCGGGTTTTGTCAAAGTTAAACCAAGACAAAATCGCGCAAAGTTCAGGCAACGCATCCGAAACATTGTTAGCGGCGCAAACGGTTCAGGCGTTCACCCATGAAACCGCCAGCCGTGGAACGTTTTCACGTGTGACAGAACAGGCATTTGATGCCGCGCGCCAACGCATCGGTATGCGCGCAATCATGACCATGATCGTGATTTTTCTAATATTCACAGGCGTTGTTGCTGTGTTGTGGATTGGTGCACGCGATGTGCGTGATGGCAATATGTCCGCAGGGGTTTTGGTGCAATTTGTGATCTATTCGGTGATGGTTGCAGGGTCCGTTGGGGCATTGGCCGAATTTTGGGGCGAAATGCAACGCGCGGCGGGTGCAACTGAACGTTTGGTTGAATTGTTAAACGCCGATGACTTGGTCGAAGACCCTGATCAGCCCGCAACGCTCGCTACACCTGTACGTGGTGCGATCACATTTGATGATGTGACATTCCGTTATCCCGCGCGCCCAAAAGTGGCCGCGTTGGAAGGGTTTTCGTTGGATATCAAGGCGGGGGAAACCGTTGCACTCGTTGGCCCGTCTGGAGCGGGTAAATCAACCGTGTTTCAATTGCTTTTGCGGTTTTACGATTTGTCGGCGGGTTCAATATCCATTGACGGAATGAAAATCACCGATATGGCACGCGAAGAATATCGCAAACATATCGCGCTGGTTCCACAAGATGCGGTTATTTTTGGCACCTCTGCGATGGAAAATATCCGTTTTGGGCGCCCTGATGCGAGCGACGATGAGGTTATTGCCGCGGCAAAGGCCGCAGCTGCGCATGATTTTCTGTCAGCGCTGCCCGATGGATATGAATCCGATGTGGGTGAGCGCGGTGTGATGCTATCAGGTGGGCAAAAACAACGCCTTGCAATTGCGCGCGCGATTTTGCGCGACGCACCGATCCTGTTGTTGGACGAGGCGACATCAGCATTGGACGCGGCCAGCGAACAAGCAGTGCAAAAGGCCGTGGATGCATTGGCAAAAGAGCGCACAACATTGATCGTGGCGCACCGTTTAGCGACCGTGAAAAAGGCGGACCGCATTGTTGTGCTGGACGAGGGTCGGGTTGTGGCCCAAGGCACGCATAGCGAATTGGTTAAACAAGGCGGACTTTATGCTCAATTGGCAAAACTACAGTTCACTGACCAAGTTTAATCGACTTTTTTCGCGGATTTACTTGCAATTTAGCACAACCCGCCCCAAATCTTACTGGGGCGGATAAATCGCCCAACAGTTTAAAAGGAGAGTACGATGGGTCTGTTAAGTTTTGTGAAAAATGCCGGTAAATCTTTGTTTGGCGCGGCTGAGGCTGCTGAACCAACAGCGGATGTTCTGCAAAAAGAAATCAAAGAGCTGGGTCTGGATGCATCTGGTCTGGATATCACTGTTGATGGTGACAAGGTAACGGTTGGCGGCAACGCGGTTGACCAAGAAACCAAAGAAAAAATCATTCTGGCCGTGGGTAACGTCGAAGGCGTTGCCGGTGTAGAAGATAACGCAGGCGGTGGTGGTACATTCCACACAGTTGAAAAAGGCGATACGCTTTGGGCGATTGCGGAAAAAACAATGGGCAATGGTTCAAAATACACTGCGATTTTCGAGGCAAACAAGCCAATGCTGTCTGATCCAGACAAGATTTACCCAGGTCAAGTTTTGCGTATTCCAGTATAATCCTTTCGTATTATACGATTGACGGAACGAAATTTTGAACAAGGGCGGGTTTTCCCGCCCTTTTTTTGCATTTGTACGTACCGTAAGCCTTGCTCGTGATGTGTTTTTTCACCATGCTACGCCCCTATAAGAGCAGCACAGACTGCCTGTTTTGGGAGGAACACATTGACATATCCATTTCGCGACGCCGCCGATATCACGGCGGTTGAACAAAAAGAGCCACTAGGATCCGCTTGGGAATCGAAAACTGTTTATCAACAGCTATCAAAAACCACTGCGCGTTTTCCAAATAACAACGCGGTAAGTTTTCAAATTAAATCTGGACCAAAAGACAAGGCGACAACGCTGACGTGGACAGATTTAAAACGCAACGTAACACAGGCGGCGAACCTGTTTCGTTCACTTGGCGTTGGCGAAAAAGATGTGGTGGCATATTTGTTGCCAACGACACATGAAACATTGATCACGCTTCTTGGCGGTATGACTGCGGGCGTTGTTGCCCCGATCAACCCCACGCTTGAACCTGATCAAATTGCTGCATTGTTGCGCGAAACAGGTGCCAAGGTATTGGTCACGCTCAAAGCATTCCCAAAAACCGAGGTGGCGCAACTGGCCGCGGCTGCGGTTGCAGCGGCGCCAAATGTAAAAACGGTTATTGAAATCGATTTGGTGAAACACCTATCGCCACCAACATCTTGGATTGCACCGCTGATCCGCCCGAAAAACCCAGTGACCCATTCTGCGAATGTGATCGATTTTGATAAATCTCTGTCGCGCCAAAATGGTGATGCATTGGACTTCGAAGAAAACCTTGATGACCGCTTTTGTGCATATTTCCACACAGGTGGTACAACGGGCATGCCAAAAATTGCACAGCACCGTCATTCTGGTGTGATTTATAACGGTTGGATTGGTGGCCGATTGTTGTATTCGGAAAAAGACGTTGTTCTGTGCCCATTGCCATTGTTCCACGTTTTTGCGGCCTATCCGATTTGGGCGGGTTGTATGCATTCTGGTGCACATATGATTTTACCTACACCTGCGGGTTATCGTGGGGATGGCGTGTTCGATAATTTTTGGAAACTGATTGATCGTTGGAATGCGACATTTATGGTGACGGTTCCAACCGCGGCGGCGGCGTTGCTGCAACGCCCTGTGGGTGATGCGGATATTTCCACCTTGGATGCGGCGTTTTGTGGTTCCGCACCTTTGCCAATTGAATTGTTCAAAAAATTCCAATCCGTTACAGGTGTTGAAATTGTCGAAGGCTACGGCATGACAGAGGCCACATGTCTTGTGTCCTGTAATCCCAAGGACGGGTTGCGCAAGGTTGGGTCTGTGGGTATCCCATTGCCACATACCGATGTGCGCATTTTAGATTGCGATGCTGCTGGCAAAGTTACGAAAGAAATGGGCGTCGATGAGGTTGGCGAAATCTGCGTGTCAAACCCCGGTGTTGCGGTTGGCGAAACCTATACCGAGGCTGCGAAAAACAATGGTTTGTTTGCCGATGGCGGCTATCTGCGCACAGGTGATTTGGGTCGTATCGACAGCGATGGATATTTGTGGATCACGGGTCGTGCAAAAGATCTGATCATTCGCGGTGGCCACAATATCGACCCTGCCTTGATCGAAGAAGCATTGGCAGGCCATCCAGCAATCGCATTCGCAGGTGCCATCGGACAGCCCGACGCGACGGCGGGCGAATTGCCTTGTGTTTACGTTGAACTAAACGATGGCGCACAGGTGGATATCGATGAACTGGCTGCGTTTTGTAAGGAACATGTACCAGAACGCGCTGCTGTTCCGAAGTACATCGAAATCATGGATGAATTGCCGAAAACAGCCGTGGGGAAAATCTTTAAACCCGATCTACGTCGTTCTGCGATCACACGCGTTTATAACGCTGCATTGGCCGATGCGGGGCTTGGCGCAGAGGTAAGCGAAGTGATTGAGGATAAGAAACGTGGGCTAGTTGCACGCCTGAGCAAAACAGGTGACGCGGATGATGCGGCGGTGACTGCGGCATTGGGTGGGTTTGTGCGCCCGTGGGAATGGAAATAATTTCCACTACATATAATTTGAAAAGAGCGCGGAGGTTTCCGCGCTCTTTTTTGTTTAGGCTGTTGCCGTTGCCAGCGCCTGATCCAAATCGGCGATTAAATCTTTGGGGTCTTCGATCCCAATCGACAGGCGCACAACGTTTGACGCGGCACCCGCAGCCTCGCGCTGTTCATCGGTTAGCTGGCGATGTGTGGTCGATGCAGAATGGATCACCAAAGAGCGTGTATCGCCAAGGTTTGCGACATGGCTAAACAAGTTCAAACTATCAACCAGTTTCACACAGGCATCATATCCACCTTTGACGGCGATGGTGAAAAGGCCACCCGCACCTTTGGGGCAGATTTTTGCGATACGGTCGTGATAGGGCGATGATTTCAGCCCTGCATATGTGACCGCCTCGATCCGTGGATCGGCTTCTAACCATGTTGCGAGTTCCACTGCGTTGCTGACGTGGCGTTCCATGCGCAGGCTCAGCGTTTCAATTCCCATCAACGTGTAATGTGCTGCCTGTGGGTTCATTGTCATGCCCAAATCACGCAATCCAATGGCGATGGAATGGAATGTGAATGCCATTGGACCCAATGCTTCGTGGAATTTAATCCCATGATACGCAGGTTCTGGGGCAGATAGGGACGGAAATTTATCCGATGCTGACCAATCAAATTTACCAGAATCAACAACCGCACCACCCATGACCGTTCCATTACCGGTCAGGTATTTGGTGGTGGAATGGACAACCAATGTCGCACCGTGTTTAATTGGATTGCACAGGTATGGTGTTGCGGATGTGTTATCCACGATCAACGGAATGCCAGCATCATCTGTGATTGCTGAAATCGCATCCAGATCGGTGATATATCCACCCGGATTGGCGATGGATTCACAAAATACCGCACGGGTATCATCATCAATCGCCGCCTTCACTGCATCCAGATCATCAAAATCGACGAATTTCGCAGACCAGCCGAATTTTTTGATGGTCTGGTTGAACTGTTGCACCGTCCCGCCATACAGGCGCGTTGATGCAATCACATTTTTACCTGGTGACATCAGCGGGAACAGCGCCATAAGCTGTGCCGCGTGCCCTGATGAACAACACACCGCACCAGCGCCGCCTTCCAATGCAGCAATACGGTTTTGTAGTGCGCCAACGGTTGGGTTGGTCAGGCGCGAATAAATATATCCGACTTCTTCGAGGTTAAATAATTTCGCCGCGTGATCCGCATCGCGAAAAACATAAGCGGTTGTTTGATAGATCGGTATTTGGCGTGCGCCAGTGGCGGGATCAGGTTCGGCACCTGCGTGCACCTGTAATGTATCAAAGCCAAGGGTGGGGGTATCGGTCATGCTGTCCTCCGTTAAAAACAGGCTGACTATATCCCCACTAATTTTCTTTGCAATCGGATTAGGCGTTTTGCCCCGCAAATCGTGCTTGCATTTCATCGCGTTGATCATCGCTGATTTTTGCGAACATTACGTCTGGCACGCTAAATGCATGACCCGCGGGCAGGGCGTTTAATGCCGCTCCAACATCCTTGGGCCATTCAATGCCAACATTCATCGCATCCGCCATGGTTTTTGCGGCGTCGGGAATGAACGGTTCGGACAATGCCGCATAAAGCGGGATCAGGTTTAATGCAAAACGCACGGATGTTGCCGCCGCATCTGGGTTTTCCTTGAACACAGTCCAAGGTGCCGCCGCTTGCAAATATTCATTACCAGCAACCCAAATCGCACGCAGATCACCCGTGGCCTTGCGCATTTCCATCGCCGCCATATTGGTTTCATATGATTTAAGGCGTGCAGTGATGGTTGCAATCACATCCAATTCCGCAGCACCATATTCGCCCCCTGCGGGGACCTCTTCGCCGAATTTAGCGCGGCAAAATTTGGTGATGCGCGATACGAAGTTGCCCAAGACATCGGCCAAATCTTTGTTCACGCCTTGTTGGAAGCTGTCCCATGTGAATTCGCTATCCGATCCTTCTGGAACGTGGGTCATCAACCACCAGCGCCAGTAATCAGAAGGCAGGATATCCAAAGCTTCGTTCATGAAAACGCCGCGCCCTTTGGATGTGGAAAACTGGCCGCCATCATAATTGAGGTAATTGAACGACTTGATGTAATCGACCAGTTTCCAAGGTTCACCCGATCCCATGATCGTGGCGGGAAATGACAGCGTGTGAAAGGGGACGTTATCCTTGCCCATGAATTGGACGTAATTCACATCATCCGCACCCTTATCTGTGCGCCACCAGCGTTCCCAATCGGCATCGGTTTTGCCATTGGCGTCGGCCCATTCTGCGGTGGCGGCGATATATTCGATGGGGGCATCGAACCAAACATAAAATACTTTGCCTTCCATCCCACCCCATTCAGCGTCGCCGCGTTTCACGGGCACGCCCCAATCCAGATCACGCGTAATCCCGCGATCTTGTAATCCATCCCCATCATGGAGCCATTTTTTGGCAATTGATGTGGTCAGGATTGGCCAGTCTTTTTTGGTATCAATCCATGCATCCAATTTATCGCGCAGCTTTGATTGGCGCAGATACAGGTGTTTGGTTTCGCGCACTTCCAAATCTGTCGAACCTGAAATTGCGGAACGTGGGTTGATTAAATCGGTTGGCTCCAACTGTTTCGTGCAGTTTTCACATTGATCGCCGCGTGCACCGTCATACCCACAATTGGGGCATTCGCCCTCGATATAACGATCGGGCAGGTAACGGCCATCTGCGTTGGAATAAACTTGTTTTTCCGACACTTCTTCGATCATGCCCGCATCGGCCAAACGCCCTGCAAAATGTTGGGTCAGAGCATGGTTGCGTTGGCTGGATGATCGCCCGTAATGATCGAATGACAGGCGAAAACCACGTGCCAATTCGGCCTGAACATCGTGCATTTCTGCGCAAAAATCGGCAACATCTTTGCCAGCCTTTGTCGCGGCCAATTCGGCGGGTGTGCCGTGTTCGTCAGTGGCACAGATATACATCACCTCGTGCCCGATGGCGCGACAGTATCGTGCGTAAACATCAGATGGCAATTGGCTCCCGACAAGATTGCCAAGGTGTTTGATGCCATTGATATAGGGCAGGGCGGATGTAATCAGGGTGCGTGACATTTTGCGTACCATTCTATTGCGTGTTTGCGTTGATTTAACGCAAACTAACGCCGACTGCTAGTCGCGTTTTTGACGTTTTAACAGCTTGCCAATTTGAAACGACGTGCGCGGCATATAGCGATAGCTGGTGCGTTTTGTAGCTGAGGGGCGCGCCAACATGCGCCAGCCACCAAAAATGACAAGACCAAAATGCGCAACAGATATAAAGGCGAACAATGCAGTCGGGCCATGTGATTGGATCAGGCTTGATGCAATAAGTGGACTGAAAATAGCGCCAATACCGTAACAAAACATCAGGGATGCGTTCAATTCCACGCGTTTTTCTGCGGTGGTGAAATCATTGGCGTGGGCGGCTGAGACAGAGAAAATTGGAAATGTCGTTAACCCAAATAATGCCGCCATTGCATAAACGCCCATTGGATGGGTATTGCCAAACATGGTGAGCAGAATGCAAACCGCGATGCTTGCCAGTGATAACCAGATCAGAACCCAACGGCGATCAAATTTATCGGCCAGATAACCGACCGGAAATTGTGCAATCGCCCCCCCGATTAAAACCGTTGCCAGAAATGTACCAATTTGACTGCGCGTTAATCCAATTTCGCTGCCGTAAATCGGGCCGACCATACGAAACGCCGCAGATGAAACACCGGCGACAACCACACCTGCCACACCAAGCGGTGATGTGATTGCTGTGCGGATAGGATGGAGGCGGGGCGCGGATGGCACCGCGGGTTGTTGCGATGTGGTAAGTGTCAGCGGCAAAATACAGGCACAGGCCAATATCGCGAGGATATTATATGACACATATGATGCAGGTTCCAAAAACGCGATCATGGTTTGCGCCAAAGCAGATGCAGAAATATCGACGACACGATATGCGCCCATCACGCGCCCGCGAATTTCATTGGTGAGTTTCGCTTGAAACCATGCCTCGATCACAGTGTAACATCCCGCGACGCAAAGTCCGCTTAGGATACGCAAAAACGCCCATGCGTTGGGTCCGATGATAATCGGGTGCGCCAACGCGCCAATTGCACCCATGGCGGCAAACACGGCAAACGCGCGCGAATGCCCGATTGTGCCGATCAATCGTGGTGACCACCAACAACCGATGAAAAAGCCCAGAAAATGGGACGACCCAAGCAAACCAATTTGTGTGGTCGTGAAACCTTCTTGGATGCCAGACAGCACATCCAACGGGCCAATCGCACCAGATGACAATTGCAACAGGGTGATCGAAAACAAAAGTGCCGCGAAGGAAATTAAAAGACGCATTGGAAACTGCCGTGCTGTTTTTGGCACTATGGCAGTTTTTGCCGATTAAGAAAGAGGGGAATGTTAACGAATTGTCATACGGCGAAGCGTGTCATCGCGTTTGATGAAATGGCGATACAATGCTGCCCCTGCATGGGCGAGCGCCAGGATCACCAATAGGGTGGCGGCAATTTCATGTATGCGAAATAAAATCAGTTCTAATGTTTCATTTTCGGGTGCGATATTTGGCATGTTCAACAGGTTGAAAAACGATGCGCCCAATCCGCTTGCCGAACTACCTGCCCAGCCAAGTAATGGTACCAAAACCATCAACAGATACAGGATGCGATGCATGATTTCCGCCAACCGATTGGCACGCGCGTCATCACCCAAAGGTTTTGGCGTAGGGTTTGATTTGCGCCAAAATATACGCATCACGATCAACGCGATTAGCAATATGCCAAATGATTTATGTAAACCGTAGTAATAAATTAGATCACGGCTGGGTGGCAGGCCCGTCATATATCGCCCCATCCCAAACATCGCCAAGATCAAAAACGCCATCACCCAGTGAAATGATTTTGTTATCGTGCCGAAACGATCCTTGGAATTGCGCCACATGTTATTGTGCCTGAATTTTTGCGTCGATGGCGATGCGAAGAATATCGCCAACCTCTTTGGCGTAACCTGTTGCACCAAACTCTGTGCGATCAATCTGGCCAGTGATTTTAAGGGTTAGGCTGTCACGTTCATCCGCTGTTGTTCCAACTGCACGAAATAACTTTGCTGTCAGGGTTAATGGTTTGGTGATGCCGCGCACTGTCACATTGCCATTGATGGTGGCGGTATTCCCATCCCCTGTGATGCTGGTTGATTGAAAGGTAATATTGGGAAAATTATCAACGTTCAAAATTTTCTTTGACCGCAATGCTTGCGTGGCAAATGGAAACCCGGCCGTGGCCCTGGTTGTATCAAGGCGCACATTAACGGTACTGTTTTTCACGCGGTCAAAATCAATACGCAAATCGGCGTCATAATCATTGAACTTGCCCGTGATTATTTCTGGGCCAAACCGATAGGTGAAACCAACAACACTCGCATCCTTGTCAATGTCATAGCTGATCGGCGCAGCAAATGACATTTGCACGGATAACAGGATGGTTGATATGATCACGATCAATCGCACATGCACACCTTTCATTGATGTATCATGGTCAGATTGTAGCTCGCTTAGCAAGCAAAGCTTGCGTGATTAGGCGAATGCCTCTGGGTTGATGGCGCGTGCCATGTGATCCAATACCGCGTTTACAAAGTTCGCTTCGCGACCCTCTGGGAAAAACGCCTTGGCGACATCAACATATTCGCTGATGGCAACACGTGGGGGCGTTTTACCCAAAACCAATTCGGCACCTGCGGCGCGAAACAGAGCGCGTAATGTGGGATCAATACGATCAATCGGCCATTTTGCCACCAATGCCTTGTCGGTCATCTGGTCAATTTTGGCCTGTGAATTCACTGCCTCGAATATCAACGATTCAAACAGATTGACGTTACCATCTGCCATCTGACCCTCAGCCATTTCGGCACCAAATCGGTGGTCAATAAATTGTTGGCGCACCTCGTCCAATGTTTGATCGGATGCTTCCATTTGAAATAATGCCTGTACGGCATAAAGCCGTGATGCAGATTTCATTTGGCGTCGGTCTGTGCCTGTCATGTTGTCTTTTTTCCCTGATCGCGTTCAGCGATCAAAATATGTTCACTGGCAGGCTTAAAGCCGATGCCCTTCTTTTCGCCGTTTAACTTTCTGAACAGCGAGATCAAGTGCAAAGCGGCGGCTGCGGCATCACCGCCTGCATCACCGCGTTTGACACTGGCATCTTTAAAAAGGTTTTTACGGCTGTCGGAACAGATGACGCCCATCCCAATGGCAAAGCCTTGTGTGCTGATCTGGGTGATGGCTTGAACGCATTGAGCATAGATGGTTTCTTGGGCGATATCGCCATCAACAACGCCACCCAAGACGATATAGGCGTCAAAATTTCCCGTATTGATTGCCATGCGCAATGCAGGCGCCAGTTCAAGAACACCAGGAACCTGATGGATTTCAAAATCGGCATTTGATTTGCGTAACCGTTCGCGAGCACCGTCAACCAATGCCTGTTCAACATCTTCGTAATATTGCGCGGAAATCACAATCACGCGTGGCGGGTTGTCGCCAAAATCATGCGTTGGTTTTACATTCGTTTTCGTCGCACCCAGCATCATAGCCCCCTATATTTGCCGCAGTTCAACCAAGCGCGAAACATATCGCGCCAAGGTGTCAATTTCCAGATTAACCTGATCGTTAAGCGCCACATCACCCCAAGTGGTATGGGTTTTTGTGTGCGGAATCAGGTTTACATCAAATCGATTTTCGGTGACGCCGTTTACCGTCAATGACGTGCCGTTCAACGTTACTGAACCCTTTTGCGCAATGAATTTTGCCAAATCTTCGGGCACTTCAAATTCAACGCGAGTGCTGTCGCCATCGTTTTCAATATTGGTAATCACGGCGATGCCATCAACATGACCAGACACCAAATGCCCGCCCAATTCATCGCCAACCTTTAATGCGCGTTCCAAGTTGAGACGGCGGCCAATTTTCCATCCATTTTGCGCGGCACCAATATTAGTTTTGGAAACAGATTCCGCCGAAATCTCAACGTCAAACCAATCCGTGCCTGTTTCGATGACGGTCAAACAAACACCGTCATTTGCAATGGACGCGCCCAAATCGATGGTGTCTGTTTTGAATGCCGTTTTGATACGCGCACGCAAATCACCACGCTGTTCCAATTCGATTATTTCGCCGATGTCGGTAATGATCCCAGTGAACACAACTTTATCCTTTTACAGTTATCGCGCAGATATATTTTGTTTGCGTGGCGTGCAAGCCTAACCGCGTGAATACCTTATACATAAAACAACACTGTCGCACAGAATTGTTTGTAACTTTCTCATTCGCCACGATGTGGCCATGTTAAATGATTATTGTTGTTGTATTGATAAATAACTGTCAGATATTATCTGTTCATAATTGGTGATCGTACAAGGGGATGTAAATGTCTGAAAAGGCATCGCAAAATCAAAAACACTTTGTGTTTTTACAAGGTCCCCATGGCCCGTTTTTCTTTGAACTGTCGCGAACATTGATGGCGTCAGGCGCCAAAGTTACCAAAATCGGATTTAATCAGGGTGATCGTCATTATTGGCGTGATGCGAAAACCTATGTCCCATTTGCAGATGCAGGCGATCAATGGGCAGAATTTTTCAAAAACCTGTTGGGGCAGGGTATCACCGATTTGGTTTTATATGGCGATGTGCGATCGCATCATAAAACTGCGATTAAAATTGCCGAAATCCACAATGTCACCATCCACTGTTTCGAAGAGGGTTATTTGCGCCCCTATTGGGCAACCTATGAACGGGGCGGGGTAAATGGACATTCACGCTTGATGGATATGAGCGTGGGCGATATGCGCAAATCGCTCGCCAAAATTGACGAAACTCAGCCAGAGGCGCCCGCGCGCTGGGGTGACATGCGCAAACATATATTTTTCGGGGCGATGTACCATTGGCATGTAATGTTTCGAAATGGAAAATACCCACATTATCGCCCGCATCGCAATCTGCCTGTGTCGCGTGAATTTTGGCATCATTTCAAAAAACTGGTTGGCTTGCCGATACATTCTGCATTGCGTTTCGCCGCGACAAGACGGCTAAAACGGAGCGGGAATGTATATCATCTGGTGTTGTTACAGCTGTCCCACGATGCATCCATTCAAGACCATAGCGATTTTGAATCCACCAGCGAATTTATGGATCTGTGTATCACGGAATTTGCCGCAAACGCGCCGCGACACCATCATTTGGTGATCAAGGCACACCCGCTGGAGGATTACCGCATACCGTTGGAACACTTGGCGCACAAAATGGCTGATCAACATGGGCTGGCGGATCGGTTGCATTTTATTCGTGGCGGCAAATTGGCGGAACTGCTGGATTACGCACGCTCCGTCGTCACGGTAAATTCCACGGCCGCGCAACAGGCCTTGTGGCGTGGATTGCCGATACGCGCATTGGGCAATAGTGTTTATTCAAAACCTGAATTCACGTCGAACCAACCGCTGGGTGAATTTTTTGCTCATCCACGTAAACCAGATTTAAACGCGTATCGCGATTACCGCCGCTATTTATTGGCCACATCACAGGTTTCAGGCGGATTTTATGCACGTACCAGCCGTGTGCGATTGGCACGCCAAGTTGTCGATATGGTGCTGTCGGATCGCGATCCATATGATCTGTTATTGCAATCTGATGCTGCACCCGTGCAACAGTTGAAACTAGTACTGTAAATGTCATCCTATCTTTGCTAGAAATTCGTCATTGCGTTGAGGATACTTCAGGGCAGAATCATAATGCGCTGCTTTGAGGAGCAATAAATGAATTTTTCAAACGTCATCAAATTCGCAACGATACTTGGTGTTTCCGCTGCGCTGGCTGGTTGTGCGATCTTGCCGCGAACGGGCCCAAACAAATCGGAAATCTACAAAGGTAGCGTAAACAAAGGTGGCAACGCCTATGTTATCGGGGTCGATGATCGGGTTGCGAAAACGGCCAATTTGGCGCTGCGCTCCGGGTTTAGCGCGGAATTCCGCAATTCTGGCGCGGTGGTTACGGATCTGGTGCGTCCGGGCGATGTTTTGGTGATTTCCGTTTATGAAAACGTTGAAATTGGTGTTTTGGGCACCGCTGGTGTGCCATCCAACCTGAATGAAATTCAGGTCGATCGTTCTGGCAATATCTTTATTCCATACGCAGGGCGCATTCGCGCAGCAGGGCGCACACCTGACAATTTGCGCCGTATTTTGACGAATATTCTGGCCAGCCAAACGCCCGATCCACAGGTGATTGTGCGCCGCGCCTCTGGTGGTGGTTCAAGTGTTTCCGTCATCGGTTCGGGTATTCAAGGTGTTTATCCAATTGAACAGGAAACAACCCATCTGTCGGGCATGTTGGCGCGTGCTGGCGGTGTGAACACCGAACCAGAGGTAACCCGCATCACCGTCGTGCGCGGTAAAAACCGTGGGTCAATTTGGTTGCGCGATTTGTATGAACATGTGGATCAAGACATCCACCTGCGCCCAGGTGATCGCATTATCGTCGAAGAAGACATTCGTCGTTTCTCCGTTCTTGGTGCGATTTCGTCGCAAGGGTTAACAACATTCCCCAAGCCAACCATGAGCGCGCTGGAAGCGGTGGCATATGCGGGTGGTTTGTCCGGGCAAACATCTGATCCAACGGGTGTTTTTGTGATCCGCGATGAACCTGCATCTGTGGCGAATACGGTGTTGGATCGTTCCGATATTACAGAACCTGTGCGCATGGCATATGTGTTGAACCTGACCAAAGCGAACGGTCTGTTCACCGCGCGTGATTTTGATATTCGCGATGGCGACACGTTATACGTGACCGAAGCGCCATATTACCAGTTCACCAAGGTTATCAGCTCGCTATTGTCACCAATCAGCGCCGCTGGGCAAATCAATCGCACACTGAACTAATATGAAAACAAAACCAAAGACGGGGCTAGGAACAACGCGGCCGCGTCTTTTTGTTTACAGTCTGGGTCTGATCTTTCGCCCGCGTATCCGGCGAATTTTACGTGCCAGCGGTTGGTCAGTGCGCATCGGTATCCCACGTAAACATCGCGATAGTGTTGGTGTCTGGGGGCGTAAAAACACATATCGCCGTGGTCAACGCATGGCACAATGGCGCAGTGTTCCCATGGTCACAGTCGAAGACGGCTTCGTGCGATCCATTCGCACGGGACGCCAAGGCGAGGCGGGCTTAAGCGTTATTATTGATAAATCGGGTGTGTATTTTGCAACCGATAAAGCAAGCGACCTGCACGATTTGATTTTATCTGCCGATACCATGCGCCCCTTGGAATTGGAACGTGCCAAGACGGGTATTCAGTCACTGCGTGAAACGCATTTAACCAAATATAATGCGAACGATTTATCGCCTCCCGTGCTGCCCGACGAATTCGTTTTGGTGATTGATCAAACCCGTGGCGATGCATCCATCACGCTGGGTGGGGGTGATGCAAATACCTTTGCATCCATGCTGTTGATGGCGCGCACAGAACATCCAGATAAAACTATTCTGATCAAAACTCACCCTGAAACCAACGCGGGCAAACGCAAAGGGCATTTTCAAAAATCCGATATTGATGCCAATTCGATTTTGTTCGACGATGCTTGTTCGCCGTGGCACCTGTTCGATCGGGCCAGTGCGATTTATTGCGTGACCTCGCAAATGGGTGTTGAAGCCATTTTCGCAGGCAAAAAACCAATTGTATTTGGACGGCCGTTTTATGCGGGTTGGGGGCTGAGCGATGATCGTAATCCTGACCAAACCCAACATGAAAAACGCAGCGCGGAACAATTATTTTGGGCGGCATATCTACGCTATACACGTTGGTACGATCCCTATTTTGATCGTGCATCGGATTTTTTCAAAACTGCACAGGTGATGATCGCGCGGCGTCGTGCGTGGATCGTGGCACGAAAACCCGTTGTGGCATATGGCATGCGTATGTGGAAACGCGGGTTTTTGCGTCGCTATTTGAGCGCTGCAAACAGCGAAATACGCTTCACATCCGATCCAATTATTGCGGTCAATCTGGCGCGTGAAAATCAGGCGCAATTGCATGTTTGGGCTGGCAAAGAACCTGCCACTATGGCGGGTGAGGCGGCGCGCCAAAACGTGCCATTGATCCGTGTTGAGGATGGTTTTCTACGCTCTGGCGGATTGGGGGCGGCATTGGTGCGCCCTGCGTCATTGGTGTTTGATGATCTGGGGATTTATTATGATCCCAAACGCGAAAGCAGGTTGGAATATCATATTAATCACAGCGCAAAATTGAACGCGCAGCAATGCGAACGCGCCCGCAAAATTCGCCAAGCATATGTGAAACTGGGGCTGTCAAAATACAATCTGCAAGGCGCGCGTTTGGATATTAATCCAACGGGACGCCAAAAGGTGATTCTAATCCCTGGACAGGTCGAAGATGACGCATCCATATTAACCGGGGCGGGTGACATTCGCACCAACAAAGATTTGGTTTGGGCCACGCGCCAGATGTATCCAAATGATTACCTGATTTACAAACCCCATCCCGATGTTGCGGCAGGTTTGCGCAACGGGGTTGTGGAACGCGAGATTTTGAACGGTTTGGTTAACAAAATAGCAACGGATGTCGATATTTCCAGCCTGTTGGGACAGGTAGATCGTGTGGCGACCATCACGTCGCTCACTGGGTTCGAGGCGTTGTTACATGGGAAAAAAGTGACCTGTTTTGGCACACCATTTTATGCGGGATGGGGTTTGACGGACGATCACATAAGCGCACCAGCACGGCGCGTCGCACGCCCAAGTTTGGATCAGTTGGTTCATGCCAGCTTGATCGATTATCCAATGTATTGGGATCCCGTGACGGGCGCACCTTGTCCGATTGAAATCGTGGTTGAGCGGTTTGAAAAAAAACAGTTTGGCAAATCGGGCGCGGGTGTTCGCACATTGTCAAAACTTCAAGGTGTGTTCGCAAGCTATGCGCATTTATGGCGCTAGGATCGCGACCAAGTTGCCATGACATCGCCATCGAAATTTTGCATGGATTGCAATGCGAAACGGGGCGCGTCGGATAGCTTTTCAACACCCATTGATGCAAGCGAGGCTGTGCCATCGCCACCAATTGCAACACCCGCCTGAAATGTGATCAGTTGATCCACCAGATTAGCGCGCAACAATGCAGCGGCGAGTGTGCCGCCGCCCTCACAAAAAATCCGGGTTAATCCACGTTGGCCAAGCTGTTTTAAAACATCGTATAAATCCAAGCCTTGGGGTGCATAATTGCATTTTATCAAAGATGCTGCATTATCCGCCCAAGCGGCAGTATCCGCATTTTTCCCATGGCAAAGCCATACTGGGGTATCATTCGCTGTTTGCGACAATCGGCTATCAGTTGGGGTTTTTAGATTGCTATCCAACACAATGCGCACTGGATTGCGATCACCCAAACCCACGGTGCGAACGCGCAAATCGGGGTTGTCCGCTAGCGATGTGCCGCGTCCAACCATCACCCCATCATGGGTGGCGCGCAACATATGAACATAGGCACGCGACTGTGCGTTGCTGATCCATCGGCTCTCGCCTGTGCGGGTTGCAATGCGCCCATCAATGCTATTAGCGAGTTTCAATGTCACCATCGGGCGACCATTTGTGATGCGCATAAAAAATCCGATATGCGCGGCATTCGCTTGATCTTTCAGGCATCCGATATCAACAGTGATCCCTGCGTCGCGCAGCATTTGAAACCCTTTGCCGCTGACCCGTTCATCGGGGTCTTGGGTGGCGCAAACCACACGTTTGATGCCCGCATTAATCAACGCCTGTGAACAGGGTGGTGTTTTGCCATGATGCGCACAGGGTTCCAACGTGACATAGGCCGTCGCACCGCGTGCGGCGACACCTGCCTGTGCAAGCGCGACAACCTCGCCATGAGGGCGGCCCGTGGGTTGGGTCCATCCGCGCCCCAAAACAATCCCGTCTTTGACAATAACACAGCCCACGGATGGGTTGGGCCAGACACGGCCCAATCCGCGCGCACCCAATGCGAGTGCAAGGCGCATCCAGCGTTCATCAATGGAACGCGACGGCATGGTTATTTGTCTTCTTTGGGGGCGGGTGGGCGCAATTCGTGAACAAAATCCTCGAAATCATCCGCCGCCTGAAAGTTTTTGTAAACTGAGGCAAAGCGGACGTAAGCGACCGTATCAATCCGCGCCAAAGCGTCCATTACGATTTCGCCGATTTTATCGCTATCAACATCGCTATCGCCAAGGCTTTCAAGGCGGCGCACGATGCCGCTGATCATTTGATCAACGCGTTCAGGTTCGATTGGGCGTTTTTGCATGGAAATTCGGATCGAGCGATCCAATTTATCACGATCGAAATCTTCGCGTTTGCCGTTCTTTTTCACTACAACCAAATCGCGCAATTGCACGCGTTCGTATGTCGTAAAACGCCCGCTACATGCGGGGCAGAAACGGCGCCGACGAATGGCGACGTGATCTTCCGCAGGGCGGCTATCTTTGACTTGGGTGTCGGTATTTCCACAAAACGGACATCTCATTTGGCCTGTTCCTCGATGTTTTCTTCTTTTTATTGTGGATAACTATAAATTATTTGGCACTGCTTGGGTAGAGTCTATTGCGCAACACTAAATAATGTATGAACGACTAGTTCGCCGTGTCATCACCGATGGCCGCACGCCAGTGTTTTCGACACAGCGAAACATAGGTATCGTTGCCGCCAATCAGGATCTGATCACCTGATTTTTGCACTTTCCCATTGGCATCTTTGCGTACAACCATTGTCGCCTTTTTCCCGCACCAACAGATGGTTTTGACCTCTCGCATTTCATCGGCCATGGCAAGCAATGCGGCGGAACCTGGGAACGCATGACCCAGAAAATCCACGCGCAATCCATAACACATCACGGGCACGTTCAGATCATCCACTACGCGTGCCAATTGCCAGACCTGATCTGGAGTTAAAAATTGGGCTTCGTCAATGAAAACACAGGCAAATTCATCGCCGGCCAAGGCGGATTGAATGGTGCCAAACAGATCGGTCTCTTTGGTGTAACGTGTGGCATCTTGGGAAATGCCGATGCGCGAAGCAATTTTGCCCGCACCAGCGCGATCATCAAATGCAGCCGTGAGCAAAAACGTATCCATGCCCCGTTCGCGATAGTTATAGGATGCTTGCAACAACGCCGTCGATTTACCCGCATTCATGGTGGAATAATTGAAATATAACTTTGCCATGAACGCCCCCAGATCGCTGTTCAACCCTTGTGGCGGATCACTTGGATTCGGGCAAGGCTTGGACGCAGAAATATTCAAGAAATTTTGAACGCACGTGCGACGGAAATCAGTTTATGATCCGTATAAATGAAACACCCCCAACAAGGAGAGACCAAAATGAACAGAATGACCGCAAAGGATTTCGATCAGGAACTGCTTGATTTATATGACTATTATGCCCATGGCATGATGTCGAAACGCGAGTTTTTGGACAAGGCTGGCAAGTTTGCCGTGGGTGGGATGACTGCTGTTGCCTTGCTCAATATGTTGTCGCCTGATTATGCGATGGCCGAACAGGTCTCGTTTAATGACCCTGATATTTTGGCCAGTTACGAGATCTATAATTCGCCAAACGGGAACGGCGATATCGAAGGTTACATGGTGCGCCCCGCCAATGCGACGGGCAAGTTACCAGCGGTGTTGGTGATCCATGAAAACCGTGGTTTGAACCCCTATATCAAAGATGTTGCACGCCGCGCTGCCAAGGCTGGATTTTTGGCATTCGCACCTGATGGATTGTCATCTGTTGGTGGCTATCCTGGCAATGATGTTAAGGGCAAGGAATTACAGGCCACGGTGGATAACGCCAAGTTAATGAACGATTTTTTCGCAGGGTTTGAACATTTGTTGAACCATGCAGACAGCACCGGCAAGGTTGGCGCGGTTGGTTTTTGTTACGGCGGTGGCGTGTGTAATGCGCTGGCGGTTGCTTACCCTGAAATGGGGGCATCTGTGCCGTTTTATGGCCGCCAAGCATCCGCCGAGGATGTGCCAAAAATCCAAGCACCATTGTTGTTGCAATATGCCGGTCTTGATGAGCGCGTGAATGCGGGCTGGCCGGCGTATGAAGCGGCGTTAAAGGAACATGGCAAAACCTATACCGCGCATATTTACGAGGGCGTGAATCACGGTTTCCACAACGATTCAACGCCGCGTTATGACGAAGCCATGGCAAAATTGGCATGGGATCGCACGATCGCATTTTTCAACGAACATTTGGCGTAAAACCAGCGTAGGACACGTGTCGGACAACCGTGCGACATGTGTCAGACACCCGTCGGACAGATTGTCAGGCGAAATGTGCAACAACGCGGCGTGCATGTGGCGCGTCGCGATGTTCAAACAGATAAATCCCCTGCCACGTTCCCAGCGCCATGCGCCCGTTTGAAACGGGAATGTTTAATGACACGGGCATCATCGCCGATTTGATATGGGCGGGCATATCATCAACACCTTCGTAGGTGTGGGTGAGGTATGACATTGATGGATCACTGGTGGGGGGGACAAGACGCGCGAAATAATTGCGCAGATCGATTTGAACCTCTGGGTCGGCATTTTCTTGGATCAACAATGAGCAAGACGTGTGTCGCACGAATAAGGTTAGCAAGCCGTTACCACATGCCCCTGAAATCTACGATTTCACGTCGCGGGTGAATTCATACAACCCTTGGCCGTTGGTGTGGATTGTGAATGTATCCTGCATCTTATGTGAACCACACGGCCAGCAGGGCGATTGTGGCAGGAACCGTTTGGACATAGAGGATTTTTTTGGATGCGGTTGCGGCACCAAAGATCCCAGCCACCGCGACAAAGATCAAAAAACACGTTGCCACATTACGCGCCCAAACGGGATCGTTGATGAACAGCGCCCAGAGCAATCCAGCCGCCAGAAACGCATTATAAATCCCTTGGTTTGCTGCCATTGATTTTGTTGGTGTGAACAAATCCTTGGGGAAGCTCGCAAAAACTTTGGGCCCACGTGTTTCCCACGCAAAGATTTCAAACCACGCGATATAAAGGTGGAGAAGAGCGATCAAAGTAACGAGGATGATGGCGAGCATGGACATGGGGTGCGGTTCCTTTTTGAGGAACCTAGCATGTGGGGAAGGTTTGTAAAATAAAACGGAGCGCTTGGTCATACGGAGTCAGTTTTCAGGCTCAAAAATTTGAATTTTTGATAGCGATGCGTCAAAATTAAGCGCCCAATGTTTTGCGCGGTCTACAAGGCGTGTATCGGCATTTATTA
Source organism: Paramylibacter ulvae (assembly GCF_014652655.1). Taxonomy (GTDB): domain Bacteria; phylum Pseudomonadota; class Alphaproteobacteria; order Rhodobacterales; family Rhodobacteraceae; genus Amylibacter; species Amylibacter ulvae. Next base: position 22,709 of record NZ_BMZF01000005.1, read on the forward strand.
GAAAGAACGTTCTTGAACTTCCATATCGAACACGAATAGCTAGTTTGGAATTTAGCTGTTTAATCCAATATTTAATTTCATTCTCATGGCCACCTTTGAAGCGTGTATTGTGGTGATAAATTATCGCTGGGCGTCCCCGTGATAATGCGTTCACTTCGGAAACAGGAATTCGTTTCCACATTTTTCGATTTCCCGATTTGTAGGTACTCGTAAGGCAAAGTCCGTTATCTGGATCGGCAAAAACAATACTACAATCCTGAAGGGTGTTTTGCACTCGATCAAACCATCCCTTTCGCCATTCGGATCGCTCGCAATAGTTTCCGCTGTTGTTTGATAAAATTTCTCGCGCATAGGCGCGTGCATTCAAAATTTGTAGCTGTTCGATAGAATGAAGGTTTCGTTGACCTCGATCAATTAATAACTTTAATTTTTTGAAAACAGTTGGATCTTTATTTTCCCATTTATCGGCACCAGCCAAATAAGTGATATGCTTTCCGTCGTTATTATGCCCTTCGTTGGGATAATAATACCAAGCAATACCAAGATTTCGATCGGTACTTAGGGCATTGATTAGCGAATATTTTGCGTAATCACCGATGTCACCTACATACCGATCTTGCATTTTTTACTGATCCAAGAAACTCCGCAACTTGCGTGATCGCGACGGATGTTTCAGTTTCCGCAGTGCTTTCGCCTCAATCTGGCGGATACGTTCGCGGGTTACGCTGAACTGTTGACCGACTTCTTCGAGCGTATGATCCGTGTTCATGCCAATGCCAAAGCGCATGCGCAGCACGCGTTCTTCGCGTGGGGTCAGGGACGCCAGCACGCGTGTGGTGGTTTCCTTGAGGTTGCCTTGGATTGCGCTATCCAGTGGTAGGATCGCGTTTTTATCCTCGATGAAATCGCCCAGTTGTGAATCTTCTTCGTCACCAATGGGTGTTTCCAGCGAAATTGGTTCCTTGGCGATTTTCATCACTTTGCGAACCTTTTCCAGTGGCATTTGCAGCTTGGCTGCCAATTCCTCGGGCGTGGGTTCGCGACCAATTTCGTGCAACATTTGGCGCCCTGTGCGCACCAATTTGTTGATCGTTTCGATCATATGCACCGGAATACGGATCGTGCGGGCCTGATCGGCGATGGAACGCGTGATCGCCTGGCGTATCCACCATGTGGCATAGGTTGAAAATTTGTAACCGCGACGGTATTCGAATTTATCCACCGCTTTCATCAGACCGATGTTACCTTCTTGGATCAAATCAAGGAATTGCAGACCACGGTTGGTGTATTTTTTCGCAATCGAAATCACCAGACGCAAGTTTGCCTCGACCATTTCTTTTTTGGCGATGCGGGCTTCTTTTTCACCCTTTTGCACTTGGTTCACGATGCGGCGGTATTCGGGAATATCCACGCCCACATATTGGCCAACTTGTGCCATTTCAGCGCGAAGCTCTTCGGCCTTGTCACGATGCTTTTCAATGAAGAGCTGCCAGCCGCGCCCGTCTTTTTCGGCGATTTTATCAAGCCAATTTGGATCCAGCTCTTCGCCGCGATAGGCGTCGATGAATTCACGACGGTTGATGCGGCTTTGGTCGGCCAGTTTCACCATGCCACTGTCCACAGACATGATTTTGCGGTTGATGCCGTAAAGCTGATCAATCAAGGCTTCGATGCGGTTGTTATGCAGGTGAAGCGAATTTACCTGTTCCACAAGCGTTTTGCGCAGTTTTTGATAGGATTGCTCGGATTTGTCGGAAAACTTTTCGCTTTCGTTCAATGTTGCCGAAATCCGCACGTCCTGCATATCGGACAGTTTTGCGTAGTTTTTCGCGATTTTTTCCAGCGTGATCAACACTTCTGGTTTTAGCGCTGCTTCCATCGCGGCGAGGGACAGATTTGCTTGTTCGTCCTCTTCGTCATCGTCATCATCGGTGCTGATCGGGTTGCCGTCGGCGTCCAATTCCTGTGCTTTTTCGGAATCGTCGCTGTTTGCGGCTGGGGTCGCTGTGACCTCTTCTTCTTCGCCCTCTTCGAGCGTGTCGCCAAATGTGGTTTCCAGATCAATCACATCGCGCAGCAAGATTTCCTCTTCCAACAGCTCGTCACGCCAAATGGTGATCGCTTGGAATGTGAGGGGGCTTTCGCACAGGCCTTCGATCATGGTTTTTCGACCCGCTTCGATGCGTTTCGCAATCGCGATTTCGCCTTCGCGAGACAACAATTCAACGCTACCCATTTCGCGCAGATACATGCGCACGGGGTCATCTGTGCGATCAAGCGTTGCCTTGCCAGTTTCGGCCAATGCGATATCTTTTTTGCCATCATCAACGATGGTCACGTCCTTGGGGCCGTCATCTTCGTCGACTTCGTCATCTTCGATAATATTAATGCCCATTTCGGACAGCATCGACATCACGTCTTCGATTTGTTCGGAGGATACCTGATCGGGGGGCAAAACTTCGTTCAATTCGTCGTATGTGATATAGCCACGCTCGCGCGCAACGGCGATCATCTTTTTGACGGCGGCTTGGGACATATCGCCCATGCCTTCTTTTGCGTCGCCTTTGTTTTGCTCGTTGGTGTCTTTTGCGGCCATGTGATGCTCCTTAAGCGGTGCGGTGTTCGCGAATCATGCGAATCAGTTAATTATAGGCGAATCAACACGACAGGTGACTGATTCGCAATGCTATTAGCGTTTTTTCTTTACCCAAATCTCGTCATCGAGCATTTTTTGAAGCTGATTTTTCAATTCTTGCGTGTTTTCATTGCTTGAACCTTGGTCATCGTCCTCTGCGCGGATGGCTTTTTCGCGTGCTTGGGTGGATTGTTGGATGCGCCATGTGATGCCCTCATCGGCGAGACCTTGCAAATCTTGCTCTGCTTCTTTTATTTCGTGGGCAGAGCCGATTAATGCCGCATGTTTATCTAATTCTTCTTTAAGAGTGCGTTCGCTGAATTCTAAATCTGTATTCGCCTTTAAATAGGGATGTTCGCGCACAGGTTTTAGCGTGAACAGCCGTTCAATGGGGTTATAGCCAAGCTGTTCTGACATCGCTGAAATAAGCGTATCAGAGGCATCTGAATTAGATAGTTCGATATGTAGCTTTGCCAAGAGGGCGTTTTGAATTTCGTGCAAATCGGGTGTGGAAATTGGACAACGTTCCAGTGCCGTTTCAAATTTTTGCGCCGCCAACGGATTGCGGATTGCCGCGGCAAGGATCACAGATTCACGCAATCGCGCCATGCCCTGATCGGTGGGGGATGCCAATAGCGACGATTTGGTGCCTGCAAGGGCGGGTGCATTGATTGGTTTTCGCGCCGTTCCTGGTTTCCAATTGGGTTGCCACGGGCGATTGGTTCCCGCATTTTTTGGGGCGAATAATGTTGCGCGCAAATCTTTGATCGCGGCACCATAGTGATTGCGGATTGATCGATCCTGAATGGTTTTGATTGCATTGCGCAGGCTTAAATCCAAGGCGGCACGCCGCTCTGGGCTGTCGAAAACTTTGCCCTCGATTTCGCGCTGCCACAACAGATCGACCATCGGTTTTGCATCGTTTAGCAGATTTTGCATCGCATCCGCGCCTGATGATTTTAACAAATCATCGGGATCAAGCCCCTCTGGCAACACACAGAAACGCAACGATTTTCCAGCCTCAAGCAATGGCAGTGCGAGATCAATTAATCGTAGTGCCGCGCCCATTCCCGCCTTGTCACCATCAAGGGCAATGATCGGTTCGGGATGGATGCGCCACATCAACGCGAGCTGATCCGCGGTGATCGCAGTGCCAAGGGGGGCAACCGCGTGGTTAAATCCAAATTGCGCCAATGCGATCACATCCATGTAACCCTCGGCAACAATCAGGCAATCAGCCTTGCCCGCGGCCTCTCGTGCGGGGGCGTGGTTGTATAATGATTTGCCCTTATCAAATAGCGGGGTTTCGTTGGAATTGAGGTATTTAGCCCGTGCGTTTGGGTCCATCGCCCGCCCGCCGAATGCAGTACATGCACCTTGGGCATTGCGAATGGGGAACATGATGCGCCCGCGAAAACGATCATACGGATGGCCGCCATCTTCGGGTTTGATCGCCATGCCACATTCCACGATTTCATCAATCTTGGCCCCCTTATCCAACAGATGTTTGGTCAATGCGCCGCGATCATTTGGGGCGTATCCCATTTCAAATCGCGCTTGGATTTCACCGCTTAAACCACGCCCATTGATGTAATCACGCGCAGCAGCACCAGCGCCCGTATTTAATTGCAGACGAAAATATTGCACCGCCTGTTCCATAACGCCTGCCAAAACTTTGTTACGGTCATATTTTTCCTGTGCCTTGGGATCACGCGCGGGCATGGGCATGCCTGCTTCGCCCGCCAAAATTTCAATCGCCTCCATAAAGCCAACATTTTCGGTTTCGCGCACAAATGTGATCGCGTCACCTTTTTGGTGGCAGCCAAAGCAATAATAAAAACCCTTGCGATCATCGACGTGAAAACTGGCGGTTTTTTCGGTGTGAAATGGGCAGGGTGCCCAATAATCACCCTTGGCGGCATTGGTTTTTTTCGATTCCCACATCACCTTGCGCCCGACAACATCGGACAACGATAAACGATTGCGCAATTCTTCGACAAAACCGGGTGGTAAACTCATGTTGTGAATATCTGTTTTGTGAACGTCTGATGCAAGTGTATAGCGATGGTATGGACAGAAAAACTTTTGATGAATATTGCGCAGGGCTTCATGCCAGCGAAAATGTGATCCAATGGGGAAATGCATCGGTTTGGAAAATCGGTGGCAAGATTTTTGCGATTTGTTCCAATTGGGGGCAGGGCGCGGGCAATATCAGTTTCAAATGTTCCGATTTGGCGTATCAGGTGTTAACCGATATGCCCGACATAATTCCCGCACCATATTTGGCGCGCGCAAAATGGGTGCAATTGGCCGCGCCCGACGCATTGTCGGATGATGAAGTTCGCGCACATATTGATGCGGCCTATGACATAATCGTACGAAAATTGACACGGGCGAAACGCGCTGAACTGGGTATTGTCGTGACCTAGGTCATTTCACATTCAGCGTGTGGCGCAACGCACCATCGGCACGATTGTAGATCAATATTTGGTCATCATCCGTGACAATCGCATACCAGTCATCCCCTTGGGTAAATGCCGCAGCGTTCGTTCCATCGGGCAGGGTGATTTCATTCGGTAACGCGATTGTCGCAGGTTCTTGCGAGAAGCGCATGACAAACAGAAAAATCAACGCTACAAAGCCAACGATCATTGTGATCAGCAGGATTGTAATCAAGCGACGTAGAAAGCGCAGGTTGGCTGGTTCTGGCATTTCTTCTTGGGACGTTTCGCGCATGGTTGACCTTTCTGATGATATTCTTGTTTTGACGGTAACAGAAACACCGCCACCGCGTCTTGATAAAGCCTTGGCCGAGGTTGTGCCAGAGGGTGTTGTGTTATCGCGCTCGCGTTTGGGTAAGCTGATCGAAGTAGGTGCGGTTCGTGATGGTGATGGCCGCGTGATTGATGCGCTGAAATTCAAGGCAAGCGCGTTTCAGGTATTTCACGTTCAAATGCCAGCGCCCGAAAATTACGAGGCAGCAGCACCCGAAAATATTCCACTGGATATTGTTTATGAGGACGACCATTTGATCGTCGTGAACAAGGCCGCCGATATGGTTGTGCACCCCGCACCCGGATCGCCAAACGGGACGTTGGTTAACGCATTGCTTCACCATTGTGGTGACAATTTACAAGGTGTGGGCGGCGAAAAACGCCCTGGTATCGTGCATCGTATCGACAAGGGCACATCGGGCATTTTGGTTGTGGCAAAAACCGATGCAGCCCTGAATGGATTGGCCGCGCAATTTGCGGATCATTCGATTGATCGACGTTATCAAGCGATCGCCATAGGCGTGCCCAGTAAATCAGACCCGCGTTTGGCGGGAATTTCTGGTGTTGGTTTCGAAGACGGCGGCGTGGTGCGTATTGCCACCAATATCGCGCGCCATAAAACCGATCGTAAACGCATGGCAGTCACGGCCCATAGCGGGCGTCATGCCATCACCCGTGTTGTGGTTGTTGAACGGTTTGGTGATCCAGACCGCCCGAATGCATCGCTGGTGGAATGTCGTTTGGAAACAGGGCGCACCCATCAGATTCGCGTGCACATGAGCCATATTGGCCATGGCTTGGTCGGTGATCCGATTTATGGGCGGCGGCGCAAACTGGCAACAAGCGGTTATTTGCCTGATGATGCTGTCTTTATAGACAGTTTCCCACGTCAGTGTTTGCATGCCAAAAGTTTAGGGTTTATTCACCCGGAGACCCAAGAATTCATGCAGTTTGAGGCGAAAATGCCAGCGGACATGCAGCGAATACGCGAAATTTTGCTGAGCTAATTTGTTATAATAATGTCAAAGATATTTACTGTGATATAGTGGAATTTACATGAAATAACGCTGCGTATCGCATACAGATACTTGAAATTAACGAGTCGCGTACATAGGTCAACGATGCAGACCTAACTATGCAAGCCTGGGGGGCAAATATGAGCTACCAAAATTTACCAGCACCATCACCCGAACAAGGGTTGAACCGCTATATGCAAGAAATCCGTACCTTTCCGATGTTGGAACAGGAACAGGAATATATGCTGGCGAAGTCATGGGTTGAAAACGAAGATACAGACGCCGCGCACCAATTGGTGACGTCGCATCTGCGTTTGGCTGCGAAAATTGCGATGGGTTATCGTGGTTATGGCTTGCCCACAGCAGAGGTGATTTCAGAGGCAAATGTTGGCCTGATGCAGGCGGTGAAACGGTTTGATCCGGAAAAGGGTTTCCGTTTGGCGACCTATGCCATGTGGTGGATACGTGCCAGCATTCAGGAATATATCCTGCGTAGTTGGTCATTGGTAAAAATCGGCACGACATCGGCACAGAAAAAGCTGTTTTTTAACCTGCGTAAGGCCAAGAATAAAATTGGCGCGCTCGAAGACGGCGATATGCGCCCTGAAAATGTGAAACGCATTGCAACCGAATTAAACGTGACCGAGGATGAAGTGATCGCAATGAACCGCCGTATGTCGGGTGGGGATGCGAGCCTGAACGCGCAAATCGGCGACAGCGAAGAGGGTGCCGCCGAATGGCAAGATTGGTTAGAGGATGAAACCGCTGACCAAGCGGGCGATTATGAAAAGCACGACGAATTGCAAACACGCCGCGAATTGATGGCCGATGCTATGAGCGTGTTGAATGATCGCGAAAAAGACATCCTGATGCAGCGCCGATTACAAGACCGTGCAACAACATTGGAAGTGTTGTCCGAACAATATAGCGTTAGTCGTGAGCGCATTCGCCAAATCGAAGTGCGCGCATTTCAAAAGTTACAACATGAAATGCGCAAACTCGCGGTTGAACAGGGTTTAATGGCGCCACGCCCGCGCGGAAAGTAAACCCGAAAGGTTTCTTGCCTGCCAGTTATTCTGGCAGGCGATCACGCAAAACGCGGATCATATTTTCACCCATGACTTTGCGAATTTGTTCCGCGCTCAAACCAAGTGCGATCAGTTCATGGGTTAGCGCGGCCAATTCAGATGTATCATACCCAACCCGAACAGAACCATCATAATCCGAACCCAATGAAACGTGATCTTCGCCAAGCAATTTGATCGCGGCGTTGATTGTGGCAGCAACACCCTTGGGCGTGGCATCACAGGTGACATCTGCCCAATACCCAATGGCAATCACGCCCCCCTTTGCTGCGATTTCTTTCATCAAATAGTTGGGATAGTTTCGCTTCGCTGGGCAATGATTATAAATGCCGGTGTGGCTAACCACGATGGGGGTGTTGACGATGTCCAACACATCTTTGGCTACTTTGGGGCTGGAGTGCGCAAGATCAAGGATCAGTTTTTCGTCGTTTAGGCGGCGCACAACAGCACGGCCAAGATCGGTTAGCCCTTGGTTGCCAACACCGTGCAGCGATCCGCCCAATGCGTTGTCAAAGAAATGTTGCAAACCAAACATGCGATACCCCGCGTCAATCAGGCGATCCAGATTGTCGATGTCACCCTCCAACGGGTGCGATCCTTCGATCCCCAGCAATCCGCCGATAATATTTCTACCAGCTGCGCGTTCGGCCAACACAAATTCCAAATCACGTTGATTGCGGATGATATGCAAATCGTTTGGCGATTTTTCTGCAAATTTGTGAAGCTTACCTGCCTGATAAACTGCGCGTTCAAACAGACTATTCCATGTGCGCAGAGGCCACATCTGTCCCATGGCGAGCAGAGTGATATTATCACCTGCATCGGCTGAATTTTTTTCGTAATTTTGATTTTTCGGGCTTTTGGTGACGGCGGTGAACATCTGAATGGCGACGTTTCCCTCTTGTAGACGCGGAATATCTACATGCCCGCGATCCGCACGTTTCAACAGATTGCGTTTCCACAGCAAGCTGTCAGCGTGCCAATCCCCGATGGTCAGTGTTTGATGCAAAGCGGTCGCATCACTGGAAACAGGATAGGGTTCATGGGTTAACATCGTGTTTTGCTGCTTTTCAACGATTGCAGGTGCAAAAATCAGAAAGGCGGCAATTCCCAAGATGGCCAACACGGGCAAGGTGATCGCAATAAATTTGATGAAACGCATGATAACTCCTCCAGATTGTTGCCATGCAAACAGAAAGTTTTGCGCCTGAATAGCCCTGACGTGGCGTTGTTTCGCCTTGTCCAAACTTTCCCATTCGCTAATGTCTGACTATGTCATTGAGCAAAGCCCATAAACGCGCCGAACTTTGTGTTGCAGATTTTCAGCAGACTCATTTTTGCGAGGAAAAATTTACGCTGAAACGCTTGAACGGTAAAACCAACGAAGTGCATGACCATCATGTGTTTTTAATGAAAAGTTCCGCGCGTAAATTGGTGCTAAAGCTGTGTTTTATCGCACGCGAAAAACATGGTCTGGGTGAAGAATTTTCCAATCTTGAAAACGTTTACAAAGACTTGGGTAACAAGGGGGATTATCGTGTTCCCAAACCCATCGCGTATTGCGACGAGCCACGCTATTTTGTTTGCGAATACATCGCAGGTAAAACGTTTTTTGATCTATTGAACAGCGCAAAAAACAACGCCGAACGCGATAAGTTGTTCACCAAGCTGGGCGAATTTACCGCCGCCTTGCATTTGTCAACGCATGTTGAAACACGCCCCTTCTGGCCAAAGTTCTATATGTCACGGCTGAGTGCGCGTTGGGATGAAGTCAAAGATATGGATCTGTGGAAGAACCGTAATGCGGGCGCTTATGTGAACGAATTACGCAAACAAATGAAACACGTACGCGGGCGCGACGTGATCAAGGTGTCATCCCATGGTGATCTACACGCGCGCAATGTGATGTTGGATTCTAACGCCGTTTGGGGAATCGATTTTGCAGGTGCTGGGCATATGATGAATGTGATCGATGTAACAGGTTTGATGATTGCAGCAGATTGCAAGGTTCCAACTCTTGGCGGTGCGTTGTCCGATCTTGGGCTGGTGCAGTCGCATCAAGACGCATTTTTTAACGCCTATGCCCCTGCGGGGGAAGTGACCGAGGTGATGGCGTTTTCCATGCGCGCAAATATGTTGCGCACATGGGTGGGGTATAGTGACCAAGATTACACCAGCACCAAAAAACGCAAATCATTTGCGCTGATGGAAGCACGTGTGAAACACGCCTTTGGCGATTAATCTTCCATCGCTTCCAATTCATCGATCATGCTGGAAATCAGTGATAAACCCTTGTCCCAGAATTTTGGATCGGATGCATCAAGCCCAAAGGGTGCCAGCAATTCTTTGTGGTGTTTTGAACCACCTGCCGACAGCATTTCGAAATACTTGTCTTGGAAATCTGCGCCACCTTCTTCGTAAACAGCATAAAGCGCATTTACCAATCCATCACCAAATGCATAGGCATAGACGTAAAATGGTGAATGGATGAAATGGGGGATATAGGCCCAAAATGTTTCGTAACCGTCGCCAAATTCAAACACGGGGCCAAGGCTTTCGCCTTGTACGGACATCCAAATATCATTGATTTGATCAGGTGTTAATTCGCCATCGGCACGGGCTGCGTGTAATTTACATTCAAAATCGTAAAACGCAATTTGGCGTACCACGGTGTTGATCATATCCTCGACCTTGCCCGCCAACAGAATTTTTCGCGCCGCCTGATCGGGGGCGTTATCCAGCAATTTGCGAAAGGTTAGCATTTCGCCAAATACGCTGGCGGTTTCGGCCAAAGTCAGCGGGGTCGAAGATAACAATTCACCTTGGCCTGCGGCCAGAACCTGATGCACGCCGTGCCCCAATTCATGCGCCAAGGTCATCACATCGCGCTGTTTGCCCAGATAGTTCAACATCACATAGGGATGCACATCAGTGACCGTTGGATGCGCAAATGCTCCCGGTGCTTTGCCAGGTTTTACACCCGCGTCAATCCAACCTTTGTTGAAAAACGGTTCGGCTATTTCCGCCATCTTTGGTGAAAACGCACCATATGCGTCCATCACCATTTTCTTGGCGTCATCCCATTGCACGACAGTGTTGTCTTCGCGCGGTAAGGGGGCGTTGCGATCCCATGTTTGCATGGTTTCAAGACCAAGCCATTTCGCCTTAAGCGCGTAATAACGATGGGACAGTTTAGGATATGCCGCGACAACAGCGTCGCGCAATGCTTGTACAACCTCGGGTTCCACATGGTTGGCCAAATGACGACCTGCTTGTGGTGTTGGTAAACCGCGCCAGCGATCTTCGATCTCTTTTTCTTTGGCGAGTGTGTTGGTGATGCGTGCAAATAGATTAATGTTATCGGCGAACACGGCGGATAATGCATGGGTTGCCGCCTCGCGGTTTTCACGATCTGGATCGGACAGTAAATTTAGCGTCGCTTCCAGATTTAATTCATCATTGCCCACAATGAATGTCAGGCTTGCCATGGTTTCATCAAATAAACGGTTCCACGCGGTTGCGCCCACAACAGATTGGTCGTGCAGGAATTTTTCCATTTCATCAGATAACTGATAAGGTTTCATCGCACGGGTTTTTTCGATGATTGGGGTGTAACGTGCCAGATCATCATTTGCCGCCAACAATGCGTTAAGCGCATCGTCATCAATGCGATTCAATTCCAATGAAAAGAAAACCAGTGGTGTTGAAAAATCCGTGATTTTTCCCTGCATATCGGACATGAACTTTGCACGTTCCGTATCGGTGGTATTTTGATAATAACGTAATCCCGCAAAAGACATAATACGCCCGCTAATCGCCTGAATTTGTTCATAGCGTTGAATACATTTCAACATGCCAGCGGCATCCAATGAGGCCAATTTACCCTCGTAATCATTGGCAAATGCGGCACATTCAGTCTCCAGCCAAGCCATATCTTGGGTGATTTTTTCGCCATCCGTATCGGGATACAGATCTGACAAATCCCATTCTGGCAAATCGCCAAATCCATCTGCATTTTGCGCATCACGTGCATCAAATGTCATTTCGGGGCGAGGCATTGGGTGAAACATAGCAGAATCCTATTGTTGGGTCAGCGAAACCTAAATTGAACGGAAGGGATGGTCAAAGGCCAAAGCGATTATAATTCGATTTGCTCTTTGGGTGGTTCGGGTTTGATCAGCTTGGGTTCGGGGGCATCTGGTTTGCGCCGAATGATGATATCGCCATTTGGTAAAACTTCTGGCGTTTCATAATAATTCAAATCTCCGATTTGATCGCGCAATGCTTCCAGACTGGGTGCGAATTCTTCGATCATATCTTCCAGAATTGCAGGGGCTTCTTGGGAAAAAAGTTCAAGCAATTCCATCAACCGATCCGCAGGCTTTTCTTGTGCAGCGGTGGGTGTAGATTGAAGCGCAAGCGCGCATAATATCGCAAATCTTGTTTTCATAAGGTAAATATGGGTGAAACGGAGTTGAATTTCCAGCCCCTACGACGTTGCAAAATCAATCGTCACAGGGAAGTGATCGGACGCAAGCAACAACGCTTTGCGCAGTTTTGGTTTGTCAAAACATTTTGGATGATCAAACGGGTGCCAAATTTTCCAGTGTGGGGACAAGGATTGGGAAATGTCATTGGATACCATGATATAATCGAGCAGGGCATTCAGATATGTTTTGGTGCGGTGATTATAAAACCGCGATGTGGTCGGCATCGCACCAATTCGCGCAGCAAATGCGGTTGCGGCATTGGGGTCAAACAGGTTCATTGTCTTGTCCGTATTATTGCCCAATACGATTTCAACACCCGATTGGCCAAACAATTCTTCGTAAACATCGAGCCCAGGGCCATCATTAAAATCGCCCATCACAATCACGTTTTCACCGTTGGCCAAATGGGTGTCAACACGCTGTCTTATCCAAATGCACTGCGCCAATTGTTTGCGACGATTGGCGATGGAAATCGAAATTTCCTCTTGTTCGTTTTTTGCGCCATGTGGTGCCTTTGATTTGGCGTGAACCCCGATCAAGCGAAACGTTTCACCTGTGGATGTTTGCATCGCGACCTCTAGTGGGGGTTTTGAAAATGTGACCAAATCGGGTTTTCCATCGGTATCAAGATCAACCTTGAACACGCTGTCAAAACGCGGTGCATTGCGCGCACCCAACTCGGTGCTGGCAAACCCGATTGGATCATGTTGCACTGTCATCACTTTGGGATCATACAACAGCGCGATTTCTTGTTGTGTGTCATTTTCAAAACCGACCAAGGCTTGGTTCTGGCGCAAGTTGAAATGCGCGGCAAAATTTTCTAACGCCGCTTTCGTGGATTGGTTGTTGCCTGAATTTGGAGCTTCAATGATCATAATAGCATCGGCATTTATTGTGCGAAATACGCGACCCAATGCTTTGATTTGTTGACGTTTTGTCACATCATATCGGCCTGACCAACTGTCGTCATTCACCAAATTATTCTGGTGGTCGAACAGATTTGCAAACCATTCGACGTTATATGTGGCCAATCGCATTATGCTGGCTCATGCGCTTCGTAGATTTCTTCCCATGCTCTGTTTGCGGCGATCATGCGTTTTGTTGCCATGCTGATTGCCTCTTCGGGCAACCCTTGTGCCATCAATTGATCGGGATGGGTTTCACGAATGATCTTGCGCCATTTTGCGCGCACTTCGTCAATTGGGGTGCCAACATCCACGCCCAAAACATCATATGCATCGGGTTCTGCATCGGGCACAAAACGGGTGCGCAAACCACGAAAGCTACGCTCATCAATGCCAAATTTGCGTGCAACTGTGTGTACAAAATCATCCTCGGCGGGGTGGTATTGGCCATCGGCCATTGCGATATGGAACAAACCTTCGACCAAGTTTTCCAGCACAGCACTGTCATTACGGAACATTTTGTAAATGGTGCTGGCGTAAACTTCGTATCCCGCGACATCTGTGCGTGCTAGATTGAATACTTTGGCGGCCTGTGCTTCGTCGCGTTTGGCGATATGGAAAACTTGGCGAAATGCGGTGACCTCGTCTTTGGTAACCAATCCGTCGGCCTTGGCCATTTTCGCACCTAATCCAATCACTGCAATGGTGAACGCGATGGATCGCTCTGGCTGTGTACGTAATTTTTCCAATACGGTGGACAGGCTTTCGCCCTTGCTTAACGCGCCGATTGCGTCCGATATGCGAAGCCAAATTGACATCTAAAATCCCTCATTATTCATTTTGACAAAATTTTCTGCATTAATACCAAATCATGCCATCTGGAAAATTTATAGCCCACTTCGGGCAACGTGGCGACAGCGGAAAATCCAATTTTTTCATGAAATCGGATACCTACAGTGTTTTCTGCGCTGACACCCGCCATCAAACAATGCACGCCATTTTCACGGCAATGGTTTTCCAAGGATCGCATCAGCGCGCCACCATATCCCAATTTGGACGCATCGGGGGCGAGCATCACGGTGTGTTCCTTACTATGGGCATAGCCAACACCCGCCCGAAACGCGCCATAGGTTGCAAATCCAATTACGCGGCCATCACATTGTGCACAAAACACAGGGTGATTTTCATCGGCTTTTTGTATCAGCATGGATTTGACGTCAGCGGTTGATTTTTCCGCCGCATTAAATGTCGCAATGGTTTCGCGGATATAATGGTTCCAAATATCCGCGATGGCCTGCGCATCAGAAGTTTTTGCAAATCGTATGGTCATCATTTTAGTTTGAGCACAAATAGTCGAAGTGCAAGCGCGTTTTCGCGTCTCAATGAATTGACATCGTTCAGAGAAGACGTTGTTATCCGCGCAAACAAAGGAATGGTTATGAAATACAATGAATTAGGTGAAACTGGAATTAAGGTTTCACAACTTTGCCTTGGGTCAATGACGTGGGGCACGCAAAACACCACGGCAGAGGGACATGCGCAAATTGATATGGCCTTGGATCACGGGGTGAATTTTATCGACACGGCGGAAATGTATCCGGTGAACCCGTTGACCAAGGATACCCAAGGCGACTCTGAGCGGGTTATCGGCGAATGGCTCGCCAAATCTGATAAACGTGCCGAAGTTGTGATCGCGACCAAGGTATCTGGGGCAGGATATAAAAATGTACGCGACGGCGCCCCGATTTCACGCAAAACGATTTTGACCGCAGTTGAAAATTCTTTGCGATCTTTGCAAACCGAATACATTGATTTGTATCAGCTTCACTGGCCCAACCGTGGGTCATATATGTTTCGCCAAAACTGGGCGTTTGATCCGACGTCCCAAGATAAATCACAAACCATTGATCATATGAACGAGGTTCTGAGCGTTCTGGATGAATTGGTAAAGGCGGGTAAAATTCGCGCGGTTGGTTTATCAAACGAAAGCGCATGGGGAACTACGCAATGGGTGCAACAGGCCGGTTTGCATGAATTGCCACGTATGGTGAGCATCCAAAACGAATATAGCTTGCTGTGTCGTTTGTTCGATACTGATCTGGCGGAAACAAGTCACAATGAAAATGTTGGGTTGTTGGCGTATTCGCCGTTGGCCACGGGATTGTTGACGGGCAAATATCAGGGTGGGGCGGTTCCCGCAGGATCACGTAGATCGCTGGTTGGCAATCTGGGTGGGCGTACATCTGATCGGGTTTGGGGCGCTGTTGATGCCTATCTGGATGTGGCGCAAAAACATGGAATTGATCCCACGCAAATGGCATTGGCATGGTGTTTAACACGTCCGTTTATGACGTCTGTTATTTTTGGCGCGACGAATTTGGAACAGCTTGAAAATAGCCTTGGCGCCGCGCGTTTGGTGTTGAGCGACGATGTGATGCGTGACATTGCAACCGCGCACAAAGCGCATCCAATGCCATATTGATGGCACGCATTTAATGGCATTGTGGATACCCATAACGATTGGCGCAGCTTTTGCGCAAAATTTGCGGTTTATGTTGCAAAAACATCTGCGTGCAACGGGATTGTCAACGGGTGGTGCAACGTTTGCTCGGTTTGTTTTTGCATTTCCGTTGGCTGGGATATTGGCTGGGGCTTTGTTGATCATGCGCGGGGAAACCTTGCCCACATTTGGCGCACGGTTCTGGATTTTTTCCAGCCTTGGCGGGTTATCGCAAATAATTGCAACCATGTGTGTGGTGGCGTTATTTGCACAACGTAATTTTGCTGTTGGCATTACATTTAAAAAGACAGAGGTCGTTTTAGCGGCGATTTTCGGGTTTGTCGTTTTGGGTGATCGCATTTCAACCAACGGCTTTCTCGCGATTATTGTCGGCCTGATTGGCGTTATCATCTTGTCGGACAAGCCCGATTTGAAAAGCGTTAAGAAATGGTATCATCCCCTTTGGAATAAATCGGCGGCACTGGGGATTACATCGGGGGCATTGTTTGGGTTTTCAGGCATTGCATATCGGGGGGCCTCATTATCGCTTGGGCATGGTGATTTTTTGTTGCGTGCGACAATAACCTTGGCCTGTGTTACCGCGTTTCAAACGTTGGTTATGGCGATATTTTTATGGGTGAAAGAACAAGGCGAATTACAGCGCGTGTTCGCCGCGTGGCGTGTAACCGCGTTGGTTGGATTAACGGGCATGATTGGATCATGGTTTTGGTTTATGGCGTTCACCTTGCAAAATGCCGCATATGTAAAGGCACTTGGCCAAATTGAACTGGTGTTCACGTTTATCGGGTCATATTTCGTGTTCAAAGAACGCAACAGCACACGCGAATTGATCGGGATCGCATTGGTGGTTTTGTCGATTTTATTGCTGGTCTTGTGGCGTTAGGATGCGTTGGCAATGATTGCGGCCAATGCGATGGACGCAAGGCGTGCCTCTGCTGGGTCGGCGCGGCTGGTCAATAAAATCGGGACCTTGGCCCCCATCACAACGCCTGCGGCACATGCACCAGCCGTGTAAACCAATGCCTTGAACAACGCGTTACCCGATACAATATCAGGTACGATAATGGCATCGGCATTCCCCGCCACAGGATCATCCAAACCCTTGGTCTTTGCCGCATCGCGCGACAGGATCAAATCCATTGCCAGCGGGCCAGAAACATCTGCATCTGGTACTTCGCTTGCTGCCCAATCCGATAAATCCTTGGCGTCAATTGACGACGGTACCGATGGTATGGGTGTTTCGGTGGCGGATAGGATTGCAATTTTTGGGCGCTGTTGACCAAGCATTCGCATCAGCTTAGCACATTGGATTACGGCGGATTGGCGGGTTTTGATATCAGGTGTTACATTCACCGCCGCATCGGAAATCAACAATGGGCGACTGTCGCCTTGGGTCATGTGAAAAATATGGACCAAACGTTCATCGGTGCGCAGCCCCGCATCGCGGTTCAATGCGGCCTTCATAAACACATCTGTATGCAAATGGCCCTTCATTAAAACATCGGCGCGGCCTTCGCCGCACAATCGCGCGGCGGCGATTGCACTGTCTTCTTCGCCGTCTGTGTCAACAATTTCAAACTGCGAAATGTCCCAGCCCAATGCGATGGCCTGTACGGAAATTTCATTGGCGTCACCCGTGAAAATCGGTGTCATTAATCCCGCTTGTGTTGCTTCCATTGCGGCTTGCATGGGCAATGTTGCACCTGCTTGTGCAATGACAACGCGTGGGGCAGGGCAATTTTTTGCCTGTGCTAACAAAGATTTTGGTGCTGTGATTTTGGTGTCGTTCAAAAAAGCAGTATTCATGAGTTGTTTCGTTCCCAAACGCGTTTGGCGAATCCTAACAAAGCGATCAACAGATGAAAACCCACTGATGTGGTGTACTTAGGTGGTTTTGCCAAATCCATGCATGCGCTTGGCCCATTGCAATGCCACAAATGCACCTTTGATCCGCGGTAAGAAATAAAGTGCGAACGCCACGAACAAAATCGAAAAACCAACGCTCATCACTAACGGTTCTGGTTCGTATTTTTCGAACACGAATAACATCAACGGCCCCAATAAATGCGCGGACACTAATATGGTCACATATGCAGGTCCATCGTCTGCACGTTGGTGATGCAATTCTTCGCCACATACGGGGCAGGTATCGCGTATTTTAAGATACCCATCCATAATCGCACCCGTTCCGCAATTGGGGCACAGGCGTTTCCAGCCACGTTTCAGCGCTGGTTTTACGGGGCGTTCATCTGACATTGGATTCTCGATCTTTGTTTCCATCCTGATGATATAGGGGATTTGTGGCCCATTCGCAGTGGGACAACCTGTCTTGCGGCGGGATGTCGCAAATTTTTTTGTTTTTCTTGCGACGGAAGTTCTGCATTTGCGCGTTTTACACTTGAAGCGCACAAAATGGCGCTGAGTAAACTTATGGAGCAGTAAATGAAAAATTATGTAACCTCAGCAATGATCGCGGCAATCGTTGCAACAAGTGCAAGCCTTGCATTTGCACCAATAGCATCGGCAAAATCTGGCCCTCAACGCCACGGCATGTCATTTGAAACATTAGACATGGACAAAGATGGTTTTGTGACCGAGCAAGAATTGATTGCGCATAAAACCACGCGTTTTAACGAAATTGATGCAAACAAAGACGGTGGCATTACCCAAGAAGAAATGGGCGAACACATGAAAGCGCGCGCAGAAGCGCGTGCCGAGAAACGGGCCGAAAAGAAAGCTGAAAAAGAAGCCATGAAACAGGCTGATCCAGAACGCGCTGAAAAACGCATGGGCCGCATGTTTCGTGCCATGGATGAAAACACCGATGGTAAAATCGTGATCAGCGAATTGGGTGGGCCAGATGCCACCAAGATCGTAGAGCGTCTTGACACCGACAAGGATGGCAAAATTTCAAAAGATGAAATGGAAGCCGCCAAAAAGATGCACAAAGGCAAGAAACCTGGGAAACGTCATTCACACGACTAACCTGTTGCAAGCCAGAGAGTGATCTCTCTGGCTTGTCCACCAAGGGGTAATGGGTTAGGCAAAAGGGATATGATGGCCTTTGATGCAACAAATGAAGTAAGCGATGACGCACTGATGGTGCTCTATGCCAATGGGGATCCGCAAGCAGCGAGCCAATTGGCGTCACGACATGTTTCGCGCGTATTGGCGCTGGCTTATCGGATGTTGAATGATCGTGCCGAGGCTGATGATGTCGCCCAAGATGCCATGCTGCGCTTGTGGAAAATCGCACCGAAATGGCGCCAAGGTGAAGCAAAGGTTTCAACGTGGTTGTATCGTGTCGCATCAAATTTATGCACGGATCGCTTGCGTAAAAGACGCAGCACGGGTTTGGATGACGTGCCAGAAATAGAAGACGACGCTCCATCGGTCGAGACAGACATAATGACACGTGATCGCGCGGTTGCATTGCGCAACGCATTGCAACAATTGCCCGAGAGACAACGATTGGCGGTTACGTTGCGCCACATCGAAGAATTGGCAAACCCAGAGATTGCCGAAATTATGGATATCAGCGTAGAGGCGGTTGAAAGCCTAACAGCGAGGGGAAAACGTGGTTTGGCAGAACTATTGTCAGATCAGAAAAGTAAGATTGGATTAGAGACATGAAATCAATTCAAAATGAACAAGATGCGTTTTTGAACGATTTTTTCGATGCTGAAAAAGCGTCGCCTCCGATGGTGACTGATCAATTGATGGTCGCTGTTTTGGATGATGCGGCAACGATGCAAACGCCCCAGGTTGTGAGTGCTGCGCCACTGAAAAAATCAAGTTTTTGGGAACAAATTTCCAATGTCTTTGGCGGCTGGCAGGTTGCCGCGACGTTTGCAACATGCGTTTGTCTTGGAATTGGATTGGGATATTCAAGTTCGATTTCTGAACTGGTCAGCACAGATTACGCCGTTGCAGGCGAAGAAGAGTTTCAACTTGGCCTGAGCGGGCTGTTTGACGTTGCAGAATTGTAGGATGAGATAACCATGGGCGACCAAATTAAACACACAAAAAACTGGAAAAAGTACTTATTAATTGGTTCGGTTGGGCTCAACTTGATCTTTGCTGGTTTGATTGTGGGGGCGGTGATTAAAGGGAAACCAGAGCAACGATCTGCGGCTCCCATGGGAAATATGCGTGCGGTAATGTCGGCGCTGCCAGATGAAAAACGCAATGAGTTGCGCGCGATATTTGACCAAAATAAATCCAAGAACAAATTTGATAGAGCTAAATTTCGCGCAGCTGCTGAAAGCATTTCGAAGGCAGTAGAGGCCGTGCCGTTTAATCGCGCCGCTCTTGAAGCTGCGTTCGATCAACAGCAAAATATGGTATCAGTTGCCGCAAAATCAGGTAGTCAGGCATTTGTCGAAGTCATTTCGAATATGACCGATGAAGAACGTATGGTGTTTTCCAAACACATGCGTGAGAACCACAAAAAATCAAAGCGCAAAAAAGATAAATAATTCATGTGCCACAATAATTGTACTGATCGCGTCCATGCGTTTTAGACTGGAATAATGCAGAGTCAGCGCGCGAAATAAATTTTTCAGCAGCTTCATATCCATCATGTATGGCAATACCGATGCTAGCGGTTACACGAACCTGTGTGCTAAATTCATCAGAAATAAATTGCGCTGTTCGAATTTTGTTTAAAATTCGTTTGGCGATAGATTGTGCGGTGGGCAAAAAACAATCGGGTAGCATCAATAAAAATTCTTCTCCGCCCATGCGCATGATCATGTCTGCGCTGCGGATGCAGTTTTTGAGCAATCCGCCAAGCTCCTTTAATATTTGATCGCCAATCACATGGCCATATGTGTCGTTCAACGCTTTGAAATTGTCCAAATCTAACATCATAACCGCAAGTGGTTTGGTCATGGAACTTGGCTGGCGCATTAAGTGGGACAAATATTTCATGCCATAACGACGATTATAAAGCCCGGTTAAGGGATCAATTTTCGATTCTTGCACATGATTGGATAATATATCACCCGCGGATGATTTGCGTCTGGTAAAATGAACCATGGATTGGATCCGCAAACCAAGGCGATCAAGGTTTTCAGCGCCACAGGAATATTCCGACAACCCCAACCGCACAGCCATCGCATGGGACTGTGCATTGGTATGTTCAAAAACAACCAATACAGGTTTGTCGGTTTCTTTAATGAGACTGTTAATTTTCCAGACAAGCGATTGATCAGATCGAAATAATTTATCAAGAAACGGAATGATAATGATGTCCGCACGGGCGGTTTCATGGATCAATGCACCAGTATCGCAGTTTAACCCGATGCGTTGTGATTTGGTTCGCGTAAGGACCCGCATAATCTGATCACAAAGGGATGATCCGTCATTCAATACGCAAACATTAAAACGCCTTTTGACATGTTGAAAGGTGCTGGTGGTGTTCTCTGAAAAACCAGCCAATTCAGCAGTGCGCAGATGGGTAAGGCTTGCGTCCAATTCCGCCTTTCGACGATATAATGTGCGAATGCGCTGGATGAGGTAAGTGGGGTCATTTTCGGTTGATATCAAATCATCCGCACCACAGTTTTCCGCCGAAATCCAATCGTGAGGAGGCACATTATTGATTATTATGACGGGAAGATCGCAGGTTTTCGGGTCCGATTTTATCATGCGACAGATATTAAACCCTGTCGTTTTTGCAAATCGTTCGGACACCAAAACCACATCTGGTCGTTGTTTTTCGATTGTATCACCGATAGTTTCATCACAGCCCGTTACGCAGAGATCAAAGTATTCTTTCGCCAGCAACATTTTGAATGCGATGCGGTTGGTTACGATTGGATCCGCGATCAAAATTTTTCCCGGCATTTTCCACATTCCACGATAAAAGTTATGGTGAATTGAACGCTTTTTCTGTTAACGAAAGATTTACAATTTTAGGAAAATTGAGGAAAAATGAATGTCGATGACGAAAGATCGTGCCGAAACAATTGGTTTGCAATGTTTGGAATGGCTGGTTGGCAACGACGAATTGTTACCAGTTTTTCTTGGGGCAACAGGGGCATCGGCACAGGATTTGCGTGATGGTGCCGATCAACCCGATTTTTGGGGGGCAGTCCTTGATTTTTTGCTGATGGACGATAATTTTGTACGCGATTTTTGCACGGCGCAAAACCTGTCCCCCGAATGGCCATATATGGCGCGTCAGATGTTGCCAGGTGGTGACATTCCCAATTGGACCTAAAGCTGGGAAAAACCGCGCTCTTCACCATCAAGCAATTTATTGAGGATGTTTTCAAGCTGTTCCAATTCAACGGGCGACAGCTTTTCGCGAAACCACTTGCCGATAAATGCGACGCGTGGAATGGCTTGGTTCAATATCCCTTGGGCTTTGTCTGTCAGGGTCACGTTTGTGCTTCGTTTATCGCCAAGCCCGCCCGTGCGAACAATCAATCCTTCGGCTTCCATCTGGCGCAGGGTGCGCGATGCGGCGGTTCGGTTTATTCCGATAAATTCGGCAATTTGTGATGGTTGGTGTAGTTTTTCTTCGCCAACGGCGACCAAAACACACCATTTCATACGGGTAAGCCCTAATTTATGGAGCTCAGCTTCGAGCCTGCGTGAATTGGTTTGGCCGATTATGGTAAAACGATACCCAAATCCCGTTTGTAAATTATAGCGTTTTGCATTCGACATAGTTCGCAATGTTAATTAACTTGCACCTCGTGTCAAACGCAAATACGAAAGCTCTCCTCATGCCACAGCCCAAAATCAAAGCCGTTCTTTTTGACAAAGACGGGACATTATTTGATTTCAACGCGACGTGGGCTGCTTGGTGTAAAAACGTGATTTCTTTGCTGGCGCCCAATGATTTGCCTCGTCAAATTCGTTTGGGCAATTCATGCGGGTTTGATGTTGAAACACTGGCGTTTGAAACAGGTTCAATTATCGTGAATGGCACCGCAGAGGAAACCGTTGGTGCATGGATGGCGGCGGACAGCTTGTTATCGCTTGATACAATCGAACACATCGGGCGGGTGGAGTTTCAAAAGTTGCTGGCTGTTCCAGTGAAAGAACTGGTGAAAACCCTGCACGATTTAAAATCGAGTGGTTATGCGCTAGGCGTTGCAACAAATGACCTTGAAGAGAATGCGGTGAAACAACTGCTTGATGCGGGGATTTTCGAAATATTTGATTTTGTCGTCGGTAGCGACAGCGGCTTTGGTGGTAAACCTGATCCAGGAATGATATTTGGATTTGCCGATGCAATTGGCGTTCTCCCAGCCAACATCGCCATGGTCGGTGATAGCACCCATGATTTACACGCAGGTGATGCCGCTGGATGTTATCGCGTGGGGGTTTTAACAGGGCCCGCGGTGCGCGACGAAATCGAACATGCCGCTGACATTATATTAAATGACATTTCCGAATTGCCACGGCATCTTTTGAATTAGGGGCAATTTTCGCCAACTCAGACGCTCAAACGTCGCTTCTGCGCATTATTTGTTCTTGTGCTTGCTAAGCTGTTGGAAAACAGCGGAGGTTCAAGTGGCTACAAGAAAAAGAGGCGGGGGGCGTGCTGGAAACCAACGCCGCACAATCAAAACGGCGATTTCACAAATGCCGTTTCGCCAACCCGTCAATATCGATCGCCCCACCGAACCGCTGGGCGAAGATGGAATCGATGCCATTCATAACGGTGCGATGGACATTTTGGAAAACATCGGCATTCAATTTATGAACCCCGAAGCCTTGAAAATCTTGCGCGATTTTGGCTGCACTGTGGATGGCGAAAATGTACGCATGGGGCGCGATATGGTGATGGAAATGGTTGGGAAAGCACCATCAGAGTTCACCATAACCCCTCGTAATCCAGCGCGCAAAATCACGCTTGGCGGCAATCACATGGCGTTTGTGAATGTGTCATCCCCGCCCAATATGTGGGATCTGGAACGTGGAAAACGACCTGGCGACATGGAAGGGTTTCGCGACTTCATGAAGCTAACGCAATATTTCAACTGTATCCATGTGGCAGGTGGTTATCCCGTGGAACCCGTGGATGTTCATGCATCGGTGCGTCATCTGGATTGCTTGTTCGAAAAACTCACACTCACGGACAAAGTTGTGCATGCCTATTCTTTGGGTAAAGAACGGGTCGAAGATGTGATGGAAATGGTGCGTATCGCGGCTGGGCTGACCCATGATGAATTTAATGAAACACCGCGTATGTACACGAATATCAATTCGGTGTCCCCGCTGAAACATGATTTCCCGATGCTTGATGGAACCATACGTCTTGCACGCCGCGGCCAACCCATTGTGGTGACACCATTTACCTTGGCGGGCGCAATGGCGCCGGTAACGATGGCAGGGGCCGTAACCCTTTCATTGGCCGAAGGTTTGGCCGCGATTGTTCTGATCCAAATTATCCGTGCAGGTTGCCCATGTTTGATTGGCACATTTACATCGAACGTTGATATGAAATCAGGCGCACCAGCATTTGGAACACCTGAATACATTCGCGCAACCCAAATGACAGGACAGATGGCGCGGTTTTACGGATTGCCGATGCGATCATCGGGTGTTTGCGCGGCAAATGTTCCCGATGGGCAGGCAATGTGGGAGACATCAAATTCGTTGTGGGCAGCGGTGCAATCGGGCACGAATTTAGTGTATCACGCGGCGGGTTGGTTGGAGGGTGGCTTGATCGCCAGCCCCGAAAAATTTGTGATGGATTGCGAGGTTTTGCAACATATTCAACGCTACTTTGCCCCATCAATCACGGCAACCACACCCGATGACATCGCCATTGATGCCATTCGCGAGGTGGGTCATGCACCAGGCGCGAACTTTTTCGCCATTGACCATACCCAAGATCGGTATGAAACCGCGTTTTACGCCCCATTTGCATCGGATTGGCGAAATTACGAGGCTTGGGAATTGGATGGTGGCGTGTGGACAGCAGAACGCGCCCATAAGATATACAAAGATATTATTAACACGTTTGAGCCACCAAAAATGGAGATGACAATAAAAGAAGAGCTTGGCGAATACGTTGCAAAGCGCAAATCCGAGGGTGGCGCACCTACTGATTTTTAGCTCTCAAATTTGTATCAAATTTGAAATTTGATCAATTTGTTAACCATTTTTTGCAATAGTTTAGCAAAGCGAGAAGGAGTGGTTGTGCACGGGATCGTAAATCAGGGGCTACAGTGTTTTATTCGCGATATTTATGGTGCGCAAGCTTGGTATCAGGTGCGTGAAACCGTTGGGCTGACCTTTTCAAATTTTGAAACGATGCTGACATATGAAGACGTGATTACTGAACAAATTATCGCATCAATTTGCGACACGACGCGGCGCAATCGCCATGAAATATTGGAGGATTTCGGAACCTATTTGGTGTCCGAGCATAGCCCGCCTTCGGTGTTGAAACTATTACGTCTTGGGGGTGAAAACTTCACGGATTTTTTATACTCGCTCGAGGATGTGAACGATCGGGTGCATATAGCGATACCGCAATTGGATTTGCCGCATTTCACGCTGTTTGAATTTGATGCCAAACGTTTCCAATTGAAAAGCGAATTTCATCACACCGGATATGGCGCGATTTTTCTCGGGTTACTATGTGCAATGGCTGATCATTACCAAACGTTGGTGTCGATATCGCGGCGCAACGAATTTGTCGCCGGTCAGACCTATGATTTGTTTGATATCGAAATTCATCACCAAAAATGGGCCGCCAATAAATCGGCGCGCAATCGAACGGTGACATATGTCTAAAACAACTGTCAGGTTAGGCCAAAATGATCTTGCGCGTTTCATGCCCATGTATGTGATTGTTGGCGTGGATGGCAAAATACGCGATGTGGGGCCATTGCTTCGAAAGGTATTGAAGGGCACGCGATTCAAAGGGCGCGATTTCATGTCGTTGTTCGAATTTCACCGCCCTCAAGGATTTGGCGAGTTTGATCGCATTGAAACCTTGCTCAATGCCAAAGTCTTGGTGAACACGCGTTGCAACAGGCTACGTAAAATGGCGTGTGTTTTTGCGCCACTACCCAACGATGATGGTTTTTTGGTTAACTTCAATCTCGGCATCGGGTTGGAAGAAATCGTTGACGAGAAACATTTGGTCGCAACCGATTTTGCCCCAACCGATGTGAGCATTGACTTGCTTTATATGGTTGAAATGCAAAAGGCCGTTTTGGGCGCTGCACAAGGTTTGAACCATCAACTCAACGGGGCCAAAATAGAGGCCGAGGAAATGGCGATCACCGATCCGCTGACTGGGTTGGGGAACCGCCGCGCATTGTTAAGATTTGTCCGGCGGCTGCTTTCGCGTGATTTATCCAAAAAATTCGCTGTGATTTTGATGGATTTGGATCACTTCAAAGCGGTGAACGATAATTTTGGCCATGCTGCGGGCGATTATGTGTTGAAAACAGTTGCCAATCGGTTGCGATCCGAAACACGCCCACTCGATATGGTTGCACGCTTGGGCGGTGATGAATTCGTCGTGGTCTTGCCGAATTTTGGCAATGTCAAAACCTTGGAATCATTTTTTGATCGCATTATTCAAAAGATTTCAGAGCCCGTTCAATTTAATCAGGATACCTGTGAAATCGGGATCAGTTTGGGCGCAATTGTCACCAACGGAGATCCGTTTGATTCCATTGATCAAATTTTGTCAGTGTCAGATACCGCACTTTATGAATCAAAAAACCAAGGGCGTGGGCGATTCACAATTGTTTCGCATTGAACGGAACAGGCGGGGCGCATTTATTGTACATTTTTGAAATGGTACCAGCGCCCCGGCTCGAACGGGGGGCCTCTTGATCCACAATCAAGCGCTCTAACCTACTGAGCTACGCCGGCACTGGGCGTCAATTAGCGATCCTCGCAAAGGATTGCAAGCCTTGATCGACCTCTTGCATGAAACTTCTCTTATTGTTAGCGAGTTTAACAAAAAGGAGAATGTGATGGGTATTAATACACCAAGTGATGTCGAAGCAAATCTACAAATAGGCCCAACCACCGATGGTATGGTACGGTTGTTTATTTTGGGAGAAGCATTTGAAATTCCAATGGATTTTGAACCCGAAGAGGCAGAAGAAATCGCCGAAGAAATCAAAGCCGCCGCCGCGCAAGCACGCAATGTGAAGAACGCAAAATAAATTAGATTCGCGGATCAATCTGTTGATGAAGACGTTGCGCGGCGCATCTGGCGAAATTCAAAGCTATTTTTTTTCTTCGTGCTGCGTTTAAAGTTGTTAGCGATGATGGTCGATGGATAGCACCACCATACGAATCCGCAAAAATTAATCCGTATTCCGTGGGTAAAATATCGGTGGAAAAATCAGGCGGTATGGCGAAAAAAAATTTATCGCACCAATCGAGATAACCCTGCCATTTATTATCGGATGCGAAATCTGTACGACTTGATTTGCATTCAACAATCCAGATTTCCCCCTTTGGGGTGATTGCCATAACGTCAACGCGTAAGCCGCGTGTGGGAATAAATTCCGTAATACTCGCGAAATTCATTTCATGGAGCAGCCGCTGAACGCCGCGCGCCAAAATTTGCCCTGCCTGAAGTTCATGAACCATACACAATGGTATCGTTTGTGTGCTTTGACGGTCAAGTTTGTTAAATGACACCGATCTCTTGCAAACGTTCGCGACAACGCTGGGCGTACCGTTCGGGGGAGTATCGTGTTTGAATGTCCTGTTGCCCGAGTGTTGCGCGTTGTTTGGCAACATCATATTCGGTGTATATTTGGTACAAGTTGGCTGCGATTGCGTCGGGTGAAATATCTGCCCACTGCGCGTTTTTCGTTGGGTAAATGGCGTGAGATTTTGGCACGTCGATCATGGGTGCGACAATGGGATAGCTGTTGTTGTAATTGCAAAAATCTCGGGTGCCGCCGAAATTAGTGACGATCAGTGGTTTTGCCAATGCCAGTGCATAGGCCGCAAAATAACCAAATCCTTCGCCCCGATGGGGTGAAATCATACAATCCGCTGATGCAAGCAATCGAAAATAATCCGAATGTGTCATGATTGATTCACAAATTTTTATTCGGCTATCTAAAAATGCGATACGGCGAATTTGGCCAATCTGATCATTGGGATCGCCCCAGTGATCAGATTGTGTCGGGGTGGTTTTGACTATCAATTCACAATCGGGAAAGCTGCGACGTGGGAATGCCTTTTGAAATGCGTAAACGGCGGCAATTGGATTTTTGCGTTCAACAGACGAGTGAAAATCAAACGCGGTTATGCATCTAAACTTATCACCGTCGCGGAGCTGAGTTGTTGATAATACGTCCAATAAATCAAGTTCGGGAATGGATTTCCCCATAAGCTGAATATTTGTTGTTTGGCTGGCATAGAGATCGGAGACGAATTTGCTTGGCACCCATAACTCGTCCAGCATTTCAATGCCAAGCCGATGTATGTCTGGTATTTGTGACAATTCCCAAAGCGGAAAGCCGATTTGATATATATCACCACGGCGCGCCAATTCGGGGCTGATCAGCTGAAATGGCACACGTTCAGCATTTACATGATGAATCATCACGTTGCGCTTTGGGCTGATTTCAGTTTTTGAACGGCGTGCAGAACATAAATTCGCGTTGAATGTATCGGATGTTTCAAACTTCAACCCAATTGAATTGAGTGCATCTTGCGTCATTCGCAAATTTGCAGCGATTCCAGAACTGCCAGTGGTCACCCCATTCAACAGTAGTTTATGTGCCAAGCGAGGAGAGCAAGCCGAGGTATTGATCTGATCACGCACACCTGCGGGGCGCACGTTCGCATCAAACCACTGCACGATGCGAACATCGCGCCAAAGCATATCGGCGACACTTGATTGCGAATGAACGCCGCATAGCATCGCAAAAAAGAGCATTAACCCTGTTGGGCCATTCGCGTGTCTTTTTGCTGCAAATAATTTTTGCAATCGTTTTGGAAGCGCGTCGAAGTTTATATCACCATCCAAGAACGCGATGATTTCATCGCAATAAGGTGTTCTAAAGAACGCTGAACGCGTGTTTGATGGTTCGCAAATGCCACGTGGGACCCATTTGGCAGGGACTTTTTGATGGGCGTGTTTCTGAAACCAGTCCAAAAACGCGCGGCGACCATGTGACGTTGAAAGATTATAACCTGATTGCAGATTATACACTTGGTAAACATGCAACATATATCGCGTGATGCCCGCGTATTGCGTTGATTGTTGTGCCAAATCCAGTGGATTTTTAGTGATGTGAGAATGTGATTTATCGTTGCTTGGCCAAACTTGATTGGTGATACGATGCACCAATTCATGTCGAGAAATCTGTGGTGATAATGCCAGGCGGCAAAGCGTTGTCAGATCCGTATCTTTGTGTCGGGTTGCACGCAGATGTCGCAAAATATGATGTGGATTTAGTGGGCCAGTTTCGAATTCAAAATTGGCATGGCGGATAAACTGTTGCACCGCATCGTGGCGATCAGATTTAGCTGCTATCTGGGTTAGCGCGTCAATTTCATTGGTATGTGTTACATAGCGAATGTTTGCCCTTGGTTTTGTGAAAAACATAGATTTCATAAACCATAGCCGTTCGCGCGCAGTTCCAACAAAAACCACATCTGCATTTAGATTTACGAACTGTCGCACCATATGGATCATACGGCGCCGCTCCTTGATCCGTTTCCATGGATGATCGCCGTGCAATTCTGGTTCAACAATGCTATCTAAATATATGATAATATGCGAATATTCTGTGATGCTTCTGGTAATGGGTGCAAGGCTTGTCTTGTATTTATGGGGCGTGATGAATGTTAATTTATGTTGGGCAACATCCGATGAACCACCCGAAACAGTCGTGATTTTAATGTTGCTTGCCAAAGCTCCGGAAACCAATTTCATTGCATCAGAGTTGGGATTTTGTTCCGGTGAAAATCGCCCATAGACCAAAAGCTTGGGTGCGGTTTTACCTTCTGCGGAGGGTGTCGAAATTTCGTTTGAATTTAACGCCGTGAGTATTTGATGTTTCATAGCAATCCTGCATAAAATATGACACTGATTTAAGCGCTGAAAGTTAATGGGGATTTAATGAAAATTGTCTTTGTTACACCCTCTTGTGAAAGGCGCGCAGAACGACTATCTTAACGCTTGGCGGGTTCTGCCCTTTTGGTGAGAAGTCCTATTCCAGTGGCCGATAATTTTTTGAGAGGGAGCTGGCTCTGCGACTGGCCGTGGCCTATCATAACTGGCACCCACCTGGTACTCCAGGCTCTCGGGAATAACCCACTTCCACCTCTGCGATCCTTCGGGAATGCGGGCTCGCCACATTAACGAAATCGGTCACAATGAATACATCAGAACTAAAATCAATGGCACGCAAAGCTGCCTTTGGCGAACGTAGAATCGCACATGGGCAGGGGCTTGATAATGATGCGAATGCGCAATTAACGTCATATTTGAAACAACAAGACGCCGAATTGGTGATTGCGGCATATATGCCCATCCGCACAGAGGTATCGCCATTGCCTTCGATGAAACGTATGGCAATGCGAGGGCGGCGCATTTGCGTGCCCGTGATAGTGGGCGATGAGCAGCCGCTTGAATTTCACGAATGGACGCCTGCTTGTGAAATGATTGATGGCCCGTTTGGCGCGTCTGTACCAAAGGACGGCGCGATATTAATTCCCGATATTATCATCACCCCGCTCGTGGCATTTGATCCATCTGGATATCGCTTGGGATATGGCGGCGGATTTTATGATCGTTCATTCGAACAAATTAGCGAGCAAAAAAGCATTATGGCCATCGGTTTTGCCTATAGCGAACAGGAATTGATGATCGTACCCCGCGAAGACACGGATTATAAGCTAGACGCGGTGATAACTGAAAAGGGCATCTTGTCCTTTTAATCTGCACACGATACCCAAGGATTATGAGATTATTATTCCTAGGTGATGTGATGGGTCGTGCGGGTCGTGCGGCGATATCAGAGCGGCTTTCAAATCTGCGCAAAGAATGGCGATTGGATTTTGTCGTGGTGAACGGTGAAAATGCAACGGGTGGCATGGGGCTGTCTGGTGCGCATGCCAAGATTTTGTTGGACGCAGGCGCGGATGTTATCACGCTTGGCGATCATGCGTTTGATCAGCGCGATATGATGACATTCGTTGAATCCGAACCCCGTATCATTCGCCCACTGAATTATGCGGCAACCGCACCGGGTAAGGGCGCGCGACTATTCACTGCCCAAAACGGGAAAAAGGTTTTTGTCGCTCAGGCCTTGGGGCAGGTGTTTATGAAAAAACCTTTTGCTGACCCGTTCTCTGCATTGGATCAGGCATTAAAGGCCGCACCAATGGGTGGGTTGGCCCAAGCCGTAATCGTTGATTTTCATGCAGAGGCCACATCAGAAAAAATGGGCATGGGCCATTGGCTGGATGGGCGTGCATCATTGGTGGTGGGGACACATACGCATGTACCAACATCAGATACGCAAATCTTATCGGGTGGCACTGCGTTGCAATCGGATGCGGGCATGTGTGGTGATTATGACAGTGTGATCGGCATGGAAAAACTGGAACCGATGCGCCGTTTTGTAACTGGCATGGCCAAGGGGCGGTTTACGCCCGCGGGTGGGGATGCAACCCTGTCTGGTGTGTTTGTCGAAACCGATGACAAAACTGGATTGGCAACTTCTGTTACCCCCATTCGTTTGGGTGGCCGATTGCAACAATCCATTCCACAATAATCCTTTATTCATCCAGACTATTTATCGAATAATGATAACGGTACTTGAGCAGTGCCCAAACAGTGTTAAATATGTGTTTAACACGCAAAGGGGCATTCAATGCTAGCGAACTATATTCCTGAAACTTGGCACGCATTTATGTCGATGGGCGTTGTTGCCGTCATGTTTTATATGTTCATTAAAGAACTCTACCCAACAGAGGTTGTCGCCCTGTCGGGAGCATCATTTTTAATGCTTACTGGCATTTTGCCATATGAATCTGCGCTAGAAGTGTTTTCAAACCCAGCCCCTTGGACAATTGCGGCGATGTTTATTCTGTCGGGCGCGTTGATACGCACGGGCGTTTTAACCAGCCTGACGAACCAAGTGACGACTTATGGTGAAAAATACCCGATTCCGGTTCTGATCGGGCTGGCTATATTCGTGGTGGTGGCATCTGCGTTTATGAATAATACGCCAGTGGTGGTGATTATGATCCCAATCGCGATGCAAATGGCCAAGCTGTTTAATGTGACCGCATCCAAAATGTTGATCCCGCTGTCATATATGGCAATTTTGGGGGGCATACTTACGCTGATCGGGACATCAACAAACCTGTTGGTTGACGGTGTGGCCCGCGCCGAAGGTCTGGAACCATTCACCATGTTCGAGGTCACACCACTTGCGATTATTCTGGTGGCGTTTGGTGCCGTGTATTTGTGGCTGTTTGGGAACCGTCTGTTACCCAGCCGCGAGAGCATGTCTGATCTATTGCGTGATAAAACCACCATGCGGTTTTTTACCGAAGTGCTGATCCCTGAAAACAGCTCGTTGATCGGATCGATTCCTGTAGAGGTTGATGAATTTAAACGCGACAGCGGGCGCGTGATCGACGTGGTGCGCGGTGATAAATCATTGCGACGTCGTCTCAAAACCGTAGAGCTAGAAGCCGGGGATCGCGTTGTCCTCAAAACCGCTGTGACCGAATTATTGGGTCTTAAGGAAAACAAAGACGTTGTTGTCGCCGATAAGGTATCATCAAGAGAGGCAACAACGGTCGAAGCTTTGATCAGCCCAGGGTGTAAATTGATCGGCAAGCGTTTGGGCAATATGCGTCTGCGCCGTCGTTTCGGGGTTTACCCATTGGCGCTCCATCGTAAAAACCAAAACATCGGGAGCCAGCTTGAAGACATCGTGGTCAAAGTTGGCGATACACTATTGTTGGAGGGTGCCCCCGACGATATCCATCGCATGTCCGAAGAATTGAACATGGCCGAATTGGCCGAACCAACCGCACGACCATATCGCCGTCAAAAGGCACCGATTGTGATTTTAGCGCTGGTCGCGGTGGTTGTGTTGGCGGCCATCGGGGTCGCGCCGATTTTTGCCGTGGCTGGTGTTGCCGTGGCGGGTGTGTTGCTAACCCGTTGTATTGATGCTGAAGAGGCATTTGAATCCGTTGATGGTGCGTTACTTGTGCTGATTTTTTCCATGTTGGCCATTGGGGCAGGGTTACAGGCATCGGGTGCGGTTGCGTTGATCGCCAATGCGGTTGCGCCTATGCTGCACGGGTTGCCACCATTTTTTGTTGTGTGGGCGATTTTCTTGCTGACCTCAGTGTTAACCGAATTGGTATCGAACAACGCGGTTGCGGTTGTGGTCACACCCATTGCGATTGCGCTGGCATCCGCGCTTGGGGTTGATCCTCGCCCCTTGGTGGTGGCGGTTATGGTTGCCGCATCAGCCAGTTTTGCAACACCCATTGGCTATCAAACCAACACGCTGGTCTATGGCCCAGGTGGGTATAGCTTTACCGATTTCATGAAAATTGGTATTCCGCTGAACCTTTCAATTGGGTTGTTGACCAGCCTGTTGATCCCATATTTCTGGCCGCTCTAAAGCAGTGATCTGTTGTGATCGAATTGCGATCACTTGAAACCCGCCGCGCATCTTTCTATAAGGCGCGAAAGCTGTAATATAAAAGAGGTTCGCACATGGCTGGCCATTCCAAATGGGCAAATATTCAACACCGCAAAGGACGTCAGGATAAACTGCGCTCAAAACTGTTTTCTAAACTGTCCAAGGAAATCACAGTTGCGGCGAAAATGGGCGATCCTGATCCTGATAAAAACCCACGTTTGCGTTTGGCTGTAAAAGAGGCGAAATCAAATTCCGTCCCCAAAGACGTGATTGATCGTGCGATTAACAAAGCGTCCGCCGCGGATGGTGAAAACTACGAAGAAATTCGTTACGAGGGGTATGGCCCAAATGGCGTTGCCGTGATTGTCGAGGCAATGACAGACAATAAAAACCGTACCGCATCAACTGTGCGTTCCACATTCACAAAATCGGGTGGTAATTTGGCGGAAACGGGTGCGGTTTCGTTCATGTTTGAACGCAAAGGTTTGGTTGTTTATCTGGCCGAAGCAGGCGACGGCGATACGATTTTTGAACACGCAATCGAAGCAGGCGCCGAAGATGTAGAAAGTTCAGAAGACGGACACGACATTTATTGCGCTGATACGGATTTGCACGCGGTATCAACCGCGCTTGAAGCCGCATTGGGGGAATCAGAATCAACAAAATTGATTTGGAAGGCCACAACATCCACAGAAGTGGACCTTGAAGGCGCTGAAAAGCTGATGAAATTGATCGAAGCGCTGGAAGATGACGATGATGTTCAAGTTGTGACAACCAATATGGATGCATCTGACGAGGTTATGGCACAGTTGTAATTTTTACAGAATTTGACAAAAGCGTGGCGAAATTGGCCGCGCTTTTTTCGTTTTAATACAGATGTTTGGGGGTGAAATAGGTGCTTCACAATTCCCTGAAAAATCATCCAAAATGCGCAATTTTTGATCGAAAAACCAATCATTTCGCAAAATATATTGCGCGTTGCCGTAGGGTATTTTGTAAATTTGCCAGTTTGCCGCATGACCAACCCGTAAATCGGTGCTAAGACCGCCAACATGTGTATAAATCCGCTAGCATCCTCGCTGGCGACGCTTGAACAAAGGAGGTTTGTCATGCGCATAGGGACTCCGAAGGAGATCTTTGAAGGCGAAACACGGGTGGCGATGACACCCGCATCCGCGCTGGAATTACAAAAACTAGGATATGAATGCTTGATCGAAAAGGGTGCTGGCGCTGCTGCACGGTTTTCGGATGAGGATTACAAGGACGCTGGCGTCACGGTGGTGCCAACCGCTGCGGCACTGTTTAAACAGGCCGACATCGTCGCTAAAGTGCGCCCACCAGAAGAAACAGAAATCAAACGTCTGCGCAAAGGCCAGACATTCATTTCATTCTTTTATCCTGCTCAAAATGAAGAATTGATGAATGCCGCCAATAAAAAAGGCGCGCATGTGATCGCAATGGATATGGTGCCACGTATTTCGCGTGCGCAAAAAATGGATGCATTGTCATCCATGGCCAATATCGCAGGCTATCGCGCGGTGATGGAGGCGGGCAATAATTTTGGTCGTTTCTTTACTGGTCAAGTAACCGCAGCGGGTAAAGTTCCACCAGCCAAGGTTTTGGTTGTCGGTGCGGGCGTTGCAGGTTTGGCCGCGATTGGCGCGGCGACGTCCCTTGGTGCGATGGTTTATGCATTTGACGTGCGCCCAGAGGTTGCGGAACAAATTGAATCAATGGGCGCGGAATTTGTATTCCTCGATTTTGACGAAGAACAAACAGATGGCGCCGAAACGGGTGGTTATGCCGCCCCATCAAGCCCGGAATTTCGTGAAAAACAGCTGGAAAAATTCCGTGAGCTTGCCCCTGAAATGGACATCGTGATTACTACAGCGTTGATCCCAGGGCGCGATGCGCCAAAGCTTTGGCTCGAAGATATGGTTGCCTTGCAAAAACCAGGTTCGGTTGTTGTTGATTTGGCAGCGGAACGTGGCGGAAACTGTGATTTGACAGTTGCCG
The DNA here is from genome assembly GCF_014652655.1 of Paramylibacter ulvae. Taxonomy (GTDB): domain Bacteria; phylum Pseudomonadota; class Alphaproteobacteria; order Rhodobacterales; family Rhodobacteraceae; genus Amylibacter; species Amylibacter ulvae. The sequence continues at coordinate 57,796 of NZ_BMZF01000005.1, forward strand.
ATGAAAAGATCGTTTCAAAAAATGGTGTCACAATCATTGGCTATACTGACCTTCCATCACGCATGGCGGCGCAGTCATCCACGCTTTATTCCACCAACATTCGCCACATGATGACGGATTTGACCCCTGAAAAAGACGGTCAAATCAATCACAATATGGAAGACGACGTTATTCGCGGTGCAACGGCAACGTTTGAAGGAGATATTACATTCCCGCCGCCGCCGCCAAAGGTGGCTGCGATTGCTGCGAAAAAACCAACCGCACCAGAACCAACAGCCGAAGAAATAGCCGCCGAACAGGCCGCCGCGATGAAAAAGGCAGGAACACAGCAAACAGCATTGCTCGCAATTGGCGGTGTTTTGATGTTGTTGATCGGTGGCTTTGCCCCGGCATCATTCATGCAGCATTTCATCGTATTCGCGTTGTCGTGTTTTGTCGGCTTCCAAGTTATCTGGAACGTGAGCCATTCATTGCATACGCCATTGATGGCCATCACAAACGCGATTTCAGGGATTATCATCCTTGGCGCGTTGCTCCAAATCGGGGGTAATGGTTTTATCGTTGGCCTGTTGGCAGCGGTGAGCGTTTTGATTGCAACCATCAACATTGTGGGCGGGTTCATGGTGACGCGTCGCATGTTGAACATGTTCCAAAAATCATAAGGGGGCGATCATGAGCATTGGTATCGTTACCGCTGCATATATCGCAGCATCTGTTTTGTTCATCCTCGCACTTGGCGGGTTAAGCAATCAAGAAAAAGCCAAACGTGCCGTTTGGTATGGCATTGTTGGCATGGCAATCGCCGTGATCGCAACGGTGTTTGGGCCAGGCGTTGGTGGTTGGTCATATGCCGTATTGATTCCACTATTGGGGATTGGTGCATTTTTGGGCATGACCGTAGCACAACGTGTGGAAATGACAGAAATGCCGCAATTGGTTGCCGCATTGCACAGCTTTGTCGGTTTGGCGGCGGTGTTTATCGGTTTAAACTCCGATATCGTTGGCACGCATGATTTAACCCGAGCGGAAATTGTGATCCATGAAATCGAGATTTTCCTTGGCGTGTTTATCGGCGCGATTACCTTTACCGGTTCAATCGTTGCCTATGGTAAACTGGCGGGAAAATTGGACGGCAAGGCATTGGTTTTACCATATCGCCATGGATTAAATGCAGCCGCATTGGTGATCAGCTTTATCCTGTTGATTATGTATATGAACCATGCGGGAAGTTGGACATTATATTTGATGATGTTCATTGCATTTGCCGTTGGTGCGCATTTGGTTGCGGCCATTGGTGGTGCGGATATGCCCGTCGTGGTGTCAATGTTGAACAGCTATTCTGGCTGGGCGGCAGCGGCAACGGGCTTCTTGCTCGGCAATGATTTGTTGATTGTGACGGGTGCGCTTGTTGGGTCATCTGGTGCGATCCTGTCATACATCATGTGTAAGGCGATGAACCGTTCGTTTATCAGCGTTATCCTTGGTGGTTTTGGTGGGGCAACTGGCCCTGCGATGGAAATCGATGGGGAAATGGTGGCAACAGATGTGAATACGGTTGCCGCACAGTTGCAAGATGCTGACAGCATCGTGATTGTTCCAGGCTACGGTATGGCCGTGGCACAGGCACAGCAATCCGTGTCCGAGCTAACCCGTCGTTTGCGTGACAAGGGCAAAAATGTGCGTTTCGCCATTCATCCCGTTGCGGGTCGATTGCCAGGCCACATGAACGTGTTGTTGGCAGAGGCCAAAGTGCCATATGACATCGTGTTGGAAATGGATGAAATCAACGATGATTTCCCTGAAACCGATATGGTAATCGTGATTGGTTCAAACGACATTGTTAATCCAGCCGCACAAGAAGACCCCAATTCACCCATCGCGGGCATGCCCGTTTTGGAAGTGTGGAAAGCGAAAAATGTGATCGTGTCCAAACGGGGCCAGGGTACGGGTTATTCCGGTATCGAAAACCCGCTGTTTTTCAAGGAAAATACGCGGATGCTCTATGGCGATGCCAAGGCAAGCCTTGATCAATTGCTACAATCCATCAGCTAAGTTTAAGGGCCCCATGTGGGCCCTTTTATTTGCGTGCATCGATAAATTCAAAAATCGCGGGTTGCCCGCCAACCGACCATAAATCGGTATGATGCCCGCCCTTTACAATTTCCATCACTTTGTCCGCAGCAGGGGATGCGGCGAACACAGATTGCCCAATGGCAAGCGGGACTTCTTGATCTGCATCACCATGAATAACAAACAGCGGTACTTCGATATTTTGCAACGTATCCTTTGACATCCACATCGGGCCAAGCGCAAGGCGCACGGGAAAATATGGATACATGCCCGCCGCCACGTCGATTAGGGATGTAAACGGTGCCTCTAACATCAATGCCGCTGGTGGGTGTGTGTTGGCAAGTTGGATTGCAACGGCCGTGCCAAGACTTTCGCCATAATAGAAAACTTTGCCCGCTGGTGGGGTTCCCAATATCGCGGATAGGTTTTCAATCAGATAAATCGAATCTTGTCTGATCAAGGCTTCATTTGGATCACCCTCTGATCCTGATGAACGCCGATAGGCCATTGCCACCAATCCATATCCACGATCCAAAATGGCCTGAAACCGTGCCGCACGATTGGCCAGATTGCCCGCATTCCCATGAAAATAGATTATGGTCGGATTGTCTTCGATTGCGGGCTGAGCCCAAACGATCAAATTGGTGTTGTCAAAGCTTTTGAAATCAATGGTTTTGACTTGCGGCAAGCTAAACGCAGCAGGGTTATGTTCGGTTGTGTCAAACGAATAAATGACATGGAGCCGCAACGCGTATAGCACCGCGAACGCCCCAAGATATAATATAACCCCTGCAAGAATAAGCTTTCGCATCTTGAACCCTTTTGATGCCTAAAAACAGCAGGATAGTACGGATTATATTTAATGCAACTCGCTTCGATAATGGTCATCAATGCGATCGGCAATCAAATCAAAGATTTCTACAGCAAACCAGCCAACGATAACCCCGACGCCAGCGCCCAAAAGAAAAGACATTTTTTATTCCTTTTCTACTAAAACTTGTCGTTATTTTAGGATGTAGTTTATTAAAATTTGGTTAGCCTGCGCATATGCGAGAGGTTTTTTTTACAATTATTCACGCATGGACGGCATCACACAAAGGAACGGACATGACCAAAGCACCCAATATTTTGATCATTATGGTCGATCAATTAAACGGCACGCTTTTCCCCGATGGACCTGCGGATTGGTTGCATGCGCCCAATTTGAAAAAACTGGCAGCGCGATCAACACGATTTAAAAATGCCTATACCGCATCACCGCTTTGTGCACCGGGGCGTGCATCGTTCATGTCTGGGTTATTGCCAAGCCGAAGCCGCGTTTATGACAATGCGGCGGAATTTGCATCCGACATTCCAACTTATGCCCATCATCTGCGCCGCGCGGGATATCAAACCTGTTTGTCAGGCAAGATGCATTTCGTTGGCCCTGATCAAATGCACGGGTTCGAAGAACGCCTTACCACCGATATTTACCCCGCTGATTTTGGCTGGACTCCAGATTATCGCAAACCGGGTGAACGCATTGAATGGTGGTATCACAATATGGGATCTGTCACGGGCGCGGGTGTGGCCGAAATTTCCAACCAGATGGAATATGATGATGAGGTTGCTTATAATGCAACGCGCAAGGTTTACGATCTGGCGCGTGGGCTGGATGACCGTCCGTGGTGTTTAACCGCCAGCTTTACCCACCCGCATGATCCCTATGTCGCGCGCAAAAAATATTGGGATTTATATGAGGATTGCGAACATCTGTTACCCGAAGTTCCTGCAATGGCATACGATGATCATGATGCACATTCCAAACGCATATTTGATGCGAATGATTGGCGCAGTTTTGATATTACACAGGATAATATCAAACGCGCACGGCGGGCATATTTTGCCAACATCAGTTATCTTGACGATAAAATCGGAGACATTTTGGATGCGTTGGAAACGACGCGCCAAGAGGCAACGATTTTATTTGTATCCGATCATGGCGATATGCTGGGCGAACGTGGGCTTTGGTTTAAAATGTCGTTTTTTGAAGGATCGGCACGTGTGCCATTCATGATTTCATCACCAGAAATGGATGCAGGGCTGATTACCGCACCCGTGTCCAACATCGATGTCACACCAACGCTTTGCGATTTGGCAGGGGTGAGCATGGATGAAATCGCCCCTTGGGTCGAAGGTGAAAGCGTTGTGCATTTGGGACAAGGGGGTGAACGTACATCCCCCGTGGCAATGGAATACGCGGCAGAGGCATCCTATGCCCCGATGGTTTCCCTGCGATATCAACAATGGAAATATAACCGCTGTGATTTGGATATGGATCAGTTGTTTAATCTCGACGATGATCCGCATGAATTAAACAATCTGGCAGAAGCCCCCCAACACCAAGGTACCTTGGCACAATTGCGCGCAAAATCAGAAGCGCGATGGAATCTGGATGCATTCGACGCCGCCGTGCGCGAAAGCCAAGCACGACGATGGGTGGTTTACGAGGCATTGCGCAATGGTGAATATTTTCCATGGGATTACCAGCCACTTCAAAAAGCATCGGAGCGTTATATGCGCAATCACATGAATTTGGATAATCTGGAAAATGACAAACGTTTTCCGCGCGGTGAATAATTACCGCGCAAGCAATAATGCCGCCACATCGCGAACAGCGCGGCGTGCGTCGGCGGGGGCGAGCGGCTCTTCTGCCTCTGTTTGCGCCTCTTCCAACCAAACCCCGTCCATATAGGCTTGCAGCGCACGGCGCACGGTTTCACGGGTGTTCGCTGGCAACAGTCGTTTCAGCTCTGCGCGAAAATGCGAACGGACACGTGATCGGTTTATTTGATGCAAACGCGATAGGCGTGGGGAATAGGGCGCGTGTGACCAAAACTGAATCCACACGCTTGTCTGTTCGACAGTAAATAATGCGTCATCAAAATTGGCATCGCAAATCGCCATCAGCCGTTCATGCGGTGTGCGTGCCGTTTCAAGCCGGCGCAACAATGCCTGTTTCAAAATATCTAGTAAACGGCGCATCGTTGCTTCCATCAATTGTTCTTTGCTACCAAAATAATAATTAATGCTAGCCGCAGACGTACCCGCACGCGCCGCGATTTCAGACATGGTCACAACACCATACCCGCGTTCATGCACTGCAAGAATCGCTGCATCTATCAATTCTTCGCTTCGAATATCGCGGATGGTTTTTCGTGTCATGAAATTACAGTGCAGATTTTTCTCTGCTCTTTCAATAGTTTAATTGATTGTTAAAAACTTAAATGGCTATTTAAATTTTTGTTTTGAAATATTAAATTTGCTGCGTATGCTCTGATCACCAAAAAAGGGCCAAAAAGGTCTGATAAAGGGAGGGTACCAATGCAATTAATACTGACTTTTGGCGTATTGCTGGCGTTCGCGCTGGTGATTTTTTGCGTCATCAAATGGTGGAACGTGAAATGTATCGGGGTAACACCGGTGCCATTGTTCACATTCATCGCAATTTTGTTCACGTCCGGATTGGATGTTGGGCTGATTATGTTTCCGTTGACGGAATTTGGGGGATACGCGGAAGAGGCCGCATATTCATTCACAAATCCATTGGCAATTGAATTTGGATTTTGGGGGTTCCTGATCTGGGCCTTTTATTTCCTGACAGCGTTTTATTTCTGTGTCATCGAACCAAGGGTGAAATTTTTTGAAATTCCTGCCGTTCGGATATTAAATAACATCGTGATTATCGGCACATGCGCGTTCACGGCCAGTTTGTTTTTAATCTATCTGCCCGGGTATATTCCCGAAATTGGGGATGGTGAATCGGTGGTTGCCACATTTTATGTGATCGTGTTTGCGGTGATTTTGGCCGCAGCATATTCCAGTACGGACATTAAATTTGTGCGTATCCTAAGTGTGGGATCAACATTTTTATTCATGGCGCTGATATTGGGCATGTGGATTTACGCTGGAATGAGCCTATCTGAATTTGGTTCAACCATTGGCAATATCGGTGGTTATTTTGGCAATCTGCATAAATTCGTTTTGCCACTGACGGATTATCATGAATTCTATCTGTTCTGGTGGTTTGCATGGTCAATCATGATCGGGCAATTTACATCCCGTTTTGTGGGCGGGCTGACAACTTGGCAAGTATTGCTATCGTTGTTGATATTCCCATCCATTCCGTTGGCCGTTTGGTTTAGCGTTTTGTATTTCTATCATCTGAATGAAATACCAACCGCTGGTGTTGTGAATTTGGCCATGATCGTGGTGGGCATTACATTTGTGATTAACTCGCTGGACAGTTTGATCCGCCTTTACACCGATAACCTTTCGCTGACCGCGGAACGTTTCGGGCGCCCGTTGTATATCGCGGGTAACGTTGCGGTGCTATTCTTGTTGACCATTTTGTTCAAGAGCCAATGGTTGCAAATCCAATGGATTGGTGCTGTGGTTGTCGGAATTTACTTTGCATGTTTGTTGTTCATCTTGTTCACAAAACGCAGCGAAGTGACGGCCATTACTGCGTCACCCAAAGATCGCACCGTTGATTTTACGAAAATCGACAATGCACATTAACATATAACTTATTGCGGTTTTCGGCACTGTCGAAGACCGCGCAAATCAAAAAGAAAGTATCGCAAATGCGCGCACAACCCAAAGCAAGCCATTTTATCAATGGCGAATATGTCGAAGACACCGCAGGCAAAGTGATCGAATGCGTTTACCCCGCCACGGGCGAAGTGATTGCAAAACTTCATTCGGCGACACCAGCCATCATTGAACAGGCCTTGAATGCCGCGCGCGATGCACAAAAAGCATGGGCAAAATTATCGGGCACCGAACGTGGCCGTGTATTGCGCCGCGCCGCCGACATTATGCGCGAACGTAATCATGCATTGTCTGAATTGGAAACGCTGGATACTGGCAAACCAATGCAAGAAACGCTTTATGTGGATGCAACATCGGGTGCGGATGCATTGGAATATTTCGGCGGCTTGGCGGGCAGCTTGACAGGTGAACATATCCAATTGGGTGAAGATTGGGTTTATACAAAACGCATTCCATTGGGTGTGTGTGTTGGGATTGGTGCGTGGAATTATCCAACGCAAATCGCATGCTGGAAAGGTGCACCAGCATTGGCATGTGGCAATGCGATGATATTTAAACCATCGGAAACGACGCCGCTTTGCGCATTGAAAGTTGCAGAAATTTTGATCGAGGCGGGCGCACCCACTGGTATTTACAATGTTGTCCAAGGATATGGCGATGTGGGTGCGGCATTGGTCACAGATCCGCGCGTGGACAAAGTATCACTCACAGGTTCCGCGCCAACAGGGCGCAAGGTTTATGCCGCCGCGGCCGAGGGTATGAAACATGTCACCATGGAACTGGGCGGGAAATCCCCGCTGATCATTTTTGATGATGCGGATGTCGAAAACGCCGTGGGTGGTGCGATGCTGGGGAATATGTATTCCACGGGTCAGGTCTGTTCAAACGGGACACGTGTGTTTGTGCAAAAGGGGATTAAGGATAAATTTCTGAAACGTTTCGCTGAACGTGCAGAGCAGATCAAATTGGGTGATCCATTGGATGAAGAAACCCAAATGGGCCCGATGGTTTCGAAAAACCAACGCGATATCGTTTTGGGTTTTATCGAAAAGGGTAAATCAGAGGGCGCGACCCTAATCACAGGTGGCAACGCTGTGGATGGTGACGGGTATTATATCCAACCAACCGCATTTGCCGATGTGACCGATGATATGACCATCGCACGCGAAGAAATTTTTGGCCCCGTGATGTCTGTGCTGGAATTTGACACAGAGGAAGAGGTGATTAAACGCGCCAATGATACCGATCTTGGTCTTGCTGCCGGTGTGTTCACCAATGACATCACCCGCGCACATCGTGTGATTGATCAATTGGAAGCGGGCACATGTTATATCAATACCTATAACGATGCACCTGTCGAGGCACCGTTTGGTGGTGTGAAAATGTCGGGTGTTGGGCGTGAAAATTCCAAAGAAGCGATCAACCATTACAGCCAAATGAAAACCGTCTATGTGAAAATGGGCCCCGTGGATTCACCTTACTGATATGACTATCACTGCTGATTATGTAATTGTTGGTGCTGGCTCTGCTGGTTGTGCCATGGCCTATCGCCTGTCCGAGGATGGGCAACATTCTGTGCTGGTCATCGAACATGGTGGCACAGATATGGGGCCGTTTATTCAAATGCCTGCGGCACTGTCATATCCGATGAACATGCCAATGTATGATTGGGGATATCAAAGCGAACCAGAACCTCATCTGGGTGGGCGCAAATTGGCCGCCCCACGGGGCAAGGTGATTGGTGGATCATCATCCATCAATGGTATGGTTTTTGTGCGTGGTCATGCACGTGATTTTGATCATTGGGACGAAAGTGGCGCGCAGGGCTGGAGCTATGCCGATGTGTTACCGTATTTCAAACGGATGGAAACATGGCATGGCGGTGCATCTGAATTTCGCGGCACTGATGGCCCATTGCATGTCACACGCGGCCCACGCAAAAACCCACTGTTCCATGCATTTGTGAATGCCGGTGAACAGGCGGGTTACGAGGTGACAGATGATTACAACGGTGAACAGCAAGAGGGCTTTGGCCCGATGGAACAAACCGTTTACAAGGGGCGGCGTTGGTCGGCGGCAAATGCATATCTGCGCCCTGCGTTGAAACGCAAAAACTGTAATCTTGTAAATGGTTTGGCGCAAAAAGTTATTGTTGAAAATGGCCGCGCCGTTGGAGTGCAAATCGAACGCAATGGGCGCATCGAAACAATCCGCGCAAACCGCGAGGTGATTTTAGCCGCATCATCATTCAATACGCCAAAATTGTTGATGTTGTCGGGCATTGGTCCCGCGGCGCATTTGCGCGAACATGGCATTGATGTCGTTGCGGATCGCGCAGGTGTTGGGCAAAACCTACAGGATCATTTGGAATTGTATATGCAGGTCGCAAGCCTGCAACCGATCACGCTTTACAAACATTGGAATATTTTTAGCAAGGCTGTGATTGGTGCGCAGTGGTTGTTTACCAAAACGGGGCTTGGTGCATCAAACCAATTTGAATCGGCGGCGTTTATACGATCGGACAAGGGTGTTGATTATCCAGATATTCAATATCATTTCTTACCCATGGCGGTGCGCTACGATGGTAAAGCTGCTGCCGAAGGGCATGGATTTCAAGCACACACGGGGCCAATGCGCTCTACTTCGCGCGGGTCTGTGACGCTGAAATCATCGGATCCCAAGGATGCGCCCAAGATCCTGTTTAACTACATGTCCACCGAACAAGATTGGGCCGATTTTCGTAATTGCATCCGCTTGACGCGAGAAATCTTTTCCCAAGATGCGTTTAAGCCATATGCAGGCAAAGAAATTCAACCAGGTGCAGCGATGCAAACGGATGAAGAGCTGAATGAATTTATCAGCGAACATGTCGAAAGCGCGTATCACCCCTGTGGCACGTGTAAAATGGGTGCGATTGATGATCCAATGGCGGTGGTTGATCCTGAATGTCGCGTGATTGGTGTTGACGGTTTGCGTGTTGCTGACAGCTCTATTTTCCCACGAGTGACGAATGGGAATCTCAATGGCCCATCGATTATGGTTGGGGAAAAGGCGTCGGATCACATTTTGGGTAAAAAGATGTTGCCAAAATCAAATCTGCAACCTTGGCTGCATCCCGATTTTGAAAGCACTCAGCGCTAATATTTACGCTGCGATCCGCACGGCACGTTCGATGCGGATCGTAAAAACCGACGTGATTAGTGCGATGAGAGAGCTTGCAAAAATACAGGCAACCAGTGGAATCGCGGTGGTGCTGTCCACCAACAAATAACCAGTAAGTCCCGCCAGTAGCGCACCACCAAATGTTAACAATGCACCACCAAGACCAGATGCAGATCCCGCGAGGGCTGGGTTCACATCCAGCAAACCCGCATTTGCGCTGGGTAACACCATGCCATTGCCAAACCCGATGAAAAACGTGAATGCAAACAGGCCCAGTGGATGGGTTACACCCGCCGCAATAACTGCCATGGAAATAACCATGGGCACGACAGTAACCATCCCACCGACAAGAAGCATACGTTCGATCCCCATCACCGTTGAAAACCGCCCACTGATGCCATTACCGATCATATACCCAATCGGTGTGATCATCAGATAAATGCCGATTGTGCTTGGTCCCAATCCGTACACCTCTTTTGCGATAAACGGGGCACCGCCAAGATAGGCAAAAAACGTGCCCGCCGCGAATGCGTTGGTGGCTGCGTATCCCCAAAATCGCCGCGATGTTAACAATTCGGGATAGGCACGAAACTGTGCGCCGATGCTGGTGGATTTATTGATATTGGTTTCGCCCTGATCAAAATATGCAAGCAAAAATACCAACGCACCAGCGCCCGTGAGAACATAAAAATTGGCCTGCCATCCAAACGCGGCACCCAAAAAACCACCGATGGGTGGTGCAATCATTGGCGCCAATGACATGCCCATGGTGACATAACCGATCAAGCTCGCAGCCTTGTTGCGGGGCACCATATCACGCACGGTAGCACGAGAAATCGCCATACCAGTGCTCGCTGCGGTTTGAAATGCCCGAAAAATCATGAATATGACAAAGCTTTGGGATAATGCCGCGCCGACCGATGCCAATATGAAAATGGCCAATCCAACCAGCGTTACAGGCCGCCGTCCGAACCTGTCCGACAGTGGGCCGATGATCAATTGAATCACTGCCGTCAGCGCCAAATACCCAGATACGGCCAATTGCATCATTGAATTGGGCGTATCAAAATATTCGGCCATCGCGGGCAGGGTTGCCAAAAAAATGTTGAGCGGGATCGCGGCAACACCCGCAATTGCAACAAGTGTGAGGATATGCGGCGGGGTCTCTTTGTTTAGAAACGTGGGGGGTGGAAGATGTTTCATAGGGGAATTGCTATGCCCATGCCCATGGCTTGTCCAGAATAAAGTTAACCTTGTTATCTTTTATCCTAGCCGATACGGCACTACTCCGCGCGCCTGCATATCAATATCCAATTTGCGTTCCAGCGGGGGCACCGAACGTTGATGGCAATTTTCCCGCTCGCATATGCGACAGGATATGCCGATGGGTTCAAATGCGCTGTCTTTGCGTGGGGCAAGGTCATCGGCGTAAACCAACGAAGCGGCATGTTTCACCTCGCATCCCAGCCCAATAGCATAGCGCCGTGTGGGTGCGTGAAATGATCCGCCCGGTTTACTGACTTCGCGGGCCAAACACAGATATCGCACGCCATCGGGTGTTTCCGCCAGTTGGCGCAAAAACTGCCCCGGTGTTTCAAATGCACGGTGCACATTCCACAGCGGACAAGCGCCGCCAAATCGGGCAAATTGCATCCGTGTGGATGAATGTCGTTTGGTAATCGTACCCGCCTGATCCACACGAACAAAGAAAAACGGTATCCCCTTTAATCCTGGGCGTTGTAATGTGGACAGGCGATGTGCAACCTGTTCCACAGAAGCCCCAAACAGATGCCCCAAATGTTCCAAATCATGGCGGTGTTCCTGTGCAGCCTGCAAAAACTTTGCATAGGGCATCACTGCAGCACCTGCGAAATAATTCGCCAGCCCGATTTTGCAAATCGCGCGCGCCGCATCGGATTGAAACCGCGCAGTATCCAATGTCATTTCCAACAAATCGTCATGTTCGATCAGCGCGGTTTGGTGAATGATTTGAAACAATTGCGTTTCGGCGCCCACATGTTGGTTTAAAAACAGGATGTTTTGATCGGGATCAAATCGGCGCAACTGTGTGTCGTGATCATAGGACACGCTGACACCGTGGCGCGCCATCAACCAATCCGCGGCTGCCTTGCGCCCATCGCCATCCAAAATATCCGCCTTGGCGGCATAGCTTTCTGCGGCCTTGTCCACGGCATCAATGTAATTATCGCAATAATGGAAAAAATCGCGCACTTCTTCCCATGGGGATTGCACGATACCGGTTTCTTGACGGCCCAATGCCTCGTCAAGTGATGCGAGGCGCTCTTGAGTTTGTTTGTAATTGCGATGCAATTCTAAAAAAGCACGCGTTAGGGTGGGCGCGTTGGTGGCCATCAATTGCAAATCGGCCATGGGTGGAGATAGTTCGGCAAACACAGGATCGGCCAATGCTTCTTTCATATCCGCAAGGGATCGTTCCGCGCCCCCTTGGCGAAGTTGCGTCACATCAAACCCAAAATTCTGAGCAAGCGCCAAAATCACCGAACTGGCAATCGGGCGATGGTTGTTTTCCATCTGGTTGAGATAGGGCAGGGACACGCCCAAGCGCTGCGCAAATTCTTTTTGCGTTAAATCAAATTTCTGGCGTGTTTCGCGCAGGGCAACGCCCGCATAAAGCTTGTTGGACATATTGAAAACTTTGCAAATTTGCAGTTTGCAATACAGTAATTGCCAAATATTTGCAACTATGCCATCTAATTCTTTATTGCAGGGCAAAATTTGCTACAACCAAGAAACACTTAAGGGAGGATACCGTGCAAGATATTATTCAAGCGCTGGAAGAGCGGCGTGACCAAGCGCGCCAAGGCGGCGGAGCAGAACGCGTTGCCGCGCAACATGGCAAGGGTAAATTGACCGCGCGTGAACGTATCGAAGTCTTGCTCGATCTGGATTCCTTTGAAGAATACGACATGTTCGTTGCGCACCGCTGTACCGATTTTGGCATGGCGGATAACAAGGTTCCTGGTGACGGTGTGATCACGGGGTGGGGCACGATCAATGGGCGTATGGTTTATGTCTATTCCCAAGATTTCACCGTTTTGGGTGGGTCATTGTCCGAAACACACGCCAAAAAGATCTGTAAAATTCAAGAAATGGCGATGCGCAATGGCGCACCGATCATTGGCTTGAACGATTCAGGTGGTGCGCGTATCCAAGAGGGCGTCTCGTCCCTTGCGGGTTATACGGATGTGTTTCAAAATAATATCCTTGCCTCTGGCGTTGTACCACAGATCAGCGTGATCATGGGGCCATGTGCGGGTGGTGCGGTGTATTCGCCAGCGATGACCGACTTTATCTTTATGGTCAAAGGCAGCTCTTATATGTTCGTGACAGGCCCCGATGTGGTGAAAACCGTCACAAACGAAGTCGTCACCGCAGAAGAGTTGGGTGGCGCCAAAACCCACACAACCAAATCATCTGTTGCCGATGGTGCATTTGAAAACGACATGGATGCATTGATGGAAGTGCGCCGCTTGGTTGATTTTTTGCCTTTAAATAACCGCGAAAAACCACCCGTGCGCCCGTTCTTTGATGATCCAACGCGCCGCGAAAAATCGTTGGATACGTTGATCCCAGAAAACCCCAATACGCCTTATGATATGCACGAGCTGATTGAAAAAATCGGCGATGAAGGTGATTTTTACGAAATCCAACGGGATTTTGCGAAGAATATCATAACGGGCTTCATGCGACTTGAAGGCAGCACCGTTGGTGTTGTTGCCAATCAGCCGATGGTGATGGCGGGTGTTCTGGACATCGATAGTGCCCGAAAGGCTGCGCGATTTGTGCGTTTTTGTGATGCATTTGACATTCCGATCCTGACCTTGGTTGATGTGCCAGGGTTTATGCCCGGAACATCCCAAGAATATGGTGGTGTGATTAAACATGGTGCGAAACTTCTCTATGCCTATGGCGAGGCAACAGTGCCAAAGGTTACGGTGATTACACGCAAAGCATATGGCGGCGCGTATTGTGTGATGGCCCCCAAACATTTGCGCGGTGATGTAAATTACTGTTGGCCAACAGCAGAAATCGCGGTGATGGGCGCCAAGGGCGCAGTTGAAATTTTGTATCGTTCCGATTTGGGTGATCAGGAAAAGATCGACGCCCATGTTGCCGATTACGAAGACCGCTTTGCCAATCCATTTGTCGCAGCAGAACGTGGTTTCGTGGACGAAGTCATCTTGCCCCGCAACACCCGAAGCCGCATTTGCCGCGCATTCGCAGGATTAAAAACCAAGAAATTGGATAACCCGTGGAAAAAGCACGACAACCTGCCGCTATGATCAAATATGGCGCGATAGGATTGCTGGCAATTGCTGGTGGGGCAATGGCACAACCCGTGCCTGATTTGCCATCTGGCTTGGTGGTGCAGCTTTATGATCTGCGCCAAATTGTCGAGGATGGTGAACCATCGCTCTTATATCTTGGGTTTCTTGCTGATGATCTTTCGTCTGTTGAATATGAAACGGCATCGGTTGATCTGGATTATCTTTGCGAAAACTTCGCACTGGCAGAGGTTGCGCAAAGCGGACAAGAAACAGACGAAGTTTCGATACGCATCATGGATCAACCAATCGCATATGGCGATGCCGATCCGGACGTAAAACAATTCATGTCATTTTATGACATCACCACGGGTCAATGCACGTGGCACTAACAAAAAAGGCTGAAATCAAATGATCAAACATCGTGGGTTTCCATCACGTCTGCCCAGTTCAGACTTTCAATTCACTATCCGCCGTCCCAACAAGGCGGGTGCAACACCGCTCAAGGCACGCGAACGTTATGCGGATCGCCGTCATGCGGATCGGCTAGCCGATCAGGCATTTTTGGAAGCACTGATCGAGCATTTTGGCGAAGAGCCGTTTGAGCGCGGCAATCTGGATGCTGGGCGGCTTGGTTGGCTGTTGGGGCGCGAGGTCATGCCCGTGGGTGAATTTGATCCAGCAGATTACGAAGCATTGCTACAGGTGAATCTGGCCAAGGCTATGGTGAATTTTCCACAGATATTTGAAGAAGAATGACCATGAATTGGCCCGTAAATCACCAAATTTGGCGGCAAACTGCCGATAATGTATTCACGAAAATGTTAAGAATTGCCGTGGCGCCAATGTCGCCCTACGCTCGTTCTGGGCACATGGAAAACACCGTTTTTCATATGGGCACTAAACGGTCGTTGATGCCGTTTGTGGACGCCTGTCCAACACCTATCAACACTGTTGAGATGGCCAATTTGGTTAATCCAGTTCGCTGTTTCATTTCCCCTCTACTGACCCCCATTCGCAATTGGCGAGCGGGGGTTTTTTTCATGGCGCGCGCGCCTGAAATCCATTCCCCAATCCGTAATTCCAATGCAAAGGGCATATGATGTTTGATAAAATTCTGATCGCAAACCGTGGTGAAATCGCATGTCGTGTCATCAAAACCGCGCGCAAAATGGGCATCAAAACCGTGGCTGTTTATTCCGATGCGGATAAAAACGCGCTGCATGTGGAAATGGCGGACGAGGCTGTGAATATTGGCGCTGCGCCCGCATCCGAAAGCTATCTTGTGATTGATAAAATCATGGATGCAATCAAACAAACGGGGGCACAGGCGGTGCATCCGGGTTATGGGTTTTTGTCCGAAAACAAACTGTTTGCGCAGGCCTTGGAAAAGGCAGGTATCGCATTCATCGGTCCAAACCCGCACGCGATTGAGGCGATGGGTGATAAAATCACGTCCAAAAAATTAGCCGCAGAAGCAGGCGTTTCAACGGTTCCCGGTTACATGGGGCTGATTGCCGATGCAGATGACGCTGTGAAAATCAGCAACGAAATCGGATATCCTGTGATGATCAAAGCCTCCGCCGGTGGCGGGGGCAAGGGCATGCGTGTGGCATGGAACGATGCCGAAGCCCGCGAAGGTTTCGCCCTGTCAAAATCAGAGGCTGCGAATAGTTTTGGCGATGATCGCATTTTCATTGAAAAATTTGTGACCCAACCGCGCCACATTGAAATTCAGGTACTTGGTGATGGGCATGGCAATTGTATCTATCTAAATGAGCGTGAATGTTCCATTCAGCGGCGCAATCAAAAGGTGATTGAAGAGGCCCCAAGCCCATTTTTGGATGAAAAAACCCGCAAAGCCATGGGGGATCAATCCGTCGCGTTGGCCAAGGCCGTTGATTACAACTCCGCAGGTACGGTCGAATTTATCGTAGACGGAGATCGCAATTTCTATTTCTTGGAAATGAATACGCGCTTACAGGTGGAACATCCCGTGACCGAATTGATCACAGGTGTTGATCTGGTGGAACAGATGATCCGCTCCGCGGCAGGTGAAAAATTGACGCTTAAACAATCGGATATTGGCATTAACGGCTGGGCGATTGAAAGCCGTCTTTACGCCGAAGACCCATATCGCAATTTTCTCCCATCCATTGGTCGCCTGACACGTTATCGCCCGCCAGCGGAAATCCAAACTGACAGTGCAATCGTGCGCAATGATACTGGCGTTTTTGAGGGCGGCGAGATCAGCATGTTTTATGATCCGATGATCGCCAAACTGTGTACATGGGCGCCAACACGCGCTGATGCGATTGACGAAATGCGCACTGCATTGGATAGCTTTGAGTTAGAAGGCATTGGCCATAACTTGCCGTTCCTGTCTGCTGTGATGGATCATGAACGATTTGTTTCAGGCAATATTACAACCGCATTCATCGAAGAAGAATACCCAGACGGTTTTGCTGGTGTGACGCTCCCTGATGTATCCTTGCGCAAGGTCGCCGCATCCGCCGCCGCCATGCACCGCGTTGCCGAAATTCGTCGCGCACGTGTTTCAGGGCGGCTTGGCAATCACGAACGCAAAGTGGGGCGCGATTGGGTTGTCACATTGCAAGACACCCAATTTGCGGTGACGATTGATGCAGATCGCGATGGCTCAACCGTGGTGTTTGATGATGGTGAAACTGTGCGGGTAAAATCAGATTGGAAACCGGGCACGAAACTCGCGACATTTTTGCTCAACGACGAACCATTTGTGATGAAAGTGTCCAAGGTTCCCGGTGCAATCCGCATGCGTGTACGCGGCGCTGATTTGGTGGTGAATGTGCGCCTTCCACGCCACGCGGAGCTGGCCGAATTGATGCCCGAAATCATTGTGCCGGATACGTCAAACATGCTTCTCTGCCCAATGCCTGGATTGATCGTTTCCATGGATGTTGCCGTGGGCGATGTTGTGGAAGATGGTCAGGCATTGTGTACTGTTGAAGCGATGAAAATGGAAAATGTACTACGTTCTGAAAAACGCGCAACCATCACCAAAATCGCGGCACAAACAGGTGACAGCTTGGCCGTTGATGACGTGATCATGGAGTTTGAATGATGTCTGACGTTGAAAACTGGAAAATCGTTGCAAATAAAGAGCTTCGCGGCAAATCTTTAAGTGATCTTACGTGGGATACACCCGAAGGTATCGCGGTAAAACCGCTTTATACCGAACAGGATACGACTGGTTTGGGTCACTTGGGTTCAACACCTGGGTCCGCGCCATATCTGCGTGGCCCAAAGGCCACGATGTATGCAGGGCGCCCATGGACGATCCGCCAATATGCAGGGTTTTCCACGGCCGAAGAATCCAATGCGTTTTATCGCAAAGGTTTGGCCGCTGGCCAACAGGGCGTGTCTGTTGCATTCGATCTGGCCACGCATCGTGGATATGATTCCGATCATCCGCGTGTGACGGGTGACGTGGGCAAGGCGGGCGTTGCGATTGATAGTGTTGAGGATATGAAAATCCTGTTTGATGGCATCCCGCTGGATCAGGTTTCTGTATCAATGACAATGAACGGCGCGGTGATCCCGATTTTGGCCAATTTCATCGTCGCTGGCGAAGAACAGGGCGTATCTGCGGATAAACTGGCGGGCACCATACAAAATGATATTTTGAAAGAATTCATGGTGCGCAACACCTATATCTATCCGCCTGCGCCATCGATGCGGATTGTGTCAGATATTATCGGTTACACCTCTGAAAAAATGCCAAAATTCAATTCCATTTCAATCAGTGGTTATCACATTCACGAAGCGGGTTCGAACCTTGTCCAAGAACTGGCGTTCACACTTGCCGATGGTAAGGAATATGTGAAAGCGGCAATCAAGGCAGGGTTGGATGTGGATGCGTTTGCGCCGCGCCTGTCGTTCTTTTTCGCTATTGGCATGAATTTTTTCATGGAGGCGGCAAAATTGCGCGCCGCGCGGTTGTTGTGGCACCGTATCATGGCAGAATTTGAACCAAAGAACGAAAAATCAAGCATGTTGCGCACCCACTGCCAAACCAGTGGCGTATCATTGCAAGAACAAGATCCGTTCAACAACGCGATCCGCACTGCATACGAGGCCATGTCCGCCGCATTGGGTGGCACACAATCCTTGCACACCAATAGCTATGACGAAGCAATTGCGTTGCCAACGGATGAATCTGCGCGACTTGCGCGGAACACCCAGCTGATTTTGCAAAATGAAACGGGGATAACCAATGTGGTCGATCCGTTGGCGGGGTCTTATTATGTGGAAAGCCTGACCAAAGAATTGGCGGATAAAGCGTGGGAATTGATCTGCGAGGTTGATGCATTGGGTGGCATGACCAAGGCCGTTGAAAGCGGAATGCCCAAGTTGCGGATTGAGGAGGCCGCCGCCCAACGCCAAGCACGCGTTGATCGCGGCGAAGATGTGATCGTTGGGGTGAACAAATTCCAACGCGAGGAAGAGCCCAAAATTGACGTGCGCGAAATTGATAATGCGGCTGTGCGTGATGCACAGATTGCGCGACTGAAACAGGTGCGCAAGTCCCGCGATACGGCGGCTTGTGACGCCGCACTGGCGGCATTGGAAATGGGTGCGAAAAACGGTGGCAACCTGTTGGCACTGGCCGTTGATGCGGCGCGTGCGCGTGCAACGGTTGGTGAAATTTCCGATGCGATGGAAAATGTATTTGGTCGCCATAGCGCCAAGGTGAAAACCCTCAAAGGCGTATATGGTGCAGCTTACAAAGACGATCCTGATTTTGCAGCGTTGCAAACGGAGGTGACAAAATTTGCAACAGATCATGGCACGCCGCCCAAAATGTTGGTGGTGAAGCTTGGTCAAGATGGTCATGATCGCGGCGGCAAAGTGATTGCATCTGCATTTGGCGATATCGGGTTTGATGTCACCATGGGCCCATTGTTCCAAACACCGGACGAGGCTGCATATGATGCGGTGGAACAAGGCGTGCATGTGGTTGGCATTTCATCACAAGCAGCGGGGCATACCACGCTTGCTCCGCAATTGATCCATGCGCTCAAGGATAAAGGCGGTGAAAATGTGATTGTGATTTGTGGCGGGGTGATCCCGCCCGATGATTACAATTATTTGCGCCAATGCGGTGTACGCGCAATTTTCGGCCCCGGTACGAACATCCCGCAAGCGGCAAAAGAGGTTCTGCAATTGGTACGCCAAGTGCAAAAATAATATCACATATCGTAAGAGGAGACGATAATGTACAAACAGGTTTACAAAGCATGGCAACAAGACCCGGAAAAATTCTGGATGAAGGCCGCAGAGGCGATTGATTGGGTTAAACCACCCAGCAAAGCATTGTTTGATGACAATGCGCCGCTTTACGAATGGTTTTGCGATGCCGAGGTGAATACCTGTTACAACGCCGTTGATCGCCATGTGGAAAAGGGCAAAGGTGATCAAACTGCAATTATTTACGATAGCCCAATCACAGGGCGCAAATCCAAGATTAGCTTTGCTGAATTGCAAGTCAAAACTGCCAATCTGGGCGGTGCACTCTTGGCGCAGGGCGTGCAAAAAGGTGATCGCGTCATCATCTATATGCCGATGGTGCCAGAGGCGATGGTGGCAATGCTGGCCTGTGCACGTATTGGTGCGGTGCATTCCGTGGTGTTTGGTGGATTTGCCGCGAACGAGCTGGCGACACGTATTGATGATGCCACGCCCAAGGCGATTATCGCCGCATCTTGTGGGATCGAACCATCGGGGGTGATCGCCTACAAACCACTGGTGGATGGCGCAATTGAATTGGCCAAACATAAACCCGACACGTGTATCATTTTACAACGCGATGAATTACAGGCCGATATGGTTGCTGGGCGCGATGTGGATTGGCATGAATGCCAACAAGGTATCAGCCCCGCCGAATGTGTGGCGGTTAAGGGTAATGATCCGCTATATATTCTTTATACCTCTGGCACGACGGGTCAGCCAAAAGGCGTTGTGCGCCCCAATGCGGGGCATTTGGTGGCGCTGAACTGGACCATGAAAAACGTTTATGGTGTGAATCCGGGCGAAGTGTTCTGGGCCGCATCCGATGTTGGTTGGGTCGTCGGCCATT
Source organism: Paramylibacter ulvae (assembly GCF_014652655.1). Taxonomy (GTDB): domain Bacteria; phylum Pseudomonadota; class Alphaproteobacteria; order Rhodobacterales; family Rhodobacteraceae; genus Amylibacter; species Amylibacter ulvae. Next base: position 78,046 of record NZ_BMZF01000005.1, read on the forward strand.
CGTATATTTGTTATGGGCCATTGATCCACGGCAACACCACGATTGTGTTTGAGGGCAAACCAATTGGCACACCCGATGCGGGGACATTTTGGCGCGTGATCGAAGAGCATGATGTGAAAACATTTTTCACCGCACCCACCGCATTTCGCGCAATCAAACGTGTTGACCCAAAGGGCGAATTTGTCAAAAAATATGACCTGTCTGGTTTGCGCTATTTGTTTTTGGCAGGAGAGCGTGCAGATCCCGATACAATCAAATGGGCGCAAGACCAACTTGGCGTTCCTGTGATTGATCATTGGTGGCAAACCGAAATTGGTTTCCCCGCAGTCTGTAACCCTGTTGGCATTGAAGAATTGCCAGTAAAATTGGGATCACCCGCCGTGCCGATGCCCGGCTTTGATATTCAAATCGTGGATGATGCGGGCAATCCATTACCAACGGGTGAGCTGGGTGCGATTGTTGCCAAGTTGCCTTTCCCACCTGGAACACTTCCGACGCTTTGGAATGCAGAGGATCGTTATAAATCCGCATATCTTGAAACATTTCCAGGGTATTATGAAACCGGTGATGCGGGATATGTGGATGAAGATGGTTATCTTTATATCATGGCGCGCACGGATGATGTGATCAATGTGGCGGGGCATCGTCTGTCCACAGGACAGATGGAAGAGGTGTTATCAAACCATCCCGATGTTGCCGAATGCGCCGTGATTGGTGTGAGTGATGCGCTTAAGGGGCAATTGCCGATGGGTTTTTTGTGCATCAACGCAGGTGTGGATCGTGATCCATCCGAAATTGTGGCCGAATGTGTGAAACTGGTGCGCAGTGAAATCGGCCCTGTTGCCGCATTTAAATTGGCCACGGTGGTGGATCGGTTGCCCAAAACACGTTCGGGCAAAATTTTACGTGGTATCATGGTGAAAATCGCCGATGGCGCGGAATGGAAAATGCCCGCAACCATTGATGATCCCGCGATTTTGGGTGAAATTGAGACCGCGTTGTCCGATCTTGGCTATCCCGCCAAAGGGTAATCTTTGCAAGTTGCAAAGATTTGGTGAAAAATCTATAGTTTAACAAAGCCCTCTGGTTGAGTTGGATTATAGATGTCACCGCGTAGGTTAAAGCCCAGTTTACAAAGCAAATCCGCCAAGTCAGCGCAAGATCGCCCGATGATCACGCATGATTTGCAATCGGCCATGTCGGATGTAATTAATGGGCTAAAGCTCATTGAAATTGATGAATTAAGCGGTGAAAATCAGATTCATTATGATCGTGCGTGCAGCGCCAGCGACACATTGCAACGTATGCTGGCCGTTTTGTTTGACAATCTAAAGGGTGAAAAAAACGATCTGGCCACAGAAATCAGAGCATTCGAACTTGCGAAATTCGTAAGCGATATTCAACGCCGTTGGCATAGCCGTGCATCGGCCAAACAGATCGAATTTAAAATTACTTCTGCGCCAAACTTGCCCGAAAAAATTCAAATTGATCGCACTGCGTTGGAACGTATCCTGTCCAACATTTTGGAAAACGCGATCAAGTTTTGCGACGAAGGTTTGGTACAGCTTGATATTGGGATCAATCTTGATGAAAATCTGATGTTTGTTGTGCGCGACAATGGCCCAGGGTTTAGCAAAGAAGCATTGAACCTGTTATATGAATACAAAGGTCGTCCAGAAAATTCGGCAAAGTCGGGGACGGGGCTTGGGCTTCATATTGTGAAACGTTTGGTTGATCAGTTGGACGGCACAATTGATGTTTTCAATCAAACCACGGGTGCATTTGTAACCGTGGAAATACCATATAGTTCATGGCGCGTATCAGAACAATCCAGCAAAATACCCGATGATGAATTTGATCTGTCTGGGCTGCGCATTTTGTTGGCAGAGGACAATCAGACCAGCCAAATGGTGCTGCGCAAACAAATCGAAGGCTTTGGTGCGATTCCAACTCTTGTCGACAATGGACTGGATGCATTGCGACAATTGGAGACCGAAGACTTCGACGCCGCATTGATGGATATCGAAATGCCTGTGATGTCTGGCTTGGATACAATTATGCAGCTACGCAAACGCGATGATATCAAAGGGGCCATTCCGATTATCGCTGTATCGGCATATGTGATGCCAGGGGATCGCGAAAAAATAATGCTGGGTGGTGCGGATCATATCGTGACCAAACCTGTCACGGATGCCGCCGCCTTTCGCGCAACAATTGGTGCAACAATTGCGGCCAAATCCGATGAAAACCAACGCCGATTTGCCACGCAAAAAATTAGCCGCGAACCGTTGATCGACCAAGACATCTATACCGCATTAGAAAGCTCTGTCGGACGCGAAGATATGCACGAGCTGCTGTCCAAAATCCTGATCGATTTAAAATCCGTGGCGGGTGCGTTGAAAAAATTTGTCGCCGCCATGGATGTGGCAGGTGTGCGTGCACAAACCCATGTGTTGGTATCCGTGGCAGGTGCAATTGGCGCAAAATCTGTGCAAAAATCTGCTGAAAGCTTGAACATTTCCGCCAATCACGAAGAAATCAACCAAGTGCGCGAATATTATTTGGAATGCGCGACGGGGTTGACCAAATTAATTGTCGAAGTTGATCACCTGAAACAGCAAAACGCGTTTATCTCATCATGAAAAAAGTATTGTATGTTGAAGACACGATTTCAATCTCAATGCTGTATGCGTCCTATCTCAAAAAGGCAGGATACGAACCCGTCACTGCTGCCACCGCACAAGAGGCTGAACAGGAATTTATGGCCTATGATTACGAAGTGATCTTGGTTGATCTTGGGCTTCCAGATCGCAACGGGCTTGAACTTCTCTCAGATTTTTTGTTGCGAAAACCCAAGTTGAAAATCATTGTGATCACCGCCAATGGTTCAATGAATATCGCGGTCGAAGCGATGCGCATGGGGGGCGCTGATTTTTTGGTGAAACCTGTCAGCCAAGAAAAATTTTCAGCAGCCGTGAATAACGCGTTTGCGCAGCTTGAACAAACCGCCGTGCCAGTTACCCACCAAGATAGCGTATTTGATGACCGTCTTAGTGAACGTGTGCGCCCGTTGATTGGGTTGCCGTTTGACAAGGTTGAACGCGCCCTTATCGAGGCCACAATCCAACATTGCAACGGATCATTGCCAAAGGCGGCGGATCTGCTGCAAGTGGCGCCATCCACGCTTTATCGTAAGAAAGAAAACTGGAAATAGGTACGAAAATTGCCATATTTTACAGTATAAGAAACTTCAAATTAACATTGTGATGCTTGAACAATCCAATAATAGCGTTACAAATGTGGATAAATCCGGTGTCGCGCACCACATTTACAGGAAATAATGATGATTAACTTAAGAGATTTTGCAATTTTGGCCGTGGTGTCAAGCATCGCCGCAACTGGTGCCAATGCACAGACATTGGCCAATTCCAAGGGCCCTGCAAACACACCACCTGATACGTATGGCGGGTTGCAATTCGTGGATAGCAAGGGCTGTGTTTTTGTGCGTTCTGGATATGCGGGCAAGGTAACGTGGGTTCCGCGCGTGGATCGCAAACGTCGCCAACTATGTGATTCATCGTATCTTCCGACATTTGGTGATGGCAAAGTTGCCGAGGCGCAAACGGGCGGTGGCTTGTTCGCCAAAAAAACTAAACCTGCCGAGTTAGAGGAACTGCCAGAGCCAAGCGAAGAGACAAGTGTGGCGACGGTTGAAGAAAAACCAAAGAAACCCAAAAAGGGTCTGTTCGCAAAACGGGTAAAACCAGCCGTAACGGAAGAGACAGTTTCCGTACCTGTTGCCGAACCCGAAGTTGTGGAAAAGGTTGCCAAAGCCCCCGCGAAAACAGAAGAAACACCAAAGGTGCGTAAACCGTTGTTTGGTTTGGGCAAGAAAAAAGCGAGCATCACAGAAACTGCAGATGCCCCCATGGTGTTGGATAAACCCAAACCAGTTGCCAAGATTGAAACGCCCGCAAAAAAACCGAAAATCGTGATTTCAAAACCAGCCAAAGTGGCGGTCGAAGAACCTGTAGAGGCAAAACCAGTTAAAAAGGTCGCCAAGGCGCCAAAACCCAAGAAAATCGCAAAACCAAAACCGGTTAAAACACAATCATTCAAAGAGGGTTATTATGTACGCGTTGCGAATTTTTCCAACGCGGATAAGGCCAGCGAAACACTTGAGTGGTTCAAAACATCTGGCCATCGTGGCTTGATCACGCCCGTTGGTGCAAAATCAGAATTGAACGTTGGCCCATTTAGCAGCGCCGCCGCCGCAAAAGCGGCGTTATATCAAGCGGTTGGCGCGGGATATAAATCTGCCAAGATCGTCAGACATTAATCGAAAGGGCGCCATAGTTGGCGCCTTTTTAATATTGTGCGTATGATTTTTCTTCGACCAATGCAGAGCCAAGCGCCAAATTGATCTGTTTTTTCAAATCGGCGCGTTTATCATTGGTCACATAAACTGCGCGTGCTAATTTCACAAACGTATCACCAAAATCTTTGGCACGCTCACAATCGCGGATATCGTCTTCGATCACCCAAAGCTGTTTGTTTACGTCCAACAATGCCTGCTGTAATGCGTTGATTTGGGCTGTATCTGGGATGTGCTGATCGGCAACGCTCTGTAACGCCGCCCGTTCGATTTCAACATTCGCAAGTTTGGCGCTATCGCTGATATTTTCGGATTTGATTTCCAAAATGGTTAACTTATCCAGCAATTCACCAGGTGCGATGGGGGTCATAATTTCGGTCATGATTGTTTTTTCACCAATTGTTTAATGTCTTTGTAGAGCGATTTAAAAACGCCATCCCAATCGCCCGCCGTTTTCTGACGGATCAGGCACATGGTTGGATACCACGGCGTTTCCTTGGGGTGGGGTTCGTATAGCCAGTAAGCCTCGGAATGGAGCAGATTCCAAACTGGCACGCCAAGTGATCCCGCAACATGCGCGATGGCGCTGTCCATTGTGACAACTAAATCAAGCTGTTTAATTAACGCAGCACTATCTGCGAAATCACGATCATGCCCTGCCGCATCAACAATAAACGCATTCGCGCCATCCTTGATGAAATCGTCATGCAATGGTCCCTTGTACAGTGAAAACATTTGCAGGTTTTCGATATCCGTCAGTTCCAAAAATTTGTGATGATCAAACGATCGTTTGTGGTTAGCGCGGTAGGTTATAGAACCCGACCATAACACGCCCAGCTTAAATTGATCGCCAAATGGTGCGATTATTGCGTTTGCACGCGCGATTGAATCCGCTGGCGTATGCAATGTGGCGGGGGCAGGAACGGTATCAAACGTTGTCCCCAAATATCGCGGTAAATCCATCATTGGCACCCAATAATCGGCACCTGCAATTTCTGACTTTTTACTGACGAATGCATCAATGCCCGCTGTGCGTGACAGCAATCGTACCAATGGTGGTTTGCACAAGAATTTCACGTAGGCACCGCGTGCCTTTAGCCCCGCAAAAAAACGCGCCATCAATATCGTATCACCAAACCCTTGTTCGGGCGTGACGACGATTGTTTTGCCGTTCAAATCTTGGCCGCGCCAAATTGGAAAATCAAAGTCAGGCAGCGATATTTCATCCCCCTGCCAGCGCCATTCAAATTCGTCAAACCCCTGTGGGTATTCTCCCAATGACAGATGGGCCATCGCCAGTTGAATGTGTAACTCGGCGTGATCGGGGAATTTTTTCACACCCGATTGCAATATTTTTTGCGCGTCTTTGTATTTACCGGCACCGCGATAAAATTTGCCCAACATCGCGTGGTTCATTGGATCATCGGGTTCAAGTTTCAGCAACTGTTTGCGTAACTTTACCGCTTGTTTTGGATCACCTGCATCGAAATATGCATTACTGGCATTGCCTAGTATCTGTGCGGTATGTTTCCCGCGCAACGCACGTTCGTGCGCAATAACCGCGTAATCGAATTGTTGCGTTGTGCGAAACAGCGCGCCCAGATTTGACCACATGACATGATCATGCGGGGATGTTTCCAAATACCGCGCATACGACTTTTTTGCCAAATCGTATTTTTTCGCGCTGTGCTGGGAAATTGCCGTTTGGCGTAATTCTGAAGGTTTCATAATTTACGTACCAATAATTTTATTTGCATCAAATAATGCCTCGTTGGGGGGAATATAGGCACTATATCAACGGTTTGACAGTAAAAATTAATACTGTTTCACATTGTTGTATTCAATGCATGGTTTTGGTTTATACATACACGAAACACGCGATGTGTTGCAAATACGGGGCCGCCAAATGACAGATACATCCAGCATTGAACACGCACAAACGGATCGCGCGTATGAGATTGATTCAGGGTTTATCAATGCAGTTCTTAGCGCGGTTGAGGATGGCGCACGCGATGATTTAATCGCGCTGTTTGAACCACTTCACGCCGCTGACATCGCCGATGTATTGGAACAAGTCAGCCCCGCCGAACGCGAAGCTGTTGTTGCCCTGTGGGGCGACGAGGTTGACGGCGAGGTTTTCGCCGAAATGGACGAAGATATCAGTGTCGAGCTGATGGAAAACCTGTCCGATGATATCATCGGCGAGGCAATGCGTGATCTGGATACAGATGACGTTGTCGATTTGATCGAAGACATGGACGAGCCGCAAAAAGAGCGGGTTCTTGAAACATTAGAAGAGGCTGATCGCGCCGCCGTTCAACAATCGCTGTCCTATCCGGAGGAAAGCGCAGGGCGTTTGATGCAGCGCGAATTGGTTATGGCGCCAACGCATTGGCTTGTTGGTGATGCGATTGATGAAATGCGCAAATCCGATGATCTGCCTGAACGGTTTTATGATGTTGTGATTGTTGATCCACGCCTGAAACCCGTGGGCAAGGTGCCGTTATCCAGCCTTATGTCGCACCCGCGTGATACCCCGTTGACCGAAATTATGGACGAAGAATTTCGCACCATCCCCGTCAGCCAATCCCAAGAAGACGTCGCATATGCGTTTAACCAATATAACATGGTGTCCGCACCCGTGGTGGATGCACAGGATCGTCTGGTTGGTGTCATCACCATGGATGACGCGATGGAAGTGTTGGAAGAAGAGGCCGAAGAAGACATCATGTTATTGGCGGGTGTTGGCGATGAAACCCTGCACGACAGCACATGGAACACGACCAAATTGCGGTTTCCTTGGCTTGCGGTAAACCTTGTAACATCGATTTTGGCATCGCTCGTGATCGCGCAATTTTCCAGCACGATCGAGGCGATTGTCGCATTGGCGATCCTGATGCCGATTGTGGCCTCTATGGGGGGGAACGCGGGGACGCAAACTTTGACCGTGGCCGTGCGCGCACTTGCAACCAAGGATTTAACGCCATCTAACGCTTGGCGGGTGATACGCCGCGAAATGTTTGTGGGTCTGTTAAATGGTTGTATTTTTGCAGTAATTATCGGGATTGTCGGGGTTGCGTGGTTTGGCACACCGATGTTGGGCGTTGTGTTGGGCTTGGCGATGGTCGTGAACCTGTTGGTCGCGGGATTGGCGGGAATCATGGTGCCGATTGTGCTGGATAAAATGGGCGTTGACCCAGCATTGGCATCGAGCGCGTTTGTAACAACCGTTACCGATGTTGTCGGGTTTTTCGTATTCTTGGGGCTAGCAGGCGCGCTATTGCTGTAATTACTTGGTGATCAACAAGGTGCGATTGCGTGAACCTTTGGTGATTTTGACTGAACTTTCACCAATGCCAGATAATTTCCAGCCACTGACACGTTCACCATTTTTCAATGTCACATAACGCCCACCTGGCGTGCGAAATAATGCACGGCGTTGTTTTGGCGTACCAAAAACACCAACGAGGCTGAGCTGGTTTTTTTGAAACACTTTGCTTGGCGTACCCCGCGTTGTCACGCTTTCTCTTTTGGTTTGCGTTGCAGGTGCAGAGGCAAGTTTGATTTGTTCTTTTTTCGTTTTTGCAACGGTACGGGCAAAGCTGGATGATTTACGCGGTGGAAATGGGCTTACGCGGATGGCGCTGCGCGATGCTTTGGCGATGTTGGATTGGATTTCACGCAATCGTGCCTGTTCCGCAGCGCGCGCACGTTGTGCGGCGATTTCTGCGGTTGTGTATTGTGGTTGCGCTGGTTCTGGGGCAACCGTTGGTTCGGTTTTTGCCACAGGTGCAACCGTAGCCGTGAATTGTTTTGGGCGCGATTTTGGCGCATATCCGCGCAACGCAGGGTTCGCGCGATCTAACATGCTGGGCGCGGGGGCATTGGTTGTAATGCCGCTGGGTCGCGCACGCGGCCGTTCGCCTGCCAATTCAGGGTTTGCCAGCGCCAACATATCAACCACTGGGTCTTGTGGCGTTTCGGGAACAACAGCTTGTTGTTCGGGATCGATGGGTGAAACGGGGCTGTCCGTTTGCACGGCAACGGGTGTTTCAACGGGTGCGGGGGTATCCGCATGATCGCGCATCTTAGGGCGATATTTGGCCAATTCAGGATTGGCCAGCGCTAATAAATCAACTTCTGGTGCGCTGGTTTCTGGTTTTGGCTCTGTGACAGGCGTCGTTTCCACAACCGTTTGCGCTGGTATTGACGCGGATGAATCAAGCGGCGTTACGGGCAACACATCGGTGACCTGTGGCGCTGTGTCCAAAACTGTGGGTGTTGAGGCTGTTTCAGGTTTTTCATCCGTGGTCATATGAGCAGGGCGCATTTTTGGGCGCGGCTGATCCGCATCCGGTTCCACACGCGATGGGGGCAATACCGATGGCTTGCCGCTGAACAAGGTGAAACCATCGGGGCTGATCGTTCCGTTAATGCTTGGCTCCAGTGCAGCAAGGCGCACAAAGTCATGTGAAATCGCTTTGCTCGTGGTTTTTACCCCTTTGATTTTTTCATGCGCGATGACAGATTTTAGCGTGGCTTGATCTGTAGGCACAATGTTGCGCACCACAGGGCGTTTTTGTACAGCATCCACAGATGCGTTGATGGTGATATCCGCCACGATGGGCTGTGTTGGGATCGTCTCAGATGTATCGGCATCCACATTCCAGTCAGCCTGCCAAATTCCAAACCCTATCATTACCATACCAACCGTCGCGAGGGCTGGCTTTATCCTGTTCCAGATATTGCGCGGAGCGATAGGTGGCTGAAACACAGGTTCATTTGAAAATCCAAATTGGCGCCAACGGGATGTGTATCCAGACGGGCTAAACCCTAGCGTTTGGGCGTATGTGGCGGCCTCTTCTAATGTGGTGGCATCAACGGCGGCGACATTATTTTCACAGCTCATCTCTGCCATGCAAATTACCAACCGTTCTGCAGGGATATTTGTGAGCGTTGAAATTTTATGCGCGACGGTTGTTTCATCGGTTTCGTCGATGGTGGTGAACAATACTTCGCTGGTGGGGATCATCACGGCAACGCGTGCGGGCATCGCGGGAACGGGCTGCGCTTGTTTGCGCATGTCTTTTATCACGTTTTTGAAATCGGGTGCATCGGTTTGTGTTTCGATCAACGGAATCCAAACATCATCGGTTGCGCGGTGTAACAAACACACGCGTTCATTTGAAAGTTCTAATGCATAATTTGGTCGAATCTTCACGTTCGTTTTACCTCTGCGTTGCCCACCACGCTGTAAAATTATCCTATACGTTTTTTCCTGACTGTAAAAGGAAAGCTATTGTGTAATTGGCATTACAAGCGATTTTTTACCGATAAATCAGGCTGATAATCGGGAAATGATGGGTTAGGTCATCAATCGTGGATATTCGATTTTTGGACATCGATTTTGCACCACTTGCAGCCCCGCATCAGCCGCGGTTTTTGCGGCGCCATCGTGCTCAACACCCAGCTGCGCCCAAATGGTTTTTAGCGAGGGCAGGGCGGTGATTGCCTCACTGATGATATCAGGCAGGTTTTCAGAGCGGCGAAAAATGTCGATCATATCAATATCGATGTCTTTCGGGATGTCGGACAGACTGGCGTAAACGGTTTCGCCAAATAATTCTTGTCCGGCAAGCCCGGGGTTCACACCAATCACACGATAACCAAGATCCTTGAGGAACAATGAAACATAATGGGATGGCCGCGCGGGGTTTGCCGATGCGCCCACACAAGCGATAGTTTTTGTTTCGGTGAAAATCTTGTGAATCAATACGTCTGTCATATGAACACCTTGGCGCGTTACGATTGAAATGCAAAGAAAAAAGCGCCCAGAAACTGGGCGCTAAGTGTGGAACGAGGGACAGTTATACGATGAGTTCCAACATCGTATTCTTTAGATAGGGATGATTAGCCATATTTAAAGGGTTTGATCATTTCAACACATCTGGCCAATTGGCGTTTGCGCGGCTGATATTGCCAGCCGTGTCTTGTTGCCATGTGGCGCGTACATCGGTGTTGAAATTTAAATACAGCTTATCATCAACGATGGTCCATGCATCTGGATCTGTTTTTGCCGTTGCACCATTTGCCACTGCATATGCACAATATCCACCGTATTGCGGTGCATATTTTTCAGGGTTTTCGATGAACATGGATTTATTCTGTTCGGTTGCAAACAACCACGCGGAACCGTGCCAATCATATGAAATGTCACGATTTCCCTTAACGGGAGCGGATTGGGTGAAATACGCCACGGGATCATATCCATTAATCGCCGTACCATCGTTGGCAAACACAGGTGGCTTGGACGCATGAACCGCGGTGGCAAGGGTGGCAAGACCCGCAGCAAAAGCATGGCGCAATACGCGACGACGAGAAAAAACCATTGGGTTAACCTTTCTAAACTCTGATTTGAAATCAGTATAGAAATTCTTAACCACCACGCAATTTGGGATACGCGAATGTGAAATCGCGTTACTTCTTCATTGGCCCAAGTGATGTGCGCGCCGCATAGAGCGATACCGCCGCTGCATTGGATACATTCAACGATCCAAATTCGCCTGCAAAATCAATCTTGGCCAAAATATCCACGGTTTCTTTAGTCAAATCGCGAAGCCCGGGACCCTCGGCACCCATTACAATCGCGGTGGGGCGATTTTTATGCACGAATAATACATCATCCAACACATCATTCGCCGCGCCATCCATTCCGATCAGGAAATACCCCATGTCCTGTAAGGTTTTCATCGCCGTCACCAGATTGCGAATTTTGATATATGGTTGGCGTTCCAACGCGCCCGATGCGGTTTTCGCCAACGCACCTGTTTCGGGTGCACTGTGGCGGGTGGGGGCGATGACGGCGCGCGCGCCAAACACTTCGGCAGAACGCAAAATCGCACCAACGTTATGGGGATCGGTCACACGATCAAGCAATATGATCAACGGGTTGTCACCGCGCGGGGCACAAGATTCGGATAAACTCCCCCAATCCAGTGGTTTCACCTCTAGGGCGGCACCTTGGTGAACTGAATTTGGATCAATGGGCACATTGAATTTGCGCGGGTCTTGGATTTCGGGTGTCATTCCGCTTTTGGTGATGGCATCGGCCAACCGATCGGCGGCGTTTTTGGTCACTACCAACCGCAAGCGTTCGCGCATGGGGTTTTCCAAGGCATCGCGCACCGCGTGAATACCAAATAACCAAACCGTTTCCGCTGCACTTGCTGCGCGTGCGCGTTCTTTTTCAACCACCCAGATGGGTTTTTTCTTGTTTCGAGGGGCCATAATTACCAAATTTCCTGTGTTGATCCGTCTTTACACGCAACAGATGACAGAGCAAGTCATCTTGTGTCACATTTCTTGTGCTTTTGTGGTTGACGCAGTGCGACGGGCTGACTATTCAGGCGCTCGTTGATAGGCGAATATGCAAATCAATGGGCGACGCGCTGCAAGGTGCGGCAGTGGACTGTAACTCCGCCGAGGTAACTCATGCCTGGTTCGATTCCAGGGTCGCCCACCACTTTCTTTCTTTGATGTAAAATCCGCTCAAATTGGTCTGGTTGATCTTTATGGCTATTCTTTTGGATGAAAATTTCTTAAAGACTGTGCCAAGTCATAAGGGGTAAAATAGTGAGCCAGCCATATAACATTTGTGCAATTGTTCAGGCTGGGCGGCTGGAATTTGAGGCGTTGATTTTCACGCTCAGCTTTCGCCATCACAATCCCAATTTTGCGGGGCGTTTGATTCTGTTGCAACCTGAACAGGGCGATAAATGGGATCACGACACGCATGTATCACCTGATGTGCGCGCACTTTTGGAACAGCATGGCGCGGAAATTATCATGTTTCAAAACCATGATTTCGGGCAATGGTATCCACAGGGTAACAAAATCGAAGCACTGGCGGCCATGCCCGCAAACCAACCCTTTGTGTTTTTTGACACTGACACTTTGTTCACGGGATCAATTGATGATGTGCCATTTGATTTTGACCGCCCATCGGCATCGATGAAACGTGAAAACACTTGGCCCAAGATCGAATTATATGGTCCCGATGCGCACGTGATTTGGAATTCGCTCTATGATAAATTCGGGCTTGATTTCGATGCATCCCAAGACACCAGTTTCCCCCACGGGTATTGGCAACGATATCTATATTTCAATGCGGGCTGGTTTTTTTACAAAGACGCGCACGAATTTTGCGAAATTTATCGCCAATATGCCCATGACATTTTGCATGATTCCCCGCCGGAATTGGTGACGCAAACGTTCGATCCATGGTTGGATCAGGTGGCATTGCCGTTGGTCATTCATCGCCTTGGCGGCGCACGCAACACCATTCCAACGGGATTGTTGGACGGGTCGGTAACGTGCCATTATCGTGTGATTTCGCTGCTCTATGCGAAAGAGCCCGATGAAACGGTGGCGTTTTTACAAGAATTGGTCGCGCCCAACAAAATCAAAAAAGTCTTGAAACGATATGATCCATTCAAAAAGGCGATTTATCAATCAAAGGGTAAACGCGCGCGCGACATGTTTGATCGCGATAACCTGCCGCGCAAAGAAGAAGAAATCCGTAAGCGTTTGAAAAACCGTAATCTTTGGGAACGATAACGGTTTATTTTTTCTTGCGCTCGGCCTTTTCAACCAATCCTGATTTGCCTTCGCGACGTTCCAATTCTTCTAAAACGTCTTCGTATTTTACGCCGCATGATGACAGCATGATCAACAGGTGAAATAAAACATCTGCCGCTTCTTCGGTTAGCTTTTTACGCCGTCCCTTGGCCGCTTCGATGATTGCTTCGACCGCTTCTTCGCCAAATTTTTCCGCACATTTTTCAGGGCCACGTGCAAAAAGTTTTGCGGCATAAGATTTCTTTTCGTCTTCGCCTTTGCGCTTTTCAATTGTGTGGGCAAGACGTGTTAATACATTTGGCATTGCTTAAATCCTGACAGGCACACCAGCGTGCTGCATATACTCTTTTGCTTCTTTTATCGTGTAATCCCCAAAATGGAAGATAGAAGCGGCCAAAACTGCTGATGCGCCGCCCTTTGTCACACCCTCAACCAGATGATCCAGATTGCCAACACCACCTGATGCAATCACGGGTATGTTCACCGCATCACTAATGGCGCGGGTCAGGGGCAGGTTATAACCATCGCGCGTACCATCGCGATCCATGCTGGTTAACAGGATTTCACCCGCACCTTTGGATGCCACCAATTTGGCGAATGCAATCGCATCTATGCCCGTACCCTTGCGCCCACCATGGGTGAATATTTCCCATTTTCCAGGGGATACGGTTTTCGCATCAATGGCGACCACAATGCATTGGCTGCCAAAACGGTTGGCACTGTCTGCCACCACATCGGGGTTGGCAACAGCGGCGGAATTAAACGATACCTTATCCGCACCGGCCAATAACAGATTGCGCACATCATCGGGCACGCGCACCCCACCACCAATGGTAAGCGGCATAAAACACTGTTCCGCTGTGCGCCGCGCCACATCAAACATCGTACCTCGGTTTTCAACCGTTGCAGCAATATCCAGAAAACACAGCTCGTCCGCGCCAGCGGCGTCATAGGCCTTGGCCGATTCAACGGGATCACCCGCATCGATCAGATCGACAAAATTGACCCCCTTGACCACGCGGCCATCTTTGACGTCCAAACAGGGAATTATGCGTGTTTTTAACATGTTAGCCTTTCAATAACGCAGTGGCCTCTGCCACATTGATCGCGCCATCATATAGTGCGCGCCCTGAAATGGCGCCATTCAGCGGCGCGCCACAGTTCTTCAATGCGCGTAGATCAGCCATCGATGAAACGCCGCCCGATGCAATCACGGGGATGGATACCGCATGGGCAAGGGCGGCTGTGGCCTCCACATTGGGGCCTTGCATCGCACCATCGCGGTTGATGTCGGTGTAAATGATGGCTGCAACGCCGGCGTCTTCGAATTGTTTGGCCAATTCTGTGACCTCTACATCGGTTTCTTCGGCCCAACCGCGTGTGGCAACCATGCCATTGCGCGCATCAATGCCAACGGCCACATGGCTTGGGAATTTTGCCGCTGCTTCGCGTACCAAATCGGGGTTTTCAACTGCAACCGTGCCAAGGATCACGCGTTGTAACCCTTTCGCCAGCCAGTTTTCGATTGTTGCGATATCACGAATGCCACCACCCAGTTGGGCGGGTACGTTGCAAGCGGCCAAAATCGCCTCGACAGGGGCGGCATTGACGGGTTCACCTGCGAATGCGCCGTTCAGATCCACCAGATGCAACCATTCGCATCCATCGTTTTGAAATGATAACGCTTGGGCGGCTGGATCATCGTTAAAAACCGTCGCTTGTTCCATCTCACCCTTGTAAAGTCGCACACAATTCCCATCTTTTAAATCAATAGCAGGGTAAAGGATCATGACGATGGCTCCGCAGTTTGGTCATTTTTGCTCCATTTATCCTGTTCGGCGAAACATTGCAAAGCCTGATCGCGCCGTAACGTTCCGCTTGACGTAACAAGGGCAAATTTTGCACAGTTTGCCCAATCTAGGGAGGATTAATTATGATGAAACGTACACTTTTGGCAGCGGTAATCGCGCTGACCCCATCTTTTGCATTTGCTGATGATATTTTCGGCACTTGGCAAACGGTAAAAGACGACAATGGCAACTATGGCCATATCAAAGTCGAAGCATGTGGTTCAAAAATCTGCGGCACATTGATCAAATCATTCAAATCAGACGGCAGTGCGCTGAAAACCGATAATGTCGGTAAAAAACTGATCTGGGATATGACGAACAAAGGTGGCGGAAGCTACACAGGTGGCAAGGTTTATTCACCTGATCGCGACAAAACCTACAAAGGCAAAATCAAGCTGAACGGCAATAAATTGACGGTTCAGGGTTGTGTTGGCCCGATCTGTCGTGATGGCGGTACGTGGTCACGTATCTAAACCATTGCAAAATTAATTGATCTGACCCGCCATTTTTGGCGGGTCTTTTCGTTTAGGGATTCCAACGTAGGAAATTGCCGATTAAACGAAGGCCGGTTTCTTGGCTTTTCTCAGGGTGGAATTGCGTGCCAATAATATTATCGCGCCCCACAGCAGCAGTGATCGGTTCGCCATATTCAACCGTGGCCAGCAGATCAGACGGTGCATCTGGCAACATGTGATAGCTGTGCACAAAATACGCATGATCGCCTGTTTTGATTCCGTCAAACACGGGGTGATCCGACAGGATATTCAACGCATTCCATCCCATATGCGGGATTTTCAACGATGGATCACTGGGTTTTAGATGCACAACTTCGCCCTTGATCCAATCAAACCCTGTGTGATCGCCATGTTCACGACCCCAAGTCGCCATCATCTGCATCCCAACACATATGCCCATAAACGGAACACCTGCATTCACACGCGCCTCGATCGCACCAAACAGCCCGTCAATCGCGCCCAGTTCACGCCGACAATCGGCAAATGCGCCAACACCGGGCAACACAACACGATCGGCACTGCGCACCACGTCTGGATCGGCGCTGACAATCACATCGCCCGCGTCAAATTCCAGTGCCATGCGTTGGAAACTTTTCTCGGCTGATCGCAGGTTGCCAGAATTGTAATCAACAATGACCGTTTTCATTCGGATAAGGTGCCTTTGGTTGATGGAATTGCATCCGCCTTGCGCGGATCGGTTTCCACGGCGTGGCGTAATGCTTGTGCCACCGCCTTAAACGCGGCCTCTACAATATGGTGGCTGTTGAAACCATCTAAGGCCTCTACATGCAATGTAATCCCACCTTGCATCGCAAATGCGGTGAAAAATTCGCGCACCAACTCTGTATCAAATGTCCCGATTTTATCGGTTGGAAGTGCCAGTTTCCAAACCAGATAGGGGCGACCCGATAAATCAAGCGCCGCGCGTACCAATGCATCATCCATCGCGAGCAGGCTGGAACCATAACGGCGAATGCCTTTTTTATCGCCAATCGCTTGGCTCAATGCCTTGCCCAATGCGATGCCCACATCCTCTACCGTGTGGTGATCGTCGATGTGCAAATCACCGTCCGCACGCACGGTCATATCAATCAAGGCATGGCGCGACAGTTGATCCAACATGTGATCAAAGAAACCAACGCCCGTTTGATTGTCGTAAACGCCTGTACCATCCAAATTGATGTCCACGCTGATTTTGGTTTCCGCCGTGTCGCGGGTGATTTTTGCAGTTCGCATATACTTGCCCAATTGTGGTGAAAGTCATGTTTCAACGCCGTTGAAACAAGGGTGTTATAGAGCGTGGCGCACGCCCTTCCAAGAGGATAACGCGCAGATCGCGCGATCTGTTGCGCCCGCGTGTCAGTCGAACCGATCAACGGTAAGTGCGGATATATCCGCATTGGGTGTTTGGTTGCGTACAATCTGGGTTGTGAATTGCGCCAATTTGGGTGCAATGGTCAGGCCTAGATGTTGTGATCCAAAGGCGAAAATCACATTTGGATTGGATTTTGCCCGTCCCAGCATTGGCAGGCTGTCAATTGTGGACGGCCGGTTGCCCATCCATGTTTCTTCGCCATTCCATGTTAAATTTGGAAAAACCTCTTGCGCTGTTTTGCGTAACAGATTGATCGGCATCTGCGACGGGGCGCTATCCAACGGTGCAAATTCCGTTGTCCCCGCACAGCGCAGCCCCATTTCCATCGGCGATAACGCCAGTTTCGCATCCGTAACCAAATAGGGTGTTGTGGGTGTCAGATTTGGCGATTTTAACAACAAATGATACCCGCGCTCGCCTTGCAGGGGCACCTTGTGCCCCATCCCAGCAGTTAGGGATTTTGACCACGCGCCAGCGGCTAAAATAATATTATCACCGCGCAGCGTATCCCCGTTTCGAAGGATGACTTCGTTGCCATTGATAGCCGTCACGGATTGTTGCACAAATTGCCCGCCATGTTTTTGAAAATGCGCAAACAGTGCCTGTAAGTATGCCGCTGGGTTTGAAATGCTGCCATTCGCGCCATAGCGCGCGCCAAAATGATAGGCATCACCAATCGCGGGGTCTGCCGCCTGTAAATCTGCTAAATCCAGCTTGTCAGGGATACAGCCTAAGCTGGCCTTTAATTCATTGGCAAATGTGCTGTTTTCGTAATCCGCGCGGGTGCGATACAGATACGTAAGCGTACCCGATGTGATGTATTTTTCCGCGCCCGTACCCTTGGCCAATTGAATATGTTGATCCACGGTATCATGGGTTAACATATCAATTGATGTCGCGATTTTGGTCACACGCGCCGCACTGGCATTGCGCAAAAATCCAAGACCCCAAGGCGCAAATCGGGGCAGATATGACCAGCGCAGGCGCAGCGGGCTATTGCGTGAAAACAACAATTTTGGAAGCTGTGCAAAAACGCTGGGTTCGGCGGCGGGGATGATGGCGGCGCGTGCCAACAATCCCGCATTGCCAAATGACGCCTGCGCGGGGTCGCCCACGGGCACGCGATCAATCAATGTGACCGCCACGCCATCGCGGCGCAATTGTTCGCCAATGCAAACCCCCGTAAACCCCGCACCAATGATCAAAGCCGTTTTTGTCATGTCTTCACATTCGGTTTTAATTGCACAGTGTCAAGCAGCGCGATAAGGTTTTCCAATGAATATCGCGGCGATGCGCCCCCAAGATGAAATGCAAAGGCACTAAATGGTTGATACCCCTGGCAAAATGACCCTCTGGGCCGTTGAAATATTCGTCGCAGCGGTTGAAGAAGGCACAATTTCATTGGCTGCCAAGCGGTTGAACGCTAGCCCATCATCGGTATCACAACAACTTACAAATCTGGAAGCGGGACTTGGCGTTCTGCTCTTGAACAGATCAACACGCCCGATGGAACTAACATCCGCTGGGCGATTGTTTTTGCGCCGTGCACAAAACATTCTGGGAGAGGTGACACAGGCCAAGGCCGAGTTGGCCGTGTTCAATTTTTCCAAAATGGTACGTTTGCGTATTGGCGTGGTGGATGATTTTGATGCTGATGTGACGCCTTCATTGATGGCGCAATTGTCCAAAAAAATGGATGGTTGCCAGTTTTTGCTCGAATCCGCGTCCAGTTATCAATTGGCCGAGGCATTGGATTCTCGATCCATGGATGTGATCATCACCGCAGATGCCGATATGACCGAGGATTGGATGGATATCCATCCGCTGTTAGTGGAACCGTTTTTAGTGGTCGCACCAAAAGGCAGCGTCGATCAATCGGGTGATGTGATGGAACAATTGTTGACCATGCCATTCATCCGTTATTCATCGCGCACCATGATGGGCCGCCAAATAGAGGCGCATTTGGCGCGTCAGCGGATCAATCTGCCTAACCGATTTGAATTCAACAATTATCACGCCATCATGTCGATGGTCGCGGACAAGGCAGGGTGGACAGTAACAACGCCGCTTGGCTATCTGCGCGCGCATCGTTTCATTGAATCTGTTGATGTTATGCCATTACCGTTCAAGGAAATGACACGCGGCATATCCTTGATTTCACGCAAAGACGTGATGGATCGCATCCCCCAAGACGTCGCCGATCTGGCGCGCCCCTTGTTACAGGAAAAACTGGTTGGGCCATGTGTTGAAAAACTGCCATGGCTCAAGGAGAAGTTTAAGGTGCTGTCTTAATTATTCCGCCGCTTGCTGGCTTGATTTCACCGATGCAAGGCTGGATAGGATAATCTCTGCGAGGGTATCCAGATGTTCGCGTTTCAACGCAGCTGGTAATCGCAGATCACAGGCACGCATCAACATCGCACGGGTTTTGGGCAGCTCTGGCAGATTTTTCAAAAACTTCCAATTCCAAAAAACACGTGCATTTTCAGACTGTAAGCCGAAGATGCTAATGTTTAGTCCGTTGCCAGCACAGGTTTGAACAAACCGCGTTGCATCCGCATCGGAAAATCCGTTTAGGTTAAATTGCATGGAATCTGGTGCGCGATGTTCACCGGTTAGCGCATCGGGAACCGTCACAAATTCCGATTGGTTTAATTTAGCGGCCAGATATTCATAATTGGTTAAACCATCGCTCGCACGGCGCGCAACCTCGGCCAATTGGGGGCGGATCACAACGGCGGACAGGTTGGACATGCGTGTGTTATAAAGTGGCAGCGTATTTTGATATTTCGCAAAAATATTCGCATCCGTTTGGTGTTTTTTCCAATTGTTTTCATACGCGCCAGACATGATAACGGCCTGTGCGTAAATATCCGCATCATTGGTGATCATAATGCCGCCTTCGCCGCCATTGACCAATTTATAAGATTGGAAGCTGAAGCAGCCAACCGCGCCAATGGTGCCGATTTTTTGCCCGTTCCATGTGGTGCCAAGCGAATGTGCCGCGTCTTCGATCAAGGGGATGCCAGCCTGTTCACAGGCGGATTTCAACGTATCCATATCGGATGTGTGACCGCGCATGTGAGATACCAATACGGCCTTGATATCGCTGGTTAATTTGGTGGCGAAATCATCCATATCCATACGGTAATTTTCGCCAACTTCAACCAACACAGGTTCGCAACCCGCATGCACCACCGCCGATGGCACAGCGGCGAATGTGAAACCAGGGATAATCACCTTGTCACCATCGCCAAGCCCAAGTGCGCGCAATGACAAAAACAACGCTGCCGAACAGGATGCCACGGCCACAGCATATTTTGCACCCATCATCTCGGCGAATTCTTTTTCCAGCAAAGTCACAGGCGCATTTTGCGCGGCGTGATAGCGAAACAGATCGCCCGATTGCATCAATTCTGTCAAATCTTGCAATGCTTTTTCTGGGATGGGTTCAGCGGTGTGTAGGTTCTTACCGATTGTCATTTTCTGTTCTTTCAGTTTTTCCGAAACTTACATTCGGGAAATGTTTAGCAGAAAGGCGCGGCAAAAAATAGGGTAAATACCCGTTTTATTTCAGATACTTATCAGATTGCTATTGGAACGGAATTGTTAGGTTACACCTTTGATTGCACCCGTTGGCGTGCCAATGCACTGTCGCGATCATTCACACCCAGCAGGTTCGCAACCAAACGTAGGAAACTGTTTTCCTCGTTGTCGCGATGCCCATCGGCCAGCACCAATTCCCACAGCGATTCAACCACACCAATGCGATCATCGTAATCAACGCTATCCTTGACCACGCGGGTGAAACGCACGGTATCGGGGGCTTGTTTTTCCAATTCCTCGGCCTCGCGACGCAATTCATTTGCGCTCGCTTCGTCCAGATGAAAACGGCTGCGTAATACAGCGGAAATGGTGGCCATTTCTTCGGTGGCGTAATCGTTATCGACACGCGCCAAACGCACCATCAATGCGGCGAGCGCAAGGCGGGCGTCATCTGTGCCAAATGGGGATGGTTCGGGGGCGGAAAACGCAGCAAGGATATTTTTTAACATGGGCAAAAAATAAGTTCGCGAACGTTGATTTGCAAGCCACAAAAACGTGTATGTTAGGTGCCGGACATGCGTCGGACATGTGGGGGGCAAATGGCGGACAGGTTCGCCGCGTTTCGCGTATTACCCAGAGGCGAGAAATTGTTGTTCCATCACGCGTGTCGCATAAAATGCACCAGTAACATCCTTGCTAATATTCTTGGCGCGAAACAGGGAAATGATACGCCGATAGGGGCGCAAGCTTTTGGCGATATTGCGAAAGTTATCGGAGTGATCGCGATGAGCAGTTGCACGGTACAGTTCAAACAATTCCAAAAGATCATCACTGATCAGCGTCATGAATTCGGTTGCAGACCCAAGGAACAACCAGATATCGCGCGCCTGTGCATCGGCGATCGACATCACATTGGTTGGATTTTCTTCTAGATCCAGAAACGAGATAACGCCGTCTTCGGAAACCGCCATATCCTTAAGGTGGGGGCGGCCATGTGCCAAATCCGCGTTATGGATGTTTGCCAACCCGACAATTGCAGAATTGATCAGAGATTGGCGCGTATCTGGATCATGGGTTTCGCGCAACACCGCACGCAATTGGCGGCCACAATCGGACAATACCACATGATCGGAGCCTTGGTGCAAAACCACAGGGACTGGTATGCCAGCTTGTGCCATTTCGGTTAGGCGTTTTGCTTCGGATAAAATCGCTTCAAACCCACCCGCGGCATTGGTTGGCTGCAACGCAGCGGGCAGCAGTTTGCCCAAGACCCGATGTAGGAATACAAATCTGCTTTCGCGATGTTGTTCTGCGCGTTTGATCCAGGCGGATTGGCCGTTAAATGTGGTTTTTTCAATGCGCGGAGCAAGAGCCATATATGTATTCCAGTTTTCGTTCTTGGACGCTGTGAATACATATTACGAAACAGGGCGGGCAGGTCTGCAATATATTTTTTGAGCGTCCAAAAAAGATATATTTACCGACCCTGAATGGCAAGTTCGAAAGCCACAAGCAAACAGTTGGACAGGCATCATGTTCCCACGTCACCTGTCCAATATTTCATTATTCGGTTGCTTTGATCGTTTTAAATGCTTCGATCAGCATGGGTTTTAACGCCTCTGCCTCCCCCTCGGCTGTGTGGAGGGAAAACAGTTGCATGTATCCTTCGGGGGATGATGTTGCGATCATCACCGCGTCTGGAATGCCAAGCTTTTTATAATCGGACAAATCTAACATTGTGGATACAACCCATGCGTCGGTGCCATCAATGTTTTCATATGTACGCCCCGATATATCGGCGCATTTATAGTTTTCGCACAGACCTTCCAAAAAACCATCAACGGTTTTTTGCTTGATGCTCGCACCCATCATCGCCATCGGGTTCTTTTTAAGATAGGTCATGGCCGACACCATGGTGAATGGTTCGTGCCCTTCGGGGGATGATGCAACGATTGTGGATTGCTGGCCAGTAAGGTCGCTATTCACTTCCCACACCAGATCGCCGCCCAATTGCATCGTGTATTTGGCGTGGGTGTCTGTCAACTCAACAGGGTCTTGTGCCAATGCAACGCTGGTTGAACAGGTCAGAGCCACACAAACAGGGGCGATGATTTTTCGAAAGTTCATTTTTTATCCAATACAAATTATACAAACTGTATTTTTACTTAACGGGATTGGGGAGATGTTTTCCACGTCAAAAAAAATCGAACGTCTGCTCATTGCAATATTTCGCCAAAAGGATGTGTTATGTAGAAAAGATTGTTTAAATTTAGAGAAAAATCGCGAAGGAAAGGCTATGCTTACAGTAAGTTGTGACGTGAATGTAAATATAAAGCCGCTGAGAAAACTCGAACAGGAAAACAAAATAAAAATTTACGCAGTCGCTATTGAAGGAATTGAAAAAAATAAAAAAATTTCAAATAAAGAGCTTCCGATCGCAGTTATTGGAAGCGCGTTTTTTAAGATTGGCAGCGCAAAGATAGCGTCAGTTGATACAGCGTATACTAAAATACAAAAAATAATTGGGAAACCACATCATGGTGACGTGCTTTATTTAGAAGGTCACATTTCATCTGGGCGAGATATCTTCGTAACTGACGACAATGATTTCTTATCGAAACGAGATGTGCTGCAAGATGAATTCAATATTGTTATTAAAACAACTTCCGAGCTGATTGCAATGTGGGAGTAGAGCACTCGACCGTGCGTTATGGTTTGGTTTTATTTTACCCGCTATTTTATTGAATGGTGATTTCTTGAACCTCTTTTTTCTCAAGCCCAAGGTGACGTGCGAGCATGCGTGCGGCGCGGATTGTTTTGGAGCGGTCTTTTGGGGCTTCGTCGATGATGTACATCGTGGCGAAATCTTTGCTCCAGAAAATCAGATCGCCCTCTGCGGCGTAATACACGGATGTGTCGGTGATCGGGTAGCCCTGCAAAAAGGGGATGTTTGGATCATAGGCATCAAGCAGGATATCACCCAACGCGTCACCCCTGGTGTTTGGTTTTTTGTTAAACGAATACATGCGCAAACTGATCACACCGCCATTGTTGCCAATGGCGTTACAATTGCTGATGCGCAGATCGCCCTTGCCAAATGTGGCGCTATTATATCCGATTGGCTCTGCCAGCATCGGGCCAAAATCCGCGGCGCGCATGAGTTCACATGCAGGGCCATCTTGGCCCGCCATTGCGCTGGCAGGCAGGGACATCAACAGGGTGGTGAATAATCCGCGTATCGGATTTTTCATGACTGTTAAACCAAACGGCTTTGTTCAACTGCTGCTTTCACAAAATCGCGGAACAATGGGTGCGGTGCGAATGGTTTGGATTTTAATTCAGGGTGGTATTGCACGCCGATATACCAAGGGTGGTCTTTCACCTCGACAATTTCGGGCAATTTGCCGTCGGGCGACATACCAGAAAAGATCAGACCGTGTTTTTCCAATTGGGCGCGATATTTTGTGTCCACCTCGTAACGATGGCGGTGGCGTTCGGAAATGGCGGTGGTGCCGTAAACTTCGGCCACTTTTGATCCTTCGACCAATGTCGCGTTATAAGCGCCCAAGCGCATAGTGCCGCCTTTGTCATCGTTGACCGCGCGTTCAACGGTGCGGTTGCCCTCGACCCATTCTTTTAAGTGGTAAACCACGGGTTCAAAGCGTTTTGCGCCTGCTTCGTGGTCGAATTCTTCGGACCCTGCGGTATCGATCCCTGCCAAGTTGCGTGCAGCCTCGATCACCGCCATTTGCATACCCAAACAAATGCCCAGATAGGGCACCTTGTGTTCGCGTGCGAATTGCGCGGCCTTGATTTTACCCTCGGTTCCGCGCTCGCCAAAGCCACCTGGCACAAGGATTGCATCATAACCTGTCAGGTGTGCTGCGGGGTCTTCTCGTTCGAAAATTTCCGCATCAATCCATTCGGTGCGTACCTTAACACGGTTGTACATGCCGCCATGAGTCAATGCCTCTGATATGGATTTATAGGCATCTTCGAGTTGGGTATATTTCCCAACCACGGCAACCTTTACCTCGCCATCGGGGTGGTGAATCCGATCGGACACGTCTTTCCACGTGGTCAGATCGGGTTGTGGGGCCGGGGAAATATTGAACGCATCCAACACCGCCTGATCCATGCCCGCCTCATGATAGGCCAGAGGCGCATCGTAAATGGTTTTCAGATCATATGCAGGGATCACGGAATCTGGGCGCACGTTACAAAATAGCGCCAGTTTTGCGCGTTCCTTTTCAGGGATTTCCGTTTCCGAACGACACACAAGGATATCAGGCGCGATCCCGATGGAGCGCAATTCTTTTACAGAGTGTTGTGTTGGTTTGGTTTTCAATTCCCCAGATGCCTTGAGGTAGGGGAGCAATGTTAGATGCATGAAAATGCATTGATTGCGTTCTTTGTCTTGGGAAAATTGGCGGATGGATTCGAAAAACGGCAAGCCTTCGATATCGCCAACCGTACCGCCGATTTCACACAGCATAAAATCAACCTCGTCATCGCCAATGTCGATGAATTCTTTGATTTCGTTGGTCACATGCGGGATCACTTGGATGGTTTTACCCAGATAATCGCCACGGCGTTCTTTTTCCAACACGGTTGTGTAAACGCGCCCTGATGAAATGGAATCGGTTTGGCGTGCAGCCACGCCCGTGAAGCGTTCATAATGGCCCAAATCCAGATCGGTTTCCGCGCCATCGTCGGTGACGAATACTTCGCCATGTTCAAACGGGGACATCGTGCCCGGATCAACGTTCAAATATGGATCAAGTTTGCGAAGGCGCACGGAATAACCACGTGCCTGTAACAATGCGCCAAGTGCGGCAGAGGCAAGACCCTTGCCCAAGCTTGAAACCACACCACCAGTAATGAAAATATAACGCGCCATGGTTCAGGCTGCCCCCGTGTTTTTGTTTATTTTTGGCTGAAACCACCACGATATTCGATGGGCAAAAGCCATGTATCACGGGATTTAATCTATATTGGATTCGCGAGATTCTGACAAGCCTTAAACCGCAACATGCTGTGACGTCACGGATAAAACCATCAAATTATTGATATTATTCCGCGGTTGGCGGTAATGCGGGTTCATCGCTGGATGATGGTGGCAACAGATCCCCGCCCAAAGGCGAAGTTGCAGGCGCATCGGATGTGACAGGTGGTGTCAGGCTATCCACAACGGAACCATTGCCCGCACCGCTTGCGGCCAGAATGGTTAGTGTGATGCTGGTTGCCAGAAAACACGCCGCTAAAATCCAAGTCAGTTTTGTCAGCGCATTTGCCGCTGAACGACCCGCCGTATTGGCCCCGCCGCCGCCGCCAATGCCCAAACCGCCACCTTCTGAACGTTGCATCAGAACGACGCCGATCAGGCCAAGCGCCAAAAGAAGGTGAATAGTAAGTACGACATTTTGCATGTGATGCGGCCTTGGGTAAATTTGTTGCAGGTTGTTATGTAGTAAATCAACACGCGCTTGTCGATGGGTATTTACCCACTATTTTGCGATCATTCAGCAGGGCAGGTTTCACATATTTGTGTCACACTGATCTGTTGGTTCAAAATTTCGCCTAATGTTGCGTCATCATTATATTGCGTGGATTTGGTCAGCGTGGTTTTTGATATGCGATTTTCAAACGACAATGTTTCGCTTTGCGACAAACCATCGACGCCGCGCGTGTAAATAATGTTCAGCCCTTGTGAAATTACCTCGGATTCTGTTGGCCAAACCTTGATAATCCGCGGGGATTGCGGGTGGTCATAAACCACCACCAAAACATCGCGTCCATCATGTTTGTGAATGGAAAAATACACATCATCGAATTGGCGCGATTGGTATAAGCGTTTGGAAACACAGCTAAAAAATGCATGATCTGGATTTGTGGGCAACACATCAATGCATGGGCTGGCCAAATCTGTTTCACGCGCAGGGATCATTTCGCGCCCTAGATAGGTGTAAAAATTCGCCGCGCGTAGCCCCGATATATGGTATTCACGCATGGCGTTTGGATCGGCATATGATTGCCCCGCGGAAAATACCGCAAGGGCGATAAACAAAGCGGTTCGCATGTGATGAGTCCTTTGCAAATCCCGCAAATTTTGCGGTCATGAATCAATTCTATAACGGTTTTGCGCCATCCGCGACTAAATTGTTGTTTCACCCTGCGCGACGCTTGGCTATACACAGCGTCGGAGTTCATAACCGAAAGAATCTAAATATGGCCAATGTAGTTGTTGTCGGTGCCCAGTGGGGCGATGAAGGCAAAGGTAAAATCGTAGACTGGTTGTCAGAACGCGCAGATGTTGTTGCGCGATTCCAAGGCGGCCACAATGCGGGGCATACATTGGTTGTGGATGGCAAGGTTTACAAATTGCACGCATTGCCATCGGGCGTTGTACGGGGCGGGAAATTATCGGTAATCGGTAACGGCGTGGTTCTTGATCCGTGGCATTTGATGTCTGAAATCGAAACCATTCGCGCACAAGGCGTTGAAATCACACCTGAAAACCTGATGATTGCAGAAAACACGCCGCTGATCCTGCCAATCCACGGCGAACTGGATCGTGTGCGTGAAGAGGCGGCGAGCAAGGGAACAAAGATCGGCACAACAGGGCGGGGCATTGGCCCAGCTTATGAGGATAAGGTTGGCCGTCGTTCCGTGCGCGTTGCCGATTTGGCCGATGCTGCCACGCTAGAGGCGCGCGTTGATCGCGCATTGCAACACCACAACCCATTGCGCAAAGGTTTGGGTTTCGATGAGATCGATCGCGACGAGCTGATCGCACAATTACAAGAAATTGCACCGCAAATTTTGCCCTATGCCGCACCTGTGTGGCAGGTTTTGAAAGAAAAACGCAAAGCAGGCAAACGCATTTTGTTTGAGGGCGCACAGGGTGCGTTGTTGGATATTGATTTTGGCACATACCCGTTTGTGACATCTTCAAATGTGATCGCAGGACAGGCGGCAACGGGTGTTGGACTTGGCCCAACAGCGATTGATTATGTTCTGGGTATTGTTAAGGCATATACAACACGTGTTGGCGAAGGCCCGTTTCCAACAGAATTGGAAGACGCAGATGGCCAACGTTTGGGCGAACGCGGCCATGAATTTGGCACAACAACAGGGCGTAAACGCCGTTGTGGTTGGTTTGATGCTGCATTGCTGCGCCAAACATGCGCCACATCAGGTATCACTGGTATCTGTTTGACAAAACTCGATGTTTTGGATGGTTTCGAGACGCTGAAAATCTGTGTTGCCTATGATTTGGACGGCAAGCGTTTGGATTATTTGCCAACAGCGGCGGACGAACAGGCGCGTTGCGTTCCAATCTACGAGGAAATCGATGGCTGGTCAGAAAGCACCGAAGGCGCACGCTCTTGGGCGGATCTGCCGGCCAATGCGATTAAATACATTCGCCGCGTCGAAGAATTGATAGATTGCCCTGTTGCATTGGTGTCCACATCACCCGAACGCGAAGATACTATTTTGGTCACTGACCCGTTTAATGATTGATCGGGGCAGGGCGCAATGAGCGATAAAACCAAAGGCATGTCATACAAAACACGTCGGCGCTGGTCGTTGTTCGTGCTGTTGATTGGGCTGCCAGCCTATATCATC
Organism: Paramylibacter ulvae; assembly: GCF_014652655.1. GTDB lineage: Bacteria > Pseudomonadota > Alphaproteobacteria > Rhodobacterales > Rhodobacteraceae > Amylibacter > Amylibacter ulvae. The sequence continues at coordinate 105,973 of NZ_BMZF01000005.1, forward strand.
ATTTGTGTGACGATCATGAACCTGTTGCCACGATTGCATCCGCTGTTGGAATTGCTGATCTATGTGGTGATGGGGGTTGCGTGGGCATTTCCAATCAAGGCCGTTTTTATGGGCGTTGGCAAAGAAGACCCTGAAAACACCGATACATAATCAATCGCTAAAAATGTGAAGGGCCGCAAACCGAAGTTCGCGACCCTTCCCAACCGAGATAGGTTGTATCTAGGTTATTATTTACGATTTGCAACCAGCACGAGGTTATCTTCATCCGCTGCTTCGTCATCTAATTGCAAACGAATGCGTTTAAAGCTTTGTGCGACCGCGATTTTGTCTTCGTCAATCGGGTCAACTTCGGCCAATGTTGGTTCTTCGATGCTTGGCGTTTGCGCGACTATTGTTTCTGGCAAATCAACAACAACGTCATCCAATTCTGGCAACAATGCAGACGGTGCTGTTTCTGTTTCACCCTCTGTAACACCAAATTTCAAGCTTGGCGCTCCGCGCATGCTTGCCAAAAGTTGGCTCGCGCGGTCATCGTCGTTCGATGCGGTTTCTTCTGCTGGCAAAACAACCTCTGGCTCTTCGTAAGTGCTACGAATGATGCGCAGTGGGCGGCGGAAAACGCGGCTTGTGTCGAATTTGTCGATCTCTTCTGCGGATGCATTCAGCGCCGCTGTCAGGCCATCGTCATTATAATACGGGTCTTCTGGAATTGTTTCGTCCAGGATCAAACGATCTGCGGTATCGTCTGGTTCGATGTATTTTGTGTCGAAATCATGTGTGTCAAAGTTGGCTTCAACGTCGTCTTCGACGAAGATTTCCGCATTTTGATCGTCTTGGGCATATTCCAGATCATCATCCAGGTTCAAATCGGCGCGTGGCAGGATAACCAGGCCGCTTTTGGTTGTGGTGATGCTCATTTCATTGTCTTGCAATGTTTTGGCAATGATGTCCAATGCGCGCGTTTGATCGTTTTCAGACAAAGTACCAAACGTTTTGTCGTCCGATGCAATACGGCGGAAATATTCGGTAACGCGTTTCATGATCGGGAAAGGATCATCGAATCCTTCGAGTGTGATTGTAAATGTGCCGTAACTAATCGTTAGTGCTTTGTTTTTTACATTCGATGTCATTTGACCCCCCCGGGTTTGGTTTCGTTTCCAAATCGCCCTTCGCAAGCAGGACTAGATTTGCAGCAATTTATCTCATAATCAACTAATGACTGCCGTTTGTGGCGAAATAGTGGAATGATCATGGAAACAGCGCGGTTTAAACACGAACATGGTGTCACTTTGATTGGTGCGGGACCCGTTGAAAACACACAAGTTTCAACCATTACGGGTATGGCAAATACCGTTTATTGTGCTGATGGGGGCTTGGCCAATGCGCTGTCTGAACCCCAAGCTGTGATCGGGGATTTGGATTCAGCGACCGAAAAAATGCCTTTTTATCAAAGTGTTAACAAAGTGTTAATTCACGATCAGGATCGCACGGATTTTGAAAAAACCTTGGCAACCGTCGCTGCGCAATATTATCTGTGTGTCGGTTTTACGGGCGGGCGGATGGATCATCATTTGGCGGCTTTTAATACTGTTGCAAAAAACCCAGACCAATCGATTTTTTTGATCGAAAAAAACGAGTTCGCATTTCTTTGGGGCGAAGAATTTGGCGAATTGTGTCTGAACTTGGGCATCGAATCGCCGATCGGCATTTTTCCAACGACTCGCGCGTTGGGCGAGAGTCGCGGGCTTCGCTGGAACATCGATGGGCTGGAATTGGCACCAGATGGGCGCATTGCCACGTCAAATGAAACCGATGCAGATCAAGTGGTTATAAACATCACATCGGGCAAGGTTTTGATAATTTTACCCATTGGTCAACTTTCAAACGTGTTGAATCAGCTGTTTTAACAGGCGGGTAAATTCACCGCCAAACCACCCAAAGATGTTTCTTTGTATTTTTCGTTCATATCCATTCCCGTTTGACGCATGGTTTCGATACAGGCATCCAAACTGACCAAATGTTTGCCATCGCCACGCATGGACAGGGACGCCGCCGAAACGGCCTTGATCGCGCCCAGACCATTGCGTTCAATGCACGGCGCCTGAACCAAGCCTTTGATCGGATCACATGTCATGCCCAAATGATGTTCCAATGCGATTTCAGCGGCGTTCTCGATTTGCTCTGGCGTACCACCCAGCAATGCACATAGCCCAGCCGCCGCCATTGCGGATGCGGAACCGACTTCGCCTTGGCAGCCAACTTCTGCGCCTGAAATCGATGCATTGTGTTTGATTAACCCGCCAACGGCAGCGGCAGTAAGAAGGAATTCTGGGATTTTATCCACGCTCGCATTTGGCACATGATCCAAATAATAGCGCAGGGTGGATGGAATTACCCCCGCCGCACCATTGGTGGGGGCGGTGACAACCTGTGCCCCCATGGCGTTTTGTTCGTTCACCGCCATGGCATACATCGAAATCCAATCGTTGATGATATGGGGGGCTGCAAAATTTTGACCGTGTTCAGCCAACAGGCTATTGTGAATATCCTTGGCACGGCGGCGCACGTTTAAGCCACCTGGTAAAATACCATCGGTTGCCAGACCCGCATCAATACAATCATTCATCACTTGCCAAATCCGTTTGATCCCCTTGTCCAACTCTTCCGCAGGTGTTTCAACGGTTTCATTGGCATATTTCATTTGCGCAATGGTTTTGCCGCTGTCACGTGCCATCGCCAGCATTTCATTGGCGGATTTAAACGGATAAGGCACGCGCGCCTGATATCCTGTGGTTTCAGCACCTGCATTCAATTCAATCGCCGTTTGCACAAACCCACCGCCGATGGAATAATAGATTTCTTCCAAGATCACCCCGCCAAGTGCATCATATGCGAAAAACGTCATGCCATTGGCGTGGCCCGGCAGTGTGTTTTCATAATCAAACCGCACATCGGCATTTGCATCGAAATGATAAACTGGGTGCCCATCGGGCTGAATCTGTTTGTTTTTTTCAATATCGGCAAGGATGTCTTGGGCCAGTTCGGCATTGAAATTATCGGGTGCCATACCCGCCAACCCCATGATGGTTGCGAAATCCGATTGATGGCCTTTGCCTGTAAATGCAAGGCTTCCATGCAGGCTCGCCCCAACACTCGCGGGTTTCAGACCCAGTTCCAAGATACGATCCAAAAACCGTGCGGCGGCCACCATTGGCCCCATTGTGTGGCTGGATGATGGGCCAACGCCGATTTTGAAAATTTCAAAGATGCTTAGAAACATGAATGGGGTCTCCTTTTGTGGTCTTGTAACGTGGCTGTGCGATGTTTCCTATAGGAAACCGACACATCTGTGGCGATTTCGCCCTCGTCGAATGACACCAAACAACCTATAAGGCCTGTAAGAATCTTTTGGGGGGTATTCCACGATGTTAAACGCTGCTGAAACTGGCAAATTTATTTCTGCAAAACGAGCATTGGAATTTGTGCAACCCGATATGAAATTGGGGCTTGGCACGGGATCAACAGCGGCGTGGTTGGTGAAATTACTGGCCGATGCAAAATCAAACAATGGTTTGCAGTTTAGCGCGGCTGCAACATCCAGTGTGACCACACAATTGGCAGAAAGCCTTGGCATTAAAATTCACGCGCTTGATGATATCGGACAGCTTGATCTGGCGATTGATGGGGCGGATGAATTTGATCCTGATCTGAACCTAATCAAAGGTGGCGGTGGCGCATTGTTACAAGAAAAAATCGTTGAAACGGCGGCGGATCAGTTGGTAATCATCACGGATGCATCCAAACAAGTGCAACATCTGGGCGCGTTTGATTTACCTGTAGAGGTGGTGAAATTTGGCTGGCAAACCACGCAGCGCTTGATCGCGGATGTGTTGAAAACGGCAGATGTTGATGGGCAAACCATCACACGGCGCGGCGGTGATAACCCATTTGTGACAGACGAGGGGCATTTCATCCTTGATCTTCGCCTAAAAAAAATAGGTAATCCAGCCGCCCTTGCCACTGCGCTCACATCCATTGCGGGTGTTGTGGAAACAGGGCTGTTTTTGGATATGACCACCGCGATTGTGGTGGGTGATGGAAACGGTTTGGCGCGCGTCCAACATAAGGGCAGCGCGGATTGGACCGAACAACAATATGATCTGGACGCAGAGGCGGCATTGATCAAACGCGTGATGGGATAAATGATGGATTACGATTTCGACCTTTTTGTTATTGGCGCTGGTTCTGGTGGTGTGCGTGCCGGGCGTTTGGCGGCCGCAACGGGTGCCAAGGTCGCTGTTGCCGAAGAATATCGTTACGGTGGCACATGTGTGATCCGCGGCTGTGTTCCCAAAAAGCTGATGGTTTATGCATCTGAATTTTCCGAAATGTTCGAAGACGCGGCAGGGTATGGTTGGACTGTTGGTGAAACCTCGTTTGATTGGGCGACATTGATCGCGGCCAAAGACAAGGAATTGGAGCGTCTTGAAAAGATCTATGCCAAAAACCTGGGCGGGGCGGGCGCGCAAATGTTTGATACCCGCGCAACTGTCACGGGGCCGCATAGTGTGAAATTGGCCAGCGGCGAAGAATTTAGCGCCAAAACCATTCTGATCGCCACAGGTGGCCGTCCGTTTGTGCCAAATATTGATGGCAGCGAGCATGTGATTACATCGAACGATATTTTTCACCTGACCAGCCAACCAAAACGCGCGTTGGTTGTGGGCGGTGGCTATATCGCCTGTGAATTTGCGGGAATCCTCAATGGCATGGGCACACAGGTCACACAGTTTTACCGCAGCGAACAAATCCTGCGCGGGTTCGATAACGAAGTGCGCGATCATGTTGCCAATGAAATGCGTGCCAAGGGGATTGATCTGCGCGTGAATACCGATTTGGCGGGTGCGATCACCAAAGTGGGCAATGAATTGCATCTGACGGATAATAATGGCGATAAATATGTGTTTGATACCATTTTATATGCAACAGGGCGCGTGCCAAACACCGATAACCTTGGCCTTGAAACTGCGGGTGTAGAGCTCGGCAAAAAAGGCGAGGTCATTGTTGATCAATACTCACGCACCAACGTCGACAGCATATATGCCATTGGTGATGTGACAGACCGCGTTCAATTAACCCCCGTTGCCATCCGCGAAGGTGTGGCATTTGTGGAAACCGTTTTCCATGATAACCCAACCAGCCCCGATCATGAACTGATCCCAACGGCGGTATTTACACAGCCCGAAATCGGCACGGTGGGCATGGGCGAAGAAGAAGCGCGCAGCAAAGAAGAGATCGAAGTCTATTCCGCCGCATTTCGCCCAATGAAACATATCCTTGCCGGTAAGGATGAAAAGATGCTGATGAAATTGATCGTATCAAAGGCAACGCGAGTGGTTTTGGGCGTGCATATCGTCGGCCACGCAGCGGGCGAAATGATCCAATTGGCAGGGATTGCTGTGAAAATGGGTGCAACCAAGGAACAGTTTGACGCAACCGTCGCCGTGCACCCCACAGCGGCAGAAGAACTAGTCACAATGAAGTCACCAACGCGCTAGCACACTTGAAATTTTGACAAATGGCTACAGTTATCATTTGATAGCATAAGACCGTAACGAAAGGACGCATTTAACAATGCCAGACAACAAGGGCGGCCCATGGGGCAGCGGCGGTGGAAACCGCGGTTCAGGGAATAACGGCGGCGGAAATCAAGGCGGTGGAAACCGCGGCGGCGGACGGCCACCTGTAAATGAAATCGACGAAATTGTCCGCAAAGGCCAGGAACAATTGCGCGCCATCATGGGCGGCAAATCTGGCAAGGGCAGCGGCGGGGGCAATCGCCCATCTGCGCCATCTGGCGGATTTGGCGCGGGGTCTATGGGGCTGTTTGTTATCGCTGCAATCGCGCTCTGGCTGTTTGCCAGCGTTTATCGCGTTCAAGACGGTGACAATGCGGTTGAATTGTTTCTGGGCGAATGTCGCGGTGAATGTGTCGAAGGTGCGGGCATTAACTTTGCGCCTTGGCCTGTTGTGACCAAGGAAATCTTGCCTGTATCACGCGAAAACACATTGTCCGTTGGCGTTGCGCGCGGCGCAGGGGACGACAAGGGTTTGATGCTGACAGGTGACGAAAATATCGTGGATATCGATTTCCAAGTTGTTTGGAACATCATTAGCCCCGAAGATTTTTTGTTTAACCTTGCTGCACCAAATGAAACCATCGCGGCCGTGTCTGAATCCGCGATGCGTGAAATTATCGCGCGTTCCAACCTTGCACCAATTTTGAACCGTGATCGCGGCGCGATTGCGCAAGAATTGCAAGAATTGATTCAAAGCACGCTGAACAGCTATGACGCTGGTGTAAATATTGTGCGTGTCAACTTTGACCGTGCCGATCCACCCCGCGAAGTGATCGACGCTTTTCGTGAAGTACAAGCAGCAGAACAAACACGCGATACGTTGGAAAAACAAGCAGATGCCTATGCCAACCGTGTGGTTGCCGAGGCACGCGGTGAATCTGCACAGTTGATGGAACAAGCCGAAGGTTATCGCGCACAGGTCGTGAACGAAGCCGAAGGTGAAGCATCACGTTTCGTCGCCGTGTATGATGAATATGCCAAGGCCAAAGACGTGACACGCAAACGTCTTTATCTGGAAACAATGGAAAAGGTTTTGGGCGGTATCGACAAAATCATTCTGGATGAAAACAGTGGTGGTCAGGGCGTTGTGCCATATCTGCCGTTAAATGAATTAAACAAAAAAGCGGGGACAAACTAATGAACCGTTCTGCATTTATTATGCCAGTATTGCTGGTGGCTGTTGTGGCCGTGATGTCATCGGTGTTCATCGTGGATGAACGCGAAAAAGCATTGCGTCTGTGGTTTGGTGAAATCACCCAAGAAATCGATGAACCAGGTATGTATTTCAAAGTGCCATTTGCACATGAAATCGTCATTTACGACAAACGTATTTTGCCCCTTGATACCCAAGCGTTAGAGGTCACACCACTTGATGATCGTCGTTTGGTTGTGGATGCATTTGCGCGCTGGCGCATTGCGGATGCAACAAAATTCCGTCGTGCGGTGCGCACGGGTGGTGTTGAATTGGGGTCACGTCGATTGGAACCGATTTTAACTGCTGAATTGCGCCAAGTATTGGGTGGTGTTACATCAAACACAATTCTATCGGCAGATCGTGTTGGTCTGATGACGCAAATCCGTGATGGTGCCCGCCAAGAAGCATCTGCGCTGGGTGTGGAAATCATTGACGTGCGGATCAAACGCGCCGATTTGCCCACGCAAAACCTAGAGGCCACATTCGCACGTATGCGTGCTGAACGTGAACGCGAGGCGGCGGATGAAATCGCGCGCGGTAACGAGGCGGCGCAACGTGTGCGCGCTGGCGCTGATCGTACGGTTGTTGAAACTGTATCAGAGGCAACCAAAAACGCCGAGATTATTCGCGGTGAAGCAGACGCAGCGCGCAACGCTATTTTTGCAGAGGCTTTTGGCCGCGACCCCGAATTCTTTGCATTTTACCGTTCTCTTAGCGCATATGAAAATGCCTTGAAATCTGGAAACTCATCCATGGTGATGTCTCCAGACAGCGAGTTTTTCGAATATCTGAAATCAGATAACGTAAAATAAATTGCGATAAATAGAATTGAAAAGGGCCGATGTTCGCATCGGCCCTTTTTGCATGCGTTTGACACATCCCCATAACAGGGGTTAATCTGTAATCACTTCCAATCAGAATATTCAAATATAGCGCAGAGATGCGCAAAATTTTACGTACCAATGCGGAGCAATTTTATGCAAAAAATTAGGTATGTGTTGTTGGGTTTGATCACCGCATTTCATGCGTCAGCTGTGATCGCGCAACAATTGGATGTTGAAATCAAAGTAATGAAAGGCGACGGTCAAGCCGCGATTTGCGGGTCCAGCAGGGTGGAGGGGCTCAACCCAAATGGCGATGGATTTTTGGCCGTGCGCACTGGCCCTGGATCAAAATATCGCAAAATAGATCAAATATATAATGGCGATATCGTCGCCGATTGTAATCAACGTGGAAAGTGGCACGGCATTTTTTATGGCCCCAATAACAAAAAAAAGGGCTGGGTGCACGGCAACTGGTTGGTTTGGGTTGCTGGATAATCGCAAAATTTGCGCTGAACTCCGCCGTTCACAAAATTAATGCCAATTATTCACATCTATTTGACAGGCTGTGCGTCAGTTAGGCTTGCATTGTTGCTAAAAGACTACAAATTATAGAACAGGCGCCAGACTTTGGCGCGTCGAAGATGTTCCCAAGGAGGATATAAAGTGAAAAGCATCGCGATTACTCGGTCTGATACGACCGAACACAGGCAGACATATTTAATCGGTGCGGTTCTGACGCTGGCGCTGTTGATGGCACAAGCGGTCGTCACCCACGCACGCGGCGCCCCAGATAGCTTTGCCGATCTGGCGGAACGGTTAAGCCCATCCGTGGTCAACATCACGACGACAACAACGGTCACACAACGTGCGGATCAACCGATGATGCCACAAGTGCCCGAAGGTTCGCCGTTTCGCGAATTATTCCCTGATTTATTTGGTGGCCCAGATGGACAGGCACCATCACGCCGTGCATCAGCGCTGGGTTCTGGTTTTGTAATTTCTGCTGATGGTTTCATCGTCACCAACAATCACGTTATTGATAAGGCCGACGAAATTATTATCGAATTTTTCGACGGCAAAGAATTAGAGGCCACATTGGTTGGCCGCGATGAAAAAACCGATGTTGCGGTGTTAAAGGTCGAAGCCTCCGAACCGCTCCCGTTTGTGACATTTGGCGACAGCGATGTATCACGCGTTGGCGATTGGGTCATGGCCATTGGTAACCCACTGGGCCAAGGTTTCACCGTGACCAGCGGTATTATTTCCGCACGCAACCGATCCTTGCGCGGCACATATGACGATTACATCCAAACAGACGCTGCGATTAACCGTGGTAACTCTGGTGGGCCACTGTTCAACATGGACGGCAATGTTGTGGGCGTGAACACCGCAATCATTTCACCAACGGGTGGTTCCATCGGGCTTGGCTTTGCGATGTCATCAAATGTGGTTTCCAAGGTTGTTTCTCAATTGCAAGAATTTGGCGAAACCCGTCGCGGTTGGTTGGGTGTACGCATCCAAGACGTTGATGCGGAAATGGCCGATGCTCTTGGCTTGGACAAGGTCGCAGGCGCGTTGGTATCAGACGTACCAGAAGGCCCGGCAACCGAAGCAGGCATTTTGGCAGGCGATGTGATTTTGCAATTTGATGGCAAAGACATCGAAGACACACGCGAATTGGTGCGTATCGTTGGTAATTCAGGCGTGGGCGACAGCGTGCGTATGTTGATCTATCGCGATGGTAAAACGCAAACGGTAAAGGTTGTTTTGGGCCGTCGTGAAGACGCAGAGCGTGCTGAGGTTGTTCCTGCATCCGCAGATCCAACAGACACACCGGAAGAGGCGGAAAAATTGGGCATGACCCTGACCGCGATCACACCAGAATTGCGTGAACGATTGAACTTGGACAATAACGCCAAAGGTGTTGCGGTGATTTCTGTCGATGAAACCAAAGATGCCTTTGATAAAGGCATCCGTTCTGGTGACATCATTGCAGAGGTTGGCCAAACCCCCGTATCCACCCCATCAGAGCTGTCAGATATATTCAAACAGGCACGCGATTCAGGGCGTAAATCGGTTTTGTTGCTGGTGCAACGCGATGGCAACCCACGCTTTGTGGCGCTGTCCTTGGAAGAATAAGGCGAGGTCGAATTCCATAAAGACCGCGCAATTTGTTAACGCGCAAGTGCCAACAGATCACAACAAAATAAACGCTGTCCGATTGGTTTCGGGCAGCGTTTTGTTATTGCGCCACACATTATCTGAATTTGCTGCGGTTGCTTCTCTGCCGCTGAATGACCGCTTTGTTCACTCTTTCCAGAGTATTGGCGCGATAGTAGATTTTATGTAAAAACCCAATTACCGCTATCGAGTAGACATTTTTGTTGGATTGTTTAGTTCTAAGCTGAAGGCATAAAGGAGATATTCTGATCGAAACTGTTTCTACCATAATTTTTGTTGGTGTCCTCCTTGCGATTCCTCTTTTCCTTGGGCGCTCTTTTCACCGTGCTGTCACAACACGAAAACGCATTGAAGACGAGGTGCCAAAACTGCGCCATGCTTCAGGTCGCATTGTTGGCTTCACGAAAATAAAATATGCCTCAGAGAGCAGCTTTGCGGAGCATTATCCGATTGTTGAGTACGAGACCCATGAAAACGAAGTGATCTGGGCGGAAGCTCAACCCAGCAAGGAGGGTATGGTTGGCTTGAACACTGTTGTCGATATCATGTGTCGACCAGGCCGTGCGCGGTCAGTCAGGATTGTACAAAGCCCGAACCAAACACAGGGTTTCATAACGCTTGAAAAGAACCTTGAAATCGTTCTGAGCCTTATCGGTATCGGCATCCTGTTCGCCGTGGCAATTTGGTATCATGGTTTTGCACTGCACATCCTAGGGCCGATTTTTATCATGTTGGTGTTCGGTTATGCATTGGGTCATCTGACGAAGAAGGGTTTCAGCAAGCGCGAAGAACGAATGGATGCAAACCACTATCAAAGCATTTGTAATCGTCTTATCGCTGCGCAAGACAAAGGCAGTGTCCCTGCCAATCTGGCTGAATGACCCGCTTTATCAAAATCAGCTTTAAACACTGGAAAAAAATATAAATGTCACTGCTCGGTCGAAGGTTTCTATTGGAGAACGTTTTGTCGCCTACTGCTGTGAATATGTCAGAATTTTCTGCGGACTTTTTGTTCGGGTTAACAAAAATCCGCAAAGATAAAATCATCTGCGGTGATGTTATCCGCATCCACGCCGCGCAGTTTAATTGAAAAATCTTCGTCAGCGATTGTGATCAAGGTTCCATTGCGCTGTTGGGTAAATTGCAATTCATCAAACCCGTCAATCAAATCGGGCAGGGCGATCATATCGGCATCCGCGTCGAAATCACGGATTACATCATGCCCATCGGTATTTTGATAAAACACAAATGTATCGTGCCCCGTGCCGCCAACCAACAGATCATGACCAGATCCCGCGTTGATCAGATCATCACCTGATCCCCCAAATATGCGATCAACACCGTCGTCACCTTGGATCGTGTCGTCACCAGTGCCTCCGCGCAAAATGTCGTCGCCATTGCCTGCAAAAATGTCATCATCGCCTGACCCGCCGAACAATGCATCGTTGCCATGGCCCGACACGATCACATCATCCCCCGCGCCACCGCGCCCGCGATTGCCATCGGACTGATTACCAAATGTAATATCGTCGTCACCCGCACCACCAAACAGGTGGTTTTGCCCTGCGTTATCGATCAATACATCATCACCACGCCCACCAAATATACGGTCATTTCCAGACGATCCATTGGCAAAATCATCACCCCCACGCAGACGAATTTCATTGGTTTCGCGGTAATAAAGCGGTTCATAATTCAGATCGAATATGTCCGCGCCGCGCCCTCCCAAAAATGTGAATCCTTGTTGTGATGCGATTTGCATTATGCTCGGCGCGACATCAACCACCCATCCGTTTTGAGCATGATTACCAATGGTTTCATATGTCGCTTGTACGGCGATCATATTATCAAATGTCAGCTGTCCAATGGCGATATCTTGGCCATGCTCTTGGCGATACAGTGTTACCGATTGCAAATTTATTGATGCAAGCTGTCCTAAATACCCATGGGGCAATGCGCCGATATTGTCGGCGCGCGCGAAGAAGGACGTATTCCCAAGGCTTTCAATGTTCTGCCAGTGGGATTGATCATCCAAGGCCACAAATTGCCCCGTTACATTTTGATCCGTTTGCAAAAACAACGCTGGCGACATCGCCATTTCTGTGACACCCAAAGTATAAAAACCAGCATTCGTGCTGTGAAACGTGATTGTCATAACCCATACCCCTATGTGTTGATGGGTTCTAATTGTGACAAATTTCCCTAAAAATCAAACTAAACTATTCGGGTTGGTTAACGCGTAATCTATTATAATTAAACGAAAATTTTCGACAAATTGAACGCAAATGCTAACCCTCCCACATACATGTGATGCGCAAGATTTCTGACATGACAAAAACCGCTGGAAATGACAGGTTTGGCATATTACATAGATTTGAACGCAAGACATACAAGGAAAACGGCATGGCCAAAATTACCTATATCGAGCATAACGGCAAAGAACATGTTGTTGACGTCGCCAACGGACTAACAGTGATGGAAGGTGCCCGCGACAACAACATCCCTGGCATCGAGGCCGATTGTGGCGGTGCATGTGCCTGTTCCACCTGTCACGTTTATGTTGATGCAACCTGGGTTGAAAAATTACCAGCCAAGGATGCAATGGAAGAAGACATGCTTGATTTTGCGTGGGAACCAGACACTGAAAAATCGCGCCTGACCTGCCAGTTAAAAGTATCCGACGATCTGGATGGCCTGATTGTTCGTATGCCAGAAAAACAAATATAATGCGTGTTGGGGTGAAAATAGTAACCCCAATCGTGGTCACAAGTTTGGCGTTGAGCAGTGCGCTTGCCAGCGCCGATATTTTATCTGCTAAATATTCAAACCCAACAAAACGCTACACCCACGCGGTGCTGGGCGATGACATTGAATATGGTGCATTGGAATTGCGTGTGAAAATCGGCAAAACCCAAGAAACCCGCATTATTACCTTGCCAAAATCCCATGTGTTCGAAGACATCGCACCGCGCCTTGCCGATATGGATGGTGACGGCGACAACGAGGTTGTGGTGATTGAAACCGATATGCAACGCGGTGCAGCGCTTGCGATCTATGACGAAAACGGCAAGATCGCGCAAACACCATCAATCGGAACATCACACCGCTGGCTCGCGCCCGCTGGAATTGCCGATTTCAATGGCAATGGAAAAATGGATGTCGCCTATGTCGATCGTCCACATCTGGCAAAGGTGTTGCGTGTTTGGGAATTTGATAATGGACGTTTGAAAGAAATCGCCAAATTGCAGGGGCTAACAAATCATCGCATCGGCGAAAATTTTATATCTGGCGGTGTGCGTATCTGTGATGGACGCGCTGAAATCATCACGGCGGATTCTTCTTGGCAACGGATACGCGCAACCTATTTCATCGGCGCAAACCTCACGTCCAAAGACATTGGCGCGTTGCGTGATAAACAAAGCCTGCAATCTGCGCTCAACTGCTAATCCATTTTGTATAAATATCCAAAACTGCTACGCGTCGCCCACCACAAGGTTTAGGATCAGGCAAAATCTGGCGATTTGGATATTTAAAACATTTGGAGATTAGAGCGCGCGCCAGCCGATATCCTTGCGATAAAAACCATCTGGCCAGTCTATTTTCGCAATTGTTTCATACGCAGCATCACGTGCAGATTGAAGTGTTTCACCACGCGCTGTGATATTTAACACCCGTCCACCATTGGCAAGAATTGTTGTGCCATCGGATTTGGTGCCCGCGTGGAAAACATGCAATGTGGTTTCATTATTCAGCCCATCCAAACCTTTGATTTCGCTGCCTTTGGCATATGAACCAGGATATCCATTTGCCGCCATCACAATCGTAAGTGCATGGTCATCCGCCCAATTGATTTGGAATTGATCCAATTGACCCTTGGCACAGGCAAGCATCGCATCAAGCGCTTGTGCGCCAAGGCGCATCATCAAGACCTGACATTCAGGATCGCCAAAGCGCACGTTATATTCTACAAGGCGCGGTTGCCCATCCTTGATCATGAAACCTGCATAAAGCACACCTTGGTATGGTGTGCCACGACGCGCCATTTCATCGACGGTGGGTTGGACAATTTCAACCAGTGCTTTTTGTGTGACCGTATCCGTCATCACGGGCGCGGGGGAATAGGCGCCCATGCCACCAGTATTTGGGCCTTGGTCGCCATCAAAGGCGCGTTTGTGGTCTTGGGCGGTGCCAATGGGCAGGATGTTTTTCCCATCTGACAGGATGAAAAAGCTGGCTTCTTCGCCTTCCATGAATTCTTCGATCACAACCTCTGCGCCTGCATCGCCAAATGCACCGCTGAACATATCATCCAAGCCGTCCAATGCTTCTTGTTCGCTCATCGCGACAATCACACCTTTGCCTGCGGCCAAACCATCGGCCTTGATCACAATTGGTGCGCCTTGTTTGCGCACGTAATCTTTGGCGTGTTTTCCATCGGTAAAACGTGCATAGGCCGCGGTGGGTGCACCGGATGCATCACAGATTTCTTTGGTAAATGCTTTGGATGCTTCGAGCTGTGCAGCGGCAGCGGATGGCCCGAATGTAAGGATATTTGCCGCACGTAAATCATCTGCGACGCCTTTGGCCAATGGCGCCTCTGGGCCAACGATGACAAATGAAATGTTGTTGTCTGCGCAAAAGGCAACAACAGCAACGCTATCCTCTGGATCAAGTGCGACACATGTTGCGACATCCGCGATCCCTGCATTGCCAGGGGCGCAAAACAATTCATCGCATTTTGGATTTTGGCGCACAGCCCAAGCCAGCGCATGTTCGCGCCCACCACTTCCAAGGATAAGAATGTTCATTTTTGCGATACTCCTGACTTGGCCTTTGTTGTGATGCGTTCTAAAGTCGTGCAAGAGCAGAGGCAAGGGATCTAACACCAGATGTCCGATTTAATCGACGCACCAAGCGAGGGGCAAAACGCGCCAGAATTTAGCGTGTCTGAAATTTCAGGCGCGGTGAAACGCATGATCGAAGGCGAATTTTCTCATGTGCGTATCCGCGCAGAGGTCGGGCGCGTGTCGCGACCTCGCTCTGGTCATGTTTACCTTGATCTCAAAGACGACCGCGCTGTTATGGCGGGGGTGATGTGGAAAGGTGTTGCATCAAAATTGCGCACCCAGCCCGAAGAAGGCATGGAAGTGGTCGCAACCGGCAAGCTCACCACATTCCCAGGGCAATCGAAATACCAAATGGTGATCGAAAATATCGCGCCTGCGGGTGTTGGCGCATTGATGGCCATGCTGGAAAAACGCAAACAGATGTTGGCGGGCGAGGGGATATTCGATCAGGATCGCAAACAGCCCATTCCATACCTGCCAGAGGTGATCGGCGTTGTCACATCGCCATCGGGTGCGGTGATCCGTGATATTCTGCACCGCCTGCGCGATCGATTTCCGCGCAAGGTTTTGATCTGGCCGGTTGCCGTGCAGGGTGAAAAATGCGCATCAGAGGTGACAGCCGCGATCGAAGGTTTCAACGCGATGAGCGTGGGCGGGGCGATCCCACGGCCCGATTTGATTATCGTTGCACGCGGTGGTGGTTCGCTCGAAGATTTATGGGGGTTTAACGAGGAATCGGTGGTGCGCGCAGCGGCCGCGAGTGAAATTCCCCTGATATCCGCGGTTGGGCACGAAACCGATACAACATTAATTGATTTTGCATCCGATTTGCGTGCGCCAACACCCACGGCGGCGGCGGAACATGCGGTACCTGTGCGGGCCGATTTGTTGGGTTGGTTGGGCAATATCGAAACGCGCCGATTGCGCAGCCTGCAAACGGGGTTGGATAATCGCCGCCAGCGTTTGCGTGATTTATCGCGTGCATTACCAAACCCTGCCGAATTGGTCGGGATTCAAGGGCAACGCTTAGATGTATTGGCGGGACGATTGCCCCGTGCATTGCAATCAGTGGCACAAAACAAACGCACGGTATTATCCCAAACCAGTGCAGGGCTGCGTCCACAGGTGTTAAACCAACAAATCACCTATAAAAAACAATCTGTTGAAACCGTATCACGCCGCTTTGGACAGGCGGCAAAAACACAAATTAATCAACTGCGGTCGCGTCTTGATGGCTTGGCGCGTTTGAATGAAACGCTGGGATATACTGCGACGTTGAAACGGGGTTATGCGGTGGTGCGCGATGATACGGGTGCTTTGGTGACGAATGCAAAATCTGCAGGCTCTGCGGCGGGCTTAGATATTGAATTTTCCGACGGTCATGTGCAAATCGGGGGTGTCGATACACCTGCGCCAAAGCCCAAGAAAAAACCAACCCCAAAACCATCGGGGGGTGGTCAGGGCAGCTTGTTTTAGGAGCTTAATTCGGGTGCAGGACAAATGATGTCGTCATCATTCACCTTGCCAAGGTGTAAATCGTAGTAGGCAGGGTTGTTGTTAATCCGCGCATGATACCCTTGATCGCTTTGATATATATTCCAACAGGATTTTATCGGGTTATCTTGGTATTCAAAACAAATCTGATTGCCCTCGGCGTGCCATTGCCCGCTTTCGCATGTACCATTTGCGGGTTTCCAAATGGATTGGCCATTTTCGAAATATTTTTCGACCCCATAAAATTCACCAAACTGATAAAAATACAGCGTCTTTCCCTCTGAAATTGACCGGAACTTTTCGGGGGTAACAAGTGTTTCTGGGGTTTGTGCAAAACAGACTTGCACACCCGCAATGAAACAGAAAATAACCGCAAATGATCGCATGATTACGCCTCAAAATATTTCGCCGATGATATCGGAATTGGAACATAGGCGCAATTATTGGTTCAACTACGTTTCATCCGTTGCCAATCACGCAATCGGGGTTGCATCAGGGGTTGAAACCAACGCGGGAACAGGCAAATGAACATCATTGTCAGCATTGTGAATGGTAAATGTGGTGATTGATTTCTTAGGTGATGGGGCGAAGGTGATCCGTCACTATGCGCATCAATGCAAATCGTCATCCAACACGGCGCAACCCAATGATGTTGTTGCTCAACCGGTAAATATCGTTTGAAATGATCGCGATCACGCGACAAACCGTAATGTTGTACGTAATCGCAAAGCAGCGTTAAAAGCTGTGTCAAAACAGACAGTGTGATGTACATAACCAGGGCGCCACCATCCATTAGTTGATATATCAAAATACCGATCACCAACGGCACCAACCAATATTTTAGATATGGATGAATTTGATCCACCTGACCACGATTAAACGCCATGCGCCGCTTATTTTCGCCGCGCAACCCGGCCATATATGATCCAACCCAAGCGGGGATAACGAATTGATAAATATTTTCACCTAGTTTTGCCGTGTTGGGATCGTGGGGTGTTGCCAAATGGATGTGATGCACCAAAATTTCCGAACTTGCGCGGTGCCCAAATAAAAGACTGGCATAAACCAATGCGCCCAGTTGGTGAAAATATCTGTTTGAATGGTGAACCAAATATTTCGCATTGGCAAAACTGACGCGCGCAAAAAACACGGCAAACACGAATAATCCCAACGGGGCCGCCATCAATGGCAATGCCCGACAAACAATCAGCGCCATAAATATCAGCCAAAAATGTAGCAGCACCAATGTGATACACCACGCGATTTGCGACCAGCATATCTCGGCATGGCGAGCATTTGTACCACGGATCATTGTCGAATGTCGCAATCGATTTCCAAGGTTAGTTGAACTTCATCATCCATTGATTAAAGCAATGCGATGAATTTTGGGTAAACCATGCCCAGAAACCGTATAAAATCTGATTAAAGTCGTTTTTGTCATGGTTGCACCTGCTCAATTCCCGCTATAGCGTTGGGTAACATCAATAGGGATTTCACATGGCATTGGACGACAAAAAAGGCGTTTGGAAATCGGGCAAGGGCAAGGGGCGCAAAACCCCCAAGGGTCGCCAAGTCACCGAAGATGTGCTTAACGAAATGCAATCCTTGCTGGCGGGGCGCGAAATGCGCGCCGATTTGTTGATCGAACATCTGCATGTGATCCAAGATACCTACGGTCATTTGTCCGCACCGCATCTGGCGGCATTGGCGGAAATGATGAAACTCTCGCAAACAGAAGTGTATGAAGTCGCGAGTTTTTACGCCCATTTTGATATCGTCAAAGAGGGCGAAGCAGCACCACCCGCATTAACCATCCGCGTTTGTGACAGCTTGTCTTGTGAATTGGCAGGGTCAGAACAATTGCTGCGCAATTTGGCCACGAAATACAACGGCAAGGGTGCGGTGCGTGTGTTACGTGCGCCTTGCATGGGGCGCTGTGACACGGCGCCAACCTTGGAAATTGGCCATAATCACATTGATCACGCCGATTTGGGCAGGGTCGCCGCGGCAATTGATGCGGGTGATACCCACGCCCATATCCCAGATTATGAAATGTTTGAAAATTACCGCGACGATGGTGGTTATCGCGAACTGGAAGCGCTGCGCGGTGGATCGAAAACGCCAAACACCCTGCAAGACGAAGTGCTTGAAAGTGGTCTGCGTGGTATGGGGGGCGCAGGGTTCCCGTCAGGCAAAAAATGGTCATTCGTACGTATGAACAAAGGCCCGCGTTATTTGGCGGTGAATGGTGACGAGGGCGAGCCTGGCACATTCAAAGATCGCTATTTTTTGGAACGCGAACCCCATGTGTTTCTTGAGGGCATGTTAATTGCTGCTTGGGCGGTAGAGGCGGAAAAATGTTTCATCTACATGCGCGATGAATATCCCGCCGTGTTGGAATTGTTGCGCGTTGAAATTGCCAAGCTGGAATCAGCGGGTATTGTTGATGCAGGATATATTGATCTGCGCCGTGGGGCGGGGGCATATATCTGCGGCGAAGAATCCGCCATGATCGAAAGCATTGAAGGAAAGCGCGGAATGCCCCGCCATCGCCCACCATTCGTGGCATCGGTCGGGATATTTAACCAACCCACATTGGTGCATAATGTTGAAACGCTGTATTGGATTTGCAAAATCGCACGCCATGGCGGCGATATATTCGGTGCGCACGGTGTGAATGGACGCAAAGGTATGCGCAGCTATTCCGTATCGGGGCGGGTGCGCCATCCAGGTGTGAAAATCGCGCCAGCGGGCGTGACCATCCGCGAATTGATCGATGATTATTGTGGTGGCATGGCCGATGGGCAAGAATTCAAAGCATACCAACCAGGTGGCCCATCATCTGGATTGCTGCCCGCCAGTATGGATGACATCCCGCTCGATTTCGACACATTGCAAGAATACGATACATTCATCGGTTCCGCCGCAGTTGTGGTTTTATCTGACCAAGACAGCGCACGCGCGGCAGCACTAAATATGCTGCGTTTTTTCGAGGATGAATCCTGTGGCCAATGCACGCCGTGTCGCGTGGGTTGTGAAAAGGCCGTAAAATTGATGCAGGCTGATCACTGGGATCAAGGATTGCTAGAAGAATTATCCACTGCGATGGTGGATGCATCCATTTGTGGGCTGGGACAGGCCGCGCCAAACCCCATTCGTATGGTGATGAAACACTTCGCCGACGAGATTTAACATGGATATCACCATCCTAATCGGCATATCCGCATTGCTTGCGGTTATCCAGTTGTTGTTCTTTTGTTATCGCGACAATTCGTTTGGAAAAACATTAACAAAAACGTCTAGTATTTTGTTTTTGCTTATCTTTGCAATTTTGACGAAGTCACCAATTCTGTTCATTATCGGCCTTGGGCTTTGTGCGGCGGGTGATTATTTGCTGTCACGCGATGGCGATAAAAACTTTCTGATGGGTGTGGGGGCATTCGCACTTGGCCATCTGTTTTACGCTGCATTGTTTATCACCCATCCATTACCGTTGTTTGATGTGATTGGCGATGGGCTGGGGCTGAAATTACTGGCCGCGATTATCGCCATTGGCGCATTGATGGGGGTAATCTTGTGGCGGCGCACGGGTGAATTAAAAATTCCCGTGACGGGCTATGTCATTATAATTTGCCTGATGGGCATGACATCATTGAAATTTTTAGGGCTTGATCGCGCCACGATCATATTGGGCGTTGGGTTATTCATGGCATCCGACATTGTTTTGGCGTTGGAAAAATTTGTTCTTGGCAAAGACAGTTTTTGGCGCGTGTTCACACCATTCATTGTTTGGGCAACCTATTGGGGCGCACAGTTTTTTCTCACCTTTGGTGTCATATACGCCTATCGCATCGCGGTGGCCTAGTTGCGATAAACCGCACAGACACAGCCACTTGATTTCAGCTTGGAACAAAACGCAGCTGCCGCGCGGCGATCATCAAATCCAATGCGAGCGGTATAAACGCGCCGCGTGCCCGCCATGCGTTTGTAAATGTAATCAACTGATTTGGGGCGCAACAATGCCTTGCAAGATAGCGCACGGCGCCGATAGGCCGCGGCGGCGGCGCGTTGGCTGTTGCCCGCGGCCAATTGCACACCCCATGGTTTATACTGTGGCAGGGCCTTGTACTTTGTATAAACCCGTTTTTCCGCCAGATTAAAACAGGCGGGCAGAAACGGTAAATCACCGCTCAGGCGAAAATCAGGATTTTCGGGCGGATTGTCACGCCAAATTTTTGCGCTGATATTGGTGATGATCTGAACATAGTTCCATGTTTCATTGGGCAAACCTGTATCACCCGCCATAAATGATCGTGCGCGCAATTCACCCGCATTATATGCAGCCGCGGCCAATCCTTCGTTTCCAAATCCACGCACCAACCGCCCCATGTAGCGCGCGGATTCATCCAATGCTTCGGCAGGGTTCCACGGGTTTTCCAGCCCGCGAATTTTTGCAGTGGTTGGGATGAACTGTGCAATCCCTTGGGCGTTGGCGGGGCTGCGGGCGTTGGGGTTAAATCGGCTTTCTTGCCAAATCAGTCGCGCGAAAAAATGGGGGTTCACGCCGTGGCGTGTGGCTAGCGTTTCAATCGCACCGCAAACGTCGGTTTCAAATTGCGCGGGTGTAATGCAAACGGGTGCGCCGTATTTATCGCTGGAACATTGGATTGTATCGCCCGTGTCTTGTGCGAAAGCGGGCGCGAAAAAACCGCTTAACAACAGCAAAAAGATCATGACAAACACACGCATGTGATCGTTTAACCCGCTGCTTTGCGATTGCATAGATGAAATCAAAGTAACGATGGCTCTTCCATCTTTTGTTGATGCATATTAGGTGGGGTAAAGGAAATTGGAGCCCGCATATATGTCTTTCTTCAAAAAACTTAAAACCAAGCTGTTCAATTCGTCTTCCAAACTTGAAGAGGGGCTTGATGCCATTGTCGAGGATGGCGGCGAAGAAGAGGTTGCCGAAGAAACACTTGATGCGGGACAAGCAAGTAATCAACAAGTGGAATCCGAAGCCGAATTTGAGGCACTTCAGGCAGAAATAGATAGCGTTAGTGCCGAAGATGCCTCATTGGCCGAAGAACAAGAACCTTGGGTCGAACCCGAGGATAGCATCGAAGATAGCCTTGAAAATCAGCTCGATCAGATCGAAGAAAACCTTGAAGATCTTGAACAAGAGATCATCTCGCCTGAGCCTGAGCCTGAGCCTGAGCCTGAGCCTGAGCCTGAGCCTGAGCCAGCTCCTGAACCTGAACCAACACCGGAGCCAGAAAAGCCTGCTAAAAAAACAGGGCTTTTGGGGCGTATGTTGGGGCGTGGTGGTGATGAAGCTAAGCCAACACCAGAACCAGAGGTTGCACCGACACCAAAGGTAGAAACACCCGTTTCCCAACCCAAAACAGAGCCAAAGGCCGCGCCACCAGCGCCAGAGCCCACGCCAAAGGTCGAAAAAACAGGTCCCAAACCTGAACCCAAAGTTGAGCACCCCACGCCAAAAACCGAACCTGTTGTTGTGCCAGAAACAAAACCCGCGCCAATAACAGAAACGCCCGTACGTCCATTGGATACATCAGAAGGGCTGCTCGCGGATGATGCGCAAGAGGTTGTTGAAAACAAGGGTATCCTGAATCGTGTTCTTGGGCGCTCTGAAACAAAGGTCGTGCGCCGCACACTTGATGACGCAATGCTTGAAAGCCTTGAGGAATTGTTGATCAGCGCTGATATGGGCGTTGATACTGCGCTGCGCGTCTCCGCCAATATGGCCGAAGGGAGGTTTGGCAAAAAGTTGAGCGTCGCAGAGATCAAAGATTTACTGGCTACAGAAGTATCGCGCATCATGGAACCTGTTGCCAAACCGATGCCGCTATATGCGAAAAAACCACAAGTGGTTTTGGTGGTGGGTGTGAACGGGTCTGGCAAGACCACCACCATTGGTAAGCTGGCTTCCCAATTCAAAGCGGCAGGTAAATCCGTGGTCATCGCGGCAGGGGACACATTTCGCGCCGCCGCAGTGGAACAATTACAGGTCTGGGGCGATCGCGCAGGGGTACCCGTGTTAACCGCACCTGAAGGGTCCGATCCCGCTTCATTGGCATTTGATGCCATGGAACAGGCAGAACGCGATGGCGCCGATCTGTTGATGATCGACACGGCAGGGCGGTTGCAAAACCGTCAGGATTTGATGGAAGAATTGGCCAAAATTGTGCGTGTGATCCGCAAGAAAGACCCCGATGCGCCCCATAACACATTGTTGGTTTTGGATGCGACAACAGGGCAAAACGCCCTTAACCAAGTGGATGTGTTTCAGAAAATTTCCGATGTTTCAGGGCTTGTTATGACCAAACTGGATGGCACCGCCAAGGGCGGTGTTCTGGTGGCCTTGGCGGATAAATTTGGCCTGCCCATTCATGCGATTGGGGTGGGTGAACAGATTGACGATCTGCAAGCGTTTGATCCTGATGAATTTGCCCGCGCACTGACAGGTCTGGAAAAATAACTTTGCTCCATAAGACATTGAAACAATTGCAATAGGTTATTCATGAGCGATTGGATCATCAGCATCGCAAACACCCCTGCGGGCAGTAATGTTGCACTGGGTTTGGCGTTGTTTGCGGCCGTAATGCACGCCATTTTTGGCGCGCTGCAAAAGGGTAAATATGATCCTTGGATCATGCGCGGTGCGATGGATTTTTGCTATGGCATAATCGCTGCACCGATTGCATTATTTATGGTCCCATGGCCCGAACCCCATATGTGGCTGATATTCATCGGTATGTTCGTGTTGCACGTGATTTACAAAGTCACCCAAGGCATGGCCTATAGCCACGGTGCATATACAGTTGTCTACCCCGTGGTGCGCGGACTTGGCCCGTTGTTCACCGTTTTGGCGGCGGGCGTCGTGTTTGGCGAACATTTTGGCGCGGTACAATGGGCAGGGGTTGTTTTGCTGACTGTATCGATCTTGATGCTGGCGCGGCTGAACCTGAAACGGGCCAAGCGCAGTGGTATCAAGCTGGAAAGCGATGAATTGAAACTTGCCCTTGCTTGGGCGGTGGCGGCTGGGTTCATGGTGGCGGCCTATACCACCTATGATGCGTATGGCATTCGCGCCACGTTGAATCCGTTTACATTCCTTGCGTGGTTCTTTTTCATTGATGGGTTGTCGGTGTTCCCATGGGTCGCCGCATTGCGTTGGCGGGGCATGGAAAACCGCCCCGATGTGGCACCCTTGATGATGCGTGGATTGATCGGCGGGATCGTTGCCTATTTCAGTTTTGGCGCGGTGATGTTGGCCACTCGCCTGGACAAAGTTGGCGAAGCGGCGGTGCTTCGCGAGACATCACCAATATTTGCAGCGCTGATTGGTTGGCTTTTCCTCAAAGAAACCGTAGGTGTAACCCGTGCCATATTCATGGGATTAATCGCGATGGGCGCGGTGTTGGTTGAATTTGGCGGCTAAAGGATAATGAGATGAGCAATAAAAACGTCAGCCCCTTGGTGAAAACTGCGTTGGAAATGGGGCCAGTCATCCTGTTTTTCGTCGCGTTCGTTTTGCTAAAGGATCGTGAATTTATTGTTGCGGGAACGGCATACAAAGGCTTCATCGCCGCAACCGCGCTGTTCATTCCAGTCTTGCTGATTTCAACGGGGATCTTGTGGAAACTCACGGGTGAATTATCCAAAATGCAAATCGTTACCGCCGTGTTGGTTTTGGTGTTCGGTGGGCTTGGCATTTGGTTTAATGACGAGCGGTTCTTTAAAATGAAACCGACACTGATCTATCTGATCTTTGGTGGTTTGTTGGGCTTTGGCCTATTGCGTGGGCAATCATATCTAAAGGTCGTCATGGAACAGGCATTGCCGATGGTTGATGCGGGTTGGATGATCCTGACCAAACGCATGACCGCGTTTTTCTTTGCCCTTGCCATCGCAAACGAAGTTGTCTGGCGCACCATGTCAACAGAGGCATGGGTGAATTTCAAAACCTTTGGTCTGACGGCTGCGCTGTTTATCTTTATGATGACGCAATCAGGTTTGTTAGCGAAATATGGTATCGCGCAAGACGACGACACGGACGCTGCATAACCAGCGCGCCTGATACAGCGTCGTCTGCATCATTGGTGTAACTACTTTCTAAACAGGTTCTTCTGGGCGGATTTATCCCCCAGCGTTTTACGCTTTTCCGCCGCCAATGCTCGCCCACGTGCAACGCCATCGCGCGCGACGCAACGATCAATCCACGCGGCCATATTGGGAAATTGTGTTAAATCCTGTTCTTGGCGTTCCCACAGGCTTGCCCATGGCCACACGGCCATATCCGCAATCGAAAATTCACCGCAAATATAATCGCGCCCCGCCAGTTGTTTTTCCAAAACACCATAAAGGCGTGCAACCTCGCTGCGATAGCGATCTTGGGCATAGGGGATCACCTGTGGTGGTTCCAAATTCGGTGCATAGGCCAGAAAATGATGCGCCTGTCCTGCCATGGGGCCAAGACCACCCATTTGCCACATTAACCATTGATCAATTTCAATCGCTTGGCGCGGTGATGTGCCGTAAAACTTGCCCGTTTTACGCGCCAGATATTGTAAAATCGCACCTGACTCAAAAATCGAAATCGTTTCACCGTCAGGGCCATCATGATCCACAATCGCAGGCATGCGGTTATTGGGGGAAATCGCCAGAAATTCTGGTTTGAATTGATCACCCGCACCAATATCCACAAGGTTCAGATTGTAATCCAATCCCATTTCTTCCAGTGCGATGGCGATTTTCCAACCGTTTGGAGTTGGCCAAAAATACAGATCAATGGGTTTTGTCATACGCGTGTCCTCAGTTTGTGAAAACAATTGCAGATTATACGCGTATTACAACCCCGCACTACAATCCAGCACGGCGGCGATATGATAATCCTCGCAGCCATGTGAATGAAATATAAGACAGGTTGAATACCGCACCCACCTTGCGCGGTTGATCGACGTTGCCCAACCGATGGGTCAATTCCGCGGGAGTAAACCCAGCCTCGCGCCGAAAAATTGCGTGATACAATCCAAATACACCGTCGCGTGTGTAAAACGACCAATGGCAAAACCCAGCCGTGGGGTGCGCCATGCGAATGCCCATCATGCGCAGGTTTTGCAAAACCTTTGGACAATCAATTTGAATGTTCACCCAATTGGAACGGCGAAACGGAAAATCCATTCCTAATGCGCGATTGGCGGGGCCGGGACTGGGTGCGAACCGTTCAAACAGCAAATCGTAAAAATCATTTTGCCGCGCGGTAATGTTGTAAAATTTGGCCGCGCGCGCGGCGGGGTATTGCAATGCGGCCAGCGCCACCGCGCCAAATTCAGCGCCCCCCATCATCACAACCCGTCCCAAATTTTGATGAAAAATATGGCGCAAGGATTGCAACACAACCCGCGCCCCCATCGAATGCGCCATGATGTCGATTTTGCGGTTGGGGGCAATATCATGGAGAAGATTAATTAATCGCGCCAATTGTGCACCCTCGGTTTCGGCGCGGTCATACACTTGGTGAACAGCGGTGCGTGCCAAAAACGAATCTGATCGGGCATGCCAAGCAAACCCAATGGCCAACCCACCGCGATTATCATATTGCGCCACACCCATTTGGCGCGGCCAGGATCGGATTTTCCAATGTTTGCGATCAACATGGCGGGCAAAAATGGTGCGATGGGGATTATTCGCATGGGCAAGGGGGGAAAATTTATACCCATGCACCATGATTATGATCGGCGCATCATCGGGCACGGATTTCAAATTTTCGCCCAGCAACGTCGCCACATCGCGCGCGGGCAAATCAGGGTGAAACAAACGCCCATCCAAGGAGTTCACACGAAAGACAGACATTGGACTGCTCGTATCTTGTTTTATCGTTATGTGTTTCATAACAGCCAAAAACAACAAAACCGTAAACATAGCGTTTCAGTTTGATGAACCGATCAAATTTTCTGCAAATTTTCCCACGCTTCTTGACGTCTAACCAAACTTGGGCGTATGTAGCCTGTGTGGCGATTTGTAACCGGATTGTGGGCCACGTTAAACATGCCGCTAAAGAGGTCGAGGCGCGATAACCCCGACTTTGGTTGGGGTTTTTTTGTGGGCAGCGCCCAAAGGATATGAATATGGAACACTGGAAAGAAAAAACAAAATTGGTACACGCAGGTGCCAAGCGCAGCCAATTTGGCGAATTGTCAGAGGCGATTTTTCTGACCCAAGGGTTTGTGTATGACACTGCCGAGGATGCCGAAGCACGTTTTATCGAAAGCGGGCCAGATGATTACATTTATGCACGTTACGCAAACCCAACCGTGCGCATGTTCGAAGAACGCCTTGCCGCACTAGAGGGCGCAGAGGATGCATTTGCCACCGCATCGGGCATGGCCGCCGTGTCTGGCACATTGTTTTCCATGTTACGTGCGGGTGATCATGTTGTATCATCCAAGGCATTGTTTGGTTCATGCCTGTTTGTGATTGATGATATCCTGCGCCGCTGGGGGATCGAGGTCACATTGGTTGATGGCACCGATCTGGATGCTTGGGCCGCCGCGATGCAACCAAATACCAAGGTTTGTTTTTGCGAGGCGATTTCAAATCCCACATTGCAAGTGATCGATATCGCAGGGGTTGCCAAAATCGCCCATGATGGCGGTGCGCAATTGGTTGTTGATAACGTATTTGCCACTCCAGTATTCCAACGCACGCTGGAACTGGGCGCGGATGTGGTGGTGTATTCCGCCACCAAACATATCGACGGGCAGGGACGCTGTTTGGGCGGGATTGTCTTGGGAACCAAGGAATTCATCCAAGACACATTTATCCCGTTCAACAAACACACAGGCCCCGCAATGAGCCCATTCACCGCTTGGGTCATGCTCAAGGGGTTGGAAACACTGGTTCTACGTTGCGAAGCACAGGCAAAATCCGCAGTGGCAATTGTGGATGCACTAAAAGGTCACAAAAAACTTACATCCGTGATCTATCCCACCGATGAAACCCATCCACAGCACGAACTGGCGCGCCGCCAAATGACCGCAGGTGGTACAGTTGTCGCGTTCGAGGTTACGGGCGGCAAAGCGGCGGCATTTAAACTGCTCAACGCGTTGGAAGTATTCACCATTTCCAACAACCTTGGTGACGCCAAAAGCCTGGTTACACATCCCGTGACAACAACCCATAAAAACCTGACCGATGACGCCCGCGCCGAGGCAGGGATCACAGATGGCATGATCCGCCTGTCCGTTGGGATCGAGGACACAGATGATCTGATCGCCGATCTAATCGGTGCTCTCGAAAAGGTGTAATGTTCCAAAGCATCTGAAATTACTGGAAGATTGTCCTTGAGTGCGCCCATTGCGTCGCGTTCAAGGCAGTTTTACTGGTAACTTTCAATCAAAGCACCTATATAAATTGCATCAAGGGCACTAGACCGAAAGGAAACCCCTATGAACCATCCTGATCCATTGAAAAACGATACAGCCGAAATGGTTGTTGAAAAGCCGTCCAAGCAACAGGCCGAAGATGCCGTGCGCACATTGTTGCGCTGGGCAGGGGATAACCCCGAACGCGAAGGGTTGTTGGATACTCCCAGCCGCGTGGTAAAGGCATATGGTGAATGGTTTCGTGGATATGAAGAAGACCCGATTGATATGCTCAAACGCACATTTTCCGAGGTCGAAGGGTATGACGAAATGGTGTTGCTAAAAGACATCCGTTTCGAAAGCTATTGCGAACACCACATGGCCCCGATTATCGGCGTGGCGCATGTGGCCTATATCCCAACCGAGCGGGTTGTGGGGATATCGAAACTTGCCCGTGTGGTGGATGCATTTGCAAAACGCTTGCAAGTGCAGGAAAAAATGACATCACAAATCGCCAATGCCATTGAAACCGCATTGCAACCGCGCGGCGTTGCTGTGGTGTTGGAAGGTGAACATCACTGCATGTGCACACGCGGTGTGAACAAAAACGGCGTCACCATGATGACATCCGCCATGCGCGGTGAATTCAAATCTGATCGCGATCAGCGTCGTGAATTTATGGCGGCAATTGGCAATCCCCACTAGACCAAGCTGGGTTAGATGCGGATAAGCTGTGCCTCTGGCACGGGTTTTCAAACTGTTTGGTGCGATGCGGTGGCTGGGTCTTTGCTTGAGTGGCTTAGATAAAGTCAGATCACCGTTCGCAGGTGTAACGCGATTGAAACCAGTCTGGCGGTACAACTGCATCGTCGACAATATGATTTTGGGTTTTTGGGATGCATACACATTATCAATCATCAACAAACGGATCACTGGTTTTGGGGAAACTGCCCAAGACCAACAAGGGAAACCTTGTTTTGATGCGGGGGAAACCCTGTCCTGCCATATCATAACGGTGGCGCCGCCAAATCAACATTCACTTTGCGTGACTTAACCCCTCGCAAACCCCAAGTAACCCCGTTGCAAGACGGGGTGACAGGGTGGTTTGTGGGGCGGTTTTGCTGTGCAATTGTGTGATGGGTGTCACGCTTATCTATCTTGACAGTTTGCCGCCCCTCCACCAAACCTTGCGCATGTTGGATTTTCGCCCTGCGGGTTATGTAATTGGGATGCTTGTCGTGGCGCTGGGCGCGGCGATGTTGCTCCCTATGATCGTGGATATCGTCACACAAAGCGGCCATGCAGGCGCATTTGCCGTTAGCGCATTTATTACCTGTATTTCGGGGGCGGTCATCGCGCTGGCCTGTGCCAATGCTGCCGAGGGCGGGTTAACCATTCAACAGACGTTTTTTCTGACCACGGGCGTGTGGTTGGTGTTGCCATTTTTTGGGTCGCTACCGTTTATTTTTGGCGCAACAGAGGCGCGATTTGTCGATGCGTTTTTTGAGGCAATGTCAGGGCTTACCACCACGGGTGGCACGGTGTTCACTGGGCTTGATACCATGCCCAAAGGATTGTTGTTTTGGCGTGGGCTGATGCAATGGTTTGGGGGCATTGGCGTGGTTGTGATGGCCATGGTGTTTTTGCCCATGTTGCGTGTTGGTGGTATGCAGATTTTCCGCACCGAAGGCTTTGACACATTTGGTAAAATTCTGCCACGTGCTGCGGAAATTGCGCGCAATATTTCATCGATTTATATCACGCTGACGCTGACCTGTATGGTGGCCTATGCCATGGCGGGGCAATCGTTTTTTGATGCGATGGTCCATGCCATGACCACCATCGCCACAGGTGGTTTTGCCAATTATGACGCAAGTTTTATCAACCTTGGCGCCGCCACCGAATATATTGCCGCCACATTCATGATTTTGGCCGCGCTGCCATTTGTGCGGTATGTGCAATTCATGGGCGGGTCGGTGACACCCCTGTTCAAAGACAGCCAAATACGTGCATTTGCAATGACCCTTCTGGTTGTGGTTGTTATGCTGACGCTGTGGCGGTTTACCTTTGTGACGCAATCGGGCGAATTTGCATTTCGCAAGGCATTGTTTAATGGCGTGTCGATCCTAACAGGTACGGGCTATGCCAGTGATGATTATATGCTGTGGGGCGGGTTTCCGATTACGATATTTTTCCTGATCGGGTTGATCGGGGGCTGTGCCGGATCAACCACTTGTTCGATCAAGATTTTCCGCTTTCAACTGTTGTTCGCATCTATTCGTGCCCAAATTCAACGCATTCACAACCCAAGTGGCATTTTTCAGCCCAGATATGAACGCAGACCCGTATCCGAAGATGTTATTTCTTCTGTGATGGCGTTTTTTATGCTATTTATGGTGTCATTAGCCGTTTTGTCCATCGCATTGGGCATGACGGGGCTTGATGCCGTAACCTCAATTTCCGGGGCTGCTGCGGCGCTGGCGAATATTGGCCCAGGATTAGGGGCCGAAATAGGACCATCCGGCAATTTCGCCGGTCTGAACGATGGCGCTAAATGGTTGCTCTCGGCAGGAATGTTGGTCGGACGATTGGAACTAATGGCGGTGTACGTGATGTTTACCGCCACATTTTGGAAAGGTTAACCATGGTAAAGGGTGATTTGGACCCCACCAATTGGGACGAATTTCGCACAACTGCGCATCGCATGTTGGACGCGAGCATTACAAAAATGGAAAATGCGGATCAAGGG
Organism: Paramylibacter ulvae; assembly: GCF_014652655.1. Classification (GTDB taxonomy): domain Bacteria; phylum Pseudomonadota; class Alphaproteobacteria; order Rhodobacterales; family Rhodobacteraceae; genus Amylibacter; species Amylibacter ulvae. The sequence goes on from NZ_BMZF01000005.1 coordinate 136,292, forward strand.
CGGGTGTGGACACCATTGCCCCAAGATTTGCGTGATCAGTTTAACCGCGATTTACCACGAACGGGCAGTGACCCCGAACAGGTGATGAACGATATCATGCCCTACGGGGCGGGTAATACGCATCCACGTTTCTTGGGCTGGGTGCATGGTGCGGGTGCGCCAAGCGGTGTTTTGGCCGATATTATTGGCGCTGCGATGAATGTGAATGCCGGCGGGCGCGATCATATCGCACCCGTTGTGGAACGACAGGTCGTGCGTTGGTGTGCGGATATCATGGGCTTTGGTGATGATGCATCGGGGTTGGTTGTGTCCGGTACATCACTGGCAACGATTATCGCGCTCAAGGTTGCGCGTGACAAGGCACTGCCAACGGTGCGCGGTGGTGGCATCGCGGATGCGCGCCTTGTGGGATATACATCAAAACAAACCCATACTTGTGTGAAACGCGCGTTCGATATGTTGGGTCTTGGCAGCGATGCGTTGCGCATGGTTCCCTGCAACGACGCGTTTGAAATGGATTTGGATGCTTTGAACGCGCTGATCGCGGCGGATCGGGCCGATGGGTTACAACCGTTTTGTGTGATTGGCACGGCGGGTGCGGTGAATATGGGCGCGATTGATGATCTGGATGGCATCGCCGATATCGCCAAACGCGAAAACCTTTGGTTCCATGTTGATGGCGCATTTGGTGCCACCGCACGGGTGGGCCAATTGGCGCGCGATCAATTGGCAGGGGTTTCACGCGCCGATTCACTGGCCTTTGATTTTCACAAATGGCTGCAAACCAATTATGAATCTGGGATTGTTCTGATCAAGGATGAATCCGCCCATCGTCATTCATTTTCCGATCGTCCTGAATATCTGCGCGGCACAGAACGTGGTCTTGCCGGTGGTGCATTTTGGGCAGTTGATTATGGCCCCGAGTTAAGCCGCGGTTTTCGCGCGCTCAAAGTTTGGGCGCATTTGGTGGAACATGGCATCGATAAACTGGGCGCGAGCATTGATCGCAACATTGAAACCGCACGGTATTTACAAGCGCGGGTGGAACGCGAACCCAAATTGGAAATGCTCGCACCCGTGCCGTTGAATATTAACTGTTTTCGCTTTGTCACCAATGATGTGAACATGGACGCGATCAACGAGGAAATCGTGATTCAGCTCCAAGAAAGCGGTATCGCGGTGCCATCAACCACGCAACTGAACGGGCAATTGGCCATTCGTGTGAATATCACCAACCATCGTACGCAAAATTCTGATATGGATTTGTTGGTGGATGAAATTCTACGCTTGGGCGAAATGTTGAGCGTGGCTGCGGCATAACGCAATCCAACTTGTGCGCTCTTCGCTTTGCTTTTAGCCTGTCCACAAACGGGAGGCGAACATGAGCAAAGAATACAAGGCTGACGTGATCATCATTGGCGCAGGGCTCGCAGGCATGGTTGCCGCGACCGAGGCCATTGCGCGCGGGCGTTCGGTGCTGTTGTTGGATCAAGAAGGCCAGCAATCGTTGGGTGGTCAGGCATTTTGGTCGCTGGGTGGGCTGTTCATGGTCGATACCCCCGAACAACGCCGCATGGGCATTCGCGATTCAGTCGCGCTCGCCGCACAGGATTGGGCAGGTTCTGCACAGTTTGACCGCACAGAGGATGCAAACCCACGCCTTGTTGCGGATGCTTATCTGGATTTTGCCAGTGGTGAAATGCGCAGCTGGCTGCATAAAATCGGTATGCGCTGGTTTCCCGTTGTCGGCTGGGCGGAACGCGGGGGTGGCATGGCGCATGGGCACGGGAATTCTGTGCCACGCTTCCATTTGACATGGGGCACAGGCCCAGGTGTTCTTGCCCCATTTGAATCAATGCTCAAAGCGGCAAAAGACGCAGGAAAACTGCGCTTTGCATTTCGCCACCGCGTAACCGCGCTGGAGGTTCACCATGGCGTCGCCAGCTCCATCGCGGGTGAAATACTGGAACCCACGGATGCACCACGCGGCCAAAGCACATCGCGCACCGTTGTTGGCGATTTTCGCGCATTTGGCGAAAGCATCATCGTAACATCTGGCGGGATCGGTGGTGATTTCACCAAGGTGCGCCATGTCTGGCCCACAGATCGTTTGGGTGCAGCGCCCAAAAACATGATTGCAGGTGTACCCGATTACGTGGACGGCCAAATGCAAGAAATCGCACAGGGTGCAGGGGCAGGGATCATCAATGCCGATCGGATGTGGCATTATACCGAAGGTGTGCAAAACTGGGATCCCATCTGGCCCAATCACGGCATTCGGATTTTACCCGGGCCCAGCTCGATGTGGTTCGATGCGCTTGGCAATCGGATGGAGGCTCCATATCTCCCTGGCTTTGACACGCTTGGCACATTGCGCCGTATCCTTTCTACGGGGCATGAACATAGCTGGTTTATCCTCACTCAAAAAATCATCGAAAAAGAATTCGCGCTGTCAGGATCAGAACAAAACCCCGATTTCACCTCTGGCAAATGGGGACAGGTGTTGAAATCACGCCTTGGCAAAGGTGCGACTGGCCCCGTGGAAGCGTTTAAAAAACACGGTGCCGATTTTGTGGTGGCCGATGATCTGGAAACGCTGATCAAAGGGATGAATAAAATCACGCCCGATATACCGCTGGCATTTGATCACATCCAATCCCAAATCGCGGCGCGTGATCGTGAAATCGACAATGAATTTAGCAAAGACGCCCAAGTCACCGCAATACGTGGTGCGCGCAATTACCGTGGCGATAAACTGATCCGCACCGCAAAACCCCATCGTATTTTGGATTCATCAGCGGGGCCATTGATCGCGGTGCGTCTCAATATCCTCACACGTAAATCGCTAGGGGGGATCCATACCAATCTTGATGGGAAAGTGATCGGCCAAGACGGCGAAATTATCCAAGGGCTGTTTGCGGCGGGTGAGGTCGCAGGATTTGGCGGCGGTGGTTATCACGGCTATAACGCACTGGAAGGTACATTTTTAGGTGGCTGCCTGTTCAGCGGTCGCCAAGCGGGGCGCTGCGCGTAATCAAACGGAAACTGCCGCGCAGTTCGCGATATTGATCAAAGGGGCTGCCGCCCCTTGCTGTGACGTCATGCAAGGCATGTCATCACATCTACCCCGCGGATATTTTAACAAAATGGAAAGAAATTTGATTCAAATTTGAACTGCGGGACAGGCAGGGATGCCGATGGCCGTCAAAATGGAGGTCGTCTTGCAACTTGCAAGGCGGCTTTTCCAAATGTTCAAAATATCCTCGCCGAAGGCATAAACTCTTTCGCAAGCGATCGGCGAATAAATTGATCCGATTGAATTGACCAAACTCGCACCTTTCCCTAAGTAGGGTTGAACTGTCTATCACAAGGGTTTTGTCAAATGGCTGTCGCTAAACCGCGCTCTTTCCAAGAAATTATTTTGCGCCTTCAAGATTATTGGGCCAAGCATGGTTGTGCGATCATGCAGCCCTATGACATGGAAGTGGGGGCGGGTACGTTTCACCCTGCAACAACGCTGCGCGCACTTGGCAATAAATCTTGGGCCGCGGCCTATGTGCAACCATCGCGTCGCCCAACCGATGGGCGCTACGGTGAAAACCCGAACCGATTGCAACATTACTACCAATACCAAGTCATCATCAAACCAAGCCCGCCAGATTTGCAAGAATTATACCTTGGCTCGCTTGCTGCCATTGGCGTTGATATGGAAATGCATGACATCCGTTTTGTTGAGGATGATTGGGAAAGCCCGACGCTTGGCGCTTGGGGGCTTGGCTGGGAGGTGTGGTGCGATGGTATGGAAGTGTCACAGTTCACCTATTTCCAACAGGTTGGTGGGCATGATTGTACACCTGTGTCGGGCGAGCTGACCTATGGTCTGGAACGTTTGGCGATGTATGTTTTGGGTGTTGATCACGTGATGGACATGCCGTTCAATGATCCCGATGCCACGATCCCGCTGAAATACCGCGATGTGTTTGAACAAACCGAACAGGAATATTCGCGCTGGAATTTCGACATTGCCGATACGGATACTTTGTTGCAACATTTCAAAGACGCAGAGGCCGAATGCAGCCGCATTTTGGATGCACCCCATGTGGACCCCAAAACAGGCAAATTCATCATCATGGCGCATCCGGCATATGATCAATGCATCAAGGCATCGCATGTGTTCAATCTGCTTGATGCACGCGGTGTGATTTCGGTGACTGAACGCCAAGCCTATATCGGGCGGGTGCGCGCATTGGCCAAGATGTGCGCAGATGCATTTGTGCAAACCGAAGCAGGCGGGGCGGCGGCCGCTGTTTCCTAGCTGCGGAGTTTTGGTGTGACCAAACCAACAAGCGACGATAACAACCCAAAGAAACCAGAAGAATTGGTAGCGCAGCTTCGTGCGCAAATTGTGCAAATGCGCGAGACAATGGATAAACAGCGCAGCACGTTGGACAAGCAACGCGATACATTGGCTAAGCAGCGCAAAAATTTGGAAGACCTGCGCATACAAATCAAAACACAGGCTGATAAAAAACCCACGGCGAGCGAAAAAGACATCGCCAATTTGCGTAAAAAATTAGAAAGCGCAGAGACCAAGCTCGCCACAGAATCCGAAAAATTAGCCAAATTGCGCAAATCATACGATGGCGCCATGGCCAAGCAAAAAGAATTGCGCGATCAAAGTGCAGCGCGTCTTGATGCGGTTGCTCAGCAGCGCGAAAAAAATGCACATCTGCGCGAATTATCGGCGCATCAATTGCAATCAACGGAACGCAAATCCACATCACATGGTATGCTCAAGGGTATGGCGATGTTGCTTGCCCCTGAAGATATCGTTTTTGATTGTGGGGCAAATATCGGCGATGTCACAGCGATTTTTGAACCAACTGGCGCACAAATCACGGCCTTTGAGCCTGATGAAAATTGCGTTGAGAAAATGAAATCCCGATTTGACGATGCGCCCAATATCACATTGATCCAAGCGGGGGTTGGCATTTCCCAAACGCGTGCGAAACTTTATCACAGTAGTGATTATGCCGATAGCGAAGCACGCAGCCAGGCAAACACATTGATCCATGGTAATGCGCGCGTGGATTATGACGAAACCCATGCGAGCGATGTGAAAATCGTTAACCTGATTGAAATCATCGAACAAACAATTGCAAAACATGGCGAAATTGCCGTGTTAAAAATGGATATCGAAGGCGCGGAACTGGACATCATGGAAATGATGTTCGAAAAATCCCTGTTTGATCATATCCGTTGCAGCGTTATTGAAACCCACGAACACATATTCACAGATTTGGCCGATCGTTACACTGCCATTCGTACCGCGATCAGCGCGAAATACCCGCCAAACAAAGTGTTTATGGATTGGATATAGAGACAAGTTAATGGAACGCCCTTGTACGCCTTTGGCAAGTCAAGTAATTGCCATTTCCAAGAACAGGAGAGTACCATGCGTGGAACCGTGTTAATTGGTGGAATTTTGGCTGTTGCGGGCGCAATGGGCGCTGGGCTTTGGTATTCGCAAAACTATGCCTATTACAAAACGGTGGATGGCGTTACATCCGTCACCGCATATGGCGATGCATTCCCTGTCAGCGATTATCGCGGTATTGATGCAGATACATCGCCATTAAAAATGCGTGCCTGTTTCACGGTCGATTGGGATTATTTTCCAACGGATGAATTCAAGGATGTGGTCACACCATTAAAACCACCGCGCTGGTTTGATTGTTTCAATGCAAAACAAATCGCAGATGACATTGCCAATGATAATGCGACGACGATCCTGTCGGATGAAAACGTGCCATTTGGGTTTAACACCTATATCGCGCAATACCCCGATGGGCGCGCCTATATGTGGCGCCAGATTAATGAATGTGGTCATGCGGTGTTTGATGGTGCGGATTTGCCTGATGGCTGTCCCAACCCGAACGCGGCCAAACCCATTCCCACAACACCCAGTGATGTGAATATCGCGCTGTCCCCGATTGGTGGCACACCCGAAGATATCGCCATATCCGACGCAATGGGCGTTGCGGCGGGTGATGATTTTTGGGCCTGTTTCAAAGTTGATATGAGCTTTGCGTTCCTCAGCGAAACATACCAAATCGTGGAAGAGGTTGCACCAACCCCAACTGATCTGTCGTGTTTTAACGCAGAAACGGTTGCGAATGATGTGCATTCGGGCGTTGCCCTTGCGGTAATGGGACAAAAAAACATAACAACGGGCGTTGATCGTCTGGTTGCAATTTACGAAGATGGACGTGCCTATTCTTGGCACCAGAAAGCGGCAGAATAAACATGGCTGATCTACTACTTGAACTTTTCTCCGAGGAAATCCCAGCGCGTATGCAACGCAAGGCTGGCGATGATCTGAAAAAGCTGGTCACCGATGCCTTGGTTGATGCGGGCATCACCTATGCCAGTGCCGCTGCGTTTAGCACACCACGTCGTTTGACATTGACCATTGATGGATTGCTCAAGGAATCCCCAAATACCCGCGAAGAACGCAAAGGCCCGCGCACCGATGCGCCTGAAAAGGCATTGGATGGATTTTTGCGCGCCACAGGTTTGACCAAGGATCAATTGGAAACCCGCGACGACAAAAAGGGTCAGGTGTATTTCGCCGTGATCGAAAAATCAGGTCGCCCAGCATCCGAGATCATCGCCGAAATCGTGCCAAACGTGATCCGCAATTTCCCATGGCCAAAATCCATGCGCTGGGGTGCGGGCAATTTGCGCTGGGTGCGCCCATTGCATTCAATTTTATGCGTCCTGTCCGATGACGATGGCAACGAAGTTGTTTCATTTGATGTGGATGGCATTGAATCATCCAATATGACCGCAGGGCATCGTTTCCACGCGCCACAATGGTTTAGCGTGAATAATTTTGAAAACTACCGCGCAGAGCTGAAAAAATCATATGTTGTTTTGGACCCTGTGGAACGCGGCGAACATATTTGGGAAGATGCGAAAAACATGGCATTCGCCCAAGGTTTGGAATTGGTCGAAGACGCGGGTTTGCTGGCAGAGGTATCTGGTCTGGTTGAATGGCCCGTTGTTTTGATGGGCGATATTGCCGATGATTTCAAAGACTTACCACCAGAGGTTTTGATCACCTCGATGAAAGAGCATCAGAAATTTTTCAGCGTGAAAAACCCAAAAACGGGTCGGATTGAAAAATTCGTCACCGTGGCCAACCGTGAAACCGCGGATCAGGGTGCAACGATTTTGGCAGGGAACCAAAAAGTTCTGTTTGCGCGCCTGTCGGATGCGAAATTTTTCTGGGAAAATGATTTGCGCGTATCCATGGATGACATGGCGGCGAAATTATCCAATGTAACATTTCACAACAAACTGGGCACACAGTCCGCGCGCATTGAACGCATTGCCGCCCTTGCGGGTGAACTTGCGCCCATCGTTGGTGCGGATAAAGATGCAGCGATCAAAGCCGCACAAATCGCCAAGGCGGATTTGTCGTCCGAAATGGTTTACGAATTTCCCGAACTGCAAGGTGTCATGGGGCGCTATTATGCGCTGGCCGCAGGGCAGAGCACAGATATCGCCGATGCCTGTGTTGAACATTATTCACCCCTTGGCCCAAATGATGATGTGCCAACATCGCCTGTGTCCGTATCCGTCGCCCTTGCCGATAAGATCGACACGTTAACGGGGTTTTGGGCGATTGATGAAAAACCAACAGGCAGCAAAGACCCATTCGCCCTGCGCCGCGCGGCATTGGGTGTTATTCGTTTGGTTTTGGAAAATGATGTGCGGGTGAATTTTGGGAAAATTTTCGAATGGGGTTTGATTGCACACGGATCGCCGCGACCTAACCCAAAGGATGAGGATGATTATACTGGATTGGACAAAGATATGAACCTCCTCTCCTTCTTCCATGACCGCCTAAAAGTGTTCCTGCGCGACAAGGGGATCAGCCACGATATTATCGACGCGTGTCTGGCGATGCCAAACAATGATGATTTTGTGCTGTTGGTCAAACGTGCCGAGGCTTTGCAAGCATTCATCAAAACCGATGATGGTGAAAATCTGTTGCAAGGGTTCAAACGCGCCAACAACATCCTGAGTGCAGAAGAGAAAAAAGACGGGGTTTCATACGAGCTCGACCCTGATTTGAAATTTGCCGAGGATAACGCCGAACGCGAACTGTTCGCCGCCTTGGACACAGCCGCCAAATCCATCGCACCTGCGATCAAGTCCGAAGATTTCGCCGCCGCGATGCAGGGCATGGCCACGTTACGCACACCGATTGATGCGTTCTTTACTGCCGTGCAAGTCAACAGCGAAAACCAGATGGTGCGCCGCAATCGTTTGTGTCTGTTGAATCGGATTCGCAATGTCATGGCACAGGTCGCGGATTTCACTCTGATCGAAGGGTGACGCCACGTCATGGGGTGGCGCAATACCATTGTGGCGCCACTTCGCCCAATTGAACAAACTAAAATCGCGCAATTGCCCCCATCGTGCCCAAATTTGGTCTTGTTTCGGGGCGAAATAGGAAGGGATCAAGCGAGGGTTTAACACCCGGGGGTGGGTAGACTGCTTGGTCAATTCGCGAGGTTTCATACAGCGCGGAACAAAGTGTCCCTAGCCTTGTCCCAGGCTAAACATGGTTAGGCGCAATTGATGGCAAATCGCCACAGTTGCGCTTAACTTTTTCTGGCTCCTTGCATATCGGCTCGAATGGGGCGTAACGTGATTGTCAGAGGATTAATCATGGACGGTAGCGGACAAAAATACCCAGATTGCATTGCATTGCTGCCCGGTGCGGATGTTCCATGTGAACTTTATGGCGCACGTGCAGCTTCGATTGTGGATCTGATGGCGGCAGATTTGCCTGTGCCAAAAGCATGGGCGTTTTCCGTTGAAACCGTGCGCAAATTTGCCCGTTCCGATTTTAGTGCGGAATTTCCAATGGCCGATGCCGTGCGTGCAGGGCGATTATTATCCGTGCGTGCCAGCGCCCAAGATCGCGCATGGGGTGGACCTGAAACATTGTTAAATATCGGCATGAATGCGGATTTGCGCGATGTATTGGCCAAACCGCTGGGCGAAAATCGTGCCGATGCGCTGTATTTTCGATTTATTCAGGATTACGCGGTCAAGGTTGGCCGTCTTGACGCCGAAGATTTTGAAATCATTCTGGAACGCTGTTCGCGTGCAGGTGTGCCCAATTTTGGCGCTGCCGTGCAACAATCATTGGCGTTTTACGAGGATGAAACCGATAGCGCGTTTCCATCTGACCCAGAATTGCAATTGCGCCAAGCATTGCGATCCTTGGCCGTGGCATGGGGTGGCACCAGCGCCAAAATTCTGCGCGGTGCGCTTGGTGCGCCAACCGATGCGGGGTTGGGTTTGATTGTTCAGGAAATGGTTCTGGGCGTTGGGCGCGGTGAATTTGGATCGGGCGTAGCGCAATTTGTTTCCGCCGCAAATGGTGAAAAAACCGCATTTGGCCGCTATCTGAGCCAGAGCCAAGGGCGCGATGCGATGGACACATCCAAAAAGGCACAGTTTTTGGCCAAGGACCCGCGCGGCCCATCACTGGAAGAAATCTATCCAGAGGCATTTGAACGCCTTCAAGAATTATCCGGTTTTGCGCGCGTCGCGTTTTGCGATGATATGCAGCTGGAATTCACCATCGAGGATGGTGCGGTTTGGTTGTTGGATGCGATCCCTGCGGAACGCACAGGGCGTGGGGCGGTGGCAATGGCCGTGCGATTGGCCGCGGATGGTTTGATCACCCGCCAAGCGGCATTGCAAAAAATCAGCCCCAAATCATTAAACGAAATCCTGCACCCCCAAATCAGCGCCAAGGCCGTGCGCGATCGCATTGCAAATGGTATTGGCGCAAGCCCGGGTGCCGCAACAGGGCGCATGGTATTTAGCGCCACCGCCGCCCAAGCATCCGAAGCGCGTGGCGAAGCCTGCATATTGGTGCGGGTTGAAACCACGCCTGATGATATTCGCGGCATGCATTCCGCCAACGGCATTTTGACAGAACGCGGTGGCATTACCAGCCACGCCGCCGTTGTGGCACGCGGCATGGGGTTGCCCTGTGTTGTGGGGGCCGCAGACATTGATATTGATACGCGTGCGCGCAAAGTCACGTTAAAAGGTGGCGAAGTTCTGGGCGAGGGTGACGTGATCACGCTTGAGGGTGGCACAGGTGATGTTCTGCGCGGTGCACCCGATTTGGTACAGCCCGAATTGGGCGGGGCGTTTACAACATTCATGTCTTGGGCCGATGAATTTCGCAAATTGGGTGTGCGCGGCAATGCCGACACGCCCGAAGATTTCCGCATGGCACAGGCATTTGGTGTGGATGGCATCGGATTGGTGCGCACCGAACATATGTTTTTCGACGAGGGTCGATTAACGGTGATGCGCGAATTGATTTTCGCCGACAGTGACAATGACCGCCAAGCGGCGCTCAACCTGTTGTTGCCTATGCAGCGCGATGATTTCATCGAAATGTTCACGATGATGGGGGAATTGCCCGTCTGTATCCGCCTGCTTGACCCGCCGTTGCACGAATTTTTGCCAAGCACACGCGAAGAAATGCAATCGTTGGCCGAAAGCATGGGGTTGCCATTGTCCAAGGTGATGACGCGGATTGATGATCTGACCGAATTTAACCCAATGCTGGGCACACGTGGTGTCCGGCTTGGGATTACCGCGCCCGAAATTTACGAAATGCAGGCACGCGGCATATTCGAGGCCGTCGCCAAAGTGCAAAACGCCAAGGGTATTTCGATCAAACCCGAAATCATGATCCCGCTGGTATCTGCAAAACGCGAGGTCGAATTGGTTAAATCGCGGGTGGATGCGGTGGCATCTGCGGTGCAAACCGAATTGAACGTGAAACTGGATTACGCCATTGGTGTCATGGTTGAAACCCCCCGCGCAGCACTACGCGCAGGCGATATTGCACAGAACACGGCATTCATGAGCTTTGGTACAAATGACCTGACACAGATGACATATGGGTTAAGCCGCGATGACGCGGGGCGGTTCATGCGCGATTATGTTGCTCTTGGTGTTTTCCCAGAAGACCCGTTTCACAGCATGGATATTGATGGCGTGGGCGAGTTGATACAAATCGCCGTGGATCGTGCACATGCGGTGAATCCGAACATCAAAATGGGGCTGTGTGGTGAACATGGCGGGGATTCTGCATCGGTGGCTTTTTGTCACGAAGCGGGGCTAGATTACGTTTCGTGCTCCCCTTTTCGTACACCCATAGCGCGACTTGCCGCTGCGCAAGCGGCCCTAAATATGCCTAAAAATTAGGCAATTAATTTGCGCGATTTTGCTTAACTGCCTCTGAGACAACAAAATTTTGCTAGGTGCGGCGATTTCGCAGCCCTGCTATGCGTCGAAATTTCTAGACAAGACCCCCTGTGACCCTTTAAAGCCTGCCCGAAATAGAGCAAAACAATGGGATCTGTTCCTCATGGTCACGCGAGTTTCTAAATTTTTGACGTCTGCTGTTTGCGGCGCAATACTATCCTTGTCCACTGAATCTGCTTTTGCAGATCAAGCGGCAAGCATCGATACGGATGTCACACGCATTTTGGCTGATGAACGTATCGTTCTGCGATCTGTACGCAAAAATGATGTCATCATTATGACGCGTGTTGATGAATTGCAGCCAAAATCAAAACCAAAAGACCTGCCGAAAGTTGCATCATTGCAAGTTCCGGCAAAAATTGTGCCCAGCAAGAGCCAGTTGGCCGCGTTACCACGCGCATCTGGCAATTCCGAATGGGCCTGTTTGACCGAGGCGCTTTATTTCGAAGCACGCGGTGAAACGGTTAAGGGCATGTTTGCCGTGGCAGAGGTGATTATCAACCGCCGCGCATCCAAACGTTTCCCCAATTCAGTATGTGCTGTTGTAAGCCAAGGTTCACATCGCAAAAACGCCTGTCAGTTTTCGTATAAATGCGATGGCCATGCAGAAGTGTATCACGAAAAACGCGCCCATGACTTGGTTGGCAAAATTGCCAAAATCGCATTGGCACGCAAGGCAAGCCCATTAACAAGTGGCGCTACATTTTATCACGCCACATCAGTGCGTCCAAAATGGTCTCGTGCGTTTTCACGTACAGCACAAATCGGCAAACACCTGTTTTACCGCCCTAGCTAATTCAATTTAATCGGCGAAATTTTGCGTCAGGTAATACCCGCCACATGGCTGGCTGGTATTGCGCGAATATCCGATGCCATTCCCGATTTTGCGCACGCGCGGGTGCATGATGTTTTTCTTATGTCCCGGTGATCGTATCCAAAGCCCCACCATGCGATTTGCCAAACTGGCATAGCTGTGTTGGGGAATGGGTGATTTTGAATCATAGAAAACATAGGAACATGATTGGCTGTTGCGCGCAATAAACGGGGTGCGCCCATAATTCAACCGCGCATCAAGCCCGACATTTTCCGCCATCACCTTGGCCTTGACCCGTGCCTTGCGGTAACGCGGTTTTAGGGAACCGTAATGGCGTGCCTTGTTCCCGCCTGTGCGCGCCATTTTGCGGCTGTGATCGGCGGCGGCTTGGCGCAACCCGTGAATTTCCTTCAACTGTGGTTTGCCCGCACGACAACGATAATAATTTGTAACCTTGGTCGCAGCAGACGAAAACAGTTTCTGATTCAACCGTTGTGGCGAAATCACCTGTAATTCTTGTTTGGTAAATTTGGGTTTGTTACAGCCCATCGCATGGGCCGAGGTCGCACCCATTGTGGCCATTGCCATTGCGTAAATGATAAATTTGCGCATTTTCCCAGTTACCCCGTTTCACCAACTCGTTCACACCCGATATAATTCTGTTTTACCAAAACTTATGTCGTTTTTATGGCATGTTTCCTTGCGAGGGCTGTTATTTCCTGCGAAAGAACCTATCTGAGGGATAGAAAGCGACGCCATGACCAATGAAACAACATTAGCATTCGAAATGCCAGAGGCACGCGCAGCCGCAACCAGCGGAAATGCGCCATTGGATCGTATTGCGGTGCGTGATTACACCACCGCGGTGGAAATCGGCGCGTTTCAGGCTGAACGTGGTGTGACCCAGCGCATTCGTTTCAACGTGGTGTTAGAGGTTTCATCAAGTGCCGCGGCCAAATTCGATGATGTGGATCAGGTGTTATCATACGACACAATCACAGAGGCGATTCAGGATCAATTGGCCTTTGAACGCTTAAACCTGTTGGAAACGCTTGCGGAACGGATTGCGGAACAGGTGCTGGTCAATCCACGCGCCGTGCGCATTTTTGTGCGCATTGAAAAGCTGGATCGCATTCCTGGGTCACTGGGCGTTGAAATCGTTCGCGCCCGCGGGGACGGCGAAAATCTGCATCCCATTGATGCGCCCGCGGCCCAAGAGGTAAGCATCGTACACCCGATGGTGGTGTTTTTGCCAAATGCGGTGTTGCATAGCGCGGGATTGCCAGCGTGGCTTGATGCCATCGCCGCGCATGAATTGCCGGCAATTATCTGTGTGGAACAGGCGCTTGAAACTGCACCGCAGGCGGATGTGGATGCGGCGAACAATCGTATCGCGTTATTGTCGATTGAACAAAACGCATGGGTTTTGGCAGGCAAAGATAAACGTTGCGTGGTGGTGGACAGCCGCACCGAAATGGATTGGGCGATCAAAAACGGGCAATTATCCGTATGGGCGCCATCGAAAATGGTGTTGGATGCGGTGCGCAAGCCAAAGGTGGGCGCGGATCAACCGCTTGCGCTCGCGCAATGGTTCGCAGCGGAATTTAGCGCCGATCATGTCAGTGTGTTGCACGGATTTGATGGTGCCGTTGCGAATGAACGCCTGCAAATCGTTGACACAGCCAGCGAATTGTAGGATTCCAACAACAGGTTTATTTAAGGTAACTTGTTGATGCAATATTTCAGACCCATCGCGCAAACGGACGCGATGCGACCCCGCGATGCGTTATCTCTTGCAGGTGGTGCGGTTTGGTTTACCCATTGCGAAGTTTTATCGCGTGGACATACATCCCAAATTATTCCCGTTTCTGAATTACCAGATGATGTAAAATCACATTTATCATCCCCCCGCGCACCGATTGCAGGTGTTGCGATGGACAAACCCGCAATCATGGGCGTGTTGAACGTGACCCCAGATAGCTTTTCTGATGGGGGGCAACATAATGATCGGCTTGGCGCGATATCGCGTGCGATGCAGATGATCGGGCAGGGTGCCGATATCATTGATGTGGGCGGTGAATCCACACGCCCCGGTGCCGATTTCGTGGATAATTCCGAAGAAATCAACCGCACCATCCCCGTGATAGCGGGGCTAAAGCTTGCAAAAATTCCCGCGCCCATTTCGATTGATACACGCAAGGCAGAGGTCGCAAAAGCGGCCATTGATGCAGGGGCGGAATTGTTTAACGATGTTACCGCGCTCAGTTTTGATCCAGACAGCATCACACTTGCGGGGACGAAAAAACCGTTTGTCTGTTTGATGCACGCCAGCGGTGATCCCAAAACAATGCAAGACAATCCGCAATATGATAACGTGTTGTTAGATGTCTATGATTACCTGTCAACGCGTGTTGACGCATGTGTGGCGGCGGGTGTGCCACGCAAAAATATTATTGTTGATCCGGGCATCGGATTTGGCAAAACACGCGCGCATAACATTGCGCTGATTAAAGGATTGTCGTTATTTCACGGGCTGGGCTGCCCTGTATTGCTCGGCGTTTCACGCAAACGTTTCATCGGTGAAATCACCGGTGAGCAAGACGCCGCCAAGCGCGCGGTTGGGTCTGTTGCGGTGGCGTTAAACGGGTTATCACAGGGCGTGCAGATTATCCGCTGTCACGATGTAACCGAACATAAACAAGCGTTCGATATGTGGAGCGCAATGAACCAAGGATCAAACACATGAGCCGTAAGTATTTTGGAACCGATGGTGTGCGTGGGCGTGCAAATACCCACCCAATGACGGCAGAAATGGCCATGCGTTTGGGCGCGGCTGCGGGGCGCTATTTTCGCAAAGATGAAAAAGAGCATCGCGTGGTGATCGGCAAGGATACGCGCCGTTCCAGTTATATGATTGAAAACGCATTGATGGCAGGGTTCATGTCCACGGGCATGAATGTTTTCCCGCTTGGCCCTGTGCCAACGCCTGCTGTTGGGATGTTAACCCGATCCATGCGCGCCGATGTTGGTGTGATGATTTCTGCTTCGCACAATCCACATCATGATAATGGCATCAAATTTTTCGGCCCCGATGGATATAAATTGTCTGATGAGGCCGAATTGGAAATCGAAGCATTGATCGATGGTGAAATCGAATTGGCACAACCACAAAACATTGGCCGTGCGCGGCGCATTGATGATGGGCTTGGCCGTTATATGGAATTTGCCAAAACGGCCTTTGCCGGTGAAAAGCTCCTTCATGGGATGAAGGTTGTGATCGATTGCGCCAATGGCGCGGCGTATAAGGCCGCCCCCGCCGTGTTGTGGGAATTGGGCGCAGATGTGATCGAAATGGGCGTCACACCAAATGGTTTCAACATTAACGAAGGCGTTGGTTCCACCGTGCCCGCCGCCGCCGCCGCACGGGTGATTTCAGAGGGTGCCGATGTTGGTATCTGTTTGGATGGCGACGCGGATCGTGTGATCTTGATCGACGAAAAAGGCCAAGTCGCCGATGGCGATCAATTGATGGGTCTGATTGCCACGCAATGGGCGGGTAAGGGGCGTTTGGCGAAAAATACACTTGTCGCCACGGTGATGTCCAACATGGGGCTGGAGCGCCATTTAAATGGGCTGGATATTAATCTGGTGCGCACAGGCGTTGGAGATCGATATGTGGTGCAAGAAATGCGCGCAAATGGGTATAACCTTGGCGGGGAACAATCAGGGCATATCGTGATGACGGATTACGTCACCACGGGTGATGGGCTGATTGCGGGTCTGCAATTTTTAAGCTCGATGGTGGAAACGGGGCAAAAGGCCAGCCAATTGGCCAATGTATTTGAACCCATGCCACAGATGTTGGAAAATGTACGCTATGGCGAGGGCAAAACACCATTGGATGCGCAATCTGTCAAAGATGCGATCAAAGACGGCGAAACACGTCTGGCATCCAACGGGCGCTTGTTAATCCGCAAATCAGGCACAGAACCATTGGTGCGCGTCATGGGCGAATGCGAGGATGAGGCATTGCTGAACGACGTGGTGATGGGTATTGCGGCGGCGGTCAAGGGGGCGGCGTAAGGGTAAAATACTGGTTAGGTAAGAAGCTGTAGTCGGCTGGGTTAAAAATCAAACAATAGGATAGGTGTTGTGAGTGATCAATTAGTTGAGCAATTACGAGACGACATTCGCACTTTAATAGATAACCTTATCAGCCCCTCAAGACTGGAAATTTCTAGGGTGAGAAATGTTTCTAGCGCAATATGTCGACGCTGGCTTATTGATAAAGGATTAGTAAATCTAGCGCATTCGTTAGGAGTTGTCCCAACCCTACCAACCTTTGACAACCTCCAGCATATTGAAAAAATAGATCGGTGGACAATCGTAGATTTTTATACGACTGGTGGAATTTCTTTGAGGGGATTTCCTGTTAATTCGATTTACAAGTTGCGTAGCGGGTTTCCAGGTCACCCAGATTTTGAGCTCCTGAAGCAGCAGGCTATTACACCCGGGAGGTTTTTAAGACGAAAATGCACGTTTGGGTTGGATCGCTGGTTTACTACCGAAGATGTTTTGCGGCACATGGTTAACAAGGCTGGAGGAGTTCATTTTGATGTTAGGCGCGAAAAAATAATTGATCAAAAAATTGATGAAATTCGCGCCAAGTTTCTCATAGGTTCAGAGAATATGAAACAAGATGATGTTGATAAGGAGTATATAGAAATTCTGGGTGATTTTGACGAGACATTTGACTTTGTTTATCTCGAAATGATGTCAATTGCCCAATCATTGTGCAATGTAAGATTTGATGGAAAATCAGTGGTTCACAAGTTACGAGTTGGGCCAGATAACATTGGAATGGGAAATGATATTCTATTGGGCCACACTCATCATGTACGCGTCAATACCTGAACAATGCCTTGGCACCTTCGCCAAGTCTCTAACTGTATGCAAAAATAATTGCACCATCACCAGCGACGCAAAATCCCCATCATGATAAGCCACTGGCGGATTAAAAAACCGATCAGGATTAGGCCAAGGGCGGCGATGAACTATTCGGCTTGGTGAGTTCGAAAATTTGGATCATCGTGTGCCGATTTGATCCATTGAAACGCTGATCCCAAACAGACGTTCGGCGTTTTTATATGCTATCTTTTCGGCGATTTCGCGGGGGAGCTTGGCCAGCCATGCGCGGTTGGAATCCATGATGCCATCGTAATTGTCCCACTGGCTATTCACCCAAGTGTCGCTGCCAATCATCAAACGATCCGAAAAGGCCATGATAATTTTTTCCCATGCGGGGTTCAATTTATCGCCATGCCCTAAAATTGCGTGTTCGCGCAGCGACGTATCCGCAACGAGCGTGGGGAAATCATCCATTAACGCGTAAACATCGCGTGCATTTTCACCAAGCCCCGCATGCGCCCAGATAATTTTGACATCTTTGTCCAAGCTATAAAGCCAACGCACGGGTTCGGCGCCCGAATGCACATGAAGATAAATATCGCGTTCCTTGGCCATGCGGATGACTTCACGAAACAGCGGTTCGTCGGTTTGATCCAAGCGGTGGATGTGAAATTCGCCGATGCCTTGGTGGGGGTAATCCGCAAGCCGTTTTTCAAGATATTTTGTCATCCCCTCGGTCTTGGCCCAATTGGATGATCCTGCTTCGTCGTGATAGGGGCGCAATTCTGGTACGATGCGATTTGGCGCATATTCCCACAACATGATTGTGCCCTGATCGGGGGTGGATGAAACCAAACCCATTGCAACGCCGTTGCGATCCATCATTTCGACAATTGACTTCACAGGATAATCTGCCCATGCAGGTTGTTTGTAATGAACATGCGCATCAAACAGCGGCAAATCGTGAACGCCATCACCAATTGGTTCGTGATTGCCATCTGCCAATGCCAGAGTGCTGGTAAATGCCATATGGACGCAAAAAGAGGCGATGGAAGGGGCGGTGATTTTCATTATGGATGCCTTGCTGCCAGATGTGGTTGGTTGAGGTTAGCTTGGGCATATTATCCTGTCTAGGAAAACACCGCTAACCGCGACGCAAGATCCCCATGACGGTGAACCATTGGCTGATCAACAGCCCGATTAGGATCAGGCCAAGGGCTGCGATGAATTGGCTGGGCAATGCCTCGCCAAGCAGTAGCACGCCGAAAATGACCGCCCAAATGGGCACTTGGTAATTCACAAGGCTTAGGAAACTGGGGCCTGCCGTGTTGATAACATAAACCAGCATCAATGTTGCCAGTGCGGTTGGGAAAATACCCAGATAAATTGTCCCCATCAGCGCGGATGTGGTTGGGGCGTTTGGGATGCCCTCGAAATAAAGAGCGACGGGCAGCAACATCAGTGTGCCGAGCAACAAACCTGCGGCGCTGTATGATATGGTGGGCACGGGTGGGCAGAGGCGCGTGTTCATCGAGCCAATGGCATAACAGCAAGCGGCGGCAATACAGGCCATGCGTGCGGTTGGTTCCATCGATGCGCCAGAATTGGTTAACAGGCTACTGGGGCCGATTAAGACAACGACGCCGATAAATCCAATGGCAAAGCCGATGAATTTACGAAAATTCATTTGTTCACCCGCGATCAAAAAATGCGCAAGTGGCAGGATCAATAGGGGGACGACGGCCATCGTAATCCCCGCAAATCCGCTGGTCACATATAGCTGTCCCCAGTTGAGCAGGCTGAACGGTAGAGCATTGGTAAAAAAGCCCATCGCCAGAATATGCATCCAGATGCGTTTATCAACGGGTGTTGAAAACCCTGGCAATTGCCCACCGCGCGCCGCGTTGATCGCCAACAAAAACACCGCCGCAATCAACAGGCGCAGTGTTGCCACCGTCATCGGACCAAAGCTGGCCAATGCCAATTTCGCCCCCATGAATGACCCACCCCAGACAATGCCAAGGATGAATAATAAAACCCACGCTGTTTTTGTTTGTTGTACCATTGGCATACCTTAGGTGAATTGTGGGAAATAGAAATACGAAAACCCACGTATTTGGCGCGCGTTACGACATTTTTTGTGATCAATACAAAAACAAATTTTGATCAAAAAAGGCCGCCCCAGCGTTTGGGGCGGCCTTGGAAAATTTAAACCTGATTTTGGTTTAGTTCTTTTCTTTGTCGACCATTTTGCCTGCAGAAATCCAAGGCATCATGGCGCGCAATTTTGCGCCAACTTGTTCGATTTGGTGCTCGTCATTGGCACGACGTGATGCTTTGATTGTTGGCTGGCCAACGGCGTTTTCAAGCATAAAGTCACGTACGAATTTACCTTGTTGGATGTCTGACAATACGTCTTTCATCGCTGCTTTGGTTTGCTCGTATGGCAAGATGCGCGGGCCAGTTACGTATTGACCGTATTCCGCAGTGTTGGAAATTGAATAATCCATGTTCGCGATGCCGCCTTCATAGATCAAATCAACGATCAATTTTGTTTCGTGCAGACATTCGAAATAAGCCATTTCAGGTTCGTAACCTGCTTCGACCAATGTTTCGAAACCACAACGGATCAATTCAACGATACCGCCACACAGAACCGCTTGTTCACCAAACAAATCTGTTTCACATTCTTCGCGGAAATTGGTTTCGATGATGCCTGAACGACCGCCACCAATCGCTGAGCAATATGACAGGCCGATTTCTTGGGCTTTACCAGATGCGTCTGTGTCAACTGCGATCAAACATGGAACGCCGCCACCTTTGGTGTATTCGCCGCGCACTGTGTGGCCTGGGCCTTTTGGTGCCATCATGATCACGTCGATGCCTTCTTTTGGCTCGATCAGGCCGAAATGCACATTCAAACCGTGAGCAAATGCGATTGCTGCACCGGGTTTGATGTTGTCGTGGACGTATTTTTTGTATGTTTCTGCCTGCAATTCGTCGGGCATTGTGAACATGATCACGTCACACCATGCGGCCGCTTCTGCGATGCCCATGGTTTTAAGGCCTTCGGCCTCTGCTTTTTTGATGGATGATGATCCTTCGCGCAGAGCAACAACCACGTTTTTCGCGCCACTGTCGCGCAGGTTCAACGCATGTGCGTGGCCTTGGCTACCGTAGCCCAAAATGGCAACTTTAAGGTCTTTGATCAGGTTCACATCGCAATCGCGATCGTAATATACACGCATGATTTTCTCCGTATGTCATTTTTGGTGTTCGTCTGGGCCATGTATAATCACGGGTGTGCGAAAGATGCCATCGCATATTGTAAATAATATCGAGATTTCGTAAAAGTTATTCGTTGAATAGATAAATGGTGAAAAATTCATGCAACAATTGGATGATCTGGACAGGCGAATTTTGCGAATCTTACAAGATGACGCAAATATATCATCGGCAGAGCTGGCCGAGCGAGCAGGGGCAAGCGCGCCATCCTGTTGGCGCCGTGTGGAACGGATGCAGGCCGATGGCGTGATTTTGGATAAGCGCGTGGAAATTGACGCCAAGGCACTTGGTTTCGCCGTCGAGGTATCATTGCGCATCACACTTGATAAAACCCAATCAAATGCATTCGATGTTTTCATCAACGCTGCTCGCGATGTGCCAGAGGTAAGCGAAATTCAAACATTTCTGGGCCGTGTGGATGTGCGGTTAACCGTGCTGGCGCGTGACATGCCCCATTACCAAGAAATATACCGCAATCGTATCCTTGCGTTACCGCACATTGCGGATATCGAGGCATTGATGCTGGTCGCTGATGTGATGAAATCGGAAAGGTTGCCGTTATGATTGATCTGGATGATACGGATCGTGCATTGCTGCGTGCGATGCAGGCTGATGGAAATCTAAGCGCCGCTGGTTTGGCGAAAAAAATTGGCATGTCGCAACCCGCCACATGGCGGCGGATCAAACGGTTAGAGGATGCCAATGTCATCCTTGGGCGGCATTTGGTGTTGGACAAAGAAAAGCTGGGCTTTGGTGTAACTGTGTTTTTGGGCATCAAGCTAGCGACCAAGGGGCGCGTGGGGCTGGCCGATTTTGAACGTGCGGTGGCGGCGATCCCAGAGGTGCAATTGGTGCAACACGTGCTGGGGCTTTATGATTATCGGCTCAAGGTTGTTGCGCGTGATCTGTCGGATTTTGAACGGGTGCTGCGCCGTCGCATTATGACATTGCCAAGCGTGGGCAATGTGGAGGCAAACGTGCTCTTGTCCGAAGAAAAACGCCCGCTTGCGCTCTAGGGGGTTCAATCGCATTATTTTTTGGCCTAGTGATAGGCCAACACATATCGGAGACCCCCATGAGCGATTTCAAATCCAAAGTAGACCCAAACGGCCACCAAGAATTTTCGGTGGTGTTCACCGATCGTAGCCTCAATCACATGAGCGCGGCGTTTCAGGAGGTTATGAACGATATTTCCACAACCTTGCGCGAGGTTTACAATGCAACCCATATCGCATTGGTCCCAGGTGGTGGAACATACGCGATGGAATCCGTCGCACGCCAGTTTGCGCAAAATGAAAACGTAATGGTCATTCGCAACGGCTGGTTTTCATACCGCTGGACCCAGATTTTCGAGGCGGGCAAAATTTGCGCATCTGAAACGGTGATGAAGGCCACACAGGTTGGCAACACACCAACATCACCATTCGCGCCTGCACCCATTGCCGAAGTCATCGCAAAGGTGAAGGTCGAAAAACCCGCCGTTGTGTTTGCTGCGCATGTTGAAACCGCATCGGGGATGATTTTGCCAGATGCCTATATTCGCGATTTGGCGGCGGCGGTGCATGAACATGGTGGTTTGTTCGTGCTTGATTGTATCGCATCGGGCTGTGTCTGGGTTGATATGGTGGAAAACGGTGTTGATGTATTGATTTCAGCGCCGCAAAAGGGTTGGTCGGGTTCGCCATCCGCTGGCATGGTGATGATGAATGATCGTGCATATGAACGCATGCAGGAAACAACATCCAGCAGTTTCGCCGCCGATTTGAAAAAATGGACATCCATTATGGAGGCGTATGAAAACGGCGGTCATGCCTATCATGCGACAATGCCCACCGATGCACTTCGCGGTTTGCGCGATTTGATGAATGAGAGCCGTGAAATCGGTTTTGATAAACTGAAATCCGCACAGATTGAATTGGGCGAAAAGGTGCGCGCCACCTTGAAAAAACGCGGTGTGCAATCGGTGGCCGCCGATGGGTTTGGCGCACCGGGTGTTGTGGTGAGCTTTGCCACAGACGCAGATGTGCAATCGGGCAAAAAATTCGCCGCCATCGGGGTGCAGATCGCCGCGGGCGTACCATTACAAGTGGGCGAGCCTGAAACATATGCCAGTTTCCGCCTCGGCCTGTTTGGGTTGGATAAATTGCTGGATGTGGATGGCACGGTTGCACGGCTTGACGCTGCACTTGATCAGGTTCTTTAACCCGTACCAAGCCCTGTTTTCATCAACGTTTTGCGCAAGGGCGTTACATGATGTAACGCCTGTAACCCCTTAAGACGTAACGATTTTAGCGTGTCTTGATCGGTCATTGATGCGCGATTTAACAAATCCACCCCTTTGATGCGCCGTGCCATATCGGGGTGGCGGATGGATTGATATTGATCCAACATTTCAGCGCTGCCAAAGGTATTGCGATGATCCGTGCAAAGGGTCAGCAATGTTTCAATATCGGCCAAGCTCATGTTCAAACCCTGCGCCCCGATGGGCGGGATGACATGGGCGGCCTCTGCGATTAATGCGCTGCGCTGGCCAATCAAATGATCCGCTTGTTGTGTAATAATCGGCCAGATTGCACGACGGCTTGCAAGGGTCAGTTCGCCCAACACATCACAGGATCGATCCTGCGCGGCGGCGGTGAAATCGTCATCGTTCAATGCGGCAAGGGCACTGGCGTTTGCACCTGTTTCCATCCAAACAATGGATGAATAATGGACCCCATCAAGATCAGGCATCGGCACGGTGGTAAACGGGCCACCTGATCGGTGAATTTCGGTGGAAATATCATCATGGGGCTGGCTGTGTTTGACAACAAAAACCAATGCCTTTTGCCCATAACGTTTGGTTTGCACATTGATCCCAAGGGATTCACGCACAAACGAATTGCGCCCATCCGCACCGATCAATAATCGCGCCGATACTTGATCGCCATTATCCAAATTAACCAGCGCATGATCATTGCGCGTGGTCACACGGCGCAGCGCCGTTTGGGGAATAAATCGCACGTTTTCAAGGGCTTCGATACGGTTCAGCATTTCGCGGCGCAACAACCAATTGGGCAGGTTCCAACCAAATGGTTCATCGGAAATTTCCGATGCATCAAAATCGGCAAGTTTGCGAATTTCATTTTCCACGCCGCCAGCATCGGCCAAACGCATGATTTGCAACGGTGCCGCAAACGGTTCCAAATGCGCCCAAATGCCCGCCTCGCGCAGCGTGTTGCGGGCGGGTTGCAAAAACGCGGTGCTGCGCAAATCGGCGCCATCTGCGTTTGCATCTGTAATCACAGGGGCGGGATCAACACAGATCACATCAAAACCAGCCGTGCCAAAGGCACAGGCCGCGGCCAAACCCGCGACACCGCCGCCCGAAATTAAAATATCAGTGTGAATACGTGACATGGTGCAATCATAGGCGCAATCATTCAGGCGCGAAACCCCGTGTGGTGCAGGCGCGACAGAAAGACCGACAAGTCGGTATCGCGAAAATCGATGTAGTGGGCATCGTCATGCGCACCGATATGAACGGTGGTGACACCCCATGTTTTGGGAATTTCCAGATTGCGTGCCTCGTCTTCGAAAAAGGCGGAGGTTTTGGAATTCACCTTTGCCTTTTCAAACACCATTTCAAACGCATCGGCGCGGGGTTTGGGAATGTAATTTGCATCCTCGACCCCGTAAATTTCATCAAACGCATCGCTGATCCCGCGCGCGGCACAGACACGTTCGGCATGTCCACGGGACCCGTTGGTATAAATAATCTTGCGCCCTGGCAAATCGGCAATGTGGTTTTGCAATTGTTCATCGGATTCCAGATGATCAAGGTTGATATCGTGCACCTTTTGCATGAAATCCTCTGGCTCAATCGCGTAATGTTTCATCAGCCCTGCCAGCGTGGTGCCGTATTTCACCCAATAATCACGGCGCAATGCATTGGCGGTTTTCGTATCAATCGCCAATGTTTCGGTCATATAACGCACCATCAGCGTTTCGATTTGATCAAACAGCGCGGCTTTGGGGGGATAAAGCGTGTTATCCAGATCAAAAATCCAAGTGTCGATATGTGAAAAAGCCTGTTGCATTTCATAAGGTTAACCGCAGTATACGCACAGGTACAGGGGAAAAGATGACAAAGGCAGATGAATGGCAAGGCCAAGTTGGACAGGTCTGGGCGCGGCAGGTTTTCGCGCTTGATCGCATGCTATCGGAATTTGGCGATATTGGTATTGCTGCACTTGGTGATCTGAACGGGCGGCGCGTGTTGGATCTGGGCTGTGGTGCGGGGCAGAGCAGTGCGAAATTGGCCGCAGCTGGCGCACAGGTGACCGGTATCGATATTTCCACTGATCTGATCAAAGCAGCGCATGCGCGGGGCATTGATGGTGCAACGTTTTTGCACGGCGATGCGGGGCAGGCGAATATGGGCGGACCGTATGATGCGCTTTATTCGCGATTTGGCTGTATGTTTTTTGATGATCCCGTGGGCGCATTTTCACATTTGCGCACGCAGGTTAGCGCGGATTGTGATTTATCCTTGGTCGTTTGGGGGCCATTGGCGCAAAACGATTGGGGGCGCGTGCCGTTTTCATTGTGCAAAGATTTGTTTCCAGAATCGCCCGCCGCGCCCGCGCCCAAGGTAGGGCCATTTGCATGGGGAAATCCCGATGATTTTGCACCGATTTTGGCCGATGCTGGATGGCGCGATGTGACATGGGCGGCGCATCAATCACGGGTGATTTGTGCGCTTGGTGATGGCGATGGGCTGGAGATGGGCGTGCAGTTTTGCATGACCATTGGCGCATTGGCAGGGCGCCTAAAAGGGACGCCCAAGGAATTTCGCGCAAAAATTGCCGATCGTTTGCGCACAGGCTTGGTGCCATATCTGCGCGATGATAAGGTGCAATTTGACGCGTGCATTTGGCATATCAAAGGAAAATCATGAAAAACCCATCCCAGAAAATCCAACAGGCACAGCAATTGTTGCGCGAAGCACGTGGTGAACTTG
Source organism: Paramylibacter ulvae (assembly GCF_014652655.1). Lineage (GTDB taxonomy): Bacteria > Pseudomonadota > Alphaproteobacteria > Rhodobacterales > Rhodobacteraceae > Amylibacter > Amylibacter ulvae. The sequence continues at coordinate 161,680 of NZ_BMZF01000005.1, forward strand.
GCACTGCGATCAAATCCGAGCGTAGCCGTAAACGTGGAGAGTTGAACCGTTTGGCGCATCTGGCCACATCGATGCTGGGTGAAAGCAATTTGTTTTTTTCTCAATCAGGGCAGGATCGTTTGGTGGATAGCCTGTTGGGGGGCAAAACGGGTGGCGTGTTTGTGGATATTGGCGGGTATGATGGGGTGACGGGATCGAACACCCTGTTTTTTGAAATGTTTCGCAAATGGTCTGGCATCGTGGTTGAGCCATCGCCAACGCAGTTACGATTGGCGAATGCTGCGCGGAATGTGCCGGTGTTGGGCTATGCCGTGGCGGGGCAATCAGGACAGGCCGAATTTTTAGAAGTGACCAGCGGTTACACCCAGATGAGCGGGTTTTTAGACAGCTATGATGCCAAACTGTTGGAAAAAGTGCGCGCCAACCCCAATCATCGCGAGGTTTTGCATACGCTGGATAAAAAAACACTGGGCGAAATTTTGGGCGATCAAGATATCACAAAGGTGGATTTTTTATCGCTGGATGTCGAAGGCGGGGAAATGGGGATTTTGGAAAGTTTCGATTTTGATGCGTTTGATGTGGATATCTGGACCATCGAAAATAATACGCAATCGAGTGATTTGCCCAATTTTATGCGATCAAAGGGTTATAATCTGGTGGAATTTGCGGGTGTAGATGACATTTTTCGCAAAATCAGATGATGCGTGACATTGGGCGGTTTTTTGTTAGTCTGCCCCAAATTTAGACGGGGCGGGTATGACGGATCGCAAAGAAAACAAAGACGCGTATGAAATGATCATCAAAGCGATTGATCTGGGCGTTTATGGTCCAGGGGATCGTTTGGTGGAATCCGAATTGGCTGATCGTTTTGGTGTGTCACGCACGCCCGTGCGCGAAGCGTTGCAACGATTGGAAATTGAATCGTTTTTGTCGCGTGATGGACGTTCATTGATCGTGGCATCACTGGATCATACGCAATTGGGCGAATTGTATTCCGTGCGTGCCGAGCTGGAAGGGTTGGCTGCATATTTGGCCGCGCAACACGCCGCACCCGAAGAAATTCGCGTACTGTATGATATGATCGAAAAGGATCACGAGATTGTTGATGATCCCAAAAAGTTGTCACGTGCGAACCGTCGGTTTCATAATCAGTTGCATCTGGCATCGCATAATCGGTTTTTAATCAAACAGTTACATCAAGTGCATCGGACGATGGCGTTGCTGGCAAGCACGACATTATCCGCCGATGGGCGCGGGCCGATGGCGCTGGATGAACATCGTGCGATTGTTGATGCGATCAGTGCAGGGGATGGCGCGGGTGCGCGTGCTGCGTTGAAAAAACATCTATCCTATGCGTTCGAGACACGTTTGAAATTGGACGCAGGTGAGGTCAAAAGCATCATTTGATTCACGCCGCGCGCTCAATCGGATTGCCCCCACAGGTAAGGCGATCAATTTCAACATCGCAATCTTGATCATTAATCCCATGCTGGGTTTTATCCCAATACATCGGGTTCGCGATCAATTCATATAATGCCTTGTACGCCGCAAAACAGCCAATTGGCCAATAGAATACCATGGTGGGAATGGTGATTGTCAATCGGCGCAATGATGCTGCGCGCGTGGCAACAAAGCCAAGCATCATTAACACCAGTTCGGTAAATACAAACCCATAGATCAAGGATAACAAAACCCCATGTGATATTGCGTTATATATGGGAAGATCAAAGCCCAAACATAACAGCCACAGCGGAATAACAATTGGCGCGGACAGATATGCGGAAACGGTTCCCGCCAACATGGTATTAAAGGTCAGAAAACCACCGAGTCCCAAATCGCGGATCAATTCACGCGGGCGGCGCATATGTGTAAGCCATGTAACCATGAAGCCCTTAAGCCAGCGAGAACGCTGTTTGATCCACGGGATTGTGCGATAGTTTGCTTCTTCATAAGTGGTGGAATCCGTGACCTCGCAACGCCAGCCCAAGCGATAGAGCCGCATGCCAAGTTCGGCGTCCTCGGTCACGTTATGCGCATCCCATCGACCCAAGGTTTCAATGGCGCGACGTTTGAAAAACACCGATGTTCCACCCAAGGGAATGGGCAAGTTAAAGTGTTGAAGACCACGCAAAATAACGCGAAATAAAATGGCATATTCAATTGTAAAACAACGCGATAGCCAATTTGTTCGCGTGTTGTAATAATCAAGTGCGGCCTGTACGCAGGCCAAATTTTCAGGCCCGTTTTGCAAATGTGCGGCCACGGTCAAGATTTGGTTTTCCTCTGGCGCGTCTTCGGCATCATAGACGCCAATGATATCGCCCTGACAAAAATCGAGCGCATAGTTCAGTGCGCGTGGTTTTGTTTGCAATGTATCATTTGGCACCACAACCACGCGCATCCAATTGGGCAGGATGTGATCGTTCAGATGCGCGCGCGTCATTGTATCGTTTTCTTCGATCACCAAACAGATTTCCAACAATGAATGGGGGTATTTCAACCGTGTCATGCGTAAAATCAGGCGGTCAACGATGTTTTCTTCGCGCAACAGCGGGATCATGATGCTGACCTTGGGCAGATTGAGGGTGGGGCGGATGTTGCGCGGTTTCTGGCGAAAATAGCCGATCATACAGATACATTTCAGCGCTGTGTTGAAAAACAAAGTGATGATAATCCAAAGCACCAAACCCGTGCCAAGGTGATTGAAGTATCCAAGCAAACAGCAAAACATAATCGCCAAGCCCAAAAGAACACGCCGATTATGGGGTCGCAATAATTCGCGACAGCTAAATTTTTCGGGACAAGTTGTGCGTGCCTTTTGCGTTAAAAAATCGCGATGGGTTTCGCACAGATGATTTAAAACCGCATCGGGTTCGGCGCTGACAAAGCGTAAATGAAAACGCATATTTTTGGACAGTGATTGGATATTTTGCCGCAAACTTGGATCGCCCAAGGCCAAGGTGATGGTGTTGCCAGATCGTGAAATCGGTACGAATACATGTTTCAAGCAAAGCGTTGGATCAAACATATCCCCCAAATCGGGATCAATATTTTCGATCGTCAGGTCAACAAACGGAAGATCATAAGTTTGGTATAAATTGTCAAGCATATCAGCGGCTTGTACGAATTTCCCCGCGCGCGCGACATCGCTGATATGTTGATTGGCACCGTGGTGTAATTTCAGCGCATCAAGCAGGGCAAGAGGTGATATACGATCCACATTGCCCACAGACCCCGCACCAGATTGATGCAATCCTGTGGTCGTTTCCGTGATATTCGATTTTAGTCGCGCAACAGCCATTGTCCCAGCCTTTACATGTCGTGCAAAGACCGTCGCGTGATAAAGTTAAATTAGTCTAAATTTTTATTAATCGAGTGATGCGGCAAAGCGTTCGAATAAATAAAAGCTGTCTTGGGGGCCTGGGGATGCCTCTGGGTGGTGTTGAACGGAAAACACAGGGCGATCCGTCATGCGGATACCACAGTTTGAACCGTCAAACAGGGACACATGGGTTTCTTCGACACCAGCGGGCAATGATTGGCTGTCCACTGCGAAACCGTGGTTCATCGACGTGATTTCAACCTTGCCCGTACCGTGTTCTTTCACTGGGTGGTTCGCGCCGTGATGGCCGTGGCCCATTTTCACGGTTTTTGCACCAAGGGCGAGTGCGAGCATTTGATGCCCCAAACAGATGCCAAATACGGGAATATCGCCTTTGTCCAAGATCCCTTTGATCATGGGGACAGCATATTCGCCAGTGGCGGCGGGATCACCCGGACCGTTTGATAAAAAGACACCATCTGGATTATGCGCGAGCACTTCTTCTGCTGTGGTGGTGGCGGGCATGACGGTTACGTCACAGCCAGCGGATGCCAAGCAGCGCAAGATATTGCGTTTGGCACCATAATCAATGGCGATAACCTTTTTGCCTTTGCCCGTGCGTTTGGGGAAACCATCGGGCCATGCCCAACGCATTTCATCCCATTGATAGCTTTGGGCACAGGTGACCTCTTTGGCCAAGTCCAAACCTTCAAGACCGCTAAAATCGCGTGCTTGTTTTAATAAATCTTCGATGTCGAACACGCCATCGGGATTATGGGCAATTGCAACATGTGGCGCACCTTGGTGGGTGATTGCGCGGGTGAGGCGGCGTGTATCAACACCGCCAACGCCAATACGGCCGCGCCGTTCCAGCCATGTTGCAAGATGTTCTTGGCTACGCCAGTTGGATGGATCGGTCGGATCCCATTTCACCACCATGGCGCGTGCGAATGGATCGGCTGTTTCGTCGTCTTCGTCCGTGACGCCCGTGTTGCCGATATGTGGGAATGTGAATGTGATCGCTTGCCCCGCGTAAGAGGGATCAGTCATGATTTCCTGATAACCCGTCATTGCGGTGTTAAAGCAAAGTTCGGCCACCACTGTGCCAGTTGCGCCAAAGCCGTGACCATAGAATATGGTGCCATCGGCAAGAACAATACAAGCGGTAGGTTTTGCGAGGGATTGAAGGGAGGATGCAGTTGCGGGCATGGGTGAATCCTTTGGCAAATTTGCGCGAAACTACGCTGTAGGGATCGTTCGGTCAAGGTGAGAAAAATGGGTTTTCACAAAGAATTCAAACAGATGAATTTGCCACTATCTGTTGTGACTTTGTCGGGGGTTCTATATGGTGGTGCGTTCGAATAAATGGAAATGAACCGGAGAGATTCCATATGCGCGATACCATTAACAACGCTGTGAAAACTGCGATGAAGGCAAAAGAATCCGAACGCTTATCAACCTTGCGTTTGATCAATGCCGCCATCAAAGATCGCGATATTGCATTGCGTGGCGAAGGCAATTTGGACGGTGTGACAGACCAAGATATTCTGGGTATTCTTGGCAAGATGATTAAACAGCGCAAAGACAGCGCAACGGCGTTTCACGATGCCGGCCGCACCGAGTTGGAAGCACAAGAATTAAGCGAAATCAAGGTGATAGAAGAATTTTTGCCCAAACAGTTGTCAGAGGATGAAACCCGCGATGCGGTGAAATCCGTGATTGATGATCTGGGTGCAGACAGCATTCGCGATATGGGCAAAGTCATGGGCGTATTAAAAGAAAACTATGCCGGTCAAATGGACTTTGGCAAGGCCGGGGGCGTGGTCAAGGCATTGCTGGCCTAACCCCAATTCGTAATTTATGAATGCCGCCCCAGTTTCGGGGCGGTTTTTTTATGTGATGTGCAGGCCAATTTTACCGATATGTTTCTTTGACAGAAATGATTCTTGGGCGCTGGCGATATCTTTGAGCGCATAGGTCGCTGCCAAGGTGGGGCGGATTTCGCCCCGCTCGATATAGCCCACCAGATCAGTGAAGACACTGTGGGGTTGGCGTGTGCTGCCGATCAATGTCAGATCCATCAAATAAAGCGTTCGCAAATCCAATTCCACAATCGGCCCTGCAATGGCACCTGATGTAACGTATCGACCAGAAACGCTCAGCGCATCCAACAGATTGGGCCAAGTTATTCCACCCACCAAATCAAACACCACATCAAATGCGTGTTGGGGTGGGGTCGCATCACGATCCAGCGTTTCATCGGCGCCAAGCGCGCGTAACGCATCGGATTTACCCGCAGATGTAACCGCCGTCACATGCGCCCCGCGCCGTTTGGACAATTGAATCGCCGCCGAACCCACGCCACCGGATGCCCCCGTGATCAACACACGCTCTGCACCCAGATTAGCGCGTTGTATCATGCCCTCTGCGGTGGAAAAGGCACAGGGAAATGATGCCAGTTCTGCATCACTAAGAGGTGAATTGATCGCAACTGCGTTTTCGGAATCAATTGACGTATATTGCGCAAATGCGCCGTTGCGTTCCGACCCAAAGGTTTGCATCGCATGGGGATCATCCGCACCCATCGGGTGATACATGGGGCGCACCAAAACGCGTTGTCCAATACACGCAGAATCCACGCCATCACCAACGGCGACGATTTCACCGCAACAATCCGCCCCTTGGATCAATGGAAAATTCAACGTACCAGACCAACCGCCACCTTGGACATCATCGTAACCTTGGGTGGCACCAGATTCAGTATCGCCGCGCACAGATTTGGAATACCAACCAGTGCGCGTATTCACATCCGTGTTGTTCACGGCCGATGCGCCAACCTTGATCAACACCTCGCTTGCGTTTAGGGCGGGCAGGGGCAGATCATCGCGCCATTCCAATTTGTCCAAACCACCGTGGCCCGAGAGGACAACGCCGTTCATTGTTTTGGGGATGTTCATTTGATTTCCTGAGCTTTTGGTTAGGAATTTAGGTAGCCACCCAAAATTGCGATGAATGCGCCCACATGGACAACCATAATTGCGCGGTCTTTCCACATGAAACCGACCAAAAACCACAAGATGATACCGATGATAAAGGCAAATACATTCCAAGGAACGATATTTAAACCGGTGAGGGCATAGCCGACCAATTGCACGACCGTGGCAATCCATTTCACAATATCTACACGTTTCATCGACTCGCTCCTGCATGTTTTTTTGACGTTATGCTTTGGGGCGATGTGCGCAAGTAAAAACACGATAGCCGTGCGGTGGAATTGTGATCTAGGCGATTTGTTCTAAACGTGATTTTTCACATAATGGTGCGGCTTTGATGTATTCATCCAACGCAGATTTCATTTGAACAAAGTTGTGGCCATAAAAATAAAGCGCGGTTTCCCGTTCGCCTTGCCAAAATCCGCGAAACCCACCGCTTTGCCCCAGCAAGGTATCACATTGGGCAATCACTTCATTTACATCCGAATTGGTGTAAACCTCGTCAGGTAAGTCGGTGCCGTTGAGATAAATCGCCAGACCTTCGTGTTTGCCAAAAGGAATGTCAGGCCGATCGTCGGTGTATTTCAAAAGCGAACCTTTGGGCGCGCCAAAATTTTCCAATGTGTGAATAACGGCGGTGATAACCTCATTGGTGGGGTTATGCAGGCGCAGCTCAATATCACAGTAATCGATGCCGGTGTCATCGAATGATGTGCCACCACCCGTCACAGTGCCCAACTTTTGTTCTTGCAACCAATCATCAAGCGGATATTCAAAATATTCGCCTCGATCCAGCGGTTGAAGTTTTGCGTTCAATTGAACAACGATCAATGTCGCTTTGTCACTTGATGGTGCTGGTGTCTTTTTGCGTTTTAGAAAATCAAATAGCCCCATTGGTGCTCCGCTTGGTTGGTGTTTGGGTATTAATTAACGTTATCACCTGAACGCGCCATGTAAAGGATCGCTCGAATTTAGCGTAAATGTTTGAGTGCCGTATCAATGTCGTTGCGCAATTGAACACGTTCCTCTGGTGATAAAAACGCGCCGAGCTCGATCGTGCGTTTGCCATCCGTTGCGGTCAGATAGCTTTGCGCCACTGGCGTGTCTTGTAATTTCAGGCGTACCCAATAGGGGTTGGTAATCCAATATTGGTTTTGTGCGCGTGGATTGTGGCGTTCAACGGTGAATGTGTCAGGCCAGATACGGATATGTTCGGACAGCGTGCTGTCGGTATAGGATCGTTCCAGAAAATACCAAAGCGTTGCGATGGTGATCAGCATGGCCGCCAATATCATCCACATCGCGATATGGCCGATGAATGCCCCAAGCGGGAGCAGGAACATCACACAGATAACCCCGATCAACCAAACAAACCCAACACGGGGCAGGGAGCGATGCGCACGCACCGTGTGATCAAATAGGGGTGCATCTGGGCGATTGGTGGCCGCAAAAAAGGCCACTGAAACGTCAGCGGCCTTTGATATTTTATTTAATTCAACCATGCGAGTTAGTGGGTGTGCTTATTCCACATATCGGGCGTTGGCAGAATTTCAAATGTGTGCTCTGGCGGCGGGTTTGGAAGTGTCCATTCCAATGTATCCGCATGTTCGCCCCAGTATGCTTTCTCTTCGACCTTTTTACCCCAACGCAATGTGTAGAACACGACGCCGATGAAAAAGACGAAAGAAGCAAACGACAGGAACGCACCCAATGAAGAGATATAGTTCCAGTAAGCGAATTCCACAGGATAGTCGATGTAACGACGTGGCATACCTTGGCGACCCAAGAAGTGTTGTGGGAAGAAGGTAATGTTGGCGCCGATGAACATCATCCAGAAGTGCAACTTACCAGCCCATTCTGGATACTGGCGACCAGACATTTTGCCGATCCAGTAGTAGATACCAGCAAAGATACAGAAAACCGCACCCAGTGACATCACATAGTGGAAGTGTGCAACAACGTAATATGTGTCGTGATATGCACGATCAACCGCAGCCTGTGACAGAACGATACCTGTTACACCGCCAACGGTGAAGAGGAACAAGAAACCAAATGCCCAAAGCATCGGTGTTTTCAGGCTGATTGAACCGCCCCACATCGTTGCAATCCAAGAAAAGATTTTAACACCAGTTGGGACAGCAATCACCATGGTTGCGATCATGAAATAGCGTTGCTGTGTTAGCGACATACCAACCGTGTACATGTGGTGTGCCCACACAACAAAGCCAAGCGCACCAATGGCAACCATCGCATAAACCATCGGCAGATAGCCAAAGATTGGTTTTTTCGAGAAGGTTGAAATCACGTGTGAAATGATACCAAAACCAGGAACGATGATCATGTAAACTTCTGGGTGACCAAAGAACCACAACAAGTGTTGGTACAAAATTGGGTCACCGCCACCAGATGGTTCAAAGAATGTCGTGCCAAAGTTACGATCCGTCAGCAACATTGTGATCGCGCCTGCCAATACTGGCAAAGACAACAAAATCAAAATCGCGGTGACAAAGATCGACCATGCAAACAACGGTGTCTTGTGCAATGTCATGCCAGGGGCACGCATGTTCAAGAATGTTGTGATCATATTGATCGCACCCAAGATGGATGAAGCACCCGATACGTGAACCGCAAAGATTGCGAAATCCATCGACATGCCTGCTTCGCGTGTGGATAGGGGCGCATAAAGAACCCAACCAACACCAGAACCAAGCTGGTTATTACCACCTGGCATAATCAACGAGAACACGGCCAATGTAGAACCCGTGACATACATCCAATATGACAGGTTGTTCATCCGTGGGAACGCCATGTCAGGCGCACCAATCATCAATGGCATGAAATAGTTACCAAAACCGCCGAACAAGGCTGGAATAACCACAAAGAACATCATCAAGATGCCGTGGCCTGTGATCATCACATTCCAAAGGTGGCCGTTTGGTGTACAATTTTCAACGGCTGCTGCCGCAAGGCTCGCGCCCTCCAAACACATATGCTGAACACCCGGCTCCATAAGCTCGATGCGCATAAAAACTGTGAAACACACCGAAATAAAGCCCAACAGGCCAGCGGTGAAAAGGTAAAGGATACCGATATCTTTGTGGTTGGTTGACATGAACCAACGGGTAAAGAAGCCTGGACGGGCGTGATCATGGGTGGCTGCGTCTGCCATGTGGTCTCTCCTGACACGTCATTATTGTGATGCGAATCCCGCAAGAAACGCATTTTTCCACCGCCCTGATACACAAGCCAGAGCGCGGCGACAACTGTTTGAAGTGCCGCAGTTATTCAAAAAGACCGCGTGTCGCAGGTAAATCACCGTTTATTTTTGCGCGCGTCCGCGCTAACCATAGGAAAAACGGGAAATGAGCGATGAATTATAAGTGCGTGGTGGGGGCGTTGATATTTTCCATATCAACAGCAACAGGATGTTTTGGACAAAGCGAACCAACACCTGATTTAACAATCGAACCCATTTTGGCAAAACCCGCCATGGTGGCCTTGCCCGCGTTATTTTCTGTCAGCGGTATTTCCAGTGATGATGTGTTAAATGTGCGCAGCGGGCCGGGCGCAAAATTTCGCGATCTAGGTGATTTGAAACTGGGTGCGAAAATCGAAGTGACGCAAATTGCACCAAACGGCCAATGGGCGCGTGTGATTTGGGGCGAACGCAACGCATGGGTATCAAACCGTTTCATAACCCATGTGCCAACCCAACAATTGTTAAACACCAAATTACCGGCAAATTTGCAATGTTTTGGCACGGAACCGTTTTGGAACCTGAAGCTGGAACAGGGCAGGGACGTTACATTCGAAGGCTTGGGCCTACAACCCGTCAGCGAACCCATGGTCTGGGAACGTGTGTCGGCCAATCACACATTGCGGTTTTCAATCGCCAGCCCTTCTTGGCGCAGCCTGATCCAAAAGAAAATATGCCACGATGGCATGTCAGACACCGAATACGGATTGCAAATTGATCTGATGGGTACATCCGCCAGTGATGCGGTTGTGTTGTCGGGGTGTTGCCGTTTGGTAGAGTAGGGCGCTATTCGTCACGCCATAGGTAATTGCCCATGGTGTGGTTACTCTGAAAAATCGAATTGAGAATTATTTCGTCATTTATGACACTGCGTAGGCTTGGTGTTTCAGAAAGCAATGACACCCCCATGTTCGCGCGGCCATCAACGAGATCATATCCCATCGCATTAAGAAGTGTTGGATAAATATCGAGAGCGATGCCCTCTTTGTCGATTGTACGAGGCTGCGATCCGTCAGAATAGTAAAACAAATTCCGTCGAGCATCTTGGTTGCTTGATAGTGAGCTCGTCATAGAACTGCTCCGAGCGAAATGATCGCTCATGACAGCGACAATGGTATTTTCACTTAAGCCTTTTTCATCAAGGAACTGGTTCAGCTCTTGCAAATGGATGGCCGTGCAACGTATTGCGTCGGGAATGCCAGAACCGGTTTTTTCAACATCTTCTGGTTCACAGGTTGTATCCAAGAAACCATCTGGACCATGTGTTGAAAGTGTCAACATGGAAAATACAAATGGCTTGTCTTGCGATGCAAGATACGAAAGCTCATCGCGCGCCTTGTCGAACAACACTTCATCATTAAATCCCCAAATATTTCGCCGACCTTCTTGTTCGGGCATTGGGACTGAATCTTCGTCAAAAAAACGAGAGAAGCCGTGGCTGGCAAGAAAGCCACGTTTAGAGTATTTTTTAGTACTCGCGCCATTCATGTAGGATAAAATATACCCATCCTCGGACAAAATATCACCCAGACAGCGGATTTTTGGCATGAATGTTTCCACAACAACACCAGAGTTTTTGTTCCCATAAAGGCCGTTGTTCAATGCTTTTGGCAATAAAGGAACACCGCATTGCGTGCCCACCATTCCTGCGATGGTATAGCTGGTGCCGATGGTTTGGTCGACATTGGTTGCGTTGATAGATTTATCTTCTAGCGCTTGGAGTTGTTTATAAACTTGCTTGGTTTCCGGAAGATCAACATAGCTTCGTTCCAAGCTTTCCAAATAGACCAATATCAAGTTTTTTTGCGTTGTTGGCCTTGCGATAATTTCAGGTTCTGTGATCAACTCTGATGCGGGATAGTTCGCGTGAACAGGATTTGGAACCACTTGGCGATATACGTATTGCGACAGCGGGCTAATCGCCAAATGCGCGATGCAAATCGCAAGCAAGACTTTTGAAAATGATGTGAGGATCTTATTTAAAAAATAGGCCGATAAAATCAAAAGCGAAACAAATGTCATTTCCAAGCCCGCCGCGGATGCAAAACTTCCACGTCCGATTGCAGCGACTTCTTCCATCCCATTGTCGCGGAAAAACAAAATGATGGGTTCCATGTCATTTGTGCCAAGCGTAATTTTCAACAAGGCGAAAGGCATGGAAATTAGCAGGATAAAAAGCCAAAACGCCAACGTACCATAGTGGGTGCGTTCGTTTTGTTGTTTTTTAGCAAAGAAAAATAATGCGACGAACAGAATGACGAAGGCATAAAAATAAATGGCTTCTGGAAATGAAACATAGTTTATCCGCGTGCCAGCAGTTGCAACCAAATAGTACAAGGACATAAGGCAAAATAAAAACTGTGCAATAAAACGCACTGTGAACATTGAAATATGCTTAATCATTTTGTCCCTTTGCGACGGCTGTGAATGGCTAGGCACCAAATCTATATGGCAAAACTATGAAAAAAATTAGAGTTGTTTGAAAATTCTCGTAAAAGTTGTCTTCAACGCCACATCCAGATCATCCATCGTCACAGGACCGCCCAAATCGACCAGACTGGTCACGCCGTGTTCGTTGATGCCACACGGAACGATGCCGTTGTAATGTGACAGGTCGGGTTCGACATTGATGCTGATCCCATGAAAGCTGACCCAGCGGCGCAGGCGCACGCCGATTGCGCCTATTTTGTCTTCGGGTGGGGTGCCAAGTGAGGTTAATGGTTTATCGTGGCGTACAACCCAAACGCCCACGCGCCCTTCGCGGCGTTCACCAACCACATTAAATTCCGCAAGGGTTTGAATAACCCATTCTTCCAAGTTCCAAACAAGTTTGCGCACATCTTTGCCGCGTTTGTTCAGATCCAACATGGCATAGGCCACCCGTTGCCCCGGCCCGTGATAGGTATATTGACCACCCCGCTGGGATTTATAAACGGGGAAACGATCAGGATCCACCAGATCGGCGATATCCGCACTTGTCCCTGCGGTATAAAGGGGGGGATGTTCCACCAACCACACCTGTTCAGGGGCGGTGCCCGCAATGATATCGGCCACACGATTTTCCATCGCATCAACCGCCAATTCATAGGGTGTTAACCCATCGCTAATTTTCCAATCTAACATGAGGTGGTTTTGGCAAAAATGAACAGCAACGTCCAGTTGATAAACAACATAACAGAATCGCATAAAACCGCTTCACAAGTTGGAACGGCTTCGTTATATCGCCCATACCTTAATGTGCGGCCGTGGCGGAATTGGTAGACGCGCAGCGTTGAGGTCGCTGTTCCTTAACCGGAGTGGAAGTTCGAGTCTTCTCGGCCGCACCAAAACAATCTTTAAGCTATTATTATTTATGCAGTTTTACAGATCACTTGCGTAAATTTCAGCCATACCGAATACAGATTCTTTTAGAATGAGTGTTGCAATGCGATATTTTTTGCGCAAAGCTATGCACTGCTCGAACTGACAAAGATCAGGCAATGGGCAAAATGGGAGAATATTTTTGGCTGCTAGCGAAAGTGACAAAGACTTCGTTGTCTTTGACCGCGTACAGAAAAGTTACGACGGTGAACAATTGGTCGTAAAGGACCTTAATCTGAACATCGGTAAGGGCGAGTTTTTAACAATGCTTGGCCCATCGGGTTCTGGTAAAACCACCTGCTTGATGATGTTGGCGGGGTTTGAAACCGCCACGCATGGTGATATTTTGCTGGGCGGCAAGCCGATCAACAACATCCCACCGCATAAACGCGGCATCGGGATGGTGTTTCAAAATTACGCGCTGTTTCCGCATATGACCGTGGGTGAAAACCTGTCGTTTCCGTTGGAAGTGCGCAACATGAGCAAATCTGTGCGCGAGCAAAAAGTCAAAGATGCGCTTGATATGGTGCAGATGGGCGATTTTGCAGGGCGGCGCCCCGCGCAGTTATCTGGTGGTCAGCAACAACGTATCGCATTGGCGAGGGCATTGGTGTTTGAACCGCAATTGGTGTTGATGGACGAACCGCTGGGCGCGTTGGATAAACAATTGCGCGAACATATGCAGTATGAAATCAAACATTTGCACGAACGTTTGGGCGTGACGGTGGTATACGTAACTCATGATCAGTCAGAGGCATTAACAATGTCTGATCGTGTTGCGGTTTTCGAAGATGGCCGTATTCAACAACTGTCCAGCCCCGATGATCTGTATGAACGCCCCGAAAACGCGTTTGTGGCACAGTTTATAGGCGAAAATAACAAGCTGTTTGGCAAGGTTGAGGCGATCACCAAAGGTGTTGCCACGGTCAAGCTCCCCATGGGTGGCGTGGTCAAGGCCAAGGCAGTGAATTGCGAAAAGGGACAGGATACAACCCTGTCGATCCGCCCAGAGCGGGTGAAGCTGGGTGCAAGCAAATCCAGCAACGCAACAGATGCCAAAGTTTTGGAACTGATTTATTTAGGCGATCATATTCGGTGCCGCATGAATGTGCATGGCAACGAAGATTTTGTGGTCAAGGTTCCCAATGCAGCAGGGCATAAACATTTGTCTGTTGGTGAAACAACGACAGTGTCATGGCTTGCAGAAGATTGTCGCGCGCTCGACGCTTAAGGCGTGCGAATGAACACCTTTTGGGGCAAAGCCCAATCCTAAAAGGCCAAAAATAATGGGTACTAACAAGGAGAGAGTTTATGAAACTCAAATCATTACTACTAGGCGCGGCGGCAACAACGCTTGCAGCTGGCGCAACAGCGGGTGAAATCACTGTTGTATCATGGGGTGGCGCATACACCACTTCACAAGTCGAAGCATATCACAAACCGTGGATCGCAGAGACAGGCAACACAATCCTGTCCGAAGATTATAACGGTGGTCTGGCTGAAATTAAATCACAAGTGGAAGCGGGCAACGTCACATGGGATCTGGTCGATGTTGAATTGTCGGACGCTGTTTTGGGTTGCGACGAAGGTTTGTTGGAGCCAATCGATCCATCAATCCTGCCAGCTGGTGCCGATGGCACAGCGGCAACGGACGATTTCTTGCCCGGTACATTGCACGAATGTGCGGTGGCCAACATCGTTTGGTCGACCATTTTTGCATATGACAGCTCAAAGATGGCAAATGGCCCAACGAAAATCGGCGATTTCTTTGACACAGCAACATATCCTGGCAAGCGTGGTTTGCGCAAAGGTCCAAAGGCAAACCTAGAATTGGCATTGGCCGCTGACGGTGTTGCAGCAGAGGATATCTATGACGTGTTGTCCACACCAGAAGGCGTTGATCGTGCGTTTGCAAAGCTTGATACCATCAAGGGCGACGTTGTTTGGTGGGAAGCGGGCGCACAGCCACCACAATTGTTGGCAGATGGTGAAGTTGCAATGACAACCGCGTATAATGGCCGTATTTTCAATGCAGTAGCAGCCGAAGATAAACCATTTTCAATCGTTTGGGATAGCCAAATTTATGACCTAGATTTGTGGGTAATTCCAAAAGGTGCGCCAAACAAAGATCTGGCGATGGAATTTTTGGCCTATTCAACGGCAACTGAACAGTTGGCCGCACAGGCGTCATATATTTCATATGGTCCAGCGCGTAAATCATCTGCACCGTTGGTGGGTTCATTCCACAACAAACCAGATCTTGCGATGGGGCCACAAATGCCAACAGCGCCAGAAAACTTTGGTACTGCGATCCAGAATGATTTTGAATTCTGGGCCGACAACACAGACGAGCTGAACGAGCGTTTCAACGCTTGGTTGGCTGGCTGATTACAACAATCGCGCAAGGGGATTTGCCCCTTGCGCATCACTGCTTTGGGTGATGACCACCCAAGATTACAGCGATTTGGAAACCTAACCCCATGAGCGACGTTGCAAACGGCCCTGTATTGGCCGCAGATGGCACCCCCCTTAAAAAACGCCTCGGCCAAGCGTTATTTCGCAGCAAGCTGCGCGCATTTGGTTTGGTTGTACCGCTGTTATTATTGATCTTAATGGCGTTTCTTGCGCCCACACTCGTGTTTTTGAAACGCGGTGTTTACAACGATGAATTTGCAAAAGTGATGGTAAATTCCCAACCATTACTTGCCGCATGGGACGCCAAAAGCGAACCCAGCGATGAAATGTTCAACGCATTGCACGCCGATTTGGTGCAATCGCGCAAAGATAAATCAATTGGCCGTGTCGCCACGCGCGTGAATCGTGAATTGTCTGGCACACGATCAATGTTCACCAGCACCGCGCGCAAGGCCGAAAAAATGGAGCCGCCATTCAAGGACGCATTGATTGACGCCAATAAAAAATGGGCGAATATCGAAGTGTGGGAGGCGATGAAAATTTCCAACAAGTCTTGGACGCCTGCGTATTTGGCCAATGCCGTTGATTTGAAATACAACGCCGATGGCAGTTTCGAGCGTAAATCAGAGGAACGGCGCATTCACATAAAACTGTTTGTGCGCACAATGGAAATATCGGTGATCGTGACATTGCTGGGTGTTTTGCTTGGCTATCCCGTTGCATTTTTAATGTCGAGCTTGCAAGCGCGCACCGCAAACCTGTTGTTGATCCTTGTTCTGTTACCGTTTTGGACATCGCTTTTGGTGCGTACAACTGCTTGGATCGCGCTGTTACAAGGCGAGGGTGTGATGAATGATTTGTTTGTGTTGTTCGGTTTGGCCGAGGATCAAAACAGGTTTTCATTGATCTACAACAAAACAGGCAGCTTGATCGCGATGACGCATATTTTGCTGCCGTTTATGATTTTGCCGCTCTATTCGGTGATGAAAACAATTCCGCCAACCTACGTTCGTGCGGCCAAATCCATGGGTGCATCGAATTGGACCGCGTTCTGGCGCGTCTATTTCCCACAAACGATCCCGGGCATCGGAGCAGGTGGCATTTTGGTTTTCATCCTTGCGATCAGTTTTTATATCACACCCGCATTGGTGGGCGGTGAAAGCGGCACGATGATTTCCAATTTCATCGATTTCCACATGCGCGATTCATTGAATTGGTCATTGGCGGCCGCGATGGGGGCGGTGTTGTTGGTGATCGTGCTGTTCTTATACTGGCTCTATGATCGGATCGTGGGCATTGATAATATGAAGTTAGGATAATCCAGTCATGCAAAGTTATCGTTATATCCCGCCAAAACCCCCGATGTGGTTCAATTTGGCATGGACTGCTGGATTTGGCGCCATCGCGGGTTTTTTAACCGCACAGGGCGAAATTGCCCGCATGATCCCTTATGCGTTGATTGGTGCCGCGATTTTTGCAGCACTGGCGTTTTGCGCAATTACATTCGTGAAATCAAAAAACATTTCTGGCCTGTTGGGTGCGGTGGTGTTTTTTGTGCTTGGGTTTGGTTTTATCGGCCTGTCATACGGTGTGTTGATGGGGGTGATTGGTTGGATCATTGGGCGCATGTCAATCTGGTTATCAACTGGTGAATACCGCGCGAACCAACCACCATATTCCAGTTCAAACGAAGTGTTATGGTTTTACAGTTTCCGCACCATTTGCGGATTTATATTCGTGTTCCTGATCGCACCGATCATCGTAGTGATGCCATTGTCATTTAACCAAGAACCTTATTTTAGTTTTACCGCCGGAATGATGTCGTTTGATCCAGACGCATATTCATTGCGCTGGTACCAAGATATTTTCCACAATGGCATGGCCGCCCCTGATGCGGTTGTCGGTTGGTGGAGCGATATGTGGAACAACGCGCAATGGGTGCGTTCGGTACGCAACAGTTTCTTTATCGGGACGATGGCAACAATCCTTGCGACAAGCTTGGGTACATTAGCGGCGATTGGGCTGTCACGCCCCGAAATGCCATATCGACGTGCGATTATGGCGCTGTTGATTTCGCCGATGATTGTGCCCCTTGTGATTATCGCATCTGGCATGTTCTTTTTCTTTTCTGATATGCGTTTCATTGGATATGAAAACGGCGTTGCGAAAACCTATCTGGGGATGATTATTGCCCATGCGGTTTTGGGAACGCCCTATGTGATTATTACCGTGACCGCGACCTTGGTTGGGTTTGATCAAAGCTTGGCACGCGCTGCGGCCAATATGGGGGCATCGCCTGTACGCACCTTTTTCAAGGTACAGATGCCCTTGATCCTGCCCGGTGTTATTTCGGGTGCATTGTTCGCGTTTATTACCAGCTTTGACGAAGTGGTTGTGGCATTGCAAATGGCCAGTGTGAAACAACGCACCATCCCACGTCAGATGTTTAGCGGCATTCGTGAACAAATCAGCCCGACAATTTTGGCGGTTGCCACGATTTTGGTGATCTTGTCGATTATCTTGCTGACGGTCGTTGAATTGTTACGCCGCCGCAGTGAAAAAATGCGTGGTATGAGCCCAGGTTAACGGGCGCCAATTCGAATATTTAGACAAAATGGAATTGGGGGTGTTATGCCCCCAAGAACGCAAGCCAAGCTGAAATCGTGAACACGCTGATTGCTGTGAGTATCACCACTGCGGATGCGGCCGTGGCCTTGCCCCGACCATAGAGATTGGCAAAGATATATGTGTTTACCCCCGGCGCCATGGCGGCGGTGATCACCACCGAATTGCGTTGAGCGATAGACAGATCAAACACATATTGCGCGAGCAGATATGCGAATGCTGGGAATAAGATCAGTTTGAGGATACCAAGCACAGCGACCTCTGGCAGGTTGTTGGTAAAATGATAACGCACCATCACCCCACCAAGCGCGAACAAGGCACAGGGGAGCGCCGAGCGCACCATCATTTCAATCGCCGAGTTGAGTACAGTTGGCAGGGTCACACCGCTAAAGTTCACCAAAAATCCAAGCATCAGACCAATGGCAAGGCTGTTTTTGAAAATCGCCATAAGCACGGATTGAAACGTTGCCATTGCGCCGCGACCATCGGCGCGTAAAACCTCCATCGAAGTAATACCAATGATGTAACAAAACGGTGCGTGGATCGAAATCAATGCGTAATTTGCCGTCAGAGAATCCGCACCAAACGCGCGTTCCATGATCGGCAATCCCAACAGAACCATGTTCGAAAACAGCGCGGTAAACCCGATAGATACGGACGCACCCGGTGTGCGTTTAAATCCAAATGCCGCGATCAGACCAGAGAGCACAAAGATGCTGGTGGCGGGGATGTAATAGGACAAGATCAAATCAAGGCTAAACACCGCAGCAAGATCAAGATTTGCCACGGCTGTGAACAACAGACATGGGATGGCATAGGTTTGCGTGAAATTCATCAGCGCATCGACGTGAGGTTCGGCAAACATGCCTTTCCACACAGTAAAATACCCAGCTCCAATAATGAGGAAGACTGGGAGAACAATTTCAACAATAGAGAGCATTAGATTTCTGCCGTGATTTGTAGGCCGTCATAGGCGGCGGTGACGTGATCGGGGGTGTCGTCACAGATCGTTTGATAATCCAGATCGACATGCATGTTGGTCAGGATCGCGCGTTTGGGCGCGTATTTTTCAATCCATTCCAGTGATTGCGCAAAATGAGTGTGGCTGGGATGTGGCGTGTATCGCAGCGCATCAAGAATCCAACAATCCAGATCACCCATGGGCGCATCGGCTGGCACGCTGGAAATATCAGGGGTGTAGAGTAGATCATTGATACGGATTGCACGCGCCGTGATATTTCCGTGTTCCACATCAAAGCTGTCAATCGTGATCGAACCACCCGCGCCATCTATTATTAGGTTTTCGGGCAGATCGTTCATTTTAAGGATAGGGGGATAAGGGCTCCCGGCTGGTGTCTCGAACGTATAGCCAAAACGCCCCATGATCGCTGCACGCGCCGATGGTGCGGCGTAAACATTGATCAGTTCGCGCATATTGATCACCACCATGCGCAGATCATCCAGCCCATGCAGGTGATCCGCATGTTCATGGGTATAAATCACAGCGTCCAGTTCACCGACATTTGCGTTTAACAATTGTTGGCGCATATCGGGGGATGTGTCGATCAACACATTTGTTGTGCCGTTCGCACCGATGCGTTGCACCAGAAGCGAGCAGCGTAACCGACGATTGCGTGGGTTGTTGGGATCACAAGCGCCCCAGTTGTTGCCAATGCGTGGCACACCGCCGGAGGAGCCACAGCCAAGGATGGTGAATTTGACTTCCGACATCATGGTTTCATCCATGCGGCAGCCTTGGAAAACAGGCGATCAAAATTGGCGGTGGTTTGGGCGGCGAAAGTTGCGTAATCAACACCGAATACTTCTGCACCTTTTTGCGCGGTATGGGCGCTAAAGGCGGGTTCATTGCGTTTGCCGCGATGGGGGACGGGTGCCAAATACGGGCTGTCGGTTTCGACCAATACCCGATCAATGGGGGCAGCAGCAAAAATATCGCGCAAGTCTTGGCTTTTGTTAAATGTCGCAATGCCAGACATCGACAGGTAAAAATCCAGATCAAGCGCGGCCTTGGCCAATTCGGCACTTGATGAAAAACAATGCATCACACATGTATATGCGCCGTTGTCATAGCCTTCGCGCAGGATTTGCGCCATGTCGTCATCTGCCGCGCGGGCATGAATGATCAGCGGAAGGCCTGAATCGCGTGCGGCATCAATATGAATGCGCAACGATTGTTTTTGAATATCGGCGCTGTCGGCGGTGTAATGATAATCCAAACCCGTTTCACCAATACCCACCATTTTTGGGTGTTTGGTGAGGGCGAGCAATTCATCAACGGATGTTAATGGTTCTTCGGCGGCGCTCATTGGGTGGGTGCCTGCGGCGTAAAACACGCAATCATTTGCATCTGCAATCGCACGCACCGATGGTTCGTTGCGCAAACGTGTGCAGATCGTCACCAAACGTGCAACGCCCGCATCATTTGCGCGTTTGATCAATTCGGGAATTTCGCCGTCAAAATCAGGGAAATCAAGGTGGCAGTGACTGTCAACGATTGAAGGGTTTGTCATTATATTGGCCCGTTCAGCGCCGATTAGTTACGCGCCGTTTCATCAAGTTTAAGAAACATATCTAGGATGACAGAGGAAGGGTCAAGGTTCACCGCGCGCGCATGTGTTGAACGTGATGTGATTTCTTGCAACAGATTGGCCCATTTACGTGCAGCCATCGCATCGGGTGCGAGTTTTGCGAACAGGGCCGCTTCGCCCTGTGCGGCCTCGATCACACTTTCGGGTTGCAATGCGCCGTAGCGGGCAAGACGGGCAAGGAATGTGGAAAACAGGCGCAATGTCATGTCGTATTTTTGTTCCGCCGCTTTGCCAACACAACTACTAGCAAGGGCAAGTGCGGCCGTGCGATCGAGCCCGGGTGCACGCGCGGAAATTGAGACGATCGATGAATAAAGCTTTAATCCATCCGCGCCTAGCATTTGAATGGCTTGTCCTGCCGATCCATCGGCAAGGGTGGCAAGCGCAAGGCTATTTTGTGATGCTTCGAATCCTGCCTGCGCCAATGCCCCGTCCAAATCTGTTTCATTCAATTGCACACAGCGCAATTCGCGACAGCGTGATCGAATGGTGGGCAACAGGCGCGCGGGTTGATGGCAGACCAACAAAAGGATCACCTTTTCTGGCGGTTCTTCCAAGATTTTGAGCAATGCATTGGCGGCCGGTGTGTTCAATTCGTCCGCTGCATCCACAATCGCCACACGCCAACCACCATCGGCGGCGGAAAAATTGAAAAAGCTTTTCAATTTGCGCACTTCGTCAACGGTAATCGCCTGTTTTAACTTTTTGGATTTTTCATCATATGGGCGACGTGCCAAAAATAACCGCGGCTCGCCCAGTGCAGCCATGCGCCGTGCAACGGGATGATCGGATGGAACCGATAAATCGTTTGGCGAGGGGGCAGCATCGGCAAACATGCCACCATCATCATCAGGTTGTGCCAATAAAAAACGGGCGATGCGCCATGCCAATGTGGATTTGCCCACGCCACGTGGGCCATTTATCAGCCATGCGTGATGCAAACGACCTGAATTGAATGCGGTTAAAAACGTATCTTCGGCGGCGGATTGTCCGATTAGTTTTTCGGTCAAGCGTGGGTGGGGTGCGCCATCAATCACATCGGATTGTGGGATTGCATCGTCGCTCATGCGATTGCGGCCTTGGCGATGCTCAAAACATCGGATGCGATGGCATCAATGGCGCGATTGCCGTCAATCACGCGACAACGATTGGTGTTTTCCTTGGCCAATGCCAAAAAACCCGCACGCAAATCCATTTGAAATTGCAAACCAAAATCTTCGAAGCGATCTTCGCCGCTATTTCGCGCCAAACCACGGGTCAGCGCTTGTTCTGGATCAACGTCGATGATGAATGTCAGGTCTGGTTCAACTTTAATAATTGTGTCGTGGAGAGCATCAACAGTCCCACGCAGATCAGCGCGTGCGACACCTTGGTATATACGCGTAGAATCGGCGAAACGATCCGAAATCACCACGGTACCATTTGCCAGTGCAGGGCGGATGGTTTTTTCCAAATGGTCACGACGTGCGGCGGTGAATAACAAAATTTCCGTTTCGGGAGACCAGCGATCGGGGTCACCCTCGACCAGCAATTTGCGTATGTCTTCTGCGCCCACACTGCCACCTGGTTCGCGTGTGATGATAACATCAATGCCTTGATCGGCCAGTGTTTTGGCCAATAATTTCGATTGTGTGGATTTTCCCGAACCGTCGATACCTTCGAAGGTGATAAAAATGGCGGTCACGCGATTACTCTTTTGCGAAAAATTTGCCGCCCAAAACATCCTTGCTCAGGATTTCGGCAGAGGCACGCATACGCGACAAAAGCCCACCCTTGGCAACTTCTTTTCCAGCATAAAGCGGGTATTTTGATGGTTCCATCCCGTCAGGAATAACCGTGAGCGTAGCAATCGGTTTATCGGTGCTAATCGGTGCGGCGATGGGGCTTTGGTAATTCACTTCTAATTTTACGGGCGTGTTTTTGTTATATGGGGCAAGTGTTGTAATGCCCTCTTTGGATACCAGATTGACGGTGTTTTCCTTGCCAATCCATACCTTGGCCGATGCGATGCGTGTGTTTTTTTCAAACAGATCCTTTTTCACGAATTGCCGAAACGCCCAGCTGGTTAAGCGTTCTGCCTCATTCGCGCGATCAGCCTCTGAATTTAGGCCCGTGATCATAAAGATAACCCGACGATCACCTTGTTTCGCAGAACCAACCAAACCATATCCCGCTTCTTCGGTGTGACCTGTTTTGAGACCATCCGCACCAATGCCCAGTTTCAACAACGGGTTGCGGTTTTTCTGGGTGATATTATCCCATGTGAATTCTTTTTCCGCGAAATATGCGTAAAATTCAGGGAATTCAGTAATGATGCGATTGGCCAAGAACACCAAATCACGTGCGCTCATGCGCTGGCCAGGGTGCGGCCAGCCCGTGGAATTGGCAAAAATGGATGATGTCATGCCAAGTTCTTTGGCACGTTCTGTCATTTGACGGGCGAACTCTGCCTCTGATCCTGCCAAAGCCTCGGCCACGGTAACGCAAGCGTCGTTACCTGATTGCACGATGATACCGCGCAACAGGTTATCAACCGATACGCGTTCCTTGGCCCGCAGGAACATTGTGGAACCGCCCATATTATGAGCCTTTTCCGATACAGGGAATTTCGTATCAAGCGAAATGCGCCCTGCGCGCAACGCTTCGAATAACATATTCAGCGTCATCAGTTTGGACATAGATGCAGGCGGCACCGATTTATCGGCATCCTTGGCCAATAAAACCGTACCCGTGGTTTGATCCACCAACATCGCCGATTTTGCAAGCGTTTCAAATGCTTGTGCCGTCGATGTGTTGGCTAACAAGCCAATACATGCCAAAATCCGAACCAGACGCATCAATATTATCCTTTTACCAAATAGGCATCGTTAAAGCCCATTGCCTTGACCTTGCTCAGCAATGTTTTTTGCGACGAACCTGTATCCGCAGGGCCAGCAAGCACGCGCCAAAACGATTTGCCTTTTGCTGATGATGCCACGATTTTCCCAGAAATGCCGTTTGATTTCAACTGTGCCAACGTCGCGTCAGCATTTGCCTGAACGCTAAAGAAGCCCATTTGCACGTAACGTGCATTCGCGCTTGCCTTGGGGGCAGGGGCGGCGGCGGGTTTTGCTGCCGCTGGTTTGGCCGCCACAGGTTTAACATCCGTTGGGCGAGGCAATGGCTTCACCATGGATACCATTGTGTCATCATTTGCGCCCGATTGTGCTGCTGGCGATGCGTCAAGCGATGTTGCCGCCACGGTTTCAGGTTCACCTGCCGCCGTTACATCCGATGCCATTTCATCTGCGGGTCCAGCGACGGGAACTTTTTTCGTGCGCATCGCGGTGACGGTTAATTCAACGGGCCCGCCAGCAAGTGCGCCAATCGCCTCTGCTGCATCTGACGATAATTGGAATTCAGGGCCGGGGTTATCGCGTTCACGACGAAATAATGCGCCGATCACAAATTTACCGTTGGCGTTGTTTTTAATAATAACACGTTCTGGCTTTTTATTGTCTGGGTGTGCAACCCAAACGCCACCCAATGATGGGCGACCATCCCATAAACCCTTGGCAGTTTTTTCGAACACTTCGGGTGCTTCGACGTCTTTTTCGACGGTCTTTCCAAGAAAACCTGGACTTGCGGCATCCGTGCCGGCTGTGCCAGTTGGTTTATCTTTTGCCTTCAAAAAATTTGGTGTTTTACCTTCTTCACAGGCAGATAAGCCCGCGAAAAGCAAAAAGCTGCAGGCGATTTTGGTGGGGAGTGCCCCAATAAATTTGCGTGTCACGCCGATCCTCCTGTTGCCACCCGCTGTTTTTCAGCTTGTTCGTGGCATACTGTCTAACCTCTGGGCATAATTTTGCCGCTGAACAACAGTTTAACAGGCTGAAAACATAATGAAAGCGTGTTCTTGTCAAAAAAAATGCTAATGGCGGTGTTTTGCCACCGAAACGGGCTTGCAGTTTCCGCTCGTGGGATTTATGCAGCATCTCGTAAACGATCATGTTCGCAAGTTTTTGCGATCAATGACACGGAGAGGTGGCAGAGTGGTCGAATGCGGCGGTCTTGAAAACCGTTGAACTGCGAGGTTCCCAGGGTTCGAATCCCTGTCTCTCCGCCACATTCAAAAACATCACATTGATGTATGTTTTTGTTTTTATTAATTAATTTTTGATTAAAGTTAGCTGTTCGCGGTTGCCTTCAATGTATTAAGTTAATTTTGCTACGCATTCTGCTACACATTGTTCGTTGCATAGACTCTGCAAAATGCATAGATTTGCACCCATGAAAGTACACTTGCGCGAAAACACATATTACATACGCCGCCGTGTTCCCAAAAGATTTGCAGATATTGAATCGCGCCGTGAGGTTTGGTTGTCCCTTCACACCGATAGCTTGCAGATCGCGAGGGAAAAGGCGCAGACCGTATGGAACATGACCGTTCAATGCTGGGAAGATACCCAGCAAGGCAGACACGATAACGCTGCCACGCAATACGAAGCCGCAAAGAGATTGGCCGCTGCCAGAGGCTTTAAATTCATGCCTGCCAATGACGTTGCGCAACTGCCCTTGCAACAGATCATTAAGCGCGTTGAGGCATCCCACGACAATGGCGACAGGATAGAACGCAACGGCCGCGCAATACTTGGTCTGGCCAAACCGCCACAAATCAACATAAGCGCCGCGCTCGATGAATATTGGGAATTGGCCAAGGATAAGGAAGTCGGGAAAAGCCCCGATCAGGTGCGCCGTATGAAAAACCCGCGCATCAAAGCAATCAACAATTTCATATCTGTCATTGGTGATAAGCCCATCGCAGAAATCACCCGCGACGACATGCTTGATTTTCGTGATTGGTGGATGAACAAGATCGCAAAAAGAAACATGTCGGCCAACAGCGCCAATAAAGACTTCACGTATCTGGCCAGCACCTTGCAAACGATCAACAAGATGAAACGCTTGAATCTGGATTTGCAAACATCTGACATGCGATTGAGTGAAGGTAAAAAGAAACAACGCCCCGCATTTGATAATGATTGGATTAAGCGCGTATTGGTCGCACCGGACACTATGGAAAACCTGAATAGCCAAGCGCGGGACATTACCTTGACTTTGGTCAACACAGGTGCGCGGCCATCCGAAATCGTTGGCTTGTTGCCCGAACACATACATCTTAACGCTCCAGTGCCATACATTGAGATATTGCCCGAAGGCAAAACGCTTAAAAGCGATGCAAGCGAACGTGAATTGCCCTTGGTCGGTGTTTCGCTTGAAGCGATGAAAAGAAACCCAGCTGGTTTCCCCCGATACAGAGGTAAACGCACCTATTCGGCCACGATCAATAAATACCTGCGCGACAACGGACACATGCCCAGCGCCGCGCATACCATCTATGGCCTGCGCCATACATTCCAAGATAACATTCAAGCGCTGGGCATCAGTGATCGCTTTGACCGCGATCTTATGGGGCACTCCCTGCGCCGCGAACGGTACGGTAAAGGTGCCACGCTTGAGATGAAACAGGAAATCTTGCATCAGATTGCGTTTTAACTACTGCCCCACATAGGTCTAGTGATGCGGTAACATCACTTTGATTGCACAATCTACATACAAAGCCACTACTTTTTGACATGCATCAGTCAAATCGTGATCCAAATTTCCGCATTTTTCCTTCATGTCCAAGCCTCCATGCGACTTGAGCAAGAGTTTCTACTTCGCGCTGGACAAATTTGTTGAAATTTTATCATAGCTATCGATACGTCATTGACGCTAGACTTCAACTTTCATGATCTTTGCGGTTATGCAAAAATGCTCTCTGCCAATTTGGTTTGGATGTCGTGACGGCGGATTTTTTCAAAGATATGCCCGCAACTCAAACTTGTTTTAGAGTTTAGTACCTTGGTTTCAGCAGAATTCGCAGAACGACGGACGCAGCTTGGATAACAAAATGTGATCTAATTTGACCCTTTGGACTTTTCACGGCGATAGGCTTGCTTCGGGGTCGATCATGAATGTGTCACAAGACAGTCCGAGACAGTCGAAAGTGTCACGCTCTAAAAGAAAAGAAAAGAAAAGAAAATATAATATACCAAATCGACACAGAATGACGATTTAGTTGATTTGCAACATGATGAAATATGCAGATGTCACAGGTGCGTGAGTCGCAATTGGATGCACTTAGGCGCGCATAGAGAATTGCATCCTGATCAAACCTTGGAAAACCCGCGGTTGCGTTAAAATTTATGTTTAAGTTATTTAAATTTGTTTGATGACGGTGAGTGCCATGCTGCAATATCTCAAACATCGCAGCAATATAAGTCCGGCTTGAAGCGAGTTTTTTTAGCACGAACTGCAACTGCTTTAGTAATGAAAACCTGACAAAACCTTACATTTTAAAAAATGTAACGCGGTGCTCTGAAACCCGTTTTTGCGGCCATTTGTGATTAGAGTTATTGCTTTAACTTTCCAAGGCTGAGAAAGGTGCGAAAGCGATGAAAGCATCTAATTTTTCCGTCGTCCAAAAAACGTTCATTGTGAGGCAAAGAGAAGAAGGTACACTTGTTGCTGAGATTTTCCGGAAGGCGGAGTTCGTTGGCCGCAGGTCAAAAGCTCTGTACAATGCGCGAATTGGAATGCCTAGTAAAAGGTAGAAAGGGCGGAAAGCGGTCTTTCGCTGCGGCTTGCACCAAGATCAACCATGCGGACGAAGCTGCCGTTCGTCGAATGTGTCAACGGTAAAATCTGGAACGATATTCCCAAGAAGCAATGTCATTGTATTCTCCTATTGTTGTCTGAACACTTGTCTAAGTGGTGCCTGTGCTAGCTTCAGTGACAATGTCACCCATCTTGCCAAAAGGTATAAAATTAATATAAGTTAATGGCAGGAGGCACTATGAAACTCACATCTTATACCAATTTCGCCATGCGCTCTTTGCAGTTGGCCGCGCTGAAATCACCGAATTTGATTCGTGTTGATGATGTCGTTCGTGTCCATGGGCTTGCACGTCCGCATATTGTGAAGGTCGTGCATGAGCTGGGGCAGGCCGGTTATATCGTGACCCAGCGTGGGCGCGGTGGTGGGTTTCGACTCGCGAAGCCAGCGGAGGAAATCATCGTCGGTGATGTCGTCCGTCTGACCGAAGGTTCTTTGGATTTGGTGGAGTGTTTCAACCCGGAAAACAATACCTGTCCGCTGATTGGCATCTGCAAGCTGTCACGCGCTTTGCAAGACGCTACACGTGCGTTCATGGCTGTCCTCGACGATTTGACGCTGGCCGATATCGCATCAAACCGGAATGATCTATTGGCGCGGATTGCGCCCTTGGAGGAAGGCATCGTTGCCCCTGTCAGGAGTGTAAAATGACCATTTTAGATTGGACCGAGCGGTTTAAAGGGACGGCCGCACTCCCGATGGACGTTCGGGAGCGTTTGAACAAATCCGCTCGTGTTACTCATATGAAGAAAGGGGATCAGGTGTTCGGGCCGACGAATATCCCTGACAGCCTTTTCTTTCTGTATGATGGGCGCATCCGGGTTTCCCAAACCTCTGATGCTGGGCGTGAGATTGTGCTGTACCGTATTGAGGCGGGTGACAGCTGTGTGTTGACCACGGCCTGCATGTTGGCCGAAGAGGCGTATAATGCGGAAGGGATTGCCGAAACCGACGTGACAGTCGTGATCTTGCCCAAGCCCGCGTTTGACCGCCTGTCGTCTGAAGAAGATGCGTTTCGAAACTTCGTTTTCGCGGCCTATTCACGCCGCTTGATCGATCTGCTGCGCGTTGTGGATGACGTCGCCTTCGGGCGCATTGATGTCCGATTGGCAGAGCGACTTTTGGCGCTTGGCGATGGGCTGAAAGAAGTCCGAGCAACCCATCAGAACCTTGCAAGCGAACTCGGCACCGCCCGTGAAGTGATTTCACGGGTATTGAACGACTTTCAAAAACGCGACCTGATCGAACAATCGCGCGGATTGATTACGTTCAAAGACAAGGCGGGGATTGGGGCGATTGCACACTCTGCCTAACGGCTTGTTTCCTTTTTTGTCCGTTAGGTGACAATGTCACTGACGGTTGATTTTTGAAGTTATATCTCAATCCTAACTTTAAACGTTAGGAGATCGTTATGACAACCAATGTAGGTGCCATCGACCGCATCCTTCGCACAGCCTTGGGCGTGGTTTTACTCTATCTTGCATTTGCCAGTGGTATGGAGCTTTTTGCGTCACCGCTATTTAAGTATGGGGCAGCCGTTATCGGCATTGTCATGTTGGTCACGTCCACGCTGAAGATGTGCCCGATCTATTCGATCCTCGGCCTCAAGACTTGCAAGGACTGCTAGGGTGGAGACGTTGTTTACACCTTTCGCGTCTTTTGGCGGCGGATTGTTGATTGGTATTGGCGCTGTTTTGCTGATGTTGGGATTGGGTCGCATTCTAGGCGCAACTGGCATTATGTCCGGCCTTGTTTTCGCCGAAAATCGGGATGAGTTTGCATGGCGCGCTGCGATGGTCGTCGGCATGATCTTGGCACCGAGTCTGATCTTTCTGGTCACTGGCACGATGCCTGAATTGTCTGTTCCAGTCAGCCCAGCAATGATCGTCATCGGCGGCGTCATCGTCGGGTTCGGCGCAAGCCTTGGGTCTGGTTGCACGTCCGGGCACGGCGTCTGTGGCCTCTCACGGTTGTCAGTGCGCTCGATGGTGGCTGTTCCGACATTTATGCTGACCGCAGCGATCACAGTATACCTCATCCGTCACATATTTGGAGCATAGCACCATGAAACTGATCTTTGCTCTCTTTACTGGCCTCGTCTTCGGAGCAGGCATCGCACTCTCTGGCATGATGAACCCGGCCAAAGTCTTCAATTTCTTCGACGTGGCAGGCACGTGGGATCCAAGCCTCGCATTCGTGATGGGCGGTGCCGTTATCATCACTTTCATCGGCTACCGTTTGGTGTGGCGTCGTGATGCACCGTTTTTTGATGGCAGGTTTCAAATACCAACCCCGAACGTCATTGATGCGCGTCTGATCGGTGGATCGGCCATCTTTGGCATTGGGTGGGGGATCGCGGGCTTTTGTCCCGGTGCCGCCATCCCAGCAGTTGGAACAGGCCGCTGGGAAGTTGCACTATTCTTGGTTGCGGTCACCGCTGGGTTTTACGTGCGTCGACTGATCGCAGCGATCCTAAGCACGGCAAAAACAGCGTGAAGCGTTAAAGAAATCTTGGCGGCTGAAGACCGCTCGTACGGAAACGGAGAAAACAATGAAATATCCTATAGATATGGAGATCACCCCAGAGGTCGAAGCCTTCTTTGATGAGCCAACGAACACGATCAGCTACATCGTCAAAGACCCGACGTCTGACGCATGCGCAATCATCGATAGCGTCATGGACCTCGATTATGCCGCTGGCCGGATCACACATGTCAGCGCCGATCTGATGATTGACCGCATCAGGGAACGCGGCCTGACGCTGGAATGGATCATTGAAACCCACGTCCATGCAGATCACCTAAGCGCCGCGCCCTATATCCAGCAGGAATTGGGCGGCAAGATCGGTGTCGGTGAAGGCATTATGATTGTCCAAGAGACCTTTGGTAAGGTCTTCAATGAAGGCACAGAATTCCAGCGCGACGGGTCGCAGTTTGATGCGCTGTTCAAGGATGGGGACACCTATCAGGTCGGCAACATGACAGCCTTCGCGATGTTCACTCCTGGCCACACGCCTGCCTGTATGGTTCACGTCATGGGCAACGCGGCCTTTACTGGCGACACCTTGTTCATGCCGGATGGCGGTTCTGCGCGGGCCGATTTCCCGGGCGGAGACGCGGGCGTTCTCTATGACTCAATCATGAAGGTTCTAAGCCTGCCAGACGAAATGCGGCTTTTCATGTGTCACGACTACGGACCTGGCGGTCGCGACATCGCGTGGGAAACAAATGTTGCTGAAGAAAAAGCCAATAACATCCACGTTGGTGACGGAAAAACCAAAGAAGACTTTGTTAAATTCCGAACCGAACGGGATTCAAAACTGACAATGCCAAAGCTGATCATCCCGTCTTTGCAAGTGAACATGCGTGCGGGGGAAGTGCCAACGGATGAAGATGGAAACCCTATGCTTAAAGTTCCGATCAACGGTCTCTAACGCTAAAACTTCACAATAAATAATTTCAAAGGAGAACATCATGTCTAACCACACAACGATCGGCAACCTTAACAAAGCGCTTCAAATGGAAATGAGTGCCGCCCACCAATATCAGTTGCATGCACATGTGCTTGACGATTGGGGGCTTAATCTGCTTGCTGACAAGATGCGTGAGGAGCAAACTGAGGAAATTGGCCACTCAGACCTCTATATCGAGCGCATTTTATTCTTAAAGGGCACACCCGAGATTGCTTTTGCAAGTCCCCCGAAACGCGCAGAGACACTGCAGGAGATGTTCAAGGCGGACCTCGCTGACGAAGAAGAGGCAATCGACTTTTATTTCAAGGCCGCCAGGGAAGCCAATGAAGCGAATGATGTCGGGTCACGCATGCTTTTTGAGCAAATTGCGATTGACGAAGAGGCCCACAAAGCGTGGCTGGAGCTACAACTTGATCTTATAAATCGCCTTGGTGAAAAAGCCTACAGCGCGAAGCTTGTTTCATTCACTCAAAATGACGCTGCATCCTCGTAAGGCACCAACCTCGTGCGACCCACTCTAAGGCAGCGGGTGCAGAGATGCTAAACCCAAAAAGGCAAGACAATGGAAGTTAAAAAAATTACCGATAAAATCTCTGTCTCTCGGCAGATTTCTGTCGACAACATTGCAGAGATCAAGAAAGCTGGTTTTCGAGCAATCATTTGCAATCGCCCAGATGGCGAAGGGACAGACCAGCCCAGTTTCGAAGAAATTAAGAAGGCTGCAAAGAAAGCCAGCCTTGCCGCAGTCTACCTTCCAATTGAAACTGGGATGGTCACTGATGAAAACGTTGACGATTTCAGTGCGGTTCTGAAGGATCTGCCACGACCAATTTTGGGTTACTGCCGAACTGGTACACGCTCTGCGACGCTCTGGTCTTTACACGAAGCCCAGAAGCGCCCGTTACCTGAAATTCTGGCGGCAACAAAGGCCGCTGGCTATGACATGAATGGTGTCGCGCGCCGTGTCGCAAACGGGGGCAAAACGCCAACCCAACAGGGCGATGCAAAGTTTGATGTCGTGATTGTCGGTGGTGGGGCTGGCGGCATCGCGACGGCGTCTAGCATGCTCGCCCGTAAGTCAGGCCTTTCGATTGCCATCATCGACCCGTCCGACGTGCATTACTATCAACCGGGCTGGACGATGGTCGGCGGTGGTGTGTTCGACGCACGCGACACCGCGAAGACGATGGGGTCGCTCATCCCGCGTGGGGTGAAGTGGATCAAAGCAGCGGTAGCCGCGTTTGAACCGAAGAACAACGCTGTCATTCTCGACGGTTGCACAGTGGTCGCCTACGACCGTCTTGTTGTGTCCCCGGGGCTGAAGCTCGATTGGGGTGCCATTGAAGGGCTCGAAGAGACGTTGGGTCGCAATGGCGTGACGTCGAACTATCGCTACGATCTTGCACCCTACACGTGGCAGCTTGTTCAGGAATTGAAAGAAGGCCGCGCGCTGTTTACTCAGCCGCCGATGCCGATCAAATGTGCTGGTGCGCCGCAAAAGGCGCTGTACTTGTCAGGTGATGCTTGGTTCCGGAACGGGGCGCTTAAAGACATTGATATTCAATTTATGAACGCGGGTGGCGTGCTGTTCGGGGTGAAGGACTATGTGCCTGCCTTGATGAAATACATCGAAAAATACGACGCGACATTGAACTTCTTCAATACTCTCACATCCGTTGATGGTGCCGCGAAGAAAGCGACATTCAAAGTGGCAAAGCCTGACACAGACCCGACCGAGATCACCGTTGATTTTGACATGATGCATGTGTGCCCACCTCAGGTCGCGCCGGACTTTATCCGCGTGTCCCCGCTTGCTGACGCCGCCGGATGGGTGGACGTCGATCAAGCAACGCTGCGCCACAAAACCTTCGACAACATCTGGTCGTTGGGTGATGTGATGAACGCGCCAAACGCCAAAACGATGGCCGCCGCCCGCAAGCAAGCCCCGACCGTCGCGGAGAACATCGTGGCCGACATCAAAGGCCGCTCGCCTGTGGCGCAATACGATGGGTACGGGTCCTGCCCTCTGACAGTCGAGCGCGGTAAAATCGTACTGGCCGAATTTGGCTATGGCGGCGCGCTTAAGCCGAGCTTTCCGTCCTTCCTTCTGGATGGCACAAAACCAAGCCGCGCGGCATGGTTCCTCAAGGAAAAGCTACTCCCGCCGATCTATTGGCGGGCCATGCTCAAAGGCAAAGAATGGATGGCCAAACCCGAAGAGATCAAGGTTTCCGCTGAATAAGCGACTGCCTTGATTGCCACCGCAGTCCGTCAGGTTATCCCTGCCAAGGCGGTCTGCGGTCATAAATTTACCGACGCCACGCGAGATGTGTGAAGCGCCGCCATTTCTGGACCACTGCCATGAGAATACTTAGCCAATACCTTCCAATCCTTGATTGGGGCAGCCGCTACGGGCGCACCGCGTTGTCCAATGACATGATTGCAGCTATGATCGTGACGATCATGCTGGTCCCGCAATCGCTTGCGTATGCGTTGCTGGCCGGATTGCCGCCTGAGGCGGGTATTTATGCGTCCATCGCCCCCATCGTCCTCTATGCGATCTTCGGCACAAGCCGCACGCTAGCTGTTGGCCCCGTCGCAGTCGTGTCGCTCCTGACGGCGTCTGCAATCGGTCAAGTGGCCGAAACCGGCAATGCAGGGTACGCTATTGCCGCTTTGACTTTGGCTTTTCTGTCTGGCGGATTTCTGGTCCTGCTTGGTGTTTTTCGGTTGGGGTTCTTGGCTAACTTCCTGAGCCATCCAGTCATCGCCGGATTCATCACTGCCTCTGGTATTCTGATCGCTACCAGCCAGCTTAAACACATCTTGGGCGTGGACGCGCACGGGCACACCTTGCCACAAATGCTGGGGTCGATTTTCGAATACCTTGGACAGATCAACTGGATCACTGTCGTCATAGGGGTGGCAGCAACTGGATTCTTGTTTTGGGTCCGTAAGAACCTCAAACCCTTGCTCAATAGGCTTGGCCTGTCCCCATTGATGGCAGATGTGCTGACCAAAGCTGGGCCCGTGGCCGCCGTGGTTAGTACCACATTGGCCGTCTGGGCCTTTGATCTTGGGGATCGCGGCGTCAAAATCGTCGGCGACGTCCCGCAAAGCCTGCCCCCACTAACAATGCCAAGCCTGTCCCCTGATTTTATTGGGTCACTCTTGGTGCCCGCGATCCTGATCTCGATCATCGGGTTCGTCGAAAGTATCTCTGTTGCGCAAACCCTTGCTGCAAAGAAGAGACAACAGATTGATCCGAACCAAGAGTTGATCGGATTGGGTGCTGCCAACCTCGGCGCTGCTTTCACCGGAGGCTTTCCAGTGACGGGTGGTTTTTCGCGCTCTGTGGTCAACTTTGACTCGGGGGCCGAAACGCCAGCTGCTGGTATCTACACGGCCATTGGCCTCGCAATTGCCGCGCTATTCCTGACGCCGTTGGTGTATTTCCTGCCCAAAGCAACGCTGGCTGCTACGATCATCGTGGCTGTACTAAGCCTCGTGGATCTGTCCATCCTGAAAAAAACGTGGGCCTACAACCGCGATGACTTCGTAGCGGTCTTGGCGACTATCGTGTTGACGCTCGCCCTTGGGGTCGAAGTCGGCGTGGCGAGCGGGGTCACCATCTCGATCCTGCTGCATCTTTACAAAACCTCGCGCCCGCATGTGGCCGAGGTCGGGCTTGTTCCCGGTAGCGAACACTTCCGCAATATCCACCGCCATAGCGTTGAAACCGATCCGACACTCTTGTCGCTACGCGTAGACGAAAGCCTTTACTTCATTAATGCGCGCTTCTTGCTGGACTTGATCCAATCGCGCGTCAGTGAGGGCACAGAAATTCGCAACGTGGTGTTGATGTTCTCAGCCGTGAACGAAGTGGACTACTCGGCTCTCGAGAGCCTTGAGGCGATCAATCTGCGGCTCAAGGATATGGACGTTGGGTTTCATCTGTCAGAGGTGAAGGGACCTGTCATGGATCGTTTAAGGACATCTCATTTTGTTAGCAACCTGAATGGACGGGTATTTCTGTCGCAATACGATGCGGCCAAGGCTCTCACAACTAAATCCACAGAAAGTGGTTCATGAGTTTCTGTGTCTTAGTCAAAGGCGGAATAGCCAGTTTTGCCACAGCTGCGAGTGAATGCAGCGTGAGCAGTAGCTATGCTAATGAAAAGCGATTTTGGCGGCGACTTGTGAATATATATTTGATCCCCGCTGCGGTTCTAATGCATGACCACTTCGCTCGCTGCCAAGTGGTACAATACCTTCTACATATGCGGTATTTCTTACGCTGCGTGCGCGCGCAGCACAAAATAACAATGGCCGGGTTGGGCTCGAAAGCTGACATTCGCAGCCAAGACCATTAATGTCCGCTTCGAGCCCCTTTCAACCGATGCTGCGGGACGCACAAAAGACGGTTAAGACACTGCTTTTTTAATTTCAACACCGGGTGCATGAAGGCCCTTTTTTTGAATTAGTGAAGATTTCGAACCCATCTGCGGTCACACCCA
>NZ_BMZF01000006.1 GCF_014652655.1 Paramylibacter ulvae
AAACGCAACACCATCAATCAGCGCCGCTTGCAACACTTCAGAAAAGCGGCATAATCAAATCAACGACGAACCAGAGCCTCCATTAATTTATAAGCTCACGTGTTCCAATTTATCTGACGACGGACAATTAGCAGCTTAAATTTCATCATGGATGATATATGCACATAGATAAGTTGAGTCCCGATGTAGCTGTTCTCGAAGAACTGGGGCGCCGCTTACGTAATATACGGGAGCAAAGAGGATTTTCACGAGAGGAGTTATCCTGAGAGTCAGGGATCGTGTCGGCCACGCTGGAGCACATGGAAGCAGGGCTGCCTGCCCAATTGACAAGTTGGATACGCGTGTTGATGGCTTTGGAAATGTATGGGCGTTTAGATGAGTTGTTGCCTGAAAATTATTTATCTCCAATGTGGGAGGTCAAAGGCCGTAAAAAGCGCACGACTAAAGCGCCCAAAACGGCTGGCTTTAGACGTTGGGGAGATGAGTTATAATCACGTTAACGGTCTCGCTTTGTGCAAGCACCTTGGGCTTTGGCTCCCAGTCGATAGATGCCACCTTCCAGAAAAAAGAATCTGACAGTAAGAAAAAATATTAGTATATCGGCCAGAAATTTCTTTTACAAAGTCGGAAAATGTGTTTTTAATTCAGTATATTAATTCGCGTATCCGATCTCCTTAAGTTGAGTTTCAGTACGCGAAACACTATGGGTTATTAGCGAAAACTTTTGCGCAATTGCAGCGAAAATCTTTGGGCTTCAACTGTAGGAATTTTTGTTTGAAATCAGTAGGCTGCGCGAAATATTTCGCGCAGTCCTACATATAGCTTAAGTTCGTGCTTAGCATGTCGCGTGGCCTCGCAAGTTGTCGTGACTGTATCTGTATTACCCTAGGCGTTCAGGAAACCTGTTGCGTGTGCGATTTGCAAAGGCAACAAGTGAAAGCATTACAGGCACCTCAACCAATACACCGACAACGGTGGCAAGGGCGGCGCCTGAATGCAAGCCGAACAAGCTGATCGCGACCGCAACTGCAAGTTCGAAGAAATTGGACGTCCCGATCATCGCACAAGGTGCAGCGATGCGATGGGGAACCTTGAGCATGAAGGCCGCGCCATAAGCGATTGCAAAAATTCCGTAGCTTTGGATCACAATTGGCACAGCGATCAGTGCAATAACCAATGGTCTGTTCAAAATGACCTGTCCTTGTAATCCAAACAGGATCATCACGGTGGCGATTAATCCGATGATCGACCATGGTTTAACCTTTGCGCCAAACCGATCTATCGCGCGTTGCGACCCCAAAATGCGACGTGTAATTAAGCCCGCTGCCAGAGGGAGCGCAACATAGAGGATGGTTGCCAAAACCAACGTGCGCCATGGTACAACGATATCAGTTACCCCTAACAACAACGCTACAATCGGGGCAAAGGCGATTACCATGATTAGGTCATTCACCGACACCTGAACCAAGGTATAGGTTGCATCACCGCGCGTAAGTTGTGACCAGACAAAAACCATTGCTGTGCATGGTGCCGCACCCAGCAAAATCAGCCCCGCAATATATTGCGCCGCATCTTCTGGCGAAATGAACGGGGCAAAAACATATTCGAAGAATAGAACGGCCAGAAATGCCATGCTAAAGGGCTTAATCAGCCAGTTCACAACCAATGTAACGAACAAGCCCTTGGGCTGACGAGCGACGCCCGAAATGGCGCTAAAATCGACGTTGACCATCATGGGATAAACCATGGCCCAGATCAGAACAGCAACGACAAGATTGATAGATGCAATTTCTGCAGATGCAATTGCATTGACCAGCGGGGGCGAAGCAACGCCAATCGCTATCCCAATCACCATTGCTAGCGCAACCCACAATGTAAGGTAGCGTTCAAATAGACCGAGTTGAATTTCAGGAGGGGTGTTCGTGTGGTTCACGTGATGTCCTTTGGTCACAGAAAGTTGTGATTTCATTAACCCAATATCCAAGTGTGAGCGCAGTTGTAAAGTTTCGACCCCGCAAATAAGTAAGAGCATTGATCAAAGCCAGCAGATCGCAAATAATCCCGATATCGCTGGATGGTGCGAATTTAGTTTCGGACGAAGTTCATAAACCGCTTTTACAATAACCAGAAATGTGATTTTTCTGTTGTAAATCTAAGTAGGCGCAAAAATATCGCTGTGTCTTTTGTTATGAATTTGAGGAAATCCAGATGAAAAAAATCGTTTTAACGGGTGCGGCAGGACGTTTGGGATCATATCTGCGTGAACCATTGGCGGCGATGTGTGATACGTTGGTCAGTAGCGATTTGACGGAAGATATTGGCAAATTGTACGATGGAGAAACCTATGTGCGCGCCGATTTAGCAAGCCTGCCTGACATGAAAGCGTTGTTGGAAGGCGCAGATATGGTGGTTCATTTTGGTGCCATCGGGGATGAAGCGCCGTTTGATGCCATTTTGCAATCCAATATTGTTGGCGCATATAACGTATGGGAGGCTGCGTATCAAAATGGTGTGCGCCGCGTTGTTTATGCCAGTTCCGTTCATGCGGTTGGCATGCACAAATCAAGTGATGGCATTGGAACGGATGCAGCGCATCGTCCAGATACATATTATGGTTTGGCCAAATGCTTTGCCGAAGATTTGGCAAGCCTTTATTGGGATAAACGGGGGGTTGAATCTGTGTGTATGCGGATTTTTTCTTGTGCCAAGGTTACAAACCCGCGCGCCGTTGGCACGTGGCTGTCATATGACGATCTGATCCATCTTGTCGAACGTGCGATTAGCACACCTGTCACAGGGTTCAGTGTCGTTTATGGCATTTCCGACAATGACCGTGCGCCTGTTGATAATACCAAGGCAAATTTTTTGGGTTATCGGCCAAAGGATAACGCGGAACAATTTGCCAAAGAAATTTATGCAAATTCGGAACCGCTTGATCCTGCGGATCTGGCGCATCAATGCATCGGCGGCCCGTTTGCCACGGTTGAACTTGGCAACAGTGGCGTGGCAACATTGAACATCGTTGATGACGCTAAAAAAACCTAGCTTAGCCTTATGGGCAAGCTGACGGGCCCGCGAAATCCAAACCCGCGAAATGGAACATCACCTGCCAGTTGCATGTTGGGGAAACGCTCAAAAAGGATGGGTAACATGACCTGTCCGATTTGGCGACGTGCAACATGGGTACCTTGGCAAAAATGGGGGCCATTACCAAATGATTGGTGTTGGTTTTTGTCGCGAAACACATTGTACAAATGCCCGTCTGTTACGAAATCTTCGTCGTGATTGGCGGATGCCTGGATCGTCATTACGGTATCGCCTTTGGGGATGTCCAACCCACGGATTTGCGTATCGGTCATCACCAAACGCGAACTGACTTGAATCGGGGCAACCCAGCGGATCGCCTCTTCAAACGCATCGTTCCAGCGTTGGTTTTCAACGACTTCACGCTGTTGTTCAGGGTTTGAGAGCAAACCATATAAAACCGTCATCAATGCATCACGTGGTTCATTGATACCACCACCGATTGCGATTTTGATGTTTGATCGAATTTGGCTCAGCGGTAATGGGTCGTCCGCGTTTAACATCACTGATAATGCGGACGGGCCTTGTTCGGATTTGTGAAACGCGTCCATCGCCAATAATTCAGCGTCAATTTCATCATTCACCGTTTCGCAATTCGCGAACAGATCGTCGCGCCAGCCAAAATTACCTGCCCCGTCAATCAAGGTTTGTGACCAGCGTTGCATATCGTCATCGGTGGCATTTGGAATGCCCAACAGGTGCGATAAGCATTGCGCGGCAAACGGCCCCGCCAAATCGCCAAAAAACTCTACTGTTTCGCCTTTTGGCAGCGCATCGACATATTCATGTGCGATTTTTTCATAGATCGGCATCCACACATCGCGAATGTTACGTGCAGAAAACGCAGGTGCCATCGCGCCACGTTCGCGGGCGTGTTCTGCGCCATCTTTTCGCATCAATGTATGTGCACGAAACGCGCGTTCCATCGGTGTGTATGGATCGTTGCTTGAATAAAGCTCTGGGTCGTCTTTGACAGCTTTCGTATCAATCGCCTTGGTCAAAAATGTTCGCCCTACGGATTTCACCCGTAAAACGGGGCTTTCACGGCGCAGGCGGGCATAGATCGGATAGGGGTCAAGCGTTAACGCATCGATTGTGATTGTGTCGTCAAGTGGTGCGAGTGCCATGTGCTAACCTCCGCTTAAATATGCTGGGAGCCAAAGCGTGAGCGCGGGGAATGCGATCAGCAAGATAACCCGCACAATTTCGGCCATAAAAAACGGCATTACGCCTTTGAATGTTTCGATCATTGGGACATCTTTGGCCATGGCTGATATGACGAATACGTTCATACCAACGGGTGGCGTGATCAGCCCGAGTTCGACGACAATGAGCGCGAGAATACCAAACCAGATTTTCAAATCCTCGGTTGTCATACCAAACCCAGCGTTTGCTGCATCGACATAATCACCACCATTGATTTCAACCAGTACAGGCCAGAAAAATGGGATTGCCAACAGGATCATTGAAAGGCTGTCCATCAAACACCCAAGCACGATTAGTGCCACCAAAAGAATGATCATGATGGTCATTGGTGTAAGACCAGAATTCGCCATCCATTCGGCCATTGCCTGTGGCACGCCGCCCCTTGACATAAAGATTTTCAACATCTCAGCACCCAGCAAGATCAGATAGATCATCCCAGTGGTGCGCGCAGTTTCCAGCAATGCATCGCGCAATTCAGGTATCTTCACAAACCCGCGTGCCATGCCGTAAATCCAAACTAGAAATACACCGATGGCGGCGGCGGGTGTTGGGTTGAAATACCCAAAATAGATCCCGCCGATCACAAGGCCAAAAATGGTGAGCACTGGGATCAAGTTAACGGTCGCCGATATGAATTCCGCGCGATCAGGGCGTTCGCCAGCGGGGCCGGATTCTGGGTTGATCATGACATAAATCAGGATCGTTATCAAAAATAGTACGACGGCGATCAGGCCCGGGATCATTGCCGCCATGAACATGGTGACGATGTTTGCCTCGACGATAACCGCATAGATTACCAATACGATTGACGGAGGAATCAAAATTCCCAAAACACCACCAGCGGCCAATGTGCCGGTGGACAACGCCCCTGAATAATTCAAGCGCCGCAATTCGGGCAGCGCGACCTGGCCCATGGTGGAAGCGGTTGCAAGTGATGAACCGCAAACAGAGCCGAAACCCGCACAAGCCGCGATTGCAGACATCGCGACACCACCCGGTGCCCAACCAAGCCATGCGTTGGCGGCGCGAAACAAATCACGTGATAATCCCGCCTTTGATGCAATGTTGCCCATCAAAACAAACATTGGCACGACCGAAAGGTCGTAGATTGAAAATTGCCCATAGGCCAATGTCTTTAGTTGGCTGAAAAAGATGGCGGGGCCGTTTAGGATTGTTACCCCGATACCACCGACCAAGATCATTGATAATGCGATTGGCATGCGAATGGCAATCAAGCCTATCAATACGAATAGACCCGCAAACCCGATTAATAATGCATCCATATTAACGCCCCAAAGTACGTGTTGCGGCATCGCGCAAGGTTATCAAACTGGCACAAATCCAAAGTGCCAATGACATCAATATTGGAATAAACGCCCACCAATGAGGCACCAATAAAATGGTTGTTGTGTAGTCATATTCTTTTTGGTTCAACATCCCCGCATACATGCGCCAGATCAATAAACATGCGAATGCGAATGCGACGATTGATGCCAGCAATTCAAAGCGTGCAATCCAAACTGGAGAGGCGTTCGATGTGAATATATCTGCGGTTACGTGTGATCCACTGATTTGGCAGTATGGCAAAAACGCGAAAGCGGCGATTGCGACACCCATTTGGGTCATCTCAAAATCACCTGCGAATGGTGCGCCAAACATGCTTCCGATTACGGAATATGCGTTCATGAGAACAACCAACAATAACACCACGCCACCCGCCAAGGCCCAGCCTTGGATGAACCGTGCGACAGGGCCCATTGGCCCCGCCGTTTCGTTTACAGTGTCCGACATTTATTGTTGGTGTTTCGCAATTGCGGCGCGTGCAGCGTCAACCAGTGCGGCACCATCAATGCCCTTGGCAGATACTTCATCAACCCAACGATCGACAACAGGTGTCAGTGCAGTGTTCATCGCATCGGTTTCTTCTTGCGTCAGGGTGATATGTTCGTTCCCTGCTTTGACCGCCAACCCAATGCCGAATTCATCGGAAGCGCGCCAAATGTCGCCAACCTGTGCAACCCAAGCTTCATCAGATGCATCGCGGAATGCTTTTTGCACATCTTCTGGCAAGCTGTTCCAGCGATCAGCATTCATGGATACTTGGAATGTTGTTGTGCCAAAACGTACCTTGTCAGCGCCTTCGATTTGATACTTGGTCTGTTCTTGGATTTTCAACGGCGGAATAATTTCCCAAGGGATAAACGCGCCATCAACCACCTTTTTCGCCAACGCTTGGGGCAATGCAGGTACTGGCATACCAACGGGTGAGGCACCCAATGCCTCTATGATCCATGCGCCGGTACGGGTTGGAATACGCATCTTTAGGCCTGCGAAATCTTCGGGTTTGCGTGTTGCCTTGTCCACCATATGAATACCTTGGCCAGCATGAACATGCAGAAACATAACCTCTACGCCGTTGTATTCTTGTTTTAGGTCACTTTCGAACATGTCGCGCATCGCAAGGTTAGTTGCCACGGTGTCATTTGTGTAAACGGTAGGAAGTTCGAAAACCTCTGTGCGTGGGAACAGGCCAGGTGTGTATCCGTTAACCGTCCAGATGATATCAACCACACCATCGCGCGCTTGTTGAATTAGCTCTGGTGGTTTGCCGCCCAGTGACATTGCTGGGTAAATATCGATTTTAACTTTGCCACCTGAATTTGCGGCAACTTTTTCTGCCCAAGGTGCAAGCATCTGTGTGTGTGCTGGTGCTTTCTCGCTGAGCAAGTGGTGAAGTTTAAATGTATGTTCTTGGGCAAAGCTACCCGTCGCCCACAATGCGCTGATTGCGCCAATTGCAACGGCAGTGATTTTGTTAAATTTCATGATTTCCTCCCAAATCGTGATGAAAAAATAGGTTATGAAGAGATAACCCATCAAACAATCCGATTATTTCGATAGAATATATCGAATAATTAGATAATATAACACTATGAGCAGTCTTGAATCATTAAGAATAGATTTTGCAGCCCTGCGCACATTGCGCATGGTATTCGATCATGGTTCGTTTTCGGCTGCGGCTGAAATTATGAATGTGAACCAATCAACGGTGAGTTATACAATCGACCGCCTGCGCAAAGCATTCAACGACCCGCTGTTTGTACGCCAAGGGCGCGGAATTACGCCAACAGACAGATGCCGATATATCGCGGCATCTTCGGCAAGAATGTTGGATGAATTTGCGACATTGTCAGAGCCAAGCGCGTTTGATCCGCAAACCGCAACGGCAACGATTTCGATTTCGTCCAATTATTATGAGCGAATAATAATGTTGCCAAAACTTATGGCAGCGTTACGCAAAGAAGCACCGTTTTTGCGGCTTAAAATGATCCAGTCGTTGTCCGAAGGTGATATGCATTTACGCAGAGGAGATTGTGATATCTTGCTATCACCTGTCAATTACACTGCATCAGAGTTTTTCAAGCGAACACTGATCCCAGATCATTATGTTTGTGTAATGGATCAGAACAATCCGTTGGCCGATGTAACGCTAAGCGAGCAGGAATATGCGGCTGCAAATCATTTGACAGTGATTTATGGCGGTAATTGGCGATCACGCTATATGATTGATCTAGAAGCAAAAGGCCTAAGTCTTAATACAATCGTGTCGTTACCCACGCCCGAAGATCTGTCCAATTTGTTAAGGAATAGTGATCTGATATCAACCGTGCCAAGCCGAATAGCGCAAACATTGTCCGATGGGATTATCATCCGTGAATGTCCATTCCCAGCGCCACTTTCTGTGGATATGTATTGGACATCGCGTACGCATCATTCGATGATGTACAAATGGATAAGACAGCTTATTTCGGGGGTTGTTGGCGAAATTCTTCGCCCAGAACGTGATGAAATAAAACCTGTTGGCAAAACATGATTTTCACAATGCCAACAGGTATGTTGATGCGGGATTAACCGCGCATTTTTTTAACGATCATGCCAACGACGACCTGAACGATCATCCCTGACACACCGCCACCAACCAAGTTGCCAGCGATAGATGCAATATCAATGCCGCTTGCCGCCGCTGACGTGCCTGCACCCATCAAACTGCCGAGCAGTGAGCCACCGCCGATACCGCCTGCGGCACCTGCGATCAGGTTGCCAAGGCCACCCATGCTGTTGCCAGCAGAAACCTTGCCCCCTGCAGTGCCGCCCAATGCGCCACCAATTGCTTGTGCTAAAATTTGTTCCATTTGTAAGTCCTCCTGTTAGATAACGAAAGCGTTACTTGGTTTGGCTGGTATTGCAAGAATTGTTCGAAAGAATTGAGTTTAATTGCTTAATTTGTTGCTTTTTTGGATTTCCGTAGGGTCAAGATTTAACGAATTATAGTGTTAAAATTACCATGCAACTCATTCATCTCGGCAATGTCACGCCGATTGCGCGGATTTCTGCTGCGGATATAATAAATCGCGCTAAAATTGTTAAACTGGCGATGAAACATAACCAAGGGACAATGGTATATGCGGCTTTATCCAATAATACTGGGCATTTGTGTCTGCGGCACGGTTGTGTTTGCGCAAAATGGCACATTGAGCGGGACGAAAACGCGCGATCAGTTGTTCACAAAAGTTGGCGAGAGCGGGATAAAAGCAACCGAATTTTCGCCTGACGTTGTGACACTTGTCGATGATACGGGTTGGCAACAGGTGTTGCGCAATGGTGGGTTAACGTTGGATCAGCCAAGTCAAAACGAATTTATTTATAACGCAAGACTGAACGCCGAGCGACTAAACTTGCCAGAGCGAGACTGGGACGCCATTGCCAAAATGGGTTTGCCACATTTTTTTAGTACTGCGGTATTGAATATGCAGTTTGAGTTATCTCAACCATGGTCTGATCGCGCATTTGGTGATCGCGCGATACAG
Source organism: Paramylibacter ulvae (assembly GCF_014652655.1). Taxonomy (GTDB): domain Bacteria; phylum Pseudomonadota; class Alphaproteobacteria; order Rhodobacterales; family Rhodobacteraceae; genus Amylibacter; species Amylibacter ulvae. The sequence continues at coordinate 9,159 of NZ_BMZF01000006.1, forward strand.
CGGATCGATCTGCAAAACCTGAACTTGGCACTTGCAGATATGACGTTGACGGCAAAGGGTGCGGTAAATTTCGATGACGATGCGCAAATGCAGGGCGAGATTTCTGCATATGTTACCAATTGGCGTGATGTTGTGGGTCTGCTTGATTTCCCATCCCCGACACAGAAAAAATTGACCGAAGCATTTTTAGAGGGGCTTGCAGACGGGAATGCCGTCGAAGTTACGTTTGATATCGTCGATAGCCAGCTCATGCTGGGCCCTATCCCGTTGACCAAAATTCCGTCAATCTTGCCAAAATAGCTGTTTATAGAAGCAAATATTCAGCAAAACATATGTTTTTAATTACCCTATTTACACATCTTGTTTGACGTGCGCCGATAATCGGTTCTAGTATCAAAGGGTTGAAGACGCTTGGGACGGCTGTCTGTTATGACATAGAACGACATCAGGCTTTCCCTTTGTGTTAACGCAAAACAAAAAATGAACAGGGGAAACAAATGTCCGCAAAACTAGTTATTGGTCTTGATGGCCAAGGGTCTGGTGATCGTGCCTTGGCATATGCCAAGCGTTTGGCCAAACTTATTGGCACATGCGACTTGATCATCGTCTATGTGATCGAATGGTCGCCATATTCATTCCAAACCGCTGAAGAAAACGCACAGCGCCACAAGCGCCGCGACGAAGAAATCGCAACCGCGAATGATCGGATCATGGAACCTGCTCTGGCTAGCCTAAAGGCAGACGGGTTTAATGCACGCGGTATTGTTCGCCATGGTGATGTTGCCGATACGCTGAATGCCATCTGTGTCGAAGAACGCGCTGAACAACTTGTTGTAAGCCGTTCGTCCGAAGGTGGTTTTGCCAAACGCATTTTCGGAAGCTCCACCGCGAATTTGGTAATGAGCGCAAGCGTGCCTGTAACGGTCGTAGGATAAGGGGACAGACATGAATATTTTTCAAAAATCGATGCTGACGGTTGGGGCGGCCTTTGCCACCACAGCCCCAGCAATAGCGCAAGAAGCGGCAAGCATGGATGAACGTGTGAACGCCGCATTTGCAAAGGCCACAGGCCCATTTGTAAACTTTATTTTTGCTCCCATTCCTGGCACTAGCTTTCCTTGGATTGTGATGTGGTTGGTGATTGCAGCTACAATTTTTACGCTGTATTTCGCATTTGTGCAGTTGAAATATTTTGGTCATGCAATTTCATTGGTCAAAGGTGACTATTCAGATCCAAATGATGCAGGTGAGGTAAGTCATTTTCAGGCGCTCGCAACGGCGCTTTCTGGTACTGTTGGATTGGGTAACATCGCTGGTGTTGCCGTCGCTGTTGGTATCGGTGGTCCAGGTGCTACGTTCTGGATGATCCTTGCTGGCCTGTTGGGCATGGCATCAAAATTCACCGAATGTACGTTGGGTGTAAAATACCGCAATGAATACGAAGATGGCACCGTTTCTGGTGGCCCGATGTATTACATTTCCAAAGGGTTCAAGGAACGCAACCTGCCCGGTGGCGGTTTCTTGGCAGCACTGTTTTCAGTGTTTTGTATCTTGGGTGCACTGGGTGGTGGCAACATGTTCCAAGCCAACCAAGCCCATGCGCAAATCTCTGGCATCGTTGGTGATTACCCGGGTTGGATCACGGGCATTATTTTTGCCATCGTGGTGTTTATGGTGATCGTTGGTGGTGTGAAATCCATTGCACGCGTAACCGAAAAAGTTGTGCCATTCATGGGTGTTCTATATGTGGCCGCTGCTTTGATTATCATCCTGATGAACTTTGATAAAATCGGTTGGGCATTCGGTCAAATCTTTGCGGGCGCATTCACTGGTTTGGGTGTTGCTGGCGGTATGGTTGGCGCCTTGATCCAAGGTTTCAAACGTGCGGCGTTTTCAAACGAAGCCGGCGTTGGTTCAGCGGCGATTGCGCACTCTGCGGTACGGACCAAAGAACCAATTACAGAGGGTTTTGTTTCCCTGTTGGAACCATTCATTGACACAGTGGTCATTTGTACAATGACGGCATTGGTGATCACCATTTCAGGTCAATTGATGATCGATCCTGCGACGGGCAACTATATTCTTGATGGCGGTTCAATCGCGACAGTGGGTGGAACGTCCGGTGTTGCATTGACATCCGCTGCATTCGCATCCGCGTTTAGCTGGTTCCCATACATCTTGGCGATTGCGGTGATCTTGTTCGCATTTTCAACCATGATCTCTTGGTCATACTACGGGTTGAAAGCATGGACATACCTGTTTGGTGAGGGTCAAACATCAGAACTGATTTTCAAAGTGATCTTTTGTATCTTCATCGTCATCGGTGCAGCGGCCAGCCTTGGCCCAGTGATTGATTTCTCTGATGCAGCGATCTTTGCGATGGCAGTTGTGAATATCACAGGTCTGTATTTCTTGATGTCGATTGTGAAGCAAGAACTGATTTCATATCGCACACGTTTACAATCTGGTGAGATTAAGAAATTCCACAACTAAAAAAGGCGGCCAGAAATGGCCACCTTTGATCATCTAAACGGCGCGGGTTTCTGCGCCGTTTTTTTATGTATCCATGACAACGTTTTGCCGCTGAGTTCCCAGCCCTTGGATATGTAATTCCATCACATCACCCGATTTCAAAAACACAGGATTTGGTTTCATTCCCAACCCGACACCAGGTGGTGTACCTGTTGAAATTACATCACCGGGATGCAAGGTAAACAGCGATGACAGATGTGCAATGATTTCGGCCACGCTAAAGATCATTGTTTTCGTATTCCCTGTCTGCATACGTTTGCCGTTTACATCCAGTGTCATATCTAAATTTTGCGGATCTTCGATTTCGTCACGCGTCACCAACCACGGGCCGATGGGGCCAAAGGTGTCGCATGATTTTCCCTTGGTCCAATTTCCTGACAGGGCGGTTTGAAAATGGCGTTCCGATACGTCATTCACAATGCAATAACCCGCCACATGATCAAGCGCATCATCTACGGAGACATATTTTGTGGTTTTACCAATCACAACGGCCAGTTCCACTTCCCAGTCGGATTTGTCCGATCCACGCGGCAGGGATACCGTATCGTCGGGGCCGACAATTGCCGATGTCGCCTTCATAAACAAAATGGGGTGTTCAGGGATTGATGCGCCCGTTTCTGCCGCATGATCAGAATAATTTAATCCGATGCACATGAATTTTCCCACGTCGGCGACACAGGGGCCAAATCGTGGCGTGCCATCAACGACGGGCAAATCCTCAACATCCAACGCTGCGATACGTGCCAATTCGGCATCCGATAATGCCGCGCCGTTGATATCTTTCACATGCCCAGACAGATCACGCAATACACCGTTTTCGTCAATCAATCCGGGTTCTTCGTGGCCCGTTTCGCCATATCTTACAAGTTTCATATTCGGCCTTTCTAATGGCTGTTCTAATGGCTGTGACGTAATTTGTATTTATGCGCCACGTCTTGGTAATTTGGAGCATCACGCAACACCATGCCCTCGGACAACGGCTGTACCAGATCGCGGAAAATTTGTTGCCAAGGTGTTTGGCTTTCGGGGAAGTTATATCCGCCAGCCTCGACCAGTGCTTTGTACCGTTGCTCGATCGTTTCATCGTCCAGCAACATCATGACCGTGCCTGTGTTCAGGTCAATCCGAATGGGGTCGCCGTTTTGCACAATGGCAAGCCCGCCGCCCGCGGCGGCCTCTGGTGATGCGTTCAAAATTGATGGTGATCCCGATGTACCCGATTGGCGTCCATCCCCGATACAGGGCAGTGAATTGACACCTTGTTTCAACAGATAACTTGGCGGACGCATATTCACGACCTCGGCGCCACCGGGATAGCCCAAAGGACCCGCGCCGCGCATGATCATGACACTATTTTCGGTGATGTTCAGTGCGGGATCATCAACCGTATCGTGGAAATGTTCTGGCCCGTCAAACACCATTGCGGTGCCTTCCATCGCGTTTGGATCATCAGGGTTTGACAAATACCGATCGCGGAATTCTTTGGAAATTACGGATGTTTTCATAATTGCACTGTCAAATAAATTGCCAGACAAGTTAAGGAAACCAGCGTCTTTGACCATCGGTTTTGCGATGGGAAAGATTACCTTGTCATTTGCGATTTCAACATCACGACAATTGTCGCCAATCGAATGGCCGTTTACCGTGAGCGTATCGGGGTTGGGCAACAATTTATTGCGCATCAATTCACCGACCACGGCGGGGACACCACCAGCGCGATGAAAATCTTCGCCCAGATATTCGCCTGCGGGTTGCAGATTGACCAACAATGGCAATTTATGCCCGATATTCTGCCAGTCGTCATTATTAAGTTCTACACCCAAGTGGCGCGCAATCGCGTTCAGGTGGATGGGGGCATTGGTTGACCCGCCAATAGCGCTGTTCACTGCAATTGCGTTTTCAAATGCTTGTCGTGTCATGATGTCAGATGGTTTTACATCATCCCAAACCATATCAACGATCCGTTTGCCCGTCTCATATCCCATCTGTCCACGTTCACGGTATGGCGCGGGGATGGCAGCGGAGCCGGGAAGCTGCATACCCAAGGCCTCGGCCAGTGAATTCATCGTGGTTGCCGTGCCCATGGTATTGCAAAACCCAGTGGATGGCGCGGATGATGCGATCAGATCAATCAAACCATCATCATCAATTTCGCCTTTGGCGTGTAATTCGCGTGCTTTCCAAACGATTGTGCCCGAACCTGTGCGTTCGCCGCCAAACCAGCCGTTCAACATCGGGCCAACGGAATATGCGATCGCGGGAATGTTCACCGTGGCGGCCGCCATCAACAGTGCCGGTGTGGTTTTATCACAGCCAATGGTCAGCACGACGCCATCAATGGGATAGCCATAAAGACTCTCAACAAGGCTTAAATATGCAAGATTGCGATCAAGGCTTGCCGTTGGGCGTTTGCCCGTTTCTTGGATCGGGTGGACAGGAATTTCGATCACCGTACCGCCCGCTGCGATGACCCCGTCGCGCACTCGTTTTGCCAGTTCCACATGGTGGCGATTACATGGCGACAGGTCGCTGCCCGTTTGGGCGATGCCGATAATGGGTTTTTTTCCTGCCAGTTCTTCGCGCGTGAGGCCGTAATTTAAATACCGTTCTAAATACAGCGCGGTCATTTCGGAATCTTCGGGATTGTTGAACCATGAACGCGAACGTAAATCGGATGGTTTGATTTTCTTTGTCATTGTCTTTCCTTAGCTGGCCCAACCGCCATCGATAATATGTGTTTGTCCCGTTGTGAAGCCGCTTTCATCGCTGGCAAGATAGACGACCAAGGACGCGATTTCATCAACAGTTGCCAAACGCCCCATTGGCTGTCTGGCGATGAACTGTTTCAGTGCAGCGTCATAATCACCCGTGTCGTGTAGGCGTTGTTGCAACGATGGACTGTCCACCGTGCCGGGGCAAATGCAATTGGCGCGGATGCCCGAAGCGACGTAATCTTTGGCGACGGATTTTGTCAGCCCGATCACGGCAGCTTTTGTGGTGCCATAGATAAATCGGTTTGGCGCGCCAACAATGGATGATGCGACAGATGACATGTTAATGATATTGCCCGCTCCACGATCCAACATAAATGGAAGGGCTGCGCGAATGGTGTGATACATGGATTGAACATTTAGCTGGAATGCAAAATCCCAGTCATCGTCGCTACATTCTAAAATGGTGCCGTGATGAACAAAACCTGCACAATTGAATACCGTGTCGGGTTGAATATCAGCGATAAACCGATCCACTTCCGATTTGTTGGTGACATCAAGGGGGCAGGTTTCCAAACCTTCGTGATGTTCATCGGCCAGTTGTAACATGGCGTCGGCATTGATGTCGGTGGCGTAAACGCGCGCACCTTGTTTTGCCATGGCGATGGCGCTTGCACGGCCAATGCCTTGGCCTGCGGCGCTGACAAATATGGTTTTTCCCTGCAATCGATGTTGTTGGGTCATGTGGTTTCCAATGGGTTGTGTACAGACACAACAGCAAAATTAAATGGTTTTGAAAAGGATTAGTTTTCAGCGGTTATATTTTGGGTTGCCTGTTGCCCAAAACAACGACCATCAATGCAGCCAGAGTAATCGCCGCAGCGCCGCCCAAAACAAGGGCATTCGGGTACTGAGAGAAAATCAATAAATCGAACGTAAGTGCCCAAATGATGCCCGTGTAATCAAATGGCGCAAGCGTTGATATCGGGGCGCGTGCCACTGCCTCTGTTCCTGCGATATGGGCTAAACCGCCCAAAATACCCGCCGCGATCAGCCAAAGGTACATATCATAGTCTGGCGTGATCCAGCCAAGTGGAATTGTCGAAATGCCTACCAGCGTGGATACCAACGCAAATGACAATGCGATGGTCGCGGGATGTTCGGTGGCGGTCATCGTTTTGATATGGACCCGTACAAACGCCATGGTGACCGCAAAGCCAAGCCCAGCAGCAATTCCAATGATCGCGCCATCAGTGCCAAAGGATAGCGCATCCCATAACATTGCAACAACGCCGCCAAATCCAATGGCTGTTGCGAAAATTACGATTTTGGAAATGCGCTCACCCACCATGATCGCCGCCAAAGGCAAGGTCATAATCGGTGCCATATAGGCCAATGCCTGTGCGTTTGCGACGGGTAAATATGCCAAAGATATAAACGAAAACGCCATGGACAGCACGCCAAACAATCCACGTATGAAGTGCATTTTTGGATATTTGGTTTTGAGTGCTGCGGGGAACTGACCGCGCAAAAACATATAGATTATAATCGGAATGATCGCGACCGCGCTGCGCCAGAATATGATCTGTCCGATGGGAACAGTTTTTGCAAGATGATGCACCACCGCCGACATGGCGGTGATCAACAATGCACCCAATAAGCGCAGTGCGATTCCATTGTAAATTGACACGTTTAGTATTCCAAAAGCGGGTTCTGGAATACTAAACGGTTTAACGTGTTAACGCGCAAGCTCGAAAAGTTTAGGCGGGCATGTCATCAATTGCGCTGCCACCTAACAATGCGGCGTTACCGCCCGCGGCGGTGGTATCTACGCAAACGTGGCGTTCCATCGTCAAATACTGCCCCATCGTTTCATCGCGCAACAATCCGATAATTGCCCCTTTGCGCTGGGCAAGTTTTTTGCGAATGTCCTTGGCGCTGGCGTCATCGCCCCAATACGCTACGGCATTAAATTCGCCCGTTTCAACATCGCCAGTTGTGACGGGTTCACACCCATGTTCGCGTGCAATTTTCGCCTGCGCGTCCACATCGGGACCCAAACATAGAACCCGCCCGCATGGGTGAAAGCTCAACTGGTTCGATTCCCCTGTCGGCCCTGGCAACAACATTTGTGTAACTGAGGGCGTGAGTTTTGCATTCTTTGCAAAGCGTCCCAAATACAACGGCCCACCGGCCTTGGGTCCTGTGCCAGACATACCATGCCCACCAAAGGGTTGTGAGCCCACGATTGCGCCAATTTGATTGCGATTAACGTAAATGTTGCCAGCGTGAATCGCATCGACGATATGTTGAACCCGATCATCAATACGAGTGTGCAAACCAAAGGTCAGACCATACCCCGTGGCGTTGATATCTGAAATAATCCGATCCAATTGATCTGATTTAAATCGCACAACATGGAGCACGGGGCCGAATATTTCCTCTTTCATGTCGGCGATACCGTTTACTGCAATCACCGTGGGTGGCACATAACGCCCTGTGTCATTATCGTTGAGCTGTTTTAAAACCCGACCGTCGGCGCGTGCCGTTTCGATATGCGCACGGATTTTATCCTGTGCCATAGTATCGATTACTGGCCCAACATCGGTGGATAAATCCCAAGGATTACCAACACGCAATTCATCCATTGCGCCGTATAACATTTTCAAAAATGTATCGGCGACATCGTCTTGAATATACAAACACCGCAGCGCAGAACAGCGTTGCCCAGCGGATTGAAAGCTTGACGCAACAATATCACGCACAGCCTGTTCGGGGAGCGCGGTTGAATCAACGATCATTGCATTCAAACCACCTGTTTCTGCAATCAACGGTGTGCCTGGCGCCATCGTGCCCGCCATGGCGCGATGAATTGTCTGCGCTGTTGCAGTTGAACCCGTGAAACAAATGCCAGAAACGCTTGGCGCGGATGTGAGCGCTGCACCCACAACCGAACCTTTGCCGATTAACAATTGTAACGCGGTTTTTGGCACGCCTGCTTTGTATAATAAGTTCACGCAAAACCATGCCAGCGCGGGTGTTTGTTCCGCAGGTTTTGCCAACACGGCGTTACCTGCCGCCAATGCAGCACTGATTTGGCCTGTGAAAATTGCCACAGGAAAATTCCACGGGGAAATACAGGTGAAAACGCCACGCGGGTTCAGCTTGTTCACGTTCGCTTGTTGTGCATAAAACCGTAGAAAATCCACTGCCTCGCGCAATTCAGCATCGCAATCGGCCAATGTTTTACCAGCCTCGCGCGCCAAAAGTGCGAAAATCTCTGCATAGTTTTCTTCGTAGAGGTCTGCGGCTTTGTTTAATATTTTGGCACGCTGGCCAACCGTTGCGTCCCAAGGTGTTGCGGATTGAATTGCCGCTGATACATCCTTCTCACTGGCGTTTTGAACGTCTGCAACGATATCTTTGATACTCGCGGGATTGGTGCTGTGCTCTTTTGCGCCGCCTGCGGATTTGTTTGCCAATAATGAAGCGACCTTCCAGCGTTTTGTTTCAAACGCGGCGCGATCGGTGAAAATTTTGTTCAACACGATGGGGTCGGTTAAATCAAACCCGCGTGAATTTTTACGCTCTGGCGCAAACAGTTTTGATGGTAAAACCGTGCTTGGGTTTTCCGCAGGTTTGGACAATTCCAAAACCGTATCAATTGGGTCGGCGGCAACCACTTCGGGGGGGACAGATTCATCGACAATTTGGTTTACAAACGAACTGTTCGCACCGTTTTCCAACAATCTGCGCACCAGATACGCTAGCAAGTCTTTGTGTGGGCCAACGGGGGCGTAAATGCGACAGCGTGTGTTTTCATTGGAATGCACAATCTCATGCAATGCCTCGCCCATGCCGTGCAGACGCTGAAATTCATATGCGCGTGAATCAGTTGCCATTTCCAACACGGCGGCGACAGTGCGCGCATTATGTGTGGCAAATTGTGGGTAAATGCGATCGGTCATGTTTAGCAATTTCTGCGCACACGCGATGTAGCTCACATCGGTTGCGGATTTGTTAGTGAACACAGGAAATCCATCAAGGCCAAGAACCTGTGCATTTTTGATTTCTGTGTCCCAATACGCACCCTTAACAAGGCGCACCATGATGCGTCGATCCAGTTTTTGCGACAGCGCATAAAGCCAATCCAAAACAAACGGCGCGCGTTTGCCATAAGCTTGCACAACCACACCAAACCCATCCCAATCGGCCAGCGATGGGTCGGATAAAACTGCCTCGATCACATCAAGGGATAGCTCAAGACGATCGGCCTCTTCTGCATCAATGTTGAACCCCATGCCAACAGATTTCGCAAGCAATGCGAGTGAACGGGTGCGCGGCACCAGAATATCCATCACACGTTTGCGCTGGGCTTCTTCGTAGCGTGGGAACAGCGCAGAAAGTTTGACAGAAATCCCAGGGTTTTCGCGAATGTCATCGGATGTGCATGCAGGAGCAAGTGCCGTGATCGCACGGCTATACGCCAGATGAAAACGTTTGGCGTCACCATCAGTCATCGCCGCTTCGCCGAGCATATCATAGGAATAGGTGTAACCGCGTTTTTCCTGTTTCGCGGCACGCTTCATCGCCTCTTCAATGTCACGTCCCAGCACGAATTGTGCGCCCAGCTCTTTCATTGCACGGCTGACCGCTGTGCGGATCACAGGTTCGCCCAACCGTTTGATCGCACCGCGCAATGTGCGCCCGATGCCCATTGATTGGCCTTCGTCCAAAACGGAACCTGTGATCATCAACGCCCAAGTGGATGCGTTCACCAATGAAGAACTGGAATGCCCCAGGTGCTGCCCCCATTCGGACGGGCTGATCTTGTCCTCGATCAATGCATCGATCGTGTCGGTGTCTGGAACACGCAATAACGCCTCTGCCAAACACATCAACGCGACACCTTCATCGGTGGACAGGCCGTATTCTTCGAGGAACAGTTCCATCAGGGAATTATTCCCGCCCTTGCGAATATCTTTGACCAGTTGTATCGCGCGTGCGGTAATTTGTTCGCGTAATTCAACGGGCATTGGCGTCGTGTCCAACAGTGATTTAATACAATCTGATTCAGGTTTGCGAATATTAGCGCGAATTTTATTACGAACGATTTGCATGGGTTTGATCCTTGTTTCGATTCGAGGATAGCACAAATGGATTGGTCGTTATTCCTGTTTGATTGCCTCAAATGGGATTTTCGCCTATATTTTGACTAGCGCAATAGTCATAATGGATGAAATATCGTGAGTGATAGGCAAATTGATCGGATGGACCGGAAAATATTGGATATTTTGCAAAGTGATGGACGCATATCCGTTACCGCATTGGCGAGCCGTGTGGGATTGTCAAAAACGCCATGTCAAACGCGCGTGCAAAAACTGATCAAAGACGGGATTATTCAGGGGTTTCGCGCAGTTGTTTCGCCAAAATTTCTGGGACGGGCACATATTGCCTTCGTAGAGGTAACGCTGTCGGATACGCGCGAAAAAGCATTGGGTTCATTTAACGATGCGGTGCGCAGCGTTGCCGAAATAGAAGAATGCCACATGATCGCGGGCAGCTTTGATTATCTGTTGAAAATCCGAAGCCGTGACATTGCAGATTACCGTGCCATCCTGGGCGAGGTGATTACCGCATTGCCATATGTGGCAAATACGTCAACGCATGTCGTGATGGAACCTGTTAAGGATCAGGCGGATATCGCGCCGTGATGGCGGGTGGCCAACAAAAGATTGGTTTCCGATTCCAAAATACCATCAATTCGCCGCATCGCGCTCAGCGCTGCGTCAAACGATGCAAGATCATCGGTGGCCGTTTCTACGATTAAGTCCCATTTACCATTCGTGGCGTGAATTGCATTAATCGCCGGTATTTGGTGCAGCTGATTTATAATTCGCTGTGTTTTGTTTCCCGCGATTTTTATCAAGGTCATGCCGCGCATAGGATGCGCCAAATCATCTTCGCGCAAGCGTACGGTGAATCCGGTAATCGCACCAGAATGCTGTAATTTGTCCAGTCGTGCACGCACAGTGGCGCGTGAAACGCCCAAACCCGCGGCAAGATTGGCGATGGGTTCACGCCCATTTTTTCGCAACAACGCAATGAGTGATTTGTCTATTTTGTCCATAATGTCAGTTTGATATATCAATTTGTGCATCAAGTTAACCATATTGTGCATTTATTTGGCTTAATGCTTCCAAAAAAGTTGAGAAATTGGTGAAACATTTTTTGGGGATTGATCATGCAACATTGCATATTATTGGGTGCACCAGTGCAAGAAGGTGCGAGCCAACGCGGCTGTGCTATGGGGCCAGAGGCATTGCGCACTGCCAAATTGGCAGAGGCATTGATGGAATTGGGGCACACTGTGGAAGATCGCGGCGATGTTTCACCCCGTGTGGTGCCCGTCGTTCCCCATGACAACAAAGCGATCCACAATCTGGATGAGGTATCCGCATGGATTGATGCGCTTGCGGGACAAGCGCACAATGCTGCAAATTCTGGGACACCCATTTTTCTGGGCGGCGATCATAGCATGGCAGCAGGAACCGTTAGTGGAGTTGCACGCGCTGCGGCAGAGGCGGGAAAGCCGCTGTTTGTTTTGTGGCTGGATGCGCACCCAGATTTTCATAGCTTGTCCAGCACAGGCAGTGGAAATTTACATGGTACGCCTGTGGCATATTTCACCGGCCAGTCTGGATTTGATGGATTTTTCCCTACGGTGACCCACCCCGTTGACCCCGCAAATATTTTCATGATGGGATTGCGAAGCGTTGATCCTGCCGAAAACGCGGCGATGGCGAAAACCGATATTACATTGCACGATATGCGCGCGATGGATGAATTTGGAATTGTTGCGCCATTGCGTGAATTTTTGGCGCGCGTAAAGGCGGCGGATGGTTGGTTACACGTCAGCCTTGATGTCGATTTCATTGATCCAAGTATCGCACCGGGTGTTGGCACGACAGTGCCAGGTGGTGCCACATTTCGCGAGGCGCATTTGATTTTGGAAATGGCCCAAGAAAGTGGTCTGGTTGGTTCCATGGATTTGGTCGAACTTAATCCGTTTCTGGATGAACGCGGACGAACCGCGAAATTATTGGTCGATCTGACGGCGAGCCTGTTTGGGCGTCGCATTATTGATCGTAAAACAAAGAGCTTTTGATCATGATGTTACAAGCGCCAAAATCTGTGGTTATGATACGTCCCCATCATTTTCATCCCAATCCAGAAACCAAGGCGGACAATTCGTTTCAATCGGATGGCGCGGGAACGCGTGACACTATCGCAAAAACCGCACGCGAGGAATTTGATACCGCAGTAAATTTATTGCGCGATGCCGGCGTGGTTGTCCACGATTTTGATGATACTTCGGATCAAACGCCCGACAGTGTATTTCCAAACAATTGGTTTTCAACCCATGCGGGTGGGCATGTTGCGATATATCCAATGTATGCAAAAACACGTCGGCTGGAACGGCGCTGGGATGTGATTGAATTGCTAAAACGCGATTACCGCGTACAAGATGTCATTGATTATTCTGGTTTGGAACAAGACAACCTCGCGCTGGAAGGAACAGGTGCGATGGTGTTGGATCATATCGGGCGTGTTGCCTATGTCGCGCGTTCAAATCGCGCCGATCCTGTTTTGCTGGAACGGTTTTGCACGAACTTTAATTTTGAACCAATTGCATTTGATGCGCGCGATAAAAATGGTTTGGATGTTTATCACACCAACGTTTTGATGACCGTGGCCACGGATTTTGCATTGGTCGCACTGGATATGATTACGCAGAGTGAACGGCGCAAAACCGTCCGTGATCGCCTGATAGAAAGCGATCATGATGTTATCGCATTAAGTGAGTATCAAATCGGTGAATTTTGTGGAAACGCATTTGAAATGTCGGGGCGCACTGGCCGCATCTTGGCCATTTCGGCACGTGGGTTGAATGCGCTTGAACCATCACAAATCAAAACAATTGAAAAATCGGTTCAGATTGTACCACTGAATATTCCAACAATCGAAACCGCTGGTGGATCTGTGCGGTGCATGATTGCAGGAATACATTTGGCCAAACGCTGAACATATGGAGAAGAAAATGAAAGACAACCTAAATATCGTCCCGTTCGTCAGCGTTGAAAATATGATGCGCCTTGTGTTGGATCGGGGCATGGAAAATTGCATGGCTGAAATCGCAGAATATCTCGAAGAAGATTTCCGCCGTTGGCCGTTGTTTGATAAAACACCGCGCGTTGCATCCCACAGCCGCGAAGGTGTGATTGAATTGATGCCAACGTCAGACGGAATTGATTACGGGTTTAAATATGTGAACGGCCATCCCAAAAATATGAAAGAAGGTTTGCAAACCGTAACGGCGTTTGGGCTGCTGGCATCTGTTGAAACGGGCTATCCTGTTTTGCTGTCAGAAATGACCGTGCTTACAGCGTTACGCACAGCGGCAACATCGGCGGTGGCGACAAAATATTTGGCACGCAAAGGTTCCAAAACACTGGCATTGATTGGCAATGGTGCGCAATCCGAATTTCAGGCGCTCGGTTTGAAAAAAATATGCGGGATTGATACGGTTCGTTTGTACGATATCGATCCTGCGGCCACAGAAAAATGTGCGGGTAATTTGGCCGACAGTGGGCTTACAATTGTTAAATGTGATACACCCCAAGGTGCAATCGAGGGTGCTGATGTTGTCACAACATGTACCGCAGACAAAAAATATTCGACAATTTTGACGGATAACATGGTTGGTGCAGGTATTCATATCAATGCAATCGGTGGTGATTGTCCGGGTAAAACCGAGCTTCACAAAGACATATTGTTGCGCTCTGACATCTACGTGGAATACCCTGAACAAACCCGTATCGAGGGGGATATTCAACAGCTTGATGATGACTATCCGGTCAAAGAATTGTGGCAAGTGTTGACGGGTGAAATTGACGGGCGCAGCGATGATAAGGCGATTACGTTGTTCGATGGCGTTGGTTTTGCAATCGAAGATTTTTCCGCGTTACGTTGGCTGCGCGATGCGTTAAAATCGTCCGATAAGTATCAGGATTTGGACATGATTGCAGACCCCGATGACCCGCGTGATCTGTTTGGAATGGTGCGACGCGAAGCACAGCGTCTGGCAGATTCGTAAAAAGTGTAAAGTATTGCAATGCAATTTTTTCTTGTAAAAACAAGCGCTAAAACCGCCAACTAAGCCATATACAGACAGGAAATTGTGTGTTTAACTTCGTCGCAGTAGGGCTTGGGGCGAGTCTTTCAAGGCCTAAAAAAAATCTTATAGGGAGATTACAACAATGAGAAAAACACCATTTGTATTGGGTTGCTTTGCTGCCGCACTGCTATCGTCGGCGGCACATGCAAAAACGCTTGTATATTGTTCAGAAGGTTCACCAGAGGGTTTCGATCCAGCGCTTTATACGGCTGGTACAACTTTTAATGCATCTTCAAAGCCAGTGTACAACCGTCTGGTGGAATTTGAACGTGGAAGCACCAAAATCATCCCAGGTTTGGCCGAAAGTTGGACAGCATCGGACGATGGATTGGAGTACACCTTTAATCTGCGTAAAGGTGTGAAATTTCACACAACCAGCTATTTCACGCCAACGCGTGATTTCAATGCGGACGACGTATTGTTCACATTCAATCGCCAGCGCGACGAAGGCAATGCATGGCACAAATACACCGAAGGCACGTCATGGGAATATTTCTCTGGCATGGATATGCCGGCGTTGATCAAAGACATCGTAAAGGTTGACGATAACACGGTAAAATTCATTTTGAACCGTCCAGAATCCCCAACTGTTGCCAACTTGGCGATGGATTTCGCATCCATCATGTCAAAAGAATACGCAGACAGCTTGGAAGCAGCGGGCAAACAAACAGATATGAACCAAATGCCGATCGGCACAGGTCCGTTTAAATTTGTTGCCTATCAAAAAGATGCTGTGATCCGTTATCAAGCACACGGCGATTATTGGGATGGCAAACAGCCAATCGACGATCTGGTATTTGCAATCACAACAGATAACTCTGTGCGTATGCAAAAGCTGAAAGCGGGCGAATGCCACGTTGCACCATATCCAAACCCAGCCGATCTGGAAGCGTTGAAAGCAGACCCAAATCTGGAAGTTCAAGAACAAGAAGGTCTGAACGTTGGTTACTTGGCTTACAACACCAAAGTTGCACCGTTTGATAACGCCAAAGTGCGCAAAGCATTGAACATGGCGATTAACAAACAAGCAATCTTGGATGCTGTGTTCGAAGGCGCTGGTATTGCGGCGAAAAACCCGATCCCACCAACCATGTGGTCATATAACGATGCAATCGTTGATGATGGTTACGATCCAGTTGCAGCAAAGGCGGCATTGGAAGCCGAAGGTGTAACAGACCTGTCCATGAAAATTTGGGCGATGCCAGTTGCACGACCATATAACCCAAATGCACGTCGTATGGCCGAATTGATCCAAGCGGATTTCGCGGCTGTTGGTGTTAACGCAGAGGTTACATCATACGAATGGGGCGAATATCTGAAGCTGTCAAAAGACGAAGATCGTGACGGCGCGGTATTGCTTGGTTGGACTGGTGACAACGGTGATCCCGACAACTTCTTGTCAGTATTGTTGTCATGTTCATCTGTTGGCGGTTCAAACCGTGCACAGTGGTGTAATAAAGATTTTGATGATTTGGTAAACAAAGCCAAAGCATCATCAGACGCTGCAGAGCGCACATCTTTGTATGAACAAGCACAAGTCGTGTTCAAAGAGCAAGCACCATGGGCAACCATCGCGCACTCTGTTGTGTTCATGCCAATGAGCAACAAAGTTCAAAACTACAAAATGGATCCATTGGGCGGCCACCGTTTCGACGGTGTTGATCTCGCTGAATAATCTAATCTGTCTGGGCGGCGTTTGTCGCCCAGACCTTTATCAAAGATACCCATGACAGATACCCGATTGAACCCGATCATCGCCGCGATTGAAAACGCTGGCCTTGATGCCGTTGCTTTTGTACCCGGCCCCAATTTCCGCCGCATATTTGGTCGCGATTTTCATCTGATGGAACGCCCGCTGATGGTGATTGTGCCGCGCGTCGGTGCACCGGTCGCCATTGTTCCAAATCTGGAAATGGCTTCATTTGAAAAAATCAATTTCACGGGGCAAGTTTTCGACTGGCGCGATGAAATTGGTTTTGCGGGCGCATTCAAAGACGCCGCAATCGCGCTCAACGAAATTGGTGAGGCACCGCGTATTGGATTAGAAGCACAGCGCATGCGCGTGTTTGAACAATTTGCTCTGCAAGATGTAATGCCCAATGCCACATTTTTTGATGCACATGCAGAAATTTCTGGGATAAGGCTTTGTAAGTCAGACGATGAAATTGCATTGCTGAAACGCGCCATTGAAATATCCGAAGAAGCGCTTGAAAAAACGCTACAAGATGTACGCGAAGGGCAAACCGAAAAACAGATCGAGGGGATGTTGTTAAACAACTTGTTCGCATGTGGAGCGGATGGGCTATCATTTGATCCCATCGTTGCGGCTGGTGACAATGCAGCGCAACCACATGCCCATGCGCGCCCCGATTATCAGGTGAAATCAGGGGATGCGCTATTGATTGATTTTGGTGCAAGGTATCAAGGATACAACGCCGACATCACGCGTACCTTTTTCATCAAAAAAGTATCTGATTACGATCGCGCGTTTTATGATACAGTTAAGGCAGCAAATGAGGCTGGCAAGACCGCAACGATTGCGGGGGCAACCGCGCATGAAATTGACGATACCGTACAATTGGTGTTGGAAAATTCACAATTCGCCGCATTTGCACGCCACAAGACCGGCCACGGTTTGGGGTTGGATGTACACGAAGCACCGCAAATTATGCGCGGTAATCATACCGTGCTTGAACCCAGTATGGTTTTCACCGTAGAGCCCGGCCTTTATCGTTCTGGCGAATGTGGTGTGCGCATCGAAGACGATATCGTTGTCACCGAAACGGGTCATATTTGCCTGACCAGTTTTTCACGCGAACTAAGGATAGTAGGCTAGATGATCGGTTTTCTTCTCAAACGTATCTTATTGTTGATCCCGACATTTATCGGGATCACCATCGTTTCATTCGGATTTGTGCGTGTATTGCCAGGCGATCCCGTTTTGTTGATGGCGGGCGAACGTGGGATCAGCGAAGAACGTTATGCAGCATTGCTGTCGGAATTTGGCTATGATCGCCCGATCTGGCAACAGTATTTGGAATATCTGAATAACCTTGTGCACGGGGATTTTGGCAATTCTCTGGTGACAAAACAGCCCGTGTTGTCCGAATTTTTTACCCTGTTCCCCGCGACGGTTGAATTGGCGTTTTGCGCCATTATTCTGGCCATCTTTATTGGTATTCCTGCGGGCATAATCGCGGCCACAAAACGCGGCACATTCATTGATCAAAGCATTATGGGCACCGCGTTGGTCGGTTATTCCATGCCGATCTTTTGGTGGGGTCTGCTGTTGATCATTGTGTTCAGCGGTACATTGGGATGGACGCCCGTATCGGGGCGTATTTCGTTGCTTTACTTCTTTGAGCAAAAAACGGGCTTTATGTTGATCGACAGTTTGCTGTCAGGGCAAAAAGGAGCGTTTGGGTCTGCGGTGCAGCATCTGATTTTGCCCACCATCGTTTTAGCGACGATTCCGCTCGCAGTAATTGCGCGTCAAACACGTTCTGCCATGCTCGAAGTTTTAGGCGAAGACTATGTGCGCACGGCGCGGGCGAAAGGCTTGGCATCTCGCCGCGTGGTCGGTGTTCACGCTTTGCGCAATGCGATGATCCCTGTGATCACTGTAATCGGCCTATCCGTTGGTACATTGCTGGCAGGTGCGATTTTGACGGAAACAATCTTTTCTTGGCCAGGGATTGGTAAGTGGATGATTGATAGCATTTCGCGTCGTGATTATCCCGTTGTGCAAAGCGGTTTATTGTTGATCGCAGCCATTATTATGATCGTAAATCTGTTGGTTGATATCACCTATGGTTTGATCAATCCACGCATTCGCCACCAGTAGGGGACATTAAAATGAGTGATATTACAAATCCAACCCCGAAAAAAGAAACCAGCATGCGCCGGCGTATGTTGGCGGAGTTCTGGTTTTATTTTTCTGAAAACAAAGGTGCGGTTTTGGGGCTCGCGTTGATGGTCATTTTGATCTTTATCGCGGTATTTGCGCCGATCGTTGCACCCCATGATCCGATTCAACAATATCGCGATGCGCTGCTTGTTCCACCCGTTTGGGAAGACGGGGGCGATTGGCGATTTTTGCTCGGCACTGATGCGGTTGGTCGCGATATGTTATCGCGGCTGATATATGGCGCACGGTTTTCACTGTTTATCGGTGTTGTCGTTGTTGGACTGGCCTTGTTGGGCGGTGTGACTGTTGGCTTGATTGCGGGGTATTATCGCGGTGCGGTTGATACAGTAATCATGCGGATGATGGATGTGATTTTGGCGTTTCCGTCATTGTTATTGGCGCTGGTGATGGTCGCAATTTTGGGACCAGGATTGTTAAATGCGATGATTGCGATTGCGATTGTATTGCAACCACATTTTGTGCGCCTCACGCGTGCGGCGGTGCTAAATGAATTGAACCGTGATTACGTGACATCGGCGCGTGTTGCTGGTGCATCACCGTTTTATTTGATGACGCGCACAATTTTGCCAAATTGCCTTGGCCCCGTAATCGTTCAGGCAACTTTGTCGTTTTCAAATGCAATTTTGGATGCGGCGGCACTTGGGTTCTTGGGGATGGGGGCACAGGCACCAACACCTGAATGGGGTACCATGCTGGCCGAGGCACGCGAATTCATTTCGCGCGCTTGGTGGGTTGTAACGTTCCCCGGTCTTGCCATTTTGATCACCGTATTGGCGATCAACCTGATGGGCGACGGCCTGCGCGATGCGCTTGATCCAAAGTTGAAGAGGTCATAATGGGACTGTTAGACATTCAAAACCTTAGCGTTGATTTTCAAACCGCGGGTGGATTGTTCCGCGCAGTGGACGGTGTTGATATTCAATGCGAACGCGGCGAAATCCTGTCAATTGTTGGCGAATCTGGTTCAGGTAAATCTGTGTCCATGTTGGCGATGATGGGGTTGCTGCCGTGGACGGCGAAAATCAATGCGGACAAAATGGTGTTCGACGGGAAAGATCTCACCAAAATTAGCAAGCGAGAGCGACGTAAAATCATCGGCAAAGACATGGCGATGATATTCCAAGAACCTATTTCATCATTGAATCCGTGTTTCACCGTCGGGTTTCAGCTGGGCGAAAGTTTGAAATTACATCTGGGTATGAACCGCGCAGAACGTAAAAAACGTTCGATTGAATTATTGGAACTGGTGGGGATTCCCGCACCTGAAACGCGTCTGTCTGCGTTTCCACATCAATTGTCGGGCGGAATGAACCAACGCGTGATGATTGCGATGGCGTTATCTGGTGATCCAAAACTGTTGATCGCCGATGAACCGACAACAGCATTGGACGTAACCATCCAAGCCCAGATTTTAGATTTGCTTGTTTCATTGCAAAAAGAAAAGGAAATGGCGCTGATCCTGATTACCCATGATATGGGTGTGGTTGCAGAAACCGCGGAACGGGTTCAGGTGCAATATGCGGGTCAACGTGTGGAAGAACAACATGTGACAGGCCTGTTCACAGATCCGCATCACCCTTACACATCGGCGTTGTTAAACGCGTTGCCAGAACGTGCGGTGGGGCGCAAATTGCCATCGATCCCTGGGGTTGTTCCAGGACAATATGATCGCCCAACGGGATGTTTGTTCGCACCGCGTTGCGCGCATGTGCAAGATGATTGCCATGGCAATGTAACCCGGCAATCGGCTGAACTTGGTAACGCCCTGTGTAACCACCCATTGAATGCAAAGGTGACAGCATGAGCACTGCAATTAACGCCGTTGATTTAAAAAAGCACTACGAGGTTGGGGGGGGCATGTTCCGTAAACCCGGTTTGGTAAAGGCGCTTGATGGTGCAAGTTTTACGCTGGATGCGGGTAAAACGCTGGCCGTGGTGGGTGAATCTGGCTGTGGTAAATCAACATTGGCACGTTTGGTGACAATGATCGAAACCCCAACAGAGGGGTCACTGGATATTGAGGGTAAGCCTGCGGATTCATCATCTGTCGATCATCGCAAGGCCGTTCAAATCGTTTTTCAAAACCCGTACAGTAGTTTGAACCCACGCCATAAAATTCGCACGATATTAGAAGAGCCATTGCGCCTGAACACAGACATGAGCGCAGAAGATCGCGGCAAGCGTGCCGCGCAAACCATGGAACGGGTTGGCTTGCGCCCTGAACATATTGAACGTTACCCGCACATGTTTTCGGGTGGGCAACGCCAACGTATTGCGATCGCACGCGCGTTAATGTTGAACCCGCGCGTTTTGGTGTTGGACGAACCTGTGTCGGCCTTGGATTTATCCATTCAAGCGCAGGTCTTGAATATCCTTGCCGATTTACAAGCCGAACTAGGGCTGGCGTATTTGTTTATCAGCCATGATTTGTCGGTGGTGAAACATATCGCGGACGATGTGATGGTGATGTATCTGGGCAAGGTTGTGGAATCTGGCGCGGCCAAGGATGTATTCGCCAATCCGCGACATCCCTATACCAAGGCATTGTTATCGGCGACACCGAATGCCGATCCTGTTGCGAAAAAAGAACGGATTGTTTTGACGGGTGAATTGCCATCGCCATTGAATCCGCCCGCGGGCTGTGCATTCAATCCGCGTTGTGCATATGCAAGCGACAAATGCCGTACATCTGCACCTGCGTTGGAAAAATTGGGTGACGTAGAGGTTGCATGCTATCACCCTGTTGGGTGAAAAATGAGGGGCGTTGTATCCGTGTGGCGCCCCTTTTAATCGCTATGCTTTGACTTTCTTTGCCGCGTCGATATTACCGATTGTTGTGCGCAGGAAATTTTCCAGATCGTCACGCAATTCTGGGCGTTCCAAGCCAAAAGAAATTGTGGCCTGTAAAAAGCCAGACATCGAACCGCAATCGAAACGATCACCCTCGAACCGATAACCGTAAACGCCGTTGCCTGCCGCTGCTTCTGCATTGATTGCATCGGTTAATTGAATTTCGCCAGCAACACCTGGACGGGTTTCCATCAGACGTTTCATGACGTTTGGTGATAATAAATACCGTCCAATAACCGCGTTGCGTGATGGGGTTACCTCTGGTGATGGTTTTTCCACCAGACCACTTGCCTTGACCAATCGGCCATGATCCTGTTCGACATCGAGAATACCGTATGAACCTACATTTTCTAGTGGCACTTCCATTGTGCCAACAATGTTCGCGCGTGTTTCTTCCCAGGCTTCGACCATTTGCTTTAGACAACCCGGTTTTGCAGCAACAACATCATCTGGCAACAGCACCGCGAAAAATTCGTCGTCATCTACGAAATTGCGCGCGATCCCGACTGCGTGCCCCAAACCCAAGGGTTCACCTTGGCGAAGATACGCGGTTGATCCGTTTTCGATGTTGGATGCTTGTAGTTTTTCCAACAGTTTTTGCTTGCCGTCAGCCTTTAACCGATCTTCCAATGTGGGGTGCTTGTCAAAATAATCTGCCATGGCGGATTTGCCGCGCGCGCTGACAAATAGGAAACTTTCAATACCTGCCTCGCGCGCTTCGTCCACTGCGTATTGCACCAATGGGCGATCCACGAGGGGCAGCATTTCTTTTGGGATGGATTTTGTGGCGGGTAAAAAGCGTGTGCCAAGCCCAGCGACAGGAAAGACAGCCTTGGTAATTTTCGGTTTCATGTTCTTCTTTTCAATTTGCTTTAACGAGTCATATGTACGCGCTTTAATTGAGCGTTCAAGTTGTAGATTAAAATTCTGTGGCTCATGCTTATTTATGCAGCATATCATAACTGTGACGTTTCATACTGATTTTGTGAATTCTGCTTTGAAATTTCAACAAATATTTGATGCATCGCAATTTATTGCGAGTCATTCGCAACTAGATTGACTTTATTGCGAATCATTCTCATAAGGATACCAATAGATAGATCGCAAGGAACAGCAATGACTAGATTACTTACTATTTTCATGACTATGATTATCACGGGTCTGGGCATCACCGCACATGCGAATGAGAAGTTTAAGGTTGTCACGACGTTTACCGTGATTGCCGACATGGCACAAAACGTGGCCGGTGACGCAGCAGAGGTGGTATCAATCACGCGTCCTGGTGCCGAAATTCACAACTACTCTCCGACCCCGCGTGATATTTTGCAGGCACAAAATGCGGAGTTGATTTTGTGGAATGGGTTAGGGCTTGAGATTTGGTTCGAACAGTTTTTCCAAAATTTAAGCGATGTACCAAGTGCGATTGTCACTGCGGGTGTTGAACCTATGGGAATTGCCCAAGGTCCATATATGGGCAAGCCAAATCCACATGCATGGATGTCGCTGGATGCAGCGTTGATTTATGTTGATAATATTCGTGATGCGCTGGTTGTGCACGACCCAGATAATGCAGAAATATACATCGAGAATGCGAAAATATATCAGGCAAAAATTTCTGATGTCATCGCGCCGATTAAAGCAGAGATTTTGAAAATCCCAGCGGACAAGCGTTGGCTAGTCAGCAGTGAGGGCGCGTTTAGCTATCTTGCGCGTGATTTCGATATGCAGGAACTTTACCTGTGGCCAATCAACGCCGACCAGCAGGGCACGCCAAAACAGGTGCGTGATGTTATAGATACGGTCCGCGAAAACCAAATCGGTGTGGTGTTCAGCGAAAGCACAATTTCCCCCGCGCCCGCACAACAGGTCGCGCGCGAGACGGGCGCAAAATATGGTGGTGTACTTTACGTCGATAGCCTAAGCAGTGCTGACGGTGCGGTGCCAACATATTTGGATTTGCTGCGCGTAACATCACAAACAATTTTACAAGGCTTAAATGCGCAATGACGGACATGGGGCAATCGATTGATGGAATTTGCGCACGGAATGTCACCGTAACCTATCGCAATGGTCACACGGCATTGCGCGAGGCAAGTTTTGCAATACCAACGGGCACGATCGCCGCATTAGTCGGTGTAAACGGATCAGGTAAATCGACCTTATTCAAGGCGTTGATGGGCTTTGTCCCCACCGCACAAGGTGACATTTCAATCTTGGGGCAATCGGTCAAGGATGCTTTGCGCCAGAATATTGTAGCCTATGTCCCGCAAGCAGAAGAGGTTGACTGGTCCTTTCCTGTACTTGTCGAAGATGTGGTGATGATGGGGCGATATGGTCACATGGGATTTTTACGCCGCCCGCATCAAAGAGATCACGAAATGGTGGCCGCATCACTTGAACGTGTTGGGATGCTGGAATATCGCAAGCGCCAAATAGGCGAGCTGTCAGGCGGACAAAAAAAACGGGTTTTCCTTGCACGGGCGCTGGCACAAGAGGGCAAGGTCATTTTGCTTGATGAACCTTTTACTGGCGTTGACGTCAAAACCGAAGATGCCATTATCAAACTGTTAAAAGGATTGCGCGACGAAGGCTGTGTGATGCTGGTCGCCACGCATAATCTTGGGTCGGTTCCTGAATATTGTGATCAAACAATTTTGGTCAAAGGGACCGTTTTGGCATTTGGTCCAACGCAAACCGTTTTCACCCAAGATAATTTGGAACAAACATTCGGCGGCGTATTGCGCCATTTTGTATTGGGCGGGGATGATTTACACGATGATGATGACGGGCGAACCGTCACCGTGATCACGGATGATGAGCGCCCCGTTGTGATTTACGACGATGAACATAAGACACGCAAATGATGGACTATTTGCTGGAACCATTTGGCTATCAATTCATGATCAATGCAATGTGGGTCAGCGCATTGGTCGGCGCGGTGTGCGCATTTTTATCGTGCTACCTGATGCTCAAAGGGTGGAGCTTGATCGGTGACGCCCTGTCGCATTCCATCGTGCCCGGTGTTGCAGGTGCCTATTTATTGGGGCTACCATTTTCCATAGGCGCATTTTTTGCAGGCGCTATGGCGGGTGGTGCGATGTTATTTTTAAATGAACGCAGCGGATTAAAAGAAGACACAATCATCGGCATCATCTTTACCGCCTTTTTCGGGCTAGGTTTGTTTATGGTTTCAATCTCGCCCATTCCGATAAATATTCAAACGATAACGATGGGGAATATTTTGGCGATTTCTGCCAGTGATACGTGGCAGTTGGCGATCATCGGGTTCGTGTCGATGGCTGTATTATTGGCGAAATGGAAAGACTTCATGGTCACGTTTTTTGACGAAAGCCATGCACGTTCCATTGGATTGCGCCCAGAGATTCTGAAAATTGTGTTTTTTACGATTTTGTCTGCATGTACGGTTGCCGCGATGCAAACTGTTGGTGCATTTTTGGTGATTGCCATGGTGGTGACACCTGGTGCGACGGCATATTTGTTAACGGATCGATTTCCTCGTCTGTTAAAAATCAGCGTTGCGATTGGTGCGACCACCAGCTTTGTCGGTGCCTATGTAAGCTATTTTTTGAATGGTGCCACTGGTGGCGTGATTGTGGTTTTGCAAACAATCCTATTTTTGTTGGCATTCTTTTTTGCACCAAAGCATGGCTTGATTGCAAATCGTGCACGCGCACGCGCACGGCGCAGCGTGGCATTGGACGACGACATATGATGGAAACGCTGTTCTTGCCATTTCAGTTCCCTTTCATGGTCAATGCATTTTTGATCTGCGTTTTGGTTGCGATACCCGCAGGATTGCTGTCGTGTTATCTGGTGCTTAAGGGGTGGTCATTGATGGGTGATGCGATCAGCCATGCGGTATTACCCGGTGTTGTGCTGGCCTATATCTTTAACTTTCCGATGTTGATCGGGGCATTTTTCGCGGGCATGATTTGCGCGGTGAGCACCGGATATTTAACAGAGCATAGCCGTATTAAACAGGACACTATCATGGGGGTGGTGTTCAGTGGGATGTTTGCACTTGGCATCGTTTTGTACACCAAAATTCAGACCAATGTGCATTTGGATCATATCTTGTTTGGCAACATGCTGGGCATATCTGCAAGTGATCTGATGACCACGGGTTATGTCTCTATTTTTGTGGCCGCCGCAATCCTGTTGAAATGGAAAGATTTCATGCTGCATGCCTTTGACGAGGCACAGGCCAAGGCAACGGGGTTGAACGTGAACTTGTTGCATTACGGATTACTGGTGTTGATTTCGCTAACTGTGATTGCGGCGCTCAAGGCGGTTGGGATCATTTTGGCGATTGCATTTTTGGTCACACCTGGTGGGATCGCATTTTTGTTGACCCGTCGGTTTAGCATGATGTTGATTGTATCTGTCGCAGTTGCGGTTGGATCATCAGTGATTGGAATTTATGCGAGCTTTTTCATCAACAGCGCACCTGCACCGACAATCGTTTTGATCATGACTGCATTCTTTATTGTGGCGTTGGTTTGGTCAATTCGCACTACCAAACGCCAAAGCAAATTAGCCGCGCATTCCGCGTGAAAGCGTATTTAATACGCCAAAAATTACTGCGGCACAGCACACGATTGTCGGCCCTGTGGGTGTGTCCCATATCAATGATGCTTGAATGCCAGATAACACAGATACGCTTCCGATTATCATCGCAAGACCTGCCATCATTTCGGGTGTTTTAGCAAAACCGCGTGCAGCGGCGGCGGGGATGATTAACAATGATGCGATTAATAGCGCGCCCACAACCTTGATCGCAACGGCCACGGTAATGGCCAAAGCCACTGTTAATATCAGTTGTTCGCGTTTTGGATTGATATGGTGCGATGATGCTAAATCTGCGTTTAACGTGGCCGTTAATAATGCTGACCAGCGCCAAGCAATAATGCCACAGACAATCACTGCGCCAATCCAAATGAATATCAAATCAGCCATGCTGATGGCCAGAATGTCACCGAAAAGATAGGCCATCAGATCAACGCGGATACCAGATAAAAACGATACTGCAACCAATCCAAATGCTAATGCAGAATGCGATATCACACCCAGTAATGTATCAACTGCCATGCCGCGTTCATTGAGGTTTGAAACGATAACGGCCATTCCCAGACACACAATAAGCACACCGAAAATCGTGGATGTGGAAAATGCCAATGATAGAGCAACGCCCAAAATGGCAGCATGGGCCGTTGCATCGCCGAAATAGGCCATGCGGCGCCACACCACGAAACAACCCAATGGTGCAGCGGCAATTGCCACCCCAATTCCAGCCAATGCGGCGCGAATTAAAAAGTTATCCAACATCGATTATTCCTAGTGCTCGTGATGGTGATGATCGTGACCATGGTCGTGCTCGTGTCGATAAAGCGCAAGCGCGCCACCCGTTTGTGCGCCAAACAATGCGCGATATTCAGGCGCGTTGGATACTGTTTCAGGTGTGCCATGACAACATACATGCCCATTGAGGCAAACCACGCGATCAGATGCGCTCATCACCACATGTAACTCATGGCTGACCATGACAACGGCACAATTCAATTCTGCACGAATTTCCGCGATCAGTTCATAAAACCGCGCCGATCCTGGTTGATCCAAACCCTGTGTGGGTTCGTCCAGTAATAATAAATCGGGTTCACATAACAATGCACGCGCCAACAACACGCGTTGAAATTGGCCGCCAGACAGGTCCGTCATCTGTTTGTGCATCATGTTTGTTGCACCAACGCGTTCAAGCGCGTTTTGTTTTTGCGTTTTGGTCGCACGTTTTGGAATCGACAGAAAGCGCTCAACATTCATCGGGAGGGTCGCATCAATCGCCAATGATTGCGGGACATACCCGATGCGAATGTTTTTTTCGCGCTTTATCTGACCACCCGTTGGAACGATCGCACCGACAATCGCACGCAACAAGGTGGATTTACCCGAACCATTTGGCCCCACGATTGTAAGAATTTCGCCCTTGGACAGATCCAAAGAAACATCATGCAAAATATGTTGGCCGCCAATTTTTACGGACACATTTTGAATAGAGATAAAGCTCATTGTGTGGGCTCGATACAAGCGGGGCAGATGCCGCGCGCCTCTATTACGGTTTGCTCAATGACAAATCCTGTATCCTTGGCCTGTTGGCGTAATGTGCTGGGCACATTTGGCACTTCTGCTTCGGCGACGCGTTTGCATTTTTTGCAAATCATGAACGCTGGATTGTGATCTTTGTGTGAATGTTCACATGCAACGAACGCATTCAACTGTTCGATTTTATGAGCCAAACCATTACCGACCAAAAATTCAAGCGCGCGATAAACAACAGGGGGCTGTGCCTTGCCACCTTCGCTGCTAAGTCGATCCAATATTTCATACGCACCAAGTGCTGAATGGCTCTCAAGCAATATTTCCAACACGCGTTTGCGCGCAGGTGTCAGCTTTAGATGCTGTGAATCGCAAATATTTTGGGCCGCGCTCAATGCGGTTTCGACACATGTGTCGTGATTATGCTGTCGAAAGTTTTTGATTTTATCGGTCATGAATTTTTTCATTGATATGTTATAATATATCACATACGTACACTGACTGAATTTGTCAATTGGAACGCAAAAATGAAAAATACAATTTTTGGCGCGCTCATCCTCGCGAGCAGCCACATCGGTTTTGCAAACGCAGAACCATTGAAGGTTATCGCCGATATCGCACCTGTTCATTCGTTGGTGGCAAAAGTAATGGATGGGGTTGGAACGCCAACCGTGATACTTGAACCAGGCGCATCACCGCACCATTCAAATCTCCGTCCGAGCAAAGCATCGGCAATTCAAACCGCAGATGCTGTGTTTTATATCGGCGATGAATTGACCCCGTGGTTGATCAAACCTTTGTCCAAGCTGAACAATGGCGCAGTAAAAGTATCGCTATTGAACGACGCACTGTCAGCACGATTGGCAAGTCGTGATATCGCGATGTTCGAAGAAGAGCACCACGAGCATGAGGATGATCACGGCGATGATCACCATGATGATCATGAAGATGGCCATCACCACGGTCCCATTGACCCACATGCGTGGCTATCACCGTTTAACGCCCAACAATGGGTGACTGTTATTGGCGATACATTGATCAAGCTTGATCCAGAAAATGCGTCAACTTATTCCAAAAATGTTGCTGATGCTGTTGCGGATCTTGAGAATATGAAAACAGAGTTTGCATCAAAAATTTCGATCGTTTCTTCGATGAAATTTTTGGCCTATCACGATGCATTTCAATATTTGGAAAAAGAGTTCGATTTGTCTGTTGTTGGCGCCATATCCGAAAGCGATGCATCACGCCCAAGCGCTAAGCGTTTGATCGAACTTCAAAAAAGTGTGGCAAGTCTTGGCGTAGATTGCATTTTAACTGAACCTCAGTTTAGCGAAAATTTGGTTCTAAACGTAAGTGGCGGTAAACGGCTGAATTATGCGACGATTGATCCTTTGGGTTCAAACCTGACTTTAGGACCAAATATGTATAACGAGATGTTTCATGAATTTGGTGAAGAAATCGCAAATTGCGCCGCAGAATAATCAGAAGAAAAACAAACGGCCTAGCAATGAATTGCTAGGCCGTTTTGGTAAAGTGGTGAGCCCTGATGGATTCGAACCATCGACCTACTGATTAAAAGTCAGTTGCTCTACCAACTGAGCTAAGGGCCCACTTTGCGCGGTGTTTAGGCACTTGGGCGGACAGCGTCAATACCGAAATGTCAAAAAAACATCGTTACTGGATAGATACTTCGCGGTGGTTTATATGAACCCTATGAATCAGGTGAAAAACATATCAAATGGCCTTCCATTTTTAAAAATGCACGGGCTTGGCAATGATTTCGTCATCATTGATGCGCGCGGTGCAGAATCACCTGTGACGCAACAGATGGCGCGTGCCATCGGCGAACGGCATTTTGGCGTGGGGTATGATCAATTGGCCGTGCTGACTGATTCATTGGATGCGGATGTTGATGTGGCGTTTTGGAACTCGGACGGGTCAACTGCGGATGCCTGTGGTAATGCGAGCCGCTGTGTCGCGCGATTGATTATGGATGAAACAGGTGATTCGTCGATTGTATTGCGTACGGGCAACGGATTGTTGCCTGCGGTGGATGCGGGTGATGGCCTAATTAGCGTGAACATGGGGCATCCACAGCTAACATGGGATACTGTGCCAATGTCGGAGGATGTAGATCTGAATGCACTTCCAATCGAAGGTGCGCCAGGTGCTGCTGGTATGGGTAATCCCCACTGTGTGTTCGTCGTGGATGACGCTGAGGGTGTGAATTTAGAAACCCGCGGACCAGCCATCGAACATCATCCATTATTTCCCCAACGCACAAACGTTGAATTTATCGAAATTAAAAACCGCAATACGATCCGTATGCGGGTTTGGGAACGTGGTGGCATGATCACATTGGCCTGTGGCTCTGGCGCTTGCGCGGCGGCTGTTGTGGCGCATCGCAAGGGTTTGACCGAACGCAATGTCACAATTCATTTGGACGGCGGTGAATTGAATATCGATTGGCGCGACAATGGGGTTTGGATGACAGGCCCAACCGCGCTGGTGTTTCAGGGCCATCTTTCGCCCGAATTTTTGGCGGGTATCTGATGGGTAAGCCACCAATTTTTGAAACATTCGGTTGTCGGCTGAATGCATATGAAACGCAGGCGATGAAAGATTTGTCCGATTCCGCGGGTTTGGATAACGCAATTGTGGTGAACACCTGTGCAGTTACGGCAGAGGCCGTGAGATCATCAAAACAGCGTATCCGTAAATTGCGCCGTGAACACCCCGATTCACAAATCATTGTAACGGGATGTGCGGCCCAAACCGAGCCTCAGACATATAATAATATGTCTGAGGTCGACGTCGTCATCGGTAATATCGAAAAAATGCAGGCCGACACGTGGACTGGTTTGGCCAAGGGGCCAAATTTCATCGGTGAAACGGAAAAGGTTCAGGTGAACGATATTATGTCGGTCACAGATACGGCGGGGCATTTGATCGACGGGTTTGGCACACGCAGCCGTGCGTATGTTCAGGTGCAAAATGGATGTGATCATCGCTGTACGTTTTGCATTATTCCCTATGGCCGCGGTAATTCTCGATCTGTGCCTGCCGGCGTGGTCGTTGAGCAAATTCAAAGACTTGTCGATCGCGGTTACAACGAAGTTGTATTGACTGGTGTGGATATCACAAGCTGGGGTGCGGATTTACCCGCGCTGCCAAAACTGGGTGATTTGGTGCAACGCATTTTACGACTTGTTCCTGATTTACCGCGCCTTCGGATCAGCTCGATCGATTCAGTCGAGGCAGATCCAGCATTGATTGATGCGATCGCGTCGGATCTGCGACTGATGCCGCATTTGCATCTGTCGCTGCAAGCAGGTGATGACATGATTTTGAAACGTATGAAACGTCGCCACTTGCGTGAAGATGCGATTGCGTTTTGTAATGATATGCGCAAGGCGCGCCCTGATATTATCTATGGTGCAGATATTATTGCTGGCTTCCCAACAGAAACGGAAGCTATGTTCGATAACTCTCTGAAGTTAATTGAAGAATGTGATTTAACATGGTTGCATGTTTTCCCATTTTCCCCGCGTGAGGGCACGCCAGCGGCGCGTATGCCCCAATTGCCACGCGATATTGTTAAAGATCGCGCCGCACAACTGCGAAGCGCTGGTGATAAACGTGTCAACGCGCATTTGGACGCTCAGGTCGGCAAGACCCATTCTGTATTAATGGAAAATGCCCGCATGGGCCGTACCGAAGGTTTTACCGAGGTTCTTTTCGATACAGATCAGGCCAAAGGAGAAATCGTGCGGGCGTTGATCAAGGGGCATTCAGATACCCAGCTTTTGGTGTCATGACTCGCCCAATTCTGTATTCATTTCGCCGATGCCCATATGCAATGCGCGCGAGATTGGCGATATCTGCCAGCGGGCAGCAGGTGGAATTGCGCGAAGTCGTGTTGCGCGATAAGCCAGAACATATGATTGAAATCTCTCCAAAGGCGACCGTTCCAGTGTTGTTGCTGGACGACGGAACCGTGGTGGATGAAAGTTTCGACATTATGGAATGGGCGTTAAGCCTGTCCGATCCGATGGGGATTGATCCAGAAATTCACATGGCCGCCGCGCGGGCATTGGTTGCGCGATGTGACAACGAATTTAAACCATATTTGGATCGGTATAAATATCCCAATAAGTTTGATGATATGTCGCGTGACACAGCGATTTCAAAGGCTAGTTTGTTTTTAAATGACCTTAATAAAATATTGGAAAATCAACCGTTTCTGTTCGGAAATTCGCGCGGTTTTGCCGATATTGGCATCGCGCCTTTTGTGCGCCAATTTGCGCATGTCAATCGTGAATGGTTTTTGGATCAGCCGTGGAAACATGTGATTGATTGGTATTTGGAATTTACCAACTGGGATGGATATTTGAGTATTATGCAAAAATTTCCAAAGTGGACGCCAGATAGCGAAATTACGGTATTCCCCGCAATTACGTAATTTTTCGTAACTGAAATTTAATTGAATAATAGTCACTAAGCGCCT
Organism: Paramylibacter ulvae; assembly: GCF_014652655.1. Lineage (GTDB taxonomy): Bacteria > Pseudomonadota > Alphaproteobacteria > Rhodobacterales > Rhodobacteraceae > Amylibacter > Amylibacter ulvae. The sequence continues at coordinate 41,036 of NZ_BMZF01000006.1, forward strand.
AAACTGATGCTAGGAGGATTTCCCATGGCTTTGCCCATTATCCCAATTGCAATGGTCGCTGGCGCAATGGCGTTGGCGCGAAACGTGCATATTAGTCCTGTAGATCAACGGGTTGAAGATCGACTTGATGACATTGGCGAAGGATTTGCCGCGCATCGTAACCCTAATGGCGAGCAAGTTAATGCGAGTTATCGTTGGAAACGTGTCGTGCGATTTGGAAAATCTGGTCCAGCAATGGAAATTGACGCAAGCGCGTTGGGGCGGTTGAGGTTCAAGAAAGTAAATTAATGCAATTATATTATGCAGATGCGTCGCCTTATGCACGCAAAGTCCGCGCTTGTGCCGTGGTGTTGGGGTTAAGTGATAAAATAGAAATTATCGATGTTACAGGAACGCCTGTAAATACGGGATCAATGCCAGTTGATGTGAATCCGTTGGGCAAGGTTCCATGCTTGGTTACGGATCGCGACGAGGTTATCTATGATAGTCGCGTGATTACGGCATATCTTAACGCATCGGTAAATGGGACTCTGTATCCAGAAGGCCAAGATAAGTGGAGCAAATTGACGCTAGAGGCAACTGGCGAGGGCATGATGGATGCTGCACTTTCGATGGTTTACGAAAAACGCGTTCGCCCAGCCGAGATAGTTTTCGACGATTGGATTGAGGGACAATGGACCAAAATCGCTCGCGCATTGGTGGAAATTGAAAAGCGTTGGGTGGATGATTTGTCTGGATCGATAACGGCCGCTCAAATCGCGTTGGGGTGCGCGCTTGGGTATTTAGATTTCCGGCTTGATGATCGCAACTGGCGTGATGGACATAAAACGTTGGCAGCGTGGTACGAAGAATTTTCCAAAACTGATGCGATGGCGTTAACCGCGCCGCAAGGCTAATGTTTTTATGCCTTCGGCGAGGATATTTCGAACATTTGGAATTTCACGCGACGCGTGTTTGGCGCAAAGCCTCGCTAACGGCCATGCCTGCGGTCATGGCAACATTCAGGCTCCGCGCCGCGCCGTGCATTGGCAATTTAATGTGACAATCACAGGCATTGTGAACAGATTCTGGAACACCAGCGGATTCGCGCCCCATAACGATTGTGTCGTTTGGCTGAAATGTGAAGTTCCAAAGTGAATCTGTTGCTTTGGTTGTCATTAAAACAAGGCGACCAGCGGATTTATGACCCAAGAAGGTTTCCCACGAATCGTGGCGCGTCATGTCCGCGATATCGGCATAATCCATCGCAGTGCGGCGTAATGTTTTAAGCGAAAGCGGAAAACCGCACGGTTCGACGATATCAAGTGGGATGTCTAAACAGGCGCTGAGACGAATCATTGCGCCAAGATTTGGTGCGATATCGGGTTGATAGGTGCAAAGTCGCATAAAATTTGCCTTCTTTTTACGGCTGCGTCCAAAAGGCCGCTAGACGAAATGTGATGCCATGTGTAATACGCTGCCTGATACCCTGATTTTAATTCAGGTACACCTTATTAATTACGCCCTAATCTCTGGGGCATGGCAAGGGAGATACGTTCGTGTCTACAGACAAGAACTCTACTGGTACCCGCCGCGACTTTTTGTATGTCGCAACAGCCGCGACTGGCGCTGTCGGGGGTGCTGCCGCGGTTTGGCCGCTGATCAATCAAATGAACCCAAGCGCGGATGTGCAAGCGTTGGCCTCTATCGAGGTGGATGTGGCGGGTTTGGAGCCTGGTACACAGATGACGGTAAAATGGCGCGGCAAGCCCGTGTTCATTCGTCGCCGTACAGCGGATGAAATCAGCGCAGCACGCGATGTTGCGTTGGGTGATTTGCCAGATGGCGCGGATCGCAACGCAAATATTCCAGATGGGGATGCATCCGATGCGAACCGTACCTTGGACGAAGCGGGCGAATGGCTGGTCATGATGGGTGTGTGTACACACCTTGGCTGTGTGCCATTGGGCGACGCTGGTGATTTTGGCGGCTGGTTCTGCCCTTGTCACGGATCGCACTATGACACTGCTGGTCGTATCCGTAAGGGTCCAGCACCTGAAAACCTGCCTGTGCCAACGGCAGTGTTTTTGAACGAAACAACAATCAAGTTAGGCTAGGGGGAAAGATCATGGCTGGTATTCCACACGATCACTATGAGCCAAAGTCTGGCTTTGAAAAATGGTTGGATGCACGTTTGCCGATTGCAGGCGTTTTATATTCAACATTGATGATTCCAACTCCGAAAAACCTGAACTGGATGTGGATTTGGGGCATCGTTTTGACATTCTGTCTGGCGTTGCAAATCATCACAGGCATCATTTTGGTGATGCATTATGTTCCACATGTGGACATGGCGTTTGATTCCGTTGAACACATCATGCGTGATGTGAACGGTGGGTGGGCGTTCCGATATCTGCATGCAAACGGGGCATCTTTGTTCTTTATTGCCGTGTATATCCATATTTTCCGCGGTCTTTATTACGGTTCCTACAAGAGCCCGCGTGAAATCACGTGGATTGTGGGCATGTTGATTTACCTTGCGATGATGGCAACGGGTTTCTTGGGCTATGTTTTGCCTTGGGGTCAGATGTCATTCTGGGGTGCGACGGTTATTACTGGTTTGTTTGGTGCGATCCCTGGTGTTGGTCCAATCATTCAAGAATGGTTGTTGGGTGGACCAGCGGTTGACCAAGCGACGTTGAACCGTTTCTTTAGCCTTCACTACTTGTTGCCATTTGTGATTGTTGGTCTTGTGGTAATCCACATTTGGGCATTCCACACAACAGGCAACAACAACCCTACAGGTGTTGAGGTTCGCCGTAAATCAAAAGCAGAAGCATCGAAAGATACGCTACCGTTTTGGCCATATTTCGTGATCAAGGACTTGTTCGCGCTGGTATTGGTTCTGACAATCTTTGCGGCAATCGTTGGATTTATGCCAAACTACCTTGGCCATCCAGATAACTATATCGAGGCGAATGCGCTATCGACACCCGCACACATTGTGCCTGAATGGTATTACTTGCCGTTCTATGCCATTTTGCGTGCGATTACGTTTGATGTGTTGTTCTTGGATGCGAAATTCTTGGGCGTGTTGGCAATGTTTGGTGCGATCTTTGTGATGGCGCTGGCACCTTGGCTGGATACATCATCAACGCGTTCAGGTCGTTACCGTCCAATGTTCAAGTGGTGGTTCTGGTTGCTGGGCATTGATTTCATGGTTCTAATGTGGTGCGGTGCGCGCCCAGCAGAAGGTCTGGTTCCATTGATTTCACTGATTGGTGCGATTTATTGGTTCGCATATTTCTTGGTTATTTTGCCAATTCTTGGCCGTATCGAGAAACCTTTGCCGACACCTGAAACAATCGAAGCTGATTTTGATGCGCATTACCCGCCAAAATCAACTGAGTCACGCTAAGCGATAGATAGGATAAGAAGATGAAAAAGACAGTTCTTTCAGTTCTTGTTGCATTGGGTGTGACAACGGGTTCCGCGTTTGGCGCTGGTGATGCTGCCCATATTCACGATGTGGATTTCAGCTTTGAGGGGCCATTTGGTTCCTTTGATCAGCACCAATTGCAACGCGGCATGCAAGTGTACCAAGAGGTATGTTCAGCATGTCACGGCCTGCGCCAAGTTGCATTTCGCACATTGGCTGACGAGGGTGGTCCACACCTGACCGAAGATCAGGTAAAGGCATTTGCTGCGTTGTATGACGTATATGATGCCGAATTGGATGACACGCGTGCGGCAATTCCATCTGATAAATTCCCACGTAGTGGCGTTGAAAATGCACCAGACCTAAGCCTGATGGCAAAGGCGCGTGCAGGTTTCCATGGCCCAGCGGGTTTGGGTATCAATCAGATCGTCAAAGGTATGGGTGGCCCAGAATACATCGTGGCTATCTTGACCAGCTACACTGGTGAAGAAAAAACACAGGCCGGTTCAACATTATATGAAAATACTGCCTTCCCAGGTGGTTGGATCGCGATGGCACCGCCGTTGTCCGATGATCAGGTTGAGTTTGCCGATGGTCACGACGCCAGCGCACATCACATGGCCGAAGACACGGCCGCATTTTTGATGTGGGCAGCGGAGCCTAAAATGATGGCGCGTAAATGGACAGGTTTGTTGTCTGTTGGTTTCTTGGCGTTACTGACGGTTTTGTTGTATCTGACCAACAAAAAATTATGGGCACCACATAAGCGTAAAGCTTAACCGAACATACAATTGAAATTTTAGAAACGCGCCACTTGTTTGGCGCGTTTTTTGTTATCCATGTGCGCGACGCGTACCCAGATAACTCGCCAACGCGGGCGGTGGGCTGTGAAAGAGTGTGGTGGTGTCCACAGGTGCGTATGCGCGCCCCTGCGCCACCAAAATGGTTTGATCAGCGATATATTCGGCATCGTCGGGTTGGTGTGTTACCATCAGCAAGGTCGCATTGGCGGCCTCAACGATTTCCGCAACCAAATCCAGCATTTCATGTTTCAGCGCGGGGCCAAGTGCAGCAAACGGTTCATCTAGGCAGAGCACAGGGCGATCACGCAGTAATGCGCGCGCAAGTGCCACCCGTTGTTGTTGGCCACCTGACATTTCGCTGGGCATTTTGGAGCCATGGCCACCCAACCCAACACGGCGCAGAGCGTCTTGGATAATTTCCTTTTCTGCATCGTTCAGGCGCAAATTGGTGCGCAAACCCAAGCCGATGTTTTTTTCCACGCTGAGATGGGGAAACAAATTGTGGTCTTGGAATAACAACGACACGGGGCGTTTCGCTGGCGGGTCGGTTGATATATCGTCGCCGTTGAACAAAATGCGTCCAGACGTGATTTCTTTGAAGCCCGCGATGGCAGACAACAGCGTTGACTTCCCACCACCAGATGGGCCAAGCAATGCAATTTTGTGCCCTTCTTCGATGACAAGGTCAGCGTCGAGTTGGAAGCTTCCTTGGTTTAAAACCAGTTTATCGAGTGTGATGCTCAAGTTGACCTCCACGATCAAAAAGCCAAAATAAAATGAGGCTGAGGGATATTAACAATAGCGCAACACCGCTGGCCATTTTCAATTGATATGCCGCCATAAGGCGATACATCATCAACGGGAGCGTTTCGATATCAGGGGGGGCAAACAGCGCGATCACCCCCAGATCACCCATCGATAGCGCCGCTGACAATCCCGCAGCAAAACCGATCGGGCGTTTCAGGCGTGGCCATATGGCGATGCGAAAACGTGTCCAGCGTTCCATGCCTAAACTGTCCCCCAACGTTCCATAGTGATCTTCCGCACGGGTCATGGCAGGTAAAATGATGCGAAGGGCGAATGGCAGGCTCATCGCAGCGTTTATTAATGCTGTGACAGGCAGTGCAACGGCAAATGGGCTGACGTATGGGTTGATGATGATGAACAGGCCGGTACCGATTACAAAAGGTGACGCAGCCAAGGTTAGAAACCCCAAGCCTTCGACGATTTGTGAAACACGTTTGCGCCGACGTGCAATACGAATGATCAAGGCTGCAAGTGCGAGTGACATGACAATGGCTAACATCGCAGAGCCGACAGCGATCACAACGGAATTAAGCGCAGCTGCGTATATTTTGATTGGAAGGTGCGCAATCGGGATAAGGCCACGAATGAATAGCGCCAGCAATGGAAGGAACAGAAACAAGGTAAGCATCACTAACGAGAGGCAATCGCAAATAACGTGAAACGCACCTTTCCCGTCCCAACGTTCCGGCGGGCGATCCAAGCCAAATGCGAAATTTGTTGGCTTTGCGATAAAAATCGAGGCGAGCGCTACGCTGGTGCATAACCCAAATTGGACAACGGCCAGCATTGCTGCCTTGGACAGATCAAAATCAAAGCGCAGTGCTTGGTATATGGCGAGCTCAACCGTGGTGGCACGTGGTCCACCACCAAGTGCTAGCACAACCGCAAAGCTGGATATACACAACAAGAAAACCAGTAAAAACGCGCCGGGCAGCACCGACCAAAGCATCGGCCGTTCCAAATGTTTGCTAATTTCTGATGGCGACATATCCAACTGTGCGCAAAGTCGAAAATGTTCGGCGGGGATCGATAGCCAACCTTGTAGTAACAACCGTGTTGCCAGCGGCAGATTAAAAAATACATGCGCAAACACGACACCAAAATAGCCATAGATATTAAGCGGCGAAAACCCAAAAGGTTCGATTGCTTGACTGATCCAGCCAGAACGACCCCAGACCGCAACGATTCCCAGAACCGCAACGATTGCAGGTAAAATGAATGGAGCACCCAAAAATGATACCATCAACGTGCGACCACGAAATTTGCGCCGTGCCAACGCGCGGGCAACAGGGATGGCCAAAATAACGCTTACACTTGCGGAAACAAACGCCTGTGACAGAGTGAAACGCACCGCTGCCCAATCGGAACTGCTTAACCCCGATCCAAGTTCTGCGCGTGTCCAAACCGCGATAACCGTGCCAAATGTCAGGACAAGCAACAGTGCGAACGCACCGCCGCCTGCAATGAAATGAATCGGCCTTATTGGCTGAGCGCGGTTAGCCATTCTGCGAGTGCCGCATCACGTGTTTTTTCTGCCTCGATGGGATCAACGATCAAACTTTCTGTTGGCGTTATCAACGTTTCAAATCCAGCTGGAAGCCCTGAGTACGGAAATACGGCGGGATACATCCAGTTGGTCGTTGGGATGATATCTTGAAATTTTGGGGATGTCATAAATTTCAGAAAATCATCTGCGAGTTCTTGCTGATCGCTGCTGGCCAGTTTTCCTGCCACCTCGATCTGCATATAATGTCCCTCGGTAAACGACGCGGCTGATTTTGTATAATCATCCTCTGCAATGATGTGATACGCGGGTGATGTGGTGTAGGATAAAACCATGTCGGCCTCGCCTTCGGTGAACATACCGTATGCTTCGGACCAGCCTTTTGTCACGGTCAGGATTTTTGGCGCCAACTTTTCCCAAATTTCAGGGGCACGATCGCCATATGCCGTTTTGATCCACAACAATAAACCCAAACCAGGGGTAGAGCTTCGCGGATCTTGGATCACGATTTTCAGATCATCAGGTGCTGCGATCAACGCCTCAAAGCTATCAGGAACATCCGTGAGTTTGGTATTGTCATAAACAAATGCAAAATAACCCCAATCATAGGGCAGGAAAATTTTGTCTTCCCATGGGATAGGCACATCAAGATAGGTGGGCGATTTCCCATATGGCGCAAATAACCCAGTTTCAGCGGCGCGCGCGGTAATGTTTGTATCCAACCCCAGCACGATATCTGCCTCGGTACGTTCACCTTCCAGCAATACACGTGATAACAAAGCCGCGCCATCACCAGCCGCGACCAATTTAAGATCACATTCGCAGGTCTCTTCAAACGCTTTTTCCACAGCGGGGCCAGGGCCCCAGTCGGAAACAAAGCTGTCATAAGTATATACTGTTAATTCGGGTTTATCTTGTGCATGCGCCGATGTTGACAGCGCCACACAAAGACCCGCAGCAAAAAGTTGGAAAATTTTCATCCCGTTTCTCTCCTAGCTGCAGGCGTCAGGTGAGGTTTGCGGGCTTTTCCCATAACCTTCCCTCCGCCGGCATAATCCGGTTCAGGTTCAACGGGTTCGTAAAACGTCTCAGCCCAAAGGCTCCCCGAGGTGTGGGCAAATCTATCCTAAGCAGGGAAAAGTGCAATAGGCAGGGTTTCGTTCTGATTTGTCATAGGATAAAGCGATGACAAGGAGAATTGCGCATGTCTACGAATTCATTTGGTCGATTATTCACAGTCACAACATGGGGCGAAAGCCATGGACCCGCGTTGGGGGCAACTGTTGATGGCTGTCCACCGAACATTCCGTTGGATGCATCGATGCTGCAAGTGTGGTTGGATAAGCGAAAGCCTGGTCAAAACAAATACACCACACAGCGACAAGAAGCGGACGAAGTTGAGATTTTGTCAGGTGTGTTCGAGGGTAAGACAACAGGCACGCCAATTCAGTTGATGATCCGTAATACTGATCAACGATCCAAAGATTACGGCGATATCATGGACAAGTTCCGCCCAGGCCATGCCGATATCACATACTGGCAGAAATACGGTATTCGCGATTATCGCGGAGGCGGGCGCAGTTCGGCGCGTGAAACTGCGGCACGTGTTGCTGCAGGAGGTGTTGCGCGCGAGGTCTTGAAATCAATGCTGCCAGATTTGAAAATTACGGGGTATATGGTGCAGATGGGCCCAGATAAAATTGATCGCAATGCAATTGATTTATCTCAGATTGAACAAAATCCATTTTGGACACCAGATGCCGATGCGGCCGAGCGTTGGGCGGATTATCTGAACGGCCTGCGCAAATCTGGCAACAGCGTTGGCGCCGTGATCGAGGTGATTGCTTCGGGTGCCCCTGCGGGGCTGGGTGCACCTGTGTATGGCAAGATTGATACTGATATCGCCACGGCAATGATGTCGATCAATGCCGTCAAAGGTGTTGAAATTGGTGCTGGGTTCGGCGCGGCCGAATTAACAGGCGAAGATAATGCTGATGAAATTTTTATGGGTCAGGATGGCCCACAGTATTCATCAAATCATGCAGGTGGTATTTTGGGCGGTATTTCCACGGGCCAAGATTTGGTTTGCCGTTTTGCGGTGAAACCCACCTCGTCCATTTTGAAAACGCGCAAGACGATTACGAAATCGGGCGAAGAGGCGGAAATAATCACCAAGGGGCGACATGACCCATGTGTTGGTATTCGTGCCGTTCCCGTGGGCGAGGCGATGATGGCCTGTGTTATTTTGGATCATGTGTTGCTGCACCGCGGTCAAATCGGCGAAAACCAAGGCAAGATTGGGTAATCGGACTATATGGTTTTGCTGCGGCTTAATTGTACCGCCAAAATCCCGATCATAATAACAAACACTCCGATGACATCGGTTTGGGTGAGTTGCTCGTTTAAAATCACCGCGGCAATAGCAACGCCAAAAAACGGGTTCAGGAAATGGAATGTTGCTGCCTTAGTTGCACCAATGCGCAACACTAATTTGAACCAGATATAAGTTGCGATAATTCCAGGCACCAAAACTGTGTAGACAAACGCGATGATCACTTTCGGTGACCAGTCAAATTGCCAAGTTTCCAATAACAACGATGGGATGAACAGAGCAACGCTACCAACCAGCATTTGTAACCCAACGGTCATCAGCAAATTGTTTTGTGTGCTTGCGCTTTTTACAGTCAATGTTGCGATCGTAAGTGCCACAACACCGATGATGCATAACATCACACCAGCGATATCCACACCGCCGTTAAATCGGTAATACATGATGAGCAAAACACCGAGAAATCCCGTGATTAAACCAAGGTTACCAATCACGCTTAAGCGTTCTTTGAAAAACACAGTGGCGGCAAATGCGACAAGCAGTGGCATGGTGCTGGCGATGATCGATGCAAGCGATGCTTCGATCGTTTGCATGGCGACAAAAAATAGACCCAGATAAATTGCGTTTTGACAAATTCCAAAGATGGAAATGGCGCGCCATTGTGACCGTGAAAAATTAATACGTTGTCCCATGGCATATGCGATGGTGATTGCAATGACGCCTGCGAGTAGAAAGCGGAGCGAAGACACGGCCAACGGCGGCGCCGATTGTACGATGATCCGTGCAGATGTAAACGCGCTACTCCAGATAAAGGCAAAGCTGAGCCCCATTAAAATCGCACGAATATCCATATCGATGTCCCAAAGAAAAGGCCGCGTAAATCGCGGCCAAATCAACGTTTAAATTTATTAAACCGCTTAGTCGTTAATGACGTCTTTCAGCGCTTTTGCAATAGTAACTTTTGCAACGCGGTCAGCTGGTTTTTGGAATTGCTCGCCCGTTGCTGGGTTGCGAACCATACGTTCTGGACGTGCACGGCATTGGAATTTACCCAAACCAGGAAGTGTCACAGCACCACCAGCAGCGACTTCTTTTGATACGATTTCAGCCAGCGCTTCCAAAGAACGGTTTGCTGTTTGCTTGTCTGAACCGCAGGCGTCTGCCAAAGCGGAAACGAGTTGTGTTTTTGTCATTGGTTTTTGTGACATTGACTGCTCCTATTGTTTTTAATGTTCAACACCTGTTGGCGTAGTGCGTAAACCTAACAAGATGTTGCGGCGAAACACAACTAGGCCATGTGCAAAAATGCGCATAAAAACGCTGTTTTTATGGGTTTTAGTGATAATTTTCGGGGTTGACGAGAATGAAAAAGCACAAAATCTAGTATTTCGCATCCGATTCAGTATAAATTCATCCGAAATTTTGGGATGTTTCGGTGAGTATTGTGGGCAATATACCTACTGACATTGGCGCGGCAATGGTGAATCTAGCTTGGCACACAGCAATTTTCGCAATGCTTGTTTGGCTTTGTCGTGCTGCGAGATTTCCAAACCATTTTCCATATCTCGTAGGACAGATTTGTGGGAAAATCCGTATTCGGACAAATGCATAAAATTCTGATCAACTGTATCGTCATCTAACGATTGTGTCGCATTCAATCGAAACTGTGTGATCAAAGATGAAATCGTAGTTGGCATTTGATGATTGTTTGAATTCACCAGAACATCGCGGCGTGTATTTCGAAACAACTCTTCGATATCGATGTCGGGAATTTTCATATTATCGAGCAAGGCACCAGTAAATATGCTGTGGTTAGCAACACCATCAAACGCCTTTTTTCCGATTGTTGTGGAAAAAGTAATTAAGCTTCCCATCGGGGGGGCATTCACCGCGCGCGCATTTGAATTTTCGCCGGTGCTGTTTTGATTTAACTCGTTAAAGCAGGCGTCAAAGATGAACAGATTTGTACGCAATTGATTTGATAACGCTCCCACGATTGTTTCAACGTTTATCGCATCTATTTTTTTAGACGAGTTATTTGGATCAAAGTCGATTGGCATCAAATAATTTACACCATAATTTTGGGTGCCGTGACCTGCAAAATACACCAAAACAGTATCAGAAAATTCGACCTTTTCTTGAAAAAGAGTAAGCGCATTTCGCATGCGTTCACCATTCAAGTTTGTGGCAAGAAACACCTGAAACCCAAGCGATGAAAGTGTTTCACCCATGGTGGTCGCATCGTTTTCAGGAGTGCGCAATTGGTCCAGGTTTTCATATTTACCATTGCCTATAACTAGCGCCATGCGTGTTTCAGCATGCCCATGCTGCGCCGCGCTCGTACAAAGGCAAAGACACAACAGGTTCCGAAGTATTTTATTCACACCCATTTGATGCATCTTTCGTTGAAAACTCGACGCGACGGTTTAGTGGATTGTGACCGTCAATATTCAAAAGCGGCTGCGTTTCCCCAGCGGAAATAATTTGAATTCTGTCTGGTGAAATTTTGCTCTTTTCTGCTAACAATTTCGCAACCGTTACCGCACGCTTTTCGGAAAGCGATTTATTATATGCAGTACTTCCAATTGTATCCGTATGACCCGTGACACGGATACACGTATTGGCCATGTCTGGCGTCGAAAGCACCGTCGCGAGCCGCACAATATGGTCGACATATTGTTTTTCCAGTTGAAATGAAGCGAAGGCAAATTGAATGAAATAGCCATCATTCGATTTCGCAGCACGTCGATCAATCGCAGGAACCGGTTGTTTGAATGTGACCTTGTTCACAACAGGTGCTTTTGATGCCGTTCGCCCCAAATCTTGGGCCTTTTGCGCATTGAGTTCTTGGTCAAGCCGCAGCACGATGCCGCGCGGTGTTCCGTTTGATTTGACGTTTTGGCATCGCGTATTTAGTGCGCCCGTCAATGCGTTTTGAATCGCACAACTGCTCGCCTCGATCGGAAGCTGGATTTGGCTTTGTGCCTTGATTTCAGAACTTGCAAAGCCGAACAAGCCAAGCGTTATGATTGTGAGAAGTCGCAATTTTCGCCTCCAATATTTTGGATCCTTTTAGGAATGATTCATAAACAATTGCTTATGATCTCTCGAATCGTGAGCGCCAAATACAAATGAATTTGTGAAAATTGTTTGTTGTTTTGAAAGGATCCATATTATGGGTAATGCCAAACCACACCAGTTAAGCCGTATGGTTTGGCTTGATTGTTTGCGTTTACTTGCCAGTATTTCAATGGTCGGGCTTCATGCATCCTCTGATATTATGGGACAACCATTTCCCGATTACGAACCGCACCAACGCATTTTTCCGGTGTTGTTTCGTTCGGTTGCGTATCTGGCGCGCACGGAATTGTTCATCATTATTTCGCTGTTTTTGTTGATATGGTCGCTGGACAGCCGTAGCCGCGGATACCGCGCCACGGTTTTCGAACAAATGAAACGACTGATGCTTCCTTTTTCATTTTGGGTCGTATTTTACGCATTTTTTCGCCTGATCAAAGCCAACTATTTTGGATATGAATCTGCCTTGTTTGCTGAATTGGCTTCACCTTGGGCTTGGGTTAGTTATTTCACCTTGGGGACCGTGCAGTATCACATGCATTTCTTGCCGACACTTTTTTTACTGGTGTTGTTTTACCCCTTTTATCGTATTGCCGTCCGCATGCCATCGTTGGGTTTACTGGTGTTGTTGTCTCTTTTCGTCAAAAGAGAGGCTGATGTGTTTATGTGGGCGGAACTACGGGGCATTTATGGGTTTGAGTATCTGGTACGCGGGGTCAAGGTTCTGGCTTATGTTAGCTATGGTATTGTTGCGGCAAGTTTTTTTGGAATTCTTAAACGTGGGTTTGCCAAATCCGATGCGCAAAAAATGACAGCACTTGCGATGTTTATCTGTGGGATGCTCTACATCATCAAATTGATTTATTCCTACAAGGTCATTCACACGGGACACTGGAATTATAATTATACGCCAGCATATTGGGCTGACTTTTTGATCCCAATCGCGTTGTTCGGCATTTTTATGGGTGCGAAAGACAAACACTTTCCAACGTTCATCGGACGATTGGCACCTTTCGGATTTGGAATCTATTTGGTGCATCCTATATTTTTGGATTTGTTGGAAATTTTGTTGTGGCACGATGGCATAAACCCGAGCATTTATGTTGCCACCAAAGCAGGGCTCGCCACGGTATTGGCGACGGTCATGGTGATGATAATTTCAAAATTTACGAAAATTGCATGGATTGTTGGGCTTGGAAAGCCGCCGCGTTTACGAATTTTCAGTAATCTGCGGGCAAAAGATTTAGCAAAGGGCGCTTAGGCCACTTTGTTAAAGGAGTAAGACATGGAAATTTCAGTAGATCAGTATGGTTCAAAAACGGTCGTGAAATTGTTGGAAAACAGACTGGATGCCGCGATGGCCGTTCGATTTAAAGATGCGCTTAAAACGGTTGTCGATGACGGCGCAGATTTCATGATTTTGGATATGTCGGATGTTGGATTTATGGACAGTTCGGGTTTGGGTGCAGTCGTGGCACATATGAAATACATGGGCACGGAAAGAAATTTTGAAATCGCCAACCTCACCCCAACTGTTGAAAAAGTTTTCAAACTTACCCGCATGGATAGCGTTTTTCGAATCCATAAAACAGTTGCCGATGCGATCCCAGAGGATTTGGAAAGCGCGGTTTGATCGATACAAATATGAACGAAACGTCAGCCACCACTCAAAATATATTTCAGCGAAAATTCAAAAGCGAACAAGAAAATGTTTCGCTTGTGCTATCCGAATTTGACTTGTGGATACGTGGTGATGCAGCCTTAAAATCGCGTAGTGATGATGTGGCAATTGTTCTTGCCGAGACGCTGAATAACGTGGTGGAACACGCCTATATGGGCGCCACGAACGGCGACATTACGCTGTATGCGGCAATGGAAAAAGATCAACTTTGTTGTGAAGTCTGCGATTTCGGTGAAAAATTTCCAGGTATTCCTCAACCACAAGACATGAACGGACCAGAGCAGAATTTTGAAGACCTGCCTGAAGGCGGATTTGGTTGGTTCCTGATCCACAGTCTGACCGTGAGAATAGAGTCTCTAACAGGTGATGGCTCGAACCGCTTGCGTTTGTTTTTTGATTTTCCGTGCGAAACGGGTTGATTTAAATTTTAAGCAAGTTTCTTTCAGAAAACAGAAGCATTATCCTAAAATTTACAACCTGAACCGTATCCTTTCTAAATATTCGCCGACTCGCAGAATACTTAACTTGGAAACGACAATATGCCCGCTCAACTTCGAAACATTATCCTCATAATTCTTGCACTTGGCCTTCTTGGCTCTGCAATAAGTGGGGCAATATATCTGGGTGATGCTGTTGGTGAAACCGTGAACAGCAATGCGGTCAAGCTTGCGAATGCCCGCGCAGAAAAAACTGCTATCGAAACTGAACGCGCGGCCAATGAAAGCTTGGCGACGGAATTTTTAAAAGAAAATCCAGAATATTCTGCATTGGCATCACTTGAAAATGCGAACGTAAATGGGTTTGAAATTCGCACCGCGATTGAAAACGGCAGTGGTGCTAATGTTGACATGGAATCGTTGCCAAGCCTGTTACGTGGGCAGCTTCCTTCGCAAAGTTTGAGTACCACGTCAAACGCTGAAAAACGCGTTGCTCCGCCGCGCATGTGCGAGATGCCAGAGGATTATTTCGACAATCTCGAGCGGCCTAACGGCGATGCAAAATTGCCTGGGTATACAGATGAAAATGGCTATGTTCGTAGCTACAAGCCCCGCCGTGGTTTTTTAAATGAGCGCGAAATTCAGGCTGCTAAGGTTGCTTGGGGATATTTTGAACAATTCACCCAAGAATCTACGGGGCTCGCCAACTCGGTTGGTGGATATCCATCGACAACATTATGGGATACCGCATCGTATATCAGTGGATTGGTGGCGGCATATGAGCTTTGCTTGATTGAAAAACCTCAATTCGATAAACGAATTATGCGATTGCTGACGACATTTCGTAAGTTGAAATTGTTTCGTAACGAAATGCCGAACAAAGTGTACCATACCAAAACGGCAGCACAGGTGGATTATAGCAATAAACCTGGCGAAATTGGCTATTCTGCATTGGATATCGGGCGATTTATGGTTTGGATGCGTATCATCCGCAATCGCTATCCGTATCTTGCAAATACCATTGATAACATGTTGCTGCGATGGGACTATTCGAACATCATCGATGAAGACGGTGTTATGTTTGGTGCTGCGGTTGATAAAGAAACCAAAGAAACCATCTATGCCCAAGAAGGGCGGCTGGGATACGAAGAATACGCAGCCAAAGGCTTTGCCCTTTGGGGGTTTAAACCTTATTTCGCGCATCGTGCTGAACCATATCTCACCACAAATATTTTGGACGTGCGCGTCCCTTATGATGGGCGCGATCCACGTGTTTTTCATTCACAAAACTATGTTGTGACCGAAAGTTATCTTTTGGATGGGTTGGAGTTAAACTGGGATCTACTCCATGATGACGCGAGCTCAGATACTGTTCACTCGGATGGTTGGCGCGCTGAATTTGCGGATCGTATTTATCAGGTTCAACATAATCGATTTGAACGTGACGGCTATATGACTGCGCGTTCAGAACACAATGTGAAGGGCCCGCCATATTTCACATATGATACCATATATTCGGATGGTTACCCTTGGAATACAGTTACTCCACGGGGCGATTATTCACCTGATCATGCCGCGGTTGCAACCAAGGCTGCATTCGGACTTTGGGCGCTTTGGGATACCTACTACACCGATATTTTGTATGAGGCGGTGATCGAACTATTTGACCCCGAAAGAGGTTTTTACGAAGGCCTCTATGAGGGGGGAACAGGGCACATTGAAATTCAAACTGCAAATAACAACGGGATCTTGTTGGCGTCTTTATTGCACAAAGTTCAAGGTCGCATATTGACGGGCGGGGCTGGCGGCTCTGAAGTTTGGTACACGCGATTTCGAGATCGAGATGTGCGCATCCGACGAAAACTTCCCGACCCACCACAACAAGCAGATTGGTTACCCGCCTATCGCCATCCAGCACAAATGGAGGAAACGCAATGACGTTAAAGCCCCGACTAACATTCTGCATCGCATCAATAATTTTGGGTAGCAGTTTCAATGCCGCGATCGCGCAAGATGCGACAAACAATGCTTCATTTGAAAGTTCAACTGCGGTTTTGGATACTGCCATTCTCTTTGCTATTGGCGCTCGCGAAGCAGAGCAGGCGATCCGCGGATCATTTGGATGGCCGACATTTCAAGAGGGATTTGTTGAATCAGTGTATTTTCGATTTGATCCCGATGGTTATGCACGGTTCAGCCCGAGCCCACGATTAGACGAAGATGTATTTGAAATTCAATGTGTGCAAAATGGGTCGGCATGTATTGCGCAAAAGAACGGTGTGGAAATTGGGCTCACGCCAGAAGGGCGCGTACAGATTCGATTTGACGGAATTACCCCAAACGACAATTTCTTTGTATCAGACCGTAAATCTGAATTGCCGCTTCCTCCAACGATTTTAGAGCCATTGGACACGCGCCTTGAAACTTTGCTTTCATCCAGTAGTGAGCTAGTCATCAAACGAGAATTGGAAGTTTTACAAAGTATTTCACTCGCTGGTTTTTCAGCCGTAACGACCTATCTTCGATGGGTTGCACAGAAGCAGTCACCACGCGTGTTTCCACGCGGATGGCCCGTTCCAGCACAAGCGGGCCAATCCCATTCTTCTGGGTTAACGCAACCAAGCGAATGGGAAACCACAACAAACGCCCCGCAAGTGTCAAATACTACGTGGCACATGCAATCGAGAAATCTTTCCCAAAATCAGGGTTTTTCCAATGCTGGGCCTGTCGGGAAAGGACGCGTAAACTATCAATCAGAACAGTATGGACAATTGCAATCCGAATTTCAGGTAATGAAAGAAGAGCTTGCAGCTTTGCGCTCTGGCACAAGTGATCAAAATCCTCCAGTGAATGCTAATCAAGGTTGGGCATCACAGGTTGACCATGGCACGGTTTTTGGAAATGAGATCCAATCAGTCGGCCAACATAGTGATATTGTCGCGCCAAATTATAATGCACTCCAAAATAGCAATATCGGCTCTGCGCTAGCACCGCACAATAATTTTGCAGCGCCCTTTAACCAAGGCGAGGGCATGGATTTTCGTCCGAATACAGGTATTCAAAGTCAATTTCCCGCACAGCGGTCCGACGATGCTGTACTTACCCGTGTTGCGAACTTAGAGGCGAAACTGGAAGCGCTACACCAATTGATAACGCGCCAACACAAATATAGTGGGACGGCATCAAAAGTAGATCAACTACAGCTGTTGGAAACACCGGAAACGTCAAACAAACAAATTTACACCTCAAGTGGTGATGAACGCATTAAGGTTCTGGAAAATTTGTTGCTGCAACGGCTTGGCCCGACCAAACCCGTTGCAGATCCAACTCCTGTCATGCTGGAAACCTCCGTTTCACAAGATAGACGGGAACAGGAATTGGTGGAAGAAATGCTGCGCAAGCTCGACTTTAGCCCTGCGAAGGCCGCTACAACCATTCAAACTCGATCTTCGAATCCCGAAATTGGTGACAGCAGCGAATATGTATCTCTTTCTGACTATCTTAACCGTGTTTTAAAAAACAACGAGTTGAATACCAATAACTAGATCGCGACACGCTAACCCAATCTCGAAAATCAGAAAAGTAAACGCCATGCAAATTGAAGATTCAAATTCACTTATCAGAAGAGCGCCAGAATTAGGCCACGGGTTGCTGCACGCCATCGGGATTGGTAACGGCGAAGTTGAAAAATTGGATGAAACTCCGCCAAGCTGGGTGCGATTTATCGCAGGGGCGCTTGGCTTTTTTTCTAGTTTATTGTCGTTGGTTTTGCCTGCAATCGTACTTTTGATTATCGACAGGTTAATTCCCGCCGACAATCATTCATCACTATGGTTATTAGGCGCGCTTGGCGTTGGGATCATCTTGTCGGTTTGTCTGATTGATTTGATGCGCATGCGCGCCCTGGAAAGTTATGTCACGAATGTACGTGGATTGGTTTTGTATCAGGACAGCTGCTTTGCACTATTTTGGGTATTTTGTATCGCGTTTATTCATCCGATATTGCCATTGATTCCCTTGTTTGTCGCGATTTTTTTAGCGATTTTGTGGGCTGTTCGGAAACCGCGGAAAGCTGCGCTTGTTTCACAAACGCGCCAACAAGATTTGGACCCAATTATCATTGATACTGTTGGTTTAGGCGCCGCATATATTCAAAAAACAGCGAACGGGGAAATATCGGGCGATCTACAACCAGATTTCCAAACCGTTGGGCAATCAACATGGTTAAATTTGATTCAATTTCTGTCCGCTTTATTCAGCATCATTGCTGGGGCTTGGTTACATATTGGTGGCGCGTTGTCCCTTGGAACCATGGTTGCATTTATTTTCGTGAATCAGACCATTGTTTCGGTTTTTGTGCGAAACTATCAGGTCCAATCATTGCGCGCATCGCGTCCAAATCTGTCTTTGTTACAGCAAAGCGATACACAGGAGCGGCGTTACAAATCAAAACCCGGTAACAACACAGATGAAATGACTTTGTTATCTCTGGATAAAGTCGAGGACTTTGGTTTCGCTCCATTTTCCGCGGATCTTTTCCAAGGGCTCTGCTTGGCGATCATTGGTCCATCAGGTTCTGGTAAGTCAGAGTTGTTGCGCGCAATCGCAACCGGGCAGTTTTTCGAAGGAAAAATGAGCTACAGAGATCAAAACTGGGGGCGCAATCATGGACGTTTACCGGCGATTAGTTATGCGCCACCAACACCAGTTGTTCTGAACGGTACGATCGTAGAAAATGTTACATGTTTTGACCCAAAAGCACGGGCGCTCGATGCGATTGAGTTGGTACGCAAGTTAGACCCCTACGAAGATGTGTTCAAAGAAATTGATTTGTTGAATGAATCCGCGAGCAGTAGTTTTAGTGCACAGGGACAAATTTTGTCTTTGGCACGAGCATTTTATCGAGACAAAGAAATCATCATCCTGGATACGCCAGAAACTTATTTAGATAAGGCGTCACGCGCAGCACTGATGTCTCTGATCCTAAAGGCAAAGACAGAAGGAAAGATCGTTATACTCTCTACGGATGATGAATATTTGATGTCTGTCGCCGACGAGGTTGCGAAATTGGAGCGCGGTGAAGTTACGGATCGCGGTCCGATGGATGAAGTGTTGGCACGCTATCATCAACGATGGGTGCGCGTATCGTTTTGTCCTACAAAACGTGATGCGTTTCGACTCTCGTTGTGGTTGGAGGGTCAATTTCCCGCGTCTATGTCCCAAGATTTGAAGGAACGCGTAAAACAAACGGCACAAGACATGTTGTTTCTAGCCCCACGCGACAAATTTTTAGATGCAGAATCAGAAGTGTTGATCGACTTGCGAATAAACCAAACAGAGGTTTTTGTCACAATGCACGACAAGGGTGACTTATTGGTAAGTGAACAATTATCAGGAGAGAAGCGCCACGAAATTGAACGGGTAGAAGATGCCACAGATGGGTTTGAACAAACCTTGCGCGAAGGGTACCGCCAAATGGCGGCGCGGTTCCATGTGGACCGCATGTCTCCAGTTCAGGAAGTAGCTTGAAGTGCAGGGTTCAGATGAAATAAATGCAACGCCATTGCAGCGATCATCGCCACCTCCGAGTGAAGTTGAAAAGACGGCACAGAGGCGTCTATTGAAAACATCGCTTCGGCGAAGCGCCTTAGCAACAGGACTACTGTTTGTCGGCGGTGCAATTGCGTCTTTCGCGCTGGTTTCAGGCTTTATCGCATTCAACAAAATTGGCGTGACGCACACAATAAAGCTGCGAGGTGTTATGCAAGCGGTCGATCAATCAACGCCGATCAAACATGATTCTGGCGGGATGGTGAAAAACCTGTTTGTAACCGATGGTGAGATTGTCACAGAGGGACAGGTATTGTTGTCACTGAACACTGACGATCTCGCGACAACATATGACGAAGCACGCAAAAAAGTTTCAAAAAACTTGCTGAGATTGAATTGTTTGTCTGCATTAAAATCGCGGCTCGCAAAAATTAAAATTCCCATAGAATTGAAATTTGCGCTGGGACGATTAAACCAAACAGAAGAGCTGCATCGCGTTGAGCGCGATTGTAATGCTCAACTTGATACACTTAAATTTCAAGCGGCAGGGGACAAAACAGCGCTGACGCTTGCGAGCGATTTGTTAAATGTACACGAACGTATGGCCAAAACAGATTTTGAAATGCGGTTGAAAATTTCTGCGCTGAATGACCAGAAAAATTCGCAAGCTCTTCGCGAATTGACTGGAATGAGCACGCTAAAAACAAATCTGCGCCACTCACTTGAGGCGGCAAAGGCAAATGCAGCACTTGAAAGCTTGATCCGAGATCAAAAGCAAGATGAGCTCAATCGTGTCAACTTGATCGAAGCCGAACTAGATCGAATTTCAGATGCGTTGATGAAATCGGAAAATGACCTTTCTCGCATTGAAAACATCCGAGAAAAACGATTTGTTTATGCCAGTACCAGTGGCCGCGTTCAACGACTGCGGGTAAGCGGAGAAGGTGGGCGGATCGCCGCAGGCGCATATATCATGGAAATCGCACCGCTAACGACGGATTTTGAGGTGTTGGCGACGGTCGGAATCGCAGATTCCTCGGACGTTGTGATTGGCCAGGACGTACAAGTTCAGCTGTCTGGCGGTATGCCTAAACCAATTTGGGTGCCTGCCCAAATTGAGGACGTTAATAAAGTTACCTCAAATAAAAGATTGGTCAGAATCAAGTTGCGCCGAGAAGATTTAAACAAACGAGACTTATTATTGGGTGACCACAGTTTGAACGGACTAGGTGAGCAATCAGAAGCCATCGTTTCACTAAGCTCAGAAAGCGCAATGCATTCAATCAAGGCAATTATGTTGCGCCATCTAAGGTTTGGGAATGGAACTAGTTTGTAACACTTTAATGTTCTGATTTATATCTGACTTGTGAAGTTGAGATTGACATGGCAAAGTTTTTCCATGTTCACGATAGAAGATTTCAAACCGCTACATGGTGCCGAAGAAAAACTGTTGGTTGCGAGTGCGCATGGTGAACGGTTAACGCTTGGCGATGGTGATTTGCCTAGTATGGGTTCCACCGACGTTGGGATTCGTGCTGAACTAATCCGTTATTTGCTGTTGGGCTCAGATGTAAATGCGCCGCTCCATGCAAAAGGTATTCGCATTCGCGGCGCGAAAATCATCGGGTTGTTGGATTTGCAGGGCTGTGATTGTTCACATGATCTAACCCTGACAAGGTGCAGTTTTGATAAGGCGCCCAATTTTTTGAATGCGCGTATGCGTGGGCTACATTTAAGTGGCTGTTCCACGCCTGGTATCATCGCGGATAATGCCATTTTTGCGGGTTCGGTTTATCTGCGCCAAGGGTTTCATTCCACCGCGGAGATATCAATGCCTGGGGTGCGTATCGCAGGGGACTTACAAGTTTGTGATGCCAAAATAGAAGACGCTGGGTTCATTTCGTTTTTTGGCGCATCGATCCGTGTAGAGGGATCGGTGTTTTTAGGGGATTACCCATTTGACGACACAGAATCCGAACTTCATTCTGATGGTGCGTTGATGTTTTCATCGGCCAAAATTTCAGGAGATTTTTTCTGTAAGAATTGTGCCATCGCGCCTGACAGCGCAATGAGCACGACGCCGATCTATTTGGATGGAGAAACAATTGGTGAACTGACTGCGCTTTCGTTGGCGCGGGCGGAAATCGGTGGTGTGTTGTTTTGTAAAAACAATCAAATATCACGTGGTATGTTGAACTTTTCTGGGGCTAGGGTGCGTCGATTAAATGATGATGCCACGGGTGAATCTGCCACATATCGGGTGCGGTTGGACGGTTTTGAATATCAAGATTTCGCGCAAGAAGCCGATACAAGCGTCAAATCACGATTAGAATGGTTGGAACGTCGCCCAACCCATGTCGAATTTTCCGCGCAACCTTATGAACAACTGGCGCGCGTTTTGAATTCAATTGGGCATCGCGATGATGCCCAAGATGTGTTGATGCGAAAGGAATTGTTGCAACGCGCCGCGAACCGACATGCCATTCGACACAGTGGCGTGGGAACATGGCGGTTACCGTTTTTGGCAGCGTCCGATTTTTTTATTCGTTTTCTAATCGGGTATGGATACCGCCCGATGTTCGCAGTTTTTTGGGGGTTTCTGTTAATAGGGATATTGTCGTTTGTGTTTCAAAAGACATGGGATGCAGGAGACATGGCGCCAAATGCTGCACCGATATTGATTTCACAAGATTGGATAGATGCGACACGAACCCATCCTGACAATCCAGCACAGTTCTGGTCGTCACCCGATCAGGCAGGCAAGGATTATGAAACATTTAACGCAATTGCATATGCTGCCGATTTATTGGTTCCCATTGTTAATTTGGGTCAAGAATCTGCATGGGCACCTTCGACATCTCGTAGTGATTGGGGCCGCCAAGCGTGGTGGTTGCGTTGGTTTGCAAAGTTCATCGGCTGGGTGATTACCGCATTGGGTGCAGCAGCGGTAACAGGTGTAATTCGCCGCGATTAAATCAACCACGTTACCACGGCAAAAAATCCAATGGTGGCAGCAATTGCATACCACGTTCGTTGGATAACCTTGGTTGATTCCAAAATATCATCGCTATTGGGATTTTTGTTCCCTTGGGGATTGATATACGCATCATCGGTCAATTCACCATCGTAAATTCGCGGGCCAGCGAGGCGAATATCCAAAATTCCAGCCATTGCGGATTCGGGCCAACCTGCATTTGGTGATGCGTGCAGTGGCGCATCTGATAGCATCAAATCCCAAACATCCCATGTGTTCTTTGATGTTTGGACAAAGCACATCAACGCGCCGCAAATACGTGCTGGAATCAAATTCAGCAGGTCATCCAATTTCGCAGAACCAAACCCGAATTCCGCATAAGTTTCGGATTTATGCCCAATCATGCTGTCGGCGGTGTTCACGACTTTGTATAGGATAATACCAGGGAGCCCTAAAATCAGATACCAAAATATCGGGGCAACGACAGCATCTGAAAAGTTTTCGGCAGCACTTTCGATGGCGGCAGTGGAAACACCTGCTTCATCCAGATTACTTGTTTCGCGCCCAACGATTTTCGCGACTTCGGCTTGACCAGACGCCAAGCTTTCCATTAGCCCAGTGGCGACAGCGCGAACATGTTTGACCAAATTGTTGTGTGCGAGCAGCGCGGTCACCACCAACATTTCAATGACGCCATAATCGGGAATAATCTTGATCAGATATCCAATCCCCAGCGCCAAAAGCGCCAATAATGTGATCGACAAAATCCCTTTTTCGCGCCGCATCTTACCGCGATTTAACCGATCATCGAACCAATCAACAAAGCGCCCCATAATGACGGCGGGATGTGGAATGCGATTCCAAATTTGCAGCGGATCACCAAAGATAAAATCGAGCAACAACGCTAAAAATAATATCTGAAACCCATTCATTTTACGCTCCTAACGCAGATTCAATTTGCGCCCAATGATCTGGCTGGCCGGGCAATCCCAATCTTATCCATTCACTACTGTATGGAAAGATGCGACTCCAGATGTAATTCTGAGCAAGGTGTTTTTGAAAACTTACGGCATCATTGGTTTTATACAAGCGAAACAAATCTGTGCCACCAATAATCCCAAGCCCAGAAGCGATTGCGATTTTGTCCAATCGAAACGCGTCTGTTTGCAATCGCTTGCGTGTTTTTGTTATCCAGTCAGTATCATCAAGGGCGCGCGCACCGATATATTGCGCAGGCCCTGACACTGCCCATGGGCCAATCAGATTGCGTAGTTTTTGAATGTTAGCGGGATGCCCAATGGCAAAGCCAAGTCGCAAGCCAGCCAAACCCCAAAATTTACCAAGCCCTTTCAAAATGATAACATTTGGTCGCGTCGCAAATTTGACCAGGCTTTCACTTGGGCAAATATCACAAAAGCTTTCATCGATGATGATCAGGTCTGCGTTTTTCAATGTGTTATCGTCGATGACGTGTGTTTTGCCGTCAGGGTTGTTGGGATGAACGTAAATTTTGACCGGCGCTGAATTGTTTAAGGTAAACCCTGCGTGGACAAATGCGGCCTCATGCTCGTTATAGGTTGGCTTGGCTATTTGAAAATTAGCGCCACTCGCAATCTGGGGCAGCATTGCAATAATTTGTGACACGCCAGAGCTTGCCAAAATATTTGCGCCATTTGGGACGTGCCAAAATTTTCGGGCAGCATTGATTAACGTATTATCGCCATCCTGATCGGGAAGTCGGGTCCAGCTATCCATTGGGATATCTCCGATTGGATAGGGTATCGGATTGATCCCCGTGGACAGATCCAGCCAATGATCGCGCGTGCCACCAAATTGGGCCATTGCGGCATCTAATCCGCCCCCGTGATCACGCTTGTTTGTCACTGATCCGATTCCGGTTTTGGTAAAATTGGCAGGCGGGCAACAAAATGCCCCTTAATCGCTTGCGGCCAAGTCTTATAGGGTACTTGTCCCGTTTCGCTTGCGTTATAGAGCAAGGCGTAATCAATAATTCCCTTTGCGTCATCTGCGTTTGCATCAAACCGCCCCAGAACATATTGCAATTTATCCGCGGATTGAATCGCTATGTTGCACGCACGTTCACAGCCCATCAAACAAGACTGGCGGCGCACCTCGATCGATTGTAAATCATTCGCGGCGGATTCAACCAATTGCGCCAAAACTTCGCCATCGCGTGGCTGGTTTTTTTCGGGGTCCCAATTCTCTTTTTTGCACGTATCGCAAACGGTGATTATAGTTTTCACAACATCTCCTGATTTTTTATGCTTGTTTGGCGAAAACGGCGGAAAAACGCAAACACAAACAAATTAAAGAACCGGTTAAGGTTTTGTTAACCTAAAGTTCACAAAACTGATTTGTATTATGTAAGAGAGACACATGCGCGTATTAGTAGCAGAAGGTAATCTTGCGCTCAGCACTATTTGGTGCAGGCATTTGCGCAGACAGGGGTTAGATGTGGTTCAAGCATTGAGCCAAGATCAAGCCATGGACGAATTGCGCGACCATGATTTTGGCGCATTGATCCTGAATTTAAAGTTACCAGAATCAAATGTGCTGGCAATTTCTGACGTGGCGACCTATCGCAATCCAGATATCGCAATAATCTTGGTGACCGCCGATCGGTTTTTTTCCGACGGATCAATTTTTGATTTGGTGCCAAATGCGCGCAGTTTCGTAAATGATCAGGTGCGGCCAGATGATTTGGCTGCGATGGTGGATCACTATTCGGCCTAGCCGCGACCGTGTGGTTCATTCCAGTCGATTACTGGGTTTATCGGAATGATGCGATTGGGATTAATCGTTTCGTGACTGTAATGATAATGGCGTACGATGTGATCAAGGTTGATTGTATCCGCGACGCCATGCCATTGATAAAGCTCGCGCGCATACGCCCAAATATTTGGAAAATCGACCACGCGATTTCGATTGCATTTGAAATGCAAAACGTAAACGGGATCAAATCGCACCAACGTTGGGAATAAACGCCAATCTGCCTCGGTTATGCGATCCCCCAGCAGATAGCGATTTTCTGCCAGATGGGTTTCCAGCCAATCCATTGTTTCAAACAACGCGCCAACCGCGTCGTCATATGCGGCCTGTGTCGTGGCAAAGCCAGCTTTGTAAACGCCATTGTTGATATTTGAATAAATACGTGCGTTTACCGCATCAATATCATCGTGCAACTCGGTTGGCCAATAATCGTCCGTATTTCCCGTGATGTCATTGAATGCGGAATTAAACATACGGATGATTTCGGACGATTCATTGGACACGATTTTATTGGTATGCTTGTCCCATAAAATTGGCACGGTCACGCGACCAGACATTTGATCATCCACCCGCAAATATATATCGCGCAAGAATTTTGAATTGAACAAGCTGTCACCCTTGGCAGGCCCGCGATGCTCAAACGTCCATCCGTCGTTCAACATATCTGGATGAACCACATCGACGCTAATGTGATCGCTTAGTTGTTTTAGTTTGCGAAACAGAAGTGTGCGGTGCGCCCAAGGGCATGCCAATGATACATACAAATGATAACGACCCGATTCTGCCTTAAAACCAGCGTTTCCCGTTGCTCCCGCCGATCCATCCCGTGTAATCCAATTGCGAAACCCAGCGGTAGATCGCACGAATTTCCCATCAGATGAACTTGTGTCGTACCATTTTTCCGACCATTTTCCGTTAACAAGCAATCCCATTTGCATTCTCCTTTGTGTGCTTCATAACATCGGAGGTGGCGAAAAACACAATTTCATTGAGAACACTCTGTTTGCGATTGAGAAACAAGCGATAGGTCGCAGTCGGCAAATCATGTGCCGCGAATCTGTTGCCACTTTTCGTCTGGCTGTTTATAGATTCAAACAGACGATGCCCCAATCGGGGCCAGACAGGTGCGTTGCGTGTCGGTCGACCCACATCGGGGGCCAAACCAACTTCGTCACGACGCCACCACATTTTGAGAGGAATACCAAATGCGAATTTTAAGCGTGTTGTG
This sequence comes from Paramylibacter ulvae, assembly GCF_014652655.1. GTDB lineage: Bacteria > Pseudomonadota > Alphaproteobacteria > Rhodobacterales > Rhodobacteraceae > Amylibacter > Amylibacter ulvae. The sequence goes on from NZ_BMZF01000006.1 coordinate 67,635, forward strand.
CGTTGTACTGTTTCCAAACCTTGCGTTTGCCCATGTTGGACATGTTGGCGAAGTTGCGGGTCATAGCCATATTTGGGGGCTGATTGCGCTGGGTCTCGCGGGGGCTGCTGCTGCTTATGGTGCGCGGCGTGCAAAGAAAAACGCAGAGGCTTCTGATCAGGAAGAAGAAGCGGAAGAAGAATCAAGCGAAGCTCCGCAGGAGGCTTGATCAATGGCTGAAAAAATTGGTGTGATGATCTGTGGTCATGGATCACGGTCACAATCTGCTGTCGATGAATTTGCAACCTTGGCTGAAAAATTGCCGCCATTGCTGCCACCCGAATGGCCGATGGAATATGGCTATCTGGAATTTGCAAACCCTTTGATCCGCGATGGCTTGGATAGCTTGCGCGCACAGGGCTGTACAAAAATCCTTGCGGTTCCAGGTATGTTATTTGCGGCGATGCATTCAAAGAATGATATCCCAACCGTGTTAAATACTTACGCCGCAAAACACGGTGTTGATATTAGTTACGGTCAAGAGCTTGGCGTCGATCCGTTGATGATCGCGGCGGCGGGTGCGCGTGTCCAAGACGCGGTTAATGCGGCCAATGCAAAACACGGTGAACTGCCATTGTCCGAAACTGCATTGGTGGTGATTGGGCGCGGCGCATCCGATCCTGATGCGAATTCCAACGTATCAAAAATTGCCCGCCTGTTGTGGGAAGGCATGGGATTTGGTTGGTGCGAAACAGGATATTCTGGTGTTACGTTTCCCTTGGTTGAACCCTGTTTGGATCATGTGTCAAAGCTTGGATATAAGCGCGTTATCGTATTCCCGTATTTTCTGTTTTCGGGCATTCTGATTGATCGCATTTATGGGTTTACGGATAAATGCGCCGAAAAATACACGGGTATTCAATTTGAAAAGGCTGGGTATCTGGGCGATCATCCACAGGTTTTGGAGACATTTGTTCAGCGTATCACAGAGCAGGTTGGCGAAATTCCTCCGCCGAATTGTGCGATGTGTAAATATCGCACGCAGGTGTTGGGTTTTGAATCCGAGGTCGGTGCAATTCAAGAAAGCCACCACCACCACGTGGAAGGCCAAGGTGCAAATGCACCAGGTTCGAATGTCGAAGATTGTAAAATGTGCGATACATATTGCACGGGTGAATGCCGATTGGACATGGATCACCACCACCACCATCATCATGACCACGCACATGATCACAGCCATTCGCATGATCACGATCATGTTCATGCCGAATACCCCCACGCAAAACATCCACACGGCCCAGAGAGCGCGCGGAAAAAGTGACCAAGCGCCCGCCACTCCATTACATTCGTGAACCGTCAGAAATTTACGCAGAAAGCTTTGCCACTGTGCGTAAAGAGGCGCGGTTGGATCGGTTTGACCCATCCATGCAACCATTGGTCACCCGGTTGATCCATTCTTGTGGCATGGTTGAAATCGCAGACCGATTGGCATTTTCACCCAATGCCGCACGCGAGGGCATGGCCGCCCTTGCAGCAGGTGCTCCAGTGTTGTGTGATTGCGAAATGGTGGGTGCGGGCATCATTCGTCGATACTTGCCCGCCGATAATCAGGTCATTGTGACACTGAACAATCCGTCTGTCCCAACACTTGCCAAAGACATCGGAAACACACGTTCCGCCGCTGCGGTGGAGTTGTGGCGCGATCATATTGATGGCGCGGTGGTCGCCATTGGGAATGCGCCCACGGCGCTGTTCCATTTGTTGGAATTGCTAGATCAATGTTGGCCAAAACCTGCGTGTATCCTTGGGTTTCCAGTTGGGTTTGTTGGTGCGGCCGAGAGCAAAGCAGAATTGGCGGCCAATCCGCGTGGGTGTGATTTTGTGGCATTGCGTGGCCGTAAGGGTGGATCGGCAATGGCATCCGCGGGTGTAAATGCATTGGCGGCAGGCCTGCCGGAGGATGGTACATGAGCGCATGGTTACATATCGTTGGGATCGGCGAAGACGGGCTTGATGGATTAACAAGCGCCACCCGCACGGTTGTCGAAGCCGCCGAAATTATTATTGGCGGCGAACGTCATCACGCCTTGGCCAAAGATCTGGATGCCACACGCATTGCGTGGCCATCACCATTTGATGCATTGATTGAAACGTTGAAATCCAACCGCGGCAAACGGGTTGTTGTTTTGGCCACGGGCGATCCGCTGTGGTATTCGGTTGGGGCGCGGATCGGGCGCGAACTTGATCCTAGCGAAATCGTATATCACCCACAATTATCAGCGTTCCAATTGGCCGCGGCACGCATGGGGTGGTCGATGGCCGATCTTGAAACACTGACGGTTCATGGGCGTGCAATTGAACAAATGGTTGCTTTCATCCAACCAGATCAACGGTTGTTGATTTTAACTACAGGCAGCGAAACACCGGCCCAAGTTGCCGCGTTTTTAAAGCAGCGTGGTTTTGGCAATAGCCGCATGACTGTGCTTGCATCCATGGGTGGTGAAAACGAAAAACGATTTGATGGGGTGGCCAATGATTGGTCGCATGATGTGCCCGCGTTCAACACGCTGGCGGTGGAATGTATCGCCGCACAAGATGCGGCATTGCTGCCCCGCGTGCCGGGTTTGCCCGATGATCTATTTGCCCATGACGGCACAATGACGAAACAAGAAATTCGTGCGGCAACACTGGCCAAGCTTATGCCAATGCGCGGCGCGCTCTTGTGGGATGTCGGCTGTGGGTGTGGTTCAGTTGCAGTGGAATGGATGCGCGCGGCGCGTTATGCGCGGGCAATCGGGATTGAACCGCGCGATGATCGACGCGTGTTTGCGGCGCAAAATGCATTGGCGCTGGGCGTGCCAAAATTGGAATTAATCGCAGGTTCTGTACCTGAAAAATTGTTGGGGCTAACCCCACCTGATGCGATATTCATTGGCGGTGGATTGTCTATCGAAACCTTCGACGTCTGTTGGGCCGCACTTCGCCCGCTGGGTCGTTTGGTGTGCAATGCGGTGACATTGGAATCAGAGGCATTGTTAATCTCGCTTTATAAACAGCATGGCGGTCAATTGGCCAAGCTGCATGTTAACCGTGCAGAGCCGATTGGAAACCTGACAGGCTGGCGCCCATTGATGCCCGTCACACAATGGAGCCTTGTTAAACGATGATCGGTAAATTGTATGGGGTTGGACTTGGCCCAGGCGACCCAGAATTGATGACGTTAAAGGCATATCGTTTGATTCAAAATGCAGATGTCATCGCATACCCGACACTTGAGGGTGGGGAAAGTTTCGCGCGCGCCATCGCGGCGGCCGCATTGCCCGATGGTGTGGAGGAAATTGCAATTCATGTGCCAATGTCGGTGAAGCGCGAACCAGCACAAGCGGCATACGATACCGGTGCAGCGCAGATTGCCGTTGCACTGGATGTGGGCAAAAGCGTGGTTGTTCTGTGCGAAGGTGATCCGTTTTTTTACGGCAGCTTTATGTACCTGTTTTCCCGCTTGTCAGACCGATATGAAACCGAAGTTGTAGCTGGTGTAACATCTGTAACCGCATGCGCCGCGGCGATGCAAAAACCGCTGACGGCGCGCAACGAAGTGCTGACAATTATTCCTGGCCCGATAAGCGCCGATGATCTACATGCACGCGTTCGCGGTGCAGAAGCCGTTGCCATTATGAAAGTAGGGCGCCATTTGCCAAAAATCAAAAAGGTTCTGGCCGATCTGAATTTAACCCAACATGCGGTTTATGTCGAACGCGCAACCTTACCCGTGGAAAAAGTTTTGCCACTCGCGGATGCACCCGAACCCGCACCATATTTTTCAATGATACTTGTGACCAAAGGAAACGATCCGTGGCTGTAACACCCATCGTAATGTGCCTGTCAAATTCAGGCCTGCCCACCGCGAAACGCGTGGCGAAAATTCTTGGTGCGCCACTGCATGGTCGCGTGGAACGCGTTGCGGACGCGGATGTATATTTTGACCATGCACTTGATCACGCGCGCACGTTATTCGCCGCGGGTACCCCGATTGTTGGGGTTTGCGCGGCGGGTATATTGGTCCGTGCGGTTGCGCCATTATTGAGCGACAAACGCGCAGAGCCACCCGTTGTTGCGATCCCTGATGATGGGTCAACGGTTATTCCATTGTTGGGTGGGCATCGCGGCGCCAACCGTTTGGCACGCGATATCGCGGCTGGTTTGAAAACACATGTCGCGGTGACAACCGCTGGTGATGTGGCACTTGGTATCGCACTTGATGAACCGCCTGTCGGTTGGCGTTTGGCCAATCCAGATGCCGCAAAATCCGTGATGGCGACGTTGTTATCTGGTGAAAAACCACAAATTATCGGTGACAATATTTGGGATTTGGATGGTGATGACAATGGGCGCGTGAAGCTTATCGCAAGCGAGCGTAGCGTTGTAACCGATGAAGATACTCTTGCCTATCACCCGCAAAAATACACGTTGGGTTTGGGGTGTGCACGCGGTTGTGACGTTGATGAAATGTGGGATTTGGTGATGGCCAGCTTGAACAAGGCGGGCATTGCAAAGGAAACGATCGCGGCGGTTGGTTCACTTGACCTGAAGGGTGATGAACCTGCTATGATTGAAACGGCGGCGCGGTTGGGCGTTCCATTTCGATTGTTCAGCGCAAGCGAGCTTGAAGCGCAGAGTGCAAAATTGGCAAACCCATCGGATGTTGTGTTTAACGAGGTTGGATGCCACGGCGTTTCAGAAGGTGCTGCGATTGCGCTTTGTGATGGAGCGCTCATGCTGGAAAAACAAAAGACGGCGAATGCAACATGTGCGATTGCCAGCAATGGTGAATTGATAACTGAATTTGCGGGACGTTCACGCGGCAAACTATCAATCATCAGCACAGGGCCAGGTCAACATAGCTGGCGCACACCAGAGGCAAGCCATTTGGTGCTAGAGGCCGAAGAATTGGTCGGTTACGGGCTTTATATCGATCTGTTGGGTCCATTGGCACATGGCAAAACCCGTTCGGATTTTCCACTGGGTGGCGAAGAGGATCGATGCCGTTACGCATTGGAACAGGCAGGCAAGGGTAAAAATGTTGCGCTGATTTGTTCGGGTGACGCAGGCATTTATGCGATGGGCGCGTTGGTGTTTGAATTGCTGGATCGCGGTCCTGATCAAATGGGTGTTAGCGATGCGGCACGGCGCGTAGAGGTACAGTGCACCCCAGGTGTTTCCGCATTGCAAGGTGCAGCGGCACGCGCAGGTGCGCCACTTGGGCATGATTTTTGCGCGATTAGCCTGTCGGATTTATTGACGCCACGCGAAGATATTATCAAACGATTGAACGCAGCCGCGATGGGTGATTTTGTAATTGCGTTTTACAACCCAGTATCGATGCGCCGTCGTACCTTGTTGACCGAAGCACGGGATATTTTATTACAACATCGCCCAGCAGAAACGCCCGTGATGTTGGCAAGTTCGCTTGGACGACCAGAGGAACACATCAGATATCGGAAACTTTCAGAATTGGAAGTGGACGAAGTTGATATGCTGACCGTGGTGTTGATTGGTTCATCCCATTCAAAACTGGCCAATCTGGGCGAAGGTCAACGGATGTACACGCCGCGCGGTTATGCCCGCAAAATTGACGGAGATTTATCATGACGGTTTATTTTATCGGCGCTGGTCCAGGTGACCCTGATTTGATCACGGTAAAATCACGTGGATTGATAGAACGATGTCCTGTGTGTTTGTATGCAGGATCATTGGTGCCGGAGGCCGTGGTTGCATTTGCACCAAAGGATGCAATCGTCAAAGACACTGCGGCGATGACGTTGGACGATACCCACGCTGAAATCAAAGCAGCACATGCCCGTGGTCAAGATGTTGCTCGGGTTCATTCAGGTGATCCATCACTATATGGTGCAATCGCGGAACAAATCCGACGTTTGCGTGCGGATAACATCCCATTTGAAATTATCCCAGGTGTGCCTGCTTATGCGGCGGCTGCGGCGGCGATCGGACAAGAATTGACGATCCCTGAAATCGCGCAATCAATTGTTTTAACGCGCATGTCGATGCAATCCACTGGCATGCCCGAAGGTGAAACATTAGACAATTTTGGCCGTACAGGTGCAACATTGTGCATCCATTTGGCCATCCGTAATATGCGTGCGATTGAACGAGAGCTGACACCGCATTACGGTGAAGATTGCCCCGTGGTTGTTATTTATCGCGCAAGCTGGCCTGATCAAATTATCATTCGTGGAACACTAAAAGATATCCGCAACAAGGTGCGCGCCGAAAAGATCACACGTACAGCATTGGTGATGGTAGGCCCTGCATTGGCAGAAGGGCACGATTTTGTTGATAGTGCGCTTTATGACCCGACCAAGCCACATGTTTTGCGCCCAGTTGTGGGTGTTGACTTGATTGAACCAAACAACACCTGATCACAATGCGATAGCTTTTTCACCAATTCTTGCATGAATTGGTGAAAAAGGCACCGTTTCTTCGAAAAATAGTTGTTCATTGCGATGATTTGATGATTTCTTGCGCTGTCATCGCTTTATATCGTTGCGTGAACTTCTAATTTGGGAATGAAACGATGATCAAAACACCATATCTTCTTTTCTTGGGCGATGCGCCTGATGCGTTGGCGGCAAAGGTTGCCCAAGGGGTCAAAGACTGGCGCCCGGAATATTCGATTGGGCAATATCGCATGGATAATTGCCACGCGGATATGGGGCTGCCTGATATGGATTTTGATGAGGCGGTTGCCGCTGGTGTGAAGACGCTGGTCATTGGCGTTGCAAACCGTGGCGGCGTTATTTCACCCGCATGGCGAGTCGTCTTGGAACGCGCATTAGAGGCGGGGCTGGATATCGCATCTGGCCTGCACAACTTGTTGGCGGACGAACCAGAATTGGTTGCAGCGGCGGCATTGCATGGGCGTGAATTACACGATGTGCGCGTGCCATCCGTGCAATACCCGATTGCAAATGGTGTGCGCCGCGCTGGCAAACGTTGCCTTGCGGTTGGCACGGATTGTTCTGTTGGTAAAATGTACACAGCCCTTGCGATGGAAAAAGAAATGGTTGCGCGCGATATGAAAGCAACATTCCGCGCCACAGGACAAACAGGTATTTTGATCACAGGCAGCGGCGTGCCGTTGGATGCGGTGATTGCCGATTTCATGGCGGGTTCTGTGGAATATATCACCCCAGATAACGAGCCAGATCATTGGGATCTGATCGAAGGGCAGGGATCATTGTATCACGCATCATATTCTGGCGTGACCATGGCGTTGATTCACGGTGGGCAACCTGATGCGCTAATCCTGTGCCACGAGCCAACACGCAAACACATGCGTGGATTGCCAGATTACCAACAGCCAAGTTTGGAAGAACTGCGCGATACTGCGTTGATTATGGCGCGCATCGTGAATCCAGACGTAAAGGTTGTGGGAATTTCGGTGAACACTCAACATTTGTCGGACGCGGAATCGCAAGCTTATTTGGCGGAAACCGAAAAACGCATGGGGTTGCCTGCGGTTGATCCGTTCCGAAATGGCGCGGGGCGTCTGGTGGATGCGTTGGCAAACTGCTAGGCAACAATCATGGATATTACAGTTACGCATGATTGCTTTCAGCTCGCGCAGGTTTTTACCATTGCGCGTGGTTCACGTACCGAGGCTAAGGTCATCACTGTTAAGATTGCCAAAGATGGTAAAACGGGGTGGGGCGAATGTGTGCCCTATGCCCGCTACGATGAAACAATGGACAGTGTGGCGGCGCAGGTTGCGTCGTTGCCCGCAGATTTTGATCGCATGGAATTGCTGAACCTTTTGCCAGCGGGAGCGGCGCGAAATGCGGTTGATTGTGCGCTCTGGGATTTGGAATCTAAATTAGCAGATGTTCCAGTCTGGGAATTGGCAGGGCTAGACCCGCTAAGACCTGAAATCACGGCATATACGTTGTCCTTGGCTGATCCAGATATAATGGAATCCGAGGCGGCTAAAAACGCATTTCGCCCGTTGTTGAAAACCAAACTTGGTGGTGGGGATGCCGATGTCGCGCGGATCAAGGCCGTGCGTGCAGGTGCGCCAAATTCCACAATTATCGTCGATGCGAACGAGGGCTGGACGCCAGAGTTATACGCAACACTCGCACCTGTCTTGGTTGACCTTGGTGTGGCCATGGTTGAACAACCCCTTCCCGCAGGTGCCGATGATGCATTGTTGAAAATGGATCGTGTGTTGCCTGTTTGTGCTGATGAAAGCTGTCATGATCGTACAAGCCTGCCCAAGCTGAAGGGCAAATATGACATGGTGAATATCAAGTTAGATAAAACAGGTGGATTGACCGAGGCACTGGCGTTGCGATCAGACGCAATTGCGCAAGGCTTTGATGTGATGATTGGCTGTATGGTTGGATCATCGCTGGCGATGGCGCCGGCGGTTTTGTTGGCACAGGGTGCGGCGCTTGTTGATCTTGACGGGCCGCTGTTATTGGGCGAAGACCGCGAAAACGCGCTTTATTATGATGCACAAGGTGTGCATCCAGCGGATAGAAAACTCTGGGGATAAAACATCATGGAACGTATTGTTTATGTGAATGGCGAATATGTGAACGAAAGCGATGCAAAGATTTCGATTTTTGATCGCGGTTTTTTGATGGCGGATGGTGTTTATGAAGTGACCACTGTTCTGGATGGCAAACTGATCGATTTTGACGGCCATGCGAAACGCCTGACCCGTTCGTTGAATGAATTGGACATGAAGGCAGCTTGCACCGACGAAGAATTGTTGCAAATTCACCGCGAATTGGTAAAGCGCAACAATGTCGAAGAAGGCATGGTTTATTTGCAAGTGACACGCGGCGCGGCCGATCGTGATTTTGCGTATCCAAAAGATGCGAACCCCACCTTGGTTTTATTCACACAAGACAAGCCTGGTTTGGCCAATTCACCAGCCGCGAAAACGGGAATGAAAGTGATTTCAATTGACGATATTCGCTGGGGACGGCGCGATATTAAAACCGTGCAATTGCTGTATCCATCGATGGGTAAAATGATGGCAAAGGCAGCGGGTTGTGACGACGCGTGGATGGTTCAAGATGGATTGGTTACAGAGGGCACATCAAATAATGCCTATATCGTCAAAGACGGTACGATCATTACACGCCATTTGGGCAATGAGATTTTGAGCGGGATTACCCGCGCCGCCGTTTTGCGTTTCGCCAAAGAAGCGCAAATGAAAGTGGAAGAACGTAGTTTTAGCGTAACCGAAGCACAAGATGCGGATGAGGCATTTGTGAGCAGCGCGTCAACATTCGTGATGCCCGTTGTGGAAATTGATGGTGCCGCTGTGGGCACGGGCACAGTTGGCCCTGTGGCGTCACGGCTGCGCGAAATTTATCTGGACGAAATGCGCAAGGCGGCGATCTAGTTTTATTACGATAAGCTTGCGCCATTGGCGCAAGCGGTTTGCACAGTTTGTGCAAACGATGTCTGCGACGCGGATATTTAGATCATTTGGAGTGCGAGGTTTCAAACGCTGCTTTTTGCGCGGCAGATGCATCGGTTTGGTGTTTTTCTTTCCATGTCGAAAACGGCATGCCGTAAAATGCCTCGCGGCCTTCGTCTTTGGACATTTCAATGCCCTTTTCGTTTGCGGCTTCTTGATACCAGCGCGACAGGCAATTGCGGCAAAATCCAGCGAGGTTCATCATATCGATGTTTTGCACATCGCTGCGTTCTGCAAGATGATCACGCAGACGGCGAAAAGCGGCGGCTTCTAATTCGATTTGGGTTTGTTTATCCATCATTTTGCCTTTTAGGTTGTGGCTTGTTCAATTGCAGCCGTTAAATGGGGTGCTAAGCGTTCCGCCCATTCTTTTTGACCACTTTCAGTTTCGATCAAGTCGTTGCGAACCTCGATCAGCGCGTGCAAATGCCCCGCTTGCATTGCGTGGCGATCCATTGTGTCGCCATCATATTTTCCACTGTACGGTTCATTGATCCCAACCGTCAATTCGATGTCACCTTGAAGTGAAGCGATGAATGGCGTGGAAAGGCGTTTGTCATCCGCAAATAGAACACCAATTTCCCAAGGGCGTTTTGGCCGCCCGTTCAGTTGGGGGGTAAAGGAATGCACAGCAATCAGAATTGGGTTTTTATATTTGGCAACCATTTGTGTAATCGCGCGATCATACGGGCGATAACACAAATCCAAGCGGCGCAATTTTTCGGCGTCATCGGCATGGCGGTTTGCGGGAATGATTGAACCGTCGTAAAGGCGCATTAACAAGGTCGGGTCATCTTCGCCGCGATTTGGATCGATAACTAAGCGAGAGAAATTTGATGCAATAACTGGTGCATCCAACAAAACACCCAAGTGTTCAGAAACCCCCGCAGCACCCACATCATATGCAATGTGGCGGTTCATGTCGTTAGCAGATAATCCCAAACAACCATTGTTGATTTCTTGTGGTATCCTATTTGACGCATGGTCACATAAAATGATTATGTTTGCGCTACGGTCTTTGCCTTTGATCGAAAAGGCTTTATTGCATGTCATAGAGATTTCACATGGTTGGAATAATTTATGGTGCAAATAATCACAGCATTTGTGCGATGCCAACTGAAAACAAGCATGAACGGGACAAATTAATGAGACGCCTTCGCAACATCAAAATCGTAGCAACCTTGGGCCCTGCGTCCAGCACATATGAGGTGATCAAGACGTTATTTGAAGAGGGTGCGGATGTTTTCCGCCTGAACATGAGCCACGGGAGCCACGAAGAAATTCGCGAGCGCCATCAAATTATCCGTGATATCGAGCGAGACACAGGCCGTCCGATTGCGATTTTGGCAGATTTGCAAGGGCCAAAGCTGCGCTGTGGGGTGTTTAAAAACGGCAAAGAAATGCTGGAGGTTGGGGCGCCATTCCGTTTTGATCGTGATGAAACAGAGGGCGACGCAACACGCGTGTGCTTGCCACACAAAGAAATTTTTGAAGCGCTTGAGCCAGGCGCGACACTGTTGGTGAATGACGGTAAAATCAAGGTCGAAGTTGTAAAGTGTTCCAACGATCACGCCGATTGTAAGGTGATTGTGGGTGGCGAAATTTCCAATCGTAAAGGTGTGAATGTTCCTGATGTTGTTTTGCCACTTGCCGCGCTGTCGGACAAGGATCGTAAAGATTTGGAATTTGTTTGCGGCTTGGGTGTTGATTGGTTGGCGCTGTCATTTGTTCAGCGCGCGGAAGATGTGACCGAGGCACGCGAATTGGCCGACGGGCGTGCCGCGATTGTTTCCAAGATTGAAAAGCCAGCAGCGGTCAAAGCGTTCGACGAAATTTTGCAAGTGTCCGATGGCATCATGGTGGCACGCGGGGATTTGGGTGTTGAATTGCCAGTACAAGACGTTCCACCAATTCAAAAGCGATTGGTGCGTGCGTGCCGCAGTGCGGGTAAACCTGTTATTGTTGCCACACAGATGATGGAAAGCATGATTACATCACCCGTTCCAACACGTGCAGAGGTATCCGATGTTGCCACCGCAATTTACGAGGGCGCCGATGCTGTGATGTTGTCGGCTGAATCCGCCGCAGGGGATTATCCTGTGGAGGCTGTTCAAACCATGAACAATGTCGCGATTTCTGTGGAATCTGATCCAACATATCGCCAAGTAATCGACGCATTCCGCACCCAAGCCAAAACGACGGTGGCAGAGGCGATTACCGCCGCTGCACGTGAAATTGCAGAAACCACGGATATCAAAGCAATCTGTTGTTTTTCTCATTCTGGTCGCACCGCAATTTCAGCATCGCGCGAAAAACCGATCGTGCCAATTATTGCATTGACCCCATTGGTGGGGACAGCGCGTAAATTGTGTTTGGTCTGGGGCTTGCACTGTGTTCACACAAGTGAAGTCGGGCGATTTAAGCTTGCGGTTGTAAGTGCGGCGCGCGCCGCGCGAAGCCATGATTTTGCAACCAATGAAGATAAGATTGTCGTAATGGCGGGGATTCCGTTTAATACGCCAGGTTCTACAAATATTCTGCGCGTCGCACCCGCAGATGAAAAATTGATTTATCAAGGGGAATCAGATTAAATCTGTGTCGCATAGCGTAAATCAATAACAGGAGGATTGCGTGCAATACGATTATCAAATCGTTGCAACAATTTTTTTCGGTGTACTGGGGATAATCGGAGCACTATCCGCCATGGTTGATCGCCGATCACCGCTGGCGGGGGTAACGTTGATGTTGGTTGCTGCTGGGTTTGGGTACTGGGCGTGGGTTCTGTCAGAAGGGACGCTGACCATGGAAGAGATTCCCAGCGCCTTGTTTCGGATTATGGCGTCAATTCTGAATAATTGATGCGCAAGTGCGCTTGCAATATCCATGAATCACTGTATATGTGCGCGATCAATGGCGCGACCGGCCTGTAAGGGTATGCCGAGTCGTGCTTTCACCAACTCAAACGATGGAGATGGAAATGCCCAAGATGAAGACAAAATCAGGCGCCAAAAAGCGCTTTAAGGTAACGGCATCTGGCCGTGTAAAAGCAGGTCAAGCTGGCAAACGCCACGGCATGATCAAGCGATCTACAAAATTCATCCGTGACGCACGTGGTACAACCACACTTTGTGCTGCGGACGAAAAGATCGTTAAAAAATATATGCCCTACGCGCGCTAAGGAGACTGAACAATGGCACGAGTAACATCAGGTAAAGTCACCCACGCACGTCACAAGAAAGTCATCAAAGCAGCCAAAGGTTATTATGGCCGCCGCAAGAATACTTTCCGTACAGCAACACAGGCTGTGGACAAAGCGAACCAATATGCAACACGCGACCGCAAGAACCGCAAGCGCAATTTCCGCGCGTTGTGGATCCAACGTATTAACGCTGGTGTGCGCGCATATGATGACACGCTGACATACAGCAAATTCATCAATGGTTTGAACAAAGCAGGTATCGAAGTGGACCGTAAGGTTCTGGCCGATCTTGCTGTTCACGAACCAGAAGCATTTGGTGCGGTTGTCGCACAAGCAAAAGCTGCGATGTAATTTTATCATCGACAACAGATTGAGTGAAAGCCCTGCACATTGTGTGGGGCTTTTGCGTTAAAAGATGAACATATCTTCGGTGTAGTCGCTCGCGATCATTTCATAAGAACAATCGCGAATGATAATTGTTTCATCGGCAACGTGAATCATCACCTTGCCAGCTTTGTCTGTTTCAAATTCCAGTTCTGAAAACACAACATTGAACCCCGACAGATCAACTTTGTCTTTTTGGGGATCAAAGAACTTTATTACATCCGTTTCGTAATCTTCGTGAAAGATAAAAATATCTGGCTGGTCGGTGCCATTGATCCGCGATTTGCCCGATTGATCTAAAAGAATATTGGACGCCCGCGTCGCCGCACCAGTGTTAAAGATGAAACTCGTTTCATCAATCGAAAGAAAGTCATAACTCTGTCCATTTGGATCAGGTTCAAGCGTGAGCATGGTTCGCTCACCACGAATGGTAATGATGAAATTATTGCCGCTTCGATGTGCGATGTTCACTTCTTGCCAGGTGACGTTAAACGCGGACAAATCAATCAGATCATTGGCAAGATCAAATCGTCGAACATAATCCCGCAAGCCATCGCGATGCATGGTGAAAATATCATCCCCAATGTCGCCCCGTAACGTGTCGCGCCCGTTAGTGTCCAACAACACACCACCAGAGGGGCTGGCTGCTATGGCAATTATTAATCCTTTCGCGGTTTTTCCAAGTTAAATCAACTTATGGCCGACGAAGTGTTAACGCCGCCAACCCCTTGCATTTCGCGTTATCTATGCTAGGCCATCCACACGAAATTAAGAGGGCAGCGGTATGCAAGGCTTGGACGAACTCAAAGCAAAATATCTGGGTGGAATTGCGGATGCGGGTGATGAATCCACATTAGAAGACTTGCGTCTTGCCGCGGTTGGTAAAAAGGGCGAAGTCGCGTTGAAAATGCGCGAACTTGGAAAAATGACACCTGAGGAACGCCAAACGGCGGGGCCGGCACTCAATGCCCTTAAGGACGAAATCAATTCTGCCATTGCCGCGAAAAAAGCCGCCTTTGCAGATGCGATTTTGAACGAGCGCCTGCAAACGGAATGGATTGATGTATCCCTTGCCGGGCGTCCACGCCGCGCAGGAAGCATTCATCCGATCAGCCAAGTAACCGAAGAAATCTATGCGATTTTTGGTAATCTTGGGTTCGACGTGGCAGATGGTCCACAGATCGAAACGGATTATTATAATTTCGATGCGCTCAACATCCCGCCCGAACATCCCGCACGCCAAGAACATGATACGTTTTACATACACCGCGCAGATAGCGACAATCGCCCACCACATGTTTTGCGCACCCAAACCAGTGCCGTTCAAATTCACCATATGGAAAAATATGGTGCACCTTGCCGTGTGATTTGCCCCGGTCGCGTTTATCGCGCCGATTACGACCAAACCCACACACCAATGTTTCACCAATTCGAAGGCCTGTGTTTGGACAAAGACATTTCAATGGCCAACCTGAAATGGACATTAGAGGAATTCTGCCGCACATTTTTCGAAGTGGATGAAATTGAGCTGCGTTTTCGCGCATCACATTTCCCATTCACCGAACCAAGTGCAGAGGTGGACATTCGTTGTTCATGGGACAATGGCCAGTTGAAAATTGGCCAAGGCGATGATTGGTTGGAAATCCTCGGCTCTGGCATGGTTCACCCCAAGGTTCTGGCCGCGGGTGGTGTTGACCCCAAAGAATACCAAGGCTTTGCCTTTGGCATCGGGATTGATCGTATTGCGATGCTGAAATACGGCATCCCCGATCTGCGCGCATTTTTCGATTCAGATTTACGCTGGCTGCGCCACTATGGCTTTGCCGCACTTGATATGCCCAATTTGCACGGGGGGATTTCACGATGAAATTCACACTCTCTTGGCTCAAAAGCCACCTCGACACGGATGCTTCCATTGATGACATCACATATGCACTGACCGACCTTGGGTTGGAAGTGGAAGATGTGGTCAATCCACTTGATACGCTTTCTGATTTCACAATCGGTTATGTGAAACACGCAGAAAAACACCCCGATGCGGACAAGCTGCGCGTTTGCAAGGTGGACACGGACGAGGGCGAATTACAGATTATTTGCGGTGCGCCAAATGCCCGCGAAGGCATCTATGTGGTTGTCGCCAAACCCGGTGTTTATGTACCGGGCATTGATACGACCATTGGTGTTGGCAAAATCCGTGGCATTGAATCATACGGCATGATGGCGTCCGAACGTGAAATGGAATTGTCGGACGAACATGACGGGATTATCGAATTGGCTGGCGAGCCTGCCGTTGGTTCGAAATTCGTTGATTATTTGGCGAAACATTCGCCTGAAAAAATTGATCCCGTGATTGAAATTGCGATCACCCCCAATCGCCCCGATGCGTTGGGCGTGCGTGGTATTGCACGCGATCTGGCTGCACGTGGTTTGGGAGTGTTGAAACAGCGCGATTTGGAAACACCAATCGCGGGTTCGTTTGAGTCCCCAATTAAGGTCAGCATTGATGGTGATACCACCGATGGCTGCCCAGTGTTTTATGGGCGTTTGATCAAAGGTGTGAAAAACGGGCCAAGCCCCGCTTGGCTGCAAGCCGCGCTTAAGGCGGTTGGATTGCGCCCGATTTCATTCCTTGTCGATGTGACAAACTTTTTCACATATGATCGCAATCGCCCGTTGCATGTTTTTGATGCGGATAAGGTTGCGGGAAATTTGCGCGTGCATCGTGCCAAGGGTGGCGAAAAAATCACCGCGCTGGATGACAAAGAATATATATTCGATGCGGGTATGATGGTGATTTCCGATGATAATGGCGTGGAAAGCATTGCGGGTGTTATGGGGGGCTTGGACACAAGCTGTACCAATGACACGGTGAATGTGTTTGTCGAAAGTGCATATTGGGATCGAACCGCGATTGCGATCACAGGACGCAAATTGAAAATCAATTCTGATGCGCGCTATCGGTTTGAACGCGGTGTTGATCCTGCGTTCACGCCTGTTGGTTTGGATCATGCGGTGCGCATGATTTTGGATCATGCAGGTGGCGAACCATCCGATTTAATCGTTGCCGGTGAAATCCCTGATACCAGCCGGAGCTATACCTTGGACACGGATCGTGTGAAATCATTGGTTGGTATGGAAATTGCCGCCGATGATCAGGTGAAATGTCTGACCGATCTTGGCTTCAAAGTTAAGGGCGATCAAGCATTCGTGCCAAGCTGGCGCCCCGATGTGACGGGTGAAGCGGATTTGGTTGAAGAGGTTGCACGCATTGCATCCTTAACCAAATTAGTGGGCAAACCATTGCCTCCGCGCGTCGAGGGCATTTCCAAACCTGTGGTTTCACCTATGCAAAAACGCGAAACAACCGCGCGTCGCATGATTGCATCCTTGGGTTACAATGAATGTGTGACCTATAGCTTTATCGATCAAAAATCCGCGGTACTGTTTGGTGGTGGGGATGATGCCGTGATGGTTGGAAATCCGATTTCCAGCGACATGAGCCATATGCGCCCAAGCCTGCTGCCTGGATTGTTACAAGCGGCCGCACGCAACCAAGCACGGGGAATCATGGATATGGCATTATTCGAGGTCGGCCCCGTTTTTCACGGTGGTGAACCCGGTGAACAAGAGGTTCTGGCAACAGGTTTGTTGATCGGACACACGGGCCCGCGTGATCCCCACGGCGCACGTCGCGCGGTGGATGCATATGATGCGAAGGCCGATGCCGAAGCCGTTTTAAACGCCATCGGTGCACCCGAAAAATTGATGGTGTTGCGCGGTGCGCGTGAATGGTGGCACCCTGGGCGTTCTGGTAAATTATCCCTTGGCCCCAAAAACGTGATGTGTGCGTTTGGTGAATTGCACCCCAAAGTCATGAGCGAAATGGGCGTCAAAGGCCCAGCAGTTGCATTTGCCGTTCATATCGCCAACCCGCCATTCCCAAAACAAAAATCAACCACGCGACCTGCGTTAAAAATTTCAGATCTTCAGTCAGTTGATCGGGATTTTGCGTTCGTTGTCGACACGGATGTCGAGGCGCTCACATTGTTGAACGCCGCCAAAGGTGCAGACAAAGCATTGATTGTTGATGCATCTGTTTTTGACGTGTTCAGCGGTGAAAAAGCGGAATCGCAAATGGGTGCGGGTAAGAAATCCATCGCGATTACGGTCAAGCTTCAACCAAAAGATGCCACACTGACTGACAAAGACATCGAGGCCGTATCCGCCAAAGTCATCGACAAAGTTGGCAAAGCAACGGGTGGTGTCCTGCGCGGATAAAAGCCGACCTGTTGAGTTAATTAAAAGTTGCCACAATATTGTACAAATTTGTAAGGTATTGTGGCGCAAGAAATTTTTAACCTAACGATGACCCGGAGTTCCCATATGTCGATATTTAAGAGCGATGATTTTGCAAATGATATTTCAAAAGCAAATAGCGAGTTTAGTGATAGCAAGATCTCCGATGAAAACAGCAATACCATTCCGGGGAATACGAGCACAAACGCAACTATATCTGTTGGTCAAAGTTTAACGGGGACATTGGAAACTCCATCTGATGTTGACTGGTATCGGTTGACGTTGGGCGAAGACGAAACTGTATTTATCGAATTGACGGGGTCGGGATCGAATCCCGTTCAAGATACATATTTGTATTTGTATAATTCTGCAGGTGTCGAAATTGCTCAAAATGACGATTATGACGGATTCTATTCTGGCTTAACCTATACTGCGGTGTCGTCTGGAACCTACTATGTTGGTGTTGAAAGCTATTCGAACCTTTATTCTGGTGGTTATCGGTTAGAGGTTGAAACGGCACTTCCAGCGACGTTGTTGGATTCAGTGCAAGGTGTAAATCCCATTGACGATAGCGGCGCGGTATATGTGTATTTCATGCCAGGCGGGCGTAGCGTTGATGGATATGTAACAACATCGCTCAACAGCTATGAACGCGCACAATTGTTTTCGGTTTATGAAGGCATTGAAGAATTCGCAGATATCGACTTTCGCATCACAACAATTGAATCACAGGCAGACTTGACCATCGGGTCAGCAAATCTTGGCAATGGTCTTTTTGGGTATTTTAATTTTCCCGACAGCAACGGTAATGGCAGCTATGGCATGTTGAACGACACACTTGGTGGGTGGAGCACATCATCTGGTGGCGGATTGGATCAGGGTGGTTTTGCTTACAGCGTTGCGGTGCATGAATTTGGCCACGGCCTAGGGTTGGGGCATACGCATGACACCGGAATCGGCACGGCGGTTATGCAGGGTGTTTCATCGTCCAGCTCATATGGTGATTATGATTTAAACCAAACTGTTTATACCGCGATGAGCTATAACGACGGCTGGCAAACTGGACCAGACGGAATGTCGCCAAACAATAATTATGGGTTTATCTCAACCTTTGCGCCAATCGATATTGCAGCACTTCAAAATATGTACGGTGTGAACACCAGCAACAACAACGGTGTGACCAGTTACACATTGGCAAATTCGAATAATGCAAGCACTGGGTATAGCGCAATTTGGGATACCGGTGGGCGCGACAACATTACCTATACTGGATCAAGTGATGCGGTGATTGATCTGCGCGCGGCAACCCTTGAATACGAAATTGGTGGCGGTGGCTTTATGTCATATGTCGATGGGGTTTACGGTGGATTTACCATCGCAAACGGTGTCGTCATTGAACAGGCGTTTGGTGGGCGCGGCGATGATCTGATTACAGGGAATGCGGCGAACAACTTGCTTGATGGCGGTGCTGGGAATGATGATTTGATCGGTGCCGATGGCAACGATGAACTGAATGGCAGCTCTGGGAATGATGAATTGATCGGCGGCGAAGGCAGCGACGAATTAAACGGTGGGTCAGGTAATGATACCGTTTACGGGGATGCTGGGCGAGATCGTATTTCCGGCAATTCTGGGAATGACTTTTTGTATGGTGGCGATGATCGTGACACGCTTCGCGGTGGATCAGGTTCCGATGATCTTTATGGTGGAGAAGGGAATAACCGTTTGTATGGTGGCGATGATAGCGACACATTCATATTCGCAGCATCAGATACAAACGGCAACTCAATCTTGGATTATGAAGATAACGTAGACACCATCGATTTCGGTGCGTTTGGCGTTAGTTTTTCAGATTTGGAATTTGTTGAATGGCGCAGTGATACTGGCGTGCGGATTAAGGTGAACGATGATTTCTTTATCAATGTCACCAATGTGGACATATCAGATTTCCGCGCCAATGATTTTGAATTTTAGGGTTTTTGATATCCAAATTGAAAAGGCCCGCAGTTTCGCGGGCCTTTGCATTTAAATAACTTCGACAGCTAGCGGTGGAAATCCGTTGAACCCAACGGACGAATAGCTGGATGTATATGCACCACAGTTGCGGATCATGATTTTATCGCCTGATTTCAAACCAAGCGGCAATTGCACAGGGCGCAATTCGTATAACACATCAGCGGAATCACATGATGGACCTGCAAGGATACAAGCACCTGTATCTTCGTGGTCGCGATCGGTGATGAATTGATAGCGGATTGCTTCGTCCATTGTTTCGGCAAGACCCGAAAATTTACCGATGTCGAGATATACCCAACGATGTGTGTCGTTGTTTGATTTTTTTGACACGAGCAAAACCTCGGCAGCGATCATGCCTGCCTCTGCGACCAAGCCACGACCGGGTTCGGCCATGATGCGTGGCACATTGCCAAAACGCGCGTGAACTAATTTCATGACACCAGCGGCATATGCAGTTGGGCCTTCGATTTCTTCGCCATAAAACGCGGGAAAACCGCCGCCGATGTTCAATAGGTCAAGTTTGAAACCAGCATCCTGTGCATCTAACCAGACTTGCGCGATTTGATCCAAAGTGACGGTCCACATTGCAGAACGGCGTGTTTGCGAACCTACGTGGAAGGAAAAACCAACAGGTTTCAATCCCAAATCACGGGCATAACCAAGCAATGACAATGCTTTGTCACGGGCGCATCCAAATTTGCGCGACAATGGCCAATCGGCCTCGGACGCATCGACGATCAGGCGAATGTATACTTCAGATTTTGGCGCGTGCGCGGCCAGTTTTTCCAACTCTTCTTCGGCATCGGCGGCGAATAATGTAATGCCAGCTTGATATGCAAATGCGATATCGGATGCGCGTTTGACAGTGTTGCCAAATGAAATATCTGATGGCTGTGCGCCAAGTGACAAACACAATTCAATTTCACCACGCGATGCGGCATCAAAATGCGAGCCCTGTGCGACCAATGTTTCAATGATTTCGCGTGTTGGGTTCGCTTTCACTGCATAGTGAATATTGGCGTTACCCAAGCCAGCCTTAAGTTGTTGGTAATGTTGCGCAACGATATCGGTGTCCAACACCAATGTCGGGCGATCGAATGTTGTGTTGCGGATGTAATTTTCAACGGCGCTGTATCGCATTGAAGTTGGCACGGGAAAAGCGCCGCGCGCGTCGGGTGTGTGTACGTTCATTGGTCATCTCCAAAAGACCCGGCCATATATGACCGCTCAGTTCCAAGGGAGACGTTACCGTCGCTACGTAAACACGGGCGGAGAACCCGCCGGCCAGAGGCGCGTGCGTTGGCGTCTGATGCGCGATGTAATCCAATTTCGAAACAATGCAAGAAAAAAATTATCGTTACAGAAAAAACTTCGTAATGCATTGTATTTTATAAATAAAGTTGTCGAATATTCACGGGCTGTTACGCACGAAAAGAATCGATATTTCGATGTGGACCACTCAATTCAATGCAAAATTCTGTGTGATCAGATCTCGCTGGTAAGTAAATCGTTTTTGTTTTTGGTTGATTTTGTTTGGAAAATCGATTGGTTGGTGTATTTCTGCGGTCGGAATACTTGAAATATTACTTTTACTTTACCAAATAACCGTCAAGCGCAGGAACATCTGTGCAAGCATAATAAAGGGGAACACTCATGCTTAAAGAATTTAAAGACTTTATTGCCAAAGGTAACGTCATGGACATGGCCGTTGGTATTATCATTGGTGCAGCATTCACAGCGATTGTTGGATCATTGGTATCTGATTTGATTAACCCAATTATCAGCCTGTTTATGGGGGGTATCGATTTCTCTAGCATGTACGCATTGCTGGGCGAAGGTGAATACGCATCTATGGCAGCAGCCGAAGAAGCGGGTGCGGCAGTATTCGCATACGGTCGTTTCATCATGGCAATCATCAACTTCTTGATCATCGCGTTTGTTGTTTTCATGCTTGTAAAAGCTGTGAACAAAACGAAAAAAGCAGAAGAGCCAGCAGAAGAAGCACCAGCAGGCCCAACAGACAACGAATTGTTGGCTGATATCTTGGCTGCGTTGAAAAAATAATCCAACCTATTTGGATCGAAAGCCCGTCATTTTGGCGGGCTTTTTTTATGGGTTGTGCGTAAATGTCGAATAGAGCGTTTGGCGTTTCGTGGTTAGGTTTCCCATATGAAAAATGCAAAAACTCCATACTCATTTCAACAAGTGGCAGAGATTAGCCATGATGGCCCATTCACAGTGATGGATGCCCATTGTTCATTATGCGCCAAAGGAGCCGCGTGGATTGCACGAAATGATCACGTAGGCGCATTTCGGATCATTCCGATTCAGTCCGAATTGGGTAAAAGTTTATTAGGCCACTATGGGCTGGATCCCGACGATCCAAGCAGTTGGTTGTTTGTGGAAAACGGATTGGCCTATCATTCTCTGGATGCGTTAATACGCGTTGGCCGACGGCTCGGAGGTGTTTGGAATATGCTTGTTCTTTTGCGCGTTTTGCCCAAGTCATTGCAAAATGGTTTATATAATTTTGTCGCACGCAATCGATATCGATTTTTTGGTCGGGCAGATTTGTGCAATATGCCCGACCCCGCCGTCAAAAAACGGCTATTGTTAGACGCTTAGATTTTCAATGCATCTTGTGGCGTGATGGTATCAATGCCAAGTGCGGTGCCAACGGCCGCGTAGGTCAATTTTCCGGCATGTGTATTCAACCCCGCCATTAGGTGTGGATTGTCTGAACAGGCCTGTTTCCAACCCTTGTTTGCAAGCTGTAACATGAATGGCATGGTCGCATTGCCAAGGCCAATTGTGGATGTTCGTGCAACTGCTCCTGGCATATTGGCTACACAGTAATGAACGATACCATCTACTTCGTAGATTGGATCATCATGTGTGGTGGCTTTGGATGTTTCAAAACAACCACCTTGGTCGATTGCAACATCCACCAATACGGCACCGGGTTTCATACCCGCCAATTCAGCGCGTGAAATCAATTTTGGCGCGGCAGCACCGGGAACAAGCACAGCACCAACAACCATGTCTGCCGTGGCGATCAAATCTAATGTGTTGGATTTGGATGCGAAACAGGTTTTGAATGTGCCACCGAACACATCGTCAAGGTAACGCATGCGATCAAGAGACATATCCAAAACGGTGACATCCGCGCCCATACCAGCGGCAACGCGCGCCGCGTGGGTGCCAACATTGCCCCCGCCAATCACCACAACCTTTGCAGGGTTTACCCCCGGTATGCCGCCAATCAAAACACCGCGTCCGCCATTTGCCTTTTGCAACGCCCAGCTGCCGACTTGGGGGGCGAGCTTTCCTGCGACTTCGGACATTGGTGCGAGCAATGGCAAACCGCCGTTGCGATCCGTGACGGTTTCATATGCGATTGCGGTCACGCCAGATTCCAACAAATCTTTGGTTTGTTCTGGGTCGGGGGCAAGGTGAAGATAGGTGAACAACACCTGACCCTTACGCAGTTGTTTGCGTTCAACGGCTTGGGGTTCTTTGACCTTAACCACCATTTCGGATTGTTCGAAAATATCGCTGGCCTTGGCCACGATTTTTGCGCCGACTGCTTCGTAATCAGCATCCGAAAACCCCGCGCCAACACCAGCGTTGGTTTCGATAAGAACATTATGCCCGTGATGCACGGCCTCAAACGCGGCACTTGGGGTGATGCCAACGCGATATTCTTGGTTTTTGATTTCCTTGGGACAGCCAATAATCATGTTTTCCTCCATTGATTGCATCAACATTGCATCCAAATTTACGGAGTTTCTTGCCTAAATGACGAAGGATTGGCATAAAGATAGTGGATAATTCGAATAATAATGAAAATATTGAAAGAATTGTAGTAAAAATGCAGATTGACGAAATCGATCGTAGAATATTGAACACTTTGCAACGTTTCGGGCGCATGTCCAATGCTGATCTTGCAGAAAAAATATCTCTGTCAGCATCCGCGTGTTACCGCCGTGTTCAATTGTTGGAAAAGGCTGGGATTATAAAGGATTACGTTGCATTGCTTGATGCACGTAAAATTAATCGTCGCACCACGGTTTTTGTTGAAATTACCCTGTCGGGCCAAACCGATGCAATTTTGGAAGAATTCGAACGCGGTGTTGCCCTGATCCCTGATGTTTTGGAATGCCACCTGATGGCGGGTGCGGCGGATTATTTGTTAAAGGTTGTCGCGCGCGATACGGATGATTTTGCCGCAATTCACCGCAGCAGACTGTCACGCCTGCCACATGTGGCACAGATGCAATCAAGTTTCGCGTTGCGTACGGTGTTCAAAACCACCGCTTTGCCAGTTTAACCAAATAAATATAGCGCCAGATAAAGCACGATAAACCCTGCCAATACCGCTGCGATCACGCTCTTACGCCAAATGCCAAATGCAAATGCGGCCAGTGCTGCCAGCATCCTTGGGGCATCCAACACGCCATCGGTTGCCGCTGGCCAAACCACCATCGGGGCAATCAAACCTGGCATGACGGCGACGGCGACAAAATTTAAATGCCGTAAGAACCACTTTGGCAATTCACGATCACCGATAATTCCCAAAAAGGAAAAGCGGATTAAAAATGTACCCAGCCCCAGACCGATGATGATGAACCAGATAGTGCCCTGAGTTAACGTCATGATGCGATCCTTTTCTTGAGCCACTGTTCGGTTTGTGCGCCAACGATCATGGCGATAATCGCGGCAAGGATCAGGCCGAGGCTGTAAGGGATGTTCACAAACAATAGGGCAAATATGATCGATGTAATCGCGGCCACAAAATGGGGCAGGCTGCGCATCATTGGGGCCGACAGTGCGATGAAACAAATGGGCACCGCAAAATCGAGTGCAAATTCAGCAGGTATTTGCGCGCCAACCAACGCACCGACCAGTGTGAACACATACCAAAACGGTGCAATGAAACAAAAGGTGCCTGTGAAATATCCTGCCTTTGCCGCGAGCGTCATGCCCGGATTTTCTTCGTATTTATTCAATGACATTGCAAACGTTTGATCGACCAGGAAATAAGAAAATATCGCGCGTGTTGTTAATGGTAATCGCCCGATATGGGGAACCAATGCGGCAGAATACATTGCCATGCGCAAATTCACCGCCAATGAGGTTAACAGCACAATGAAGGTTGGCGCATTTTCCGTCATCAGCGCGAGTGCTGTGAATTGAGAAGAACCGGCAATGACCAAGATGCTAAACGCCATGGTTTGCGAAATGTTTAAACCCGCTTCGGTCCCTACCGCGCCAAACAGTAATGCAAATGGTACGACAATTAATAAAAACGGAACCATATCGCGAAACCCCAACCAAAAGGCGGATTTGGGCGAAAGCGGTTTATCATTCATTGTTATGACCTTGGAAAAGAAGTTTTTGCGCATTACGCTGTTTTCTGGATAATCCATCAACAGCAAAGTCGCAATTGTCAAAAAAGTGATCAAAGACATGACGAACAGTGATACCCAATATATTGTCGCGCCAAATGTCGAAAACCCACGGTTAACCCGACGTGTCATTGGCCGTGATCAACACGGTGTAGAGCAAGAAATCTCTGTCGTCGAAGAACGCCCATTGACGATTTTCTTGAACGGAACTGAAATCGTTACGGCGATGACGATTGGGGATTATCCAGAATATTTGGCACTCGGATTTTTGCGAAACCAACGCATGCTGGCGGATGAAGAAACCGTGCAATCTGTCGATTTTGACGCGGAATTGGAAACCGTTGTCGTGCGCACAGATGGTCGCGCAAATTTTGAAGAAAAGTTACGAAAGAAAACGCGCACATCTGGCTGTGCGGTTGGCACCGTATTTGGCGACATGATGGAAGGGTTGGATGGGTTGCAACTGCCTGCTGTAACGCTGCGAACATCATGGCTTTATGCGCTGTCACGTGACATAAATTTGACGCCTAGTTTGTATCTGAATGCGGGTGCAATTCATGGAACTGTTTTGTGCCAACAAGACAAACCGCTGGTGTATATGGAAGACGTCGGACGCCATAACGCGGTGGACAAGGTCGCGGGTTGGATGCTGTCGAATAACGTGACTGGTGATGATAAAATTCTTTATACTACGGGGCGTTTAACATCAGAAATGGTGATAAAAACCGCGCTAATGGGGATACCTGTTTTGGTATCGCGATCTGGATTTACTGCATGGGGCGTTGAAATTGCAAATCAGGTTGGATTAACGTTGATCGGTCGGCTGCGCGGGCAACGGTTTGTATGTCTAAGTGGCGATACACGGGTCGAATATGACGCCGATTTATCAACTGTTCGCGATGATGTGGCAAAACAAAAAGGGCGCAAATAATGTTGGGCGTTATCCTTGCGGGGGGGCAATCAACACGCATGGGCGGGGGCGATAAATGTTTACGCATGCTTGGCGCGCGCACGTTGTTGGAACATGTAATTGAACGGCTTGAACCGCAAGTTGGGGGTATCGCGTTAAATGCAAATGGTGATGCGTCACGGTTTGCCGATTTTGGGTTGCCAGTGATTGCCGATAGCGTTGCCGATTTTGCGGGACCATTGGCGGGCGTGTTGGCAGGGTTGGATTGGGCGGCATCAATGGGTGCAAATCAAATCGCAACAGTTGCCGCCGATACACCGTTTTTCCCAACCGACTTTGTTCAACGCATGCGCGATGGTAAGGGCGAACATAAATTGGCAATGGCGATGGGTGGCGATGAAAACCCACGGTTTGCCCGCCATCCAACATTTGGAATTTGGCCGGTTGCATTGCGCCATGATCTACGTGATGCGCTAGCCAATGATGTGCGAAAGGTCGTGCAATGGACATCGCGCCATGACTGTGTTGGCGTTGTGTTTGACGTTTCAAATTTCGATCCATTCTTTAACGTCAATACGCCCGATGATATGGCGGCGGCAGAACGTATGTACCAGGAGCATTTCGCGTGAAAATATTCGGTGTGGTTGGGTGGAAAAACTCCGGCAAAACAGGTTTAGTTGAACGATTAGTCACGGAGATAACGGGGCGCGGCTATTCGGTTTCAACGGTAAAGCACGCTCATCACGATTTTGATGTTGATCAGCCTGGCCGTGATAGTTTCCGCCACCGTGCGGCGGGTGCACAACAGGTGATGCTCGCCTCCGCAAATCGATGGGCATTGATGACGGAACTTTGCAATATGCCCGAACCGAGATTGGATGATTTGCTCGCGAACATGGCACCCGTCGATTTGGTGCTGGTAGAAGGGTTTAAAACAGAGGCTCACGAAAAACTGGAATGTCATCGTGTCGTGAATGAAAAACAATTGTTGGCACAGACTGATCCCGCGATATGTTTGATTGCAAGCGATGGGGATCAAATTATGCTGGATAAAAAGACGCTGCATTTGGATGATACAATGGCGATTGCGGATTTTGTATTGATGCAAGTGGGGTTGAAATGACGCAACCGCCCAAGCTTTCTAACGATTGTTTCGCATTGCCCCGTGGTGTGGATTGGACACCTGTGGATGATGCGCTTGCAATGTTAAAGGGCGCGATGAAAACGGTTGTCGGTGTGGAAACCATCGATGTGAATATGTCCGGTGAACGCATATTGGCCAACGATATTACCGCACTGCAATCAAACCCACCCTTCGCAAATTCTGCCGTTGATGGTTATGGGTTTAGATTTGATAGCCTGCCAGTGGGCGAACAAATTTCCGTGCCTCTGATTGATGGTCGCGCGGCGGCGGGGCAGGCATTCCAGGGTGTTGTGCCAGCGTGCACCGCAATCCGTGTTTTAACGGGGGCGCGTTTGCCCGATGGCGTTGATACCGTTATTTTACAAGAAGACATACGCATCGAAAGCGACCATGTGCAGTTTGAATCTGGATTGAAACAAGGTGCGAATACTCGGCGCGCCGGCGAAGATGTCACCGCAGGGGAAATGTTGTTTCGCGCTCGCCACCGAATTCAACCCCAAGATATCGCAATCATGTCGGCGACGGGTGTGCAACATGTGGATGTGTTTAAAAAGCTGCGTGTCGGTGTTTTATCGACGGGTGATGAATTGGTCTCGGATGGAAATATCACAAAGACAGCACAAATTTTTGATGCCAACCGACCGATGTTATTAGATTTGTTGACGCGTTGGGGATACGCGGCGGTGGATTTAGGCCATGTTGGGGATAACTCAGATCAAATACGCAAGGCATTTGCCAAGGGTGCGGATATTGCTGATGCGATTATCACCACGGGTGGTGCATCCGCGGGTGACGAAGATCACGTATCAAACATCCTAACAACAGAGGCGACGCTGCATACGTGGCGTGTTGCCATAAAACCGGGGCGCCCGCTGGCCCTTGCGATGTGGAATGACACCCCGATATTTGGGTTTCCTGGCAACCCCGTTGCTGCGTTTGTTTGCAGCTTGGTTTTTGCCCGCCCCGCGCTGGGCGTGATGGCTGGTACGGGATGGAATGCGCCGCGCGGGTTCCAATTACCAGCCGCATTCAGTAAATCCAAAAAGGCCGGACGTCGCGAATTTTTGCGTGCACGATTAACCAATGACAACCACGTGGAAGTGTTCAAATCCGAAGGGTCGGGGCGTATTTCTGGGTTAAGCTGGGCAACTGGATTGGTTGAATTGCCAGATCACAAAATGGAGGTCTGTACAGGTGATTTGGTTACCTTTTATCCCTACAGCGCATTTGGGATCTAGGTGTTGGTAAATGTACCACTGACACGCCCAAGTAACATAAAACACATCGCTGATCGTGTTTCAGACATAGCAATCAATTCGCCATCTTCTGCATTTTTTTCAAATTCTTCGAACACGGTTACAAACTGCTGCATAAATACATGTGCGATTTCGCGAAAGTTTGGATCGTTTTTCAAACGCCCATTGGCCAGCGCCAGTGCCGATTCATCACGAATACCACCCAATGCCTCGACAGTTTTGCCGCGTTTTCCATTGGCGAATTGGCGCCATAAGTCGGGTTTTGCGCGGTCTGGTTTGAAATCATCCATGTAAATGCCGTCTTCGGATAAAAGGGTAAGCAAATCTTTGGCGCTGCTGATCAATGGGGCTGTTCGGTAATCTTCCAGTGCGCGGCGCAGTACACGAAAGCCTTCTCTGTCTTTTGCGTCATCGGGAAAATTCAACGCCTTGATAAACTCAGGGATTGAAATGGGTACACGCCCATCTTCGTTTGATAACGGCAACGGAAGATCGCCTTGGTTCAGATCATCCGCCGTTGGAATTTTGCGCGTATTTAATGCGGGTGTTTGGCGCGGCGGTGCGGGATGACCCGTTTCGCCCAGCGTTTTAGCGGCAATCGCAGACATGCGTGAATCGTTGCGACGTGTCAGATCAGCAATCTGGTCTAGTTGCTGGCGCACCTCAAAATCTTGGGTCAAGGATGGCGGCGTCCCTTGGCGCAGTGCGGCGTTGCGAATGTCTTGCATTTCGTTGCGCAGGGCATACGTTTCGTCGCGAATTTCTTTTGCGGCTGCGGCGATCAGCACCGCTGACCATATCACAACCAAGGGTAACACGATTCCGACCAATGAAATGAAGTCCATTCCATTTTGCAAAGGTGCAAAAATAAAAAATGCAATGACACCGAATACCCAAATCGCGCTGATGGCGGCGCCAATGCGAATGATTTTATTGTTCAGAATTGCTTCCACAGATGAATTCCGCTGCTAGATGAATTTGACCGCTAAAATTTCGTAGTCTTTCACGCCGCCTGGTGTTTTCACCTCGACGCTGTCGCCTTCTTCTTTGCCGATCAACGCACGTGCGATTGGCGAATTGATATTCAACAGATTGCGTTCGATATCCGCCTCGTGTTCGCCAACGATTTGATACGTTTTTTCCGCATCGGTGTCTTCGTCAACCAATGTGACGGTCGCACCAAATTTGATTGCACCAGATAATTTGGCAACGTCGATAATATCGGCACGGCTGATGATCGCTTCCAATTCTTTGATGCGCCCTTCGATGTGGCTTTGAAGTTCGCGTGCAGAATGGTATTCGGCATTTTCCGACAGATCACCATGTTCGCGTGCCTCGGCGATGGCGCGAATAACTGATGGGCGATCGACCGATTTTAGCTTTTTCAACTCGTCATCAGCGGATTTAAAGCCTGCTCTGGTCAGTGGAATTTTTTCCATTATCAAATGCCTTTTCTTCTTTTTGTCTTAATCGACACTATGCTTGCGGGCGCATGGGCGCAATAGCATGTTAAAATAGCCGTTAGAAAGGTAATAATCGGCCAAAATACGCCGCGTCTATCTTTCATATCAATTATTTCTCGGTTACGCTATTTGCAACAATAAAGCGAAGGGGTGCGCCCCACAGCCGGAGAGAAAAATATGAGCGAAAACATGCGCGAGTCTATGGAATATGATGTGGTTATCGTGGGCGCTGGCCCTGCTGGCCTGTCTGCTGCGATCCGATTGAAACAACTTGATGAAAATCTGGACGTTGTTGTTTTGGAAAAAGGGTCCGAAGTGGGGGCGCATATTTTATCAGGTGCTGTGCTTGATCCGTCTGGCATCAATAAACTGATCCCAGATTGGAAAGAAAAAGGCGCGCCGATCAACGTTGCGGTCAAAGAAGATAACTTTTTGATGTTGTCCGAAAAAGGCAGCACTAAGCTTCCTAATTTTGCGATGCCACCTTTGATGAACAATCACGGCAATTATATTGTTTCGATGGCGAATGTTTGCCGCTGGATGGCGGAACAGGCCGAGGCATTGGGCGTCGAAGTGTTCCCAGGCATGGCCTGTTCGGAATTGGTTTACGGTGAAAACGGTGAGCTAAAGGGCGTTGTTGCGGGTGAATTTGGCAAAAACCCAGATGGCACCGAGGGTTCGGGATACGAACCTGGCATGGAATTGCACGGCAAATATGTGTTCCTGTCCGAAGGTGTGCGTGGTTCGCTGTCCAAACAGGTGATTGCCAAATATGATCTTGCCAAAGATGCCGATGTCCCAAAGTTCGGTCTGGGGATGAAAGAGATTTGGGAAATCAAACCCGAAAACCATAACGAAGGCGAAGTAACGCATACGTTGGGTTGGCCGCTGGGCAACGAAGCGGGTGGTGGTTCGTTCCTTTATCACATCGATAATAACCAAGTGTACGTGGGTTATATAATTGATTTAAATTATAAAAATCCACATCTGTTTCCATATATGGAATTTCAGCGCTGGAAACATCACCCCGACATCGCCAAGGTGTTAGAGGGCGGCAAACGCGTGGCATATGGCGCACGCGCCGTAACCAAGGGCGGTTTCCAATCAATGCCAAAGGCAAGCTTTCCTGGTGGTGCATTGTTGGGCTGTTCCGTTGGTTTGGTGAATTTGCCACGGATCAAGGGCAATCATAACGCAATGTTGTCGGGCATGGCGGCGGCAGAGGCTGCGCATGAGGCATTAAAGGCTGGGCGTTCTGGTGATGAACTAACGGCATATGACACCGAATTGCGCGAAGGCGCGGTTGGCAAAGATTTGAAACCAGTGCGAAATGTTGCACCGATGAACGGCAAATTTGGCCCGAAAATCGGTATGATGCTGGGCGGATTTGATATGTGGTTTCAAACCATTTTCAAATTTAGCCTGTTTGGCACGGTAAAACACGGTAAAAACGATGCGGAGTCAACGGGTAAGGCCGCAGATTACGCACCGATCAATTATCCCAAGCCAGATGGCAAGCTCAGCTTTGATCGTCTCACAAACGTGAGTTTTTCTGCGACAAACCACGCCGAAGAACAGCCATGCCATTTGCAATTACGCGACCCTAACATCCCGATTGATGTCAATTTGCCCGAATTTGCAGAACCCGCACAACGGTACTGCCCCGCGGGCGTTTACGAGGTGTTGCGCGATGATGATGGTTCAAACCCACGTTTCCAAATTAATGCGCAAAACTGTGTGCATTGTAAAACCTGTGACATCAAAGACCCAAGCCAGAACATCACTTGGGTAACACCACAAGGTGGTGAAGGTCCAAATTATCCAAATATGTGATGCAAATGCGCCGATACTGAATTGTGATGTATCGGCGCATTACTGCGAATTGCCTTTGGTATCTGGTACGGCTAGCATGTATGCTTGAACGGATATAAGGCAGGTTTCAATGGCGCTCAAAAAGACAATTCACGCAGGCTTACTCGGTTGCTTTTTGGCATGCCCAACTCAGGTGTTTTCTGATGGGCTGGCGGGCGCCTATCTATCCGGAAATCTGGCCAATGCACAAAATGATTATGCGGCGGCGGCGCGATATTTTTCTCAAGCGTTGATTGATGATCCAGACAATGTTTACCTGATGCAAAGCGCGTTATTGGCGATGGTTGCCAAAGGTGACGTTGGCGATGCTGCTGTTCTGGCCGAAAAAATTGCCGAGCTTGGCGAAAATTCACACCTTTCTGATTTGGTGTTGTTGGCCGACAGTATCAAACGTTCTGATTTTAATGCGGCTGCGCGTTTGTTGTCGCGTGAAGATCACGATTTCACAGAATTATTGTCTGGTTTGATGTCAGGCTGGGTTGAACTTGGTCTTGGGAAAATGGCATCTGCGTCGGATGTTTTTGATGCACTTCAGGAACCAGAGGTCGTGCGATTATTTGGCCAATATCACAAGGCATTGGCGCTGGCCGTCGTCGGTGATTTTGGTGGTGCTGATAAGTTACTAGAAGGCGATGAACGCGGTAATTTGCGCCTTAATCGCGGTAGTTTGATCGCACATGCACAAATATTAAGCCAACTTGATCGCAACCCAGAAGCGGTCGAAATGCTGAACGACAGTTTGAATGGGACAATTGATTTGCAACTGACGCAATTGCGCGACCAGCTCCAAAATAACGAACCTGTAGAATATAATTTCATTACGAGTGCCCAAGAAGGCGCTGCAGAGGTGTTCTTTACCCTTGCCAGCGCGTTGAATGATGATGACAATGAATATTCCAGCCTGCTTTACACACGCTTGGCTCAATATTTGCGCCCACAAAACACGGGCGCGATATTGCTTGCTGCGGAAATTTTGCGAGACCAAGGTCAGTTCGAGCTGGCGACAGAAATTTATTCCGAAGTGGAAGCCAGCGATCCGTTGTTTTTGGATGCGGAACTAGGGCGTGCGGATACGTTACTGGACGCGGACAAACCCGAAGCGGCGATCGAAGTTTTGCGAAACCTTAGCCGCAGCCACAGCGACATCCCGCGAGTTTTCATGTCGCTTGGTGATGCCCTGCGCAGCACGAGTGATTTTGCGCAATCGCGCAAAGCATATGAAAAAGCGCTCGCAATGATTCCGAACCCACAGCGCAACCACTGGTTTTTGCTCTATGCGATGGGAATTTGTTCGGAACAGTTGAAAGATTGGGATCGCGCGGAACGTGAATTTAGGCAGGCTCTTGAGCTTTCACCTGGGCAACCGTTGGTGCTCAATTATTTGGGTTATTCGTTGGTGGAACAACGCATGAAGCTCGACGAAGCATTGGCGATGATCAAAGAAGCGGTCGCTGCACGACCAGATAGTGGTTTCATCACCGACAGTTTGGGATGGGTTTTGTATCGTCTTGAAAAATATGAAGAAGCGGTTGAACCAATGGAACTCGCTATTGAACTTATTCCTGATGATCCAGTGATTAACGATCATTTGGGGGATGTTTATTGGAAGGTAGATCGTAAACGCGAGGCCGAATTTCAATGGAAACGCGCACTGTCATTTGACCCCGAACCAGAAGACGCAACGCGTATTCGCCGCAAGCTCGAAGTTGGGCTAGATGTGGTATTAGAATCTGAAGATGCGCAAAAGGCGACTACTGGAAATGGAAATTAAGGCCCGCGCAAAGGTAAATTTATGTTTGCATGTGGTTGGTCAACGCGAAGACGGGTATCACCTGTTAGACAGCTTGGTGGTCTTTGCTGATATTGGCGATGATATCTCTGTGGAGCCAGACAATAAGTTTTTGCTGGAAATCGATGGGCCGTTCGCTGCGGGGCTTTCGAATGGTTCCGACAATTTGGTGCTACGTGCTGCCAAGATGTACGAAAACACATGTAACGGTGCTGCAATTCGTTTGACCAAGACCCTCCCGATTTCGTCGGGCATTGGCGGTGGATCTGCGGATGCGGCGGCGGTTTTACGCGCGATCAGTGACATGTCTGGCGCTCCAATTCCTGCAGATAACGGTTTGTCGCTGGGAGCAGATGTTCCCGTTTGCTTGATGGGCAGTGCCTGTCGTATGCGTGGGATTGGGGGTGAATTAACGCCGTTACATAATATCCCAACGCTTAATGCGGTTTTGGTGAACCCAAATGTTTCGGTATCAACGCCCGAAATTTTTCGCGCATTGGATTGCAAAACAAACCCAAATATCGGTGACTTTGACGGTACAAATTTTTTGGAAGAACTCAAAAATACACGCAACGATTTGCAAAAAACTGCAATTCAAATTGAACCTATTATCGCGGATTGTTTGGCCAGCCTTATGCAGTCTGATGCAAATTTTGTGCGGATGTCGGGATCTGGGGCCACATGCTTTGGTCTGTTCGATTCGGCATCAAACGCAAGCCATGCCGCCAAAATTATCAAAAAAGACCATCCCGAATGGTGGGTCGCACCCTGTGTTTTAAACGGCGCGTGACACGACAAAATCTGCCAAATCAAGCAAGATTTCTTTTAATTCACTGTCGGGAATTTCTGATAATGCAGATTTTGCCTGGTTGGCATATGCGATTGCTTGATCTTTGGTGTCATCTAAACAATTGTATTTGTCGAGCAACGTAAGTGCAGTTTCCAAGTCACCTTCGTCTTGCTTGCCTTTTTCGATCACACGTTCCCAGTATTGTTTTTCATCGGGCGTCGCGTTTGCCACGGCTTTGATCACAGGCAATGTAAGTTTGCGTTCGCGAAAGTCATCGCCGATGTTTTTACCCAAACTAGCCGCAACACCGCTGTAATCCAAAAGATCATCAACAATTTGAAAGCTGATGCCCAAAGCGTCGCCGTAATTATAGAGCGCGGCGATATGACTTTCAGGTGCCGATGCGATCACACCGCCGACCTGTGTAGCCGCGGAAAACAATGCCGCGGTTTTACCACGGATCACTTTGAAATATGTGTCTTCGTTGGTTTTTAGGTTCTGTGCAGCTGTAAGTTGCAAAACTTCACCCTCTGCGATGGTTGCAGACGCGTTTGCCAGAATATCCAACACACGCAAGTTTCCAGTTTCAACCATCAATTGGAATGAGCGTGAAAACAGATAGTCGCCCACCAATACGGATGATTGATTGTCCCACAACAAATTAGCGGTCGGGCGGCCACGACGTTGGGCACTTTCATCAACGACATCATCATGGAGCAAAGTCGCAGTGTGAATGAATTCAACCGTTGCCGCCAGATGGATGTGATATGGGCCGTCATATCCACAGAGTTTCGCCGCCGCCAATGTTAACAACGGGCGCAAACGTTTTCCGCCAGCTTCGACCAAATGCTTTGTTACCTCTGGGATACGCGGCGCATTTTTTGACGCCATTCGCGCTGTAATCAATTGATTAACAGCATTCATTTCATCGTTTAGCAATGACATTAAGCGATCTTGAGGTTTGCTCACGGCGGTAATTCCTAGGCTAATTGTAATTCGGATCTCGACATTGCATCGAAACACCCGTTAAGCCAAGGATATGAAAGAATTGCTTCGTACAACAGACCCAACGTTGGTTCCCTTTGTCACAGCCTTGCTTATGGCAGAGGATATAGAGTGCTTTGATCTGGACGTCCATATGAGCATTCTGGAAGGGTCGATTGGCGTGATGCCGCGACGCATCATGGTGGCCGATCGTCATTTGTTTCGTGCGCGCGCCATTTTACGTGACAACGATGTTGAATATTCGCAAAGTTGAGCGAAATGAAAACCACAACTGACAAATTTTTAGATGGCCGTATTGCCGCCAAACAGCCGATCAATGGGTATCGCGCGGCAACTGATCCAGTATTGTTGGCAGCAAGTGTTGATATTTCGCTGGGACGTCGTGTGTTGGATGTTGGCTGTGGTGTTGGGGTCGCGAGCCTGTGTTTGGCGGCGCGATTGCCCGATGTGGAAATATCTGGACTAGAGATTCAGGATCTATACGCAAGGTTGGCGTCACAAAATGCCAGCGCAAACAATGTGAATTTGGCTGTGCATCACGGTGATCTAAACGCGCTACCAATCGCGTTGAAAGATCAGGTGTTTGACCAAGTCATAACCAACCCACCGTTTCACCGAAATAAATCAGTGTCACAGAATGCTGGCAAAGCCTTGGCCGATCACGAAACGCTGGGTTTGTCAAAATGGATCGCGTTATCGCTACGCCGCGTTCGTCCACATGGGTATTTTACGATTATCCATATGGCAGAGGTTTTGCCCGATATTTTACAAGCGTTGGATAACTGTGGTGATATCCGCATCCTACCTTTTGCACCGCGGCGCGGGCAAATGGCGAACCGCGTTTTGGTTCGTGCGCGAAAATTGAGTAAAACTCCCGCACGATTATTGCCACCATTCATTATGCATCGGGGTAAAGCACATGACGTGGACGGCGACAGTTATACCAAACAAGCCAAAAAAATCTTGCGCGACGCCGCGCCGCTTCAAATTTAACATTTTGTTTAGGCCTGCATGTGCAAAATCATGCGCATGCAGGCCAATTCACGAAGCTTAAAATTTGTTTTACGTGACAGGAATCGATTTCTGTGGTGAACTTGGGTTGTGACAATTCAAAAAATGGAGGTGCCTATGACTATGAGTTCACACATTTCAGAGCTCAAAAAGAAGCATGAAAAGCTTTCTCAGAAAATCGAACTTATCCAACAAAAGCCGAGTACGGATGTGTTGGAGGTAAGTAGCCTCAAAAAACAAAAACTTCAGCTAAAAGAAGAAATCGAGCGTTTGTCAGCTTAGATTTCAATAGGGCGTTCAAATTAACTGAACGCCCGATATTTCGATATATTTTGATGCTGGCCGAAACTATCCAGCCGCCGAATACATTGACGAAGTCCATTCAGGAACAATTTGCGGTTTGCCAAGGTGAAAACCTTGCAGACAATCAATGCCGACCTTTTGCAAAAAGGCCATTTCTTCTGCAGTTTCTACATGTTCCGCCACGGTGAACATATCAAATTGTTGCGCAATTGCGATCAGGGCGGTCGTTAATACTTGGTTATCGGCATCTTGGTGAATATTTTTAATAAACTGGCCGTCAATTTTCACGATATCAAATTGAAACTCCTTAAAAAAACGAAATGCGGTATAGCCCGCACCAAAATCATCCAGTGCAAAGGAGACGCCACGTTTATGCAAATCGGCCATAAACACGCAGACAATATCTGGCATAAGCATTGCAGAGGATTCGGTGATTTCCAAAATCAACCGCTCTGCGATTGTGGGGTCTTGTGCGAACCCTTGGTTGATAATTTCGTTCCAGCGTGGATAACCAATACTGCGCGCGGACATATTAATGGCGAGTCGCAGGCTTGGTTCTGATGCAAGCGCGGCCAAGCCAAGTTCCAGTGCTTGGCAATCCAATATCCGGCCGAGTTCCGAGGTTTCGACCGCAGGCATGAAATCCTTGGCTGGGATAACTTCTTGGGTTTCATCGATCACTCGAATTAGCCCTTCGTAATAAGCTGCCTTTTCAGGGTGCTTTGCGTGTAAAATCGGCTGATAGGCGAGCAAAACATTTTTATTTTGAAACGCGCGACGTACGGTTTCAACAACCGGTTCTTCGCGTTTATTAACCACATATTCAAATGGGTTTTCGGGACGTTTTGGTATTTTATAAGTTTGCGAAACCATTACCCCAACCTTTCTGACAGAATTGATGCTAACATTCGCCATAATCACTAATTGAAAGTTAATTGTTCACATTTTGTTCTAATTTGATTAAACTTGGAACAATACGCCTAAGCCATTTAACTGTAAGGGAAAAACCATGAATGATCGCTGTGAATGGTGCGGAACAGATCCAATTTATATTAAATACCACGATGAAGAATGGGGCGTTCCCGAATATGATGGCCGTGCCTTGTGGGAAAAATTGGTTCTGGACGGGTTTCAGGCGGGATTAAGTTGGATAACGATTCTTAAAAAGCGCGATGCATTTCGCGATGCGTTTCATGGATTTGACCCACACAAAGTTGCCGAATTTAACGAAGATAACATTCAGCATTTGTTGTGAAATGCTGGTATCATTCGCCATCGCGGCAAGATAGAAGCGGCGATCAAGGGTGCGCGTGCTTGGCAAACCATTGAGGCCGATATCGGGTTTAGCGACTATTTATGGGGTTTTGTCGATGGCGCACCGATTCAAAATCAATTCGATTTACGCGAACAGGTTCCAACACAATCCCCGCTGTCGGTGACCATTTCAAAAGATCTTAAAAAAAGAGGCTTCAATTTTTGCGGCCCGACAATTGTTTATGCGTTTATGGAGGCATGTGGATTGGTGAACGATCATCAAACAACTTGCCCGCGCCACACAGACGTGCAGAAATTGATGCGATAACGACCAACAAGGAAAAGCAATGTCCCAAAAATCGATTAGCAGATTTCCAGTGCCAGAAATCAAAGACATGCCAGATGACATCAAACAACGTGTTCTGGCGGTGCAAGAAAAGGCGGGATTTGTTCCCAATGTATTTTTGGCACTTGCGCATCGCCCCGATGAATTCCGCGCCTTTTTTGCGTATCACGATGCCTTAATGGAAAAAGACAGCGGTCTGTCACAGGCAGAACGGGAAATGATTATTGTGGCCACATCAAACGTAAACGGTTGTTTATATTGCGTGGTCGCACATGGTGCAGTTTTGCGTATCCGTGCGAAAAACGCTTTGATTGCGGATCAGGTCGCCGTGAATTATCGCAAAGCGGATATTTCGCCGCGCGAACATGCGATGCTGGATTTCGCGATGAAAGTTTGCAACAATAGCGCAGAAGTGAGCGATAAGGACTATAAGACGTTAGGCGAACACGGGTTTAGCAAAGAAGACGTTTGGGACATCGCCGCCATCACCGCATTTTTTGGACTGTCTAATCGAATGGTAAACACCATCGCGATGCGTCCGAATGATGAATTTTTTGGAATGGCACGCGAATTCTAATCAAATAGCGGAGGAAGTGATGACGGATCAAAGCGGTTTAATCTGGTGGACAGAACTTAACACTTGGGACGCGGATAAGGCGTTGGATTATTATGGTTCTGTGATGGGCTGGACGTTCGAGAAAACGCAAAATGCAGGTGGCGAAGATGCGCGCCCATATTATATCGCAAAACGAGGCGACCAACCTGTTGCGGGGATATTTACACTGGTCAGCCCAGATTTTGACGGCGTTCCAGATCATTGGTTCACCTATCTGTCGGTCGCAGATATTGATGCAACATTGGTCAATGCGGTGGATCGGGGCGGTAAAATATACAGGCCAGCGTTTGAAATACCTGGTTTTGGACGTATGGCGGTTGTAGCCGATGTGAATGGCGCTGTTGCGGGTTATATTCAACCTGCGACTTGACGGTTTTTACAGGCCTGGTTTCCCTTTTGCTTCTGGATTGCGTTCAACATATTTGCGTTTGATGATACGTGATGTATCGCGCGATCCGTCATGGCTCCAACCAGGTGGGGCGAATGCATATCGAAAACGATCAGACATGGAAATGTTGGGTTGGGTGATATCTTTGAATATACCAATCCATTCGTGAAATGCGGCGCGAATGGGGTTGAATGTGCCAAGGTTTACAACCAGCCCGTAGTCAACCTTTTCACCCTCGGGGACAAATGTGCCAAACATTTTATCCCAAATAATTAACACCCCTGCGTAGTTCGCATCCAAATACTGTGCATTGCGCCCGTGGTGTACGCGGTGATGCGACGGGGTGTTCATTACCGCCTCAAACCAGCGGGGCATTTTTGTGATGGCTTCTGTGTGGATCCAAAATTGATAAATCAAGTTAATGCCGCCGACAAACAGAACCATCGCAGGGTGAAAGCCGAGCAATAACAATGGCACGGAAACAATCATCAACCCCGTAAATTCACCTGTCCACGTTTGACGCAGAGCTGTGGTTAAATTGTAATGTTGTGACGAATGATGCACCACATGGCTCGCCCATGCCCAACGGATTGTATGACCAAACCGATGCACCCAATAGTAACGAAGATCATCGAGCAAAAAGCAGATAAAAATAATCGGTATTGATGTGCCAAGATCGAAAAAACGGAATTGCCAAACCCAGTTGTAAAATCCCCATGCAACAAACCCAAGTAAGATACCAGTGACCACATTGCCCGCACCCAATAAAACGGATGTCATGGCATCGCGTGTTTCATATCGGCCGCCACGACGTTTGATCGTGATCCATGTCAATTCCAGCACGATCGCGAGAATGAAAAATGGTACGGCCAATTGCACGGTGTCTGGGAATGTTAGGTTGTCCATGATGGCTCCTTCGCTGCGAGGATCGCGATCCAGTGTGACTGATTTTGTTCGGTATTCAAATCGACTTTGATGCGCGGGGCGGTGAAATCATTGAGCTTGATTGAAATGCCAGATTGGCGATTTTTTGTTTCAATTGGCAGCGCAATTATTCGGCTGGCAGTGTCAAAGCCCATGACCCAAATCAGACCGATTCCTGCATCAGTTTTTACCAGTGCCTGATGTCCGCTGTCCGAAATTTCTACACGTTCCACTGATGTTTCGGGATGCTCGCGGTGCCAGCGATCAATCACTTGATCGGCATTGGTAAAAACCATGCGCTTACTGTTGCCCAAAAGGTGCAGCAAAATACCGATGCTGATAATGCCGATCAAAACCATCGGCCCCAAGATATGAAGTGGCACGCGTTCCTCCCTAGCAGCCACAATTAAGATGGCGCAGGTTGGGTGGCGCTGTCAATTCGGCGCGCCTATGCCGTGGCGTCACACGGCATCTATCCATGTGCCATTGTCGATGCCGTCAATTGTCCAATTTCCGATCTGATAGCGGACCAAGCGTAATGTCGGCAAACCAACGGCGGCTGTCATGCGGCGCACCTGGCGATTGCGTCCTTCGGTGATTGTTATTTCCAGCCAACAATCGGGTACGGTTTTGCGAAACCGCACGGGTGGGGTGCGTTCCCAGACCGCTGGTGGTTCCATACGTGAAACCTTGGCGGGGGCTGTCATTCCGTCTTTGAGCTCCACACCGTTTTGCAAAGCGTTCAGTGCGTCGTCGGTTGCCACTCCTTCAACTTGAACCCAATATGTTTTTGGCATTTTGTTTTTCGGATCGGCAATGCGGTGTTGGAGCTTGCCATTGTCGGTCAAAACCAACAAACCTTCGCTGTCTTTATCAAGCCGCCCCGCCGCATATACATTTGGCACATCAATGAATTCCGACAGGGTTTTGTGATTGCTGCCTGCCGTTCCTGCGTCAGTGAACTGTGATAAAACACCGAATGGTTTATTGAATAAAATTGTCCGCGTCATGGCTGTGAAATTTTGCGCAACAACGTCAACATGTCTGGGGCGTCCCAAATGGCCTCGCCCTTGGTACGAGCGATTTCTTGCCCCTCAGGATTAATAATAACTGTCACGGGCAGTCCGCGAACTCCCATCTCTTTGGCGAATTTCATATCAGGATCACGGTATTTGGGCAGATTGGTCAGGTTTTCACGTTCGAAAAAACGCTCGATCATGGGCAATGGATTGCGCCCTGCGGCGACTGTGACAACCTGAAATGTCTCGCTCCCCATCGTGGCTTGCAATGTGTCCAAGGATGGCATTTCGGCCACACATGGTGCGCACCATGTGGCCCAAAAATTCAAAACGATGGTTTGACCATGGAATTGCGACAGATCAATTTGCGACCCATCTGCATTGATAAATGCGGCGGTGGTAACGGGTTTTGGCGCATTATGGATTATAAAATGCACAGCATCGGCGGGAATCATTGCACGAATGTCCGTCAGTTCTGCATTTTGCCCAAAGCTGGGATTTGCACCAGCCAGCATTGCAGTATAAAGCATGCCAGCAACTATTGATTTACCAAGGGTCATTTTTGGCCTTTCTTCAGCGAGCAGTATCTATGTCGGACAAAAAAACATCAAATGCAATGTGGGGCGGGCGGTTTGCCGCGGGGCCAGACGCAATCATGGAAGCAATCAATGCATCTATCAGCTTTGATAAACGCATGGCCGCCCAAGATATCGCTGGTTCACGCGCTCACGCTGCGATGTTAGCCAAACAAGATATCATTACTGATAAGGATGCGGAAACAATTCGGGAAGGGCTGCTCACCGTTTTGTCAGAAATCGAGAGCGGAACGTTTGAATATTCAACAGCACTCGAAGACATTCACATGAATGTCGAAGCACGATTGAAAGAAATCATCGGCGAACCCGCAGGGCGCTTGCACACAGGGCGTTCGCGCAATGATCAGGTTGCGACGGATTTCAAACTGTGGACGCGCGATCAATTTGATGCTGCAATCAGCGGGCTTACTGCATTGATGGCGGCATTGCTTGAACAAGCGGAGCAAGGTGCCGATTTATGTATGCCCGGGTTTACGCATTTACAGGTCGCACAGCCTGTCACATGGGGGCATCATATGATGGCCTATGTCGAAATGTTTGCACGTGACCGTTCACGTTTTAACGATGCACGTGCGCGTATGAACGAAAGCCCACTTGGCGCAGCAGCGCTCGCAGGTACGGGTTTTCCGATTGATCGCGATATGACCGCGGCGGCACTCGGGTTCGACCGCCCATCCGCGAACAGCTTGGATGCCGTATCTGATCGTGACTTTGCCTTGGAATTTTTAAGCGCCGCATCAATTTGCGCCACACACCTGAGCCGTTTTGCCGAAGAATTGGTAATCTGGTCATCGGCACAGTTCAAATTTGTGACCATATCGGATCGGTTCAGCACGGGTTCATCCATTATGCCGCAAAAGAAAAACCCTGATGCGGCGGAATTGATTCGCGCAAAAGTTGGCCGTATCAACGGTTCGTTGGTCGGTTTGCTGACAGTGATGAAAGGTTTGCCGCTGGCCTATTCCAAAGACATGCAAGAAGACAAAGAACAGGTGTTCGATGCCGCAGACAGCCTGATGTTAGCACTTGCTGCGATGACGGGCATGGTGGGGGATATGAAACCAAACGCACCACAGCTCGAAGCCGCCGCCGCAACTGGATTTTCTACGGCGACAGATTTGGCCGATTGGTTGGTACGTGAATTGGGTATGCCATTTCGTGATGCGCACCATGTTACGGGCGCATTAGTGGCGATGGCCGAAACAAACGGCGTTGATTTGCCAGAATTAACATTGGAACAAATGCAAACAGCATGCGCCGATATTAATGAAAATGTTTTTGAAGTGTTAACGGTGCAAAAGTCAGTTGCCTCGCGGATCAGTTACGGCGGCACTGCCCCCGCAAATGTGCGCGCACAGGTGAAACGCTGGAAGGCGGAATTGGAATGAAAACATTGTTGATTTTGATACTTGCCGCAGCCGCGTTAACCGCATGTGGAATCAAAAATGATCCACTGCCCGTCGAAGCATACGAAATTTAGGCCATCCAACTCAAAGACCAAAGGATAAATCATGGATCATTTTCTTTACCGTGATGGCGTTTTGCACGCCGAAGACGTTGCGATTACAGAAATCGCGGCCAAGGTTGGCACGCCATTTTACGTTTATTCGACGGCGACTCTGACGCGTCATTTTCAGGTATTTGATGATGCGCTTAAGGGGATGGATCATCTGATCTGTTACGCGATGAAGGCCAATTCAAACATTGCAGTTTTAAAAACGCTGGGCGATTTGGGCGCGGGTATGGATGTGGTATCGGGTGGAGAATATATGCGCGCCAAGGCCGCAGGTGTACCGGGTGATCGTATCGTTTTTTCGGGCGTTGGAAAAACAGCGGATGAAATGAAACTGGCTCTGACGGGTGGCATTCGGCAATTCAACGTGGAATCCGAACCTGAATTGGATCGCCTGAACGAAGTGGCAATGTCGCTTGGGCTGGTTGCTCCAATAACGGTGCGTGTAAACCCAGATGTTGATGCTAAAACCCATGCGAAAATCGCAACGGGCAAATCCGAAAACAAGTTTGGCATTCCCATTCGCCAAGCGCGCGATGTTTATGCCAAGGCTGCCAAAATGGATGGTATTGAAATCGTTGGCATTGATGTGCACATCGGAAGTCAGCTCACCGATTTGGAGCCGTTCCGTCAGGCATATTTAAAGGTTCGCGATTTGACAGAGCAACTTCGCGCCGATGGACATAACATCCGCCGTCTTGATCTGGGCGGGGGGCTTGGCATTCCGTACGAACGTTCAAACAGTGCACCACCACTTCCCGTTGATTACGGACAAGTTATTCGTGAAACCGTTGGCGATCTGGGGTGTGAAATCGAAATTGAACCGGGGCGTTTATTGGCAGGAAATGCGGGGCTGTTGGTCAGTTCTGTTATATACAATAAAAATGGCGATGGACGTGATTTTTTGATTATTGATGCGGCCATGAATGATTTGATCCGCCCCGCAATGTACGAGGCTTATCACGATATTATCCCTGTGATCGAACCTGCTGTTGCTGCTGGTTCCAATCCGATTGATATCGTTGGTCCCGTTTGTGAAACGGGTGATACGTTTGCAAAACAACGTGACATGCCAGCGGTTGCAGATGGTGAAATGGTCGCCTTTCGGTCCGCTGGTGCGTATGGTGCCGTTATGTCATCGGAATATAACACCCGCCCCATGATCCCAGAGGTTTTGGTAAAGGGTGATCAATTTGCGGTTATTCGCGCACGTCCAAGCTTTGAAGAAATGATAAAACGCGATACAGTACCAGAATGGGTGTAGCATTCTGCGCCCAATTCAAAGGCGCAAAATGGACACAGACGACCAAACAGCCCAAGAAATAGCAACGCGTGCAGTCAAAAAACTGCGCCGCAAAATCGCGATTTCGCGCGGCGTTTTGGCATGTGAGCGATTCATCGCTTCATTTTGGCCCGTGGCAATATTGTTTTTGCTGGCCTTTACGTTGATGTATCTGGGCGTATTTTCAATATTGCCGACGTATGTATTTTTGGCGTTATGTCTAATCGTCGCGATTGTTCTGGTTGTTTTCATCCGAAACCCGAAGCGAAAATTTGCATGGCCATCCGAACAGGCCGCGATCAACCGTTTGGATATTGGATTAAATGGCCGCCCGATTGCAGGTTTGCATGATCGCATCGCACTTGGGCAAGGTGACCCAGCGGCGGAATATCTCTGGGCGTTAAATCTACAGCGTTTGGCAGATAGGGCAAAAACCGCAACAATATCGGTGCCTGAAATCAGATTGGCTGGACAGGATAAATGGGCCACGCGTTTGGTGGTGTTATTGCTATTTGCTGTTTCGATTTTGTTTGTACGCGGTGATGCTGGGCGCAATTTGTTGGGTGGCATCGTACCATCGGCCCAGAGCATTGCATCGGGTCCAAGCTTTGA
Organism: Paramylibacter ulvae; assembly: GCF_014652655.1. Lineage (GTDB taxonomy): Bacteria > Pseudomonadota > Alphaproteobacteria > Rhodobacterales > Rhodobacteraceae > Amylibacter > Amylibacter ulvae. The sequence goes on from NZ_BMZF01000006.1 coordinate 112,524, forward strand.
AGCATGGGCAGAACCACCATCATATACGGGTTTGCCAACAATATATTTAAATGATGTTCCCCAAGACACGACATTAAAATTGCCCCAAGACAGCCAAATCACGCTGCGCATCTATGGGTTTGATGGGCGTGCAACCTTGCGGGAAACAATCAGCGAAAATATAAATGCGCCGTTACCCGAAGAACCACAGGATGTGCTTGAACACACATTAATTGTAAAATCTTCTGGTACATTTGAGGTCGCGACAAAATTGTTTGAAGATCGCACGTGGCAGATTGAAATGACACCTGATCGTGCGCCAAAAATTGCATTTGGCGAAGATATTTCGCGCAGTATTCAGGGTGAAATGGAAATACCTTTTGTCGCCACGGATGATTACGGTGTGACGGGTGGTACGTTATCCGTTAGCCTAAACCTTGATGCGATTGATCGCAAATATGGGTTGGCGCGTGAACCAGAAGCGCAGACACCACTGGAAATTGAAATTCCAATGCCCTTTGCGGCTGATCTAACAAATGTCGATGATATATTGGTCGACAATCAAGCCAAGCACCCATGGGCAAGTTTACCGTCGATTTTGCAACTTCGTGCGACAGATACGATTGGCAACGTCGGTCAATCCGATGTGTTGGAAACCAATCTGCCGGGCAAGCGATTTTTTGATACCTTGGCCGCAGGCATCGTCGATGTGCGCCGAGAGTTGTTGTGGAATCGCGAAAATATCGATCGTGCAGTTTATGTCATCAAGGCAATCACGCATCGCCCTGATGGGCTTTTCCCAGATGAAAAAGCGTATCTCATGGTGCGCACTGCGTTGCGCCGTATGGAATATAACCATGAAACAATGAACGATGAAGCCTTGGCAGAGGTTACAGATTTATTGTGGAACGCAGCGCTTTTGATCGAAGATGGCGATCTGGATGACGCCAAAGATCGGCTTCGCCGCGCACAAGAGCGCCTGCAAGAGGCGATGGAAAATGGCGCAACGGATGAGGAAATCGAAGAGCTAATGCAAGAGCTGCGCGATGCCACGGAAAACTATTTAGCTCAGTTAGAGCGCCGCCAAGGGGACGAACAACAGCAATCCAACAACCAAGGTGAAACCATATCCCAAGATCAAATCCAACAGATGATGGATGAAATCCAAGAGTTGATGGAACAGGGACGTATGGAAGAAGCGCAGGCATTGATGGAACAGTTGCAAAAACTGTTGGAAGAAATGCGTTACGTTGAAATGCAACCTGGATCAGGTGGTGAAAATTCCGAAGATTTGCAACAAACTCTACGTGATCAACAAGAATTAGCGGACGATACGTTCCAAGAATTGCAAGAAGAGTTTGATCGTCAACGCCAACAGCAAAATGGTCAAGACGATCAGCAAGGTCAACCGCAACAAGGTAACCAGCAAGGCCAGCAGGGGCAACAACAGGGCGGCCAACAAGGCCAACAGCAAGGGCAGGGTGAACAACAAGGCCAGCAGCAAGGTCAAGGTCAGCAGGGCAACCAACAAGGCCAGCAACAGGGTCAAAATGGTGGGTCGCAAAATGACCAACGCGGTGGCCAAGGCGACAGCGGATTGGCCGAACGTCAAGAAGCATTGCGCCGCATGCTACGCGGCCAACGTGGTGGTGTTCCAAATGATGGATCAGAGGCTGGACAAGCCGCGCGTGATGCATTGGAGCAAGCTGAGCGCGAAATGGATCGCGCGCGCGAAAACCTGGAAAACGGCGATGTGGCAGGCGCATTGGACAATCAATCGGACGCAATGGATTCCATGCGCGAGGGAATGCGCCAAATGAATGAACAATCGCGCCAAGCGCAACAAGGTCAGCAACAGGGTGGTGAAGGCCAAGCCGAGGGCGAAGGCCAAGGGCAAAACCCAAATGGGCGCGCCACCGCGCTGGATCCATTGGGACGCTCTCAAGGTGGGATGTTTAACGATACGCTCACGCCAAACGGGCTTGGCGAAGAAAATGCCAAGCGCCAAAACGAAGTGCTGGACGAAATTAAGCGCCGTTCTAATGAGCGCACACGCCCAGAATTAGAGCTGGATTATCTAAAACGATTGCTTGATCGGTTTTAGATTAATTTCCAGTTATCGCTTTCCAAGTGTTGCTCGCAAAATTGCTTAGGCTTGGTTCACCACCTTCGGTGTAAAGATTTTGCACATGCATACGCCCAGTATCCACAAATGCAGTATAGCTGTTCACCGTTGCTTCTGTTGCGGGAATTGTTTTGCTAACGCTTGGGGCCATAATATAAAGTAGGGTCGCCAACACCACGGCGATGCATGCTGCGTAAAATCCATTCCAAAATGCACCACCTGTGTCGGCTGTTTTATTTTCGCCATCCAAATCGATTTTTTCGTTTGCGGCGTCAGTTTCAATTTTTACAGCTTCGGCTTGATCAGCGCCAAGACGGATTTCACCTTCGATTTCATCCACATCACGAAACGCAGTTTTGCCTTTCTTGGGGGCGACATCATTTTCAGGTGCGATATTTAAATCTTGGTCAGGTGTCGTTTCAATCGCGGGTGCTGCGGGCGCATTTACAACGGCATCCTGTGCCGTGACTTGATCGGCCATCGCGTCAGCGTCGATTTGTGCATCTTGCGCGGCTTGATATGCGCTTTCTGCTGGCGTGCGCTCGATTGTCTTTTCCGCACTTTTTAATCGCTCGATAAAGCTTGCAACATCAACAGTTTTCTTGGCACCAGCTGCAACAGCAGCCGTTGAAACAAAACTGGGGAGATCGCTTTCAGTTTCTTCCGACGCATCAGGAGATTGTGCATCCAGCGTGTCATCATCATCGCTGTTGAGCGTGACGTCTGGTTCATCAATTTCAGGTGTTGCATCAAACGTTGATACAGAATTATCGCCGCCGATTGTTGGATCTTCTGGTGTTTCGGTATTGGAAATCCGATCAAACATGCGCGAAATTGCGTCATCTTCTTGATCTATATCATCCGAGACAGACGGCTCAGTGTCAGAGATATCATCGCTGGGTTCACCTGTGAGCACATCATTAACGAGGTCAACGGGCGTATCTTCTTCAATAATGTCGGGTTCGGTGTCCGCAACGCGCACTTGGGGTGTGTCGTCAATGTCGTCGTTCGCGTCGGGTTCGTCCAATTCAGGAAGTTCAAACGAAATGTCTGATGATTTTGGTGTATCAGCGCCTGTTTGATCCGCAGCATAGGCTGCTTCGTTACGCAACACTTCCAATACAGAACTACTTGCGCTTGGGGCTGCGGGCTCTTCTACGGCATCAGGTGCTGGCGGAATTTGGGGTTCAGGTTCTGCATGCGTTTCCGGTTGCGATTGAACAGGCGCTTGGCGGTTCGCGCCAAAGACCGAACGAAATTCTGGCAATTTCTCGTCGGAATCAGGGAATTCATCTACCTGTGGTTGTTCGGCAGACTTGTCTTCATTGCGAATGAGGCTCTGAAAATGTTGCGTCTCAGGTGGGATTGGCTGATGTTGTGGCGCTAAATCGGGTTCGGGCTCTGGAATGTATTCAGGTGCCAAATTTGTTTCCACCTTGGAAACAGGATCAAGAAACAAAATTGGCTCTTGGAACCAGATGTGCGAACAATTCGCGCATTGCACATCGCGCCCGTTTTCAGGAATCGCTCCCTCGGCCACTTCGTATTGTGCTGTGCAGTTTGGACAAATCAGACGCATTACATCCCCCAGTATAGTCTATATCGCCCAAAGAATCAGGCATTTATTAATTTTGTAGACGTGGTATTCGGTTTTTCCAAGTAAATGATGGGTTATCAGTGTTTTATGTATAATACTGCGTTGCATAAGAATCGCAGCCAAAAAAACGAGGCGTGACGTGATCGAGCTGAAAAGAGCAGGTTTTTCCTACGGCGGTGGGGCAATATTAGCGGATGTTGATTTACATCTGACCAAGGGCAGTTTTCATTTTTTAACTGGACCATCGGGTTCAGGGAAATCAACATTGATGAAATTATGCTATCAGGCATTGTTTCCAAGTGCAGGCACGATCAAGGTGTTTGGCAAAGATGTCCGCGCCATGACCCATGACGATATCGCGATAATTCGCCGCCGTATTGGGGTTGTGCACCAAGATTGCCAATTTTTAGATCATCTGAGCCTTGCAGAAAATGTGCTGATGCCCAGTCAGGTATCTGGGCGTGACCTGAACGACGATTTGCAGAATATGAACCAATTGTTGAATTGGGTTGGGTTAACGAAACAAATTAACTCGCTACCGCCACAGTTGTCTGGTGGTGAACGCCAACGAGCGGCACTTGCGCGGGCGTTAATTCTGTCGCCTGATGTGATTTTAGCCGATGAACCCACAGGCAATGTTGATTGGGAAATGGGACAGAAATTGTTAAACTTGCTGATTGAATTAAACAAAATGGGCAAAACAATTTTGATTGCGACACATGATATGAATTTGATTCGCGTTGCAAAGCCGCAGGTTGCGGCGCGTGTATTGCGTATCCAAGATAAGCGTATTGTTGCGGGTGGAGCAGATTTATGAGTAAAATTTCGCAATATTGGCAAATTGCACAAGACACATTGTCTGGTGATCAGAATGCTGATCGTGTGGTTCCCCCATCAGGTTATACGGCGTCGTTGACGACCTTTGTGTCATTCGCCATGGCATTTTTGACGGTCTTTGCGCTGGCGTTATTTTTGGCCACGGGCCGGTTGGCGGATCGCTGGGCTACTGAACTGGCGGGCACATCAACTGTGCGCATTTCCGCACCGGCGGGACAGATGGATGCACAGGCAAAAACGGTTCTGGGTATTTTGGAAACCACACCAGGTATTGCCAGCGCGCGTTTGATGTCAGAAGACGAACAGCGTCGTTTGTTAACACCATGGTTTGGCGTGGATTTGCCCATGGATAATCTACCGATTCCAAGCCTTGTTGAAATCACAGAAGAGGGCGTTGGCCCTGATGTGAATGGATTACGTTTACGATTACAAGCAGAGGCACCAGGCGCAATTTTGGACGATCACACGCGTTGGCGTCGACCAATGGTCAAGGCGGCGCAACGCCTGCGCCTATTGGGTGGATTATCCATTGGTTTGATTGTTGGTTCGACAATTGCGATGATAACGTTGGCCGCACAGGCTGCGTTATCGGCAAACGGACAGGTGATCAGTGTGCTGCGCCTGATTGGTGCGCGCGATAATTATATCGCAAAGGCGTTCGTGCGCCGTTTCACTATTCGTGCATTTTTGGGTGGGCTGATCGGCAGTTTGATCGCGATGTTATTCATCTATTTCCTACCCGCAGTCGCAGAAGAAGGTGCGTTTCTTACGGGGCTTGGTTTTCAAGGTGTTCAATGGCTTCTGCCGCTGTTTATACCAGTGATAGCGGCAATAATCGCGTTTGTTTCCACGCGTTTTGCTGCGAATTCTAAATTACAAAGGACGGCATGATGGCTTACGTTTTCCAATATATACGATCGGTGATATTTGTCATTTTGATGTACGCTTGGATGCTCGTCTTGGGGATTATCGGCGCCATTCCTGCGGCGCTGTCGCGTGATTGGGCATATAAATTTATGCGATTTTATTGCGTATCCGTATTCTGGTTAGCGCGCGTGTTGTGTGGTTTGACATATGAAATCCGCGGTAAAGTGCCAACAGGTTCGGTGATCGTTGCGTCCAAACATCAATCATTTTTGGATGTGATGGTGAACTTCTACACCGTTGAACGCGGAAATTTTGTGATGAAAAAGGAACTGAAATGGGCGCCAATATTGGGGTTTTATGCAATGCGTATTGGTGTGGCACCGGTGAAACGCGGTGCGCGTTCCAAATCCATGAAAGAAATGGTGTCTGGCGTCGAAAAAGAGGCAGACACGCCATCGCAACTGATAATTTACCCACAAGGCACGCGTGTGCCACCTGGTAAATATCTTCCTTACAAGGTTGGCGCTGCGGTGTTGTGCCAACGTTTTGATCGCCCCTGCATTCCTGTTGCAACCAATGTCGGCGTGTTTTGGAATAAACGTGGGCTTTATCGTAAACCCGGTGTCGCGGTGTTTGAATATTTCGAACCACTGCAAAAAGGGTTGAGCGTTGAGGAGATGACCACAGAAATGGAACGCGTAATCGAAACCAATTCGAACCGATTAATGGCAGAGGCGGGTTTCGATGTCCCGCCTCAAGATGCGTCATGACGATTATTCAATCTGTTGACGAATTGGAAAAACTCTATGGCGAACCAAGCGAATTATCGCTGCGCAAAGTTGCCGACCATATCACCCCAGAATACAGCAAATGGATTGAAAGCAGCCCGTTTTGCGCGATATGTACGGTTGGCCGCGATGGTGCGGATGCGTCACCTCGCGGGGATATCGGACAAGTTGTTTTTGAATTGGATTCAAAAACGCTGGCACTGCCAGATCGACATGGCAACAATCGGTTGGATAGTTTGCGCAATATTGTAAATGACGGGCGGGTTGCGTTGATGATGATGACGCCTAAATCCACGATCGTTACCCGCGTGAATGGGCGCGGCGAAATTTCGATTGATCCTGAATTGTTGGAACGTTTCGTGGTCAAAGGAAAGCAACCAAAATCCGTCATTTTGATTCACGTCGAAGAGGTGTATTTTCAATGTTCCCGCGCGGTGATGCGTGCAGGTCTTTGGAAACATGAACAGTGGCCAGATATTGAAAACCTACCGACCATGGGGCAAATTTTGGCGGCGCAATCTGACAATGAAATCGATGGCGATGCGGTTGACAAAGCATGGCCTGAACGCGCCAAGAAGGGCTTGTGGTAATTAAGCCAGCGTTTTTGAACCAATGTCCAAGAATTTCTGGCGCCGCTCTTTGATCAACTGTTTTGGCTTTTTGCCTGATAGGTCTTTTAAGGATGCCGCGATGGCATCTTTTACGGCGACATATGTGTGTTCGCGGTCACGCTGCGCACCACCCAATGGTTCGGGGATTATCAAATCGGCAACACCAAGTTTTACCAAATCTTGCGCCGTTAGGCGTAATGCCTCAGCGGCTTCGCGCATTTTTTCTGCGTCTTTCCACAAAATTGATGCGCAGCCTTCTGGTGAAATCACGGAATAAACAGAATGTTCCAACATTAACAAACGATCTGCTGTGGCAAATGCGACCGCACCGCCCGAACCGCCTTCACCGATGATACATGAAATCAAAGGGACACCGATTTGCAAACATTTTTCGGTGCTGCGCGCAATCGCCTCTGATTGGCCGCGTTCCTCGGCACCACGGCCTGGAAATGCGCCGGGTGTATCCACCAACGTAACCACAGGCAGGCCAAAACGATCGGCCATGTCCATCAGGCGGATCGCTTTGCGGTAACCCTCTGGTCGGGCCATGCCAAAATTATGGTGGAGACGTGATGTTGTATCGTTGCCCTTTTCCTGACCCATCACAACAACAGGTTGATCATTGAAACGTGCTAAACCACCCATCACCGCGGTATCGTCACCAAAAACGCGATCACCTTGCAGCGGTGTGTATTCGGTGAACAGATTTTCGATGTAATCTTTGCAATGTGGGCGATCAGGGTGGCGTGCGACCTGACATTTACGCCATGGCGTCAGATTTTTATACAAATCAACAAGCATGGTTTGCGCTTTTTTGTCCAGCGCGCCAGCTTCCTTTTCGACATTCATTTCGTCTTCGCTTTGGCTGGCGATGGCGCGTAATTCGGCGGCTTTGCCTTCGATTTCTGCCAATGGTTTTTCGAATTCGAGATAGTTTTGCATCTGTTCGCCTTGTCTTTTTCAGCCACTGTTATGCCGTTGAATAGGTTAAATTGCAACGGGTTCTAGCTGCGTATTTCAACGATTGTGCTCATTGGTGTTACGTTCCATATTTCACGGATTTCGGGATTGGTCACCGCGATACAACCCGCAGTCCAATCGCCCTTAACCTTGTAACCTTCGGCAACCTTGTTTGGCTGGCCATGGATGAAAATATCACCGCCTGGGTCATAACCACCTGCGCGGGCACGGGCGATATCGTCGGCTTTGGGGTAATCAATGCCAAGGGACAGCGTATATTTGCTGTTTTGATTGCGCCGATCGATTTTAAAAATCCCTTCTGGTGTTTTTCCGTCACCTTGTATCGATTTGTCGCCATCGGGTGCAAAACCCAACGCGACAGCATATTCGCGCACAGGTTTATCGCCCTGATACATGGTCATTTTTCGCGCTGACTTTTCGATTATGATGCGATCAACCTGTCCAATTATTGGCACGCTTATCGGCGCTGGCGGGTCAACCTGTTCGAGATATAGCCAAGCCAGCCCAACGCCCGTGGCCAATATCGATAACAAGAATATTCGTTTCAGCTTTCGCATCATTGAAGATCTTTAAACGCATCCTTGAGGCGTGCGACAGCTTCGATAACCAGACTGCGCTGTGTTCCAAGGTTGAATCGTAGGAAATTTTCACCACCCTTGCCAAACGTTGTGCCGTGATTGCCAACAACTTGAGCGACATCTTGGGTACGGTTTGTGAATTCTTGGCGCGTCATGCCTGTACCACTGAAATCCACCCAAGCCAGATATGTTGCCTCGAGCGGCATTGATTTCAGCCCTGGTATTTCTGCGATACCAGCGTCGAATATTTTTCTGTTTTCGTCGATGTAATTGACCAAGCTATCAACCCAATTGGCACCGCTCGTATATGCCGCCTCTGTCATGAATATGCCAAAGCTGTTTGCCGATATACCTCCCGCGGCCATGGTTGCCGCAAATTTTTCACGCAACGCTTGATCGGCAATAATGACGTTTCCTGCATGTGCGCCCGCGATATTAAATGTTTTGGATGCCGCAGTCATCATCACCAAACGATGGGCAATGTGGGGTGCGGCGTTTGTCATGGGAATATGGCGCGTTTTCCCAAATACAATATCGTGGTGAATTTCATCAGCTACCAATATCAGATCATGCTTTTCGCAAAAATCCGCGACTTGGGCCAGTTCAGATTGTGTCCAAACACGCCCGCCAGGATTGTGCGGCGAGCACAGGATTAACATGGTTTCATTGCCTGTCATTTGTTTTTCGTAAGCGTCGAAATCCATTTCATAGCGACCATTCACATTTGCTAATTCACATTCAACAACCTCGCGATTGTTGGCTTTGATGACGCGGGCAAATGCGTGATAAACGGGGGTAAAAATCACCACCCCATCGTTTGGTTTGGTAAATGTTTGAATGCAGAGCGCGGTGCCATTTACCAAACCATGCGTGGTGAAAATATGTGATGGGTCAACATTCCAGCCATGGCGCATTTTCATCCAATTGACGATGGCACTGCGATACGACTTGTCATCCCCATAATACCCAAAAATGCCGTGATCACGCATTTCTTGCAAGCAATCCAATACCCGTTGAGGGGGGCGAAAATCCATATCCGCCACCCACATCGCGATACCCTCATTCGGGTCCACTCCATATAGTGGTTCCAGCATATCCCATTTTGCAGAGTGTGTTCCAATACGGTTAATGGTGCTATCGAATTGATCGTTAATATCGTCTAGGCTCATGATACCCTCGTTTGTTTCATCGCATGCTAGCGTTCTGAACATTGTGAGCAAGTGCTTTATCCTGTTGCGTGCGTAATTGCGTTGGGCTAGTTCTGCGATATGTCTTTACTACCGATTATTTTGCACCCCGATCCGCGTCTGAAAAAAAACTGTGATGTTGTTGAAAATTTCAACGACGACATCCGTGCACTTGCCGATAATATGTTGGAAACGATGTATGATGCACCAGGTGTCGGGTTGGCCGCGCCACAGGTGGGGGTGTTACAGCGCGTTTTTGTGATGGATTGCGCCGAAAAAGATGAGACCCCAGAACCAATGGTTTTGATCAATCCAGAAATTGTTTGGCATTCAGATGAAACCAATATCCACAACGAAGGATGTTTGTCATTGCCCGAATTATTCGAAGATGTCGAACGACCAGCAGAGGTGAAAATGCGGTTTCATGATGTGGCGGGTAAATTGCATGAACAAGAATTCGACGCGCTTTGGGCGACCTGCGCCCAGCATGAATTGGATCATCTGAACGGTACGCTTTTCATTGATCATCTTAGCCGCATTAAACGATCGATGATGACGAAAAAAATGGTGAAGTTCAAAAAAGATTTGGCACGCGGATAATGGCCGTTCGCCTGTTTATTCCGTACCCCGATCAAAGATTGCGCACGGTGTGTGAATCTGTTGATACAATTGATGATGAAACACGCGCGATTTGGAATGATATGCTAGATAGCATGTATGCCATGCCAGGTGTTGGATTGGGGGCGCCACAAATCGGAATTACCAAACGATTGGCGGTGATGGATTGTTCCGAAAAAGGTAACGAACCCGTGCGCATGGCAAATCCTGAAATATTGCATCAATCGGCGAAATTGCGTGTGCACACAGAAGGGAGCCCAAATTTGCCAGATGTCTGGGCGAAAATTGAACGCCCGCGTGCGGTGACAGTAACCTATCTTGATGAAAGCGGTGAACAGGTTGAACGCGATTTTGTTGGGCTGTGGGCGACGTCCGTGCAACATCAAATTGATCATTTGAACGGCAAGATGTATTTTGATCACCTTAGCAGCGTGAAACGAAAAATGTTACTGGCAAAGGCTGCGAAGATCGCCAAAAAAGGATAACCCAATGCGCGTTGTTTTTATGGGTACACCCGATTTTTCCGTTCCCGTGTTGCAATCTCTTGTGGATGCGGGCCATGAAATCGCGGCTGTGTATTGCCAGCCTCCCCGCCCAGCGGGGCGGGGCAAAAAAGACCGCTTAACACCAGTACATGTTTTGGCGCAAAACTTGGGGTTGATGGTCCGCACGCCACTGAACTTCAAAGACGAAAACGATATTGCTGAATTTGCGGCACTGAATGCTGATATCGCGGTTGTGGTCGCCTATGGTTTGATTTTACCACAGGCCATATTGGATGTCCCAAAACATGGGTGTTTGAATATTCACGCATCGCTTTTGCCGCGTTGGCGTGGTGCTGCACCCATCCATCGCGCGATTATGGCGGGTGATCACGAAACGGGTGTTTGTATAATGCAAATGGAAGCAGGGCTTGATACGGGCCCCGTTTTGACGCGCGAGTCGACACAGATTGGCGTGGGAGATACCACCTCAACACTGCATGATCGGTTGTCGCAAATGGGTGCGGAATTGATTGTTGAAACTTTGGTGCGATTGGATGAATTATCCGCGGTTGCGCAATCAAACGATGGCGTCACCTATGCCAAAAAAATCACCAAGGAAGAGGCGGCGATTGATTGGAATCAACCCGCCGATGTTGTTGATAACCATATCCGTGCGTTGTCACCATTCCCAGGTGCATGGTTCGAAGTTGATGGAAATCGTATCAAAGTGTTGATGAGCAAACAGGTTGCTATGGATGGTGATGCAGGTTTTATTTTGGATGATCAAATCAGTGTCGCATGTGCGACAGGCGCTGTTCGATTGTTGAAATTACAACGTGCGGGCAAGGGGCTCATGGATGCCGATGTGTTCCTGCGTGGATTTGATTTGCCCAAAGGAATGCCGCTGAAACCTTAAAATTCAGCAAAAAATTCCTATGTATTTAGGGAAAGAGAGGGAACATGCCAGTTTTTTTGGTTCTTGTTGTTGGTGCAGCCGCGGGGATATTGGGTTCGCATTTTATGAAATTAAACGTCAATATTTATTTGGCCTGCGCAATCGGCGTTCTTGGCACGATTGTCGGTGGCTTTGCGCTGCGCGGATTGATGAATGTCATGCTGAGCACTACCGGTGTGCTTAGCCTATTTTTAGGCGCAATTTTTGGTGTGGTTGTGTTGATCTGGATTTACCGAACGTATTTTAGCGGGCGCTAAGGTGCAGGTTTAAACGGTTCCATACCTGCGCGCGCCAATTCGTCAGCGCGTTCATTTTCTGGGTGGCCTGCGTGCCCTTTGACCCATTCCCATGTCACATTATGACGCTGTGCGGCAGTATCCAAACGCTGCCAAAGCTCTGCGTTTTTGACGGGTTTTTTGGCCGCGTTGCGCCAGCCGTTTTTCTTCCAGCCGAAAATCCATTTGGTAATGCCATCTTTGACGTAAGAGCTGTCTGTGACAACGGTGAGCGTGCTTGGCTTTTCCAGGGCTTCGAGTGCAGAAATCGCCGCCATTAATTCCATTTGGTTATTCGTGGTCAGCTGTGCGCCACCATTTAATTCGCGTTCTTTTAGGACGGTATCAGAATTGCGTGCGATCAAAATCGCACCCCAACCACCAGGCCCAGGATTGCCAGAGCATGCTCCGTCGGTATAGGCAAAAAGTTCAGGCACGTGCGGTCACAATCATAAATGGTTTTTCTGTGCCCGACATGCCAGTTGATACCCCTGTGCGCAAGTGTGTAGGTGTGAAATTTGCCGCGACAAGCAGTGAATTCACCTCGTCCGTTTGATAGTAGGCATAAAAACGCCCCAGGGATTCCCGCTGTTCACCCGTACCAATCAATAGGCCCAAATGTAAAATTGCATTTGGTTTCAGTGCCGTGTGAATCTTGCCCAACAATTCAGGCATTTCAGATTTTGTTGCATGTAGCAGGCTAAAATTCGCCCAAATACCATCGTATTTCTTGATCGCAGATAGTTGGTGAAATTCTTGTTGAACGGCGTTTAAGCCATAGCTTTTTTTCGCAAGTGCAACCATCTCTGATGATGCATCTGTGGCATCCACGATGAGACCAGATTGCGCCATAAACGCACCCGAATTTCCGGGACCACATCCCAGATCAAGAACATGTCCCCCAGCAGGGATCGCATTGATAAAGTTGGTTAAGTCGGCATCTGGTTTGTGGCGAGTAAGCAAATTTTGATATTGTTCCGCCGTCTGGTCGTATGTTTGAATTGTCTCTAGATCGGTCATTTAATTAAGTCCACCAATTCGTTCCAAGAGGGTTTGAATTTGATAGTCAAAGATCGGGACAAGATAACATGCCAATATCGCAACTGTTACAAAAATACGGTTTCGCAACCACCAAGGTGGAAACAGATTTTGTTTCACAAAGTACCAGTCGTTTATCAACAATAGCGCAAAACCCGTTGGAATAATGATCGGGCGCAATCCGCCGCGAAATGTGAAAAAGAAAAATATCCAAAGTACCGGCCAGATCGCCATCAAATAATGGGTTTTACGTGTGCTTTCAGACATTGAAACAGCAGCCCAATATCCTCCGCCTAATAGGCCGAATATCGCAATTGCATAGGTTCCAAACAACCGTGTTGGTGGTCCATACAATGAAAAAATGGCATCACTTACAAAATCATTATACCACGCAATTGTTGCCAAATAAAATGGCAGCAATCCAATCACAGTAAACCAAAACGTCAGGCGTGGAATGCCAAACATTAAACGGCTTCGCGCAATTGACGGGGCACTTTAAACTCAACATTTTCAACGGCGGTTTCCACGATTTCACGCGTTACATCGTAGCGCTGCTCAAAGGCGTTGATGACCTCGTCAATCAATATTTCAGGCGCGGATGCACCCGCGGTGATGCCGATGGATTTAATCCCATCCAATGCGCGCCAGTCTATATCGTTCGCGCGCTGTACCAATTGTGAATATTTGCACCCTGCTTTTGCGCCTACTTCGACCAAACGGCGTGAATTGGATGAATTGGGTGCACCGATAACCAACAGGGCATCGACCTTGGGCGCGACGGCCTTTACCGCCTCTTGGCGATTGGTTGTAGCGTAACAAATGTCTTCTTTGTGAGGGCCTGTTATGGTTGGGAAACGAGCCTTGAGCGCGGCGACGATATCGGCCGTGTCATCGACGCTCAGCGTTGTTTGGGTAATAAAGGCAAGTTTGTTTTCATCGCGCGGGTTCAGTGTTTCAACATCTTGGGGTGTTTCCACCAACAACACCTCGCCATCGGGCAATTGCCCCATGGTGCCAATCGTTTCGGGATGCCCGTCATGTCCGATCATCACCATTTGCAAACCGTTTTTATGATGGCGTTCAGCTTCGATATGTACCTTGGAAACCAATGGACAGGTTGCATCGACATATACCATATTGCGCGCTTGTGCTTTGGATGGCACGGATTTGGGCACGCCATGCGCAGAAAAAATCACGGGGCGATCATCGGGGCATTCGGCCAATTCTTCGACGAAAACAGCGCCCTTGTCGCGCAAACTGTCTACGACAAATTTATTGTGCACGATTTCATGGCGGACATAAACAGGTGCCCCCCATTTTTCGATCGCCATTTCAACGATCTTGATCGCGCGATCAACGCCAGCGCAAAAACCACGCGGAGCCGCAAGATAGAGATGTAAATTTTGTTTTGTCATAGCGTTGTTTTAACGCCAAGTTTGAATGAACGAAAGCAAAAGAAAAGGCGCCAACTTGGGCGCCTTCACTTTATTCTGTTTCTGCCATTTCTGGCACCATGTTTGATGCTTCTTCATCCTCTGGACGCGGTGGTCGCCCGACCACATCCTTAAGCTCGTAAAGCTCAATGAAATTGTCAGCCTGACGGCGCAGATCATCAGAGATCATCGGTGGGTTGGAACGGATTGTGGAAACAACCGATACGCGAACACCTTGGCGTTGTAGCGATTCAATCAACGGGCGGAAATCGCCGTCACCTGAAAACAACACAATATGGTCGACATGTGGAGCCAATTCCATGGCATCGACACACAGTTCGATATCCATGTTGCCCTTAACCTTACGTCGCCCCATCGAATCGGTGTATTCTTTGGCTGGTTTCGTAACCATTGTGAAACCGTTGTAATTCAACCAATCGACCAATGGGCGGATGGGCGAATATTCTTCACTTTCTAGTAGCGCAGTGTAATAAAATGCACGTAGCAATTTGCCACGACGCATGAACTCGGTACGCAACAGTTTATAGTCGATATCAAAGCCCAATGCCTTGGCTGCGGCATAGAGATTTGATCCGTCAATAAAGAGAGCTAAACGCTCGTCGCGATAAAACATTAAAGATCCTTTCTTAAATCACGTTGGTCGACAATATATAAATTTGCGTGTTTATGTGCCGACCGACACTTGATGAATAGGCGGTAATTTTGACAACGCAAGTAGAAAATCCCATGAAACAATCACTTTTTAGCGCCGTTGCGATCGGCTCAAATGCTTTTGACGTAGCGGCAACCACACACGATTTGGTTGAACAAGCCGTTACATTGATTAGTCAAGAAAACGTTAAAATTGTAAAACAAAGCGCGTTTTACGTTACACCTGCCTTTCCAAAAGGGGCCGGACCAGATTTTGTGAATGCGGTTATCGTGTTGCGGTCAGAATATTCCGCACAACAACTTTTGGAAATAATGCACAAAATCGAATCAAAACTTGGGCGTACGCGTACTGGCCGTTGGACACAAAGAACAATGGATTTGGATTTACTATATCACGGTGAACAAATTTTACCAAATCAACAAGTTGTGGAGAATTGGATCAACTTGCCACTTGATCGCCAGATGGTCGAGGCGCCTGATATGCTTATTTTGCCGCACCCGCGCATTCAGGATCGCGGATTTGTGCTGGTTCCGCTGGCAGATGTGGCGCCTGATTGGGTTCACCCTGTGTTTGGAAAAACCACGCTGGAAATGTTGGATGCGCTGGGCGAGGCTGGCCAAATAGGCATCACCAAATTATAGGGTTGTTGGCCTTGCCATTTTGTTTGAAAACCCTTATGCACGGCCTTTGAATTACCCATACAGTTGGAGTACACCCATGGCACGTGTCACCGTTGAAGATTGCGTCGATAAAATTCCAAACCGTTTTGATTTGGTTATGCTTGCTGCACATCGTGCGCGCGAAATTTCATCAGGATCAGAA
This sequence comes from Paramylibacter ulvae, assembly GCF_014652655.1. Classification (GTDB taxonomy): domain Bacteria; phylum Pseudomonadota; class Alphaproteobacteria; order Rhodobacterales; family Rhodobacteraceae; genus Amylibacter; species Amylibacter ulvae. The sequence continues at coordinate 128,373 of NZ_BMZF01000006.1, forward strand.
TTAACTGTTCCACGCGACAATGATAAAAACCCAGTTGTGGCATTGCGTGAAATCGCAGACGAAACCTTGACTGCGGAAAATCTACGCGAAGCGGCAATCGAAAGCCATCAAACACAAATCGAAGTGGACGAGCCAGAAGAAGATCAAATGGCATTGTTGATGGGCGGCGAAGACGACAAACCGGGCGACGATATGAACGACGAAAACTTGTTGCGCGCCTTGATGGAAGCACAAGAAGCAAAATAACCTGTAATGGGCGCCAATGAATGGTTGGCGTCCCTCGGGAAGGATCGCGGCAATGATCGACGTTGAAACCCTTATCGATCACGTTCGCACGTATAACCCAAAATCTAATTCTGAAAAAATCCGTATGGCCTATGCTTACGGATTGAAAATGCATGAAGGCCAGACGCGTCATTCGGGCGAGCCCTATTTCACCCATCCCATCGAAGTTGCCGTTATTTTGGCGGGGCAACATCTGGATGATGCAACGCTGATTACGGCATTGTTGCACGACACGGTGGAGGACACCAATTCCACCTATCAAGAAGTCACCGAAATGTTCGGCCAAGAAATTGCCGATCTGGTGGATGGTGTGACCAAGCTGACGAATATCGAACTGTCGTCCAAGGAAACGCAACAGGCTGAAAATTTCCGCAAATTGTTTTTGGCGATGTCCAAGGATTTGCGTGTTTTGTTGGTGAAACTTGCCGACCGTCTGCACAACATGCGCACGATCAAGCATATGCGCCCTGAAAAGCAGATTAAAAAAGCCCAAGAAACCATGGATATCTTTGCGCCACTTGCGGGGCGTATGGGTATGCAATGGATGCGTGAAGAACTGGAAGATTTGTCATTTCAGATCCTAAACCCAGAAGCGCGCAGTTCAATCATTCGCCGCTTTATCACATTGCGCAGCCAAACAGGTGATTTGATTCCCCAAATTACCAAAGACATCCGCGAAGCATTGTCCGCCGCGCATATCACCGCGAAAATTTCAGGGCGAGAGAAGAAACCGTTTTCCGTTTGGCGCAAAATGGAAGAGAAAAAGCAAAGCTTTTCGCGGTTAAGCGACATTTATGGTTTCCGCATCATTACTGATAGCGAAGAAGACTCATATCGTGCGCTGGGCGTCGTTCACCGCCGTTGGAAGGCCGTGCCAGGACGGTTTAAGGATTACATCAGCCAGCCAAAATCAAACGGGTATCGTTCAATTCATACCACGGTATCTGGTCGCGATGGCAAAATGGTTGAAATCCAAATTCGCACCCAAGACATGCATGAAATGGCAGAGGTTGGTGTTGCTGCACACTGGGCTTACCGTGATGGGCGACAGGCCAGCAACCAGTTCAGCGTTGATCCCGTTGAATGGCTCGCATCATTGAATGAACGTATTGAAGGTTCGGACGATCACGAAGAATTCTTTGAACATGTGAAATTGGAAATGTTCGCCGATCAGGTGTTTTGTTTCACTCCCAAGGGTGATGTGATCAGCCTGCCACGTGGTGCAACGCCAATTGATTTTGCCTATGCTATTCATACACGCATTGGTGCGGCCTGTGTCGGGGCCAAAGTCGATGGCCACCGCGTGCCGTTATGGACACGACTGCGCAATGGGCAATCGGTGGATATTCAAACCGCAGTTGGTCAACGTCCACAATCATCGTGGATGGAAATTGCGAAAACGGGCCGTGCCCGCACCGCAATTCGGCGTGCCTTGCGCGAAGAACATCGTGAGGGTTTTGTAAAACTTGGTGCTGAACTGGCGCGGGTGGCATTGGAACATGTTGGAAAACGCGCATCGGATAAGGCGTTATCAACGGCTGCGAAAAAACTGGGATTACCCAAAAAAGAAGATCTGCTTGCCGCCCTTGGTAGCGCCGAAATGACGGGTGCCGATCTGGTAAAGGCGTTGTATCCAGAATTGCTGCACGATCAATCGGGCGAGGTTAATCAACCCGCGGGGCGTATTGTGGGGCTTGATCCCGAACAATTCGCACAGCCTGCCGAATGTTGCCAGCCGTTGCCAGGCGAACGTATCGTTGGCATCGCGACGCGTGGCAAAGGTGTGTTGGTACACACGATCCACTGTGAGGCCTTGATCGATTACGAAGATCAACCAGAACGCTGGATCGATTTGCGCTGGACGGATGGCAAAGGTGCCCCAAACAATATCGCAACGGTTGAAATTACTATGGCGAATGACGCAGGTGTTTTGGGGCGAATTTGCACCCTGATCGGCGAGCAAAATGCCAACATCAGCGATTTATCTTTTGTAGATAAAAAACCAGATTTTTACCGCGTGGACATTGATATTCAGGTGCGTGATGTGGAACATTTGATGAATGTTGTAACCGCAGTAGAGGCCGATTCGGATATCGCTCAAGTCAGACAAACGAAACGCCAACCCGTGCTTGCATAGATTTTTTAAGTTAATTTAACAAAGGTCACGCCAGACCCGTGTTCAAACGTCGAAACCCGCTTAGTTATTGGGAAAGCTTTAAAGAAGCTTTCTATCCTCGTTCGGGGTGGCGCCGTGCAATCGAATATATGGGGCATCGCATTAAGCGATTACCGGACACGCCACACCGTATCGCGCTTGGATTCGCAAGCGGTGCGTTCGTGTGTTTCAGCCCATTTTTCGGGTTCCATTTTTTTATCGCCGCTTTTGTTGCCTTTGTTTTGCGCGGAAATGTTTTGGCGTCATTGCTGGGAACTTTCATTGGCAATCCAATAACGTTCCCATTTATCGCAACAATCAGTTATCGCACGGGATTGTGGATGCTTGGCTATGCGCGTGACGAAACTGTGTGGCACAAAATACAGCACGGCTTTGGCGAAGCTGGCCGTGCGATGTGGGGAAATGTACGCGCGTTATTTGGTTATGAGCCAAGCAATTGGGACGGTATTTTTGAATTTTTCAGCAAAATAATGGTGCCCTATATGGTGGGTGGCATCGTTCCAGGATTGATTACCGCAGTTGCAACATATTTCGTTAGCAAACCACTGATCGTTGCATATCAAAAACGCCGCCGTGCCAAGTTGTTGGCGAAAATTCAAGAAAATCGCGAAAAACATCAAAATGACGCTGACGCGGGTTAAATGATTCATTAGCGTGGTGCTGAATATCAGGAGAATTTTATCATGGCTGGTGCGGAGAAATCGCAAAGTTCGTTGCGCTTGGGTGTAAATATTGATCACGTTGCAACCGTGCGAAACGCGCGCGGTGGACAATATCCCGATCCATTGCGTGCCGCACTTATGGCGGAACAGGCGGGTGCGGATGGTATCACCGCGCATTTGCGTGAAGACCGCCGCCACATTACCGATCATGACATAGATGCATTGATGTCGGGGTTATCTGTGCCGCTAAACTTTGAAATGGCGGCGACCCCTGAAATGCAAAAAATTGCGCTGCGCCATTTGCCCCATGCGGTCTGCATTGTTCCTGAAAAACGAGAGGAACGCACCACCGAAGGCGGCTTGGAATTGGCGCGCGAAGAAAACCGTATTGGTGATTTTATTGCTCCGTTGCGTGAAGCAGGTTGCCGTGTTTCGATATTTATCGCCGCAGAACCCGCCCAGATCGAAGCCGCGGCACGCATAGGTGCACCCGTTATTGAATTGCACACAGGCGCATATTGCGATGCCCATGTCGAGGGAAAATTCAAAGAACGCGATGCAGAGCTGGAACGATTGCGCGACATGTCTACATTCGCTAAATCACTGGGACTAGAGGTGCACGCAGGGCACGGGTTAACATATGACACCGTGAAACCAGTTGCGGCATTTCCCGAAGTGATGGAATTGAATATCGGGCATTTCTTGATTGGTGAATCGATATTTTTGGGGTTGGAACCTGCGATCAAACACATGCGAATATTGATGGATGAAGCCCGCGCATGATTATTGGTGTCGGCACAGATTTGGCGAATATCGAACGTATTCAAGGCACACTTGACCGTTTTGGACAGCGGTTCAAAACCCGTGTCTTTACCGACATTGAACAGTCCAAGGCCGAACGCCGCAAAGATGTGGCCGGCACATACGCAAAACGATGGGCGGCAAAAGAAGCGTGTTCAAAGGCGCTTGGAACCGGATTGGCCATGGGGATCGCATGGAAAGATATGGCCGTGGCGAATATCAGCACTGGACAGCCAACAATGACATTAACCGGTTGGGCGAAACGTCGGCTTGATGAATTGACACCTGACAATCATACCGCCACCATTCACGTATCTTTGACCGATGATCACCCTTGGGCACATGCGATTGTGATGATCGAAGCCCATCCAGTTGCGGGCAATGGTTGACTCGCATCGCTGCAAGGTACATTTAGCTTTAAACAATTTATAGGACGGCAATATGAATAACGAAATGAAGCGATCAGATGCATTCGCTGAAACGATCAAAACCGTTGTTTATGCTTTGTTGTTGGCGGGTGTGATCCGCACACTTTTGTTCCAACCTTTTTGGATCCCATCGGGATCAATGAAAAATACGTTGTTGATTGGGGATTTTTTGTTCGTGAACAAAATGGCCTATGGATACTCAAAATATTCTTGCCCTTGGTCTCTATGTCCAATTTCGGGTCGTATCTGGAGCGAAGAGCCCGAGGTTGGCGATATCGTTGTTTTCAAACACCCTGTCACCAACGTTGATTTCATCAAGCGTTTGGTTGGCAAACCAGGTGACACCGTTCAGATGGTTGATGGTATCTTGCATTTGAATGGCAAAGCCGTGCCGCAAGAAAAAATCGGTACATTCAGTGAAACCAACAACCAGCAAGGCCCGATGCGCAACACGCCACGTTGTGCAAACAGCCCTGTCGCCGTTGGTGGTGAATGCGAAAAAGAACTATTGAAAGAGACATTGCCAAATGGTGTGGAACATTTTGTTTTGAATATCGGCCAGTCCTATACCGATCAAACCCCAATTTATACAGTCCCAGAAGGCAAATATTTCTTTATGGGTGACAACCGCGATAATTCTGGTGATAGCCGCATTCCCGCAAACGTTGGCGGTGTTGGTTTTGTGCCATTTGAAAATTTGGTTGGCCGTGCCGATCGTGTTATCTTTTCCTCCGCGGGCAGCAGAATTTTGGCATTCTGGACGTGGCGCAAAGACCGTTTCTTTAAGGCACTCGATTGAAACTAGCAGCCGAACTCAAGGATTTTTCGACCCGACTTGGGTATGAATTTAAATCCTCAGAATATCTTATTCGTGCGATGACCCATTCATCGCTCAGCACACCCGCACGCGAAGACAACCAACGGCTTGAATTTTTGGGTGATCGCGTTTTGGGATTGGTCATCAGCGAAGCATTGCTTGATCATGATCCAAACGCGCCCGAGGGATTGCTCGCACCGCGCTTTAACGCGCTGGTACGCAAAGAAACCTGTGCCGAGGTTGCCCAACAGATTGATCTGGGTTTGGCGCTCAAAATGGGGCGCTCGGAAATGATTTCGGGTGGTCGGCGTAAACAAGCAATACTTGGCGATGCAATGGAGGCCGTGATTGCCGCCGTTTATCGCGATGGAGGGTTTGATGCGGCGCGTGATTTGATTTTGCGCCTCTGGGGTGATCGCATACAAAACGCAGAGGCCGACGCGCGCGATGCGAAAACGACGTTACAAGAATGGGCGCAGGCGCGAAAAATGCCTCCACCCAGTTACAAGGATGTGGGGCGCACTGGCCCCGATCACGCACCAGTTTTTCAAGTGACTGCCATTTTGGCAGATGGCCGCAGCGCCAGCGCCAAGGCCAATTCAAAACGCCAAGCACAACAAGATGCGGCGAAAAAATTATTGTCGGAGCTAGACGATGACTGAACCAAAAACAAAATGCGGATTTGTGGCGCTGATTGGCGAACCAAATGCGGGTAAATCAACATTGATGAATAAAATGGTCGGCGCGAAAGTTTCGATTGTTACGCATAAAGTTCAAACAACACGCGCACGTATTCGTGGCATCGCGATGGCACCAAACACACAGATCGTGTTTGTTGACACACCAGGTTTGTTTCGCACACGGCGTAAATTAGACAAGGCCATGGTCGCCGCCGCATGGACGGGTGCCGCCGATGCAGATGTGGTTGTATTGTTGGTCGAGGCACATCGTGGCATCACCAAAGGTGTCGAAATGATTTTGGATGGTTTGCAAACGCGTATTGGTGGCAAACAAAAAATCGCGTTGGCAATTAACAAGATCGACAAGGTGAAATCAGAAGTTTTGTTGGAGCTGACCGAAAATCTGAACGAAAAATTCCCGTTTGAACAAACCTTTATGATTTCTGCGGAAAAGGGTTTCGGCGTGAAGGGATTGGAAGAATACCTTTGCGTAGTGTTGCCAGAGGGGCCATACCTTTACCCCGAAGATCAGATCGCGGATGTACCCATGCGTATGTTGGCCGCCGAGGTCACGCGCGAAAAGCTGATGCTGCGCTTGCACCAAGAATTGCCATATGCGCTGACCGTCGAAACTGAACATTGGAACGAGCGCAAGGATGGTTCCGTGCGCATCGATCAAGTGATCTATGTCGCACGCGAAGGCCACAAAGGTATCACGGTTGGCCCAAAGGGTGAGGGCATCAAAACCGTATCCATGATGGCACGCAAAGAATTGGCCGAAATGATGGGGCGCGAAGTGCATTTGTTCCTGCAAGTCAAGGTGCGCCCAAATTGGGAAAACGAACAAGAGCGTTACACCGAAATGGGTCTTGATTTCAAAGACACCAAATGACCCCACGCCTCACCACGGATTTCTGGGTCGGAGCGTATCGTCGCCGCTTACAGTTGGCTGATATTCCCGCATTTGTCACAGCCAAGGGCGATGCAACCGCGGGTGCGGTTCTGGTCAAGCTCAACACGCTTGATGGTCAGGCATGTTTGTATCAGCGATCTTACGATCTGGATGGCAACCGCGTTTGGGTAACGCTCAGTGAAGGGGCGGACGCGGATGTTGATGCGGCCTGTGCCAAACAACGCAGTTTTGACCCCGATATTTGGGTGATTGAAATCGAGGATAAGCAAGGGCGACATTTGTTGGACGAAGACGGGTTAAGCGGTTAATCTTTCGTTATGGAATGGTCTGGGCAGGGGGTGATTGTGGGTGTGCGCCGATTTGGTGAAACCAGCGCAATCATCGATGTATTCACACAAGAAAAAGGACGCCATGCTGGTGTCGTGCGGGGTGGATCATCACGCAAGATGGCACCATTGTTACAGCCCGGCGCACAGGTGGCATTGGAATGGCGCGCCCGATTAGAAGAACACCTTGGTAATTTCCATGTGGAACCTTTGCAGTCGCGCAGTATGATCATGTCTGATCGGATGGGGTTATCGGGGCTTGGCGCGGTTTGCTCTTTGATCCAATTTGCGTTTCCTGAACGGATGGTTTTGCCAGAACTTTATGCCCGCACCATCGATCTGTTGGATCGTATTGATGGGCGCGTGTTATGGGCAGCGGCCTATGCCCATTGGGAAATGTTGCTGTTAGAAGATTTGGGATACGGCATGGATTTATCCTGTTGCGCGGTGACAGGTATGACGCAAGAACTTGTTTTCGTTTCGCCCAAATCTGGTCGCGCAGTAAGCCGCGATGGCGCGGGCGAATGGGCGGATCGTTTATTAGCGCTACCTGATTTTTTGCGAAATGGCTTTGATAGCGATGATAAACAGGAAATATTGAATGCTTTGCGTTTAACGGGGTATTTTTTGCAAAATTCGTTGGCGCCAGCACTTGGGAATAGACCCATTCCAGATGCTCGTGCACGTTTAATCGCGGCACTGGAAAAGCGTTTATAGGGAGCATCAAATTGGAAAAGTTCAGTACAATCAAAGATCGTGCAGCAAAGCGCAAAGGCGGAGATGCTGCGTTAGAAAAACTCGTTTCTGAACATGCACATATTTTTGATATCACCAAATTAACTGATGATCGAATCCTGTCGGAATTTTCCAAACGCGTATTTCAGGCAGGGTTCAATTGGTCCGTGGTCGAAAAGAAATGGCCAGGGTTCGAGACGGCATTTCATGGCTTTGACATCACGCGCAATGTTTTCATGTCTGATGATGATTTGGATGCACATTTGAAAAACACGGATATTGTGCGCCATGCAACCAAGATTTTATCGGTGCGTGATAACGCGATATTTTTATCCGACCTTGCACAGGAATATGGCAGTGCTGCCAAATGTATCGGGGAATGGCCAAGTTCCGATCTGGTTGGATTGTGGCAGCTGATGAAAAAACGCGGATCGCGATTGGGCGGTACAACGGGGCAATATGCACTGCGTTTTATGGGTAAGGATTGTTTTATCCTGAGCCGTTCCGTGGCAAGCGCGCTACAAGCGGCGGGGGTTGTTGATGGGCCAACCACATCCAAAACTGCTCAGGCAAAAATACAAGATGCGTTTAACACTTGGCATGACCAAAGTGGTGAAAGTTACACCCGCATTAGCCGCACATTGGCCATGTCTGTGGGTACCTAGGATGCGGGCAGGCGTTTGTATTCCAAAACAACACCCCCTTCGGATTCCATAATCAAAATATCGCCTTTTACCTCTACCGACGTTGCCTGTGTCAATGCTTGGAAATATTGCGATTCCAGTTCTAATTGCGGGCAAGCGCGGCGTGTTGCGCCAATCGTTTCAATGTTAATCCACGGGAGCGGTGCAATTTGATCTGCGAAATAATGGTTGCACGGTGCCTTGCCAATCACGCGGCCCTTTTCGGGGAACTCCAATGTGATTTCTGCGCCAACGGGGTTACCCTCTAGACGTTGCAAAAGCCATGTACCGTCTGTTCCTGTTTGTCCAGAAATGGTTTCATCCTTTTGGCAGGCTGTAATCAATAGTGTTAAGATTATTGCGATCTGTTTCATACCAATAGATTAATTCATCTATGCAAATTGCGCAAAAGAAAACCCGCCATAAGGGCGGGTTTTAGAATTTAGAATGTTGGGTTGATCAACTTGCTTTGACAGCCTGCGCCAATACATCTTCGCTGACATATTGTTCGTATTGTTCAAAATTGTCAGAGAACATGCCAACCAATTTCGCCGCTGCGGTATCGTACGCACTGGCATCCGCCCATGTTGACTTTGGATCGAGCAACGCATTGTCCACGCCATCAACAGCTACAGGAACTTCAAAGCCGAAATTCGCATCTTTGCGGAATTCAACGCCATTTAGCGAACCATTAAGTGCCGCTGTCAGCAATCCGCGTGTTGCCTTGATTGGCATGCGCGAACCGGCACCATATGCGCCACCTGTCCAACCCGTGTTGACCAACCAGCATGTTGCGCCGTTTGCCGCGATTTTATCGCGCAGCAACGCGCCGTAAACCTCTGGGCGGCGTGGCATAAATGGCGAACCAAAACATGTTGAAAATGTCGGCTGTGGTTCTGTGACGCCGCGTTCTGTTCCGGCCACCTTGGATGTGAAACCCGACAAGAAATGATACATCGCTTGCGCGGGGGTTAGGCGCGCAATGGGTGGTAAGACGCCAAACGCATCACATGTCAGCATGATAATATTTTTAGGCTGCCCACCGATTGAATCTTTGGATGCGTTTGAAATGTAATGCAACGGATATGCACAGCGCATATTTGCGGTCAGGCTATCGTCTTCAAAATCCAATTCTTTGGTATAGGGATCGTAAACCATGTTTTCGATTACCGTACCAAATTTATGTGTCGTCGCGTAAATTTCAGGTTCAGCATCCGCTGACAGGTTGATAGTTTTTGCGTAACAACCACCTTCAAAATTAAACGTGGTTTTATCAGACCAACCATGTTCGTCATCACCCAACAACACGCGGTTAGGATCGGCAGATAATGTTGTTTTACCTGTGCCAGACAAGCCAAAGAAAACGGCCGTATCGTCTGTGTCCCCAATCGCATGATTGGCGGAACAATGCATTGGCATGATGCCTTTTTCAGGCAACAAATAGTTCAGGATTGAAAAGACTGATTTTTTGTTTTCGCCAGCATATTCCGTGCCGCCAATTAAAATTAGTTTTTGTTCAAACGAAGTTGCAATCACAACCTCCGAACGGCATCCGTGCTTTGCTGGGTCTGCCTTAAAACTGGGACAATTTACAACGGTAAATCCAGGAACAAAGCCATCTAATTCGGATGCCTCTGGTCGACGTAACATAGTGCGAATAAACAAGCCATGCCATGCCAACTCTGTGACCATGCGCACATTCAAGCGGTGTTCTGGGTCTGCGCCGCCAAACAAGTCTTGGACAAAATATTCGCCACCTTGCATGTGGGCATACATATCTGTTTTCAATTGCTCGAACGCATCCATTGCCATTGGTGGATTGTTTTCCCACCAGATGCTGTCTTTGACGGATGGCTCATCGACAACAAATTTGTCTTGAGGTGAACGACCTGTGTATTCGCCAGTGGAAACGAGGAATGCACCACCGTTGCCAAGTTCACCTTCGCCACGGGTTAGTGCAGCTTGAATCAAAGCAGGTTCAAGCAAGTTATAATGTGCGGTTTTTACGCCGGAAATGCCAGTTTCTTCCAGCTTGTATGCTGAATTAACGCGACCAGTTTCCATGTTTAGGCTCCTTTTGCGCGCAAATTGTTTGCGCGAATTTGTGCAGCTTTGTGTTGGTGCCATCGCGGGTTGGCGCGTTTGGCGACCACCAGAATGTCTGGTTCGTATAACACCTGAGGCACCCAAATAAACTGCTAATCGGTGGTCATTATGGCGCAGTTGGTAAATTTGTTTCGAAAAAATGCCTAATTGCCAGACAGTTAGCGCTAACAGTTTCAAATTCGCACGTTGCACCACCGAATCGAGTTAGCTATTGATTCCTTATCAATAGTCTACGAAAATAACATATCTAGTTGGTATTGGGGACAAAATGGCCAGAATTGCACTTGTAGATGATGATCGGAATATTCTTACTTCTGTGGCGATGATGCTTGAGGCAGAAGGTTACACGGTTGAAACATACACCGATGGGTTGCAGGCATGGACTGCATTGTCCAAAGATTTACCAGACTTGGCTGTGTTGGATATTAAGATGCCGCGTATGGATGGCATGGATTTGCTGGGGCGTTTGCGCCAAATGACCCAGATGCCCGTTATTTTTCTGACATCCAAAGATGATGAAATTGACGAAGTTTTGGGTCTGCGGATGGGGGCGGATGATTACATCAAGAAACCGTTTTCACAACGTTTGTTATTGGAACGTGTGCGCGTGTTACTGCGCCGTGGCGCGGCCGACGAAGAAGGCACAGAACGCGAAGAAAGCGAAGCGTTGATTGAGCGTGGCAGCCTGATCATGGACCCGTTGCGTCATGCGGTGACATGGAAAGGACAAAATGTTTCCTTAACCGTGACCGAATTTATGTTGTTAAAGGCATTGGCCCTGCGCCCAGGTTTTGTAAAGAGCCGCGATCAATTAATGGATGTTGCCTATGATGACCAAGTATATGTGGACGATCGCACAATCGATAGCCATATCAAACGGTTACGCAAAAAAATGCGTACTGTTGACGATGATTTCTCTGCGATTGAAACGCTTTATGGCATTGGTTATCGTTATACCGAAAGCTAAGCATCGTCATATATGCGAGGAAATTTTGATTGGCAGTTGATGAACATGAACCCGTCTCAACCGACGGTTGGTTGGGCGATCCGGAGCTTCGATCCCAATACACAGCGCAGCGATTTTTTGATTTTCGTGGCTTTGCGTTAACTCGGCGGATATTTTTGTCTGCGACGGTTGCGATTTCGTTGTTGTTTTTGGGCGCATTAATCATGTGGCAAACCCAAGACGATTCCATTGCGCTCAAGAAAGAAAACCTGTTGGTGCAATCAGAATTGATTGCAAAGCTGGTGTCGTTTGACGCAGCCGAGGATCGTGCATCGGCCAATATGATTTCGCGCCTACAGGCCGCATCACAGAATGTGCCCGCACTCGATGAAATCGAGATTAGCATTTATACCTTTGATGGTATCTTGGTATCGCAAAAGGCGGCGCAACGGCTGTCAAATTTGGGCGCTGATGGTGAAACCGCACCCGTGCGATTGGGCTTTATTGAAAGCATCGTACAATTTATCAACCGGTTCGGTGGCCGGCTTGGCCCACGCGACAATACTGATTTTTCCGCAATTGTTGCGGGTGCCGCGCTCGAGGGTGAAACGGGTTTGATGTCGGCAACGTCGCAGGATGGTTTGGCGTTGATGGGGGCGGGATATCCGATAACGTTTGAAAATAACGCAGTTGGTTCCGTTGTTTTAAACGTACCGCCTGGTTTGCTGGAATTAACGGGGAACAGTTTTCGAAATGGGTTGTTTGTTTTTTATATCCTAAGCCTGCTTTTGGCCGTTGTGTTTTCATATCTTGTCGCGCGTACAATTTCGAACCCGTTGTTTGATTTGGCACGTGCGGCCGAAATTGGCAAAACCGCGCAATTAGGCGATGAAGAGACCGCGCAAAATTTGATCCCTGATCTTGCAGGGCGACAAGATGCCGTTGGACGCTTGTCTGCCGCGATGCGTGAGATGATTAATGCGCTGTATGATCGTATTGATACAAACGAACGCTTTGCCGCTGATGTTGTGCACGAAATTAAAAACCCGCTGGCATCTATGCGCTCGGCGGTTGAAACACTGCGCATTGCCAAGGATGGGCCAAAACGCACAGAGCTATTGAACGTGTTGGAACATGATGTCCAACGTCTGGATCGCATGGTTTCGGATATTTCAAATGCATCGCGACTCGATGGCGAATTGGTCAACGAAGAAACATCAGAATTTGATTTGACCTTAATGTTGCAACGCATTACCGAATTTTTGGGCATGGAAGGCCAAGAAAAGGGCGTAGAATTAATTTGGTCAAAACCCGCCAAGCCGATCATGTTCGATGGTTTGGAAGAACGGCTCGCGCAGGTTTTTGTAAACCTGATCACCAACGCCATTTCATTTTGTGGCGAGGGCGACGCCGTGCGGGTATGGGCGCGTATTCGTCAAAACCGTATCTTGGTCGTGGTTGAGGATACAGGTGTCGGTATCCCCGAAGAAAGCTTGCAGAAAATTTTCCGCCGCTTTTACTCACAGCGCCCAGAGAAAAGTTTTGGCAATCATTCGGGGCTCGGTCTTGCCATATCACAACAAATTGTAGAGGCGCATGGCGGCGTTATTTGGGCGGAAAATATCCATGATGATGGCGACGAAGTGGGCGCCAATCCAATTGGCGCAAGGTTCATCGTTGGGTTGCCTTTGTGAGCAACGAGATCGCAACAGGCTTGGTTCACGCAACCTGTGTCACGCTGAACGGTTTTGGTGTGTTGATCGTGGGAACATCGGGCAGCGGTAAATCGCAACTTGGATTGGCGTTGATGGGCTTGGGCGCAGAATTGGTCGGTGATGATCAACTCGAAATCATCGCTGGCAATAGATGCCCAATTGCAATGCCAGCCCCGAATATCCAAGGCATAATCGAAGCGCGAAATGTTGGAATTTTGAACGCAAAATTCGCGCCGCAATCCGCGATAAACCTTGTCGTTGATCTGTCTCAGCGCGAACCTGATCGCTTGCCGCGACAACACAAAGCAGTGATTGCAGGTCACACTCTTGAAATTGTGTTCGGTCGGGATATTCCCAATTTACATTTTGCTGTTTATCAATGGATGCAGGCGGGTCGCCGCCACTAGGATAAAGGTCAGATATGAAATCTATTGGTGCCGTAACAAATATTGTTCTGGTCACTGGACCATCGGGTGCAGGGCGCAGTACTGCGATTAACGCATTCGAAGACATGGGTTACGAAACCATTGAAAACATGCCGTTGGCGTTGATACCACGCCTGTTTCACGGGCCCGCATCGGGGCGTGATATCGCGCTGGGTATGGATGTTCGCACCCGTGATTTTAGTGTCAAAGGCGTGATGGACATCATGGACTTGATCCGCGAAAAGGAAGACTTTACCTGTACCTTATTTTACGTGAATTGTTCATCCGATGTATTGTTGCGTCGCTTTAGCGAAACACGCAGACGTCACCCATTGTTACCAAGCGATACGCCCAAAGCAGGGATAGATGCAGAGAAGGATTTGCTGCAGTTATTGAAAAATCGCGCAGACGTCTTAATTAACACATCAGAATTGACTCCGCATGATCTGCGCGGTGAAATTAACCGATTGTTCGCAGGCGAAAGCGGCGCAACACTCGCGGTTAATTTGCAATCGTTTTCGTATAAACGCGGCGTGCCGCGCGGCATTGATATGGTATTGGACTGCCGATTTTTACGAAACCCATATTGGGATGAATCGTTGCGGGGCAAAACGGGGCTTGATCAAGAGGTACGCTCATATGTGCAAGCAGATGAGCGTTATGATCGCTTTTTCGATCAAGTTGTAAGTATGGCTGAGCTGTTATTACCCGCATATCGCGAAGAAGGTAAATCGCATTTCACCATAGGTTTAGGTTGTACGGGTGGCCAACATCGTTCCGTCACTTTGACAGAAGAATTGGCGAATACCCTTGCAAAAAAAGGATGGCAGGTGTCTATACGCCATCGGGAAATGGAACGGCGCAACACAAACGAGCTGCGCAATACATAGGAGTTTCCGGCTTGATAGGAGTCGTGATCGTAGGACATGGTCGATTAGCAGAAGAATATCTTCTGGCGATTCAGCATGTTATGGGAAAACAAGAAGGTATTTGTGCAATTTCTATCGCTGCGGAATGTGATCGCGCAGGGAAACAAGCGGAAATTTGCAAAGCAGCCGATTCTGTCGACGAGGGCGAAGGTGTCGTTGTTGTGACGGATATGTTTGGCGGTTCGCCATCAAATTTGTCGATGAAAGCATGCGATTGTTCTGATCGACGCATTTTATATGGTGCAAACCTGCCAATGCTGCTTAAATTGGTGAAATCACGCGGTTTACCCATTGAACGCGCGTTAAACGCTGCGATGGATGCGGGGCGAAAATACATTAATACCTGCAACGGTCATGCAGGCATTTAACAACAGGCGGGTATGTGAATATCGAACTTGAGATTATAAATGAAAAAGGTTTGCACGCCCGTGCGTCTGCAAAATTTGTGGAAACCGTAGAATCCTTTGATGCCAATGCAACCGTCACCAAAGACGGGATGTCTGTTTCGGGCGATTCCATCATGGGATTGATGATGCTTGCCGCCGCCCGTGGAAGTACGATAGAAGTAATGACCGAAGGCGCAGCAGCCGAAGAACTCGCACAAGCGATCAAAGCATTGGTCGAAGATTTCTTTGGCGAAGGTCAGTAAAATGGATATGCGGCATAATATCGAAAAAGAACAACCCTATAAGGATGTTTTGTATGATCGGTCAGAATTGACTTATGCAAACTCTTTCCCCGAATGGTACAAACGATTGTTTATCAAAACAGTCGAAGCATTTACCGCGCGCTATCCTTTGTTGATGCGTATGCGTCGTTGGGAACGGCGAAAAAATAAAAACCCTGATTTCTGGGTTTCTGTCATGGAAGAGATGGAAATCGATATCATGGTGACAGATGATGATTTGGCACGTATCCCCAAAACGGGGTCGCTGGTTGTGGTTTGTAACCATCCCCACGGGTTGGTTGATGGCTTGGTAATTGCATGGTTGTTATCGCGTGTGCGCCAAGATTTCCGCATAATGGCACGTGCATTGTTGAACGGTGTTGAAGCAGCGGAAAAAAACCTATTATCCGTTAGCTTTCCACACGAAGAAGATGCCGTACGTAAAAACCTGAATACCCGAAAAAAGGCGATCAACTCAGTCAAAGACGGGCATTGCATTGCCGTATTCCCAGCTGGGACAGTGTCCACCAGCCAAACACCATTTGGCCCAGTGATCGAGGCTGAATGGGGGACGTTCACATCAAAATTGATCCGCCAGACAGATACAGTTGTTTTGCCGATCTATTTCCCCGGTTCAAATTCACGCGCATTTCAAATTGCGAACCGTATTTCGCATCTGACACGTCAAAGCTTGTTGATGTATGAAATCAAACGATCCCTTGGGCGCCCACAAAAACCGATTATTGGGACACCGATTGGGCGTGATGTTTTGGACAAATACAAAACAGACGGCGAAGGTTTGATGGCCTATCTGCGCGATGAAACGCTGGCATTGAAAAAGAACGCATAAAAAAGACCCGCTCAATGGCGGGTCTTTTCAATTCATGTGCTTAAAAATTACAGCGCTTTTGTCAGCTCTGGAACCGCATCAAACAAATCTGCAACCAAACCATAATCCGCAACTTGGAAAATTGGTGCTTCTTCGTCTTTGTTGATGGCAACGATGACTTTGGAATCTTTCATGCCAGCCAAGTGTTGGATCGCGCCAGAAATGCCCACAGCAACGTAAAGCTCTGGTGCAACAACTTTGCCTGTTTGGCCAACTTGCCAATCGTTCGGTGCATAACCTGAATCCACCGCAGCACGTGATGCGCCAACAGCGGCACCAAGTTTTTCGGCCAAGGCTTCGATGATTGCAAAGTCCTCTTCGGAACCAACACCGCGGCCACCTGATACAACGATTTTCGCTGATGTCAGCTCTGGGCGATCAGATTCTTGAACCTTGTCTTCAACCCATTCGGACAGGCCAGGATTTGCCGTTGCTGAAATTGTTTCAACTGATGCAGATCCACCTTCAGATGCGGCATCATAACCAGCGGTCCGCACAGACAGAACCTTTTTGGCATCTGCGGATTTCACGGTTTGAATTGCGTTCCCTGCGTAAATCGGGCGCTCGAATGTATTGGCGTCAACAACACCCATTACATCGGAAATCACCATAACATCCAACAAAGCCGCCACGCGTGGCAAAATGTTTTTTGCACTTGCTGTTGATGGGCCAACGATGTGATCATAATCAGCAGCCAACGACACGATCAAATCGGCGATGGGCTCAGCCAAGCCGTTGCCATATGCCGCGTCATCCGCACACAATACTTTGGCTGCGCCGTCCAATTTGGCGGCAGCGTCTGCTGCGGCGGAACAATCGGCAGATGCGCAAAGGATCGTTACTTCACCCAGCTCTTTTGCTGCGCTCAACGCTTTGGCGGTTTGGTCGATTGAAATTTCGCCGCCTACGATTTCTGCTAGTAGAAGAACAGCCATTAGATAACCCCCGCTTCGTCTTTAAGTTTCGCAACCAGTTCGGCAACATCGGCAACCTTTACACCTGCGGCGCGTTCGGCTGGCTCTGTTGTTTTCACAACGCTCAGGCGCGGTGCAACATCAACACCCAGATCAGCCGCAGTTTTTGTATCAAGCGGTTTTTTCTTGGCTTTCATGATGTTTGGCAATGATGCGTAACGTGGTTCGTTCAAACGCAAATCAACGGTAACGATGGCCGGCATCTTAACCTTGATGGTTTGCAAACCGCCGTCAACTTCGCGTGTGACCGTGGCGCTATCGCCGTCCAAATTGATTTCTGATGCGAATGTCGCTTGTGACCAGCCCAACAAAGCAGACAACATTTGACCTGTGGCGTTCATATCGTTGTCGATTGCTTGTTTCCCGCACAAAACCAAACCTGGTTGTTCATCGTCGATGACGGCTTTCAACAATTTTGCAACGGCCAGTGGTTCGATATCTGTGTGCACGTCATCAGCAGCATTTACCAAAATCGCGCGATCCGCGCCCATGGCCAATGCTGTACGCAATGTTTCTTGGGATTTCTCGATGCCGATTGAAACAACAACGATTTCGTCAACTTTGCCCGCTTCTTTCATGCGAATTGCTTCTTCGACAGCAATTTCATCAAATGGGTTCATGGACATTTTCACATTGGCGAGATCAACGCCGCTGCCGTCTGCTTTTACGCGGACTTTCACGTTGTAATCGATCACGCGTTTAACAGGTACAAGCACCTTCATAAGCGTTTCTCCTCACGATTTTAGCCAAAGATGCCCCTTGGCCAAGTAATACGTGGAAAGATGTAGCCAATAAGAGCGGCGACGAAAAGGTCAAAAAGGACGCAGACTAGCAGGAATACGCCGCGTTATTCGAACGCTTGCGCTAACGGTTTGCGCCTGGAACCCACAAAACATCGTTTTCACCGCTGTTATTCGCGATTCTTCCAGCAACGAAAAACCAATCCGACAGACGATTTAGGTATTTTACCGCAATTGCGTTCACATCCTCAACCGTTGCCAATTCCACCGCCAAACGTTCGGCGCGGCGGGATACTGTGCGGCACATATGCAAATGTGCGGCCAGCGCAGTGCTGCCGGGTAAAATGAAACTTTTCAATGGTTGCAAATCCGCGTTCATCGCGTCGATTTCGGTTTCCAACCGATCAACCTGTGAGTCCACAATGCGCAGTGGTGGATATTCAGCATTCGCATCATTTGCCATATTTGGACGGCACAAATCAGCACCCAAATCAAACAGATCATTTTGTATGCGTGAAAGGCCGGCATCCAAATCACCCGTGGCATGTAAACGCGCCATGCCAACCGTTGCGTTGGTTTCATCAACCGTGCCATATGTTGATACACGCAAGCTGTGTTTTGCAACACGGCTTTGATCGCCCAATGCGGTTTCACCTTTGTCACCTGTTTTGGTGTAAATTTTGTTGAGCGTGACCATGGTTATGCGTTCCCGCTTGACCGAATGATTGCGTAAATGATGATCAGAATTACGGCGATTGCTTGTAATATAATTCGCCACCGCATGATTTTATTGGCATATTTACGATTAAACTCACCACCACTGGTGAATGATCCAAGTCCAAGCATTAACACGGCCAAAACCGCCAAACACGCAATTATGATAAGATAGTAAAAACCAGACATCGGGGTTTCCTTGTTTGTTTGGGTCAACCCTATCCTACATCTTTGCGAATACCCAGTCCATCGCACGGGTTGGTAGAATACGCCGCAGTATCCCCGCTACATATGTTGGGGTGGTTACATAATAACGTGGTCGCGGGCGTTTGGATTCCAGCGCGTGGATTAACTTTGTGGTTACAGCACTTGGCGCTAGCTCACCTTTGTCGGGCGCGGGATTTTCAACATAAAGGCGTGGCATCAACTCGCGTTCATACAATTTCCGCGCCGCTGAATTTTTCCAATCAATCCATTTTTCAAAATGGGGTTGGGCATTGACCCGGATGTTCGTTGTGATGGGACCCGGTTCAATTAATATAATGTCGATGGGCTGGTGATACAATTCCAAGCGCATCGTATCGGTCAATCCTTCCATCGCAAATTTGGTTGAATTATATGCACCTCGCGCACGCATGGCGGCAATGCCTAAAACAGAGGAACAATTGATAATTCGTCCGTGCCCCTGCGCAAGCATGGTTGGCAGCAATTGATTGATCAAATCGAAATAACCAAACAAATTTGCTTCGAATATTTCGCGCAGGGCTTGGCGTGGGTAATCTTGGGTTAATCCGGGCAGGGCATACGCCCCGTTGTTGTAAAGCGCATCCAACGTGCCATTGGTGCGCGACAATGTTTCGGCAACGGCGGCTTTGACGCTGTCCTCATCTGCATAATCAAGCTGGAAACTTTCCAATCCTTCACCGCGCAGCCGTTCACAATCCGCCTCTTGGCGACAGGTTGCAAAAACACGCCAGCCGCGTTTATGCAATGTATGTGCAGCGTCATATCCGATGCCTGACGAACATCCCGTGATCAAGATTGATTTTTGCGTCATAATACCCCCCCTGAATTTTGGCGCAGAATGCAAGTTACGTGTGATTTATGCAATCGAATTCCAATCCACACTAGACCTTACTTTACGGCATCGTTACACATCATCTATGGCTGATAATATTGATGAACCCGACATGAACGGTGATGATCACCACGATGGAATGACGATCAAGGAACCGCTTCGCCGCGCGATTGGCGATCGGTATCTGACTTATGCGTTATCCACAATTATGCACCGTGCATTGCCCGATGCCCGTGATGGATTGAAACCTGTGCACCGTCGCATTTTATATGCGATGCGCGAATTGAAACTTGCCTCAAACGGGGGCTTTCGTAAATCGGCCAAGATTTCTGGCGATGTGATGGGTAATTACCACCCGCATGGTGATCAGGCGATTTACGATGCGCTTGCGCGTTTGGCACAAGATTTCAATGTGCGCTATCCACTGGTGGATGGCCAAGGCAATTTTGGCAACATCGATGGCGATAACCCCGCCGCCGCGCGTTATACAGAGGCACGCATGACCGCCGTGGCAGAGGCCATGTTGGAAGGTCTGTCAGAAGACGCCGTTGATTTTCGCGAAAACTATGATGGCTCATTAACAGAACCTGCGGTGTTACCCGCGAGCTTTCCAAATCTGTTGGCAAACGGTTCATCAGGTATCGCCGTGGGGATGGCGACGAATATTCCACCCCACAATATCGGTGAACTTTGCGATGCTGCGATCCATCTGATTGGCGCGCCAAATGCGCGCGATGAAACCTTGATGGATCATGTTCCTGGTCCCGATTTCCCAACGGGTGGGATATTGGTGGAACCTGCAGAAAATATCCTGAATGCATATAAAACCGGTCGCGGCTCGTTTCGTCTGCGATCAAAATGGGAAGTCGAAGATATCGGTCGCGGGATGTGGCAGGTTGTCGTTACCGAAATCCCCTATCAGGTGCAAAAATCCAAACTGATCGAGAAAATTGCTGAATTGATTCAGTTGAAAAAAATTCCGATCCTTGCCGATGTGCGCGACGAAAGCGCGGAAGACATCCGTTTGGTTTTGGAACCACGGGCAAAAACCGTAGAACCGACCGTGTTGATGGAAACGCTGTTTCGCTTGTGTGATTTGGAAACGCGGTTCAGCATGAACCTGAATGTGTTGATTGATGGGCGAACACCTAAGGTCTGTTCGATGAAAGAGGTGCTTCGTGCATTCCTTGATCATCGCCGTGATGTTTTATATCGCCGCTCTAAATTCCGCATGGATAAAATTGATCGCCGCCTAGAGGTCTTGGAAGGTTACATCGTTGCGTTCCTTAACCTTGATCGTGTGATCGAAATTATCCGTGAAGAGGACGAGCCAAAGCCGATCATGATGGAGGAATTCTCATTATCCGACGTTCAGGTTGAAGCCATTTTAAACATGCGCTTGCGCAGTTTGCGCCGTCTCGAAGAAATGGAATTGCGCAATGAGTTGGATGCATTGCAGGTTGAACGCGCCGAGCTTGACGATTTGCTAGGTAGCGAAGAATTGCAATGGAATCGGATCAAGGAACAGTTGC
This sequence comes from Paramylibacter ulvae, assembly GCF_014652655.1. Lineage (GTDB taxonomy): Bacteria > Pseudomonadota > Alphaproteobacteria > Rhodobacterales > Rhodobacteraceae > Amylibacter > Amylibacter ulvae. The sequence continues at coordinate 149,594 of NZ_BMZF01000006.1, forward strand.
GCGAAACCCGCAAACAGTTTGGTAAAGCTTCCGAATTTGGCGCGCGCCGTACCGTATTGGAAGACGCCCCCGATTTCGAAGAAGTCCCGCTAGAGGCGATGATCGAAAAAGAACCTATTACCGTTGTGTGTTCCGCCATGGGGTGGGTGCGCGCAATGAAAGGGCATATCGACCTGTCCCAAGAATTGAAATTCAAAGACGGCGACGAAGGGCGTTTTATGTTCCATGCGGAAACCACCGATAAATTGGTGTTGTTTGGTTCAAACGGGCGTTTCTACACGCTGCCTTGTTCCGAATTGCCAGGTGGGCGCGGCATGGGTGAACCCATCCGATTGATGGTGGATTTACCAAATGATGCGGATATGATGGCGCTGTTCATCCACGATCCTGCACGTCGTTTATTGCTCGCATCCAGTGCTGGCGATGGATTTGTCGTCGAAGAAAAAGAGGTCTTGGCGCAAACCCGCACAGGCAAACAGGTGTTGAACGTTCGCGGCGATGTTACGGCATTGGTGTGTAAACCCGTTTCGGGCGATCATCTGGCCTGTGTTGGTCAAAACCGCAAAGTAATCATTTTCCCATTGTCCGAATTGCCAGAAATGGTGCGCGGCAAGGGCGTGCGTTTGCAAAAATACAAGGACGGTGGATTGTCCGATGCGACCACGTTGAATTTGGAAACGGGGCTGCAATGGCTTGATCCAGCGGGGCGTACACGCACCGAAACCGAACTGGCCGATTGGATTGGTAAACGTGCAGGGGCAGGGCGCATGGCGCCGCGTGGTTTCCCACATGACAACAAGTTTAATCTTTAAAAAACGAACGGGATTACAGACCAAAGGGGTGGAATATGGCGTTAACCGATGTGAACGAAACCGAAATTGGAAACAGTGTTGGTGTTTCATATCTGATGGAAAAACGCCAATTGCGAAGTTTGGCGATTAAAACAACTTTACTAACGTTGCTTACCTTTGGCATTTATCGGTTTTGGGCACGCACACGATTGCGCAATTATTTCTGGTCCTGCGTTGCCCCCGATGGACACCCGTTTGAATATGACGGTAAGGGATTGGAAAAATTCCTTGGCTTTTTGATCGCGGTGGCTGTGCTCGCAGTTTACCTTGGGATTTTGCAACTTTTGTTGACATTTGCGGGGATGAGCCTGTTCACCGCCGTTGATGACACAGCGGATGAATTGCAACAATTGGCCGTGACCTATATCGCGTTTGGCGCATTGTTGCCGCTGATCTTTTATGCGCAATACCGCGCGCGGCGTTATAAATTATCACGCACGCGCTGGCGTGGTATTCGGTTTGGCATGGACAAGGGCGCGTGGGGTTATGCGTTGCGCGGAATTGGATTTACGATTGTAACGATCCTAACCGTGGGAATTTTATGGCCGCTGCAAACATTCCGTTTGGAAAAATACAAGGCCGACCGCACATGGTATGGCGATGTAAAGTTTGAGCAAAACGGTAAATGGACAATGCTCTACCCTGCGATGAAACACATCCTGCTTGGTCTGTTAATTGTAATTGCAGGCGGCGTTTTTGCGGCGGGCGGTGAATGGGCGAGAGTTTCAGATGACTCTTTTACGGGTGGTTCTGGCACTGGGTTTGGTGCGTTTGTTGTGTTTGTGGGTGCGTTTTGGATTTATGCAGGGTTTGCATATTATCGCGTGCACAGCTTTCGTAAATTGACCGCCCACAAAACGCTGGGCGAAACCGTGACATTCACAAGCATGCCGCGTACGCGCAGCTTAATTGGCATATTTATCGGAGGTGGATTTGTTGCAGGCATCGTTGCGGCGGTGCTTGGTTTTGCAATTGGTGGTGTTCTGACATATTTGGTTGTTAAAATGTTGGGGATACAGGAACTTGCGATCTTTACCTCCGGTATTGGTTTTCTAATCTATTTCTTGGCGCTCTCGGTGTTGTCACTCTTGATGATCACCGAGCCGATGATCCGCCATTTTGCCCACAACACTACGATTCAAAACGCCGCTGCACTGGTACAGGTGAAACAACGTGACGGCGATGATTTCGCAGAGGCCGAAGGTTTCGCCGACGCGCTTGATTTGGGCGCTGGATTTTAGGAATGGTTGAAACGCTATCTGTGTTGGGGCAATTTTTTGACGGCGAGACCGCGCGCGAACATGGTGTTGATATCACCACATTCAAAACGGGCATTCGCATCACGGGTGATAGTTTGGATCAATACCATGAATGGGATTTTGCCGATATTCGCGCATTACCCGATCAGGCCGGAAGCCGTGGCATCGCGATTTGCAAATCGGGTCAACAACAACGCCTGTTCGCCGATGACCCCAATTTTGCGCAGATGATTAAAACGCACTGTGCAAATTTGCACAATTCGGATGCGCCACGCGGTACCTATCGCCGCGTTGCGATTTATGCAGCGGCGGCAATTTCATCTGTGTTGATTATTATGTTTGTGATCGTTCCAAACCTAGCCAATCGATTGGCCACACATATTCCTGTCGAAAAAGAAATGGTGCTGGGCCAAAATACGGTGCGCCAGATCGAACGTATCTTGGCATTTGAAACCAATCCCAATTTAACCTGCTCGGGCGCAGACGGCATTGCCGCGTTGGAAAAAATGTCTGCGCGTTTGTCTGCGCAATTTGATAGCCCTTATGAATTAAACGTGCGTGTTTTCGACCATGAAATGGTCAATGCCTTTGCCGTGCCAGGGGGGCAAGTGGTGATTTTCAAAGGTTTGATCGATGATGCAGATTCCCCAGAAGAGGTTGCGGGTGTTTTGGCCCATGAATTTGGCCATGTGATACACCGCGATCCAACGCGTCTAGCGCTTCGTTCTGCGGGGTCGGTTGGTATTCTTGGCATGGTGTTTGGCGATTTTGCAGGTGGTGCGGTTGCACTGGTTTTGGCGGAACAATTGATCGCGGCGAATTATACGCGCGAAGCGGAATCCGCCGCCGATGATTTTGCACATTTGGTCTTGGCTGATGCGGGGCTACCATCCGCCCCAATGGCTGCGTTTTTCGAAAAGCTGAAAGAAGAACATGGCGATGATGCTGGGTTTTTATCCCATATCGCATCCCATCCCGCGTTGGGCGATCGCGCGGATTTAGCACGGGGTGCAGATACAATTGCAGATGCAGAGTTCACGCCTGTTCTTTCGGGTGATGAATGGCAGGCGCTGCGCGAAATTTGTGACTAAACTTTGCTCACCTTTAACTGGACGCCACCTTCTGGACGCAGGGTTAAAACCATCACGGGTTTTGGATTCAGCCCATCAATGCGTTCAAATTTATACCTGCTGATCAGGGTCGCCAAAATAATCTGTGCCTCTGTCATTGCAAATTGTGCGGCAATGCAGACGCGTGGGCCATCACCAAATGGTAAGAAAGCAAACCGATCATGGCGGGCGTCCTCGCCAAAACGATCTGGGTTAAATTCATCTGGATTATCCCATAATGCATGATGACGGTGCAGCGCATAAATCGGGATCATCACCGTGTCTTTGGGCTTAATATCACGATCCGACAACACATCATGGGATTGCGCCGTGCGTGAAATCAATGCGGCAGGCGGGTAAAGGCGCAGCGTTTCGTTCAGCACCTGTTTGGTATAGGTCAGATTGGCGCAATCCTCCGCGGTTGCGGTGCGTCCGTTCAACACGTTTTGTGCTTCGGCGCGCAATTTATCCTGAACCACTGGATCAAACGCACAAAGGTAAAGCGCCCAAGATAATGTCAGCGCCGTTGTTTCATGCCCCGCTACGATAAACGTGAGCAGATTATCACGCAATTCGGATGCGTTCATCTTACGCTTTGTTTTTAAGTCCTCGCCCGCCATCAACAGATCTAACAAATCGGGCACGTTGCGTGGCCCACTGGCGGCGCGGTTGCGCACCGCGCTGTTGGCGATAGCCTTGGTTTGTTTCAATGCGCTTGGCTGTAATACCCGCGATGGGCGCGGTATCCATGTGGGCAGTCCAATGACATCGAAAATGGACACACGCCCAACCTGTTCAATGTAATTGTCGATTGCGCGGTGCACTTCGTCGCTATCCAAAACATCCGATCCCGAAAATGTAATGTCGGAAATCACATCAAATGTCGCGCTGATCATTTCTGCGTACATATCAATGCGGGGTGATCCATCGCCAAGTCGGGCACAGCTTGCATCCGCACTTGCCCCCATGATGGGGGCAAGGTTGGCGATATTGCGCGGCGAAAATACGGGTGCTGCGGCGCGGCGTTGCCAACGCCAATGCGCACCCTCTGCAATAAACAGGCTGTCACCAATTGCAGGTTCTAGCGTATTTTTTACTACATCTGATTTTGGGTAGTTTTCCAAATTGTCGCGCAGGATATGTTGAATGGCACTTGGGTCCATAACCATATGCCAGTTCACCCATGCAACACGCCCTGAAATAATCGGCTGTAATGTCGCCAGTTCTGGGATGATCGATAACACATTTTTACGTGCCTCAATCAACGTTTTGAACACACCCCACACATCGGTGACAAGGGGCACTTTGACGGGTGATTGTTTTGAGGGGGGCGTGGCGGTCATACGTTAAACCTGTTCCTGTTGATGCGCACTTGAAGTTAGCTTAGTTCGCCATCATATGTGACGAAAGGAAAATCTGAATCCGAATGCCAATCCAAGGTTTTTCGCTTGCATTATTTGCAAGTTTTCTTTACGCGCAAGCGCGTAAGTGTCACGGGATTGGCAAATCCTAAGATAGAACAAGTAAGGAGGCCGATCATGGCAAAAGAAAAGTTTGAACGTTCGAAACCGCATTGCAACATCGGCACAATTGGCCACGTTGACCACGGTAAGACAACATTGACCGCAGCGATCACCAAGCAATTTGGTGACTTCAAAGCGTATG
>NZ_BMZF01000007.1 GCF_014652655.1 Paramylibacter ulvae
CATACGCTTTGAAGTCACCAAATTGCTTGGTGATCGCTGCGGTCAATGTTGTCTTACCGTGGTCAACGTGGCCAATTGTGCCGATGTTGCAATGCGGTTTCGAACGTTCAAACTTTTCTTTTGCCATTATTCTAGGCCTCCAGTTTAAGTCGGTCGGCGATGCCTGACCTGTTTAGTTTCAGATCAGGCGAATTTCGCCTGGATTTCTTCGGAAATGTTGCTTGGAACAGCCTCGTAATGGCTGAACTGCATGGTGAAGTTCGCACGCCCAGATGACATAGAGCGCAACGTGTTGATGTAACCGAACATGTTTGCCAATGGCACACGTGCGTCGATTGCAATTGCGTTACCGCGTGTATCTTGGCCTTGGACCATACCGCGACGCGATGTCAAATCGCCAATGATACCACCTGTGTATTCTTCAGGTGTGATCACTTCGACTTTCATGATTGGCTCGAGCATTTTCGCACCAGCTTTTTTCATGCCTTCGCGCATACCCATACGACCTGCGATTTCAAATGCCATAACACTTGAGTCAACATCGTGGAACTTACCGTCGATCAATTCAACTTTGAAGTCGATCACAGGGAAGCCAGCCAATGGGCCGCTGTCCATCACAGATTCGATACCTTTTTGAACGCCAGGGATGTATTCTTTTGGAATAGCACCACCAACGATTTTGGATTCGAATGAGAACCCTTCGCCAGGCTCTGTCGGGATGATGTTCATTTTCACTTCGGCGTACTGACCTGAACCACCAGATTGTTTCTTGTGGGTATAGGTAATTTCGGCTTCGTGTGAAATTGTTTCACGATATGCAACCTGTGGCGCACCGATGTTTGCTTCTACTTTGAATTCACGCTTCAGGCGATCAACCAAAATATCCAAGTGCAACTCGCCCATGCCTTTCATGATGGTCTGACCAGATTCAAGGTCAGTTTCCACGCGGAAAGATGGATCTTCGGCAGCCAAACGGCCAAGACCTTGAGACATTTTCTCTTGGTCAGCTTTTGTTTTTGGTTCAACAGCAATCTCGATCACAGGATCTGGGAATGTCATTGTTTCCAAAACAACTGGGTCGTTTTGCGCACAGATTGTATCACCTGTTGTTGTGTCTTTCAGACCCGCCAACGCGATGATGTCGCCTGCAAATGCTTCTTCGATTTCTTCACGGTTATTCGAGTGCATCATCATCATACGACCAACACGCTCTTTTTTACCTTTGGTAGAGTTCAAAAGGCTGTCGCCCTTTTTCAAAACACCAGAATAAATACGTGTGAACGTCAATGAACCAACAAACGGGTCGTTCATGATTTTAAACGCAAGACCAGAGAATGCCATTGCGTCATCTGCACGACGTGCAATGTTACGCACCTCGTCTTCGTCGCCGGGTTTAAAGCCCATGTAGTCAACAACATCGAGTGGTGATGGCAAGTAATCGATAACCGCGTTCAACAATGGCTGAACACCTTTGTTTTTGAACGCAGAACCGCCCAAAACAGGAACGAACGTCATAGACAAACAACCCTTACGGATCAATTTGCGCAATGTTGGCACGTCTGGTTCGTTACCTTCTAGGTACGCTTCCATCGCGTCGTCGTCCATTTCAACGGCGTTTTCGATCAACTTGTTGCGCCATTCGTCAGCTTGGTCTTTCAAGCTGTCGCGAATTGGGGCTTTGATCCAAGATGCACCAAGGTCTTCACCCTGCCACAGCCATTCTTCCATGGTTACAAGATCAACCAAGCCTTCCAATTCGGTTTCAGCACCGATTGGGAAAGCAACAGGAACAGCAACTGCACCTGTGCGGTCTTCGATCATGTTTACACAGTTGAAAAAGTCAGCGCCGATTTTGTCCATTTTGTTCACGAAAACCATCCGTGGAACTTTGTAACGGTCAGCTTGGCGCCATACTGTTTCTGTTTGTGGCTCAACACCAGCGTTGGCATCCAACACACAAACAGCACCATCGAGAACAGCCAATGAACGTTCAACTTCGATTGTGAAGTCAACGTGACCAGGTGTGTCGATGATGTTCAAACGGTGCTTTGGCGTATCCGCTGTTGAGCCGTCTTCTGTGCGTTCCCAGAAAGTAGTTGTCGCAGCAGACGTAATAGTAATACCACGTTCCTGCTCTTGCTCCATCCAGTCCATAGTGGCCGCACCATCGTGCACCTCACCGATATTATGTGATTTACCTGTGTAGTACAGGATGCGCTCTGAACACGTAGTTTTACCAGCATCAATGTGAGCCATGATACCAAAGTTACGGTACAGTTCGAGAGGATATTCGCGTGCCATTTGACCGAGCCTTTTCCTAGATTACCAGCGATAATGGCTGAATGCTTTGTTCGCATCGGCCATTTTGTGAGTGTCTTCACGTTTCTTAACGGCGGAACCGCGGTTGTTGATGGCATCCATCAATTCACCAGCAAGACGTTCTTCCATTGTGTTTTCGTTGCGTGTGCGAGACGCTTTGATCAACCAACGAATGGCCAATGCTTCGCGGCGTTCTGTGCGCACTTCAACTGGCACCTGATATGTTGCACCACCAACACGACGAGAACGAACCTCGACAGCTGGTTTGATGTTTTCAAGCGCTTCTTGGAACACTTCGATTGGGGCGCGTTTCAGCTTTTCTTCTACGCGATCCAAGGCACCGTAAACGATACGCTCGGCGACGGATTTTTTACCGTCCAACATCAAGTTGTTCATGAATTTTGTCAAAACCGTATCACCAAATTTGGCGTCAGGCAGGACTTGGCGTTTTTCAGCACTGTGGCGTCGTGACATAATATACTACCCTTATTTCGGTTTCTTCGCGCCGTATTTCGAACGACGCTGTTTACGATCTTTCACACCTTGGGTATCCAACACACCGCGCAGGATGTGATAACGGACACCCGGAAGGTCTTTTACACGACCCCCACGGATCAGAACAACAGAGTGTTCTTGTAGGTTGTGGCTCTCACCTGGGATATACGAAATCACTTCGAAACCGTTTGTTAAGCGAACTTTCGCAACTTTACGCATCGCAGAGTTCGGTTTCTTTGGTGTTGTTGTATATACACGTGTACATACGCCGCGTTTTTGCGGGCATGACTCAAGGTGCTGTGACTTTGAGCGTTTGACTTTTGGCTGGCGCGGCTTGCGGATCAGCTGTTGTATCGTTGGCATTGGGATTCCCCGTTGTTACCGTTTCAAACTCAGATAGGCACATAGACTCTGTCCATGCACCCGAACCGCTCCGCCCCATGGTTAACAAGGCGTTACGATTTAAAACCAGAGGATCAAGATTAAAAATCTGGATCATGACCGCCATATTGTGGCTTGTATGTAAGGCAAAAACCAAGATTTCCACCTACAGATAGGCGGCGTATAAGGGGAGTCGCATCAGGTGTCAACAGGTGGCGCGTGTTCGCACCCTTGCAAAATTGGTGCGCGTTACGTCATCAATCCTTGTTCATCCGCTGTTGGCGCAGAGCACGAATATCGGTGATCCGTTCTTCTTGTTTTTGTGCCACTGCAATTGGATCGGGGCGCGTTTGTGCCGCCACATTCCCATCAATCAGCATTTTTTCGCGAAACGCAGCGCCACATGTGCCCGCCCAAAATGAAATGCGCAGATAATAATACACGATAAAACACCCAAAAAACGCCACGGGCGAAATATTGGATGGGACAACACCTTCGGGGTTATAGGCGGGGTTATAATTGAAATAGGATGCGAAAAACACGCGTAAACTTTCACCACTTATCCCCCCGCTAAATGCGGATATCGTCACACCAAGCAGCGCAAAAATCGCCAGTTCCCAAACAACGAACAGAACAAATATCATCGGCCAACGATAACCAAGCCCAAAGATGCTGGGGATATACGCGCCCTCTTCGCCCGATGCATAGGCCGATGCCGCCGTGGGCACAGCCAAGATCGACTCGACCAGATACATGCCCAGATAAAACGCCGCAAATGCGATAATATAAAATTGTTCATCTTCTGGCGTGGTCGCTGTCTCTGCGTTCAATCGTTCAAAAACACCGATGATAAAATCCAAGCCAAAGCCGATCACCAATCCCCCTGCGACCAGCAAGATCAACAATAAATACCCCGCCAAGCGCAACAAAACCATTGGCATGATTTGTTGCATCATCAGGCCAAAGCCAAATTCAGACGGGTATCGTGCCATTGTTAATATCGGGCGCAATGCGCCAATCATAATGGCACACATGTAAACCGAAAACGGCACGATCAAGATCAAGCCAAGCGGGGGAACCGCCATGGCCAACACGATTACCACAGCCGAAATAATCGCCGTGCCAATACCCCAGACAATTTCATAGAAAAAGCGAACGATCGCAACAAACGGGAATCCCGTTAACCCCAATAAAAAACTTCGGTAAATTAACGCCAAGCTTTGCCTCTTACACTCTTTAAATTTGGCAAGAGAGTAAACCCAGGAAGTTGTTTTGACCAGCCCAGCGAAACTTGTTTTTACCCCAATCGCTTGCTAGGTAAATTTTATGAATAATCTTATCTACGCCATCGGCGACATTCACGGCGATCTAACGCAATTGATCGGTATTTTAAAACGCATCGAAATGGATGCCAGCGGCGCGGATCATACTGTTGTTTTTATCGGTGATCTGATTGATCGGCGCGAAGACAGCAAAGGCGTGATCGATCATATCATGAACGGCCAAAACGCAGGCAAACCTTGGGTCGTGCTCAAGGGTAATCATGATCGGTATTTGCAATGGTTTATGGAAGACCCACATCGCATTGATACCCGCCTGCGATCCGATTATTTCTGGATGCATCCGCGCATGGGTGGGGCGGAAACGTTGGAATCCTATGGCATTAATTTGCCCGAAAATCCCAACGATCATTTGGATGCGGTTTTTGAGCTGGCCAAGAAACATGTTCCCGCCAGCCATTATGAATTTTTGAAATCACAGCGCTTGTACTACGAAACCGATGATTATTTTTTCGTCCATGCAGGGGTGAACAACAAACGCCCATTACATGATCAAGTTGAGGATGATTTATTGTGGATCCGACCTGGGTTTTTGGATCAAACCGAACCGTTTGAAAAATTGATCATTCATGGGCACACCGTGATTGACGAGGTGACACATTACGGTAATCGCATCAATATCGATACGGGTGCGGCATGGGGTAAAACCCTGTCCGCGCTTGTGATTGATAATGGCGTGTTTTCAAATCTGACAGCGACAGGGCGCGTTGAATTGATCCCGCGCCCTGAATTAATTGAACCAGCCGCCTAACCCAATCACAAAAGATAGCGCATAAAAAAAAGCCCCGCCATATTGACGGGGCTTATTCATTTTAAAGTGCGAACCTTATTCTGGTTGCTCTGTGCCGTCGCCACCTGAACCCAGTGACACGCCCAGATCTTCGCCCATAACGTCGCCGCTATCCTCAAAAACCGCATTCACATCGGCACCATCATCAGATGGGGCCATCAATGCCGCAGCTTTTTCAGCTTCTTTGCGTTTCACATCAAGTACAGCCGCGTCGCGTTCTGCTGCAACGCGTTTGATTGCATGCGTTGCACCACCCGTACCCGCAGGGATAAGACGACCCACAATCACGTTCTCTTTTAGACCGATCAGTTTGTCTTTCTTACCTTTTGTCGCCGCTTCTGTCAGAACCCGTGTGGTTTCTTGGAAGGACGCCGCAGAGATGAACGAACGTGTTTGCAGTGACGCTTTGGTGATACCCAACAAGATTGGGCCACCTTTGGCTGGTTCCAATTTCTTGGCCATCGCCTTTTCGTTCACTTCGTCAAACTCGGCTTTGTCAACTTGTTCACCTTTCAGCAACGTTGTGCCACCGCTTTCAGTGATTTCCCACTTTTGCAGCATTTGGCGCACGATAACTTCGATGTGCTTGTCGTTGATTTTAACACCTTGCAGACGATACACGTCTTGGACTTCGTCGATCATGTAATCGGCCAGTGCTTCGACACCCATAATATTCAGGATGTCATGGGGCGCTGGGTTGCCGTCCATGATATATTCGCCCTTAAGAATAAGGTCGCCTTCTTGTACAGGGATGTGCTTGCCTTTTGGCACCATGTACTGGCGTACCTCTTCACCCTCTTCTGTTGGGTGAATTTCAATACGGCGTTTGTTTTTGAAGTCTTTCCCGAATGTCACGTGGCCATCAATTTCGGCGATGATCGCGTGATCTTTCGGACGACGTGCTTCGAACAGTTCAGCAACACGTGGCAAACCACCCGTAATGTCTTTGGTTTTTGTACCTTCGCGTGGGATACGCGCCAATACATCACCCGCCAACACTTCTTGGCCATCTTCGATGGACAAAATCGCGTCAACAGACATTGCGTGTTTTTCAGGGTTACCGTTATCCAACAGAACGCTTTCACCTGTTTTCGGATCATTGATCAGAATTTCAGGTTTCAGATCGGAACCTTTTGGCGCGGAACGCCAATCGGATACGATTTTCTGGCTAATGCCTGTCGCGTCATCGGTTACGTCACGGATCGAAATACCAGAGATCAGGTCAACGAAACGCGCAACACCCGGTTTTTCCGCGATGATTGGCAATGTATATGGATCCCATTCAAATAGTTTGTCGCCGCGTGCAACAGATGCACCGTCTTTGACCAACAATTTGGTACCATATGGCATTTTATGTGATGCAACATCTTGGCCGTTCGCATCAACAATCACCAATTCCGTGTTCCGACCCATCACGATTTGTTCTTTGTCGCGATTCATCAGAATGTTTGGATTGCGGATTTCAACCTTACCTGCTTGGCTGCTGTCTTGGAACGATTGTTGGCCACCTTGTGCAACACCACCAATGTGGAATGTACGCATGGTCAACTGTGTACCTGGTTCACCAATTGATTGGGCGGCAATAATACCAACCGCTTCGCCTGGGTTCACCTGTGTACCACGTGCCAAATCGCGACCGTAACATTGTGCACAGATACCATCATCTGCTTCACATGTAAGCGGGCTGCGCATTTGCAATGAAACAACGCCAGCTTCTTCGATCGCGTCTGCTGCACGTTCGTCCAGCAATTCGCCACGTTTGGCCAAAACATCACCCGTTGCTGGGTGAAGAATGTCTTCGGCCATAACACGACCAAGGATACGTTCGGACAAGCTTGCAACAACTTCGCCATCATTCACCGCCGCTTGGGCCGTGATTGAACGCTCTGTGCCACAATCATGCTGACGCACGATACAGTCTTGTGCAACGTCAACCAGACGACGTGTCAGGTAACCAGAGTTCGCCGTTTTCAACGCCGTATCTGACAGACCCTTACGTGCACCGTGGGTAGAGTTAAAGTACTCTAGAACCGATAGACCCTCTTTAAAGTTAGAGATAATCGGCGTTTCGATGATGTCACCATTTGGTTTCGCCATCAAACCGCGCATACCGCCCAGCTGTTTCATCTGTGTCACAGAACCACGCGCACCAGAGTGAGCCATCATGTAAACTGAGTTCGGTTCCATTTCTGCGCCATTCTCGTCGCGTTTAGATGCTGAAATGCTATCCATCATCGCATCGGTGACTTTTTCGTTGGCTTTTGACCAAGCATCGACAACTTTGTTGTATTTTTCGCCCTGTGTAATCAGACCGTCCATATACTGTTGTTCGAAACCTTTTACGTAATCACGAGTTTCGTTCACCAGTTCCCATTTGGTGTCTGGGATAACCATGTCATCCTTACCAAATGAAATGCCTGCTTTGAACGCTTCACGGAAACCCAAGGTCATGATCTGATCACAGAAGATCACAGATTCTTTTTGACCACAGTAACGATAAACCGTGTCGATCACTTCGCCGACTTCTTTTTTACGCAGCAAACGGTTGACCAAGTCAAACGGCGCTTTGTTATTCAACGGCAACAACGTACCCAGTTTCACACGACCCGGTGTTGTTTCAACACGTGTCCAGATCAAGTTACCCTCTTCATCCACCTGTTGCACACGGCAAGTGATGTTCGAGTGAAGGTGAACCAAACCGTTGTCCAGCGCATGTTCCATTTCCTGTGGATTGGAAAATACCATGCCTTCGCCCTTCATGCCTTCGCGGGCAAGGGACAGGTAATAAATACCCAAAATCATATCCTGTGAAGGAACGATAATCGGCTTACCATTGGCAGGGGACAAAACGTTGTTTGTGGACATCATCAATACACGTGCTTCCAATTGTGCCTCTAGGCTCAATGGAACGTGTACCGCCATTTGGTCACCGTCAAAGTCAGCGTTAAACGCAGAACATACAAGCGGGTGCAATTGGATGGCTTTGCCCTCAATCAACACAGGTTCGAACGCTTGGATACCCAAACGGTGCAATGTTGGCGCACGGTTCAGCATCACAGGGTGTTCGCGGATCACTTCGTCCAAGATATCCCAAACTTCTGGGCGTTCTTTTTCAACGATCTTTTTTGCCTGTTTCACGGTCGAGGACATGCCTTTTGCCTCAAGACGTGAATAGATGAATGGTTTAAACAGCTCTAGCGCCATTTTCTTGGGCAAACCACATTGGTGCAATTTCAATTCTGGGCCAGTCACAATGACCGAACGACCAGAGAAATCAACGCGTTTACCCAAAAGGTTTTGACGGAAACGACCCTGTTTACCCTTCAACATGTCTGACAATGATTTCAGCGCGCGTTTGTTCGCACCTGTAATCACACGACCACGACGACCGTTGTCAAACAACGCATCCACAGATTCCTGCAACATACGTTTTTCGTTACGTACGATAATATCAGGTGCGCGCAATTCGATCAGACGTTTCAAACGGTTGTTACGGTTGATCACACGACGATACAGATCGTTCAAATCAGACGTTGCAAAACGACCGCCATCCAATGGCACCAATGGGCGCAATTCTGGTGGGATCACTGGCAAAACGGTCATGATCATCCATTCTGGACGGTTGCCAGATTCGATGAATGCTTCAACAACCTTCAGACGTTTGATGATCTTTTTCGGTTTCAATTCGCCTGTTGCTTCGGCCAATTCTTCGCGAAGCTGTTCTGCTTCTGCTTCCAAATCGATGTTTGACAACATTTCGCGGATCGCTTCGGCACCGATACCTGCGTTAAACGCATCTTCGCCGTATTGATCTTGGGCTTCCATGAATTCGTCTTCGTTCAGCATTTGACCATAGTTAAGGTCGGTCAAACCTGGTTCGATGACAACGTATTGTTCGAAATACAACACACGTTCCAGTTCACGCAACGTCATATCCAGCATCAAACCGATGCGGGACGGCAATGATTTCAGGAACCAGATATGTGCAACAGGTGCCGCCAGATCAATGTGGCCCATACGTTCACGACGTACTTTTTGAAGCGTAACTTCAACACCACATTTTTCGCAGACAACGCCGCGGTATTTCATGCGTTTATATTTGCCGCAAAGACATTCGTAATCTTTGATCGGGCCAAAGATACGCGCACAGAACAGGCCATCGCGTTCTGGTTTGAATGTACGATAGTTAATGGTTTCAGGCTTTTTGATTTCGCCGAAAGACCATGATAGAATCCGTTCAGGAGACGCCAAAGAAATTTGAATTTCATCAAAAGTCTTGGGCGGCTGGACGGGGTTGAACGGGTTGTTCGTGATTTCTTGGTTCATTTTTAGATCCTAATCTCGAGTTCAGTTGAAGGAGCAGGCGCGAACGCCTACTCGCTCTCCGCATCCAGCAACTGGACGTTAAGGCCCAGTGAGCGGATTTCTTTGACAAGCACGTTAAACGATTCTGGAATACCAGCTTCGAAGTTGTCTTCGCCTTTGACGATGCTTTCGTACACTTTGGTACGGCCAGCGACGTCATCAGATTTGACAGTCAACATTTCCTGCAATGTGTAAGCTGCGCCATATGCTTCCAGCGCCCAAACTTCCATCTCACCGAAACGCTGTCCGCCGAACTGTGCTTTACCACCCAGCGGTTGCTGTGTGACAAGGCTGTATGGCCCCGTTGAACGCGCGTGGATTTTGTCGTCCACAAGGTGATGCAGTTTCAGCAAGTATTTCACACCAACTGTAACCTTACGTGCGAATTGTTCGCCCGTGCGGCCATCAAACAGTACGGATTGACCAGATGTTTCGAACCCTGCACGTGTCAGTGCATCGTTCACATCAGCCTCTTTTGCACCGTCAAATACTGGTGTTGCGATTGGCACACCGTTAGTGACGTTACCCGCTGCTTCCAGCAATTCGTCTTGGGTCATGTCCTTGATAACTTCGTCATACAGATCATCGCCATAGGCGATTTTCATCGCTTCTTGAACAGGTGTCATATCACCTGAACGACGATATTCTTTCAACGATTCATCGATGGATTTACCCAAACCGCGTGCGGCCCAGCCCATGTGAGTTTCCAAAATCTGACCAACGTTCATACGTGATGGAACGCCCAATGGGTTCAGACAGAAATCAACAGGTGTACCATCAGCCAAGAACGGCATGTCTTCTTCGGGAACAACGCGTGAAATCACACCTTTGTTGCCGTGACGACCAGCCATTTTATCACCAGGTTGCAATTTGCGTTTCACCGCGATGAAAACTTTGACCATTTTCATCACACCGGGCGGAAGATCATCGCCGCGACGTACTTTTTCAACCTTGTCTTCAAAACGTGCTTCCAAAGATTTCTTTTGGATTTCGTATTGTTTGTTCAAGGCTTCCATTTCGGATGCGTCTTTGTCGTCCTCCAGTGCCAACTGCCACCACAAACCGTGGCTTAAGCTTTCCAGCAATTCATCATCAATGGTTGAACCAGATTTGATGCCTTTGGGGCCTTTCACAGCCTTTTTGCCGATCAGCATGTCTTTGAGACGGGCATAGATGTTACGATCAAGAATATCGACCTCGTCGTCGCGGTCACGTGCAAGGCGTTCAACCTCTTCACGTTCAATTTGCAACGCACGTTCGTCTTTGTCGATGCCGTGGCGGTTAAACACACGTACTTCTACGATTGTGCCGTAATCACCCGGTGGCACACGCAATGATGTGTCACGCACATCAGATGCTTTTTCACCAAAGATGGCACGCAGAAGTTTTTCTTCTGGTGTCATTGGGCTTTCGCCTTTTGGTGTGATTTTACCAACCAAGATATCCGCTGGTCCAACCTCTGCACCGATGTAAACGATACCTGCTTCGTCCAAGTTACGTAACGCTTCTTCGCCGACATTTGGAATATCACGTGTGATTTCCTCTGGGCCAAGCTTCGTATCACGTGCGGCCACTTCGAATTCTTCGATATGGACAGATGTGAATACGTCGTCTTTTACGATACGTTCCGAGATCAGGATCGAGTCTTCGTAGTTGTAACCGTTCCAAGGCATAAACGCGACGAGCACGTTTTTACCAAGCGCCAATTCACCGATATCTGTTGATGGGCCATCGGCCACAACTTCACCAGCGGTTACACGATCGCCAACCTTTACCAATGGGCGTTGGTTGATACATGTGTTTTGGTTTGAACGTTGGAATTTACGCAGACGGTAAATATCCACACCTGGATCGCCTGCTTCCATTGCATCCGTAACACGCACAACGATACGCATCGCGTCAACCTGGTCGATGATACCACCACGGCGCGCCGTGATTGCCGCACCTGAATCGCGAGCAACAACTTGTTCAATACCAGTACCAACAAACGGTGCGTCCGCTTTCAACAAAGGCACGGCTTGGCGTTGCATGTTGGAACCCATCAACGCACGGTTGGCGTCGTCGTTTTCCAAGAACGGGATCAGAGACGCCGCAACAGACACAAGCTGTTTTGGGCTCACGTCAATGTAATCAATACGCTCTGGTGGGTTCAATGCGTATTCGCCAGCTTCGCGCGTAGACACGAGATCGTTGGTGAATTTACCATTCGCATCCAATTGCGCGTTTGCCTGCGCAACCGTGAAACGCATTTCTTCGGTGGCGGACATGTATTGCACATCATCCGTTACCTTACCATCGTCAACGCGGCGGTATGGTGTTTCGATGAAACCGTATTTGTTCACACGTGCGAATGATGCAAGCGAGTTGATCAAACCAATGTTTGGACCCTCTGGCGTTTCAATCGGACACATACGACCATAATGTGTTGGGTGAACGTCGCGAACCTCAAAGCCCGCACGTTCACGTGTCAAACCACCTGGCCCAAGCGCAGACAGGCGACGCTTGTGCGTGACTTCTGACAATGGGTTCGTTTGGTCCATGAATTGTGACAATTGGCTGGAGCCAAAGAATTCACGAACAGCCGCGGCGGCTGGTTTTGCATTGATCAAATCTTGTGGCATGATCGTGTCGATTTCGACAGATGACATGCGTTCTTTGATCGCGCGTTCCATACGCAACAGGCCAACACGATATTGGTTTTCCATCAATTCACCAACGGAACGCACACGGCGATTACCAAGGTGGTCGATGTCGTCAACGTCGCCTTTGCCATCACGCAGGTCAACCAGACCTTTGATCACGGCAATGATGTCTTCTTTGCGCAATGTGCGTTGTGTGTCTTCTGCATCCAATTGCAGACGCATGTTCATTTTCACACGGCCAACCGCAGAAAGATCATAACGCTCTGAATCAAAGAACAGGCTGTCAAACAACGCAGATGCGGCATCAACGGTCGGTGGTTCGCCTGGGCGCATCACACGATAAATATCCATCAACGCAGTTTCGCGGTTCAAGTTTTTATCAGCTGCCATCGTTGTGCGGATGTATGGGCCAACATTGATGTTGTCGATGTCCAAAGTTGGGATCGTTTTCACGCCCGCATCCAGCAATGCATGCACTGTACCGCCGATGATGTTGTCTTCTTTGTCGTATTCAACAGTCAGCTCTTCGCCAGCCTCGACATAGATTTCACCCGTTTCTTCGTTGATGATATCTTTGGCCGCGAAACGCCCGATCACGCCTTCGTATGGAACCAACACGTCGGTAACGTTACCTTCGTCGATCAGTTTTTTCACTGTGCGTGGTGTAACTTTCTTGCCTGCTTCTGCAATGACTTCGCCCGTTTTTGCATCAACAATATCAAGAGTAGGTTTCGTGCCACGAACGCGCTCTGGGAAAAACTTGGTTTTCCATGCTTTTTTCTTGGCATCGTATGTGTAATCAACAGAATCGTAATAGGCATCGCAGATACCTTCTTGGTCCAGACCAAGTGCATACAACAATGTTGTTACAGGCAATTTACGACGACGGTCGATACGCGCGTAAACCATGTCTTTGGCATCAAATTCGAAATCCAACCATGAACCGCGATAGGGAATGATGCGGCTGGCGAACAACAATTTACCAGAAGAGTGGGTTTTGCCACGATCGTGGTCAAAGAAAACACCAGGTGAACGGTGCATCTGGGATACGATCACACGCTCGGTGCCGTTCACAACGAACGTACCGTTTGGTGTCATCAAAGGCATATCGCCCATGAACACGTCTTGTTCTTTGATGTCTTTGACAGAACGCGCGCCTGTGTCTTCGTCCACATCAAACACGATAAGGCGCAATGTCACCTTAAGTGGAGCGGAGTAAGTCATGTCGCGCTGCTGACATTCCTCAACATCGTATTTGGGTTTTTCCAGCTCGTATTTTACGAATTCCAAAACGGAGGTTTCGTTAAAATCTTTGATTGGAAATACGGATTGGAAAACACCATTGATGCCTTCGCCAGTCATTGGTTCTGGTTGATCACCAGAGCGCAAGAACAGATCGTAAGAGCTTTTCTGTACCTGAATAAGGTTCGGCATATCCAAAACTTCGCGGATTTTGCCATAATGTTTGCGGATTCGTTTAAAACCTGAATGCGTCTGAGCCATGCTCGTCTTCACCTCTTTATTGTCCACCTTGCACGGGCGTCGGGCACCGCCGTACAAAGGCCAACTGAACAAGGAAAATCCTATTCTTGCCAAGGTTCCCTACCCATGGCTCCCGAATTTTCCCTGTCTTTCAAGAGGTCTTGCACAAAGGCCCCTAGAAAGACAGGATCGGCTGGCCCCACGAAACCGCGAGGCCAGCCAAATATTTAAGCGGGCTATGAGCCCAACTGAATTACTTCAGTTCGATTTCAGCGCCAGCTTCTTCAAGCTTCTTCTTGATTTCTTCTGCTTCAGCTTTAGTTGCGCCTTCTTTGACAGCTTTGCCGCCAGCTTCAACCAAGTCTTTTGCTTCTTTCAGACCCAAACCAGTGATCGCACGCACTTCTTTGATCACGTTGATTTTCTTGTCGCCTGCAGATTTCAGAATTACGTCGAATTCGTCTTTTTCTTCTGCAGCACCACCAGCGTCGCCACCAGCTGCACCAGCAACCATTACAGCGCCACCAGCAGCAGGCTCGATGCCGTACTCGTCTTTAAGAAGTGTTTTCAGTTCTTGTGCTTCCAAAAGCGTAAGGCCTACGATTTCTTCTGCTAGTTTTTTAATATCAGCCATTTGATATATTCCGTTCAGTTTTAAGTTCTGTTTCCAGTGATGTCATTTTCACGACACCGAATTACATTTGCAGTATGCTTATGCAGCCTTTTCTTCGATCGTTTCCAAGATGGAAGCGATGTTAGAAGCAGGCGCGCCAATTGCACCAGCGATATTCGAAGCAGGAGCAGCGATACAGCCAACGATAGAAGCAATAAGCTCCTCGCGTGACGGCATAGCGGCAACAGCTTTGACACCGGCAACGTCCAATGCGTTCTCACCCATTGCACCCCCAAGGATAACGAGCTTGTCGTTATCTTTGGCATAAGCTTCCGTGACTTTCGCCGCGGCAACTGGGTCCTCTGAATAAGATAGGACTGTCATTCCATCCAACATGCCTGAAATGCTTTCGCATGGCTTGCCTTCAAGAGCGATTTTGGCGAGCTTGTTTTTGGCAACACGTACAAAACCACCCGCTTCGCGCATGCGCGCACGGAAGTCTTGCATTTCTGCAACTGTAATGCCGGCATA
Source organism: Paramylibacter ulvae (assembly GCF_014652655.1). Classification (GTDB taxonomy): domain Bacteria; phylum Pseudomonadota; class Alphaproteobacteria; order Rhodobacterales; family Rhodobacteraceae; genus Amylibacter; species Amylibacter ulvae. The sequence continues at coordinate 14,959 of NZ_BMZF01000007.1, forward strand.
GTGAGATACTACGACAACACCAGAGTCCTTGAAGATTTGGCCAAGTTCATCGACCAGCGCTTCTTTTTGGGCTCTATCCACAGTGTTTCTCCAAATTTGAGAGGCAAAATTCACCCCCCGGCTCAGTTTCACTAACCCGCCATAATCACGGCAGATCAGCAGTTAGGGTCCGTTCCGGTCCCCTCCCAAAATCACCCAAAGGCGAAAATTGTTCGGTTCCCATCTCAGGCAGGAGATTAAGCTGTTTGTAGCAGCACCCACCGTCTCGGACAGTTGACGAAAATCTTGCGATCCCCGTCATATCTGCTGGCGCTTACACGCCAGCAAAATTCTTTAACCTTTCAGGAAGGCATCAACATCCAAAGTAACGCTTGGGCCCATTGTGGACGACAAAGCGATCTTTTTCATGTATGCGCCTTTGGCACCTTCTGGTTTTGCTTTTTGAACAGCAGTGATAAACGCTTTCACGTTTTCAGTGAGTTTTGCTTCGTCAAATGATGTTTTACCAACACCTGCGTGCACAACGCCTGCTTTTTCAACTTTGAACTGGACTTCGCCGCCTTTGGCAGCTTCGACAGCGGCCTTAACGTCCATTGTCACTGTACCAACGCGTGGGTTTGGCATCAGGTTACGTGGACCCAATACTTTACCAAGACGACCAACAACGGCCATCATGTCAGGTGTTGCGATACAACGATCGAATTCGATCTTGCCGCCCTGAACGATTTCCATCAGGTCTTCTGCGCCAACGATGTCAGCGCCCGCTGCTTTTGCTTCTTCTGCTTTTGCATCACGTGCAAAAACCGCAACGCGCATTGTTTTACCAGTGCCGTTTGGCAATGATACTACACCGCGAACCATTTGATCGGCGTGACGTGGGTCAACACCCAAGTTCATCGCAATATCAACTGTTTCGTCGAATTTTGCTTTTGCGTTACCTTTTATCAAAGCAACAGCTTCTTCAACAGTAACTGCAGATTTGCCAGCGAATGCTTCGCGTGCTGCGGTTGTTCTTTTACCGTATTTCGCCATTACTTCACCTCGATGCCCATTGAACGGGCAGAACCCATGATGATTTTCATCGCAGCGTCGATATCGTTTGCGTTCAAATCTTTCATTTTCGCTTCTGCGATTTCTTTCACTTGTTTCGCAGTCACTGTGCCAACGATTTCGCGGCTTGGTGTTTTCGCACCAGATTTCAGTTTCGCTGCTTTTTTCAAGTAGTAAGACGCAGGTGGCGTTTTGATGTCCATGGTGAAAGATTTATCAACGTAATACGTGATAACTGTTGGGCAAGGTGCGCCCGCTTCCAATTCCTGTGTTTTCGCGTTGAACGCTTTACAGAATTCCATGATGTTAATGCCGCGCTGACCCAGCGCAGGACCAACGGGTGGTGATGGGTTGGCTTGACCTGCAGGAACCTGCAGTTTCATCGTGCCAGCAACTTTTTTAGCCATTATGGCCTCCTTTAGCTCCGATCATTTGGACCGCGCGTCCATCTGATCAATTTGGTGTGGTGCGGTTTGGATCACGCGTGACCCGCTCCTCCCACATGCACAACACTAGGTTTGTTTATTAACCTGTGTGTATTCGAGTTCGACCGGGGTTGCCCGACCAAAGATTGATACGGAAACTTTCAAGCGGGCGTTTTCTTCGTCCACCTCTTCCACGGTACCAGCGAAACCCTCGAACGGGCCGTCGGTGACGTTGACTTGTTCGCCGATTTCGTAGGCGATCAAAGTGCGTGGATTTTCCGCGCCTTCCTCAACTTGGTTAAGGATGTAACTTACTTCTGAATCGCGCATCGGGCTTGGTTTACCTGGCTGACCCAGAAAACCCGTGACGCGGTTGGTGTTGTTGATCAGGTGATAACCTTTTTCGGTCATCTCCATGCGCACCAAAATGTAACCCGGCATAAAGCGACGCTCGACATTGTATTTTTTGCCGCGGCGCACTTCGACCACTTCTTCGGTTGGTACGAGGACCTGTTCGATTTCGTCTTGCAAGCCTTCTTGCTCGACTGCCTCGTCGATCGCTTCTTTTACTTTCTTTTCGTAATTCGAAAGTACACTTACCGAATACCACCGTTTTGCCATAATGCTCGACGCCTTCTTAAGGACGGGCAAACCGCCCCATAAATCATTGTTAAACAGTCACTTACGTGATTGCCGACCGACAATAAAAAGGCGCGCAAACCGAATCGCTGCGCGCTAATCTACTGTGGATTACAGGCGTTTAAACCCAAAACCGTTTGAATTCAACCGCCTATCCCAAGAATTCCGTTCAAACCCAACTTTACGATTTGATCGACGATGAAAAAGAAAGTTGCCGCAAAAAACGCCATGATAAAAACCATGATCGTTGTGATTGTGGTTTCGCGACGTGTTGGCCAAACAACTTTGGCGACTTCTGCGCGAACTTGGGCAATAAAGGTGAGCGGGTTTGTGCGTGCCATCTGGCGGCTCCTTGATCTGATCAAGCGTTTAATTACGAGTCTTTGCGAGGGAATTCAAGGGGCAGCACAGATATGTGACCCTGCCCCTGAAAAATTACGGCTAAACGGCCAAAGTCGCATCAATCGCGCGTTTCCAGCCTGCGTATTTATCCGCGCGTGTGGTTTCATCCATATCGGGGGTAAATTTGCGATCCAACGCCCATGATTTTGCGAAATCTTCCTTGGATGGGTAAATGCCAGCGCGCATCCCTGCAAGCCATGCCGCGCCTAATGCCGTTGTTTCCAACACCTTTGGGCGATCAACGGGTGCGCCGATAATGTCGGACAGAAACTGCATCGCCCAATCTGATGCGCTCATGCCGCCATCAACGCGAAGTGTGCTATCGTTTACTTCGCCTTTCCAGTCAGCGTGCATTGCTTCTAGTAAATCGCGGGTTTGGTATCCGACACTTTCAAGCGCTGCACGTGCAAATTCGGCGGGGCCGGAATTACGGGTCAGACCATAGATCGCACCGCGACATTCCGCATTCCAATAGGGTGCGCCCAAACCAGTGAACGCAGGCACCATAATCACCGTTTGATGATCATCCGCCGATTCCGCCAGTGGTTGAGTTTCTTTCGCATCGCGAATGATTTGCAGACCATCGCGCAACCATTGCACCACGGCACCTGCGATAAATATCGACCCTTCCAGCGCATAGGTTGGTTTGCCATCCAATTGATATCCGATCGTGGCAAGCAGACGGTTTTGCGACACAACAGGTGTGTCCCCCGTATTCATCAATGCAAAACAGCCCGTGCCATAGGTTGATTTCATCATGCCCGGTTCAAAACACGCCTGCCCGATGGTGGCGGCCTGTTGATCGCCCGCCACACCCAAAATCGGAATTTCCCGACCAAACAGATCGGCGCGGGTCATGCCAAAATCAGCGGCGCAGTCTTTTACCACTGGCAACATATCCATCGGAATATCCAACAAATCGCAGATGGTTTTGCTCCAACGGCCCTTGCGAATGTCGTATAATAATGTGCGTGCAGCGTTCGTGGCATCGGTCACATGTTCGCGCCCGCCCGTTAATTTCCAGATCAGAAATGAATCCACAGTACCAAACAGCAATTCACCCGCTGCTGCGCGGTCACGTGCGCCATCAACATGATCCAAGATCCATTTTAATTTGGTGCCCGAAAAATATGGGTCCAACAACAGGCCCGTTTTTTCGGTGACCATATTCTCGTGTCCAGCGTCGCGCAGTTCGCGACAATAATCAGCGGTGCGCCGATCCTGCCAGACAATTGCGTTATAAATCGCCTTGCCGGTTTTGCGATCCCAAACAACGGTGGTTTCACGTTGATTGGTAATGCCAATGGCGGTGATGTCTTTTTCAGACAATCCCGCGCGTTCAATCACATTACGACAGGTGCCAGCCGTGGTTGACCACAGGTCGCTGGGGTCGTGTTCAACCCAACCGGAATCGGGGAAATGTTGTTCAAATTCTTCTTGCGCGGAGGCGGTGATTTCCATGTTGGAATCAAACAGTATCGCGCGGCTGGATGTGGTTCCCTGATCAATCGCAAGAATATGGGTCATGGCGTACCTTTATAATTGAAAAGAATGCGGCCCTTGCATCAACAAGAGCCGCAGATTGGCAAGACACAAATCTGATCAAAACCGACGTGATGTCAAGCCAGGAGGAGACGTGGAACTGGGGCGCGAACGCCCCAGTCAAATCTTATTTCCAAGACGCAACCAAATCGTCATAGCTGACGGTTTTTGGTTCTTCGTCTTCGTTTTCCAGTTTCGCTTTTGGCGCACCTGGTTCAGCAAGCCATTCGGCAGGATCGCGTGGTTCATTCAATTTTGGACCAAGTTCACCTTGAACGCCTGCGCGTTCCAGACGTTCAAGAACACGTTCTTGTTCTGCACAAAGTGAATCCAATGCCTCTTGTGGTGTTTTCGCACCTGACATTGCATCACCAATGTTCTGCCACCACAACTGTGCCAGTTTTGGATAATCTGGAACATTGGTACCTGTTGGTGACCACTGAACGCGTGCTGGTGAGCGGTAAAATTCAACCAAGCCACCCAGTTTTGGCGCACGTTCTGTAAAGCTTTCGTGCTGAACTGTGGATTCACGAATGAATGTCAGACCAACATGTGCTTTTTTCACGTCAACTGTTTTGGATGTCACGAATTGCGCATACAACCAAGCAGCCTTTGCGCGGTCAACAGGTGTTGATTTCATCAACGTCCATGAACCTGCATCTTGGTAACCAATTTTGGTACCTTCAGACCAATACGCACCGTGTGGTGAAGGCGCCATACGCCATTTTGGCGTGCCGTCTTCGTTCATCACTGGCAAGCTTGGCTCTACAGATGCTGCGGTAAACACAGTGTACCAGAACATTTGCTGTGCAACATTACCTTGGGCAGGAATTGGGCCTGCTTCGCTAAATGTCATACCAGCTGCTGCGGGTGGTGAATATTTTTTCAGCCACTCGATGGATTTTGTAATCGCATAAACCGCTGCTGGGCCGTTTGTTGCACCACCACGCGCGACACAAGAACCAACCGTTTGGGATTTGTCGTTTACACGAAGACCCCATTCGTCCACTGGCAAACCGTTCGGCTCACCCTTGTCGCCAGCGCCCGCCATGGACAGCCACGCATCGGTGTAACGCCAACCCAATGATGGGTCTTTTTTACCGTAATCCATGTTGCCGTAAACGTCGCCCTCAACGCCAAGACGTGACAAATCACGACCTGTGAAGAATTCAGCGATGTCTTCATATGCAGACCAGTTTACAGGAACGCCCAAATCATAACCGTATTTCGCTTTGAAATCCGCTTTGTTTTGTTCGTCGTTGAACCAATCGTAACGGAACCAGTAAAGGTTCGCGAATTGTTGGTCTGGCAATTGGTACAGTTTATCATCAGGGCCGGTTGTGAATGACAGGCCGATGAAATCTTGCAGATCCAGTGTTGGGCTGGTTACATCCGCACCTTCACCCGCCATCCAATCGGTCAGATTGCGCGCTTGTTGGTAACGCCAGTGCGTACCGATCAAATCGGAGTCGTTGATATAGGCGTCATAGATATTTTCGCCTGATTGCATTTGCGTTTGCAGTTTTTCAACCACGTCACCTTCGCCGATCAAATCGTGGGTGATTTTGATACCCGTGATTTTTTCAAACGCTGGTGCCAACACTTTGGATTCATATTCATGTGTTGTGATGGTTTCGGAAACAACTTTGATTTCCATGCCAGCAAAAGGTTTTGCCGCATCAATCATCCATTGCATTTCCGCTTCTTGATCTGCACGGCTAAGCGCGGACAGATCGCCGATTTCAGCGTCCAAGAAAGACTTGGCCGCATTCATATCCGCAAACATTGGCGTTGCAAGCATGCTAACCGCAAGCCCCAGCGCCGTTGTGGATTTAAGATTAAAGTTCATTATGTACCTCCCAAAAAGAACTTTGATGACGGGATGGGTGCACGGCACCCAACCCAAGAAACGCCTAATCAGACCCAGCGGAAAACCCCCACTGCGTAGATCAGACAAACGATAAGCGCAAAGGGTTGCGATGCGCCAACCAGTCCAAGCCATGCCAAATTGATAAAGGCAGAGCCAAGCAGCGTGATGAACAAACGATCACCACGCGTGGTTTCGATCCGCAAAACGCCAAGCCGTGGCGTTTCGGGAAATTTGATTGCCAGTACGGTGAAGGTCACCAAAATACAGGCGATGATTACAAAGAATATTGCAGTCGGTGTTGTCCATGCCATCCATGCCATTTGCAAATCCTCCTGTTAAACCCGCCCAAGGGCAAAACCCTTGGCGATGTAGTTACGAACGAAATAAATAACCAAAGCACCCGGCACGATTGTTAAAACACCCGCCGCCGCCAGCACGCCCCAATCCAAACCAGATGCGGATACTGTGCGTGTCATTGCCGCGGCAATTGGTTTTGCCTCGACGCTGGTCAATGTGCGCGACAAAAGCAATTCCACCCATGAGAACATGAAACAGAAAAACGCCGCCACACCGATGCCAGATGCAATCAATGGTGTGAAAATCTTGATGAAAAAGCGCGGGAATGAATAACCGTCGATATAGGCTGTTTCATCAATTTCTTTGGGTACGCCGCGCATGAAACCCTCTAGGATCCACACGGCCAATGGGACGTTAAACAAACAATGCGCCAAGGCCACGGCGATATGCGTATCGAACAACCCAACGGATGAATACAGTTGGAAAAACGGCAGCGCAAACACCGCAGGGGGTGCCATGCGATTGGTCAACAGCCAGAAAAACAGATGTTTATCACCCATGAATGAATAGCGGCTGAACGCATAGGCGGCGGGCAATGCCACCAGCAATGAAATCACCGTATTCATCACCACATAGATCAATGAATTAACGTACCCCATATACCATGATGCATCCGTCAAAATGGTTGCATAATTAGCAAACGTCAGATTACGCGGCCAGATTGAAAACACGCTGAGGATTTCCTCGTTCGTTTTCAGGCTCATGTTCAACAGCCAATAAATAGGCAAGAGCAAGAACACCAAATACAGTGTCATCACGATGGCGCTGGTATTGACGCGCGGTTTGTTTCCAGAATGTGCCATAATTATACACCGTCCCGTTTATCTAGGTTGGTCATCACTGTGTAGAACACGTATGAAATCAACAGGATCACCAGATAGTACATGATTGAAAATGCAGCCGCTGGCCCCAGATCAAATTGGCCAAGCGCCATTTTCACCAGATCAATCGACAAGAACGTGGTAGAATTACCAGGCCCCCCGCCCGTTACAACAAACGGTTCGGTATAGATCATGAAACTGTCCATAAATCGCAGCAAGATCGCGATCATCAAAACGCCCTGCATTTTTGGCAATTCGATAAAGCGGAACACTTTCCAACGGCTCGCCTGATCTATTTTCGCAGCTTGGTAATAGGCATCAGGGATAGATTGCAAACCCGCATAGGCCAGCAAGGCCACCAATGATGTCCAGTGCCAAACGTCCATTACGATTACTGTCACCCACGCAGCAAAGCTATCTTGGGTATAGTTATAGGCAATGCCAAGTTTATCGAGCGTATAGCCCAACAGACCAATATCAACGCGCCCAAAGATTTGCCAAATTGTGCCAACCACATTCCAAGGGATCAACAATGGCAGTGACATCAACACCAAACACAACGAAGCCCAAAAACCCTTTTTGGGCATATTCAGCGCTATGAAAATGCCAAGCGGGACTTCGATTGCAAGGATAATCAGTGAGAAAATGATTTGACGGCCCAGCGCATCATGCAGACGTTCGGAATGCAACAATTCTTCGAACCATTCCAAACCTGCCCAGAAAAATTGGTTGTTGCCGAATGTATCCTGCACGGAATAATTCACCACGGTCATCAATGGGATCACGGCAGAAAACGCCACCAAGATCAACACGGGCAGGATTAAAAACCATGCCTTTTGATTAACAGTTTTTTCCATTACGCCGCCTCCCCTTTGACGCGCCATTCATTGGCGTAAATATTGATACCCGCAGGATCGAACACAACGCGGTTCATATCTGCGCCAATTTCTTGGCCTTCGGGGGCGATAATGTTGATTTCTTGGCCCTTGTAATCGGCGCGTACAATTTTGTGGCGCCCGACGTCCTCGACCCGTGTGATGTTGATGGGCAAGCCTTCGTCACCCGTTCCCAAACGGGTGAATTCAGGGCGCACGCCCACTTGTGTTTTGCCATCAATTGCGCCGTATCCTGCACCCAGATCAATTTGCGTGCCCGCGATATTGGCATGACGCCCCGCAATTTCGGCATCCAGAAAATTCATCCCCGGTGATCCGATGAAATAACCCACGAATGTGTGTTCAGGTGTTTCAAACAATTCTTGGGGTGTGCCCATTTGCACAACGCCACCGTCATACATCACCACCACCTTATCGGCGAAGGTCAAGGCCTCTGTCTGATCGTGCGTCACGTAAATCATCGTGTGACCAAAATCATGGTGAAGCTGTTTTAACTGTGTGCGCAATTCCCATTTCATATGGGGATCAATCACGGTGAGCGGTTCGTCAAACAACAACGCGTTCACATCTTCGCGCACCATGCCACGGCCAAGGCTGATTTTTTGTTTCGCATCAGCGGTCAGACCGCGTGCCTTGCGATCCAATTCTGCCTCCATCCCGATCATTTCACCGATCTGTTGCACACGCTGCGCAACATAGGATGCATCCGCACCGCGATTGCGCAGTGGAAATGCCAAATTATCACGCACGGTCATGGTGTCGTACACCACGGGGAATTGAAATACCTGTGCAATGTTGCGCTGTGCCGTTGGTTGATCGGTCACATCCACATCATTAAACAAGATGCGCCCTTGTGATGGGTGCAACAGGCCAGAAATGATATTCAACAGCGTTGATTTCCCACAACCAGATGATCCCAGCAATGCATATGCTTCGCCATCCACCCATTCGTGGTTTAATTCTTTCAGCGCATAGTCATCTTCGCTGCTTGGGTTGGGCAGATATGAATGTGCCAAATTTTTCAGTGTAATTTTTGCCATTTCCCGCCCCTATGCCGCCGCTGCGTATGATGCGGGAGCGACAAGCGCACCGCTGGCATCAAACATGTAAATATACGCTGGGTTCAAATATACAGGCAGCGCCGCGCCCAGTTTCAAATCCTGCACCCCGTGGATCAATCCAACCCAACGATCACCGTGATGATCAAGGTGCACAAATGTTTCAGAACCCGTTATTTCGGTCACAACCAATTTGGTATCAAATTCCAGATCAGATTTTGCACCGCGTTTCAATTCCACATGATTGGGACGAAACCCAGCCGTGTATTGCCCATCGGCCAGTTTTGCCATTGCACCCGTTGCCGATGCTGATTGCCCGTCACCAAACGACAGCTTTTTGCCCGCTTTGGTTACGGTTAAAAAATTCATCGGTGGATCGGAAAACACACGTGCGGTGGTGGCGTCAATGGGGTTGCGATATACGGATGGGGTTTCGTCAAATTGTGTGACGCGCCCTTCCCATAATGTGGCGGTGTTCCCGCCCAGCAACAATGCCTCTTCTGGTTCTGTTGTGGCGTAAACGAATATGCTGCCTGCTTCTGCGAAAATCTTGGGGATTTCGGCGCGTAATTCTTCGCGAAGCTTGTAATCAAGGTTCGCCAGTGGTTCATCCAGCAAGACAAGCCCCGCATCCTTGACCAAGGCACGCGCAAGTGCGCAGCGTTGTTGTTGCCCACCCGACAATTCAAGCGGTTTGCGATCCAGCATTGGTGTTAATTGCATCAAATCGGCGGTCTTGCGCACTGCTGCGTCAATTTCAGCTGCGGTTTTGCCAAGCAGGCGCATCGGCGATGCGATATTGTCGTAAACTGTCATGGATGGGTAATTGATGAATTGTTGATACACCATCGCAACCTTGCGATCCTGCACACGCATACCCGTGACATCATCACCATTCCATATGATGCGCCCCGTGTTTGGCACATCCAAACCCGCCATTAGCCGCATCAGGGATGTTTTCCCCGATAATGTCGGCCCAAGCAGCACGTTCATCGTGCCCTTTTGCAATGTCAAATCGGTGGGGTGAATGTGCACTTGCCCATTCACGACCTTTGAGACGCCGTTTAATTCCAAAGTCATCTTTGCCTCCCAACAAAGTTAGCTTGCGATGGTGATATCCCCATTCGCATTCGCGCCACTTTGCATCCATGTATTCAAATTCGAAATTTCATCCGCGCTCATGCGCAGCCCTAAACGCGACCGCCGCCAGACAACGTCCTCTGCGGTTTGTGCGTATTCTTTGTCCATCAACCAGCTGATTTCCCGCGCGGTCAGTGTTGCACCAAATGCATCACCCAAATCATCCCCTGATTTCGCATCACCCAAAATTTGCGCGGCATCTGTGCCATATGCTTTGATCAAACGACGCGCCCAGAAATCATCCAGAAAATCGTAATCACGTTTCAGATTTGCAATCAACGTGTCCACACCATCGACGGGGAAATCACCCCCTGGCAATGCAACGCCCGCTGTCCACCCGTCCGATGTATTTTCAAAATACGGGGTGATTTTTTCCAGCGCATGTTCCGCCAGTTTGCGATAGGTCGTGATTTTGCCGCCGAATACATTTAATATTGGCGCAACCCCATCCGCATCGTCAATCTTTAATACATAATCACGTGTGGCCGCCGTGGCCGACGTGGCGCCATCATCGTACAATGGGCGCACACCTGCATATGTCCAAACAATGTCATCGCGTGTGACTGGTTTTTCGAAATATTGCGATGCAAATTTGCATAAATAATCGGCCTCTGCATCGGTGCAGGTGGGTTTTTCATTTGGATCGGTATGATCGGCATCGGTTGTGCCAATCAAGGTGAAATCATTTTCATATGGAATGGCGAAAATGATCCGACCGTCTTCGCCCTGAAAGAAATAGCATTTGTCATGATCGAACAATTTACGGGTGACGATATGGCTCCCGCGGACAAGACGCACACCTTCGTTTGATTGCACGTGTGCTGTGTCTTGCAGAACTTTTTTCACCCAAGGGCCACCCGCATTCACCAAGAGGCGCGCAAAAATTGTTTGCGTCGCGCCTGTGTTTTGATCGACGGTATCAACCTGCCACAAACCATCAACGCGTTTGGCCGATGTGACCTTGGTGCGGGTCATGATATTTGCGCCACGCGCCTGTGCATCGCGTGCGTTTAACACGACAAGACGTGAATCCTCGATCCAGCAATCGGAATATTCATACGCCTTTGAAAACCGTTTTTGCAGCGCCTGCCCGACAACATCTGTTTTCAAATCAACGGTGTTTGTCCCAGGCAAAATTTTTCGCCCACCAAGATTGTCATATAAAAACAAACCAAATCGGATAAGCCATGCGGGGCGGCGGCCCTTCATCCATGGCATGATAACGCTAAGCATACGCGAAATCGGCGTTTCGCCTTCAAATCGCATATCCTTGTGATAGGGCAACACGAACCGCTTGGGCCAGCTAATATGGGGCATGGCGCGCAGCAATGTTTCGCGTTCTTTTAACGCTTCGCGCACCAAGCGGACCTCAAAATATTCAAGATATCGCAGCCCACCGTGAAACAATTTTGTCGATGCCGATGACGTGGCCGAGGCCAAATCATTCATTTCGGCAAGCGTCACAGATAACCCACGGCCCGCCGCATCACGCGCGATGCCACAGCCATTGATGCCCCCACCAATGATGAACACATCAGTCATTTCACGATTTTGCAGCGAATCTGTCACCCATACCTCCCAAGTGTGGTGATGAGCGTTGATGAAACACCTGCAATGTTCCTTTGTCAACGTGAAATGTTCGTTTATGTTCGTTTGTGAACTTGACCAAAACGTCACGAATATCGCGATTTTGATTCAGAATTCTTGCAAACCACACAAAAGAAAACATATTCTGTTAATCACCACGCAGGAGAACCCCATTGTCACAAAGCTTTCGCCACCCAGATATCCTTAAGACCGCGCGCGTCGAGGGCAAAGTAACCGTCGATGGGCTGGCCGAAAAATTTGGCGTAACTTTGCAAACCATTCGCCGTGATCTGTCTGAATTGGCGGATGCAGGGAAACTGGAACGCGTGCATGGAGGCGCGATATTACCATCAGGCGTATCCAACATCGGATACGAAGAACGCCGCCAATTGAACGCCGATGCCAAGGCAAAAATCGCCAAGTCCTGTGCTGCGAGCATTCCAAATGGTTCATCCGTATTCATCAACATCGGAACCAACACAGAGGCCGTGGCGCGTGAATTACTGTTTCACAAAAACCTGATGGTTGTGACCAATAACATGAATGTCGCCAATATCTTGGTCGATAACGCGGATTGCGAAATCGTTGTGGTGGGGGGCAGTTTGCGCCGATCCGATGGCGGGTTAATCGGCAATCTGACCATTCGCGCCATTGAGATGTTTAAATTTGATTTGGCTATTATCGGGTGTTCAGCATTGGACGATGATGGTGACATTTTGGATTTTGATATCCAAGAGGTGGGTGTCAGCCAAACCATCATTCGCCAAGCACGCAAAACATTTTTGGTGTCCGATCATTCCAAATTCAAACGCAGCGCGCCGATACAAATCGGATCACTTGGCGCGATTGATACGTTTTTCACCGACCGCAAATTACCCAAGCCATTGGCAAAAAAATGCAAGGAGTGGGGCACCACGATCATATTGCCCTAGGTGTTTTTCAAACCCTTAATCGGCACTTTCAGCATCGGGTTCCCATCCTTATCCGCAGGGACATTACCTGCGCGCATGTTCACCTGTAGTGATGGAATGATCAATTTTGGCATTGAAAGCGTTGCGTCGCGTTCGGTGCGCATTTTCACAAAATCCGCTTTGGTTTTTCCGCTGCCAACATGGATATTGTTTTTCCGCTCTTCGCCAACGGTGGTTTCCCACGCAATATCGCGGCCATTTGGGCCATAATCGTGGCACATAAACAGGCGCATTTCATCGGGCAGCGATAAAACCGTTTGTATGGAATCGTACAACTCCGCCGCCGAACCCCCTGGAAAATCGCACCGCGCCGAACCGCCGTCGGGCATAAATAACGTATCCCCAACAAAGGCCGCATCGCCAACCACATGCACCATACACGCAGGTGTATGCCCAGGCGTTGCAATGGCAAAGGCATTTAGATCACCGATGGTATAGGTATCACCATCCGCGAATAACGCGTCAAACTGGCTCCCGTCGCGTTCAAATTCAGTGCCTTCATTGAAAATTTTACCAAATGTATCTTGGATCACGGTGATCTTGTCTCCGATCCCCATTTTCCCACCCAGCTGTTGCTGGATATAAGGGGCCGCGGACAGATGATCCGCATGGACATGGGTTTCAATAATCCATTCTAGGTTCAGGTTTTTTTCTCTGATATATGTAATGATCGCATCGGCATGGTCATAAGTTATTTCACCCGCTGCATAATCAATATCCATCACCGTATCATAAACCGCACAGGCCGATGTTGCCGGATCTTTCACCACATATGAAATTGTATTTGTGCCCTCATCAAAGAACCCTTTGATGAGCGGTTTCTGGGTCATATCAACGGGATAAGAATGCATCATGCCTCTCCTGTGGTTTTGTTATGCTTTTGCTTTGGACAATACGCCGTTTTTAAACGCGCGTGCGACCAAAATTCCTGCGGTCATTGCAACGGTAAAAATCAACACTTCGGATTTGAAGCTGCCAATGGCGGGAATGGATGCGCCGGGGCAAAACCCTGCGATGCCCCATCCAATGCCAAACACCGCCGCACCGCCAATTAACTGTGTGTCGATTTCGTTGCGCGTTGGGATGCTAAATTTGGTTGCGAATATGGGGTGATGGCGACCGAACACAATACGATACCCGATCATGGTGGTGATCAATGCGCCACCCATAACGAACATCAACGATGGGTCCCAGAACCCCGCAATGTCGAAAAAGTTCAAAACCTTGGCGGGGTTAATCATGCCAGATATGGAAATGCCCAGCCCAAAGATCATGCCAATAATGATATAGGATATATTTTTCATTATGCTGCTCCGATGATATGACGAATGATGTAAACGGTGACGATGGCCGCGATCATGAATGTGATGGTGGCCACGATCGAACGTGGCGAAAATCGTGCAATGCCACAAACACCATGCCCCGAAGTGCAACCCGCGCCAAAGGTGACACCAACACCAACCAAAAAACCACCGATGATAATCGCAGGTGTAGTGATTGGCACATCAATTGTGGGCATTCTGCCCGCTATCAGCAGATAGATAGCAGGTGCGGTAATCATTCCGACAATCACCAAAATGCGCCAAACCTGTTCTTGGCCGCGTTCAAAAATCGCCCCCGCCAAGATACCCGTCGCACCAAAAATACGCCCATGCATCAACATCATCAAAACGGCGGCAATCCCGATCAGGACGCCTCCGAATAATGATACATATGGAGTGAATGCTGTTTCCATCAGATTATACCTTTTCTTGTGGCTGTGGGGCGTTTTCCAATGGCAGGATACGTTCCAACAGCTGTGATTTATTTGCAGAGATATCCGCAATTGTAAGCGCATCAAACACCGCAATAAATGCCGACATCGCGCGTTGCATCGCATCGGACAAACGACACATCCCGATCAAGGGGCACGTATTGGTTGTAGCGTTAAAACATTCGACCAATTCAAACGATCCTTCGGTCAGGCGCAAAACATCGCCCACTACAATTTGATCCGCACTACGTGCAAGGCGAAACCCGCCCGAACGTCCGCGCACGGTTTCCAAATACCCAGCACGACCCAATTCATGCACGATTTTCACAATATGAGCGCGCGATAATTTATGGACGCGCACCACATCATCCACCCGCACCAACGCGGGATGATGCAATGCGGCCATTTGTAAAGAGCGCAGCGCAAAGTTGGAATAACTAGAAAGTTTCATACTGTGACGATCAACCACTGTGGCAAGTTGTTTCTGCGACAATAAGTTATATTTGAAATATGCCTTTTACAAGCGTTAATATGCCAATTGATACCAAACAAAGGGAACAGCGATGTTTGATTCATTTTCGGCGGAAATGCTGGCGCGGATGCAATTTGCGTTCACCATTTCATTTCACATTATTTTCCCCGCCTTTTCCATTGGGCTGGCCAATTTTTTGGCTGTGCTCAACGCGCTCTGGTTAAAAACGGGGAACGACACATATCGTGTGTTGTTTGATTATTGGAAAAAGATTTTCGCCGTGGCATTCGCTATGGGCGTGGTTTCGGGCATCACCATGTCGTATCAAATCGGCACCAACTGGTCGGTGTTTTCGGATAAGGCTGGCCCTGTAATCGGGCCGCTCATGGCATACGAGGTGTTATCGGCGTTCTTCCTAGAGGCAGGTTTTTTGGGCATCATGTTATTTGGGCGCGAACGTGTGGGGCATAAATTACACATGTTTGCCACCGCAATGGTGGCCTTTGGCACATTGATGTCGGCAACTTGGATTTTATCGGTGAATTCATGGATGCAAACCCCCGCAGGGTTTTCGATGAACGACCAAGGCCAATTCATACCAGACGATTGGTGGGCCATCGTGTTTAACCCATCCTTCCCGTATCGATTGGTGCATATGGTGATTGCCGCGTTCCTGACCACATCGTTTGTGGTGGGGGGCGTTGCGGGGTGGCATTTGTTGCGTGATCATACAAATGCCGCCACGCGCAAAATGTTTTCAATGGCGCTCTGGATGGCGGCGATTGTCGCACCCATTCAGATTTTTGTTGGCGACATGCATGGGCTGAACACATTGGAGCATCAACCCGTCAAGGTTATGGCGATGGAAGGTCATTTTGACAGCCACCCAGATGGTGCGCCCTTGATTCTGTTTGGCATCCCAAACGAGGCCGAAAAACGTGTTGATTATGCCGTGCAAATTCCAAAACTGTCGTCACTGATTTTGAAACACCACTTGGATGCACCCCTTGATGGGTTGGATACGATTGATGATGCGGATGAACCGCCCATCGCCATCGTATTTTTCAGCTTTCGCATCATGGTCGGCATTGGTTTTGCCATGCTCGGCGTTGGAATCTGGAGCCTGTGGGCGCGGTATCAAGGGCGTCTTTATGATGCGAAATGGCTGCACCGCGTTGCCGTCATCATGGCACCAAGTGGTTTTGTCGCGGTGCTTGCAGGCTGGATCACAACAGAGGTTGGGCGCCAACCCTTCACCGTTTATGGGTTGTTACGCACCAGTGAATCGCTGGCGCCTGTGGCCGCGCCCGCCGTCGCCACATCATTGATCGCGTTTATCATCACATATTTTTTCGTCTTTGGTGCGGGTACATTTTATTTGTTACGCCTGATGTCATACGTGCCCGAGAACAACCCATTCCCCGGTGAACCAAAGGAGATCGCACATGTTTGACCTTGCAGATATCTGGGCCGCGATTATCGCATTCGCTGTACTCACATATGTAATCATGGATGGGTTTGATTTGGGGATAGGTATCCTATTCCCATTCCTAAAAACCGAACATGAACGCGATTTGGCGATGAATTCTGTGGCACCCGTTTGGGATGGTAACGAAACATGGTTGGTGATGGGGGGCGGTGGATTGCTCGCGGTTTTTCCGCTGGCCTATGCCATTGTGTTACCTGCACTTTATATGCCGATCACGTTGATGTTGCTGGCACTTATCTTTCGCGGGGTGGCGTTTGAATTTCGCTGGCGCACGAAACGCTGGAAACCCGTGTGGGATGTTGCGTTTATCGGTGGGTCAACCACCGCCGCATTTTGCCAAGGCATCGCGCTTGGCGCATTGGTTCAGGGCATCAAGGTTGCCGATCGCGCCTATGCTGGTGGTTGGTGGGATTGGTTATCACCGTTTTCTATCCTCACAGGATTTGCGGTTGTGATCGGTTATGCGTTGCTGGGCGCCACATGGTTGGTGATGAAGACCGAGGGCGATTTGAACGCACAGATGCGCAAGTATGCGACACCTCTTGCGATGGGGACATTGGGTTTGATTGGGATTGTCAGCCTGCTTACTCCGCTACAAAATCCTGTCTATTTTGAACGTTGGTTCACTTGGCCACAAATGGCGTTCAGCATGATCGTACCCGTGCTATTGTTATGCGCCACTTACGTTTTGTTCAAAGGATTGCGTTCAGGCAGAGATGTTTCACCATTTTTGGCAAGCCTATCGATTTTCATCCTGTGTTTTGCAGGGATCGGGATAAGCTTTTATCCAAATATCATCCCCCCGTCCCTGTCCATTCAAGAGGCCGCCGCACCCGACAGCAGCCTAAAATTTGCATTGGTTGGCACGGTAATATTGTTGCCGCTGATATTGGGTTACACGGCCTATGCCTATTGGGTGTTTCGCGGCAAAATGGACCCAGATGAGGGCTATCATTAATGGCGTATAAAACTTGGAAACAAATTGCGTGGTTTATCGCGCTGTGGTTGGCCAGCGTTGCGTGCTTGACGGTTGTCGCATTTGTGATCAGGCTGTTTTTGTAATCGTACCACGTTGTGACAACAGGTTTTGAAACCAATACCACGAATCTTTGGGCGTGCGCTTTTGTGTTTCAAAATCTACATGTACCAAGCCAAAGCGTTCACTATAGCCAAACGCCCATTCGAAATTATCCAACAGCGACCAAGCGTAATAACCCTGCAGCGCAACACCATTTTGACGTGCCTTTAATGCCGCTGCGATATGGGATTCAAAATAGGAAATGCGTTGTTGATCTGAAACTTTTCCTGCAATGGTCTGGTCATGCCATGCCATGCCATTTTCGGTCACATACAGCGGGAGATTGGGTGCGTAATCATCATGAATTCGTTGCAAGAAATAGTTTAAACCCGCAGGGTAAATCTCCCAATCCATGGACGTTTTGTCCAAAGGTCCGCGCACTGTTTCCCCAAATGGAAAGATGCCCGATTGATCGTCCTTGATAATCGCACGCGTATAATAATTCAGGCCAAGCCAATCGACTTTCTGGCTGATTTGCGCCATGTCATCTTGCCAATTTTTGGGCATATGGGGTTCAAGATATTGTAAAATATCGGCGGGATATTCACCCTTGCAAATCGCCGAAATGAACCAGCGGTTATATAAACCATCATAAATTTGCGCGGCGCGGAAATCCGCAACATCATCGCTAGCAGGTTGGGCATATTCCATGTTCAAAACAATACCAAGATTTTGAACATTTTGGGTGCGCAACGCGGACATGCCCACAGCATGCGCTGCAAGAATATTATGCATCGCCAATGCCCCTGATTTTAGTTCGGTTTTTCCGGGCGCATGATGCCCCAAAAAATGCGATAACCACGCCACGCACCATGGTTCATTTATCGTAGCGACATGATCCAGCCGATCCCCAAATGCCGCGCCAACAGATTGTGCAAAATCACCAAAATGATCCGCCGTGTCGCGATTTTCCCAGCCCCCGTTTTGAGCGAACCGTTCGGGTAAATCCCAGTGATATAGCGTGGCACTTGGCGACAGACCACGTTCCAACATGCCATCAATCAGACGATCATAAAAATCAAAACCCTTCGGGTTTTTTGCTTCGTCAGGAAACAGGCGCGGCCAAGAAAATGAAAATCGATAACTGTCAAATCCCGCTGTTTTTATTAAATCCAAATCCGTTTGCCAGTGATGAAAATGATCGCACGCAATCGCACCATTTTCCCCATTGATCGTCCCACCCGATTTGGCAAAGCTATCCCAATGATTGACGCCACAGCCACCAAAATTTGTGCCCTCGATTTGATAGGCAGCGGTGGCGACACCCATCGTAAAATCATGCGGTATTCGCATTACAATTTCATCCCCGTTGATTTACCGACCACCAATTCGGGTTCCCAAATTTCGGTGGAAATCCCCAAAGGATCATCAACCGCAGCCATCATCATATGTGCAACCCGCGTACCCGCACGGTACAGTGATGATCGCAGGCAGGTGATTTGTGGCACGGCCGCATGGGTGCCTAAAAAACCAAAATCATCATCAAATGTGACAACCGAAACATGTTTTCCCGCAACCAAGCCCGCATCCGCAATTGCGCGCATCACGCCCAGCGCGACCAGTTTGGATGCACATAACATCGCGCTCGGCGGATTGGGTAGTGCCAGTATATTGGTCGCCACTTCGTATCCGTAAACCTCTGACATATCTTGAGAAAACATCAATTCGGGGCGCACGGGAATGCCTGCCCCCTGTAAAACAGTTAAAAAACCTTTGCGCCGCTTATGCGCGAAATCCATGGTTTCCAAACCGTTGAGTAACGCAATATCGCGATGCCCAAAATCGATCAAGAATTGGGTGGCGCGTTCAAATGCACCTTCGTTATCGACATCAAGAAAATTATAGGGCTGTGTCGCCCCAGCGCTGCGCCCGTGTACCACAAACGGCACACCCATGGTTTGCAACAAATCCATACGCGGATCGTCAACCAACGGACCCTGTAATACAAATCCATCAACACGATTTGATTTCACCATTTTACGATAGGTTGCCAATTCTTGGTCTTGGGCACAGATCTTCATCACAATATCAACGCCAAAATCCGCATATGCGATACCAACACCCGCCATAAAATCGGAAAAATGCGGGTTGATCATTTGATGTTTCCCCAGCGGAATAATATGCCCAATTGCGCCAACCCTGCCCGTGGCCAAACCCCGTGCAGATTGCGATGGCATATAACCATGAGCTTTCGCCGCTTCGATCACGCGTTGCCGGGTTTTTTCCGACACCTCTGGAAACCCATTCAACGCACGGCTCACTGTTGTTTGTGACAACCCAAGATATGATGAAAGCTCTTTTAGATTCATTTTTCCAAAGCGATTTAAATTTTTCAAGCAGCATTAAACGCTTGCATAACCCATTGTCAAAGGCAAATTGTCCTTGACAGACTCGCGTAATCGGGCGCATTTATAGAAAATATCCAAAGCGCTTTGGATACTTCATCAATTCTTGGGAGGACAAAAGATGAGGAATTTTGCAATTGCAGCGACCACCAGCTTGATCGCGCTTGGCACCGCAAACGGTGCGCTCGCGGATGATCGCTGTGCGCCTGCATTGGGATTGGGTGATTTTGCGGGACAAACCGTAACCATTTCTGGTCCATGGGAAGGCAATGACGAAACATTGGTGAATTCCGTGTTGGATTGCTTTGAGGCCGCAACAGGTGCAAATGTTGAATATTCGGGATCTGGGGAATTTGAACAATTAATCGTCACCGACATTCGATCAGGTTCTGCGCCAAACGTTGCAGTATTCCCGCAGCCTGGTCTTGCCGCCGACCTTGCAGCAGAAGGTGGACTTGTTCCGCTTGACGAAGGATTGGCCAGCTGGATGGCCGAAAATTACGGCGCGGGGCAATCTTGGGTGGATTTGGGAACATATGCCAACAAAGACGGCGCGGATGAATTTTTCGCATTCGCTTATAAGGTTGATGTGAAATCCTTGGTTTGGTTCAAACCCGAAAATTTCGAAGACGCAGGTTACGAAATCCCCACCACAATGGAAGAGTTGATGGCACTGTCAGATCAGATCGTCGCCGATGGTGGAACACCGTGGTGTTTGGGAATTGAATCCGGTGGTGCAACTGGTTGGACAGCGACCGATTGGATGGAAGACATCATGTTGCGCACCGCATCGCCAACGGCATATGATCAGTGGGTCACAAATGAATTGCCGTTCAATAGTGATGAAGTCAAAAAAGCCATGGATGTGTTTGGTTCCATCGTCAAAAATGATGCCTATGTTGCGGGTGGTTCAGGTGCGGTTGCATCCACGTTTTTCGGTGACAGCCCAAAAGGTTTGTTCACTACACCACCCCAATGTTATATGCACCGCCAAGCATCATTTATCCCAAGCTTTTTCCCAAATAAGGGTGCAGAGCTAGAGGCCGGCGAAGCAGATTTTTTCTATCTGCCACCGTTTGCTTCGATGGCCGAATTGGGGCGCCCTGTTTTGGGTGCGGGCACAGTATGGGCCATGACCAAGGAATCCGCTGCCACAAACGCATTGTTTCAATTCCTGACCATGCCTGTGGCGCATGAAATCTGGATGGCACAAACGGGATTTTTAACACCACACAAAGGTGTTGATTCATCCGTATATGCCAATGATTCATTGCGCAAAATGGGTGAAATCTTGGCCACTGCGGATACGTTCCGATTTGATGCATCCGATTTGATGCCAGGTAAAATTGGTGCGGGGGCATTTTGGACGGAAATGACCGCATTCACCCAAGGCCAAGATACAAACACCACCGCAGACAATATTCAAAAAGCCTGGGATGCGATTAAATAATTGACGGCATAATCACGCGATTGCGCGTGTGTGGTGTAGCGAGCAGGCAGCAAGATTAATTTGTTGCCTGTTCAAATTTTAACCTGTTTAGCAAAGCACAATCAGATGAAAAATTTCGGTGCAGAATTCGCAGGAAAGTTAACAGCGATCGCATTAACCATGCTGATCGTTCTGCCCGCGATTGCGATTTTTTTGTTTGCGGCCAGTTCGTATTTATCATCCGCAATGGTGCCCATATTGCCATTTGATGCAGGTACAAATTCCAAAATTCTGTTTGCCATCCGCGCCGTGTGTATCGCGGTGTTTATCAGTTTTGCATATTTCTGGTTGGCCAATTGGATGAATTTCAAGCTTTCCGATGCAGACAGCGAACGCGGGCAACGCATAACAGAGGCAATCCAACCTTGGATATTCATCGGCCCTGCGATTTTATTGCTATTTGGGTTTTTGGTTTACCCGACATTCGAAACATTTCGTATCAGTTTAACAAATGACATCCCATTGCTGGATGCGCTGGGAAACCCCGTTTTAAACGATGCGGGTGATATGCGCCAAACGCTTGGTTTTGTTGGGCTAGCCAATTACGCCACGGTGTTAACATCGGAAAATTTTTGGTTGGCTATTCGCAATTCAGTGCTGTGGCTGTTTGTGGTTCCCACCACATGTATCATTTTTGGCATGTTAATCGCGGTTTTGGCGGATAATGTAAGATGGGGCACGTTTGCCAAATCAATGATCTTTGTCCCCATGGCGATTTCATTTGTTGGTGCGGCGGTGATTTGGCGCAATATTTATGCTGATGGCGGCACCGCAACCCATCAGATCGGATTGTTAAACGCCCTGCTCTCCCCACTGGGTGTGGAACCACGGTTTTGGTATGAAATGGAATTCTGGGGCAATTTTTACATGATGGGCATTTTGGTTTGGATACAAACCGGCTTTGCCATGGTGATTTTTTCCGCTGCATTACGATCCGTTCCACAAGAAACCATCGAGGCCGCAAAAATAGATGGGGCAACACCCGTTCAAACATTTTTTCGCATCACCCTGCCCCAAATTTATTCCACTGTGGTCGTGGTTTGGACAACGCTCACCATTTTGGTATTGAAGGTGTTTGACATCCCATTCGCATTGACCGCGAACAAGGCCGATAAGTTATTGCTTGCCACGTATATGGAACAAACGCGCAATTCACAGCGGGATCCAGAATTGGCCGCGGCAATTGCGATTATTTTAATGCTGACGATTGTACCCATCATGCTGTTCAATTTGTGGCGGATCAGGGTGGAGGCACGAAATGGCTAGGCGTATCATTGCATCATTGTTGCTGTTGCTATTGGTGTTCGTTTGGGTAGTGCCATTTGCGGGCCTATTGATTACATCGGCGCGATCCACAAAACATGCCAATGAAACAGGGTTCTGGACCGCATTTCAAACCAATGAAATCGGGTATTCATTTAAAACCAAGGGCAAAGAGGCGATTGAGCGCATTGGCGATGATTGGGTGATCAAAGGCAATATTTTTGATGAACGCAACGCCGCGGATCAACATTTGGCCACGCAAAATAACGAGCCCAGAACATTTGATATCATGGGGCGCGTTTCACGGTTTGGCAGTGGTGCCGCAAACCCCGATGTGGCCGCGCCGGGTGACACCATCACCATTCGCGATGGACAGTTCACATTGCAAGAAAACGGTGATTACGTTTGGGCATTTGCTTCCGAATACACCAAATCAGGTAAAACCATTGGTGTGCGCGTGGCACACCCACCCCAATTTGGTTTGCGCAATTATAAACGCGCATTTGCAGATGGGCGTATCCCAAACGCATTGATCAATTCATTTATCGTCACCATACCCGCGACAATCATTCCCGTGTTGATTGCTGCATTTGCCGCCTATGCGTTTAGCTGGCTGCAATTTCCGGGGCGCGATTTGTTGCTGGGCATCGTGATTGCATTGTTGGTGGTGCCATTGCAATTGGCGTTTATTCCTGTGTTGTCGATCTATGCCAATCTGGCGGATTGGGCGGGAGATTTATCGGCAAGTTTGGGATGGTGCAGCGGCCAAGAATGCGATTACCCAGCAAAAACATTTTCGGGGCTTTGGATGGCACATACCGCATTTGGCCTTCCGCTCGCGATATTTTTGCTCCGCAATTATATCGCGGGATTGCCGCGTGAATTGATGGAAAGCGCACGTCTTGATGGGGCATCGCATTTGCAAATTTTCACAAAATTGGTGCTGCCGCTTTCAATGCCTGCATTGGCATCATATGGGATATTCCAATTCCTGTGGGTTTGGAATGATCTGTTGGTCGCGCTGATCTTGGGCCCGACCAGCGATCTGGTTTTGCCCATCGAAATTCAAAAACAGATCGGTACGTTTAAATCGGAATTGGAACGGTTGAACGCATCTGCATTCATTTCAATGATCGTGCCATTAATCGTGTTTCTGTCCATGCAAAAATATTTTGTTCGCGGGTTGCTCGCGGGATCGGTTAAGGGGGGCTAAATGGGCCAAGACTGGTGGCGCGGCGGCGTTATTTATCAAATTTATCCACGTTCGTACCAAGACAGCACGGGCAATGGTCAGGGTGATCTAAATGGCATCACGCAACGCTTGGATCATATCGCAAGCCTTGGGGTGGATAGCGTTTGGATATCCCCGTTCTTCAAATCCCCGATGAAAGATTTTGGATATGATGTGTCCGATTATCGCGCCATTGATCCCAGCTTTGGCACATTGGATGATTTTGATGCGTTGTTGGCGCGCGCCCATGAATTGGGGCTGAAAATCATGATTGATTTGGTGTTGTCCCATACATCCGATCAACATGATTGGTTTGTTCAAAGCCGCCAATCGAATTACAATCAAAAATCCGATTGGTACGTTTGGGCCGATCCAAAACCAGATGGAACACCACCCAATAACTGGTTGTCGATTTTTGGCGGATCTGCGTGGCAGTGGGAGCCAAAGCGCGAACAATATTATTTGCATAATTTTTTAACCAGCCAGCCGGATTTGAATTTTCATAATCCAGATGTCCAAGATGCGTTATTGGATGTGGTGAAATTTTGGCTGGATCGTGGGGTGGATGGATTTCGCCTTGATACGATCAATTTTTATTTTCACGATCAAAAACTGCGCGATAATCCCGCGCTGTTGCCCGATGAACGCAACGCATCCATTGCACCCGCGGTGAACCCATATAATCATCAAAACCATCTGTATGACAAAAATCAGCCCGAAAATTTGCGATTCTTGGAACGCCTGCGCGCGATGATGGATTTATATGATGATCGCACGATTGTTGGCGAGGTGGGCGATGCGCAATATGGTTTGGATATCGTTGGTCAATATACAAAACCTGGGCGCGTACATATGTGTTACGCGTTTGATTTCCTATCACCCGAACCACTAACCGCGCAAAAGACCCGCAGTGTTTTGTCAGATTTCGCGAACAAAGCACCCGACGGATGGCCGTGTTGGGCGCTGTCCAATCATGATGTTGTTCGCCACGCAACGCGATTATCGACCGCAACTGATAATGCACAACAATGCATGCAGGCCGCTTTGCTTTTGTCGATGGAAGGGTCCGCTTGTATTTACCAAGGCGAAGAATTGGGTCTGCCAGAGGCCAATGTACCATTTGAGGCATTACAAGATCCATATGGCATTACATTTTGGCCAGAATTTAAGGGGCGCGATGGGTGTCGCACACCGATGGTTTGGGATGACACTGCACAAGCGGGATTTTCAAGCGCGGACAAAACATGGCTTCCGATTGATCCGCAGCATTTGACAATGTCTGTTGCCCATCAAGAAGAGAAAAATGACAGTATGCTGCATTTTTATCGTCAATTTTTGCAATTTCGCAAATCACATACGGCACTTGTGTCGGGTAAAACCATGGCGTTAAATGCCACGCAATCGGTGCTAGATTTTATTCGAAACGGGGATTCAGGTGACATTTTCTGTGCATTTAATTTCACTGACAAACCACAAACAATCCCATTTGAACATGCTGGCGACGTGTTAACTGCGAGTGGATTTACCCCTCGATTAAGCAACGGAGCGTTAACCATTGCCCCACACGCCGCCGCATTTGTTGCAATGAAAGGAAATTCGTAATGTCCGCACTTACATTGCAAAACATCGACAAAGTTTACGGCAAAACGCAAGTGATGCACGATGTGTCGCTGGACATTGAGCAGGGCGAATTCGTGGTCTTTGTCGGGCCGTCTGGCTGTGGCAAATCAACATTGTTGCGCATGATCGCTGGGTTGGAAGACATCAGTGCGGGAACGTTGTTTATTGGCGATAAAAAAATGAACAATATACCCGCATCAAAACGCGGGATTGCAATGGTTTTTCAAAGTTATGCATTGTACCCCCACATGAGCGTTGCGGATAATATGGGGTTTTCGCTGTCAATTGCCAAAACTCCCAAACAAGAAATCAAACAACGCGTTGCGGCCGCCGCTGAAATCTTGCAACTGACGCCATATTTGAACCGCCTGCCCAAAGCCTTGTCAGGTGGGCAACGCCAACGTGTGGCCATTGGGCGTGCGATTGTGCGTGAACCCGATGTGTTTTTATTTGATGAACCTTTGTCCAATTTAGACGCCGAATTGCGCGTTTCGACACGTCGCGAAATTGCAAATCTAAAAGCATCAATGCCAGACACAACGATGATTTATGTTACCCATGATCAGGTAGAGGCGATGACTTTGGCCGACAAAATCGTCGTATTGCGCGATGGACGTGTAGAGCAGGTCGGCACCCCTCTTGATCTGTATGATCGACCACGCAATATTTTTGTCGGTCAATTTATTGGCAGCCCAAAAATGAACATCTTCGAAACAACGGATTTGACGGTGCAACATTGGCCGCACCACGTCACGGGCGTACGCCCTGAACATCTGCGACTTACCACGCCAAAAAACGCTATCGTATCTGGCAAATTGGAATTCATCGAAAAACTGGGCGAATATTCGTTGGCATATTTGCGCACGGAAACAGGGCGTGAATTCACCGTGAAATTCGAACGTGGCCTGACCCATACGCTTGGCAATCAGCTTCACTTTGATGCGGATCACGATAATTTACACCACTTTGACCCCAAAACGCAGCTGCGTATAAATTAGTTGTGTTTCAATGAAGCGCGAGTGTGTTTGGGAAAAAATACAAAATTTTTGATGTCGTGGATGAGTACAAACTTGCTTATGATTTTCGCACTGGATGGACGCCGGCATCAAAGGGAACAGATCGTCGGCGAAATGTTGTTCCGTTCACATATGCAGGTTTGCTTATCCGATCCATTCTGAAATGGCGAAAACCTTGGCGTGACGGATCCCAAGCAACCAAATACCAAAGAGGTGGCAAAATCAGCATTGCTTGTGGTTCTACATGCCGGTCGGTTTGCACCCCTTTAACATCACGATATTGGAATCGTAAAAATAGTTGATTAAGAAATGCAGATTCAAATGCAGGCAGCAACGCTGTGTCCATCTCTCCTAAATTGGATATATCAACCTGCGGTGCAAGAGGCCCAACATAAAGGCAATCCAAAAAGCGGCGTAAATCACGGATTTTGTCAGACGGAAGCGCCTTCTCTATTTTTGCAAGACCAGCGTCGGCGAGACTTGAGAACGGCAGGTTCCCAGCAGCACGTATGCTTGAAACACCAATGATCAGCGCGAAAACTTCGGCAACAGACAGGCGTGGCGTGGTCTGAATTGATTGTGGATCCAAAGTTAACCCACCGCCGCGCCCTTGTTCTGTAGAAATAACATATCCCTCGTCCCGCAATGTTGCGATGTCACGTATAATAGTGCGCCTTGACGCCCCGACATCTCTTGCCAACATCGCGATTGTTGTCATCCCATTGCGGCGCAGGTTACGCACGATAGCGTCTTGTCGGAAGCGAATATTCATAAAAACAATCCATATCACAAAGGTGTCAGTTTTTGTCACCTTTTTAATTTAATCGATTGAGGAACAGTTCAACAAGGAGACATGGACATGACAAATATCACTAACTTTCCCCAATCAACGCTTGTTTCAGTGAACGGCGTGGCGATTGAAGTCTTTGAGGCGGGGCAACAGAATGTAGGCAATCCAATTGTTCTGTGCCATGGCTGGCCAGAGCACGCCTTTTCGTGGCGCTTTCAAATACCAGCGCTAGCCGCTGCGGGCTTTCATGTGATTGTTCCAAACCAGCGAGGTTATGGAAAGTCATCACAACCAACAGAGATCACTGAATATGACATCATCCACCTGACTGATGACTTGGCCGCAATTCTCGATCATTTTGGTTACGATGATGCCATATTTGTAGGTCACGACTGGGGTGCCAATGTCGTTTGGAACATGGCGCTTTTGCATCCTGATCGCGTTAAAAAAATTATTAATTTGGCTTTGCCCTATCAAGTGCGCACAGAAATCCCATGGATCGAATTTATGGAGGCGATATTTGGCACAGATAATTATTTTGTGCACTTCAACCGCCGCCCGGGGGTTGCAGATGCCATATTGGATCAAAACATCGCACAGTTCCTGCGCAATTTATTTCGAAAAAACCACGACGAGACACCGCCAGAGCCAGGTATGATGATGATCAATCTCGCTTGCGCAAAACACCCCGTGGGGGCACCGATTATGAGCGATGATGAAATGGCCGTCTTTATCAATGCGTTTAAGGAAACTGGTTTTACCAGCAGCATCAATTGGTATCGAAATTTGGATCGCAACTGGCAGATATTGGCAAATGTGGACCCGATCATCCACAAACCAGCGCTGATGATTTATGGTGAGAGAGACACGATCCCAAAATCCGAAAGCTTGGAACAATTCGTACCAAATGTGGATGTGATCAGTTTAGATTGTGGTCACTGGATTCAACAAGAAATGCCCGAAGAAACCACGCGCGCGATCTTGGACTGGTTGTCGATTGATAACGGCGAGGTCAGCAATAACTAAGCCAACCGTTCCAAAGGTCATCGAGAATGCTGCCAACCCAAACGCATCACAGCATGTGGTTGGCAGAGCACGTTCACATTGTGGGTTTGCATCACGTGCTCAGCCCATTGAGGATATAAAACACGATGGCGGAAATGAGTGCTGCTGCTGGCACTGTGATAACCCATGCGGCAATGATTGTTAGGAAATGCGAACGACGCACCAGTTTGCGGTGTTTGCGTTTCTTGCTCCCCAATTTTTCAGCCTCTTGTGCGATCATGCGATCAACTTTTTTGTCGCTGGTTGTATAACGCCAATAAGCCTCGCGGAAAAAACCAACACCAAACACGGCACCCACGGCGATATGTGTCGAACTTACGGGCAGGCCCAACCACGACGCGATGATCACTGTAATCGCGGCAGACAAGGCCACACAATAGGCGCGCAATGGATTCAATTTGGTGATTTGTTCACCAACCATGCGGATCAATTTTGGGCCAAAAAGCAGGAGCCCGAATGAAATACCAAATGCGCCCACAATCATAACCCAAATTGGGATTGATACCTTTGATACCACTTCGCCGGCCTCAGCGGTGTGAACGATTGCGGCAAGCGGCCCCACGGCGTTGGCAACATCATTGGCACCATGTGCGAATGACAACAACGCAGCAGCACAGACCAATGGAACCGTGAACAGGCTGCGCACGGATTCTTTGTCATTTGGCTTGCCCGCAGATTGGCGGCGGATCATCGGGCGCGATATCAGATAGGATGCCACAAACATGCCCAAACCAATCAAAAGCGCAATTTCCAAATCGATCTTGATGATTTTCTTTAATCCTTTGACCGCCAAATAGATTGAAAATGCACCTGCCATAATCGCGATTAAAACGGGGACCCAGCGGTTCGCTGCTGCCATTTTATCCTTGGCATCTGATACGTTCGATTTGATGAACCACAAAAACATCGCGGCAATGACACCACCCAACAGGGGTGAAATAACCCAGCTGGCTGCGATTTGTCCCATGGTTGGCCAATTAACGGCGCTGATCCCTGCGGCCGCGACCCCGGCACCCACGACACCACCAACCACCGAATGGGTCGTTGAAACGGGCGCGCCGATCCATGTTGCCATATTCACCCAGACAGCCGCAGAAATAAGTGCGGCAAACATCGCCCAAATGAACACCTCTGGGCTGGCAACCGCAGATGGGTCAATGATACCTTTGGAAATCGTTCCAACCACATCGCCCCCCGCCAACAAGGCGCCCGCACTTTCAAAAACGGCGGCGATTATCAATGCCCCTGTCATTGATAATGCGTTAGCACCGACCGCGGGGCCAACATTATTGGCAACATCATTCGCGCCAATATTCAGCGCCATATACGCACCCAAGGCAGCGGCTGCGATAATGATATAACTTTCAGAGCTCCAACCCAAAATCAGGCTCGCAACCAGACCCGCGAAGACGACAAATGCAAATCCGATGGACGGCGCTAAAAATTGTTGACGGGTTTCGAGGGTTGCTTGTTCCAGATAAACGCGTGTTTTCAAATCACGATCGAGCGTTTTATTGGGGCGGGGTTGCTTAACCATGGCGTGGCCTTTTCAATTCTATTTACGTTCAACCCACTGCCATCGGTCAGTCGATTCTGGTGTCATATATAAAATTTATGTAACAGTTATGTGACAAAAATATAAAGCAATGGGTTTGCTTCGATTTTGCCAACAAATTTTTCATACTGTGTGGTTCAAAAATGATCTGGTATTTATCGATACCACACTAGGCATCAACAAATCACAAACCCATTTCACCTTGACCAGATCTTTGCCAAGCGTGACGAAAAACGTTGTGGCGTTTCGTTTTCGGACAATTTCAATTCTGCTTCGGCGATGATCTGTGCGGTGTCTTGGGCAATCTCAGTTGATAATGGTTTCACACGTTTCACCGCACGTTTTGCCGCCATCACATCATCCATTGTAATCGCGTATCCACGCCATCGCGCCAGATGAAGCAACTTCATACACGCCGCCGCGTGCAGGTATGTTTGTTCGCGCGCATCCAAGTGGTCGGTGAACAATGCGACCAAACCATCCATATCTGTTGCTGCCTGTTTGGATTGCGCCAGTGATTTATCATATGCGCATTCAACCCGATTTTGCGCGCGGCGTTTGGCGTTCAATGCGGCGAGTGCAGCATAAAATGCTTGAACCCTACCCGCAGTCACATCCATTGTGCTGATACTATTTAAATGCAGGCGGTATTCACCAAGGATCGCGTTTTGCACCGCCAACCGATGGGTTTCAGATAGCCGCCAGCATAAATCCGCATCTTCGGACAAATGCGCATCGCGATAACCCGTTTGCGCCAGAACTTCCAATCGACCAAACATGAATGGATGTGAAAGATAGGGTTCTTTGGGCGGGAGCCAGTCTGGATCGGGATCATACACATTGCTGACCCCCGAAATGCCCAGCGGATGCCCCAGTTCATCAATATGCACCGCCTTGCACGACACCACATCAGCCTGCGTGAATTGCAAATAATCCAATTGGCGCGACAGGCGGTTGGGATAACAAATGTCGTCCGCATCAATGCGCGCCACATATTTGCAATCCAGCCGCGACAATCCGTTGTTTAACGCGGCAACGAGCCCAGCGTTTTGTTGTGCATTGTAATGAATTTTGTCGCTGTTCAGATCATCAATAATCTGGGCACTGTCATCGGTTGATCCATCATCAATAATGTGGATATCGTAATCGCTGAAATCTTGGCTCAGTAAGCTGTCCAAGGTTTGGCGCAAAAACTGTCCACCATTATGAACCGGCAACAGAAATGATATTTCAGCCATCAACAGTCCCCGAAATTTCCCGTAACCCCAACACAAACCATTCCCGCGCAGGCATAAGTAACGACATCCGCGCATTTTCAAGTGTTGTGATGTTTGCCAATGCACACCACCGTGCGCGTGAAAAACGCAAAGAAGCATAATCGCTTGGCGCGGCGCGGTCTGGTTCATCAAACGCGTGACCACGACCGTTGGTTTTGTAATAGATACGCGGAAATATCCGTTCAGCAGGGGCATATCGAAAATTAACATCAACTGATTGCCAGAAATCTGGAATATCAATCTCCAACCCCAACCAATCGTCAACACTACGATTTTCACCGCGAATAATTAGGGTTTCAATGTCGTCGATACGTTGCGAATGCGCCGTCAATTTCATCGCGGATTTTTCATTAAACGCAAACCGCACACCAGATGCCAAGAACACATCTGGCATCAACGCGGTTGGAGTTTTGAACGCATCAAAATCGATATCAATCGCTGGCACGGGGAGCCTTTCCTTGGTATTTCACCAAGAGTTCTGCGTCCACCTCTGTGCCATCATAAAGCCCGAGCAAGACACCACGCCGATTTGATCGCCCACGCATATTGCGAATGTCATCTTCGGATTTTGTCACACGTTGCGACATGCGTCGCGCCCATTGTCCAAGACGTTGGTACATCAAATCAACCACGTCCTGATGCGCATCCGATGCGCCCAAATCGTTTTGCTCTTTAGGGTCGTTTTTCAAATCAAATAACATCGGGCGTAATCCACCCTCTGCATGCATCATTTTCCAGTTTTTATCCGCGACCATAAACAAACGACAATCGCGTGGTTCCATTCCCAATTTAGTAGCAAGCGCTGTTGCACCATAATCATATTCGCTGATCGCAAAATCGCGCCAATCATCAGGTTTTTCGCCATGTAAAAACGGCAATAGTGATCGTCCTTCAACAATATGATCGGGCACGGTGCCACCCGCGTATTCGATGAATGTCGCGGTGCAATCAATCGCCTCGACAAGTTCATCACAAGTGGTACCACGTGTTGCATCCGCATCAGGGGACGGATCGTAGATGATCAAGGGCACCTTGGCCGAACAATCGTGAAACAGATCCTTTTCCCCCATCCAATGATCGCCCAAATAATCGCCATGATCGGATGTGATGACAATCATCGTATCCTGAAGGCGATCCGTGTCTTCCA
The DNA here is from genome assembly GCF_014652655.1 of Paramylibacter ulvae. GTDB lineage: Bacteria > Pseudomonadota > Alphaproteobacteria > Rhodobacterales > Rhodobacteraceae > Amylibacter > Amylibacter ulvae. The sequence goes on from NZ_BMZF01000007.1 coordinate 47,307, forward strand.
GAAATTTTAACAATCGCCCCAATTGATCATCACATTGTTTGATCAAGCTCATATAGGCAGGGATCACAACATCGCGTACCTCTTGGCGGTGAAACGCCTTGCCGATACCATTGCTGGTAAAACCTTCATAAACGGGATGGGGATCATTCAATTCACCATCAGCGCGGTTCAGCGGTTGAATATCATCGCACCCATATTTGTCGTGATAGGGTGCTGGCACAATATAAGGCCAATGCGGTTTAATATAGGAGACATGCGCCAACCACGGTTGATCACCCGATTGTTCCGATATGAAATCAATTGTGCGCGATGTTAACCACGGCGTTTCGGAATCTTCTTCTTGGATATTGGCAGGCATATCTGCGTTTTGCATCAAAAACCCGCTGGCGATTTCCCCGTCATCTGTCACGCCAGAATTGGCAAAATGGTGCCACGGGTTCTGCCCCTCGTACCCCTTGGATTTCAGATATTCGTTATACGGGGATCGGCGTTCATCATAAAACCCATCGGGGCCTTGTGCCCATAAACCGTCGTCGCGAATATAACTGTCGAACCCGCATTCGGATTGGCGCAGCCCGATTTCCGAGCTTTCTGACATTCCCAACCGTTCCATACCATCCTTATCCGCACGCATATGGGTTTTGCCAATCAAATGGCACCCCATACCCAATTTGCGCAGATGATCACCCAGCGTATGTTCGCCCACGCGTAACGGATGCCCGTTCCATTGCGCACCGTGGCTGTGACAATAACGCCCTGTGTAAAAGCTCATCCTTGATGCGCCACACACGGGCGATTGAACGTAACAGCGTGTGAACCGCACACCCATTTGGGCGACCCGATCAAAATTCGGGGTGTGTAATGTTTTGTGACCCGCACATGACAAATAATCGAACCGAAGTTGATCATACATAATAAACAGGATATTTTTTTTCGCGTCGGTCATTTTGTGCCGTTTGATATGTGGCACGCAGTTCTGCGCGCCACGACGGTATTATTGCAATGCCGCTGGGATACGTACACCCAGTTGCTGGTAATATTTCAACGCACCTGCGTGCAATTTCACGTTATCCGCGCTGAACGCTGTATCAAGATTGACCGCGTTCATATACGGCGCCGTCTTGCGAATTTCAGGAAGGCTTTCCCAAAATGATTTGGTGATTTCGTAAACTGCATCTTCGGACATATCGTTGCGTGCAACCACGCCAACCAGTGATCCAACGGTGTAAACATCGCCATCGGATTGCACTGTATTTCCATAAATTCCTGCTGGGATCACATCCATTGATCGCCCAAGCGCGGTTGTCGCGGCCTGAATGCCGCCACCGCTCACGGATGCGACATCTGCGTTTGCTTTGGACAGGCCGAGAATGCGCAGGTTCGATGTTAACGCCAGTTGTTCAATCTGTGGGAATGGCGGGATGCCACCGTTGATGTAAACATCAAACTGACGATCTTGGAACCCTTGCAACGCGGTTCCCCATGATGCTTTGACCGCTTCGTAATCTGTGCCTGCTTCGAAACCCGTTGTCGCCTTAATCCAACCCGCAGCGGTGTTATATGCGCCTCCACCAGGAGGGCCCAAAAACACGCGCTTACCTTTGATATCTTGTAATGTGTTAATGCCGCTGTCGGCGTAAACAACCGTATGATACGCGCCATAGGGGAACCAAAACAACAGGCTTAGGTTTTCGCGCAATTCTGGCGCGTTTGGCAGGCTACCATACATTGCTGTGCCATTGGCCATGAAATCCATGATTGCAGGTGATGCCATCACGATATCAAGTTTGCCTTGTGCCGCCTCGATCATATGTTTGGTGGCCGCACCCGTTGCATCAACGGTGATGTCATATTTATCTTGCGCGCCATTCACGCTCGATGCCATGGTTGTCATCACCAAATAGGCCGATGATCCAGGCGCAATTGTTGCCATGCGCACCTTTTCACCCGCGAATGACGCCGCCGCCATTCCAACAATTGCCACCCCTGTGGCCGCTATTTTTATTAATCGTTTCATCGACTTCTCCCACGTCATTATGATATTTTTGAATCTTGTTTTGCGCTTTGGCTATAGTGATACACGAAAACGCCCATCGCCAAAATAATTCCTGCGATATTCATCAACGGATTCACCCAAAAAATAAGAATTGCCGCGATTATACGCAAAACGGTTTCCCAATGTGCCAGATGTGCACGTTCAAACCGCGCCAATGCGGTTGCGATCAACCAAGTGCCAATCAGAAAACCGACCGTGGCGTATAACAGCGTGAAATATTGATCTATGCTAGAAAAATCGTTTTCAATCAGCAAAATTTCAGGGCGATAGACAAACAGAAACGGGATCACAAACCCCGCAATTGCCAAACGCACAGCGGTAAATCCCGTTTCCATCGGGCGTGCGCCGGCAATCGGAGCGGCAGCAAACGCAGCCAATGCAACGGGGGGTGTTACGACCGACAGCACGCCAAAATACAACATAAACATATGCGCGGCAATCTTTGGAAGACCCAGTTGTTCCAACACAGGCCCCATCACCAGCGCCAAGATCAGATAGGCCGTCACCGATGGCACGCCCATCCCCATCACCAAACAGCCCAGCATCACAAGGATCAGCGCAAAAAACAGGCTGCCACCCGATGCGGCGCGAATGGCATCGGCAAAGGCCAATCCGATCCCCGTCATATTCACAATGCCAATGACCAGCCCGACCGAGATTACAATCACGATCAAACTCGCCGATGTCATGCCTGCACGCACCATCGCATCCCACCACGCGGCGGGATTGCGAAACTGTTTGAACAAAATCAGACAACAAATCAGCGCAACCAACATCGCATAAAATCCAGCATTTTGCGCCGTACGCCCCGTGGTTAACACCCCAATGATCACCATCAATGGTACCCAAAACGCGATGGATTTCACCCAATCCATACGGTCCAATTTTTCGCGCAGCTCAATCGGTGTGGCACCAATGCCTTGTTTGCGGGCCTCGACCAGAACCACCATGAACAAAGAGATATAATAAAACACGGCGGGTAAAATTGCGGCCAGCACAATTTGCAAATATGAAATATTCGTCACCTTGGCCATGATAAAGGCAACCACCCCCATCACAGGGGGCATGATTTGCCCACCCGTTGATGCGGCCGCCTCGACCGCGCCTGCAAATTTTGGTTTGAATCCTGCGCGTTTGATAATTGGAATGGTGAACACACCGGTGGATACAACATTGGCCACCGCCGCGCCGGACATTGTGCCAAATAGTGCCGACCCAACAATTGCGGCATGTGCAGGGCCACCCGCAAATCGCCCAGTACCCGCGAATGCAATTTTCAACAGGGTCTCTCCCGCCCCCGATGCTTGCAATATCGCGCCAAAAACGATGAAAACCAGAACCACGCTGGATACAACTTGCAACGGGCCGCCATAAACACCATCGGTGGAAAACCACATGCGATCAGCGATGCTAACCCAATCGCGCCCCGCACCACCCATCCAATCAGGCGCCAGCGCATAGAGCAAAACCGCGCCATAAACCACGACCATTGGTGTGCCAAAAAACCGATAGGTCACATAACCGATCAAGCCAAAGGCCACCCAAGCCAGCGCCATGTCGATATTGCCAATAAAGACAAAGCTGTCTTCTTGGGCCGCCATAATCGCGATCCAGCGTGCGCTGATTATGATGAACAACACCAACATGAACAGATGAGTAGTAATATTGGTGACATTGTTATGAGGCAGATTTTTGCCAGCGATCGATGCCTGTGCATGCCCTGTTGCCGCCAAGTTCAACAACGCTGTGGCCATGCCCAAAACGGCGGTGGTGCCATAAACGATGACCGTGTCAAAAACACCAAACCCTGCGACATAGATTGCAAACACTGTCAGAACCGCAGCAACGCATTTTGACAATTGATACATGGCATTGGTTGCCATCGTGATATTCATCTGCCCCTCCCGTTGCATACGACAACCTTGGCCTATGGCAAGTTGCGCTGCAAGCGGGAATTGGTTTCAATGCAGACTAGGGGTCCAAACGCACCGCACCTTGGGATGCGTTTGCAACCAATGATGCGTATGCTTTCAATGCGCGTGAAACTTTGCGTTTGCGCGGCTCTGCTGGTTTCCAAGCGGCGTCGCCTTTGGCTTCCATTTCGGCGCGGCGTGCGGCCAGTTCTGCATCGCTAAGTGCCACATTGATGGTACGGTTGGGGATGTCGATTTCGATGATGTCACCCTCAACGATCAGGCCGATATTGCCGCCCTCTCCCGCCTCTGGTGAAACGTGGCCGATGGACAGGCCAGACGTACCACCCGAAAAGCGACCATCAGTGATCAATGCACAGGCTTTGCCCAAGCGCATGGATTTTAGATATGATGTTGGATACAGCATTTCTTGCATGCCAGGGCCACCGCGTGGGCCCTCGTAACGAATGATCACCACGTCACCAGCGGCGACCTCTTTGTTCAAGATACGGTTCACTGCTTCGTCTTGACTCTCGCAGACGATGGCGGGGCCGCTGAATTTCAGGATACTGTCATCCACACCTGCGGTTTTCACAACACAGCCTTCTTGGGCGATGTTGCCAAACAAAACGGCCAAACCACCGTCTTGGCTAAACGCATGGTCTTTATCACGGATCACACCGTTTTCGCGATCTGTATCCAATTCTTTGTACAGGCGCGACTGGCTGAATGCTTGTGTAGTGCGCACGCCGCCGGGTGCGGCAAGGAACAAATCATGCGCCGCTGCATCATTGGAAATTTTCACATCCCATTTTGCGATGGCCTGCGCCAATGTTGGTGTGTGCACGGTGGACACAGATGTATCCAACAAACCGCAACGATCCAATTCACCAAGCAGCGCAAAAATGCCGCCTGCGCGATGCACATCTTCCATGTGGACGTTGGCAATGGCTGGTGCAACCTTGCACAGACACGGGGTTGAGCGCGACAGGCGATCAATATCATCCACGGTAAAGTCAACATGGCCTTCGCGCGCAATTGCAAGCAGGTGAAGGATCGTATTTGTGGAACCCCCCATGGTGATATCCATGGTCATCGCATTTTCAAACGCCGCCTTTGTGGCGATGCCACGCGCAGAACGGGATTTGTTACCGTTTTCGTAATAATCTTTGGTCAGATCAACGATCAAACGCCCCGCTTCACGAAACAATGCCTCGCGTTTGGAATGTGTCGCCAATGTTGAACCATTCCCCGGAAGGGCAAGGCCCAAAGCCTCTGCCAGACAGTTCATGGAATTGGCGGTGAACATGCCAGAACATGACCCGCATGTTGGGCATGCGGCCTCTTCAATCGCTTGGACATTGGCATCGGACATTTCGGGGTTGGCCGCCTCGATCATCGCGTCAACCAAATCGACCTTGCGCAGATCACCATCGATATCGACTTTGCCAGCCTCCATCGGGCCACCAGACACGAATACCACAGGGATATCCAAGCGCATCGCGGCCATCATCATACCGGGCGTGATTTTATCACAGTTGGAAATACACACCATCGCATCGGCGCAATGCGCATTCACCATGTATTCCACACTATCGGCAATAATTTCGCGTGAAGGCAGGGAATACAGCATCCCATCATGCCCCATCGCGATACCATCATCGACAGCGATCGTATTAAATTCTTTGGCAACACCGCCTGCGGCCTCAATTTCGCCGGCAACCAATTGACCAAGATCTTTCAGATGCACGTGACCGGGCACGAATTGCGTGAATGAATTCACCACAGCAATAATCGGTTTCCCAAAATCATCATCTGTCATGCCTGTTGCACGCCATAAACCGCGCGCACCGGCCATGTTGCGACCATGTGTAGTTGTTCTGGAACGATAAGGAATCATCTGGCTATCCTGCTGTGCTGTAAATTCGTTTCGCCCTTTTGCCAGCAACAGCGGCGGATTTCTAGCCCTGTACAGCCAAACGTGAACAATTACTCTGCTGGTGGTAGTTTTTTCTTGGCGCGGAACGGATGCAGGAACTGTTTGAAATAGCCTTTGGGCATGTCTTCACCCGCAACACCGTATTTATCGGGCCAGCGATCCTCTGGCATGTGGTACGTGCCAAACAGCCAATCAAACAGCGGAAAGTGGATTGCGAAATTGATATCAATTGCCTCGCGTTCCGATCCGTGATGCCAATGATGGAACCGCGGTGTCACCAACCAGCGTTCGATAAACGACAGGTTAAACCCAAGGTTTGAATGCACCAGCGCGGAATAAAAATAGACGATAATCAAGTAAACCTGAATCGCCGCAGGATCAAAGCCAAGCGTTAGCATCGGCAATGCCGTAACCGAGCGCAGCACCGCAATTTCGAAAAAATGCATCCGCGCGCCCGCGATCCAATCAAGCTGTTGTGTGGAATGGTGGATCGAATGGAACCGCCATAAAAACGGCACCTTGTGAAACGCATAATGCAGCCAATATTGCATAAAATCCGTGGCCAACATAATCAGGAACACCTGAATGAACAGCGGCAATGTGAATATGTAATGGCGCATTTCGGTGATGTCGAAATTGTTATTCACCACCTCTGATGGGGCAAGGGTAAGGTAGTTTAACGCCTGCACCAATAACGAGCTGACCGCGAAATAAAAGAAATCTTCGCGCCATGCAAAACGCAACACCGTTTGATCGGGATCATGAGGAAACATGCGTTCCAGCGGGAGGAACAAAATCCCCACGGTCAGAACCTTGAGCACGAAAAAATCGAGCCCGAAATACATGCTACTGCTCCCAGATTCAGCGGGGCCTTGGATCAATGACGCCGCAACCACCAGAAAAAATCCGACCGATGACAACATGAAACTGCGGCTTAAAATCAGGGATGTGAATGATAGGACATAGCCAAACACGATGAATATTTGAAAGGCCACGCGAAACGGGATAAATTCGTGAATGACCGCCAAGTCGGGTGTGGAAAACAAATGTGGATATCGCAACACGATGGCAAGCGCCAGTGCCGCCACGCCACAGATCAAGGACAATGTGCCCGATAACCAACCGCTTCCAAACGGGCGTTCGGCGCGTGGTTTTTCCAAGGCCGCTACAAATTTTTTAATCAATGACATGGGCAATCCAACATCTGTAATGCAATTGAACGCACAGGTTGCATGATTGATTTGGCAAAATCAACTATGCACCACCACCCAGCCGTTTGAACCAGCCTCGCACGCGATCACCCATGCTATGCGTAGTTTCAGAAACGTCATCCCACGCATCCTCGACGCTATCAACCATCGGATCGATACGGCGTCGTTTGAACAATTGCATCAGGCGATAAATGCCCAAACAAATCAGCGCCAATATGATCGTGAAAATAATGTTGAACCACGGGATCAAATTCACATCTGGCCCATCAACCTGTTTCATCGACGTTGCATTTGGAAACAGTGAAAACACCGTGTTGCGCCAACCGTAATGGCGCACAGCTACCCATTTTGGATTGTCTCGCGTTGAAACCAGCTGTTTTGCCTTCGCACTTAAATCCGAGCTGTCGAACTTAAAATAGGGCGGCCAGCCGAATCCTGTATCTTCGTTGCGATAAACCATCACACTTCCGTCTGGCATTTCAGTGTCGATAAAACGCACATCGCGTGTGTCTTGGCGGATTGTGCCCGCGTCCTGTTTGCCCCAGAACATGGAATTGCTGGAAACATCCATACGTTTTTCATAGGCATCCAACACCAAAACAATGTCGCGTTGGGGTAATGTATAATGCAAAAAACCCACCGCATAGGACACGATCATAGAATAGGCGACCAATTTCACCAGCCAGATTTTGATAAATGCTGGCATGATTTTGCGCAACATTATGATCGTTAATAACAACGCCAAAAACAACGGCGACCAAACGAACAGGCTATAGGCAATTGTACTCAGCATCACGTGATCCTTTTACTGTGCTAGCCCTTATATAGGGTGTCGTGTTATAACCTGCTAGGTGCAAGTTTTCAGCAACCTTGGTTTGTGTGGCTATGGGTTGTTTTGTACGATGGAATTTTGCCAATTACGGATGAATGTTTCTCGTTTCAGCCGATCCAAAAACACCAACAACCCTGGCCCCAAACGAATGGGGCGCAACCCTTTTGCCGCCGTCGTTTCAAGGCGTTGAACCGCAGGCAACCCAGATGCCGCACTTAATTCTGGGCGCGTTTCCATCATCGATAAAAAATCCACCATACGTTTCGCCGCAGACGCATTTTTAGCATTGGTAGTGATGATTGATGTACGCAACATCAGCGACACAAAATCCTGCATCGGCACGATTTTCACACCGTCCATTGTCTGCAATCGTTTTTCGGCATAGCTGCCCAATACGTTATAAGCCATCGCCAACCGCCCAGATGCAACATCATCAATCATTTCCCCAGAACAACAATAAAGCCGTGTCTTTAATCGACCCATCACTTCGGTCAATCGCCAAAAAGAATCCGTATTGCGTGAATTTTGCGTGGCCAACATATATCCAAACCCCGATGTGCGCACATCATATGTGCCAACACGACCCCAAAATTCTTGCGGATTATCACGCAGTAATTCGATCAATTCTTCGCGGGTATTGGGAATCGACAGATCACGAAATGCGTGTTCCGACACAACCAACACGGCGGGTTCCTGGGTGAACGCAAACACTTGATTGCGCCACTTTGCCCATGATGGCAAACTGTCTGTCGCGGATGAAACATATGTTTGGGCAAAACCATCATTTGCCAATTTTGTCTGCAAATCCATCGCTGATGAAATGACCAAATCAAATGGCGCACGTTCATCGTGGATCGCCGCCATTGTTTGCGCACTGCTTGCAACCACATAGTCGATATCAATGTTTGGATTTTCCTCCTGAAAAGCCAAGAGTATTGGTTCAAACGAGGAGATATCGGCGGTGGAAATAATGTGCAAATTACCCGTTCCTGTGGGCGATTTATATAGTTTCTGTTCTTCTATTTCAAAGGCATTGGCCAATGTCGCACAAATCATCTGTGCAATTAACCACGCGGTAAGATAAATGATACGCATGCGCCACTCCCTGTTTGGTTGTTTTGAATTTCGACACGGCCAAAATGCGCGACTGCAACTTCTTGAACGATGGTCAAACCCAAACCCGATCCCACAACATCATCAACGTTTTCACCTCGTGAAAACCTGTTCAAGTATGATTGGGCATCGCCGCCCTGAAATCCCCTGCCCTGATCAATCACCGCAATTTGGTATTCAGGGTCACTGGTCATATTAACCGTGATGATGCTGTCGGCGGGTGAATATTTGATCGCGTTATCTAAAATGTTGCGCAGCGCATTTTGCAACAAAATAGCATCCCCTGAAAACGGGAATTCAGGAATGTCATGGGCGACATTGATACCGATATCCTTCAACCCTGCCGTGGGTGATAAACGGTCCGTGGTTTCTTTGACTAATTCAACCAAATCCAATTGCGCCGTTTCAAATTGATCGGTGCGAAAATTCACCATCGCATGATCCAACAATTGACCCGCCGACCGCGAGCTTTCGTCAATAGCGCGGATCATTTCACGCAATGCCGTTTTATTTTGCGATTGATTTAGGCTGCGGTGTACCACCTCGGCCTGTGTGCGTACGGTTGCAAGCGGGGTACGCACGCGATGCGCTGCCTCTGCGATGAAGTCCTCTGATCGGTTTAACGATGCCTTCAGGCGCAGGATGAATGAATTGAGCGCCTCCACCAATGGCGCCAATTCGGCGGGCGTTTTTCCAACAACAGGGCGCAGATCGCTTGGCCCACGGCGTGTGACTGCGCCCGCCATGCGTGTTAAAGGGGCAAGTGCGGATTGCGCTGCCCAAAGGCTTAATCCCGTTGCCAGCAGGAAAAAAATCACACCGATCGCCATCGCCGTATTGGTGATACGCGATGAAATCGCGGCGAGCCCAAGGCGCGTTTGTGCAACCACAATGGTCACATCACGCGAATGATTTCCCGTGCTAAAATTGCGTTTCAACGCAACCGCACGCACGGTTTCACCTTTGTAGCGATATGTATCAAATTGATTGGCATCATTTGACACCGGTAACGGTAGATCATCATAACCCGTCAATGTTTCCCCACCAACGGCGACACGGTAAAACACGCGATCCTCGCTGATGGAACCCAACATTGATAATGCAGAATATGGCAATTCCAATCGCACCGCCCCGCGTTCGGTATAGAGCGCGTCGGAAATTGAAGTGGCAGACGCCAGTAAAATATTATCCTGTGTATCCGCCGCCGCACGTTCCGCAACCGTGCGCACAACCAAAAACAAAACCAAGGATAACAACGCGGCAATCAAGGCAAGCTGTATAACCAATCGCCCCCGCATTGAACCCGATACAAAACGCAATGTCATGATTGATCAACCAATCGGTATCCCAATCCACGAACAGTTTCGATTTTGGCATCGGTGCCAGACAATTTTTTACGGAGTCGCGCAACATAAACCTCGATCGCATTTTCTGATACATCTTCGGCAAATGAAAACAAACGATCCATCAAATGTGATTTCGCAAATATTTGGCCAGGGGCCGCAAAAAATATTTCTATCAACCGCAATTCACGATTGCGCAATGTTTCCGCACCGATCTGCGTGTTTAACGTGCCTTCAAGCGAATCAAGTATGACGCCCGCGAATTCAATTTTGTTGTGCGCCACCCCACCTTGGCGGCGTAAAACGGCGCGACAGCGGGCCTCTAATTCAGAAAAATCGAACGGCTTGGTGACATAATCATCCGCACCCAAATCCAGCAAGCTGACACGATCCGATACTTGTGAGCGCGCGGTCATCACGATCACCGGCGTGCGTTTTTCGCTGGTACGATGGCGGCGCAAAAAATCGCGACCATCTCCATCTGGAAGCATAATATCCAATAAAATCAATTCGTAATCTGTTGTTTCAATAAATGCCTGCGCATCGCCCAGATCGGCGGCATGATCCACGGCATGCCCATCAAGTGCGAAACGATCCGACACAGCCTTGGCCAATTGTGCATTGTCTTCTACCAGTAAAAATCGCAAGCGTTGCCCCCAAAAAATTCGCGTGACAGGTTGCTGTCAGCTTTGTGTATTCTGTTTGCATAATGTTCGGGGATTTCCCCGCATGTCAAATGGGAGGAACATATGACAAAACGCTTTTTCAAGGCGCTCATTACGGGTGCCGCAATTACGGTTGGCGCAACAGGTGTTGCATCTGCCGCTGAATGTATCGCACCTGCGAACCCCGGTGGAGGCTGGGATTTCACGTGCCGTCAAATCGGTAAAATCATGTTTGATATCGGCGCGGTTGATAAACCTGTCCAAGTAACAAATATGGCGGGCGCTGGTGGTGGGCTTGCCTACACTCACGTGGTGAATGAACGCAACACCGATGATGATTTGATCATCGCAGCATCATCCGCCACATCAACGCGTTTGGCACAAAACGCATACGCTGGCATGACCGCTGATCAGGTACGTTTCGTTGGCGCGATTGGCGCAGATCCAGGCGTGATTGTTGTTGGCAAAGACAGCCCATTTCAATCATTGAACGATTTGATTGACGCAATCAAAGCAGACCCCGGTTCAGTTGCATTCGCAGGCGGTTCCGCCGTGGGTGGTTTCGATCACATCAAACCTTTGATGATTTTACAACGTGCCGATTTCACAGACATCGCCAAAGTTAAATACATCGGAGTTGATGGTGGCGCCGATGCGATCACACAGACCATTGGTGGCTTTACACAAGCAATGACAGGCGACATGTCAGAAATCGTTGGTTTTCTAAAGGCTGGCGAAGTGCGCGTATTGGCGGTTTTAACCGATGAACGCGTCCCCGGCTTTGACGATATCCCAACAGCTAAGGAACAAGGTTTTGATGTTGTCGCGGTAAACTGGCGCGGCATGTATATCCCACGCGGTGTCAGCGATGAAACATTCAATTCATGGGCAGAAAAACTGCAAATGGTTGCGGACAGCGCAGAATGGAAAGAAGCCATGGCCGCAAACGGTTTGGCACCATTCACCAAAGTTGGTAGCGATTTCCAATCATACGTTGATGGATTGGTTGCTGAAATCGCCCAAATGTCCAAAGACCTTGGGGTGATTCAATAATGGCCAGTGACCGGATCTTTGGTCTGGTCGTACTCATGGCGGCGCTTGCGTTCATCGCAAGCGCCACACAGATACAGACCAGCTTTCTCGCGGACCCAGTAGGGCCAAAAACATTCCCCATTATGATCGGAGTTGTCGCGGCAATCAGCAGCCTTGTGATGATATTTCGCCCAGATCCCGATCCTGAATGGCCTGACAAACCCACGTTTGGCGCATTGTTTTTCGCCATGCTGGTTCTGATTTCCTATGCATATGCACTCAAACCACTCGGGTTTATTATTCCAACCGCGATTACAGCAGGGATTTTAAGTTATCAAATTTCACCGCGTCCAAAACCAGCGGTTCTGTCTGGTATTGGTCTTTCGGTTGGTTTGTTCATTTTGTTCAAATTCGCGCTTGGCTTGGGATTGATCGCATTCCCCAAATTTTTGATCGGTTAGGGTAAGTTATGGAAATTATTGAAAATCTCGCGCTGGGTTTCAGCGTGGCATTGTCGCCCTATACATTGATGCTGGCGATTGTTGGCTGTTTCTTGGGCACAATTATCGGTGCATTACCTGGGCTTGGCCCATCAAATGGCGTGGCTATTTTGATTCCGCTCACATTCACATTGGGCTTGGATGCAACATCGGCATTGGTTCTGATGACGGCGGTATATTACGGCGCGATGTATGGTGGGCGGATATCGTCGATTTTGCTTAACATTCCGGGTGATGAACCTGCGTTGATGACAACGCTTGATGGGTACCCCATGGCAAAATCTGGCCGTGCGGGTGATGCGTTGGTGATTTCGGGTGTGGCATCATTTGTGGGTGCATTCTTGTCGACCATCGGGTTGATGTTGCTCGCACCAATGTTGGCGCGTGTGGCTTATTTATTTGGCCCCGCGGAATATTTCGCGCTCTACCTGTTGGCCTTTTGCACGCTTGGCGGCATGGCGTCCAATAACCAAGCCAAAGCCGCAATTGCATCATGTATCGGGCTTGGCATCGCCATGATCGGCGTTGATAACAATTCTGGTATGCCGCGATTGACGGGAGGCAATTTGCACCTGATGGATGGCATTGATTTTCTCGTCGCCATCGTTGGTTTATTCGCCATCGCCGAAGTTTTCTTTTTCATTGAAAGCCACGGTAAAGGATCAGCCATTGGTGTAAAATTGGGCAAGGTTCGCATTCCATGGCCTGATATTTTGGCTACAAAATGGACGATGCTGCGCGCCAGTGGCGTTGGGTTTATCGCGGGCATTTTACCCGGTGCGGGCGCATCTTTGGGTAGCTTTCTTGCCTATATGTCCGAAAAATCAATCGCAGGTGAAAATGCGGGCTTTGGCACAGGTGTAGCAAAAGGTATCGCCGCACCAGAGGCAGGCAACAATGCCGCCGCAGGTGGTGCATTGGTACCGATGTTAACATTGGGTGTTCCGGGTTCGGGTACAACGGCGGTGTTGTTAGCGTTATTGATGACCCTTAATATCACGCCTGGCCCTACGTTGTTCACTGATCGACCAGAGGTCGTTTGGGGATTAATCGCATCCCTGTTGATCGCAAACATCGTACTGTTGCTGATGAACGTGCCCATGGTGAAAATATTTGTACGCGTGTTGCAGGTGCCCGCATGGGTTCTGTTGCCCGGTGTGACGATGATTTCGTTTGTCGGTATCTACTCGTTATCTGGCAGTTACTTCGATTTGCTGTTGATGGTGGCATTTGGTGTCTTGGGATATGTGTTACGCAAATTGGATATTCCAACCGTGCCCGTGATCCTTGGCATTCTGCTCGGTGGCAATATGGAAGACGCACTTCGCCGTGCGATGGTATTATCCGATGGCGATGTGACATTCCTGTTTTCAACGCCGATTGCAATCGTTCTCTGGCTCGCGGCAATCGCAGGCTTTGTTGCGCCGATGTTCCTGCGCAGCGTTTTGAAAAAACCACAACGTATAACGGATTAAAACTATGACCAAAGTATTGGTGCCTTCGGGTGCTCTTGGATTAAACTATGACCAATCCGCTCTGATGCGCGGGTTGGATATGAAACCAGACATTATTGCCATTGATGGCGGTTCAACGGATTCGGGCCCTGCGTATTTGGGTAAAGGCATGTCCAAATATTCGCGATCATCGACCAAGGTTGAATGGCAAGGATTGATGGAAGCGCGCGCCAAGGCAGGAATACCTTTGGTTATCGGCACGGCTGGCACTTGTGGTGCGGACAGCACCGTTGATTGGATGCTGGATATCACCCGCGATATCGCCGATGAATTGGGTCAGTCAATTAAAATCGCCGTGTTGCGATCATCTCAAGACCCTGCCAATATCGCCGACGCGTTTGAAAACGGGCGCGTAACACCGTTACAACACGCCCCCGAAATTACGCGTGATACAATCCAAGGATGTTCCAATATCGTCGCCCTTGCGGGTGCCGAACAAATTCAAGCGGCAATTAACACGGGTGCTGATGTGATTATCGCGGGTCGCACTACAGACACCGCCATCATCGCCGCGTTGCCACTAATGCAGGGTGCCCATGCGGGCGGTGCGTGGCACGGTGCCAAGATTGGTGAATGTGGTGCGCTTTGCGCAACCAATCCACAATCGGGCGTGATCATGATTGATTTTGACGGTGACGGTTTCACCGTGACCCCACTTGCCGATGGCGCCAAGGCATCGCCGCACACCGTTTCCGCCCATATGTTATATGAAAATAGTGATCCCAATATCCTGTATGAACCCGGTGGGTATCTGGATGTGACAGATGCAAAATATGTGGCGCTGGATGATACATCCGTGCGCGTCACGGGTTCCAAATGGACAACCGCACCCTATACCGTGAAATTGGAAGGCGCGTCATTGGCGGGGTATCAATGCATATCGCTGGTTTTGCTGCGCGATTCACATTATGTGAAAAACGCACAAAAATGGGCCGATGACATTGGCGAAAAATGCAGCGCCAAGGTGGCGGATCGTTTAAACCTCAACCCAACGGATTTCAATATCGAGCTGCGTCTTATTGGTGAAAACGCCAGCTTTGGCACGTTGGAAACCCGCAGTGTTGATGCCGTGGAAATTGGAGTTTTGGGAATTGTGACCGCATCAACGGATGCATTGGCCAATGAGATTGGCAAAATTCTGAACCCCTATTTGTTGCACCACCCACTTACGCAATCAGAGGAACAACCAACATTTGCGTTTCCTTTTTCGCCAGCAGAAATCAGCCGCGGCGCGATTTATACGTTCAGCCTGAACCATATCATGACATTGGATGATCCCATGGATGCATTCGCATTGGAGGTACACGACATTGGCTAATCTTGGATCAATAGTTGGTAAAGTTCGTTCTAAAAATGCCGGGCCGTTTTGGTTGACGGTGGATATATTCTGCGAAACACCACAGGCGTATGAGCAGGTAGTATCATCGTTGCCCACCAAAACAATCGCGGATGTTTTCCGGGTGAACGAAAGCGTTGTGAAGCGCTTCGATCTATCTGAATTAAACGTGGTAAAATTCAGCCTCCCACGCCCAGAAATACAAGGATCAATGGCGGATCGGGATATGCACGGTGCATCTTGGGCGGCGCTGATATCCGAAATACCCGTTTAACAGCATTTTTATGGGCATCATCACGCAATAGGCAGGTCAAACCTGCCTATTTTTGTCACTTTCTTGTGAATTTCGGAGTATTTGATCGAGATTTCGCAAATGCAGCGTATCACAAGTCGCATTTATGTTGCACCTGCTCACAGATTATGCCACCCATTTTCCCAATCCAATACAAACATTACTAACACCAATCGAAAGGGCAAATAGATGCTCGATCATACAGATTTGAAATCTCTTCTTAACGACCCAAGTTTGCTTTGTTCCAAGGCATATGTTGCGGGCGAATGGGTTGATGCAAAAGCTGGCGAAACATTTGATGTCACAAATCCCGCGCGCGGCGATATTTTGACAACGGTTCCCGATCTAGAGGTCGCGGAAGCGGCACGCGCAATTGACAAAGCCTATGCAGTTCAAAAAGATTGGGCAGCGCATACAGGCAAAGAACGCGCAGCTATCATTCGCAAATGGTACGATCTGGTCGTCGAAAACCAAACCGATCTGGGCACGATTTTGACCGCCGAAATGGGAAAACCATTGGAAGAAGCTGTTGGCGAAGTTCTCTATGCAGCGAGCTATATCGAATGGTTTGGCGAAGAAGCGAAACGCATTTATGGTGAAACCATTCCAGGACATTTGCGCGATAAACGCATTACCGTGCAAAAAGAACCGGTTGGCGTTGTTGCCTCTATCACTCCATGGAATTTCCCTGCCGCGATGATCGCGCGCAAGGTTGCGCCAGCATTGGCCGCGGGTTGCGCATTTGTTGCGCGCCCAGCCAAAGAAACACCGCTTTCAGCACTGGCACTTGCGTTGCTAGCCGAACGCGCAGGCGTTCCAAAGGGTGTGTTCAGCGTGATCACCTCGTCACGTGCAAGCAAGATCGGCAAAGAATTTTGCGATAACCCAAAGGTGCGCAAATTAACGTTCACAGGTTCCACAGAAGTGGGCCGGATTTTGATGGGCCAATGTGCGCCACAAATTATGAAATTGTCACTGGAACTGGGCGGGAACGCACCGTTTATCGTGTTTGATGATGCCGATGTCGATGCCGCCGTCCAAGGGGCGCTGGTTTCCAAATTCCGCAACAACGGCCAAACATGCGTGTGTTCTAATCGCATTTACGTCCAGGAAGGCGTTTACGAAGAGTTTTCCAAAAAGCTCGCTGAAAAAGTATCGCAAATGGTTGTTGGCGATGGATTGATTGACGGTGTCACCACTGGCCCATTGATCGACATGAACGGCTTGGAAAAGGTCGAAGAACACATCAAAGATGCCACATCCAAAGGTGCGCGTATCATTGCGGGTGGTAAGCGCCACGCATTGGGCAGCACATTCTTTGAACCCACTGTATTAGCCGACGTCACATCCGAAATGATGGTCACAAACGAAGAAACCTTTGGCCCATTGGCACCATTGTTCAAATTCAAAACCGAAGAGGAAGCCGTAAAAGCGGCCAACGACACGATCTTTGGCTTAGCGTCATATTTCTATTCCCGCGATTTGAACCGCGTGAACCGTGTCCAAGAGGCGTTGGAATACGGCATTGTTGGCGTGAACACAGGTTTAGTATCAACAGAAGTTGCGCCATTTGGTGGCGTGAAACAATCTGGCCTTGGCCGCGAAGGTTCACACCACGGCATGGAAGATTTCTTGGAAATGAAATACATCTGTACCCACGTCGACGGTTAAACTGATTTCATTGCCCCGCCAAGTGCGGGGCAATTTACATTTGTGATACATAAAGTTTAAAAAACTGAATCCTTGGTTCATTAGCGTGCGCAACACACATGAACAAAGGATACAAACATGTTGATCAATTCCCAATCTTGGATTGCAGAGCGCATTGGCGCCGCAGCCATTATTATTGCCGCATCTTTCACCGCAGATTGTGCAACAGCAGACAGCAACTTTAACCGTATTTCATCATTTGCGACACCATCGAATATGGCAGCTGGCGAAGATTTGGCACGTGAAACATCGCCCGAAATCATCACTGCTACCGCCGATGGGATGCGTTTGGTTTACACTGACAGCCCGCTTGGCGCGTTGGGCATGGTTGATATCTCTGATCCACATGCCCCAAAACCGCTGGGCAATATCGCGATGAATGGTGAGCCGACATCTGTCGCACTCGCGGGTACTTCAGCCTTTGTTGGCGTGAACACCTCCGCAAGCTATACCGCGCCATCTGGTCTGTTGAAAACGATCAACATCGACACGAAATCAGAACTGGCGTCTTGTGATATTGGCGGCCAGCCCGACAGCATCGCAATTGCCAAAGATGGATCATTCATTGCCGTTGCCATCGAAAACGAACGCGACGAAGATTTGGACGGTGGCGTGATCCCTCAAATGCCCGCAGGCGCATTGGTAACATTGCAGGTGAAAGACGGCGTTGCCGATTGTGAAAGTTTAAACACCATCGCCATGACCAATCTGGCACAAATCGCAGGCAGCGATCCAGAACCAGAATTTGTAGATATCAATGCGCTTGGCGAAACCGTTGTGACCATGCAGGAAAACAACCACATCGCCGTGGTTGCCAAAGATGGGCGCATCATCTCGCATTTCGCAGCGGGAACTGTGACATTGAACAATGTTGATTTGAAACGCGACGGTGCGTTGACGTTTGATGAAACCGCAACCGATGTGCGTCGTGAACCAGATGCGGTAAAATGGTTGGACAACGATCATTTCATCACCGCGAATGAGGGCGATTACAAAGGCGGATCGCGCAGCTGGACCGTATTTCGCAAAGACGGAACAGTCGTGTATGAAAGCGGCGAAAGTTTTGAACATGCCTTGATCCAAGCGGGGCATTATCCCGAAAAACGATCTGGCAAAAAAGGCGTTGAACCAGAATCCGTCGAAGTTGGTATGTTCAACGGCACGCCGTATGCGTTTATCGGATCAGAGCGCGGATCAATCGTTGCGGTTTACAATATGTCAAACCCAGCGGAGCCTGTTTTAAAACAACTACTTCCATCAGGTATCGCGCCAGAGGGCATCGTGGCCATTCCATCGCGTAATTTGCTGGTTACCGCAAACGAGGCCGATTTGATCGAAGATGGCGGTATTCGTGCCCACGTCATGACATATGAATTGGGCGAAGGCGTTGCACAGTACCCATCCATCACATCGGCTGGTGCAGATGAATTGATCGGCTGGGGTGCGTTATCAGGTTTGGCGGCAGACAGCGAAACACCCGGTAAGCTTTATGCCGTTAACGACAGCTTTTATGGCATGTTACCCAGCATTTTCGAAATTGATGCAACTGCGACACCTGCAAAAATTACGCGCGCTATTCCAATCACGCGTTTTGGCCAAACCGCACAAAAGTTAGACATGGAAGGCATCACATTGGATGGAAACGGCGGTTTTTGGATCGCATCAGAAGGGCGCACAGATCGCGTCATTCCACACGCGATTTACAATGTGAATGCAAAGGGTGAAATCATACAGGAAATCGGTTTTCCTGCCGAATTGCTGGCCGTTGAAAAACGATTTGGGGCCGAAGGTATCACATTGATTGATGATACATTATGGATCGCCATCCAACGCGAATGGAAAGATGACCCCGCTGATCATGTGAAATTGGTGTCATACAATCTGGAAACCAAAGAATGGGGCGCGGTTTTATACCCAAAGGCCAAACCGGATACAGGTTGGACCGGCCTGTCTGAAATCACCGCATTTGGTGACAGTGTTTATGTCATCGAACGCGACAATCAAATTGGCCAAAACGCTGTTACAAAAAAACTATATCGTATTCCAATTTCGGATATGAAAGCTGCGAAACTGGGCGAAACACTCCCCGTGGTCACCAAAGAAGAGGTGCGCGATTTTATCCCTGATTTGGCGGCGGGTAACGGTTATGTCCAAGACAAATTAGAAGGCTTTGCCATTGATGCCGCGGGTGTTGGATTTGCTGTAACGGATAACGATGGCATTGACGATCATTCTGGTGAAACGCATTTCATCAATATCGGAACAATGACACAGCTGAACTAGGTTTACCCCTACCCCAAAACAACTGTTCGCTGACATTGGATATGCGCCCTTTCGG
Organism: Paramylibacter ulvae; assembly: GCF_014652655.1. Taxonomy (GTDB): domain Bacteria; phylum Pseudomonadota; class Alphaproteobacteria; order Rhodobacterales; family Rhodobacteraceae; genus Amylibacter; species Amylibacter ulvae. The sequence continues at coordinate 67,101 of NZ_BMZF01000007.1, forward strand.
GGGCGCATATTTTATTTGGGGGTGGAAATAAATGGCGCCACCCCACGGGGAACGTTCAGGGGTGGCGCGTCGGCCTGATCTTGGAAGGGGAGAACCAGATCAGGTGTTCGAAAATCTGTGGGGGGATGACGGCCCAAATCTGGGCCGTCAAATGTTGGGCTTATGCCTCTAACACTTTTTTCTTGCTTGGTTTTGCTTCGATCGTTTTCGCAGCGTTTGCGATTTCGATGCGGCGCGGTTTCAACGCTTCGGGTACTTCGCGAACCAGATCAACGTGCAAAAGCCCGTTTTCAGATTCTGCACCTGTGGCACGCACATGGTCGGCCAATTGGAAACGTTTTTCAAACGCACGTGCGGCAATACCACGATGCAAGTAGTTTATATTTTCATCGGTGTCTGTTTCCGCTTTTTTGGCAGAAATAACCAACTGACCATCACGCATTTCAACGCTGATCTCATCTTCGGTAAATCCAGCGACGGCAACCGTAATGCGGTATTTGTCATCACCTGATTTTTCGATGTTATATGGGGGGTAACTGTTTGGTGTTACTTCGGCGCTGAGCGCGCGATCCAACATTGTTGCCAAACGGTCAAAGCCAACCGTAGAACGGTATAATGGCGCGAAATCATAAGTACGCATAAGGCATCCTCCTTTAGAAGCGATACGTATATAATGCTCCCCAAACTGGGCGAGCGGGTTAATCACCGAACCCCATATGGGCATTCGGATAAATTAAATATGGTGAGTTTTTCGAAAGCTTCAAGCAGAAATTCAATATTTTCTGCGCGCATCATTCACAGTTTGGTTACTATCGTCCCAACTGTTCGGATAATGATTTACCCGCCTTTTTGCCCTGAAACACGCTGCGATCAAATTTCAACTGGCTACGCAGTTGGTCCAGCGGTTCGCCCAAAGCCACCCCAAATGACAAGGGCTGGCCGAAATTTGTTTCACCCTTGGCCGAAACCACAGATGCGATTTTCGGCACGCCATTATCCATGACAAAAATCGGCGCACCTGATGCGCCAAAATCAACGCTACAGGTTGCTTGCAAAACACGATCATCCTTGCCCATCACATGACAGCCCTCTTCGATGGACGGGGCATCGTTGCGCCCCTTGCCGTATGATACAACAGTTAATTCAGCGCCGACCTTGGGTTGGTCGTGTACTGCAAATGGTTTCACCACATCCTTGCTGATGCTACGATCCAGTTCGATTATTGCCAGATCGGTCGCCACCAAATCGCGCCGTGTGCGCCCATCATATTCCATGTTGCGGTAATCCTTGTGGATCACGACGCGCCGCGCCGTACGATACGATGTTGCACGCCCCAACCGCCAACCGGGCAGAAATTTGATTGCACTGGTGTCATAGCGTTTTTTGGTGTCGTTCAAAAACATACAATGCGCCGCCGTTAGCACCTGATTGGGCGCAATCAGCGTACCCGTACAAGTGGCGTGCCCATCCATGATCAACAATCCAACAGCCTGCCATTTATTAGCATCAGTCGGGCTAAGCAATTGGCGCAGTGGTGCGGCATCGTCGGCGTGGGCTGATACGCCCGCAAGCGCCAAACCCAATATCATCAGTATTCGTTTTATCATTTTAGAATCTCTACAAATCAGGCGCTTAATGTCCAGAAAATGCGCCCAAACTATGACCCATGGGTAACTATTTTGTGCGTTCAGGTCGATTTTGCAGCTTTCGGGGCACAGGTCCACCCGTTGCCCAATCCAACAACTCCACCGTGTGTACCACCGGAATATCCGTGCCCGACCCGATTTGCATCATACATCCAATGTTACCGGCTGCGATGATTTCAGGTTGCAATTCAGTTAGCGTCGCCAGTTTGCGATCCTTAAGCTGTGTCGAGATTTCTGGTTGCATCAAGTTATATGTGCCCGCCGACCCACAACACAAATGTGAATCCGCTGGCTCCATCACCTCAAATCCGGCGTTTTTCAACAAAGTTTTGGGATGCGTTTTGATCTGTTGCCCGTGCTGCAATGAACAGGCCGCGTGATAAGCCACGCGTTTATTTTGCGGCTGTTGTGAGGAGATATCCAGATCAATCAAAACCTCGCTAATATCTTTGGCGATATTTGACACGCGCATCGCGGATTGCGCCATATCTGTATTGCGCATCATATGTGCGTAATCCTTTATCATCGTGCCGCAGCCACTGGTGTTGATCACAATCGCATCCAATCCGTCGCCATCCATTTCGCCAATCCATGCCGAAATGTTTTTGCGTGCGGCGGCATGGCTCTCATTTGTTTTACCCATGTGATGCGTTAGCGCACCGCAACACCCCGCGCCATTGGCAACAACAACTTCGCAACCATGGCGGCGTAAGATGCGGATGGTGGCATCGTTTATATCGGTATCAAGCGCCTTTTGCGCACAACCCGTCATCAGTGCCACGCGTTTTTTGCGCGAACCATCGGCGGGGAAAACCTGTGGGCGGTCATTCAAGGATGGTGGAGCGATTTTTTTCGGGGCGAATTCAACCATATTGCGCAACTTAGCTGGCAAGGCGAATGCAAAGGGACGCGCCATATTTGCACCGCGCATGGCCAGTCGGAACCGATTTGGATACGGCAAAATACGCGCCAACAACCAACGCATCGCGCGATCACCCAAGGGGCGATCATAATTTTTTTCGATGTAATCGCGCGCGTGATCAACCAAATGCATGTAATGCACGCCCGATGGGCATGTGGACATACAAGCCAAGCATGACAGACAACGATCAATATGTTTGACCGTCTTTTCATCGGGCTTGCGGTTGTTTTCCAACATATCCTTGATCAAATAAATGCGCCCGCGCGGGCTGTCTAATTCATCGCCAAGCACTTGATATGTTGGGCATGTTGCTGTGCAAAATCCACAATGCACACAGGATCGCAGTATTTCATTGCTACGCTGAATTGCAGGATCTTTTAGTTGTTCTTCCGAGAATGTTGTTTGCATGTGTCAGCCCATTATTCCCGGGTTCAAAACGCCCACCGGATCAAATTTGTCGCGCAGTCTCTGTTCGATTTTCGCCAATACGCTTGGTTGTGGGTGAAACGCAGCAAACCCATCGCCACGAATTATCGTGGCGTGTCCCGCCACGTTCAAACTTTGGCGCAAATCAAAGTCATTCGGCACGCGCACCCAGATTAATCCACCACCCCAGTCCAATTGCATTTCGGCGCTGGCGCAGGATTGTGTTAATTTTGCACAGAATGCTGGCGCATCTGATGGTTTCACAGAGACGCGCCAAATCGCATCAGAATTGCCCGACAACCGTTTTACGTTTTTGATATCTGCCCATATATCATGATCATTTCGTACAATCGAAACCTCGCCAAAACCGGAGACTTTTTCGGCCAGTTTATCAGCGCGATATTTCACCGATTTTGCGAAACCCTCTATACGCAAGACAGTTTTTGAATCTGCGCCTTTGATCGCTGGCAAATACGCTGCCCCTGTTACATCAAACGGGGACCCAAGTGCTGCTGACATTGCGTTGACGGCGGTATTTATATCCGCCCTGTGCAATGTAATTGTGCTTTGCACCTCTGGAATTGGCAGAACTTTGAACGCGACCTCGGTCAAGATACCAAGGCTGCCAAAGCTGCCTGCCATGAGTTTCACCAAATCATAGCCCGTGACATTTTTCATCACGCGCCCACCGTTTTTAATCGCCTCACCCTGTCCGTTTACGAACCGCACCCCGATCAAGCTGTCGCGACATCCGCCCGCCTGAATACGCCGCGGGCCAGAGATATTGCATGCAACAACGCCGCCAATGGTTGGTTCGCCCACGCTATTTAACAATGTGCGATGATCCATCGGCTCGAACGGCAATTGCTGGCCAGATTTGCGCAAAGTTTCGGTTATTTCGGACAACGGCGTGCCCGCCCCTGCGACCAAAGTTAATGCGCCCGGTTCATAGAGCGATACACCGCTGAATCCGTCCATTGAAATCGTGTCATCATAAGACACCGCATTGCCCAGCGCCAAGCGTGTGCCACCCCCACGAATGCGCAATTTACGGCCCGTTCCACTGGAATCCTTTACACATTCTGCGAGTTCTTGTTCATCCTTTGGCGTCATGATGCACGTCGTGATTTTGTCGTGGACAGTGGAAAAACCTTGGCTGCGTTTAATAACCACGCGGGGTCAAACACGTCTTTGACATGTAACTGTGTTTCGATATCTGCAATATTATATTGCGTCATCATCAAGTCGCGTTTTTCCACACCCACGCCGTGCTCGCCCGTCAAACATCCGCCAACCTCGACGCAGAGCTTTAATATATCCGCGCCCATGAATTCACATAATTCCAGATCACCTGGTTTATTGGCATCAAACAGGATCAGCGGGTGCATATTGCCATCGCCTGCATGAAATACATTCGCAACCTTTAACCCGTATTGTTTCGACAGCTCACCAATACGGCGCAGCACCAATGGCAATTCGGAGACAGGGATTGTGCCATCCAAACACATATAATCGGCAATGCGCCCCATCGCACCAAATGCTGCCTTGCGCCCCGCCCAAATTGCCGCGGATTCTTCGCTTGATTTGCTTTCGCGCAGCTCAACGGGGTTGTGCCGCGTTGCAATCGCAGTTATTTTTTCCAACTGCTCGGTGATTTCTGCTTCGGACCCTTCGACCTCGATGATCAGTACTGCCTCTGCATCTGGGTATCCAGCCTTGGCGAAATCCTCAACTGCCTCGATACAGGGGCGATCCATGAATTCGATTGCCACAGGCAACACGCCCGCCTTGATAATGTCAGACACACATGCACCCGCAACTTCGTTTGAATCGAACCCGATCAGGACAGGGCGCGCGCCCTCTGGTTTATGCAAAATGCGCAATGTTGCCTCTGTCACCACGCCAAGTTGGCCTTCTGATCCACAAATAACGCCCAGCAAATCCAAACCAGATGCATCAAGATGCGAACCGCCAATTTCGACGATTTCACCATCCATCATCACCATGGTGACACCCAGCAAATTGTTCGTGGTCACGCCGTATTTCAAGCAATGCGCACCGCCCGAATTCATCGCAACATTGCCTGCGATGGCACAGGCAAGTTGGCTGCTTGGATCAGGAGCATAGAAAAAGTCGTTTTGCTCTACGGCGCCAGTCACGCTTAAATTCGTGCGTCCCGATTGCACACGGATATAGCGATCATCGTAATTTGTTTCCAATACCCCATTCATCCGCGCCACACCCAGCACCACGCAATCGGCCGTGGGTAATGCCCCACCCGCCAATGATGTGCCTGATCCGCGCGGCACGACGGGAACGTTTAATCCCGAACATATGCGCAAAACCTCAGAAACCTGTTGCGTGTTGCGTGGCAAAACAACAGCCATCGGTGCACAGCGATACGCGGTAAGCGCATCGCATTCATATGCTTGGGTTTGGGATGGTTCAGATATGACGGCATCGTCTGGCAATACCGTACGCAATCGCGCGACAATGTCGGATTTGCGGCTTAACACCATTTCGCTGGGGATCGGCATTTCCATGGGATTTTTCCTTGCGTTCAATTGGTAATAATAAATTACCAATTTATCAAAGGCAAGTTTTCATTGCTTAGCGCCCTTCACGTCGCCACGCCCAAACGATCAAGGTTGCCGCCATCAATAACCAGACCCACCCAGGTAGCATCGGTGTTTGGCGTACATCCAGCGTAAGATATGCGTTACGAGGTGTTAATCCGAACCAATTTTCACCCGCACCACTCCGCCCCGCTCGGATTAGGCGCAGATTGGGCACGGCCACGTCTTGGGCGCGGATAACACCCGCACTGGTTTCCAATATCAACGGGCGCAACAAACTGGCATCCGCGATGGTTTTTTCAAATTCAATTGGTGCGGCGGGGCCAACCGCGAACACGGCTTTTAATTCACCGTCCGACAATTCAAACAAACCATTTTGTTCGGCATTTATTCGCGCCGTCCAACGCCCTGGCGACGTTTCGCGAAGTTCTAGCGTTTCGGTTTCCCCATCGGGATAGGTTATATCTGGCGCTTGGATCGATTCGGATAATGAACGGCGGGTGATAAACACCTGTTGGCCGTCCACCTGTGCGGACAACTGCTCTTCTTCCAGTTCGGGTTCTTTCATCATCCAATGAGCAAGTCGGCGCAACAGCTCCAATTGTGGGCCGCCGCCCTCGAACCCGCGTGACCACAGCCATGCTTGATCCGACATCAACATGGCAACACGTCCTTCACCCACACGATCAAGCACCAGTAATGGTTTTTCATCAAACCCGTGCATCACCATATGACCACTGCGCACATTGGTATCAAGCAATCTGAACCAGCGCCCCCAATTTGGGTCATTTTCAGGTGCCAGATCACCCGCCCAATTTTCCAACCCTTGTGTTACGGGGTGGCGATGCCCCGTTTGGGAAATCTGTGGTTTATAGCCTTGGTTAATCACATCAAAGCTGGGTACCGCAGGTAAAATTTCGGCAATATCAGATCGAAACAAGCTGTTCACACCCGCAAAATCGGGGCCGGTTGCAAACAGAACAGCACCACCGTTTTTGGTGTATTCCACCACATTGCGCAGATACGCAGGGCGTAACATTCCCCGACGCCGATATTTGTCAAAAATGATCAAATCAAAATCGTCGATTTTATCCAGAAACAATTCACGCGTTGGAAATGCAATCAATGATAATTCGCGCACGGGAACATTGTTGGATTTTTCTGCTGAACGCAGGATGGTAAAATGCACCAAATCAACCGCGCTGTCGGATTTCAAAAGATTGCGCCATGTGCGCCCACCCGCATATGGTTCGCCTGATACCAACAAAACCCGCAACCGATCACGCACACCATTGATGGTAACAACGGCAGAATTGTTGCGATCAGTCAGCTCGGTTTCATCGGCGGCGATGGTGAATTGCAACACGTTCATCCCGCCATGCGTTAGCGTGATTGGCAATTCCAAATCGGCATCGGTGCGCACCTGAAATTGGCTTTGCACTTCACCGTCAATCGTGATGGTAAGGTTCGCCAACTCGGATTCACTCACTGGAACCGCACCATCATTTTCAATGCGAAGGTTGAGGGTGATTTCTTCGTCAACAATTGCAAAGGCTGGCGCATTGGTCACAACAATACGGCGATCCCAATCCGTTGATTTGCCCGTTTGCAAAATATGCACAGGAGCCGCAAACGTTTGCAAAATCTCGGCATCATGTATGCGCCCATCGCTGATAATGATTGCACCCGCAATGCGATTTTGCGCAACCTTTGATGCCGCATTCGCAAGTGCCGTTAAAACAAGCGAACCGGTTTCATCTTGGGAGATATCATTTTCAATACGGACTTCTCGCAGTTCGAAATTTTCCAAATTTCCAATTTTTTCGCGCAACCCTGCAAGCGCGGTTGCAACCTGTTCAGGGCGATCACTAATTTTTTGGCTTTCGCTGGCGTCTTCGACCAAGAACACAATATCGCTGAGTGGATCACGTTCTTCATAACGTACCACTGGATTAGCCAAAGCACAAAGAATGACACCACCCGCAAGGGCGCGCAAAAACCACCCCGACAATCCACGCCAAGCCGCAAAGCCAGTGGCACAGATTAAAATAATCACACCAATAATAAGCAATATTTCAGAAATAAGCGGGGAAAAAACGATGCTGCTGTCCATGTTATTGCCCTAACCGATCCAACAATGCAGGCACATGTACCTGATCGCTTTTGTAATTACCGGTCATCACATACATCAACACATTCACACCGAACCGAATGGCAAATTCGCGTTGGCGTTCACCATTGGCACCACGTCCAACAGGATATTTAAACCGACCCGATTCCGTGATCGCCCAAGATGCCGCCCAATCGTTCGCACCGATCAACACTGGCGTTACACCGTCGTTGAGATTGCGAAATGGTATACCTTCGACTTGTTCGGCATTTTCTGGTGCTGCCTCAACCCAAACATCGGGGCCGATGTAACGCCCCGGGAAAACCTGTAGCAAATAAAATGCACGCGTCAAAACGTGATCAGTTGGGATTGGCTCTAGGCGGGGAATATCCAAACGACGTGCGATCTGTTGCAATTTGCGTCCATTTGGGGTGCTGCGCCCAATGGCGCCGCTTTGGTTGCCATCGCGTGTGTCAAACATAATGAACCCGCCATTGCGCAAATATTGATTAAGCGACGCCACCGCATCGATAGACAACGCTTGGTGTTTATCCGTGATCGGCCAATACAAAAACGGATAGAGCGACAAATCATCGTTCCCCAATACCACACCAACGGGCGGAACAGGTTCAATATTTGTACGCAGGTATAATTCTGCCGATAACCCATCCAAACCAGAGTGGGACACCTCGTCCACACGCGCATCACCCGTGATAACATAGGCCAGAACCGTATTGTTTGCCGCAAATAATGCGCCATCCTCATCCGATTGCGCGAATGATTTTGAATTGGCGCTGATGACACAAAGCAATGCAATCACCGCAATTTGCCCACTGCGTGCGCCCCGCAACCGCCCTGATAATACCAATGTCGCAAATACATCAATCAGCAAAAGCACAAATGCAAATTGCAGAAACTCTGCCTTTAACGCGCGTTCGCTGGATGGTGACAGGGACAATAAATTAGTGCCAATTGGCCATGTAGCAGAAGTGATCTGTCGATCTGTTTGGATAACATTCAACGCGATTGCACGATCCGCATTTGTGTAAATCCCCGGCTGTAATTCGGGGCCAAGTTGTCCAGCGGCCAATAATTCACCTGACACCCCACTGGCGGATTGTGTTTCGCCCAAAGCACCATATGCATCCAAAACATGCGTCGGCGTCCAAATCGTTCCTGCCACGTCGCTGCTGGTCACGGCACTGGTTTTTGCGGTAATGGCCAAGCGTTCCAACATTTGTACAAACAGGCCGGACAGCGGCAGATTTGACCATTTTGTACTGGACGTGACATGGAACAAAACAACACGCCCTTGGCCAATGTTTTGGCTCGTGACCAATGGCGTGCCGTCGTCCAAACTGGCAATAACGCGTGCGGCCAAATCGGGATCGGGTTGCGCCATAACTTGGCTATTCACATCAACATCATCGGGGATTTTCAAGCCGAAAAATGGGCTTTCTTTGGCGAAATCTTGCAATTTACGCGGCTCGCCCCATGACATTGCACCACCAACGCTGCGCCCGCCAGAACGCAATCGTACAGGCAATAGCGGATGATTTTCAGATTGCCCGATACCGCTGGAAATCAAATTGGGCCCTGCAAACCGCAACAACGTGCCACCCTGTTCGATCCATGTCTGAATATCTTGCGTTTCTGTTTCGTTCAATTCTCCAATGTCGGCGAATACGATTACCTCTGGGTTGGCGACCAGGGCTTCGGACAATTCAGTTTCGATCACCTCTGTTGTGGGTTGTAGCGCGTTGCGCAAATAATGTAGCTCGGATAGCAATGCGCTCGCTTCTGATGCGCGGTCACTGCCAAATAATGCGACCTTGCGCCGACGCAATGAATCATCGCCCAACACCACACTTCCTGCTGAATTCACATCATCAATCGAAACCTGCGTCACCCGATTGCGAAGCTCGATGGGGAGTTCGACCACACCAAGGCTCTGTGCGTTTCCTGCATCAAACACCACATCAACACTGCCAAGTTTGCGCGTAATCCCCGTCGGGTCGGGGCCAATCGCAGAAAGACGCACATTATCCATCGTATCGGAATGAATGCGTGTGAGCGTGGTGTTCAATGCGCCATCCTGAACGGTAATCGGCGATAGGGCGACAACATTTGTATCGCTTTGTACAATCGAAACATCGGCCAAACTGGTAAGTCGATTCAAAAATGCCGCGCGATCGCTGCGGTTTATCCCATCTGAAAACCATATGATTTGGCTGGCCTCTAAATTGGTGACAATATCCAGCCATTGATCGTAATTTGGTTCCCAAGAATTGGGATGAAATGATTGCAGCCGATCGATCCAATTGCTGGCCGCGCTAAACCCGTTTTCAAAATCCGATGTTGGTGTATCTGTCCATTTGACCACCATAACGGGGCGGTTATCTTGCTCCGCCTCATTCAACAAATTTTCCACCTTGTCTTTGCGCATTTGCCATGATTGCGCACTGGCCCATGATGCGTCCATCCCAATCAATAACGCACCGCGCCCAGCGACGCGATCGCTTGGGTTCAACACGGGTTCCGCAAATGCTAATATCGCCGCGCCGATTGCCACTGCACGTAACAAAAGCAACCACCAAGGGGTGCGATCAGGTGTGGAATCTTTGTCCCGTAAACCCAACAATAGCGTAATACCGGGAAAACGTTGGCGAATGGGTGCGGGTGGAATTGCGCGCAGCAACCAGATCAGAATCGGCAATGCCAATCCCGCAATCAACAACCATGGTGACAAAAATGCAATCGCACCGAACGTCATCGCGCAGCCCCCTGTTCCGTTGCATTATAGAGCCACAAAAATGCCGATTGCACCGCGCTATCCGTATTATGTGTGTAATACCGCCAGCCAGATTTACGTGCCAATGTACGCAGCGCGTCCTGTCGTTCTGCCAGTTTTTGAATATATTCATCCCGTAGCGAATTTGCCCGCAACGTTTCGAAATTCAGCGACGATTTCATGCTTTCGAAAATCACCCGCCCTTTGAACGGAAACGAAAGCTCGGTCGGGTCCAACACCTGAACCAAACAGCCAGAAACATTTTGATCGGCAGTTTTGGAAATTGCGCGCACCAGCGGTTCCCATTCCCCCATGAAATCGGAAATCAGGATTGCGCGGCTTCCGTTTGGTAATGCTTTTTGTGGCGGATATGCGTAATCGGATTTTTCGCCGATTGCCGCCAAGGTCTGAGCGATTTTCTGAATTTGGGATTCACCCGATTTTGCAGGGCGTGGATCAGATAATAGCCCAACACGTTCGCCCGCGCGCGATAGCAATATCGCCAAAGCCAAGGCCAGAACCGTGGCAAGCGATGATTTGGTTTCCAAATTTGCATCGCTGGAAAAATCCATCGACGCACCAGAATCCACCCAAAAATGCACCGTTTGCGCCGATTGCCATTCCATTTGACGGATGAATTGCGCATCCGTACGCGCCGATCTGCGCCAATCAATCGCGCTGCGACTGTCGCCCGAAATTGCGGGACGGTATTGCCAAAATTCATCGCCAACGCCCGCACGTTTGCGCCCGTGGGATCCAAGATTCAGCGACGCCACCAAATGTTGCGCACGCGCCAGCAATGCTGGAAAACCCGCGGCTAGCTGCCCCGCATCTGCGCGCAAATGCGCTGGCGTTATGATCTGTTCATCATTCACGCGGCATCTTTGGCTAATATCGCTTGGTCAACCATATTCTGAATCACATCTGACAGCGCAATATTTTGCGCACGCGCCGCAAAACTTAACGCCATGCGATGCACCAACACGGGATGCGCCAGTGCAGCAACGTCATCAAGATCGGGAGTTAGCCGCCCTTGTAACAGCGCACGCGCACGCGTGGCCAACATCAATGCTTGCGCGGCGCGTGGGCCTGGGCCCCAGCTAATGTTATCGCGCACCAAATCGGTTGCGGTCTCATCTTCGGGGCGACCTTGGCGCACCAGATCAAGGATCGCATCAACGATCGCCGCACCAACGGGCATACGACGAACCGCATTTTGCGCTTCTATCAATAATTCCGCATCAAACACCTGTTCAGCTTGCACATCCATAATACCTGTAGTCGCCTCTAGGATCAGACGCTCGGTATCGCGATCAGGGAAATTAACATCAATTTGCAACAGGAACCGATCAAGCTGTGCCTCTGGCAAAGGATAGGTACCCTCTTGCTCAATCGGGTTTTGAGTGGCCAGCACGTGAAACGGTTCTGGCAATGCGCGTGTTTGCCCCGCAATGGACACCTCTTTTTCCTGCATCGCTTGTAACAATGCAGACTGCGTTCGCGGTGATGCACGGTTAATTTCGTCGGCCATCAAAAGTTGGCTAAATATCGGGCCTTCGATAAATCGAAATTCTCTTGCGCCTTGTTTGTTGGTTTCCAATACTTCAGAGCCCAAAATATCCGCGGGCATCAGATCGGGCGTAAATTGAACGCGGCTCTCGCTTAACCCCATAACCGTGCCAAGCGTATCTACCAATCGCGTTTTCGCCAGCCCCGGCGCACCAATCAACAATCCATGACCGCCAGAAAGTAAAACAACCAAACTTTGTTCGATTACCGTGTGCTGGCCAATGATCCGTTTGCCAATCTCGGTTTTGGCTGCGGATAATAAACCGCCGATCTTTTCAATTGATTCTGCGAGATTCTTTTCGTCGGCTGTCATTACACACCCTTTCAAGTTACCAATTGTTATCTTATGTTCATTAAACGAACAAATTGTGGCGATGACAAATGACAAATACGACAAATGGAGAAAAAACGCCTGCGCCCAGTGCAGATAGCATCGCACAAGCGGCCACAAAGGCGACAAAAAAGGGCCCGCCGCCCGTCCATTTGTGGAATCCAGAGTTTTGTGGTGATCTCGATATGCGCATCGCACGCGATGGCACATGGTTTTATTTGGGCACACCAATTGGCCGAAAACCGCTAGTGAAACTGTTTTCATCCATCATTCGCAAAGACGGCGAAGATTATTTTCTGGTTACACCCGTGGAAAAGGTTGGCATCACGGTTGACGATGCCCCGTTTGTGGCAATTGATTTTCAGGTCTCTGGAACTGGACGCGATCAAATCATCACATTTCATACCCATGTGGATGACGAAGCGGTTGCCAGTGCGGATAACCCAATTCGTGTGGAACGCGACCCTAAAACAGGCGAGCCTAGCCCATATGTTTTGATCCGCACGAATCTAGAAGCACTAATAGATCGCAAGAGCTTTTATCGCTTGGTTGATTTGGGTGTTCAGGCGAAACATGACGGTGTGGATTGGTTCGGGGTTTGGTCGTCGGGCACATTTTTCCCAATCATTCCAGTGGCCGAACTCACTTAAATCAATCGTGCCACGGCCCATTTACAGCCGTGCCCAGATCATCAAGACGTTCAAACGTATGTGCACCAAAATAATCGCGCAATCCTTGGATCATGTTTGCGGTGGATTGGCCCGTGCGTGACATGTTATGAAAACTAAGCGCTGCAAACATTGCAGGGACATGCAAACCATGGGCAACAGACGCCGCTGTTACCTGTTGCAACGCGGGAATGTGATCTTTTAAGCGTTGGCCAAATACCGGTGACAGCGCCAGATTGGATCGCCCGCCATTGTCATAAACATCTGAAATTTCGTCCAAAAACACCGAGCGGATGATACATCCAGCACGCCAAACACGCGCAATTGCCGCCAAATCCAAATTCCATTCAAATTCGTTTGATGCCGCATTTAAAATTTCAAACCCTTGGATATATGCGCAAACCTTGGCGGCGATCATCGCCTGTTCCAATGAATTTATCGCATCAACCCGATCCCCCAGCGAATTTCCCAACGCTGTTGGCGATGCGCCAAATATCGTTTCCATTTCAAGACGCGAGTCTTTTTGCGCAGATAAATTTCGTGCTTCAACAGCGGCGGCGATCAGGCTGTTTGGCTGACCCAAATGCAATGATTCCACCACGGACCAACGCCCCGTACCCTTTTGCCCTGCTTTATCAAGAATGATATCCAACATTGCTCCGCCGGTTTTCGGATCGGTAGCGGCGGCAACTTCGCCGGCGATTTCAATCAGATATGAATTTAGCGGCCCATTCATCCATGATTTATATACATCTGCGATATCGCCCGCAGACATCCCCAAACCATCGCGCATAATGCCATAAGATTCTGCGATTTGCTGCATGTCGGCATATTCAATACCGTTGTGCAGCATTTTGATAAAATGCCCCGATCCACCTGGCCCGAACCAATCACAACATGGCGTGCCTTCGAATTTGGCGGCGGCGTCTTTAAGCGCGCCTTCCACCCGTGCCCAACTTTCGCGTGATCCGCCCGCCATGATTGATGGGCCGTGGCGCGCGCCTTCGGCACCGCCTGAAATACCCATGCCAAGAAAATACAGGCCGAGATTTTCCAATTCGGCCGTGCGCCGTTCGGTTTCTTTGTAATATGAATTTCCCAGATCAGCGATCAAATCGCCCTTGTCCAACAGGGGTTTGACCATTTCAATCACGCTATCCAATGGTGCACCTGATGGGACAAGTACCAGAACCGTGCGCGGTGTGGGGAGCGATTTTATCAATGCTTCTGCGTCTTTGCAGATGATCAAATCGCCTTTGAGCGTTTTACCTGCATCCGCGACCGCTTGCATTTTTTCAATGCTGCGATCCAACATTGAAACAGAATGGCCTTCTTCTGCTAAATTTTGCGCAAAAGATGCGCCCATTACACCGATACCAATCAACCCCACATGTGCCATTCACAACTCCGATTTTATTTCAGATAGAAAACCCTTTGTGCAATCGGCATGCAAGTACTTAAAGATGCGGCGTTGATTTTTTGGCTTGCCGTGAAGGATGCGAATGCTGTGGGGAGAGACATATCCGCATGTATGAAACGTAATTTCACGGCAAGCCAGTTAATCAGAACGAGCTACTTGTATGAGGTATTTCGTTCAGATCATTCCATCCCGCGGCAGAGTAAGATTTTGTTCCAGTATCAGCACAAGCGGTCAACATTCCCAACGCAACAACGCCAAGAGCGATTCTTGCGGTGGTAGAGAGTTTTAAAAAATTAGCCATTTCAACATCCTAACATGTTTTGTAAGCATCGCTTACTATTTGTAAGCATCGCTTATTTAGTATTGATTGACGCCGATGTAAACAGTGATTACAAAAAATTATGGAAAAAGTTCAAAAATTGAAACGCGGCGACCTGAAAGAAGCATTGATTGATTATGCAATGGATGCCGCGTTGGACGGGCATGTTGAAACCATGTCATTGCGCAAGGCTGCGCGTGATCTTGGCGTTTCTTCGGGCGCTGTATATCGTCACTTTCCAGACAAGGATTCATTACTTGCAGAGGTGGCCCATCTTGGTTTTTTGGAATTGCGCGAAATATTTTTGGCAATCCGTCCAGAAGGTTCACCTGCAACAGATGTGAAAACCGCAATTGAACGCACCCATGCGCTGGTTAAGGCATATATCAGTTTTGCAATTGCCAAACCCGCGTTGTGGCACATGATGTTTGGACGCATAGGCGTGTTGTGCCGTGAACGCATGATGAAAGATTCAGAGCATATGCGTTACACGCCGCTGGATGCGACAGGCGAAAATTTGAACGATTTATATGAATTGGGCGCATTGGACCGTAAACCAAACATTTCTGATGTGCGCTATATTTGGTCAGCGGTTCATGGCGCGGCCGATTTGGCACAATCAGGTGCGCGGATGGATTCCGATCAATTAGACGCAGTGATCAACGATACAGTTGTGCGAAATCTTCGCGCGGTGAGATATAAAGACGAAGTTGACTAATGCGCTTCGGCCCAGTTGTTTCCAACACCCGCATCCACGGTTAATGGCACGTCTAGTTTCACCACGGGATTGGCCGCATTTTCCATGACTTTGCGTACCGTTTCGGTTGTTTCTTCGACCGCATCTTTTGGCACCTCGAACAACAATTCATCATGCACCTGCAATAACATTTTTGCAGGCAGATGTTTGATCGCATCGGGCATTTGAATCATTGCGCGGCGGATTACATCGGCGGCGGTGCCTTGGATTGGCGCATTGATTGCGGCGCGTTTGGCAAAACCTGCATGGGGGCCTTTGGCATTGATTTCAGCGGTGTGAATTTTGCGCCCAAAGAGCGTTTCAACATGGCCGTGTTCTTTGGCGAATGCCACCGTATCATCCATATATTTGCGAATGCCGGGGAAGCGTTCGAAATAGGTGTCGATAAACGCCTGCGCCTCTTTGCGTGGAATACGCAAATTCCGCGCAAGGCCAAATCCGCTTATCCCATAAATCACACCAAAGTTAATCGCCTTGGCTTGGCGGCGGATCATTGGGTCCATGCCCTCTATCGGGACGTGAAACATTTCGGATGCGGTCATGGCGTGAATGTCATGCCCATCCAAAAACGCCTGTTTCAGATTATCAATTTTGGCGATATGCGCCAAAATGCGCAGCTCGATCTGGCTGTAATCCAGCGCGAGCAATACATTGCCCTCTTCGGCAACAAATGCCTCGCGGATTTTGCGCCCTGCTTCGGAACGGATCGGAATATTTTGCAAATTTGGATCGGTGGAAGCCAACCGCCCCGTGGACGCGCCCGAAATTACATAGGATGTATGTACCCGCCCCGTATCAGGATTGATATGGGTTTGCAGCGCGTCGGTATAGGTGCTTTTGAGTTTTGACATTTGACGCCAATCCAACACGCGTGCTGGCAGATCGTGACCCTCTGCGGCCAAGTCTTCCAAAATATCAACACCGGTTGAATATGCGCCCGTTTTACCCTTTTTGCCACCCTCAAGCCCCAGTTCATCAAACAGGATTTCACCAAGCTGTTTTGGCGAACCCACATTGAATGACCGCCCCGCCAGTTCGTGAATTTCAGATTCCAATCCCGCCATGGATTGCGCAAAACTATTGGACATGCGCGACAGGTGATCGCGATCAACCTTGATCCCGTTCATTTCCATTTTTGCAAGCACAGGGATCAATGGGCGTTCAAGTGTTTCGTAAACCTTTGAAACCTTGGCCGCGTGAAGCTGTGGTTTAAACATTTGCCAAAGGCGCAATGTGATGTCGGCATCTTCGGCGGCGTATTTCGTCGCCTCATCAATTGGAACCAAATCAAATGTGATCGCGGATTTTCCTGTGCCCAAAATCGATTTAATCGAAATCGGTTTGTGATCCAGATAGCGTTCGGACAACGCATCCATACCGTGATTATGCAACCCGCCATGCAGCGCATATGACAGCAACATCGTGTCATCAATCGGGGCGATATCAATGCCATTGCGTTTTAAAATCTTGGCATCATATTTCATGTTTTGCCCGATTTTCAGGATACTTTCATCCTCTAACATCGGGCGCAGGATATCCAAGGCTTGATCAAGGGGGATTTGATCGGGCACAAGGTTGGAACCGCCAAATAAATCGCCTTCGCCCTCTTTGTGGATCAGCGGGATATAGCAGGCTTCGCCCGCCTCTACGCTTAAACATATCCCGACCAGATCAACGATCATTTCGTTTAAACCCGTGGTTTCGGTGTCCACCGCGACATACCCGCGATCATATATTTTTTGAACCCAAGCGTTCAGACGATCAACATCGCACACGGTTTCGTATTTTTCCGGATCAATTGGCAATTGTGCGGCTGGTGTGGCTGTGCCCGATGGGCCAGTGTCGGAAACCGGTTCGGCAATCGCAGGCGCATCAACACCCAGCTTTGCCGCAATCCGTGCGGACATGGTGCGAAATTCCATTTCCGCCAAAAACGGCAGCAATACATCTGGATCGGGGGCATTCACCGCCATGTCGTCAAATGACAAATCAATTGGTGTATCCAATTTCAATGTCACCAATTCGCGGCTGACGCGGATCTGATCTGCCTTTTCAATCAGGGTTTCGCGGCGTTTGGGCTGTTTAATTTCGCTTGCGCGTTCCAACAACGTATCCAGATCACCGTATTCGTTGATCAAGAGCGCGGCGGTTTTAATTCCGATACCCGGTGCACCTGGGATATTATCCACACTGTCGCCCGCCAGTGATTGCACATCAATCACACGATCTGGGCCAACGCCGAATTTTTCTTCGACCTGTTCAACGCCGATGCGGCGGTTTTTCATCGCATCATACATTTCAACACCACCGCCAACCATTTGCATCAAATCCTTGTCTGATGAAACGATTGTGACGCGTGCACCTGCTGTGCGTGCCTGATCTGCCAATGTTGCGATGATATCGTCTGCTTCGAAACCTTCGGTTTCGATACAGGCCAAGTTGAACGCACGTGTTGCATCACGTGTGATCGGGAATTGCGGTGCGAGGTCTTCTGGTGCGGGTGGGCGGTGAGCCTTGTATTCGGGATAGATATCGGATCGAAATGTTTTACCCTTGTGATCAAACACCACGGCCAGATGGGTTGGTGCATCTGATCCTTTTTGATCCTCGACCATTTTGAATAGCATATTGCAAAAGCCGCTGATCGCACCCACGGGCAATCCATCGGATTTACGCGTGAGCGGGGGCAAGGCGTGATAGGCACGGAAAATAAATCCCGACCCATCAATCAGGTGTAAATGATGACCTTTACCAAACGTTGTTTGTGACATCCTGACACCCTCTTTGATTTTAATATTCTTTTAACCGACAGAAACCGCCAGTTTAATGCGCGTTATCTGCGTCTGGTTTGATAACATATTTGCAATCGCAATATGGGCATTCCACCCAACCATGTTCAGCCGGAATTTGCAGCCATACGCGTGGATGCCCACCTTCGCCGCCATCACATGCGATGCGGTATTTTTCGACATAAACTGTTTCTGGTGCGTCTTGAGACATTCATTTGCTCCGAAATTCAACTGTTGAACTTGTTTAGCTAAGCATTGCGATTGCTGCAATGGGTTGTGCCGATTTTGCGCAAGTTTCAGGTGGCTGGTAACATCCGCCCCAACATGCGTCCTGCCAAAATATGCGCATGCAGATGTGGCACATCTTGGACACCATGTTTGCCAGAATTTGCGATCAACCGATAGCCGTTCGCCTCATCAGGGCAAACCCCCAACAATGTGCAAACCTTGCCAATGGTGTGTACCCAATCAAGGATTTCAGCGTCACTGGCATTATTCGCAAAGTGATCAAAATTCACATATGCGCCTTTTGGAATGATCAACACATGATCAGGTGCTTGGGGTGCGATATCGCGAAATGCCAAACAATGATCCGTTTCCAAAACCGTGCCATTCGGGATTTCACCACGCAAAATTTTAGCAAAGATATTTTGATCGTCGTATTGATAAGCCATGAATGATCCTATTTCGTTTTCAGCGCCGCCAGTAATGGCGTGGCCTTCTTTTGAGATACTTCCAAAAATTCAGCCAATACTGCAACCTGTTTTTCAGACTTTGCATTGCGTGTAATGTGGAAAAAATCGTGATAACCAGCGGAGCCGATTTCGTCATTTTTTTCCGCAATTTCCATTTTCATTGCACGCGCGATTTGATCGCTTTCAAAATCAGAATATGTTGCATCTTCGCCAAGCTTTTTGCGAAGCTCGTGGCGGATTTCGCTATCTTCATCGCTTTCGACCAACAGCACCCGCGTTTCACATGCGTCATGAAAAATATCATCAATCACATATTTCGCGCTGGGTGTCACACAAATCGCCAGACGATCCGAATTTCTGGCGTCAAATACCGTGCGCAAAAATGCGCGGCGATGGCGGCTGCGTTTTTCAACATTTGATTGCAAACCGCCCAGATCCAAAATTTCTGCATCATCTTCTTCAAAGATATAACCACAGCTGGAAAGTGTTGTCATGTGCGACACCATAGACGAGAGCGCACGACCGAGGCGGCGATCAAATGATACAATCACATAAACCGTTCGCCCCTTGCCGATGCTGTTACCACGATCCCAAATACGCCCCGAAAATCGCCGCCCATGTCGCCCTGCTTGCACCAAATGGCCAAAAATGTTTTTGCCGTCATCCTTGACGGTTTTCGGCATGGTTTCGGATTGATATAAATCCAACAACTTGGTGCGAAATGGGCCTGCATTTGTGGATGCCTTGCGCGCGAAAAAGCGATCTTGGCGGGTAAGAAAATCCATATGATCGCTGTAAAACGTGACCGGCTTGCCATAATCAGAAAACATCAAAAACGTTGGTGGGGAGTTTTTGATTTCTTCTTGTGGAACCAAATACGACACCACAGTTTGAAAAAAGCATTCGTCTGGAATCCACACAGTTTTGAAAAATCGCACAACATCGGTGCGTTTTTTAACAAACGCAAGCACCGCATCCACCGTTGATCGGCGCAGGCAAAACCACTGTGATCCGATTTTCATCTCAAAACCCTTGGGGACATCACGTTTTAAACCCAAAATTTGTTGCGCTTTGATCAGATGATAAAACAGATTTGGATATTTGCGTTCATTCAGAAAATGGCGATAGTGAAGCCGTTCTTCCTTGATCCCAGTTTGAATCCAACCTGCGTTCCAAAAATCATGATGTTCGATATGATCAGTATTTTCCGCATCAAGGGATTGATGAACATAGGCCGCAGATTTAATGGGTGAACAATCACCTGATATCAAAAAACAATGTGTAAGGTCGGGAAAATGATCAATTGCGGTTTGCAGCCCATTTAACGTTGCTTGCACCAACGACCATTCCCCCCAACCGCATTTCACCCGTTTGGAAAATGCCACATTTGGCACATCCGACAACAACGATTTGAGTTTTTGAAATTCACTTTGGGGGGCAGCGCCATCAAAATGGATGGCAACACAATCGCCCGCATTCACCAACGCCGTGGCCTGTTGTGCGATTGCCTCTGCATTTGCGTGGCACAGTAAAATATACGCGATCTTTGCCAAATTCTTTTCCGTCTGGTTGCACAGCAGTGTTGCTATGGCTTGGATATTTCAAATTGTCCACTTTTATGTGGATTATTTTCAAAATGCCTTATAATTTCCTAATTCGAATTTTAGATGCATTTCATTGATATAATAGGTGAATAAAATATGGGTTTCCCAGGAACTTGGATGACACAAAGCAATAGCGTGGCCTATCGCGTCATTCCAAAATGTGCATGTTCGACAATCGGGCAAATTATGTATTATTCCGACCACGGCGAATTTTTCGACGGTGATGTACATGATGCGACCTCTGGTATTCACAAATGGGGCATCGAAGAATCCAAGCAAAACATCATTGACCGCATGCGCGCCCAAGATACCTATACCTTCACATGTGTGCGCAACCCGTACACGCGCATTCTGTCTTCGTTTTTTGATAAAATTTGCGGGATTCAGCGTAACGGCAATTATTATCGCGGCAACATGGTGCCAAAGCTGATTGCGCAATATGGCATTGAAAACACAGGCGATTTTGATCAAATCAAATCGTTTCGCCGTTTTTTGCTGTTCGCACGCGATACCATTCGTTTTCGCCGCCCCATGGACCCAGACATTCATTGGTCATCAACATCTGGTCACGCATCAACGCTGATCGTGAATGGCGGTCGCTATAACAAAATCATCACCACCGAAAATTTCAAAGAAGGCATGAAAGACGTGATGAAAAACGTCGATGCCAAGCACCAGCTCGACATCGACACGATGCCTCGTTTTAACGAAAGCGAAGGCCACGGGCCAAAACGCGCCCATCCTGTGGCAGACTATTTTGACGATCTGTCCATTCATTTGGTTTACGAAATCTACAAACGTGATTTCGATATGTTTGGCTATGACTGGCAAGATCCATCGCGCAAAGAACCCGTCAAAGAAATCGACCTTGATATGGTTCACGCGGTTTTGGGTGACTAAAGCGTAAAGTTTTCGGCAAGAAGCTGTTTAATATCCGCCTCTGGGCGCGCACCGATATGGCCGATCACCTCGCCTGCAACGACACAGCCCATTTGACCACAGGTCAACATGTCATGCCCGTTTACCAATCCATACATGAACCCAGATGCGAATAAATCACCCGCACCTGTTGCATCTACGCGTGCAACGGGTGCCGCGTCTGCATGATGTGTTTTTCCATCCTTGATGATCAGCGCGCCGTTCTTACCGATGGTACAGGCCACCATTTCGGTGTGCTGCCCCGCCAAGGCCAATGCATCATCAAGCGATGTATCACCATACATCGCCATCATTTCATGTTCGTTGCAAAACAACAAATCTACATGGTCTGCGATCAATTGCTTGAATGCATCACGGTGGCGTTCCACGCAAAACGGATCGGACAATGAAACCGCAACTTTTCCACCTGTGGATTTGCACGCTTCAATCGCCTTGGCGAATGCGGCATGGCTTTCGGGGCCATCAAAACGATATCCTTCCAGATATAACCATTCACAATCGGCCATTTGATCAACATCAATGTCATCAGGGCTAAGATGTTCAGAAACACCCAGATATGTATTCAATGAACGTTCGCCATCTGGTGTCACCAAAACCATGCAACGCCCCGTTTCCGCATCATCGCTTTTGGGGGCCAATGGTGTTTCGTAAACCGCGCCCATTGCGCGAATGTCATGGGCAAAGATGGCACCCAGCTGATCGTCTTTCACCTTGCCCACATATGCAGTGCGCACATCCAGTGCGGCCAAACCAGCAATTGTATTGGCACCCGAGCCGCCAGAAATTTCGGTCGCTGGCCCCATATGTGAATAAAGCTCTGCGGCGCGATCCGTATTGATCAATTGCATAATGCCCTTTTCGATACCGTTATCGACCAAAAAGTTATCTTCACAATGCGCCAGCACATCGACAATGGCGTTGCCGATTCCAACAACCTGAAATTTCTTAGACATTCGTTTTTTCCTCATACTGGCACAAATCTTCGATGATGCAATTTGCACAAACTGGTTTTCGCGCTTTGCAGGTGTAACGCCCATGCAGGATCATCCAGTGATGCGCATGGTGTTGAAATTCTGCTGGAATGTGATCTTCGATGGCGCGTTCCACCGCGACCACATCTTTGCCTTTGGCCACACCTGTTCGGTTTCCAAAACGTAAAATATGTGTATCCACCGCCTGTGTTGGTTGATGGAACCACATATTTAAAACCACGTTTGCGGTTTTGCGCCCCACGCCTGGCAAACTTTCGAGTGCTGCGCGTGATGATGGGACAATGGATTGATAATCATCGACCAATATTTGGCTTAACTTCATCACGTTTTTTGCCTTTTGGCGGAACAATCCAATGGTTTTGATATGTTCCGTTAATCCATCCAAACCAAGGGCGAGCATTTTTTCAGGCGTATCGGCAATTTTAAACAATTCTTTCGTCGCCTTATTCACGCCAACATCTGTAGCCTGTGCGGACAGTGCCACCGCCACCACCAAGGTATATGCGTTCACATGGTCCAGTTCGCCCTTCGGCTCGGCCTCATGTTCGCGAAAACGGCGAAAAATTTCGTATATGGTGTGATAATCAAGCTGTTGTGGCATGGGCGGTCTTTTGCCATGCGAATTGATCAAAGCCAAGGATAAACCCGCATGTTTCGGGTGGAAACACGGGGCAACTTGCGCCATTTTACCCGTATGAAACATGATCCATACCATTACGGCGTGATTGAACGCGCCATCGCACATATTGAAACCAGCGCCAATGCTCAGCCCAGTTTGGACGATGTCGCCGCGGCCGTTGGGCTATCGCCCGCCCATTTTCAACGAGTCTTTAGTCGATGGGCTGGCGTCAGCCCAAAAAAATATTTGCAATATCTAACCCTCAACCACGCAAAATCCATGCTCGATGATCGGTTCACCGTATTGGATACCGCGCTGCAATCTGGCCTGTCGGGTTCTGGTCGGCTCCACGATTTATTTTTGTCATGGGAGGCAATGAGCCCTGGTGAATACAGCCGCAAGGGTGCGGGTTTAACCATTTGCTATGGTTGGTTTGAAACTCCATTTGGCGCGGCATTGGTCATGGGTACGTCGCGCGGGGTATGTGGTATGGCCTTTGGGTCCGAATTTGGTCAACAGGCAACCTTTGCGGATATGACCGCACGTTGGCCGAATGCACAATTTGTGGAAAATCCTGATCACCTGCGCCCGTGGGTGGATAATATTCTCGCAATGCAGGGGCAAACCAACCTTCACCTGATCGGCGCCCCGTTTCAGATCAAAGTATGGGAAGCTTTGTTAACTATCCCCTCTGGTCAAGTCACAACATATGGCGAAATCGCCAAAACCATCGGCAATCCCAAGGCGGTTCGCGCTGTTGGCACCGCCGTGGGGCGCAATCCGATTTCATGGCTGATACCCTGTCATCGCGCCCTGCGAAAATCGGGTGGTCTTGGCGGTTATCATTGGGGTTTGCCTGTAAAACGCGCGATGCTGGCATGGGAATCCGCACGTTTCGACAGCTCAAAAAACCCCTAATTTTATGGCGATTTATTGCCGATTACACCCAATCTACGCGATTGTGACTTGATTATTGCCCAGCAGTGAACACATCTGATCACGAGGCAAATTAAGGAATAAACATGAAAACTCTCATGAAAATCACATCCATCAGTGGTGTCGCAGCATTAACATTAACGGCATGTGCCAATGACGATGGCAGCTTGGGCGAAAAAGGCCGCGAAGGCGCAATCGCTGGTGCCGTTCTGGGCGGGATTGTTGGCGCCATTGACGGCGGCAAACCCAAAAACGTTATCACGGGCGCCGTTATCGGCGCTGGCACGGGTGCCGTCATCGGTAACGAGCTAGACAAACAAGAACGCGATCTGCGCAATCAGATGGGCGGAAGTGGTGCAACCATCACCAACACAGGTTCCGAATTGATCGTAACCCTGCCAGAAGCAATCACATTCGAAACAGACAGCACATATGTGCGCCCAACATTGCAAGGGCATCTGAATTCACTGGCAACCAACTTGCAACAATATCCAAATTCTATGGTTGATGTCATCGGACACACGGATAACGTGGGGGACGCTGGTTATAACCAAGGTCTATCTGCACGCCGTGCACAATCGGTCACAGGTGTCTTGGTTGGTGCTGGTGTGAACCCTAATCGCATCCGCTCTTATGGCCGTGGTGAAACATCACCGGTGATGTCAAATGACAATCCAACGGGACGCGCTGCAAACCGTCGCGTGGAAATCATCATCACACCATCAAACTAATCTGACGTTAACTACAAATTTTGGGGCGGCCATTGCGCCGCCCTTTTCATATCTTGCGCCCACGCCTAACTGGTCATATTCTTTTACCAATTAGGAGAACGCATGCCATTTCAACCCATCGCCCAAGAACGCGTCGCAAGCGCGGTAGTTCACCAAATCGAACAATTGATACTACGTGGCCTACTTCGCCCTGGTGAACGTTTGCCCGCCGAACGCTTGTTGTCGGAAAAACTAGGCGTATCACGCCCATCCCTGCGCGAAGCAATCGCAACATTACAAGAATCTGGCCTACTCACGAGCAAGGCAAATTCAGGGATCTATGTCGCCGATATTCTGGGAAATGTGTTTTCACCCCCCCTGATCAATCTGTTTGCATCCCACAAAGAAGCGTTTTTTGATTATATCGCCTTGCGCCGTGATCTCGAAGGAATGGCCGCAGAGCGTGCCGCAATGCATGGAACCAAAAACGACCATCTGGTAATTCAATCTATCTTTGAACAAATGCAAACTGCACATGATCAAAACGATCCCGAACGTGATGCTGAATTGGATGCAAATTTCCATATGTCCATCACAGAAGCATCGCATAATGTTATGCTCCTTCATATGATGCGGTCCATGTTCGACATGCTAAAAACTGGTGTGTTTTATAATCGCAAGGTGATGTTTGAAATGGACACCACGCGCGTACATCTGTTGAACCAACATCGCGACATCATGCAAGCAATCGTCGATCGCAAACCAGATGCGGCGCGACGCGCGGTCGAGGCTCATCTGACCTATGTTCATGATTGCCTCAAACAAAACGAAACAATGCAATCCCATGACGACATCGCCAAATTGCGTTTGGAAACCACACGAACCCGAACTTAAGGCAAACCAACCTTAACCTCCATTTTGTCCAAATATCCTCGCCGAAGGCAAAAAAAGCCCCGCAATAAATTGCAGGGCTTTCAAATTTTTATGCGAAGGTTAATTAGTGAAGCTTTTCACCAACATCCTTGATAGCCGCGTCAATCAATCCACCAGCGTCCTTGGCGTTCATGCCTTTGGCAATCACGTCATTCGCTGCTTGGATTGCAACGTTTACCGCTGAATCACGAACCTCTTTCACCGCAGATGCCTGCGCTGATGCGATTTGATCTTCGGCGGCTTGCATGCGGCGTGCAATTGAAGATTTCAAATCTTCTTTTGCTTTCGCTGCGGCTGCTTTGGCTTCGTCTTTTGCTGTCGCTACGATTTTGTCAGCCTGCGTTTGCACTTCTTGTTGCTTGCGCTCGTAATCGGCCAAAATGCTTTGGGCTTCCTCACGTAATGAACGTGCTTCGTCCAGTTCTGCGCGGATGCCGTCTGCACGGCTATCCAACATACCAGCCAGTTTACCTGGAACCTTAAGATATGTCAGCAATGCCAAGAACAATACAAATGCGATCGCAACCACAAAGTCTGTATTGTTCAGGCTGAAAAACGGGCCACCAGCAGCAAGTGCAGGAAACGCAATCAGAGTGAAGGCCGATGTTAAAACTGTTTTCATCATCTTAACCTTTCAAACGTGCAGCAACCGCTGCTTTGATTGTTTTCGCATCACCTGAACCGGGCATCATCGCTTTCACGATATCCGCCGCGGCTGCATTGGCAACTTCTTGGATGGATTTTGCTGAACTGTCGCGAATTTCTTTGATCGCTTTTTCAGATTCCGCGGCTTTTGCTGCGATTTCTGCGTCTGCTTTCAAAATGGCTTTGTCCAGATCTTTTTGGATGTCTGCCTTTGCTTCGCCAACAATGTCTTGTGCTTGTGCACGCGCATCAGCCAACGCCTTGTTATAGGCTTCTTCGGCCTCTAACGCTTGGCGTTTCATTTGTTCCGCGCTGTCCAGATCACGTTGGATTGCGCCTTGGCGATCCGCCAAAACACTTGCGATACGTGGCAATGCGATACGATTAAGGATGAAGTACAAAACAACCAACGTCACCAAAAGCCAGAAAATCTGGTTTGGAAATGTTGAGAAGTCTAGCTGTGGCATGCCCGGCGCTGATTCAACAGCGTGGTCTGCACCATGAGTAGTTTCAGCCATTATGCTCTCCAATGGGTATGCGAGCGTGGATAATCCGCCGCTCGCTATCTCTTTTGCGCGCACATACGCGCGCGCAGCTCAATCAATTGGTTTGCTTGAACAAGCAAACAGTCTGCTTAAACAGCAAACATCAATAGCAATGCTACCAAGAATGAGAAGATACCCAAAGCCTCAGCAAACGCGATGCCGATGAACAATGTTGCAGTTTGCGCGCCAGCTGCTGCTGGGTTGCGAAGAGCACCTGACAGGAAGTTCCCTGCAACTGTACCCACACCGATACCTGCGCCACCCATGCCGATACAAGCCAAGCCAGCACCGATAAATTGACCCATTTCTGCGATATTACCTTCCATAGAGATTCTCCTTTTGATGGAATACGTAAGATTAGTGTTCAAACTTTAGTGGCTCGGATGCAGCGCATCGTTGAGGTACACACAAGTTAGAATAGTGAAAACATATGCTTGGATAGCGGCAACCAATACCTCTAGCCCGTACACAGCTGTAATTGAAATAATTGGGAAAATCGAAAACACACCCAATGCGCCAGCGAAACCCGCGAACACTTTGATCACGGCGTGACCCGCCATCACGTTACCCGCCAAACGAATGGAATGGCTAACGGGGCGAACAAAGTAAGAGATCAATTCAATCACAGCCAAGATTGGACGCAATGCCAATGGTGCTGATGAAACCCAGAACAGACCCAGAAATTTCGTACCGTTCTTAACAAAGCCCAAAATTGTCACGCCCAAAAACACACCCATCGCCAAAACGGCCGTCACGGCGATATGCGATGTTGTTGTGAATGAACCCGGGATCAAACCCAAGAAATTGGCCAACAAGATAAAGATGAACAGTGTAAAGATATAAGGGAAATATTTCAGACCCTCTTTACCGGTTACATCTTCGACCATTTTATAAACGAAACCGTACATCATTTCGGCAACTGACTGGCTGCGTGATGGGATCACTGCGCGACCACGCGTGCCGATAACCAACAAAACAGTTGCAACAACAACCGCAATCAACATCCACAAAGTGACGTTTGTTGGCGTGTACCAGTGAATTTCACCCGCACCAAACAAAGGTTTGATTTGGAATTGATCCATTGGATGGATGTTGAAACCTGTGCTTGATTCTGCTTCGGCCACGCGTCTTTTCCTTTTGTTTGACAACAACGATTAATCGTCGTCGTACATCTCGTCTTTGCCAGCGGGGGCCACGGGGGCGTCCGACTGCATCTTCTTGTCTTGGATTTCTTGCGCGGTTCGCATCATTGTGCGTACACCGGCAATAAACCCCAGCATTGTAAATATGATCATCAACAAAGGCAGCGTTCCAAACAGAACATCCAATCCGTATCCGATCCCGAAACCAAGCAACAAACCTGTTACCAATTCCGTCACCATCCGCCAGCCTGCTTGCGCTTGGCTATAGTGGCTTTCTTCGCGCGGTGCGGGCTCTTTCCCTTTGCGCAGCGCATCAAGCCGACCATTTAAGGCATCCAATCGCTCTTTATCGGGGCCATCTGACATATGTCTGCCTCCTGATTCTGGCGTTGAATTGCCCATACCGGACAGTTGCGCGGAAAATAGAAATTAACCCTGCCAGAGTCAATCATTCTATTTTCACTTAACTGACTGAAATCAAACAAAAATCACAAACTGCGACATATGCGAACCTAACGTCATCACAAATTCGTTCACGCAATTGATTATTCAACCATTCGGTTGAAAGTAACTTTGCGTTCCAAGGGGTGACAGTTTGAATTCTTCGTTCTAGGTTATCCAAAACAACGCAGGCAATTCACATGGTCAAACCAAACGCAGCACAACAAGCATTTACGCAAAACCTCCCCTTGTGTCAGGCATTGGGGATGGAAGTCACGGATGTGGATGAAGGAACCGCAACATTGATCATGCCCTATTCCCCCGAA
The DNA here is from genome assembly GCF_014652655.1 of Paramylibacter ulvae. Classification (GTDB taxonomy): domain Bacteria; phylum Pseudomonadota; class Alphaproteobacteria; order Rhodobacterales; family Rhodobacteraceae; genus Amylibacter; species Amylibacter ulvae. The sequence goes on from NZ_BMZF01000007.1 coordinate 95,952, forward strand.
TTGATTGGTGACCCGACCACAGGCGTTATTCACGGTGGTGCGGTTTCCGCATTGATGGACAGCGCCAGCGGATTGGCTGTTTATATGCACCCTGAAAACAAAGGGCACACCGCAACGATAGATCTGCGCATTGATTACATGCGCCCCGCAGCACCGAATAAATCCATCACCGCCCATGCAGAAGTGTACCACGCAACCCGCAGCGTCGCGTTTTTGCGCGCAACGGCATGGACAGATGATCGAAACCGCCCCATTGCACAGGCCACGGGTGCATTTGTATTCACCAAGAAAAAGAAAACATCATGATTGAAAAAATCGAACCCGTCCAAGATGTCAAACGCCGCCGCGATGCGGTACTCAGTAGCTTTGTCGATCGTGTGCCGTTTTTAAAATTCATGGGCATAACATTTGATCGCCGCGGCAATGAATTAACGGGCATTATGAATTTCGATCCCAAGCTGATTGGCAACCCCGTTGTTGAACGCCTACACGGTGGTGGCACCGCGTCATTTTTAGAAAGTGCCGCGATCATTACCTTGGCATGGAAAAACATTTGGGATGCTATGGAAGCGGGCGAAATTGATTTGGAAAATCTTGAGGGCGGCGCTTTGCCCCCCTTGCCCAAAACCATTGACCTGACAATTGATTATCTGCGTCCGGGGTTGCCCCGCGATGCCTACGCCCGCGCCACGGTAAACCGTTCGGGGCGGCGTTACGCATCCGTTCATGTCGAAGCATGGCAAGATCGACGTGAGGTATTATTCGCACAGGCGACGGGGCATTTTTTAATGCCCTATGAAATGCGACCATAAAGATAATCACGTGTAATCGGCAGGCTATTTAAATCCTTCGTTAATTGGAATTGAAACACCACTTGGCGATCATTGCGAAAACTTGCCTCTGACACGGCCAGATAATATCGCCACATCCGACAGAAATCCGTGTCATACATATTGGTGGCCGCATCTATGTTTGCCTCGAACCGTGCGCGCCAATGGCGGATTGTTTCGGCATAATGCAAACGCCATATCTCGATATCTGCGGTTAACATATTTTCGTTTTCAATTGCGGTTAATGCTTCGGACATGGCGGGGACGTATCCCCCTGGAAATATATATTTCAAAATCCACTTACTTGTCGCATTGGGTGGCCCAGCGCGCCCGATAGTGTGGATCAGCGCAACGCCATCGCTGACCAAGAGTTTGCGAATTTTTGCAAAATATTCGGGATAATGGGGTACACCCACATGTTCAAACATGCCCACCGAAACAATGCGATCAAATGGTTCATCCAAATCACGATAATCCATCAGACGAAATTCAACCTGCCCGTCCAGCCCCATATCCTTGGCCCGCTGGCAAGCAACGCGATGCTGTTCACGTGACAAGGTTACACCAACAACATTCACCCCATAATCACGCGCCAGCGTTAACGCCATCCCACCCCAACCACAGCCGATGTCCAACACCCGCTGTTCGGGCGATAACTCAAGCTTGGCTGCGATATGTGCTTTTTTCTGAACCTGCGCCAGTTCCAAACTATCGTCTGGTGTTTTGAAATAGCCACATGAATATTGCAGGTCTTCGTCCAGAAACAGGCGATACAGATCCTCTGATAAATCGTAATGATGTGCGACGTTTTCTTGCGCGCGCCCTAAAATATTGCGCTGTTCCAAGCGGCGCAAAGATTTACGTAAACCAACCAACGGGCGTTGCCACCAAATTGTGCTGTTGGCGAACCGCCCTGAATTGCGCGCAATATTGCGAATGGCAAGCGCGACAAAACCATAGAGATCATCATTTGCAATGGTCAGGCGCCCATCTGTATAAGCCTCGCCCACTGCCAAATCTGGATTTTGAATGATTTTTCGCGGCAATGCGGGATCATGAAATGTCAGCGTGACAACTTTGCCAGACCCATCTCCAAATGCGCATTTCTGCCCATCGGCCAGATGAACTTCCAACTGGCCATGCTGGATCATTTTGCCCAGCATTTGTTTGAATAAAGCAGTCCACATATCACACCCATTTGGGCGCGATGTTTAAATGCGCGCCTCTGCAAATCGCACCATGCGGCGCGATTGTTCATCCCACAAGTGTAGGTTTACACAAGACAGGCTTTCCCACAATGTCAGACGTTTCATTTCCGCCAAAACGGGATGATCCTTGATCACCTCGGACAGGCGATAAAACGGAATACGCGCATATAAATGATGCACATGGTGCACACCGATATTGCCTGTCATCCAACGCAGCGGTCCTGGCAAAACGTAATGTGAACTGCCGTAAAGGGCGGCGTCATGCACATCCCAATCTTCGGGCTGATCCCAATGGGTTTCTTCGAATTGATGCTGAACGTAAAACAGCCAAATTCCCATGGCAGCGGCGAAAAATGTGGACAAACAAAATACAAACGCAAATGCTTTGAACCCCATGAAATAAATCAAAATCGCGGAAATCACGACGATACCCGCATTGGTGCCCATGGCGCTGATCCAATATTTGATGCCATCTTTGAAATAACCAATCGGCAAACGGTTTTCGAAACCAAACACATAGATTGGTCCGATGAAAAACAACGTGATCGGGTGGCGATACAGGCGATACATTATTTTGCCCATTTTTGTACTGGCGCGATATTCTTCGACCGTCATCGTGTGAATATCACCCGTGCCGCGCTTTTCCAAATTACCCGATGCGCCGTGATGGATTGAATGGCTACGACGCCACACGTCATAGGGTGTGAGGGTAAACACCCCAATCACACGCCCGACCCAATCATTCGCCAGCTTGTTGGAAAACAACGATCCATGTCCGCAATCATGTTGCAACATGAACAAGCGCACCAAAAATCCGCCTGCCACCAAACACACACCTGCCGTCAACCAAAGGCTATAAAACGTAGTCCACCACGCCAAGACCCACAGACCAATAAACGGGGCGAAGGTTACGAAAACCTCAAAGATACTGCGGGCCATATTGGGCTGACGGTATTTTGCCAAAATACGCATCCAGTCTTTGGCAGACATATCGCCAGTTTCTGGCAATGCTGCCGATTCCATATCTTTCATTGAGACGCCCGTATTATTTTCGTTACGCCACGTCGTTAAACTATCACGGTCAAACTGCCTAGCGTTTAGTGCATCACACACGCGTTATGCGGCAAAAAACCTTTCTTTTGCCGTAATTTCAGTCATTTCAAAGGGGTTTGATCGTCATTGACGGTTTTGCCAGCTGCGCAATTGCGCATCGACCTTGTCCAAATATGCCTGTTTATCGTTATCCGATTGAAACGACGCCTTGAACGAATTTTTGGCCAAGGTCACGATTTCATCGCCCGTTAAACCCACCGCATCGGCCACTTGTTTGTAGTTTTCATTCACATAACCACCAAAATACGACGGGTCATCTGAATTCACGGTCGCCAACAAACCAGCATTCAGTGCTTTCTTTATTGGGTGCTCTTTCAGGTCTGTGATTCCCTTCAGCCGCAGATTGGACAGCGGACACATGGTTAATGGCATCTGTTCCGCCGCCATGCGTGCCACCAGCGCAGGTTTTTCAAATGCACGATTGCCGTGGTCCACACGCGACACTTTCAAATCATCAAGTGCGGTTTCAATATATGCGGCGGGGCCTTCTTCGCCGGCATGGGCCACGGCCTTGAATCCTTGTGCGCGTGCTTGTGCAAACACGCGGCTGAATAATTCGGGTGGGCGGCCTGCTTCGGAACTATCCAAACCCACCGCGTAAATATGTTCCTTGTGTTTGCATGCGCAATTCAGCGCACCAAATGCATCTTCTTCGTCCAGATGGCGCAGAAAACACATGATCAATTTCGACGTCATATCCATTTCACGCCCCGCCGTTTCCAGCGCCGATGAAATGCCACCCAACACAGTTTCAAACGCGACACCGCGTTCCATATGCGCCTGAGGGTCGAAAAAGATTTCGACATGGCGCACACCTTGGCCATGCACCTTTTCCAAATAAGCCATGGTCAAATCATAAAAATCGCGCTCATTAATCAGCACCGACATGCCTTGGTAATAAACATCCAGAAAATCTTGCAGACAATCAAATTCATATGCGGCCTGCACCTGTTCCACGGTTTGATACGGCAATTCCACGCCGTTGCGTTTTGCCAATGCCAGCATCATTTCAGGCTCTAACGTGCCTTCGATATGCAAATGTAATTCTGCCTTTGGCAATACGTCGATCAAGCTGTGAAGGTTCATATATCCGTTCCTTTTACCATGCCCAAGAATGCGCCCCTTTGGCGCGAAATTCAACCCAGTGGTTGACCTTATCTGGCCTAAACCGCTAGGGGAAATTATGTCACATACGCTTGATCATGTTTTTGCAGCCCTCGCCGATCCAACACGGCGCGAAATCCTTGTGATGTTGCTCGAGGATGACATGGCCGTCACTGATGTGGCCGAACCGTTTGAAATGTCGCTCGCAGCAATATCAAAACATTTGCAAATCCTCACCCGTGCTGGGTTAATCGCACAGGAAAAACGCGGCCGAGTGAAATGGTGCAAACTTGAACCGCTGGCGATGAAAGATGCCGCCATCTGGATGGAAAGCTTTGGTCAATTTGAAAATGTGAACCTCGAATATTTTGAAGCATTCTTGGAACAAACAATTAAACCCGATTAGGCTTGTTCAAATTGAAGCGATGAAATTAACGCCCTGCTAGCGATTGCACGTTACACCTGATGACAATTCACACACGGGGTTGCGGCATTTTAAGGTTTATTCACATGGGCATTGCGGCGCTAACCCTGTGCTGTGCATTGGTAAAACAGGGACAGGCACAATCGGCATGGAACCCCATTCAAATTCCGCTAACATCCGATGCGAACACCACGCCAACCAACACATCGGGACAACATTTGCAAAACTATTTTGATATGCCAGCACCCGATCCACGACAATATCGCCCACGCCCACTGAACGATGTGGAACTTAACTTTGCCCGAACCGCGTGGCAGTTTTTTGAAAAAAACACTGACCCTGACACGGGATTGGTGCCGTCGGTGCAAAATTTCCAATCCATGACCATGTGGGATCAGGGCGGGTATCTGCTTGCCATTGCATCGGCACACCGCTTGGGCGTTATTTCACGCACCGATGCTGAACAACGGATTTTCAAAGCGCTGAGCAGTATGGCAAAATTACAGTTGTTTCAATCAGCGCTTCCAAACAAGGCATATAATATTCAATCGCTCGCGATGACCGACTATGCCAACAAACCAACACCAAATGGCATTGGGTATTCCGCGCTTGATATCATGCGGTTGATGTCGGGCTTGTTGGTGGTAACGCAAAATTTCCCAGAATTTTTTCCCATGGCGCAAAATATCGTTGATCGTTGGGATTTGAAACGCCTGACCGCGAACGGGCGGTTTCAAGGCATGGCGATTTTGCATCGCAAACACAAACGCAATGTCCAAGAGGGGCGCATTTGTTACGAACAATACGCCGCCCATACGGGCATGTTACTCGGGCTTCCAGTACAAGAGGCGTTTCAGTTTGCACCGATTTTACGCTGGCAAAAATATTTCGATATTCAATTGCCTGCCGATGTACGCACCAAATCAACACATGGTGTTTCCGCGGTGACAACATCCGAACCGTTTTTGTTGGAGGTTTTGGAATACGGTTGGCGCCCAGAAACATTTGATGTGGCATGGGCGGTGTTTCGTGCCCAAATGTTTCGCCATAAAGAAACGGGGATTTTAACGTCGCTCAGCGAAGACCATATCAAGGGGCCACCCTATTTTGCATATAACACGATCCTCACAGACCACGAACCATTTGTAAGTGTTACCGCGCGGCGCAAGGATGTATCAGATAAACGCGGGTTATCAACAAAGGCCAGCTTTGCTTGGTGGGCGATTACCGATCATCCCTATACGGTGGAATTAGTGAATGCGGTGCAAGGTTTGCAAACATCAAACGGGTGGTATGCAGGATTGTTTGAATCCACCATGCAACCTAATGAAATTTTAACGCTGAATACCAACGCGGTGATATTAGAGGCCCTGCATTACAAAGCGTTCGGGCCTCTTTATCAGCGGCAATAAACGATTTATTCTACGCGGCGCATGGTGCGCGTGACTGGTTTACGCTTTGAATAATCGATACTGTTCAGATCAATCACCAACCCCGTTTCATCGGCGGTGAAAACGGTTTGCGACATCACAGAATATGAATGATACGGGAAACGTTCCTTGTCATGGCGCAGGGTTTGATACCACAAACCGTTTTGATGCCCCGTTTGCACCAGCACAGGCATATAATCATCACCAACCTTGAGCGATGTTTTACATTGCCCCAACTTCATATGACATTTACCGCTTTGCAACTGCACCAATACGGGATCACCAAACGAAAGCGCATCAACGGGCGTTGTTGGAACGGGCGTTTCTTCCTCCGCAAAAAATGCGTTGAATATTGGTTTTGGTTTGTCTTCGCTAACCAAATACAGGTTTGAATTTGTTTCGGCACGGCGCGGGTTATGCGCGTATGTGGTTGATGTCACACCTGGCATCAATCCCATCGTTTCTGGCATTGCGCGCTCTTTTGGCCCGAATATGCTACACCCAGTCAATGACACGGCACATAGCAGAGTAATTGTCGCAAAACGGTTCATTTTGCCCCCATTTTTTCTTGAGCCATAGCTCAAATTAATTGTGCGCGCTATAAATTTAGCGGCGTAACAACATAAATAACGCAACGATAGTTGCAAAAACGCCAATCAACACCCCAATATCGGGTGTAGATTTGGTGATATACAACTCCCACAATATTACCCAACTTGGGGTTAAATAAGTGTAAGCCATCACATTCGCGGATGGCAATTGCATAGATGCATATTGCAACAACATAAATGTCATCGCGCTCGCACACACCGCCAGATAAAATAGGCCTGCCCAAAAATAGCTGGGTAATGTCGTCCATTGTGTCGATGCCAAATCACGTGCACCGACGCTTGCCAAAATAACCATGGCCGCAACAATCATGCCAAATGTGAAAACGACCGTTGGTTCACCACGGTTCAATTTGCGCACCAATGGCGTATATGCGGCATGTGCAATACAGCCGACAAAAAACACCTGCTCCCCCCGCCCGATATCAAATTGAACCACAGCGCCAATATCCGCGTTAAAAATCACCCATAACGCGCCAATCCCGCCGATCAGCAACGAAAGCCACATCCAGCGCGTGGTGATTTGGCCCAGAAACAGATATCCAAACCCTGCACTCATGATCGGGGTTAATGTAAACACCGCTGACGCTGAAACGGGGGCTGCGGTTTTTAATCCTTCGAACATCAAACCGAAATAAATCGCAAACAATCCTCCCAACAGGATATAGCGCCAGGGTGCGCGCCAATGGATGCGCTTAAACCCAACCGTGAAATGCGCCAACGCACCAACCAAGACACCCGAAATCACAAACCGCACCGCCATCATCGCAGCGGGTTCCATAAGATGCGCAATCCGTGTGCCAAAGCTGAACGACCCCGCAACCAGAAATGAAAACAACAGCATCGCCAAATGGCCGCGCGCAAAAGGGGAAATTGTCATATTTGTGGAGTGCCCTAGAAAATCATTATTTCAACCGCATCGCGGTGTTTAATTCTTCGCCAGATTTGGTGCGGCGCCAGATTTTACTGTCTTGGACAATACCATATTTGTCGAGCGTGAAATATGTTTCCACTTCCAATTCGTCTTCGCCCGCCATTGGCCGAACCACCGTTTCGATGCGGTGCCAGATACCCCCAGTTTCAGACAAAACCGAAACCCGTCTTTCACGCTTGTTGCCCTTGATGCGGGTGAATTTGCATTCGCCCAATGTAGATGAACAATCATGGGGTTCATATCTGACCTTGGTGATCCCAGACACGTTCAGCCCCTGAAACCGTTCATCCAGCTCCACATTAAACGGCAGTTTGATCTTGCCGTCTTTTAAAAATTCCGTGGCTTGCATTTGCACCGCCATGTTTTGCAAATCTTGGGGATCAATATCATCGGGTGGCGCAACCAAGACAAAGCCGGCAATGCGATGCCCACCTTCGCGCGGGCTATATGTGAATTCATACAGGCCAGATTCCTCTGGTACGCTGGATTTATAATCATATGTCACATGGTATTTGTTTGGAACGCTTTGGCGCGTATCGAATTGTGCCGCCGTAATCCCCGGTTTCAACCCGCTTGACGTTAACTGTAATTTTCGCGGCTCTGGCACGGTACACCCAGCCAAAAATACCAATCCCAACCCAAGCCCAACAAACATTCGCGACATGAAATATCCAATCCTTTGCACGCATAGGCTACGCAAATCATCACAAAAGAGCCAGTGGAATTTCCATAATCACACGCGCTTTTGTTTCCGTTTGCGCAACAGTCATTTTCCCATGATTTGGTTTAACTCAAACGCAAACAATCATAACTCTGTCCTAACCTGAAAGGACAATACAATGACCAAAACAATTTTGAATATTAGCGCATCAAGCCGCACCGAAACATCCGTATCACGCCAAATGGCCGATCGCCTGATTGGCAAGATTTCCGCCAATGGTGACACAATCGTGCAACGCGATACAACAAACGGCCTATCAATCATCAGCGAAGATTGGGTCAACGCCAATTTCACACCCGCTGATGATCGCACAGATGACCAAAAACAAATCTTGGCGCTTTCCGATAAATTGGTTGGCGAATTGCAAGATGCCGATACCATCGTGATCAGCACACCGATTTATAACTTTGGCGTGCCTGCGGCCCTGAAAACATGGGTTGATCTGGTTGCACGCGCTGGCAAAACATTCCAATACACTGCAAACGGACCAGAAGGATTGCTCGCTGGTAAACGCGCCATCGTATTGGTCGCATCAGGCGGCGTGCCAATCGGTGCTCCTGTTGATCACGCAACACCCTATTTGAAAACATTCTTGGGCTTTATCGGCATCACAGATGTGCAAATCATCGGTGCTACAGGTTTGAACATGGATGCAGAAGGCGCAATAGCCGCTGCCAACGCTAAAATCGACGCTGCTGCCTAGCGTCGCATATCGGGCCCGCTTGCCCCCTTTCGCGGGCCTGATATATTCCAATCTGCGCCCTGCACTGCGCGACTTGACTCTGTGCAAATTCACCCCTAAACACCCCTCAAATTCAAAGAAGTGCCAATGCTTCTGGTCTTATGGGTCACTCCCAAAGATCGCCACCAGTCAGCGAGTATCGCCCACTGGTGCATTTTGCGTTTGGCGCTTGTGATGTTTAAACGGGGTGCGCCCCACGGCTGAAAGGGCCAGCGAGATGTTCGAGAATTTATCCGACCGCCTATCTGGCGTCTTTGATAAGCTAACAAAACAAGGCGCTTTGTCTGACGAGGATGTCTCCGTCGCCCTGCGCGAGGTTCGCGTTGCACTGCTCGAGGCCGACGTTTCACTGCCCGTTGCACGCGAATTTATTAAGGCCATCCAAGAAAAGGCCACTGGCCAATCGGTAACAAAATCCGTCACACCGGGCCAACAGGTTGTGAAAATTGTTCACGATGAATTGGTACATTTTCTGGCGGGTGACGATGCGAATGCGGGCGAATTAAAAATTGATTCCCCACCTGCACCGATCTTGATGGTTGGTTTACAGGGGTCTGGTAAAACCACGACCACCGCCAAATTGGCAAAACGCCTTAAAGAAAAGAACAAGAAAAAAGTTCTGATGGCGTCGCTTGACACCAACCGCCCCGCGGCGATGGAACAATTGGCGATTTTGGGTGGCCAAATCGGCGTTGATACCCTGCCAATTATCAAAGGCGAAAACGCGGTCACAATCGCTAAACGCGCAAAACAACAAGCAACCCTTGGCGGTTACGACGTTTATATGCTCGACACTGCAGGTCGCTTGCACATCGATGATGCCTTGATGAACGAGGTCCAATCCGTTCGCGACGTTGCAACACCGCGCGAAACATTGTTGGTGGTTGATGGCCTCACCGGCCAAGATGCGGTGAACGTCGCCAAAGAATTTGACGAAAAGGTCGGCGTTTCTGGCGTGGCCCTGACCCGTATGGATGGCGATGGTCGCGGCGGTGCGGCCTTGTCCATGCGCTATGTCACAGGCAAGCCCATTAAATTTGTCGGTCTTGGCGAAAAAATGGATGCGTTGGAAGAATTCCACCCGGAACGTATCGCTGGTCGCATTTTGGGCATGGGCGATATCGTATCGCTGGTGGAAAAGGCCCAAGAAACAATCGAGGCTGAACAAGCCGAACGCATGATGAAACGGTTCAAAAAGGGCCAATTCAACATGAACGATTTGAAAAGCCAGCTTGAACAAATGCAAAAAATGGGCGGCATGGAAGGCGTCATGGGCATGATGCCGGGCATGAAAAAAATGGCTGGCAAAATCGAAGACGCTGGCTTTGACGACAAAATGATCAAACGCCAAATCGCGTTGATCCAATCCATGACCAAAATGGAACGCGCCAATCCCCAAATCATGCAGGCCAGCCGCAAAAAACGCGTGGCCAAGGGTGCTGGCCAAGACGTATCCGATTTAAACCGTCTTTTGAAAATGCAGCGCCAAATGGGCGACATGATGAAAAAGATGGGTAAAATGGGCAAAGGTGGGATGATGAAACAGGCCATGAAAGGCATGTTTGGCAAAGGTCCCCAAGTGCCCGGTGGTATGCCCGATATGGGCGACATCGATGAAAAACAATTGCAAGAAGCAGCGAAAAAAATGGGTGGCGGCCTGCCTGGCTTGGGCGGCGGTCTACAACTGCCCCCTGGCCTGTCTGGATTTGGTAAGAAAAAATGAGCCACGTCATCGAAACCGAACGCCTGATTTTGCGTGCACCCGTGGCCAAAGACTGGGATCAATTCCAGCCATTTGCCATGTCTGAACGTGCTGTTGGTATTGGTGGCCCGCATGATCTGGGCAAAGCGTTTCGTACATTCGCCGCTGAAATCGGCCATTGGGAAATTCGTGGTTACGGAATGTTTGCCGTGACCGAGCGTGGCAATGGCACTGCACTTGGCCTGATCGGGCCATGGTATCCCGCCGATTGGCCAGAAGCCGAATTGGCATGGATGGTTTGGGGCCAATCAGAGGGCAAAGGCATCGCCTATGAGGCCGCCGCCGCAACTCGCGATTTTGCATTTGATGTATTGGGCTGGGATACGGCAGTTTCTTATGTTGGGCATGGCGTTGATCGTTCCGCCGCTTTGGCGCGTCGCTTGGGCGCTGAAATTGATACGCTTGCAGCCACACCAAATGGCAAACCGTGTCAGGTTTTCCGCCATCCAAACCCAAAACAGGTGGCCGCATGATGTCCGCCAGTTGCCATACGGATGTCCGACGCTTGTCCGACGCATGTCCGACAGCCGCCATTTGCGTTTACGGAGCTTTGTCATGACACCTGATCAAAAACGCGCCGCAGAAATTTTGGCAGGTCACCGCGAAAGCATCGACCGCCTTGATGCGATCCTGATTTACACATTGGGTGAACGTTTCAAACACACTCAGGCCGTGGGCCAGCTCAAGGCCGAACACGCCCTGCCCCCATCCGACCCCGCGCGCGAAGCGCAACAAATCGATCGTTTGACAGATCTGGCAAATCGCGCCGATCTCGACCCGAAATTCGCCAAGGAATTTTTAAATTTCATCATTAGCGAAGTAATACAACACCACAAGAAACACCAAGAATAACAGGGGCTTGCCCCGTTAATAGCTTTTAGGAGAAAACATCATGGCTATGAAAATCAGACTCGCCCGCGGCGGTTCAAAAAAACGTCCTTTCTATCGCGTTGTTGCAGCAGACAGCCGCATGCCACGCGATGGTCGTTACATCGAAAAATTGGGCACATATAACCCATTGTTGCCAAAAGACAGCGAAGAGCGCGTGCAATTGAACATGGAACGCGTGAAATATTGGTTGGGCGAAGGTGCACAACCATCAGACCGCGTACGTCGCTTCCTAGAGGCCGCTGGCGATCTACCAAAAACAGAACGCAACAACCCAAACAAAGCGAAACCAGGCAAAAAAGCCCAAGAACGCCTTGACGAAAAAGCAGCAGCAGCCGAAGCCGCAGCAGAGGCCGCAAAGGCACCTGCCGAAGCACCTGCTGAAGAAGCACCAGCCGAAGAAGCCGCTGCTGAATAAATTGTTCATTTCGGGGGAATGTCATGCGTGAATTTTCAGCGGCATTTCAAACCGAATTGATGGAATTGTTGAAGTGGCGCCGCGATGTGCGCCACTTCAAAACCGACCCTATCCCCCTTGATTTATTACAAAAATGTTTGAACGCATTTCAAACATCGCCTTCTGTTGGCCTGTCGGAACCGTGGCGCATTGTGCGCATCACATCACCCGAACGCCGCGCACAGGCCTTGGATAATTTCACCATCGCAAATGCCGATGCACTTCGTGGATACAGCGACGAGCGGGCGAAAACCTATGCTTCATTAAAGCTGTCAGGCATGCGTGATGCCCCCGAACAACTCGCTATATTTTGCGATGAATCCACGCTGAAGGGCGCGGGATTGGGAGCACAATCCATGCCCGAAATGCGCCGCTATTCTGTGGTTGCCGCGATCATGAATTTTTGGCTGGTCACACGGGCAAACGGATTGGGGCTTGGCTGGGTTTCGATTCTTGATCCAGAACAGTTGCGCCGCGATCTGGACGTGTCCAATGATTGGGCATTGGTCGCATATCTGTGCGTTGGCTGGCCTGAACATGAAACGCTGACACCCGAACTGGAAACTGTTGGCTGGGAAACACGTGCACCCGAAATCACACTGATTGAAAAATAAATCATCATTTCAATCACGCGCCAATCACAGTATGAAAAACCCAAATAGATTTAAAAGGCAATGACGACATGACCGCACAAGACCGTATTTGCATTGGCGCAATCCAAGGCGCGTTTGGCGTGAAAGGCGAAGTGCGCATCAAAAGCTTCTGCGCCGATCCCGCCGCAATTGGTGATTATGGTTTGCTCACGAACGAAGATGCCACGATGAGCTTTGATCTGCGCATCGTTGGTCAGATTAAAAACGGTTTTTCAGCACGCATCAAAGGTGTGCAATTCAAAGATCAGGCCGATGCGTTGAACGGCACCACATTATGGATCGCACGTGATGCATTGCCTAATTTGCCCGACGATGAATATTACCATTCTGATCTGATCGGGTTGGATGTGTTTGATACGGGCGGCGAAAAAATTGGACGCGTGATTGGTGTGCATGATCATGGTGCAGGCGATATTCTGGAAATCAGCACCCCCAAAACAAAATCGAATGTGGCACTTTTGCCATTCACAAAGGCGGCCGTGCCGACCATTGATTTAGCAACCAAACGCATCATCGCCGACCCACCCGAAGGCGTGTTTTGATTCATGGCCGATAAACCCAGCAAATCCCATGGCCGCCTTGCTGTGCGCCCAACGTTGAAACCGACCGAGCTGATGACAGACCGCCCCGATCTTGCGGGGGCCTGGAAAGTGAAAATCGTAACCTTGTTTCCCGAAACTTTCCCAGGTGTTCTGGGTAGCTCGCTCACCGGTAAGGCATTGCAAGATGGTTTGTGGCAATTGGAAACAATCGAATTGCGCGGCTTTGGCATTGGCAAACACAAAGATGTGGATGCCAAACCAGCGGGCGGTGGCGCGGGCTTGGTTTTAAAACCCGATGTTGTTGGCCCCGCAATGGAACAGGCGCGTCGGGGAACACCCCTTAATCCCAACGCTTGGCCCGTGATTTACATGTCACCGCGCGGCAAACCATTCACCCAAAAAATGGCGCAAAATTTCGCCAAAGCCGAAGGCATGACCGTGTTGTGCGGGCGGTTTGAGGGTGTCGATGAACGCGTGTTGGAAGAATACAATATCCAAGAAGTTTCCATCGGTGATTTTGTCCTCACTGGCGGTGAAATTGCCGCGCAGGCCATGATCGATGCAACCGTGCGTTTGTTGCCAAATGTGTTGGGCAACGCGGATTCCACGGTTGAAGAAAGCTTTTCCAACGGTTTGTTGGAACATCCACAATATACCAAGCCCACGGAATGGAAGGGCCGCAAAATCCCCGAAGTTCTGCAATCTGGCCATCACGGCAAGGTTGACGCATGGCGGCGCGAACAATCGGAAAAAATCACAAAAGAACGCCGCCCCGATTTATGGGCCGCACATTTGGACAAAGAGGATTAGCCGATGCAAATCCGAAGCCCTTGGCGCGCTGTTAGTGCGATGTTTATTCTAAACGGTGGGCTTTACGGCGTTTGGGCATCGCGCATTCCAACACTGGCAAATCTGCATGAATTGGGTGCATCCGCGCTGGGTTTATTATTGCTAGTAATGGCCGCGGGTGGACTGGTTTCGTTTTCCATCGCTGGGCGCGCTGCCGATCATTTTGGCGCAAAATATGCAAGCATTTATGGTGGTATCGGTTGCGTATTGGGCTTGATCGCCGTTGCAATCAGCCCAAATATTTTCACCCTTTCCATCGCTGTGTTTTTGTTTGGTGGCTTTTTAGGCGGCACAGATGTTGCCATGAATGCATGGGCCGCAGAGGTGGAACGCAGCGCAAAACGCCCGATGATGGCCAGTTTTCACGCGATGTTTAGCCTTGGTGCTGGCATCGGTGCCAGCAGCGGATTTTTCGCCGCCAAACATGCAATGCCCTTGGCCGCGCATTTTTCAATTGTTGGCATTGTATTAGGTACCACCACTTTGTGGTTTGCAATGATCGCGTGGCAACCAAGCAAGCGGCGATCAGAAAACAAACCAAGCATGATCGCATTCCCCAGAGGGGTTTTATTGATCGTGGCGCTGATCGCGTTTTGCTGTTCCATCGGCGAAGGTGGTGTCGCGGATTGGAGCGCCTATATTCTGGTGGAAATGACGAATGCAACCGAATCCTCCGCCGCATTGGGATACACCGCATTTTCAATCACCATGGTGATCGTGCGCCTGATGGCGGATCGTTTGGTGGTTCAAATCGGTGCGGTGAATGCCGCGCGTGCGGCGGGAATTTTCGCCATGGTCGGTGTGATTTTTGTGGTTATGCCAGGTGCATATATCCCCGCGCTCATTGGGTTTGCGCTTATGGGGGTTGGTTATGCGGTTGTGATCCCATTGGCGTTTTCACGCGCGGCAAATGAACCATCCATGAACCAAGGGGCAGCGATTGCCAGTGTGGCAACGCTTGGTTACGGCGGCATGTTGATCGGCCCACCTGTGATCGGTTTTTTAGCAGAGCTGACAAATATCCGCTTTAGTTTCGGAATTTTGGCGGTTTTGGCAGGTTTTATCGTCTATTTCGCGGGTTTCTTGGAACAACGCGAAACTTCGGCGTGAAACACTTGATTGATCCTGCGATTCACCATATAGAGCGCCCACTTGGTATGGAAGAATCGCATTCCTCCACATCATAGGCCACTGAAATTTGAGGGGTCGTTTGCATTTGGGCTTTCTTCTGCCCCGATAACAAATGAATTTGCGCATCGTGTACCCGATAATAACAATGGCCGAAAACACGAAACGTCGACCTGTATCTCTGGTGGGCTTACAGCAATGTAGGGACCCAAGCGAAGACCAAGAGCCCTGAGGACGGAAAATCACATCGCCATTCAGGCGGGCAAAAGGAAAACGTTATGAACTTGCTAGCACAGCTTGAAGCTGAACAAATCGCAAGCCTTGGCAAAGATATCCCTGACTTCAAAGCAGGTGATACCGTGCGCGTAGGCTACAAAGTGACCGAGGGCACGCGCTCTCGTGTTCAAAACTACGAAGGTGTATGCATCGCGCGTCAAGGCGGCGACACGATTGCGGCATCTTTCACAGTTCGCAAAATTTCATTTGGTGAAGGCGTGGAACGTGTGTTCCCACTGTATTCAACAAATATCGACAACATCGAAGTTGTTCGCCGTGGCCGTGTGCGTCGTGCGAAACTTTACTATCTTCGTGATCGTCGTGGTAAATCTGCGCGTATCGCAGAACAAACCAACTACAAGCCTAAGAAATAAGGACCTGTTGATATGAAAAACGATCTGCACCCAGATTACCACACAATCACAGTTAAGCTAACTGATGGTTCAACATACGAAACACGTTCAACATACGGCAAAGAAGGCGACGTTTTGGCGCTGGATATTGACCCGTCTGCGCACCCAGCATGGACTGGTGGCAACCAGAAATTGATGGATGCTGGCGGCCGTGTTTCCAAGTTTAAGAAAAAATACGACGGTTTGGGCTTCTAAGCTTACACCACATTATTTCGCGAAACGCCGTCCCGATTTGGGGCGGCGTTTTTCGTTTGAAGGATGCGTTTGTCTGTTGATCTCGTACCCGCCATAGCGCACATATGGCACAGAATTTTGACAGCGAGGGTTACATGTCACGCATTTTGGTGTTTGGGAATGAAAAGGGTGGTGCAGGTAAATCCACCATGGCCATGCATATCACATCCGCACTTTTACATTCGGGCGCCACGGTTGGGGTGATGGATTTGGACATGCGCCAAGTCAGCCTGAAACGGTTTTTTGAAAATCGCACTGTATTTTCAAAAACGCACGACGTGACACTCCCGATGGCGGAAATTGGCGATATTGCCGCACACGAAGATATCACCCGCCCAGGTTGGGAAAAGCCCGCATTCGAGGCCGTTTTGGATGATCTAAAATCACGATTTGATTACGTGATCATCGACTGTCCAGGCGCTTTAACACCACTAAGTGCATTGGCACATGCGGCGGCGGACACGTTGATTACGCCGCTGAACGACAGCTATATCGATTTTGATTTGTTGGCGCGTGTTGATCCCGAAACGAATGCGGTCAAAGGCCCATCGATTTATTCGGAAATGGTTTGGGACGCGCGTAAAAACCGAGCCCTCGCAGGGGGCAAGCCGGTAGACTGGATCGTGGCGCGCAACCGTTTGTCATCACTGAACATGCACAACAAACGCAAACTTGGCGATGCGCTGACCGATCTGTCAAAACGCATTGGTTTTCGGTTTGCCGCTGGTCTGTCGGATCGTGTGGTATTTCGCGAATTATTCACACAAGGCTTAACCCTGTTGGATCACAAACTGGTCAACAGCATCCCAAGCAAGATGTCAAACGTCGCCGCGCGCCAAGAAGTGCGCGACTTGGTTTTGGAATTGAAACTGCCTGATTTGGAACTGGCGTTTTAATCAACCACCCGACAGCACTGGCGTGCAACGTTCAGAGCGTGCGTTCAAACGTGCGCATGTTTTGCTAGCGCGATCTTTGCTGATGCCGACAAACTGTGCGCGGTATAAACGCTGACCTTTGATGATCGTGGGTTCTATTTTGCGCAATGCACCATCAAGTGATCGCAGATCAGCCAGTGCCGTGCGCAACAATACCTTTTCCGCCTGATAACGCGAACCATACGCACCCAACTGGACCGCCCAAGCCTTGCTGCCAGCGGTTGACGCGACGCGTTCCACCACAACGGGGCCGGATTCCACATAGACGGCGGGTTCGGGTTCATAAACATCGGGCTGCGTAATTGCCTTGACGATCATCGCCTCTTTTTCAACGATGGATGCGGCGGATGCGACTTGAATTTCATCAACTGGTGCCGGCTCAGACGCGGTATTTTCCTGTAGGGTTGCCAAATTCGCCGCGATAATCGCTGCTTCGATTTGCTGTTGTTCTTTGGCGCTTACGGGTGGTTCCAGTGATGCCAATTGCGTTGGTCGGCTGCGCGGTAACAAGCTGGTCTTTACCGCAACGCGGCTTGGGGCCTTTTTGATCAAATCGCTTGCGTCGCCAACTCTGATAACCTTGGGTTTAACCTTGGTGGTTTGCTTTGGTTCAGATTTCGCAACACGCGTTACCGCAGATGCACGACCAAATCCAAGATCCAACAGGTTCGCAACACGCGAATAACGATCAGCAGAGCTCTTGCCGCCAAAAACGGTTGCGATTACGCGCTTGCCATTTTGTTCAGCAGAAGCCACCAAATTAAACCCAGCAGCGGATGTATATCCCGTTTTGATACCATCGGCGCCGCGATAACCGTTCAACAAACGACGGTTGGTGTTGGCAACCTGTTTGATTCCCGCATCCGTGGTTTTACGTGAAAACAGGTTATAATATTCGGGATAATCGTCCATCAAACGCTGTCCAAGGATGGTCATGTCACGCGCCGTGGACATATGCCCCGACTGCGTCAAACCGTGCGCATTTTTAAACGTTGTACGTTTCATGCCCAATTTTTTCGCTTGGCGCGTCATGCGTTTGGCGAATGCGGCTTCGCTCCCTGATACGGCTTCGGCAAGTGCGGTTGCTGCGTCATTGGCAGATTTCACCGCCGTGCCGCGAATCAAATGGCGCACCATCATTGTCGATCCTGGGCGAAGACCCAATTTCGAAGGCGGCTTTGATGCTGCGTTTTTGGAAATCTTTACCTTGCTTGTTTCAGATATTTCGCCATTTCGAATGGCCCCAAAGACGACATAAAGCGTCATCATTTTGGTCAAGGATGCTGGGTGCAACCGTGTGTCGGCATTGCGCGAATGCAAGACCTTGCCCGACTTTGCATCAACCACCATCGCAGCATACGGCGCTGCCTGAGCAATTGCAGAAACAAAAACTAAAATAAATGCGAGCACTGCCCCGCGGAACGCCTGATGACGCATCGGTTTCTCCGACGACTATTATTTGACTGCCTCATGCCACCTCATTTTAACGGATGGCTATTATTGAGCACACGCTAACACGCTTATCTTTTTGAGAAAACCGTTTATTTTCAAAGGGCTTCATGGTGTCTTTCAGACAACACACCACAAGATAGCGTGTAAAGCACTCACTCGGCACACTACACATGGTATATTTTTAGAATATGGACACTATGTTTCGCTCGAAATCCGCTCAATTTAATTTGACGCGCTATCCCTTTGATCTTCGTAAATTTTGGATATATATTGGTGGCTGATCTTTCAAAAACAGTTGAAAACACATGATCCCAATTTTGGCACAGAATGGCGATGAACACCCAGATGACGATTTGGGTCTGGCGACCAAAACGCGCCCAAAAACCGCGAAACCACCAATGTACAAGGTGATGTTGTTGAACGACGACTATACCCCTATGGAATTTGTGGTCATGGTTTTGGAACGCTATTTTGGCATTTCCAGCACGCAAGCCTATGAATTGATGATGACAGTTCACAAAAAGGGATTGGCGGTTGTAGGTGTGTTTAGCTTTGAAATCGCAGAAACCAAAGTGATGCAAGTCATGGACGCCGCACGCAAGCACGAGCATCCATTACAGTGCACAATGGAAAAGGAATAGGGTTTATACCCTGCCCCGATATGTCTCAAAACTCTCGTCTTTCGATCGCATTTGATGCTGGCCACCTTGATTTGCCCGATGGTAATGTTGTGGTCCTGCGCGCCCACAGTGACCCCGTACTCAACCGATTTGATACCATCATGGCCGTGCAATCGTTCAAGCCTGAATATGACAGGTTGGAACAGATGGGCATATCTGTGAGCGCTGAAATACCCAGCGATGCTGATTCGGTCATCGTGGAGCTCGGCCGATCAAAGGGTGAAAATCTGGCGATGATTTCGCGCGCCCATCAAATGCTACCAGATGGTGGCGTGTTGATTGTTGACGGTTACAAAACTGACGGCATTGAAAGTATCCTTAAACTATTGCGTAAAATCGTTCCAATTAATGGCGTGTTTTCGAAATCACACGGCAAAACCATTTGGTTAACGAAATCTGGCCAAACGCCTGACGTCATGCGCAACTGGGCAAGCGCGATTGAACCGCGCAAAAATCGCGATGGCTTTTTCACCGCCGACGGAATGTTCAGTGCCGATCATATCGACCCAGCATCGCAATTATTGATTGCACAAATCACCAAGCCACTTGCGGGTATGGGTGCTGATTTGGGCGCGGGCTGGGGCTGGTTATCGCATCAAGCATTGAGCGAACATGAAAAGATCAAAACGATGGAATTGATTGAGGCGGAAAAAACAGCGATCGATTGCGCTAAACGTAATATCGACGATCCGCGCGCAATATTTGAATGGCAGGATGTGACTAAATTTTCTGGCAAGTCCCGGTTTGATTTTGTGTTGTGTAACCCACCATTCCACCAATCCCGTAAAGCAGATCCAGAATTGGGTCGCCAGTTCATTCGTAAGGCCGCTGAAATTTTAAACCCTAAGGGGACGTTATATTTGGTGGCCAATAAACAATTGGCGTATGAAACTGTGTTGGATGAAACATTCCAATCTTGGGAATACATGGCGCAAACGTCGCAATACAAAACAATTCGCGCTGACCGCCCGAAAGCGTCGCGACGATAGTGAAATTCACACGAGGAATATGAAATGTCATTTTCTATTGAAGGCAAAACAGCGATTGTAACAGGTGCCGCCAATGGCATCGGATTGGCCATCGCGCAATTGTTCGCCAAAGCAGGCGCCAAAGTAATGTTGGCGGATATGGACGAAGACAAGTTGACCGCAGAAACGGAAACGCTGGCGGCAAATTATACCAATGTACGTTATTTTGCGGGTGATTTACGTGCGAAATTGACCACTGCAAATCTGTTGTCCGCCACGGTCGATGCCTTTGATCGCGTTGATATTTTGGTCAATGCATCGCGCCAAGTTTTACCCTCAAATCCGCTGGAACCCAAAGAAGACAGCTTTGATGCGATGCTACAGCAAAACGTTTTGGCAAACCTGCGCCTGTCACAACTGATCGCAAAGCGGTTCATTCAACAAGCCGAGGACGAAGATAACATTTCCGAAGCCAGTATCGGTGCGATTGTGAACCTGACCTCTATTGCGGCGGACCGCACCCACCCCCAACTGTTGGGATATTCAGTCGCTTGTGCAGCGCTCAATCAAATGACGCGTTCACTCGCCGTGAGTTTTGCGCAAAACCGTATCCGTGTAAACGCGGTTGCGATTGGGTCTGTTCACAGTGCAAATTTAGAAACGGCGATGATCGAAGACCCTGATTTACGTGATGCAATCATCGCGGCCACCCCGATGCATCGGATTGCACAGCCAAGCGAAGCCGCCGAAGTCGCGCAGTTTCTGGCCAGCGATTCTGCAGGGTTCATGACCGGCCAGATTGTCACGGTCGATGGCGGGCGCACATTGATTGATCCCGTGCAAACTGCGCAACATTAAATTTGGCACAAAAAAACCCGCGCAAAACTGCACGGGTTTAAAGGCAATGGCGAAACGATTAACTCTCGTCTTCGTCTGCGTCGGGCAGATTAAACAAGCTATCCGCATCAATTTCTGGCTCTTTCTTTTCAGCAGGCGCATCGTCTGTCAGGCTGAATGTTTCCAAACCACTGATCGCGGCGGGAATTTTTGGTTCTGTTGACATATGTAGCGATTGTTCAGTGCTAACCAATTTTGCACGATCTTCATCAGACATTGTTGTGCCGTCTTTTGCAGCCTTTTTCGCTGCTTTTTGCACGGCTGAATCCAATTCCGTTTGCTTACACAGGCCCAGCGCAACAGGATCGATTGGCACGATATTTGCGATGTTCCAATGCGTGCGTTCACGCAGCGCCTGAATTGTTGGTTTGGTTGTACCAACCAATTTTGAAATTTGGCCGTCGGACAATTCGGGGTGGAATTTTACCAACCACAAAATACCCGCTGGGCGATCTTGGCGTTTTGACAACGGTGTATAACGCGGGCCACGGCGTTTTTCTTCGCCTTCGGCGGCGGCATTGAATTTCAATTTCAACTTGTGGCTTGGTGATTTTTCACCCGCCTTAATTTCTTCGTCGGTCAGTTGGTTATTTGCAATCGGGTCGAATCCCTTGATGCCAATCCCCACTTCGCCATCAGCGATGCCGTTCACCTCTAGCTCATGCAAACCGCAGAAATCTGCGATCTGTTTGAATGTCAGTGTTGTGTTATCAACCAGCCAAACGGCGGTTGCCTTTGCCATAATCGGTAGTGCCATTTTGCAGTCCTTTCGAATACATCTCTCCCGTGCCGAGAATCGGGTACCAGCCGCGTTGGCCAGTGAATTTACCGTTTCAAGAGGGGAATTCCCCGCTTATATACTGTGCAAACATCAAAAGGAAAAGTCCTAATGTTACGGATCATATTTGCGCTTATTCTATGTGCATCGCCAGTTTTCGCCAAAGGTGAAAAATCGGGCGATTTCGATTACTACGTATTGGCACTGTCGTGGACACCATCATGGTGCGAATATGAAGGTGATCGCCGCAAATCCCCGCAATGCGATGCAGGGCGTGAATTTGGTTTCACATTACATGGTTTATGGCCGCAATATAACGATGGTAGCTGGCCAAGCTATTGCAAATCAAGCCACCGCCCACCGTCAAAATCGCTTACGGCGAGCATGGGCGATATTATGGGAACATCTGGGTTAGCGTGGCATCAATGGAATAAACACGGGGTCTGTTCAGGATTATCACCCGCGCAATATTATGAATTGTCTCGCCGTGCATATGAATCCGTTCAACGACCCGCAATTTTTCGCAAAATCAAACAGACATTATCCCTGCCTGCCAGTGTGGTCGAAGACGCATTTCAAGAAACCAATGCACAATTGGATGACAATGAATTACAACTCACGTGCAAGGCGGGCCGCATTCAAGAGGCACGCATTTGTCTGACCAAAGATTTGGAATTGCGTGCATGTTCATCGCGTATGCGCGATTGCACATTACAGGACGCGGAAATGGCACCCATCCGATAGTCGGAACCGAAAAGGTTTCGTTATGCCACGTCTTCTGCTGCAAATTTACTGTGCGAGAAATCAAAATATAGTTCGCGCGCGCGCATCGCCGTGGGGCAATCTGGCATGACACGATCTTGGTATTTTGCAACGGGCATGACCTTGGCGATATTGCCGGTACAGAACATTTCATCAGCCTCGTCAAAATCCTTGAGCGTCAGCTTGGTTTCGTGAACCGTGATCCCATCTGCTCGCAACAGCTTGATCACACGCTGACGGTTCAAACCATTTAGGAATGTACCATTTGGAATGGGTGTGAACACCTCACCATCGCGGATCATAAATACGTTTGTGCTGGCGGTTTCGGCAACGTTGTCTTGGGAATCAAGCGACAGCGCATTGGAAAACCCGCGTGCACGCGCATCCGCCATGATGCGCCCGTTATTGGCATAAAGCGATCCCGCCTTTGCCTCTGTCATGGCCATATCTTGGCGAGGGCGACGGAATTTTGACACGGTAAGTGAAAATGTACCGACCTCTGGCAATGGGAATTCTTCGATACACACGGAAAAACCCGTGCTTTCTGGTGCGATGTCGATGATGCCTGGCGTACCTTCTTGGGCCCACATCATTGGGCGGATATACAGCGGGGTATCTGGTGCAAACATTTTGCACCCTTCTTCGACAATATCGAACACCTCTTGTGGGGTGACGGGTGAAATCATGCCCATGACTTCGGCGGAATAAACAATACGCTGACAGTTCAAAAACAGATCGGGGCGAACACCATCGAATTGACGCGCACCGTCAAACACGGTGGAACCGAGCCATGATGCGTGATCCGCCGCACCAATTATTGGTGTGTTGCCCTCTTTCCATTCACCATTGTAATAGGTGACAATCTTTCCGCCCAAAGCCATTTTTTATCCTCCAAAGATGGCAAATGGGTAACGCGGTTATGTGATCATCTCAACCCTTGTGAATAGATTTGCAAAAGATAGTTTTAAAATTACCAAGTTGTGAAATCTTGGGTTTATAAATATTCGCAATCAATCCCAAATACGCAATGAATTATCGTCGGACGTATCCGGGTAAATCGCTCGGTGGGCTGGTTTGCGGTTTTCTTACTGGTCCAAAAACCTTTGCTAAACCTTTGCCGATCACGCTCTCAGACAGGTTTGATTTCGCCTTTTCAAACTGCATCACATTATCGATGCGTCGATCTAAAAACGCCCATGTATCGGCCTTGTCATCCGATGTGTCACCCAACCAGAACAAAACCGTGGCGGAATAAACCGCCGACAATGTCCCGCGTTTTGTGTACCAATTTACATCTTCCGATGTGTCACCCAATGCATTCCAGATCGCATCAACGGTTCCCCATAATGCCTGTGCACCATCACCCGCATTTTGAGGCAACGCGAATAATGTCATGCCACGGCGTACCGCTTCTTGGTCGGATGCCTGCAACCGCAGCTTGACCGCCAGTGCGATGCGATCGCGAAACCGCAAATCGCTAAGGTCGCGCGATGCCAATTCATCCAGCATCACCTGATCACCGGCACGATGATAGGCCAGCGCCATATCAATGGCACCACGTGGAAACGCTTGATGGGCAAGCCCGATATCCACACCAGAATCAACAACCGACATGTCAAATGTTTGCGCCGACCAGCCATCAAAACACACATGCGCCATCGCGGCACCCAACATCGCGATGCGTGTTTGTGCGATGTGATCTTGCTCTGTTTTTTTGGCGTTTGGCATTTTTGCCTCCAGACTCGACAAATAAATTTATCCCGTGTATACGGCGGTTTCCTGCAATTCTGCAACTCTAACACTAGAAAGGTGGTGACACCATGCAGGTATCGGTTCGTGATAACAACGTTGACCAAGCACTTCGTGCGCTGAAGAAGAAATTGCAACGAGAAGGCGTTTTTCGTGAAATGAAGCTTAAGCAACATTTTGAAAAACCTTCAATCAAGAAAGCCCGTGAAAAGGCCGAAGCAATTCGTCGTTCTCGCAAGTTGGCGCGCAAAAAAGCGCAACGCGAAGGTATGATGTAAGATAACAATCGATAGGGTATTTATACCCAATCATGTGAACCCCCGACACACGTTCGGGGGTTTTGCATTTCTGGAATGTTGTTTTTTGTGCAATGATGCCTACCTATCATTCATCAAATCAACAGGAGGAAAGAAATATGAGCGTTGTAAAAGTTATCGAAGTCATGGCTGAATCAGACAAGTCATGGGAAGAGGCCACACGCAAAGGCGTGGAACGCGCATCCAAATCAGTGGATGCAATTTCATCCGCATGGGTCAAAGATCAATCTGTTAAGGTGGATGGTGACAAGGTCACAAAATTCCGCGTAACATTAAAAATCGCATTCGAAGTAAAATAAACCAAAGGCGCCCTAATCGGCGCCTTTTTAATTCTTACCCGTGTCGTTTTCGTAATGCTTGTCGGTTTTAACGTTGGGCAGTTTTGCAAAATTGTTCATCAATCGTTTTGGCGACCATGTGTGCCCGACGGATTCGAATCCTGGTACTTTGTCCAACAATGCGCTCACGTTATTTGCACACATCGCATCGGGTGATGCACCCTGTTCCAGCGCCGCCTTATACGCGATTTCGGCAACCGCTTGTGAAACATACACGCGTTGGCTGACCACATGGTGGGTGTCGCGTGCATGAAATGATTTGTAGCGTTGCATCATTGCAGGGTTCAAACCAAACAACACATCATCGCGTTCAGGTAATAATGAATTCCAATAACGCCCTGCAGGATCATACATGATCACTTGCGATCCGTTCACAACAAGCGAGCTGTGCCCACCTGCACCTGAACTGTTGCTGATCATGGTCATCAATTCCAGATACGGTGCTTCGTCGCTGACGTATGCGCGTTTTTGTACTTCTGATGCGGGTGCATAAACTGATTTTGCACAGGCAGACAACGCCACCAATGCGCACAAAACGAAGACCGTATTAAAACGTGCAAACATTAATGGCACCACAAATTATGAATTAAAAAGCGCCATAAAGACCAAGCAACCAATCGCAAATGCGCTGATGCGGATTGACCATTTGATAAAGCCGTCGAATGCCGCCTCTTGTGCGGTTGTATCCATTGTGCCGTGTTTATATTTTTCAGCCATGTTCATATTCCCTTATTTCTCGCGTGTTCTATCACATATTTTTTTACATTTGCAAAGACCCTGCGACCAATCGCACGCTAGCCTTTTTTGGCCTCTTCAAGATCCTCTGCCAATTTGAAACCAATGCGCTGCGGGGCTTCTTCTGGTTCGCCAGATTTTTGCTCGGCGACCAACATCACGTTCAACTGGCTAACGTGTTGTACCAATTGCATACTATTGCCTTCGCCGTCTTCGCCGTAAAAGGTGATCATATCAGGGGCAAAGAAACCCATGCCTTGGATGCGCAATGAACCAACGTGCCCTGCGGCAAAACCCATGCCGACCTCTTCGTTGCTGTCTAATGTTTCTTCGAATTTTTGAATATACATCACGATGCGTTCATACGCCCATTCGGCGGGTGATTTATCCGCGAGCGATTTTTTCGCAATGCCTTTGGCCCTGTCCGATTTTACATTGCCTTGCTTATCGACATGCACGGCATATGCCTCTGGCAATGCTGCGGCTTCGATTGCTTCGGCTGTTGTTTTAATGTCTTCGTCCATCATATCACCCTATTTGCGCTGCCACTGCCACACGCCTTTTTTGTCTTTTTCTCGGATGACCTTACCCGCCAAATACAGATGGTTCAAATGCGCAATTGCTTCGACCAACGCGAGACCATATTCACCCATGCCAATTTTGCGCTTGTACAAAACTGGAAAGCATCCTTGCGCAGTGTTGGGTATTGCAAGAAATTCCAACAAACGATCCAGCGCGCTGTGATGGTTTTCGATCAATTGCGTCATACGCCGCGGCAAACCTGTGAATGGCAACTTATGCCCACCCATTACAAAATGATCTTCGTTTGCGATGGACTTAAATCGTTCGCATGATACCAACCATTCCGCCAATGGATCCGCCATGGGTTCGGTGGGGTAAACCCCAACATTGGGCGAAATTCCCGGTAAAATTTGATCACCAGCAATCACCAAGTTTTCTGCATCACACCACAATGTTGCCTGTTCTGGCGAATGCCCATCGCCTGTGCGCACAACCCAATCACGCCCCCCAATTTGAATGGTTTCACTGTCTCGCACACGGCGAAACCCAAGGGGCATGGGATAAACGATATCGGAAAAATTAAATGGGCGATCAGCCTTGCGCGCTGCATAAATTTCTTCATCCATTCCCGCCTCGTAGAAAAATTCCAGGCTTTCTTTGGGCCAGATTTCTTGGGTATCAACGGTGAGCATCCGCGAATACAACCACGCGGTGCGCGTTGTCCAAAGCTCGGCACCTTTTTGCGATTGAAGCCACCCAACCATGCCAACGTGATCGGGGTGGTGATGGGTCAAAAACACGCGCGTAACAGGGTCACCACTCAGTGCATTTGCTAATATATCTTCCCAAATCGCCATACCTTTTTTGGAATGATAACCCGTGTCCACAACACACCATCCGTCCCCATCACGTAGCGCATAGATATTCACATGATCCAACGCCATTGGTAATGGCAAACGCAGCCACAAAATCCCATCTGCGATTTCAATTGCTTGGCCAATTTCAGGTGGTGTTTCGAAGGGAAATTTAATCGGTTTCATATCGGGCCTTTGGTTTGGGAGGTGGTGTTTATTTATTGAATACACTATGACCTGCGACATACCTATTGAACCGAAAAGAAACGCCGCGTCACTATGACCAATCTTGATACGCTTTATCTGAATGCTGATGATCACAACATCTACAGGTCTGCGCAAATATTGGCTGACGGGGGGATTGTCGCATTTCCAACAGAAACGGTTTACGGCTTGGGCGCGGATGCCTGCAACGACCATGCTGTGGCTAAGGTTTTTGCGGCCAAAGGCCGGCCAAATTTTAACCCATTGATTATTCATTTGGCCGATCTGACAGATGTCACCAAATATGCGCGCCTTAATGATCAAGCCAAGGTTCTCGCCGCTGCATTTTGGCCAGGGCCGTTAAGCATGGTTTTGCCGCTGGCCGACGTTTCACCGCTGTCCGAATTGGTCACGGCGGGGTTGAATACCGTTGCCATACGCATTCCAGAACACCCGATCGGGCACGCATTGATCACGGCATTTGGCGGCGCAATCGCCGCACCATCGGCAAACCCATCGGGGCGCATCAGCCCAACATCACCGCAGCATGTGATGGACGGGTTGGCTGGGAAAATTGATGTGGTTTTGGATGGTGGCAATTGTCAGGTTGGGTTGGAATCCACCATTATTACCATCACGCATGACGACCAAATCGTCTTATTGCGCGCAGGCGGCATTTCTGTCGAATCTATCGAAGCCGTAATTGGGCGCCCTGTATTGCGTGACGAACAGCCCGATGTACCACAATCACCGGGGCAACTTTTGTCGCATTATGCGCCCAGTGCGCATTTGCAAATGAACATTAATCAACGTTTACCCAATCACGCGCATCTTGGTTTTGGTGATATGGAATGTGATTTGAATTTATCCGTACAGGGGGATGTTGTTGAAGCTGGGGCAAACTTGTTTTCAATGTTACGCAAGATTGATAGCTTTGCCGAACGTCACGCGCTTGTTGGGATCACCGTTGCACCAATTCCAGAACAAGGATTGGGGCTTGCCATTAATGATCGGTTGAAACGCGCAGCAGCGCCCCGCGATTAAGCATTGCCGCCTTCTGCGGATAACAAACGTGGGTCAATGCCCATGCTTTTGATCGCGTCTTGCCATTTGTCGTGATCCGTTTTTGCAAAAACCAATGATGAATTGGCATCCGCAACCAGCCATCCATTTGCCCGCAATTCGTCCTCTAACTGCCCTGGCCCCCAGCCCGCATATCCAAGTGCAAACAAGCAATTCGCAGGGCCATCACCGTTTGAAATATCTTCTAAAATTTCAAGCGATGCCGTCATCCCAAATTCGTCGTTTACTTCCAATGTTTCGCTGGCGGCGGCATAATCTCTGGAATGTAAAACAAAGCCGCGTCCGTGTTCGACGGGACCACCAAAGTGAACCTCCAACCCTTTGATCGGGCGATTTGCCTTGATGTCCAACTGTTCCAACAGATCCGTGATATTTAGATCCATTACGGGCTTGTTCACAATCAAACCCATCGTACCTTCTGGCGAATGCGCACAGATATAAACAACCGACTTTTCAAACCTCGGATCATCCATGCCTGGCATCGCAATCAAAAGTTTGCCATCCAAGCTTTCTGTGTTGTTTTCGTCTGACATAGGTTCAGCATGCGCCTGCATAATCAAACATGCAACACGTCATTCCAGTTTTGTTAAACTGTGGGGCGCGGACGCCATAGTTGCGTAACCGCGAATGCACCAAATGCAAGCAATGTCGTGATGATAACCGCTATGGTCGCCACCAAAACAGTGGCTGCCAAGGGCGCGTTTTGCGAAAGCGTCGAAAACAAGCCCCCCACAATAGGTGAAACGTTTTGCGAAATTATCAACGGTAAAAATACGGCAAGGATTACAGCGGCGGATATGGTGCTTGCAATCCATAACGGCCAACGCGCCGCCGTTTTAATCCGCGGCCCTGACATCATCCGACGATATGACGAAAACAAAGCGCCTATATCGGTTTGCACAACCATCAATGATGGCACCATCAACAACACTAGCACCATGCCAAACCCCAATCCATAAACCAGCGTAATCACAGTTGGTTTCAAAAATTCCGCTTGAACCGAACCTTCGTTTAACAACGGAAACAAGCCCAAAACAGTTGTGAGAGTCGTCAACAAAACAGGGCGCAAACGATCGCCCGTAGCATCGACAATGGCGGGAAACAATCCGCGATTTTTTGAATATTCGTCCACCGTTGTGACCAGCACAATTGAATCATTAATGATGATCCCGCTCATCCCGATCAGCCCAACAATGGAAAAAATTGAAAGCGGAATATCGTGGACATAGTGCCCAAAGATCGCACCGATCATACCAAACGGAATTACCGCCATCACCACAATCGGACGTGTCCAACTGGAAAATATCCACGTCAATGTCAGGTAAATCCCAAGCAGGCAAAGCATATAGCCAAAAAATGCATCCGACAAAAACTCTTCTTCTTGTTCGGCAAGCCCAGAAAGACGCCAATCAACCCCGTGGTTTGATGCAATCTGTGGGAGGATCACGTTTTCAAGTTCCGCCATAATTTCCTTGGCACGCGCAGCGTCGTCTTGCGAAACATCCCCCGTGACGGACATAAGCCTCAAGCCATTTTCGCGCAACACGGTGGAAAACCCAATTTGCGTTGTGGCGCTAATGATATCGGACAATGGAACGTAATTGCCGTCGTTGGTACGCAAGCGCGTTTTGTCCAAGAAATCGGCGCTGATTTCCGATTCTGGCAATTGCACATATATATCTGTGGTGCGTGCTCCCACTGGGAAATCAGCGGCCTTTATACCGTTTAGCCGATTGCGAAGCTCGGTGCCTATATCATCAATTGTGAAACCCAATGCGCGGCCTTGCGGCGTCAGTTCCAGCACCATTTCTTCTTTGTCATATGCCATGTCGTCTTCGACACCTGACACCTCTGCGAATTGAGATACTTGGGTTTTTAGTTCTTCTGCTGCGGCCTTTAACGTGATTCCATCTGCGCCGATAAACTGAACATCCAATGAATCGCCACCGGGGCCAAACCGGAACCTTCGAAAACTCATGACCTCTAACAATGGATGTTCTTTGATCTCTTCCTGGATGGCGGCAGAAATATCAAACGAAGAATATGGTCGCGCATCCGCATCGGTAAGCTCAATCGCGATTGAACCCAACAGATCCGTATCTTTATTTTCAACGCCAGATAACCCGCGCCCTGTTGAACCACCCACCTCTGCCAGCACGAATGTGATCGGATTTTGCCCATGTTCCGCTGCGAATTTTTCACCCGCTGTATTTGCCGCGCGTTGCAATTCACGCACCATTTCCACAGTATCATCGCGCGTTGCCCCCGACAGCATCGCGATATTTCCAGATATCGACGATTGTTCGGGCGCATTAAAGAAACGAAATCCAACTTTGCCGCTGACAAATAGTGCTGCTTGGGTTGCCAACAATACAACCACCAAAGCAATCACGGGATAGCGCAGCATCAACACATATGTGATGAACTTGCGAAAAATATTGTCGCGAAACCAGCTAAAGCCGCGGTTAAAATGATGGCTTGGATAATCATACCATTTTAAGTTCCCCATATATCCCACGGAATGGCTCAGGTGATTGGGTAAAATCACAAAACATTCCACCAAAGACGCAAGCAAAACCACGATCACAGTGAACGGGATATCGGCAATAAGTTCACCAAACCGCCCCCCCACCACCGTCAATCCGAAAAACGCGATAACGGTTGTAATCGTTGCCGAAAATACAGGTGGAGCCATGCGCATCGCAGCATTTTCGGACGCTTCGACAGGATTTTCATTTAACCGCCGCGCACGAAAATCGGCGTGTTCACCCACAACGATTGCATCATCCACAACGATACCAAGTGTGATGATAAGGCCAAACAACGATATCATATTGAGCGTAAGCCCAAACGCATACATCAACGCGATTGCCGCAAACATTGCCACGGGAATTCCCGCCGCCACCCAAAACGCGGTACGCGCGGACAGGAATAAAAACAACAACCCAACCACCAACAGCAATCCATACGCCCCATTTTCAATGAGGATATCGAGGCGATCCGAAATCGCTTGTGCACGGGTTCGGATCAATTCGATCTGAACGCCTTGGGGCATGATTAGCTGCATGTCATCCGCGGCACGTTGAACCGATTGTTGCATTTCAACCGCATCACCCTGGCTATTGCGATCAACACGCACCGAAACCGCCTGATTATCACCAACGTAATAGGTCCGTTTGGCATCGACGCCACTGATCGTTACCGTCGCCACATCACCGACGCGCAATTTCGAACCATCGGCATTTGCACGAATGACGATTTGCTCAATCTCTTCAACGGTCCGCTTTGCAGTGCCCGTGCGCACGCGCGTAGTGCCACCGGATACATCACCCGCAGGGTCTGTTTCCGCCTCTTGTGCGATGGCCTCTGATATTTCGCGCAAAGTGACATTGTGTTTGATCAGGTCGATTTCAGGTGCTTCAACGCTGATTTCTGGTGCGGAAACGCCGCGAATTGTTGTGCGCGTGATGCCCTCGCGGTACAAACGGGCGCTAAATTCATCTGCAAACCGGCTGAGCTGATCTGGTGAAACGGGGCCGTGGATGATCACATCGGTGACGCGATCACGCCACGCACCCCGCCTGATCACTGGATCATCAGAACCATCGGGCAGATTGGTTATGGAATCCACCGCGACCTTTACATCATCGGCGGCGCGCGCCATGTCCCAATTTGCCTCGAATTCCAGGGTGATGCGCGCTTGGCCTTCGGTGGAACGTGATGACGTGTTTTCAACACCTTCAACAGCCAACAACGCAGGTTCCAACAGCGCCACGATACCGCCATCAATATCTTCGGGGCCCGCGCCATCCCAATTGACTCGCACGCTTACGGAATCAACAACAACGTCGGGGAAAAATTGTGTGCGGATTTGGGTGGCCGCGAACAGCCCCAACACCAACATCATCACCAATAAAAGATTAGACGCGGTGCGATGCCGCGTAAAATACGACAAAATCCCAAACGCACCTTTGCCAATTTCACGCATTGCCATCGCTAGCCCCCCATGCGCGAGGAAAGACGTTCATAGGTTTGTTTTGGTATATCCGTGGATTGCAAATTTGCCAGAATTCGTTTTTTCGCATCATCTGGCATCCGTGCATTATCATTCACAAATGCAATCAGCTTTAGGCGTTCCTGTTCTGTTACTTTTATCATTTCAGGCATTGGAAGCACCGCGTTATTTTTCGCTCGCGGTTCCACCATAATCCCGCCACCCAATTGGGGGCCACGTTCCAAAATCAGTAATCGTCCAGCAATATCGTCGGCGGATATGATTACGGTGTTGCCCTGTTTGCGCAGGATCGGCACTTGTTTAGCCTCTATCCGATTATCATTTGTGACCAATAAAATTTCACCCGCCGCGGTGATTGCGCTGGCGGGAATGATACTGATATTTTGTAATACTTGTTCACGAATTGATACCGTAACGAAATCACCAGGGCGCAGCGTTTCAATTGATTGACTGTCAAAAGAGGCGAACAATTCGCGCCCCGTAAGCCCAGCGCCAACAGCCGCGCTTATCCGATCAATGGTCGCCGACAGAGCTGTGGTCGCCCCCGGTGCAAACACGTCGATCTTTGCCCCAATAACCCGCCCACCAAGTGTGGAAAGATTTGCAAATTCTTGTGTGGAAATACGCAATGACACCTCTAACGCGGTTGGGTCAATCAAATTTGCCAATTGTTCGTTGGCATTGACCAGCCCACCCAAAACACCCGTAACGTCGCTTAACGCGCCATCAAATTTTGCGGTGACGGTTGTTTCATCCAGCTTGCGCAACGCTTCTTGTTGATTAATCGTTGCGCGTGCGAGCGCGTTTTCACCCGAATTGATCCGTGCCTGCGCATCGGCCAATGCTTGGCGCTTTGACAAAACAGATTGCTGTGCTGTTGATGCTGAGAGTTCGGCAGTTTCTAAATTTGCCTCTGTTCCCAGGCCACGTTGGCTTAGCGCGCGTTGGCGCTCCAGCGCTTGCTGGCGCAAGGTCAATTGATTTCCGGCCGCTTGCAATTCGTCTTGTGCCAAGATCAATGCATTTTTGGCCTGCTCTAATTCCGCTGTCCGATCGGCAAGTTCAGCATTGGCAAGGTTTAGGTTTGCTTGAAAAATCGCAGGGTTTGTTTGAAATAACAAATCACCTTGTTTGACAAAACTACCATCACGAAAGCTTGGTGCCATCTGCACCAATGTGCCCGCTGCCGCTGCACGCAATTCCAATGTTCGCCCTGAAACAACCTCCCCAAACGTGGTGATGACGGGGGCAATATTTTGAATTTCAATGGGTGCCACATTCACCGCAAATACACGTTCGTTTGCTTGTCGAACACGGTTACCCTTGGCATTTCGTTCATGTATGGCCTGTGTCACCACATAAAATGCAGCAAACAACAATATCACGGTCAGCGCCGTGATAAACATGCCAAGCAAGCTTCGCGTAAAGAAACGCATTTAAAATTCCTAAAAAACTACGTATTCAGTTATACGCGCCAAGATTAACATTCCGTCGTCAAAGCGCAAATTTATTCAAACGGTGTAAATGGTTCAAAACAAGGATATTTGACGGCAACATATCAAAATCGCGCATTTGTGAATATGTGATAAAGGCAAATCCCGCACCTTCGGATATTGCGATCTGTTTTGGCGCAATCGGTTTTTGCAGGTGATAGATGTAATGATACGCTTGGTATCCATCGCGCGGCACAAAACGCACAAATGGTTTTAAACATTCCGCCCCGACGTCCAAACCCGTTTCCTCGGCCAGTTCGCGCATCGCAGTTTCAAGGGTTGTTTCTCCGTCTTCCATATGGCCGCCAAACATCCCCCAGCGCCCACCAGCACCGACATTTGGAAAATTATCACGCAGTTGAATGAGCGCACGGCCAAGCTCGTCTTGGATCACCACGCCGACAACCGAATTTACACAATCAGGCCAATCAGTCAGCAGTTCAAATTCTGACATGCATTATTTCCGTTGAATATGTTCCGCCAGTCGCGGCATGATTTCGACAAAGTTACAGGGCATGTGACGCGCATCCAATTGATATTTCAAAATTCCGTCCCACCCATCCTTGCAGGCACCAGGGCTACCGGGTAGCGCAAACAGATAAGTCCCATTTGCAACACCCGCGGTCGCCCGCGATTGCACCGCAGAGGTGCCTATTTTTGCATAAGATAGCATCGTAAACATTGTACTAAACGCATCGATCTCTTTTTCGTAAACGTCACGATGCGCCTCGACGGTGACATCGCGCCCTGTCAGGCCAGTGCCACCCGTTGAAATAATCGCATCAATATTTTCATCCACACACCATTCGCGCAATTGGCCTGCGATCAAGACGCGATCATCAATCACAACATTCCGCGCGGCCAATTCATGCCCTGCTTCAACCACGCGTTTTTCCAATACATCGCCCGAACGATCATCGTCCAAACCCCGCGTATCGGACACAGTTAAAATCGCGATCCGCACAGGGATAAAGGTTTTGCTTTCATCAATGCCCATTATTCAACCCGCCAATTTCGATTTAATCGCCAACAGATCCGCCCATGCATCGCGTTTTTTCAGCGGATCACGTAATAATCCATGAGGATGTTCCATCGCAATTGTTTGAACGCCAAACACATCCGACCATTTCCCACGGAGCCGCGAAACACCTGACTTCCCCAACCCCGCCTGACAGGCGGTGTTGCCCATCAAAACCAGCACATCGGGTTTGACCAATTGCACATGTCTTTCCAAAAACGGCACCATCATTTCAATTTCCGCACCATTGGCATGACGACTACGCGGTGGGCGCCACGGCATCGCACATGTCAGATACAGCGCATCTTTGTCGGTCTGTCCCTCACGGTTCAGGCCGATCGCGCCAAACATTTTTTCCAACAATGCGCCGTCTTGGCCCAAAAATGGTTTGCCTTGAATATCTTCTTCACGGCTTGGGGATTCAGATATGACCATCACTCGCGCATTTGGATTGCCATCGGCAAACACCAAATTGCGCGCACCTTTTTTCAGCGCACATAAATCAAACACCGCCATTGCATCACGCAGCGCATCCAGCGTTTCACATTTTTGCGCCAACATACGCGCCACATCGGGTGCGGCGTCTTGCACAGGCAAAACCTGTGGCATCACATCAATCGGGGCAATATTCGATGTCGCCCCCATTTTGAACTTGGGCTTGCTTGCGGGTTCATCATACCGATTAACCGGCTTTTCGCCGATGGTTTCATCCACACCCAAATCATACAGCCATTCAAGGGCTGCTTTTGCGGCGAAATAATCAAGCTGGGTGGTCACAGATATAGAATCCTTATCAAGCGTAGCGATAGGATAAGTTGGCATTGGGCTGACGTAAACCTCTTGTCTTGTGCAAAGGGGCTGGTATAACGCGAAAAATTATCAGCAAGGATGAACAATGGATTTTACCGCCGCGCATCTTCTGGGCATCGAAAACCTATCTGTTTCTGATATAAATGCCATTCTCGACCTCGCCGATGAATATGTCGAGTTGAACCGACAACCGCAAAAGCATTCAAATGCGCTTGCTGGCATGACACAGATCAACATGTTTTTTGAAAATTCCACCCGCACACTGGCCAGTTTTGAATTGGCCGGTAAACGGCTGGGTGCGGATGTGATGAACATGGCGCTGGGTGCGTCATCAATCAAAAAGGGCGAAACGCTGATTGATACGGCGATGACACTGAATGCAATGAACCCCGATTTGTTGGTCGTGCGCCACCCCGAAAGCGGTGCTGTGGATTTGCTCTCGCAAAAGGTAAATTGCGCGGTGCTGAACGCAGGTGATGGGCGTCACGAACACCCAACGCAAGCGTTGCTGGATGCGTTGACAATTCGCCGATCAAAGGGGCGATTACATCGCCTGAACGTGGCAATTTGCGGCGATATCGCCCACAGTCGCGTCGCGCGTTCGAATATTTTCTTACTCAATAAAATGGAAAGCCGTATTCGCCTGGTTGCACCACGCACATTATTGCCCGCGGGCATCGATAAATTCGGGGTCGAAGTTTACGAGGATATGGACGAAGGCCTCAAGGATGTTGATGTCGTGATGATGTTGCGCCTGCAACGCGAACGTATGGATGGCGCGTTTATTCCAAGTGAACGTGAATATTATTACCGCTGGGGGTTAAGTGCGGAAAAACTCGCCAATGCAAAGGACGACGCGATTGTGATGCACCCAGGTCCAATGAACCGCGGTGTCGAAATCGACGGTGAAATTGCCGACGATATTAGCCGATCCGTGATCCAAGAACAGGTGGAAATGGGTGTGGCTGTACGCATGGCGGCGATGGATTTATTGGCGCGGAACCACCGCGCGAACAAACCAACCAAAGGCGTGATGGTATGAGCCATAACAACCACACCGAAAAGCAATCGAATGACACGCCCACCGAAATTGTGAGCGATATGATTGATAACGCACCAATCGCGCCCCTTTCCACCGCATGGCCACCCAAAATCGATCCACAAGAAACCATCATGTTTCAGGGAAAATTTTCGTCGCAAGCATGGGTGAAAAATAACGTGATGTTGGTGTATGGCGTCGCGGCTGTTTGCGTGATCCTCGCAATGGCGAGCGACCTGATCGTTGATTTGAAAACCGTAAACTTGGTCATTGCCGCGCTGACTGTGGGCACAATTGTTACGTTCGTATTAAATCGCAACCAAGAATGGTTGATCACAGATCGTGCGGTTTACGTCAAACAAGGGCACCCCGTCCCGTTGTCCAGCATTCGCAAAATTCAAGGATTTGGCGCGACTGTTCGCTTTACAGGGCGCGCGGGCAGTGGACGAAGCCTTATCGGTGTTGAAAATGCGGCGGATATGCGTGCAAAATTAACAGGAAAATCATCATGACAATTTTGTTGAAAAATGCGCGCATCATCGACCCGGAACAAGGCACGGATACTTTGGGGGCAATCCTGATTGATGATGGTAAAATCAGCAAAATCATGGATATCCCAAACCCCGTGATCGGCGCAAAGCGCACGGTTGATTGTGGTGGAAAATGTCTGGCACCTGGCATCATCGATATTGGTGTTAAGGTTTGCGAACCAGGCGAACGCCACAAAGAAAGTTTTAGCTCCGCTGGCGCGGCAGCGGCGGCGGGTGGTATCACCACCATGGTGATCCGTCCCGATACCAGCCCGGCCATCGATAGCCCTGAAACACTGGAATTCGTTTATCGCCGCGCCGTATCAGACAGCCGCGTCAATGTCTTGCCGATGGCCGCCCTGACCAAAAATCGCGAAGGGCGCGAAATGGCAGAGATTGGGTTTTTACAAGACACGGGTGCCGTGGCATTCACCGATTGCGATCATGTCATCACTGATAACAAAATTTTTGCTCGCTGTTTGACATATGCCAATTCGCAAAACGCGTTGGTTTTGTCCCATTCGCAAGACCCCAACCTGTCCAAGGGTGCGGTCGCCACATCTGGTGCGCTTGCCACCAAACTGGGCTTGCCAGCAGTTTCGGTGATGGCCGAACGGTTGCAATTGCAACGCGATATGACCTTGGTTGAAATGACGGGTGCAAGATTACATATCGATCAGCTTTCTACTGCCGTTTCATTGCCAATCCTCAAACGGGCCAAGGACAAAGGGCTACGTGTCACGGCGGGTGCATCCATTCACCATTTGACGCTGAATGAATTTGATATCGAAGGGTATCCAACATTCTTTAAAATCAAACCTCCATTGCGCAGCGAGGACGATCGCATTGCCTTGGCCGAGGCGGTTGCATCAGGATTGATTGATATCATCAGCTCGATGCACACACCTCAAGACGCCGAAAGCAAACGTTTACCGTTTGAGGGCGCTGCATCTGGTGCGATTGCACTGGAAACATTGCTGCCCGCCGCGATGCAACTGATCCACGGGGAATATATGGATTTGCCAATTTTGTGGAAAGCGTTGTCGTTGAACCCTGCCAATTTGCTGGGCTTGGAAGCAGGACGCATCGCCATTGGTGCACCAGCTGACTTGGTGGTTTTTGATCCCGATAAGCCGTTTGTGATGGATCGCACACAACTCAAGTCGAAATCCAAAAATACACCCTTTGACGGGCGACGCATGCAGGGTAAGGTTTTGCATACATTTGTCGCTGGCCAAGAGGTTTATACCGCATAATGCTCCCACTGTTTGATCTATCACTCATGCATGCGATTTTGGTTGCGGTTTTGGCATATTTGCTTGGTTCTATTCCATTTGGCATGGTTTTGGCGCGAATTATGGGCCTTGGGAATCTGCGCGATATTGGGTCTGGTAATATTGGTGCCACAAATGTTTTGCGCACAGGCAATAAATTTGCGGCGTTACTGACATTGATTTTTGATGCAGGCAAAGGTGGCGTTGCGGTCTTAATCGCACACGCAATGTTTGGTTCAGCCGCCGCACAAATCGCGGGATTATTTGCATTCCTCGGCCATTGTTTTCCAATTTGGTTGAAATTCAAAGGCGGCAAAGGTGTCGCAACATTCCTTGGGATCGTTCTGGCATTGAGTTTTTCAACAGGATTAGCGGCATGTTTGTCATGGCTGGTCGCCGCAATTATTGGGCGCATTTCATCGGCGGCGGCACTCGTTTCCGCTGCATTAACACCGATTTGGTTTTACGTCTTTGGCATGCCAAGCGCGATTGGTTTGGGCATAATTCTTGCCGCATTGATTTGGTGGCGCCATAGCGCGAATATTTCGCGTCTTTTAAATGGCACCGAACCAAAGATCGGCAAGAAATAAATTAATAACTGTATTCGTCGTAGATTTTCGACAAATCACCAGCCCATTCACCATTGTATTTTGTCAATAATTCATCGGCGGGCGTGATACCCGTGTCGATGCTTTCTTGTAAAGCATTCAGGAAATGTGTTTCATCTGGGATCAGTCCACCTGCACCGGCGCGTGCGCGTGCAGCCAATCCTGCTTTGGACAATTCCAGCACACGCGTGGCCAAATCCATCATTTTGATATCGCCAAATTGTGCCTGCAATCCATCCACAGATGCAGCAACCCGTAATCCTTCGCGTGTTTCCAAATCCCAATCTTTGCAAATATCCCACGCTGCATCCAACGCATTCGCATCATACATCAAGCCAACCCAAAATGCTGGCAATGCACATATGCGCCGCCACGGGCCGCCATCGGCACCGCGCATTTCCATAAATTTCTTAATCCGCGCTTCTGGGAAAATCGTGGTCAGATGATCCGCCCAATCGGACAGGGTTGGAACCTCGCCCGGTAGTGCGGGCAGTTTACCTTGCATAAAATCGCGAAATGATTGGCCGAGCGCATCGATATATTTGCCATCGCGATAAACAAAATACATTGGCACATCGAGCGCATAATCGACATAGCGATCAAACCCCATGCCGTCCTCAAACGCAAATGGCAATGTTCCCGTGCGGGCATCATCCAATCCACGCCAAACTCGTGAACGCCAACTTTTGTGACCATTCGCCTTGCCATCAAAAAACGGGGAATTGGCAAAAAGCGCAACCGCCACGGATTGTAACGCCAGCGCTACACGAAACTTTTTCACCATGTCGGATTCTGATTTAAAATCCAGATTCACCTGAACAGTACATGTGCGATACATCATTTGCGTACCATGCGTACCCACGCGCCCCATATAATCCGTCATCAAACGATAACGCCCCTTTGGCATCATGTGCATTTGTTCGTGTGACCAAATCGGCGCGGCGCCAAGCCCGATAAAACCTGCATTAATTTTATCTGCGATTGTTTGAACTTCACGCAGATGCGTATTCACCTCGTCACAGGTTTCGTGGATTGTTTCCAACGGCGCGCCAGACAATTCAAGCTGACCACCAGGTTCCAACGAAATATTCGCGCCATCCTTAACCAAGCCAATCAGATTGCCAGCCTCGGTTACGGGTTCCCAATGATAAGTATCGCGCAAACCTTCCAGCATTGCCAGAATGGAGCACTCCCCATCATATGGCAGCGGGAGTTTTTTCGGCTTACAATAGCCAAATTTTTCATGCTCGGTGCCAATTCGCCAATCGCTTTCGGGTTTATTCCCAGCCTCTAGATATTCGGCAAGCTGATTACGGTTTTCAATTGGGCCACCGCCGGATTGTGGGATAGACATGCGCGTTCCATTTACAAATTCAAAGTTGCAGCGACCTAATCAAAGCAACGCACCATGCGCAAGAGATTGCGAAATTATGTCAATTCTTTTTCCAAATCGTGAACAGCGCCTTTTGGGGGTAACCCATGGCGCGAACAACCGCATCAAGATCAGCACCAGGTAGCGATGAAATCGCATCCAGCAATCCACGAGCCCCCTCTGCACCTGATGGGATTCGCATCGTATAGCCGTGTTTGTCGCGGAAAATCCAAGCGACATCTTCCATTGGCGAGTTCACATCACGCGATTCAATTTCAACCGACATTAATTCATTTGCGGAAATTTCCGCGCCCATGTCAGGGCTTAAATACCGAATGCGGCGTTCACTGATTTCAACTACACCGACACTTTGGTTTGACACCGCCGTGCGCGCCTGTCTGATCGCGGGGTACAAAAAACCTGCGCCGATTACGAACAATCCAAGCGTAATTATCCGCACAAGTGTTCCACCCGTTGCAAAAAACACCAAGCTGACCAACATGATTGCCACGAGCAAGATGACCTCGCGCCATTGCAACAATATTTCTCTTAATTCCGGACGAATAAAATTCACCGCCAGTCTCCTAGTGCGTTTTGCCACAAAGTTATTGCCGCAACCGCGGCTGTATCAGCCCGCAAAATGCGTGGCCCCAAAGACAACGATGTCACGAATTCCAAACCACGCAGACGCTCAATTTCCGCTTGCGAAAACCCGCCCTCTGGCCCGATCAAAATTGCCCACTTGTCCCGCGGGGAATTTGCAAAATCCCGCACTGATTTTCCAGCGCTCGTTTCATCACAAAACAGAATTTGGCGATCACTGGGCCAATCTTGCAACAGCTTCGACAACTTTTCCAATGACTGAACTGGTGGGACATATGTTCCACCGCATTGTTCGGCGGCCTCTAATGCATGCGCTTGCAGCCGATCTTGTCGGATCTTGTCAGAATTGGTGAAATCCGTTGTCACTGGCTGGATTTGAGAAACACCCAATTCCGTTGCCTTTTCAACAATAAAATCGGTGCGTGCACGTTTGATCGGTGCAAACAACAACCACAGATCGGGCGGCGCAGTTTGCGGGCCAGTATTTTCGCGACAAACCAATTCGCCTGAACGTTTCCCTACGTGTACAATTTCGGCCAGCCATGCGCCGTCTTGTCCGTTGAAAATTTCCAGCATGTCACCCGTTTTCAACCGCATCACCCCAAACAGATAGTGCGATTGGTCGCGATCCAGCGAAACCGATTGCCCCGCACCCATTGGCGCGTCTACAAAGAGCCTGATATTTGCTTTCTTATTCATGGGCCGATTGTATGATCGAAAACCAAAATACGCCAGAGCCGTCAATCGCCACGGCGACGGAAAATTCTGAAACGGGCCGAGTTGCGGATGCAACGGATAACAACTGGGTTGATCGTAATGCACCCGAATGGGCTCGACCGTATTTGCGGCTATCACGCGCGGATCGGCCTGCGGGAACGTGGTTGTTGTTATTGCCATGTTGGTGGGGGTATTTACTGGCGAAATGGCAGGCGGATACAATTCCAAACTGGCATGATGCTTGGTATTTTGTCGCGTTTGGCATTGGGGCATTTTTAATGCGCGGTGCAGGTTGCACATGGAACGATATTTCAGATCGCGAATTTGACGCACAAGTTGCGCGAACCAAATCGCGCCCGATACCATCTGGTCAGGTCAGCACGCGCCAAGCGGCGGTTTGGATGATTTGCCAAGCGTTGATTGCGTTTGCGATACTGCTCACATTTAACCCGTTTTCCATCGTGCTTGGTATTGCCGCGCTCATCCCTGTTGCAATCTATCCTTTTGCAAAACGGTTCACATGGTGGCCACAAATATTCTTGGGGCTGGCATTCAATTGGGGTGCACTACTGGGATGGGCCGCGGTGCATGGATCACTTGGTGCAGCACCTGTTTCGCTTTATATTGCGGGTATCTTTTGGACGCTATTTTACGATACGATTTATGCGCTTCAAGACAAAGAGGACGATGCATTAATCGGTGTAAAATCAACGGCACGTCTGTTTGGCAAATCCACACCAACGTGGTTGTTTGCATTTTTGTTTTTCACAATTATTTGCATGGGTGGTGCCGTCGTGTTTGCATTTTCCCCATCGATAAATTTGATATCCCTGTTGATCGCAATTACCACTCTGTGGGCGTTTGGCTGGCATTTGGCGTGGCAATTACGCGTTTTGGATATTGAAAACGCAGAAATCTGCCTAAAACTATTTCGCGCCAATCGCGACGCTGGACTGATCGTTGTTCTCGGCCTAGCCTTCGCCATTGTCGCAAAAACTTTACCAGCTTTGCTTGAACGATTCTGACAGTTCATTTAGACAACTTGGAAATACGCAAAAAAG
Source organism: Paramylibacter ulvae (assembly GCF_014652655.1). Lineage (GTDB taxonomy): Bacteria > Pseudomonadota > Alphaproteobacteria > Rhodobacterales > Rhodobacteraceae > Amylibacter > Amylibacter ulvae. Next base: position 139,082 of record NZ_BMZF01000007.1, read on the forward strand.
GCAATCAACATGCATCGCACCGCCCTTCTCTTTGGCGCCATATGTTTTATTCTGGTCGGCACTGGCTGTTATTTTGTTGGTATGCGCGCGGTGGATGTGCTGGAAAATTTCACCCAAAAATACACCACTGAAACACTGCGCGCCGCTGGTCAAGATTGGGCTGATGTGCGCACTGATGGGATGTTGGTGCATCTGTCGGGTCTTGCCCCCGATGAAGCCAGCCGTTTTAAGGCATTGGAAACTTTGGGCACGGCGGTACAAATGTCGCGGGTACGCGATGATGTAGTGATCGCCAAAAACAATGCAATCGAACCGCCGCGTTTCACCCTTGAAATGTTGCGAAACGAAGATCGCATTTCCTTGATCGGTCTTATCCCACAATCAACAGGGCGAGAACGGATTTTAGATTTCGCAACGCAACTTGCCGATTCTAGCGAAGTCGCGGATATGTTGGAAATCGCAGATCATCCCGTTGGTGCGGCGTGGGAACGTTCGCTGGCCTATGGTTTGGAAATTCTTAAAAAATTACCGCGCTCGAAAATCAGTATCTCGCCTGATCGCGTTACGGTTACGGCCGTCACGGAATCCGTCACTGAAAAACAAAACACGGAACAATTTTTAACCAGCAGCAAACCATCCAATGTGGAATTAACGATGAATATTTCATCGCCGCGCCCTGTTATTGCGCCGTTCACATTTCGCTTAACCATTGATGGCGATGTCGCTGACTTGACCGCGTGTTCTGCGGATACGCAATCAACGCGTTCAAAAATTCTGCGTTCAGTTTCCGATGTAAATTTGCGTGGAAAACCATCGTGTAATATCGGTCTTGGTGTTCCAACAACTGATTGGGCACGCGCCATATCGCTCGCGGTTGATGCCTTGCAAAATTTGGGTGGTGGCACGCTAAGCTTTACCGATTCCGATGTATCGCTTGTCGCCTCGGAGGAAACCAGCCAAGAAACATTTGATTCCGTTGTGGGCCAACTGGATAATTCACTGCCTGAATTATTTTCGCTACACGCGGTGTTACCGCCGAAACTCCTCGACACCAACACCAACGCTGGTATCGAAATCCCTGAATTCACCGCAACCAAAAGCCCAGAGGGCGTCGTGCAATTGCGCGGGCGCGTCCCCACAGATGATACCAAACTGGCCATCGATACATTCGCACAATCATTGTTCGGCGGTGAACAGGTGTTTTTACAAACACGGGTTGACGAAAATCTGGAACCAGGTTGGCCAGTACGTATTTTAGGCGGGCTAGAAGCATTGTCAAAACTTCACCACGGAAGCCTGATCGTGCGCGCTGACACTGTCGAAGTAAAAGGCGTCGGTGCCACACCATCCGTACCATCAGAGGTGTCGCGCGCACTTTCCGTTCGCATCGGTGGCAAGGGTAATTACAAAATTGACGTCAATTTCGATGAAACACTTTTCGTGGTCGACAAAGAGCCAACACCAGAAGAATGTGAACAAGGGATCACTGCTTTACTGGCACGCGAACAAATTAATTTTGCACCCTCATCGGCACGCATTGATGCACAAAGCTTGCAAGTGGTTGGTGAAATTGCTGATATCTTGCGTAAATGCCCAGATGCGAAATTCGAAATCGAAGGGCACACCGACAGCCAAGGCAGCGAAGAATTGAATCTCAGCATCAGCCAACAACGCGCTGAATCAGTATTGTCCGCATTGTTGGAACAACGTATCCTAACCTCGGGTTTAACCGCAAAAGGTTACGGCCCAGAAAAGCCCGTCGCAGACAACGGCACCGAAGAAGGCCGCGCTGCTAACCGTCGCATCGCATTTCGCTTAATTGAATCAGAAGGCTCCGAATAATGGATCGCACACAGCTTATCATCATCATCGCCATCGTTTTATTTGCGGCATTCCTGCTGGGTTGGATTTTACGTTGGGGGTACGGCAGCCTGAACCGTATTAACGCGGCTAATATGGGTGAGATTGACGATTTGGCCAACCGGCTTCATGAGGCGGAATTGCAAAAAGACGAAGCAGAACAGTTGCTACATGATCGCGAATGGGAATTGAAAAACAAACTAGCCCAAACACAAGCGGAACTGGACGCGGCGATGGCGGGTCTGGGCGATGCACGCCGCGAGGCCGATCATTTACGCACAGCATTGGAACAAAACTAATCTTGCCAGCGTTGCAAACTTTGTAAATCCGTTTCACGCGCATCAACCCATGTGGCGTGATCCTTAAAATGTTCTTTCTTCCAAAACGGCGCTTCGCTTTTGAGGTAGTCCATCAAAAATTCAGCCGCATCAAATGCATCTTGGCGATGGGGTGATGCCGTGGCGACCATCATTATTTGTTCGCCAAGTTTCAAATTGCCGATACGATGGATAATTTTACAACCCCGTAAATCCCATCGATCACACGCATTTTTTTCAATGCTTTGCAACGCCTGTTCAACCATGCTGGGATAACATTCAAGCTCCAATGATATAAGCCCAGAATGCGCGGCGTCACGCACAATACCAGTAAAGCTTACAATGGCGCCGACACTTGGATCAGACGCCATTTTCGACACCTCGGCACCCAAATCGAAATCGTCTGTTTGCACATTAACGGACATATCAACCGCCTGTCATCGGTGGAAAAAATGCTACTTCTGTGGCGTTAGCCAATGATGTTTCAAACGGCACGAGCGTTTGATCAATTGCACAGCGCAAAACACTGCGATCACTGAACGCAATTGCATACCGTTCCTCTCGTGCGCTTAATTCATCGAGCAATTCATTGATCGACCCTGCGTCTGTTTCCACGGTTTCAGATGCAACGCCAATGCGTTCGCGCACCCATGCAAAATATAAAACGTTTAATTTCATTTTTTATCGTCGCGCAAGTATGGGATGGATTTTTGGAAATAATCATACCCTGTGATCAACGTCAGTACAGCCGCAATCGCCAACAATACCCGTCCGATCGAAAGCGATATTTCACTGCCAAGTTGCATATTCAAAAGCCCCAATTCATCATCGATTTTTCCAGATAAGATATCATTTACCATATCGTCATCCATCCCGATCGTTAGACCAATGTAGTAATGTTCAAAAACGCCTTTGGCGAACAACACCGCGATGGCCACCATTTGCGCGGTGGTCTTCCATTTTGCCAATTTTGTTACCTGTAATTTTTCAGCGTCCGCACCCAAAAATTCCCGCAAACCCGATACGAATACTTCACGAAAAACGATCAACGTCGCGGGCAGCAATATCCACGGGTTCAAACTGTACAGTGCGACCAGAACCATCAATGCAATTACAACCATTGCCTTGTCCGCGATTGGGTCCATCATGCGGCCAAAGTTGGATTCTTGGTTCCATTTACGTGCTAGATAACCGTCGAAAAAATCCGTGATCGCGGCGGATACAAATAACACCAACGCAAACCAATCCGCCCAAGGGCGCGTAAAATACAAAAACATAATCGCAACCCCAGGTGCCGCCAGCAGGCGCAACAAGGTAAGAATGTTGGGGATATTCCAGTTCAAAGTCGTCTCCTGCAATTTGGCGATATGATCGGCGCATTGTTTGTCAAATGTCTAAACAAACAATCACCCCTTGTCATGGAAGAAGTCGTAAATAGTTTGCGCCAATGTATCGGACACACCATCGACAGCCTTTAAATCCTTTAATGCGGCGCGTGAAACGGCCTTGCCCGATCCAAAATGCGCCAATAGTGCCTTTTTACGCGCGGCACCAACACCAGCAACATCATCCAATGGATTTGCGCTGATTGCCTTTGATCGTTTGTTACGATGGGTGCCAATGGCGAAACGATGTGCTTCGTCGCGCAGGCGTTGAATGAAATATAAAACGGGGTCATTCCTGCGCAATGCAAATGGGCGTTTGTTTGGAACGTAAAATTCTTCTTTGCCCTTGTCGCGATCTTCGCCTTTGGCCACGCCAATAAACGGCACATCATCCACTCCCAGTTCCGCCATGATTTCTGCAACTGCGGAAACTTGACCAGCGCCACCATCGATCAACAACAAATCTGGCCACACCTCGGTTTGGCGATCTGGGTCCTCTGACAGCAACCGTTTGAAACGGCGTAACAACACTTCTTTCATCATACCAAAATCATCACCTGGTGTGGTGTTTTCGGATTTGATATTGAATTTTCGATAGGATGATTTTTGAAAACCATCCGGCCCTGCAACAATCATCGCACCAACCGCATGTGCGCCCTGGATGTGTGAATTGTCGTAAACTTCGATCCTATTGATCGGTTGATCCAGATCAAAGGCATTTGCCAAACCATCCAATAATTTCGCCTGCGCGGCACTTTCTGACATGCGCCGTCCCAACGATTCACGCGCATTGCGATGGGCATTCAAAACCAGCTCGGCCTTTTCACCGCGCTGTGGGACGATCAATTCCACCTTGCGCCCTGCCTTTTGCGAAAGTGCATCCTGCAACAAATCAGCATTCGCAACGTCATTGGACAACAGCAATTGTTTTGGCGGCGTTTTATTATCGTAAAACTGAGCGATGAAGTTTTCCAAAATTTCATCGGCTTCGGCACCCGAACCCGTACGCGGGAAATATGCCCGATTGCCCCAATTTTGGTTGGCGCGAATAAAAAACACCTGAATACAAGCCTGTCCACCCTCGACGTGAAGCGCGATCACGTCCGCCTCTGGCACAGATTGTGGATTGATACCCTGAGTTCCCTGAATATTTGTCAGCGCGCGTATGCGGTCACGATAACCAGCGGCGCGTTCAAACTCCATATTCGCACTGGCGGATTGCATTTTCTCTGCAAGCTCTTCTTGTATGCGCGTCGATTTGCCCGACAGGAATCGCATCGCATCCGATACCAATACGCCGTAATCCTCTTGCGATATTTTACCGACACATGGCGCCGAACAGCGCGCAATTTGATATTGTAAACAGGGGCGTGTGCGGCTGTTGAAAATATTGTCGGAACAATTACGCAGCAAAAATATCTTTTGCAATTGATGTAATGTGCGATTGACAGAACCAGCCGATGCAAAGGGTCCAAAATATTCCGCACCTTTTGGTTTGCGCCCGCGGTGTTTTTCGATTTGCGGGTATTCGTGTTCAATCGTGACCTTGATGTTTGGGAAACTTTTGTCGTCGCGCAGCAAAACATTATATTTCGGCTTAAGCTGCTTGATCAGATTTTGTTCAAGCAACAACGCCTCGGTTTCCGTTTGCGTGGTCAAAAACATCATCGATGCGGTTGCCGATATCATACGCCCGATACGCGCCGAATGCCCCGTGGGTTTGGCGTATGATGACACGCGTTTTTTAAGATTGCGCGCTTTGCCAACATATAAAACCGCGCCATCCTTATCCAACATGCGATACACACCAGGTGATCCATCCAATGTTTGAACATAGGCCTTTATACGCAAATGTCCCTTTTGCGTATCCGCCTCTGGCGTGATTTTTCCCTCTTCTTCTATATCCGTTTTGGTGGGTGTTTTATTCATAGGTCTAACATGCCTGATTCTGAACTGGGCTGCACTGAAAACCATCCACATACAAGAAAAATTATGTCCACGGTTTCTGTGGATAACTCTCTGCATAACTTTAGCTGGCTTAGAATTTTCTGTTTATTTTGGCATGGTTCCATGAAATGCCCAATATTTAGGCACAATTGCAAGTCATTGAAATTAAAGAAAATTCTTTTTGTATCAATGTCAAATTCTTGAAATCATTAACCTTTTTTAACAACTGGTAAATTTGACACCGAAAAGTGGACAATTCGAATCGCTTTTGCCGTAACGGCACTTTCAAAACTGTGATGGCGGGTTATTCCACGCCAATGATATCGGGGGTCTGCCAAGCCATATGTTGGCCGCCGTCAACACAGATCAACTGTCCAGTAACACCTTTTGCATCCAACAGGTAATTCATCGCTGAAACAATACCATCGACATCCGAACCACGTTTCAAAATCGTATTTCTACGCTGCGCTTCGAAATGTTGCGTGGACTGGCGCGCACCCCTAAGCGTTGGACCAGGCCCAATCGCATTCACACGAATATGTGGGGCCAATGCCTGTGCTGCGGTTTGAGTTAATGTCCACAAGCACGCCTTGGCCAAGGTGTATGTCATAAATTCAGGCGTCAATTTACGCACCCGTTGGTCCACCATATTGATTACACAGGCCTGTGCATCCAATTCACCACGCGAATTTTCAATCGCACTTGGCGTTTGTTTGGCCATTTCTTGGATCAATGCAAACGGCCCCCACAAATTAGAATCGATATGACGATCCCACGATTTACGGGTCGCGGTTTCAATTGTGTCATATTCAAATATGGATGCATTGTTCACAAGAATGGAAATCGGCACGCCGAGCGCATCGATGCTGCGCTGAACCAATGTTTCGGTCTGCTCGTGGTCCAACAAATCTGCATGTACCGCAACCGCATGTCCCCCTGCGTTGATAATGTCGGCAACGGTTTCCTCCGCCGCATCTGCACTACTTGAATAGTGAACGGCGACGGATACACCACGCGCAGCCAACGACAACGCCATCGCACGCCCCAACCGTTGTGATCCACCAGTGATTAACGCCCCTTGGTATCCCATTTCGCGTCCTTTCGGTTATCCCAACAAGAACATAACGTAAAAAACGTAGCAGACAATAAACAGCGCACCCCAGATGCGTGTTAAATTCCAATGCAACAAAACAAACGGTGCCATCAACAGCGACGCGCCAAACATCACCCACAGGTCAACGCGGAAAAATTCCGCGGGTACTGGCAATGGCGCCACAAATGCAGCGATTGCTGGAATGGCGAGAAGGTTGAACATGTTCGACCCAATGACGTTGCCAATTGCCACGGCGGGTTCTTTGCGAAGTGCCGCCATTACAGTTGTTGCCAATTCGGGCAACGACGTACCAAGCGCAACCAGCGTTAATCCAATGATCGCCTCGGACACGCCAAATTTTTGGGCGATACTTGTCGCGCCCTCGATCAATAGATGTGCGCCAAGTGGCAAGGACACCAACCCAACAAGCAAAAATATCGCCATTTTTCCATTGCCGATATTTTCGTCGTCTACTTCGGATTCCAGCTCTTTTAGCTTTGCACGCGATCCCATCGCCTCTTTGTAAGTCGAGAACAAAATCGCGCATAATGATACCAGCAACAACGCACCTTGCCATGCTTTCAACGGGGTTGTGAAACATAGAACAATAAACAACAGGGTCGCAAATAGCATTAGATAGAAATTGCGTTCCGTATGAACGTTTTTCATATCCAGCCCAGACAACACCGCAGGGATCCCCAAAACCAACAACACATTTGCGGTATTTGACCCCACAACATTCCCAAGCGCCAATTCAGGTACTCCATCCAATGCTGCCTGAATGGCGATCAAGAGCTCGGGTGCAGATGTGCCAAATGCAACCACTGTCAGGCTAACAACAAGTGCGGAAATTCCCAACCTGGTTGCGAGCGCCACTGCCCCGCGCACCAAAAAATCACCACCAAATACAAGGATTACAAGCCCTGCGATTACAAATAGCCAATCCATATGTTCAGTCTTTTTCCGATTTTTTATTTTTCTGACATGCGCATTCTATGCCTTTGAACAGGTAAGAACCGCATGTTTGGCATTTTTGCGCCGTCGCCACTTTGCGCCGTTGTAACGGTTTTGGCAGTTGGGGCAATCGCAGTTTCCCAAATATCGCCAGAACAGCAATAAAGATGAGAAATAGGGTGACGACCTTTACCATATTACAGTCCAAACTTTGACCACAACGCGCGGTCTTCGATAGATGATGCAATGTTGGATGCAGCAGTGAGGCCAAATTTGCTCAGCAATGATTTTTTCTTGCCGTGGAAAATGAATTTCACATCCTCGCCATATCGAAATTTCATCATTGGTACCAAATGTCCAACACTGTCGACCAAGCCCAAATCCACGGCTGATGCGCCCACCCAGATTTCCCCCGTAAACAAATCGGTTTGCGCCAGTTTTTCACCACGACGCGTTTTCACATGTGCGATGAAATTATCATGAATGGTTTTTTGCAAAGCTTTGATGCGTTCGATGTCTTCTGGTTTTTCAGGGCGAAATGGATCGCCCATGCTTTTGTCTTTGCCAGCAGTATGCACGCGCCGTTCGATACCCTGTTTTTGCAACAAGTCTTGAAAACCAAACGACGCCGAAATCACGCCGATTGATCCCACAATCGAACTTTCATCAACAAAAATTTCGTCGGCGCTACATGCCAACCAGTATCCGCCAGATGCTGCAACATCCTCGCAAAACGCAAACACAGGGGTTTTTGTTTCAATTGATAAACGCCGAATACGCGCACCAATCAGTGATGATTGAACAGGGGAACCACCAGGCGAATTGATCGCCAACGCAACCGCGTCTGGCTTTCCTTTTCGAAACGCGCGCTCCAACAATGGCGCCAATTCGGCGTCGCTTAAACTTGGCCCACCAAAGCGTGATCCACCACCGATAACACCGTCCAACCGCAATACCGCAACCTTGGGTGTTTTCTTGAATTTCTTGAGAAGTTTTTTCATATATCTGATCTAATTCTCTTGGATACGCAGAACAAGGTGAGAGGGTGAATATTTTGGTAAAATCAAACCTATGCCACTGTGACAATTAAAGGCGACTAAATATACAAAAAAACCGCCTCAAGGGCGGTTTTGGTTGCGGGAGTAGGATTTGAACCTACGACCTTCAGGTTATGAGCCTGACGAGCTACCAGACTGCTCCATCCCGCGTCAACTGTGGGTGTTCTAGTGTGACTGTGGGTGGGCTACAAGCGCAAAATTAGGGTTTTCACAAATATTTCACAATTCTTTTAATTTTGCGTTTCAAACAGGATTTCAAAGGTTGCGCCTTGTTGTGCTTGTATTAATTTTATCTCTCCGCCGTTGGCGGTGACGATACCGCGCACAATTGCCAACCCCATTCCTGTACCACCCAGGTCACGATTGGTTGTGAAAAATGGTTCAAAAATTTGTTCTGCGTTGCGACGCGAAATGCCATCTCCATCATCGCTGACAATCAATCGATTGTTATCGCATTCAAATGTCACCTTTGTTGCACCATGTTGAAACGCGTTTTGACCCATTTGGGTTACCAAAATATGCGCATCATTATCTGAAATCGGCAACGTCGCGGTTGGATTGCCAATGTAAGTCGCGTTGCCATTCGTACTGTTAAATCGCTCTACGGCATGACGAAGTTCGGTTTCTTGTGCGTCGTTTGTCATCGTAGTGGCGGCAAACATGCGCAACCCATCCAACAGCCGCGCCATGCGATCGCTGTCATCTGCAATATTTGTGATGAATTTTTGCTGTGTTAATTTATCCATACGCGCGCCACTGTCTTGCAACAATTCAACGGCGCCAGAAATTGATGTCAGCGGTGATTTCAATTCATGTGTGACATGCGCGGTATAGGTTTGCAACGCTGCGGATCGTTGGTTCAACTTGGCCGACATCGACAACAGACTTTGTCCCATATCGGCAACCTCTTTCGTACCGTAATGCGCCAACGGCTCCAACATAACCGATTGCCCCTTGGCCACCCGTTGTGATTGATATTGCAACTCTTTGATCGGTCCTGCCAACAATCGCCACATGACGAAGCCCACCACCGATGCAGCCAACAACACTGACCCAAATACCAACATCAATGTGTGGCGCTCGCGAAACAGAAATTTACCCAAGTTATTGGGTGTACGCGCCAAATACACTGCGCCAATGACACGCTCATCCACGATAACAGGCATGGCGACGAAAACGCGAAATCCAGTGTCCCTGCTCAGTGATGCGAGCGGATGGCGTTCGTCTTGGCCACTGCGAAAACGCAACACAGTGGAAACCTCGCCTTGCAAGGCATTGGTTACCTCTGCAACTGACACAAAACGCCCCTGTATGGTTCCCGAACTCGCGATGACATTGCCCAGATAATCAAGTGCAATGTACCCCGCAAGAGAGGTTTTTTGCGCCTCACGTGCGATGGTGGATAGTTTCTCACCAATCACGTCATATGGTGTCTCCAAATCCACATTGCCCTGAATGGGATCGGGACGTTCAGGTAAAATCGCGGAATATTGGGTGTTTACAGGTTTGATTTTGGAATGAAATTGTTGGGCATAATATTTTGAAAGCCTCGGCGACAGGACATTCCCCATAAGCTCATTTGGCCGGTTTTCACCAAATTCCGCCGCATAAGTTCGTGCAAATACTGCTGCCTGGGATACCAAGCTGCTTTCTGTTTCGCGCACAAATTGGTTGGTTGTTAAACGCGCGGTTAGCAATCCAATGGCCGGTAATGCCATCAATGTTAAAATAACCAACGCGATCAAGGTTCTGAGCGTGGGGCGCCATTTTTGAACCATTACTGACACGTACAATCCCCAAGTCGAAATCCGATTCCATGCGCAGTTACAATCAAATCATCGCATCCCAATCCGCGTGCCTTGGCCCGTAAATTTCGTACATGGCTGTCCAGAGTACGGTTTTCGACATAGATATTTTCACCGTAAATATGTGCCATTAGTTGTGACTTTGTGAAAATACGCTCAGGGCTTTGTGCCAGCGGATTCAATAATGAAAACTCTCTGGGTGTTAATTCCAGTAATTTGCCGTTCAGTGTTGCGCGATGGGTTTCTTGCTCAACGACAAGATCACCCGTCGACATCTGTTTTTTTACTGGATCGTTTCCACGTTTCAATATCGCTTTGACACGCAACACCAATTCACGCGGGGAAAACGGTTTTGATAGATAATCGTCGCCACCCAACTCGAACGCCAAGATGCGGTCAATCTCATCATTGCGCGCCGTTAAAAATAATATTGGAACATTGGATGTTTTTCTAAGCTCCTTACACATTTCGAGCCCATCCATTTCAGGCATCCCAATATCCAATATAACCAAATCAGGCTTGCCTCGATCGGCCGCCAACAGCCCTTGGCTTCCATTGCTTGCCTCGGATACAGAGAACCCTGCATCGGCCAACGCAAATTTCAAAACATCGCGAATATGGATATCATCATCTACAATCAGAACAGTTTTCATTTGTTTACAATATCTCCTCGCGTAGCCAATGCACCACAAATCAACAGTTTTGCGCGCCATCGCCGCGTTGCGCAAGGCTTGAAATTGAATGGAGACAACCTCTGTTTTGTTGATGCCTCTATTTTCGTATTTGACTGATTTAGCGTGAGGTCATCCGAAAACCACCATGCATCATGTAACAACCGTTCTGGAACCATATCTATTTCCTCTCTTTGGGAAAAGAAATGACATAGCCACGAGCATTATTCGGTCAGGTTATTGTGCAGGTTTTCAGGATATATAGCTGGTGGTTTTCAATATGTTTTTTCAAATTGTTTGAATACCCAAATCCACTAGGATTTAAGATGTTGCTGCGATGGTTTTCTCGCACATATATTACGGTGTTTGGTATCTGTGCTGCTAGCATAAAGGCAAATGTATTTTTCGCGGTGCCACAAACCTCATGTGCGCG
>NZ_BMZF01000008.1 GCF_014652655.1 Paramylibacter ulvae
ACGCCTGCATAAGCTCATAGATGAAGAATACTTTACTTGATATAAACGCGAATATAAGGAAACCGAATTCGTGAGGATACTTTACTTGGATTGTCGGCATCGAAGTAAAAAACTCAACGAAGCCAAGCGTTTTTAAGAATTCAAATTCCTGTTTATACAGTGGCCAGTCAAATCCAAGCTCGTAGCGAAATCCAACGAAATACATATTTAACAATACGAAGCAAAATAGTGTTGCTCGACTTTGGCGTTTCATCAACGCGACAAGTCCATGCAAACCAAAAAATGTAATGTACGGAAGCATAACTATGAATTCACCTTTGCCGCCGACCGCCATTTCAACGCCATTGCCAAAATAACAGCCATCACTAGCTCTGTTATCGCAAGGCTTATTGCGATGCCGCCAAGGCCATAGCCGCTTGTGATCAGAATATATAATACACCCGCTTTGATCGCGAGTTTGATCCCAGATATGACAAAGGTTAAACGCTGACCGCCCGAAATCAACAACACTTGGGTTAAGATTAGCGCCAAAACAATGGGGCCAAGTGATAGCGCGTGCAGGCGAAAAACGCTTGCGGTGCGAAGGGCATCCGATGCTTGGAACGTTCCGTTTTCATAAACGATGCTTACAATCGGTGTGGCCAGCAAAGACAGACAAATCCCCGCCAGCGTGGCAAAGCCTGTCACCAAAATAATCGTGCGTTTATGTTGTGCTGTGACCCGTCCCGTGTCACGCAAGCTGCGCGCGAGTCGCGGGGCAAGTATCAGATTGGTTGATGTTCCCAATACCGCCGCCGCCGCCATGACCAAGGCATAGCTGTATTCAATCACTGCAAGTGTGCCGATTTCCATATTACTGGCGACTGCGCGATCCATAAGGCGCCCGCCCGACAATAATATTTGTGTTAAAAACACCAATCCAAGCGGCAAAAGCAACGGGCGCAGATGATCCCAATTTGGCCCTGCGGATAATGCCAGCATAACCCGCCGCCGTCCCGTTTTGCCAATGGCAAAAATATGCACCAGCAATACGGACAGCCCCGCCGCCAATGCCGAAATCGCCGTGGCGGTGACATCGCGTTGGCTGATGAAAAAGACAAAAATAGCCAGCACAATGACAAATCCGCCCGAACGCATCAATTGCGCGCTTGCCCCTGGCCAGATTTTTCCACGCACGCTCATTGCGGCGCGCAACGGCAAGGACAAGATCACCATCAAGAACATGCCCCAACACAGATAACCCGCATTGATCAGCGCCACTTGCTCCCCACCAATAATACCGGGTGCCAACAATCGCGCCTGCAATGGCATGGTGATCAACCCGATCACAAACACACCCAACGCAATCACACCCGTTGCCCATAAAATTTGGCGCAACGCATGGGCGGGGTGGGATTTTTCACCCATCACCAACACGGGGATCAGGATTGAAACAAAGGATACGGCCAAGCTATCGCTTAATATACTGGGCAGGCCAAATGCGACGCGAAATATTTCCAATTCACGCGATGTGCCGAAAATATACGCCAATAATATTTCGCGTAGCAGCCCAGAAAACAAACCCAAGGCAACAAGGGCAGGGATGACGTAAACGGAAAAACGGCGTAACATTGAAATTCCAATAGGTGCAATTTCACTGGGTCATACTGTGATGTTGACTATGCTTGCAAGGAATAAGCGATTTTGCCGAAGCAAGAAAAACAAATGTTATTTTTGACAAAAATATAACATAATGTAACATTGACGCGAGTCGGTGTTTTGCCGGCGTAGTTTATTGGGAGAAATCTATGAAATTTCTAAGCTCTTTCGCAGGGACACTTGCGGCGGCCACGATGGTGGCTGGTGTGGCTTCTGCTGCTGACGATACATTTATTACGATTGGTACCGGTGGTGTAACGGGTGTTTATTATCCAACGGGCGGTGCGATCTGTCGTTTGGTGAATAAAGGCCGCAAAGATCACGGTGTACGTTGTTCTGTGGAATCCACTGGTGGTTCTGTGTACAATATCAACACAATCAAAGCTGGCGAATTGGAATTTGGCGTGGCCCAATCCGATTGGCAGCACCACGCATATCACGGCACTTCAAAATTCGAAGAGTCAGGCCCATTCGAGGCACTTCGCGCCGTATTCTCCGTACACCCAGAACCGTTCACAGTTGTGGCGCGCGCTGATGCGGGCATCACAAACTTTGACGATCTTAAAGGGAAGCGCGTGAACATCGGTAACCCTGGTTCAGGTCAGCGCGGCACAATGGAAGTGTTGATGAATGCCAAAGGTTGGACAAATGATGATTTGGGTCTGGCATCAGAGCTGAAAGCATCTGAACAGTCTGCAGCGTTGTGTGACAATCAGATTGATGCGATGGTTTACACCGTTGGCCACCCATCTGGTTCGATCCAAGAGGCAACAACCGCATGTGATTCCGTTTTGGTAAACGTTGCGGGTGCCGAAGTGGACAAGTTGATCGCAGACAACCCATATTACCGTTCTGCAACCATCCCAGGTGGCATGTATCGCGGCAATGATGGCGACACAGCAACATTTGGTGTTGGCGCAACATTCGTATCATCATCTGCGGTTCCTGCCGATGTTGTATATGTTTTGGTGAAATCTGTTTTTGAAAACTTTGACGATTTCAAAAAGCTGCACCCTGCATTTGCCAATTTGACACAAAAAGAAATGGCAACGGCTGGTTTGTCAGCACCGCTTCATGATGGCGCTGCGAAATATTACAAAGAACAAGGTTGGATTGAATAATCCGACATGAATACGGGGGAGGGGCGATTGCTCCTCCCTTTTTTCGCTGTGGGGACACATGGCGATAAGGGAGAAAATTAAGTTCAGAAAACTGAACAAATTTGGGAGATGAAACATAATGGCCGAGAATAAACAAAACGCGCCCCTGTCTGATGCAGAGCTTCAGGATATGGTGGCATCTGCGGATGCCGGTGCGCGAAGCCCTGCGGGGTCTGTTGGAACATTCCTTGCGGTTTTGGCAATTATTTGGTCTGTGTTTCAGATCGTATTGGCATCGCCAATTTCAAATATGATTTTACCGGGTTCGGTGATTAACAGTTCGCGTCAAATCCATTTGGGATTTGCGATATTTTTGGCCTATATGGCCTATCCCGCATTTAAAACCAGCCCAAGGCATTACATTCCCTATCTGGATTGGGGGCTTGGGATATTGGGCACGTTTTGTGCGCTTTATGGTTGGATATATTACGCCGAATTGGTGAACCGACCAGGTTTGCCAACATCGCTGGATATTTTTGCTGCTGCCACGGGTTTGATTCTGTTGTTCGAGGCCGCGCGTCGTGCGCTTGGCCCAGCGATGGCGATCGTTGCGGTTGTGTTTTTATGTTACGTTTTCTTTGGCGCGGCATCTTGGGTGCCAGAGGTTATCCGCTGGAAAGGCGCATCGTTGAACAAAGCGATGAGCCATATGTGGATCACATCAGAGGGCGTGTTTGGTATCGCGCTTGGCGTATCAACGAAATTCGTGTTCTTGTTCGTACTGTTTGGCGCATTGCTGGATAAGGCGGGCGCGGGCAACTATTTCATCAAAATGGCTTTTGCCGCCCTTGGTCACCTGCGTGGTGGCCCCGCCAAGGCGGCGGTGGTTGGTTCGGCCGCCACGGGTTTGATTTCAGGTTCATCCATTGCCAATGTTGTGACAACAGGGACATTTACAATCCCGTTGATGAAACGCGTTGGGTTTAGTTCCGAACAGGCGGGCGCGGTCGAGGTTGCATCATCCGTGAACGGGCAAATCATGCCACCCGTGATGGGTGCGGCGGCGTTTTTGATGGTTGAATATGTCGGCATTTCATATGTCGAGGTGATCACCCACGCATTCCTGCCCGCAACGATTTCATATATCGCATTGGTATATATCGTGCATTTGGAAGCGGTGAAACGCAACATGCCAACCTTGCAAAAAGCAAGCGGTAAGGCCGCTGGCGTTTTGGCAACCGCATTATCAATGCTTGGGTTTTTCCTTGGCTTTGCGGCGTTGTGTTATGCCACACAATATCCGGTGCGATGGATTACATCCGCGCTTCCTGCGGGATCTGGTATGATCTTGGCCATTCTATTGGCGGCGATTTATATTGGCCTGTTGTACATGGCCGCACAGGTTCCCGATTTGGAACCCGATGATCCAAACGATCCAAATATCGTTTTGCCAGAGGTAACTGAGATTTATAAATCTGGTCTGTATTACCTGTTGCCGATTATTGTGTTGGTTTACTTCCTGATGATCGAGCAGAAATCACCCGGTCTGTCCGCGTTTTGGGCGACATCGCTGTTGATTTTCATCCTGATTACACAGCGCCCGCTCAAGGCCATTTTCCGCGGTGAAAGCGAAATGGCCGAACGGTTCAAAGATGGTGTAGCTGATTTGTTGCAAGGGCTGATTGACGGTGCGCGCAATATGATCGGTATCGGTCTGGCCACGGCGGCGGCGGGTGTGATCGTGGGTACGGTGACATTAACAGGGATTGGTCAGGTGATGGCCGATCTGGTGGAATTCGTATCTGGTGGTAATCTGATCTTGATGCTGGTCTTTGTTGGTATCTTGTCACTTATCCTTGGGATGGGGTTGCCCACGACGGCGAACTATATCGTGGTGTCATCGCTGATGGCGGGTGTTGTTGTGGAATTGGGTGCGGCGAACGGTTTGATCGTGCCCTTGATCGCGGTGCACTTGTTTGTGTTTTACTTTGGGATCATGGCCGATGTAACGCCCCCTGTGGGGCTGGCAAGTTTTGCCGCCGCTGCCGTATCTGGTGGTGATGCGATCAAAACAGGGTTCATCGGATTTTTCTATAGCTTGCGTACGGTGGCCTTGCCGTTTGTGTTCATCTTTAACACCGATTTGTTGTTGATTGATGTCACCATGATGCAGGGCATTGTTGTGTTCCTTGTATCCACAGTGGCGATTTTGGTGTTCACGGCGGGAACCATGGGGTTCTGGATGACGAAATCAAAAATCTACGAAAGTCTTGCGTTGATCTTGATCGCGTTCATGTTGTTCCGTCCTGATTTTTTCCTCAATTACATGGCGCCAGAATTTGAAACAAAACCTGCAAGCGAAGTATTTGCAATGGCGGAAAATTCCGATGCGGGTGGTAGTTTGCGCGTGCGTTTGATTGGCGAAAGCATCGATGGCAACGCGGTTGATTCACAGTTCTTGTTGCCCCTTGGTGATAAGTCTGGCGATGGCGTGGCGCGTTTGTTTGACAATGCGGGGATCGAGTTCCGCGAAGAGGAGGGCAAAATTTTGGTTGATAACCTGAACTTTGGCGGACCTGCGGAACAGCTTGGCATTGATTTCGATTGGGAACTGGCAGAATTGCAAGTGAAGGCAGATCGCATGGCAAAAGAAGTATTCTTTATCCCTGCGTTCATTTTGCTGGGGTTGATTTACATGCTGCAAATGGCGCGTAAGCGTCGCGAAGATGGCTTGGTAGGAGAGCAAGCATGAAGAAGATTTTATGTGCCGTTGATCTGGGCCAATCAGACAAAAGTGCGGATGTATTGAAACAAGCAAATGCGCTCGCGCAATTGCAAGGATCCAAGTTAAGCGTGATCACCGTTGTGCCCGATTTTGGCATGAGCATCGTTGGGTCATTCTTCGACAAAGGGTCGCTTGATAAAGCATTGGCAAAGGCGAACGCAGATTTGCACAGCTTTGTTACGGAAACGCTTCCAGATACCAAGGTGCAACATATCGTTGCCCTTGGCACAGTTTACGAAGAAGTGTTAGAAGCCGCCAAAAAGCTGAAGGTTGATTTGGTGGTGATCGGGGCGAATAAACCCGACCTTAAGGATAAGATGTTAGGCCCGAACGCAGCGCGCGTTGCGCGCCACGCAAAGGCATCTGTTTACATCGTGCGCTAATTAATTGGGCAGAACCGCATCAAAGGTTTTGCCCAGTTTTTCAACCAGCTGATCCATGTGATTGTCATTCAGGATAAATGGTGGAGCAAGCAACATGTGATCGCCCAATTTGCCATCACGTGTACCCGACATCGGATAACAAATCAGACCGTTTTCAAAAGCGGTCTTTTTCATTTTCGCACCCAGTGCGAGCGATGGGTCAAACGGCGATTTGGCGTCGCGATCAGATACAAATTCCATCCCAAGGAACAATCCGCGCCCACGAATATCACCGATATGTGGATGTTGCCCAAATGTGTTTTCCAACATCT
This sequence comes from Paramylibacter ulvae, assembly GCF_014652655.1. Classification (GTDB taxonomy): domain Bacteria; phylum Pseudomonadota; class Alphaproteobacteria; order Rhodobacterales; family Rhodobacteraceae; genus Amylibacter; species Amylibacter ulvae. Next base: position 6,218 of record NZ_BMZF01000008.1, read on the forward strand.
GTTTTAGCTTAGCACCTTGTTTCTGAACACGTGTGATGAGATCACGATCCAGCAATGCATTCACCACCGCAAGCCCCGCTGCCGTGGCAACAGGATGGCCGATATAGGTATGGCCATGTTGAAAAAACCCGGACCCGTTTTCGATAGCAGCGTAAATTTTATCGCTGCATAGCATTGCCCCGATGGGTTGATACCCTGCGCCCAACCCTTTGGCGATGCACAGAATATCAGGCGCTACGCCATCAACATCAGCCGCGAAAAGAGAACCCGTGCGCCCCATGCCACACATGACCTCGTCCAAGATCAGCAACACACCGTATTTGTCGCAAATTTCGCGGATGCGTTTGAAATACCCATCGACGGCGGGAACCGCACCCATTGTGGCCCCAACGACAGGTTCTGCCATGAATGCCAAAACAGTTTCGGGTCCCAGACGAATGATCTCGTCTTCTAATTCTTGGGCCATACGCTGGCCGTATTGATGTGTAGTTTCACCATCATTGCGCCCGATGTATTCGTAACATGGGGCGATGTGGGATACGTTGATTAACAAGGGATCAAATTGCGCGCGTCGCCACGCATTGCCACCCGCCGCCAATGCGCCAAGCGTATTCCCGTGATAGCTTTGACGTCGCGCGATCAAATGTTTGCGTTCGGGTTCGCCGTTTTCCAAATGATATTGGCGTGCAAGTTTGATTGCGGATTCAACCGCCTCTGATCCGCCAGAAACGAAATACACTTTGTCGAGCGGTTTTGGGGCATGCTCAATTAACAGGCTCGCCAGATTTTCCGCGGGTTCGGAGGAAAGAAACCCCGTATGGGCAAAGGCAACCTTGTCCAATTGAGCCTTGATCGCATTGGTCACATCAACATCGCCATGCCCCAGACAAGACACCGCCGCACCACCCGATGCATCCAAATATCGTTTGCCATTCGCGTCAATTAAATAACATCCTTCGCCGCCAACCGCGATGGGGGGGATATTTTTGGTGTGGCGTGGGAAAACATGTGACATGTCAAATCTCGTTTATCAGGGCGCGTGCAAGTGCAACGGTTTGCGCGTTGTTTTGTGCCAGTGTTCCATCTGGCAAATGTAGGTTATTTTCAAACCCGATGCGAATATTCCCACCCCGTTGTAATGCACGTTGCGCACAGGCCAATTCGTTTTGGCCAAAGGCACAAACAGCCCATTCCAATGACATGTTGTTCGCCGCATCCAAAAATGGAAGTAGATCATCGGGCAGGGCGTTGATGGGAGGCGTGTATTGCCCCAACACAAAAATCACACTGTTCATGGTTTCGGGAATGATCGCGGTTTCAACCCAATGTTTATATTGGGCAATATCGGGCAGGCCATAGATGATATGTTGCACATCAATACAGGCCTCTTTCGCAAAACCATAGACATGGGACGCCAAATCGGGACTGCGTGCAATTTCGCGAATGGATACGCTTGCACGGTGGGGGCGGGTATCTTGCAGGCAGCGCAATTGCGTGTGGACATCGAAAATCCCGCCGCTTTCGGTTGTGATTTGAATGGGCATGTCGGGAACACGTTCAGCCACGCCCGCAATGGTTTCGCGATATCGCCCGGCATCCAAGCTGTGCGAGCCATCATCGTTGCGTACATGTAGATGCAATATATCGGCTCCGGCATCATAACATTCGGCGGCACATTGCACGATTTCATCCAACGAGACGGGAAGGGCGGGGTGATCGGATTTTTGTTTACGCGCGCCATTTGGCGCCACCATCAAAGTTGGGTGTGACATTTCCAATTCCAAATTGGCGTGCAGAACGGGCACGCATCTCCTTGAATATAACAAATGTTATACTTGGACAAATAAAAAACACTGTGATTAACTCATTCTAGTTTCACCGCATTGTTTAGGAACATTCAGAAGGATCACATGATGCCACGCAACAAAGAACCGTCTTTTCGTAAATCCGTAGATATGATGTTTGACAAGGCGGTTGGCCTGTTGAACCTCTCGCCTGGGCTGGAAGAAAAAATCCGCGTTTGTAATTCGACCTATACCGTGCGTTTTGGGGTGAAACTGCGTGGCGATATTCATACATTCACAGGATATCGTTCGGTGCATTCAGAGCACAAAGAACCGGTAAAGGGCGGCATTCGTTTTGCAACATCTGTGAACCAAGACGAGGTCGAAGCCTTGGCCGCGCTGATGACGTATAAATGTGCCTTGGTCGAAGCGCCGTTTGGCGGATCAAAGGGTGGTTTGCACATTGATCCAAACGCATGGGAAGCGGATGAATTGGAACGCATCACGCGCCGATTTGCGTTTGAGCTAATCAAGCGTGATTTGATCCACCCGTCACAAAACGTGCCCGCACCCGATATGGGCACGGGAGAGCGTGAAATGGCGTGGATTGCCGATCAGTTCCGCCGCATGAACACAACCGAAATCGATTCAGAGGCTTGTGTCACAGGCAAACCGTTGAACAAGGGCGGCATCGCGGGGCGGGTCGAGGCGACAGGGCGCGGTGTGCAATATGCATTGCAAGAATTTTTTCGCCATCCCGATGATGTGAAAATCGCGAATATGACCGGCACGCTTGATGGTAAACGCATTGTGGTTCAGGGGCTTGGGAATGTGGGATATCACGCGGCCAAGTTTTTGGCCGAAGAAGATGGCGCATTGATCACAGCCGTGATTGAACGCGACGGTGCGGTGATTAATGACAAGGGTTTGGATATCGAAGAATTATCAGGCCACATCCGCGCCAACGCAGGTGTGAAAGGTTTCAAAGGGGGGGAATACGTCAAAGACGGATCTGCCGTTTTGGAAAAAGAATGCGATATTCTGATCCCCGCCGCGATGGAAGGTGTGATCAACATGGACAACGCAGATCGCATCAAAACCAAGCTGATTATCGAGGCTGCGAATGGCCCTGTGACCGCGGGAGCGGATGAAATTTTGCATAAAGCGGGCGTCGTGATTATCCCTGATATGTATGCCAACGCAGGTGGTGTGACGGTGTCATATTTTGAATGGGTAAAGAACCTAAGCCATATTCGGTTTGGTCGTATGCAGCGACGCCAAGAAGAAGCGAGCAATATTTTGTTGATCCAAGAAATGGAACGGCTTGTCGGCAAACCTGTGTCTCAAGAATTCAAAACCAAGTTTTTCCAAGGTGCGGGTGAATTGGAATTAGTGCGCTCTGGATTGGAAGACACGATGCGAACATCCTATCAATCAATGCAATATGTTTGGCATAGCCGCGATGATGTGGACAGCCTGCGAACCGCGGCCTATCTGGTGTCATTGGGGCGTGTTGCAGATAGTTATAAGGCGCTTGGCCTATAATATAAGCGAGACACAAATCGCAAGGTTATCTTGGTTTGGGTTTTCCTGTGCATCAATTGCCTCGGTGATTGATGCACAAATTTTATCAGCGGTGCGCGGTGCGCTTAATGCAATTTTCAACAGTTGTTGTATTTTTAGGCTGTGAATGCCATCGGTTGCGGTGATCAATACATCACCCTTTCGAATTTCAAATGGCGTTGTGCGCAGATCAACGCGTGCGATGTCCCCACCCATAATAACAGAGGTCAGCGCGGCGCGATGGGGATGTTCGGCAGCGGCCTTTTGTGAAATTTGCCCCGCCATTGCCATTTGGTCAATTTGAATGGCCATGGAATGATCTTCGTTTAATCGCAATATTTTTTCATCGCGGATCAAATAAAATGGGCTGTCGCCAACGGAGGCCCAGAATATTTCACCCTTTGAAATAACCACGGCAACAAGCGTTGTGCCCATGCCCATCGTTTGTGGGTTTCTGGCGATATAGTTGGCCAGCGTTTTATTCGCACGATCAACAGCCGTTTTCAGTTGATCAGGTTGGTTTTGTTCAGGAGTGCGCAAGGTGGTGTCCACGGCCTCCACCGCAAGGGTTGCAGCGATATCGCCCGAAGTATGCCCCCCCATGCCATCGGCGATGATGATATATCCATTTTCGCCCGATGCATCGAACCCATAATGCAGCACGTCCTCTTGCACTTGGCGTGCACCCTTGGACATCGCCCATGCGGTTTGGGTTTTCAATGTCATGGCTGTTGCACCATCATTGAAAGATTGGCGAGCACAACTCCATCACCACGGCGCACGGAAAATACCGCCTTTGGCAGGTTTTGTTGTTCCAGTTTTCGCAAAACATTTTCCAATTCTGTAATCCGCCCAACCGATACGCCCAACACACGTTCGGCCAGCAAAATATCCCCAATTTGCATATCGGTGCTGCCCGCAATCGGTGGCGTGGTAATTTGTAGAATTACGTTATTGCCGTATGGAATTTCGGCAATTTCCATGCCGTTGGAAAATTGATACGTTCCATTTTGCTGACTGGTCAAAACGGGTGCTTTGAAAATATCGTTGTTTATGGGCGGTGTTATCATCGCCGCAGTTTGAACGGTTTTGCTGGCATCATTTGTGGCCCAAATGCCAATCGCAACAAGTGCAATGGCAAGGGATACAAATGCCATTTTCCTGCGCAACACGGGTTTGGGTTTTGGTGGAGTGGTTGCAATATAATTGAGCCATTGGTGCCCGTTTTGCAATCGTTCCTTTGGTGATACATTCATGGCGCGATCAATTGCGATCAATAATCCAGGCACATGTTCGGGATGCGTCCCTGACAGGGGAATATATGGATCATCTTTTTCCTGTGCCAAGGCCAAAAGGCGTGCTTGGCTTTCGGCGGGGGCGGTGCCGGTGATCGCGTGATACAACGTAGCGCCAAGCGCATAAAGATCGCTTGATGGAAATTGTTGTGCGCCCGAGACGTAAAACTCTTGGGGTGAGTATCCTTCTTTGGTGACGCGGATGGATGTCATTTTGGGGCCATGTTGGCTGGCCTCTTGTTTGGCTGCGCCAAAATCGATCAAAACGGGATTGTCGTTTTGATCGATCAAAATATTGTCGGGTGAAATATCGCGGTGCAACATGCCGCTTGCATGAATGGTATCCAAGGCATCCAAGAGTTTAATCGCAATGGAATGAATGGTGCTGGATGAAAGATTACCCTGTTCGATCCGATCGGTCAGTTCCTGACCATCTATAAAATCCATCGCCATATAGGCAGTTTGATTTTCATCGAACACCTGATGCACCTTAACAATATTGGGGTGTTCAAATTGTGAAAGATTACGTGCCTCTTCGACGAATGCTTTGACGATGGAGCGAAATTCTTCGCGGTGACTGATGGCGCGGGTCCCCACATCCAGACCAGAGCGGCGGCAAATGGCACGCGGGAAACATTCCTTGATCACCATCGGGCGATCAAGGCTGTCCACCGCCAAATACGTAATGCCAAACCCGCCATCATTCAGAAATTTTTCAATCGTGTATTGCCCCTGTAACAAGGTCGTGCCGATTGGCAATGGGTCTGAGAATTGATCCAGTTGCATTTATTGCACCGTTTCCGATTGTGCCAATAATCGTGCCATCGGCAAAAAACGCCGCCAGCCGGGCACGGTGGCGCGGGGTGAAAATTCTTGCCATTTTGTGTGGCGTGCGGGGTTTTTAAATGCGTCTTGGTTTTTCAATAGTGCGTCGCAAAATGCGGCCAACGCGTGATAGCGCGGCGTGTTTTCGTCCAGATCATCAAACACCGCCAATATAGCGCCCACCGAGATCGTTTGCACAAACCCGTTTTCGATCAGAGCAGGGTAGTCATCGGATTCAAAAATAGATGGTTGATACGTGCTGGCCAGCAGGGCCGAAAACGGCAGTGGAATCAGGCGCAGATTATCACCCACCGTCACCCCATTTAAAAAAGCTGTTGGTTTGCCCGCAACAAACATCATCGCGTCGATATCACCCGATTTCAAACTTTCAAGTGCATCGGTGTGGCGCAGGTGATGTTCGCTAACGCTAATATCCAGAAATTTTAGAACCAAGCGGGATGTGGATTCAGACCCGCTCCCTGTGCCGCCGGTGCTGACGTTTTTACCAGACAGGTCATAGATCGAATGAATGTTGGAATCGCGTCGCGCCAGCACGTGCAATTCTTCGTTATAGATTTTGGCGATGTAGGATATTTTATCCAATGCGGGCGCGTTTGGATCGGTCAGGCGAATTTGGGTGAGCACATCAGATTGCACCAAACCCATATCGACATAATCCAAGTTGAGGATATCGTGAATATTACTTTGAGATCCACGCCCAAGCATCGGGATAATGCGCAAATTATCCGTTTCATCCAACACCGCGGATAAATCCGCACCGATTTTGACATAGGTGCCCGTGGCGTTGCCCGTAATCATGCCAATGTCATTATCATTCGCAGATGCGCAAGTCGCGGTGATCAGGAAAAGCGCGCTTAAGAAATTTCGTAACATTGCGCCCCCCTTAAAATGGCGAAGACCCGTCCATTCGCGCCTTGAGCTCTTGATATGATTTGATGTTATCTTGGGCTTGCTGACCACCTTCTTTGACCAGTAGATGAATCAGACTTTCCAATATGGACATCACACCCAGATAACAGGCAAACCCATGCGGGCTGTCCATTTCAGCGGTGAGCACGGCATCTGGTTTCAGATCGGCAAGGGGCAGTTGTGAATCGGTGATGATTAACAAACCCAGCCCCTTTTCCCGCGCAAATTTACAGGCATTGACCGTGATTTGGCTGTACGGTTTTACGGTGATGGCGAGCAATACATCCTGATCAGAGGCGAAATTGAGATCATCAATCGGGTTGGCCATATCACGCGGGATCAATTGCACATTTGGCAAGACGAGCCGCACCACATGTTGGAAATAATAGGCCAGCGAATAGCTGGCGCGTGTGGCGGTGACATAAACCGTGCGGGCCTGTGTTAAACGGGTGATAAATGCATTGGCCTTTTCTGGCGTCATTTGGCGCAAGCTGTGTTTCAAAATCGACATGGCGTTTTCGGCGGAATTGGCCAGTGCGGTGCCTGTTTCACCCTCGAACGATAATTCATCGAGCCAGTTCGAATTGATGATTGGTTTTGATGATGCGCGCAATGCTCGGCGAAACGGATCGCGGAATTCTTCGAAACCGGGATAGCCAAGTTCACGCGCAAGGCGCACCAATGAATAGGTGCTGACCCCGATTTTTTCCGCAGTTGATCGAATAGGATCAATGCCAAAATCGGCAGGGTGATCAATGACGTATTTTGCAGCCAGCTGTAATGTCGGGGGCAGATCCGAATATTGTTCGCGGATCATTCCCAATACTTTGTTTTGCTGTGCCGTACCCATTCAAATGGCCCCTTAATATGCGTGTTGCACGTTTATACGACATTGAATGGTGATTGCACCAGTGGCGAGTTGTTTTAACATCCTAATACAGTGCACGTAAATTTTTTGCACCAAGCGAGAGCAAACCAACATCTGATCCCACGGCAACAAATTTTGCACCTGCATCGATATATCCTTGGGCCAGATTTTGGTCTGATGTCAAAATGCCCGCGGCCTTGTCCGATGAAATTATTTTGGCGATGGCTTCGTTAATTGCGTCTTGGACGGCGGGGGTTTCTGGTTTGCCGGGGTATCCCATGTCGGCGGCCAAATCGGCGGGGCCGATGAAAATCCCGTGGACGTTGTCGATGTTTAGTATTTCATCAAGGTTTTGCAACGCTACGCGGCTTTCCACCTGTAACAACAAACAAATTTCTGCGTCTGCGGTGGAAACATAATCGGCGATCGCATTGAATTGAGATGCCCGCGCAAGTGATGCGCCAACGCCGCGTGTACCGTTTGGCGGATATTGCACAGCCTTTGCCATTTCTTGGGCGTGTTCGGCGGTTTCAATCATGGGGATCAAAATTGTTTGTGCACCCAAATCCAACACCTGTTTGACCAACCATGTTTCACCGATGGGAATACGGACCACGGATGATGCATCGGTTTGGGCGATTGCGTTCAGTTGTGATTGCATGGATTGCAAATCATTTGGCGAATGCTCGCCATCAATGACCAACCAATCAAATCCGCGCCGTGCACAGATTTCAGCAACCAATGGGCTGGTAAGACCCAACCATAAACCGATTTGTGTGTCGGTGTTTAGGCGTTTTTTGAACTGATTTACGGGTGCGGGCATATGCTAATTCCTTTATAAGAATGTTCACGATAGGGCGAGATTTACGCCCAAGCAAGTGGCGCATTTTGCGTGGTTACAATTTGAAACATCGCCGTAAAACATCCACAGTGTGAATTGGGACGAACAGAGAGGGTGTTATGCAACAAGCCAAAGATTTTCACGACGAATGTCATGCGCTCGCCGATGTGATTGAAACAATATCATCACAGGAGTTTGAGCAGAAAACACAGTTTAAAAACTGGACCATCAACGATGTGATCGGACATTTGCATATGTTTAATCATGCCGCCGAATTAACGTTGCGCGATAGTGCGTTGTTCGATCCATTTTGGGCGCGCATTACCCAACAATTGCAAATGGGTAAATCGCTGTTGGAAACTCAATATCCGTGGCTGGATGGATTGGCGGGGCGCGAATTGTTTCAGGCGTGGAAAGATGGGAGTGAAACACTTGCCAATATTTATGCAAAGGCCGATCCAAAACAGCGCGTGAATTGGGCTGGTCCACAGATGAGCGCGCGATCATCAATTACCGCACGGCAAATGGAAACTTGGGCGCATGGGCAAGCGGTGTTCGATGTATTGGGTGTTGGGCGCACGGATACGGATCGTATCAAAAACATCGTGTTTTTGGGGGTGAATACATTTGGCTGGACGTTCGAAAATCGCGGGTTGGCTGTGCCAGTGGATGTGCCATATCTAAAACTTACCGCGCCGTCGGGGGTGGTTTGGGAATGGAACGCGCCAAACGATCATAACGCAATCATTGGCAAAGCGATTGAATTTGCACAGGTCGTAACACAAACGCGCAATGTGGGTGATACCGCACTAAATATTTCGGGAAAGACCGCACAATCTTGGATGGATATGGCGCAATGCTTTGCTGGCGGTGTTGAAAATCCACCAGCAAAGAGTCAACGATTCATGCTGAGAAAAAATTAAAAAAGTTTGTTCAATTAAAACTGAACAAACTGGACATTTGCGATCATGGCATCTATATAGCGATCAAATTAGTTGTAATAGATCGGAGCAGTTCAGTGCAAAAACAAGTCGAAATCGGTTCAGTGCGCGCCGAATTTATCGAAAAAATTGGTGTCAGCGCCCAAAACGAAGGATTGCCACGGATCGCGGGGCGCGTTCTGGGTACGTTGATATTCGACGGAAAACCTGCATCGTTTAGCGATTTAGCGGAATCACTGTTGGTGAGCCGCGGTAGCATCAGCAACAGTGTGCGTCTGTTGGAGGAACGTTTGTTGATAAAACGCGTTGCCAAAGCGGGGGATCGCCAAGATTATTTTCAACTGGCGGATAATCCATACACATCAATGCTGGACGGCGTGGTTAACCGTATTGCACGCGTGAAGCTGGAAATTGACGAAAGTTTGGCACAAATTCCCGATGACGCGGGTGGTCCACGCGCGCGATTGGCGCAATACGCAGGGTTTTACGGTGCGATGGTGACAGGGTTGGAAGATGCCTTGAATAACCTTCGCCAAGATAAATCTTAATCTCTCTAATTTTAATACCGACTATGAAAATTTGGCAAAGCCAAAGGATAAAATGATGTCTGATACAGAAAACAACAAAGCTCAATCGCTTACGTTTAACGATGACGCGGGTTCGTCGCGGCCCAAGTGGCTGGCGGGGGGCATTATCCTGTTGTTGGTCTTATGGATGGGAAGCGGATTTATTTTTCCAAGCAAAGCCACCGAAGATGTCAGTGATAAGGATAAGGCGAAAAAACTGGTCACCGTTTCCGTTTCCAATTCCAGCGCAGAACCTGTGGTGCAATTTTTTGTTGCCGAAGGCCAAGCACAGCCAGATCGTGACACATCATTGCGAAGCGAAACATCAGGTAATATCGCCGAAATTTTGGTTCAAAAGGGTGCGATGGTGAAGGGCGGCGATGTGATCGCGCGGTTCGACCCTGCTGAACGTGCATCTGATTTGCTCCGCGCCCAAGAAGAATTGGCACGCGCACAGCGTGAATTTGATAATTCAGAGGCGTTGTTAAAACGTGGTGTTGCAACCGCGGATCGCGTTGCAAGTGCGCGCGCAACATTGGCATCTGCAACCGCAGGTGTGGCAACGGCGCAAAATGCGATTAACAACACGGAAATTTCCGCACCATTTGATGGGCGTCTTGAAACATTGGATATCAATATTGGTGAATATGTGAGCGCGGGGGCCGATGTTGCGCGGGTTGTTGACAATACACCGCTGACCGTTTCGGTACGCGTCCCACAACAAACATTGCGCAAATTGAAAGTTGGCCAAGAGGCGAACGTTCAATTTATCACTGGCGAAACCCGCAAAGGCAAAGTTAGCTTTGTTGGCACAAGTGCAGATGCCGCAACGCGCACGTTTTTGGCAGAGATCAGCGTTGAAAACGACGATGGTGAAATCCCAGCGGGTGTGAGCGCCGAAATTCGCGTACCCGTCAGCGAAAGCGTTGCCCATTTCATGTCCCCTGCAATCCTATCACTGGATACCGATGGCACGCTGGGTGTGAAAACGGTGGATGATGCAAACAAGGTTGTGTTCAACAAAATCGAAATTGTACGCGCGCAAACTGATGGGATTTGGGTGACTGGATTGCCCGATCAGGCCAAGATTATAACCATTGGTCAGGGCTATGTGGCCAATGGCGATGAGATCAATCCGCAGATTGACGAACCCATGCAGAAGTCTGCCATTTCGGGTGAAACAACACGCTACGCGGAATTGAACAAATGAACGGTATAATTGACGCTGCATTTTCCCGTTCGCGCGTTGTTGCGTTAACGCTGATTATGATCCTGATAATCGGGGCGATTTCATATGTTTCGATCCCCAAGGAATCCAACCCTGAAATTCCAATTCCGTTGATTTACGTTTCAACGGGTTTGGATGGTATTTCACCCGAGGATAGCGAACGCCTGTTAGTGACTCCGCTTGAAACAGAGCTCAGCTCGTTAACAGGGTTAAAGCAAATTGATGGCAACGCGGGTGAAGGATACGCCAGTGTGCAGCTTGAATTTGAACCCGGGTTTGATGCCGATTCTGCAATGGACAAAGTTCGCGAAGCCGTTGACCGTGCGAAATCCGATTTGCCGACTGATGCAACCGACCCTGTGGTCACGGAAATCAACACCGCGTTATTCCCGATTTTAACAACCATCCTGTCGGGTTCTGTGCCAGAGCGCACATTAAATAACCTTGCCGAAGATCTAAAAGATCGACTGGAAGGTGTTGAAGGTGTGTTAGAGGTGGATGTTGGTGGTTCGCGCGATGAATTGTTAGAGGTTCTGATCGATCCAACGGTTTTTGAAACCTACAATATTTCATTTGATGAATTGATCGGACAGATCACGCGCAACAATATGTTGATTGCGGCGGGTGCGATTGAAACGGGGGCAGGGCGCTTGGTGCTTAAGGTGCCAGGCCTGATCGAAGATATCCAAGATGTAATGGAATTGCCCGTCAAAGTACGCGGCGATACCGTGGTTACATTTGCCGATGTCGCCACAATACGGCGCACATTCGAGGACCCATCCAGCTTTGCGCGCATCAACGGACAGCCCGCCTTGGCGTTGGAAATTAAAAAACGCTCTGGTGCCAATATCATTGAAACCGTTGCCGCCGCCAAAGAGGTGATTTTGGATGCACAGGCCACTTGGCCCGAAAGCGTGAAAATCAATTACCTGCAAGACGAAAGCAAACAAGTCAAAGACATGTTAAGCGATCTGGAGGCAAATGTTATTGCGGCTGTGATCTTGGTGATGATTGTGATTGTTTACGCGCTTGGCATTCGATCCGCGGTATTGGTCGGGTTGGCCATTCCAGGGGCGTTTTTGGCGGGTGTTACCGCATTGTTGGCAATGGGGTACACAATGAATATCGTTGTGCTGTTTTCCCTGATTTTGGTTGTGGGCATGTTGGTTGATGGTGCGATTGTGACCACCGAATTAGCAGATCGTAAATTGCAAGAAGACATGCCCCCCAAAGAGGCATACGCATTTGCCGCCAAACGTATGTCTTGGCCGATTATTGCATCGACCGCCACAACATTAAGCGTGTTTTTCCCGCTGTTGTTTTGGACAGGTACTGTCGGCGAATTTATGAAGTTCTTACCGATTACCGTGATTATGACGCTTGGTGCATCATTGTTTATGGCGCTGATTTTCATCCCTGTTGTTGGTGGAATTATTGGCAAACGCCCGCCGCAATCGGCGCGCGATAAGGCAACATTGCATAACGCCGAAATAGGTGATCCGCGCAAAATGGGTGGATTTACGGGTGGTTATGTTCGCCTATTGCAATGGGCGATTTTGCGCCCCGGTGCGACCGTCTTGTTTGCCATTGCAATGTTGCTTGGATCGTTTGGGTTGTACGGACAGTTGGGCAATGGGGTTTCGTTTTTTCCATCGGTTGAACCCGATTTCATGCAGGTACAGGTGCGTGCGCGGGATAATTTTTCAATTTATGAACGCGACGGTTTGGTGCGATCTGTTGAGGAACGTTTGTTAAACTATGATGAAATCAAAAGCGTTTATGCAAAAACTGCCGCCGATCAACAATCAGACGAAGAGGTGATTGGCTCAATCCAGCTTGAATTATTGGATTGGGATAAACGACGCACCGCGGCACAAATCGGCGAAGACATTCGCGAGGAAATGACTCAAATCGCGGGTATTGATGTACAGGTTCAAACCGAAAGCGGTGGCCCAACGGCGGGTAAGCCCGTGAATTTGAAAGTCGTCTCAAATGATCGTGCGGCGCAAGAAGCCGCGGTGGGGGAAATCGTTGATCGCATGGATAAAATCGGTGGATTCACAGATGTGACCGATACGCGCCCATTGCCAGGTGTGGAATGGAGCATCAAGGTTGATCGATCAGAGGCCGCGCGTTTTGGTGCAGACATTAGCCTGCTTGGCCAAGCAATTCGCCTGTTAACGCAAGGGATCACCGTTGCCGATTATCGCCCAGATGATGCAGATGGCTCGGTGGACATTCGTGTGCGTTTCCCATCCCAAGACCGCACATTCGAAGAATTGCAAAGCCTTCGTGTGCCAACAAATGCTGGCTTGATTCCGATTTCGAACTTTGTAACATTCGAACCTGCACCACGCACGGGCACTATTCGTCGGATTGATCAAAAACGGGTGATTTCGATCGAAGCAAATGTTGCATCAGGTGTGTTAGTAAATGATCAAATCAATGTATTACGCGCCGCATTGGAAAAAACTGAATTTCCATCCAGCGTGACGTGGTCATTTGCGGGTGAAGCACAGGATCAGCAAGATGCCATGATTTTCCTGATGGGTGCGTTCGCGTCCGCGATTGGTATGATGTTCATCATCTTGGTGACGCAATTCAACAATTTCTATGAAGCGTTCGTTGTGATGTCAGCGATTATCTTTTCGGTGGCGGGGGTTTTGTTGGGCTTGATCGTAACTGGCCGCCCGTTTGGTGTTGTGATGGGTGGTATCGGGGTGATCGCGCTTGCGGGTATTGTGGTGAATAACAATATCGTTTTGATCGATACCTATAACGATCTGAAACGTGAAGGCATGTCACCGCTAGAGGCCGCATTGCGCACAGGTGCGCAACGTTTGCGCCCTGTTGTATTGACCTCTATCACGACTGCATTGGGATTGATGCCGATGGTGATAGGGTTGAATATCAACTTTTTCACGCGGGATATTGTTTATGGCGCACCGTCAACACAATGGTGGACAGAACTGTCCAGCGCAATCGCGGGGGGACTGGTGATTGCCACGATCCTGACATTAATTGTGACGCCTGCGATGTTGATATTAGGGGAAAAACGCCCCAAGCGGGTAAACACGCCTCCGGTTGAACCCGTTGCGGCGGATATATAAATTCAAAGCGTCCCAATGGGGCGCTTTTTTGTTTCTCTCCTTGTTCATGATTGAATTTTAGCGTTTATTCAGCGTTAAATCACCCTGTCCAAATCCAAAATCAGAGCAGCGATAGAAACATGAATACAACGCCGAGCCATTCCACGCATGACGCCCAAGAAGACATGCGCAACCAAGATATCCTGATTTACGTCAACGGTGAAATTGTGCCGCGCGATCAAGCGCGCGTTTCGGTTTATGACAGTGGTTTCATGTTGGGTGATGGCATGTGGGAAGGTATGCGTTTGTACAACGGCAAATGGGCGTTTTTTGACGAACATATGGATCGCTTGTTCAACAGTTGTAAGGCGGTATCACTTGATATCGGTATGGATCGCGCAGGCATATTAGACGCGCTGACCAAAACCGCGGCAGCGAATAATATGACGACGGATGTGCATTGTCGGTTGATGATTACACGCGGTGTAAAGGTGAAACCGTTTCAACATCCAGCATTGTCACAATCGGGTCCAACCATTGTGATTATCATGGAGCATTCAAAACCCGCAGAAAGCTTGCACAAAGCAGGCATTCGTTTGGCGACCGTGCCACAGGTGCGCGGATTGCCAATGTCTCAAGATGCAAAATTTAATTCTCATTCGAAATTGAATTGCGTGATTGCCTGTCTACAAGCGGAACAGGCGGGCGCGGACGAAGGATTGATGTTGGATCCGCATGGGTTTGTGAACACGACAAATGCGTGCAACTTTTTCATCGTGCGCGGTGGTGCGGTTTGGACATCAACGGGCGATTATTGCATGAACGGTGTCACCCGCCAAAAGGTGATTGATTTGTGCCGCGCCAACGATATTCCCGTGTTCGAGAAAAACTATTCCCTTTACGAGGCTTACGGTGCGGACGAGGCATTTTTGACCGGAACCTTTGGTGCGCAAACTCCAGTGGCCGAAATTGATGGAAAAAAGATCGGTGTGCTTGACGGTGCAGGTCCAATGACGCAACGCTTACAAAAGCTTTATAAACAATTGATTAGCGACCATATTGCATCCTAACACTGCGTAGAGTGCTTTTGCCATTGCGCAACACTCGTTTTGCAAATCATGCGAGCGCTGGATTTGACGCATAATTCATTTATACAAGCGATGTTGTATCATCGTAAAATTGCCAAGGAATATCGCCAATGGCGCATAAGATTTACATATTGAATGGGCCAAACCTGAACCTGTTGGGGAAACGCCAGCCCGAAATCTATGGTCATGCGACGCTTGCAGATGTGCAAGCGGATTGCAAAGCATTGGCGGGTGACTTGAATTGTGAAATCAGCATGCATCAGTCCAATCACGAGGGTGAAATCATTGATATGATTCATCATGCCCGCGTTGATGGGGCAGGGATTATCATAAACCCTGCGGCGTATTCCCATACATCTGTGGCAATTTTGGATGCGCTCAATACATTCGATGGCCCAGTGATTGAAGTGCATATTTCAAATATCCATAAACGCGAAGCGTTTCGCCATCATTCATATGTATCGGCGCGTGCGGATGGGGTAATTGCAGGGTGTGGTGTGGATGGATACACATTGGCGCTGCGCCATCTGGCGCGATTGTTAAACCAATAATCGAATTTCAAAATCAATATTGATTAAGCTCGCAACGCTTCCACTTCGCGTGCCATGTCTTCTGCGAGATCGGACAGTTCTGCTTGGTTTGTTTCTTGGTGAAGTTCCAGGCGCAAAGCTGTGACATTGGCTTGATACCGACGCGCCAGTCGATCTGGTGACATGTCCGATTTCAATTCACCAAGCGTTTTTGCCGCCGTGAACGCCGCCGCAATTTCCCCGCGCATGGCTTCCAAATATTGGCGCGATCGATCCGCAATCACTGCGTCCGTTGTGCGTGTATCCACCATTGTTTTGGTCAACATGCATGCTTTGCGAGTGATATCGTTCGCTGATAACAATGGATAGCTGCGCAAATGATCAGCCAGACCTTGCAATGGGGATGTCGCCTCTGCGATTTTTGCTTTGAACAGGGTGCGAAAGGTTTCTGAATATTTTTCCAAAGCAAGCAGATATAGGTTTTCCTTACTCTTGAACGCGGCATAGATGCTGCCCGGTTTCATGTTTAGCGCCGCTTCCAGATCCTTGAGCGATGTAGCATGATAGCCCTTATCCCAAAACAGGCACATGGCGGCATCCAGCGTTTCATCACGATCATAAGTGGCGGAGCGGGGCATGAAATTAAGTCTCTTCGTTTTCCAGATGGTGCAAGATGTTGGTGTAATTTTCAACTCCTTGCGCACCTGTCACAAGATGTTTTTGATTAAACACCACAGCTGGTACGCCTTGAATGCCTTGGCGTTGCCAAAACTGTTCTGCTTCGCGCACTGTGTTAGCAAAACGTTGGTCATCTAAAACGGCAACCGCTTCTTTGCGATCAAGGCCGATTTCGCTGGCAATATCGGCCAATACGGCGACGTCTGACAAATCACGACGGTGGGTGAAATGGGCACTAAAAAACGCCTGTTTCAAATCATCTTTGCGCCCTTGTTCGCCTGCCCAATGCAACAATTGGTGGGTGTTGAATGTGTTGTGCATACGAAAACCTTCGGCCCATTGAAATTCAAACCCCAGATCGGCACCAAGTGCGGTCATGCGCGCGCGGCTGTCTTCGGATTCTGCGCGGGTTGATCCGTATTTTTCAGCAACATGTTCAAACCCGTCCTGACCTTCGGGAGGCATGTTTGGGTTCAATTCGAAAGGATGCCAGTGAATTTCATGCGGTGTTCCAGTGGATTCTAATGCGCGCGACAGCTGGCGATAACCAATGATGCACCATGGGCACATCACATCAGATATGATGTCGATGCGAAGAGGGGACTTTGCAGAGGTCATGATAGTTCCTTAATTGAAAACTTTGCGATCACGTGCCCAGCATAAACGGGAAACGTTGAATGCGAAAGTGTATGGCGGCGCGGTCAGTGTGATCGCGCCGTCGATGGTGTTAGGCTGCTTTTTCGGTTCGCGACCAAGCAAATTTTTCGAACACTTTGTCCACTGGTGTTTGTGCCAAATGGTTGGTGTAGTTCGACATGATTTTTTGGCTGTAGCCCAAGATGACGTCTAAGATGTTTTGTTTGGTGAAACCTGCGTCCAAGAATGCTTGTACGTTTTCATCGGCGACGTAGCCGCGATCACGCACCAATTGCAATGTGAATGTGCGCAACGCTTCGAGACGCGCAGTTGGCAACGGTGTTTCATTGCGCAACGCGTCGGTGATTTCATCGTCAACTTTCATCATTTTGGCAATACCAGTGTGCGCAGGCACACAATAATGACACTCGTTTTCAACGTTGATTGTTTGCCAAACAACGGTCAGCTCGTCTTTGTCAAAGCTCGAGTTCATGAATAGTTCGTGCAATTTTTGATAACCTTCCAACAGGCTTGGCGATTCTGCCATGACGGCGTGCAAACCTGGTAGGCGACCGTTTGCAGCAATGGATTTTGCAACGAGTGGTTTTGATGCTTCTGGTGCGGTTTCTTCTGTGTGGGTTGTAAAGTTAGTCATTGGTCTCTCCTTGAAACTGTTTGCGCTGCGTGTTGCATTGCTTGTGAGATGTCTACTTTTATTTTGAGTGATTGCTCAAGTATAATAATTGAGCAATCACTCAAATGTGAGAATCAACTGTGCAACGTGATCTGAAAGGGAGGTTGGCGCCCGCTTAATACGTGGTCGGTGATCAAGGTATCCCTGAAATTGATTTCCAGCGAAATAGCGGTTGTCAGTCTAAATAATGTTATGTTATATGATAACATTGTTGAGCAAGTGATTGTTCAATCCCGATTTTTATACCTTTCTGAAAAACAAACAGGAACATGACAATGAAATTACTGCCGTATATTGCATTTGCCGTAGCTGCCGCCCCTGCATTCGCCGAAGAAAAGCGCCAAATGGATGCTCACGAGCATGGTGTAGGCCAGATGAATATCGCGATTGAAGATTCCAAAGTCGTGATTGAACTGCATGCACCTGGAGCGGATATTGTTGGATTTGAATATCCGGCAGAGAGCATTGAAGACCGTACAAAGATAGAAGCAGCGGTTGCGATGCTTGCAAAACCACTTGATCTGTTTGTATTCCCAGCCGCGACAGGGTGTAGTGTGGTTGAAGCAACAAGCGAGCTGGAAGGCGGCGAGCACCACGATCATGAAGATCACGATGATGAGCATGGGCATGATGATCATGAACATGACGAAGACCATGCGCATGAAGAAGGTCACGATGAGAATGATGAGCATGATGACCATGATGAACACGCATCTGGCCACACCGAATTTCATGCAGAATATGAGCTGAATTGCACTAATCTTGACGCATCGGGTGAAATTGCATTCGATTATTTCAAGACATTCCCGAATGCGAAGGAACTTGAAATTCAGGTCATTTCAAAAGACGGCGCAACAGCGGTTGAAGTTGAACGCGATACGCCTACACTGGCATTGAAAGATCTGCTTTAAATTGGAAATATCGTGTCGAAAGATACATCAATATTAACGCTTAAAGATGTTCGCTACCGCTGGTCGGGGCGGGCATCTTTTGAATTGTCGGTGCCGCAATTTAGCGTCAATCGCGGTGAAACGGTTTTGCTATTGGGTGAAAGCGGTTCAGGAAAATCCACGTTGCTGTCGCTAATTTGTGGCACGATTATCGCGCAAAACGGCATCGTGGATGTTGGCGGAACGGATATTGGCGCGCTGTCGGCGCGCGAACGTGACCAATTTCGCGCGGAACAAATCGGATTGATTTTTCAACAGTTTAACTTGCTTCCATATGCGACTGTTTTGGATAATATTTTGCTGCCATTGCGGTTTGCAAAATCACGACGCCAAGCCGTGCCTTCGCCAAATGCCATGGCAAGCCAACTTTGCGATGAATTGGGATTGCCCAGCGATGTTATTCATGCGCGTGCGGGCACGTTGAGTGTGGGTCAACAACAACGTGTTGCGGCGGCGCGGGCATTGATTGGCAACCCGCCGTTGATTATCGCGGATGAACCAACTTCTGCGCTTGATGCGGCAACGCAATTAACATTTCTAAAGCTGTTGTTTGATCAATCGCGTCAGCATGACACAACATTGTTGATGGTAAGCCATGATGCCCGCTTGGCCGATCAATTTGATCGCGTCGTGAAAATGTCCGATGTCGCAGAAAACAAGAGAGAGACAACATGATGTTGCGCCTTGCATATGGCTCGTTGATTGCGCGGGCATTGACCGTGGCGATGACCATCATTGCCATCGCATTGTCTGTCGCGTTGTTTTTAGGTGTGGAAAAGGTGCGCACCGGTGCCAAGGCCAGTTTTGCCGACACGATTTCGGGCACTGATTTGATCGTTGGTGCGCGTTCGGGTTCGGTACAATTATTACTGTATTCCGTATTTCGCATCGGGAATGCCACGAACAATCTCACGTGGGAAAGCTATCAAGACATCGCTAACCGTTCAGAGGTTGATTGGATTGTTCCCATTTCCTTGGGCGACAGCCACCGCCAATTTCGCGTGATGGGCACAACGTCTGCATTTTTTGAGCGTTATAAATATCGATCAGGTCAATCGCTGACGATGAAAGAGGGCGCGGCAATGTCCGATCTTTTTGATACGGTGATTGGTGCGGATGTGGCCGCGACGCTTGGTTATGAAATCGGGGATCCTATTGTTGTCGCGCACGGTTTGGCATCGTTTAGCAATCATGATGATCAACCGTTTCGCGTATCGGGCATTTTGGAAAAAACGGGTACACCGGTTGATCGAACAGTAATTGTAAGCCTGCAAGCCATCGAGGCCATTCATGTAGACTGGCAAACAGGTGCAAGAATCCAAGGGCAAACCACACCTGTTGATGTGATTAGGAAAATGGATTTAACCCCAACGGCGATAACGGCCGCATTGGTTGGGGTTAAGGGTCGCTTTCAGATTTTTGGATTACAGCGCGCCATCAATGAATATACGGAAGAACCGCTTTTGGCGATATTGCCCGGTGTTGCATTACAAGAACTGTGGCAAATTGTTGGTATTGCTGAAACGGCGCTGATCGGTGTGTCTGGCATGGTGGTGGTGACGGCGCTGATCGGGATGATGGCGACAATTTTTTCCAGTTTGAACGAGCGCCGCCGCGAAATGGCAATTTACCGCGCCATGGGTGCCAAACCACGGGTGATCGTAAGCCTGCTGGTATTAGAAGCGGCATTGATGGCGGCAATTGGCGCATTGCTTGGGTTGGCGTTATTATACATTGGATTGTGGCTGGCACAGCCACTGGTCGATCAGGCATTTGGCCTATGGCTCCCGATCGAAGCACCAAGTATGCGCGAATTTTGGGTATTGATCGGTGTTATCATCGCTGGCGCAATTGTGAGTATGGTTCCTGCGATTAGGGCTTATCGAATGTCAGTTGCTGATGGTATGATGGTACGGATTTGATGAAAGGGGTCGGATAATGCAATTGTCACGTCGTCAATTGATTACAAGCGCCGCTGCAAGCGCCGCGTTGCCACGTGTTGCATGGGCAGTTGAAGCGCGGGAAATCAAATGGGATGATTTGATCCCCCCCGGTGTTCCGTATTCCGAGATTATCGGCGAAGGTGAAATGGATGAACAAAACGATACATGGAACCCGATTTTTGATGAAAATGCGACCAAGCTAAACCCTGCATTTGACGGGGCATATATCAAGATGCCTGGTTTTATCATCCCCATGGAAATGTCTGTGGGCGGTGTAAGTAGCTTTGTTTTGGTGCCCTATGTCGGTGCCTGTATTCATACCCCACCGCCGCCGCCAAATCAGTTGGTGTTTGTGACAACACAAAAGGCTTGGCCAAGCAAAGATATGTGGGAGGCCGTCTGGGTCACTGGCGAAATTCGCCATGAATTACAAACCACCGAGGTGGCCGAAACAGGTTATACATTGGCTGCGGATAAAATGGAGATCTATGTATGGGAATGACCCGAATACATCGACGGTCCGTATTGGCGGGGCTATGTGGGATCAGTGTTATCCCACCTTTTGCCAATGCTGCCGAGGAATATGTTGATCTTGAGTGGACAGATTTAGTACCAAAAGGGCAGGTAATTATACCGCAGGAAATTCAAGAGCTTACACAGCATAGCCAATCCACTCCGCGTGGCAAACAACCACAATCAACGGGTGTGCGCAGCGATTGGAATGGCCAGACTGTACGCTTGCGCGGTTTTATTGTGCCCATCGATTATTCGGGCACCGGCGTCACCGCGTTTATATTGGTGCCATTTGTTGGTGCCTGCGTGCACGTACCACCACCCCCTGCAAATCAGTTGGTGTTCGTTACCACAGAAACACCCTATGAAAGTTCGGGGCTGTATGAACCTGTGAATGTGACGGGGATGTTTGGCACAGCGTCCACAACGACACAGCTTGCGGAAATTGCCTATGCTTTGTCTGCTGATCGTATCGAACCATACGGCGATTAATAATCACCGTACTACCGAAGCGCAAAACGCCGTGCGAATAGCAATTTTTGCCGCTTCTGTCGGTTCGTCATCTTTACCCGCGCTACCCGCCATCACCAATTTTGACGCAGGTGTTGGCCGAAAACTAAATCGTTCATTGACCACACAAAGCCCCGTATGAAGCGATGATCGGCCCAAAGAAATTTGCTTCTTATCAGTGATAGGTCCCTGAGACACAGGTTCGTTTGCATCAATTCCACATTTATTGTGTAAATTTTAACTGCTACCATTGTTAAAATATGGTTTTAACATATTGTATTCCTTGCAATATGTTTCAAAAAACAGTTTGGTAATATTAATAACATGGGCACATTGGCGAATCTGGAGGCTAACTGTCACGTTAAGAATAACGCGGGAATGTATTGAATGTGAATGATGACCGTCGCCAAAATGAAACGAAGCTTGATCGGGTGAAAAATCAGATTTCGTTTCCAAGGGTTGCGATATGTGTATTGCTGGCGATGGCAATATTGCAAGTTGCAGTATTTTTGCAGCATGGCAATTTTGGATCGCCCAAGGAATATCCTGTTCCAATTATTGTGGGCATTGTTCTTGGCCTTATCGTTGCATCCGTAGATCACGTTGTCAGAGCGACGCACAAACGGTTGCATCTGGAGCTTGAAGAAAAAGAAAAACTATACGACATCCTGAAATTAAGCGAAGAACGCTTTTTGCTGGCAACAAAACGTTCATTTGTTTGGGATTGGGATATCGATTCAGATGCGCTCTACATGTCACCGGGGTTTGCAGAAAGTTTGGGTTATTCATCAGATGAATTAAAACAGGCGATGAACGGTACAACCACAAATTTATTGCATCCCGACGACAAAGAACAATATCACAGGAAACTGAAGGCTCATTTGGCCGATCCCTCCGTAGGGTATATAAACGAACACCGTTTCAGAACCAAGTCGGGGCGATATAAATGGTTCCTTGCAATTGGACAGTCTGTGGTTGACGAAACAGGACGGGCAATTCGGTTTAACGGAACCACATCCGACATTTCAGAGCGCATAGATTTAGAGGCAAAACTAAATCAAACTCAGAAAATGGAAGCAATCGGAACCTTAACTGGTGGTATTGCCCATGATTTCAACAATTTACTAGCGATTATCATGGGTAATCTCGAATTGTTGAAAGACGAGGTCAACAATCCTGAACATAAACAATTGATTCAAAATGGAATGGAAGCATCCCAACGTGGCGCAGAGCTCACACGTAATATGCTTAGCTTTGCGCGAAAATCACGGTTGGAACCAGCAGTTATCGAATTAAACCAGCTCATTCTAAATTTGAAAAGTTGGACGGGGCGCACGTTATCCGCAGCGATCGAAATCGAAACGTCCCTGCTCGCTGGCCTATGGCCCATAGAGGCCGATAGAAGTTCGACTGAGAGTGGCTTGTTAAATCTGATACTTAATGCGCGCGACGCGATGCCTAACGGCGGCAAGCTGACGATTGAGACGTCCAATGTGCGCGTTGATGATGATTACGTTGAACTGCGCGGCGAAGAAATTGCGCCGGGGCGATATGTATTGTTAGCTGTAAGCGATACAGGGCAGGGTATTGAAACGGAAAACTTAGAAGCCATTTTCGAGCCTTTTTTTACCACGAAAGCCGTAGGTTCTGGCTCGGGGCTTGGGCTTTCTATGTTAGAAGGATTCATGCGCCAATCAGGGGGTACTGTGCGTGTTTATTCAGAGTTGGATGTTGGTACGACGTTCAAGCTCTACTTTCCTGCGTGCGAACGCGCAGAAGTTGTTGAAAAAACAACTAATACCACCTCGCCAAAGCGCAACGTAGATGATCGTCCAACAATTTTAATGGTGGACGATAATATTCAGGCTTTGACGGCCTATCGCAGCATGCTGATGAAAGCGGGCTTTCATATTGTGGATGCGGTTTCAGGCGACGAAGCATATGCCAAGTTCGTGGAAAACCCCGCCGTTGATCTGTTGTTGACCGATATTGTGATGCCAGGAGAGTTGCAGGGCACAACCTTGTCCAAGGAGCTACGAAAAACCAAACCTGACTTGCCGGTAATATATATGTCTGGGTATGCTGCAGAGGCGACCGTTCATGGGAATGGGCTTCGCGCGACAGATATTCGTTTGATGAAACCATTCGGTCGTACGGATCTTCTGCGGGCAATCAACAAGGCACTTTCGCGTGATTGATTTTTTCTTGGGTTTCGAGGGGTGTTTAATTTCTTTAGAGCCAGTTTGAAGTGATTACTTTTTTATTTTTCTGAATTTCGCAAAACTTAGTACAAAACTTTAAGAACATTGGCCTCGCTAATAAATTTCTTCACAAAATTTGGACATCAGTTTTCTCAGACCCAATTCCTTTTCAGCCATGAAAAGGAATAGAAATGTTAACCACATATGAAACCGCCCTACATTTTGGACTGACGAGTGCGACGGTGCGTCGGTATGCGCGTGCGGGCAAAATTATTGGGCACACGGTGCTGCGCGATTATAGATTTAGCTGGGAAGTGATTTGGGGATGTGAGCAGGGGCCAATGCCGCGCGGGAGGCGCTGTGCGCTCTATAAAATACCCTTGTTAAACAAGGCAGAGCTCGGAACTCTAACAGGGCATAGTGTGCGTACGATTGAACGTTGGATTGATGCTGGGCTACCAACACGCAATGTATTTGCCAATGTGCGTATCAATAAGCATGACGCGTCATGCTGGCTTAAAACTGAATATGGCTTTGACTTGTCGGCCGCGTCTCAGCGGGACCTGCCATGATGGTGTTTTACACAGATATGACATGCGTATTCGCGACAGAGCATTCTTTTGGAAATATTTTGCACAAAGGCCCCCAAACAGGAATTGGGGTTATGTTTGTTGGCCTGTTTGTAAATCCCTGCGTTTCGACGACAGACTGTGCAAATAGGCAGGTTCTGAAGAATTTTTACGCTGCGTATAAATTGGGTATCTCACTGGGCTCCAATCGGTGCGCTTTCTCCATGTGGTTTGTCGTTCAGGTCGTTTCTTGTGAACGCCGTGGACGACAAACCACATTTTTTAAATAGGAGAGCAAAATGACAATTCTAAACAACAAAGGATTCAAGGTTGGGACAACCATATTTTTATCAGAGGTTTTGAAATGGGCCGAAGAGAATGGGGAACCTTATGGCAGCATATGTGAATTAAAGAAAGTGCCTGCTCGCCTTGGCCTTTGTGACCAAGATCTCGGTTCTATCTCCGCCGATCTACAGTATTTTGAAATTAAAATCGCAACATCACCTTATGGGACGGTATCGAAGTCAAAAGATCTGGAAGTACTGCGCAAGCGGGCTAACTCGCGGTTGCGCTCATTACTGAAACGCTTTCACGCAGATCGTGGAAACATGCCAAAGCAAGTTGGGCGCGAAGAGTGGACACAATTGATAATGGCGGTTCAAGCCTTTGAAGGGTTTGCGGATCGCGGTGCGGTTTTTACAACTGGGCAATCGCGAACACTGACTTCTTTGCGCGCACGGGCAAGTGTTGCACCCGTTGATCTCTGCCAAGGGGAGGTTGATCGCATCGTTAAAGTCGCGAAATCTGAAAAACGCCGCGCCATCACGAAAGGTGTTCGATTTTTAAATCGGTTGATCACAGAATTTGGCGATCATCCCGCGTTTATGGGATTGATCCCCACAAAACCATTTATCGTTCCCGCAGGGTCTGATCGGGCAAAGCGCATTTTGTGGAGCAGCTTACCACAAGAACTGCGCGTATCGGTGGAAACCGTAATGGACGCAATGTTGGCAACACCTGAAACCATCTCAGCGGCACATATCGCTCGCATCCATGCCGGTGAAGATAAAGATCAAGTGAGAAAAGAACTTACTCTTTTGATGACAGACAAACGCGTTGTGCCTCAGAATGCAGAAGCGGCGAAGGCTGGTTATAAGAGTGCTGTGACATGGCTTGTGCGCGCCGCCGAGGAATTAGGGATGGATCGCAATCAGTTTGCGGATTTGGAAAGCTTGATGAGCCTTGAGATCATGCGTGCGGCTTGTGATCAGCAAATTGAACGAAGTAAAAACTCGTCTACGTTAAAGGATGCAAACAAAACGCAATCTTTGATGTCACGCCTAACTGCTTTGCGGACCTTAGCCACACATGGATTGAAGAATGAAGACCTTATCTTACACATTAATTTGCTTCGTGGCCAACACGGTCAAGGTCATAATGAGCGCAAGCGTCGTAGATCGGAACATGCTGATGAAGTATGTCGGGTTATACAACGTCATCCACATCTTGCAGCGAACTTTGTGAATGCTCCCCAAACAATTGCAGATATAGCGGAAAAACGGATCACTGCTGCACGCGAACAGGATAATGACGAGGCTGAGCAACGCGCATTGCGTCTTTATGCTACCGCTGTTGCCTTTGCAGTACAGGTCTCGCGTCCGATCCGTACCTCAAACCTTATACGTCTGCGTCATCGTGCAAGTGAGGATTTGCTTGGGAATGTGGAATGGCTGGACAATCGTAAACACGCGCGTCTGACATTCAAAGAGAACGAGGTTAAAAACAGCAAAGTCATTGTTGTGCATCTGCTGGGTGCAGAAGCGCTGATACTTGAGAAATGGTTATCGAAATATCGGCTGCGGTATTGTGAACTGCGGGGTATCGCTGACAGTGTATATGTGCTGCCAGGAGATGCGACGCCACGATTGGGAAAGGGCAACATCTCGCTACCAAGGGGTTGTGTAAGCCCAAGTACGATGTCGGAGCTTTGGGATGATGGTGCCAAAATAATTGGTCTTAATCTGACACCACATGAATCACGACATGTAGTTGCCACGCTCATTCTTGCGATCGAACCTGGTAATTTTTCAAAGGTGGCGTCTGTCCTTGGAGATACGACTGAAACAGTCATGAGCCACTATGGGCGCGATAGTGGTGAGCAGGCAGCCTGTGATGTTCTGAAGGCGATTAAAGCTCAGCACCCGGGCGTATTAAATCGAATGAAAAACAGAGAACATAGAAAATGAAACATAGATTAACGGTTGAGGAGCGTATGGCCTCGGCACCACTGGCGGTGCAAAATGCAGTCTTGGCGCAAAGTCACCCCTTAGAGCCTGGCGCGGTATCGGTGATGGGGCGGTTCTTTGATGCGCTGGAATTGCGTGGTGAAGCGCATGACAACCCGTCCACAGCGGTGTTTACGGATGCGGCAAAATCTGAATCAACCTTAGCCACGTTACTAAAATCTCTTGAAACTTATGCACCACAAATCTGTACTGCTGCGGGGCGCGATTTGCGTCGGGACTATTATCGCGCACGTACTGAGGCGCAAACTCAAGATCGACCTAATGAAGGTGCAGTGATTCCTGAAACCGCTCCTTCAAAGTGGCCCGCTGCTTGGCAGGCTAAATACGTCGGCATTTATCATGCGCCAAACCTTAGGCCGGCCACAAAGAAACGCCATATCGCATCAATCTCGCGCTGTGCTGATTTACTGTTGGTTGCGGGCGCTGATGCAACCTTGGATTATCTGACGGGGTATTTATTGGCACAAGAACTGCGCAAGCGGGGTATTAAACATAAAACCATTGCAGGCTATCTCGGTGGATTGCTCGCTTTAGAAAAATACAGTGAAGCAGACGGGGTCACAGTCGCGAGTTTAAATAGCCTTATTCAACAGCATCTGACCGATGCAAAATTTGAGGATAAAGAAAAGCTGCCAAGGCTGCAGACGATCATGGCACAGGGTGGGTTTGCATTTATTGCGGAAACCGCGGGACAATTGCGATCAGCGGCAGCCGCGCGGGCAGGGTGGACATTGCAAAAACAAAGGTTGCTGCAAATGGTTGCGCTGTTAGCGGTTCACATGAACAAGCCTGCAAGAACCAGCGATGTGGCGCGCTGGGTGATTGGTGTTAACTTGATCCGTCATCCCAGTGGTTTGTGGGAGCTGGTTTGGGAGCAACAAAAGACAAGTGTGGAAACTGAAGCGGGTTTATTGTGGGAAGAGGTCTCGGAAATACTTGATGAACTCATCCTTGGCGGGCGCCCTGATCGCACGATTCATCAGCGCTATGATACGTTGCAAGGGGCAAACTGGTTGACCTTAGAGGATAGGTGTTTGGCATCAAAATTGCCAAGCCAGCTTATCAAGGAAGCAATTGGCATACCCAGCCATGATTTGCGCACATTGGCGGCGGATTACCTGCGGCTACATGATCCAGAAACGGCGCCAAATACCATTAGAACCCATCTTGGGCATTCCACGTTTGAGGCCGGCAAAGAGTATAGCATTCTGTGTGAAAATGATGTGGCGGATCAAACTTGGAAAGACATCCGCGAGACCGTCAAAGCTAAGCTATAAACAGATGAATTCCCATCCGATTTGAATCTCTGCGCAATCTTCTTTGTGAGATCGCGCAGAGGTTCAAACCTTCTGAAGCCTCAAAATAAACTGAACCAATATTGGGTGGTGCCAATATTAAACATCAATCGTGACGCCAAACCGAAAGGAAAAACCAAGCCGTTCTTGAGCCAAGGTAATACCGCCTCTGGCACCAAAAAAGGAACATCATATGTTCGATTTTCTCAACGATCCGCTGAACGAGCTGCGGGAATTTGCACTGACCCATCAAGAGGTTTTGCAAAACATCTCCTCCCTCTTGGGCGGAGGGCGCGCGCTGCGCCGCACACAACACTTACTCGACCGCGTTGCAATGGCACCAAAGCTGACGCGCTATATGATCAATGAACTGAACCAGCTGCGCAGCTTTCTGTACTTTGATGATGAAGCGCACAACCCCTATGGCAATCATCCATCGTCTGATGTGATGCCCCATCCCGAAACGCCGATTATCGAGGATATTTGTCTGCTAAGCGACGGATTTAACGATGTGCTGATGCGCCTTGGCAAAGCTGAAAACATTCCACTGTTGCAAAAAGGGGGCTTGTTATGAGAACGACCCTTTATGACCGTTTGGATGAATATGTCTTGCCTGCAATTCAAGCGGGGCGTTGCTTTGCCCAAGCTTGGGAAAACTGTTGTGATCAGACGCCTGGCTTACGCTACAATGGCTTTGCACCAACGATAGCGCGGCTTTTGGAGTGCGAAATCCTTACCGCCAAGGACAGGGATATCATCCAGGAAATGGGCGGTTACATCCGCGCTGAGCTCAACGCCATGGTGCAGGGCTACGGCGATGTCGCACTGTCCCAATCGACCCATGATCATGAGGTTGTTGACCCACTTCAAGAAGCACTGCGACAGCTCGCAGAAGAATGGAAATCACTCACCGCACTTCATCAAAACATCCATGATGTGAAAGCCGCAATCCATTTCCATAACTGGGTTTTGAAAGAGTTGCCCTGATCATTACAAAACAAATGAACCCCGCGGTGTTTGATCGCGGGATTCAGGTTTTGAGACATGTTTTTCTAGTAAACTAACTGGATACGCCGAGGCTACGTGCACGAATATCCACCCCCATTTACCATATCGAACAGGATAGGTGTGCGGGAGGCATATTATATTACAATAAACAATTACACGATGTTCGAAAACATAACCTATTCAATCTCGCCTGTAGTTGTCTTTGCGCCAAAGAGATCTCCATCGATCACACCATATTTTGCTTCCAATTCGTGTAAAGCATCGCATTCTACTGAACCGCGGGCGAAACGATAGTCTTCCGAAAGAAAGCTTTTTTCTCTACCCGGAGTTGCTGCCGCAGTAAATAAAGCAACGTTTTGGATTGCGAGATATTCCATCATTTGTTCATAAGTGGCTTTATACTCGAACTGCCAAGCAAGCGCTAAATCGACAACGACATGAGAAACCTCCTCGACACTTAACGCTTTTAGGAAGTAAGCGGAAGTTCTGTTCGAAAACCAAGTATCTTCAACAGAGGCTTTAAAAATTTGAAAGTTTTCACGTTTTAAGAGGTGCTCATACGATAATGCGTGGTTGATATATGCTTCCAGAAAGGCACTCGATCCCGATATCTGATCTTCAAAATTAACAAGTTTATTCGCGGCGCTGTGCATTCCAAAGGAAAGTTTTGAGATAAGCTGAGCGTCACTACACATCTCGTAGACATAGTCTAATTCAGCACGGTAAATAGCAGCACCTGGGATATCGTTAAGGCCTGGTTTTTTTGGTTCTTCAATGATGATATTCATCAATTTTTTTCCTGAATTTAGGCTGTGAATATGGGTTCACAGCGGTTTAATTTATGAGATCATCCAAGAATTTGAGTGATCCTATGGAACATATTAGGTTCTTTAAAAAAGCAGGAAGCGGATTGAGTAAGTTTTTTTCAAAAAAGATAAAAATCGGAACTGGCTCTCCGCAAATTTGAAGCCTTCATGTTGAAAAATACGTGTTTTTTATCGGGTTATTGTGAATGTTCAGTTGGTAAAATAAATTTTTTTATTTAACTATTTAGCCGTTTTCGACTACATTGATTTCTTTTTCATGCTTAATTTCCAATTGTTAAGATGAACCGGAGACTCTCCATTATTCAAATGCTCATATTTGTTCCAAAGGCGTTGACGTCAGAGCAGCATAAACCCAGCTCGCGGATTTATTTAGGTTAAATTAATCCGCTTTGTTGAGTATTTCAGTGGCTGTACAGCTGGAGGTTTTGTGCATTTCTGGCTGCACAAATAGTGTTCTCATCTAATTTTTTATCGATCAGGTGGAATCCAATCTTCTTCTAATTCTGCATTGCCATGACGCAAGCGCAAGGCAAGCCCCAAGAGAACACCAACACCGATAGCGACAGTTAAGTCAGAGAAGACAGTGAGAACCAAGGTTAAAATGAGTAGAACCTTGTCGGAGGTCCGTGTCTGTACATAGCCGCGCCATTTGTGCGGTTCACTCATGTTCCATGCTGTCAGGATAAGCAATCCAGCAAGAGCTGGCATTGCCATTAACCCTGCAAGGGGTGCGGCTAAAATCATGATGAGTAAAATGGTTAAGGCATGAACGATACCTGCGACAGGTGTCTTGCCGCCAGCGCGCACATTCGTTGCGGTTCGCGCAATGGCTCCTGTTGCTGGCAGTCCGCCAAACAGAGCGGATCCGACATTGGCAAAACCTTGGGCCAATACTTCTGCATTGGGTCTGTGATGGCCTCCGATCATTTTGTCAGCAACCATCGCGGACAATAAGGATTCAATGCTGGCAAGGAATGCGATAATAAGAGCAGAAGGGAGCAATTCTATCATACGCGAAACACTGATGTCGGGAAGTGCCGGTATTGGTAGAGTCCTTGGTAATTCTCCAAACTGTGAAAAGATTGTGTTCACTGGCAGTGCCGCCACAACCACAACAGCCGAGGTCATTCCGACGGCAACGATCAGACCTGGAAATTTTGGCGCCAATCGCCTCAGCAAAACAATGAATATCATTGTCGCGAGCCCAATCGCCAATGCATGGGGATTTAGAGTTTCTCGCGCCGCCCAGAGAACATCAATCTTTTCTACGAATTCTGCTGGTACGTCTTCGATCGCAAGCCCGAACATATCTTTTATCTGGCTCGTTGCGATGATAACAGCGATCCCAATCGTAAACCCATTTATCACGGCCTCTGGAACATAGGCCACTAAGCTGCCGGCGCGACAAAACCCAGCGATTAGCATGATCAATCCCGCCATGAAGGTCGCCAAAACGAGTCCATCATAACCATGCTCAGCGATTACACCAAAGACGACCACGATAAACGCACCCGTCGGGCCTCCAATTTGTACTCGACTCCCCCCCAAGAGCGAGATTAAAAACCCAGCTACGATTGCGGTAACTAAGCCTTTTTCTGGACCTGCACCTGACGCTATTGCGATTGCAAGACTTAAAGGTAACGCGACCATCGCTACCGATACGCCTGCGAACAGGTCGCTGGCAAACTGGGTACGATCATATGTGGCTAGAGTTGTTAGAATTTTTGGCTTCATATAAAAATTTAAGACAATCGAACCTGAAATTGCAACTGATTATGAAGCACAGACTGTGACCAAACTGTCCTAATGAGTGGCGTCGTCCACCGCACTCGTACTAATTAATCTCTTATGGTTAAACTCACGCCAAAATCGTAAACTTTTTTCGACGGAAAGGTTTTTGACCCGCGTATGAGATTAAGCAACACTTGATGTTTAAACTTTTTGTACCGCTAAGGGGATTTTGCGTGAAACAACTCTTATCAATACTCGCAGGGGCTGCCATATTGATTGTGGCCTATGTGTTCACCTTTGGAATTCCTGATCGCATTGTGAAAACGATAGGATTTTCGGATTCCAACGAAACGACCGCTTCTTCGGGTGGGGGCGCAAACGGAGCGGCAGGCAGATCCGGCCGTGGCGGTGGTGCAACCACAGTGGTGCTTGCTCCATTAGAAGAGCAGAGCCATACACTCGTTCTACGCACAATTGGAAGTGCGACATCACTGAGCAATGTCGATGTTGTTACCAGCGATTCTGGTGAAATTGTTGCGGTGTCCATGGAGCCAAATGTGTTTGTAGAAAAGGGCGATGTATTGCTGCGCTTGGATGATCGTGCCCAGCGTTTAGCGGTTGAAATCGCTCAAACCGAACGCGATGATGCAAAATCCACAGTTGATCGATATACCTCTCTGCGTTCTGGTGGAAATTTAACAATTTCTGATGTTGCAGCCTCTGATGCCGAAGTTGCGCTACGACTTGCTGAATCAAATTTGGCATTGGCGCAGGTTGCGCTGGATGATCGCACGATCCGTGCCCCAATTTCGGGGACATTGGGATTAACGACATTGGAAGAAGGCACATATGTAAGTGCAGGTGACACTGTGGTTACGATTGATGATTCAACGGTTCTTATCGCGCAATTTGAGGTGCCTGAACGTTCAATCAGTTTGTTAGAGCGCGGAAAAAAAGTTCTTATCGGGACACCAACATATGCAGGGCGCGTGTTCGAAGGATCAATTACGGCATTTGATAGCCGCCTAGATAGTGTCACGCGCAGTGCGACAGTTCATGCGCAAATCGATAACACTGATGGTTTGTTATTGTCTGGCATGACATTCACGGTGCGGATGAATGAGGATACCGCACCCTTGCCCGTTGTGCCATCCACGGCCATTACGTGGGATCGAAATGGGGCTGGAATTTGGGTATCAACCAATGGCAAAGTGTCTCGCCATTCGGTTGCTATTCGATATCGTGAAGGCGACCAAATTTGGGTGGAAACAGATGTGCCACTTGGTGCCAGCATCGTTGCCGAAGGTGCTGCTAAATTGCGTGAAGGTGCTCAGGTTTCCGACGCGAATGCGACCGGAAAGCCAAATTCATGAGCCTAGAGAAAAAAATGCATCGTGCAGGGTTTGCCGACACATTCGTTGCCCGCCCGATTTTTGGTATCGTTATTAACCTGTTGATTATTGTCGCAGGATTAGCCGCGCTCAGCAGTGTTGACGTGCGCGAAATGCCAGATGTTGATCAACCCGTTTTATCGGTGCGCACAACATATGATGGTGCCGTGCCCGCCACGGTTGATCGCGAAGTGACACAGGTACTGGAAGACGCGCTCAGTGCGTTAGACGGACTTTCATACATGGAATCGGAATCAAGTTCTGGGTCCAGCCGGATCACCATCGATTTAACCGATGGAACGGATGTGAATGTTGCGGCAAACGAGGCGCGCGAAATTGTTTCCGAAACAACGCGATCCTTGCCAGATGATATTGATGACCCCTCCGTTAGCAAAAGCGACAGCAACGCAGACGCGATCATTCGATTGGCTCTCTTGGGCAATGCGAGTTTGGATTCACTTACCCAAATCGCAGAAGGTTTGGTTTATGAACGCCTGTCAACCATTGATGGCATTGCCGAAGTCACCGTTCGGGGTAACCGGTCGAACGAGTTTCGTGTCACATTAAACATGCCGTCCTTGCTGAGCCGTGGTCTCACGATTTTTGACGTCAGCGAGACACTGACGGATTTGCGAGACGACACACCACTGGGTGAGATCGAGAGCCAAAACCAAACGCTCGCCCTCAGTGTTGCCAGTAAAAATGTCACCGTTGAAATGATTGAAGCTCTGCAAGTTAATGCGACAACACGCATTGACGATATTGCTTTGGTGCAGCTTATTCCAGAAGACAGTAGCGTTTTTACGCGCGTGAATGGTCAAACCGCTGTTGGGCTTGATATTACACGTCAATCTGTGGGCAACACACTTGAAATTTCGCGCGCGGTCAATGTGGCGGTCGAGGAACTGCAATCAGATCTGCCCGATGGCGTAAAGCTTTTGATAACCACCGATGACGGCATTTTTGTCGAAGGGTCATTATCAGAGGTGGTAAAATCCATTTTGATGGCCACTGGGATTGTTGTTGCGGTTATTTTCCTGTTCTTACGGTCTGCGCGTGCGACGCTTATTCCTGCGATCACGATACCTGTTGCATTGATTGGTACGCTTGCGGCAATCTGGATCAGTGGTTTTTCTGTCAATACAATCAGCCTCCTTGCGTTGGTTTTGGCCACGGGGATGGTGGTGGATGATGCCATTGTGGTGATCGAAAATATCGTACGTAAACGTCGTGAAGGGATGGGTGCATTTGCGGCCGCGGCGGCGGGAACAAACGAAGTTTTCTTTGCCGTGATTTCAACCACCGCTACACTGGCTGCGGTGTTCATTCCGATTTCATTTTTACCTGGCCAAGCAGGCGGGGTGTTTTCCGAGTTTGGTTTTGTATTGGCGTTTGCGGTGACATTGTCATCAATAACCGCGCTCACACTCGCACCTGTATTGGCGGCATTGCTCGATCCGGGAAAGCCCAAGAAAAACCAAGACAACGAACCAATCGAGCGCAATCGTTTTGAACTTGGCTTTGATCAGATCATGGATCGCGCCATTCGCGCCCCATTGGTCGTGGTCTCAATTGCAGGTGCATTTGTGATTTTTGCCCTTGGTGCGGCATTTACATTGCCATCAACGGTTACACCTGCCGAGGATCGGGGATTTTTTTTGGTTCAGGCGCGCGGCGCAAGTGATACCACGGTGAACTACCTTGATAGTCAGGTGATGGACGTCGAAGAAATTTTGTCCAGCTATACCCAGACGGGCGAAATCGAAACGGTCCAAAGCATTGTTGGCGTTCGCGGCGGCACCAACGCATTTATTATCGCGCGTTTGCCAGATTGGAAAGATCGCGATTTTTCCCAAGGTGAACTGGTTGCAAAAATCAGTAAACAGCTCTCCACGGTTCCAGGATTACAAGTGAGTGCGCGTTCAACCAATAGTCTTAACATTCGTGGTGCAGGTAGCGGGCTTAGCTTTGCTGTGACTGGCACAAATGTAGAAGCAATCACCAGTGCGGCGGATGATCTTGTCGCTGCGATGGGGCAGGATGCGGCGTTCTTGAACCCGCAATTGTCCAATGACAGTGTGAATGCACAACTTGAGGTGATTGTGGATAACGTCGCCGCAAATGATATGGGGTTGTCGTCTTCAGAAGTATCGGCACTTGTAAGCGCACTTGTTCAAGGTGATGTTGCGGTAAGTGTGTTTGAAGACGATACCGAAATTGATGTGAATGTTGTTCCCGGTGGTCCACCGATTGATGATCCGTCTGATATTGCATCAATGTCATTGCGTTTGGATGGTGGTGCATATGTGCCGTTATCAACGATTGCATCGCTTGAAACCGTGGTAACGCAAGCCCAGATCGAGCGTCAAGGTGGCGCGCTTTCCGTCGCCGTGCAGGCCAATTTGGGCGAGGGGGCCGATATGTCCACGGCCATGTCGCGCCTAACAGACATTGCCCAGGAAATTTTGCCCGATGGAATGCGCATTGTTTTCACCGGAGAGGCAGCAACCTTACAAAGCAGCACCAACGCAATGTACACCGTTTTTGGTGTGGCACTTTTGGTTGTTCTTTTGGTTCTGGCAGCACAATTTGAAAGCTTTGCCAGTGCTGTTGTGATCATGATGACGGTACCCTTTGGATTGGCGGCGGCATTGTTGGCGATATCACTCACGGGCGGTTCGTTGAATTATTACAGTCAGATCGGTTTGGTGATGTTGATTGGGGTTATGGCAAAAAATGGGATTTTGATTGTAGAATTCGCCAATCAACTGCGCGAAGCGGGGCAGGACATTGATTCCGCCATTCGGAATGCGCTGAGCCTTCGAATCAGACCTGTGATGATGACGATGGTGTCCACCGCATTTGGCGGTTTGCCATTGGTTTTAACCTCGGGTGCTGGCGCAGAGGCCCGCGTGGCCGTTGGCTGGGTGATTGTTGGCGGACTTGGCTTTGCCACCGTTTTCACACTGTTTTTGACACCTATATTTTACCGTTGGATTGCCGTATGGGGCGCTACCCCTGGTGCATCCGCAAAACGTTTACAGACAGAAGTGTCTGTCCAATGAAAATGCGATCGACTTGAAATGTATCTCGTGTGATCATTTTGGCCGCGCCAAGTGCGTTTGCACTACAGTTGGACGTTGTTTTAACATCACCATAACCGCAAATATTGCCGGCAAAACGCGGTTGTGGACATCGTTCGCTTGGATATATTGAACGGATCATTACACATACTAAGGAAAAGAAATGTCAGGCAATAAATCCGTAATCATCGCCAGTTTGTTTTTGGGGGCAGGGATCGCCGCCGCAGGGTATTTTGTAAGTCAAACAACCCTAAATGAACGTACAGGTGCGAATACTGCGCGTGTGAAAGGCTTGTCCGAACGCGTGGTTCAGGCGGATACGGGGCGCTGGTTGTTGTCTTTTTCGAGCTTTGGTCGCGATGTGACACAGGTGACAGATGTTTTTGAACAAACCCAAGCAAAAAGCGTGCGCATTCATGATATTCTGACTGCGGCAGGGTTTAGCGATGATGAATTGCGTTTCACACCATTGCGTAAATCTGATTACACCGATCGTGATAACGAAGGCAAAATTATTGACCGTTATTTTTTGGTATCGGGGAGCATTCAAATCACCACGAGTGAGCCGCAAAAAATTGATCCCGCCCGTCAACCGATATTCGATTTAGCCAAAGATGGCATTGATGTCGCACAGGACAGCCTGCGATACGAATATACCAAATTGAACGACATCAAACCTGACATGTTGCGCGAGGCAACGGAAAATGCGCGCATTGCGGCAAATGAGTTTGCATCCAATGCGGGCGTTTCTGTGGGTGGTATTCAATCCGCGTCCCAAGGTGGATTTCAAATTGACGCCCATTCGGGCAGCACATCGGCATTGGATAAACTGGTGCGTGTGGTCACGAACATCACGTTCTACTTAGAAAATTAAATCGCGGTGTGCGGTTAAGTTCACCCTTTTCGATGACTTTTTGCATATACCAATTCACGCTGCTCATATTTCTGCTGTCTAACATTTGCATATTAATTCTCCTTTCGAATGCCGCCGTTACGCGGGTGATATATCCGCTGTTAAAATTAATTCGTCTTCGTCACTGCTTTCGACGGCAGCGCCCAAGCTATCGATGCGAATTGCAACCGTCGATCAGAACCAGTATTTTGGGTGATTGCTCACCGTTTTATAAAAGCATCTCCCAAGCGTGAATACAGTGTCCTATCAATGGCCCAACAGGGCAACGCCTGCCAATACAAACAGGGCAATAAACACAGTTTCCGCAATGATGAGCCCAATTGCCTGACCGCCGACATCAAGAATGCGTTTCAACGATGTTTTCATTCCTACCGCAGCAATTGAAATCAGCAATGCCCATCTGCTCAATGATGACATGATTTCAACAACAACCTCTGGAATAAAGCCAAGCGAGTTCAAAGTGGCAAATATCAAAAAACCTACCACAAATGTTGGGAGGATGGGCGGACGTTTGCCATCTGTGTTGCCATCTTCTGCGTGACGGCGGACAATCATCGAAATCACTAAAACGATAGGTGCTAACATGGCGACACGGATCAATTTGACCAGCGTAGCAACCTCGCCAGCCTCATCCGAAACAGAGAACCCAGCACCCACAACCTGTGCAACATCATGGATTGTACCGCCCAGAAATACGCCGGATACTTCGTCATTAAATTCAAAAATCTCAGTCAAAATTGGATAAGCGATCATCGCAATTGTAGACAGAACAGTCACCGATAACACCGTGAAAATAAGATTACGTTCGGAATGTTCGTTTTTGGGCAAAACAGCAGAAATTGCCATCGCTGCGGACGCCCCACAGATCGCGACAGATCCACCCGTGAGCAAGCCAAAGCGCCACCCGCGTCCTAAAAAGCGTGCGCATAAAATACCAAAAAACGTCGTCAATACCACGCCTGCAATGACAACTGCAATTAACCGAGGGCCAAGGCCGATCATCAACTCAACCGAAATACGTGCACCCAACAACGCCACACCGAACCGCAGCACCGTACGAGACGTAAATTCAATCCCAGGTTTACAGACGCCTTCTTCTGCGAGAAAGTGAAACGCAATTCCGAGAAGCAGAGCCATTAACATGGCGGGTGCACCATAGTGTTCCGATAAGAATTGAGCAGCGGCGGCAACGACGATGGATACAAGGAAGCCTCTCCAGTATTTTTGAATAATATCCATTGCACGCGAAAAGTTTGCCGTAGCTGTGTGTTCTAACATCATAGTAAGTCTCATCAAAAAAGACGCCCCCTCCTTGCGAAGGGAGGAGGAAGGAGGGGGCGAGGGGCAGCTGAAACAAATTTTGTTTCAGCTCGGGACAAGTTTAAGCGGAGCGGCGATTTGGCCGCATATCGCCAGCATCGATACCCGCGACGCTCACTGGTTTTTTCATCGCATCACGACGGAATGGTTCACCAAGTTCTTGGTTAAGCAAAACTTCGATAAAGGTTGTTTTTCCTTCTTTCATCTGTGCGGTGACAGCAGTGTTCAGCGCCGTTGTCAATTCTTCCATTGATGTGACGGCAACACCTTCAACACCACAAGAACGCGCAATGCCAGCATAGCTCACTTCTTGTGCAAGTTCGGTGCCAACAAAGTTGTCATCGAACCAAAGAGTGGTGTTACGTTTTTCGGCACCCCATTGGTAATTGCGGAAAATCACCATTGTGATCGCAGGCCAATCGTCACGACTTACAGATACCATTTCGTTCATCGAAATGCCAAATGCACCGTCGCCTGCAAACCCAACAACAGGTATATCAGGGCACGCAATCTTGGCGCCACAAATCGAAGGGAACCCGTAACCACAAGGTCCAAACAAACCAGGGGCAAGGTATTTGCGCCCGTCTTCAAACGATGGGTATGCGTTACCAATAGCGCAGTTATTCCCGATATCAGAAGAGATAATTGCATTTTTGGGTAGCGCAGATTGAATTGCACGCCACGCCATACGCGGGCTCATTTTACCAGGTTCACGATCGCGAGCGCGTTCATTCCATGATGTACCCGGATCGTCATCTTCGTGATCCATCGATGTTAACTCTTGCGCCCAGCGTGATTTAATGTCCGCAATTGTTTCTTTGCGTTCTTTGCGCCCTGCATCACCTGCATCATCGGAAAGTTGCGCCAGTAGGGCTTGGGCAACTTTTTTGGAATCACCGACAATACCAACTGATACACGTTTGGTTAGGCCGATACGGTCAGGGTTGATGTCCACCTGAATAATTTTGGCGTCTGTTGGCCAATAATCGATACCGTAACCAGGCAAGGTTGAAAACGGATTCAACCGAGAGCCAAGAGCAAGTACGACATCAGCCTTTGAAATAAGTTCCATTCCAGCCTTTGAGCCATTGTAACCCAAAGGGCCCGCGAAGAGCGGATGACTACCAGGGAACGCATCGTTATGTTGATAGCCAACGCAAACTGGCGCGGTCAGCTGTTCCGCCAAGGCCATTGAATCACCGATTGCATCACCCAGAACAACACCAGCACCGTTTAAAATCACTGGGAATTTTGCTTCGGACAACATTTTGGCTGCCTCTGCAACGGCATTTTCACCACCAGCGGGGCGTTCGAATTCCACCACCGCAGGCAAATCAATATCAATAACTTGTGTCCAATAATCGCGTGGGATGTTGATTTGAGCGGGCGCACTGGCGCGTTTTGCTTGCAAGATCACACGATTAAGAACCTCTGCCATACGCGATGGATCACGAACTTCTTCTTGATAGGCAACCATATCTTCGAGCAATGCCATCTGCTCGACTTCTTGGAAACCACCTTGGCCGAGCGTTTTATTGGCGGCTTGTGGTGTGACCACCAAAAGCGGAGTGTGATTCCAATACGCAGTCTTAATCGGCGTAACAAGGCTGGTAATACCCGGCCCGTTTTGTGCGACCATCATTGACATATCACCAGAGGCACGGGTGAAACCATCGGCCATCATGCCAGCATTACATTCATGCGCACAGTCAAAAAACTTGATCCCTGCTGCGGGGAATAGATCAGAAATAGGCATCATTGCGGATCCGATAATTCCAAAAGCATGGTCAATACCGTGCATTTGAAGCACTTTTACAAAAGCTTCTTCCGTTGTCATTTTCATTTTCATGTCTCCATTTAGTATGTGTAATTAAAGGGGGGGGCTATTGCCGGTCTTCTAAAATCATGTCACTTGCTTTTTCACCGATCATAATTGTGGGGGCATTGGTGTTACCCGAAACGATATCTGGCATGATTGATGCATCCGCCACCCGAAGCCCCGCAATGCCGCGCACACGCAAACGATCGTCAACCACAGCCATGTCATCATGCCCCATCCGACAGGTGCTGGTTGGATGATAGATTGTTTGGCTGATATTCCGCGCGCATTGGAGCAGTTCTTCGTCGGTCTGAGGATCATTATCGGGTACATGTTCGCGCACCACGAATGGGCTCAGTGCCTTGGTTCGGGTCATTGCGCGGGCAAATTTAACGGCACGGATCGCACAGAGCTGATCGGCGGTTGCTGACAAATAGTTCGGAACGATCTTGGGGTAATCCACAGCATTTGGCGAAGCAATATGAATATGGCCGCGGCTTTCTGGACGGAGCTGACAGACAGACGACGTAATGCCCGAAAACGGGTGCATTTCGATACCTGGTTTATCAGCACTAAGAGGTTGAAAATGAAACTGGATGTCGGGCGTTTCCAAACCTTCCATGGATTTAGCAAACACACATACTTGGCTCGCACCAAGGCTCATCGGCCCCTTTCGGAACAATGCGTAATTCAACCCAATTCCCATGCGTGGCACGAACCGATTGATTGCATCATTCAATGTTTGGGCGTTTACCTCATAGACAAGGCGTATTTGCAAGTGATCTTGTAGGTTTTCGCCAACCCCTGCCAATTCATGTCGTACTTCGACACCAGCATTGCGCAGGACATCACCGCGCCCAATCCCTGACAGTTCTAAAATTTGTGGAGAACCAATGGCGCCGGCTGATAAAATGACCTCGCCACCAGGATTCAACATTAACTCATGCGTTTGCCCTTTGCGCGAATAGCGCACGCCAACAACACGGCGCGTATCCGTTTGGTCAAAGATCAGGGATTCAGTATGTGCATGGGTGATGACCTCTAAATTAGGACGTTTCTTAACGGGGTTCAGAAATGCGCGCGCACTGGAACAGCGAAAACCATCACGTGCGGTTTGATGAA
Organism: Paramylibacter ulvae; assembly: GCF_014652655.1. Taxonomy (GTDB): domain Bacteria; phylum Pseudomonadota; class Alphaproteobacteria; order Rhodobacterales; family Rhodobacteraceae; genus Amylibacter; species Amylibacter ulvae. Next base: position 47,275 of record NZ_BMZF01000008.1, read on the forward strand.
AATAGCTCACGCCTTCTTGTTCTTCACCATTATAATCGTAGTTACGCGGAACACCCATTTCCATCGCCGCTTCTATAAATGCCTGCGAGATGTCGCTTTTGGCGCGGATCATCGATACGGACAAACCCCCATCGCCACCGTGGTATTCATCGCCACCTTTTTCATATGATTCTGAGCGCTTGAATAACGGCAATACATCATCATATCCCCAGCCTTTGTTCCCGCGCTGTGCCCAACCGTCGTAATCTTGTTTCTGACCGCGCACATACAATAAACCGTTGATCGAACTGGACCCGCCAAGTGTTTTGCCACGTGGCCAATCAAGTGATCGTCCATTCAATCCTGGGTCGGGTTCAGATTTGTAACACCAATCCGTATTTGGATTGTGAAGTGTCTTAAAATATCCAACCGGAACATGAATCCAAGGATTGATGTCGCGGCCGCCAGCTTCCAGAAGAATGACCCGATTCGCGGGATCAGCGCTCAGTCTATTCGCAAGGACACAGCCTGCTGATCCTGCTCCAACTATCAGAAAATCGGCTCTTTTCTGCGCCATACGCGTTTCCTCCAAGCTTCAAAATATGGGATTCGAAATTTCCCTTGCGTAAGCCATCATTAATGCACTATTAATGAGACCACAAGTCTCAATAATTAACTTTCGGGAGGAAAGAAATGAGTACATCTAACAATCTGCGTGGTATTTCACGCCGTGATCTATTTAGGGTCGCTGGTAGATACGGTATGAGCTCAACGCTTTTGGCGGCGGGTAGCTTTGGCGGTGCGATGAGCCTTGCCAATCTTGGTCGTGCGGCTGAGTCAACTTATGAAAAACGCTTTTCAAAGCCGGCCAAACATACACTTAAATTTGGTGCATCTGGTTTTAATGCGCGAAATCTTTTAATTGAACGCGCTGGCGCATTGGAATTTGCGCGCGATTTAGAGAGCCGCACGGATGGCGAAATTCGCATCGAGTTCATTGGCGACAATCAAATCTGTGGCCAAACGTCATGCGTTGAGAAAACCCAACAAGGCATTGTCGATATTTATGCAGCGTCAACTCAGAATTCCGCAGGCGGCGCGCCTTATTTGAATGTACTTGATTACGCGTATATGTTCCCTGGCCGTGCGTCACAGTATCACTTCCTTTATAGCCCTGAATCACAACGTATTTTGCGTGATCCGCTTGAAAAACGTCATGGTTTAAAATTTTTGTTTAGCCATTGCGAGCTGCGCGGGATTCAATTGGGTCTTAAATACAAAGACGCGCCAACGGTGACCAAATTGGAAGAGCTGTTTGGCACCAAAAACCGTGTCACGGGTACACAACTTGGGCGAATTGCTATGCAAGCGCTGAATCTGAACCCCGTGCCTGTCGCTTGGGAAGAAACTCTTGATGGTTTGAAGCAAGGCTTGATCGACGGGGCGGAAACCTGGGCATCCGCTGTGGCATATGCGAATATGTCACCTGTTGTGTCACAGTCTGTTGATTTGAAATTCTTCTGCGGAACCGAGCACACTTCAATGAGTTCATCTGTGTTTGACTCGCTTGATGGTCATCTCCAAGACGCGGTTATGGAATCGTCCTACTGGGCACAAACCCACGTCCAAGCCGCCAACGAAGCCGCGCTTGTTAAAACGGTTGGTCATTCTGATCCCCAACTTCCTGGTACTGTGTTTGCAGAAAACAATGTTCGCAACGCCTTCTTGGCGGATGATCAAATCAAAATGGCCGAAGAGATGTGTTCACCTGAATTCCAGCCACAGCTTTGGGAAGGCTGGCGCGAGCGTTTGAATAAATGGGCAGGTGGTATTGATACCTATCAAGAAATCTATGACATTGCCCGTCAGGTTCCAAAAGATATGAAACCAGAAAATGTCGAACCCCGCCGTTGGTGGAAGGGTTAGATAAAAATAAAACTTAGGCGACCGACGTCATTTCGGCGTCGGTCAATCAATTTGTGTGGAATGCCAGAAAATTCTGGCTGACACGTCAGGGAGGACGTATGGCAATCTTGTCAGGAATCGGGGACATATTCAGTGCATTTGCATCTCAAGATAGCTTTGAAATTCGCAACGCATTGAAATCCGACGCAGCTTGGGTTTTTGGAACGATGGCAACGGCGATCAGCGGGTTGCTTGTTTTATGGATCTATAAAAAAGTACCCTTGTTGGATCGTCATTTGGAACGCACTATTATGGTTTACAGCTATCTTGCGATTGCGTTCATCATCTTTTGGGGCGTCATTGATCGGTTTGTATTTTCCAATCAACAGCCGTGGTCAACAACCATACCGCCGTTATTATTCATGATTATGGCATGGTTTGGTGCCGCATTTAACGTGCGCTTACGCACACATCTTAGCTTTTCTGAATTTAGAACCATTATGCCACGCGCTGGTCAAATGGCCTGTCTTATACTGGATGCGGTATTATGGTTTACGTTTAGCGTCATCGTTTTGGTGACAACGGCGCGCATGACTGCGTTATCGGCATCAAATTTTCAAATTGTTCTGGGGACAGACAATATAATGCAATGGTGGTTTTTGATTACTGCACCAATGTCATTTGTCTTGATGGCCGCACGTGTTTTTGAAAACCTCTTTGAGGATATTGCAAATTTCCGCAGCGGTCAGCCGTTGATCAAACAAGCTGTGATCGGGGGAGACCTGTAATGACTGATGGAACATTTGTAACGCTCATTTCACTTGGTGTGACCGTGCTCTTTATGCTCGGTGTGCCCGTTCTATTGGTCATTGCCTATTGGGTGATTGGTTGTTCATTCGTCCTTGGCCTCACGCTTGATAATATGGGTGCAGAATTGCTCAATGTATTTAACAAAGGTTTTGCACTGCTTGCGATGCCGTTGTTTATTCTAACAGGGGATTTGATCAATCAATCTGGTATCGCGCGGCGATTATCTGATTTTGCTTATTCCTGTTTGGGTTGGTTGCGCGGTGGGCTTGCCATGGCATCATTGGGTGCGTGCGGCTTGTTTGCCGCGATTTCTGGTTCAAACTCGGCAACAACGGCCACGATCGGTTCGATGTTGCACCCCGAAATGGTCAAGGGTGGTTACGACGAACGGTTCTCTGCTGCAACCGCCGCAGCGGGTGGTACCGTTGGGATCATCATCCCACCATCAATCATTTTCATTGTATATGGGTTTTTGCTGAACTTACCAATTTCGGACCTGTTTGTTGCTGGTATCGTTCCTGGAACTATGATGGTTGTGGGGATGCAGCTTGCCTGCTGGATCATCTGCCGTATCAATGGATGGGGTTATCTAATTCCATTGCAACTAAACCGCGTTTTGAAAACAGCATTTGGCGCTTGGCTTGGATTTTTCGCGATCGGCCTTGTTCTGTGGGGAATTTACACAGGTAAATTTTCACCGACAGAAGCAGCGGGTGTGACCGTTGGGTTTTGTATCATTGCAGGTTTAATAAGCCATCCATTGAACAAAATCATGGGGTCTGATCGTGATAAACCTGTTGCGGACAAAAGTTATCTTGAGATGTTCGTTGTTGAAGGATTCACTATTCCACAAATCCCGTCAATTGTCGTGCGATCTGCACAAATCAGTGGAATCTTAGCGCCGCTGATCGCCGTGTCTGTGGTGATGCAACAAATCTTGTCGTTGCTTGGCGCACAACAAACCATTGGCGATTTCGTAACGTCGATGGGTGGTTATTACGCTGTATTATTCACCTCGATGGTCATCGTGTTCTTTTCTGGAATGGTATTGGAAAGCTTGCCAGTCACGATCATCCTCGCACCAATTCTTGCGCCCATCGCGGCATCGGTTGGGATTGATCCAGTGCATTTTTCTGTGATCTTTCTTGTTGGTGCCTCTATCGGGTTCATTACGCCGCCTTATGGGCTCAACCTCTATGTGGCGTCTGGTGTAACAGGTGTTCCATACTTCCGGTTATTGCGCTATACAGTTCCTTACCTTGCAGCATTGATTGGCGTTTGGGTACTCGTAGCACTTGTTCCTGAATTTGCGTTGGCTCTGCTGCCAAACAGATAGGCGAGACGCATGCCCGACGATCACGTTTCTTCGAAAGAAAATCAAATCCCTACCAATCTTCGGCTTTTGATGATCATAGAAGAGATTGCAAAACTTGGGGTATCAGTTAGGCCAACCGATCTCATTCAGACGATTGGCCTTCCAAAACCGACCATTCATCGGCTTTTGCAAACCGCAGAAGCCGAAGGTTATTTGCAACGCGATATTGATGGGCGGTCTTATAGCCCTGGCGATCGATTGCGGGCATTGGCCGCTAACACTATATCATCAGAGCGCGTACGTACAGCGCGCCTGGCCATCATGAAAGGTGTGGCCGAGGAAATTGGCGAAACCGTAAACTTGGCCACTCCTGACCGAGAAGGAATGACATATCTTGATCGAGTCGAGACTAAATGGCCACTCAGAATACAGTTACCCAGAGGAACGCAGGTTCCATTTCATTGCACTGCAAGTGGTAAACTATATCTATCTTCCCTGCGATCAAATACACTCTCGGGTGTGTTAACTGCCAATCCTTTGAAACAGTTAACTGAACACACAATTATATCACCGGATGAACTTCGTGATGAATTGAGCAAAACCAGAGAACGCGGATATTCGACCGACAATGAGGAATTTATGATCGGGATGATTGCAATTGGTGTGCCAATACCAAGCCCCAATGGTAGACTTCTGGCCACATTGTCCACCCATGCACCAGTCATGCGCTGCTCCCTCGAACACTTGATGGAATATCTTGAGCCGTTGAGAAATGCGGCTGAGAAATTGTCAGGTCTCAATGAAGACCAATAGGCGTCAATAGCTTGAGAGCAATGTGTTTTCAGATTTGTTGATATTAGCGTACTCGCGAGACATTTTCTGTAATCTTCATATTGAAGAAGGAGGATGTTCCTTTGAATGATGATCAACGGGCAATTCGCCGTAAACTTCGTATTTTGAATTATGCCGCCGAATTTGGGTCTGTCGTTAAAACTTGTCGTTATTTCGGCATTGGTCGCGCGAGCTTTTATCGCTGGCGTGCAGCCTATCTCGAACACGGTGAAGCTGGCCTGATTGACAAATCACCGATCCCTAAATGGCATGCAAACAGAACCGCTCCTGAGATCGAAGAAAAGGTGGTTTACCTGCGTAAGAAATATCACCTCGGTCTGATCCGTATTTCTTGGTACATGGCGCGCTATCACGAAATACAAATATCGGATGCTGGCGTTTATCGTATTTTGAAATGCAATGGCTTGAATCGAGTTCATCGATCATATCATTGAAAAGTTCCCATTCCGTATTTGTGAAATCAGAACCCCCTTTCGAGCATCGCTTCGCAATACCCTATCGGGCGGCGGATAATAGTCATGAATTCCAAGCTAAGTTCCATTGGCATGTCGAAGACAAAGGCATTCGCCACGCATACATCAAACCCAGCTCACCGCAACTTAACGGAAAAGTGGAGCGTTCGCATCGCTCTGATCAACAAGAATTCTATCAATTGCTCAGCTATAAGGGAGATGTGGATTTGGAAGCTAAACTGGCCGAATGGGAGGCGTTCTATAATTTTCCAATAATGATAGTTATGTTAATAGTTAAGGTATTTCACCAATATCATTTGTGTTCTCACGCTACTTTCAAAAAACTGTGTTCTATCCCGATTGAAACTATCTCAGTGAAAAATTCGTGTATTTAGGAACACAAGCATGAAAGGGATAGATCAATGAACCGCCGTAAATTTATAATGACCTCTGCAATTTTACCATTTTCAGCAAACTTGGGTTTTGCATCTGAAGGCACATTTGAAATCACTCGCACAGAAGCCGAATGGCGTGCAATGTTGACGGATCTGCAATTTGCAGTGATGCGCAACGAGAAAACAGAGCGTGCGGGATCAAGCCCGTTGGATAAAAACTATGCCGATGGACAGTATATTTGCCGCGGCTGTGATTTGGCGTTGTATTCGTCAAAAACCAAATTTGACAGCGGCACAGGCTGGCCGAGTTTTTATCAAAGCCTGCCAAACGCGATCGGCACCAAAGAAGACAACACATTGTTCGCAACCCGCACAGAAGCACATTGCCGTCGCTGCGGGAGCCATCTTGGCCATATATTTGACGATGGTCCAAAACCAACGGGTAAACGCCATTGCCTGAATGGTGTGAGTTTGAAATTCGTAAAAGCTTAGTAATCTTTTTCGAAAAACACGCCAACACTGCTTGCGCCGGTTTCTTTTACGGAACCGCGCAAGGTGACGTTTTTATTAACATCAAGGTTGATTGAAACCGTGGATTTATCCCGTTCGGCGATGGTGACCGTGGTGTAAACATTTTCTGATAAATACTTACCTGCGCGAACACCAATATCGCCATCGTCATCAACCACGACATTGAAATCATCCAAATCCAATTTGCTACGCAGTTTGCTTGCAAATGCGATACCGCCCTTGCCGGATAATTCGCGCAAGCCTGATGCCAATTGGATTGCTTGGAATGGTGAAATTTCATTGAGGTTTTTGCCAAAAATCATATGCGATAATATTTCGTCCTCGGGTAATTCTGGTGTGGATTCCAAACTGATCTGTGGATCAGAAACCAATCCTGAAACGATAACCGAGGTGGTAAAATCGCTTGATGTTGTTGTGGCGACGACACGGATACGCGGGTCAAGTGACCCGATCATGGTCATTGATGCTTCGCTAAGATTAAAGCGTTTACCAAGAATATCCATGCGTCCACGAATAAGGTTAAACGCACCCGTTGGAACGACATTTTGCGTGGTCCCCATGAAACGAATGCGTCCACCTAATTCGGCATCTAACCCACGCCCGCGTACAAACACCCGCGATGGCGCGCTCAATACGATGTTTAATTTTATCGGTGCCACGGATGTGGTGTCATCGGTTTGTGCGCGCACAAGTCCTGCACGTTGGCGTGTTTGAAACGACAAATTAGGTTCATTCACATGCGCAATTTCGGGTAAAAAGGAAAGCGTTGGAATAAGCTGCGCCTTTAAATTCACTTCCGTATCCGACAGGGCAACCTGCCCTGACAGCGTCGGCCCGTTCAACGCGGGCCCGGTCAGGTTAAGCGTACCATTCAAAACAGTTGAATAAAAATTGCGATCCTTTTTACGGGCGTTATTGACGTTGATGTCTAAATCCACAGGAAACCCTTGGGATTGGTTCAGTTCGATGCGCCCATTGAGCGAAACACTTCCCCCCTGTCCCAGATTGGCCTGCATTTGGGTTTGGGCGGTGCCGTTGGAAATGTTGGTGGTTGATTGAATGTCGCTCAGCGTGATTTGTTGTGATGGAAAAACAAAGCTTGCGCCTGTGGTGGTGACTTGCCCAGACAATGCATCCAAACTTGGCTGGCCGTTAATGCTAACATCGAAATTTGCGTTACCGCGAACCTTGGCCGAATTTGCGGCCAAGTTCCGATCAAGCAACGCCAGCGGCGCATTACCGGTTGCGCGAATATCCCATGCACCAGAACCTTTGGGCACCCGCCCAGAAATCGCCGCAGACAACCCGCCAATACCCACCGTTTGCAGATCTACGAGGATATCATCCCCGCTCTGGCTCGCGCTACCAGTAAGTGTTAATGGTCCGGTCAAGGTTTCAGAAATGATCCTAGCGTTGTTTAATCGCGCGGACAAACTCGCTGATAAATCATCGCTACTGAGCTGGCCAGAAGCCTCGCCAGATAATTGTGGATTTACGATTTTGAGGTTTTCAAAACGTATTCCACCTTCTGTGCGTTTGGCAGACATGGAAAACGTGTTGCGTCCCGCGATAAACCGATCAACCGATGGGTTGTTTAACGACAGGTTGTTGCCCGTGATGTCCAATTCTAAATCAAATTCGCCTGTTAACAATGCTGTTTGACCAGTGGCAGTTATTTCGGTGTTACCATTAACAGGCTGGCCGATTAGCCCTGCAAACGCAGATAGATCTTTGATGGATGCAACAATGTCACCTTGTGTTAATAGCGCAGTTTCCAGCCCAGCGATATCGCCCTCGACGCTGGCACGAAAATTGCCATTTGATACTGAAAGATTGCTAAACGTGATGGGCTGGTCTTTGTTCCAAACAATATTTGCCGAACCAGAAACGCGTTCACCCATGGCGCGTGCCAAATTTGAATCAGTGTGTTTTATGCCATCCAAAGTGACATCAACATCAGCAGACAATAGCAAATCTGACGGTGATTTTTGCAAGAATGCGGGCGCAATTTTGCCACCACCGCTGATTTTTGAAAGTGCGACGCTCAATCCATCGCGCGACAAACCTGTTGCGGTGATTTCACCGCTCCACGGTTGTTCATTTGAATAAGCAATTGATACAGTGCCCGATTGAACAATCGTTTTCGCCCCAGATATTGGCAAAACAATTGGCGCACCTTGCGCATCGGCAAGACGAGCACGTAATTCGATGTTTGAGGGGGTGTAATCGGGAGCGAGTTCAAGTCGACCTTGTGCCGCGAGGGTCGCCGTGACCAAGTTAAATTCCGGCAAAGACGTCGAACCATCGGCGCGGCGTTCAATCAACCCTTTGAGTGTTGCCCGCTCGCCAAAAAACGGGCGGTACTCTTCTTGGAACAAAGGTGCCAAATTGCCGATCGTGTCAAAGCGAAGCGAAAGCCCGTCTTCTTGCCCGTCGATCCGCAAAGGAGAGGCCACAAATTGTCCGTTTATCCGCTCTACCCCATCCGTGGCCAAGGAAAGCCCCGTGGTGAAATTATCTTGTGGGCCTTCTCCGTTTAGGGTTAGCGCAAGTGCGGGCGCATTTGGAATATTCAACAGTTGTGCAACCAACCCATTTGCATTTTCTTGCGCGTCTAAATCCAAACTAATTGTTTGCGCTAGCCCATTGTAAATGGTGTTTAGTTCAAATTTACCTGATTTATCAAGATGTTCTGCCAAAAGTGACACATCCACATCACCATCAATTAATGTAATGCGCCCATCTGCTCGCAAACTGGCAGGTTGCCCCAAAACAGGTTCCAGCAAATGTAATTCAGTGGCGGACAGATTTTCGATTTCGATTGAAACGGGCAACTCGGGAATGCGAAAACTGCCAGATTCTATGGTGGTTTCTTCGCTGGCTGGGGTGCGTAGCACGGTGATTTTATCAGCGGCCAATGTTTGGACTTCGACGCGACCACGCAACAATGCGGATCGCGTCCAGCTCAGAGCGGCACCTTCGATATCAAGCCATTTGCCATCCGCATCTGAAATTTCAATACGCTCTATCTTGGCATCCGAACTGAATGTGCCCTGCATTCCAGTAATCGTGACGTTGAAATTTGGTGATGCGAGCGTGTCCTCGATCAACTGTTCAAGGTAAGGTTTTTTGTCAACCTGAGCAAAGCTTGGCACTGTCAGAACAGCCATGATAAAAAACAGAAATGCGCGAAAAATTTTCAAAACGCTTGCCCAATTCCGATGTAAAAATTGACATTGCTTGTTGATAGGTCATCCGCTGGAAATCCGACATCAACGCGAATGGGGCCAAGACCTGTTTCAAATCGTACACCCACGCCAACACCAGCATGGCTATCGCCACTGGTTAAAAACGAAGATGTGCTGCCGATATAACCATAATCTGCAAAGATTACGCCGCCCAAATTGTCACGAATTGGGGCCCGTAACTCGGTGCTAACACCAGTAAAGGATTTGCCGCCAGTTTTTTCATCTGTGCCAAAGGGTACGCCCAATACCTGGTAATCTTGTCCGCGTACCGTGCCGCCGCCGCCAGAATAATATAGATAGTCGGCTGGCAGCTCTTCTAAGGCTGGGCCATATACGGCGCCCAACTGCGTACGCCCGGCCAACACAAATTTATCGTCCGCACCAAACCCATGATATACCCGCCCATCGAACGCCATGCGCATGCCCGTGTATGATCTGTTTCGTTCATAAAATGGTTGCGCTTCGAGAGATGCGTAAATCCCCTTTGTTGCAGAAATTTCGCTGTCGCGACTGTCGTAAGTGACACCAAGCGGTGCACTTAGCAGGCGAAAATTTCGAAATCCAAAAACATCATTTGTGTCAATGTTGCGATACCGAACGCCTGCATATGTCGACAATCGGTCATTGATATCATGGTCAAAGTTCAAACCGACCGTATATGCACGAATGCTATAGTCAGGTTCGTCGTCACGTTCAAAGTTAAGCGAAAATGTTGCATCTGTGTCAGGGCTTAGTGTTGCAGGGCGGGTCAGGCTGACCCCGACGTTGTAATCAATGCCGTCGGTGGTTCCTCCGATGCCAGACGCCACGGCATCAAAACGCAAGGATTCCCCGCCACCTAACAGATTGCGGTGTAACCAAAACCCTTCCAGCGTTAATCCTTCATCGGTTGATATCGTCGCCCCTGCCCCAATGCGGCGTGGTTTTGCCTCTGCCACGGTGGCGGTGATGGGGATGGTGCCGTCAGGGGAAACTTGATCCGCTTCTGTTATGGCGACGGTTGTGAATGCCCCGGTGTTGCGTAAACGACGGCCCGCTGCTTCTAACTCCAGCGGGTCAAAGTTTTCACCCGTTGGCAAACCCGCGATTTTACGAACGCGATTTTCGCGCATCCGTTGATTGCCACGGATTATCAAGCTACCAAATTTTGCGATGCGACCAGGCTGGATCGTAAATGATGCATCCAGTGTATTGCTGGTGTGATCGGCGGTGATGTTTTGATCGGTAACTTTCGCGGTGGGGCGGCTGGCATTTCGCCATGCATCAATTGAATCATCGACCGCTTCTTGGATCACGGATGATTTTGCGACTTCGCCTGTTGTGAATTCTGGTGCCAATTTTGTGTCAGAAGGCAGCGGGCGCACTTGGGCGGTGCCAAATTTAAATGCGTCACCCTGTTTGATCGACACAATAGCAGAAGTAATTTCACCAAGTGTTTCGAATGGCGAAAGGGTTGCAGCCTCTTTTCCGTTTAGGGTGATGCTGATTTCTGCGCCGTAATACCCATTTTCGTATAATACGCTTAAAAATCGCTGATAATCCGATTGCGCCGCTGCCAAAATTTCGGTGCTGGTTTTGTCTTGTTCCAACAAGGCTTGACGTAAAAGGGATGTAAAACGGATGCTTTTCGAAATTTCTTTGCTAACAACAAATTCCAACCGTTCGCTTTGGGCAACGCTAAATTGCGAATAACCAAATGAAAATAAGGCGATACCAGTGGTAATTAACGTCAATGACGCACGCATTTGTTGTCCCTTCCATTGTATCGTATCGCGCCTTGTCTATTGCAGACAATGATCTTTGGGATAGCTTGCCAAAATGGGCGGCATTGGGCAAATCACAATACAATACTGCTTATTTAGTTGGTCGCGAGACCACTGCAAGTATATTTATTGTGATCAGCGAAAAGAAGTGGGTTTTCAGCGCGCAGGATACCAATATTTGGCATCTGGATCATCGCGATCAAGCACCACAAAGTTATTGGCGAACACGCGATATGGTTGGCTCCAATCGCCATCCGGCCATTTTATGCGCACCTGCGCACGTTCGGCGACACCAAGTCCGAAATGGATAAAGCCCAAACGCCCTGATGCGTGACCCCCGCCAATTTGCACCGTGTGTGTTTGGGTCAAATTTCCTGTTTTCACGGAAATTTTTGCACCCACGGCATTTCGATTTACCCCAGTGTTGCGAAGCTCAACCGCGAGGAAATTTCCAAACGGGGCGTATCCCCACTCGGTTTTACGGCCAAGATTGCGAAACAGGCTCACGGGCTCTTCGCGGTTCACCACCAACAGATCCAGCATTCCATCCGCATTGAAATCCTCAATAACTGCCCCACGCCCACGCCGTGGTAATGCGATCCCAGCCGCCCCGCCTTGTTCGCTAAACTTTCCATTGGGCAATCCCATCAACATATTGTCGGGGTCTACTTCTGCAAAATCGGGCATACGTTCAACATTGCCCTTTGCAATGTATAAATCGGTGCGCGTGTCATTGTTGAAATCGGCAAATTCCGTGTGCCAACCCGTTGATGGTTTCAGATCATCACCTTGATAGGGGCGATGCGCAGTGGCCGCGCGTTCATATGCCATGTCGCGGTAAATTGGGCTGTCTTCCTCCGCGTCCTCGTCCAAGGTTTGAAGCATCGTATCGCCCATGGACGACAAAGCATAATCGGGGCGCCCATCGGCGTTTAGATCTGTTTGCGCTATGCCCATACCCCAGATAATTAACTTTTGCCAACCATCGCGCGCATCAAATTGTTCTGGACGCCCGCCATTGTTGAGATTCCACAGCTGTTCATAACCACCGCGATGATATTGGCGATCATTGGTGACGCGCAAATCAAACTGACCGCGGTTGTTCCAATCTGTGAACATAATCGACAAGGAACAAAAACTGGGTGAAAGCGATTGATTTTGATCGTATTCCCCGTTCGGATTTGGGCGCGCCAATACATTGTCCTCACAGGTGCCCCACGGTGAACCAGGTGCATCGCGATCAATGTAATTGGCAAATGCCAAGGTTGGGTTTGCCGCGTCTTGTTCCCAGATTGCCGAAAACCCGGTTGTCCAGGCATCGCCGCCATCAAAGACAAAATGATCGTTTGCTTTGGCAAAAGTGCAATCGCCAAGCCCGCGCAAGATCTGGTTTTGACCAACGCGCAAAACCATCAGATCCACATGCGCGTCATTGTCAAAATTGATTGGATATGCACCCGTTACTTTGGTAATTTCACCCGTTGCGGATATAGGTTGTTCTGAAAACGTGATGTCTTGGCCTGCCTTGGATGTATTGCGAAACAGCTTCGCCGGCATTTCGCCACCAGCGATAAACAAGTCATTCATACGGTCATTGTTGCAATCAAAACTGGCCGCACCACCGCCAACAAAATATTCGAACGGGCCGCGATATTGGTGATCGATGCCAGCGATTTCAGCTTGTTCAACAAATTGTGGAACATCGCCGAAAAATTCTGACTGGGCGAATGCTGGGTTTGTAATTGTCAATGAAACGAGCGCAACAATGGTTTTCATTCTGCCACCTCAATGCGCAGCGTTTTTAAAAATGCCACGATTTCACTTCGTTGTTTTTCGGGGGCATTTTCATAAGAATCTTTAGATGATTTTGCACTGCCACCATGTGCGCGTATTATGGCATCAAGCGTGGTGAAATCGTTGCGATGTCCATAGGGCGCGGTGGACCCAAGACCCCATAATTCTGCGGTCATGAAAATATCGCGCCCCACAAAGCGTTGCGAAAACAACTCGTTTCCAAGCAATTCATTTTCAGGGTCGGTGATTTTGTGCCGCTTCAAGTCACCAAACAATGGAACCATGACCTGCCCTTGTTCGTTACGTTCAAGTGACTTTACCCAATCCAGTTGCGACAAATCGTAGATTGCAGGCTTGGCGACATCATGTTGGTTTAATGTCCCAGCCGCATCAACGGGACCAGGGTCATAAAAGTGTAGTGAATTCAATGGCAGCGCTGTGCGGTGACAGGACGTACAGCCAAAATCATCAAAATGCTCTGCCCCTATTTGTGCAGCATCTTGCCATGCACCATCACTGGGTTGCCAAACGGTTGGCGCAGGCAGGCTTGCTTGCCAAGCGACAAGTGCGGATACATCTGCGGGCGAAAATTCATTCTCGTATCCATCCTCGTCAAAATCCTGTTCACCCGTCCAACGTACACCAAATCGTTCGCTGGCTTGCATCCCGTGATGATGGTTCGATGCATTTACGGTAAACTGTCGTAGTGATGTCATAACCCCTTTTTGGCTAAACGGACGAATGACCAAATCGGTATCGACACCATCTAATTCAGATAGATCAACCATGCCATCAGGCGTAGCGGTGATATGGCCAAATGATATGTCTTTGGTAATCAGCGCAACGCGGACAGCGCTGCCAGTATCGCGTGCGTTCGACAATGCCCGTGTGCGTTGTGACACCAAATCGACGGTCATTTCACGCGCTAATAATTCGATCAATCCCGACCCAAACAAATGGTTCGTACCCCGTTCGTTTGAAAATTCAGGGTCGGTGGTATCAAAATCGTGGTTGTTAAATCCCTCCGATAAAAACACATTGGCCACAAAATCACCTGCGCCACCGTCGAACGGTTGATTGTGGCATGATGAACAGGCGTTTGCATCCAATCCCGAAGTCCGCGCAAATGTTTGGCGTAATGCGCGCCGCGGTTTTGTTGGTATGATGGCCTGTGTCGCCATTGGACGACCTGCACCGTCTTTCTCTGTGAATTGTGCTGTGAACAACGCTTCGCCAATAGTACGAAGATGTTCCAATTGCGTTTTACTTTGCAATCCGTGTGGAATGTTTTCAATCGCGCCAATCGATGGTGTTTTCTCGGCCCAAGCGGTATCAGATTGCGCAACGCCTTGTTGCCCAAATAACATCAATATTAGTGAACAAATAACTGTTTTCATTATTTTTTACAGCGTTTGAATTTTCGTGTTGCGATTTCTGTTTTGTCAAATTCGCGCAATGTGACAAAGGAGTTACTTTCAAATGCCAGGCGATCTTCGTTTGGTTCAAAGCTTACATTCGGAGGCTGACCCATGCGGACAAGAAAGCTGTCTTGTAACTGTTCCTCTAATCCGGGTTTTAACAGGTCATAAAATTGTAACCCTGCACCAACAATTGTAAGTGGCATAGGCCCCAATACGTTAAACAAACGCGAAAGCGACAAGCCAAGCGCCGCGCCCGCTTGGCGAAATGCAAATTCTGTCATGCGATCCCCAGCGCGAGCCGATTGTGCCAATCTGTGCATCTGATCCAAGGGGATGAAATTCGCGGGGATAACATCGGTGGGTGCTTCGAATGCGGTGCGCAAAATACCGTAAAATCCCGCATAGGTTTCCAAACATCCATTTGCGCCACATCGGCACAATGGCCCCTGTGCGATATGGGGCATGTGCCCAAATGATGGCGCTGAAAGCTCTATTTCTTTGTGTTGGTTCACCCGCGCAACACCAAGCCCAATATTGTCAGACAGCCAAACAACCGCATGTCGATCGCCCGCCGTAACGGTATCGTTTTGCACCGCACGTCTCATGACATTATGTGCAACATAACAAATTTCGTTGTGTAGCTTAACCTCTGCGTGCCAGTCATCGTGCAACAATTCGCGAAAGTTTATTTTTTGATTGCCAAAAACAGGCGACCAAAGAAGCGATTGTTCTTGCGTGTCCACCTCGCCTTTGGTGGTAATGGAAATGACTTTTATTTGGCTTTGTTTGATCTCCGATCGTGCGACAAAATCAGCGAGCTGTTTTTTGATCATTTGGCCGAATTTGACCGCATCGGTTTGCGTGTTGTCGCGGCCAAAAACCTGTCGGTCTTTTAATGTGTTTTTGTAATCCAATAGCGAAAATTCGATGCGTTCCGCGGAAATGCGCAGCACTACAAAATACGCGAAATTGGCACATGGTGTGAATGAAATTCGTGGGCGTCCGCGTCCGCTGGCAGGTGATTGTTCGACCTTTTCCAACACGCCTTCTTCTAAAAATTCACCGGTGATTACCGATACGGTTCCCGATGCCAAACCTGTTTTTTCAGCGATGACCGTATGTGACAATGGTCCAAATTCACGCAATGAATTCAATACCATGGCACGATTGTTATGGCGCAAACCCTCGGTTGTTATCGCGGTTTGTATAAATGACATTTGCTTGCGCCCTTGCGGTTTTTCGGTGTGCATGTTCGACATCTTATTGCCGTTGAACGGCAAAGTTGCAATCTTTTTCTCGACTCACGAGTTGACCTGCTCACGCTTTCGTGTTTATTTTTCTCGACTATTGTGAAAAATAGAATCGCAGTAGAAAATCGGCGGACAGGTTCCGCAAATTTTAAGTTCTTGGGAGGAACATATGAAAAAGTTTATCACAGCGGCGCTTGCCGCGTCCGTTGCTGTATCTGCACTTGCGACAAGCGCAAACGCAGAAGGTAAAAAAATTGGCGTTTCTTGGTCTAACTTCCAAGAAGAACGCTGGAAAACCGACGAAGCCGCAATGAAAGCAGCGATTGAAGCAAACGGTGACGCCTATATTTCGGCGGATGCTCAGCTATCTGCCGCGAAACAACTTACAGATGTTGAAAGCCTGATCGCGCAAGGCGCGGATGCGTTGATTATCCTGTCAGTTGATTCAGGTTCCGTTGGTTCTGCCGTGGACAAAGCCGCAGCCGAAGGTATCCCTGTTTTGGGCTATGACCGATTGATCGAAGACCAGCGGGCATTTTACCTGACTTTCGACAACAAAGAAGTTGGCCGCGTGATTGCACGTTCCATCGTCGCTGCTGTGCCAGAAGGAAACTATGCCATCATCAAAGGTGACAAGGGCGATCCAAACGCATTGTTCCTGCTTGAGGGCATGATGGATGTAATTGGCGCCGATGTTGAAGCTGGCAAAATTAAAATTGTTGGTGAAGCATTCACGGATGGCTGGAAGCCTGACAATGCACAGAAAAACATGGAACAAATTCTGACGGCAAACGACAATAACGTTGATGCGGTTCTGTCTGAAAATGACGGCATGGCGGGTGGTGCAATTGCTGCACTTGCTGCGCAGGGTATGAACATTCCTGTATCTGGCCAAGACGGTGATCATGCTGCGTTGAACCGTGTTGCACGCGGTACGCAAAACACATCCGTCTGGAAAGACGCACGTGAATTGGGCAAGGCTGCGGGTTCAATCGCCGCGATGCTGGCCGATGGCAAAGCGGGTTCGGAAATTCCTGGTGCTGTAAAATGGTCTGGCGGTTCAAAGGGCGTTGAAATGGATGCGATTTTCCTTGCACCTACTCCGATCGACAAATCCAATATATCAGTTGTGATCGATGCAGGTCATATCGCCAAAGACAAAGTGTGCGAAGGCGCAATGGACGGCGTTGACGGCTGCTAATCACAGTGTAGAAAATTAAACCGCGTCTCGGATTTGGCGCGGTTTATTCACATCATCTGATAAAATTTGAAAGCGGAGCAGGTTTTGAACTCTCTAAATAATTCTGTCGGCGCAGATAAGGTCGAAAACGAAGGTATATTCACCCGTTTTCTCCGCGCCACCGAAATCGATGCGCGATTGTTGGGGATGATTGCTGCCCTGATTATGATCTGGGTTGGATTTCATTTATACGGCCTATTGGTGAATGGATTTGGCGCGTTTTTGACGCCGCGAAATCTGTGGAACCTGTCGGTGCAAACGGCTTCGGTTGCGGTGATGGCAACGGGTATGGTTTTGGTCATCGTCACGCGCCATATTGATCTGTCCGTGGGTTCGATCCTTGGCTTTTCGGCAACAGCAATGGCGATCATGCAGGTTTGGATTTTGCCCGAAATTTTGGGTCTTGGGCATCCTCTGATCTGGGTTATTACAGTGATTTTCGGCCTGATGGTTGGTTGCGCGATTGGTGCGATACATGGGTATCTGATCGCCTATCTGGGTATCCCTGCGTTTATCGTAACACTTGGCGGTTTGCTGGTGTGGCGTGGTGCAACGTTTTTATTGGCACGGGGTGAAACAATTGCACCTGTGGACGCAACATTCACCAAATTAGGTGGCGGGCCATATGGCGCAATCGGTGCAACCGGCAGTTGGATTGTTGGATTGCTCGCATGTTTGGCACTGCTTGGTCTTCTTTGGCAAGGGCGGCGCAAACGGGTTCAGTTTAACTTCCCTCAACGCCCGATTTGGGCCGAAACATTTTTGGCCATTGCGGGCTGTGCGATCATCGTTGGCATCGTTATGTTGGTCAACGCATATTACTGGCCCAAAGGCATCGTGCGCCAATATGCAGAGGCGAATAATATCGATACGCCTGTATCTGAAATTTTCATCAGCCATGGTTTCGCAATACCAGTTTTAATTATGTTGGCTGTGGGTGTCATGATGACATTCTTAACTACGCGCACACGATTTGGTCGTTACGTGTTTGCCATTGGTGGCAATCCAGAGGCGGCGGAATTGGCAGGGATCAAAACGCGCTGGGTCACGGTGAAAATCTTTGCTTTGATGGGCACATTATGTGGCCTTTCCGCGGTGATTGCATCGGCAAGACTTGGTTCAGCATCGATTAGCCTTGGCACCTTGGACGAGCTTTACGTGATTGCGGCGGCCGTGATTGGTGGCACATCCTTTGCCGGTGGTGTTGGCACGATTTACGGCGCAATTCTGGGTGCTTTGCTGATGCAATCATTGCAAGCGGGCATGGTGTTAATAGGGTTTGATGCGGCAATGCAGCAAATGGTCGTGGGTTCAGTTTTGGTTTTCGCCGTCTGGATCGACACAATGTATCGCCGTCGTGCGAAGTAAGGATTGAATGATGTCAAACTCTGAAAACCAAACACCACTTGTTGAAATCAAAGATCTGTCAATTGCATTTGGCGGGATCAAGGCGGTTGATCATGCATCACTTGATTTGTTTCCTGGCGAAGTTGTCGCGATTCTGGGTCATAACGGTGCGGGTAAATCGACGCTGATTAAGATCCTATCGGGAGCGTATAAACGCGATGGCGGCGAAATTTTTGTGAATGGTGAAAAGGCGGACATTAACAATCCGCGCGATGCGAAAAAATACGGCATTGAAACCATTTATCAAACGCTCGCGGTTGCCGATAATGTGGATGCGGCGGCGAACCTTTATCTGGGGCGGGAAATCCTCACCAGTTATGGCACGCTTGATGACACAGCAATGGAGGCCGAAGCACGCAAAGTTATGGGGCGTCTTAACCCCAACTTTCAACGGTTCAAAGAACCGGTATCAAAACTGTCTGGCGGGCAACGCCAATCGGTTGCGATTGCGCGCGCGATTTTGTTTAACGCCAAAATCCTGATCATGGATGAACCGACCGCCGCACTTGGCCCCCAAGAAACGGAACAAGTTGGGCAATTGATCCATCAGTTGAAAAAAGATGGTATTGGTATTTTCCTGATCAGCCACGACATCCACGATGTGTTTGATCTGGCTGATCGTGTTGCTGTCATGAAAAACGGTAAAATGGTTGGTTATGCCAAAACCACGGATGTCACCAAAGATGAAGTTTTAGGCATGATCATCCTTGGTAAATGCCCCGATGGTGCGATCCCAGGACCTGGTGCAATGCAAGAGGCATAATGGAGGGGGCGGGTTTTCCCGCCCTACCCTGTTTTTCCCAATGCGTTGGCTGCACCGATCAATCCAAACCGCGTGTTTTGATACAGGTAAATAGATGTATTTTCGCGTGCTTTACTGAACCGCCCACCATTGTTGAATGCATCAATAAACCCTTGATCCAATAACCAAGGGTTTGCGGCAATCACCCCACCCGCAATAAACACACCACCGGTTGCCGACATGGCAAGCGATAGATCCCCCGCAACAAACCCCAGGTGTTTTTGAAAAATCTTTGCGGTTTTTATCGCGGCTTCATCGGATTTATTCTGTGCGGCTTTCAAAATATCTTTGGGTGTATTTAATGCGGCCTCGCATTTCATCACCGCGCAAACCGCCTGATAAAGGTATGGTAATCCCGTGCCGCTTAAAAATGCCTCGGCCTCGAAATGCAAACCATCCTTAACCATTTGGGTTTCTGGCCAAATTGTTTTAAACGCGTCAAACACAGTTGTTTCAAATGCATCCGTGGGTGCAATGCGCACATGCCCGCCTTCGCCGGGGACGGCAAAATAACCTGATCCAGTTAATATCAACATGCCAACGCCCAACCCCGTGCCGGGTCCGATAATTAGTCGGTTACCCGTCGGAATTTCATCCTCGCCTTGGATTGTTGAAACGTCGTTTTGCGTCACAGTTGCCAGCGACCAAGCGGCGGCGGCAAAATCATTGATGAACGCAACATCTTTGGTTTTACAAAGATCCTGAACAGATGTGATTTTGATCTGTTGATCGGCATTGGTCAGCTTGACTTGTCCATTGGAAATCGTCCCAGCTGCGGCAAGCACGACACGATTTGGGGTGGAACCAATGTCATCCAGATACAAATTCATCGCATCCAACAGGCCGTGTTCTCCCTTGGTTGGAAATGTCCGCTCGCGCGTGATTTCATCATCGTCAACTTGTGCAAATCGCGCATTTGTGCCACCGATATCGGCGATTAAATCCCAGCTCATGTCATTTACCCATTATGTCGGCTTTGAAAAAGCCAGCGTTGTTTTTTGACTATAGGGCAAATCTGGTGAATGGATACAAGATTGAAATGTCGGTTGATTCAAACAATCAGGGAAATATTGCGGTTCCAAACACAGGGCATCATATGGTGAAAACGGTGGGCTTAACCCGTGGCCTGTGTAAACCTGTAATCCGGGTTGATCGGTGTAGATTTCCATTTTGCTATGTTCGCCAATAAAAACCGCACTGGGCTCGTCATTGTGTCGGAGAACAAAATTATGATCTATCTTCGAACGGGTTAATTCGTTGAAATAGGTATCTGACATTGGTGAAATGATACCCGTTGGGATCAATGTATCGTCAACCTCGCATCGCCCTGTAGCGTTAACCTGTAACGTATGATCGGATAATTTACCGCCAAGATTGTAATAATTATGTTGCGCCAAATTTATCGGTGTTTCACCACTTGGTAGCGCATCCAGTTCATAGGCAAGCGTGGAATCCTTCAATGTGATCTTAAGTGAAACATCGACAGTTTCGGGATATCCAGCATCCAAATGTGGCGAGTGCAGGCGCAGTTGTATTGCATTGTCGTGGCTGTCTTTTTCCAAATCCCAAACACGGCGTCCAAACCCAGTTGCACCACCATGCAAATGGTGCGCCCCGTTGTTGCATTCCAATTGATAGGGTTTTCCGTTTAGCGAAAAAGCGCCATATGCCGTGCGATTTGCCACCCGCCCCGCAATAACACCCATGTGGTTTTGATCCGCGACATAGCCTTGTAAATCGGCGTACCCTAAAATCAGGTTTTGCCCCTGTCGTTGCAACGATTTTGTCGTGGCGCCAAAACTTAGAACCTGAACCATCATCGTGTCGGATTTTAATGTGGCGCACCAAACAGGCGCGCCATCTATGTCACCAAATTTATCGACCTGCACCATTACACGAAACGGTTAACGACGTTTTCCAGATATTCTTGGCGGCCAGATTTTGGCGATGGGTTGATATCGCTGTCGCGCACCAATTTTTCGATTTGATCAAGGGATAATTTACCCGCTTTCAAATCTTGGCCTTGGGGTGTGTTCCACCCCGCATAGCGCGACTGAAGCTCGCGATCCAACGTGCCATCCTCGATCATTGCAGCGGCCGCTTTTAACCCACGCGCACAAACATCCATGCCACCAATATGACCCATCAACAGATCATCCGCATCAATGGATTGGCGGCGCAGTTTTGCATCAAAATTTGTGCCACCTGATGTGAAACCACCGCCCTGAAGGATATGGTAATATGCCAGTGCAACCTCTGGCACGTTGTTTGGGAATTGATCCGTATCCCAGCCCGATTGGTAATCATTGCGGTTCATGTCGATGGATCCAAAAATCCCCAGTGATTGTGCCAGTGCGATTTCATGTTCGAAACTATGCCCTGCCAAAATCGCATGACCTTGTTCAAGGTTCATCTGAACTTCGCCTTCCAACCCATGTTTTTTCAAGAAACCATAAACTGTGCCAACGTCGTAATCGTATTGATGCTTGGTTGGTTCTTGTGGTTTTGGTTCCACCAAAATCGCGCCTTTGAAACCGATCTTGTGTTTGTATTCGACAACCAGATTCAGCATCCGCCCCAATTGATCCAGCTCGCGTGTCAAATCGGTATTGAGCAAGGTTTCATACCCCTCGCGCCCCCCCCAAAGAACGTAGTTTTCACCATTCAAACGTTGCGTTGCATCCATACAGGTTTTGATGGTCGCCGCCGAAAATGCGAACACATCTGGGTCTGGATTGGTGGCTGCACCGCCCATGAAACGGCGATCAGAAAACAAATTTGCTGTTCCCCACAACAATTTCATTCCTGTTTCATCCATCTTTTGTTCGAACACATCGACGATGGCATTTAGATTGTCGGTATTCTCGGCGAAATTACGACCCTCTGGGCGTACATCCGCATCGTGAAAACAATAATATGGCGCGCCAAGTGCGGTAAACATTTCAAATGCAATGTCGGCCTTAACCTTGGCGGCATCCATGGCGTTTGAAATGCGATCAGGAAACCATGGGCGATCAAAAGTTTGTCCGCCAAACGGATCACCACCTGGCCATGCAAAGCTGTGCCAATATGCGATGGCAAAACGCAGATGATCCTCCATGCGTTTTCCCATAACGATTTCGTTTGGGTCATAATGGCTAAATGCCAATGGATCGGTATTATCGCTTCCCTTAAATGGGATTTTATCGATGCTGAAAAATGATGTCATGATGCTTCCTTGATAAGAGGGTATAGTTTTTTGAACCGCTGATACGCGGCTTCGTATTCTGATTGTAATTTTTTATTGGGTGAAACGTGTTTGGCGATTGCAGGGGGGACAAGTGTTGTTTCAACATCGGCTCCATCGCCAATCATTGCCAAACGTGCCGCGCCGAGCGCTGCACCGAAATCACCCTTGTCTGGCAATGCCAAGCGAAGGTTTAAAATCGTGGCCAGTGTTTCTATCCAAAACTCAGATTTTGAGCCCCCGCCAATGGCCAATATTTCGTGCAATTCTGTGCCCGTTGATTTCAACGCCTCTAAACAATCTCGCAATGCGAATGATACGCCTTCCATCACGGACTGACATAAATCGGCGGGTGTGGTGTTTGATTTCAACCCGATGAAAGCACCGCCAATATCCGCATCATTGTGGGGCGTCCGTTCACCGGTGAGGTATGGCAAAAACGTAATTTTGCTGGGCCCTGAAATCGGCCCCGCGCAAAGTTTTGACAATTGAGCGGGTGTTGTATTCAATGTATTCGCGAGCCAGTTCAAACTGTTGGTGGCAGATAACATTACCGCCATTTGATACCAACGCTCAGGGACAGCATGACAAAACGTATGAACCGCGGTTTCGGGCGCTGGATGGTATCCGTTTTTGGCTGCGAGCAATACGCCAGATGTTCCCAAGGATACGAAACCTTGTCCCTCTTGCGCGGCGCCCACACCACAGGCGGCAACGGCATTATCGGCGCCTCCTGCAATGACTTTCACATCCTGATTAAACCCACATTCGTGGGCAATCGTTGGATCAATAATACCTGCGATTTGTGACCCTTCGATCAGATCGGGCATTTGATCCATGCGCATTCCGCTGGCGTTTAATAACGTTTCAGACCAATCCCGAGCACCCACATCAAGCCAGCTTGAGCCCGCGGCATCAGACATATCGGTGACGTATCGTTTTGTTAGCCAGTGTAACAAGAAGTCCTTTGGTAATATCACCTTGTGAATGCGATCATACAAATCTGGTTCATGCTTTTGCATCCACATCAATTTTGGTGCGGTAAACCCTGGGAACACGATATTGCCCGAAATTTTGCGAAAGTTTGGATCGGCGTCCAATTGTTTTGCCTCTGCTTCGCTGCGCATATCATTCCACAAAATACATGGGCGCAAAGGTTTGCCAGATGTATCAACAACAACCGCGCCATGCATGTGACCTGACATGCTGATCGCGCGAATGTTTTGAAATGCTGCACCATGATTGTTGTCTAACTCAGTGAATACTTTTAGACAGGCAATGACCCACTCGTTTGGGTCTTGCTCAGACCAATTGGGATGTGGTTGGCTGACGTCATATTGGGCATGGGCAGTCGCAACAGCCGCACCATTTTCATCGACAATAAGTGCCTTTAGCCCCGACGTGCCTAAATCCAATCCAAGATACATTTTAATTCCTCCCCCACTTCAATCACAGAAAAATTCGGCCGTTTCAAGAATTTTCTTTTGTCTCGAAATAAAAAGCGTTAGATTTGCATTTATACTGTTGGGAGGATCATAAAATGTTTCGTTGGGGCGTGTTATCAACCGCAAAAATCGCACGGGAACATTTGATTCCTGCCATGCAAGAATCGACAAATGGAATTGTTGCTGGCATTGCCAGCCGTTCGGTTGATCGTGCACAAGAAATCGCATCGCGTTTTGCAATTCCCACTGTGTTTGAAAATTATGACGATCTGATTGCCAGTTCAGATATTGATGGTGTGTATATTCCATTGCCCACATCACAACACAGCGAATGGGCCATCAAAGCAGCGCGTGCAGGTAAACATGTTTTGTGTGAAAAACCGATCGTGCTAAATGCCAAAGAAATTGATGATATTATCCAAGCCCGTGATCAATCTGGTGTATTGGTTTCCGAAGCATTCATGGTGACATACCATCCACAATGGCTAAAAGTACGCGCATTATTGAACGATGGTGCAATTGGTAAACTGCGCCATGTTCAAGGGGCGTTTTCATATTTCAACATTGACCCAAACAACATGCGCAATGTCGCAAACTTGGGTGGCGGTGCCCTGCCCGATATTGGTGTTTATCCAACTGTGACCACGCGATTTGTAACGGAACAAGAACCTGTGCGATTGCGCGCAGAAATTGATTTTTCAAAAGAATTCGGTACAGATACTTTTGCAAATGTAACGGCGGAGTTTCCTGATTTTTCCATGTCATTTTATGTGTCAACGCAACTGGCGATGCGCCAAGAAATGACATTTCACGGTGACAAGGGGCGCATTCATTTGCAGGCACCGTTTAATGCGGGGCTATATGATTTGGCGCGGGTCAATGTGTTTGATAACGCAACAGATTCCGAAACCAGTTTCAAATTTTCTGCCGTTCGCCAATACGTCACCGAAGTAGAAGCATTCGTGAATGCCGTGCATGATCGCACCCTGCCTCATTTCACGCTGGAAAACAGCCGTAAAAACCAAGCATTCATTGACGCGATTTATCGCGCGGGTAAATCAGGGGACTGGGAAACGGTTTAAGCGTGCAATTTTGTTGCCGCGGCTGATGCCAGTTCTTGCACCTTGGCCCAATCTTTTGCTTTGATCGCATCACTTGGGGCAACCCATGATCCACCAACACAGCGTACATTTGGCAAATCAAGATAGGTTTGCGCATTGCTTAATGATACGCCACCAGTTGGGCAAAATGAAATTTGGGGCAATGGTGACGCAAGGGATTTTAATAACGGTGCGCCCCCTGCGGCCTCTGCAGGGAAAAACTTTTGCATGGTGTAACCACGTTCCAACAACCGCATTGCTTCTGTTGCGGATGCGGCACCTGCCAATAATGGCAAGCCTTCTGCTTCGCAAGCATCAATAAGGATATCGGTGGCGCCCGGGGATACGCCAAATTTTGCGCCCGCGGCAACCGCATTTTTCACATCTTGGGGTGTGATCAATGTGCCAGCGCCAACAACACCGCAGTCTAATTCGGACATTGCCTTGATTGCATCAAGTGCGCACTCGCTGCGCAATGTGACCTCTAACACAGGTAATCCACCCGCGATCAGCGCATTGCCCAGATCGGCGGCGGTTGTGATGTCTTCGACGATCAGAACAGGAACCACAGGAGCCAGTTCGCAAATCTCAACCGTGCGTTTGCTTGCGTCTTGTGCGGAAATACGTGCCATTGGGATGTCCTTTAGAAATTGAAGATTGTGGCACCCGTTTGCGCAGGGCCAACATTTTTACGGAATATATCAAACAGTTCGCGTCCCAATCCAGCATTATTATCCGATAAATCGGGGTGACTGATTTCGCGCTTAAATATGTCGGTGTCTTGGGCATCAAGCGTGCCATTGACTGCATCCACCGTCACGATATCGCCATCGTTAAGATAGGCCAGTGGACCGTTATCTATTGCCTCTGGGCTGACGTGAATTGCGGCGGGCACTTTGCCAGATGCACCAGACATACGCCCATCGGATACCAACGCGACCTTAATTCCACGATCTTGTAGAACTGTCAGACATGGCGTTAATCCGTGCAGCTCTGGCATGCCGTTAGCCTTTGGCCCTTGGTAGCGCACGACCACGATCAAATCACTGGTGAATTCGTTGTTGCGAAACGCGTTCAGTACAGAGTGCTGATCATGAAACACGCGCACAGGTGCGGTGATCTGGCGGCGATCTTCGGAAACGGCGGATACTTTCATCACGCCACTGCCAAGGTTGCCCTTAATATCCGAGAGGCCACCCGTTGCTTGGAACGGTTTTTCCATCGACGCGACGATCTTATCATTAAGCGAGGTTTTGATGCCATCGGCCCAGATCAATTCATCATTAATCAATTTGGGATCTTTGGTGTATTCCTCTAATCCCTTGCCCATGATGGTTGTTGTATCGTCATGTAACAATCCACTATTTAACAACTCGGACATGACCAAGCCCAAACCACCCGCAGCGTGGAAATGATTCACATCCGCCAACCCGTTTGGATAAACGCGGGTCAATAATGGGATTGTGTGCGAAATTTCTGCGAAATCTGACCAATCAAGAATGATGCCAGATGCACGCGCCATCGCCAGCAGATGAATCAACAGATTGGTTGAACCACCCGTGGCCATCAATCCTATAATCCCGTTTACATAAGCGCGTTCGTCCAACACCTGTGAAACGGGGGTATATTGATTGCCAAGTGCGCTGATTGACATGGCTTGGCGTGTGCCCGCCTTGGTCAATGCATCGCGAAGCGGCGTGTTTGGATTAACGAAACTGGAACCAGGCAGATGAAGCCCCATAAATTCCATCAACATCTGATTGGTGTTAGCAGTGCCATAAAATGTACACGTTCCCGGCCCATGATAGCTGGCCATTTCGGCCTTCATCAATGCGGCGCGATCAACTTTGCCCTCGGCAAAATCTTTGCGCACTTTGGTTTTGTCATCGTTTGACATGCCCGTGGTCATTGGACCTGCAGGCAAGAATACCGCTGGCAAATGCCCAAACGTGGCCGCCGCGATCACCAATCCTGGTACGATTTTATCGCAAACACCCAGATAAACAGTTGAATCGAATACGTTATGCGACAGGCCAATGCCCGTAGACATGGCAATTGCATCGCGTGAAAACAGCGACAATTCCATGCCCGTTTGGCCCTGTGTAATTCCATCACACATCGCAGGAACACCTGCTGCCACCTGAGCGGTGCCACCCGCCGCACGTGCGGTTTCTTTGATAATATCGGGGTAAAATTGGAATGGCTGATGCGCCGATAGCATATCGTTATACGCTGTAATGATCCCAAGGTTACCATTTGTTCCTTCGGCCAATGCGGCTTTATCATCGCCCATTGGTGCGTATGCATGGGCTTGGTTGCCGCAGGACAGATGCGCGCGTTGCGGGCCGTCTTTGCGCATGTTTTCCATCCGCTCAAGATAGGCGCGACGGGTTGTTTCAGATCGTTTTACGATACGATCGGTAACTTTTGCGAGTACAGAATTCAGTGCCATTTTGGGTCCTTATTCCTTTGTTTCTCGGATTAAACCGCGTCCAGCCGCTGCCAACGGCGATTATCACGCGCCATCAATGCAATTGCATCTTCAGGGCCTGTGCTGCCTTGGTCATAGGCGACGGGTTTGCTTGAACTTGCGTTCCATTGTTCAATGATATGATCGGTCCAGCCCCACGCGGCCTCAACCTCGTCACCGCGCATAAACAGGGTTTGGTTGCCACGAATGGCATCCATGATCAGGCGCTCATATGCATCAATCGCCACATTATCGGGGATAATTTCGGCAAAGCTCATATCAAGCGGTACTTCGGTCAAACGCATTCCGCCAGGGCCTGGTTCCTTGACCGTCATGTGCAATGTTATCCCCTCTTCTGGTTGCAGGCGAATAACCAATTTGTTTTGGTAATCATCTGCCAGATCAGGGAAGATTGAATGCGGCACTTGTTTGAAAATCAACGTGATTTCTGACACGCGTTTTTTCAACGCCTTACCTGTGCGCAAGTAAAACGGCACACCTGCCCAACGCCAATTTGACACTTCGGTTTTTATCGCGACATAGCTTTCAGTGCGCGACTGTGGATCGTTGACATGATCAAGATATGAACCCGTTTTATCCGATGCACGATATTGGGCGCGAACGGTATCGCGCATATCAACAGGTGCCAGCGCGTGAATAACCTTGAGCTTTTCGTTGCGAACAGAATCCGCTTCGAAATGTGCGGGAGGTTCCATTGCCACCAGACACAGCAATTGCATCAGATGGTTTTGGATCATGTCACGCATCGCACCGGATGTATCGTAATATTCACCTCGCCCCTCAACGGTGACAGATTCCGCAACCGTGATTTGCACGTGGTCCACATATTTTGCGTTCCACAGCGGTTCCAAAAATATATTTGCAAAGCGCAGCGCCATTAGGTTTTGTACGGTTTCTTTGCCCAGATAATGATCAATGCGATAAATTTGGCTTTCGTCGAACGCATCGCGCAGCGTTTCATTCAACGCCTTCGCGCTTGCCAAATCGGTGCCCAATGGTTTTTCGACAACCACGCGCGTTTCTGGCGTGATCAGATCAAACGCTTTCATATGTTGCGTGGTCGGTGTGATTAATGATGGGCTCACCGACAGGTAAAACGCACGCACAGGGTTTGCGTGATCTTTCAGCGATGTCGCTAATTCATCCCACCCTGCATCCGAAAATGCGTCAATGGTTTTATACGATAACATCGCCAAAAACCCGTCCAGATCCGCGGATTTGTAATCCGATTTAGGAACAAATTCTTGAATGGCTTCTTTGGTTAGCTTTTGAAACGCGCTGTCATCGAGATCACTGCGCGACGCACCAATGATGCGCGAACCCATCGGCGCCTGCCCCGCCATAACACGGCGAAACAAAGCAGGCAGGATTTTACGACGCGCCAGATCACCCGTCGCACCAAAAATCACCAGATCAAAGGGATCAACAGGGATGATGGAGGAAACCATTCCCGTTGCCCCCTACAGCAATTTCGACATGGCACGCGCCGTGTCGATCATGCGGTTGGAAAAACCCCATTCGTTGTCATACCAAGACACCACACGCACCAAACCATCAGCAGTCACGGATGTTTGCGGTGCGGCATAGTTGGATGAAGTCGTTGTTGTGTTGTAGTCGATCGAAACCTTGGGCTGCGTTTCGTATGAAAGAATGCCTTTCATCGAACCCTCTGACGCTGCTTTCATTGCCGCATCGATTTGTTCGGCGGTGACGTCATTATTTGGAACGAAAGCCAAATCAACCAGTGATACATTTGGTGTTGGCACGCGAATGGCGCTACCTTCCAATTTTCCTGCAAGTTCTGGCAACACCAATGAAATTGCCTTGGCAGCACCCGTTGATGTTGGGATCATGGAAACGCTGGCGGCGCGTGCACGATAAAGATCCTTGTGATCTGTGTCATGGGTTGGTTGATCGCCAGTGAATGCGTGAACAGTTGTCATATAACCGGTTTTAATACCGCAAAGATCGTTCAAAACCTTGGCGATAGGTGCCAAACAGTTGGTCGTACAAGACGCGTTTGAAACAATCACATCGTCTGCGGTCAATGTGTCGTCGTTCACACCAAATACGATGGTTTTGTCGGCGTCTTTACCAGGTGCGGAAATCAATACGCGTTTTGCACCCGTTTTCAGAATTTCAGCGGCCTTGTCACGCGCGGTGAAAATGCCCGTACATTCCATGGCGATATCCACATCACCCCATGGCAATTCGGCAGGGTTGCGAATTTCGGTCACGCGAATGAACTGACCATCAACCTTGATGCCGCCATCAACGACTTCGACGTCGAAACCAAAACGACCGTGTACAGAATCAAAACGCAACAAATGCGCCATTGTTTCATTTGGCGACAGATCGTTGATCGCAACGATTTGCATGTCTTTCATACCTGATTCAAAGGCTGAACGCAGTACTGATCGTCCAATACGACCAAAACCATTTATAGCAATTTTCACTGTCATTTTTCTATCCACCATATTTTAAAGGCACAAAGCCGTTAGCGCTAACGGTTTTGGAAATAAAACGAAACCAATTCAAAATCAACCTTTATCTTCGCTGGTGACAAAGATGACAAAACTGATAATGTTTGCGCGATGACACACAAACTTACACTCAAAGACATTGCTGCCGCTGCTGGTGTCAGCGAAATGACCGCGTCACGTGCGCTGCGCAATGCAGCGGATGTATCCCAAAAAACCCGTGAACGGGTAGAAGCGGCTGCGGCTGAACTCGGCTATGTGCGTAATAAAATTGCGGGTGCTTTGGCATCGAACAAGGTTGACTTGGTGGGTGTCGTCATCCCATCCGTCAAAAGCTATGTTTTTTCGGAAGTGCTGGACGGTATTTCGTCCGCGCTCGCCCCAACAAAATTACGTCCTGTGTTTGGATTATCCAATTATGATTTAAAATCCGAACAAGAAGTGATCAGCGAAATGTTGTCTTGGCGCCCCAGTGGTTTGATTGTTGCAGGATTAGAACATAACGATACTGCACGCAAAATTTTGGAAAACACCAAAACGCCGATTGTGGAAATCATGGATGTTGATGGCGATGCCATTGATATGTGCGTAGGTATTTCACATTACAAAGCGGGATATCAAATGGCGCAAACCATTGTTGAACGTGGTCACAAAAATATCGGCTTTATCGGCACCAAAATGGAATCCGATTTTCGCGCAGAAAAGCGGTTGAATGGATTCGTGACATGTTTGGCTGAAAACAATATCAGCTTGATGGATCAAGAACTTTATCGTTCTGGGTCGTCAGTGCAAAAGGGCAAAGAATTCACCAAGGCTTTGTTGGAACGCAGCCCTGCATTGGATTGCATATATTGTTCAACAGATGTTACCGCTGTGGGTGCGTTCATGCATTGTTGGGAAAACAATATTTCAATTCCGGATCAATTATCCCTGGCAGGGTTCAACGATCTGACACTTGCGCATGGTCTGCCGCAACGCCTTGCCACAACCAATTCCATGCGGTTCGAAATTGGGCAAAAAGCGGCAGAAATGATTTTGGAATGCAATGCGCCTGATGGTTACGCAGGCCCCAAGATCGTTGAATTATCGCCACAGGTACAATTGGGCGACAGCCTCTAATTCGCGAATTCCAGAATTTTTTGAATAACCAGTTCTGGCCGTTCTACCATTGCGTCATGCAAACAATCGAACACGTCCGTATCCCAGCCATCTTGCCCGTTGTAAATTTCATAAAATCCATGAAATGCAGATGGTGTATTTTGTTTGCACAATAAATACATTTTGCGCGCGGTAGTTGGATTTTCAGACAATGTAATCCCGTCTGCGAAACAGCGAATGGGATGGGGCGTGGTCATTTTCTTTAACCACGCGATGTCATTCGCATCCTTTGACCATTTCGCAAATGCTGTTGGCGCAATGGTGAAATTTTCGTGCGTCGCTGCGGTAACGTCCTGTGTGCGTACCTTTGATCCCAATTCAATTGGAGATTGCCCGTTCTTCGTTGGTACGAAAGCATCAAGATAAATCATGGATGCTATTTGATCGCCCAATTGGTCGGCAACGCCAGTGATGACAAATCCGCCGTATGAATGCCCAACAAGCATGATGTTATCCATTTCCGCGTAATGGATTTCTTGAATGATATCTGTAACATGCGTATCAACATTAATGTTGTCGCTCGCCAAATGTTGCCGCGCACCCAACCCTGTAAGGGTGGGTGTAATCACGCGATGACCAGCGGCACGCAGTTGTGGCGCAACACGTTGCCAACACCAACCGCCATGCCATGCGCCATGAACCAAAACGATATCCATTTTGTGATCCTTAGGTTGCGTTTCGTGCAACAATCGCAATACGCACTACCGTAATCAATGCAAAAGCACTGGCAAGGCTGATTTCTTCGCCCAGATGGGGAACGCTAAACAAATAAAGTGCGGCACCAATGAGTGACAAGGTCGCGTAAAAATCTGATTTCAAAATCGTTGGCGTGACACCGCATAATACATCGCGCAACATCCCGCCACCAACACCTGTAATCCCACCCAAGATCGCCGCCATAATGGGATTGATCCCCGCATTGAGCGCAACTTTGACACCAACGAGAGTAAATAGCGCTAGCCCAACCGCATCGAAATAGGACAACAGGCGAAACCGCTGCCCTTGCCCGCCCTGCATGCGCGCCACCATAAGGTATGTGATAATACCAACAGGAACCGCTGTGCAAAGGTAAGTAATATCGCGAAGCCAAAATACTGGGGTAGCCCCAATCAGAATGTCGCGAATTGTACCGCCACCCACGGCGGTGATCACGGCCAAAAACGTGGCACCGAACAGATCAAAATCAAATCGAACGGCCTGTGTCGCGGCAGATGCGGCCATGACTGCCGTGGCGGGAATCGTCAAAATGACAATGATTGAATTGAGATCAAACATAATTTTCGCGCCACGGCCTGTCAGTTAGTTATTGATCACCTCTGGCCCCATAACGGCGTTTGGCAATACGGTTGATATCCACGGGATATAGGTGATCATGATCAAGAACAAGAACATGATGGCCAAGAATGGCAGTGCGGCGCGAACCACACCCATCATTGACATCCCCGCAACACCCGCGGTCACAAACAGGTTCAAACCAACGGGGGGCGTTATCATTCCGATTTCCATATTCACAACCATGATGATACCCAAATGGATCGGGTCAATGCCCAGTTCCATCGCGATGGGAAATACCAACGGTGCGACGATAACCAGCAAACCCGATGGTTCCATAAACTGTCCACCGATCAGCAAAATTACATTCACCACGATTAAGAACATCACAGGTCCAAATCCATATGCTAACATGGTGCTGGTGATTTGTTGTGGGATTTGTTCATCCGTGATGACGTGCTTTAGGATCAACGCATTGGCAATCACGAACATCAATGTCACCACCAAACGACCCGCATCAAACAATGTTCTGCGTGTGTCTTCGTGCCAGAACGCAGTGATCAAACTTTGCGGTTTCTGAAAAATATTACGGCGTTCTTGTCCATCGCGCGCGGCCAATGGCCCCATGTCGCGATAGATAAAACAGGCCACGATGAATGCATAAACCGATGCGACGGCTGCGGCCTCGGTCGGGGTGAAAATCGCAGATGTCACACCGGGGATACCGTAAATTCCGATCATGATAATCGCGATCAACATCAAGCCCCAGAATGCTTCGCGTAGGGATTGGAACACTTCGCCCCAACCTGCCCATTCACCCGATGGCATGTTTTTTATGCGCGCCATCACATAAATGCCGATCATCAACATTGTACCTGCCAATAATCCAGGGATCACACCAGCCAAGAACATGCGGCCAACTGAAACTTCAACGGCGGCGGCGTAAACCACCATCACGATGGATGGTGGGATCAAAATGCCAAGCGTGCCCGCATTACAAATAACGCCAGCGGCGAATTCTTTGGTGTAACCCACTTGGCGCATGGCGGCGATCACGATGGAACCAATGGCCACCACAGTTGCAGGGGATGAACCCGAAAGGGCAGCGAAAATCATACAGGCCAGAACAGATGCAATCGCCAGACCACCACGAAAATGGCCAACGAGAGCGATTGAAAAACGGATGATCCGTTTGGCAACACCACCCGTGGACATAAAGGACGATGCCAATATGAAAAACGGAATGGCGAGCAATGTTGAATGGCCCTCGAATGCCTCGAACAAGGTTTGCGCGATGGATGCGGTGGAACTATCCGAAAAGGTTAACAAAAACAAAATGGACGACAGGCCAAGCGATACCGCAATCGGCACACCAATCAACATCAGGCCGATCACCATCACAAAGAGAATAAGGATTTCCATGATTACATCGCCTCTTCTTGTTCTTTAAGGCGTTTTGCCGCCTCTTCTACGTCGTCTTCGGCCTCGTGGCTGACGATCATCATGTCGATTTTACCCGTCCATACGGCCCATCCCGCTTGTAAAAAGCGAAACAGTAACAAAGCCATGGACACCGGTAGCACCAGATACGGCACGACCTTTGGCAATTTTTCATAAGCGTCCCCGTCGTTAAAAACGTCAGACAACCAATTTAGAAAAAACGGCACGGGGATATCTTGGGTTTCATACCAACCCCGTCCACGCGTGGTTTCATCAAACCCTAGTGGGAACCAGCGCCCTTCGGTTGGATACAGATTTGCAAACGGCGCCCAATAATCCCAAGCACCTTTCAACAAGAAAAAAGCATAGGCGATACATGCCACGGCTGAAATCAACGCCAAAATGCGTCTTATGCGTGACCCTGCCATATTGATAATGGCATCCACACCCAAATGCGCTGATTTTTTAACTGCATATGATGCGCCCAGCAATACCAGCCAAGCGAACATGAATACGGTCAACTCGAGCGCGTAAAATATATTGGAATTGAAAACATAACGGGCGACAACATTGGCAAATGTCATCAACGTCATCATGCCCAATAAAAACGCAATTAGGTTTTCTTCCAGACGATCCGTCCAGCGTTTGGCAAATGTCATTGCCGCCTCCCCAATTTTGGATAAAGAAATGCCGCTGCCCCGATGGGACAGCGGCGATATGATGTTTAGTTAGACATCATGTTGATTTTTTGCGCGGCTTCAATGTTGTCTGTGCCAACGTCGCCTTCGAATTTCGCCCAAACGGGTTTCATCGCATCAACCCATGCTTGGCGTTGTTCTGCTGTCAATTCGCGCACAACACCACCCGCAGCAATAACAGATTCTTTTGCTGCTTGGTTTACCGCAGTGGATTCTTTGTTACGTGTTTCGGTCACTTCGTGAACGATTGTCAGGAATTGATCGCGCACATCAGCGTCCAAACCATTCAACCAGTCTATATTTGTCACCAACAGGTAATCCAAAATACCGTGATCCGTTTCGGTTGTGCCGTCCTGAACCTCGAAGAATTTTTTACCATAGATGTTTGACCATGTATTTTCTTGGCCATCTACAACACCCTGTTGCAAGCCGCCGTATACTTCGGAAAATGCCATTTTCTGTGGGCTTGCACCCATGGCTTCCATTTGGGCAACCAATACATCAGATGATTGCACGCGGAATTTCAAACCGTTTGCATCTGTTGGAACCAACAATGGTTTGTTTGCTGACATTTGCTTCATGCCGTTGTGCCAGTAACCCAAACCTTGCAGACCGCGTTTTTGCATGCTGTCCAACATGGCTTGGCCCGCGTCGGAGGCTTGGAATGCTTCTACTGCGGTGATGTCTTTGAACATGAATGGCAGGTCGAAAATGCGGAATTGTTTGGTGAATTTTTCAAATTTTGACAATGAAGGCGCGGCCAGTTGTACGTCACCTTGTAGCATTGCTTCCAAAACTTTGTCATCGTTATACAATGTTGAATTTGGGAAAACCTCCATACAGGCTTTGCCATTCATTTCATCGTTCACGCGCTGTTCCAACAAAGACGCTGCAATCCCTTTTGGGTGTTTGTCTGTGTTTGTTACGTGGCTGAATTTGATTACCACTTCGCCTTCGTCACATGCTGCAAATGCAACACCTGGAACCAAAGCAACCGCTGCAACACATGCAGCTTTCAAAAAAGTTTTCATAATAGCCTCCCAAAGCTTACGGATGATCCGTGTAGGGTTAAAACTAAAGTGTTGTTTAAATCTTTAGGCAAACAAAAAATTGATATTTATTATTTTCGTTATTTTTCAATATCTTGGTATATATGATTTTGGTAAATTTCAAAAATGTGCGAACAACCGCACATTTTTAATATCTGTTTGAAACCGTTTGTCATATGGTTGGAACATATAAATTTAGCGAGATTCGCCCCGCCAATGTTCCACATTTTGCATCGAAAATATTTAATACTCTATGCGGTGCTGGCCGTGGCGATTGTGTTGGCAACATTTTGGTTTGAAACGCGCAGCGGGCTTAACCAATTGGCAAAAACGGGTGGGGTGCGGTTGGAACAATCACGGGATCGATTATTGGGACAACTGACCAGTTTTCGCCAGCTTCCAAATGTATTGGCACGTCATCCACAAATTATTGCCACTGTGAAAACCCGCGCAAACCTGCCAGAGGCGCGTTCGTTTTTGTTAAACACCAGCCTGTCCACGGGGGTGGAGGACATTTATCTGTTGGATGATACAGGCCAGATTATAATCACGTCAAACATCACCGAGCCAGATCATTATGATACGGCCATGTTTCATAACCGCGCCGATATACGTGCCGCGTTTAATGGTCGGCTTGGGTTTTTTCATGCGATTGATCCGATTGATCAATCCCGCGATTTCTTTTTCGCGCGGCGCATTGATTTTGATGGTGTTTATGGGCGCGGTGTGGTTGTGGTGCAGGTGGATATCGCCAGCTTGGAATTTGACTGGCAGATCGACGAAGATGTAATTGCATTCTTTGATGAAAACGAGGTCGCATTTGTGACCAATCGACAAAACGTATCAATGCGACGATTGTCACCTGTAACGTCTCCGCTCTTGCGTGCGGAATACTACCCGCAATCGGCAACACGGCCGTTTTTTGATTATTCGGTGCGTCAAAAATTTGGACATGATTTGTGGTGGTTTGATGATGATAGCGGATCTGCATCAGAAAAATTGATGGTGTCACGTTTTGTGCCCCAAATTGATCTTACCTTGCGAGTGTTCATGAAAACCCAAAACACCAAGGCCGCGGCGTTGTTACAAACACAACTGGTTGCCGCCATGTTGGCGATGATCGGGTTGGGCTTTTGGGCATTATCCCAACGCCGCAAACGGCTGGCGGATCGTTTGGCAATCGAAGAGGCTGCAAATGCTCGATTGGAGGCACGCGTTGAGGATCGCACAAAACAATTGCGCGAAACCCAAGCGCAGTTGATCCAAGCGGGTAAGCTCACAGCACTTGGCCAGATGTCCGCAAGTATCAGCCACGAGTTGAACCAACCAATGGCGGCCATTCAAAATTTTGCGCAAAACGGAACCAAACTTTTGAAAATGGATCGCGCCACGGATGCTGCACAAAACTTTGATCATATCAAAGGACAGGTTGATCGGATGAGCCGCATTATCAAAAGCTTGCGTGCATTTGCGCGCAAAGAAAAGGAAACCATCGCACCCGTCGATGTCCAATCTGTGATCCGTGACACCGTGGATTTGTTGTCGCAACGTTGTGACGATGAAAATGTCACGCTGCATTTTCAATCGTACCCATCGCCGATCATGGTGATGGGGGGGCATGTGCGTTTGCAACAGGTGTTTATTAACCTGCTGAACAACGCATTTGATGCGGTGCTTGATCAATCTGACAAACAGGTGTGGATCACGATTAATACCTTACCTGAAATTGTCCAAATTATCGTTGCGGATTCTGGCAAAGGTTTTGCTGATGAAACGCGCGTGTTTGAACCGTTTTATTCCACCAAAGATGTCGGCGCGAGCAAGGGAATGGGGCTGGGTTTGTCGATATCATATGGCATCATTGGAAGCTTTGGTGGCGAGCTAACCTGTCAAAATGGGGCGAATGGTGGTGCAGAATTTTGTGTAAAATTGAAAAGCGCAGCGCAAGGATCAACACCATGAAGCCCCAAGTGATATTGATCGAAGACGATGATGCCTTGCGCATGTCGCTGGCGCAAACGCTGGATATCGAAGGGATCACGGTTATTCAGGCCGATGGTTTGGCCCAGGCAAAACGTGCAATTCGTGCAAATTTTGCGGGTGTGATTTTGTCCGATATTCGAATGCCTCATTATGACGGGTTTGATGTGTTGGCGCATGTCAAAGACACCGATCCAGATTTGCCCGTGGTGTTATTGACGGGCGAGGCTGACGTGCCCATGGCGCTGCGCGCGATGAAAGAGGGTGCATATGATTTCTTGGAAAAACCCTGTGCCACAGAAACTTTGTTAAAGGTTTTGTATCGTGCAATTTCGCATCGCAGTTTGATCACACAAACGCGCAGCTTGGAACAAAAAATCCGCCACAGCGACGCGGCATCGGTTCATTTTCCAGGGAAAACACCTGCGTCAAGGAACCTGCGATCCAACCTGCGCCGCGTAGCCCCCCTACCCGTTCATGTGCATCTATACGGGCCGCGCGGGGTTGGCAAAAAGCTGGCGGCCTATACCATTCATAATCTTTCGCAAGACAGAGACGTCAATCTGGCAATCAATCTGCAAGATGCCCAAGCGGACGAAATCGCAACACTGAACGTGCCCGATGCTCCTTGTGATTTGTCACTGAAAAATGTCGAATTGGCCAGTCCTGCACAACAGGCAGATTTGCTTGCATTGATCCATGCACATCCCAATTTGCGTGTGATTTTATCCAGTATCCATTCAATGGACTATCTGATGAAACGTGGGTTTAGCGAAGATCTATTTTCTGCCTTGAATCTGGTTGAAATCAACGTTCCCACCTTGAAACGGCGCCGCGATGATTTGCCAGTGTTGTTTGAGGGTTTTGCCCGCCACACGGCGCGCGCATTAAACACCGACATGCCCCAAGTTCCCCAAAGCGTATATGCAAATGTGATGGCAAAGGAATGGAATGGTAATTTGCCGGAATTACGTAATTATGCCCGCACGATTGTGCTGGGATTAAGTGTTCGCAAACACACGCCTCAGGAATTGACACTTGCCCAACAAATGGATGCGTTTGAAAAATTGGTGCTGTCTGAAACGCTAAAACGTAACAAAGGCAAGGCGGTTGATACCGCCAAATCGTTGGGACTACCCCGCAAAACGTTTTACGATCGCTTGGCGCGTTACGATTTGCGGCCAAAAGATTTCAAACAAACGGATCCACAATAGACTTGCGTCTGTTGGGGGGATTCTTAAACTGTTTTAAACCGTCCAAGCAAAGCAGAGACCATGCATCAATACGTTTTTTCTGGCTTACGGGTGTCCTCTGAATTTAAGTTCACGATCGCTGATTGCGAACCATTTGATGGTTCGCCAGATGTTACAATTCGTTTTGTCCAATATCTGGAAAAACCATTACATCCGATTTTTGCCGATGAAATCGTGACGGCCGCGCCAAATGATGTCTGGTTTTGTGCATCAGGCGACTTGGCTTATCGCGTAAAAGATGGGAGCGAGATTTTGATCCAACGGGGCGAAAACGTGCCCGATGCTGATGTGAATTTATATCTGGTAGGTACGGGTTTTGGGGTATTGTGCTTGCAACGTGATCTGATCCCATTTCATTGCTCTGCGGTGGAATACAATGGTCACGCGGTGGCGTTCAGCGGTGAATCTGGCGTTGGGAAATCAACGCTTGCGGCGGCGTTGTCACAACTTGGTTATGGGCACGTATGCGATGATGTGTGCATCGCAAATTCCGCGCAAACACCGATGCGTGTTCAACCGATGCCAAAGGGATTAAAGCTTTGGGATGATGCGGCGGCACAGCTTAATATTGCACAGGGTGCGCGTGTGTCCGCCGACCTAGATTTTCACAAATCCTATGTCAACGTGGATCGCGCGGATCAAACGGGTGGATTGATGTTCAATCGCATCTATATTTTGGACAATGATATTGCGCCCGAATTTTCAATTCATGAATTGAAAGGTGCGGAAAAACACGCCGAGTTGCGCCGCGCAATTTATCGCGAAGAATGGCTTCATTTTTTGCAAGAACCGCGCAAAACATTTGATCTGGTCTCAACCCTTGCGAGCAAGGTAGCGGTGTTTGCATTCAAACGTCCCGATGATTTGTCGCGTATCAAAGAAAGCGCAAAATTTCTGGCGCTGCATTTTGATGATGGGGATGCTGAATGAACCGATCACGGGTTCAAAAACGCTGGCGACAATTGCGCAAAAAACTGGTGCAAAACCACCCCGATGGATTGATTGATTTTTCAAGAGTATTGCGCTGGTCAGCGAGCGAAAAATTTTATCCCCACGTCGAGATTTCGCAGATGTTTCGGGCACGATTTTCAATGATCACTACCTTTGCAATGTGGGTTTTACAGATTTGGTATGGCCTGCGTTGGGTGTTATTTGATGCATGGTTCAGCATTTTTCGCGCGATAAATGATTATGCAGATCATAGCGACATGGCGCGATCTGCACAATTTTGGCGTTTGGTGAAATATACATTCAGTTACGCGATCCCCGCGTCGGATTTGTATGAAAATGGCCTGATGACGCCTAACGCACCCGTGTTGGATTATGTATTTAGCACCGAAACCCAAGGATATCATTTGCAGCAAAATCGCAATCATTTTGATGCGCAAAGTGCCCGTGATTTACTTGCAGATAAATCGCGATTTGGCGATGAGATGGGCAAAATGGGCGTTCCCGTACCCAATACAATGTCTGTTGAACAAGCGACGCAACAAACCTTGGCAAATATGTTCCCCGCTCAAATAGATCGCATTTTTGTAAAACTGCGCAGCGCTAACGCAGGTTTTGCCGCGTTCAGTGCAACGAAAACTGCAAACGGTTTAACAGGGCAGAATTATCGGGGTGCTCCTTTGCTCCGGGCCGAGGATGTGGAACTGGCGTGGAAACACATTTTATCATTTGGTGATGTGATTATTCAGCCATTCATTTCAAATCATGCAACCCTTGCGTCACTGTCCAATACCAACACCGCTGTCACGCTGCGCCTTGTGACTAAGTTTAATGTTAATTCCCCCCTGCCCGTTGCCGCACGGCTGGAAATCCCCGTTTGGGATTTGGAACTTGATGGCCAAATTAGCTATGTATTGTTCCCGATCAACTTGAAAACGGGTGCGTTGGAACCATCACCTAAACGTGGAATATATGGCCATGCCTTTGATACATTGATTGATGATATTTTCGCAAAATGTCCGCCGATCGTACCGTGTTGGGATGAAATTGCATCCTATTCGATACGTGCCCATCATCGCAAATTCGATCTCTATGCCATCGCGTGGGATTGGGTTATCACCGACGATGGCCCGTTGTTATTAGAGGGCAACTCTGGGTTTGGGTTGGATACTCAACAAATGCAAAACGGTGGGTTATTGGCAGATTAATCCTGATGGCACCAAAGATTTAGACTGTACAGGTTATGCACCCGTTCCCAATAAAATGTATCCTCTTCGTCAACCTCACCATTCATGCGTTTACTTGCGGCATCGATTTGTTGGGACAGGCGTTTAACATTTACCAATTTCACCAGATCAGGGTGCAAATCATCCAATAATTCACGCGCCATTTCATTGTAACACTGTGTTTTTGCATTGCGAATATCACGGGTCATGATGGGTTTTCCCATATGTTTGGAATTTTGCCAAACAATGGAAGCGGGTAAAATATCATCGACCGCGCGGCGATGCAGATAACGCCAAACGCGTTTTGGCCCCACCTTTTCAATGCTGGGTGTGCGCAAATAGTTTTCAACGATCCTTACATCCCAAAGAGGCCAGCGATATTCAATCCCATAGGCATTTCCAAAAAGTGTATGGTCATGCATCCGTGCATCAATAAAAGGTTGGGTTAATGTGCCATTCACAATCTCGCTGTTGATTGAATGATGGTTCAACACATCAAACCATTCCGCCCGTTGTGTGGCTTCTAAATCGTATTGATCAACGATATCTTGATCGAGCAAATGAGTATCTATTTCATATTGCGCATCCGCCTCGATATTCGTTTGCTGATTTTTGTCGCGCCCATTGAGTAATATTTGCGCGATAAAACGAAACGGCTTTTTCAAAAAATGCCCCGGAATGAATTGCCATAATCCGCGATAATCGCGCCGTTGAATATATTCGACACTGATAAGCTCGCCATAGTTGGTGGCAACCTCGTCCCCTCCAAATCCAGTGAACATGGTTTTAATATTGTATTTTTGCGCGGCGGTTGCGAGCAAAGACAATGAAATTTCGCAGCCATAACATGCGGGAAACCCAAGCACGGCTAAATCCTGTGTGATGGTTTCAATTGGATCATCGTTTGTGGGCGATTCCATATGGGCGTTTTTGATACCCACCAATGCGTTCATGTCTTGAATGCATTGTTCTTCGCGACTGGCGGATATTCTGCTGAAACTGATCATTCCGTCGGGAACGGGTTTGGTCATCTGTTTTGCCAACAGCGCGATAATACTGGTTGAATCCAACCCGCCGCTGTTTTCAACGCCCATCGGATGGGTGTTGTCGATGCGGCTGGCGATTGCGGCCTCTAATGCATTGCGATGTGCTGTGACATTTTTTGGATCGCGTTGTGTGACCACCGTGGTCGCTTCATCCCAATCACTCAGGTCTATTTTTGCGATTGTTTTATCGGCATTAATGACAACAACATGCCCAGGTGCCACTTTGATAACTGTTTCAAAGGCGGTTTTTTCGTGATGCATTGGGGCGAACGGGCTTAGGATAAATTTGGCCATCCATTCGTGGCTGCGTTGCAATTGAAATGGCACCAGTTTGCGCAGGGTTGGAATACTGTTGGCAAAACAAATGCCATCATCATGGGGCGCGTAATAAATTGGTTTTGCACCAAATATATCTCTTGCAAAGATCAGATGATTTTCGCGCGGATCATAAATGGCGATGGCAAAATCGCCTTGAAAATTTTCCGCAAATTTTACGCCCCATTTTTGATAGGCCGCTAAAACAATCGCAGCATTATGTGGGTTCGCTTTGATGGCAAGTTTTTGTAACACCGTATCGCGATTATCAATGCGCCCCCAAAAACAAACAACGATGCCGGTGGTGGAACACACAAATGGCAAGGTTTCGCGCCCATCGGGCAGATGGGTTTGTTCAACCACGAAACCATTTGTAAATTGGGTGATCCCAGAATTGGCAGGGTCTGCAAATGGCGACAACGTTGCGATGATTGCGTCAAGGTTTGATAAATCTTGTGCCACTGGTGTGTGAAATGAAATGTGACCAGCGAACATTGTTATTCCTTTGACAAGCCTTCAAAACCAAACACCACAAACAAAAACAGAGCCATGATGGCTCTGTCAATTCATTCACAGTGGAATGTGATATTAGCTGGCAATCGCATTGTTTTGCATGCCCATGTTTTCCATCATCGCGCTACCTTTGTCTTGCGCCGTTTTCTGCGCTGACAGGTTGGTCAAAACGGGTTTTGTATATGTTGTCTTCATTGTAATTCTCCAATACATGCGACGCGGTATCGCGTAATAATTTATTAAAATTTGGTTAAAGATATATGGGGTACAATGGTTCATTGTCAACATGCCAAGCCGCCAAACAAGCGCTATCCCGCGCTTTCAACCACAGGTAGAACCGTTATTTTTAAGGCGTTTTGCGAATTGACGAGGCGATCACAGTTTAATAGTCGAACCTGAT
Organism: Paramylibacter ulvae; assembly: GCF_014652655.1. Lineage (GTDB taxonomy): Bacteria > Pseudomonadota > Alphaproteobacteria > Rhodobacterales > Rhodobacteraceae > Amylibacter > Amylibacter ulvae. The sequence continues at coordinate 90,479 of NZ_BMZF01000008.1, forward strand.
AGTATAGCGTGAAGCAAAGACATTTAATTTGAATAACGGATTAAGGGTAATGACGATTGAAAACAAACGATTTTTCCGCAATCAAGACATCCTCGCAACCACAATGGATGGCGAGGTCGTGATGATGAGCGTTGATGATGGAACTTATTATAGCCTCTCAAGCGGTGTTGGGGCGATGGTATGGGAATTGTTGGAAACGCCCAAATCAATTGGCGAACTGGTTGCAGGAATACAACAGGAGTTCGAAGTCAGCACCAAAGAGTGCGAATCAGACGTGCGCGACCTGTTGAAATCGCTGCAAAAACAAAAACTCGTGGACCAAGAGGCATAGCCGTGAAACCCCTTCGAAATGCAGCGCGAAAATTGCGGTCTGTGTTTCGGCTGACACCATTCGTGGTGATCTGGTTTCCGTTTTCATGGATCATGATGGGGCTGTGTCGGTTGGCAATTATTACGGTTACATTTCGCAGCCTCTCGCGGTTTTTCGGAGCGTTGCATGGCGTTGAACCTGTGGTTCCAATGTTAAACAAAAAACAGAAACATCGCGCATTTCAAATTGCCAAATTGATATCCATCACCGCGCGAAATACCCCGTGGGAATCCAATTGTTTCCCACAAGCCTTGGTCGCGCGAATTATGCTGGGAATTTACCGTATTCCATATGCGCTTTATTTTGGGGTGAAACGTGATGGCACATCGCGCGAATTATTGGCGCATGCTTGGGTTTGTTCGGGGATATGCGCGGTATCTGGGGGTGATGATTCATTTGATGAATACACGGTTGTGGGATGTTATGGCGCACAATCTTGGCACGCGGTGACGCCATGAAACAAATGCGCGAATTTCTTCAATTGATCTGGCGTCATTCACGCGCGAAAACGGTTTTGTTATTCGCGCTCAATCTGATGTCCAGCGTGACCGAGGGCATCGGGCTTCTCCTGTTGGTTCCGCTTTTGGCGCATCTACAAACCGACCAACCTATATTGGGTGGGGTGTCGCGCTGGATTGAAAAACTTGGTTTGCCGCAATCATTATCTGGTTTGCTGGGTTTGTTTTTCGCATTGGTCGTTTTGCGCAGTGTGATCAGTTATGCACGCACGATGGTGTGGCAGGATTTCCAATTGAACCTCATCGATACCATTCGTGTAAACAGCTTTAACGCCCTACTCCATGCCAATTGGAATTGGATTTCGAATTTGAAAAAGTCCGATCATTCGAATTTTTTGATAAACGAAGTTGATCGCATTGACGACGGCGTCACCTATACGATGGATTTTTGCACTGGGTTGGCGGCGGTGCTGGCCTATATTGTTGTTGCGGCGAGCCTGTCATTTCAGATGGCCATTGTTGCCCTGTTGGTCGGCGCAAGCGTGATGTTTTTCATGCGTGCCCAGCACCGCCGTGCACGCGATCTGGGCGAAAACTTGGGTGATGCCTACGAGGATATGCAACAGGTCGTCGAAGAAGGGTTATCCAGTATCAAATTAACCAAGATTTTGGGGAACGAAGATCGCCACCGCAATATGATGGCAGATATTTTGGCACGCCTGCGCACGCAACAACTCGCCTTTTCCAAAACCAATGCGGCCGCGGGTGCGGTTTTTCAAATTGTCATCGCGCTCGTGCTGGTTGGGTTTTTGTGGGTTGGGGTGAAAATATTGGAACTCCCGTTGCCCAACCTGTTGATCTTGGTGTTGATCTTGGCGCGGCTTGCGCCAATGTTGCGCAGCATGCAAAATCAATTGAACCAGATCTTGCACGCATGGCCTGCCTTGCGAAATTTGGATGAAATCACGCAAATGGCAGCAACGCACCGTGATGTTTTGCCAGAAACAATTCAAAAAATTGATTTACAAGATTGCATCACGCTCAACGGTGTTGGGTTTACTTACCAATCGCGAAAATCAGCGTCACTCAATGACATCACGCTGCAGTTTCCTGCGCGAAAAACCACCGCTATCATTGGTGCGTCGGGTGCGGGTAAATCAACACTTGCGGATATTTTGATGGGATTATTGGCACCTGATCACGGGGAAATGCGAGTGGACGGGGAATTGATCACAGACCAACATCGCGTAAACTGGCGCCATTCACTCGCCTATGTCCCACAAGAGGTATTCTTGTTCCACGACACCATTCGCAACAATTTGCTATGGGCGAACGTGGGGGCAGATGACGCCGCCCTGAAACAGGCCTTGCAACGTTCAGCGGCGCAATTTGTGTTTGATCTTGATGATGGATTGGATACGGTTGTGGGGGATGCAGGGCTACGTCTTTCGGGTGGTGAACGCCAGCGTATCGCACTTGCGCGGGCCATGTTGCAAAACCCATCTGTGTTGATCTTGGACGAAGCCACAAGTGCCTTGGACACCAAAAACGAAATGCTAATCCGCCAATCGTTGGATCAAATTCATGGCGATATGACGGTGATTGTCATTGGGCATCGTTTGCCCACCTTGGAAAACGCAGATCAGGTGGTCGTGCTACATGATGGGCAGGTAAATGCGGTGGGCACTTGGGCCGCACTGTCACAAAATCCCGATGCTCAAATTCCAAATGAATTCAAAAGGGACGATGCGAAAAAATGATCGAAAATTCCCAAGGCTATTTTACCAGCGACATTTATGTCCCAACATTTAGCGCCAGCGTTGATCCGCGCCTGATTTCATCCAAGGCACGGTTTTTTGGATATGAATGCGCATCGAGCGTGGCACCCTTTACATATGGCGATTTTGGCTGTGGTTTGGGCACAGATATCATCATGTTGGCCTATGCCCTGCCCCATGGACAGTTTTTTGGGTTTGATATGAATGGTGATCATATCAAGGTGGCGCGCCAATTGGCCAACGAATTGGGTTTAACCAATATCACATTTATCAACAAACCGTTCGATCAGATTACTGGTGATGACGTCCCCCCCCTTGATTTCGCGATTTCGCGCGGGGTGATTAGCTGGATATCCCACAGCGTTCGCGGCGAATTGATCGCTGCGATTTCGCGTTGTTTGTGTGATACGGGCATCGTTTCAATTGAATATCAAACCAAGCCAGGCGCGTTACAAGAAACTGGATTTCGCAAAGTTTTGGGCGAAATGTTGGCACGTGGTGATAGCCCAAAAACCGCATTTCACTTGATATCAGAAAACTTTAAAGACGCACCGCATTATGATCCAAGCGAGGATAACAAAAACCAAGACCGTTTGCGTTATCTCTGTCATGAATTTGTATCGGCGCATTGGACCCCCGTTTATCCATCAGAAATGGCCGATGATTTTGGCAAGATGGGTATGGGGCTTTGCGGTCCGTTTGAGGGGCAGCAAGTTTTAATCAACAAATTGCAATCCTCAAATGCGCATCGCGATCATTTATTCATAGAGGATTTTGTCACCTGCCGTGATGGCACAGGTGGGCGTACAGATCTGTTTTCAAAAATGGCGGCCAAGGTGAATGCCCCGCGTCCATCCATTGACCAAGAAGTCGGTATTTTTCGCCTCCCCTTTCCGATCTCCATCGGTGAAAAGAATAAATCGCGCATCGCACAAAATGCGTTTTCACCAAGCTTGGCCAGCAAACCATTGAATCGTCTGCTTCCTGCGGGATTGGACGGCGATGCCAAGGGGCTGTTTTTCATGGCCTTTAACAAGTCGGGAAATTTGCTGACCAGTACGAATGTCGCGCCAATCACTTGCGATGGGGAATTTCGCGTGATCCATCCAAGCGTGAAACGACAATTTACATTGGATGAAAATATCGCGTGGCATAAATGCGCGATTGTGGTTCCGGAAACCGCTTTGTTATTAATCGCGCCGCGTTCAATTTACGCAATCCTGTCGCATTTTGATGGAGTGCCCCAAACCGAATGGCCGGATCGATTGAAAAAACTGATCCCAAAATTAAAGAAAAAGAAGGCCAAGCGTATCGTCAAAATTTGGCGAGAACACTGGGCGCCTGTGCTGGCTGCACATGGTGTGATTGCACCGCTGGATTAATATTTGACGCTGAAAAACTGTGCCTGATCATCACGGATTAAAACGGCGGTTAACGTGCCTGTGGCATAGGCACCCGTATCAATGCCGATCCGCCCGTTTTCGATTTTTGGGTCGTTCAAGATCGTATGACCATAAATAAACCATTGCCCATCGCGGCGGGTTTTTTGATGAAACTCGTCCAGCCCCCACAATAAAATCCGTGCGTTTTGATCATCTGGCGCGCGATTGGGATCGGCGGCGGCATGAACAACATGAACATTGCCAGAATGGTGAATTGTAGGCAGATCACGTATCCAGCTTTCTTGGCCAGCGGGCATGGCCGATGCCAACTTATCGCGTGCGGCTAACAATTCTTGTTCAGATGCGCGCTCGCTTATGCCGCGAATGCCAAAACTTTCCATTGTTTGCAGCCCTCCGAACGTTAACCATCGCGGCCCACGTTCGGTGGGGCGGTCCAAAAAATCGAGCATCATTTTTTCATGATTACCCATCAAACATATCGCACCATTTTGGCATTCGCTTTGCACAATATCCAAAACGGCGGCGCTGTTGGGGCCACGATCCACCAGGTCACCAACGAAAATAAGCTGGGCATCGTCAGGGCGCTTGGCCAACAGTTGGTTCAACAATACATCACATCCATGCACATCACCGATCACGAACAAGGGTTCATCAGATTGGATAGCCGCATCAAACGCAGGCTGAACGCTGGGCGCCGATTTTTGCCCGAAAAGTTTTTTCAAGAATGACATATAGTTCGCAGGTTCTGTTTAATTGGAATGATATGAATCGCCATATCCATATGCGTAACCATATCCGCCAGCATATCCATATTGCCGGATTTTTTTCAAATCCAACATGGTCATAACCAAACCGTCCACTTCCAACCCCACGCTGCCAAACATGGACAGGCCAGTTTTCACCTCGGTCTTGGACGTTTTGTCCCAACGTACAGAATAAATAATTGAATCTGCATGTTGGCCGATCACACGTGCATCTGGCACGGCTAAAACGGGTGGTGTATCGATGATGATATAGTCGTATTCGTCGCGCAGCATTTTCAACAGATCAATGAACTTTTGCGACGAAAAAATATCGGCAGCGTTGGCGGTGGATCGTTCCCCCAACAAAATATCAACGCCCATGCCTTCGGGGCGAATAACCGCGTCTTGTAACGTTGCCTCGCCCGTCATCACAGCGATAAACCCAACGGATTTTTCGATGTCAAAATATTCCGCGAATACGCGTTTGCGAATATCGCCTTCTAACACCAACACGCGTTTGCCAAGCCCGGCCATATTTTGAGCAAGTGTCAGCGAAACTGTTGTTTTACCCTCTGCAGGTGTGGAGGATGTGGTCATGATCACTTGCGGTGGGTTGTCGATGTCAGACAACAAAATCGAGGTTCGCAAATTGCGCACCGCTTCGGCAAAATTCGATGTTGGGTTTGTCGCGGCGTAGTTTAATACCTTGCGCCGAGTATTTGCCTTGATCTGTGGTAATGTTCCAAGCACGTTATGGGCGGTAAAGCTTTCCAAAACTTCTGGTGAACGGAATGTGTTGTTCATCAGTTCGCGCAACAACATTGCACCAACGCCAGCCAAGCCGCCAAGGATCAGTGCCATCATCATGATCGAGGCTTTGCGCGGGGCAGATGCGCGTTGGGGTGTTGCTGGTGACAACAAGCGCGCTGTTGGGGACAACAATCCTTGTTGAACCGTGATCTCTTTGAGACGTGATAAAAAGCTTTCGTAAAGCAGGCTGTTGGCCTCTGCCTCGCGGCGCAATTGCTGTAATTGCACTAAATCATCAGATTGTTCTTCGACTTGCAATTTGAATGTGTTTTCGGAATTGGACAGCGCACTCATTTGCTGTGTCAGCCGCGCCATATCGGTTTTCGCCTGCGCCATGACTTGATCAAGGCGGGTTTGGAAGGCATCGGGCGTAACCTGATTATTGCTGATCATATCAGCCAAGCGGGTTAGGCGTGAATCGCCCGCAACATCTGCGATGGAGGTGTAATCGTTGGAACCTGCCAGCAATTCGATGCTTTGAACCTTGGCGCGTGTTGCGTCATGTGTTTCTTGCAAATCTGTGATCCGCTGACGCATATCCTTTAATTGTCGGGTCAAAAGCGCGAGGTTTTCAGGGCTTACAAATTGTGTGCCATCGTTGAATTCTTTGATCCGCACCTCTGATGATTCAAGCTCTACTTTTAATTCAGCGGCTTTTTGGCTTAACCATTTGCTGGCTTTTTCGGTGACTTCGAATTTTTCATCAACGGCATCTTGGATATAGATATCGGCCAAGGCATTGGCCATGCGCACGGATTCAGCAGGATTATCCGTGTCCGCGCCGATTTCAAAAATATAGGTTTCGGAAATGTTGGACACACGAAACACATCAAGTGCATTGTCGATGACTTTGTTTAGAACTTCGGCTTCGCTAATGGGTTCATCATCACCGCCTTCTTCGTCATCGTTAGAAACAAAGATTGATCGGATCATACCGCGGATATTAATTTGCGGTAGCCATGATTCATCTGGTTCCATTTCGGCCAATTCCTCGGCCAGATACGAATTGTAATTTGGATCTTCCAGAAGGTTTAATTTAGCAACCAGTTTGGCAATCATATTGCGCGATTGGATAACTTCCATTTCGGTATTGATCTGGCTTTCATCGCCCCACCCACCAGACAAAATACTGTCTGCAACCACGCTTTGAATATCAACAATGTTTTCTTGTGATGTTTCCATCTTGAGCGTGGCGGTTGCGGGATAGATCGGTTCGGCCACACGAAACGCGTACCAGCCGCCTATGAAAAATCCGATTGTCGCAGCCAATCCAATCCAAAATTTGCCGCGCCAGAGCACTGAAAAAATCGCAAAAAGATCAATTTCATCGTCTTGCGATGCATCAGGAATATTTACTGCTCTTTGCATAATTGATCGTCACTCTTCAATTTATCGCTTGGTGGGCGAATAATACTTGGGGTCATTAATAAATAGCTATAGAACCTATCCATCGGCTTACTATACATATTCAAACGATTTTAAAAGGTTTATGACACGCGTAGTACCGGAATTGGCGCGGTTAGCTTGGAAACATTAAACGGCGTAAAATGAATAAATTTAATTTACTTCTCCAGCTGGCACAGGTGTTAATCGAAGGGTATCGCCAACACCCAGATACTGCCACGCAACGCGCAGCACTTGATGTCATCATCGCACATTGGGATGATGTGTATGACCTTGCCATCCAAAATCGCGTGTGGACAAATTTGATTTCCGTTTTGGTCGAAAACCCATCGTTATTTGCCGCCCTGCCTGACATCCAAAAGCAAGACATCAAGCTCGCTTATTTCGACAACTGGGCGCAAAACAAACGCATTGTTATGCAAATCAAACAGATCGCGGATCGTTTTAACGCGCCTGCCAAACCCACACTTTTCATGATCAAAGGTGGGGTGCGATTGTTTGATGACCTGTACCCGACATTGGCGCATCGTTTTATGGCCGATATTGATCTTTATTTCGAAGATAACGCCGCAGTGTTGGAATTTGCCGCACTTGATTATTTTTCACCCGATGAACAGCGGTTTGATTTGGCGGCGAATGACGATGAATATTTGGCCACGCATAAGGTGCGCAATCACCATCTGCCCCCTGTAATTTCACCATCACAGCCTGTGCATGTCGAACTGCATCAATCGTGGGTGCATCTGCGTGCGGTTCAATATTGTCGGGCGACAACGGCATTGGATGCGGTTGCGATCAACGGCTTGGATGCCATACGCACCCCCGCCCCCGTGGATCAGCTGATACTCAATATTTTGCATAGCCAATATGGTGATCTATATACCGATTACAGCAGCTTTCGGTTGCGCAATGTCCTGGAAGGTTATTTGTTATATCAACGTCTTAACTCCGTTGATCGCGCCACGCTGGTTGCGCATTTTGAAAATATCGGTCGTAAGCGTGATTGGATTTTCTGGACATATCTGTGCCAAGTTTATTTCCAAGCACCAGAATTTCAAACGGCACCCCCAATGAGCGAGCGGGTGAAATATTTTTTCCATAGACAATTTAATCAAAGTGCCACGTATAACGCGCTGGTGTATTCTGGGCATTTCTTATGGCGGTTCTTGCGCCACGGCATTTGGCGCAAAGAAGAACGCGCACGTTTGATGCGCAATTTGTTTGATGGCGAAAAACGTGGGCGTCTTATGTCCAAATTGAAACGTTCGATTGGGTGGGAATAATCAGTTATTGCTCGCGATGGGTGCTTGATACCCATCCACCCAGCGCGTCACTAATTCACGCGCGGCAACGCGGTCTTCTGTTTCAAATGCAGTGTTCAGATCTTTGACCATATTGGCGACTTCAATTTCAGAAAGCTGACCCTCTTGCGCGCGCAAAATTTTAGGATGCGGCGTGGTCAACATGTCATTGCCGATCAACAACTCTTCGTACAGCTTTTCACCGGGGCGCAGACCCACAACTGCGATTTCGATATCGCCAGTTGGGGTATCTTCGTCGCGCACCGTTCGTCCTGACAGTTCGATCATCATGCGCGCCATATCGATGATTTTCATTGGCTTGCCCATGTCCAAAACGAATACATCGCCGCCACGCGCGAAACACCCGCACAGTAACACCAATCGTGCGGCTTCGCTGATTGTCATGAAAAACCGTGTAACGTCGTTGTGGGTAACGGTTACGGGGCCGCCTGCCTCGATTTGTTTTCGAAACAGTGGGATCACTGATCCCGATGATCCTAAAACATTGCCAAACCGTACCATTGAAAACAGTGTTGTTTTGCTGCGCAGCGCGATGTCTTGAACAACCAATTCAGCCATGCGTTTCGATGCACCCATGATATTGGTTGGCCGCACGGCCTTGTCCGTAGAAATCAAAACAAAACGGTCAATTTTGGCACGTAGCGCGGCGGTGGCCATAACGCGCGTACCCATAACATTGTTCATCAGGCCTGAAATTTCATTCGCTTCGACCATTGGTACGTGTTTATAGGCAGCGGCATGCATTACGATATTCACATCATGCGATTTCAATGTGCTGATTGCTTGGTTTTCGTCCAGCACCGAACCCAATACGGGGATTAACGGGATACCTTTTTCACGCGCAATTGCATTTAGTTCGGCCTCAATCGCATAAAGATTGTATTCGGCGTGATCCATCAAGATCAAAGATTTGATGTCACAGGCGATCAATTGGCGGCAAAGTTCGGAGCCAATCGATCCCCCCGCCCCCGTGATTAAAACGTTTTTATCTGCGTAAGTTTCCGCAACAACGGGTAAATTCAAATCAACCTTTTCGCGGCCCAGCAAGTCATTGGGCGACACGGGGCGTAATTTTTCCAACAATCCATCACCGTCAATCATTTCGTCAAATGACGGCAGAACGCGCACCTCGCAATCCAGTGTGTTCAACGATGTTAACAGATCACTTCGCAGTTTGCCCTGAACCGATGGCAGGGCCACAACAATACGATCGACGCGTAATTTTTTTAACAATCCAGGCATGTCATTTGTGGGATAGACGTATTGCCCAGCAATAATGATGCCATGAATCGCCGCATTGTCATCGGCAAAGCCAACAATGCGATGTTTGTTTTGTTGGCGCATTGCAAACGCAAGCTGTGTGCCCGCGCTGCCTGCACCATAAATCAACACGCGCTTGCTATCAGTGTCGCGATCATTCGCAAAAGAAAGATAGTTTTGCGCAAAGATGCGTGTGCCAACACTGCCAACAAAGAACAAAATGCCAAACAAAATTGGGATTGTGCGCGGCATAGTATTATCGGTCATCATATTTAGCGCAGTACACACAGCGGCCAAATATAATGTGCATTTAGCAGTGCGGATAATCGCACTACTTTCAAATGTGCCTAGTTTAAATCGGTGTAGCCGATTGGCGATAATAACCACGGGGGCCACGCAAATAAAGGCCGCCAATGTGGGGCCGGCCTCTATCAATTTTTCAAACGGGGTAAAATCGCTCAGGCGCAATGCATACGCAACATAAAGCGCAATCGGAACAATGGCGGTATCAACCAACAGCAAAATGAGCGTTTTTTGAAATCGCGGTAAATTGGTAAGGGTCTTATACATATGGTTTTAAACCACCTTCACAAAATTTAACCATCGTCGCCACGCGGTCTATGGTTAAAGAGTAACAAATTTATTCAATATTTAGTTAAAATTGAGACATTAAGAAAATTTAGGCGAACAAACGCTAATTGCTATTTGCGCCCAATGTTGCGGTGATGAGCGATGGCGTGATCTGTGTGACAACGCGGTTCCACACGGTCACAGGTTGTTCGGAAACGAATATCATATCGTTTGGGCGCAGCTCAAAAACTGTGGCCGTCAACATATCAGCGGCGTTTTTCGCATTCAAATGATACGCAGTACGTGCGCCAAATTCGCGTGGATCATTGGATCGACGCAAGACGTAAATCTCGCTCAGGTCGGCTTCTCTCGTGACCAGACCATCCTTGTGATACAGCGCATCTGCAAGGCTTGCAGTTTGTTCGAACGGCAGGGCAAACCGCACCTGCGTTTTCACTTCGCCAAGCAAATATGCGTATTGGCGTTTAACCGCACCCAATTCCAAACGATCTTTGAAATTGTTTTGCTGTTCATCGATTTGACGTTGGCGGATGTTAAATTGTGTGTTCAGCTCTGCCAGCGCCTGTGCGCGATCTGCGCGTCGTTGGCTGGTCAACTGAATTTGTTCTTCGAAATATGTGCGCGCTTGGGTCAATTCGTATTCGGTATCGACAAATACGCTGTCTTTGTCATCCAAACGCACCCGCCCTGCGTTGGTGTAAACATCACGAGCGGGGATTTGATATAAACGCCCATCGCGATAAATTCGGATGGTTGTGTAATCCAAATCTGGCGCGTTTATGCCACCAGCCATTTGCAATGCTTCTTCTAAATACAACGGTTTTGGCGTGATCGGCGCGATGGTGGGGTTGCGAACCGCCCCGCCAATGGAGGCGCGTTGCGAATTGAATTCTGCGACTTCCAGCGAAAATGCAGGTTCGATATTTTTGGTGACAAGGATGTCAAATACGGCGGCTTCTGCCTCTTCCAAGGTGAGACCCGCCAATTGTATGCGCCCCACATCGGGGATCGCAATCGAACCATCGCCTTGCACCGTGTAACCTTGGCGGCGGTTTGTGGCGGCCAACAAGCCTGACAATTCTTCCACGGTGGAACCACCCGCGCGTGTTGCCAATAAAATAACATCGGCAACGCCAATGCGATATGGGCCGCTGTCTTGGCTTGGTGGCAGTAATGCTTGTGATTGTGCAGGGCGCACACTGTTATCCGCACTTGGAATTGGCAAACGGCTATTTACATTCGGGCGCGAAGCACCTGCAACGCTGTTGAATGCCGCTGGTAAACGTGACGGGGTGTATGGGCTTAAATTTGCCTCGTATGCCGACTGTTCGGTCATTCGGACGACGCGAACATTGTCATCCTTTGCAACCTTGGGTGAAGTGTAAATTGAACCACATGCCGACAGAACCAACGTTCCTACCAAAGCGAGATATTTCATAACTGCGGTTCCCAACAAAATGCCTGTCACTAATTTTGCTTCTTCTACTGATTATCAAAAATTTTACAAGAAAATAACCCTGTGGAGCGACTTTGGGCAATGTCAGTCGTGTTTGATACCAATTCGTGTGGTATTTATAAATCGTTGGTGTGTTAAATGCTCGATAACCCGCTTTTTATGTATTGCTGGGGTGCCCCAAGATTGACTCTGAATCACAATTTGGCCTAAACAATAGAAAATTGATTGTAGTTACTAAATTATTCGGAGTTTCGATATGTTCTCTCGCACTGTATCTTTGACATGTGCCGCTGTTTTAATCAGCGCGACGTCAACTTTTGCCCAAGGTAAACCCGTTTGTGATGATGTTGCCAACGCTGAACCTGGTGTAAACTGTGTTCTTGTAAATAACGCAAGCAGTGGTGATTTAACAACGGCTGGTGGGCCAATTCTGGGCATTCTGCTTCTGTTGGGTTTAACTGGCGGCGGTGGTGGCGGCACAACTGGAACAACTGGAACCACAGGCACGACTGGTACGTCTGGCACTGGCGGCACCTAATCCAATCAAAATTATATCAAGGTTCAGCAATGTGTAGCTGAATAATCTTGTGTATCTATCAAAATGGCTTTGACCAACTGGTCAGAGCCATTTTTTATGCGATACAGTGGTCTCGAATATATTGTAGATCTGGCTCTATGAACAATTCAAACCAAGCGATCAAACCGCGTTAAGAGCTGACATTGTGATGCGCGATATGATTGGCCAATTTGCAAAGCGTTTGCCCGCCATATTCAACTGCGCCAAACCCGATAACCGTTGATCGGCGTTGTGGCGTGGGATGCATCTGGCGCAACGTGACAACCGTTTTTCCGTTGTCCTGTTCATCAAACGTAACAAGCAATCTATAACAATCTGGATCGTCATCAATGTCCGCCCCGTGTTTCGCCTCGATCAAACTCGGGGCTTCTATGCGTAAAAACTCCATTCGATTGGTAAAGCGAGTGCCATCCGATGCGACCATGTCAAATCGCCAGAACCCGCCTGGTTGGATATCAATTTCATGGGTTTCGATACGCAATCCATCGGGTCCGAACCATTGCACGATTTGTGTTGGATCGGCCCATGCGCCAAATACCGTATTGCGATCTGCATTGATGACACGCGCGATAACCACTTCACGATCCAAGGGCCAAGATGCCCAATCCGAGGTGTCTTTCTTGATTTGATCATTCATTTGATCTCTCTTTCTTCACCAATTTGCATACATGATTAACCAAGCGATTTTGCGTATTCTTCCAACTGGCTTGCGACCGTTCCCCAACCGTCAAAAAAACCCATATCTTCGTGGGATTGCCGAGCTTTAGGTGAGCGATGGCGTGCGGTGGCGGTATATGTGGTTGCACCCTTTCCATAATCTTCAAATTCAATAATTGCGGTCATGAACGGGTCGGCTGCGGGTTTCCATCCTTCGCTGTATGTGTCGGTGAAAACCAGTCGTTTTTTATCGACAACCTCTAAAAATACGCCATCGTTTTCCATGATATTCCCATCAACATTGAAAGTGGTGTTGAATTTGCCACCCACGCGCAGATCAATTTCACATTTATCAATCGCGTGCGGTTTGGGGATGAAAAAATTCTTGATGTGAAGCGGGGTTGTCCAACATTCCCACAAAATGGATCGTGGCGCATTGATGGTGCGGGTGAACGTTAGGTCGGTTTCTGGGTCAAGGATCATTTTTGCGTTCCTTCACAAGTTTCGTAACATAGTCATCAAGCTGATCAAGCCGCCCTTCCCAAATTTCGCTTTGTTCAGATAACCAATCTCTGGCCGGCATGAACGCATCTGGACTGAGCGCGCAAATCCGCGTGCGGCCCTGTTTTTCTGATGTAATCAGATGCGCCGCTTCCAGCTTTTTGAGGTGCTCCATAAACGACGGCAGCGCCATATCATGGGGTGCCGCCAATTCGCTGACGGATGCCGCACCACGTGCCAGACGTTGCAAGATCATGCGGCGCGTTGGATCACCAAGTGCCGCAAAAGAAAGGTCGAGGGTTGAATCAAACTTAGCCATATCCCTAACTATCACGCGCTTTGGTGCGAGTCAATAACATTAAGGTTATGACCTAACTATACTCAAGCTCTCCCCCGCATCCAATGTTTCAACATGCGCCTTCGGGCCAAACCTCGATCAAATCGTCATAATCAAAATGCGCCGTTGTCACCCAGTTGTAGTAATGAAAACTGGATCGGAATTATTTCTGTAGCGGCATTGGCAACTGACGGGTAAGCCATTCGGTTGCTTGGTATTGTGGAACGATCCCCAATGTGCTGGCGGCATGGGGCGAAAACACTGCGTTTATAGTGTAACACGCATTTGGCATGCTAAACGCGGCAAAGGCATCTGCCGATATCATATTGCCATCAATAACAATGCGCTTTCCTTCGGCGCGCCATTGATTGTATCGCAGAAATGTTTGGTTCACCGAACCACCATCCCCGCCCTTTAGTAACACCACATCGCGCCCCACATCGGCGCGGGTTGTGGCGCATCCTGAAATTGCTGCCATCAAACAGACAGCCGTCATTATTCGAAGACCTGAACGCAGGCCCCCATTATCATAGGTTTGCATAATTTTACCCTCACTTTTCACCCAAGATCAGGATGGCAACGGGTGGTTAGTGAGCGGTAAACGATATGCAAAAAGCCAACCGAAATGGCTGGCTTAATGATTAAGATTTAGTTTTGTTTTATCTGAAATCGTGCAGGGTTACGCGGTTTCTGCCCCCTGCCTTGCACGGCGATGCGACAGAACACCCACGGCCATAACCAAGGCCGCACCGATGATGTTATAGATCAGGTGGAGCGGATAAAACGCCCCCACCGCCCCCACAATCAACATGATGATGAACAGAATATTCAATGGCCCTTCGGCGTAATTTTGGATCAATGCGTTAAACGCATAAATGCCAAACAGCGCAAAAATACCGATCTGCATCACCTGCATGAAATCACCCGAAATAAGAGGTGTATATGCGAACATCAACGGAACGATATATAACCCCTTGGCGATTTTCCAAGATTGGAAACCAGTCGCCATTGGTTTTGATCCTGCAATGCCCGCGGCAGTGAATGCCGCCAAACACACGGGCGGGGTGACGTTGCTGTCTTGGCTGAGCCAGAAAATGATCAGATGCGCGGTTAACAGAAACACGGTCTGAACCTCTGGTGCGATCATCAATGGGCGCAATGTTATGGCGACCTCAAACGGGATGGCATCCATCAATTCGCCCGCGGCCTGTGGCGTTAACCCGGTGGCCAGATCGGCAACATGGGGGCTATCGACCAGCGCAAACATCGCCAGCTTCATCGGGTCGCTGACCCCTGCCACCAATTGTTCGGTGATTAAACCGTCGGCCATGATCCCCGCCAATGCAGGTGCTGTCAGGATGGCCAAAATGATATAGGCCGCCGTCACAGGCAACCCCATGCCCAACACCAATGACGCCAGTGCGATCAACAGAATGGCAATCACCAATGATCCTTGTGACCATTGCGCGATCATCAATGAAAATCCGTTGCCCACACCGCTGGTGACAATCGCGTTATTCATGATGCCAATTGCAACCAACAAAATACCCGTCATGATTGATGACTTAATCCCGATCAAAAACGCATCGGTAATGCGGCGATGATCCATCAGGATGGGTTGAAAATTTGCACGGTTCAAGATCTTGGCAACAATCCATGTCCCCCATGAAACAATCACCAATGCGGCAATCGCCCATGATGCGGCGTAACTGGGCGTAACGCCCGACATCAACAGCCAGATCATGACTGTTAATGGCAGAATAAATGTTAACCCACCTGATACTAGTTTGCCGTAATCAATCGCCAAATCTTGGCCATCGCCCACGTTGTATTTCACCGCCTCGATGCGCACGATAAATGCAACCGACAGGAAATATAAAACTGCCGGCATGATCGATACGGTGACAATGGTGGAATAGGGAATGGATGTATAACTGGCCATCACAAACGCCCCTGCCCCCATGATCGGTGGCATCAATTGCCCACCGGTGGATGATGCGGCCTCAACCCCAGCAGCAAAACGGGCGCGAAATCCGTTTGATTTCATCAAGGGAATGGTGATCACCCCTGTGGAAGCGGTATTGGCAATGGCGGACCCGCTGATAGTACCAGTAAGCGCGGATGATAAAACGGCGACAAATGCCGCGCCACCACGAATGCGCCCTGCCACCATCTTGGACAGTTCGATCACAAAGTCAGACGCACCCGATGCAACCAAAAAACCACCAAAAATCATGAATAACGTAATGTTGGTCGATGAAATGCTGGCCAAGATGCCAAACATGCCCTCGTCGTTAAACATGGTGCGAAACATCACATCGTTTAACGGCAGGCTGGCCGCGCGAAATACACCGGGCAGATAACCACCCAGAAACAGAATGTAGGACAGCGACAGGATCACCAAAATCGGAATGACCCAGCCCGAAACACGTCGCGATAAATCAAGCGCTGCGAAAATCAGGATAAACCCGGCAATCCAATCCAATGCTTGGAATTGCCATGCCTGCCCCGTCACCGCCAAGGTGCGTTCATAAAGCGCATCCTCTATCCCCGCCATCCAAAGCGCGGATGCAGCAACAATCAGGCCGTAAACAATATCAATTGCCAATGTTGTTGGCGTGTTTTTATACCCCGAAAACGGGCTGTGAATGACAGATGCTAAAAACGCAAAGCCTGCGAAATGGATTGCGTTTTGCCACAACCCTGGTTCGATCAGCCAGATATTGGTTAGGATATGCCAGACGCCGAACATGACAGCAAAGGCGGCAATAACAATGCTTGTTTTGCTTTCAAATGCGCCATCAATGGATAGCCAATGACCCCGCCCAATAATCTCGTGTTCGTTTTCTTCCATCATGTCCCCCTGCAAAATTGCGAAAAAGGGCAGCAAAGCGATGCCTTGCTACCCCTATAACGTCTCTGATTGGATTTAGTTTGCTGGCATCAAATGCGCAGGGATTTCCAAACCAACTTCTTGGTAATATTTTGCAGCACCCGCATGTAGTGGTACTGGCAAACCTGCCAGTGCTTTTTCCACGGCCATTGCCTTGGTTGCTGGGTGGATTGCTTGCAAAAAGCCAAGGTTTTCATACATGGTTTTGGTCAACAAATAAACGTGGTTTTCATCCACGGATGCGTTCACCGCCAAGAAGTTTGGCTGTGCGATTGTGTTCACGTCCTCTGCTTGGCCAGGGTATGTGCCCGCTGGAATGTTAAATGGAACCCACAATTTACGATCACCATCCATCGCCGCCAATTGTTCTTCGGTGACGTCCAAGATTTTGAACTTACCTTCATTGGATGCCATCAATTTTGTAATAGCACCTGTTGGCACACCCGATGGAATACCCGCAGCAACCGCTTGGCCATTGGACATTGCATCCGCGGTTGGGCCGTAACCTTGATAAATCAGCTCGTAATCGCTTTCGATATCAATGCCCAAGCCCGCCATTAAAACACCGTTTGACCCGATCGTGCCAGAGTTTTTGCTGCCCATGCCAACGGTCATACCTTTGATCGCCATCATATCGTCCATCGTACCCGATGCGGCCTTGTCAGCGGCAATTACAAACTGTTCCACATTTTGCCACAACATCGTTACCGAACGCACATTTGCCTGTGGCTCCGTAATCGGGCCTGTACCCGTTGCAGCGTATGATCCATACAGCCCTTGCAAAATTGCAAAATCAGCGGTGCCAGAACCCATTGCTTGCACGTTGGCTGCAGAGCCCGCAGAGTTAACCGCCGTGAGGCTAAACCCTTCGCTTGGCAACAATTTGATTTTTGATAATGTTGAAATAGCTGTGCCAACAGGGTGGTACGTGCCACCAGTTGATGCGGTGTTAAGTACGTAATCTTTGCTTTGCGCAAAAACGCTTGTGGCGCTGATCGCCAGTGTCACCACTGCGCCTGCAGCAAGTTTTGAAAACTTCGCCATAATTTCCTCCAGAAATATTATTCTCCCAATACCTGCGCGTGCAGGTTCGGATACCTTGGAACAATTGCAGCCAGATTCCAAACTTTTATTTGTTTTCAGATGGCATTGCCTATTATTTAGCCACTATCGCCGCGCGGTATAGCCAAACATCCAGCCGATAAACCCGCCCAAAACCGCACTGATGGCAACAATGCCAGAGCGGCGAAATTCAAACACATAGGACATGAATTTCAGTTCCACCACAGCGGCATTTTGCACGCCAAATGTGATAGCCCCAAGGATCACAATTGCCAGTGAAATCCATCTGATTTGTTTGATCAAACTACGCATTTTTATCCCCCATTTCGGTTGGCATTTTCACACCGCGCCCCGCAATCATGCCAAGCTTGGTACACAGGCGCAGCACATTCCAATAACTATCCTGAACGGCCGACTGCATCGGTTCATAGGGGTGAATATGGGGCAAAAACAAAATTTCGTCCAACGGTTGTTGTGGCGCATAATTCAACATGCCCGCCCCGTTGTTATCATCCAAACGGTCAAGCAAGATTAAATATAACGTCCCCCACATCCACGGTAGCGTGTTTAACTGCATCAACTGATTGTACACAGGTGTGCCAAGCGGGCTGTGTGCGGCAACCAAAACACTTGGTCCCACCTTGGCCCCGCCTAGTTTATATCCACAGATCTGGCCTGTGGTTGGCGATATGATATCCTGAACAAAACACGGTGCAGCATTGATTGGGCGCTGTATCATGTTTTTCTCCTTTGCAATTTGATGCTTTTGCATTGGAAAAATACCGCAGATAGATCTATATCTATAACTTTAAATAATTATGCTTGATGTGAGTATTGCTTATGTAATTGGGCTGGCGCATGAAACGGGTTTACCAAACATTTGGTTACGCTAAGCTATCCAAAACGTTGGGGGCATATGACACCGTTTCAGATTAATAACCGCGATGCGCGTTGGCTTTGGCTGACGGCCCAAGGGTTGGCCACGCCGCCCACGGGTGTGCTTGATGTGATGGGGATTATTCGCCAGCTTGGATTTGTGCAGCTTGATACAATTCGCGTGGTTGCGCGTGCGCATGATCATATCATTTGGTCGCGCAATCATAATTACCGTGAAGTGATGCTCAATAAATACCTTCAAAAACACCGCACGATTTTTGAACATTTCACCCATGATGCATCCGTTATCCCGATGGAATACCTGCCCTATTGGCAACGCCAGTTTCGCCGCCACAAGGAACGCATTGAATCGCGCAACTATTTTGCAAATATGCTGGATGCTGATGGCCGCGATGCGATCAAAGCACGTATCGCATCCGAAGGTCCCTTGTCCACCCACGCCTTTGATACCAAGGTTAAAGATAGATCCGTGATGTGGTCGCGCCCACCCCATAAACAGGCGTTGGATTATATGTGGTATTGCGGGGAACTGTCGACATCTCACCGTGAAAATTTCGCCAAATTCTATGATTTGGCGGAGAATATTTTTCCGCCTGATTTGTATGGTGCAAATCATTCCGATGATTATCAACTTGATTGGTTGCTGCGCAATGCACTGGATCGTTTGGGCTTTGCATCTTTTGGCGAAATTCAACGGTTTTGGGATGCCAGTAGCGCGGTTGAAACCCGCGCTTGGGCCAATGGTTCTGATTGCCACATGCCCGTCACGGTGCAATGCGCTGATGGATCCTGTGTTAATGCCATCGCGCCCTTGGATATTGAACAGCGCATCGCAACCCTATCAAAACCTACATCGCGTTTGCGTATCCTCAATCCGTTCGATCCCGTCATCCGTGATCGTGATCGCCTGAAACGATTGTTTGGGTTGGATTACCGCATTGAAATTTTTGTACCCGCCGCCAAACGCAAATGGGGCTATTACGTTTACCCCATCCTTGAATCAGATCGCTTTGTCGGGCGCATTGAATTAAAGGCAGATCGCAACGCGGGCTGTATCAATGTGATAAATTTTTGGCCAGAACCGCAGGTCAAATGGACAGATGCGCGTTGGCAAAAACTCCATAATGAATTGGCGCGCTTGGCGCGATTTATTGGGGTGGATGATGTGCATTGGCAACCGGGGCTGAATTAATCGGGTATGCAATTCTGACCCTCGCCGCATTGTCCAAAAATCAATACTGTTCCCAAATTGCAATGCGATCTGATTTTAACCGTTCAAATTCACGTATCGTCATGATTTGTTTTGCCGCACTTAAATCACCATCACAAGCGCGCAAACTGCGATGCCAAACCCGCAACGCCGATCGCGGCGACCACGGCAACGCCGCCTGAGCAAGCCATGATCGCAACGGTGCGGGCAATTGATCATAATCCGCCATTGGGTCGCCTTGTCTTTTGCGCCGCTTTAAACTTGTGCGGGTGTTGCCCCACCCCTGAACGCGGTTCATTGCGCTCATTCTGCGGCCTCGTTTGCACGACGCCACATTGGGAAAGGATCTGGGAACCTACCCCAATTTTGTGGTGCGTGGATTTGTGCATCATCAATCAATGCACTGTCCAATGTGCGGGTGATCCAATCTTGATCCATCCCCGTGCCGATAAAGACCAACTCTTGGCGACGATCACCAAAGGGTTCTTGCCAATGGCGCGCCATATACGCCACAGCATCGGAATGGGTGGGGTGCTTGTCTTTTGGTACGCTTGCCCACCATTGCCCCAATGGGCGCACGGTGCTTAACGCCCCTGCGAGCGAAAATTCTGCCAACCAATCGGGACGTGTCGCAATCCAAAAATGGCCTTTGGCGCGAATAACCCCCGCCAGTGGCCCGTTCAAAACATCGTGGATTTTTTGCGGGTGAAACGGTTTTCGCGCGCGATACACAAATGATGCCACACCGTATTCTTCGGTTTCGGGAATATGATCGGCAAAACCATACAGCTCTTTGGCCCATAATGGGTGATCCTGTGCGGTATCAAAATCAAACAGCCCTGTGTTGAAAATTTGATCTTGGGGCACCGCGCCAAAATCGGTTTCGATCAATTTCGCATCGGGGTTTAACGCGGTGATAATTTTGCGTGCAGCATCCAGTTTATGCCCCCCTGCCTCTGTGATTTTATTGAGGATAACCACATCGGCAAATTCGATTTGATCAACCAGCAAATCGACCAATGTGCGGTTGTCCTCATCACCCAAAACCTCGCCGCGATCGCGCAGGAAATCATGGCTGGAATAATCGTTCAACAGATTGACCGTATCAACAACCGTCACCATTGTATCAAGGCGCGCCACATCCGACAGGCTCACGCCATTTTCATCGCGAAAATCAAAGGTCGCGGCCACGGGCAGTGGCTCGGAAATGCCGGTGGATTCGATCAACAGATAATCAAACCGTCCCTGTGCCGCCAAACGTTTTACCTCTTGCAACAGATCATCGCGCAGGGTGCAACAAATACAACCATTAGTCATTTCCACCAGCTTTTCATCTGTGTGGCTCAGGTCGGCACCACCGTCGCGGATGATATCCGCGTCGATGTTAACCTCTGACATGTCATTCACAATAACCGCAACACGCCGTCCATCGCGATTATTCAGCACAGCATTCAAAAGCGTTGTTTTCCCTGCCCCAAGGAAACCAGACAACACGGTCACAGGCAGGCGTTGATCATTGGAATTCATAATTTTTTGACCTTATAAAAGTGGGTTATCGCGGCGCCAATTTGATGTAGACGCCGCGACGGGTGTGATTAATGCATCTGTTCGACAATTTGATCTGGCGATAAATCGGCGGGATAATACGTAGGCCAATTTGTCAATTCGCTGAGCAATGCGGTGCGATCATCGCCCCAATACAGATGGTAGTGATCGGAAATCGCAGGGGCGATGCGATGGTCGCTAAATTGGAAAAACGCTGGGGCATCGGCATCGCCAGCCACCTTTTTGAACACATACCGCACACCGCGGCTTCCAGAGTCATATGTCAGAACCTCGTACCCGTCGTTTTCATATTGGCCTTGCACAGGACCTGTCGCGCGAAAAAATGTTGCGGTGTCGCCTTCAAACAAAATTCGGTTCACATCGGTTTCATAACCCGTGGTGTAATACGCTTTGTATTCATCGAATGTCTTGTCGCCATTTTCGGCCTTGTGGCGCATCACTTCATCCAATGACCCATCGCGCAACAGCGGGTAAACCGATTGCCAATCCCCTGCCCAATCGGACAGTTCGCGTGGCTTGATCTGATCGTCGTTAAAGAGACCTTTGTAGATGTCTTCATCATTGTGATCATGGCTGTGCTTATGATCATGTGTTTTCGTTTTTTCGGCTTTTTCTTGCGCAACAAGCGGCATGTTCACCGCAATAAGTGCACCCAGAGCAAGGGCGCAGATGTGTTTCACGCGTGTCGATTGCATTTGAATTCTCCATTGAATGGTTCGAACTATTTTTGATTCGTTATGTTATATCATAACAAAAATAGCAAGTAACCCAATCATGGAAAAACAACAACGGCTGTTTTGAAATACTGCGACAATGCGCAACGTCTGTTATTTTACCCCTGCCACCACATTCACCACATCCACATACACCAACTGATCACCTTGAACGAACGCGGCAAGGCGTTGCTCAACATCTTCGATCAGTGCTTCTTGTTGCGATGTGGCAAGGCTTTGAAACGCGCCTGCAATTGGCATTGATCCCAGATGAAGTGGCACAAATTCGCGCGCCAATGGCACTTTGATTGCCAATTCTTGGCGTATGACTTCAACATCCCGAAACCCTGCATCACGCAAATGCGCAATCAATTCATCCGCTGATGGCGTTTCGCGTTGGCTGCGTTGTTTGGCGGCGATTTGAGGCGAAATATGGGTTTCGACAGCGGCGCATAACGCTTGGGTATAAGGGCTATGCCCATCCCAAATTGACATCGCAATGCGCCCCGATGGGGCAAGCAGGCGATGAAATTCAGCCAATGCTGCGGGCTGATCTGGGAAATAATGATATCCATGTTGGGATATAATCGCATCAAAATCATTTGATCTGAACGCGGTGCCAACAACATCGCTCTCTATCCATTCAATATCCATATCAGGGGCAAGGGTGCGCGCCTTTTCAATCATGCCCGCGTTGATATCCAACCCAACAAAGCGCCCATCACCAACATCACGTTTGGCAATGCGTGTGGTCACACCTGTGCCACAGGCAACATCCAAAACACGTTCACCAGATTGCAGCGCAACCTGCGCTAACAATGCTTTGGCCCAGCGTTCAAACCACAATGGCACCATCGTATTTTCATAAATTTCTGGGCCGCTCCCAGTAAGCTGAAATGACATGCGTGATCCCCTATATGTGATCAACAATTCCAAAAACCTACGTTAACTGTATCATTTCCGTCAAGTTAACGCCAATTTCACCCGTATTTTCACTTGTGCCTATCAATTTAATCTTTTGATAGGTATAAGTGTGCCAAGCAAAAACAGAAAGTGATAGGCATGACCCCCCTCAGCAGCATCGCAACCAGTGCATATACCGATCTTGTGCGCCTGTTAAAAGACGATGCAATGTCGGGTGTCAAAGGCAAGCCAACCTTGAAAAAACGTGGCGACAAGGCATATTGGTACGCCGCGCGCCGCGTTGGGGTGGATATGCGATTTTTCTATATCGGCGAAGACAATGACGAAATCCGCGCCCGCATTGATAGCATTGAAGAGCTGCGCAAAACCGCAAAGGAACGACAGGCAAAACGTGCGCGTCTGGTGCGATTGCTACGGGCTGAGGGCATGACACCAACTGATCGCGCCACGGGGTCGATCCTGTCCGCGATGGCGGATGCGGGAACATTCCGTCTTGGGGGTACAATCGTTGGCACAAATGCATTTCGCCTGTACGAGGGCGAACTTGGCATTCGTCTGCCTTTGGGGGGGATGGCGAACACCGGCGATATCGACATCGCCCAATTCGAAAAGCTGAGCGTTGCATTGCAAGATCAGGTTGAACCAGCGCTGGCCGAAACATTCTCGGCCTTGAAATTCACACCGTTGCCTGGGATGGATGCCCGCCGCACGTGGCGTTGGGAACAGGGGGGCAGCGGACAGTTGGTTGAATTCCTGACCCCGGCATTTGGTGATGAAACGGTGCGTGAATTGCCCGCATTGGGTGTGGATGCACAGGCGTTGAACTACCTCAATTTCTTGATCGCCGAACCGATCCATGCGGCGGCGATATATCGCGCGGGTATCTTGGTACAGGTGCCCCGCCCCGAACGCTATGCCATCCACAAATTGATTGTCGCGGATCGCCGCCGCGATGGTGATGGGAGCCTAAAATCAGCCAAGGATCGCGAACAGGCCGCGTTTTTGATCGCAACAATGGCGCAGGATCGCCCAGATGATTTGGCCCATGCTTATGCGCAGGCCACAGAGGTTGGCCCACGATGGCGCGACCATATCGCAAATTCGCTCAACCGAATGCCAGAGACGAAAAAAATCTTGGACAATCTGTGATCGGATGGTTCAGCCACCAACCCGCAGATATTCAATTTCGGGCGATATCCATTGTTTTGATCGCGCCACGCTATTGGTGCCTGGGATGATGAAATACAGATTGTCATAGCTATATTTTTCATTGCGGCAATTTTCATCAATCGCTATCAAACGTTGTTTTTGCGCCCCTGCCCCATATTCATCAACACCGCGATTGATGCGGATACAGCGAAACACCATGGTTTCAATTTCACGTTCACCGTTCAGGAATTTATGCACGCGTGTATGGGCATCAATGTCGCTCAATAAATTGAATGTGGTTTGGGTGAACGCCGCCAAATCTTGACCAAAGCCTTGGGTTTGCACAATTACACCAGAACGCAATGTAATCGTTTGGCGCGTGGTGGTGGTATAGCTGCGATAACCGTTGTTATCGGCAATCGCCACCATGTCGCTCTGCCCATCGGTATTGGGGCGGCGCACACGGATCACATCGCGGTTTTTCCCGGCCAGTTGATCAATGGATTGCATGGTGTCGGGCGCTAATACTACGGGTGCAGGGCGCAATGCATCGAACCCCGTTGCCTTGGCAATTTTTTCGCCAGTGGGGCCAGAACAGGCGGTGATGAATATCAGAGCAATGATCGCAAATATCTGTTTCATCGCGCAAACCTTCCCCAGCTATTGCGCAGCTCTGTGCGATCAACGCCGCTGACAATAGGATATAATCGGTTTGGCACATTCACCCGCGCCCCGCCATCACGTACGATGGGTTGGATCAACAGGTTATATTTGTTGCGATGGGGTTGCCCGGTGAACCACGACAATGGAATGGTTGCCCGCAACCCTTTGTCAAAACTGCCTTCGCCAAAATCATCAAAACCAACATCCGTCAGGGTGAAATATCCCCCAACGCGCCAGCCATTTTTGAAAACGCGATCAACCGAAAGCGTACCCCCCCAATCACGCGCCAAATACCGCCCGACATCCAACTGGCTTTGAAATCCATTGCCCATGTTCCAATAAACGGACGCATGACCTGTCACGGTTTCATAATCGCGAAACGATAATAGCTGATCAAATTCACGTTGCTTGACCCAATTGATTTCCGCACCAACCGCAAAATCGCTTGCGACGGGTTTATATAAAATTTCTGCCGACAGGCCGCCATACATGGGTTCCAATATGCCCGCGGTGACACGCCCATAAATATCAGGCGACAGTTTGAACAAATAATCCGCAGTTAAACGATCAATGGTTGGATCACTTTGTGCTTGGTATTTGTTCAAATCGGTGCGTACACGGGGCAGCACGGAATCTGAATCGCGGGTGGTATGGTGAATATTCCCGTAAATGCGTTTGGACACCGACCCGTTCAGGCTCAGCCCCGGCGCAATATCCAAATGCGCATACCCACGCAGGCGCAGATCAACGCGCACTGGATTGTCTGGGTCAAACAGGCTGGTCGCGATATAGGGCGCGAAACCTGCGGAAAATTTTGGGTAATATCCATCGGCAAAGGTCAGATCCCCCTGCCCCACATCGCTTGGTTCTATCTGTGCCCGCACATACGATTTCCATGCGCCATCTGAATCAAACTGCAACTGTTCCAAATCGCGCCGTTGCAGGCGTGTGGTGGATACTGGCAAACCCTGCTCTAAAACCGTGATTTCAAATTCGCTCACGCTGTCGGGCATCACATGGGTCATCGCACGCGCCGCGCGCCCGATTGCCTGTGCGGGTGCATCGAACCGATCGTTGCGAATGCGCAGATGCGCTCGCCCTGCGTTCACGCTCAATGCTTCCACCGTAATCGCGTCGGTTTTCATCAATGCGTTCAGCTTTGATATCGCGGCTTGGTTCGCGTCATGGTCGAAACTTGCGCCATTCGCAATCGCAGGTTTGCTCAGCGCTTGCACATATGTGGCGCCCGCATCGCGCAACACCACCGTGCAATTTGCACCACCTGCGTTATTTTCAAAAATCACCAAATCAACCACACCCGCCTGTGCATCCAATTCGCGGGCCATTGCGGGGCCGCAATTGTCGCGAATGCGCGCGATGCGCACACCGCTCGGGGATTGAGTGATTTCGGCGGCGGGGATTGCGTCCGTGTATCCGGCCTGTGCGGATTGCCCATCAATCACATCGCCAAAAATCGCGCGGCGCTGATCGAATTGCCCATTGCGCACGCGGATTGGCAATGGTGCTTCTTCACGCCCAATGGCGCGGGGTTTGCGCGGATCGATGCTCGTGGAAAACCGCAAGCCGACCTCGGTGCCACCAATCACATTCATCGCCAAGGTGCTACCTGATTTGAAATGATATTCTGCGGCGAAATTCAACGGGGTTTTGTGTTCAAAATATCCAACATTCGCCGCATTTTCATTTGCGTAATCATCGGAACTATATTCCGCTTTTAACACCAAACCACGCACGGCTTGTGGCGCCCATTCAACCCCTGCGAATGCGGCCGCGGGTCCACGAAACCAAACATCGGCCTGTGGGCGCCCGCTGATTTCATCAGTGGACAGGGTGCTGGGGCGGGTATCCGCGCCAAACGGGTTTGAAAAACTGTTATAACTGCCAAGCCGCCCCCAGCCCAAACCAGCGGTCACGCGCAAATTGGGGCGTAGGGTTTTTGTGGCGGCGATATATTCGCCCGAAAAAATCCCAGTGCCTGCGAAATCTTGCAACCCAATCGCAACCGCGGGGCGATACTCACCTTCGAACATCAACTGATAGCGCAAATCAAAGCTGCGATCATAATATTCAGGGCGTACATAACTCCCGACGCCGGGGATAAAATCAGGCACAAATGAATAGCGAAACGATCCCGCCAAACGCGGAGTGATTTGAAATGTTGCGGTGTTGCGCAATGACTTGTTGAATAACGAACTGGTCGCGGAAATCGTGCCCTCTGGCATGGATTGCCCCGACGGCATGTCAATCAAACCCGCATTGCCATAATTATTGAGCGTGACAGGTGCGCCTGATTGTGCGCTGGCCATGGGTGCGATTGTTAGCGCGGCAAACATGGTCGCGAAATGCGACAAGCTGGGAAAGGATTTTGTGATAAAGCGGCGCAAAAGACGATCCTGTATCTAACAATCTAAATTCATAAAACATTAACTCACATCCCCATGCCTCAGATTTTGTAAAAATGCCAGTGTCTTGCGTCGATTCGCAAATAAATGGTGTGGATGGGGGGTAAATACATGTGTTTTCGCGCAAAATCGCGCGATTTTCGCAAAAATAGCGCCAGATTCCCGCCAAACCACATGATATGGTGAAAAAACGCTTGCTCGAATCCCTTTTACCCTGCATTTAATTACGCTAATAAAAGAATAAAACGATTGTTACCGTAACAACGGTGATGGCAAAACGGCAGTAATTCATTCCAATAAGGCGCAAAGCCACGGAATAACAGGCAGGGACAGTGTAATGGCAAAAGGCCAAACGCGCATCGATGTATTGGTCGGTGAACAC
Organism: Paramylibacter ulvae; assembly: GCF_014652655.1. GTDB lineage: Bacteria > Pseudomonadota > Alphaproteobacteria > Rhodobacterales > Rhodobacteraceae > Amylibacter > Amylibacter ulvae. The sequence continues at coordinate 118,028 of NZ_BMZF01000008.1, forward strand.
GCAGAAAAATTATCCGAACGCTTACAAGCGCATCGTGAACAATTGTTTCCACCAAATGCCACCAAAGAATTGCGCAAATTCACCAGCGGCGAGGCCGCCGATTTAATCGGTGTCAAAGATGCCTATCTGCGCAAACTTGATCTGGACGGCAAAGGCCCAAGCCCCGAAATCCGTACAGGTGGGCGGCGCTATTATTCCCCACAAGACATCCAAGAATTACGTGAATTTCTGGAAAAGGGTGCAAAAACACCCGGCACATACCTGCCAGGGCGGCGCGATGGCGATCATCTTCAGGTGATCACCGTGATCAATTTCAAGGGTGGTTCGGGCAAAACCACTACATCCGCGCATCTGGCGCAAAAGGCGGCACTCGATGGGTATCGCGTGTTGGCCGTTGATCTTGATCCACAAGCCAGTTTTTCCGCCCTTCACGGGTTTCAGCCCGAATTCGATCTGTTGGATGGGGGCACGTTATACGATGCCATTCGTTATGATGATCCCGTCCCATTGAAAACAATCATTCGCAAAACCTATTTCCCAAATTTGGATATCATTCCGGGCAATTTGGATTTGATGGAATTTGAACATGAAACCCCTGCCGCCTTGGCGCGCAAGGATGGCACGCTATTTTTCACCCGCGTGGACGAGGTTTTGGCATCCGTCCAAGACGATTACGATCTGGTGGTGATTGATTGCCCACCACAGCTTGGCTTTTTGACCATGTCTGCCCTGTCGGCAGCCACCGCCGTGTTGGTCACGGTGCATCCACAGATGTTGGATGTGATGTCGATGTGCCAGTTCTTGTTGATGACATCAAACCTCCTTGGCGTCGTCGCCGATGCGGGGGGCGATATGTCTTATGATTGGTTGCGTTATGTGGTGACGCGGTATGAACCGGGCGATGGGCCGCAAAATCAGATGGTTTCATTCATGCGCTCGATGTTTGGCGATCATGTTTTGAACCATACTGTGTTGAAATCAACGGCAATTTCCGATGCGGGGATTACCAAACAAACGCTTTACGAGGTTGAAAAAAACCAATTCACCCGCGCTACATATGAACGCGCAATGGAAAGTTTGAACGCCGTCAATGGCGAAATCGAGGATTTGATCCAGCAAGCATGGGGACGATAAAATGGCACGTAAAAATCTGTTACAAGGATTGATGGACGACCAGCCCGCAAAAGCGGCGCCAAAGGACGACGCGCCAGATGAAACATCCAATGCTGATGCTGTCAATAAACCGGCATCGCCAACCCCTGCCCGATCACGCTATACCAAAGGTGCAATTGGTGCGGTCAGCCAATCAATTGCTGATCTCAAGTCCAGATCGGTCAGTGATATTGACCCATTCTTGATTGATGCGGGCGGTGTGCAAGACCGGCTTGATTATGTCGAAGATGAACATCATGCTTTGATGGAATCTATTCGCGATTATGGTCAGCAAGTGCCCGTGCTTGTGCGCCCTCACCCCGATGATCCCGATCGCTATCAAATCGTTTATGGCCGCCGCCGTGTGCTTGCGCTTCGTGATCTTGGCCTCAATGTTAAGGCCATGATACGTGATCTAGATGATGATGCGTTGATCATGGCCCAGGGTCAGGAAAACACCGCACGTAAGGATCTTAGCTTTATTGAAAAGGCAAACTTTGCCCGCCAAATGCAAGACGGTGGTTATGCGCGCAAAACCATGTGCGATGCGCTTCATATCGATAAAACCGTGATTTCACGGATGTTATCCATCGTTGAACGCCTGCCTGTAGAGGTGATCGAACGCATTGGTGCCGCACCAAATGTGGGGCGTGATCGCTGGCTTGCGCTCGCCAATGCTTTTGAGGCACGCGAATATGATGCAAACGAAGCGATTTCTGTGATCAATTTTTCAGGTGCGGAAACCTCGGACAAACGGTTTGATGCGTTGTTTCAAATGCTCACCCGCGATCAAGGCGCAAAACAGCCGCGCAAACAGCCAAGCACCCGCACCCCTCTTAAAACCACCGAAGGTTTGCAAATTGGCGAGGCCTCTTGGGGCAATGGCAAAATGACCATGACGATGAACAACGAATTAACCGACGGTTTTGATGAATGGTTGGTTGAACATATTTCCGAAATTCACGCGCGCTGGAAAGCGAACGCTGAATAAACCGAGCATTAACAAAAACAAAAAACAGGAGCACGAATTCGACGAAACCAAAGAAAAAGCCCATCAGAATGTAACATCCTAACAGGCCTATTCGGTGTTGTAGCATCTCCGACTTAGCGCAAATTGTTGACAGCTGTCAACTACTGTCGATTCCGACGGGCGAAAAAGTTTTGTCTCGTGAAAAAAAATATGCAGATTATTTCAACGACGCCCTTTGGGCAGCGGCCGGTATCGGCTGATCTGATCGAAAATCAGATGCTGGCTACGCGCGAATCCGATGTCGCGCATTTTGATAAATGGGAATTGTTTCGTGAACTATGCGTGGCACGTCTGTCCTATGGTCTATCTGATCGGGATATGGCTGTTCTGAACGCCCTGCTCAGCTTTCATCAGGGGCGCAATTTGTCCGATAATGACAATCTGGTGGTCTTTCCATCCAACAAAGCGTTGTCAGAACGCGCCCACGGCATGGCAGAAAGCACCCTACGCCGCCATTTAGCCGCGCTGACGGGCGCTGGCGTTATCTTGCGCCATGATAGCCCTAACGGCAAACGATACGCGGCCAAGGACGCCTCTGGTGATATTACCCGTGCTTTTGGCTTTAATCTACGCCCCCTGCTCATTCGTGCGACGGAAATCACCGATCGCGCCCGCGAAACCCGCGCAGCAGCAGAAACATACCGCCGCGTACGCGAAGAATGCAGCGTGATGTTGCGCGACGCTACGAAGCTGGCTGAATACGGCGCAGAGGAATACGCAAAACACGACTGGGAGAGCATTCAGAGCCTGACCACGGAATACGCAAAGGTCTTGCGCCGCAAATTGGCGTTCGATTTACTGAACGATCTTCGCCGCAAATTGGCTGCGCTGACGGGTGTTATTCACGATATGTTGGGTATGGGCAAAACATCAAAAACAAATAAAATGAGCGGCAGCGACAACAATAATGAGCGTCACTATCAGAATTCAAATAAAGACTCTTATGATTTTGAACCTTCCTTAGATAAGGAAAAGGCGGACGGGCAGCATCCAGAAATTGAAACGCTGGATAAACATCGAGAGCGCAGCGAAAAGTTAAACCCGCAAGCACCCAAATTACCGTTACCCCTGGTTTTGAAAACATGTGGAGAAATCCAGAACTATGCCAAAGATGGGGTGAACAATTGGTATGACTTTGTCGCCACGGCGCATTTTGTTCGATCAATGATGGGGATCAGTCCTGATGCTTGGGGCAAAGCACAAATTGCGATGGGTGTGGAAAACGCGGCAATTGTTTTGGCCTGTATGTTAGAAAAAATCACCGAAATTCACAGCCCAGGTGGATATCTGCGTGCTCTTACCCAAAAAGCCGAAGACGGCGCATTTTCACCCGGACCCATGGTTATGGCCTTGTTGAATGGTGGTGATAAAAATGTTGCCTGATGAAAGAGTTGACAGCTGTCAACTTTGCAATCCGTGCCAATTCTCACTGTTTAGAAGTTCTGTGATTTTTGGTTTAGGAAAATATCGGGTTTTGAACTAACAATGGGATATGAGATTCTTATGCGCAATTTTTCTGCGCACGAACGAGCGATGAATTTAAATATTTTAAGGAATTGAATAATGAAAATAGCAATGATTGGCACGGGATATGTGGGGTTGGTATCTGGTGTTTGCTTTTCCGATTTTGGACATGATGTCGTTTGTGTTGACAAGGATCCAAGCAAGATCGAACGTTTGAACGCTGGTGATATCGTAATTTATGAACCCGGGCTTCGTGACATTATGGAACGATCCGTGAAATCTGGGCGATTGAAATTCACCACAGAACTCAAAGATGCGGTTTTGGATGCCGATGCGGTTTTCATCGCTGTGGGTACACCAACGCGTCGCGGTGATGGGCATGCGGATGTAAGTTACGTGATGGCGGCGGCAAAAGAGATTGCACAGATTGCCAAGGATTATTTGGTGGTGGTCACCAAATCCACAGTTCCCGTTGGCACCAATCGCAAGGTGAAAGAGGTGATTAAAGAAACGCGGCCAGATTTGGAATTTGATGTGGTGTCAAACCCTGAATTCATGCGCGAGGGTGCCGCGATCGAGGATTTCATGAAACCTGATCGTGTGGTGGTTGGCGTTGAATCGGATCGCGCGGCAGGTGTGATGTCTGATATTTATCGCCCGCTTTATTTGCGTGATTTCCCAATTCTGCGGACCGATTTAGAAAGTGCGGAGATGATAAAATATGCCGCAAACGCGTTTTTGGCCACGAAAATCACATTTATCAACGAAATCGCGGCATTATGCGAAAAAACCGGTGCCGATGTGAAAAAAGTCGCGCATGGCATGGGGCTTGATGGGCGTATCGGGAACAAGTTTTTACATGCGGGTCCAGGCTATGGTGGGTCGTGTTTTCCCAAAGATACCAAGGCCTTAGCCAGAATCGGCCAAGAACATGCGGTGCCGATGCAGATCACTGAAACGGTGATCAAAGTGAATGAAGAAATCAAACGCCGAATGATCGAAAAAATTCGCGATTTGTGTGATGGTAGCTTTCGTAACAAGAAAATCGCCGTGATGGGCGTAACTTTTAAGCCAAATACCGATGATATGCGCGATGCGCCGTCGTTAACAATTGTTCCAGCCTTGGTTGGTGGTGGTGCGAATGTGCATGTGGTTGATCCACAAGGGCGCAATGAAGGCGAAGAGCTGTTACCCCATGTTGAATGGCACTTGGATGCTTATGAATGCGTCAAAGATTCAGATTTGATTGTGATCCTGACCCAATGGAACGAATTTCGCGCACTTGACCTGAGCCGTTTAGCCACAAGCATGAAGACCGCCAAGATGGCCGACCTGCGCAATATTTATAACCGCGATGACGTATTTTCTGCGGGATTTGTTGAATATGAATCAATAGGTCGCTAAAGGTACGCCCAATAGCGGGATATTTCCGCAAATTTGAATTTATTTGGGTGTTTTTTTATGGCGAATAACGCAATCGAGTCGGTTCTGATTACGGGGGGCACTGGCTCTTTCGGGAAAACCATGTTGAAACAGCTGTTGGCGGCTGATGTTCCTGAAATTCGCATATTAAGCCGAGATGAGGAAAAACAAGACGCATTGCGCAACGAATTACGCGACGCTCGGGTGAAATATTACATTGGTGATGTGCGCGATCGTGAATCTGTGGAACGTGCCAGCAAGGGTGTGCAAAATATCTTTCATGCCGCGGCATTGAAACAGGTGCCATCATGTGAATTTTTCCCGATGCAGGCGGTGCAAACCAATATTATCGGTTCTGAAAACGTGGTGCGCGCAGCGATCAACGAAGGTGTGAAATCATTGGTGTGCCTGTCCACCGACAAGGCCGTTTTTCCCGTCAATGCCATGGGCATGTCCAAGGCGATGATGGAAAAGGTGGCACAGGCGGGTGCACGTGAAATCGGGCAGGACGCGGAGACCACCATTTCATGTGTGCGTTACGGCAATGTGATGTATTCACGCGGCTCTGCGATCCCGTTGTTTATTAAACAGATCAAGGCAGGCAACCCGATCACGGTAACAGAACCGACCATGACCCGTTTTTTGATGCCACTGCGCGATAGTGTGGCATTGGTGAAATACGCGTTTGAACATGCCAATCAGGGTGATTTGTTTATCAAAAAAGCGCCCGCATCCACCATCATTGATTTGGTGCAAGCGTTAAAAGAATTGTTTGATGCGCCCGATCACCCCGTTGAAATCATCGGCTGGCGCCATGCGGAAAAGCTGTATGAAACATTGGCAAGTGCGCAGGAACTGGCGACATCTGATGACATGGGCGAATATTATCGTATCCACATGGATAACCGCGATTTGAATTACAAACCCTATTTCGAAGAGGGTGATAAAACGACAGTTTCATTAGAAGATTATCATTCACACAACACGCAACAACTAAGCGTGGCAGAGGTGAAGGATTTGTTGATGACCCTTCCAGAAGTCCAAGCCGAAGTCGCCGCCCATAAAGAGGGTGTAAAATGAAGATTGTTGTCACCGGTGCTGGCGGATTAATAGGCTGGCATGCGGGTGCGCGATTGCATGCGCAAAATTGTGCAGCGGCGTTTGGGGGCAATGATCAACCCTATGATCTGGTGCTTTTAAAACATGCGGATTTTGACGATGATGTTGCGTTGCATGCGGCCCTGACAGGTGCCGATGCGGTGTTGCATTTTGCAGGTGTGAACCGCGCCGATAGCGATGATATTGTACGCACAGCAAACCCAGCGATTGCCACGCGTTTAGTTGCCGGTTGTCAATCGGTTGGTGCCGATCCGCATATCGTTTATGCCAATTCAACCCATGCCGCGGGCGATACACCATATGGCAATTCCAAACGTGAGGCGGGTGAAATTATCGGGGCAGGGGTGTCGCGGTATTCCAACCTGATTTTGCCCCATATTTTTGGCGAGTGCGCGCGACCATTTTATAACAATGTCACCGCAACCCTGATCCATCAAATATTGGCTGGTGAAACTCCAAGTGTGAACCCAGATGGGCGCGTGCAATTGTTATATGCAGGTGTTGCCGCACAGGTGGCGATTGATGCGATCAAGGATGGTGTCACGGGTGATATCACACCAGAACCCCGCCCGATCAGCGTGCCCGATTTGTTGGAAAAGCTGCAAGGGTTTCATGATCTGTATCGTGCCAATATCTATCCCGATGTGTCGGATGATTTTGATCTGGCATTGTTTAATAGTTACCGCGCAGCGAGCTATCCCGATCAATGGCCGCGCCCGTTGACATTGCATTCTGATGCGCGTGGCACATTGTTTGAGGCCGTCAAAGGTGGCGGTGGTGGGCAAACATTCCTGTCCACAACTGAACCCGGTGTAACCCGTGGCGATCATTTCCATTTGCACAAGGTGGAACGTTTTTTGGTGGTGCAGGGCGAGGCCATCATTCGCATGCGCAAGGTGATGTCGGATGATGTTTGGGAATATCGTGTGAACGGCGATAACCCAGCACCCGTAGACATGCCAACGCTTCATACGCATTCGATTGAAAACGTCGGGCAGGGGCCGTTGCTTACGCTGTTTTGGACCCATGATTTGTTCGATCCTGCCAACCCTGATACATTTGCCGATAAGGTGCTGACATGACCAAATTAAAAGTAATGACCGTATTGGGCACGCGCCCTGAAATTATCCGTCTTGCACGGGTGATGGCGCGGCTGGATGACTATGTGGATCATATCATTGTGCACACCGGTCAGAATTATGATTACGAGCTGAACGAAGTGTTTTTTGAGGATCTGGGCGTGCGCAAGCCTGATTATTTTCTGGGTGTTGGGGGCGGTACGCTTGGTGAAACGCTGGGCGGGATTTTGACCCAAACGGAAAAGGTTCTGGCGGATGAAAAACCCGATGCGGTTTTGATCCTTGGCGATACCAATTCCGCCATTAGCGCGATCATGGCGCGGCGCATGAAGGTGCCCGTGTATCATATGGAGGCAGGCAACCGTTCGTTTGATATGAATGTGCCAGAGGAAACCAACCGTCGTTTGGTGGATCACATCGCCGATTTCAATTTGGTTTACACCGAACATGCACGGCGTCATTTGCTGGCCGAAGGATTGCCCCATCGTCGGATCAACCTGACAGGCAGCCCGATGCGCGAAGTATTGGAACATTACCGCGATCGGATCGAAGCATCCGATGTGCTGCAACGCATTGGGTTGACAGCGGGTAAATATTTTATCGTCTCGCTTCACCGCGAGGAAAACGTGGATAATCGTGCGCGTCTTGGTTCCTTGATCGAGGCGTTGAATACCATCGCGCAGAAATACAAATTCCCCGTGATTGTGTCGACGCATCCGCGCACACGCAAGCGGTTGGAGACGATGAAAATCAAGATCGACCCATTGGTGGAATATATGAAACCATTTGGATTTCATGATTACAACAATCTGCAAATGAACGCGTTTTGCGCGATTTCAGATAGCGGTACAATCGCCGAAGAAAGTTCAATGCTCGGCTTTCCTGCAATCACGCCGCGCGATGCGATCGAGCGCCCAGAAGGTGTTGATGTGGGTTGTATCATGATGACGGGTTTGGATGTGGACACAATGGTCAATGGCATTGCTGCCGTGACGCAAATGTTTGCCGAACGTGTGGCAAGTGACACGGCGCATCCAGTCCCCGCAGATTATTGCATTACCAACACATCCGAAAGGGTGGTCAGCCTGATCATGGGCACGGCGAAATTGTCCAATTCATGGGATGGAATTCGCAAGAATGACTAACGCGGACAGCCCCATTATTTTGATCGGCGCGGCGCGTTCTGGTACCAAGTTTTTGCGCGATGTTTTGCGTGTGGCGGATGGGCATGGGGCGGTGCCCTATGATGTGAATTACGTTTGGCGCTATGGGTTTGAACAGCATCCACATGACCTGTTGCCAGTGGATGAATTGAGCCAAAAACAAACGGTGTTCATCCAAAAAACGCTGCGCAGTTTGGCATCATTGAACATGGATGATGTATTGATTGAAAAAACGGTTTCAAACACGTTGCGCGTGCCATTTGTTGATGCGGTCTATCCAAATGCGCGTTATGTGCATCTGATCCGTGATGGGCGTGATGTGACCGAAAGTGCGATGCGTCAATGGTTGGCCCCACCCAATTGGTCGGCGTTGTTTACGAAACTACGCGGGATGCCATTTTCTAATTTGGGCTATGTTTTCTGGTTCGCCAAAAATTTCATATCTGGCATGTTAAAGGGGCAAAAGGGTGGCAATGTTTGGGGGCCGCGATTTGATGGCATCGATGACCTTGTCGGGCAAAAATCGCTGGCGTATATCTGTGCGATGCAGTGGCGCAAATCGGTTGAACAAGCGACCCAAGATTTGGCCAATATTCCAGCGGAACGTGTATTTGAAATTCGCTACGAAGATTTGGTGAAAGACGACACAGCCATCACCAATTTATTGACGCAATTAGACATTAAAGACAGTGCCAAGGTCGTGAATCATTGGCGCGACAAAGTACATATTGAAAATACCGCACGTTGGAAAAATCTGCCACAGAATGATCAGGCAGATATGATGAGCGTGATTGGTGATACATTGAAATTGAAAGATTATGATTATGTCTGATTTACATGTGCCATTTTTCCGACCATCCATAACGGATGATGAAATCGGCGAAGTCGTAAAATGTATGAAATCGGGTTGGCTGACCACTGGTCCGAATGCGATTGAATTCGAGAAAGAATTTGAAGCACTGTATGATGATGGCATCCATGCGATAGCGGTGAATTCTGCCACGGCGGCACTTCACCTTGGGCTGGAGGCCATGGGCATCAGTGAGGGCGACGAAGTGATTGTGCCAACGCTGACCTTTACCGCCACCGCAGAGGTGGTGCGATATCTGGGTGCGAACCCCATTTTTGTTGATATTGATCGCGAAACATTTGGCATTGATCTGGATGCAATTCGCGCCGCGATCACGCCAAAGACCAAGGCGATTATGCCCGTGCATTTCGCTGGTCGTGCCTGTGATATGACAGCCCTGCGCGCATTGGCCGATGAACATGGTTTGAAGATTCTGGATGATGCGGCACATGCGTTGCCCACGCATCATAATGGCAAACTGATCGGGGATATTGGTGCGGATGCAACCGCGTTTAGTTTTTATGCTAATAAGACCATGACAACGGGTGAAGGTGGCATGTTGGTGACACGTAATGCAGATATCGCAGCGCGCGCACGAGTGATGCGCATGCATGGCATTGATCGCGATGTGTTCAACCGTTTCACCGATACGAAAGCGTCGTGGATGTATGACGTAGTCGCCCCTGGTTTCAAATATAACCTCACTGATATTGCCGCCGCGATGGGGCGGGTTCAGCTGCGCAAAATTGGCGATTTTCAAGCCGCACGTGAACGTTTGGTGAAACGATATAAATCGGCCTTTGCTGATTTGCCTGTCACACTGCCCGCTGATGCGGCGGATGGGGATACGCATTCGTGGCATTTGTTTATTATTCAAATAAATGGCGATGCTGCGATGGATCGCAATGAACTGGTGGCACATCTAAAGAAAAACAATATTGGCTGTTCGGTGCATTATCGCCCGTTGCATCAAATGACGTTGTGGTCGATTGGCAATGGTGGAAACAAATTTCCCAATGCGGATGCCTATTTCGAAGGTTGCATCAGTTTGCCATTGTTTATGGATATGTCTGATACAGAACAGGATCGTGTGATTGATGTGGTGTCAAAGGCATTGTTGGGATGAAACGTGCGTTTGATATCATTGTGTCGATCATTGTATTGATTGGGACATCGCCATTTTTCCTGATTGCAGTTGTTGGTATTTTGCTATCGTCCAAGGGAGCGATATTTTATCGCGCAATGCGTGTGGGGCAGGGTGGCGAACCATTTGCCATGTATAAATTTCGTTCCATGCATGTGAGTACTGGCGGTTCTGTAATTACGGCGGCCAATGATACGCGGGTATTTGGATTTGGCGCGTTCCTGCGCAAAAGCAAGATTGACGAGCTGCCGCAATTTTTAAACGTGTTGCGCGGTGATATGTCAATCATTGGCCCGCGCCCAGAGGACCCAAAAATCGTCACCGATCATTATACCGATTGGATGATGAAAACGCTAGATGTGCGCCCTGGAATTTCCAGCCCCGGTGCCATTTATTATTATGGATACGGCGAACATCTGATTGATGATGCAGATCCCGAAGGTAGCTATGTGCAAAACCTGCTGCCTCCAAAATTGGCGGTAGAGCTTGCGTATTTACAGCGCGCGAATTTTTGGTCGGATTTGGGCGTTGCCATTCAAACCGCACTGGCAATTTGCAAGGTTATCGCTGGGCGTCCCATTCGGTTGCCACAGCGCGATTTGGACGGTGCGTTGAATTGGGTGAGTGCGGCGCAATTGCAGGCATCGCGATGAAAATATTATTCACGCATCGTTATTTTTGGCCAGATACCGCGCCCTATGGCGTGATCCTGAAATCCATTGTTAGCCATTTCGCACAGACGGATCATGGCGTGCATGTGTTTGCATCCAAGCTGTCATATCGCGATGTCGGTGGGGATGTGCCCACGGAAATGGCTAGCGTTGATATCCGCCGCTGTTGGGTGTTTCACGAGAATAAGAAAAATCCGGTCACGCGGGCGCTTAATGTTTTGATCTATTGCTTGGGTCTGTTTTTCCATGTGCTGCGGTTGCGCCCCGATGTGGTGACGGCGGCAACATTTCCACCTGTGTTGGCCGCGTGGTCGGCCAGTTTGGCGGCGCGGATTGTGGGGGCAAAGTTTATTTATCACATGATGGATATTCATCCCGATGTGTCACAGATCAGCGGTGGATTGTTGGGGCGGGCACCGTTTGCGAATGTGTTGCGCTGGCTGGATAATCAAACGTTGCGCCGTGCATCTGCGATTGTGGTTTTATCACAAGATATGGCAAACACGCTGGCGGGCAGGGGGCTGGGTGAATTGCCGATACATGTGATTAACAATTTCATGCTGGATAGCGACGAGGCCCAAGACCCACCGCGTGAATGGGTGAAAGACTCCGCAAAGACGCGGGTGATCTTTGCGGGCAATCTGGGGCGGTTTCAGAACCTGCCATTATTGGCCGAGGGGGTTGCGACGTGTTTTGATACGCATCCCGATCTGGAGCTGATGTTTCTGGGTGACGGGGCGGCGCTGGCGGAATTGCGTGCGCGTTGGGGCGATCATCCACAGGTGACATTTGCGCCGTTTTTACCGTTCGCACAGGCCAAGGCGTTGATTGCGGATGCGGATATCGGGCTGGTGTCATTAAACCGCGATATTTACCGCGTGGCGTATCCGTCCAAGATGCTGACCTACCTTGGCCTCGGCGTGCCTGTGCTGGCGCTGGTGGAGCCTGAAAGCGCGTTGGCGGGTGAGGTGAGCGCAAATGGGTTAGGCGCCGTGCCAGAGGCCGCAACGGCCGAGGCGATTGGGGTGGCGTTACGCAAGGTGTTGGGGGCAGGGGATTCCCCCGCATTAGTGAAAAGCTGGTACACTGACAAAGCAACCAAAGACGTAGCCATGAAGCACTGGATGTCGGTATTAGAAGCGTTGCGCGAGGATAGAGGTTAGCCAATGCGCCTGAAGGTGGCATTTAGCGCTGTTTTCGGAAAAACCTTTGCAGCTCTTTGTGACGTTCCTCGCCATCGCTTTCGTATCCTAAAACGCTATAGAAGATGTAGTTTTGGTACGGGACGTACATATAACTTAGGCTTTTTGTCATTGATACTGCGAGATAAACGCCGCCAAAGGAGAACAGCACTAAGCGCATGTATCTTGCGTATTTGAGGTTTGGAATAAAGGCGATCAAACTTACTAAGATAATAAGTTCATACAACATGCGGTTTCTAACCGTGTTTACAAAAAACATTGCTAGAGAAACAAGCGTCAAGAATAAAACAAGTTTAAGGGCGATGTCGGTTGAGGAAAACTTCTGTTTGATAGCATCTGTTTTGGTTACTTTTGATTGCGCGAAATTTGCAAACAGAACTACGATTATGAAAAAGACAGCGAAGAATACTTGTTCCAAAGTATTGTAACTGTAGTCGCGATCATTGAAATAATATTCTAGTTTAACCGACGCAAAACTAGGTAGGAAGTTTAAGACATACGGAAGAAAGCTGATTGAGTTTAAGGCAAGTGCGCCAGCGCTAGCCACGATAGTTGTTAGCCAGATTTTTCTAGGTGCACCGATAGCAAACAAAAATGCGATAACATAAACGGCAGCAGATACTTGAACGAGCACGCTGGCGACAAAAAGGATGAGTGGAATTCTCTGTTTGTTGAAATATGACGCTAATGCAAAGTTGAATAAAGAAGTTGCGAGCAATTGTCGTACAGTAGAAAATTCTAGCGTGAACAGTACAAACAAGTGAACCACAATCATTGCCGCAACGATATTTCTGGTTCCCAAGGCACGACCTAGCGAAATAAAGCTCGTTATGAAAACAGCAAATAAA
>NZ_BMZF01000009.1 GCF_014652655.1 Paramylibacter ulvae
CGCGCACATGAGGTTTGTGGCACCGCGAAAAATACATTTGCCTTTATGCTAGCAGCACAGATACCAAACACCGTAATATATGTGCGAGAAAACCATCGCAGCAACATCTTAAATCCTAGTGGATTTGCCAATATATTCGATCCCAGACGCATTCTAATGGTATATGCTAAGACCCAGATTGATGTTTTAGCCGTGGCCGAAGAAACGCTTCGTTCGACAGCGGTTCAAATGGTTATTTATGAGCTTACAAAACCCATCAGCCTGACTGCGGCGAGGCGTTTACAATTGGCGGCACAAGCTGGACAAACATTAGGTTTGGGTCTTATCCAAGATGGTATGGGCAGTAATGTGGCAGAAACCCGTTGGCATGCAGCAGCGATCTTTGATCCAGATGACTCGACTCTACAGCGTTGGGATATTATTAAGAACAAATCGGGAACATTGGGGTCTTGGTATGTTAGATGGAATTCAACGGCGCATTGTGTCGATCTGGTTTCCCCGACTGGCAACGGATCGGGTTCTTAGGTCGCGCATGATTGATGGGCCTTTGGTTCTGACATTGAAACAGAATAATTCCAATCGGGTGTATTGTCTAAATGACGATGCCCAAAAGGCTGGTTTGCATCGCGGTATGCCCTATGCCGATGCGCGGGCGTTTTGTCCAAACTTACAAAGCCATCCCGCCGACCCGGTCAACGATCAGGCATTCCTGCATATTTTGCGCCGTTGGGCCACGCGTTATTGCCCATGGGTCGGTTTGGATGGTTCGGATGGTTTAGTTTTAGATGTAACAGGGTCAACACATTTATTCGGCAGCGAAGAGGTGATGCTTGCTGATATGCAAATGCGTTTGGATCGTGCGGGTGTTTCAGCACGGCTGAGCATCGCTGATACGCGCGGTGCGGCTTGGGCGTTGACGCATTATGCAAATGGTAACAATATCGCGTTAGAATCGTTGCCTGTGGCGGCGTTACGGTTGCCAGATGATATTATCGTATCTCTTGCGCGCCTTGGGGTGCGAAGGATAGCAGATTTGATTGCTATACCTCGTGCGACATTGACACGTCGTTTTGGACGCGAGGTCTTGATGCGGGTGGATCAAGCATTGGGCCATCAGGTCGAAAATATTACGCCCTTGTCCAATCCGCCCCATTATGGTGTTCGGATCAGTTTCCCCGATCCTATCGGATTGGAACGTGATGTTATCGCGGCGACGGGTCGTTTGCTGGATAAACTTTGCCCAAAGTTAGAGAACCAAGAGGCAGGCGCACGAACTTTGGTTCTTACGGTGTATCGCGTTGACCAAGATCATCAACAGGTCGAATTACGCTTGGCTAGCCCATTGCGGGATCCAAGGCGGATTTTATCGTTGTTTCAGCGCGGGATTGGTGCGGTTAAAGCTGGGTATGGAATTGATAAAATTCGGTTAGAGGCAGTGCAGGTGGAACCCTTGCCTGCCCGTCAGACGAACCATGTGCAAAACAGTGACAAAGGGGAACTGGACGATTTGATCAGCCGCATTGGTACACGCATTGGTATTGAAAATATCCATCGGTTTTTACCTGCTGACAGTCATATCCCCGAACGCAGTTTTAACATCGCATTGGCTGCTTATTCGTTACCAAGCGAACCTTGGGTTTGTCTTTATCCCCGCCCTATCGTTCTGTTTCCGCCAGAACAAATTGTGGCTAATGGCGCAAGACCTCCACAGAAATTTCAATGGCGGGGCATGCAACTGACCACTGGCAAGGCCACAGGGCCCGAACGGATCGCCCCAGAATGGTGGTTAGATGACGAAAACTGGCGATCAGGCGTGCGCGATTATTGGCGTGTGGAAACACGCGAAGGGTGGCGGTTGTGGTTGTTTTATACACCACAAAAACCAGCGTGGTTTGTGCAGGGACAGTTTGCATGAGTACGTCCCAATCCCCCCATCATTCGATAGAAATAGACACAGATAGTGTTGGATACGCTGAGCTATCTATCACAAGCAATTTCACGTTTCTAACAGGTGTGTCGCATCCAGAAGAATATGTCATACGGGCCGCTGAATTAGGGCTTTCTGCCATTGCAATCACAGATGAAAATTCTTTGGCTGGGGTAGTTCGGGCGTGGACTGCGTTAAAGGAGCTCAGAGGTGAGACAAACGATGCCATTCATTTACCGCGTCTGATTGTAGGGTGTCGTTTGGTGATCCAAGATAGTATGTTGGATTGGATTTCCTTGCCAACAGATCGGGCCGCTTATCAGCGGCTTACGCGGCTTTTGACGCTTGGGAAGCGGCGGGCAGTGAAGGGAGAGTGCCATCTAACGCTCGCGGATATGCGCGATGGTTGTTCGGGGATGATCCTGATTGCATGTCCCAAGGGCAGACAGAAACCGTTTCTGAATGATATCAAAACCCTGAAAAATAAATTCCCAAATCATGTGTTTTTAGCTGCGGCACCCAGATATGATGGGCGTGATCAGTCACGTATGAAAGCCTTGTCGCGCCTTGCGCAAAAGGCAAATACACCACTGGTGGCTGTGGGTGATGTTTTGATGCATCGCGCGCAACGACGCCAATTGGCCGATGTGGTGACCTGTATGCGCGACCATATTAGGATAGACGAAATTGGCACGCGTGCGCTTGCAAATGCGGAGCGCCGTCTTAAATCAGCCAGCGATATGGCGCGATTGTTTCGCGATTGTCCAAGCGCCATTCTGCGCACACAAGAAATAGCGGATCGATGCCGTTTCGATTTGGCAGAATTATCTTATGAATACCCCGATGAAATCGGCAAGGGGGAATTACCTCAGGCGCGTTTGGAACGGTTGGCGCGGGCGGGGATGAAATGCCGTTATCCCAATGGTGCCCCAGACAGGGCACATGCGCTGATGAAGAAAGAATTGTCATTGGTGCGGGATCTTGGGTTTTCTGCGTATTTCTTGACGGTTCATGACATTGTTCAATTCGCTCGCTCCCAAGGTATTTTGTGCCAAGGGCGTGGTTCTGCGGCCAATTCGATTTTGTGTTATCTGCTTGGTATCACAGATGTGAGCCCTGATATGATCACCATGGTATTTGAACGATTTGTATCTAAATATCGCGGTGAACCACCAGACATCGACGTGGATTTTGAACATGAGCGTCGCGAAGAGGTCATTCAGTGGATTTACAAAAAATATGGTCGCCACCGAGCAGGGCTTTGCGCGACAGTTATCCGTTTTCGCACACGTTCCGCCATTCGCGAGGTGAGCAAGGTTATGGGGTTATCCCAAGATGTGGCGGCTGGTTTATCAAGCCAGATTTGGGGGATGTCAAATGGGGGCGTTGATCTGGACCGTATCCGCGAATTTGGGCTTGACCCCACGGATCGTCGGTTGATGCAAACCATTCGCCTGATTGGTGAAATCATCGGTTTCCCGCGCCATCTGTCGCAACATGTGGGTGGTTTCATTATCACCAAGGGGCGCTTGGATGAACTGAGCCCGATTGCAAATGCCGCGATGGAAGACCGCACTGTCATTGAATGGGATAAGGATGACATTGATGCCTTGGGCATTCTAAAGATTGATGTGCTGGGGCTGGGTATGCTTAGTTGTATTCGCAAGGCATTTGCATTGATGCGCAACCATACGGGCATTGATCTGAATATTGCCAACGTTCCCCAAGAGGATATCGCAACCTATGATATGCTGTGCAAGGCAGATGCCGTGGGCGTGTTTCAGGTCGAAAGCCGCGCTCAGATGAATTTTTTACCGCGCATGAAGCCGCGCACATTTTATGATCTGGTCATCGAGGTGGCGATCGTGCGCCCGGGCCCAATCCAAGGGGGCATGGTTCAACCTTATGTCAAACGACGCCAAGGATTGGAAAAGGTTAGCTACCCTTCCGAAGCGTTGCGCGACGTGTTGGGCAAAACGCTTGGAGTGCCATTGTTCCAAGAGCAGGCAATGCAAATCGCTGTTGTTGCGGCAGGGTTCACACCAGAAGAGGCGGATCGTTTGCGCCGATCTTTGGCATCATTCCGCCGTATGGGGACCATTGGTGTATTTCAGGAGCGGTTCATCCAAGGCATGTTGGATAATGGGTATGCCCCCGAATTTGCGGCCCAGTGTTTCTCTCAAATCGAAGGGTTTGCTGATTATGGTTTCCCCGAAAGCCACGCAGCAGCCTTTGCGATGTTGGCCTATGTGTCTGCGTGGTTGAAATGCCACCATCCCGCGGTTTTTGCCTGTGCATTGTTGAATTCACAGCCTATGGGATTTTACGCCCCTGCTCAGATCGTGCGTGATGCGCGTGAACACAGGGTTGAGGTGCGGCCAATTTGTATTAACCACAGTGATTGGGACAATACGTTAGAGAAATGCCCAGATGGCAGTTTGGCTCTGCGGTTAGGGTTTCGCCAAATTAAAGGACTAAAAGAAGAGGATGCGGGCTGGATTATTGCCGCGCGCGGCAATGGGTATCGCGATCCACAAACTGTTTGGCTGCGCGCGGGGGTGGCTCCAGCGGTTTTGGAACGCTTGGCACAAGCGGATGCATTTGCGGATATGGGAATGACACGGCGCGCGGCACTTTGGGATGTCAAAGCAATTCGTAGCAAAACGCCTTTGCCTTTGTTCAACGACCCGATTGACGGAGAGGCTATTTGTGAACCACAGGTCAACCTGCCAGCCATGCATTTAGGCGAAGAGGTCGTAGAAGATTATGTCGCCGCACGTCTTAGCCTGCGCGCCCACCCAATGGAAATGTTGCGTTCAAATATTCCTGATCTTACCACCCACAATCGCTTGGCGAAAATCCCCTTGGGGCGGTATTCTGTTTGCGGTTTGGTGATCACACGCCAACGACCTGGTACCGCATCGGGTGTAATTTTTTTGACACTAGAGGATGAAACGGGCGTTTCTAATGTGGTGGTCTGGCCGAAAATCTATGAACAGTTTCGTCGGGCCGTCATGGGGGCACGATTGCTCAAGGTTACAGGCCGTATCCAGCGTGAGGGTATCGTGGTACATTTAATCGCAGAGATCATCGTCGATATGTCTGCGAAGCTAACAGAATTGGGGCATCCCATGGATGATGCAATCCAAACCGAAGGTGCCCGTACCGATGATACACCTAAAAAAACACGCTATCCTGCCCGCGCTATGCATCCGCGTGAACAGGCAAAGCGATTATTCCCAAGCAGAGATTTCCATTGATGGTGATGCCGCGGGCAGCAGAGAGAATGAAAGAAATCTGATTTGCGAGGAAAAATTGAATGGCTGCTAGAATTTGGTGTCGTCGCACCTAGAGCCTTCCACGTTCGCGCCAGAAAGTATAAACACCCATTGAAACGACAATAACCATTCCGATCAGTGTCAAATAATCGGGTGTTTCATCCCAGATAATCCATCCCAGCAAAATGGCCCATATCATGATGCTATATCGAAATGGCGCAACGATTGCGACTTCGCCAAATCGCATTGCGGCGACGGAACAGTAGTAACCTACAAAAATTAAGACGGATGCAAGCATCAGTAACAACAACGTTTGCGATGTCATTGGTTGCCATGAATGTGTGATGATCAGCGCAATTGCCCCTGCAAATGTAATCGCGATTGCGGTGACAAAGCTGACAAATAACGTGGACACTTGATCTGAAAATTGCCGAACAATCAGATCGCGAAATGTAATAAAGACCACAGCAACCATCGCCAATATTGCGTAACTGTTAAACCCTTCCGTACCAGGTTTGATAATCAGCATCACCCCGACAAGCCCGATGAAAATGGCCCCCGCACGTCGCCAGCCGATGGTTTCATTCAACAACCAGACCGCTGCAAGGCTCACGGTTAGCGGAAGCGCTTGCAAAATTGCGGTGACATTCGCGATTGGCATATGCAAGAGAGCGGTCAAAAAGCAAAAAGTAGCCCCAAGTTCGGTAAGGGTGCGCAAGGCGATCCAGCGCAAATCTGTTGAATTTGGTAGAATTTTAAACGCACCCATGCGCCACGCAAACAATCCTATTAACAGGGATGCGAAAACACCGCGTACAAAAATGGCTTGATAAATACCAATATCAGCGGCGCCAAGTTTAATGGCGGCATCATTAAAGGCAAAGCCCGCCATAGATCCCGCCATAAGAAGCGCGCCTTTGGTGTTTTGTGAATTTTGCATGAGTTCTCGTTTTTGTGAAACGCTAGCGGAGCGACGTGCCAGAAGCGAGTATAATTTGACTCTTCATTATTTAACGGTATTGTTAAATACAGTTTACAATGGAAAGTTTATGCCAAGCTTAAACAAAACATTTGCGGCACTGTCTGATCCAACGCGGTTTGCGATTGTGAATCAATTGCTTGTGGATGGCGAAACATCTGCGGGATCATTGCAACAGGTTGCAGATATGTCTGGCCCTGCGATTTCACGCCATTTGAAAATATTACGCAACGCGGGGGTGGTGGAACAACGCATCGATGCGCAACGTCGCATGTATCGCGTTCGCCCGCAGGCCATTATGGCAGTTCATAATTGGACGATCAGCCATCAAGAATTTTGGCAATCAAGTGTGGATCGATTGGAACAAGTGTTGCTTGCAGAAAAGGAAAGAAAATGAAGCCACTCATCATTACAAAAAATTTTCCGATAAGCCCGATAACTGTGTATGATTATATCACCCGTCCAGAACATTTATTGAAATGGTGGGGGCCAGAAAACATGACATGCCCTGAATTTGAACTTGATCTTACACAATCTGGTAAATGGGTTACGGTTATGGAAAACGCTCAAGGCCAGAAATTCAAAGTGTCAGGTGTTGTGAAAAAAGTTTCACCACCACGTTACGTGGAATTCACATGGGCATGGCACAATGATCAAGATCAACGCGGCCACGAGAGCGTTGTGCGAATGGACGTTAAAGATGATGGTGTGGGTGGAACGAATTTCACCTTAACCCATTCTGGATTGGCGGATGATGAATCTGCACAAAACCATAACCAAGGCTGGACATCCAGTTTACGCAAACTTGATGCAATGGCTGGACAAACACAGGAGGAACAACATGTCTGAATTTCTTTATGTATATCACGGTGGCAAACATCCCGAAACGCCCGAAGAGGGCGAACAGATGATGGCAAAATGGCAGGCTTGGATGGATAAACACCAATCACAATTTTCGAATCCGGGGAATCCAGTTGGCATGTCTAAAACCGTGAGCGCGAGCGGTATTGCCGATAATGGTGGTTCTAATCCGACGTCTGGATTTACAATCGTTTCCGCGAAAACCATCGAAGAAGCCTGTGAAATCGCAAAAGGTTGCCCGATCAATGACGAAGGTGGAAGCATCGAAGTCGCTGAAATCATTGAAATGTAACCACATCAACAGCACCGATGCGCAGATATTTCCTTATGAATAGGCTCTGTGCCCTTTGCAGATGGGGCTGGCGTTCCTATATTCTTGGTAACTCATTTATCTTGGAGGATTTCTTATGAGCCTAGTTGGAACGCTTGCAAAACTTGCAGTTGGTTACGCCGTCGCGCGTGGAGTCAAAAGTGTAATCGGTGGCGGTGGTGCTGCGAAGTCAGGTGGTGGAAGCGTGTTTGGTGGATCCGCATCGGGCCAATCAACAGGGCTTGAAGGCATCATGGAAAGCATTACTGGTGGTCAAACTGGTGGCACAACCAGTGCCAGCACGGGCGGTGGTATCGGTGATTTGCTGGGTCAATTGGGTGGCGGTAAATCCGCAGGTGGAATTGGCGATATATTAGGTCAGCTTGGTGGCGGTGCATCTAGTGCTGGTGCTGGTGCTGGTGGCCTGGGTGGTTTGCTGGGTCAATTGGGCGCGGGTTCTGCGGCTGGTGGTTTGGGCGGCATGTTGAATGATGCGCTTAGCGGAAGCGCGGGTGGGCTCGGCAATGTTCAAGAAAAGCCAAGCCAAAAAGAAGAAGCCGCAGCAGGCCTGATGATCCGTGCGATGTTGCAGGCAGCAAAGGCCGACGGCAGCGTTGATGAGACCGAGAAACAGCAGTTGTTGCAACATCTTGGTGATCTTGACCAAGACGAAATTAACTTTGTGAACGCTGAGATGAACCGCGGCATTGATATCCGTGGTCTTGCCGCTGATGTGCCAAATGGCATGGAGCAACAAGTTTACATGATGTCATTGATGGGCATTAATTTGGATAACCAAAACGAAGCGCAATATTTGAACGATCTTGCAAATGCGATGAACATTGGCAAACAGCAAGTGAACCAAATTCATCAAATGCTGGGTGTTCAGCCGCTATATGCATAATTTTCTGACGTGCCGCACATGTTTGCGCGGCACGTTTTTTAATGCGCGTAATTCGCGCCTTCTTCATCCAGTATCGCTTTTAGCTCTGCCAAATGGCGATCACCTTGTTCAGGGTATTCTTCAAGTTCGCGTGCGGTTTTTTCTGCGATGTCATCCGATAATACGCGCAATGGCTGACCTGTTTGTAATGCGCGAATATATGTTTCTGCAGCGCGTTCAAAATAATACATTCGATTAAATGTATCCGCGACCGTATCGCCAATGACCATGACGCCGTGATTGCCCATGATCATGACTTTCTTATTTGGATCTTGGAACAATTCGGCGCAACGTTCGCCCTCTTCTTCAAAGGCAAGCCCACCGTAATGTTCATCAATGACATATCGGTTGAAAAATGTCGCTGTGTTTTGATCAATGGGTAAAAGGCGGCTGTCCGCAAGGCTTGCCAATACAGTGGCGTGAATTGAGTGTACGTGAATGGCGCATCGTGCATGAGGACAATGGCGATGAATTGCTCCGTGTAATCCCCAAGCGGTTGGATCGGGTGCATTGGGCCCATGTAGTGTTTCTGGGTCATTCGCATCAATCAACAACATGTCAGATGCTTTGATCCGTGAAAAATGCATCTGATTTGGATTCATCAGAAACTGTGTGCCGTCGTCATTCACCGCTAATGAAAAATGGTTGGCCACCGCTTCGTGCATGTTCAATCGCGCCGTCCAACGAAACGCCGCGGCAAGGTCAATGCGTTGCTGCTGGTAAGGCAGATTGGTGAGCTGCGTTATGATATTTGTCATATTTCCCCTTTGCCAATGTGCAAAAATATCGGGCCGGTTTACCATTTAATGTAACCAAAGCTCGCCATAAATGGCGAGCTTCAATGCGACTTATTAATGCCTATTTAGAACCCGAAATCTTCTGGCATGATGTCATCGACATCAACATCTTTGAGCACAATTCTTGAATCGCCATAACGAATGACCGTATCGGTCCCGCGCCCCGAAATATCAAGATCATCAAATTCTAATCCAGTACCAACAAATCTTATTCGATCAAGGCCAGTTTCAAAATCCAATATCCGATCTGATCCATCATTTAAGTAAAAGTAGAATATATCACCGGCTCCGATGCCTCCCGCGAGCACATCGTTGCCTTTGCCACCGTTCATATGATCGCCACCATCGCCACCAAACAAACGATCATTGCCATCTTGTCCGACAACATCGTCGTTACCGCTTCCTCCATACATGACATCTTTGTCATCGCCGCCATGTAATAGGTCATTATCACTACCGCCAATCATGCGATCCAAACCGTCGCCACCATAGATGAAATCATTGCCTTGGCCGCCGCGCAACAAATCCTGATCAGCGCCCCCTTCAATACGATCGTTGCCGCGACCGGAATTAACAACATCATCGCCGCCGCCACCCATTATGGTGTCGTCGCCACCTCTGCTGTTAATCGTATCATCACCCAATGTGGTTTCGTAAACCTCTGATTGGTTGCTTCCTTCGATCACGTCATTTTCTGTAATGGAAGTGTAATCGCTTTGCGCAAAAGTAAAATCGGTGTCGGGCGCAAAAATGCCTCCGGCGGATGTTTCAGCAGATGATAAGGAAAAATCGTTCAAAAAAGTGCCAGAAATGGAAAAAGCGATGGCGTTCCCACCTATTTGAATACCCGCGATTGTTGTTGGGCCATTCGCCCATTGCGTTTCAAACATATAAAAATTTGATGCAACAACCTCTTCGAAAGTATAAAGTGTGCCGTTGTATTCCAGAGTGACATCGTAAGCATTTGAATAATCGAAGGTAACGGGGTCTCCAATTCCCCCAGCTCCCGTGTAGCTAAACACGCTGTCAGCGGCGCTTGTTACAATTGTTAATGTGGCGATTGGCGTCGTGGAGTTTGTCGATACGCCTTGAAAAGTAAACGTTGTCATAGTTTCCCCTGTACGATCACAGCGAAAATTAAGACTTGGCGAAAATAAATAATCCGCGCGGAAAGCTCAAAAATACATACTGTGATATTTTGAATGAAAATTGAAATTGTTACGCTAAAATATATCTAGTTATCCAAGAACGGTAACAGTGATCACACTTTGGGTATAGTGATGTGCGTCACACTTTATAGAACAAAAAAACCGGCCCCAAAGGGCCGGTCAGGTGGAGGATAGATCGCTATCCCCGGGAAATTATTTTACGATATCGTAAGCAGGCATACCCAATTCAGATACGTCCAAGCCTGTGATTTCTTCTTCTTCACCAACACGGATGCCAACGGTCATTTTCAAAATGAACCAAAGAACCGATGATGTGATGAATACGAACAGACCGACAACGATGATTGAATAAAGCTGTGTGCCCAGTGATGCATCGCCGTTTGTGAAAACAACAGCAATCGTACCCCAGATACCTGCGAACAAGTGAACAGGGATAGCACCAACAACATCGTCGATTTTGAGTTTGTCGAGCAATGGAACGCCGAACACAACGATCACACCACCGATGGCACCGATCAATGTCGCACCTGTCAAAGAAGGTGTTAATGGTTCCGCAGTGATTGCAACCAAGCCAGCCAATGAACCGTTCAAGATCATCGTAAGGTCGGCTTTTTTGTAGATCAACTGTGTCAAGATCAATGCCGCGATAGCGCCGGCAGCCGCAGCCGCGTTTGTATTCGCAAAGATACGAGAGATGTCAGTTACGTCGCCAACAGTACCCATCGCCAATTGTGATGCGCCGTTGAAACCAAACCAACCCAACCACAAGCAGAATGTACCCAATGTTGCCAATGGCAAGTTTGAACCCAAGAATGGAACAACACGACCGTCTTTTGTGTATTTACCAATACGTGGCCCCAAGATCAAAGCACCAGCCAGAGCAGCCCAGCCACCAACAGAGTGTACAACAGTTGAACCAGCGAAATCCAAGAAGCCAGCGGCATCCAAGAAACCACCGCCCCATTTCCAAGATGCTTGGATTGGGTAAATCACAGCTGTCAAAACGATAACAAATGCAAGGAACGGCCAAAGTTTGATACGTTCAGCAACAGCACCTGATACGATTGATGCGGTCGCGGCACAGAACATCAACTGAAAGAAAAAGTCAGAGCCGGTAGATGCATAATCCAATGCCGCATCACTTGCAGCAAGACCAACTGGTTCCAGTGATGTTACTGAAAACGCACCAAGCACGCCGTCAATTGACCAACCATCACCTGGGTACATTAGGTTATAGCCAAGTAGGTAGTAGAAGATACACGCAAGGCTAAACAGCCCCATGTTTTTTGTTAGCTGCATTGTTACGTTTTTGGAACGGACAAGACCCGCTTCCAACATGGCAAAACCGGCGGCCATCCAAAACACCATAAAGCCACCCATCAAAAACAACAGCGTTGTTAGGATGTAACCTGTTTCAATCAGATCAGCGGGGGCGTCATTTGCAAACACGACCGCAGGAATTGCGGTAAGCGTTGCAGCGAGACCAAGAGTAAGTCGTTTCATTTCATTTTCCCTTCGTGTGCCGTTTAAACAGCGTCTTCGCCAGATTCGCCTGTGCGAACCCGAACTGCTTGTTCTACGTTCAGAACAAAAATTTTCCCGTCACCGATTTTTCCAGTTTTCGCGGCGCTTTCGATGGTAGTGACAACGGCGTCAACTGCGCTGTCGGTCACAACAATATCCAGTCGGATTTTTGGAACAAAATTTACGGCATATTCGGCGCCGCGATAAATTTCGGTGTGGCCAGATTGTGTGCCATAACCTTTGATTTCAGTGACCATCATCCCTGTCACGCCAGCAGCAGAAAGTGCTTCGCGCACCTCTTCCAGCTTGAACGGTTTGATCGTTGCTATTACTAGTTTCATGTTTCCCTCGTTTCCAAACGCGGTTTTCCGCGTATCGCAATGAGGATACAAAAACGGCGAAAGAGCGGGCACATCAACGAAATGAGGCAAAAAACTAATGGCAATGGCTCAATTTGCCTAATTTTTAACCTAACATACATTTTTGATTAAAAAATAGACATACAACGATTGAAAATAACTTTGCGTTGCTACTCCACAAACCGACTCAGACAGACTATCTTTCACCAATAGACCTGAAAAAGGCGACGAGCAGATGACGAACGGTTCCAAGGATAAACATAAACTGGTAGCGCCCAAACGGCACTTTCCAGACCCAAAGGCATCCAAAAAGAAACCAAGCAAACCTACGCCAGCGAAATCAACGCGCAGCAGTGCCAAGCGTAAACGCAAGCCTGTGAAAAAGGCTGGGTTCATTGTGCGCAGTTTACGTGCGGTTGGTCGTCTGGTTTGGTGGACGACCAGCAGATTTGCGTTGGTTTTTGGATTGGTTTTGGGCGGGTTTGTTGCAATTGATTATCGTAATCTGCCCGACGCCAGTGGTTTGATGGATGAACGCCAGCGCGGGTCTGTGACCATGTTGGATCATCAAGGGAAAACATTTGCGTGGCGCGGCGATCAATTTGGCGGGTTGGTCGAACCCGATACGATTTCCCCGCATCTACGAAATGCTGTGATTGCGACAGAGGACAAACGGTTCTATCGCCATTTTGGGATCAGCCCACGCGGCATCGCAGGTGCCATTCGTACTAACCTGCGAGAAGGACGGTCCGCATTGGACGGCCATGGTGGTTCAACAATTACACAACAGGTTACCAAAGACGCCTATTTTTTAGATTTGCCAAGTAAGACGCGCAAATTGAAAGAGGTTCCAATGTCATTGGCGATGGAACTGAAGTACACCAAGGACGAAATCTTGGCGATCTATCTGAACCGTGCGTATCTGGGTTCAGGCACCAATGGGTTCGAAGCAGCAAGCCAGCGGTATTTTGGTAAATCTGCGCGCGAAGTAAATCCCGCAGAGGCCGCAATGTTGGCAGGCCTGTTAAAGGCGCCGACTCGTTACGCGCCAACCCGTAATTTGGAACGTTCACAAGAACGCGCAAATTTGATTATCGGTTTGATGGAAGCACAAGGATACCTGACCAAATCACAAGCAGATGATGCACGCACCAACCCCGCGCAATTGTCCGATGTGGCACGTGAACGCGCGGGCGGGTATTTCGCCGATTGGGTGATGGAAGCGGCCCCCGAATTTATTATCAAGGATGCCAAACAAGATGTGGTTATCAAAACGACCTTTGATAAACGCATCCAAAAATCCGCCGAAGATGCTTTGAAATATATCTTCGAAGAAAAGGTCAGAAAAGGTTCAAAAGCCCAAGCCGCCATTGTGGTTCTGTCCAAGGATGGCGCTGTTCGTGCGATGGTTGGCGGCCGCCACACTGGTGCCGAAGGGTCATTTAACCGCGCAACACAGGCGCTGCGCCAAACGGGTTCTGCTTTTAAAACCTTTGTTTATGCCGCGGCGCTAGAATCTGGCTATCAATATGACAGCGTTGTTTTGGATGCGCCAATCACCATTGATATCCCAGGATCAGGACCATGGACGCCTGATAATTACCTAAAAGGGAATTATTTGGGGGAAACCACACTTACGACCGCATTGGCCAAATCAATTAACACCACTGCTGTGCGCATTTCAGAGGATATTGGGCGCAAGCGTGTCGAAGCGGTTGCGCATGATTTTGGCATCAACCGTGATTTGGCACCGGGGCCTGCGCTGGCGCTGGGTGCATCAGAATCAACTTTGTTGGAAATGACAGGTGCATATGCTGGCATATTAAACAGTGGACGTCTGGCGGTTCCCTATGGTTTGACTGCGCTAACGATTCAGGGCGATCCTGAACCATTATTGGGTAAATCGGGTGGCACAGGGGTGCGCGTGATTAACGATCGCGCCGCAGAACAATTGGTTTATATGATGAACCAAGTGGTTGAAACGGGCACGGGGCGGCGTGCAAAACTGGATGATCGCGAAGTGGCTGGTAAGACGGGGACAACAAATTCCGCACGTGATGCGTGGTTTATCGGGTTCACCGGTGATTATGTTGCAGGCGTTTGGATGGGCTATGATGACAATTCAAAGCTAAGCGGTGTTACGGGCGGTGGTTTGCCCGCAGAAATTTGGAAAGAAACAATGTTGCGTGTGCATGAGGGGATGCCCGCAACGCCATTGAATATGATCCGCCCCATCGAACCACCAACCGTTCCAGAGCCCGAAATCGCAACACCCGCACCGCGTCAAGAAAAACGTCAAACAGCGGAAAAGCCATTTGAGAAGTTTGAAAAGAAACTGGATAAACGGATGAAAAAAATTGAGGATGATGCAGAGAACATCCTCAATCAAATTCTAAATTCGCTGAAAAAGAAAAACTAGCGTTTAGCGCGCTGTTTTAAGGTACGCGATCAGCTTATCAATATTGCCGCCACGTGAATCCAGCATTGAGCCAATTTGTGTGCGTGTGTCGGTTAAAATTGAAACACCTTCGACAAAAATATTGTACATTTTATCTGTTCCGCGGGCATCAATCACATGCCATTGCGTCAAAAACGGTGTGCCGCCTTTGGTTTTTACCGAACTGTCGACCAAATATCCGCCAGAAATTTTCTTGGATTTTGTGACTTTGATTTCTGCGCCGATGAATTGTTTGAAATAACGTCCACCATACGATCGTGCCATATAACCCTTAAACGCATCTACATATGCTGCTTGTTGGGATTTGCTGGCGGATTGATATGCTGGGCCCAATGACTTGCGCGCAATTAGCGGCACATCTGCGTAACGCGCAAAGATTTGTTCAAATTTTGCAAAACGCGCATTGTCTGACATTGATGCGTTTACGGTTTTCAAAACCTCGGCGACCAGCCCGTTGACCAAGCTTTCGGCAGAGCCGCTTGAAATTGCAAAACTAGGGGCAGCCGTGCCAAGGACGGTTGCGGAGCCAGCGATAATAAAACCGCGACGGTTTAGATTGTTATTCGTCTGCATAGGGGTCCTCCAAATCGGCCTCTGATATACCGCCATTTAAAAAGAAACGACGGTTTTGCAAGTAGTAGATTCGTGATGCAGCATAGCTGTCTTCTGATTCATACAGAACACCGTCGATCAAATCGGCGTATGTATGCCGATCACCGACAAATTCGATACCTTTCACGGTACTGATACCGAGACTGACAGCTGGGGATGTAACGGCACCCACAGGATCAAGAAAAATATCGGCGACAAAACCAACGGTATCACGCCCCGTGCTTGGGCCAAGTAATGGTAGTTCTTGGTAACGCCCTTCGCCAAATCCCCATTTGTGTAGGGTTTGACCAAAATCAGTATGGCGCGCTGGCAGACCAAAATCTTGGGCGGCAACGTCGAAATAACCAAACAGGCCAAGCGTGCTGTTAATCGAAAAACGTAGCGTGTTTTCAACAAAGCCTTCCAAATTGGCTTGCAGCAAATTGTTCACAGCCTTTTTCGGTGTGGATAGGTTTTCAACGACGTTATTGATGATCATATCATCTTGCTCCGTCATTAAATTACCATAAGATTCACCTGCTGGTTTAAACAATGCCTTATCCACAGCCTTGTTAAATGCGTGTGCTTTGCGGTTGTCGGCCTCGTAGGGGTCAACAATTGTGCTGCCTGTTGGGTTGTCTGAACAGGCGGAAACAGCGATAATCGTTGCCGCAATGGGTAGCTTTGTAATAAAGGAATTACTCAAATTTTTAAATTTCAACATTCGTCCACTCGATTTTTTTGTCTACATAGTTGCCCAACACGCGAAAGTCCATTGATGCGCTGCGAATTGTGAACAGAGCAAGAATTACCTTATATCAGGGCTAAACCTACAAACAGTGTCGATTCACACTTTTCTAATAGGGTATATTGATAAATTATGCGAAACTCGTGCACGAATGATGGGGTAATTCACGATGGTTGAAAAAAACATTTATCCAACAGGTTTGAACGAATTGCGTTCTGTGCGCCGCGAGAGCCGCATTTTATTCCTGACCGTTGGGGTTTTCAGTGTGTTCGTGAATTTGCTGATGCTCACGGGGCCGCTGTTTATGTTGCAGGTTTACGATCGTGTGCTTGGTAGCAGATCAGAGGAAACACTGACCGCATTGATGGTGCTGGTTGTTGTTCTGTATGTTTTGATGGGGGTACTTGATTGGGCGCGAGGGCGCGTTTTGGGGCGCGTGGCGGCGCGGTTTCAATCACGTCTTGATGCACGGGTTTTTGATGCGGTTTTGAAATCGGCAAAAGTTCCTGAACAACAAGGTGTGCCAAAAACAGGCTTACGTGATCTAAGCTATGTTCAACGGTTTTTATCATCACCTGCACTGTTCGCGATTTGTGATATCCCGTGGACACCAATTTTTGCAGCCGCGATTTTCCTGTTCCACCCGTGGTTGGGCATTCTTGCGATGTCTGGCGGGGCGCTGTTGATTGCAATGACTGTGATCAACCAATTGGTGACGAAAAAAGGCGTGATTGAATCACAACAACAAGCGGCAATCGCTGATCATTTTGCCGAAGCCGTGCGCGAAGACGCTGAATCCGTCGAAGGTTTGGGAATGCGCGATGCGGTTTTGACGCGGTGGAAAAAATCGCGCGATGCGGCACTGAAGTCGTCAATTTCATCGTCTGATCTTACTGGTTTTTTCACGTCATTTTCCAAATCTTTCCGCTTGCTGTTGCAATCGGCCATGCTTGGGTTGGGCGCGTATTTGGTTTTGCAGGGAGAAATGACACCCGGTGCAATGATCGCGGGGTCTATTTTAATGGGGCGTGCCTTGGCACCAATTGAATTGGCAATTGGGCAATGGCCACTGGTGTTACAGGCAAAGGACGGTTGGCATAATCTGTCACGCTTGTTGCAGACCGTGCCTGTGCAACAAGCGCGTACAATTCTGCCC
This sequence comes from Paramylibacter ulvae, assembly GCF_014652655.1. GTDB lineage: Bacteria > Pseudomonadota > Alphaproteobacteria > Rhodobacterales > Rhodobacteraceae > Amylibacter > Amylibacter ulvae. The sequence goes on from NZ_BMZF01000009.1 coordinate 17,101, forward strand.
GTACCAAAAGCAATGCTAGAGGCGCAAAATTTAACGGTGTTCCCCCCAGGTGAACGTGAACCCAGCCTGCGCATGGTGTCTTTTCGTGTTCAACCAGGACAGGCGATGGGGGTGATCGGACCAAGTGCTGCGGGTAAATCCAGCCTTGCACGTGTTATCACAGGTATCTGGCCGCCCAGTTCGGGTAAAATCCGTCTTGATGGTGCTGCGCTCGATCAATATGAACCCGATACGCTTGGTCAGTATATCGGATATCTGCCCCAAAATGTGACACTGTTTAACGCAACAATTGCGGAGAATATCGCACGTATGTCTGTTGCGCCCGATGACGCAAAGGTCATCGAGGCGGCGCAAAAAGCAGGGGCACATGAAATGATTTTGCAACAACCAGATGGGTATAACACGGTGTTAAGCGCATTTGGCGGCAAGCTGTCTGGTGGCCAGCGGCAACGGCTTGGGCTGGCGCGGGCATTATATGGCGATCCGGTTCTGCTCGTACTTGATGAGCCCAATTCAAATTTGGATAGCGTTGGTTCGGACGCGTTGAATAACGCCATTCATCAAATGAAACGAAATGGTAAATCAGTGATCATTATGGCTCATCGCCCAGCGGCCATCGCGGAATGTGATACGTTATTGATACTGGAGGGCGGCACGCCCAAGGCATTTGGCCCGCGCGACGAAGTACTCAAGGCGAATGTACAAAACGCCAATCAAATCGCGCAAGGTTTGGCGCGCCCGCGATCAGCGAAACCTGAAAAGCCACAATCGCCACGAGAATACAAAAAGATCAAACCAATGATTTTAAGTGACGCGTTGAACAAGGAGCCAAAAGATGACTAATCCTGTGGAAACCGCGTCAGGTTGGTCAGCAAAAAAACCAGTTTTGGCAGGTTTTAGTGCAATTCTTGTTTTGGTTGTTGGTCTTGGCGTTTGGGGCAACATTACCAAAATAGCGGGCGCAATCGTCGCCAGCGGCCTGATCCAAGTCGAAAGCTTTCGCCAGATCGTGCAACACCCCGAAGGTGGCGTGGTTGGACAAATCAATGTCAAAGATGGCGACAGCGTCGATGCTGGTGATGTATTGATCCGTTTTGACGATCGGTTTTTAAGTTCCCAAATCGCGCTGATCGAAAGCCAACTTGCCGAAGTGTCGGCAAGAAAAGCACGATTAACAGCAATGCAAGACGAACAAGAAACGATTTCGTTTCCAAAATCTCTGTTGGAACGAGCAAACCAAAAACCAGAGGTAAACGATATCGTCGAAGGACAGCGTCGATTGTTTTTTGCACAACGCGAGTCGATGCAAAAAGAGGAACAACAGCTTGAAGAGCGTAAAGGTCAGATCAAAATTCAAATTGGCGGAACAGAAGCGCAATTAGCTTCAACCGAAAAACAAATTGAGTTCGTCGAATTGGAGTTGAAAGACCAACAAGATTTGCTGGCCAAAGGATTGGCGCAAGCCACCCGCGTATTATCATTACAACGCGAATTGGCGCGATTGCAGGGCACGGTTGGTGAATTGCAATCGGCGATTGCTGGTGGTGCTGCACAGATGATTGAAACCGATATCCAAATCTTACGCCTTGGTACCGCACAGCGCGAACAAGCGATTTCAGAGTTGCGCGAAATGGAAGTGCGCGAATTAGAGTTTATTGATCAATTGTTCAGTGCGCGCGAAACCCTGTCGCGGTTGGATGTACGCGCACCCGTTGCGGGTGTGGTTTACGGGATGCAGGTATTCGCCCTGCGATCCGTTGTGCGCGCGGCCGATCCGATTATGTATATTATCCCACAAGATCAACCATTCGTAATCCAAAGCAAGGTCGAAGCAATTCATGTTGATCAAGTTCATATCGGACAAGAGGCCGCCTTGCGGTTTTCAACGTTTGATTTGCGTACAACACCAGAAATTTATGGCACCGTTGCACGTGTTTCCGCAGACGTGTTTCAAGATGAAATCACAGGGGTGTCATATTATTCCGCGGATATTTTGCCCAAAGAGGGTGAATTGGAAAAATTGGGTGATGTTGAATTATTGCCAGGTATGCCCGTCGAAGCATTCATAAAAACCGATGAGCGCACACCTGTAAGTTACCTGATCAAACCGCTTGCCGATTATTTTAATCGCGCATTTCGCGAAAACTGATCGCCGTAATTTTGGCTTGCTCTTGATGCGAATAACATTAGCGTGGCATCCAAATTACGGGCAAAATACAGGAGTGTGAAATGTCAGGAAAATACGAAACCCGATTGGCGGAACTTGGCGTTGAATTGCCAGATGCACCAGCACCTGCTGCGAATTATGTTCCATATGTGATAGTGGGTGATTTGGTGTTCATTTCTGGCCAAGTTGCCCAAGATGAAACGGGGCGTATTTGTGGAAAATTGGGCGATGATTTCACCGTGGAGCAAGGACAGGCCGCGGCCAAATCATGCGCAATCAATTTAATTGCACAGCTGAAATCGGCCTGTGATGGCGATTTGGATCGATTGAAACGCGTGGTGAAACTGGGGGGATTTGTGAATTCTACGCCCGATTTCAAAGAACACCCAGCGGTCGTAAATGGCGCGTCTGATTTTATCGGCGAAGTTTTTGGCGATATTGGCGCACATGCACGCGCAGCGGTCGGAAGTTCAAGCCTTCCACTTGGTGTGGCAGTGGAAATTGACGGGATTTTTCAAATTTCATGACCAAGCTTGATAGTGCCTTTTTCACAAAACCCATTAGCCACCGAACATTGCATGACATTACCGATGGGCGCCCTGAAAATTCGTTCGAGGGAGCACAGGCGGCGATTGATGCAGGGTATGCAATTGAAATTGATTTACAATTGTCCAGCGATGGCGTGGCGGTCGTGTTTCATGATTATGAACTGGCGCGCCTGACGGGGCAAAAAGGTTATGTGCAAAACAAAACTGCGGCGAAATTGGTGCAAATTAAATTGTTGCATGGCGAGCGTACAATCCCATCGTTCGAGGAATTTTTAAAATTCATCGATGGGCGCGTGCCGTTGTTGGTTGAATTGAAGGCGCAAAATTTGATGCTGGGCGAAGAATCTGACGACATGGTGAACGCGGTGAAACGTTGTATCGAGGAATATTCAGGCCCGCTGGCATTCATGTCATTTAACCCACATATGATCGCAACTTTTGCGCGCGTTTTACCAGATTACCCGCGCGGCATTGTGACCGATCCATATACGGAGAAAGACTGGCCAATGATTGCCGATGATCGCCGCAAATCTCTCGCCAAAATTCCAGATTATGAAAATGTAGGCGCATCATTTATTTCGCATAATGTAAACGATTTGCAATCTGATGCTGTGGCAAAAATAAAAGGCCAGGGCGGTGCGGTTTTTTGTTGGACAGTACGATCTAAAGCACAAGAAGCCGAAGCAAGAAAAGTAGCGCAGAACGTGACATTCGAAAAATACCTCGCGCAATTTTAACGCATGAGCGATGCGCCAAATATCGAAGTTTCGGTTGTCACTGCAATCAATGAAATCGCGCCACAAGAATGGGACGCTTGCGCAAATGTTGTGGGCCGTCCTAAGGATCCATTCACCACGCATCGTTTTTTAAAAGCGCTGGAGGATAGCGGTTCTGTTGGCGCTGGTACGGGTTGGGTTCCGCGCCATATTATTGCGCGCCAAAACGATCAAATTATTGCGGTGATGCCAAGCTATGCCAAAGGTCACAGTCAGGGCGAATATATTTTCGATCACAATTGGGCACACGCGTATGAAAATGCAGGGGGTGAATATTATCCCAAACTTCAGGTGGCCGTACCGTTCACCCCCGCCACAGGGCGGCGATTTTTAACACGGCCTGGGTTTGATCAAATTGGCATGTCGGCCCTGGTTCAAGGTGCGATCGCGCTGTCAGCGCAAAACAGTCTGTCCTCTATGCACATTACATTTTGTGACGAGGCAGAATATATTGCTGGTAGTCAACTAGGGTTGCTGCAGCGTATTGGCCAACAATTTCATTGGCATAACGATGAATACGCCGATTTTGATCAATTTCTGAACAACCTGTCGTCGCGTAAACGGAAAAACATTCGCAAAGAACGGATGGGCGCACAAAATTTCGGTGGAACAATTCGTCAATTTACGGGCAATGAAATTTTGCCAGAACACTGGGATGCGTTTTGGCAATTTTACCAAGACACTGGTGCGCGTAAATGGGGAACCCCATATCTAACGCGCGCGTTTTTTGAGTCAGCTCAGGAAAATTTGCGCGATGATATTTTGTTGGTGATGTGTGAACGCGATGGGCGATGGATCGCAGGAGCGTTGAACTTTATTGGCTCTGATACATTATACGGGCGCTATTGGGGATGTGTTGAGGATCACCGATATTTGCATTTCGAGGTGTGTTATTATCAGGCGATAGATTATGCGATCGCACATGGGCTGAAACGAGTCGAAGCAGGCGCACAGGGCGAACATAAATTGGCGCGTGGGTATTTGCCCACGCCAGTATATTCGCTGCACTGGTTTCGCGATGTTGGTTTTGCCGATGCTGTGGAGAAATATTTAGAAGCGGAACGCAACGCCGTTGGCGAAGATATAGAAATTTTAACCGCATTTGGCCCGTTTCGCAAATCCAAGGGAGAAGACGATGGCGCAGAAACTGAATAAAGCTGAACGAGAGCAAGCCGTAAACGATTTGGCGCAATCAGGGTGGAGCGTTGTTGATGGACGCGATGCCATTCAAAAGCAGTTCAAATTCAAAAGCTTTGTTCGCGCGTTTGGCTGGATGAGCAGCGTGGCAATTGTTGCCGAAAAGATGAACCACCATCCAGAATGGTCAAATGTTTATTCAACTGTGAATGTTGTGTTGACCACCCACGATGCGGATGGTCTGTCGGAGTTGGATATTAAACTTGCACGCAAAATGGATACCCTCGCACAATAGATATTATGCCTTCGGCGAGGATATTTTGAACATTTGGAGTGTTAAAGCGTTTCAAGCAATGATTCACCCGCGCTGATGGTGCATTCACCGGGGGATTCCTCGACCTGGAGCGTTGTGACCTTGCCGTTTTCCACGACCATTGCATATCGTTTTGAGCGCGCAAGCAAACCTACTGGTGGTGCAGAAAAATCCATACCGATAGCAGTTGTGAATTTGCTTTCGGCATCGGCAAGAACATGAATGCCAGCATCATGTGCACCTGTGTCTTTGCCCCAAGCGTCCATTACAAACGGGTCGTTTACGGAAATACAAATAATTTCATCCACACCTTTTGCGCGAAAATCATCCGCAGTGCGCACAAAACTTGGCATATGCGCGGATGAACATGTGGGGGTGTAGGCGCCGGGAACCGCAAAGATGACCAGTTTTTTGCCTTTGCTCAGTGACGCAAAATCTATGGGTTCAGGGCCATTTTCCCCAAATTTGGTAAAGCTTGCATCAGGGAGAATATCGCCAACGGAAATGCTCATTTTGTCTTCCTTTCTATTTTCAATTTGTTCTTGTGATGTATAGGTTTATTGCGTTGACTGTACCAGAAGTTTGGACAAGGGGAAGAGATGGCACACGTAGTCGTGATAGGCGCTGGGCAAGCGGGTTCATCCGTTGTTGCGAAGCTGCGCAATGATGGGTTTGACGGGGATATCACTTTGATCGGTGAAGAGCCTGTATTGCCTTATCAGCGTCCACCGTTGTCTAAGAAATACCTGCTGGGTGAAATGGAACTGGAACGTCTATATCTGCGGCCACAAACATTTTACGACGATAACAATATTACCTTGCGGCTCGGGCAGGTGGTGGTGGCTGTTGATAGCGATGCAAAAACCGTTGTCGTTGGTGGTGATAAATTAAGCTATGATCACTTGGTTTTTGCAACGGGATCGTCGCCGCGTCGTTTGCCAGAAAGTGTTGGCGGTGAATTGAACGGCGTTTACGTTGTGCGCGATTTGGCTGATGTCGATGCGATGGCGTCAGAATTTGAAGGCGAACGTCATGTCTTGGTGATTGGCGGTGGTTACATCGGGCTGGAAGCGGCGGCGGTGGCAGCGTCGAAAGGATTGCGCGTTAGTGTTGTGGAAATGGCGGATCGTATATTGCAACGTGTCGCTTGCAAAGAAACCTCGGATTTTTTCCGCGATCTACACCAGAAGAACGGCGTTGAAATTATCGAAGGTGTTGGGTTGGAAACATTGATCGGTGATGAACGAGTTACGCAGGCAAAATTGTCCGATGGGCGCGTTTTGGATGTTGATTTTGTCGTCGCTGGTATTGGAATCATGCCAAGCACGCTGATTGCTGAGATGGCTGGTGTTGCGACGGACAATGGAATTGCGACAGATGCATTTGGAAGCACAAATGTTGATGGAATTTGGGCGGCGGGTGATTGCGCATCCTTTCCATACAAGGGCGAACGTATTCGTTTGGAAAGTGTTCCCAATGCGATTGATCAAGCGGAAATTGTTGCGCAAAATATCATGGGTGGTGAAAAAGAATATATCGCAATGCCATGGTTTTGGTCGGATCAGTATGATGTGAAATTGCAAATTGCGGGTTTAAATACTGGATTTGATGATGTGATAACGCGGCGCGGCGATGGCGCGGTTTCGTTTTGGTATTTCAAGGGTGACCGATTGTTGGCAGTGGATGCAATGAATGATCCGCGTGGATATATGATTGGGAAACGTATTATCGAGGCAGGCAAAACCATTGATAAAACTGCGGTTGCCGATCCTGCCGCTAATTTGCGCGCATTCATGTAATGCGCATCATCGCAGGCAAATATAAGGGCACAGCACTGGCATCTGTGGGCAAAGGGGATGCAGGTGCACATTTGCGCCCGACAACCGATCGCGTTCGTGAAAGCATTTTCAATCTGTTGGTCAATGGGGGGTATAACGATCCCATTACCGATGCGCGGGTGTTGGATTTGTTTGCGGGTACGGGTGCGTTGGGTTTGGAAGCGTTATCGCGAGACGCGGCATTCGTTTTGTTCGTCGATGATGGGATCAAATCGCGTAGCCTTATTCGCCAAAACATTGATATTCTGCGCGCCATAGGACCTACGAAATTATATCGCCGCGACGCGACGCGGCTTGGGGCCTGTACATTTGATCCGTTCAATTTGATTTTTCTCGATCCGCCGTATGGCAAGGGACTAGGGCAAAACGCGCTTATATCTGCTGCAAGTGGTGGGTGGATAACCAATGGCGGCTTGGTCGTTTGGGAAGAGAACGCAGAGCAAACAGCCCCTGATGGATTTCAGATGTTAGATGCGCGCAAATACGGGGATACTTGGGTGCACATATTGGAATATGTTACCAAATAATCCGCGCTTGTTCGTCGTGTTGTGATATGCGATTCTGTGCCAAATACGATGAAAAGGTCGGAACGTGCAGGCATCCTTGTTAAAAAATGTATTTGGCCATGACGCGTTTCGCGATGGGCAAAAGGAAATTGTTGATGCTGTGACCGTTGGCAAAGACGTGTTGGCAATCATGCCAACGGGTGGCGGGAAATCATTGTGTTTCCAATTGCCCGCGTTAATGTCCGATGGGGTGACGGTGGTTATTTCCCCCCTTATCGCATTGATGCGCGATCAGGTTGCAGCACTTAAACAAATCGGTGTGAATGCTGGGGCACTCACCAGCGGAAACACTGACGAAGAAACTGAAGAGGTTTTTGAAGCACTGGAACACGGTGCGCTAAAACTTTTATATATCGCTCCTGAACGCTTGGCCAATCCTGGCACAGCAATGATGCTACGCAAGGTGGGTGTATCGCGCATCGCCGTTGACGAGGCCCATTGCGTAAGCCAGTGGGGACATGATTTTCGCCCTGATTATTTACGTATCGGTACATTGCGCGATGATCTAAACGTACCCCTTGCGGCCTTTACCGCAACGGCGGATGAAGAAACGCGTGCGGAAATTATAACGCGGTTGTTTGCAAAAACTGAACCCAAGATTTTCTTGCGCGGGTTTGACCGACCCAACATCCATCTCGCGTTTGCCGCCAAAAATACGCCGCGCCAACAGGTTTTGAAATTTGTAACAACCCGCAAGGATCAATCAGGTATTGTTTATTGTGGGACGCGTGCGAAAACCGAAACATTGGCACAAGCGTTGCGCGCCGAGGGTCACGTTGCTTTACACTACCATGCTGGTATGGATGCCGAAGAACGCCGTATCGCGGAATCACGGTTTCAACGCGAAGATGGGCTAATTGTTTGTGCGACCGTTGCCTTTGGCATGGGGATCGATAAACCCGATATTCGCTATGTTGTTCACGCTGATTTGCCAAAATCAATGGAAAGCTATTACCAAGAAATTGGTCGCGCTGGGCGTGATGGTGCGCCTGCGGAAACGCTCACGCTTTATGGGGCAGATGATATTCGATTGCGCCGCGGCCAAATTGACGAAGGCTTGGCACCTGTTGAGCGCAAACAAGCGGATCATGGGCGGTTGAATGCACTGCTCGGTCTGGCAGAGGCGCGGCGTTGTCGGCGACGTGTGTTGCTACGATACTTTGGGGATGAAACCGAAGGCTGTGGCAATTGCGATTTATGCGATAGCCCACCGGAGTTGTTTGACGGCACGACTTCGGTGCGGATGGCGCTTTCTGCGATTTTGCGCACGGGTGAATATTTCGGCGCGGGGCATTTGATTGATATCTTGCGCGGTGTATCCACCGACAAAATTCGCGCCAAGGGACATGATTCGTTACCCACATTTGGTGTCGGCAAAGAATATTCCAAGGGCGAATGGCAGGCGATTTTTCGACAGATGATGGGATATGATTTGGTGCGTCCCGATATGGAACGATATGGTGCGTTGCGTATGACAGATGCTGCGCGACCAATATTGCGTGACGAGCAAAAAATCGAATTGCGCCGCGATACCATTGTCAAAGAATCACGCCGTTCCGTGCGCGTAAAAGCCTTGATAAATGAAGAGGACGAACCATTGTTGTCCGCACTCAAGGCCAAACGTCGTGCATTGGCAGAGGCATTGCAAGCACCTGCATATGTGGTTTTCCCAGACAGCACTTTGATTGGAATGGCGACGATAAAACCAAAAAACTTGGACGAGTTTGCAAAATTACCCGGTGTTGGCGCGGTGAAATTGGAACGCTATGGCGCGGCCTTTTTGACCGTGATAAATGGCGAATCTGCGCCATCACACCCAGCACGGCGTAAATTGGCCGGGCGCGACACAGGCGAAATTTTTGATCGATTGCAAGCTGTGCAAATTGAATTGCAACGTGGTGCGGATGGCACGGGAAAACCATTGTCATGCAACAGTTCAACATTGTCCAAAATCGCGCAAATCAAACCAAGAGACTTGGCCAGCCTTGATCGAATCCAAGGTATGGGAACGCAAAAAACCGAACGTTTTGGTGATGCATTTTTGGATATTTTGAATGGCGATTAATGCTTGGCCTCGGGCCAAAAATGAGTATGTTTAGAATAATTCTAAAATGACGAAGGTGTTCAAATGCTTGCTGTGATCTCTCCTGCGAAAAAGATGAATTTTGACGCTTTGGAAAAACCAATTCCCGACAGCAACCCGCAATTCCAGTCCGATGCGAACGTGCTGGTAAAGGTTGCCAAAAAACTGTCGGTTTCTGAACTTCGCGCGATGATGAAAATTTCAGAGGATTTGGCAAAGTTGAACCGAGAACGTTTTCAGGCCTTCAAAGATGCGCCAACTGACTTGGAAACCAAACAAGCGGCATTTGCATTTGCAGGTGACACTTATACTGGTCTGCAATCGGAAAGTTTGTCAGATGATGATCTTGCCTATGCACAGGATCATCTGCGCATTTTGTCTGGTCTTTACGGCATGTTGCGCCCGTTAGATCGTATTCAACCTTATCGGCTTGAAATGGGGCGAAAATTGCAAACCAAATCTGGCGGAACGCTCTACGCTTATTGGGGGGATCGGATTGGGCAAGCGCTTGATACCGCTGCGAATGGCAGCGCGATAATCAATCTAGCGTCGCATGAATATTTCAAGGCTGCTGGCAAGCATATGAAATCAACAGTTATCACTCCAGCGTTCAAAGAGGAGCGCGATGGTGGTTTGAAGATGATTGGTTTGTTTGCCAAAAAAGCGCGCGGTTCAATGGCGCGTTATATCGTGCAAAATCGTATTGAAACACTTGATACGTTAAAATCATTTGATACGGACGGATACAAATTTAACGCAGAATTGTCTGGTGAAACCGATTGGGTGTTTACGCGTAAAACGCCCTAATGCGAATTTGCAATTGTTTTGCGTAGCTGTGCGATTGATGGAATTCGCAAGCTGCGTTTCTCGCGCCCGATAATTCCCGCCTTGCGCAAACGCCCCATTTCGCGTGCGACGCCTTCGCGGCTTGAAAAAATGAACGCCGCCAGTTCGCTTTGTGTTGGGGGGCGGTCGATCAATACGTTATCTTCATCGGGACCGCGCGTATTTTTCAGTGCAAGTTCAAGCAATGCTTCGCGTAAGCGCAGATCGGCAGATTTGGCATTGAAATCGACCACACGCTTGGACAGATGGCGCAGATGGCTAACCAAAATCGAGAGTGCTGCGAACGTCATATCGGGATAGGTCTTGATCAATTCCAGATATTTCTCGGCGGGCAGTGATGCAGCCAAACATTCACCAGATGCAACAACGCTGGATGAACGCGGCGAATTGTCGATCGCGGAAAATTCACCAAAACAATCGCCCGTTGCCACGCTAATAAACGAAATTTCACGCCCTTTGTCGGTGTAAATTGTTGCCTTGGCCGCACCGCGTAATACGAAAAATACATCAGAGTTACTGTCATCGGCAGAAATTAAAAACTGTCCAGAGCTGTACAAATGTGTGGACCATGCGCTGGACAAAATGTTCCAGCTTTCTTGGCTTATCTGTCCAAGAAATGTGCCTTTGGGAAATGTGAGTTCGTTTCGCTGCATGGCTCTAGTTACGTTAGGGAAAGCGGATAATAAGTGACCTATATCACACTTTTGGAAGATACGCAAAATCTACTTCAAATAGTGCTGAATTTCGAAAGCAATGAATTTTCTTGACTAAACAAAAGGTTTGGTGAAAAAATTAGATCAAATTTCACGAAACAAAGAAAACGATGAGTAAAACATCACAAAATCTTGCCACTTCACTGGGTGCCGATCTGCGCGCATTGCGTAAATCGCGTGGAATCACTTTGGCGGAAATGGCGAAACAAACCCAACGCTCCGTCGGGTGGGTTTCGCAAATAGAGCGGGATTTATCGGAACCATCAATTAACGACTTGCGTAAACTTTCAAACATATTGGGGGTATCGCTTTCTCTCTTCTTTGGGCAATCGGACACAATAGAAAATGAAACCGGTCGCATTGTGCGTGCGGGCGCGCGGCGCCAAATCGGCGGGAGCGAGGAAGGGTTGGTTGAAGAATTACTCTCGCCAGATTTGACAGATGATTTTGAAATGGTGCGCTCGGTTTTTCACCCCAATTCCGCACGCACAGATTTTATCACGCGAGAGACCCAAGAGGTTGGTTATCTTATTTCTGGTCGCTTGACGCTTTGGTTGGGTGAAGAACAATTTGATCTGAACGCTGGTGACAGCTTTCGCATTCGTGGTGAAGGCTACAGATGGGAAAATCCATATAATGAAACCGCGGTTGCGATCTGGGTTATCGCACCGCCAGTGTATTAGGTTAATCATGCAAACGGGTTCTTGTGAATGTGGTGCGGTGAAATTCGAGGTTACGGGCAAATTGCGCCCTGTGGTAGCGTGCCATTGTACGCAATGCCGCAAAACCAGCGGGCATTATTGGGCGGCGACGCAGGTAGAAAATGAGCAACTGAACATAACAGAAGATTCTGGGTTGAAATGGTTCCGCTCTTCCAATTTTGCACGGCGCGGTTTTTGTACGGGTTGCGGCGCAAGCCTGTTTTGGCAATTGGACGGCGAGGGTGCGACATCAATCGGTGCTGGCACATTAGATGGCAAAACCGATTTGAAAACTGAAAAACACATCTGTTGTGCCGATCAGGGCGATTATTACGACATTTCCGATGGCTTGCCACAAGCGGCAGACTTGGACAATTCAAACGATTAACAACGGGATCGCGCATCCCCAAGCAAAAGGTATGAAAGCATGGCAAATTTTCCAACGACCGCACGTGTTGTGATAATTGGCGGGGGCGCGGTTGGCGCATCCAGTCTCTATCATTTGGCAAAGGCAGGCTGGACCGATTGTGTGCTGTTGGAGAAAAACGAACTGACCGCGGGGTCAACGTGGCATGCGGCGGGAAATATTCCGACATTTTCCACAAGCTGGTCGATCATGAATATGCAGCGTTATTCAACCGAACTTTACCGCCGTTTAGGGGAAGAAGTTGATTATCCGATGAATTACAACGTGACGGGTTCTGTGCGTTTGGCGCATAGTGCGGAGCGTATGCGCGAATTTGAACGTGCCGCTGGCATGGGGCGATATCAGGGCATGGATATCGAAATGATGCAGGTTGATGAGCTCAAAGATCGCTATCCGTTTTTGGAAACGCATGATTTGGCGGGTGGATTGTACGACCCCTATGATGGGGATATGGACCCAAGCCAGTTGACCCAAGCATTGGCCAAGGGTGCGCGTGATATGGGTGCGCAAATTTTCCGTTTCACGCCCGCAATTGGTGTACGCCGTGAAAACGGCGAATGGGTTGTTGAAACCGAAAAGGGTGAAATTCGCGCGGAATACGTTGTCAATGCCGCTGGTTATTATGCACAAAAGGTTGGTGAATGGTTCAAACCTTACGGCGGGCGTACCGTGCCAATGATGGTCATGAGCCATCAGTATTTGCTGACCGACGAAATCCCCGAAATCGAAGAGTATTCCAAAGAAAATGGTAAGCTGCCGCTTTTGCGCGATGTGGATACATCATATTATTTGCGTCAAGAAAAACACGGCCTGAACCTTGGCCCATACGAGCGTAATTGTAAGGCCCATTGGATTACACCCGATGATCCATTCCCAGAAGATTTCAGTTTTCAGCTTTACCCAGATGATTTGGAACGTCTTGAATGGTATATCGAGGACGCCATGGCGCGCGTGCCGCTGTTAGGGCAATCGGGTATCAACAAGGTGATCAATGGCCCCATACCATATGCACCTGATGGATTACCATTACTTGGTCCAATGCCTGGGGTTCCAAATGCGTTCGAGGCTTGTGTGTTCACATTCGGAATCGCGCAGGCGGGTGGCGCGGGCAAGGTATTGGCCGAATGGATTACCGAAGGTTACACCGAATGGGATATGTGGGCGGTCGATCCGCGCCGTTATACCGATTACACAGATGCCGATTATTGCATTCAAAAAGGTATGGAAACTTATGGCCACGAATATGCGATGCATTTCCCGCGCCATGAATGGCCAGCTGGGCGTGATAAAAAGCTGTCCCCGGTGCATTCCCGCGTCAAAGAACTTGGCGGTGTCATGGGGGCGTATAATGGCTGGGAACGTGCCAACTGGTTTGCGCAGGATGGAGATGACACATCGCTGGATGCGACCCATACTTGGGGGCGCTCTGGCCCGTGGGAACAACGCGTGCGCGAAGAATGTGAAGCAGTGCGCGATCACTGTGGTGTTCTTGATTTACCAGGATTTTCACGTTTTGCAGTTTATGGTGAAGGTGCTGCTGAATTTATTCGCGGGTATTGTACTGGGGCATTGCCGAAAATCGGCCGTATGAATCTGATCTATGTGGCCGATCCGCGTGGACGCATCTTGACGGAAATGTCGTGTATTCGTTCTGGCGAAGATGAGTTTTTGTTGATTACGGCGGCAACCGCACAATGGCATGATGGCGAATTATTGATGAACGCCGCACCTGATGGCGTGACCGTCAAAGATGTGACGACTACACGCGATACGTTGATTGTCACAGGTCCAAAATCGCGTGAAATACTCGCGCCGTTAACTGATGGTGATTTATCATTGGGTTGGTTGACACATCAATCGGCAATGCTGGCCGGAAATAAATGTCACCTTGTTCGTGTGTCATTCGCGGGTGAATTGGGTTGGGAAATTCATGCGATGAACGATGACATGCCAGCAATTTATGATGCGATAATCAAGGCGGGTGCAAAACCATTTGGCATGTATGCACTGGACAGTCTTCGAGTCGAAAAAGGGTATCGCACATGGAAAGGTGATCTTTCATCTGATTACACATTGTTCGAAGGCGGACTTGATCGGTTCGTTCGATTGGACAAACCACAGGATTTCACGGGCAAAGCAGCGCTTCAAAATGAAATGCAACAAGGGCGTAAAAAGGCATTTGTAACATTGCTGGTTGATGCGGATGATTGCGACGCGCCCTATATGTCTACGATCTGGCATGATGGGCAAGTTGTTGGCGAAACCACGTCCGGGGCATGGGGATATCGCATTGATGCATCCATCGCACTTGGAATGGTTCGCGCCGATTTGGCGGTGCCAGATACCAAGCTAGAAGTGGAAATTTACGGCAAACGTTACGCTGCCGTTGTTCAGCCCGACCAACCGTTGTGGGATCCTGAAAATGAAAGACTACGCGCATGACAAACCTTCCAGATAAAGCGCGGGTCGTCATTATTGGTGGTGGGGTGATCGGGTGTTCGGTTGCCTATCATCTTGCAAAACTGGGTTGGAAAGACATTGTTTTGTTGGAACGCAAACAATTGACATCTGGCACAACATGGCATGCGGCGGGGTTAATTGCACAGCTACGCGCAACCGCAAATATGACCAAGCTTGCGAAATATAGCCAAGAACTCTACGGCGCATTGGAAACCGAAACGGGTGTCTCAACAGGGTTCAAGCGTTGTGGATCGATCACCGTTGCATTAACGGACGAGCGTAAAGAGGAAATTTATCGCCAAGCCGCAATGGCGCGTGCCTTTGGGGTCGAAGTCGAAGAGATTTCACCAACCGAAGTGAAGCAAAAATACGAACACCTAAACATTGATGGTGTTAAGGCAGGCGTTTGGTTGCCACTGGATGGTCAAGGCGATCCCGCCAACATCGCATTGGCATTGGCCAAAGGTGCGCGTCAAAATGGTGCGATTGTGCGTGAACATGTGCGCGTTGAAAATATAACCAAGTCGGGGAAACGCATCACGGGTATTGATTGGGAAGCGAACGGCGAACGTGGTCATATCGCTGCTGATCATGTGGTGAATTGCGCTGGCATGTGGGGTCACGAAATGGGTCGTATGGGGGGTGTGAACGTGCCCCTACAGGCGTGCGAACATTTTTATATCGTAACCGAGGCAATCAAGGGTTTGACCCAAATGCCAGTGCTGCGCGTTCCTGATGAATGTGCGTATTACAAGGAAGACGCGGGAAAATTCCTGCTGGGCGCGTTTGAGCCGAATGCAAAACCTTGGGGAATGAATGGCATTCCATCGGATTTTGAATTCGATCAACTGCCCGAGGATTTCGATCACTTTGAGCCGATCTTGGAAAAGGCATGTGAACGATTGCCAATGTTAGCGGATGCCGGCATTCACACGTTTTTCAATGGACCAGAAAGCTTTACCCCTGATGATGCTTATCATTTGGGCTTGGCGCCTGAATGTGAAAATTTCTGGGTTGCGGCGGGGTTCAATTCCATCGGCATCCAATCTGCTGGTGGCGCGGGCATGGCGTTGGCGCAATGGATGGATGCAGGGGAAAAACCGTTTGATCTGGGCGACGTGGACATAAGTCGTATGCAACCATTTCAGGGCAATAAAACATATTTGTTTGAACGATCCAAAGAAACGCTTGGGTTGCTTTATGCCGACCATTTTCCTTATCGTCAAAAGGCAACCGCACGTGGCATTCGCCGAACTCCATTTCATCAACATTTGTTGAATAATGGCGCGGTGATGGGTGAGCTGGCGGGGTGGGAACGCGCCAATTGGTTTGCCAATGCGGGTCAAACACCAGAATATGAATATTCGTGGAAACGTCAGAATTGGTTTGAAAACTCTGCCGCTGAACACCGCGCGGTGCGTGAAAATATCGGCATGTATGATATGTCTTCATTTGGCAAAATTCGAATCGAAGGACGCGATGCTGAAGCGTTTTTAAACTATGTTTGCGGTGGCGACATGTCCGTACCTGTTGGCAAAATTGTCTACACTCAATTTTTAAATTCCACGGGTGGGATCGAGGCGGATGTAACGGTTACGCGCCTGATAGAAACCGCGTATTTGGTGGTGACACCTGCGGCCACGCGATTGGCCGATCAGACCTGGCTGCTACGCAATGTTGGTGAATACAATGTTGTCATTACCGATGTCACCGCGGGTGAAGCCGTGCTCGCGGTTATGGGGCCAAACAGCCGTAAATTGTTACAAACCGTCAGCCCAAATGATTTCACCAATGCGACCAATCCATTTGGCACCGCTCAAGAAATTGAAATTGGTATGGGTTTGGCGCGAGTGCATCGCGTGACCTATGTTGGGGAACTTGGCTGGGAAGTGTACATCAGCGCTGATCAAGCCGCGCATGTTTTTGAAACGCTTCATGAAGCAGGGCAAGATTTCGATCTGAAACTGTGCGGCATGCACATGATGGATAGTTGTCGCATCGAAAAGGGATTTCGCCATTTTGGGCATGACATCACGTGCGAAGACCATGTAATGGAAGCGGGACTGGGTTTTGCGGTGAAAACGGATAAGCCCGATTTCATTGGCCGCGATGCAGTGTTGCTTAAAAAGGAAACGGGATTGAACAGCCGCATGGTGCAGTTCATGCTGAATGATCGTGAGCCGATGTTGTATCACAACGAACCGATTTTGCGTGACGGCGAAATTGTTGGGTATTTATCCTCGGGTAGCTATGGCCACACATTGGGTGGGGCTGTTGGGTTGGGCTATGTTCCTTGTGCGGGCGAAGCGGCGGCGGATGTTCTGACATCAACATATGAAATTGATGTCGCTGGAACGCGTGTGGCAGCAACCGCGAGTCTTCGCCCGATGTACGATCCCAAGTCAGAACGGGTTAAGGTGTAAGCGGATTTTGGAAAAGTTAAACTATCAACCATCTACGGCACCTTTGTGCATTTTGTTCGAGGATGCTGATTTGTTGGTGGTTGATAAACCATCTGGCTTGTTATCGGTTCCAGGCAAGGCGGCAGAGCACGCCGATTGTTTGGAAACGCGATTGCGTGATGAGTATCCCGATGCGCTTTTGGTGCATCGGTTGGATATGGATACATCGGGTGTGATGGTTTTTGCACGCAATAAGCCCGCACAACGCCATCTGGGTCTGCAATTTGAAAAGCGTCAGATGCGAAAGACATACCATGCGATTGTCGCAGGGCTTGTTCAGGGTGAAACAGGTCTGATCGATCTGCCATTGATTGTGGACTGGCCGAACCGCCCGTTACAAAAGGTGGATTTTAAAATGGGAAAACCTGCGCAAACCGAATGGCGAGTGTTGTCACGCAATCATAATTCAACATATGTTGAATTATCGCCAAAAACAGGTCGCAGTCATCAGTTGCGCGTGCATATGTTGGCCATAGGGCATCCCATTTTGGGTGATCGTTTTTATGGTGATGCGCGTGTTGTTGCCAGCATGGATCGCCTTGCGCTTCATGCATCAATGCTCAGGTTTCGTCATCCAACAGGTGGTGCATGGTGTGAATTCACCGCCAAGGTGCCGTTTTAAGCGCCCGCTTGCCCCAAAGAGTTGAAACCGATATTCACGGCATCAACAAAAGGAAAATGCGATGGCAATTGATCCCGTAGAATTAACCGCAAAGCTTGTGCAATGCGCATCCGTCACCCCAACTGAAGGTGGCGCGCTGGTGTTGCTAGAAGAATTGTTAAACGATGCTGGTTTCATCTGTACGCGCGTTGATCGCGGCGATGTATCAAACCTGTTTGCGCGCTGGGGTGCGGGGAAAACATTTGGCTTTAATGGTCACACGGATGTTGTACCCGTTGGCGATGTAAAGGCATGGTCGATTGATCCCTTTGGTGCGGAAATCAAAGATGGGTTTCTATATGGGCGCGGTTCAACAGATATGAAATCTGGCGTGGCGGCATTTGCTGCTGCTGCTATCGATTTCATCAACGATACGCCACCCGATGGTTCAATTGTATTGGCAATTACGGGCGACGAAGAGGGCGATGCCAAGGATGGCACAATCGCACTGTTGGATTGGATGGATGCCCAGAGCGAAAAAATGGATCACTGTTTGGTGGGTGAACCAACCTGTCCCGACACGATGGGTGAAATGATGAAAATTGGACGGCGCGGTTCGATGACTGCCTATTTCACCGTACGCGGTGTGCAGGGGCATTCGGCCTATCCACATCGTGCGAAAAATCCGTTGCCTGCGATGGCCGACTTAGTTTGCCGTTTGGCGGGGCATACATTGGATAATGGTACCGAGCATTTTGATGCATCAACCCTGGCGGTGACGACGATTGATACGGGCAACCCAGCGAACAACGTGATCCCCGCACAATCCAAGGCGACCGCGAATATTCGTTTCAATGATGCACATCATTCATCAGAAATTACCAAATGGATGCAAAGTGTAGCGGATGATGTCGCCGAGAAATTTGATGTTGAAATTGACATGGATGTTTCCGTTTCTGGCGAAAGCTTCGTCACACCACCGGGTGAACTGTCAGCGTTGATTGCAAGTGCGGTTCATGCGGAAACAGGCGTGGTGCCCGAGGCATCGACAACGGGTGGTACATCCGATGCGCGGTTTGTGAAAAATCATTGCCCCGTGGTTGAATTTGGACTGGTTGGCAAAACCATGCATCAGGTCGATGAGCGTGTAGAAGTCACCCAAATTCACCAACTCAAGGCGATTTATAAACGCATATTGCAGGACTATTTTGCGTGAACAAACATCTTTTCATCATGTTGAAAGAACCCCAAGCAGGGCGGGTAAAAACACGTCTTGGCGCGGATTTGGGGATGACACGCGCGGCGTGGTGGTTTCGCCATCAATCGCGCGATTTGATCAGGCGTTTATCAAATGATCGTCGTTGGCGCACGGTACTGGCGGTGGCACCCGATCATGCAGGTTTGCAAAGCCGTATTTGGCCAAACCATTTACCCAAATGGCCACAGGGACGTGGGGATTTGGGCGATCGTATGGGGCGTATTTTCCGCCATGCACCAAATGGAGCAGTCGTGATTATCGGTGCCGATATTCCGAATATCACGCCCGAACTGATTGATCGCGCATTTCGCGCACTTGGCGATCACAACGCGGTTTTTGGCGCGGCGCCTGATGGGGGATATTGGTTGATCGGGTTGAAACGCGGCGCAAAATCCGTACCACGAGGTTTGTTTGACAATGTGCGCTGGTCAAGTGAACACACACTTGCAGATACAAAAGCGACGCTGGCAGATGCAAGCGTCGCTTATATTGATGTCTTACAGGATGTTGATCATCTGTCTGATTTACAGGTGATCAAGGGCGATCAATAATTTACATCGCCACCTTCGACCTTTTTGGAAAATTCAGTGCTGCCACCGGCAGCCAGAATTTTGGATTGTGAAACCCATTTGTCGCGGGTTACGCGGCCTTTGAAGCCTTCCAAATTCGCGTCGACCCACGCAACCTCGTTTGGGGTCCAATTGGCGATTTGATCGAAATGATAAAAGCCAAGCTTATTGCACAGCTGTTCCATCTTTTTACCAACACCTTTGATCTGTTTCAGATCATCGGCAACGCCACCGCGAGGGCCATCCAATGCATCGGGGCGGGTACCTTCGCCAGTGCCTTCGATAACGCCATCACCATCGAAATCCTCTGACATATCAACGGATACTGCAGATGCTGCGACTGGTGTGGATTTGGCATTGCGACAATCATCCAAATCGGCCTGACATTCATCAAGATCGGCGCGGCATCCGTTTAATTGGGCTTGCAACGTATCAATATGGCGTCGTGACCGCCCCCAGATCAACCAACCAACGAACAATCCAAGCAATGCCGCCAAGGCAAGCAAAATCCACCATTCCGAGAGTAAAAATCCCCATTCTTTAAACATAATTTGTCTCCTTTTGGGTTGGCATTCGCCTTAGTTCTGATTCCAAGTAAAGGTCGTGCGCCGATTGGTGGCTTGGCCTTCTTCTGTTTCGTTTGACGCGATTGGGTCGGTTTCACCGTAGCCTTTGGCACTTATTGCTGATGCATCCACACCACGTTCAACCAGTGCTGCAACAACAGATGATGCGCGCTCAAGGCTTAACTGCGCGTTATATTCTGCACTTCCTCGGCTGTCGGTATGTCCGCCAACCTCGAGAGAGATACCCTGTTCAATACATACTCGCAAAATTTCGGCTAATTGATCAATCAATTCAATCGAACTTGGGTCAAGGTCTGCTTTGGCGGTAACAAAGTTGATTTTTGCACCTTTCAACGCATCGGTGGTGCGCTGTTGGCATGTTGCCAAGGTTGGCAATGCGACATCCTCTGTCTGTGGTGCGGGATCGGGTTCTGGTTCTGGTTGGGAAATCACAGGTTCTGGTTTTGGCTCTTCTGGTTTTACCAGCCAAAAACAATCTTGGTACACTTCCGATTTGCCAGTTTGTTCATTCACACGTTCGGAACCATTTGCAGGTTCTTGTTGGGATACTTGCAATGAAATATCCGCATTTTCACCAAAGGCTGTGATCATTTCCGCTTTGGTCTCTTCCAATCGGCACGCCTGTCCGGGACGAAGCACAGCAGAAAGTTCTGTAAAATCCGTTCCAATTGATGCCTTCGCGGTTTCAAAGGTCGGAACCCAGCCCCCAATTGCCATCAGGCGGGTTTTGATTTCATCTTTGCCGCTTAATCGGCTGGGTGTGATGCCACCCGATACGCTTGCAAGCCCCAATGCGCCTGCGACTTCGCCATCGGTCAATCCGTTTGGTGCTTTGCCAGAAATGGTGCCATTGGCGCCTTCGCCATAATCAAACGAAATAACCGCTGGCGCCCCATCGTCAAGCGCGGTCAAATGAAGTTCCACATCATATCCCTGTGGTACTTTGCCAATTTGCGTTGCCACATTATCGGCGGCATTTGGATTTTCGACCGTGCCCGTTAACGTCAATTTGCGATCAACGATGGTTAATTCACCGTCTTCTAATCCGTTAAGTGCATCTACACCTGCACCAACAAAGGCAGGCCAGTTTTCATCGGGCATTCCAGCCGCAAGTTGTAGATTTTCGGCTTGATCACCGATAAATTCTGCAATGTCTTCACGCACGGATTCGTCTGGGATGAAACCAGCATAATCAATTTGCTCGCCGTTTTTTGAACCGCGAAATGTATATTCGTCCAGCGGTTTGACGGTGAGATCTGCATTTGCGGTGTAACCATGTGGTAAATCGTTCAGGGCAGATTGAATGGCCAGTGCAACCGTTGGATTTGCCGCTTCGCCTGTGATGGTCAGGGTGCGATCTACAATGCTCATTTCACCAATGGTTAATTGTTCTAATGCATCCGCACCTTTGCCAACAAATGCCGGCCAATTTTCATCGGGCATACCAAATGCAGGTTTTAATTGTGCATCGGTACCGATCATATCGGTAAATTCACCAGCGGCATCGACGGACGGTATCAAACCCTGAAATGCGATCCCATCGGTTGTTTTTTGGCCATCAAAAACATAGGGGCGGGTCGGTGTGACATCAATATTTACATTTGCCGCATACCCATCTGGTAACACGTCAAACAATTGCGCAACGCCATCGCGATTTTCGAGGTTTTCCGCCAACCCAGTCAGCGTAATATTGCGATTGGAAATATCAAGTTTTGCGTTTGTAAGTGCCCCCAGCGCGCCAAAGGATTTTTTTACGACATTTGGCCATTCGTTGTCGGGCATCCCAGACGCAAGCGAAAGTGTTTCGCTTGTGATTTCACCGCTAAATGTGTCGTTGCGTGGGGTGTTTCCTGAATAGGTGACATTGCCATCATCAGTTTTTTCGGCATGAAACGCATAGGGTGACGCAATGTCCATCAAAGTGATGTTGTCATTGACGACACGGCGTCCTTCGACGTCATTTAATGCGGATAATATTGCGTCTTTCTGGTCTTGATTCTCGGCCAGGCCATTGGCGGTGATATCGCGCCCCGATACATGGGTTTCAACCAATGTCGCCGTAACAGGGATGCTATCAGCGGCAGATTGGGCAACGAATGTTTCGATTTCCTTTGTATCTTTGCCAAAATTCCAATGTGTCAGTATTTTGCCCGTTCCAACAAAACCCAAAAACAAATATCCCAAAACTAGGATTAATATTCCGATCACGGTACGCAAGATGGCTCTCCCCAATATTATAAGCCTAATTATGAAGTAAATTTAGGAAGTTCACGTCCACGTTACAAGTATTAAGGTGTGGATGTTAATTTTACCAATCGGCGGTCATTTGATCATCGCCCGTTAAATTGCAATGACCCCATAGATTTTGCATGTTAAGCAACGGGTATGAAAAAACTTCCTACCAAAGACGAAATCCTGAATTGGATCGCCGAGAACCCCACAAAAACCAACAAACGCGACATCGGGCGTGCATTTGGGATCAAGGGTGCTGCGCGTATCGATTTGAAACGCATGCTGAAAGAATTGACCGCCGAGGGGCATTTGCAAAAAGAAAAGCGCACGTTTCACGACCCAAATGGATTACCACCGGTATCGGTTCTACGATCTTTGGGACCGGATAAGGACGGCGATGTTTGGGCGGAAGCCTTGGAATGGAATGGTGATGGCGATCCACCTCGTATCCACATTTTACCAAGCAAAGGCGAAGCCTCCCCCGCCAAAGGTCAACAAGTGTTGTGCCGCCTCTCGCCGAGCACGCAGGACGATGTCACCTATGATGCGCGGATCATTCGCAAATTAAGCGAAGGACCAGAACTGTTCGTTGGGATTTATCGCACGGGTTCAGAGGGCGGGCGCATCATGCCCGTGGATAAAAAACGCGATCGCGAATGGCGTGTTGCGGACAAAGATTCCAATGGTGCCAAAGACGGTGAACTGGTCGAGGCACAGCAATCTGGCCCCAAGGGGCGCATGGGTTTGCCATCGGCGCGGATTGTGGAACGTCTTGGGGATCCGATGGCGCCCAAATCAATTTCTCTGATCGCGATTTACCAACATGAAATCCCCGATCATTTCCCCGATGATGTGGTGGCCGAGGCTGAGAATGCCCAACCCGTAGAATTGGGCGATCGCACCGATTTGCGTCATCTGCCATTATTTACAATTGATCCATCCGATGCGCGCGATCATGACGATGCGATTTGTGCCGCCCCCGATGATGATCCAAAAAACGAAGGCGGGCATATTGTATGGGTCGCCATCGCCGATGTTGCACATTACGTGCGGGCGGGTTCGCCGCTGGATAAAGAAGCGCGCAACCGTGGTAATTCATCCTATTTCCCCGATCGCGTTGTGCCGATGTTGCCTGATGCGTTATCCGGCGACCTGTGTTCACTGCACGAAGGTGTGGATCGCGCCTGTATGGCGGTGCGGATCGTTTTGGATTCCAAAGGTGAAAAATTGCACCACGAATTCCATCGCGGTTTGATGCGCTCACCGGCATCGTTATCCTATGAACAAGCACAAGCCGCACATGAAGGGCGATATGATGACGCCACGAAACCGTTGGCGGGGCCGATTGCAGATCTGTTTGCTGCGTATGCGAGCGCGACCAAGGCTCGCAATAAACGCCAGCCGTTGAATCTCGATCTGCCTGAACGTAAAATTGTTTTGTCTGACGAGGGCGTGGTGTTGTCGGTTGATTTTCGCGCGCGTTTCGATGCGCATAAATTGGTCGAAGAATTCATGGTCACGGCAAATGTCTGTGCGGCAGAAACGCTTGAATCTAAACGCACAGAATTGCTGTATCGCGTTCACGAAGAACCAAGCCCAGAAAAGCTAGACGCACTGCGCGAGGTTGCAGATGCTGCGGGTATGACGCTTGCCAAGGGGCAGGTATTGAAAACCCAACATATCAATAAATTGCTAGAGGCAGCCAAAGATTCCGAAGACGCCGAAGTTATCAATATGTCTGTGCTGCGTTCCATGACCCAAGCGTATTACGCACCCGTTAATTTTGGTCACTTTGGTTTAAACTTAAAACGCTATGCGCATTTCACATCGCCTATTCGTCGCTATGCCGATTTGATCGTCCATCGTGCATTGGTAACGGCACATGGGTTTGGCGATGATGGACTGCGCCCCGAAGATATCGAACAGCTCAAGGAAACGGGTGAATGGATTTCGCAAACTGAACGTCGATCGATGTTGGCTGAACGCGATACAACGGATCGATATCTAGCGGCATTTCTGGCCGAACGGGTTGGTAATGAATTTGAAGGCCGCGTCAGCGGCATCGCGAAATTCGGCTTGTTTGTGAAACTGAATGAAACGGGCGCAGATGGGATCATTCCGTTGGCGAATTTGGGGCGTGAATATTGGCGATATATCGAACGAGATGGCTCGCTCAAGGGCGAGGATTCTGGGCGTATTATTCAGGTTGGTATGCCGTGCAAGGTAAGCCTTGTTGATGCAACGGCGGTCACTGGTGGTTTGACACTTGAAATGTTGGAGCTTGACGGGAAACCAATGCCCAAGGGCAGTTCGCGCGCGCGTTCAAAGGGTGGAGCACGGCGCAATCTGGTTAAGGCGAAATCAAAATCCGCCAAGCACCGACGCAAAGTAAAACGCAGCCGCTAATTGCGTTTCAATTTATACGTCAGAGCATGTTCAATCATCAATCGAAGCTTGTCCGGTTGAATATCGTTTTCAGTTTCAAACAAAACCCCGCGATTGCCGTCAAAGCGAAAGTCGGGGCCAAAGGTCTGTGTAAAATTGGAGATGACATTGCTTTGGCAGTGGGTAAACAACCCAAAACCGCCCGATTTGGGAACGCCGATACGCAATGCAGTTCCGATCGGGGAAATGTATGACGGTTGCCCCCAGCGGAGGCATTCGGTGATGTTATCGACATCCGCGAGTTGCGCACCCGTCGTCAAAATTAGGTCGCGCAGGCGATTTGCACCTTCATGCACATTTTCGGGAAAGCTTGCATAGGCCTGTTCAATTTGCGGGTTTGAAATTGGATATTTCATCATTACCTGTCCATCGGGTCATGTCGCAAACAGGATAAGCGACTATTCGCATTGTGATCAAACAGTATGTTTTTGCGCTTTGGTCTTGGCGCAAGAATCGCTAGACTGATAAAAAATATAACAAATCCCGAGCAGGAGATTTTGATGAAACAGGTGATGTTAGGCGGTGCTGCCGCGCTATTTTTGGCGATTCCAAATTTTGGTATCGCGGGCGAAACGGGCAATTTTAATTCACAGGAAAATATCGTTGTGGCGCAAACACAGGCGGGATTTGAGCGTTGGGTAAAATCCTTTCGCGCCAAGGCATTGACCAAAGGCGTGTCTGCGAAAACATATGACCGTGCATTTCGCGGCGTGAAATTAAACCAAACCGTGATTGGTTATGATCGTAAACAGGCGGAATTTTCGCGCCAGATTTGGGATTATCTTGATACCGCAACATCCCCCAAACGTGTAACCAATGGTCAAAAGAAATTTAGATCAGAACGCAACACGTTGAAAAAGATCGAGGCGCGATATGGCGTCGATGCTGAGGTCGTTGTTGCAATTTGGGGCTTGGAATCGTCTTACGGCGAAAACATGGGCGATATTAATATTATCGAGGCTTTGGCCACACTTGCCTATGAGGGACGACGCCAAAAATTTGGTGAAACCCAATTGCTTGAAGCGCTGCGTATTATTCAGCGCGGGGATATTACCCCCAAGCGCATGAATGGGTCTTGGGCGGGTGCAATGGGGCACACACAATTTATTCCAACCAGCTATCAGGCATATGCACAAGATTTCACAGGTGATGGTAAACGTAATGTCTGGGATCCGCGAAACCCATCGGATGCATTGGCATCCACCGCGAATTATTTGAAAAAATTCGGCTGGGTCAAAGGCCAACCATGGGGGT
The DNA here is from genome assembly GCF_014652655.1 of Paramylibacter ulvae. Lineage (GTDB taxonomy): Bacteria > Pseudomonadota > Alphaproteobacteria > Rhodobacterales > Rhodobacteraceae > Amylibacter > Amylibacter ulvae. The sequence goes on from NZ_BMZF01000009.1 coordinate 43,084, forward strand.
TAGAGGTGACATTGCCATCTGGTTTCAATTATGGCAACGCGAGCCTTAAGGTGAACGCAACACCTGCACGTTGGACGGAATTGGGTGTGCGATTGGTGAATGGTGGACGCATTCCAAATCATGGCCAAGGATCGATTTTTCTGCCTGCGGGTGCGGATGGCCCTGCATTTGTTGTGTTCAAAAACTTTGGTGTAATCAAACGATATAACAACGCGAATTCATATGCGATGGCCGTAGGGCATTTGGCGGATAAAATCACAGGCGGCGGTGAATTTGCGCGCGAATGGCCACGTGGACCCGGTGCGTTAAAGCTTGCGCAAAAGATCGAGGTTCAGGAACGTTTGAACAAGGCGGGTTTTGATGTCGGTGATGCCGACGGTATTTTGGGGCCTAACACCATTGACGCCGTCAGCGCATTTCAAAGATCGCTTGGCATTGTGCCCGACGGTAAGGCAAACCAAGATTTGTTGAATTTGCTGCGCAAGCGTACGCGTTAATCGTTGCCCCAGTCGGCGGATTGCATTTCGCGCAGACGGCTGGCGGTGCGTTCAAATTCAAACGCGCCGCGCCCAGTTGTGTAAAGCTGTTCTGGCTCTGTCGCGGCGGAGGCAATCAGTTTTGTTTTCGCTTCATAGAGTGCATCGATCAATGTGACGAACCGCTTTGCTTCGTTGTTCTTCGCCGATGACAATTCGGGGATGTCGGTTACGATCAACAGCTTGACCGATTTCGCAATTTCCAAATAATCACCAGGGCCAAGTGGTTTGCCACACAGATCATTAAAGCTGGCCATTGCCGTGCTGTTATTATGAAACGGCAATGTAATTTCGCGCCCCTTGCGTTTTAAAACCAATTGGGTGGATTGCCCGCCGGACAGGTCATCCCAAAGCGCATCGATCTGTTTTTGCGCGGCATTATCATGTGGCGTAAAATATAGCTGTTCATCCGCCAAACGATTTTGGCGATGATCGGTTTCGCTATCCAGATTATGCATCACCAGATAATCTTGGATCAAATCAATAAACGGCACAAACAATTGTCGGTTTAATCCGTTTTTATACAGATCATTTGGATGACGGTTGGACGTGGTTACAACAATCACGCCTGCCTCGAACAGATGCTCGAACAAACGCCCAACGATCATCGCATCGGCGATATCGGTAATCTGCATTTCATCAAAACAGAGCAATGACGCCTCGGCGACGATTTTTTGGGCAACGGGATTGATTGCATCTTCGACACCTGTTTTACGCACGGCGTGCAGGCTGTCTTGGATTTCTTGCATAAAGGCGTGGAAATGAACGCGGCGTTTGCGTTTAATTGGCGCTGTGTCAAAAAACAAATCCATCAACATGGATTTGCCACGCCCCACACCGCCATACATATACAGTCCCTTGGGGCGTGGTGGTGCAACCCCGAACAAACCTGACAACAACCATTTGGATTTAGGTTTATAATCGACAAGTTGTTCGTGCAGGTTTTGCAATGCAGTTAGGGCGTGCCGCTGCGCCGCATCATCGGTTAATTCACCACACTCCACACGTTGATCATATGTTGCAATTGGCGTCATGAAAATTGTAACCCTTACAAAAATCTCTTTGACCTCAGATAACAACTTGCGCATCGTGTCACAATGGAAACTACCCAAAAGCAAAATTTATTCACACCGGTATTGATTGCCAGCTCACTGATATTGATGCTGGGCTTTGCGGTGCGCGCGTCTTTTGGTGTGTTTCAAATTCCAATTGCCCAAGAATTTTCTTGGCTGCGATCCGAATTTTCACTTGCGATTGCCTTTCAAAATTTAGCGTGGGGATTTGGTCAGCCGATTTTTGGTGCGATTGCAGAAAAGCTGGGCGATCGAAAGGCAATTTTCATTGGCATCTTATGCTATGTCTTTGGCTTGGTTGCTTCGAGCTTTGCAATCACACCTGCTGGGCATCAAATGCTCTCGTTATTTGTTGGCTTTGGCGTTGCGGGTATGGGTTTTGGTGTAATCCTTGCGATTGTTGGGCGCGCGGCGTCGGATGAAAACAGATCAATGGCCATGGGCATTGCCACAGCGGTAGGATCGGTCGGGCAAATTATCGGGCCACCAGCCGCGGAATATTTGCTGACCTATATGAATTGGTCATCCGTGTTTTTGGTTTTCGCTGGGGTTATTATGGCCTCTGTGGTGTTATTGCCGTTTTTGAAAACGGATCAGCCGATTAAACGTGATGAACTGGACGAAACGCTTAGCGCAATATTGAAAAAGGCGCTGGCCGATCCAAGCTTTACACTAATTTTTATCGGGTTCTTTTCTTGCGGGTTTCAGTTGGCATTCGTCACAGCACATTTTCCCGCGTTTGTGACCGAGATGTGCGGACCGATTGCCGCCGATGGATTGCTCGCAAGTATTGGTGTCGGCACCACGAGTGCGCTTGGCGCATTGGCAATCGCGGTGATTGGCGCAGCAAATATTATTGGCACAATCGCAGCAGGCTATTTTGGTAAGCGATTTAAAAAGAAAAACCTGCTGATGTGGATTTACGTGGCACGTACCGTTGTTGCGGCGGCATTTATCCTGTTTCCAATGACCCCTGTAACGGTGCTTTTGTTCAGTTTTTCAATGGGATTGTTATGGCTGGCAACGGTGCCGCTGACCTCGGGTTTGGTTGGTTATATTTATGGTTTGCGTTACATGGGAACACTGTATGGCTTGGTGTTTTTCAGTCACCAACTCGGATCTTTCCTTGGTGTATGGCTGGGTGGTCAACTGTACGATATGTACGGAACCTATAACACCGTGTGGTGGGTTGGTGTGGGCGTGGGCGCATTCAGCGCATTGGTTCATATCCCCGTGAAAGAAATTCCGTTGAAATTACGGCAAGCTCTTTAGTGGCATCTAGATTCAATTTTATCGAATAATTTTATGTGATTAACGCAAAACTAAACTTCTTGGCATAGCACAAACGCAAGGCCAACAGGTGGGATTAGTTTTGACAAGTATTGCAATTCTTGAAGAACAATTAAAACAAGAACGCGCAGCGCGCATTTCTGCAGAAGGCGCGCTGACCCGTTTTCGTGATGTCGTAAAAACCGAGGCCGAACAAAAAAAACATCTGTCTGAACGGATACTTGCTGCGATGATGTCCGCGCCAGATGCGATGGCATTATTCGATGAAAATGATCTGTTGGTCGCCGCCAACAAAGCATATCTGAGCGCAAACGGTGATGGTGAAAACCGAATTGAAATTGGTATGTCACGCTTGGATATACTGAAAAAAGCGGCATTAACTGGGCTGATCGATTTTAATGGGAAAACGGCACAAGATTGGTTCGATGAAACCGCACCGAACTGGCGATCAGAAGATTTTGGCGAGAGCACGCTTCAAACCACGGATGGCAAATGGTTTCGCATCACAACCCGTAAAACGAAATTTGGCGATAGCGTAACCTATCGCGTTGATATTACCGCTGAAAAAATGCGCGCTCTTGAATTAGAACAAGCACGCAAACGTGCCGACATTGCAAGCAGTGCCAAATCAGCGTTCCTTGCGAATATGAGCCATGAAATTCGCACACCGATGAACGGTGTGATCGGGATGGCCGAATTACTGGCCGAAACTGATTTGGATGAGGAACAATCGCTGTTTGCGAATACTATTCGTAATTCCGGCGAAGCGTTGCTGACAATTATCAATGACATTTTGGATTATTCCAAGATCGAAGCAGGTCAAATGGAACTGTTCCCAGAGCCATTCAATCTGGAAGAAATGGTTTTAGATTGCGTTCGGTTGCTTCAGTCTAAAGCGAACGACAAACATTTGGATCTATTGTTGGACTACGACATGTTCCTGCCCACTGGTTTTGTTGGTGATGTGGGGCGTATTCGTCAGGTTCTTTTGAATTTGATCAGCAATGCGATCAAATTTACCCAAACTGGTTTCGTGTTAATTCGGGTAGTAGGGGTGACAGCGAACGATACGGATTACAAAATTCATATCGCGGTAGAAGACACTGGAATAGGAATACCTTCGGCAAAACAAGCGCAGGTGTTTAGTGAATTCAAACAAGTTGATCATTCCGAAAATCGCAAATTAGAAGGCACTGGATTGGGTTTGGCGATCAGTAAGAAACTGGTGGAAAAAATGGGCGGTGTAATGTGGCTCGATTCGGAGCAGGACAAAGGATCTGTTTTTGGATTCAAAATTGGATTGAAATCGCAAACCGACGAATATTACCGACAGCCGACTGCTCCCAAAGAAATTTATAATATAATGATTGTTGATGATTTGGAACAGAACCGCACAATTTTGAAAAAACAATTGGGTGCGCTGAATTTACACGCGTACGAATATTCAAATGTGGATGACGCTGTCGCTGCATTTAAAAATGGAACACCCTGCGATATGGTTATTACCGATCATCAAATGCCGGAACAAACAGGGGAACAGTTGGCGATTCAAATTCGCGAACTTGGGTTCAAAGGACCTATTTTTATGTTGAGCTCGGATCTTCGCAATCTAAAAATGTCATCGGCTAACGCGGGGTGCTTCACCGCGATTTTGCAACGGCCATCATTGCGCGATGAATTATATAAATCTCTTAATTGTGTGTTTGATGCGTCAGAACTTGGTGGTCAGCCAATGCTCGTTGAATCGAGCGCACTGTGTAACTTGGAAAACTTACCCGTTCTGCTTGCCGAGGATAATAAAACCAATCAACTGGTGTTTAGGCAAATGACAAAGGGGTTAAATTTGAATTTGACGGTGTGTGGCGACGGCCCTGATACCGTTGCACAGTATCAAAAAATAATGCCCAAAATTGTGTTTATGGATATCTCCATGCCTGGTTTTGATGGGGATGAGGCAACCCGCCAAATTCGTGATATTGAAAAAATGAACAACATGCCGCCGACGCCAATTATTGCCCTAACAGCTCATGCTATGGCTGGCGATCGGGATCGATTTATTTCCGCTGGAATGGATGACTATTTGGCAAAGCCTTTGAAGAAAAAATTAGTGTACGAAATGTTAGAGCGATTTTCACCTACGCTAGCTCCAGAACAACAACTTTAACGCTAATGCGACACAGATGGTAACAAGCATTGGTTTGATAATTGTATTCCCTTTGGTGATCGCGAGGTTTGCACCAACGCGCGCGCCCAAGATTTGCCCACAGGCCATGACCGCGCCAATTTTCCACGAAATAACGCCAAGGAACAGAAAGCTTACAAATCCTCCAAGATTGGAAGCGAAATTGAACAACTTGGTTTTTGCCGTGGCGTTTAATACCCCGTGTCCTCCGAGTGCGACCAGCACAAGCATATAAAAGCTACCTGCACCGGGGCCGAATAACCCGTCATAAAAACCCACCAGCGGTAGCGCGGCAAAACTGATCAGCGCGATAGGTAACAGAGGCCTTTTTGATTTGTCGTCCAATTTTGGTTGAAATGCGAAATAAATTGCGATGCTAATCAACACAACGGGCAATGCGATTTCCAACACATCGCTGGATACATATGATGCGACATAGGCACCCAAAAAAGATAACACAAAGCATAAAGCTGCAACTGGCCATTCACGGCGAATGTTCAAATGCCCTTTGCGTAAAAAGGTAAAAGCGGCGGTCCCTGTGCCAAACAATCCCTGAAACTTGTTCGTTGCAATAGCTTGGATCGGGGAAACACCTGCCAATAATAATGCGGGCACTGTGATCAATCCGCCGCCGCCGGCGATTGCATCAATCGCACCTGCGCAAAATGCGACGGCAAATAATATCAAAAGGATCGTGATTGTTGGATCGCTCATACCAAAGCGCTATCAGCAAGCAACATCACGGTCTAGCGCAATTTGTATTTGTTAACCGATGTGATGCTTGCCGCGCGTTTTTGCCAGTTCAACCTGTTTTTGCCGTTCGCGAAAACGCGTTTTGCGCGTGTCGCTTGTTGTATCAATACATTGATGGCAACTGACGCCTTTTTCGAATTCTGGACGATTGAAATCTTCGGGTGCAAGCGGCATGCGACAAGCATGGCAGAGATCGTATTTCCCCTCTTCCAGTCCGTGTTTGACGGAAACGCGACTATCGAAAACGAAACACTCACCATCCCAAGTGCTATTTTCCTGTGGAACCTGTTCGAGGTATTTCAAAATACCACCTTTCAGGTGATAAACATCTTCAACACCCTCACCGAGCAGGTAGTTGGTGGATTTTTCACACCGAATACCACCGGTACAAAACATAGCGACCTTTTTGTTGTGAAAACGTTGTTTGTTTTCTTCCCACCATGCGGGGAATTCACCAAATGATTTTGTTTTGGGATCAATGGCACCATCAAATGTGCCAATCGCAACCTCGTAATCGTTGCGCGTATCAATTACCACCACATCGTCACGTGTAATCAAATCGTTCCAATCCGCCGCATCGACATAGTTGCCGACATTTGCGGTGGGATCGATGTTGGGTTGCCCCATTGTGACGATCTCTTTTTTCAATTTTACCTTCATGCGGTTAAACGGCATTTCGCTCGCAAAGCTTTCTTTGTGTTCGAAATTATCGCAACCAGGTAGGGCGCGGATGGCCGCGAGCACGGTATCGATACCTGTCCGGGATCCCGCGATGGTGCCATTGATGCCTTCGAACGCGAGTAACAGCGATCCCTTCACCCCGTTTGATTTACAAACAGCCTGAAGCGGCGCTTGCAGTGATTTATAATCTGCAAACTTGGTAAAATGATAAAGAGCGGCAACGATGATTTTTGTCATGCGCGCCATATACGCCGCTGATTGGGGTTCGTCCAGTGCCGACAATCAATCTGGGTTGACCTTGCCGCGCAGTGATTTCACTTGTCCGCGCTGTGTTTTTGCATCCATGCGGCGGCGTTGTGATGCGCGGGTGGGCTTGGTTTTGACGCGAAATTTCGGGCGCTGCAATGCCGCGGCGATCAATTCGATTAGTTTTTCTCGTGCCAGTTCGCGGTTCAATTTTTGCGATCTGTGTTTATCTGCAGTGATGATAACCGCGCCATCCTTTGTCCATTTTCGTCCGGCCAATTTGCGAAGGCGAGTTTTCACAGGGGCTGGCAGATTGGGTGATCTGTCTGCTTCGAAGCGCAACTCAACGGCGGTGGACACTTTGTTCACATGCTGTCCGCCTGGGCCAGAAGCGCGTTGAAAATTTTCGCTTATTTCCCAATCTTGGATGGCTATGGTGTCGTTAATGCGGATCATTACCATCCTTTAACATGCAAAAAAGCCTGCGCCAAGGAACGCAGGCTTTTCTCGAGATTTAGAGGTGGCAAGCAAAACCCGGAGGCTTTGAGGCCAGATGTGTTAGTAGGAGGATTGCCCCCTAAAAATGCACCTCGCTCGTATCCTTCACCAGCTGCTCTGTTTTCCCAATAATCATTGGCACCTCCTTTCTGATTGTTTCCGTGTGTCGGATCGTTGTCCGATAAACGAATCATGCAACGACTTTGGAAAATCTCCAAGCGTTTTTTTGAAACAGTTCGGTGAAAGTGCTGTGAATGATCAGGCCATGCGCAGCGTTAAGCGTTGTGCCAACAGGCGAAAAGGAATCAATGCGATCAATGCCAGCACCAATTTTACACCCCAATCGGCAATGGCGAGAGACACCCACAATGGCAACATTGCACCTGCACCCAGCAAGGGGACGAGTTCATTTGCCCATGACACATCATTGGTTGGTTCGATCATTGCCAGCCTCGCAGAAAATGCGATGGTAAAGAAAATCGCGGTGTCCAGCGACGAGCCGATTAATGTTGATGCAAGTGGAGCACGCCACCATTTGCCCGCACGCAGGCGATCGAACACCAAAACATCGATCAATTGCGCAACCAAGAATGCAGTGCCTGATCCAATTGCGATACGCAATGTCACCAATGGCCCGAACTCGCCAATAATCTGCGTTCCGATGAACGAACAGATAATGCCAACGATGAAACCGGCAAACACAACTTTGCGCGCCGCGGATGTGCCGTAAACACGGTTCATCAAATCGGTCACAAGAAATGCGAATGGATATGTAAATGCACCCCAAGTGAGCCAATCGCCCAACAAGAATTGCACAAGAATATTAGAGGCAACGACAATGGCTGCCATGGCGATGACGCCAATGATGATACCGCGATTCATAATGTACTCCGTTTTGAAAAGGTAGCGGACACTTTTGCTCTTCAGCAGCGCGGGCATAGGGTGTTATGATTTAAAACGCAAGCATAGACTGGAATTTTGGCTTATGCGGGTTACGTAAGGTTTAATCTACAACGAGGCACGATATGGCACACGTTATGAAAAAATCTTTGCTTGGATTGTTGGCGTTGTTGGTGGGTTCATTTTCCATTTCCGCCAAGGATTTCACGCAAAGCAAAGGAAAATTATCAAACCAAGCGTTTTATAAATCAATCGCATGTAAGGCGACACCGGGGCAATCCTGTCAAACTCCGTTGCGCCGCTGGCCCAAACAAATGCGCAATGGCATTTCGGTTGGGCTTGTTGGGGTGCAAAGTGTGAATAAAAATGGTGCCTATGTTAAGGCAACCGAGCGTGCGATCAAAAACGCGGTGCAACAAGTGAATGCAACGGGTGCAGGCGTGCGGTTGCGTCTGTATTCGGGTAGCGCTGCGCAAAATGCAAATATTCAAGTGCATTTGGTAAAACCACGCGGCAGCAATCGTATCATCAAAAATACAGGATATCGGTTGTTGGATGGGCAAAAGGTGAACAACGCCATTTCGGCGAGCGCTGTTGTTGGCAAATATATACTGTCATCTGGGATTGCCGTTTCCGTTGATCGTGTGAAACAATCGAAATTGAACTCTATTGTACTGGAAGAAGTGGTGCAAAGCCTTGGCCTTACTTGGGATATTCACAATCCCTATTACGACAAACGATCCATTTTTGCGCAGGTCGGCACCGATAGCATTACCAAATTATCAGGTCAGGATGCGCAAGTCTTGCGTATGCATTACCCCAAATAAAAACGCCCAAGGCTTCAACCTTGGGCGTGAGATTTAAACACCAACAGCGATGATCGCCTTGGCCAATATTGGAACGGTTTTTTCGGTGATCCCAGCGATATTCATACGGCTGTCGCCGACCATATAAATCGCGTGCTCTTCACGCAGTTTTTGAACCTGTTCTGGTGTTGCGCCAACACGTGAAAACATGCCGCGATGTTCAGCCAAGAAACCAAAACGATCTGATCCGCTTTCGGCGCGCAATGCATCGGCGAGCATTTGGCGAATGTTCAACATGCCAGTGCGAACGGATTCTAATTCGGCCTTCCATTCCGCACGAAGCGCATCATCTGTTAAAACCATCGTCACCAGCCGTGCACCGTGATCGGGTGGAAAGCTAAAGTTTTGGCGGTTTAGATAGCTCAGGTTAGCTTGGGTAATTTTGCTTGCGGCCGCATCGGGTGAAATTGCGATCACAATCCCAGCGCGTTCGCGGTAAATACCAAAGTTTTTCGAACAGCTTGCCGCGATCAACATTTCAGGGAATTTTTGCGCAAGCAGGCGCGTGCCATATGCGTCTTCTTCCAACCCATCGCCAAAACCTTGGTAGGCGATATCAACAAATGGAATCGCGCCTTTTTCCAACAACAAATCGGCAACCAGCGCCCATTGTTCATTGTTCAGGTTTGCACCCGTTGGATTGTGGCAGCAACCATGAAGCAAGACAACATCACCAGATTTCACACCTTGCAAGCTGTCCATCATGCCATCAAAATTCACTGAACGTGTTTCATTATCGAAATAGGTATAGGTCGTTTGTGGCAAACCCACGTGTTTAATAATGCTTGGGTGGTTGGCCCATGTTGGATCGCTGAGCCAAATGGTTGCACCAGTATCGGCCATTTTAACCAGTTCCATGATTTGGCGAATGGCGCCTGTGCCACCAGGTGTATGTGCAAATGCCAAACGATCGGCATCAACAACACCACCCAAAACCATGTCTGACATTGCCTTGTGATAACCCGCATCACCGATCAGGCCAGTATAGCTTTTGGTTTGTTCTTGTTCCCACAACTGTTTTTCCGCGTTTTTAACAGCGTGCATAATTGGCGTTTGGCCTTCGGCGTTTTTGTAAACACCAACACCAAGGTCAATTTTGTTTGGGCGGTCATCGGCACGAAACATGCCCATAAGTGCCAGAATTTTATCTTCGGGTTGTGCGTGAAGCGAAGTCAGCATGGTAAGGTCCTGTTAACCTGTTTGGATAGGTAGATTTTTATCGGCGCCCCATTGCGCCCAAGACCCGTCATAAAGCGCTTGTTCCGTTACGTCTAGTCGCGCAAGCGCCAATGCCAAAACTGCCGCAGTTACGCCTGATCCACAACTGGTGATGATGGGTTTGGTCAGATCAATGTTCTTACCTTGAAAAACATCACGCAATTCATCGACAGATTTTAGATGATTGTCGGGGGTTAACACCGCTTTGAAAAACACGTTTGTTGAATTTGGGATGTGCCCAGATCGCAATCCTGCGCGGGGCTCAACAGTTTCGCCGCGAAACCTTGCGGGTGGGCGCGCATCGATGACCTGTGCGGTGGTATCCAACACCTGTGTTTCATCGACGACATTTGTTGCATCAAAACTAGCACTGAAATTTCCCGCATCGGGTTGGCTGGATTGGGATTGGGTTGACAGTTTTTTGTTGATCCATTCAGGCAGACCACCGTCCAATACGTAAACGTCATCGTGCCCCATGGCGCGAAACATCCACCAAACGCGCGCGGCAGAAAACAATCCAGCACCATCATAGATTATGATCGTTGAATCATTTGATATTCCCATAGCGCGAACCGCGGTTTCAAACGCCGCTGCCGTTGGTGCCATATGTGGCAAATCGCTTGATGTATCGGATATTTTGTCGATGTCGAAAAACTGAGCACCTGCGATATGTTGGGTGTTATACTCTGCATGACCATCGCGGTTTTCTGTGGGTAAATACCAAGACGCATCCAAAATGCGCAACTTGGGATCATTGATATGTTGGGCGAGCCAATCTGTGGATACGGTAACTTTCATATCGCAACGCTATGACCGTGTGAAAAAATCCGCAACACCAAAGGTGTCGTTAACTGTGATCGCGCAGCAATCGTGATTTTTGTTTTTGCCAATCACGCTGTTTTTCTGTGGCGCGTTTGTCCGAATGATTTTTACCCTTGGCTAGCCCGATCAACAATTTCGCACGACCCTTGTCGTTGAAATAAAGCTTGAGCGGAACCAGTGTCATACCTTTGCGACCAATCGCTTGGAACATCCGCGCGATTTCGCGGCTGGATGCCAATAATTTGCGACGGCGGCGTTCTTCGTGGCCAAATGTTTTTGCCTGAGCGTAAAGCGCGATTGAACTGTTGATTAACCACAATTCGCCATCTTCCACATCGGCATAGCTTTCTGTGATGTTGGCGGAATTTTCGCGCAAGGATTTAACCTCTGATCCCATCAAAACCATGCCGCATTCAAATGTATCTTGAATCGCATAGTCATACCGCGCCCGCCGATTTTCGGCGACCAGTTTGTTATTGCTGTCGGATGGTTTCGTTTTTTTGGCCATGATGGATGGATATATGTTAATCAACGGCCAAGGCCAAGAGGCAGATTGCCTCTTGGGTAATAATGGCGTGGATCAGTTTATCAAACCTGCGTGGCGCATCGCAGCATCAATCGCGGCTTGTGTGTTTGACCCGACGGTTGTCATCGGCAAGCGAACTTCGTTATTGCAGTGACCCAATTTCGAGAGACCATATTTCGCCCCACATAAACCAGGTTCCATGAATATCGCATTGTGCAATGGCATCAGGCGATCCTGCAATTCCAATGCACGCGGAAAATTACCCGCCATCAAGGCGTCTTGGAATTCGGCGCACAGACGTGGTGCAACATTTGCCGTCACTGAAATACAGCCCTTGCCGCCATGTGCTGCATGACCAAGTGCGGATGCATCTTCGCCGGTGAGCTGAATGAAATCGGCGTCACAGGTGATGCGTTGCAGGCTGACACGTGCGATATCGCCGGTGGCATCTTTGACGCCAACGATATTGGGCAATTTGGACAATTCGCCCATCGTTGCCGGAGTCATATCGATAACTGAACGCCCAGGGATGTTGTAAATGATGATGGGCAGGCCAACCTCGTTTAACGCAGTGTAATGCGCGATCAAACCTGCCTGTGTTGGTTTGTTATAATATGGCGTTACAACCAATCCAGCATCCGCACCTACATCTTTGGCAAATTGTAACAGGCTAATCGCCTCGGCGGTGTTGTTTGAACCCGCACCCGCGATTACGGGCACACGACCTGCCGCGGTTTCCACCACCACGCGAATAACATGTTGATGTTCGTCGTGGCTCAACGTTGGGCTCTCGCCTGTTGTGCCAACGGGAACCAAACCATGTGTGCCCTCAGCGATGTGCCATTCAACCAATTGTTTCAGGCCCTTATCATCCACAAGTCCATTGGACATTGGCGTGATAAGTGCTGGCATAGAACCTTTGAACATTTTCGTGCTCCCTGAAAATTGATTTGAGTCGCCGCCCTAATAGCGTGAAACTGTGCAAAGGTAACGGGCAAAAATGCGATTGCCAAGTTCTGGATAGGAATTGGCGTTGCTTTCGTCTAATTTGCCACGACTTAAGGGCAGGAAAATAATGAAAAATAGGGTTTTTGCGATTCTGGCGTGTACGTTGGTATGGGCATTCAACGCGGTTGCGTTGGCCGATACAGCAGAACGAGACGGGCAATTGTTGGCCGATGCGCTGATTTCTGCCGCTCAGAACGACTGGGAGCAAGTTGATACTCTGCGCCAATCAATGACTGATCCTGTTGCGCGCGACGTTGTTGAATGGCAACGTCTGCGTTCGGGTCAGGGCGGGTGGGATAACTATCAAAGTTTCATCGAACGAAACGGCGATTGGCCGGGGCTAAAATTGTTGCGTCGCAAAGGCGAAGCATCCATTCCTCATCGCGGTTCACCAACGCAAATCCGTAGCTTTTTCGAAATAGAATTGCCACAAACTGGCAAGGGTGCTTTGCGTTTAGCAGAGGCATATGCAGCCCAGGGAAATATGGATGCGGCGCATCGCGAAATTGTCCGCGCTTGGCTTGATCTGTCGTTGAATGACGAAGAGCAAGAAGCATTTTTGGCGCGATACCCATCAGTGTTAAAATCCAAGCATCTTGATCGATTGGAAAACCTGTTGTGGAAGGGTTGGACAAACGAGGCGACGGATATGTTGCCATTGGTTGGCGCAGATATGCAAAAACTGGCCAAGGCACGTATCGGTTTACGCCGCGTCGACAAAAACGTTGATACGCTGATCGCTGCCGTGCCCGCGCGATTGCAAAATGATGCAGGGCTTACATTCGAGCGGTTCTTGTGGCGGATTGCAAAGGGCCGTTGGGACGATGCCCAGCAAATGATTTTGGAACAATCCAAAGACCCCAAACAACTGGGCCGTGCAGAAGAGTGGACACCGCGTCGCCGTGGTTTTGCACGCCGTGCAATGCGATCAGGTGATCATGCCGCGGCCTATGTTTTGGCCAGCAATCATGGCGTATTCACAGGTGACGATTATGCGGATTTGGAATGGCTGTCGGGATATCTTGCGCTGCGATATCTGAACAGCCCGCAAAAAGCGTTGCAGCATTTTAACAATTTTCAAACCGCTGTTGCATCGCCTATTAGCTTGGGCCGTGCGGGTTATTGGAAAGGGCGCGCATTTGAGGCGATGGGTAATTATGACGCCGCGATGGTGGCCTATGAATTGGGCGCACAACACCAAACATCTTATTATGGCCAGTTGGCGGCGGAAAAATTAGGTGGAGCAACGGATGATACATTATCAGGGAAAGAAACCGTACCAGATTGGCGTGATGCAGCGTTTGTGAATAGCTCAGCTTTCCAAGCTGGCCTGATCTTTCATTATGCGGATAACCAGAACCGATTGCGCCAGTTTTTCATGCATATGGCCGAAACCATGGATGCAACAGAGGCGGCGCAACTGGCCGATTTGGCGTTGGAAATGGATCGCCCTTTCGTGGCAATTGGAATCGCAAAAGAGGTTGCAAAGCGGGGTATCGTTTTGCCGCGCCCCTATTTCCCCGTCACAGATTTAGCGAGTTTTACATCAAAGGTTGATGGCGAGGTTGCCATGTCTATCGCACGACGTGAAAGCGAGCTTGACCCATACGCGCAAAGCCATGCAGGCGCACGTGGTTTGATGCAGGTCATGCCCGGCACGGCAAAACTGGTCGCGGGTGAAATTGGGGTTGATTATTCAACGCAAAAACTTGGCCAAGATTGGAAATATAATGCAACACTTGGCACACATTATTTGGCGGGTTTGCTGGATAAATATAACGGGTCATATGTATTGGCATTTGCGGGATATAACGCAGGGCCGCACCGTGCAGATGCATGGATCAAAGAATATGGTGACCCGCGCAAGGAAGATGTCGATGTTGTCGATTGGGTGGAACATATTCCCTATACCGAAACGCGCAACTATGTGATGCGCGTGATTGAATCGCTGCATGTTTATCGCGCGCGATTAACGGGCAGTGCGACACCCGTCGCGCTCAGCGTGGATTTGGCAAAGGGTTAGCGTTTCGCCTTGGCACGGTTTTCGCGCCACAAGGTAAACAAACCTGCTGATATGATGATCGTCGTGCCAAGTGCGGTTGTGAAACGCAATTCTTCGTGAAAAATGAACAGCCCGATCACAGCGCCAAATGCCAATTGGAAATAGGCAAACGGTTGCACCGTGCTAGCATCCGAAACTTCATAACATTTGATCAACAGGTAATGCCCCAATGCGCCCAACACGCATAAAGCTGCCATCCACGCCCAGTCTGGGGCGATCATGTTTTCCCAATAAAACACACCGATCATGGTGATCGCGACTGTACCACTCACCCCCGTCCAGAAAAAACTGGTCGCGGCGGTATCTTTGCGTGCGGCAAACCGTGTGAGCAATCCATAAAGGGCGAACATTAATGCGGCGGCCAGTGGGATTAAGGCAAGCGGGCTGAATACCTGAACACCTGGTTGTAAAATTATCAACACGCCAAGAAACCCAACGCCAATCGCAACCCAGCGCCGCCAGCCAACGGTTTCACCCAAAATGGGGCCAGAGAGCGCGGCGATCAACAATGGATATGCGGCGAATACTGCGTAACTTTCGATCAGGCCCAAATAAACAAAGCCCAAGATCATCACGCAGATTTCCGTGATCAGCAATAGCCCTCGGAAAATTTGCAAAATCGGTTGGCTGGTTTTTGCAACCTTTCGAATGCTACCTTGTTGAATGCGTGCGATGGTAATGACGAACGCGGCAAAAAACCAATAGCGCACCATGACGACCATCAAAACATTATATTCGCTGGCCAAGTGGCGCGAGACACCATCTTGCAGGGCGAATACAAATGTCGTGGCAATCATTAACCAAATGCCAAGTTTTGGGTCGTTTCGCGTCATATCGTTTCCTGCTGCGTGAGTGGAATACGGACATTGACGCCCAAAACAAACCGGCGCATTTATTCAATGCGATTTTGACTGGCTGGTTTTGGTTGGATGCCGTAAGCAATAAGCGCACTTTAGGAAAGTTTGGCGCATTGGCAAGCCGTGAAATCAAAGATGTTGTAATTGTTGGTGGTGGGGTATTTGGCCTGTGCGCTGCATATATGTGTGCGTTGCGCGGCATGTCGGTTGTTGTGTTAGAAAAATCCAATGCAGTTGGTGCGCGGGCAAGTGGTGGAATTGTTGGCGCAATGTCACCGCACACGCCCGACAATTGGAACCAGAAAAAACAATTTCAATTTGATGCGCTATGTGGGGCGGAAACGTTTTGGCACAATTTGGATTCGCAATCGGGCATGTCATCTGGATATGGTCGCATTGGGAGGGTCTTTCCCATTCCAGACGAGCGATTGCTGGGGCTTGCCCATATGCGCGCAGAATCTGCCAAGGAGTTTTGGCAAGGTAAGTTTAGCTGGAGCGTATTGCCCGATCATCCTCTGATCGCCCCTAGTGCCGCACCATATGGTGTTGTGCATGATACGATGTCGGCGCGAATTTATCCCGCGCGTGCGTGTCAATCATTGCGCGGCGCACTATTGAAAACGGGAATTGAAATACGAACGAAATGTGCGGTTGATACAGTCCAAGACAACACCGTTGTGGGCCGATGGGGTGAAATCCGTGCAAATGCTATCGTCTTGGCCGCTGGCGTTGGTGGTTTTAAATTTTTGGATCAAAAATTTGAAATGCAAACGGGGTCGGGTGTCAAAGGGCAGGGTGCGTTGCTAAAATGCGATATGGGTAGCAGGCCTCAGATCAACGCCGAAGGTATTTATATTATTCCACATATCGATGGAACGGTTGGTGTTGGATCGACATCGGAAACCGATTGGTCGCACCCAACCGAAACGGATGAAAAATTAGACGCCGTTATCGCAACAGCAAAACGTATTTGTCCCACACTATCCGATGCACCAGTGATCAAGCGCTGGGCGGATTTGCGGCCAAAGGCACGCAAACGCACGCCCATGTTAGGGGCGATACCGAAAATGGATGGCGTGTATGTTGCGCTTGGCGGGTATAAAATTGGGTTTGGCTTGGCGCATCAATCGGCAACAATGATTGCGGATATGATTCAAGGAAAGCCCTGTGACATACCCGCAAATTTCACCGTACCGCATCACTTGGATTTGTGAATTAACTGCTGGTCACGTTGCGCAAATCGTCCATCAATACGGTCAGTGATTTGACATAAAACTTGCTCGTCAATTGATCGTTTTCATCAAATTCATTATGTGCGCCAGCCACCAAAATTTCGGGCCCTTGCAATAAGTTTGTATTGAACGGTGCCATCGCCAATCGCAGCGCGTAATTTGATCGTGCCCCACCCGCACGCCCCGCAGCGGCGGCAAGCAATGCAACGGGTTTATTCGCCCATGGTGATCCATCTGTGCGGCTCACCCAATCCAATGCGTTTTTCATCACACCAGAAATGCCTTGGTTATATTCAGGGCACGAAATCACAACGGCATCGGCCGCGTCGATCTGATTGGCAAGCAATGTCACGCTGTCGGGAATGCCATGTTCTTCTTCGAGATCGCCATCATACAATGGCAAATTCAGGTCGGCGATTGTTACATCCGCGTCACCAAACAGGCGGATCGCTTCGTGCATCAGATTGCGATTAAGTGAACCTTTGCGAAGGCTCCCCGATATTCCAAGCAGTTTCATATTTTACCTTTGTTGTATGATGTCCAAAATTTGCGAAGCCCACTCACCAAGGATCGGTATGAAATCAAGTTGTCCGAGCACATAAACCATCACAGACACTAATACCGTGGCGCCCACAACAGATCCCAGACCAAAGGCCAAGCCACGCACTACTTGATACGAAATCAATCCCCACCAGCTATCATGCGCGCGCACATAGTGGTGACGATTGAGTTTTTGCACCTCTTCCAACAGTTGAGATAACTCTGATTTTTCGGGTTCGTCGTTCAATACTCCACCCCGATTTGTGCTTTTACGCCAGAACGGAATGGATGCTTGATCAGTTCCATTTCCGTAACCAAATCCGCGATTTCAATCAATTCGTCCTTGGCATTGCGCCCCGTTAAAACAACATGGGTCATTTCAGGTTTTTCCTCGACCAAGAATTCCACCACATCATTGATATCGACATAATCGTATCGAATGGCGATGTTGATTTCATCCAACAAGACCATGGAATTTGCGGGGTCGCGGATTAATTCCTTGGCCTTTTCCCATGCGGCTTGCGCCATTTCGGTGTCGCGTGTTTTATCTTGGGTTTCCCAAGTAAACCCTTCGCCCATGGTATGGAACGAACAAATATCGCTGAAGCGTTCCAATATCATATCGCGTTCACCCGTGGACATGCCGCCCTTGATGAATTGTACAACGGCGGATTGCATCCCATGTGCGATGTGGCGAAAAATCATACCAAAGGCAGCGGTTGATTTCCCCTTACCTTTGCCGGTGTGCACAACAATCAAACCCTTTTTATCGGTTTTGGTCGCCATGATTTTATCGCGCGCGGCCTTTTTCTTGGCCATTTTCATTGCGTGGCGTTCGGTATCCTCTGACATGGTCTGTTCCTTGGTTTGGGCAGGGTCATTTTGGCAGATCGATCGCGATATGCAACCTTGCAGATTGAGGTTATAAAAGTTCTTCGATGCGTGCGCGTGCGCTGTTGGATTTTGGCGTCCAAAGCCCACGATCAATTGCTTCTTGTAAACGCTCTGCCATTTCACGAAGTGCGGCTGGATTGGCATCGTGGATAAATTCGCGTGTATCGTCGTCGCCGATAAATGCGGCTTCGACCAAATCAAAATGGTGATTTTTTACCGCACCTGTTGTTGCGGCAAAGGCGAAGAGATAATCCAGCGTTGCCGCCATTTCAAACGCCCCTTTGTACCCGTGGCGTTTCACGCCATCGATCCATTTGGGGTTTACAACTCGGCTGCGCACCACACGCCCGATTTCATCATCCAACGTGCGAATGACGGGGCGTTCGGGGCGCGAATGATCATTGTGATAAATTGGGCGATCGACGCCTTGCAGGGTGGATACCGCCGCCGCCGCACCACCTTCGAATTGATAATAGTCGTCACTATCCAAAATATCATGTTCGCGGTTGTCTTGGTTTTGCACAACGGCATCAACCTGTGACAGTCGGTTTTCCAAGGCGCCGCGTGCACGCACACCATCGCCCTTTGCGCCATAAGCATACCCGCCCCATTCCAGATAAGCATTGGCCAAATCGCCCTTATCCGCCCAAAGACGTTCATCGATCATTGCCTGCAAGCCAGCACCATATGCGCCTGGTTTTGACCCAAACACGCGAAATGCGGCTTCTGCTGAGTTTTCAGATTTCAATTGCGCGGCGGCAGGGTTCATATCAACGGATTCATCCAATGCCATCACGGCGCGCGCTGCGGAATCCACCAGCGCCATTTGTTGGGGAAATGCATCGCGGAAAAAACCAGATACGCGCAATGTAACATCAACACGCGGGCGGCCAAGCGCAGTGATCGGAATAATCTCAAATCCCGTCACACGGCGGTTCGCGCTGTCCCATTTTGGTTTCACACCCATCAACGCCAGTGCCTGTGCAATATCATCACCACCGGTGCGCATATTTGCGGTGCCCCATGCCGTGAGCAACATTGCACGCGGCCAATCACCGTGATCTTGCAGATGGCGTTCGATCAACAGATTGGCAGATTTCCAGCCCAATTTCCAGGCGGTGGGGGTTGGCACTGCACGGCTATCAACGCTGAAAAAATTGCGACCAGTTGGCAAGACATCCAATCGTCCACGCGTTGGTGCGCCCGATGGGGCAGGTGGTACAAATTCACCGCGAACCCCTGTGAGCAATCCGTCCAGTTCGTTTGGACCACATGATTGCACAATTGGAAAAACAGATTTTTGCGCCAATTCCAAAACGGCGTTGGTTCGTGGCCAGTCTCCAACGGGTTGACCATCCAGCAATGCAGAGGCTAACAATTCCAATCGCTCCACGGTGTCACCATGTGTTCGCCACGTATCATCGTTAACATTTGCCAAAACATCGGGGCGTTCACCCGTCCACGGTTTTGCCATTTCACAATCCAACGGATCGAAACCCAGGCCCAGATCAATCGCCAATGCACGTTGCAAACTGGCGTCTGCACCAATGCCATCACCGCGTGGGATGCGCAACAATGCCTGTATCAAATCGCGTTCAAGGCGACCTGTTGGGGATTGTCCAAAAATATGCAAACCATCCCTGATTTGCGCTTCCTTTAGATCACATAAATATTCATCCAGCTTGGCCAGATCGGTTTCTTCGTCTGTCCCCTTCATGCCGACGTCATCACCGATGCCCGTGCTTGATGTTAGGGATAATATCTCTTTGCGGATGTGTTCAATACGGCGTGGGTCAACACCCGCGGCCTCGTAATATTCGTCAACCAATGCTTCCAAGTCACGCAGCGGCCCGTATGTTTCCGCACGCGTCAGGGGTGGTGTCAGGTGATCAATTATCACTGCACTTGAGCGCCGCTTGGCCTGTGTTCCTTCGCCCGGATCATTGACGATAAATGGATAAAGATGTGGGATTGGTCCCAATATCGCCTCTGGCCAACACTCATCGGATAACGCCACGGCCTTGCCCGGCAGCCATTCCAAATTACCGTGCTTGCCCATGTGAACAATGGCATTGGTTTGAAATTGATTTCGCAGCCAGAAATAGAACGCAAGATAGTTATGTGGCGGGACAAGATCGGGCGCGTGATAAGTATCCTTGGGGTCGATATTATATCCACGCGCGGGCTGGATTCCGACAACGGCATTGCCATATTGCAAGATTGATAGTGCAAAGCCATCACTGCCAACAAACGGATCATCGGCGGGTGCGCCCCAGCGATCATTGATTTGATCCCGCAATGCCAATGGCAGCGTGGCAAATGCCGATTCATAATCTGCCAACGATAATCGCTGTCCACCCGTTCGGTTCGCGCGATCTGTCAGCCAGTTTGTCGGCCCTGATGTAATCTGCGTCATCAACGCTGCGCTGTCGGCGGGTATTTCGGTGACGTTTATACCATCCGCTGCCAACGCATTCAAAACATGTACGGTGGCTGCGGGTGTATCCAGCCCAACACCATTTGCCAAACGCCCATCTTTGTTTGGGTAATTCGCCAAGATCAGCGCGACCTTTTTATCCACTGCTGGCGTGTTGCGCAGACGTGCCCAATGTGCCGCCAAATCCGCAACAAATTCCACGCGATCACCGCGTGCGCGATAACTGGCGATGGGACATTGTGTTGCTTCGTCAAAAAATGCTTCGCCCTTGAATGATATCGCACGTGATAGGATGCGCCCATCAACCTCTGGCAAGGCGACGTTCATGGCGATATCACGCGCGGATAATCCATTAAGGTTTTCTTCCCATGCGGCTTCCGCACTTGCGGATAATACCGCTTGGAATATTGGTGCGTTATTTGAAGCGGGCATGGTCAATGGATTATCGGCGTTATTATCGCCTTGGTGTGGTGATCCAACCGCAAAGCTGGTGCAGTTGATAATGACCGAAGGTTTCGCCGCATCGAACAAATGTTCGAGTGTCGCAACCGATACGGGATCTTTTAGGGATGCCACAAAAACCGGCAACGGATTCAATCCACGGCGCAGTAATGATTTCACCATGCGATTTATGGGGTGAAGCCCTGCGCCCTGTACCAACGCGCGATAAAAAATGATTGGCACAACGGGGGCGTTTTCAACCCATGCGCCCTGAGCGGTGGCGATGTCCGATATTCCCGCACCCGGCCAATAAACCCCCGCGCGTAGTAATGGGCTGGCCGCCGCTGGTTTTTCAGAGCCATCCAACATGGATTGCGCATAGTTGATAAAGTTCGTGGCGTTTTCTGGCCCGCCCTCAACCATATACGCCCAAAGCGCATTCCAATCATCGCGCGAAACCGTGGATAATTCCCAAAGCTCGTCATCAGGTTTGTCGTCACCAGGCAATGCAGCAAAAGCAATACCCGCCGCACCCAAACGTGCTGCGTATTGTTCCAGACCGTATTGCCAATATCCGCGCCCACCCAAGCACCGCGCAATCACCAATTTGGATTTTGATGCACAATCATCGATGTGTAAATCAACCGACATCGGATGTTGCAAATGCATCAAGCTCGCCAGGCGCATTTCAGGTGCATTGTCCATTTGCGCACGCGCTTCGGACAGTGCCGCCAATTCCGTATCCGCGGCAGAAATAAACACAATATCCGCTGGCGTTTGCCCAAGGTCAAATGGTTCTGAACCATCATCAATGCTGCCAGTGGTCGCGGCCAATAAATGCATTCAATTTTACCTGTTAAGTTTGTGTTAAATCTGTGTGTGCAGAATCTGATGTGATCGCAACGATAGAAAGGTGCAGAAAATGCCAATTGATATTAGCAACGCGATGCAACCAGGCGATCTTTGCCCAAGCAACGCCATCATTTTTCAAGAGGTTGGGCCGCGTGGCGGCAAAACCAAACATTTCATCGCAATCCCACGCGGGCGCGCATTGCCCGATACCAGACGCGCCGGTAATTTGTGGAAACCACGTACCGCGCAAGAATTCAAAAAAGGGTTTGCGTAGTTGTTCAGGCATCGTGCTGTCATAATACCTTTTGCATGAACAGGCTGTTGGGATCGTCTGGGTAATCACCAAATGGCCCGACATAAGTGAATCCACAGGCTTCGTACAAACGATGCGCTGCATGTAGCAGATTTCCTGTTTCAAGCCGCACGGTAGAAAGATCTTGCAGTAGCGCTTGCTTTTCCAACGCATCCATCAATAATTTTGCCACGCCCAAGCCACGCGCACACTCTGCGACAAACATGGATTTGATTTCGCCGTAATCACCCTTGTTTGCGATTGCGCCACAGCCCACGATTTGATCATCGTTTTTGGCAACCAGAAAATGGATGTCGGGGACACAAAGCGCATCAATTGAAAGGTAATGGTTGGATTCCGCAGGAAACAGGGATTCCATCAACGCATGGCTGGCCTGTAACAATGCAGTCGCCTGTGGGTGATGGGGATCCCCTGCTTCAATCGTAATCATGCAGATAGCGCTGCTGTGATTTCGGATTGTTTTAATCCAGCTTGCCCAATCACAACCAATCGTGTGCTGCGTGTTTCATTCGCACCAAAGGGGCGGTCAAAATACGTATCAACACGCGGCCCAACCGCTTGCAATGTCAAACGCATTGGTTTGCCCTGAACAGCGGCGAAACCTTTTAGGCGTAAAATATCGTGGGTGCGGATAACATCGGCAACCTGTTGTGCAAATGCTGTTGGATCTGCGATTTCACCCAGCTCAACGACAAAGCTTTCAAATTCGTCATGGTCGTGATCGTGGTGATGATGGTGGTCATCATCATCGTGATGGTCATCGTCGTGATCATGATCGTGGTGATGAACTTCGTGGCGGGCATCCAAATCACCCTCGGCACCGATACCTTGGCCGAGCAAAACATCAACAGGCAGCGCACCCATGCTGGCCTTAATCACCTGCACACCTTTGCGCGATTCCGATTTCAGATTTGAAACCAACGTTTCGGATTCTATGTCATTCAACAAATCAGATTTGTTCACCACAATCATATCGGCACAAGCGATTTGATCTTCGAACAATTCGGACAACGGCGTTTCGTGATCAAGGTTTTCGTCCAATTTGCGCTGCGCATCCACCGCCGCCACGTTATGGGCAAAACGCCCTTCGGTCACGGCCTTGCCATCCACAACGGTGACAACGCCATCGACGGTAACCTTGGTTGAAATTTCAGGCCAGTTGAATGCGCGCACTAATGGTTGTGGCAATGCCAAACCAGATGTTTCGATCACGATATGATCGGGTTTATTTTCGCGTGCCAATAATTTTTCCATCGTGGGAATGAAATCATCCGCAACCGTGCAACAGATGCATCCATTGGACAGCTCCATGATGTCATCTTCGGTACATGTTTCATCGCCACATCCCTTCAGGATATCGCCATCAACGCCCAGATCACCAAATTCATTAATGATCAACGCGATGCGTTTGCCTTGTGCATTTTGCAACATGTGACGGATGAGCGTGGTTTTGCCCGCGCCAAGAAAACCGGTGACAACGGTTGCTGGTATTTTTTGAGCCATGTTTTATCCTGTAAAAATGGAAACGGTCGAGCATTGCCCGACCGTAATAACGTTATAATCGCGAGGGATTAGCCCAAACCGAGCGCTGCAAACGCAGCACCTTCGATTTGCTCCATGGCCAGCAATACGCCCATGCCGCCAACCACTGCACCAGCCAAACGCGCAGGCATTGCGGATGCTTCTGTTGCGTTCCACAGGTTTTTCGCAACCCAACCAGCGCCCAATGCGATCAAGTATTGTGTTACGCCAAGACCCAGCAAGTAACCGATCATCACACCGCCACCAATGGCCGCTTCTTGTTCGGCGATCGTACCGCCAAATGCAGAGCCGTGAAACAGGCCAGCAATCGCAAACAGCGCCAATGCAGGTGTCAGAGATAATGCACGTCCAGATGCAACAATATAACCAAGGATAAGCAAACTACCCACAATCATGGTTTCGATTGCTGGCAATGCGATGCCCGCAGACATCATGATTGTGCCGATCAACATACCACCGATAAAGCCCGCGGGTGCTAGCATTGCACGCCCTGTGTAAATCGCTGCGATACCGACAAGTGCGATAAAGAACAGGTGGTCAAAACCCAACACAGGGTGACCGATCCCTGAAAATACGCCATGCGCAAATGTTTCCATTGGTGCGCCGCCCAATGGGTGGTGTGCCAATGCTGGACCTGCTGCAAGTACTGCGCCAAGTGTCGCGAATAATTTTTTCATAATGGAATCCCCAAATATCTTTCGTGTTTTGGGGGAGTTCGGTTGCGATGTTGTTCCACATATTGCGAAACGAAACCATCACGGAACACCCCGTCCGTTTGTTGTGGCCGATGCGACTGCATCGTTGCTTGGCTGGTCTCCTGACTTGCGGATCGATCATGTTGTCGTGCCTTCCCAGCGATTGCCAGTGGCGTATTGGACAACACTCTCCGCATACAGTCGCGGGGGCGGTCATGGATTTGGGCCCCTGATGGGTATTCCCGTACCATATTCCCATTTCATCCCCAGACGCTTCGCATCTATACGGGGAACCATGCAGCCCTATCTTTGCGCTGATGGGGGTGGTTTGGTCAAGGTCGATTCCGACAAATGATGAAATTTAGCGACAGTTTTACAGGGCAATTGGTCCGATTTTTCGCCAAAAACACCGATATCTTGTGGATAACTCGCCCAAAAACCCAATATACGGTGGTTTTGGGTTGACTCAGACCCCATTGGGAACGGATTTTGTTTCGAACAAGAATCAACAGGGGCGAATCCGCGTTGCGATTTACCAAATTACGATTAACTGGCTTCAAAAGTTTCGTGGACCCCACGGAATTGGTGATTGCGGATGGCCTGACGGGTGTTGTTGGGCCAAACGGCTGTGGTAAATCAAACCTGTTGGAAGCGTTGCGTTGGGTGATGGGTGAAAATCGCGCCAAAGCGATGCGCGGCGGCGGCATGGAAGACGTGATTTTCGCAGGCACGGATAAACGTTCTGCGCGCAACTATGCCGAAGTATTGTTGTTGTTGGATAACACTGATCGGCTCGCCCCTGCGAATTTCAATGATCAAGATGTGTTGGAAGTGACCCGTCGCATCACGCGCGACGTTGGTTCTGCCTATAAGGCCAACGGCAAAGAAACCCGTGCTCGCGATATTCAGATGTTGTTTGCGGATGCATCAACAGGTGCGCATTCGCCCGCGTTGGTGCGCCAAGGCATGATTTCGGAATTGATCAATGCAAAGCCGAAATCCAGACGCCGTATTCTGGAAGAGGCCGCGGGCATTTCGGGTCTTTATCAGCGTCGCCACGAGGCGGAGTTGAAATTAAAAGGGGCCGAAACCAACTTGGCGCGGGTTGATGATGTTGTTGAACAACTCGACAGCCAATTAAATTCATTGGCACGCCAAGCGCGCCAAGCAAAACGATACCGCGAAATCGGGGCAGAGCTACGTCAATCTGAAGGGTTGTTATTGTATCGCCGCTGGCGCGAGGCAGATGTTGCACGCCAAGCGGCAGCAACCGATTTAACCGCCGCCACACAAAAGGCAGCGTCGGCGCAAGGTGATGCATCCAAATCCGCACGTGAACGGATCGAGTTGGAAGGCAAGGTGCCACCGTTGCGTGAAGAGCAAGCAATCGCCGCCGCGGTTGTGCAACGTTTGCAAGTACAGCGCGATACCTTGGCCGACCAAGA
Organism: Paramylibacter ulvae; assembly: GCF_014652655.1. GTDB lineage: Bacteria > Pseudomonadota > Alphaproteobacteria > Rhodobacterales > Rhodobacteraceae > Amylibacter > Amylibacter ulvae. The sequence goes on from NZ_BMZF01000009.1 coordinate 68,993, forward strand.
AGCCCGCGCGCGCGAAACCATTGAAACACTGGAACGCCGCATCGCCCAATTGGGTGCGGATATTACGCGTGAACAGGGTTTGAACAAAGACGCAGAAGAAACCATCAAACGCCTTGATTGGGAAAAAGAACAAATCGAAAAAGCGTCCGAAGGTCATGACGCAAAAGTGGAATCTGCCAATGCCGCCGCACGTGATGCGGCAAGTGTAATGCAAGAGCAAGAAGCCGCATTAGATAAATTAACCGAGGATGTCGCACGCCTGTCCGCGCGTCATCAATCGGCACATCGGTTGCTGTCTGATGCAAAGGCGATGTTGGACAAACGCACAGAGCAAAGCGATGCAGCGGCCAGTTCTGTTTTATCTGTCGAAGAAAGCCTTGGCGATGCGCAAACACGTTTTGAAGAGGCAACACAAACACGCGCCATCGCCCAAGAAGCCGCGTTAAAGGCCGATGCAGATCTGCTCGCGATCGAGGGTAAACGCGCAGACGCACAGGCCAAAGATTCCGATGCCCGCGCCGCATTGTCAGAGGCCGAAGGCGAAGCAAATGCGCTCGGTGCCGAAGTTGGGGCATTGGAACGTGTGATTGCGCGTGATAAATCTGATGATGATCAACTGATCGATAATGTCCGTGCACGCAAGGGATACGAGGCCGCATTGGGTGCAGCCCTTGCCGATGACCTTAAGGCGCCATTGGTTGATCCCGATGGTGAATCGGGTTGGGCACGTTTGCCCGAATATGATGCGATTGCACCATTACCAACGGGTGTTGATAGTTTGGCCGCATATGTTGACGCACCTGATGTGTTGGCGCGACGCTTGGCACATATCGGTGTGGTTGAACGTGCACAAGGCGCGGCATTGCAGGCCGACTTAAAACCGGGTCAACGATTGGTATCCGCACAGGGCGATCTGTGGCGCTGGGATGGTTTTCGTATTGGTGCCGAGGATGCACCATCGGCATCTGCGTTGCGGTTACAACAAATCAATAGGCTTGAAGATTTACGCAAGGCGAACGCCAACGCGATTTCACGCATGGCGGGTGCAAAAGAAAATTTCGACACTGTACATAACGCATTGCAAGAATTGATTTCAGCGGATCAAACTGCACGCCAAACACGTAAATCTGCGGATGAAACGGCAGCAAATGCCAACCGCCAGTTATCCCGCGCCGAAGCAGATCGCGATATGCTGTCTGGCAAGGTTGAAACGCTTAAGCTCGCGCAATCGCGATTGGAAGAAGAAACAATCGCTGCACGCGCATCGGTAAAAGAAGCAGAAGCAGGCGTGCGTGATCTGGATGATTTGGACGCAGCACGCACAAACGTTGAATCGATCAAAGTCGCGGTTGAGGCCGCGCGTATGACGATGATCACCAAACGTTCGATGTATGATGAAACGCGGCGTGACGGCGAAGCACGCACAAAACGCCGCCAAGAAATCATGAAAGAGGTGTCAGGTTGGCGTCACCGTTTGGAAACAGCGGAACAGCGTATTGGTGAATTGGCAACGCGCAAGACCAGTTCAGAATCAGAACTGAAATCCGCGACCCAAGCACCAGATGAAATAAAAGCCAAGCGCGAAGAATTGGGGAAATCCATTTCGGATGCGGAAAAACGGCTTGCAGAGGCCAGCGATGCATTATCTGTTGGCGAAGGCGCGTTGCGCGATGCCGAACAAGCGGAACGCAATGCCGAGCGTAGCGCATCCGAGGCCCGCGAAGCCCGCGCGCGCGCAGATGCCGTTGCCGATGCGGCCGCCGTTCAGGTGGCAACCGCCGCCGAACGGATTCGCGAAGAGTTGGAAATCGAACCAGAGGCATTGCTGGAAACACTGGAAACAGACCCTGAAAAAATGCCACCTGCCGATCGGATCGAGGCGGATGTCGCGCGGCTTCGCCGTCAACGCGATGGTTTGGGCGCGGTGAATTTACGTGCCGAAGAAGACGCCAAAGAGGTAACCGAAGAACGCGATACGCTCGCCGAGGAAAAACTCGATCTGGAAGAGGCGATTAAAAAGTTGCGCTCCGGGATTGCCAGTTTGAACAAAGAGGGACGCGAGCGCTTGTTGGCGGCCTTTGACGAAGTGAACCGAAACTTTGCCAATCTGTTTAAACATCTGTTTGGTGGTGGCGAGGCGAACTTGGTTCTGGTCGAAAGTGACGATCCGTTGGAAGCGGGTTTGGAAATTATGTGCCAACCTCCCGGTAAAAAACTATCTACGCTGTCACTGCTATCAGGTGGTGAACAAACGCTAACAGCGCTTGCGCTCATCTTTGCTGTGTTCCTTGCCAACCCAGCACCAATTTGTGTGTTGGACGAGGTGGACGCGCCATTGGATGATGCCAATGTCGGGCGTTTTTGTGATTTGCTTGATGAAATGACACAGCGCACAAAGACACGATTTATGATCATCACCCACCATGCGGTGACCATGGCACGGATGGATCGTTTGTTTGGTGTGACAATGGCCGAACAAGGTGTTAGCCAGTTGGTATCGGTTGATCTACAAGCCGCCGAAGAAATGGTGGATGGCTGATCGCCAAAGGCAAATGATTTTATGCCTTCGGCGAGGATATTTTTACAAAATGGATTAGATTTTGTTTAACAGTGCGGTTGTCGGCCATGCGTCCGCTGGTAGGCCAACGCGGGCCTGTTCTTTTTGCACCGCAATACGGGTTTTTGCACCAAGAATGCCATCGACACGCCCAACATCGTGACCGCGTGATTTCAGCTTTTTCTGTAATGCGACCATTTGATTGGTGCTCAGGGCTTTGTCTGGATTGCCTTTGTTAAACGCTGGTGCACCCGCGAGGCGAGTTGCAAAATAGGCGGCGGATGTCACGTTCACCAATGATTTGTTCCATTTGAAATAAACGTCGAAATTTGGGAACACAAGGAATGCAGGGCCTTTGCGACCCTCTGGCAACAAAAGGGATGCTTGGTATTTTCCAGATGGCATTTTTCCACGGGCTTTCACGCCCATTGATGACCAACTGGATACTGATTGCGGTTTACCCAAGCCCGTTTTCGCCCAATCTAGGTTTTGCGGAACAGAGACTTCGACCATCCAAGGTTGCCCTGATTTCCAACCGTGGCTGGACAAAACTTTGGCGGAAGTAAGGATCGCATCGGGGGCAGATGATACAAGGTTCACCTTGCCATCGCCATCACCATCGACACCACGGTAAAGCACGTCTTCTGGTAACATCTGCACCATACCGATTTCACCTGCCCAAGCACCCTTGCTGGTTGCAGGATTAAATGTACCTTTTTTCCAAAGCTCGATGGTGGCGAAAATTTGTGGGCGGAACAATTGTGGGCGACGGCAATCATGCGCAAGGGTTGCTAGTGCATTCAATGTATTGAAATTCCCTTGGTTTGCGCCAAAATCCGTTTCCATCGCCCAGAAGGCGAGCAGCACAGATGAAGGAACGCCAAAATTTGATTGTGCGGATTTAAAGGAACTGGCGTATTGTTTGCGTTTCGATGCGCCGACCTTTAACCGATTGGAACTGACAACGCGGCCAGCGAATTGGCTAAAGTTTTGGCGAAAAACGGCTTGCGATCGATCATGTTGCAACACTTTTTTATCTTGGCGTACATTGGCAAAAAACTTGTCCAATTCTGCTTTGGAATGTCCCTTTTTCGCAGCCTCTGATTTTACACCGTTGATGAAGCTGTTGAAATTGCCGCCACAGGGCGTTTTGGCAAGTGCCAGAGTTGGCAACGCAAGAAGCGAGAGCGAAATTAAAGTGGATCGTAAAAACATTTAGAGACTCCTTTAAATGAAAACACCGCCCCTTGGGACGGTGTTAATATGTTCGTAATCGGTGTTAAATTCAAGCGTCCCAACCTGTGACGTGTTTGATTTCAAGGAAATCCTCCAAACCCCATTTGCCACCTTCGCGCCCGTTGCCCGATTGTTTGTAACCGCCAAACGGAGATGCAGCACCGCCACCGTCGCCATTCATACGGATCATACCAGAACGCATCGCGCGTGCAGCGCGTTTTGCTTTTTCTGGATCTTGGGTTTGAACATAGTTGGTTAAACCATATGGCGTGTCATTGGCGATTTGCATTGCTTGCTCTTCGTCGTCGAACGGGATCATCACCATCACGGGGCCAAAGATTTCTTCTTGGGCGATTTGCATGGAATTATCTACATCGGCGAACACGGTTGGGCGTGCAAAGAAACCTTTGTTGATACCCTCTGGGCGGCCAAGACCACCTGCGACAAGGCGTGCGCCCTCTTTGATGCCAACCTCGATCAAACCTTGCACCTTGTTGAATTGTGCCTCGGAAACCAGTGGGCCCATGTGAGGGCCTTCGGTCGCTGGGTTGCCGACGGGATGGTTCTTTGCGGTTTCCGCTGCAATTTCCACGGCGTTGTCATAAATGGAGCGTTCAACCAACATACGTGTCGGCGCGTTACAGGATTGACCAGTGTTATTGAATACATGCTGTGTGCCACGTTTAACGGCGTTTTCGTCCGCATCGGCGTAAACCACATTGGCACCTTTGCCACCCAATTCGAGCGTAACGCGTTTCACGCTGTCTGCTGCTGCCTTGGTGATTGCGGTGCCCGCGCGCGTTGAACCGGTAAAGGAAATCATATCGACATCTTTGTGCGATGAAAGCTGTGTGCCAACACCAACGCCATCACCGTTGAGATAGTTATAAACACCAGCGGGACAACCAGCCGCATCCATAACTTCAGAAAACACATGAGCAGAAAGCGGTGAAACCTCTGACGGTTTAAGAATGGTGGTGGAACCAACCGCAATTGCCGGAATAACCTTTAGACAGATTTGGTTCATTGGCCAGTTCCACGGCGTGATCAAACCACAAACGCCAATGGGTTCGTGTAGGATCATTTCCGTTGGGTGGCCATCAATCGGATGTTCGAATTCGAATTCTTCCAATGCATGAATGAATTTTTTGATGTGGCTGATGCCCGTTGTGAATTGCTGTGTTTGCGACAATGTGATGGGCGCGCCCATTTCATTGCTGATCGCCACAGCCATATCATCGGCACGTTTTTTGTATTCGTCATAAATTGATTTCAACAAATCAATACGTGTTTGTTTTGATGTGACAGACCATGTTGAAAACGCATTACGTGCCGCGTCAACCGCCGCATCTGTATCGGCCTGACCACCCAGTGAAATCACCGCAAATGGTTCTTCTGTTGCTGGGTTGATGACTTCAAAATCTTTTGCTTTGGCGGGTTTGACCCATTTGCCGTTGATGTAAAATTCGCGTTTATCAAGCATGTGACACCTATATCGATTGGACTTGTTTGTTGGGGACAGTTACACCGCTATTAACGTAACGCAACATCGATTTTACGACATTTGGGAAATCGAAACCGCACGAGGGAAAAGTGGAACTGTCAGAGATCGGGTTGCTTACAGCAATATTTTTATTTGGTGGCGTTGTCAAAGGCGCGTTGGGGATTGGGTTTCCTGCGCTGTTGGTCGGGTTGCTCACATTTTTTTACGAACCACGCGCAGCGGTGGCGATGATTTTGTTTGCGATTATGGCAACCAATTTTCGCCAAGCATCTGTTGGCGGGTCGATGTGGGTGATATTAAAGCGGCACAAATATTTCGCCACATTCGCATGTGCAGGAATATTTCTGGTGGCTCTGATCGGCGCAAAGGTGCCATTGGCTTTGTTGCAAACATGTGTTGGCGGCGCGATGGTGTTATTTGCCGTGACCAGCCTGTATGGCGCGATCCCACGGTTAACACCAAAATACACGACCTCTGCACAAATCGGCGCAGGAATTGGTAGCGGTATTTTGGGCGGACTTACGGCCATTTGGGGGCCGCCATTGGCGGTGTATCTGATGGCGCTGCGCCTTGAACGCGACGTGATGATACAAACATTGGGTGTGATGTTTTCCGTGCAATCCATATTTTTGATGGCTGGGTTTATTGTGACAGGTGAATTGACGTTACAAATTGCAATCCTTGGTAGCGGATTGTTGGTGCCAACATTTGTTGGTATGTATTTTGGTGAACGCATTCGCAAACGCATGGATACGGCGCAATTCATGAAGGCTTTTTTGTTTGCGTTCCTGCTGCTTGGGATCAACCTGATCCGACGCGGAATAATGGGCGCTTGAAGTTGGGGGTGATTTGTATCACCCTCTGAGTCGAAATTCACATTGCAACCACATAACAGGAGTCTTCCATGTCATTGCGCATTAACGACGTTGTTCCAAATTTCACCGCGGAAACCGACACTGGCACCGTAAAATTCCACGACTGGATCGGGGATAGCTGGGCCATTTTATTTTCCCACCCCAAAGATTTCACCCCCGTGTGTACCACGGAATTCGGCGCCGTTGCACAGCTTGCCGATGAATGGGAAAAACGCGGAACCAAGGTGATGGGTGTTTCCGTCGATGGCGTGTCCGATCATAAAAAATGGAAAGTGGACATTGAAAAGGTATCAGGCGCAACCGCTGGTTTCCCGATTATCGCCGACGAAGGATTAGAAGTGTCCAAAGCATTTGATATGCTACCAGCAGAGGCATATTTGCCCGATGGGCGCACGCCAGCGGACAGCGCGACCGTGCGTTCGGTTTTCATCATTGGGCCCGATAAACAGTTAAAATTGTCGATGACATATCCAATGACGGTTGGCCGTAATTTTGCGGAAATCCTACGTGCTCTTGATGCGTTGCAAGCATCAAGCAAACACGGCGTTGCAACACCTGCAAACTGGGTCAGCGGCGAAGATGTGATTATTCCGCCAACCGTAAGCAACGACGATGCGAAAGCAAAGTTTGGTGAATTTGAAACGGTTCTGCCATATCTGCGCAAAACATCGTTGCCATCATAATAGAGAATTGAATTTAAAAAGGGGCGCGGGTTTTGCGCCCCTTTTTAATTATGACGAAAAACATGCCTTGATGGCGTGATGATCGGCCAATGGTTTCCCATCTAGATTTGTTGCGTTTATAATCTGTGCATCAGATCCCAAAACGCCACGTGTGCAAAACCAATCTAGTTTCATTTCGCGATCAAGGTGGGGTGTAATCAGGCTGGCTTGGGTTGTGACGCCTTTGGCGTTTGTATCCCAGCTATATCCGCGCGAGCGGGCATAATCGAACAATGTTTCGCGGCGCCAATCGCCATCATCCAAATGATTTCCTGTGTTTAAATCGCCTCCGATTACAACGGGTAAATCGGGCGCAAATTTATCGATGGCATCCAACAATACAACAAACTGTTTGTGGCGATGTGCGACTACTGCGTTGCTTTCTAGGTGGGTGGATACGAAACACACATCACCGCCCGCTGTTGGGATGATCGCAGCTACGGCCATGCGCCCACCCACACGGGGTTGTTGATTGTCGCCCGCATTTTCATCAGGTGCAAACCAATGGCCATGATCGTCAAGGCGGATCAATAACGCATCCTTTGGTTTGGCAGATGTCAGCATTCCGTTCCCGTGCCAACCAGACGTATTAAAATCGTCTTTGCAGAATTTGCGCTCGGTTGGGCCGCCCAAATCGAGTTCGAAAAATTCAACGCCGTACAGGTACGACATACCTGCCGCCGCTGCCATTTCTGCGGTTGTGTTGCGCTGCGCTGTGCGAGACATGCCGCTGTCCATTTCGGACAATAAAATCACATCAGGTTTCAGGGATGCCAGATGTGCAACGCTATCCTCTGGAAACAAACAACGTTCCAAATTCCAGGCAACCACGTTGAATGATTTAGAAAGCTCTGACGTTCCCGATTTCCCGCCTGTTTCCAACAAATGCATTGCTGGAAAATCTTTCATGATCGCGCGGTGTTCAGAAGCATTTCGTTCAACAGTGACGATGCGTTTACGCATGGCCGCACTTGCCAATGGCAGGTGGTCAAGCAAATTTGTCATAGCCGTTTTCCTGTTTCATGATCGAACATGTGCAAAGCATCAGATGGGATATCCAACATCAGATCATCGGCAAGTGGCGCATCATTATTTGGTGCATTGACGGTAAAATCATGCCCTGCCAGTTTGCCATGTAACAGACGGCTTGCACCCAGTTCTTCGATCAATTCAAGCTTGAACGGAGTTGCAGATTTACCTGTTGCCAATTTCACCTCTTCGGGGCGAATGCCCAGTTGAATATCACCTTTGTGATCTTTGGGTGCGCCCACCGCAAGGCTTGTTTCACCGTTCAAATGCACACTGCCATTGCCGTTGTATGTCGCGGGTAACAGGTTCATCGGTGGTGCGCCCATGAAGCTTGCGACAAATGTGGATGCAGGTGTGCGATAAATTTCGGATGGTGTGCCCACCTGTTCGATGCGCCCAGCGTTCAGTACAAAAATGCGATCGGCCATTGTCATCGCTTCGACCTGATCATGGGTTACATACATGGCTGTGACGCCAAGGCGCCGTTGTAAGTTACGAATTTCGATACGCATTTGATTGCGCAGCTTTGCATCCAGATTGGATAGCGGTTCATCAAATAAAAACAACGCAGGATCACGCACTATCGCACGCCCCATCGCCACACGCTGGCGTTGCCCACCAGATAGCTGGCTTGGGCGGCGATCAAGGTAATCATCAAGATTTAACATCGCGGATGCTTCGCGAACCTTTTGATCAATATCGTTCTTGGATGTGCCACGGTTTTTCAAACCATAGGCCATGTTTTTATAAACGCTCATATGTGGGTAAAGCGCATAGTTTTGGAACACCATCGCGATATCGCGTTCGGCAGGGTCCAGATCATTGACCACACGATCACCAATTTGCAATTCGCCATCGGTAATATCCTCTAGCCCTGCGACCATGCGCAACAACGTGGATTTACCACAGCCAGATGGCCCAACCAAAACCACCAATTCACCATCGGCAATATCAAAATTGCACGGCATCACGGCCTCTGTTCCATTGGGATAGGTTTTGCGTATATTTTTGACGCTTACGTTTGCCATTTTTATTTTCCTATTTATCAGACTCGACCAAGCCTTTGACGAACCAAGACTGGAAGAAAATAACGATTGCCACGGGGGGCAACATTGCGATCAGCGCCAATGCCATGGCCTGACCATATTCGGGGATTTCGCTGCCTTCGGCATAGGCTTGGATGATTTGACGAATGCCGCGCACCAATGTGAACAGACCTTCGTCCGTTGTGATCAAAGTGGGCCACAAATATTGGTTCCAACCATACACAAACATGATGATAAATATCGCAGCAATCATGGTTTGCGACAAAGGCACCAAGATATCGACGAAAAATTTCACTGGCCCTGCGCCATCAATGCGTGCAGCCTCGACCAACTCTTCGGGGACGGACAGAAAAAATTGGCGAAAGAAAAACGTGCCTGTGGCGGATGCCAGCAAAGGTACGATCAGGCCGGTGTAGCTATTGGTTAATCCAATGCTTTGGATCACCTCGTAAGATGGTAAAATGCGCACCTCTAGGGGCAACAAAATCGTCGTGAAGATTATCCAAAATGCAAATGTTGCAAACCGGAACCGGAAATATACAATCGCATATGCCGCCATCATCGACAGGATGATTTTACCAACCGCAAATCCGATCCCAAGGATGAATGAATTCATCAACATAGTCATGCCTGTCACCGTTTTGGTAAAGCCACCTTTTTCAAACATGGCATTGCCAAAGTTTTCGTCGATGTCATTGCCAAACCAGAATTTCAAACCTTCGCGTTGGATTTCAACATTGTCATGGCTGGATGTTGTTAGTGCCAAAAACACAGGCAGCAACATGAATAATGAACCAAGGATCAGGATCGAATGATCAAAAATCGCCGACCAGCGAAACCGTTTTTTCGCGCGCGGTGTTGTGGATGTTATATCGGTCATTTTGCGCGCCTTACGTATAATGAATGCGGCGTTCCAACAAGCGGAACTGAAAAATGGTGAGAGCAAGAACAAGCACCATCAACACAACAGATTGCGCAGATGAACCACCCATATCATTGCCTCGGAAACCATCGACAAACACTTTGTAAACCAGTGTCATCGGGTTGCTGGCGGGGTTGTTTTTGACCAGTGTATCAATGATGCCAAATGTATCGAACAGCGCATATGTGATGTTGATGATCAGCAAGAAAAACGCGGTTGGCGCGAGCAGTGGAAATGTGATCTGCCAAAAACGGCCAAAGCCAGATGGGTTATCAATCATTGCTGCTTCACGCACATGTTGCGGGATTGATTGCAAACCCGAAAGGAAGAAAATGAAATTCACAGGGATCTGAATCCAGACCGAAACAATGATCATTGCAAATGCTGTATCCCAGTAATTTACGCCCAGACGATAATCATATCCAAACCATGCAAACAGATCGGTTACCGATCCGATGTTTTGGTCAAACAACATCACACCCATCAAGCCCGCAACGGGTGGTGCCACGGCATATACCCACATCAATAGTGTTTTATATGTACGTGCGCCGCGCAGAACCTTGTCTGCTTTGACCGCCAACAATAATGCAGTGGCAAGCGAGGTTGCAGTGACCAACAATGTGAACAGCAATGTGAAACGTGCGACCTTGGCATATTCTTTAGATGCGAACAAATCGGAATAGTTTTCAAACCCGACAAATTGCGATCCAAACCCAAATGGGTCTTGTAGATAAAACGATGATTGCACCGCGTTAAACGCGGGCCAGTAAAAGAAAACTGCGATGATTGTCAGCTGCGGTAGCAATAACAAAATCGGGAGCCAATAGTTGGCAAAGCCTGCGCGTTTCAATGTGTATTCTCCTGAACGAAAACAGGCAGCCAAAGTTGCGGCTGCCTGTCGGATTTGTGGGGGTGTTAGCTTTGCGTTTTTGCGAAACGTGCAAGCAGTTTATCTGCTTCTGATTTGATCGCGCCAAACGCATCATCCAGTGATGTTTCACCTGTCAGGTAGCGTGTGTATTCACGGTTCATCACGTCGCGGATTTGAACATAGAAACCCATGCGGTATCCTTTGGTCCATTCACCAGCTGGCAATTGCAATTGTTGGATACCTGTTTCAGCAGCTGGAAAACGATCATAGTGACCATCGGCTTTGGCCATTTCATATGCGGCCTCTGTGATTGGCACATAACCAGTTTCTTTGTGCCACATGTATTGAACCTCTGGTGATGTCATGAAGCGGAAAAATTCAGCGGTAGCTTTGTTTTCTGCATCAGATTTGCCTGCCATCGCGAACAATGCTGCACCACCGATGAAGGTTTGTTTTGGCTCTTTGGTCACACCTTCCCAGTATGGCAAAACGGTAGCGGAAAAATCAAAATCCGCTTTTTGAACCAAACCACCGAATGAACCGGATGAACCCAACCACATGGCAACTTCGCCAGATTCAAATGGCTTTGCGTTGTCATCCCACGCTGCGCCAAAGAAACCAGCATAACCGTTGTCGATCCAGCTTTTGAATGCTTCGAAATGCGCTTTCAATTCAGGTGCATCGGCGTTGATTGTCACGTCTGTGCCACCATAACCGTTGTTGTTTGTCGCAAATGGGATGTTGTGACGAGAGAAGAAGTTTTCTGTGAAAATCCACGGCATGTGCGATTGCGCTAGGGCAATGTAACCCGCATCTTTCAATGCTGGGGCGGTCACGGATTCAAATTCTTCCCATGTTTTTGGGGCTGTTACGCCAGCCTTTTCAAGGGCTTCTGTGTTGTAATACAGAATTGGTGTGGATGAATTGAACGGCATGCCGATCATTTTACCATCTTCGTCTGCATAGAAATAACGCACACCTGCGATGTAATCTTCGATGTTGAATGGTACGTCGTTGGCCGCGAATAAATCTTGTACTGGCACAACTGCACCCTTGGCGCCGATCACTGTTGCGGCACCTGCATCAAACACCTGCATGATGTTTGGTTGTTCGCCCGCGCGGAATGCGGCGATTCCTGCGGTCAATGTTTCTTCGTATGTGCCTTTGAAAACGGGTGTGATTTTATAATCTGACTGGCTTGCGTTGAAATCAGATGCGATTTGGTTGACCGTGTCCCCCAGCGAACCGCCCATACCGTGCCACCAAGATATTTCTGTTTGTGCTGTTGCTGCTGTTGCCATGCCCAATGCAACTGCATTGGCGAGCAGAGTGTTTTTCAAGTTCATCGTTGTTTCCTAAATTTGCAAAGCACCCCAGCGGGTGCAGTGAGGGGCGAATAGGGAACCGATGTAACAGTGAAAAAACATGCGTATGACGCTTGTGTAAAATTTTGATCAAAAGAACAAAAACGAAAAAAATCGCGCTCTACCATTTGTGATTTTCTCCTTGCGGACATCCGTGGGACACCCGTATGACATGTGTCGGACATCCGTCGGACAGGTCGTCGGGCAAAGAGGGACAAAAATGGGTAACGTAAATTACGCTGATCTGGCCAAATCCATTGACAGTTTAACATCGGGCGAATCCGATCAGGTGGCATTAATGGCAACAGTCGCCTGCGAGGTACATCATGCCGATGATCGGTTTGATTGGACGGGGTTTTACCGCGTGGTTGAACCCGATCTGATGAAAATCGGCCCGTATCAGGGCGGGCACGGATGTTTGGTGATCCCATTTTCGCGTGGTGTGTGCGGCGCGGCGGCCCGTTCGGGTGAAACGCAATTGGTGGCGGATGTGAATGCGTTTGACGGGCACATCGCCTGTGCCAGTTCCACGCAATCCGAATTGGTAATTCCCGTTTATGATCGCGCGGGTGAATTAATCGGGGTGTTTGATATCGACAGCGATCAGCCAGGTGCGTTTACGCAAGCGGATGCGGATGCATTATCCGCGATCTTAAAATCGACATTTGGATAGGGGCGCAAATCTGCGCCCCCAAAATTATTTCACTGCTGCGATGACACAGATTTCAACCAAAATATTTGGCGCGGCCATATCGGCCTGAATGGCGGCGCGCGCGGGTTTGCCAGAATCGGCAACCCATGCATCCCAAACCGCATTCATTTCGCCAAACTGTGCCATATCTTTGATGATGATGGTGGCGGATAGAATGTGATCCTTGTCCGATCCCGCGGTGGCGAGCAGGGATTCAACCTTGGCCAGCACTTGTTGTGTTTGGGTGGTGATATCGGCGTTGAAATCATCGGCGACTTGCCCCGCCAAATAGGCAGTGTTGCCGTGAACAACAAGTTGCGACATGCGTTGGTTTGAATCGTGACGGGTGATGGACATGGGTTGTTTTCCTTTGGTTGACTTGCCAAAGGATTAGGTCAGAAATTTACGCCTGTCTAGCGTAACACGCCGCGTATTTTTTGCGCACGCGCATAGAGCATGAGCGCAAGCGCGATGATGAATATAACGATGGAAATAATCACGGCCTCTGGCCCCATAATTTCATATGCTTTCACTTCTGCCAGAACCAAGTTGTGGAATGTGGTGATGATCATCGCAATGAATGAAATGATAAATGCCGTCACCGCAAAGCGCGAGCGCAGCAGCAAAAGGATTGACCCTGCCACAGACGCCCAAACCGCCAGCGCCCAAGTGCCATCGGCCCATGCGGGAAAGCTGTGAAAAAACGCAAGCTGTTCCGGGGTGAAACTGGCAAGATAAGCCTCGTTACGGGTTTGTGTCATGACATAATCAAGCGCTCCGAAACTATTCCAAATCAGAGAGACAATGCCGATCAGCCAGATATGCCAAGGTGTACGCATAAGGGGATGGTAGCAAAGGTTGAGGGTTGGGGCAAATGGGGGGTGGTTCGCAACTTTTCAGCGATTGCCATAGGGAAGGAATTACTTCAGACTTACACGTATGGCGTTTGGTATATTTATTCATAAATCTGATTCAATTTACGATGATGTCCCATCTGAACGATACCAGTTTCCCAAGCAATATTTGTCTCGTGCAAAACAATGCGAGGGCGACTGGGTTGTCTATTTAGAGCCGAGTAAAGTTAAGAGCACCAAAGGTTATTTTGCTGTCGCAAAAGTCCAAGAAATTATCAAAGACCCTACACATGACGATATGTTTTTAGCGATTATCGCACCTAGCTCATATCTTGACTTTGGCGATCCTGTTTCATTTAGGCAGAATAATGAAGTTGTCGAAACAGGGTTATTGAATGCACATGGGAATATTTCCGGACGTGCCCAAGCCGCGGTAAGGCCGTTGTCCGCAGAAGACTTTGCGCGCATTGTTGAAAAGGGCTTGGGGCGAGAAGAAGATATTTTACCCCGTGAAGGTGAGCACATCCCTAGCGAAGGATTTAACGAACAACAATTACCTTTTCAGCGCATACCGGCGCGCGAAAGGGTACTGCAAATTTCCAATCGAGCCGTGCGCGATCGTAACTTTCGGAAAAACGTGTTACGAGTATACGGCGAACGCTGTGCCATAACTGGGCTGCGGCTTATCAACGGTGGCGGGCGTGCAGAAGTGGAAGCGGCCCATATCAGGCCAGTAGAATATAATGGCCCTGATATTGTGAGTAATGGATTGGCTTTGTCGGGTACCGCACATTGGATGTTTGATCGTGGCCTTGTTGGGCTGTCCGATGATCTAACGATACTTGTATCTCGTCAAAGCAACGACATTGAAGCAGTAAACAATATGATTAATTCGTCTGGCAAACTATTGGCACCAGAGCGTCTTGCCAATCAGCCAAGATCAGAATTTATTAAGTGGCATAGGGAAAACTGTTTTAAGAACTGATTTCGCTGTGAGAGATTTTCTCGCTCTCAGAGCTTGAAAAACCAAACAAAAAAGGCCCCGCAAATGCGAGGCCTTCCTAATTTTCAGAGTTTTCGAAAACCTTAGTCTTCTTTTTTCTCCGCGGCGATTTCTTCGCCTGTTTCTTGATCGACAACTTTCATAGACAAGCGCACTTTGCCGCGGTCATCAAAGCCCATCAATTTCACTTTTACTTTTTGGCCTTCTTTCACCAAATCGTTGGGGTGGTTTACACGCTCGTTCGCCATTTGGGATACGTGCACCAGACCGTCACGTTTACCAAAGAAGTTTACGAATGCGCCGAAATCCATCACCTTGACCACGGTGCCAGTGTAGACTGTGCCCACCTCTGGTTCTGCGGCGATTGACATGATCATTTCGCGGGCTTTTTCGATTTGCTCGCCGTTTGAAGATGCAATCTTGATCACGCCGTCGTCGTTAATGTCGACTTTGGCGCCTGATACTTCACAGATTTCACGGATAACCTTGCCGCCAGAACCAATCACTTCGCGGATTTTTTCTGGGTTGATCTGGATGGTTTCAATGCGCGGTGCATGTTCAGAGAAGGAACCCGCCTCTGTCAGTGCATTCGACATTTCACCAAGGATGTGCAAACGGCCATCTTTGGCCTGTGCCATCGCTTTTTCCATGATTTCAGGTGTGATACCCGCGACCTTAATATCCATTTGCAAAGATGTGATACCGTTTTCAGTACCCGCAACTTTGAAATCCATATCGCCAAGGTGGTCTTCGTCGCCCAAGATATCTGTCAAAACAGCATATTCGCCGTTTTCTTCCAAGATCAAGCCCATGGCAACACCCGCAACAGGTGCGCGCAATGGAACACCCGCATCCATCATGGACAAAGAGCCACCACAAACAGACGCCATTGATGACGAGCCGTTTGATTCAGTGATCTCTGATACCACGCGGATTGTGTATGGGAATTCGGTTGCTGGTGGCAAAACCGCCTGCAATGCGCGCCATGCCAATTTACCGTGACCGATTTCACGACGACCTGGGCCCATCATACGACCACATTCACCAACGGAATATGGAGGGAAGTTATAGTGCAACAAGAATGGTGAGCGGTATGTACCGTTCAGCGCGTCGATCATTTGTTCATCATCGCCTGTGCCCAATGTAGTCACAACCAAGCCTTGCGTTTCACCGCGTGTGAACAATGCAGAACCGTGTGTCCGTGGCAAAACGCCAGTTTCAGAAACGATTTGGCGCACAGTTGACAGATCACGGCCATCGATACGCTTGCCCGTTTTCACGATGTCACCGCGAACAACCTCTGCTTCGAGCTTTTTCATGCAAGAACCAAGGTTCGCATCTTCGAGCTGTTCTTCTGTAAGCGCTTCTTTGATGGTTTCGCGTGCCGCAGAAATTGCAGCGGTGCGTTCTTGTTTGTCTGTGTTTGCGAATGCAGCACGAACAGCCTTTTCACCAGCTTTTTTCACAACAGCGTACAGATCGGAATAATCTGGCGCTTGGAAATCAAATGGTTCTTTAGCAGCGTCTTCGGCCATGTCGATAATCATATCGATCACAGGCTGAATTTGTGCGTGAGCAAAGTTAATCGCGCCCAGCATTTCAGATTCTGACAATTCGTATGCTTCTGATTCAACCATCATCACAGCGTCTTTGGTGCCGGCAACAACAAGATCCAGACGTTGTTCTGGTTTGTTGCGGATATCGTGCATATCATCAACAGTTGGGTTCAAGATGTAATCGCCATCTTCAAAACCAACGCGACATGCGCCGATTGGGCCACGGAACGGTGCGCCTGACAATGTCAGCGCCGCAGATGCCGCGATCATTGCAACCATGTCTGGGTCATTGACCAGATCGTGTGACAATACGGTCAATGTCACCTGTGTTTCATGTTTGAAACCGGGTACGAACAATGGACGAATTGGGCGGTCGATCAAACGTGCGGTAAGTGTTTCTTTTTCTGTTGGACGCGCTTCGCGTTTGAAAAAGCCACCTGGGATTTTACCCGCAGCGTAATATTTTTCTTGGTAATTCACAGTCAGCGGGAAGAAATCCATTCCCGGCTTTTCTTTCTTGGCGAAAACCACCGCAGCCAAAACAGATGTTTCGCCCAATGTGGCGATAACGGTGCTGTCAGCTTGGCGGGCAATCTTGCCTGTTTCCAGTGTTAGGGTTTCTTCGCCCCACTGGATTGATTTTTTAACTTCGTTAAACATGTATCGTTTCCTAACGAGGGAGCACTCCTTGGCCTTCCAAGGTCTCCCGATCTAAATGGTGGCCCCATTGCCACCGACCTCAATCCTATTTCATGTGCCGAGGTCAAAGCATCACGTCTCAGATAGGCGGGCGTATACAGGGAAAACACCTCTATGGGAAGGGGTGTGAATTTTGATGGTATATTTTGAAGGAAAAAGGCGAATACGGAATGCCCAATGATATTAAAAAGCAGAAAATGGGAATAGTACCGAATTTGAATATCGGCACATGGTTGGATGAGAAAACAGATTGGAACATCTAGCGCTACCGCGCTCTGGGCGGTTTCATATAACCCATAAAAAACGCCCGCTCAAAAGAGACGGGCGTTGATCGTTTGATACGAATGTATCGTAACGTTTAGCGGCGGATGCCAAGGCGTTTAATCAAGTCTTGGTAACGCGCTTCGTCTTTGCCACGTGTGTAGTCCAACAGTTTACGACGCAGCGCAACCATTTTCAAAAGACCACGACGTGAGTGGTTGTCTTTCTTGTTGGTTTTAAAGTGCTCTGTCAGTGTTGAAATACGTGATGTCAGGATCGCAACTTGAACTTCGGGTGAACCAGTGTCGCCCGGTTTTGTTGCATATTCTTTTATCAATTCAGCTTTACGCTCTGGTGTTATCGACATCGGGGTCTCCTTAAAAGGTTAGCGTTATGGCGCAATCCGGGATGTCGTCCAGAAAGGCCCTTGGAGTATCCAAAATGAATCGGATTTGCGGCATATAGTGTGGATTGCGCTAAATTGAAAGCGGAATCATTTTTGTACGGTCTGTGGGCGTTTGCGCGTCAGCACAATCAAGTTTGATATGAACAACACGCCAATCACCAATCCGCCACCGATCAATGCAGATGTATGGGGTTCTTCTCCGATCACGAACCAGACCAATAATGGTGCAAGAACGGATTCCAGTAATATGATGACCGCCACCTCGGCGGATGGAATGTATCGTGGGCCGATGGCCAGCATTGCCGTGCTGATCGCAATGAAAACACCGCCATGTAAAATTACAAAAATCCAATCATCATTGGGGACGTTGAACGGTTGGCTAAACGGGATTAACAAAATACCACACGCCAGATATGCCACCGCCGCCATCGGCACCATCGATACCGATTTTTTCTGTCGTGCCACGGTCAGGCCAAGCGAAAATATCGCCGCCACGCCCAATGCCGCCAGATCACCCCAAATATTGCTGCCTTCTTGGCCAAGCGAGCCATAGCCGATGATGATAAGTCCGATCATAACCAACCCGATGGTCCATGCCATGCGTTTGCTGATGCGTTCACCCATTAACAGCCAGCTATAAAAAGCGGCGAACACGGGCAGGGAAGAGATGATGAATACAGTGTTGGCAACGGTGGTCAGGCGCACCGACAGGACGAATAAAATCGACGCACCAGCGGCACATACGGCATAGATTAAACCAGCCTTGCCCGCGGCGCGAATGGCTTTGAGTGTTTGACCGCGATGTAATATCAACATCGCAATCAACATCACCCCACCGCACAGCACATTGCGCCACATGGTGACGGTCATTGTACTGGCATCAATCAGGCGCACAAACAGCGCATCTGGCACGATACAAAGCACGCCAAATACGGTAATTAACAAGCCTTTGGTTTGATCATTCATGGCGCCAGACTTCGGCGATTATCCGCAAGGAGTAAAGCCATTATTTGCGTGGCTTGATTATTAGTGCTTGGATAGGTTCATGAAACAATTGCTGGCAATGTTTTTGATCGTTTGGGCGACAAGCGTTGGCGCGGATGAATTTGAAATTCATACGGCGGGGGAATTTGGCCAGCTTGCAGGCACATTTTATCAGGCAAGTGACGACGCACCTGTTTTGTTAATTATTCCCGGATCAGGTCCGATAAATCGTGATGGACAAAAACCCCCCGCACTTGGGCTGGGTGTGTATCACAAAATGGCGAATGAAATGGCGTCGCGGGGTATTTCAACGCTGCGCATTGATAAGCGCGGCAGTTATGGCTCCGCAGGTGCGATTCGCAACGACGATGATTTGCGCATTGCAGGATATGCAAATGACGTGCGCGTCTGGATTGATCGCATTGCGCGTAATCGCTGTGTTTGGGTGCTAGGCCATTCAGAGGGGGGATTGGTCGCATCTGTTGCGATGCGCCAATCCGATGCAAATGTCTGTGGCGTGATTTTGGCGGCGTCCGCAGGGCGCGAAATTGATCTGGTGCTGCACGATCAATTGACCCGCTACACCCGTAGCAAACGGATTTTGCGCAAAATCGAGGGGGCGATCGATGCGATGAAACGCGGAGAATTGGCGGATCAAGACGATATTCCCATTACGCTACGCGATTTATTTTCACCCGTGAACCAAGCCTATTTCATTGATTGGATGACATATGATCCGATTGCGGTGGTGGAAAGCCTGACGATACCAATTCTGATCATTCAAGGTGACACGGATGTGCGGATTAAACCCAAAGATGCACGCAACCTCGCACGCTCATTACCCCATGCGACATTGCGTATTTTTGACGGCGTCAATCATGTGTTTCAGGAAACGGATTTAACGTTCCCGCCGTCATCCTTGCCGTTGTCGCCCTTGGTAATGGATGAAATTTCTCATTTTATCTTAAGCGGGGGTTAATCCCAGCTTTCCAATTCTTTGGCGTAACCGATGTAAAGAGGGTGTTTTGGATGCCCTGCCTTGGACAGCCCCAAATGGGTAAGCGGGCGCGATTGTGCGCGTAACAACCGTTCCACGATCTCGCCGCGTCCCAAGTGTTCACCGTGCGTACCCCAGGCACAAATCACCGTATCCGCCCATGCGGCACCATCCAAAATGGTGGCGTCGTTATGGACCCCAACTGGATCGGATTGCGCACGCATATCGCGTGGGTCGGTGGCACGATATGCGAAAATATTTGTGACCCGAAACGCCCCAAACCCAAGGGCGCGTGCACGCCGTTCACAGCGTTCCACGGTGGGATCATTTTGCACCTCTGTCGCGGTGGATGGGTTGAGCATTACGAACAATGCGCGTTTGCCCGCTTCATCCCACACCCTCGTCAACGCGTAACGATATTGTTCGCAATCGGAATAGATCGCAATCGATGGGGCATCGCCCTTGGTGTGGCTTCGGGTGATCATGCGGGAACGAAGACGCGGTTGGGGTGCAATTCACCCGCCTTGTAAACGCCCACGGCAATGGGTTCGCCGTTACAGGCCACCCATGCCTCGTCGCCGTAATCCAAATTGGATGCGATCACCAATGCAGGGTTGCCATTGCGCAGCTTTGCCGCCGCCTCTGGTGTGCATGAAAGCTGTTCCAGATCATGCAGTCCCGTTTCCATCGGCAATAAATGATCGCGAAGAGCAGGATCTTTGGCTAGATTTTCGATGGTTTCAAGCGTGATGCAATCGGACAATTCAAACGGGCCAGACCAAATGCGGCGCAGCGATTTCACGTGACCATAACAGCCAAGTGCCGCGCCCAGATCACGGGCGATGGATCGCACATATCCACCCTTGCCACAGACCATTTCAAGCGTGACGTGATCCGCATCATCGCGTGATACAATTCGTAATTCTTCGACGAATAGGGGGCGGGGCTGAATTTCAAAATCATCACCATCACGCGCCAATTTATATGCACGCTGTCCATCAATTTTCACAGCTGAAAATTTGGGTGGGATTTGCATGATGTCGCCAGTGAATTGAGCCAGTGCCGCACGGATGTCATCATCGCTGGGGCGTAGGTTTGATTGTGCGATCACTTCGCCTTCTTCGTCATCGGTGTTGGTCGCCTGACCTAGGCGCACGATGAATGTGTAGGCCTTGGTCGCATCGGTGATGTAGGGCACGGTTTTTGTCGCCTCGCCCAAGGCTATGGCCAGTACACCCGTTGCATCGGGATCAAGCGTGCCGGCATGGCCAGCTTTTTGTGCATTCATTGCCCATTTTACCTTGTTCACCATCGCGCTTGATGTAATGCCGCTTGGTTTATCAACCACCAACCAGCCATCCACGCGATCACCTTTTTTACGCCGTGCCATTTTTTACCAATTCTTGTTTGCGTTTATCCCAATATGCCGACACTTCGTCGAACACTTGGAAATCCATGGGGTAAATATCGATCAACATGTCTTCGATTTCTGGGACAATCAATTTATTTGGATCGACGGTTTTGTTCGAAATATTGCGTCGTGGTACATCGTACATCGCTTGTGCAAAATCAGGCGCGATATCGTGCATTAACGGTGGCAATTGCCAAATCATTCCTTCCAGCGTGATCACGTTGAAATTAAACGGAGTGACCTGTTTCAACCGCAACAATTGTGGTTTCCAATGCCAATTTGGTTTGTGTTTGGTTTTGGGATCAAAGGTTTTCTGGATATATTGTAACACGCGGACACAGTTTTCTTGGTGGGTGTCGATGTTATCGTCCGCGTTCAAATCGATCAAGTTACGGCGCAAGATGCTGCGCTGAACTTTGCTGTCACTGCCCATTATTTTATCGAAATAGAGCGATGTGAAACGATCAATCGGATTGCGAATAATAATGAATTTATGCGTGGCGGCCATAATTTCATCATTGCTTGATGCTGTCGCAAGAATGTTTTGATCGTCATCGCGCCCATCCAAATTGCGCAATACATGGTTCATATATGTACAGCCGCATTTGGTGATTTGGCGATAAAGGATCGGATAGCGATAGGTTGTGGTCAGCTTCTTACCATAATTTGGTGGCGGCGAGGCATCATGAAAACGTGCAAGCGATCGAATCTGACGGGTCAGCATATCGGATTATTCGTCGTCTGTTGCGATGTCTTTGACAACCTTGTCTTGGGACAACAGGCGGCGCGTTTCGTCCAAATTGTCAAAAGTCGTATCTAAAACGAACTTTAGCTTTGGGGAAAATTTCAACGTCACGGCCTTGTTCATCGCACGGCGAATTTCATAGGTGTTGCGGTTAAGCGCAGCAATCACCGCCTCTGCATTGATACCACCAAGGGGCAACACAAACACAATCGCAGTTTTGAGATCGGGCGTTGGACGGACCTCGCCAACCGTGATGGATACATGGGCCAATTCTGGGTCATGGATGTCCCCACGTTGCAGCGTTTCTGCAACCGCACGGCGGATCAATTCGCCGACGCGTAATTGGCGTTGGCTTGGGCCTTCTGGTGAAAAATCGTTGCGTTTTGCCATGGTGTGTATCCTTTTCGCGCCCATTTATGCGCTTTGGCGATCTATCGCAAGGCAGGCTTTGCCATTCGCGCAAACCCATTGTAAAGGATTTGCAGCAGAATTGGAGATTTAATCATGTCAAATAAAACAGCGATTGCAATTGTGGGTGCATCAGGGCGCATGGGTCAGATGTTGATCAAGGCTGTTTTGGACAATGATAATGCCACATTGGCGGGGGTCACAGAACGCGCTGGGCATGATTGGATTGGACAGGATTTGGGGCAATGCATGGGCGGGGCGCCGATTGGGGTGATCGTGTCGGATGATCCTTTGGAAGTGTTTGCAAAATCCCAAGCAATCATTGATTTCACCGCACCAGCGGCCACAATTGCCCATGCTGAACTGGCAGCACAGGCACGCGCCGTGCATGTGATTGGCACGACGGGGTTTGCGCCGGATGATTTGAAAAAGCTATCCGCCGCTGCGCGTCATGCGCCGATCATTCGTGCGGGCAATATGTCATTGGGTGTGAACCTGTTGACCAAGTTAACCCAAAAAGTCGCACAAGCACTGGATGCAGATTTCGATATCGAAATTGTGGAATCACATCACAAACACAAGGTCGATGCGCCATCAGGTACGGCATTGATGCTGGGCGAGGCCGCGGCGGCGGGGCGCGGCGTTACGTTGGATGATGTTTCCGATCGGGGTCGTGATGGCATTACGGGTGAGCGCAAACGTGGTGATATTGGATTTCATGCGATACGTGGCGGCGATGTTGTGGGCGAACATGATGTGATTTTTGCAGCAGATGGCGAACGGATTGTGCTGCGCCATTTGGC
Organism: Paramylibacter ulvae; assembly: GCF_014652655.1. GTDB lineage: Bacteria > Pseudomonadota > Alphaproteobacteria > Rhodobacterales > Rhodobacteraceae > Amylibacter > Amylibacter ulvae. Next base: position 91,937 of record NZ_BMZF01000009.1, read on the forward strand.
AACAGATCGCAATATATTCGCACGCGGCGCGGTCAAGGCCGCGTTATGGGGGCAGGACAAAGGCCCAGGTGAATATGATATGATGGATGTGCTTGGACTTTAATCCGCTATTTCATTCACCTTTTTGTAATCGGTGATGAATTTGTCAATCAACATGGTAAGCGCATCAAATTCATCCTGTTCAGGCTGTGCGGCATCAAACCCGCCAAAAGAAGCCCAAGTTGTACTGGCCAATTTCACCGACAAGTCGCGAGACAAAAGAACGGTTTGTTTCAACATTGCAGACACACGCCATGTGCATCCGTTGGATTGTGTGCCAGAAAATGATGCGCTGAATTGGGGTTTCCCCGGTGTGTTTTCCAATTCTTCTTTGGTTAATATTGGAATGCCAGCCTTGGTCATCGCATCGGTGACGTAACCTTGTAATTGTTGGCCAAATTTACCGCCATCATCCGTTGGGCCGCGCACTCCGTCCAATTTGAAATAAACCCCTGGTAGGTTTTTTAATGGTGCGAGCTTATCGCTGATTTCCATCTTTTCGTAATCGGGCGAGTCAGTGTACACCTGTAATTGTGGTGTTGTGGGTTGTTCGATTTGGTTGAAATTTGCGGGACAAACGATTGGGGTATCGGGATGAATTGGTGGTTGCCGTCGCGCCAGTGATACGCGATCCAATTCGTAAAACACGCTTTGCGCGCGCGCGAAATCGGGTTCTTCGACAAGGCGGGTAATGAATGATCGTTGGGGGTTACACAGCCCATCATGCAGACAGGCCGCCAAATCAATGCGGCTTTGTTCCCACATCAACCAAAACCGGTTTGTTTCGTTCTGTGCTTGTGTGGCGACAGCGGTGCATGAAAACACGCCAACAATCATCACCCTTAAAATAATATGTATCAATGTCAGCCCCGTACAGTTGACTGACTTGTTAATTTAACAGTGTTTACGGTTGGTAAAATTCCGCCACTTTGCACAGAATGATTGCGCGGATTTGTTTTAAATTTGAACGCATCCACTCAAAAATCGGAGGTGATGCCTTTTCTTTCCCAATCGCCAAATCGGGTTGGCTCGGGGCCTTCACGCCCGCCCAGCTCGGTGGCACGCGGTTTTGCGGTTTCCGCCGCTTTGCGCTCTGCTGCTTCGGTTAGGGCGCGTTTGGCCGCCGCTTTGATTTTTTCGTCTTTATCGGTCATGCGTGCGATATAACCTGTCTTGCATTCATGCAAAAGCCCTGTTGTTGTCGCAACTGTTACGCTACAGGGTGCGTTGAAAGGAATATTCGATGGCAAAACAAGGTTTAGAGGCACGCAAAGCAGCTGCAAAGTTATTGAACGCGGTGCTGAATGAGCAACGTTTGTTGTCCGAGGTGTTGGATCGTCGTGATGGTCCACTGGTTGGGTTAGCACCAGCAGAACGCGCACGCGCGCAATCATTGGCAACAACAACTTTGCGATACCTTGGACGGCTTGACGCCGTTTTGGCACGGTTTTTAACCAAACGCCCGCCGCCCGCAGTTCATAATATCCTGCGTCTTTGTGCCGCCGAATTGTTGATTGATGGCATTGCGCCACATGGAGCGGTTGATGCGGCTGTCACCTTGGTCAAAAGTAATCGCCGCACCAGCCATTTTTCTGGGCTAACCAATGCGGTTGCGCGAAAATTGGTGGCCGATGGTGCACAGCATTTTGACGGACAAGCGCCACAGCATCTACCAAAAGAATTCCGTCAGCATATGATAGGCATTTATGGTCGCGAAATCACCGATGCAATCGAAGCTGCACATGAACAGGGCGCACCTGTTGATATTTCGCTCAAGGATGCATCGCGGTTGGATGAATTCGCTGATCGGTTGGATGCTGAAATCCTGCCCACGGGTGGGCTGCGGATGTATCACAATGCACAGATATCCGCACTCGATGGATTTGATGCGGGCGATTGGTGGATACAAGATGCCGCCGCAACAATCCCAGCGCGATGCTTTGGTGATTTGTCGGGCAAGCGGGTGTTGGATTTATGCGCCGCGCCCGGTGGTAAAACCATGCAATTGGCCGCGATGGGCGCGGATGTGACATCCCTTGATATATCGAACTATCGCATGAAACGTGTGCGTGAAAATTTGAAACGCACGGGGTTGATTTCCAATTTGGTTGTTGCAGATGCGATGGAATGGGAACCAGATATGCAGTTTGATGCAATATTGATCGACGCACCCTGCTCGGCGACGGGCACAGTGCGCCGCCATCCAGATTTGCCGCTGTTGATAGATCAGTTGAACTTATTTGCGCTGGTTGAATTGCAACAGGCAATGGTGTCCAAGGCGCTGACATGGTTAAAACCAAGCGGTGAAATCGTGTTCAGTACCTGTTCATTATTTGCCGAAGAAGGCGAAGATCAATCCGATTGGTTGGTTGCGGGAGACAATGGATTAACCCATCAATCATTGGCGTCGGCGGATTTGGGATTGCCAAGTGATGCCGCCACAGCAAACGGTGATTTACGGCTTCGCCCCGATTTTTGGGCGGCAGAGGGCGGCATGGATGGATTTTTCGTAGCAAAATTTCAGATGAACGCGTAAACTTGTCAAAATAACGCGCCAAGTAAACTGGCGGATAACAACAGGCAGCGCATCATGGGGTTTATCGGAACTGATATTGGCAATGCTATTGCGGCGCAATTAACCCGTTTCGCGCGCCCTGCCAAAGCGTTCGTTTCATATCCACAGCCAAAATCAATTGGTTTACCCAATCGCGGGATGCAATTGATTTCTGGAAATTTTTTATTCGCAGGTGAACTGGTTGTCGTGCCAGATGGTTCCATTTGGGATGCCGAACCAAAAACATCTGCATTCGCGAAGGACATCCACGGGTTTGCGTGGCTGGATGATTTGGTGGCACTTGGCACCAAGGACAGCAAAGCAATATCAAAAGATTGGCTCTGGCATTGGATTGAACATTGCGGATCTGGCGCTGGCGCTGGCTGGTCGCCACACATCACAGGGCGGCGTGTGATCCGTTGGGTCAATCATGCGTTGTTGCTGTTGCAAGGCGAACCTGCTGAACGTTCCGTACAGTATTTCAAATCCTTGGGTCATCAGGCCAGTTTTCTGTCGCGGCGATGGAAAGCAGCACCCGTTGGATTACCACGGTTCGAGGCATTGGTTGGCTTGGTTTATTGTGGGCTCGCGCTTGAAACAAAGACGAACCTTTTGGAACCCGCGTTGCGCTCGTTGGGTGCGGAATGCCAGAAAAGCATTCAAAGCGATGGCAGCATTCAGTCGCGCAATCCAGAGGAATTGTTGCAAATTTTCACCCTGTTAACGTGGGCGGCTCAATCGTTAAGTGATGCGGGGCACGTTCCACACCGCGAACATCTGTTGGCAATGGAACGTATCGTGCCAACGCTGCGCGCGTTGCGGTTGGGCGATGGGGGATTGGTGTATTTCCACGGTGGTGGACGTGGACGCGAAGGGTTGCTAGATCAAACGCTGGCGGATGCGAGCATTCGTCTTGATGCCTATCCGCTGGGGGGTATGGGTTACGCACGGCTTTCACAGTCGGGTGTCACTGTTTTGGTGGATACAGGGGATCAGCCCACGGGTGCATTGGCGCATAACAGCCCACTTGCGTTTGAAGTATCGGCCGGAAAATATCCGATATTCGTAAATGTCGGACCCGGGCATTATTATGGCGAAGAATGGCATTCGGCCAGCGCAGAGGTGGGTGCGCATAATACCGTTTCAATTCTTGGCAAAGCGCCTGAAAAAAATGCAGAGATGGGTAAGAATGGCGAAATTCCCCGCCCTGTTGTTACGCATAGCGAAAACGAAGAATATCAAATGCTAGTCTGTAAACACAGCGGATATGTACACACACATGGACTGGAACATTTTCGCACGATTGATGTGGCGCGAAATGGGCGCATCATCCGTGGGCGCGATCGTTTGGTCGCCGAAGGCGCGGATGCCACCAATCGGTTCGACAATTGGATGACGTTTCACGGCAAATATTCCATGCCGATAAACGCTCATTTTCATATCCATCCCGATGTGGATGCACAAATTGGCATGAACGGACGCGCGGTTTCATTGCATTTGCCCGACGGAACGGTCTGGGTTTTCCAAAGCAAGAATTCAAAAATCGAAATTCAAGACAGCGCATATGTCGAAGATGGCCGATTAAAAATGCGTGCGACCAAACAGATTGTGGTAACTTCGCAAGCAACCGATTATGAGGGCAGCATAAGTTGGAGCCTGACCCGCGGATAATGCGGGTTTGCTTGGCCAATCTGCATTGGTCGGGCATCATGACAAAGGAATGGAAATGTCAAACGACCTTGTGAAAATGCGCCGCGCGCTGCTGTCTGTATCTGATAAAACGGGGCTGATTGATTTGGCCAAAGCGTTGAATGACAAGGGCGTGGAGTTATTGTCCACAGGTGGTACCGCCGCCGTAATTCGTGAAGCTGGCCTGCCTGTCAAAGACGTTTCCGAAATAACTAGTTTTCCCGAAATGATGGATGGGCGCGTGAAAACACTGCACCCAATGGTACATGGTGGATTGCTCGCACTTCGCGATAACAAAGACCACGTTGCCGCAATGGATGAACATGGAATTGGTGCGATCGATCTGTTGGTTGTGAACTTGTACCCGTTCGAGGAAACTGTGGCAAAGGGTGGCGATTACGAGGATTGCATCGAAAACATTGATATCGGTGGCCCTGCGATGATCCGTGCGGCATCCAAAAACCATGGTTTTGTCACCACGGTTGTTGATGTTGAAGATTATGCGCGTTTGTTGGAACAACTTGATGCAAACGATGGTGCTACATCACTGGCGTTCCGCCAAGAACTTGCACAAATCGCATATGCGCGCACAGCTGCATATGATGCGGCCGTTTCCACATGGATGGCCGATGCGATTGGCAATAACGCACCACGTCGCCGCGCAATCGCGGGCACGTTCGTGCAAGAAATGCGTTACGGTGAAAACCCACATCAAACCGCAAGCTTTTATTCCGATGGATCAACCCGCGCGGGCGTTTCAACCGCCAAGCAACATCAAGGTAAAGAGCTTTCATACAATAATATCAATGATACGGATGCGGCATTTGAATTGGTTGGCGAATTTGATCCAGCAGATGGCCCAGCGGTTGCGATTATCAAACACGCAAACCCATGTGGTGTATCACGCGGTGCCACATTGGTCGAGGCGTATGAAAACGCATATAACTGTGATCGAACATCTGCGTTTGGTGGGATCGTTGCATTGAACACAACGCTAGACGCCGAAACCGCAACCAAGATCGTTGAGATTTTCACCGAAGTGGTGATCGCCCCCGATGTGACGGATGAGGCCAAGGCAATTTTTGCAGCCAAGAAAAACCTGCGATTGTTAACAACCGGTGGTTTGCCAGATGTGAAATCAGGCGGGCAAACTTGGCGTCAGGTATCGGGTGGATATCTGATTCAGGATCGTGATAACGGCGCTATAGATTTGGAAGATCTCAAGGTTGTGACCAAACGCGCACCAAGTGATCAAGAAATGCAAGACATGCTATTCGCATGGAAGGTTGCAAAACACGTGAAATCAAACGCGATTATATATGTGAAAGACGGTGCAACGGTTGGTGTCGGCGCTGGGCAAATGAGCCGTGTTGATTCCACACGTATCGCCGCACGCAAATCCGAAGATATGGCAGAAGCAATGGGTATGGATGCGCCATTAACGCAAGGGTCGGTTGTGGCATCTGATGCGTTTTTCCCGTTTTCGGATGGGTTGCTTGCGGCGGCGGCCGCTGGTGCAACTGCGATCATTCAACCTGGTGGTTCCATGCGCGATGACGAAGTGATCAAGGCCGCGGATGATGCAGGGCTTGCAATGGTGTTCACTGGCATGCGCCATTTCCGCCACTGATCCATGATACCACGCGCCCTTATCATCGCTGCAATCACGTTTTTGATTGATCAATTTACCAAATGGTACGTCGTTTGGCATCTGGATTTGATCAATCAGCGCGCGATTGATGTGTTGCCGCCCGTGTTGAATTTTCGCATGGGCTGGAATGAGGGCATTAATTTTGGATTGATGTCTGGTCTGTCGGCAAGATGGTTTTTGATCATTCTGGCGATGGGCATCAGCATCGGTATATTGATTTGGGCGCGTCAATTTACGGGATGGTTGGCGGCGGCATTGGTTGGATTGATCGTGGGCGGTGCAATGGGTAATGCGCTTGATCGTGTTTTGCACGGCGCCGTTGCCGATTTTTTAAACATGTCATGTTGTGGGTTTTACAATCCATATTCATTCAATGTGGCAGACATCTGGGTTTTCGCCGGTGCCATTGGATTAATAATCTTTGGCGAACGGTTGCCCAAACGGGCGTGACCTTTGATTTGAAATGCGTTAATGATGCTGCGAACAGGTAATTTAGGTTTGATAATGATGGCGAAATCAGCGGTTATATTGGCAGGCATTGCTGTGTTTTCTTTGGCGGCATGTAGTGGCGCTGGCAAAAGCAGTAAAGGCCCAGATGAATTTGCCGTGGTGCCAACTAAACCTTTAACCATGCCCGATGATTTGAACGCATTGCCAGAGCCACGTCCCGGCGCGCTCAGCCGTGTTGATCAAGAACCAAACAAAGATGCGGTTGCCGCACTTGGTGGGAATGGCGCCGCATTAGACGGAAATCTGATCCGTTCCAGCGAACAGACATTATTGCGCAGCGCTCAGCGGTACGGTGTTGATCCATCCATCCGATCAACCCTTGCGACCGAAGATTTGAAACAGCGCAAAGACAATCCGCCGCGCGTTTTGGAACGCCTCGCTGGGTACAGCAGCACAATCCGAGCCTATACTAAATTTGAGTTAGACGCAGATCGTGAATTGATACGTTTGCGCCGTTTGGGCGTACGCACACCAACGGCACCACCCGCCGAATAAAATTATTCTCACATTCGCGTAAGTTGGGCTTGCATCATTCAGGTGGTGCAATACGTTTGGCGTGAAATAACCTTCGGAGCAAATATGTTCATTCGTCGCCTTTTCGTCGTTGTGACGACATTGATAATTCCCACTTTTGCCATGGCAGACAATGAAAATGTCACCACGTTTATGTTGGACAACGGTATGCAAGGGGTGGTGATCGAAGACCACCGCGCACCTGTTGTGACACATATGGTCTGGTACAAGGTAGGCGCCGCAGACGAAGCGCCCGGAAAATCGGGCATTGCACATTTCTTGGAACATTTGTTGTTCAAGGGAACGGATAAAATGGAAGCGGGTGAATTTTCACAGATTGTTGCTGCCAATGGTGGTTCGGAAAATGCATTCACCAATCAGGATTATACAGGATACTTCCAACGTATCGCGGCGGATCGATTGCCATTGATGATGGAACTCGAATCGGATCGTATGCAGGGGTTGAAATTGACCCAAGAAGAAGTGTTGCCCGAACGCGATGTAATTATCGAAGAACGCAATTCGCGCACCGAAAGCAACCCAAGCGCGTTGTTTAGCGAACACCGCACGGCGTTGATGTATGACAATCACCCATACGGCATTCCTGTGATTGGCTGGATGCATGAAATGCAACAGCTAAGCCGCGAGGACGCGCTAGCATTTTACAAAACCTATTATGCGCCAAACAATGCAATTTTGATTGTTGCAGGCGATGTAGAACCTGACGAGGTTAAGGAATTAGCCCAGAATTATTATGGCGCATTGACACCATCAACAACGATTCCCGAACGCGTTCGCCCCGCAGAACCACCCCATCGCGCCGCTGTACGCACCGTGTTTGAAGATCCGCGTGTGCGCCAACCATATGTCATTCGTAACTATGCTGCGACAAACCGTAAGGCTGGCGATCAAAAAGAGGCGGCGGCACTGACCCTGTTTGTGGAACTGTTTGGCGGTTCAGGTGTGACTTCGTTTATGGGGCAGCGCATGCAGTTGGACAAAAAGATTTCGATCAACCAAGCAGCATTTTACGATGGCGTTTCATATGATCCAACTTCGCTCGGGATCTACGCCGTGCCCGCGCCTGGGGTTGGCTTGACCGAACTGGAGTCAGAGCTAGACGCAACTATTGCTGCTTTCTTAGAAGAGGGAGTGGATACCGACCATTTGGCCCGTTTGAAAACGCAAATTGCCGCCTCTGAAATTTATGCGCTTGATGATCAAAGTGGGCTTGCCCGCCGATACGGCGAGGCATTGACCGCAGGCTTAACAATCGAAGATGTACAAGGTTGGTCGGATGCACTTCAAGCGGTCACCCCTGACGATATCATGAATGCCGCCCGCAATGTGTTGAACGACAAAGCATCCGTAACAGGATGGTTGGTGGCAGATAAGGAATCCGCAAAATGATCCGTGTTTTTATAAGTTGCATCGTATTTTTCATCACGGCAATTCCAAGTTTTGCAGAGGTGAAAATCCAAGAAGTCACCTCGCCAAATGGTATCAAGGCGTGGTTGGTGTCTGAGCCGTCTATTCCCATGATCGCATTCGACATCGCGTTTCGCGGTGGTGCCAGTTTGGATAATGATGAGAAAAGCGGTGCGACATACCTGATGGCCGCAACATTGGAAGAGGGTACAGGCGACATGGACGCAGCTGCATTCTTGCGTGCATCTGAAAGTATGGCCGCACGATTTGGGTTTAGTGCGAGCCGCGATTCGGTTTCCATCACCGCAGAAGTTTTGAAATCAAATGCAGCAGAAGCATTGGATTTGTTAAAACAAGCGATCACAAAGCCCGCATTTAACAAGGTAGCCGTTGATCGCGTAAAGGGACAAATTTTATCTGGGCTTGCATCAGATGAAACCGACCCTGATGCCATTGCGGGCAAAGCGATGCGCGAATTGTCATTCCCAAATCACCCTTATGCACGTGGTAAAGAGGGCACCATTGAAACGGTTCAAACCTTAACACCTGATGATATGCGTGTTGCGCATCAAAACGCTATGGCGCTTGATCGTATCTTTATCGGTGTTGTTGGTGACGTCACCGCCGAAGAACTTGGCCCGATGTTGGATATATTGTTGGGAGATTTACCCGCGACTGGTGCGCCGATGCCAACCAAAACACCGTTTGGCGCAACGGGTGGTACAACGGTTGTTGAATTCGATACACCACAAGCACAGGCATTATGGGCGCAAGCGGGACTTGATCGCCATGATCCCGATTTTTTCGCAGCCTATGTAATGAACCGCATCTTGGGTGGCGGCGGATTTACTTCACGCCTGACGGAAGAGGTGCGTGAAAAACGTGGCCTTACCTATGGTGTTTATTCCTATATCGCGTCTGGAGAATTTGGTGATTACATTGGCGGGTCTGTCGCATCGGCCAACGGGCGCATCAAAGAAGCATTGGATGTTATTCGCGTTGAGTGGGCACGCATGGCCGATAGTGGCGTAACGGCGGATGAATTGGAGGCGGCGAAAACATATTTAACCGGCGCATATCCATTGCGGTTCGACGGCAACAGCCAAATCGCGGGCATTTTAGCAGGAATGCAATCGCAAGATTTGCCCATTGATTACATTGCCACGCGCAATGATCAGGTCAACGCGGTGACGATGGATGACGTGTCGCGTGTGGCAAAACGATTGTTAAAAACGGATGAATTGCGTTTTGTTGTGGTTGGCAAACCAGAGGGCGTTGCGAGTACAGATTGATCTGATTGTTATGGCGTGAGTACATTGGTTTATGCTATCCCTAGTGGTATGAGCCAAGCAAATCCCAATATAAGCGCAAATCAACCGCAAATCCGCCAGTTGGACGAAGCGGCGGCGAATCGCATCGCTGCAGGGGAGGTTGTGGAACGGCCGAGTTCGGCGGTGAAGGAGTTGGTCGAAAACGCAATTGATGCACAGGCCACGCGTATTGAAATCGCCTATGCGGATGGTGGAAAAACCTTGATCCGCGTGACCGATGATGGGCATGGCATCGCGCAAGATCAATTGGCGCTGGCATTGTCGCGCCATGCAACATCGAAAATCGATGGGTCAGATTTGTTGAATATCCATACATTTGGGTTTCGCGGCGAGGCATTGCCATCCATGGGTGCTGTTGGTCGTTTGACGATCACGTCACGCGCACAAGGTGCGGATAGTGCTGCGCAAATCGCGGTGAATGGTGGTGATATCGAATCCGTGCGACCAGCGGCATTGGCCAAAGGCAGCGTTGTTGAATTGCGCGATTTGTTTCATGCAACACCAGCGCGGCTCAAGTTTTTGCGCACGGATCGATCTGAATCGGGCGCGATCAGCGATGTTGTGAAACGTCTTGCGATGGCAGAACCCCATATCGGGTTTATCCTGCGCGATGTTTCGGGGGGGGGCGAGGGGCGCATCGTATTTCGCGCCGACCCATGCAATGGTGATTTATTCGAAGCGTTGCATTCACGCCTGCGCACAATTTTGGGCAAAGAATTTGCTGAAAACTCCATTCTGATTGATGCTGAACGCGAGGGAATGACCCTGACAGGTTACGCAAGTTTGCCAACCTATTCGCGTGGTGCTGCGGTGGCGCAATATCTGTTTATCAACGGGCGCCCCGTCAAAGACAAAGTTTTGATTGGCGCATTGCGCGCTGCCTATTCCGATTTTCTAAGCCGCGATCGTTATCCGGCCGTTGCGTTATTTATCGAATGCGATCCAGAACGGGTGGATGTAAACGTGCACCCTGCCAAGGCAGAGGTCCGTTTTCGCGAACCAGGCGTGGCACGAGGATTGCTGGTATCAGGTTTGCGCCATGCGTTGGCGGGGGCAGGGCACCGCGCATCATCGACGGTGGCCGATGCAACGCTCGGAGCGTTTCGTCCAGAGCAACGCCCGACCGCGCCGATATATCAAATGGATCGCCCGTCGCAATCGGCGTTGCGGGTTAATCATATGGCGCAACAACAGGGGTTTAACGATTCTGTAACGGGGTATTCTGGCCGTGTGGAAATGCCAACAGATACGGTTCAGTTGGATGAAACATCTCACGGGGATCATCCATTGGGTGCGGCGCGTGCACAAGTTCATGAAAATTACATTATTGCACAAACTAATGATGGCATGGTGATCGTGGATCAACATGCGGCGCATGAACGTTTAGTTTATGAAAAGCTGAAAAAACAGATGGCGCAAAATGGTGTTGCGGGGCAGGCTCTGTTGATCCCAGAAATCGTCGAATTGTCAGAATCTGATCGCCAAACGATTTTGGATGCAGCATCCCAGTTGGCAGAGTTTGCATTGGTTATCGAAGAATTTGGCGGCAATGCGGTGGCCGTGCGTGAAACGCCCGCAATCTTGGGCGAGGTGAACGCCAAGGCAATGTTGCACGATATTTTGGACGAGTTGTCCGATCTAAACCAAACACAAAGCGTGAAAGATAAGATCGAGGCGATATTGTCACGCGTTGCCTGTCACGGTTCCATTCGTTCTGGGCGCATTATGCGCGGCGAAGAAATGAACGCGTTGCTGCGCGAAATGGAGGTAACACCCCATTCGGGTCAGTGCAATCATGGCCGCCCGACATATGTTGAATTGAAACTGTCCGATATCGAACGATTGTTTGGGCGCACATGATACAGATTGGCGATATCATTTTGGATTTTAATCAACCGATTATTATTGCTGCGTTGATCGGTGGGGTTCTGTTTTTAGCATTGTTAATTATGGTGTTTATGGCGCTGCGTGCCTCGGCGCGATCCGCACGGGCTATGGAACCATTGGCATTTCAAATGGGACAGCTTGGCGAAAGCGTGCGTGGATTGAATGACAACCAACACCAGCTGACCGGTGGTTTGCAACATGTATCCGACGCACAGGCCAAGGCGCAGGCGCAGATGTTGGAAACGGTTGAACGCCGCCTTGAAGAAGTACAACGCAATATGGGTGACAGCTTGCATGGCACCGCCACGCGTACGGCGCGTTCGTTGGGCGAACTGCATACACGACTTGAAACCATCGACAAGGCACAGACAAATATTGAAAAATTGTCAGGCGACGTTTTGTCGTTACAAGACATTTTGTCCAACAAACAAACGCGCGGTGCGTTTGGTGAAATTCAATTGAACGACATTGTAACCAAGGCATTAACGCCAGAGGCGTATAAATTTCAAGCGACGCTGTCGAATGGGAAACGCGCCGATTGTTTGATCAACCTGCCCAATCCGCCAGGCCCCATCGTTATCGATTCCAAATTCCCGCTAGAGGCATACGAAGCATTGCGCAATGCGAAGACCGATGCGGATGTCCAGCGTGCGGGGCAATTTATGCGAAGCTCGCTTCGCAAACACATCAAAGATATATCCGAGCGTTACATCATTGATGGCGAAACGGCGGATGGCGCATTGTTGTTTTTACCATCCGAGGCTGTTTACGCAGAATTGCACGCCAATTTCCCAGAAGTTGTGCGCGAGGGGTTCGATGCACGAGTTTGGATCGTGTCCCCCACCACATGTATGGCGACATTGAATACCATGCGTGCAGTTCTCAAGGATGCACGGATGCGCGAACAGGCGGGCGCAATTCGCCGTGAATTGGGCGCACTTTATAAAGATGTCGATCGACTGGGGACGCGTGTTGAAAACCTAGATCGTCACTTTGGACAGGCGGCAAAAGACGTGCAGGAAATCAAGATATCCGCAACCAAGGCAGGTACACGCGCCAAGCGACTTGATGCGTTTGATTTCGAGGAAATCGCCGAGGAAAAAGCGGCGGATGTATTAAAGTTGCAACGCTAATGATCGATGTCGCGCTGATTTTGGCTGCGACGCTATATACAATCCACAAATCGTTTGGATCGCCTAAAATGCACAGAACAGAATAAGGGTGTTCTCGCATGTCCATGGTCAAAAATCACGCGCTTCGTTATGGACTTGCAAATGAATTGCACGCACGTCCATTTCCACAAGTTGATGCACCAAGTGTGGTGGGATATGTCGCGTTTATGGATGACGGCGATCATCACAAATTTCTGTCCGAGCTGTTACAACGATTTGGTGCCACGGCAATTCCACGCGATGCAACGCATCATTTTTGCGAATTGGGTGGCGCGATTTTAAAATGGGAAAAGCACACTGAATTTGTAACCTATACGCTCATTAAATCCATTGCGGGCAAAGTCGGTTTTGACATCGCGGGATATGAATTATTTCCCAACGATTGGTTGGCCAATGTGCAATCCACGGTGATCACATCCGTGAGTGTTGTTGTTCACCCAAGCGATGCAACCATAAATGTTGAAAAAACCGCACAACAATTTTTCGCAGATAATTTGGTGTCCGAAAGTTTATCCGTTTCATATGTGGTCGATAAAACCGCCGTGGTTGCATCGGATTTTCGTATTGATACGGCGGATAACATTCGGTTTGTCATTTACCCAATTGGTCAGGTCGGGCGCAATCGGTTGGGCCGTATTTTGCAGCGGCTATTGGAAATCGAAACCTATAAATCCATGTCGATGTTAACCTTGCCCATCGCACGACAAGTATTTGCACAGCTGGAAGATTTGGATGCGGAATTATCCAACGCGGTGGACGGTCTGTCCGATGAACAAGGAAGTTCACAAGAGGCACTGGAAAAACTGCTGTCGATATCTGCGCGCATCGAAGAGCTGATTTCAAAACACGCGTTTCGTTTTTCTGCGGCGCGCGCATACAGCACATTGGTTAACCAACGCATTTCCGTTTTGCGCGAAGAACGGTTTTTGGGCCGCCAAACATTTTCGGAATTCATGATGCGCCGATTTGATCCTGCGATGCGTACATGCGAAGCGGCGTCAGAACGGCTTAAGGACATATCGCTGCGATCTGCACGAGCATCGGATTTGTTAAGCACACGTGTCAGCGTGCGCCAAACCAGCCAAAACCAGCGCGTATTGGCACGCATGGATGAACGCGCCGATATTCAATTGCGCCTTCAAGAAACGGTAGAAGGACTCTCCATCGTCGCGATTAGCTATTATGCCGTCAGCCTGATGTCATATCTGTTATCACCAATTGGCAGCAATTTGTTGGGTTGGGAAAAACACACAATCACGGCGATGTTGGTCTTGCCCGTGATTATCGTTGTGGCCATCGCAGTGCGGCGCATTCGCAACCGATTAATGGTGGTTTCGAAATAAACATCAGCGGCGCGTTTTGCGCCAATCATGTCGGTAAATTATTTACCAATCGCGCGTTTCTGTGTTCTAGTAAGACAAACAAATTGAATGTGGAAATGTTATGTCTGACAAAATCACCTTTACCCTTGATGGGCGCGAAGTCACCGCAGACAAGGATGAAACCATTTGGTCCGTGGCCAAACGGGAAGGAACAACAATTCCCCATCTCTGCCATTCTGGTGAAAAGGGCTATCGTTCGGACGGTAACTGTCGCGCCTGTATGGTCGAAATTGATGGCGAGCGTACATTGGCCGCATCCTGCATTCGCACACCAACCGATGGCATGGTGGTGAAATCAGAATCCGCGCGCGCAGAAAATGCGCGCAAATTGGTGATGGAATTGCTTGTCGCTGATCAACCGGCCCAAGATCAGGCACATGATAAATCTTCGCATCTGTGGGATATGGCCGCGATGCAAGGCGTAAGTGAGAGCCGTTTTCCCGCAATTGAAAAAAACCGAGTGCCGTTGCTCGATGATAGCCATGTCGCGATGAAGGTGAATTTGGATGCCTGTATTCAATGTAACCTGTGCGTGCGTGCCTGTCGCGAAGTGCAGGTCAATGATGTGATTGGCATGGCGGGTCGCGGGCACGACGCCAAAATCGTTTTTGATATGGATGACCCCATGGGCGCGTCATCTTGTGTGGCATGTGGTGAATGTGTGCAAGCCTGCCCAACGGGTGCATTGATGCCATCAAGCGTAGTTGACGAAAACCAGATCGGCGATAGCAATGATTTCGACCGCGAGGTAAAATCCGTTTGCCCATTTTGTGGTGTTGGTTGTCAAATCAGCCTTAAAATCAAAGATGAAAAGGTTGCATGGGTTGATGGTATTGATGGCCCCGCCAATGAAAATCGTTTGTGTGTGAAAGGGCGGTTTGGGTTCGATTACATCGATCACGCGCACCGTCTGACCAAACCGTTGATCCGTTTGGAAAACGCACCAAAGGGTTTGAATGTTGACCCCTCTAATCCATTCACCCATTTTCGCGAAGCAACATGGGATGAAGCATTAGACGCCGCCGCAAGCGGCATGGCAAAATTGCGCGATAGCGTTGGCGGCAATGCAATTGCGGGGTTTGGTTCTGCCAAATGCACCAACGAAGAGGCTTATTTATTTCAAAAGCTGATCCGCCAAGGATTTGGGCATAACAACGTCGATCACTGTACGCGGTTGTGTCACGCTTCATCCGTTGCGGCGTTGATGGAAAACGTCGGATCGGGCGCGGTGACGGCGACATTTAACGAAATTGAAAACGCGGATGTGGCGATCGTGATTGGTGCTAACCCCACCGAAAATCACCCCGTTGCGGCAACCTATTTCAAACAATTCGCTAAACGTGGTGGCAAGCTGATCGTGATGGATCCACGCGGTCAGGCATTAAAACGTCATGCGTCGCATATGTTGCAATTCCGCCCGGGTGCGGATGTTTCCATGTTGAATGCAATCATGCATGTGATCATCGAAGAAGAGCTGTTTGATAACGATTATATCAAAAACCACACCGAAAATTGGCAAGCGCAAAAAGAGCATCTTGCCGATTTCAGTCCTGAAAAAATGGCACCGATTTGCGGCATCGATGCGGATACCCTGCGCGATGTGGCGCGTGTGTTTGCGGGTGCCAAGGCAGGGATGATTTTTTGGGGGATGGGGATTTCCCAACATATTCACGGCACGGACAATTCGCGCTGTTTGATTTCACTGGCATTTATGACAGGCAATGTTGGTAAATCGGGTGCGGGTCTGCATCCGTTGCGTGGACAAAATAACGTTCAGGGTGCGTCTGATGCGGGGCTGATCCCGATGTTCTTGCCGGATTACCAACCTGTTGGTGACGATGGCGTGCGATCCGCCTTTACCGAAGTTTGGAAATCGGATGATTTTTCATCTGAAAAAGGTCTGACAGTTGTTGAAATTATCGAAGCAATCCATGCTGGTGACATTCGATCCATGTATATCTTGGGCGAAAATCCCGCGATGTCCGACCCCGATGTCGATCACGCCCGCGCCGCTTTGGCCAAGCTAGAACATTTGGTGGTGCAGGATATTTTTCTGACAGAAACGGCAAATTACGCCGATGTAGTTTTACCCGCATCTGCGTTCGCGGAAAAAACGGGGACCGTGACAAATACGAACCGTCAGGTGCAGATGGGGCGCCCCGCGATCAATCCACCGGGGGATGCGCGTGAAGATTGGGCAATCACGGTTGAATTGGCAAAACGGCTAGGGCTGAATTGGGATTATACGCACCCATCCCAAGTGTTTGGTGAAATGGCGCTGAATATGGAATCGCTTTCCAACATCACATGGGAACGGTTGGAGCGTGAAAACGTTGTAACCTATCCCAGCCTTTCACCGACCGATCCTGGGCAAGCGATTGTTTTTGGCGATGGGTTTCCACGCGCCGATGGTCGTGGAAAATTTACACCAGCGAGCATTATTGCACCCGATGATGTACCAGATGAAGAATATCCGATGATCCTGACAACGGGTCGTCAATTGGAACATTGGCATACAGGTTCAATGACGCGCCGTGCGAGCGTTTTGGATGCGGTTGAACCGGAGGCAAACTGTTCACTTCATCCGCGCACATTACACAAATTGGGCGTAGATGCAGGCGGCATTGTGCGGCTGACCACAAAGCGCGGGTCGATCACTGTAATGGCACGGGCTGACCGCGCCGTGTCTGAGGATATGGTATTTCTGCCATTTGCATATGTCGAAGCGGCGGCGAATATTTTGACCAATTCTGCACTTGATCCATACGGTAAAATTCCAGAGTTCAAGTTTTCCGCTGTACGTGTGGAAAAGGCAGATCAAATTGCGGCAGAATAATGTGGATTAGATGCGTTGATAGCCGCGTTTCATCGCGGTTTCACGCACCTTGTCTGCGGCGCTAGATGCGCTAACCAAATCTGGAAACAGTTGGATAATTTGCCGTCCATGCCGCCCAACGCGACCCCATTCACGCACGACTGAAAATTCTTCGAACAAATTCGCGCAGATTTCCACGCGATAAAAGCTCGCGAAATCATGTGTTTGGTTAATTCTATGCAAGAGGCAGCTTGGCATAGGGTGATTCTAGCAAGTGATGATTCGGGGCTCAAGCATTTTCGCATAAAAAAAGCCGCTCAAAGAGCGGCCTTTTTAAAACTGATCTCGCAATCAATTAACCCTGACGTGCCTTAAAGCGACGCTGTGTTTTGTTGATAACGTAAACACGGCCTTTGCGGCGCACGACACGACAATCGCGGTGGCGCGCTTTGAGCGAGCGAAGTGAGTTCTTGACCTTCATGGCCTTCTCCTTTGTCGTGGCGCCGGACGATGCCGATGCCTTTGAATTACTGGGCCACCCTCGGCGAGGATGGTGGGCGTAACTGGGATTGAACCAGTGACCCCTTCGATGTCAACGAAGTGCTCTCCCGCTGAGCTATACGCCCGATATAACCAAGGGGAAAACCCCTTAACGAGCGGCTTCTATAGAAGGGTTGTGAAAATTGATCAAGGGCTTTTGCGAAAACAATGAATAGGTTATGACAGAAACATGACAAATTACGTATTTTCCCTGTCTTTGCCGACAAATTGGACCAGTTCAACGGTGTTTAGCTCGCCACACAGCGGGCGGGATTATACGGATTCGTATTTTGAAAAATCGAATCTGTCTCGCAATCATCTGCGAAGCTCAGAAGATGCGTTTGTGGATGAGCTGTTTTCAAGTGCGCCAGAATCAGGTGCGCCTTTGATGGCGGCGGTCATGCCACGGGCGTTCATTGATTTAAATCGCGGTGCAGATGAATTGGATAGCGCGATTATCGAAGATGTGAAACCGACCAAGGGCAATCCGCGAACCGCAGCTGGTTTGGGGGTTATCCCACGCGTGGTATCGCAAGGGCGGGCAATCCAATCGGGCAAGATTTCAAACCATGACGCGCTTGATAGGATCGCAAAATATTACGAACCCTATCACCAGCGATTAAATGGCCTGTTGAAACAAACCACAGACGCATTTGGTGAATCATTGCTGATTGATTGCCATTCCATGCCCCACACAGCGCTTGATAATATTTCGGTGCGCGGTGGATCGCGCCCCGATGTGATTATCGGGGATCGTTTTGGTTCGGCCTGTGCGCCCGAAATCGCGGATCAGGTGGAGGCTGCATTTCGCAGACAGGATTTCGTCGTCGCGCGAAATTTGCCATTTGCGGGGGCTTATATTTTGCGTGAATATGGCCGCCCAACACAGCGGCGCAATGCGGTGCAGGTGGAAATTGATCGTGCTCTTTATTTGAACGAAGCGTCTGTTACCAAAAACGAGCAGTTTGATTTGATCAAGCGTCGGATTGATCGGGTCGTTTTGGAATTGGCAAAGATTTCGCAAGCGCCGCTAAAATTTGCGGCCGAATGATCAGCGCAACGAACGCCCCTTAACAATTGCATCATTGCCAAATTTTTTACGAATTGCGTCGGTTGCACGTTCCTTTGCCGCCAGTGCCTTGTCGTCCTGTTCCAAGAGGTCATTGAATTGATCTGCGAATTCTTCGCTATCAAGGTTACTAATACCCACACCGATCAGACGAAATGGGCCAAGGGGTATAACATCATCAAGCATGCGACGTGCGTGTTTATAAATGCGTTCGGCCATTTGGGTTGGTTCGCGCAATGTGATGCGGCGCGTGACGCTTTGAAAATTACTTTGCTTTACTTTGATCGTGACCACATGGCCCGATTGGCCTTTGGCCTTGGCGCGCATAGACACTTGTTCAGCCAGCCGCCATAGGTGGCCGTCTAAGATATCAATGCTTGCGGTGTCCTCATCGAATGTTGTTTCTTTGGAAATGCTTTTGACCTTGGCGCGTTGCGATACGTGGCGATTGTCGATGCCGCGACACAGGTGCCAAAGGTGATCGCCAAGCGTTCCATAACGGTTTGCCAAATCTTTGCGCTCATAACGGCGAAGATCACTTATGGTGCGAATGCCATCGCGCTCAAGATGGGATTGGGTCACCTTGCCCACACCCCAAATTTTCTTAATAGGTAAAGGCGCCAGCAAAGATTCCGTTTCCGCTACACCGATGATTGAAAACCCACGTGGTTTATCCAAATCAGATGCCAATTTTGCCAAGAATTTATTATGTGATAAACCAATCGAACCAGACAGCTGCAATTCAGTTTCCATACGTTTGATCAAACGCGCCATTGATAATGCGGGCGGTTCACCATGTAGGTGTTCGGTTCCTGACAGATCCATGAATGCTTCGTCTAGTGATAGCGGTTCCACCACGGGCGTGAGCGCATCCATCATTTCACGAATTTCTTTGGATGCGGCGACATATGCATCCATGCGCGGGCGCACGACCACGGCTTCTGGGCAGACTTTCAATGCCTTGAACATTGGCATCGCGGAATGCACGCCTTTGATCCGCGCGATATAACAGGCGGTTGAAACAACACCACGGGTGCCACCGCCAATGATGACGGGTTTGTCGCGCAATTCTGGATTGTCGCGTTTTTCAACCGAGGCATAAAATGCATCGCAATCCATATGCGCGATGTTGAGTGAAAATAATTCATCATGCGCGATTACGCGCGGCGACCCACATTTGGGGCAGCGGTTTTTATCGGGGATTGCGGATAGACAATCGCGGCACAAAGCTTGGCGTTTCATGGCGCGATTATCTGCGTAGTTTAGACTTTTTGCAACTCTGCCAATACGGCCATTGCCGCATCTTTGGGGTTTTTCGCAGCCCAAATGGGGCGACCCATCACAATGTGATCGGCACCATCACCAATAGCCGATGCAGGTGTTGCAATACGTTTTTGATCACCCGCATCACCACCTGTTGGGCGCACGCCTGGGGTTACAATCAATTTTCCGTTCGCTTCTGGCAGGGCGCGGATTAATGCGGCCTCTTGTGGGCTGGCGATGACACCATCGGCACCCGCAAGTAATGCAAGGCGTGCGCGTTCCACAACCAATTTTTGAATGTCGCCCGTTTGAATGAGGCAATCATCAAGATCGCCGCGATCAAGGGATGTAAGGATTGTGACCGCCAAGATTTTTAAATTGGTATCACCGCGCCCTGCAATGGCGGCACGCACCACATGTGGATCACCGTGAACGGTCAAAAAATCCAGATCAAATTGTGCTATACCTGATACTGCCTTTTGGACCGTTGCACCGATGTCGAAGAATTTCATATCAAGAAAAACGCGTTTGCCGTTTTCTTTTAATTCATTTGCAAGCGCAAGCCCGCCACCCGTCAACATACCAAGCCCAATTTTATAAAAAGAGACACTGTTGCCAAGTTGTTCAACCAATTTCATTCCATCCAAAACATTTGGGACATCAAGGGCAACAATAAGGCGTTCATCGGCGTTCATCGGGGGCTCCTGTAAGTTTTGGCTGGTTTGTTGCAATCCGTTGGCGAAGTCAAGTTTTGCGAAGAGGATTGGATGCCTTGGGCGAGGATATTTTGAACATTTGGAAGTGAACACTTGCGAGCTGCACGAAGAGTTCTTATTTATTTTGAGAAGGCTTGCATCTGACGTGCCTAACATTGGGCGTCAAATTTCATAGCAAGTGCTTAACAAAGGAGATGAACATGGACTTTGAAAAGTTCACTGAACGGTCTCGGGGCATGATTAATGCTGCTCAGACCATTGCGATGCGCGAAAACCATCAACGATTTTCACCTGAACATTTGCTAAAAGCGCTGTTGGATGACAGCGAAGGTTTAGCCGCCAACCTGATCAAGGCATCGGGCGGCAACCCAGAGCGCGCGTTACAAGATGTTGACGCGAAGCTTGCCAAAATACCCAAGGTTACGGGCGATAGTGCGAGCATTTATTTGGATACCAAAACAAATAGGGTATTCGATGAGGCGCAGAAGTTGGCGCAAAAGGCAGGCGACAGCTTTGTACCTGTGGAACGGATGCTCACGGCGTTGTGCATTGTGAAAACAGATGCGCAAGAGGTTTTGAAAAACGCCGGTGTGAATGCACAAGGCTTAAATGCAGCGATCAATGATATTCGCAAAGGCCGCACCGCGGATAGCGCGAGTGCTGAGGATGGATATGATGCGTTGAAAAAATACGCACGTGATCTGACCGCGGCGGCGCGTGACGGCAAGATTGATCCGATCATTGGGCGCGACGAAGAAATTCGCCGCACGATGCAAGTATTGTCACGCCGAACCAAAAATAACCCCGTTTTGATTGGTGAACCCGGTGTTGGTAAAACAGCAATTGCCGAAGGTTTGGCGCTTCGTATTGTGAATGGTGATGTGCCAGAAAGTTTGCAAAACAAAACGCTGATGGCGTTGGATATGGGCGCATTGATTGCAGGTGCGAAATATCGTGGTGAATTTGAAGAGCGATTGAAGTCCATTTTAACCGAGGTCACAGAGGCCGCGGGCGAAATCATTTTGTTCATCGACGAAATGCACACGCTGGTTGGTGCAGGTAAATCAGAAGGTGCGATGGACGCATCGAACCTGTTGAAACCTGCATTGGCGCGTGGTGAATTGCACTGTGTTGGTGCGACTACGCTCGATGAATATCGCAAGCATGTTGAAAAAGACGCGGCATTGGCACGGCGTTTCCAGCCTGTGTTGGTTGAAGAGCCAACAGTTGCGGATACCATTTCAATTTTGCGCGGTATTAAGGAAAAATACGAGCTACACCATGGTATTCGCATTTCCGATAGCGCATTGGTTGCGGCGGCGACTTTGTCCGAACGTTATATCACCGATCGATTTTTGCCAGACAAAGCGATTGATTTGATGGACGAGGCCGCATCGCGGTTGCGTATGGAGGTTGATTCCAAGCCAGAAGCATTGGATGCAATTGATCGTGAGTTATTGCAAAAGCAAATCGAAGTGGAGGCGTTGAAATCCGAAACGGATGCGGCATCGCAGGATCGATTGAAAAAATTGCAAAAAGATGTATCTGAATTGCAGGAACAATCCAGTCAAATGACCGCAAAATGGCAAGGCGAGCGTGATAAGCTGGCTTCTGCTCGTGATATCAAAGAAGAGCTTGATGGCGCGCGCGTGGCATTTGAAAACGCAAAACGTGCGGGTGATTTGGGCAAGATGGGTGAATTGCAATACGGCGTCATTCCTGAATTGGAAAAGAAATTGTCAAAGGCCGAAGAAGCCGGCGACGATGTTATGGTCGAAGAGGCTGTGCGCCCAGAACAAATCGCATCGGTTGTCGAGCGTTGGACAGGTATTCCCGTTGATAAGATGCTGGAGGGCGAGCGCGAGAAGCTGTTGAAAATGGAAGACGCAATCGGCAAGCGCGTGATTGGACAATTTGATGCGGTACATGCTGTTTCAAATGCTGTGCGCCGTGCGCGTGCGGGTTTGAATGATCCTAAGCGACCGCTAGGTTCATTTATGTTTTTGGGGCCAACGGGTGTCGGTAAGACCGAGTTGACCAAAGCATTGGCCGAATATCTGTTTGATGACGATAGCGCGATGGTGCGGATTGATATGTCCGAGTTCATGGAAAAGCATTCGGTTGCGCGTCTGATCGGGGCACCTCCTGGATATGTTGGATATGACGAAGGCGGTGTGTTGACCGAGGCTGTGCGTCGTCGTCCATATCAAGTGTTGTTGTTTGATGAGGTCGAAAAGGCCCATCCAGATGTGTTCAACGTGTTGTTGCAGGTATTGGACGATGGGCAATTGACCGATGGTCAGGGGCGCACCGTTGATTTCAAACAAACCTTGATCATTTTAACATCGAACCTAGGATCGCAAGCGTTGAGCATTTTGCCCGATGGTCAAGATACCGAAGAAGCAAAAGGCCAAGTGATGGAAGCGGTGCGGGCGCATTTCCGCCCTGAATTCCTAAACCGTTTGGATGAAATCGTCCTGTTTGATCGGTTAAGCCGTGAAAATATGGACCGGATCGTTGATATCCAACTGGCGATTTTGGCCAAACGTTTGGAAGGGCGCAAAATTACACTTGATGTTGATGATGCCGCGCAAACGTGGCTCGCCGACCAAGGGTATGATCCCGTGTATGGGGCACGTCCGTTGAAACGAGTTATCCAAAAAGCACTGCAGGATGAGTTGGCCGAATTGTTGCTGTCTGGTGATGTGCTGGATGGCAGTGCGGTAAAAGTAACCGCAAATGACACGGGGTTGATTTTGAACGGTAAGTCAAAACCACCGCGAAAACCATCGGATGCAAAGATACACTAATATCTATGGCGGTCATTTTGGCCGCCATTTAGCTATCTATTGTAAATCGACAAAATGCCGTTAGATAGTCCGCATGGGCATGATCCTTCGTATGATATTTTTTGGGCTGGCGCGGCGCATTCTGGGGATACCTGGGATGATTATTGTTGGCGCGTTGCTCTATGCCTATTTCAAGTCAAATTTTTGATGCCAAAATTCCGCTGCCTAAAAAACTAGCACTTGCTACTGCTGTAATAGATCATAATGTGAAACCAAGTTGAAGCGGAGGAAGTTTCATGGGTTTCATTGGTAATATACTACAACTGATCGTCACGGTGTTTGTTGTCGCGCTCTGTTTTATCGTGATCGCCGCCATCATTATGTTTTTCATAGACCGTAACCAAACCGAGGATGCGGTGCGGCGTAATTATCCCGTTTTGGGGCGGTTTCGGTATTTATTCACCGAGTTGGGTGAATTTTTTCGCCAATATTTCTTTGCGATGGATCGCGAAGAAATGCCATTTAATCGTGCGCAGCGTGATTGGGTGGCGCGTGCATCAAAGGCCAAGGGGAATACCATTGCATTTGGTTCAACACGAAGCCTGACACAACCAGGTACAACGATATTTGTGAATGCCGCTTTCCCACCGCTGGATGAACAGGCTGCCAAAACCGAGCCATTGGAAATTGGCCCATATTGTAAGACCCCATTTATGGCACCGTCATTTTTCAACATTTCTGGCATGAGCTATGGTGCGTTATCAAAACCAGCGGTGCAGGCATTGAGTGCAGGCGCGAAAAAAGCGGGCATTTGGTTGAATACCGGCGAAGGTGGTTTGTCGCCGTATCATCTTGAGGGTGGTTGCGACATTGTTTATCAAATTGGTACAGCAAAATATGGCGTACGTGATCACGAGGGGAACCTGAGCGATGATAAACTTCGTGAGGTCGCCGCGCACCCACAGGTACGCATGTTTGAGATTAAACTGGCTCAAGGGGCAAAACCGGGCAAGGGTGGTATCCTGCCCGCATCCAAGGTGGATGCAGAGGTTGCCGCCATTCGTGGTATTCCAGAGGGCCAAGCCAGCATTTCACCAAACCGACACAAAGATATCGCCAATGCGGATGAACTGATCGACAAGATTATTCATATCCGCAAGGTCACGGGAAAACCCGTTGGCTATAAAACCGTGATGGGTGATTATTCGGCCATGGCCGAGTTTTTGGATCGTGTGGTTGCGCGGGGTATCGAACATGCGCCCGACTTTATTACACTGGATGGTGGGGATGGTGGTACGGGCGCCGCGCCGATGCCATTGATGGATCTGGTCGGTTCTCCATTGGCTGAAAGTTTACCGCGTGTATCGGATCTTCTCTATGAACGCGGATTGCGACAGCGTGTGCGATTAATTGCTTCGGGCAAGTTGATAAACCCATCTGATGTGGCATGGGCATTGGGGCTGGGCGCCGATTTTGTTGTATCTGCGCGTGGGTTTATGTTCTCGCTTGGCTGTATTCAGGCATTGAAATGTAACAAAAACACCTGCCCTACGGGGATCACCACACATGATCCGCGTTTCCAAAAAGGTTTGGTGCCGTTGGTGAAATCCGAAAAGGTTGCGAATTACGCAAATGGTGTCATCTACGAGGTGGAAACCATCGCGCATTCGGTCGGCGTAACAGAACCGCGCCAAATCAGACGCAAACATATTCGCGTCGTTCAGGCGAACGGGCGATCAATGTCACTGGCGCGTATGTATCCGCGCCCTGATGTGTTACCCGGCAACTAATTGAAAGATTTCCAACGTCTTTGTGAATGCGCTTGTTTTGTCTTTTTCAGGCAAGCGCATTAGGTCATTATGTGACAAAGGGAGCATTGAAATGACCAAGCTGAATTATTCTGACGTAACGCCCAAGGGTGAATTTTTAAACCGACGCAATATTATTGCGGGCGCGTTGGCTAGTACCGCATTACCCCAGATCGGATTTGCGAAATCACTCGACGCAGTGAAATCTGACTACACTGTGGATACCGAAATCACTCCCAGAGACGCGGCCACCACATATAATAACTTTTACGAATTTGGTACGGGCAAGGGCGACCCGCTTGCAAATGCACATACCCTCACAACCGATCCTTGGTCAGTTGAAATTGGCGGGATGGTCAATAATGCGGGTACCTATGGTTTGGATGACATCCTAAAGGATGTAACACTGGAAGAACGTATATATCGTTTTCGCTGTGTCGAAGCATGGTCAATGGTTGTGCCGTGGATCGGTTTTTCTTTGTCCGAACTTTTGAAAAAGGCTGATCCGCAATCGGGTGCCAAATATGTGGCCTTTGAAACGCTTTATCGCCCCGAAGAAATGCCCGGACAAAATAATAGCCGTTTTCCATACCCATATGTAGAAGGTCTCCGTCTGGACGAGGCGATGAATCCACTCGCGATGATCGCAACGGGTATGTATGGCGAAGAGCTTCCAAATCAAAACGGCGCACCATTACGATTGGTTGTACCGTGGAAATACGGATTTAAGTCGATCAAAAGCATCGTGAAAATCACGCTGACAGACGAACAACCACCCACCACTTGGAATTTGATCGCGGATAATGAATACGGTTTTTATTCCAATGTGAACCCAGAGGTGGATCACCCACGTTGGTCACAAGCATCCGAGCGCCCCATTGGTGGCGGACTGTTTGCCAAGCGTATTCCCACACTCATGTTCAATGGTTATGCAGACGAAGTCGCATCACTTTATTCAGGCATGGATTTGCGTACGAATTTTTAATTCGAAGCAAGGAATGAAGTGATATGTCGATGACCCAAACGCAGCGTTTGAATCAAGTTGTGAAAACAGTTCCAGCGTGGCCTATATATATAGTAGGCATTTTGCCAGGAGCTTGGCTGTTTTACCAAGCGGTTTCTAATAATCTGGGTGCTGACCCGTTAAAGGCGCTGGAACATCAGTTGGGTGAATGGGCATTACAACTGTTGATCGCTACACTCTTGATCACACCCTTGCGCGATCTGTTCAAAATCAACCTGATTAAATACCGTCGCGCGATTGGGCTGCTAGCATTCTTTTATGCGTTGGGTCATTTGCTGACCTATTTATGGCTGGATCAGCAATGGTGGTGGGCCGCGATTTGGAAAGATATTACCAAACGCCCCTATATCATCATTGGCATGGTTTCGTTTCTGGCGATGGTGCCGCTGGCAATCACGTCAAACAATCGATCTATCCGCAAACTTGGTCCGATAACTTGGCGCAAGCTACATCAACTAACCTATATCGTGGTGCCCTTGGCTGCGTTGCATTTCGTTTTGCTAAAAAAGACATGGCAGCTAGAGCCGATTCTGTATTTGTGCGTTGGATTGTTGCTTGTTGGGTATCGATTCTGGCGAAAGCGATCTGTTTGACCGCGATTTTGACTCGTTGGTTGGTTTGAATCTGTGTGTTTCGCTGATTCCGAGTCGTAAATTCGCTGAAACCGGGGTGAATCAAGCGGTGGTCACATGTGATTCATTGGTTGAGCTAGGGGATAGGCAGTATTTTAGCTTTATTTCACCCTTTTATGCTTTGTAAATGCGATCGCTTCGAACGCCATTTATCGATTAAATTTGTTTATTATCAGTATGTTGTATAAAATTTCAGAAAAGATGTGTATTTTTTGTAAAAAGGGGTTGCGGGTTTTGTTGGGTCACACTAAAAGCCCCCTTACCGGAAGGGA
>NZ_BMZF01000010.1 GCF_014652655.1 Paramylibacter ulvae
CAAACGCAACACCATCAATCAGCGCCGCTTGCAACACTTCAGAAAAGCGGCATAATCAAATCAACGACGAACCAGAGCCTCCATTAATTTATAAGCTCACGTGTTCCAATTTATCTGACGACGGACAGAGTTATTGCGCCTTTCATGCGTTGAAACGAATTTACTGCAACAGAGTGGCTGAGCCAAGATAATATGGCGCTTTTGAAGCAAACATGGGCGGCTCTGGCTGTTTTGGGTTGGGGATCAGCCTCGATCGCAGGCAGTTGCCTGCCACCAGTGTCGCCATGGATGCCCACCGATCCCGATGATGTCAGGGCATATGCTGACCTGTTGAGGCGTGATGCTGAGGCGTATTTTGCCGAAGTCGAGCAGTACTTCCGTTGTCAGGATCAGGAGCGGCGAGAGGTCTTCGAACAAGCGCGCGAGGTCAGCGAAGGTTACGCGCGCGTTTTGGAGCTTCAGGGCCGCGTGAGGAAATGACGCCCGTCCTCACTGTAGAGAAAGCTGCCGTTCAAAAACGCGGCGGCGAAGGTCGCCAAGGCGGACGAAGCGCCCTTTCGCGGCGGTTGCGCCAAGGTCGGTTTTGAGGGTTTAGTCTCCGTCAAGAACGGTTGTTTTCGCCGGTGACAGAAACGTATGGGTTTTGGCTATCCAGCGACAAACAATGCGTGCCCGGCGTTCATTGCAAAGAAGCACGCTGACCCAGTCATGGCCATCAACATCAGTATAGCGATGCGCGTTGTGCTGCTGCGACGGAAACGCGCCCATCTTGTTTCGCTTTCCTCTCGATACTCTTGCTGTCCTGACAATGCCCATCCTCGCCATGCCCAGTACAATGCTAAGGCGAAAGCAAAGATTAGCAGGCTTGTTGATCCCAAGCGCGCCGAACTCGGAATTACGCCCACCAAGAACAGGAACACGCTCAGGACTAGAGCGACTACAGCAACGGCTATCGTCGGGAGGCTAAATCCAAGATACCTTCTGAATTCATCGATCCACGTTTGATCCGGCCTTCGATAGGCTAGAGCTGCCCAACTCGCATCGAACACATCGAAAACAAAAAGACCAATGACAACAGTCATTACGATCATCAAGCCTGACAGAACACCGACTTCGCTCCAAGTACCCGCGAGTATGGCCGTGACGAATGAAATCAAGACCCCAAGAACGAAGCGGATCGCAGCATGGGTGCGAGCTCCTGTATCCCAGTACGCCTTCGCTCGCGCCCCGAGATACAGAACCATAAGAACAAATACATCGCCCCAGTGTTCTGAAAGCTCGATATTTAGATTGAGAAATTGAGCGATTTTTGCAGCAATGAGCTCGGCAATTGGTTGCAAAGGTGACATCAAGGCTGACCTGAACCATTCATAGTAGTCGAGAACGATTTGCAGAGCTGGAGCAAGTCCAACATCTAGAGAATGCTGAACAAGCAAAGTGATCGACAGGGCTCCCGCCAAGAGACCCATCTTTCCAGCAATAGACCAAACAGCGTTCCACATTGTCAGTATATGGTGACGAGCATGAGGCCTTGCAAATTCTGACTAGCCCCCCCTGCCACAACTGGTGCGCCAAAAACGGTCGTTTTTGTCATATTTGATGCTGACGCCGGAATTGCTGAAAAATCCTGTGCCACAAACCCTTGGCAAAACTGCCTTTGATTTTGTCACGTTTTTGGCCACGCTCCACGGAGCAGACATTCGTGCATCATGCAGCATCCGGTAAAGTGGGCTCCATCCGGTCATTCTCCGCCTTGCAGCATCTTGGCCTCCGGTAGCGATATTGGCTGACACTCACGGCCCAAACCGGCCGTTGCCGCTGGCGTCAAGCGCTGCAATGCAGCTTCACCAGACCGGACCTTCGCTGCGATTGCATGATCTAGGTGCCATCGAACCGTCAGTCTGCAGGACAAAGCGCCAATTCGCTGAGTAGGCGCCAATGGCTGGTCTTGGCAGTTCACGACATGCGGGCCAGAAGCATACCTCAGCTATCAATCCCGATAGCAAACCCAGCCTTTGAATGTGAAGCCAGCATAGAAGAGTTGGACATCATCAAAACCGGCTTCGCGCAGGACGGCCACATCCTCTTCGGGTGAGAGTACTGGAAGACGTTCTTTCATGACCTGGATACCCTTCTCAGCCTTTGCAGGGTCGGCACCGCGCGAAATTAGCAGATCAGCATTGCGGCGAAGCCACAAATCGCGCTGTTGGTGCGATTGCGGAAAGCTGTGATGCGCCACAACAAATGGCGCGCCCGGTCGCAGGCGGCGGTGCACATCGCGCAAAGTGCGCAAACGTTCCTTCCGGTCGAGAAAATGCAAGGTCAGCAGACATGCCGCGCCGTCAAAAGGACCATCGGGTGCGTGCTGGATATAGCCTTCATGAAAGGTAACGCGACCCACTTGGTCGCCCAAAACGAGGCGAGCCTGATCGATCATGTCAGCGGCAGGGTCTACACCATCGAACCGCCAGTCCTGTTGCATGTCGACAAACGCACGCAGTTCGAGGCCACCGCCCGCACCCAAGACCAATACCCGACCATCCGCAGGGACACGCTCAGCCAGCAAGAGACCGGCCATATGGTGCATATCGCGCAGGCCCGGAATGTGTCGCGCGACACGGTCCCCATAGCCAGATAAGTCATCAGAATTTGTATCGACCGCCATCATTTCTCTCCATCAATTTCCATATTGGGCACTAGCGGCCAACCGTGACATCGAAACCGAAACGCGTCGGCAGCCTTGCGTTCTGGGATCTAGTTTAGCAAGCCATCGACAAGGCAGCGGAACGCTTCGACGGCCTTCGGATGAACGGCCTTCGGATCGTCACTGCCAGCAATCCACAACGCAGCGTTCAAGGCAGCACCATTGATCAGACGCGCAGCGGCCTCAGGGTCAATCGGCTTCATGATACCTTCGGAGACAAGCCGCCCAACCGTCTGCTCGGTCGTCCGAAGACAGGCATTCTGACTGGGCCACTGCGACGGATCTCCCAGAAACGCCGGTCCATCAAGCAAGACAATGCGCTGCACTTCGGGCTCAAGAGCCATTTCGATGTAGGCCGCACCTTCCGCCAACAAACCATTCCAGTCATCGCCTACCTTATGACCGATCTCCCAGGCGCGCGATGCCATTTCGCCATCGATCTGGTTGACAACTGCTGCGAGCAACCCGCGTTTGTCTCCGAAGTTGTGATAGAGCGCACCGCGCGTGAGTCCGACGTCCGCCGTCAGTTCATCCATTGACGCCGCTGCATAGCCTTTGTCGGCAAAGGCCTTTCGGGCGGCCGCAATCAGCTTTGAGCGATTCTCTTCCATCAGTTCGGCGCGCCGTCCAGCCATCCCATACCCCCATTTCTTCACATACGTCACGTATATGGATTGACATACGCCGCGTGTGATTCTACTTCATATACGCCACGTATATCAAAATTGAATGCTGCCTGTGAAGCTCTTCGAGCGTGAAACCGCGAGCCAGCACATCAGGCTGAACAAAAAAGGAAACCACCATGACAAAACCACACCCCGTTTTCCAGAAGGTCGGCACGCGCTCTACGAGGCGCACGGCTATTCCGCCGCTATACAGTCCGGCGACCTGCTTTTTGTCTCGGGCCAGGTTGGCATACGACCTGACGGAACTCCCGAACCTGTATTCGCAGATCAAGTCCAGCGTGCCTTCGACAATCTCAAGGAAACACTGGCCGCGGCTGGGTGCACTTTCGATGATATCGTCGATGTCACCTCGTTCCATACTGATCCTGAAAATCAGATGGAAGATATGATGTCCGTGAAGAACCGGATCTTTGGAAAGCCGCCTTTTCCAAACTGGACCGCTCTCGGCGTGACGTGGCTCTCCGGTTTCGATTTCGAAATCAAGGTCATCGCCCGTATACCCGAAACGAGCTAAGTAGAGGCGCAACGGCCGGTTTCCTGCGGAATTGGTCGTTTGCACACCGCCCAGAATCGGTCACTCTGGGCTCACTCCAGACCTTCTCCGCAATGCAGGATGTGCCAAAACTCAACCGTTTCTGTCACCTGCGGAATCAACCGATTTTGGCTCAAAAGTTCTGTGAGGGGGTTTATGTTCGCTGAGCGGACTTCAGTCGCTTTCGCCACATAATTCCCCAACCGCTGCTTATGATACGATCCTGCCCCCTCCCGGAATCGACCCCTTCCAACGCCCAACGAATGCGCATATCACGGGCGAAGGCCGACGCCCTTGTCAGGGGAGGTCTTGAAGGCAGTGATTGTCGGCATCTTCGACCCTCAGCCCTTCATACTTTGGTTTTCTGTATGCGCTTTGAAATTGTCGAGGATCGCTTGCCAGCCGTCACGCTGCATGTCGATGGCATTTTCGGTTTCGGCGTCGAAGGTGGTTGTAACCTTTGTGCCCGATCCCGCCGCCTCGAACGTGGTGCGTGCCTTACGTCCGTCTGTCATCGCCAGCGTCAGGGCCTTCTCTGGTTCCATTTCCTCGTATGTCGCCTCGAAATCGAAACCCATGCTGCCGTCTTTGGCTTCCATCCGTGCCCGGTGCGCGCCGCCGATGCGCAGGTCGGTTTCTGCACTCGGGCAACACCAGTCATCGGATGCAAAATTCCACTGCATGATGTCGGCAGGTGAAGTGTAGGCCTGCCAGACATGCGCGACCGGCGCGTTGACAGTGGTGCTGATGGTGATCTTCTGGTGCGTCATGGTCATGCCTCATTTTTTTGAGGTTTGTTATTAAGATCAACGACCTGTTCAAAACCGCCAAAGATCATCCGCGCGCCATCAAACGGCATCGGGTTTTTTGCGGGATCCATGCGTGGATCAATCTTTTCAGGGGCATTCATCCATTCTGCAATTTTGGCATGTGCGGCGTCGCGCGTTGCCTTGTCGGGCCATTCGATCCAAGCAAATGCAACTGTTTCGTCAAGCGTGGCCTGCACCGCTTTGGGAAAATCCGTGACCTTGCCGTCTGGAACATCGTCGCCCCAACACTCGACAACACGAAGCGCACCAAGCTCGACGAATATGGGATCAATCAGGCTGGCATGATCGATAAATTTTTGCCGGTTTGAAGTTGGAACGGCGATTACAAAACCCTCTACGTATCCCATGTTGGTCCCCCGTCAGCTGCTTGCAACCGCCGCTTCCAGCGCGGCAATGTCGATCTTGTGCATGGTCATCATCGCCTCGAAAGCGCGCCTAGCCTTGTCAGCGTCATCGCCAGTCGTCAGGTCCAGAAGAAGGCGGGGCGTGATCTGCCAGGAATGCCCCCAGCGGTCCTTGCACCAGCCGCAGGCGCTTTCCTTTCCGCTGTTTTCCACGATGGCGTTCCAGTAGCGGTCGGTTTCTTCTTGCGTTTCGGTGATGACCATGAACGACACGGCTTCGTTCGGGGTGAATACCGGCCCACCGTTCAGACCGACAAATCGTCGTCCGCAGACGGTGAACTCAACCGTCAGCTCATCGCCTTTCTTGCCGCCCGGAAAATCGGTGGCAGCAAGGTTTATGCGCTCGACGCGGCTGTCGGGAAAGGTTGCGGCGTAAAAGTCGGCGGCCTTCTTTGCTTCGCCGTGGTCATACCACAGGCAGTTCACGAGTTCGGGCATGAATTTCCTCCATTGTTAGGGGTAAGCAGCGGTTTCAGCCTCCGATGGTTGCTGACTCGGCGGATGGTTGCCAAAGTTCTACAGGATTGCCTTCCAGGTCGTGGATACGCGCAAATTTGCCCACTTCGCTGTTCCATTCTGCCTTCTGGAAAACCTGGATATTGTTCGCTTCAAGCTGTGAAATCATCGCGGACAGATCATTGACCCGGAAACAAATCATCCATTGCTGGGTCGATTTCCCGAAATAGTCTGTCGCCGCGTCGAAGGGAGAGAAAACCGTCTGGCCGCTTTCCTGAACCCAGGTTCTTTTCGAAATATCGACACCGAGGTTCCTTTCATACCAGTCAATGAGTGACTTTGGATCATTTGCACGAAAGAACACACCGCCAATACCTGTAACCTTCTGCATATTGTCGGTCCTCCAATCTCTACGATCTGCATCATTGTGCTGATAGACTCGTTGCTTCAAGCCAGTTTTTTCAACAGCTTGTCGAGACCGGAGAGGGTGGCTTCCATGCCTTCCTTCATGCCCATATCTATGACCTGTTGCAGCGCCTCGGGAGTCTCGTAGGTCGAGATTATCTGCACGAGTGTGCGCGGGGATGTGTCCTCGAACGTAACATCCCAGGTCGAGACGGGCATGTCGCGATTGATGCCGCCATCCACGTCGCTGAAAGCATCCTGCGCGTGATAGCCGTCTTTCGGCGTGATCGTCTTGTAGTCGAAGCGAACCCAGTGTTCGTTTCCGTCTGGATCGACCATCGCAAAATGCCAATGCCCGCCTTCCTCGAAAGCCATGGATTTGGTTTTGGCCGTGAAAGGCTCGGGGGCGAACCACTGATCCAGCAAGTCGGCCTTTGTATAGCAGTCCCATACCAAATCCTTCGGCGCATCGAATTCGCGCCGGATCGTGAGCCGGTTGGTCTGCATATCGGTTTGAAATGTGTAGTGGAGGTCGGGTTTCATCTGTCTTTGTCCTTCAGTTGTTCGAGCAGGTTATCGAGTTTTCGGTAACGCGAGGTCCATTGCCTGCGCTGTTCCTTGAGCCAGTCCTCAACGGCCGCATATCGCTCGGGGTTGAGTTCGCAGGTTCTGACGCGGCCAACCTTTTCGGTGGTGATCAAGCCTGCATTCTCCAGCGTCCTGATGTGCTTCATGAACGGAGGCAGTGCCATGTCGAAGGGAGCGGCTAGGTCGCTGACCGAGGCCGGACCATCACCAAGCCGTCGCAAGACCGCCCTGCGGGTGCTGTCCGCGAAAGCAAGGAAAACGGTATCAAGTTCGGGGCTATTGTTATCCATGGGGGTAAGTATAGAGTGATTCATTACTTACCACAAGAGGTAAGTTTTGATTGTAGTTCCAAGAAACAACACCAGCCATTCATGTCCGCCGCAGCATCCTGCAATTTGGGCTCATTCCGGCTCTTAGCCGCGATTTGCACCAAGGTCCGGTCCTGCCTGTTGCTCTGGGCAGATTGTCGATCGAAGCAGGCCGTCTTCGTGCAGCGCGGCCTGCGTGTCGCCGTTATCCCACAGATAAAGTAGGCCGATTTCGACGCCTGTTTTGATGCACGTAATGCGGCCGATGGCTTCGGCTGTTGTGCGACCACTCTCAAATTCGGGCAAAACTAGCCCCTCTCGTTAAACAATTTCTTGGGAGCGACCTCGAGAGCATGCGCGATCCGCTCTAGAACATCGATCGATGCTGAGAATTTCGCGAGCTCGATCTCGCTGATATAGCTGCGATCCAGGTCAGCAGCTAAAGCTAATTGTTCTTGGCTCAATCCTCTGGAATTTCTTAGATTCCGAATATTTAACCCTACTGTTTCCCTCAATTTCATGGCCTGTATTCGGCCAGATCACAAGAATTGCTCTACGGAATATATTCCACAAAATGCGCGCGAGTGGATCTAATCCCTTGCTCGCATATGGTGTGCGGGGCGAAGTTGGGCAACAACCATCAATATTATAGTAATGAAGTCGAAAGGCGCTTATTGATATGTGGCTCAAATCCATCCGAAATTTGCTTGGCGGGGTCGCCATAAGTGTCGTTTCCAGCTTGGCTCCGCAGGCAGCAAAAGCCTACCAAGTTGATTGCGCCATTCTGCTTTGCCTGGCTGGCGGGTGGCCAACTTCAGCAGAATGTGCCCATGCTCGTGCGGTTTTCATTAGGCGGATTACGCCTTGGCCGATCGAGCCGCCGTTGCAAATTTGGCGCTGCCCGATGGGTGTTTCTGAGCGGGTGCCTTTGCAAAGCACGGCCCCAAAGATCTGGGAGGCCAGCAACCAAACAGGTCAGACGCTCGGCCAAGTCATTCTGGCACAGATGGCTGAAGGCGGTGCCGATATCGACATCAGTGGTCTGGAATTCGATTTCGTGCGCTCGATCCGTGTCTGGGATGTTCGATACTACAGCCATCGCGAACGCGGTCGCGACGATGACTGCTCTGAGAGCTACAATATTCGCCTCGGGACCTATGGCACGCAGGGCGAATTCGGATGGCAACGCACGACACCGGCGGCCGCCCCGCAGTGGGTGCTGCCGTCGCGGCGCTGTTCGTCATCGAATTGGCGACGCGGGGTTGGCGTTGAATGGGAAGATCACGAAGGCAACCATGGATACGAGTGGGTGGCCTACTAAGGCTATTCCCCGATATCCTTCATGCGTTCCGATATATCGCCCGCAATACGCTCGTATAGGGCGGCTTGCTTGTCTCTGGGTGAGCCCGGTTGCGGGCTTCTCCGTCGGATTCGTTTGGCGAGCCAGAATAGCATTCGGGCTGCGGGGTCGCTAATGTTTTCCGGGACCGGCGCGGGGTAGTTTTCTTCAAGGACCGCAACGACCTCAGCGTTCATGCTACGGTGGTTGCTCTCGGCTGCAAGCCGTATCCGGTCACGAAGGCCATCCGGCAATCGCACGATGAACTTGTCCTGATTTTGAGCACTTTGTTCTGACATGGTGGCACTGTGCCATAAAATTCGATTGACGCAATAGTGGCTAAGTGCCACTAACGGGACATGTTTTCAACCTGGAGGCGTTTCATGAATAGTCGTAAACCAATGCAGCTTCGGCTTCCGCAAGAGCTCAAGGAGTGGATCAAGGCGGAGTCCGATCGCAATGGCAACTCCCAAAACTCTGAAGTTATCCGAGCCATTCGCGCGGCGAAGGACAGGCGTTCCGCACTCGGTTCAATTGGAAATATCAATATGAATCAGTGTGATAATGCGCGTTGTTAACGAGGTGAGAGAGGTGTCGAGACGATGACCAAAGCAAGTGCACAGACAAAAGCGAAACAAGCGGCCTCAGCCTTTATCCGCGAGGCGCGGGAGGCAGGTTGGCAGCGCGCAAAGTTCGAGATCAAGCCTGATGGCAGTGTCATCGTCGATGCGAATATGGTCGCGCCAGAGGCCGCCGACGACTTTCTCAACAGCGACTTGAGAATGGGCGAATGACCCGCAATAGCCTGCCAAAATACGTCTATAGTGACAGGGGTTACCTACGGTTCATCCGGCGATCGCGCGGCATCTCCGTCATGATGCACGAGGAAGCGGGCACACCGGAATTTTGGGATCACTACAATCGCTTGCTGAAGGGAAAACCAGCGCCTGCGCCGGTGAAGCGCAATTTTGAGGCGTTGATTCTTAGCTACTACGAGAGCGACGCCTACAAGAAGCTGAAGCCCCGGACGAGATCCGATTATCGGCGGTACATCAGCCACATTCGCGAGATCTGGGCCGACAAAGACCCGGCTAGGATCGAAACCCACCACATTTATGAACTGCACCGGGCAAATGCGGATCACTGGCGGCAAGCCAACTATCTCGTCCAGGTCATGGTCGTCTTGATGAACCACGCCCGTCTGATTGGTTTTATCAAGAAAGAGCATGGCAATCCGGCGAAGGGCATTCCGCTCTTCAAGCAGCAAAGCGACGGGTGGGAGCCTTGGCCAGACGATGTTCGAGCAGAGTTCGAAGCGCTGGCTTCAAAGCGTGCGCGGCTGGTCTATGAGCTTTGCGTTGGTACAGGTCAGCGCATTGGTGATGTCGTGAAGATGAAGTGGGCGCACTTTTCGGATGAGGGATTCGATTTCACTCAAGGCAAAACCGACAAGCCGCTGTGGATCCCGCTCACGGATCGCCTCAAGACCCATCTCGACGGACTCGCGCGAACGGATGGTACTGTCGTGACCGACCCCAAAGGTCGACCGGTGAGCTACCGCATCGTTGCGGAGGAAATGCGCACCATCAAAAAGAAGATGAAGCATGAGAAGGCGAGCTACTACAAAACCCACGGGCTCAGGAAAAATGCGACGATCGAGCTCTATCTAGCTGGATGTGATGACGAGATGGTCAAGGCGGTCACCGGGCACTCAGGCGTTGAGATGCTGAAAAAGTACGGCGGACCGATCCGGCAAAGGGAGCTCGCGAAGCGCGCTCAAGAGGCGAGAAATCAAATGGAACGAAGCAAGAGCGAAACGTGAAAGTTTCAACGGTTGTTTCAAAAATGGCAGTGAAGGAGAAGAAGGATGACGCAAGTCATTGATTTTAATGGAGGCGAGTACCGGAATCGAACCGGTGTACACGGATTTGCAATTCTTGTACACTTTGAATTGGTCCAATAAAATAAGGGCGCAATAGTCACGCTATTTTCATGTGTACATAATTGTGTACAGATTTGTTGGTGAAGTTTTGCAATATTTAGCTCTGCTGTCGACTAACAAGGCGGTTCAAAATAAGCGATGTGGCGAAGTGATTTGGAAGATCCTTTTAAGGATATAGGGCCATGTTCGACTCCGTTTGCTATAACTATAACGGACTTTTTTTCCATAAATAGTTCAGTCAAAAACTTCCACCGATCTTTGTCCCTTTCGGTTGGACCAAAACGCAAGGCAGCTTCATATCCTAAAATTTTATCTGCGTTGTCGTTGATGCCATACATCGGGCCAATATATAATTCGTTTGAATTGTCAGGTACCCACCGCACGGTTTTCCCAGTGTCAAACCTAAAGAGAAGTTCAGCCTGTTTAGTTTGTGGAAGAGGTTTTGAAATATAAGCAGTAAACGTTGGCCCTAAAAAATCAGAACCAGGTGGAGGACAAGCAAATGAAAGACTTTCATCGCCGGAAAGTGCAACTTGATTTTCGAACGCGTTATGCCAATTTGCAAACGCTGTATTTGAGAAAAACAAAGCTGAACTAATGGTTGCTATTGAGAGAAAATTAATGTGCATCTATAATCCTTACTTTGAAGTCCAAAAAGTTTATATTGCGACATTAATGACTTAAGTTGGCCAAAAGCAATATAGGTGAAAAGGTTTTAGTATTTAAATAAAGTTATAAATTTCGCCAAACGAGCTTAACCTCGCATTTATGGATGATCCGCTGCGAAGGAAGCTGGATTTCAAATTACCCTACCCAGCTAAAGTAGCGAGCGATGTTAAAGGGCAAGGAAATATTAATTGGTTTCTTTTGCAGGGTGCTTTAATAGCTATACGACTTGATGATCTAAAAATTGACGCGGACGAAATGGCACCCATATTAAGCAAAAACGAATTTATCAACAAAATTCTCGTCGGAGATGCAGTGTCTACAATGAAAAAACTTCCGCAAGGATGTGTGGATATTGTGGTGACATCGCCTCCTTATAATTTGAAGAATTCGACGGGTAACGGAATGAAAGATGGGCGTGGTGGAAAATGGTCTAACGCTGCACTGATGGATGGGTACGCCAATTATAACGACAATATGCCACACGATGATTATGTAGCTTGGCAACGCAAGTGCTTAACAGAAATGATGCGTGTTGTAAGCGATGATGGAGCTATATTTTATAATCATAAATGGCGTGTACAGGCGGGATTGCTGCAAGATAGGAGTGATATAGTTGAAGGTTTTCCAGTACGCCAAATTATAATTTGGCGTAGAAAAGGTGGATTTAATTTTAATCCGGGATATTTTGTACCTACTTACGAAGTCATTTATTTGATTGCAAAAAAAGGTTTCAAACTTGCCAAAGGTGGAAACTCGCATGGAGATATATGGGAGTTTACGCAAGAACAAAAAAATCCGCATCCGGCTCCATTTCCAGTCGCGCTGATTGACAGAATAATAACGTCCACAAATGCAAAGACCGTTTTAGATCCTTTTATGGGTTCTGGCACTACGGCCATTTCTGCAAAATCCCACAATAGAGATTACGTTGGAATTGAGCTTAGCGAAAAGTATGTTGTGCACGCAGAAGAACGAATCAAAAATTATTTTGATGAGGCTGATGAAATAAGCACAGGTCAAAAATAGCGAACCAAGTGTTTGCTGGCGCGTTTAACTATTGGGGTGTCTATTTGGCGACACTTAGTACAAGTAGTTCATGTCGTTTTTTACAAAATACTTTCATTCTACCAAATTGTTAGTACCTTTTTTTAAAGCAAAGCTTTTTAAAGAGATACTTTATGCAACAAGATAATGAATTTTCGAAACAGAAATTATTAGCCAAGCTAGATGAAATTGTAGGGGTCTGGCATTCAGGTACACGAGAAGGAAACGATGGAAATGCTGGGCATACCTTCGAAGACTTAATGGGAATAACTGAGAATAACCTTTCAATACCAGATTTTGGGATATTTGAAATTAAGACCCGACGGGTAGAAGCTGGTAGTTTGATAACCCTATTTCACAAAGAGCCTAAACCAGCTGCAACTATTCCAAAGTTAATAGTCGCAATGGGATGGCCGCATAAAAATCCAAATAATAAATATCCGGCTGGAGAAATGAGTTTTCGCTCTACTACGGCATCAGATCGGTATTCTGTGCGTGGCTTTAGAGTAGTGTTGAGTGAGGGGCGGATATCCTTAGAATTTAATAAAAATAAAGTAGCATCTGACACGATCGACCAAACTGGGCAGTACAAAACGTATGGTGATTGGCTAAGCGACATTGAGCAAAGGAACCCTCATTATCAATCCTTATTCCCTATATTTTGGGACGAAAGCAATTTCATTGCGAAATGTGTTGAAAAATTAGACAATACACTTTTTGTTCAATGTAAAAGTAAAAATGTAGGCGGGCGGATGATGTATATGTACACTGAAGCTGTTCTTCTAAAGGGGTTTAAACCAAAACGATTAATAGAGCTATTTACCAGCGGAGGATTATTCATAGATTTTGACGCACGTACCGGCCACAATCATGGAACTAAACTGCGAGTTAAGCTTTCTAAAGTTGCTGAACTGTTCGAAACACATGAGATAGTAGGGTGATTTGCAGGAGTCACCTATTGTTCAAATAAGTTCAATAGCGCTACGTAGTTTGTTCTCATTGAAATCAATGTAATTCATAGTGGTGCTTATGTCTTTATGTCGCGCTAGTGCCTGAACGACACGTACACTAATACCTTTATCCGCTAACTCAGTTAAGAACTGTCGTCTGCCGCTATGAGAACTTGCACCTCTAATGTTTGCGAGTGCGTAGAAACGTGCAAATAAATTGACAATGGTCTGTGGGCTGAAACCACCTCGTTTGGCGCTGAAAAACAGCGCTGCGTTAGGTGATATGATATGCTGTGGGTATTGGGCAGCAAACAGACACAGAGCTATTGTCAGGCGCTTGCTGACTAGCACGGTGTTTCCCTCACTACCTTTTGTTTGTCCCGCTTTTAAATAGATGGTGTTGCGTACTTTTCCGGTTTCATCAAATACATCACCAACTCTTAGTGAGGCAATTTCACATGCCCTAAGTCCGGCTAAAAAACTAAAAGCAAATATCGCATGGTTTCGTGCGCTGTAGCGGTGTGAATTGATTATTGCGGTAAGTCTTTTTTGTTCCGCTTGAGTTAATAGTTTTGCTTGTTTCATACGTCATCCAATATGTGTTTATTTACCGCAATGTATTGTAATTTCACATATTTTGGAAAACGACCTAAAAAGCCATTTTGGTTAAGTTGTTGTAATTTAACACTTATCGTTACATATGTTATAGAATGTGTATTATTTAACATTTGTATTCTATTAAATGTTAAATTTGCGTATTAATCACCCAATTTCTTCTAGTACATATTTTCAAACTTAGCCTGTGCGCTTCCCAGCTCGACTTAGTGTTTGAATTATGTCGTGCATTGCAGCCTCAATGCTTAAATTGTTTCCGAAGTGCTTTCAATGAGCAAACGAGCTTTGCTGCTTTTACACCAATTTTGACTTAGCTCCTTCACTGCTACTAGCTCGTCAATATCAATCAATAGGATTAAAATGTACTGTAGTAATTTCACTAAGTGTTCCTTTGGTTTGGCACATATTTTTGTAATTTTACATTGGCAACACCGTAGGATTTGCAACAAATGTGGATCTGTTGCATCTGACATTTCGCCCGGCTCACTTCAGTCAGCATTGCTGTTTTTCAGTGTTGTGCAGAACATGCTGCTATTTTTTTTTTGAAGTTCGCCTACGCGAATTTTCTATGATGATTTCATTTTTTTCTTGCTGTTTAAGCAATCTACGAATGCGATGTAAGGAATTTGACGACATTGCAGTTGGCTTGCGATGTGTTGCAGGTAAGTAAAGTGTATTTTCTCCGAGTTTAGGGTACTCGTGTAAGCAATAGCGAGTGGCTCCTTTCTTGCTACGAATTTCGTCAATTATTAAATGCTCGTACGGTACGCTATGTTTGCTGGTGGCTTCCCATAGACACTTAGCGGTCTTGCAGAAAAAATCGATTTGGCAGTTTGGTTTTGCAAGAAAGTGAAAATGAATATTGCTGCCACTTTTTCCGGTATGATAAAATACGAAACGTTCTATTCTATTGTTGTCTTTGACTAGGTTAGAACCCAAATAGGTTCTGTCTAATCGGTTAAAGAAATTGTTTATGTCCTTTTCAGCGATTTCTTTTGAAATAGAGTGCCCATCTAAAAACTTTAGGGTACCAAATACCTGCCAGTTTTTATCATTTAGCCAATCGATTATTGCCTCTTGTTGTTTGTAACTGTTTGAGTGGTTCATTGGGGCTTCTTAATCCTTCATTCATTTATTTATCATTTGTAAATCAACGGTACTGCAGCCAGCGAAGTAACCGAAATGAGGTGGCAAATTGAAATGAAATTGTCTGTATGCTGCAGTTTTATATAGGCAAATTATTCGGTAAACTGTCGCAAGCAACAAGGCAGACTTTCTTTGTCACGTCTGCAGTTCCCTAAAGAGACAATGTTGCTAATTTGGTGATTTTTGCGTTCACGCGTAAATTAAATAGGTTATGTCAAATTTGAATATGGCGATTTAATTGGACTAAATGCATATTGATTTATTCAAGCTTGGTTTTCTTCTCTGCATAATAGGAACGCCCACTGTGTGTATCAGCGTTCAATAGAGGGCTGTATTTACTATAATATTTTTCGATCATTTTTATGCTGGTGCCTAGTTGGCTAGCTAAATTAGCGGCTGATACTCCACGTGTTAAATCTTGCGTCGCGTAGAAATGGCGCAGGCTGTAGAGTGTGCGAGTTTTACCGTCAGCGCCAATTCTCAAGCCTAACTCGTCAAGTAATGCATCGAAGGAGCGCATAAGGTTGCGGAGTTTTGCTACATTACCCGTTTCAGTCGTAAATACGAACGCTTCACTTTTACTAGCAAGAAGGTGATCAAAATCACCGACGCTTGTGACCGGATTTAGTTTTCGTTGCCTATCCAAATAACCTTCCACTCGATCACGTGCAATGAGAGAACGTGTTCCTGTTTTTCCATCGACGCTTAACGCCAAATACGTCTGCCCTTTGCTTTGGTGCCGTGCAATATTTTTCCACTTTAAGTTAAGTGCTTCAGTGCCATGTCGCACACCAGTATTCGCTAAAAAAAGTACGTAGTTGCGCAAAGTTTTACGTGTTGCTCTTGTTGATTTGTTGTCGGTTTTTTGGTGCCAAGTTCTCAATTCGGTATAGATTTGAATGTACTCGTCTATTGTAAAGCTTCCCCTACTTTTACTTTTAACACCATTATTTAAAAGTTTTGGCCTCAATGTACCTAGCATCCAGCCATGTTTTTCGGCGGTATCAAAAACCTTTCCGAGTGCTGCATTATGATTGTTGATCCCACTTTTGCTAAATTTCTGATTGCCGTTGTTTTTGGTTCGCCACAGATCAAAATTTTCGAGCGAGTTATAACTAATTTTATCTATATTGGTTTTGCCAAAGTATGGAATTAGCCATTTTTCAAGCGCTGAAATATAGTCTTTGTAGGCCTTTTTTCCCGCCTTTCCATCTAGTTCAGCGTTTAGAGTTTCAATGAGAAAGTTAGCCACGTCTTTAAATTTTTTTGTGTTAACTGGCAGCCCATTGTCTATACGAGCTTTGATTTCGTATCGAAATTCACGCGCTATATCTTCGGCGTCTTCCAAAACTGTAGTCTTCGTACTTTTTATAATGCGTTTCCCGTTGGGCAGAGTAATACGTGCTTGCCAGCAGTTACTGCCTTTGCGCTTATCTAGTCTTAAATTCTTTGCAATTTTTATAGTTTTCAATGCGGAGTTTACCTTAAGTTATTGATTTATAACAATATTATATCACATTATTGATGTAAAAACAACAAGTTTACTACGTATAAACGTTCGGCATTTAGATTCTATGATTTTTTGTTGAGAACTGTTGAGAGGTATTGTGTACAAACTGTGTACGTAAAGTTCGGAGCTATATTTAGTTAAATTTCAGTGATTTTTTGCAGAAATTACTAGATTTAGTGGAGGCGAGTACCGGAATCGAACCGGTGTACACGGATTTGCAATCCGCTGCGTCACCACTCCGCCAACTCGCCGCCGTAATGGTGTTTCGTGGCTATAGCAATGCCAGACAGGGCGTGCAAGATGTTAAAGTAGCCAAGAAAACAATATCGTGGGTAAAATTTGAATTGTGGCCACAATTGCGATCACTGAGCGCGAAAATATTGATTTAAAACGGCGCCAAAGAATGACAAGCAGAACGACGCATAATGCATATTCTAACATTTCGATAGTTCCGCCAAAGTGGCCTTTGTCCCAATAACTAAACGGGCTGTGAAAAACCCAATCGGTGAGGGGCCAAAAATGTTGGCGTGCATCATCATGATGAAGTGGAAAATCAAAACACAGATGTAAAAAACCACCGCCACCCAATGCCCAAAGCCAGTGTTTTTTTAAATAAACGCCGATTGCGATGATAAGTGCCCAGACAAAAAAAGAATTGTCCACGGCAAAAATGGAGTGCCATTGTTGGGAAAAATATTGTTCGCGAAATATGTAACTGAACGAATTTTGGTCGATAAATCTGCTCCATGCGACCAAAGCATAGAGAGAAAAATCAGGTAAAAAGCCACCTGCGATTGCCCCCAAGGTAACTTTCGGTTTATCTGGCCGAGCAAACA
Source organism: Paramylibacter ulvae (assembly GCF_014652655.1). GTDB lineage: Bacteria > Pseudomonadota > Alphaproteobacteria > Rhodobacterales > Rhodobacteraceae > Amylibacter > Amylibacter ulvae. The sequence goes on from NZ_BMZF01000010.1 coordinate 16,965, forward strand.
CGGCGGCGGCCAGAATTAAATGTGCGGGCGTATTCATGTTTTGCATCCTTTGTATGCTTTTTAGGGGCGCGAAATGGCAAAGTCCATTATGATCCAGGGGGCTGGTTCAAACGTTGGAAAATCAATGGTGGTTGCTGGCTTGTGTCGTGCGTATTCAAAGCGTGGATTAAAAGTTGCGCCGTTTAAACCCCAAAATATGTCAAACAATGCGGCCGTAACCAGTGATGGTGGCGAAATCGGGCGCGCACAGGCATTACAGGCGCTGGCTTGTGGCCTTGACGCCCATACGGATATGAATCCTGTTTTGTTAAAGCCTGAAACCGACATCGGTGCACAAGTGATCGTGCAGGGTCAGCGGCTTACCACGGCAAAGGCGCGTGAATACGGTGCTTTAAAACAAAAATTGATGCCGCGCGTACTAGAAAGCTTTGAACGTTTAAAAGCAAAAGCCGATATTGTGATTGTTGAAGGCGCGGGAAGCCCTGCAGAAATCAATTTGCGTGCGGGTGACATTGCAAATATGGGATTTGCGGGCGCGGCGAATGTGCCGGTTGTTTTGCTCGGCGATATAGATCGTGGCGGTGTGATCGCGCAAATGGTAGGCACACATGCGATTTTACCCAAGGATGACTTAGCCTTGATTAAAGGTTTCGCAATCAACAAATTTCGTGGTGATGTTTCATTGTTTGACGCTGGGCTGAACGAGATCGTTAGCCGCACAGGCTGGCAATCGCTGGGTGTTTTACCGTGGTTTGGCGATGCGCATAAATTACCAGCAGAAGATGCGAGCGATATTTCCAACACCATGGGGCAGGGCGCGTTTAAAATTGCTGTGCCACAGCTTTCTCGAATTGCAAATTTTGATGATTTGGATCCGTTGTCCGCTGAGCCCGATGTCGTGGTTGAAACTATCCCTGCTGGTCGTCCTCTTCCCAATGATGCTGATCTAATTTTGATCCCTGGAAGCAAATCAACAATTGGCGATTTGCAATTTTTCCGTGATCAAGGCTGGGATATTGATCTGGCCGCACATATTCGACGTGGTGGACGAGTGTTAGGCATTTGTGGCGGTTATCAAATGTTGGGGCGTGAAATTATCGACGATTCGGGGATCGAAGGTAACGCAGGGCGCTTTGCGGGCTTGGGGCATTTGGATATCACAACACATATGAAACCAGAGAAAAAGCTTTCACGTGTGATCGGGGCGGATTTGCAAACAGGCGTTTCGTTTGATGGGTATGAAATTCATATCGGTGATACCGACGGCCCTGATTGCAAAAATACGTGGTTGCAAGTTGGCGAAGACCGTGTGGGTGCAAGCAATGCCAATGGGCGCGTGCAAGGCTGTTACATTCACGGGCTGTTTAACAGTGATGCGTTTCGCACGGCGTTTTTAGCCCGTTTGGGCGTTGCGCAATCTGGGTTGAACTATGGCGCGGATGTTGATGCAACACTGGATAAACTGGCCGCGCATGTTGAACAGAATTTGGACCTTGATGCGATATCGGCGATTGCCGAATAACCAAATCTTCGGACTAAATTTCGTGATGTGATCGAAGCTTTGATACTTCGATGTGAATCAAAGATTTGATGTTTTCCGTTACCTTTGACCCAAACGAACCATGCAATTCTTGACGGACAAGCTGTTTTACCGATTGTTCAATTGCGATGGTCAAATTATCCATCTCCGCGTTTAACACATCTTCGGTTGTTGATTTGACCGCGCCTTCGATCATTTTTGGCGCTACTTTTTTGATCAGCTCCAAAATTTGCGCGGGCGCGTTTTGTGCAATCGCATTTTGAATTTTTTGTTCGCTGATTTCATCAAAAACCAAGCCAACACGCGCCCGTAATAGCGTGTCGATATAATCACTGATTTTATCTTCGGTTACATTTTGAATCACACGTTTCACCGCATCAGCGGCCAGTTCGTCTACCTCTGATTTGCCGAGTTTTAGCGGTTTTTGCTGAGGATTTGCCCCACGCATGCTGTGAAATGCATTTTGCAGCGTTTTGGCATTTTCACTTGGTACAAGCGCATCTGTTCCAAGCGCAAGTGTACCAATATTTTGGCGGCTGCTGGACGATTTTGCATTGTCAGTACCCGTTAACCCAACGCGCAGATCTTCGGCTTCGTGTTCATGTGCTGACACGTTGAACAGTGAATTATCGTTCGATTTTTGTTGTTGCGCGATCAGTTGAATTAATTTGGCGCGCGTATTCGCAGAATTTTTTAAATTATTACTAGACATAATGATTCCCCCACAGGAACTGCTAAAATACTGTTTTTAGGTGGGGAAATCAACTTGGATCAAGGTTAGGGATGATTTTAACGATTTTGAAGCTTGTCCAAAAGTTTCAATCGTTTTTCACCGAGTTTGCTTTTGCCATTTACACGCGTGTAATTTACATCAGGATTATATTGGTTAACCGCAAGTTTCAGATTGTCAGCCGTTAACAAACCCATTTCTGACAAAACTTGATATGCCGCAACGAATTCATTGCGGTTTGCTGCAATCAAATTGGATTGTGCGGTTAACAATTCTTGTTCTGCGTCCAATACATCCAGCGTGGTACGTGCGCCCAATTTTGCCTCTTCGCGCACACCTTCAAATGCGATGCGTGCCGAACGAATTTGGGATTGCACGGCCTTTTTGGCGGCAATTGACGTTTGCCAATTCACATAGGCGCTATTAACGTTTTGGCGTGTGGTCAGGCTTGCGAGTTGAACGTTTGCCTCTGCGTTTTGCAACGATGCTAGCGAAATACGACGATCACTATCCAAACGACCACCTTGGTAAATTGGCACGCTTGCGCCAATGGACGCGGTCAAGGATTCACTGTCACCCGTCGCACGATTGGAACGATCCACATCCGCACTGATTGATGCGCTTACGGTTGGGTGGCGGTTTAATTTTGCCTGTTCCAAATCATATTGCGCGGCCTTTACGGCAAACTGTGCCGCCAAAATACGCGGGTGGCCGTTGGTTGCAATTTGTTCCGCCGCACGCGCAGAGTTTGGCAGTTTTGGCGTTGAACTTGGTGTATGCAGCGAAGTTGGCGAAATCCCAACCGCGGAACGAAAGCTTTGTTGTGAATTGCGCAAATTACCCTTTGCCAATTCTAGATTGCTTACGGCGGATGCAAGGCGTGCCTGAGTTTGGCTCACATCTGTGCGGGTCACTTCGCCAACGTCAAAACGATCTTGTGCCGCGCGAACTTGTTCATTCAAAACGCGCACATTGTTTTGCGCCAAGCCAACGGCACGTTGATCGCGTTGTACATCAAAAAATGCCACAACAGCACCCAGCAATACGGTTTGTTCAACGTCAATCAGATTTTGACGCTGCGCCAACACTTGCATCCGAGCGGATTCGATACCAGCATTTGCACGCCCACCGTCATAGAGCATTTGCGATGCGGTGATGCCGACGTTTTTGCTGTTAGTTGTACCTTTGGTGGTGACTCTGCTGCCGTCCACCGCTGAATTGCTGTGGCCCCATGAGCGAGATGCGCCGACACTGACGTCGCCATCGAGCGTTGGTTTCCACAACGAGCGCGCTTGTGCCACACCTTCGTCCGCTTGGCGGAGCTGTGAGCGTGTGAGGGTGAGTTGATCGCTGTTGTTATACGCTTGCGCCAATATGCTCTGTAATGAAACGCCATCGGCTAGTGCCGCGATTGGTGATGCAAGGGTTAATCCGGTCGCCAGCAATATGGCTTTCATGGTTGTTTTCACTGTGTTGTCTCCTGTGGACAATTTGCGCACTGAGGAAGGTTACGCAAATGTGAATGTTTCTTCTGTCTGAAAACCTTCGAGCATTGGTGCCGTGGCATCAAATGCATCGCGCCAATCGATTTTCCCATGTGATTTATATCCAATACGGCACACGCCATATTTTCCGTCGGAAAAAATTGCAACGATACGTCCGGTGTCGTTCAATTGCTCGATCAGGCTGTCAGGAATTGTTGAAACACTGCCTTGTAACATGATCACATCATAGGGGCCGTGTTTTTTAGCACCTGCGGATAAATTACCCAACAACGTGATTGCGTTATCCGTTGATGACTGCGTTAAATTTTCAGACGCTGCATTGACCAAATCTTGGTCATTATCGATGCCAACAACGGCCTCGGACAAATGCGCCAAAATCGCGGTGGAATACCCCATGCCGCATCCGATATCCAATACCATTTCAGTGGGTTGGATGTTTGCGGCGTCCAACATTTTGGCGAATGTACGTGCATCCAACAGTGCGCGCGTATCAGACAGTGCAATATGTTCACCAGCATAGGCCACGGCCTTTTTGGTGCTGGGTACAAAATTTTCGCGCTCTATTTTTAGCAATGCATCGATGATGGGGAATTTTGTTACGTCTGATGGGCGTACTTGGCAATCCACCATTGCTGTGCGGGCTTTTGCAAAATCGGTCATTTATCAGCCTTTTGAATGTTTTGCATGAATCTTTGATTGCTTTTGTCACAGTTCGCAAGGCTGGGCAACTCGTGCATGATCAGATTTTTGTAACAACTTTCGGTGAAATTGCTTGCTCGGTGTCGATTATCGTATTGGAACTGACCGATGAATGTAATTTTTCACATGGGAAAGCGCCAAAGGTTCGTTTGGATCGCAGCAAGAAAAACTTGGAAATTCCGAGCCTGTCACCCTTGGGCGGGGCAAGTGGATCGCAATGAAACCGATCGCGCCAATCAACGGGCAGGGTCAGACCGCATTCTTCGGCCTTTTCCAACATCCAGACCAACGGAATATTGGACAAAGGGCGAGCATCGGGGAATTTCCAAACATGTCCCCCGATGTCAGAATGTGCACCGCGAAACCAGACTTGTTCCAAATGGCCATTCCAGCCAAATTCAACATCCCACAAGACAGGGGCATAGGCATTGCGTGTTTCATCAAGTGCAAGCGCATGAAACCCGTTTTTCACACCGCCACCGATTTTATCGTTGTGAAACTCCGTGGCCATGGGCGCAAGGCGTGACAATAACGGATATGACAGGCCAAGCGCCTTGACCGTGTCCCAAACCCCAATCATTTCGATCGGAATATCGCGATTGGTATAGGCATTGACAAAATGGCGCAACGTTACACCGCTGGATTTGCATTCGTATAATCGAAACGCCTGCGTCACGCGCCGTTCAATCGCATGTTTGCGCCGCAACAAACCAAGCTGTGCAATCATACCCGCCAATGATCGCACGGCATATGCACCGCGGCTAAACCCAAATAAATAAATCTTATCACCCGCGCGATATTGCGAGGATAGGCGGGCATAGGCCTGTCGTATCGTTGCATTGATCCCGATACCCGATGCAATGGTGATCCAATTCCATAACCCATGCCCCTGAACACCTGGATGATACCACAATGTTTCTTCACGTGCGTTTGGCGTTTCTTCTAGTAAACGATATAAAATTCCAGCGTTGGTTTCATGTCCGCTGTCAAGTTTGCTCTGCGTGCCATCAATAATTATGATGTGATTTCGGGGGCGTCTTTTGTTCATGGTTGGGATGATGATCGGTTTTCCCAGAAACGCAAGAAAACTGTGCAAAACTGTTTGTGATTTACGCCAACACCACGGATTCCATTGCGCCGTACCCGTTAAATTGGGTGGCGATGGATTGGACATAAGCGCCCATGCCCTTGAACAATATATAGTCGCCCTCTGATACGGTGTCGGGCAATGACAAGCATTCTGGCAATCGATCAATGGAATCACAGGTTGGGCCGAAAATGGTGAAATCGCGATATGTGCCACCACGAACGGTACCTTTGGCGGTGAACAGCGAATATCGTTCGCAATTCCCTATATCGCGAAATTCAGTTAATCCGCCATAAACGCCATCATTTAAAAACAACACATCGCGATCGCGTGCTTTGACACGTGTGACCAAGGTAAATGCCTCTGCCACCATCGCGCGGCCGGGTTCACAAACCAGTTTTGGCGCCCTGTCACCAAAACTATCTTTGCAAGATTGCGCGATACAGTCAAAAATTGGCGTCAATTCTGGTTTTATCGCACCGCGAAATGATGGAAAGCCCCCGCCAACGTTCAACCGTTCCAATTTCACATCTGTCGTTCGTGCAATATCGGCGCAGGTTGAAATGTACTGTGCCCAAGTTTGCGCATCCTCGCATTGTGTTCCTGGATGAAATGTCATCGACGTTTGAAAGCCCGCATCGCGTGCTTGGTTTAACAGCGAAATGCACTCTGGCGGGGTTGCGCCAAATTTATCGCCAAAATCATACGCAGCCCCTTTGGCGGGCAGCTTTAGGCGCACAGAAATTTCGCATCCTTTGGGTGCTAGCTTTACCAGCTTGACCATTTCTCCGTATCGATCCAGCGAAAATGAACGAATGCCGTTGTTCAGTGCATATTGAATTTCAGACACGGATCGCACGGGATTGTTGTAATGCATGGTCAAGTTGTCACCATGGCTGCGCACCATTTTCATCTCGGACGGGGATGCCACATCAAAACTGGTGACGCCCGCATTCACCAAATGGCTTAGCACCATTTGATCTGGGTTTGCCTTAACCGCATATGTAACCAACCCATCAAAGCCATTCAAAAACTGTTTGGCTGTCTGCGCCAGCGTATCTGCGTGGAAAAATATCACTGGACGATCTGGTTGCCGTTGTTCCAGATAATCCAATGGGTGCTGCCAGTTGGTTCGTTGAAATGTCATCTGTTCGCCTGTTTTTTCCCATTTTGCGGCGATTTGCTGTCAGATTGGAACGTTATTTTGTTGAAATGACTCATTTCTTTGGGCAATTTGACGAAAAATGGGACGAAAAGTGATGGATAAACTTGATAAACGACTTCTTTCGGAATTGCGCACCAATGCGCGGATACCGATTTCTAGCCTTGCGGCAACGCTGGGTGTGGCACGCACAACCATTCAGGCGCGTATTCAGCGCCTTGAACAAAACGGCACGATTGCTGGATACAGCTTGCGTTTGGGTGATGCATTTGCCGCGGGGCAAATCCGTGCGACTGTCTTGTTACAGGTTGATCCCAAAGCTGGGGCAAATCTGTTTTCGCGGCTGAAATCGATTTCTGCCGTGCAAGAGGCGCATACAGCATCGGGCCGATTTGATGTGATCTTGCAAGTGGTCGCGCAAACCACCGCCGAATTGGATGCCGTTCTGGATCATATTGGCGAAATGACAGGGGTTTTATCGTCCGAAAGCTTGATACAGCTTCGCTCCAAAATCAAACGCAGCGCGTGATTGGGTGACGGGGCTTTCCCTTCACGATTTGCACGTGTAAAAGCGCCATGAAATAAGACGTATAAGGCATGTGAAAATGGCGATGGAAAAGAATTTTGATGCAGCTTCTGCCGAGGCCGCAATTTACAAATCATGGGAAGACGCAGGCGCATTTAAAGCGGGTGCAAATGCACGCGAGGGTGCCGAAACCTTTACCATTATGATCCCACCGCCAAATGTGACCGGTGTTTTGCATATGGGCCATGCGTTTAACAACACGCTACAGGATATCCTGATCCGTTGGAAACGCATGCAAGGATACGACACGCTCTGGCAACCTGGCACCGATCATGCGGGGATCGCCACACAAATGGTTGTTGAACGCCAATTGGGTGAACAGGGCATCAAACGCACCGATATGAGCCGCGAAGATTTCCTTGCCAAAATTTGGGAATGGAAAGAACAATCAGGTGGGACAATCATTAATCAGCTGAAACGTCTTGGCGCTTCATGCGATTTTTCACGCACCGCATTTACCATGGCGGGTGCGCAGGGCGACACGCGTATTGGGCACGAAAATTCCCCAAATTTCCATGATGCCGTGATCAAGGTTTTTGTTGAAATGTATAACAAAGGCTTGATTTACCGCGGCAAACGTCTCGTTAACTGGGACCCGCATTTCGAAACCGCGATTTCCGACCTAGAGGTCGAAAATATCGAGGTCGACGGCCATATGTGGCATTTCAAATATCCGCTCGCCGATGGTGTGACATATACCTATCGTGAAAAGGACGAAGACGGAAACGTCACACTAGAAGAAGAGCGCGATTACATTTCCATCGCCACCACGCGCCCCGAAACCATGCTGGGTGACGGCGCGGTTGCGGTGCACCCTGATGATGAACGCTATGCGCCCATCGTGGGCAAGCTGTGCGAAATTCCAGTGGGGCCCAAGGAACACCGCCGCCTGATCCCGATCATCACCGATGAATATCCCGATATGAATTTCGGGTCAGGTGCTGTGAAAATCACCGGTGCGCATGATTTCAACGACTACCAAGTCGCCAAACGCGGCGGTATCCCAATGTATCGCTTGATGGATACCAAGGGTGCGATGCGTGCCGACGGAAGAGGATATACTCACGAAGCTAATCTTGCTGGTGAAATTGCTCAAGATCCGGAGAGTATTTTGAATATTCTTCAATCGGTTGGGCGCATTGTTCAAGATCCAGAAGACCCTGATCGAGCAATCCAAGGTGCGATTGATGAAATTAACCTGATCCCCAACGATCTGCGCGGCCTTGATCGTTTCGAAGCGCGCAAAAAAGTGGTGGAACAGATCACATCCGAAGGTCTAGCCGTGATGCACGACGTCACACGCAAGGTTAAAGGCGACGACGGCGTTGAATCTGAAATCACAGAAACCGTTCCGATGGTCGAAAACAAACCAATCATGCAGCCATTTGGTGATCGATCAAAGGTCGTGATCGAACCGATGCTGACCGATCAATGGTTTGTTGAAACGGATAAAATCGTTGGCCCAGCACTAGATGCCGTGCGGGATGGCACGGTTAAAATAATGCCTGAAAGCGGTGAAAAGGTTTATTATCATTGGCTGGAAAATATCGAACCTTGGTGCATTTCGCGCCAATTGTGGTGGGGACATCAGATCCCAGTTTGGTACACTATACGAAGATTTGATGAGGGAGAAAGCAAAGGTTGGGGCTCGTTTCATGAACGTGAAGTGTTTGTAGCTGGAAGTCAAAATGAAGTTGAGCTTTGCGCAGAAAAATTTCTTGGAACACAGGTTCGTTTTGTAAATATTTCGAACGAATTAGAATGGGACAGAGAAATACAAAAGTCGATTAATGAAGAAATAGAAACAGGTGTTTGGCGAGAGCCAATTTGGCGCGACCCCGACGTGCTTGACACATGGTTCTCCTCTGGCCTCTGGCCAATCGGCACACTTGGTTGGCCCGAAGACACACCAGAAATGCAGAAATATTTCCCAACCAGCACACTGGTTACAGGGCAAGATATCTTATTCTTCTGGGTTGCCCGTATGATGATGATGCAGCTTGCCGTCGTGGATCAGGTGCCATTCGACACCGTTTATCTGCATGGTCTTGTGCGCGATGCCAAGGGCAAGAAAATGTCCAAATCAACGGGCAACGTGATGGACCCGCTTGATATCATCGACGAATACGGCGCGGACGCCCTGCGTTTTTCAAGTGCCGCCATGGCCGCCCTTGGTGGGGTGCTCAAACTCGACATGAAACGTATCGAAGGCTATCGCAATTTTGGTACCAAGCTGTGGAACGCCGCGCGATTTGCCGAATTTAACGAATGTAAACCAGTTGCGGATTTCGACCCAAAATCTGTCGATCAAACGCTCAATAAATGGATTATTGGCGAAACTGCTACGGTGCTTGAATCCGTGAATAACAGCCTCGAACAATACCGTTTCAACGACGCCGCAAATGCGCTTTATGCCTTTGTCTGGGGCAAAGTTTGCGATTGGTATGTGGAGTTGTCCAAACCGTTGTTCCAAGGCGATGATGCGGCGGTAAAGGCCGAAACGCAGGCGACAATGGCATGGGTTTTGGATCAATGTTTGATCCTGTTGCATCCCATAATGCCCTATATCACAGAACAGCTTTGGGGTGATATCGCGCCGCGGGACAACCTGTTGGTTCACCAAGATTGGCCAACATACACCGTCGCTGATTTTGTTGACACCAAAGCCGCCACCGAAATGAACTGGGTGATCGGATTGATCGAACAGGTGCGTTCGGTACGTGCAGAAATGCGTGTGAATGCGGGCGCAAAAATCGCGATGATCAATCTCGGGCTTGATGCAAATGCGCAAAAGGCGTTGGATACAAATTTGACCATGATCAAGCGCCTTGCGCGGATCGAACAAGTTTCCACCGCCGATGAAGCACCCAAAGGCGCGATTACGTTACCCGTTGATGGCGGATCGTTTTGCTTACCTCTGGCCGATATTATCGATGTCGCAGCGGAAAAGGCGCGCTTGTCGAAATCCATCGAAAAGCTTGAAAAAGAGTTGAACGGAATTAAGGGCAAATTGTCGAATGAAAAATTTACCGCCAACGCACCCGAAGCAGTGGTCGCCGAAAATCGCGCCCGTGTGGAAACAGGCGGGGAAGAACTCGCAACGCTAAAAGCGGCATATGAGCGGGTAGAGTCGCTCAGCTAACTACTCCAAATGTTCTAAATATCCTCGCCGAAGGCGGCTGAACCAACGTCTGAATGCCTTCGGCGAGGATGTATTAAACATTTGGAAACGAATTTGTTTCAAATTGTAACTACGGAACAGGCGGGGACGCCGATGACCGTACATTTGGAGACGGCCTTGGGGAATCCTCGGGGCCGTTTTTTCGATTAGTGCGCGGCGACAAGTCGGCCAGATTGCGCATCATAACACAGGGTTAACACCGGCTCTCCGTTTTCGATTGGAGCGGCATAATACATGCCGAATTTCGTAAGATTTATTGTACGATAGCGAGATACTAGGGCAGTGTTTGATACGAATTCATCAGATTTGATCGGTTTCATGTCATAGATCCTTTGGCAGCAGTTACCAGATTGTGCGAATCGATCTGGTTGCAATGCAATATGTAGCAGCTCTATGTGAATTCTTTGTAACTACGGCACCAAACGTTCCACGGCACGCATTGCGCCAACTGTTTTGTCAAAATAGAGTGTAAGGATACGACGCCCACCCGTGCTGGCGGCGATCTTGGGCAAAAAACGTGCACCGACGGCTGCGCCACCCGTTGCCAACACACCGCGACGGGTCATTTTAACGGTTGGTTTCGAATTTGACATCTTTATCCCCCATTTAGTAATTGCGCCAAGTTTACATATGATGTGAAGTCGAAATTACAAGTTTGAACACCATTACACGGGACTGTCTCAATGAATAAAACTCCAGCGGGACCAAGGTTCACTAAACTGACTAAGTCGCTTGCGGCGAGCGTTCCTTTTGTGGGGCCTGAAACACAAGAGCGGCTTCGAGGACGCGCATTCGATGCGCGATTAGGGGCAAACGAGAGCGTTTTTGGCCCATCAGCAAAGGTTCTTGGCGCTATTGCTGATGCATCACAGCATATGTGGAAATATTCTGATCCGGAAAGTGCGGATTTGCGTGACGCGCTTGGCGTGCACCACGGTGTTGCACCAGAAAACATCGTCATTGGCGAAGGTATCGATGGTCTGCTTGGATATTTGGTGCGTTTACTGGTGGAAGCGGGGGATACGGTTGTGACATCGCTTGGCGCGTACCCGACGTTTAATTATCATGTCACAGGGTATGGTGGCGAATTGATCACTGTTCCATACCGTGGAGACTTTGAAGATCCTGATGCGTTGATTGCGATGGCGAATAAGGCCCAGCCAAAGCTAATTTATTTTGCAAACCCTGACAATCCGATGGGAACTGTGCATTCTTTAAATGCCGTGCAGAAAATGATCGATGAAGTTCCTGATGGCAGCCTGCTGATTTTAGACGAAGCTTATATTGAATGTGCACCGGACGGCAGCAGCCCAGCATTCGACACGGATAATCCAAATGTCATCCGCATGCGTACATTTTCCAAGGCTTATGGCATGGCGGGTGCGCGGGTTGGATATGCAATTGGTCATGTTGATCTCATTCGTGCATTTGACAAGGTTCGTAACCATTTTGGCATTCCAAAGATTTCACAAATGGCGGCTTTGGCTGCCTTGAACGATCAACAATATTTGTCGCAAGTTATTGCGCAAATTAATGATGCAAAACGAAAAATTACCGAGATTGGTGCGGCGAATGGTTTGACAGCGCTCACGTCTGCAACCAATTTTGTCACCTTGGATTGTGGGGCTGATGGCGATTACGCACGGCGCGTTGTTGGAGCACTTGGCGAATTGGGCGTGTTTGTGCGTATGCCATTTGTGCCACCACATGATCGCTGTATCCGTGTTTCGGCAGGAACAGCTGATGATTTAGCGTTGTTTGCAAAAGTGTTGCCGCAGGCGTTGGAAATGGCGCGGGTCTAACCGAAATTGTGACTAGCAATAACGGCACTTGCCGCAGAAAGTGCATCATCGCCATGCGGGATTTTGTTGCGTTTCAATGCAAAATCAATGGCGCCCAGCGTACCCATGACCATGTGCACATTCAAATGCCCCATATGCCCAATACGAAAATATTGGGCATATTCAGGTGTGTTGGGTTGCGCCATGCCAAGACCGATGCCAAGGGTCACACCCGCAAGATGTTCACAATCATGGCGCAATATGCCGCCAACGTCGGGGGTGGTTTGAATGGATGACACTGCCAACGATCGTTTTGATCGGTTCTCAATGTTGTGCCACATGGTTCCTGTGTCACCCCAACGCTCAATCGCCGACCAAATTGCATTTGCAAATGTTTCGTGGCGTGCCCAGACATTTTCGATGCCTTCTTCATGCACTATCATATCCAAGGCTTCGCGAAGCGCATACAAATGATGTGTTGGGGCCGTTCCGCCAAAGTGCTGGTAATACACATCGGGTTTTGCGCGTGTCGTCCAATCCCAATATAAACTAGGGCTGACGTTTTTATGTGCCTCTTGCGCTTTTTCGTTGAAAAAGACGAATGCCAAACCCGCTGGTGTCATCAAACCTTTTTGACAGGCCGAGACCATCACATCGACGCCCCATTGATCCATTTCATGTGGTTCACACCCCAAGCTGGCAATGCAATCGACCATGAAAAGAGCGGGATGATTGGCGTCGTCAATTGCCTTGCGCAGGGCAGGAATATCATTTTGAACCGAACTCGCCGTATCTGTTTGAACCGTTAACACGGCACGAATGTCGTGTGATTTATCGGCCAATAGGCGTTCACACACCTGCAAAGGGTCGGCATCGGCATGCATGCCAAAATTCATTAATTCCACATCAATTCCAAGGCTTTTGCCCATATCGCCCCAGCCAGGCCCAAACCGACCTGTGCCAAGAACCAGCACCTTGTCGCCAGCATTCAATGTGTTGTTTATCGACGCTTCCCAAGCGGCATGGCCGTTGCCAATATAAATCGCAACATTACCAGTTGTGCGCGCAACCTGTTTCAAATCTGGCAATATGGTTGCCGTCATATCAATCATTTCGCCTTCATATATATTGGGCGATGCACGGTGCATGGCGCGAATAACACGCTCTGGCATTACCGATGGACCTGGAATTGCGAGGATGGTGCGACCGTGGTGTAGTGACATGAATTCAACCTAATGTTTTTTCTTTTGTTAGGCTTCACAACAGCTTGCGTCAAACACTTGTTGCAAATGGACTGTTGGACAGTGCGATTTGGCGTGATATGACAAAACGAATTGACTGGGGAAAAGGCTGTATGTCCACAAAAACGACGGATCAAATTAGTGTTCGCGCGGCATATGGGCGGATGTGGCGCGATTGGTTGCGCCCACACGCGGGTGTTTTGGCTGGCACGCTTATCTTGATGATTATCGTGGCTGGCGCGGCCGCAGGATATGCCAAATTCATGCAAATGGTGATGTCTGCGTTTGAGCATGGTGCACAAGATGTGATTTATTGGGGCCCGATCGGGATTATCGTTTTGACCGCGTCAAAAGGGCTGTGCCGATACGGTTATCAGATCATTCAAAACAAAGTGCTGACCCGTGTTCAGGCCGATATGCAAGCAAAGATGTTTGATAGTTTGGTTTATATGGATCTATCGAATCTGTTGGCGGAATCGCCCGCGGCATTGGCATCGCGTTTTTCCGCAGATATCGAATTGGTTCGCACCGCGACAACAGAAGTGTTTGGTTCAGTTACCGCGATTTTAACTGTGATTGCTACCTTTGCGGTGATGTTATCGATCGATTGGGCAATGACGCTCGGACTTATCGTGATTTTCGCGTTGGCGTTTGGTCCTGTGGGAATTGCGGGATCACGGGTGCGTAAAATTTCGTCTGATACCCAAGAGGAAATCGCGGCGATGACTGGCGCAGTGAACGAAGGCCTGTCAGGTATCCGCATGGTGCGCACCTATCGTTTGGAAGAACGGTTAAAGGATGGCGCAAACCAAGTGTTTGAACGCCTATACAAACTGCGTGTCGATTTGATGAAATGGCAGGCAAGCGTTTCACCCCTAATGGAAATCTTGGGTGGTTTGGCCATCGCGATGCTGTTATTTTTGGTTGCACTTCGGATGCGTTCTGGTGCGATTGATTTGGCCGGGTTTATTGGGCTGTTGACTGCACTTGGCGTGGCCACAAATCCAGCGCGTAAATTGGGCAAGGCTTATGCCACTGGATTACAGGGGATGGGTGCGTTGGATCGTGTGTTTGCACTGTTCGATACGCCCCAAATCATCGCTGACGGTACGTTTGAATATGCTGATGGCACTCGTGCCAATGGCAGTATTTCATTCGAAAATGTGAATTTTAAATACCCCGATGGATATCATGCGTTGCACGATATGAATTTGGAAATTGGGGCAGGTAAAACCTATGCCTTTGTTGGGCGTTCTGGTGCTGGCAAATCTACCGTGTTTAACCTGTTGCCGCGTTTGTTTGATGCCACGGGTGGCGTGATCAAAATTGATGGCCGTGCGATCGATGAATTTAAACTGTCTGCACTACGCGATCAGATTTCGGTGGTCAGCCAAGACAGCGTGCTGTTGTCAGCGACCGTGCTGGACAACATTTCATTTGGCCGTACCGATGCCAGCCAAGTTGATTGTATTAAGGCGGCCAAGGCCGCAGCCGCGCACAGCTTTATCAACAAATTGCCCGATGGTTACAATACAATGATCGATCCATCAAAGGCTGCGTTTTCAGGTGGGGAAAAACAACGCCTGTCAATTGCACGCGCGATTTTGCGCGATGCACCGATATTGTTGCTCGATGAGCCAACATCTGCACTGGACGCGGAATCAGAAGCATCCATTCGCAAGGCGCTGGATGAATTATCAAGGGGGCGCACAACCTTGGTCATTGCGCATCGCTTGTCCACCATTTTGGATGCGGATCAAATCGTGGTGATGGATCAGGGGCGTATTGTGGATCAAGGCAGCCATGATGAATTGCTGGAACGTGGCGGTATTTATGCCGATCTGTTCAATCTGCAATTCGATACCACACCAATTCATGGCACAGAACGCAACACACGTTCATTCGCTGGGCGTGGCGCGCAAAAGCTGATGAAATCCCCGCTTGGGCGATTGGTGCGATTTATGGGAATTAACGGTGATACCGATGGCTAAGCAGTTTGGGGTCACGCCCCAAATAGTATAGTACCAGTGTGCCAATGTTTTTGGTGCCGCGGCGAAACCAGCCATCGTTGACAAACCGATCCGCATTTGTGGTTGCAGTGAATTTTAACGCCGTTTTCTGACGGCCAATTTTGTTGGACATTGCGACATCTTCCATCAACGGGATATCGCGAAAACCGCCTGTTGATCGATACATCGCCTTTGAAATCAACAGTGTTTGATCACCATATGGCAACCCAAACAATCGTGATCGTATGTTTGCCCAACCTGCCACGAACGATGCGCCAAATCCGCTTGCATCGAATTGCAACTTGCCAAATCCTGCTTTGCTGTTGGTTTGGACGTGTTGCAAAACGACATCGGCCCAACCGGTTGATAATCGCGTGTCTGAATGGACGAAAAACAACCATTCGCCGCGTGCTGCATTTGCACCCGCGGCCATCTGTGTTCCACGCCCCTTGGGGCATGAAATGATATTCACGCCCAACTCATCGCCAATTTTAATGGTGTCATCGCTGGAACCGCCATCGGCAAAGATAACTTCGCAGACCAATCCAGCGCTCATGCCTTCAAATAAACCGGCCATCATCGGGCCCAGCGTGTTGGCGCTGTTCAAGGTTGGAATAATGATGGACACTGGTGCGGGCATGGGTCATAGATTTTTACTGTTCCATGGCTTCATATCGGATATGAAGAAAAATATCATCCCAAATCGAAGGATTGCTACATTATGACAGGTGAATTGGCGATTGATCGCGGTGTTTTACGGATCAGCGGCGGGGATGCGTACAAGTTTTTGCAAGACACGATCAGCAATGACATGGGCGGAACCAAAACGGGTTTGGTGTACAGTGCGATCCTGACACCACAGGGGAAATACCTGTTTGATTTCTTTGTTGGGGCGGACGGTGATGATTATTTGATTGATATCGCCGTTGATCGCGCACCTGCGTTGGCCAAACGCCTGAGCATGTATAAATTGCGCGCGGATGTTCAGATCGAAGCCACTGAAATGTTTGTTAATCGCGGGCTGGGTGACATGCCCTCAGGCGCACATCTCGATCCGCGTCACACGGATCTAGGCTGGCGCAATTACAGCCCGAAAAAGGGTGGTGAACCAAAAATTGATTGGACAGCCATTCGTGTGAAACACTGTATCCCAGAGACGAATATCGAGCTGGTCGCGGATGATACCTATATCCTAGAGGCAGGATTTGAACGGCTTCACGGTGTGGATTTTCGTAAAGGCTGTTATGTTGGGCAAGAAGTCACGGCGCGGATGAAACATAAAACCGAGCTTCGTAAAGGGTTCAAAACCGTTGCAATTGATGGCGCCGTTCCGATTGGCAGCACGATTACCCGTGATGGTAAATCCATCGGACAGGTGTTTAGCCAATCAAACGGTCAAGCGATTGCATACCTGCGCTTTGATCGCGCAGGTGATGGGATGAAATCCGAAGATGTTACCGTCAGTTTAGTGTAATTTACGCGCTACGTAGCGTTTTTGCGAAACGATCGAACACTTCGTTATTGGCGGCGATGATGCTGCCCGTTTCTAACGGATCGGAATTCAATTTGATTCCTTGGGACAAACCGCCAGCCTCTTTAACGATCAACGCACCAGCAGCGATATTCCAGATGTCCAATTTGCGATCCCAACAGGCATCGTAACGACCTGCGGCAACATAAGCGAGGTTCAATGATGAACAGCCCCA
This sequence comes from Paramylibacter ulvae, assembly GCF_014652655.1. Taxonomy (GTDB): domain Bacteria; phylum Pseudomonadota; class Alphaproteobacteria; order Rhodobacterales; family Rhodobacteraceae; genus Amylibacter; species Amylibacter ulvae. The sequence goes on from NZ_BMZF01000010.1 coordinate 34,192, forward strand.
GTTGCGCACACCCGTAACTGCGGGTGCGATATGTGCGATGTCTTTCAACGCTGTTGGCAGGCCAGATTTGCTGCCAGATGGCAATGTGGTGCCAACGATCAAACGATCCAAATCACGACGACCAGATACGCGGATACGTTGGTCGTTTAACCATGAACCGTTGCCTTTTTCGGCCACGAACAATTCTTCGTCGATAGGATTGAAAACCAAACCTGCAACGATTTCGCCTTTGTATTCCAAAGCGATGGACAATGCCCAATGGGGCAGGCCGTGCACGAAATTTTCGGCACCTTCCAGTGGGGCAACAATCCAGCGGCGTGTTGGGTCTGCGCCTGCAACCTCGCCAGCGCGTTCAGATGTCCAACCATAGTTGGCGCGCGCTTCTTCTAAATCTTCGCGCAAAAATTCTTCGGCGCGGATATCCGCACGGTTCACAAATTCGCCTGTTCCCTTGGTGGAAACTTGCAATTTATCGACTTCGCCAAAATCGCGCATCAACATGCGCCCCGCGCGACGCGCAGCCTTGATCATAACGTTAATATTTGCAGACCATTGTGCCATTGGAATACCTGTAGATGTTCGGGTTCCGCGCTCTATAGGGCGGTTGGGTTGTTGATGTAAAGGGATTGATGTGTAATCTGTTGCCAATTCGTGCCAAGCGCGCAGATTTTTTTAAATTTAACCCGCATGGCTTCGTCATTTGCGCCCAAAGGATAACGTTTGCCAAAATTTCAAATTGCACCACGCCTAGAAACCGAACGATTGGTTTTACGGGCTCATATCAAGGATGATTTAGATGCCAGTTTGAATATGTGGCGTGATGAACTGGTTTATCGACACATCTCGGGGCAGGCGGCAACAACCGAAACCGCATGGCAACGTTTGTTGCGCTTTTCGGGGCATTGGGTGTTGATGGGGTACGGTTACTGGTTGGTTGAAACCCACGCGGGCGAATTTATCGGCGAAGTTGGTTTTGCCGATTATAAACGTGACATGACACCACCGCTTGGTCATCGACCGGAGGCGGGTTGGGTTTTGTCACCATCCGCACATGGTAAAGGTTACGCCAGCGAAGCAATGTTTGCAGCACTGCAATGGCTTGATCAAATGGTATCGGATCCAAGCTCGGTCTGTATTATCGCCCCCGAAAATCAGACATCCGTCCGGTTGGCAGAAAAACTTGGCTATTCCAAAGACGGCATTGGTCAATATGCTGGCGAGGATACTCTTATCCTGTCGCGCCCGCGGTTTGGCTAAACCAGCTCAACCTTCATATTGAAACGCGGAATTAGAAGGTGGTTTTGCACCACATCAAATTTCGCCAAGCGTTTTTTATGCTTAACCCATGGAAAATCTTGGGCGAATTCCGAAAAGCGGTCGTTGGTAATCACCACGCCATTAGGTTTATCCGCAAACGGAAGAATAAAGTGATCGGCCTGACTACCACCTGGAACAATTGTGATGTCGGTGGTTGGGATGCCAAATGCCTCTGCTATTTGGTTGTGATGGTTGCCGTTGCCAGAAAATACGATGCCCGATTCCTCCATCACATAATAAATATTGGCATCAAAAAACACGTGCACCTCGTGCCCCATTTCCAAAAGCGTTACCACCATCATATGCATGACCAATAAATTGGGGTCGCGACGCAAAAACACATTGCTGCCGTCAATCGCGATGGATTTGAATTTGGATGATTTTGCTTTTTTGTGCGCCGTAGCCGTTTTTGAAGCTGAACTCGGCGATGTTTCAGGAGGATCAACCGCAATAGGTGCGGGGGGCGGTATGATGATCGAAGATTTGGACGCCGTTTCAACAGTTTTATGAAAAAACTGATTGGTGAAAAGCTGTGCTGCATTTCGCCCCATGAACCCAGCGATGCCAAAACCAACACCAGCCTCGATCATCATCGAAACAGCACTGTCGGCTTGTAATGCCGCATAAACTTTGCTGATCGCGAAAACGAGTGCGCCAAAAGACACGCCCGCGCAGAAAGCAAATGCCAACCATCGAAAGATTGCACCAAAAAATGATTTTATCATGTTGGAAACCACTTAAGTATTTATGCTGTTCGTGCCTTTGTAAAACCAACAAAATCTTTCATAAAGGCCGCATCGGTTTCGTTTTTACGCACTGCGGCATAAAGGCCACGCGTGATGCCAGTTTCGGTCAAACGCTTGGTCACAAAATCATGCCCGTATTTTTGATCGGCCACCACCCAATCAGGCAAAACTGAAACACCGCGCCCCGATGCGACCAACAACACGATTACGGCGGTTAATTCCGCCTGTCGGATGGCAGCGGGTTCAATGCGAGCGGGCATCAACAGTTGCGAAAACACATCCAGACGGGTTTTATCTACGGGATAGGTGATCAAGGTTTGATCGCGAAAATCCTCTGCTGTTATAAATTCTTTGTCGGCCAACGGGTGGTTGGATGCGCAAACGAATGTCGGCTCGTAATCAAACAGGTGGATGAATTCGATGCCGTCCCAATCTTCTGGATCTGACGAAATCACCACATCCACCTCTTCGCGTTGCAACGCGGGCAGGGCGTCAAAACTTAACCCCGGGCGGATATCAACGTCAATTTTCCCCCAATTTTTGCGAAAATCTTCCAGTACGGGGAACAGCCATTCAAAACAGGCGTGACATTCAATCGCGATATGCATCCGTCCATTGGTGCCATCATGAAGCCCTGCAAAATCTTTTTCCAGCTCTGCCACTTTGGGCAATATCTGATCGGCCAAGATCAACAATTTATGCCCCGCTTTGGACAGCTTTAGTGGTTTGGAGCGGCGCAAAAACAAATCCATGCCAACCTGTTCTTCTAGACCTTTCACCTGATGGGACAGGGCGGATTGGGTAATGTTCAACACATCGGCGGCGCGCGCGAGCCCGCCTTGTTCATGGATTGCTTTGATTGTGCGCAGGTGGCGAAATTCGATATACATTCTTAATTCCCGATATTTTCATATTAAATATTAGAAATATGAATTTGATTCAATATCGTTTTTTGACGACAACAGGGCATCGAAACAAAACTGGACGAATCCAATGCATATCTCTGACCCAAAATTTGGCCTCTCATTTGAACTGTTCCCACCACGTTCGCTGGAAGCAAGTTTCAAGATGTGGTCAACGCTAGAGGGTTTGGTCGGCTTGGACCCAAGCTTTGTTTCCGTCACATATGGTGCGGGTGGCACAACGCGTGATCTGTCAAAATCCGCCGTTGGTGTGATTGCTGACCATTACGGTTTGGATGTCGCGGGGCATTTAACATGTGTGGGTGCAACGCGCTCCGAAACATTGCAAGTGGCACAAGATTACGCCGCTGCTGGTGCAAAAGAGATCGTCGCATTGCGCGGTGATGCACCAAACGGAGCCACCAATTTTGAAGCACATCCAGACGGGTTTAGCGGTAGTATCGAATTGATCGAGGCATTGGCCGCACAAAACCAATTCAATATCCGCGTTGCCGCATATCCACATGTGCACCCTGACAGTACCAATGCCGATCATGACATCGTGATGCTACATTCTAAATTTAATGCTGGTGCTGACAGCGCGATTACACAGTTTTTCTTTGAGGCAGAAGATTTCCTACGTTTCCGTGATCGCGCCGAAAAAGCAGGGATCAAAAACAAAATTGTGCCCGGTATCTTGCCCGTTGAAAACTGGGCCAAGACCAAGGTTTTTTCACAACGTTGTGGTGCGCAAACGCCAGATTGGCTGGACAAGGCATTTTCCAATACGATGAACAAGGCGGAACATGATTTGTTATCAACTGCTGTGTGCACAGAGCTTTGTGATGATCTGATCAATGAGGGCGTTGAAGATTTGCATTTTTACACCCTAAACGATGCACGCCTGACCAGCGATGTGTGTCGCGCATTGGGGCGTAGCGTTACACCTCCCGCGGCGGCCAAAGTTGCCTAAGCCACTGGTCAAATAAAATTCACCCCCCTAACGTGGCCCCGAGAAAAGGAGCCACGTTAATGTTTTTTGCAAAATCCCCCGAAGAATTACCAAGCTTTGAAGAATTGCTCGCGCGTTCTGGTTTGGAATTTATGACTGATATGTTGAACGGCGTTTTGTCAGGGCCACCCATTGCGGAGCTGTTGAATTTCCGCCTCCATGCGGTGGAAAAGGGATCGGTCACATTCGCAGGTGCGCCAAAATTTGATGCAAGTAATCCAATGGGTACCGTTCATGGCGGTTGGTATGGCACGGTGCTAGACAGCGCGATGGCCTGTTCGGTTATGACCATGTTGCCCCAAGGTTCGATTTATACCACCGCCGAATTCAAGGTGAACATCATTCGCGGCATTGCGCTGGATCAAGACGTGTTGATTAAAGGCGTGGTCGATCATTGTGGGCGCACCACGGGCGTGGCCACAGCGCAAATCGTGGGCCGTGATGATGGCAAGCTATATGCCACGGGTTCCACCACATGCGTGATCATGCGCCCGAAATAACCCGTTCGATTCGCCAATAACCAAAAGACCCCGCAAATTTTGCGAGGTCTTGGGGATTTCTGTGTATCAGTAAGAGGTCGTATTATCAGGGTCGTAACGTAACTTTTTACATCAACGTAAATGTGGCGTTACGCGCGTTCGGAATATTCCATGGTTTCTGTGTGTACGACCACGGCCTGACCCACGTCGATAAACGGCGGAATCATGATGCGAATGCCATTATCCAAAATGGCAGGCTTAAAGCTGTTCGCGGCTGTTTGGCCTTTTACTGCTGGTTCTGTTTCTTCGATCACACAGGTTACCTTGGCAGGCAGGCTTGCGTTCAATGCTTCGCTTTCGTGGTATTCAATCTGGATGGTCATACCGTCTTGCAAAAACGGGCGGCGCTCGCCCAAAATATCCGCAGGCAATTCGATTTGTTCATAAGTTTCTGTGTCCATAAACACCAGCATACCATCGTTTTCGTACAAAAATTGCTGATCTTTTTGATCAAGGCGAATTTTTTCCACTTTGTCGGCAGAACGAAAACGTTCGTTCAATTTTGATCCATTGCGCAGGTTTTTCATTTCAACCTGTGCGAATGCGCCACCCTTACCAGGTTTAACATGGTCCACTTTGACGGCGACCCACAATCCGTTGTTATGCTCCAAAACATATCCTGGTCGAATTTCGTTACCGTTGATCTTTGCCATGCTAATAATGCCTTTACTGGGTTGAAGAATAATTTTGCATTCCTATATCTTTTGGACTTGGTTGTGACAAGTCACCAGCGAAAGAGGGTTACTTTTTGATAGTTATGCGCTATACGCATGGCTTCCATGATCAAACTGGGCTACCGAATCGTTACAAAATAGTCATATTGCCAAGACTTACCGAAATTAAAAATGTAAAGAGGACTTCGAGTTGTTCGACTACGTTGATGACACAGCATACACAAACGACCAGGGTAAACGTTCTCAGAAATTGTTTGCCGCAGTCGTGTTGGCCGCATTGGATGATGCGATTGCCGACGATAAAAAATATGGCAACGGCGTTGAATCAATCGCGCGCTGGGCACGTTCACGTGACGGGCGCGAAGTATTGATGTGCGCGGGCATTGAGCCAACTGAACGCTGTGTAAACGGCATGATGCAGTTTGTTGAAAAAGGTGTTCGTACATCTGTTGCCTTGTCACGCGAAGAAAGTGACCGCCAAGCTGCCGCGAAAGAGGCCGCTTAAACCAACCTTAAAATTTGGTTCAACAAACGCCGCCATTGTGCGGCGTTTTGTGTTTTTGCACAGAGTTTGCGCAAAAATTATATGCTCGCGCCCTTGATTAAAAACATGTTTTTGCGCAAGTTCGCATTTGATTATTCCTCCAGCGGTGCCTTGCCCAATGACAAAACAAAAATCCAACGGCAAAGCAGCCATGCTCGCGCTCTGCGCATTCGCTATTTTTGCAACCCATGACGTGATTGTTAAAGTGCTTGGCGCGCATTACGCTCCGTTCCAAGTTTCGTTTTTCAACGTCTTGTTTGGCTTTCCACTCGTTACTTTAATGCTCATGCGCGATGCCAATCCGGGGACGTTGCTGCCGGTGCATCCATGGTGGACTGCGCTGCGCACATTGGCTGCGGTGATGGGGGGGATCGGGGCATTTTTTGCCTTTGCGTTGTTACCACTTGCGCAGGCCTATGCGATTTTGTTTTCCATGCCGTTGATTATCACGGTGCTGTCCATCCCTGTCTTGGGCGAGGCTGTGGGCATTCGTCGTTGGATGGCGGTTCTGGTCGGGCTTTGCGGTGTGTTGATCGTCCTGCGCCCAGGTGATGTTTCGCTTGAACTGGGTCATTTGGCGGCATTGGTTGCGGCCGTGGGTGGTGCGACCGCATCCATTATCGTGCGCAAAATCGGACAAGAGGAACGCGTTGTCGTTCTTTTGCTTTATCCCATGATTGCCACCTTTGTTTTAATGGCGATATTGATGCCATTTTATTACAAACCCATGCCGATTGAACATCTGGGGCTGCAATTTTTGGTGGCTTTGCTGGGTACGGTTGCAACGATGTTTATGATTGCCGCTTATCGCACGGGCGAGGCGGTGATCGTTGCACCCATGCAATATTCGCAAATCATTTGGGCGACGATTTTTGGCTATGTCCTGTTTAACGAGGTGTTGGACATGCCAACAATCATTGGTGCGGCGGTGATCATCGCCAGTGGTCTTTATATCGTATTGCGCGAATCCACGTCTGGTTCGAAAAACACACCTGTGTTGCGCACGCGCTCACGTTTTGAAATGGGTGCTAATCTGCGCGTCAGCCAAATTTTGCGCCGTGATAAAAACAAAGAAACCGAGGATAAAACCACCCCCTAGGTTCCGCGTGGTTTCACCCGTTTTGTCGCCTCTGCCACGGTGGGGTCTTCGGGCCATGGGTGGCGGGGATATCGCCCACGCATGTCTTTGCGCACGTCCACATATGATGTGCCCCAAAAATTGGGCAAATCCGCCGTGGTTTGCACCACGCGGCGTGCGGGTGATAATAAATCAATGATTAATGGCAAACGATCTGGCCCCACGGTTGGGTGAACGGTCATGCCAAACAATTCCTGCAATCGCACGGCGATGCGGGGCTGATCGGCGCTGTAATCCACAGGCAGGCGTGTACCCGTTGGTGCCTTGATCGCGGCGGGTGCAAGGTTGTCCAACAATTGCTGTTGGCTGAATTCCAACCGCGATTTGATAATCGTCGTCATCACCAGTGATTTTAATCCATCAATGGATTTCACCCCGTACATATGGGGCAGCAACCAGTTTTCCATATCATCCAGCAACGCATCATCGGAACAATCGGGCAGATCGCTGCCACGCGCACGCAGCCATTCAATGCGTGCTTGAACAAAGCGTGCTGATTGATCCCACGGCAACACCTGTAATCCCAGTTCGCGAATGCCATCCAACAGTGCGGTTGCGATCCTATCATCGGGGCAATCGCGCCAATTTTGCTCGCTTAATACCAATGCGCCAAAACAAGTTTGGCTTTTGGCCAGTACGCGGCGATCGCGTTTTGACCATGTGCAAATGTTGCGGGTTTCAAAATCATCGCCAAATACATCGCGCAATTCGCTCTCACTTATCGCGATGCCCATGCGCAGGCGTGCCTCTTTCTGTTTGCCGTCCAGATCACTGGCGACGATTAAACGCTCGGCACCCATCGGGTCGTCGTCATTCACAAATGCGCCACTGCCACCTGATAACAAAAACCGTGGCGCATCGCCGGCGCGGTGCAATCCGATCCGATCTGGATATGCAAGTGCTGCCATTTGCGCGGCACTTAAATCTCGTGAACCCGTTGCACGTAATCGCTTGGTATCCACGCGTACCCGTTCCAATGCGCCGCGATTGATCCGAAAGGGGCGGTTTTGTTCAAATGTGCGCGGGTTTTGAAATGCCTCGATACGCAGGGAAAAGTCGCTGGGCGCACCCGCCATTAACACATCGCGCGATTCCAATAATGCGGCAATCCTTTCGCCGCCTTTGTCGGAGTTCAATAACATACGTGCCAATCGTGGATGCGTTGGCATGGCGGCAATTCTGCGACCCTGATCCGTGATACGATTTTGCGCATCAAGTGCCCCGATTTGGCGCAACAAACCTTGGGCATTTTGAAAATCCGTTTCGCGCGGTTGGGTCAAAAACGGTAGGTCATTTGGATCAACCGTACCCCAAGCGGCCAATTCCAACACCAGTGCCGACAGATCGGACGATAAAATTTCAGGCAAGGGAAATGGCTGTAATCCGCCATCTTCGCCCCGTGTCCAAAGCTTGTAACAGATGCCGCTTGCAACACGCCCCGCGCGGCCTTGGCGTTGGGTGGCCTCGGCCTTGGTCACGCGTTCGGTGATCAAGCGCGACATGCCAGAACCTGCATCAAATGCGGCGCGTCGTGCACGCCCGCCATCCACCACCACGCGGATATCTTCAATCGTAAGCGATGTTTCCGCGATGCTCGTGGCAAGTACCAATTTGCGCCGTTTGCTTGGCGCAATGGCGCGGCGTTGTTCGGCAAATGGCATCGCGCCAAACAATGGGCGGGTGTCCAGTGTGGGTTTTAACGTCGGCTCTACTAATGCCTGAACCCGTCTGATTTCCCCTTCACCGGGTAAAAACGCAAGGATCGAACCATCGGTTTCACTCGCCGCTTGTATAATTAAATCCGCCATCGCCTGTTCAAACCGCGGCCCGCGCTGATTGGGGCGTGACCACGGTTTATCCAAAAAACGCTGTTCCACGGGGTATGCGCGCCCCTCTGATGTGATCATCGGGGCATTATCCATCAATGCGGCAACGGGGCCTGCATCCAATGTGGCGGACATGGCGATAATGCACAGATCATCGCGTAGGGCTGCGCGGATTTCCAAACACAGTGCGAGCCCCAAGTCGGCCTGCAGACTACGCTCGTGAAATTCATCAAAGATGATACAAGATATACCTGCAAGTTCTGGATCGTTCTGGATCATGCGGGTTAACACGCCCTCTGTCACAACCTCGATCTGCGTGGACTTGCCAATTTTGCGTTCACCGCGCATGGCATAACCCACGGTTTCCCCCGCGGTTTCACCCAATTGTTCAGCTAACCGTTCGGCGGCGGCACGTGCTGCCAATCGGCGTGGTTCCAGCATGATAATTTTGCCATCAAACAATTTGGCATCCAGCAAAGCCAACGGAACCCGCGTGGTTTTACCCGCCCCCGGAGGCGCTTGCAGTACCGCACGATTGTGCAATTTTACCGCGTCAATCAATGCGGGCAGTACGGATTCAATTGGTAAATTCATGGGGGCAACAGATATGCGAAACCCAGTGTGGGTGAAAGAGCCTAGCCATTGATTCTTTGTTAAATTCATGATTTGTCTGAATTTCACAGTAACCCGTAGGTGGATTCCCATAGAATCTGCAAGGTTTTTGGCAAAACCCGCAGGTTGTTATCGCACAGCCCTTGACGGGTGTCGCGAAGCGGCCTAAAGGAAGGCTTCGAATTTTAGGCGCAGTCGGGCAGGGGTCTGGTCGCGCGCACCGCAAGGTTAAAGCAAAGGAATGTCCAATGTCTCGCGTATGTGAACTGTCTGGAAAATCACCGCAAACTGGCAATAACGTCAGCCATGCGAACAACAAAACAAAACGTCGCTTTTTGCCGAACCTGAATGATGTGACATTGATCAGCGATACGCTGGGTCGTTCATTCAAATTCCGCGTATCTGCATCTGCATTGCGTTCTGTTGATCACCGTGGTGGTTTGGACGCTTATTTGGCCAAAGCCAAAGATGTTGAATTGTCAGCAAAAGCGTTGAAAGTGAAAAAAGACATTGCAAAAGCAGCTGCTGCATAAGCACGCTTTTCAATGATGAATTTGGGCGGCCTCACGGGAAACTGTGGGGCCGCTTCATTTTGTCGTGTTTCTCTTTCTATATGGGCCGATTAGCTATGGCGCTAAAGGAGAATTTTTCATGAGCAATTTTAAAAATACATTTGGTGTGGTCATCGCATCCGCAATTTTATGCGCCGCGATCGTTTTTGTTTTTACAGGCAACGCCCCCAAAGAAATGATAGTCAAAGATGCCTATGCACGCGCCAATGGTGCCAGCGCCAAGGCAGGCGGTGCATTCATGCAAATCCGTAATAACACCGGCCACGATGACCGATTGATCGCGGTGAAATCCCCCATTGCGATGGCCGAAATTCACTCCCATATCCACGAAGCGGACGGTGTGATGCGTATGGTCGAATTGGAAGATGGCATTGCAATCGCCGCAGGTGAAACAATTGAATTGAAACGCGGTGGTGATCATCTGATGTTGATGGGTCTGCAACGCGGGCTGGTTCAGGGTGACACGGTTGATTTCACTCTGACATTCGAGCACGCAGGCGATGTAAAATTGACCGTGCCCGTTGATTTAGAACGCTAATCACGCCACCATCGCGCCATGCGTATTCTGTTCGTTTGTCTTGGCAATATCTGCCGATCCCCCACCGCCCACGGCGTATTTCGCCAAATGGCCGCGGATGCGGGGCTGGATGTTGTGGTTGATGGCGCAGGCACGGGGGCGTGGCATATTGGGAACCCACCTGATCGGCGTGCATCCGCGATGGCGGCAAAGCGAGGATACGATCTGTCTGATCTGCGCGCCCGCCAAGTGTCGGCGGGTGATTTTACCGATTTTGATTTGATTTTGGCGATGGATAACAGCAATCTGCAAAACCTACGCCAAATGGCACCAAACGGTGCCAGTGCCACGATAAAATTATTTATGGATTACGCGCCACAAAACCCACACCGCGAGGTGCCCGACCCTTATTACAATGACGGGTTTGATGTGGTGTTGGACATGGTTGAACAGGCCAGCAATGGCCTGATCGCATCGCTCAAGGCTTAGGTTAAGAACAAACCTGACCAGCGGTTGTACCAAACGCCTTGTAACGCAGCCAGAATTTTTCATTCGCAGCGTTGTCCGATTGGCGTATCACTTGTGCCAGATGCGGTTCTTTGAAAAATTTCGCCGCCTTGCGCTGATCTGTATAAGATAGCTTTTGGTTTGCCACTTGTTGAACACAGCTACATGTGCTGCGCGTTGCTGCTTTGCGGTCCATTTTATTACACGCACGTTCGATCACACCAGCGGATAACGGATTGGTGCAAACCAACAGCGCAACGATTGCCGCGATGGGTTTCATTGTTGTCTTCATGGGGATATTCCCTTTGCCTGCCATGCGCTCTTTCTCGGCGCTTTTGATGGCGTAACTATGGCATATCTCAGATTCTTCGCGCAAGCCCTTATAAATAAAAGGTTTTGCCGCTGTGGTTTTGATGTAAATCCCGATATTTCGTGGGGCGAACCCCACCGCGCCGCTAGATTTAGCGCAAATCAACCCAGCCGATCACCAAACCACCCCAAAACCCCTTTGTTTTATGCGTGGATTTTGCGCATGATACCCATTGACCAAACCCCAAATCCGTATCATATCCCTGTCCATGACAGACCTATCAAAAATCCGCAATTTTTCCATCGTGGCGCATATTGACCACGGCAAATCCACGCTTGCTGATCGCTTGATTCAGCTCACGGGAACCGTGGCCGAACGTGACATGTCCGCACAAATGCTGGACACGATGGATATCGAAAAAGAGCGTGGAATTACGATCAAGGCAAACTCTGTTCGCATCGAATACAAGGCGAACGATGGCGAAAATTATGTCCTCAACCTGATCGACACTCCCGGCCACGTTGATTTCGCCTATGAAGTGTCCCGCTCTATGCGCGCGGTAGAGGGTTCGTTGCTGGTTGTTGATGCCTCCCAAGGAGTCGAGGCACAGACATTGGCAAACGTTTACCATGCAATCGAGGCTGATCATGAAATCGTGCCAGTCCTCAATAAAATCGATCTGCCCGCCGCCGATCCTGATCGTGTTGCCGAACAAATCGAAGACGTGATTGGCATTGATGCCACCGATGCGGTGCACATTAGCGCGAAAACAGGCATCGGCATCGCGGATGTGCTCGAGGCCATCGTCACACGTCTGCCCGCACCCAAGGGCGATCCTGATGCCCCGCTCAAGGCGATGCTGGTCGATAGCTGGTATGACGCCTATCTGGGCGTGGTCGTTTTGGTGCGCGTCATTGATGGGCATCTGCGCAAGGGCGACAAAATCCGCATGATGAACACCAACGCCGCATATCCTGTGGATCGTGTTGGCGTGTTCCGCCCCAAGATGGAAAATATCGATGTATTGGGACCAGGCGAGCTTGGCTTCCTGACCGCATCAATTAAACAGGTGGCCGATACCCGTGTGGGTGACACCATCACGCATGAAAAAAAGGGATGTGAAAAACCACTCCCGGGTTTTGCACCTGCACAACCCGTTGTGTTTTGTGGCCTGTTTCCCGTTGATAACGCCGAATTCGAAGACCTGCGCGAAGCAATTTCCAAACTGTCCTTGAATGACGCATCATTTAGCACCGAAATGGAAACGTCCGCTGCACTTGGCTTTGGATTTCGCTGTGGTTTCCTTGGCCTACTGCATCTTGAGGTTATTCGCGACCGTCTGGAACGCGAATATGATATCGAGCTGATTACAACAGCCCCATCCGTGATTTATCACATCCACATGCGCGATGGCACGGTTGTGGATTTGCACAACCCCGCCGATATGCCGGATCTCACGCATGTTGATCATATCGAAGAACCGCGCATCAAGGCGACCATTTTGGTGCCTGATGAATATCTGGGTGATGTGTTGAAACTCTGCCAAGATCGCCGTGGTATTCAGCTTGACCTGACATATGCGGGCACACGCGCGATGGTGGTCTATGACCTGCCATTGAACGAGGTGGTGTTTGATTTCTACGACCGTTTGAAATCTGTGACCAAAGGCTATGCATCATTTGACTATTCAATGGATGGCTACCGCGAGGATAAATTGGTCAAGATGCAAATCTTGGTCAATGACGAACCCGTTGATGCGCTATCAATCATGGTGCACCAAGACCGCGCCGATATGCGCGGGCGCTCTATGGTGGAAAAGCTCAAGGAATTGATCCCCCAACACCAATTCAAAATCCCAATCCAAGCCGCCATCGGTGGCCGCATCATCGCCCGCGAAACCCTGTCGGCCCTGCGCAAAGACGTGACCGCCAAATGTTACGGCGGCGACATGTCGCGAAAACGCAAACTGCTTGATAAACAAAAAGCAGGTAAGAAAAAGATGCGTCAGTTCGGTAAAGTCGAAATCCCACAGCAGGCGTTTATTTCTGCGCTCAAGATGGATGACTAACTGCGCATAGGCGTAATTGTTATTTCAATTGCAAAGGGACGCGCCCGACCTCGGGTGGGTGCAAAGCGCCCTCCCGTGGGGGAGGTCGGGCGCGACCCGTGGTTTCCACGGGTGGTATACTTTTGGTTGAGTATTCGTAAACATTTTCTTTTTAGGATAGTTTATGAAATACCATTTCTTTATCGATGAGAGCGGCGACCAAGGGCTCGATAAAATTCGCACAAAAGAAAGAGGCGGCGCTACTGAGTATATGACGATGGGGGGCGTGTTGATCCCAGATACTCACCTCAATCGTTATCGCGACAAGCTGGATGCAATCAAGTCCATTCTAAAAAGAGAAGACCTTCACTGTAAAGAGATGAGCCACGTTCAAGTTGCTTACTTCGCGCGCGAAATATCCAAACTTCGTCTTCAGTGTTTTGCGTTGATCAGCAAGAAAGAAACACTCGAAGATTATAAGGAAAATATCGAAGGTAAAGGACAGGCGCAAAAATACTACAACAAATGCTCTCAAATTTTGCTGGAAAGGCTATGCCATTTTCTGGAGGTTGAGAAAATTGCCAGCGAAGACATATCCATAAAATTTGAAAAAATGCGCGGTCATAATTACTCTCAGATGAGAAAATATTTGTCCATTGTTAGGGAACATCCAAAAGATAAAAATGCTGCTTTACTTAAACATATAGAACCTTTTTCAATCGAAGCGTTAGACAAATCGGACGAAGAGTTACTCTCCATAGCTGACTTAGTAGCATACAGTTGTTACCAAATGGTGAATTACTCACCTGCGAATTTTTATACTCCTGAACAAAGATATTTCAGAGAGTTGAAAAACAAGTTTTGGAAAGACAAGGACACGGGAGGTATTGCTAACTTCGGGTTAAATATTTTCAAAGGGCCACGACAGTTAAAGTTAGATGAATGTGAGGAACAGTATTTTTTGAAATTGTATAACCGTGTCGGAAAGAAATGATTGCATTAGCACCCACCCAAGGCTAGGCGTTCCGTCGAAATCTCTCCAAAACATTCCACCAATCCCTGCCACCCACTTGTCCGCCATATGTCCTACGGATGTCCGACGCTTGTCCGACACCTAAACCCGAGCCTAAAAACACCGCTTCCCATTTGGGCGCGGGCGGGTTAGCACGGGTGTGAAAAGGGGATCGATATGCCACTCGCGACACTTCAAAACCGTTCGGAAAATGCCTGTGAATTTTGCGCAGATCAAATCGATCTTGCGCCTTATCCTGTGGGGCCAAACCCCGATGGAACGGCGAACACAGGGGTGTTGCTTTGTGCTACCTGCACACCGATGATTGATGGCGACATGGATGAAAATCACCTGCGCTGTTTATCCAGCGCAATGTGGTCCGAACACGCCCCTGTTCAGGTCCTCGCATGGCGCATGTTGGATCGCCTGTCAGACGCCGCTTGGGCACGCGATTTGATGGATCAAATCTATCTTGATGATGACAATTTGGCATGGGCAAAATCGGGCGTCATTCGCGCATCCGACCACAAAGACAGCAATGGTGCCGTGCTTGAAAACGGCGACAATGTGGTGTTGATAAAAGACCTACCCGTCAAGGGCGCTGGCTTTACCGCCAAACGCGGCACGGCGGTGCGTGGCATTTCCTTGGTGCCAGACAACCCCGCCCATATCGAAGGGCGCGTAGAGGGGCAACGTATTGTTATCCTTACGGAATTCGTCAAGAAAAAGTAGGATTGACGCACATTCAATGTGTGATTTGTGTCACTTCCATTTGGGCTATGTTTCACTATCCTTGGTGCTTTAACCAAAGGAGATTGCTATGCGTAAACTATTCTCAGTTGCTGTTGTTGCCTTGTTTTCCGCTCACGCCGCCCTTGCGGGGAGCTTGGTCGAACCCGATGTTGAGCCCATGATCGTAGAGGCCCAACCAGAGGCCAAGCGCGGGTCTGGTAACATCATCATTCCGCTGTTGTTGCTCGCGGTTGTTGCCGCCGTTATCGCATCCGATGACTCTGGCGGTGGAACCCCTGAACCTGTTCTTGAATAAATGTTATAAATCAATGTGGTAAGCGAGGCCGCTTATCACATTCTATAGCGTTCTCTTAACGTGATCTATCCCGCCCAAAACGCGTGATAGCGTTCGCGCACAAATGTATAAACAGCGCAAAGAAAAATCACCAAGGCAGGGATGCCTTGTTGCATGGGTGTGTGCGACAAATGATAATACATCGCCCCCACCATAATAAACGCAATGCCAAGCGCGGCAGGCGCCGCCATGCGCCGTATCCAAATCCCAATGGCGCCAGCAACTTCGCAGGTGCCAATAAACGCGCCAAACCAATCCGGCAATCCCAATTTAGTGAAACTTTCCAACATCATAGGGTTACCAGATAGTTTGGCGACACCTGCGCCAAGCAAGACCAAAGTAATGATAATTTTGGGAATATTGGCGAACATTTGGGGCATTTATTTATCCTTATTTGACGTTGAATATATCGGCAAAATATTGAAATTTCCACTGCGGTTTTCAGGGTCGGTGATGCTTTGCCGATTTTGGGATAAATAGGATTTTCGTAAAATGGGAAACGCTCGCAGGGCTGGTTTTTACCCTGTGTTAATGACCTTCGCCGACATAAGTGCGAGCTGTGTACAAAAGGTGTCTTATGCGTGTTGTTTGGGTTCTGAGTATCTGCCTGTTTGTATGCAGCGCTTGTGGTGTGGTTAACGACAGTAATCACACCAAATTTATGGAAGGGGATTATTTGGAGCATCATATGCCATAGCTTATCTTGTGATTATGTTCATCTGTCGTTAACCTTGGTGATCTGTTTGATTTGGTCTTGGGGGACACATGGCTGAACACGACATCGAACGCGCGAAAACCGATATTTCGAAGGCCTTGGAGGAAACATTCGAGGCAGACGGCAACGGGTTTGAGCGTAAATTAAAACAGGCGCGACAATATTTGCCGCGCCGGGCGCGCAAAGATGCGGCCTATTTGCTTGAGGCTGAAAAACAGCTTAAGCATCCAAAATTTCGCCGTTTTGTTGATCAAAATCGGATCAAGTCCGCGCGGGACAATGTTATCCGCCAAACGCGTGGTGTAGATTTACAAGCGGATCGTTCGCGTGCAAGGTTTCAATGGGGCGCAAGCCTTGTTTTACAACTATTGCTGGCCTGCGCCCTGATCTTTGCTTTTGCGCGATTTGTTGGCGTGATTTAATGCGCGGGCTTGATAAAGGTGCCGTTGTTTAATTCACTAATCGCCGTGCGTAATTCATCGCGTGTGTTCATCACAATTGGGCCATGCCACGCAACGGGTTCCTCGATCGGTTTGCCAGAAATGAGCAAAAATCGAATGCCTTCTTCACCCGCTTGCACGGTGACGCTGTCACCTGTGTCAAATTTCACCAATGTGCGGTTGCCCGACATATCGCGAATGTTAACTTCTTGGCCGAACACCTCTTTTTCCAGCAAAACACCTGTAGGGGTGGAGGCATAATCAAACATGCCTGATCCCTCAAACACATAGGCGAATGCCTTGCGATAGGTATCGACAGGAAATGTTTTTTTCACACCCGCTGGCACAAAAATATCCAGATATTGTGGATCGGCGGCGATGCCATCAACAGGGCCGGTTTTGCCCCAGAATGATCCTACGATGACCTTCACCACGGTTCCGTCATCCTCTTGGATCACGGGGATTTCCTTGGCTTCGACGTCTTGGTAACGCGGTGCGGTCATTTTTAAATCTGATGGCAAGTTCGCCCAAAGTTGAAAGCCATGCATTTGCCCATTCGCGTTACCACGGGGCATTTCTTGGTGCATGATACCAGACCCAGATGTCATCCATTGGATATCACCCGCGCCAAGCGTACCGGTATTGCCAAGGCTGTCGCCATGATCGACCTCGCCCGACAGGACATAGGTAATGGTTTCTATCCCGCGATGGGGATGCCATGGAAATCCGTTTTCATAACCGCTCGGATCTTCGTTGCGAAAATCGTCGAACAGCAGAAATGGATCAAGCGAGGTTGGATCGTGAAACCCAAATGCGCGGTGCAATGATACGCCAGCGCCCTCCATCGTGGGTTGGGCAAGGCTGGTTGATTTTACAGGACGTACAGACATAGTTGTGTTCCTTTCATATGTGAGCTTGCCACAGAGATAGCGCATCAGCGATAATTTTTACATTAAATACATGGAAATGCAGTGTTGCGACACTGGAAACGATGCGATCTGTCGGAATTGGTATTGCAATCATATCTCGTGTTTATCAGGCTGTGAAAAACAGGAGAGATTTCATGAAAATAGGATTTATCGGGCTTGGGAATGTTGGGGGTAAACTTTCGGGTAGTTTGCTGAGAAACGGATTTGATTTAGCGGTACATGATTTAAATGCGGATTTGGTCGCGGGGTTTGTCGAACGCGGTGCCAAGGCGGGTGAAAGCCCTGCGCAATTGATGCGCGATTGTGACGTTGTGATTACCTGCCTCCCATCACCGGCGGCCTGTGCGGTTGTGGTTGAGGGCGACAATGGTTTGTTGCAATCTATTGGGGCGGGCAAAATCTGGCTTGAAATGTCAACAACCGATGAAGCAGAGGTTAAACGTCTGGGTGCCAAGGTGATCGCAGCAGGTGGTGCGGCGGTGGATTGCCCCGTGTCGGGTGGGTGCCATCGCGCCGATACAGGCAACATTAGTATTTTTGCGGGATGTGATCGCGCCACCTTTGAACGGGTTTTGCCGATCCTGACCACATTGGGACGACGCGTATTGCACACGGGTGATTTGGGTACAGCGTCGGTGTTAAAAGTGCTTACCAACTATCTCGCAACCGCCAATTTGATCACGGTGTGCGAAGCATTGACCGTTGCCAAAGGTGCGGGAATGGATTTGAACACTGCATACGAGGCGATGGCGATTTCGTCGGGCACCAGTTTTGTGCATGAAACCGAAGGCCAAGTAATCCTGAACGGATCGCGTGACATCAGTTTCACAATGGATCTGGTATTGAAAGACATTGGATTGTTCCAAGACGTAGCGGATCGTGCAGGCGTGCCATTGGAAATGAACCCCTTGATGATTAAAATATTCAAGGATGGCATTGCGCGATTTGGCGAGCGCGAATTATCACCCAACATTATCAAACGTTTGGAACAGGCCACTGGGTTGGACATCACGGCACCAGGGTTCCCCGCAGAAATGACAGATGATGAACCCGAAGAACAGGGGTACGAGGTGATCCCAACAGGGCGGGGTTAACCGCGCCCCTGCTTTTTCTTTACGGCGCGATCCTTGATAATGCCAATCGCGTTGCGAAATCCAAGAGCGGCGAGCATTCCAAGCATGATCGCAGGCACATCAAGTGCCTGTGTCATTGGTGGAAGCGAGAGCAACAATTGCAAAACGTACCAAATCACAAGCGCCACCAAGGCGATCGCCAGAACGTAGAACACGCTGCGTTTTAACAGCGCGGTTTCGCGCATATTCCCAAAACGCTCGAGCAAGAAGACCAGTGCAATTGTGATGGCGAAACTGGCGGCGATGATTTGATAAAATGTCATGGCGCATCCATGCCGACCATACACAGAATTGTCAAATAAATCTGAATTGACCCTGCAATCATCCCCGCGTTAGGGTGGAGTGAAATTGCAAAAAGGAATGGCAAAATGCGCTATGTGCATACGATGGTCCGTGTGAGCGATCTGGATGAATCACTGGATTTTTGGATCAATAAATTTGGGTTGACGGAAACGCGGCGCAAGGAAGTGCCCGCTGGAAAATTCACCCTGATTTTTCTGGCTGCACCCGCAGATGAAACGACATCGCGCGAAACGGCAGCGCCTGAATTGGAATTGACATATAACTGGGACAGTGATGAAAAATTAGAAACGGGTCGTAGCTGGGGGCATCTGGCGTACCGTGTTGATAATATTTATGAAACCTGTCAGCGACTGGCCGATGCGGGTGTTGTCATCAACCGCCCACCGCGCGATGGATATATGGCGTTTGTTAAATCGCCTGACAATATTTCCATTGAATTGATCCAAGAAGGTGACGCATTGCCCGCGGCCGAACCTTGGGCATCGATGGAAAATATTGGCGATTGGTGATCGGGCGCACTTATTTACAAAATTAATCCGCCCTTTGGATTTTGGAAAACGGCGAACCTGTGGTTAAATCCACGGGTTCTTTTATGGTGGTGCTATGCGTTCCTTGACCAAGCCAAATCCAGAATTTATTTTTGATCCCGCGGCGCAGGTGGCTGCGCTGCGCGCGCATCGTGATCGCGTGCACGCAGATCCTGCCAATAGCCGCCAAATCCCCGATGTGGGGCAGGCGGGGCATGTTTTGATCGCCACATGGAATATCGCAAATTTTGGTCAGCATAAACGGCGTGATATTGATATTGCTGTTATCGGTGAAATGATCAGTTGGTTTGAAATTATCGCTATCCAAGAGGTTGCGGATAATCTGATTGATTTTGAAAAACTGATCGCGATTCTGCCCAATCATTTTTCATATATTTTTAATGATAAGGCGGGGAATGGCGAACGTGCGGCCTATGTCTTTGACACGCGGCGTGTATCGTTGGGTGCGAAAATGGGCGAGGTTGGTGTTGTTGAATCTGATCGAGATAACATCCATTTTGATGATGTTGACGGGCTGCCTGATCTGGCGTTTCAGGGGTATAACCGCAATCCGCTGTTATGTAGTTTTGAAATCGAAAACCATCGTTTGTTGATGGCGAATTGTCATTTGTTATACGGCCCACAGGATAGCGCGCAAAACCGTGCGTTATCGCTTAAACAACGCCAGTTAGAGGCATATGCCATTTCGCGCTGGTGTGATTTGCGTCGCAAATCAAAAAACGCATGGACCAAAAATATTATGGCCGTTGGTGATTTCAATTTACCCCATGCAACGGATGGCGACCCGATTTTTGCGGCATTGTTGGATCGTGGTTTGCGATTGCCCCAACATGAAACGCGAATCCCCACGAATGTTTCGGATTCGCATGATTACGATCAAATCGCGGTCACGCCCGGTTTGGTGCAACAAACGATTGATACTGGTGTTTTTGATTTTGATGCGGTGGTTTTTGGTGAAATTTGGAACGCAAGTGCACCATCATATTGGCGGACCTGTGCAAAATATTATATATCCGATCACCGCCCGTTGTGGATGTTGCTTCAGTTTTGAACAGTTGCCCAATATTTAGGACATTATTACGGATTACACGCAGTGCGTGTAAAAGATCGATAAAATTTTGACGTAACGAAATCAGAGACTTGCCTTATCGCGAAACTTCGTTACCCTCTGCGCATGCTGTTATGATAGCATGATGACGAAGCTGCGAGGAACGCAAAATGTTCCCGTATCCTAGGGAGGAATTTAATGGAACGTCGGAAATTTTTAACGGGCGCTGCTGTTGCTGGCGCCGCAACAACTCTTGCTGCACCATCCGTGGCGCAAGGCAAAATCGAGATGGCTTTGGTATCTACATGGCCACGTGATTTTCCAGGTTTGGGTCTGCCAGCGCAACGTTTTGCTGCACGTATTCAAGAACTGACAGATGGTGAAATTCAAGTAACATATTACGCCGCTGGCGAACGTGTTGGTGCATTTGATAGCTTTGACGAAGTTGCCTCTGGTAACGCACAAGGTTACATCGGTGCGGACTACTACTGGAAAGGTAAACACCCTGGTTTTGCGGCGTTTACGGCAATTCCATTTGGTTTGACATACACAGAAATGGACGCATGGACGCGTTATGCGGGTGGTCAAGAATTGTGGGATGAATTGGGCGCGGAATTTGGCGTTAAAGCTCTCGCAATGGGTAACACCGGCGTTCAAATGGGCGGTTGGTTCAACAAAGAAATCAACAGCCTTGATGACATGAAGGGCCTGAAAATGCGTATGCCTGGTTTGGGCGGCGATGTTTTGGCCAAAATTGGCGCATCACCTGTTTCATTGCCTGGTGGTCAAATCTATGAAAACCTTGTTTCTGGCGCGATTGATGCGACAGAGTGGGTTGGCCCATTCAATGACTACTTCATGAAGTTTTATGAAGCTGCGAAATATTACTATTTCCCAGGGATGCACGAGCCGGGCGCACAGTTGTGTGTTGGCTTTAACAAAGCGTTCTGGGATGGTTTGTCAGATAATCACAAGGCGATTATCACGGCTGCGGCAGCAGAAGAAAACACCCAAACAATGGCAGAAACAAATGCCAACAACGGTGCGTATTTGACACGTTTGATCAATGATCACGGTGTTGAGCTTCGTGAATTTAACGATGACGTTTACGAAGGCTTTGGCGAAGCAGCAGAAGAAGTGATCGAAGAAGCACGTGATCACTCTGATCTGTCGAAACGCATTTACGACAGCCACCTTAAGGCGCGCGCCGAAATCGGTGCTTGGACTGCGTTGTCTGACACGGCGTATGTTCAAAAACGTAACCGCGTTTTGAACCGCTAGGTTTTTAGATTAGTGAAATCTGGGCCGAGACAGGAAACTGTCTCGGCCTGTTTTCGAAACGCAATCAACTCTGTTGTGAATCAGGAGTGTTTTATGGCGACGACAACGTCACCTGTTTCGACAGGACTTTTTTCTAACCCTTTGTTTATTCGTGCGCTTGGCTGGTCAAATTTGGCGGTCATGTTTGCGTTTTTGGCAAATACATTTGCAACCTTTTGGATCGGATTGCCTGGTTCATCGTTTAGCGGTGGTGCCGTGGCGATCATGCAAATGTTGCTTTACCCCGCGGCCGTGATCATCGCGATCATGTTGGTGCTGCGCAGTTCTGATCGCACCCTGCGCCAAGACAGTTTTCGCATATCCGACATGAATGTATTTTTCATTCGTGCAGCATTCTGGATTGTCTTGTTGATCGGACTGGTCGATTCCGTAATCTCGTTCTTACGGATCGAAGAATTGTTGCTGCCACTTGTTGGCGAAGAGTTAGAAAAAAACCTTATCCGTCCACTGTTTCGCGGCCCATACGTGCATGTGCCGTTGATGGTTTTGGGTATAATCATCGCAATGTTTACCAAAACCAAAGGGTTTCATTGGTTGGCATTGCTGATCGTGGTCGCTGAATTATTGATCGTTATCTTTCGCTTTATCTTTTCCTATGAACAAGCATTCATGGCCGATTTGGTGCGGTTCTGGTACGGCGCATTTTTCCTGTTTGCCAGTGCGTTTACGTTGCTGGAAGAGGGACATGTTCGCGTCGATATTTTTTATGCAGGTATGGCGGAAAAAACCAAGGGTTGGATCAACGCGATTGGATCGATGTTTCTGGGCATGACATTGTGCTGGACGATCTTGATTTTGGGCATGGCGCAAAAGACATCCATCATCAACAGCCCGATTTTGCGGTTTGAAACGACACAATCTGGGTACGGGCTATATGTAAAATATCTGATGGCCGGATTTTTGGCGGTATTCGCGATTTCGATGATGATTCAATTTGTCAGTTATCTGATGGGGGCCGTTGCGGATTATCGCGGCGAAGAAGGTAAATACGAACCAAACGGTTCAGGAGCACACTAATGGAACTGTTTTTCCTACTTATTTTGGTTGTATTAATGGCAACGGCGCTTGGCTCTGGCTATCCCGTTGCGTTCGCATTACCGGGGTCTTCGATCATTACGATCATGTTGGCGGCGGCGTCTGGATATTTGTTTACAGGTGATTCAACCGCCTATTTCGATCAAGGTGGCGCGTCACAATGGCTATCCGCTGGGGTCACAAACCTGCGCGGGGTTTATTGGGAACCTGAACGCGATACGTTGATCGCGATCCCGCTGTTTATTTTCATGGGGATCATGTTGCAACGATCCAAAATCGCCGAGGATTTGTTGATCACAATGGCCAATCTGTTTGGCCCCGTTCCAGGTGGTTTGGGCATTTCGGTTGTGTTTGTTGGCGCGCTTTTGGCGGCGACAACGGGGATTGTTGGTGCAACAGTTGTGGCAATGGGCCTGATTTCATTGCCCGCAATGTTGCGCAATAACTATTCACAAAGCTTGGCCACGGGGACAATCGCGGCTTCGGGCACATTGGGGCAAATTATTCCGCCCTCAATCGTGTTGATTATCCTTGCCGACCAGCTGGCATCAGCCGCTGATCAGGGTTCGAACCTGCGCAAAGCACTATACAAGGCAAACACGGGTGATCCCGCAATGCCAACCAGTTTTGATGTGGTGTCGACATCCGCGGGTGAAATGTTCCTTGGTGCGTTTATCCCAGGCTTGGTTCTGGTTGGGCTTTATATGTTGTATATTCTGGTCGCGGCTTGGCTGCGCCCCAACATTGCGCCACCCGTTGAATACACGGGCAAATATGATCGTGCATTTGCGTTCAAGGTTGTAATTACCTTGGTGCCACCTTTGTTGTTGATCTTCTTGGTTTTGGGTTCGATTATGGCAGGGATTGCCACGGTGAACCAAGCGGGTGCGATTGGTGCTGCGGGTGCATTGGTCATGTCTGGCTATCGCTTGCAAGAGGGTAAATCGCGCGCATATTGGCCTGCAATCATTTCTGTTGTCAGCATTGTTGCGATTTCACTTATCGTATCCAACTTTGACACCAATATCAAAAATATCAAATCATCCGCCGATATGCTCGGTGTTACCTTGGCGATTATTGCGACCATTGGTTTGATCACTGGTTTGGTCTGGAGCGGTTATCGCGCGTTGGTTACCGAAAACACTCTCGAAGGTGTGATGATCGAAACAGCCAAAGCAACATCATTGGTGTTTATCATCCTGTTGGGTGCGGCCATTTTGACGGCGGCATTTCGTGCCTTTGGTGGTGAACATCTGGTGCGCGAATTTTTAGAAGGCCTGCCAGGCGGGTTCTGGACAAAATTCGTGATCGTCATGGCGGTTATCTTTGTACTGGGCTTTTTCCTTGATTTCATCGAAATCGCGGTGGTTGTAGTGCCAATCGTTGCACCAATCCTGTTGGCCGATCCATCGGCGAATGTAACGGCCGTTTGGTTGGGTGTTATGATCGGTTTGAACATTCAAACATCATTCCTCACGCCTCCATTCGGTTTTGCGCTGTTCTATTTGCGCGGTGTGGCACCGGCTGTGGTGAAAACCATCAATATGTACAAGGGGGTAATCCCTTATATCCTGTTGCAAATTTTGGCGCTGATCATTGTATCTGCGGCACCACCATTGGTGAACTATCTGCCAAACCGCGTGGCGCTATTGTCGGAAAACGCACCACCCCCACGTAACCCCAAGCTAAACTATTGTGTTGATCAATACGTCAGCAGCGAAATCGCAACATCGGGTGATGCAATTTTGGCAAGCGTTGAAAGCGCACGTCAAATTGATCTGACGGCATTGCCACAAAGCATGCAAAAAGATATCGGCGATAGCTTTGATAGCGTCACAGAGGCGATCGCAAAATTGGGTGAGGCTGAAACGATTTCAACAACCGTAGCGTCCGCATCCGATGGTTTCCGCCCATTGCATTCAGAGGTTCGTGCAATCGAACGTGACATGCGCAGTTTCGACAATGAAATTGACGAAATTAATGGACGCATGCGTCGTCTAGACGATGAAGATCGCAAGGCAGTGCTACAACACGAAATCGATGAATTGGCAAAGGAACGCGATGCGTTGGCGCAAACCATTCCATCGGATTGGGATGCCAAGCTGAAAGAATTCCGTGATCTACAAAAGACGGAAACGAGCGCCTATCGCGGATATTCATCTGCGGCGAACAAAGGGTACGAGCCGATTGCCCAATTGATGGTTATTTTAGAAGGTAACGAAGATTTCGCCGCGTTGAAACCCGCACTAGAAGACTTGCAAAAACGTGTTGGTGTGGATGCGCCAGATGACTTGGTCGATCCCCTAAAAGATCTCTCAAGTGAGTTTAACGCGGTCGAGGGTGCATCTGATGTTGCTCGCGCAATTTCCAATGCACGCAGCGCTTTGCGTAAACGGACGCCCGAGGTTGAAGATGCGATTGAAGATATGCAAACTGCGATGGCAGAGTTCGAAACCCAGATCGTGTGGCGTGCCAGTGCCAAAGAGAAAATTGCACCACAACTTGCCAGTTACGAGGACAGTTTACGCAGCACAATCGGCATTCGGAATCAGGCTGATTTCACCCGTGATCAAGCGTTATTCGTAGCAGGGTGTCAGGCGCATCACCGTGATATTTCTTTGAACTTCTAACTGGAAAACTTGGGCGATGAAAAAGTCTGTAAAATCGATCCTCAACGGTTTGGTTGTGCCTATCCTGATCGTTGATGGAAAGATGCGTATTTCATATATGAATGCCGCGTCTATGGCGCATTTCCGTGATGCCAAGGCCGACATGTTAATGAGTGATATTATTGAAAATCAACGCTGTCTTACGGCGACCAAACGTGTGTTGGATGGCGATCCTGAAACACAAGTCGAAGTGACGTTACAAGGTGTGGTTCCTACGTCATTTCGCGTGAATGTGGCACCGATGACCGTTGAAAGCGAAAAGGATGGGCTGCACGCGATCCTGAGCTTTGAAGACATTTCGCATATTCGCGAAGCGGAACAAATGCGCCACGATTTTGTTGCCAATGTGAGCCATGAACTCCGCTCGCCACTGACCGCACTGGTCGGGTTTATTGAAACATTGCAAGGGCCAGCCAAGGGTGATGCCAACGCCGCAGAGCGGTTTTTGGGCATGATGGAACGTGAATCTGATCGGATGGCACGCCTGATTAATGACCTGTTGTCATTGTCCAAATTACAAGCGCGCGAACGCGATGTTCCATCTGCGATTGTCGATATTGCTGATGTGATCAATGAAATCGTTATCTCATTTGGCGGTGCGAACGATCATTTGCGTGAACGCATCAAAGTGTCCATTACCAAGGGTGAAACAATGGTTGTTGGGGATAAAAATGAGTTGGGGCAGGTGTTTCAAAACCTGATTGAAAATGCGGTGAAATACAGCCCCGATGGATCAAATGTTGTGGTTACCGCCTCTTTTTCCGAAAAATCGGATGATTATGTATGTGTCTGTGTGACCGATCAGGGTGATGGAATCGACCCTGTACATATTCCGCGCCTGACCGAACGGTTTTATCGCATCGACAAAGGACGGTCGCGCGCGATTGGGGGCACGGGGCTTGGGCTGGCGATTGTGAAACACATTTTAATTCATCATCGCGGATCGCTCAAAATCAAAAGCAAACTGGGTGAGGGCAGCACGTTTTCGGTTTACCTCCCCGCGGCCAAGAACAGATAAAGTTTTCCACAACTCGCATAATTTTGTTGTTCTGATGTTACATCAACAGGTTATTCGCTGATGCATACAGGGATAAAATCCCACAATGGCAAAGGCGGAATAGATGAGTGAGTCAGCCAAACAATTGGTATTGGTGGTCGAAGACGAACCCGCACAGGCGGAATTGTTGCGATACAATCTGGAAAAAAACGGTTGGCGCGTGGTTTGCGTTGATAGCGGTGATGATGCACTGTTGATGTACCGCGAAACCATGCCTGATCTGGTTATCTTGGATTGGATGTTGCCACATCTGTCTGGGATCGAGGTTTGTTCTGAAATTCGTAAAACCGAAAATGGCATACGGGTGCCGATTTTGATGCTAACCGCGCGTGGGCAGGAAGAGGATCGCCTGCGCGGCATTGATGTCGGCGCAGACGATTTTATTGTGAAACCTTATTCAGTGGCCGATTTGATGGAACGTGTGGCGCGCAATTTGATTGTGAATTAACCCTTGCTCTGCCCCTTGATGAATGCGGCAGCTTCGGCCGCTGTTTCAAAAATATTTGGGCTTAACGCACGCGCTTTTAAATCTTGGCCCATTTTTTGACGCAAGAATGCACTGGTGGTATATCGCGCGGCATCCAAGAAATATTGTTTTTCCAATTCGGCCTGAAAATCCGCATATGCGGCACGCAGTTTTGGTGCGATTGTACGTCCGTCAAAATTGGAAATGATGTTTACCTTTTTGCCCAATGCACCGAAAAATTTATGCATCACAGTGTAATGTTCATCCAAATCTTCGCGTGTGTTAATCGCGGTGCCAGCCAAGTTGATGAATACCGTATTTGTGGACGCGTCATATGTTAAACGATCCTCCATCCGTACATTGATCAATGTATTTTTCAGCTTCATCCGACGTTCATCGAATATCTCTGGGTCCATGGTTTTGGGATTGTTTACAATGGGTCTGAACGCCATATGCGCAAGGATATCGCGTTCAATATCGATGCCTGGGGCGACCTCTGACAATTCCAAACCATCAACTGTCATGCGGAACACACACCGCTCGGTGACATATAATACCTGTTGGCCCATCTGCGCGGCGTATTTGCCGTTGAATGTAATTTGTTCCACCTGATCGATGAATTTGGGCATTTGGCCTTCGGCGGTGATCGACAATTCGCGATCCTTGCAATCGACACGTAAACCGCGTGCGGTGAATGTGCCAACAAACACTAATTTACGCGCGTTCTGGCTAATGTTGATAAACCCGCCAGCGCCGGCAAAGCGATCTTTGAAGCGGCTGACGTTAACGTTGCCGTGGCGATCTACCTCGGCCATGCCAAGAACGGCCAGATCCAACCCGCCGCCATCATAAAAATCAAACATCTGGTTGGTTTGGGTTATCGCGTTTGCGTTGATCGCAGCGCCAAAATCCAAACCCGATTGGGGAACGCCGCCCATCACACCCGCTTCGGTGGTGAGGGTGATATGATCGAGAATTTCCTCTTCGTTGGCAACGGCGCCAACGCCCTCTGGCATGCCAATGCCAAGGTTTACCACACCATTGATCGGTAATTCCATTGCAGCGCGACGTGCGATGATTTTGCGATCGGAAAATGGCATTGGTGTCAATTCATCAACAACACCGCGCAAACGCCCCGTGAACGAATGATTATATGGCGTGTCATAGGTTTGCAAATGCTCACTTGCATCCGCGACCACCACACAATCCACCAGATTACCGGGCACGACAACCTCGCGCGGGTTCATCGAACCCTCGGCGCAGATGCGTTCAACCTGTGCAATCACCAAGCCACCACTGTTTTTGGCAGCCTGCGCAATGGACAACATGTCCAACGTCAATGCTTCGCGTTCCATTGTGATATTGCCAGCCTTGTCGGCGGTCGTACCACGGATGAACGCCACATCAATTGGGATTGAACGATAGAAAAGCCATTCTTCGCCGTCCAATTCCATCAATTCCACTAGTTTTTCTGTCGAACTTTCGTTGATTGCACCGCCAATTTGGCGTGGATCAACAAATGTGTTCAGGCCAACTTTGGAAAACATGCCCGGTTTGCCCGCCGCGATGTCGCGGTACAGTTGTGAAATACAGCCCAACGGCAAATTATAGGCCGCGATTTTATTGGCCACCGCCAGTTGCCCCAATTTAGGAACCAGGGACCAATGTCCACCGATGGCGCGTTTCACCAATCCAGGTGCAGACAGACGGTTCAACCCGCGATCCTTGCCATCACCGGGTGCGGCTGCAAACAAAAGAGATATATCCTTGGGCTCGGCCTGTTTGTCATAACGTTCGGCAAGACCGCGCAACAATGCCTCTGGCGTGCCGATGCCCACAAAACCAGACACGCAAATTGTGTCTGAATCCGCGATTACCGCGACGGCATCCTCAAGGCTTACGATCTTGTCAACCATTTGTATTTCCTCCCAGAAATTTATTTCTTCTTCTTTTTTATCTGCGTTTTATTGACCCAATCGACAAAACCTTGGGCAACAACGCCTTGTGCTTTGCGGCTTACGAAAACACCGACATGGCCACCTGGAAATCCGATTTCAGTGTATTTTTTTGGTTTGATGTAATTGGATAATGGTTTGGTACAGCTCACAGGAACGATATGATCTTGGAGCGCGTAAATATTCAAGACAGGGCAGGCGATGTTTTGCAAATCAACCACGTCCCCATCCAACGAAAACTTACCGTTTACCAATTGGTTTTCACGGTAAAATTTATTGAACCATTCCTTGGCTGCAACACCGGGGTGATCGGGGCGATCGGCGATCCATTTTTCCATACGCAGAAAATTAAGCGTTGCATCCGCGTCGCCATCAAGACGTTGCAAGCCAAGACTATATTTCGTCATGGAATTCATAGGAGTCAGCGCGGAAAACATCGCACCCGTAAGTGCGCCTGGCATATTGCCATGGGTATCGACCAGATTATTCACATCATCTTCGCTAAAGTTTGCAAGCCATTGGTTTAAAAAACCTTCGCCGCGCCAGAAATTTTCGGGATCGCCCTTAAAATCAATGGGTGTGATCGTGAGCGCAAGCCCTGCAAATAATTCGGGATGTGTTGCAGCCAAACAGGTGGCGAATGTACCGCCTTCGCAGATACCAAACATGGTAATCGGACCACCTGATTTTTCGACCAGAAATTCGATGCAATCACGCAGCCAGCCATTAATCATGTCGTCCAAGCTGATGAATTGATCCGCACGTGTGGGGTTGCCCCAATCCACAACATATACATCCAAACCTGCCATCAACAAATTGCGCACCAATGAACGATCCTCTTGCAGATCAATCATGGTTTGGCGGCCAAACATGCCGTAAGAAATCAAAACGGGGGGCGCATCGATTGGGTTGTCGTTCAGTGGCCGATAGCGGCTGACGGTGACTTTATCGACTTGAAACACAACATCGGATGGGGTTTGTGCAATTTGCACATCATCCTTGTTGATATTGCGCAACATGTCACTGGAACGAAACGATTTTATTCCAGCCTCCATCATCTGCGCCATCGCGTATTGATAGGCTTGCATGAATTCTTCGGGTTGGGATGTATCAGACATTTTTATTTCTTTTGAGCCAATTCGCGTTTCAGGTTACGAATTTCACGTTTCAATTCGGTGACGGTTTTTGTTAAATCGTCAACTTCTGATCGGGTGGGCATTTGATAGGCATCTGACCATGCCTCGGCCAATTTGGCCTGTCGTTGTTTTAATCCGTTCGACGCCAATATCATGTTGCGCTGTGCATCCATAAATTTTTGCGTGGATTGTGTATCTAACAATTCTTCGTTTGCGGTTTTCACCCATGCATCCAATGCTTTTTGCACATTGCCAGATTTCAAATCCTCGACGCTGAATTTTTCGCTATAGCTTTTATAGGCACGTTGCCATGCTTCGTGCATGACCTTTGCGAAATCGGTCGTGGCTTCTTGGAAATCCAGATATTCCTGCCATTGTTCGGCGCCTTCCGCTTGTGGTGCGGCCATGTCTGCGAATTTGGGGAATTGCACAACGCTTTCCAGAATGGATCGCAATTGATCGGGTGCCTTGCTCATCCATGATGATGGATCATACATGGCATAAAACGCGGCGGGGTTGTTGGGCATATAGGATGGGTTTTTCATCATTGCCGATGGATCCCAACCCGGTGCCCATGCTTTGACGAAATCTTGCCATGCTTCGTATGATTGTGTCATCGGGTCTTTGGGTTTGGGGGCAAAGGCGCGGCCAAAAGTTTCGGCCATTTCTTTTTGTGCGTCTAAGAACGCGTCTTGGCTATTTTGCCAGAACTTCATAATTTGATCCATTCCGTCATTTTTATCGGCCATAACGCGTTCTCCTTTTGTTATTTTATAATGCTGCTGTGTAAATCGCCAACGCATCGTCATATGTGACTTCGCGTGGGTTGTTTACCAACAGACGGGTTTGTTTCATGGAATCCTCGGCCAATAGGGGTAGATCGTTGTGATTAACGCCGACCTCTTTTAACGTTGATTTCATGCCAAGCTCTGGTCCCAAATCCTTGAACCCTTGGACCATGCCAGCACAGATTTCTGCGTTTGATTTACCTGCAAGTTCTGGGAAAATGATCGGTGCGATTTCGGCGTATTGTGATGCGCCCAATTCGTCCGCCATGTTGAATTCCAAAACATGTGGCAATACCAGTGCGTTGGACAAACCGTGTGGCACGTGAAAATGACCACCGAGCGGATAGGCAAGAGCGTGCACCGCTGCCACGGGGGCGTTGGCAAATGACATGCCTGCAAGCATGGAGCCAAGCAACATTTCTGAACGTGCTTCACGGTTTTGTCCGTCTGTACAAGCCGTGCGAATGGAACCGCCCAACAATTCAAGCGCTTGTCTTGCCAGTGTATCGGACAGGATGTTTTTGGCGTGTTTGGTTGTATATGCCTCGATCGCATGAACCATCGCATCGATACCTGTCGCCGCTGTAACATGTGCGGGCAAACCTACGGTCAATTCCGCATCCAACACCGCCCAGTCAGGGTAAAGCTGTGGTGAAACCACGCCTTTTTTCTCGGATGCACCTGTGGTGACGATAGAAATTGGTGTGACCTCGGAACCCGTACCTGCCGTGGTTGGGGCAAGGATCAGGGGCAGGCGACCACCCTTGACCAAACCAACGCCATACATTTCGCTAATGGGTTGTGTTGAATTACACAAAACGGCGATCAATTTGGCCGTGTCCATTGAGGAGCCACCACCAACAGAAACAACGCCATCAATGCCAGCTTTTTTGGCTTCTTCAACCGCTGTCAGGATCATTTTTTCAGGCGGATCGGCAACAACATCGTCGATCACATGCACACCAAGGCCTGCGTCTTTGATGCCTTTGAGTGCTGCATCAGCAAGACCAAGTTCAAGGATGATTTTATCGGTCACAAAGGCCACGTTTTTACAGCCCATGTCGGCCATCAATTGGCCAATTTTTTGGGTTGAACCAACCTCAGAGAGGATGGAACTGGTTGTTTGAAATTTAAACGGCTTCATTTTGATTTTCCTTCGAGGGGGGATTCTAGGGTTTTCAAGCGCGCTGTCAGTTTCATATTTTCGGAATAATCAACTGGACAATCGATGATTGAAACGGTGCCATCATTCATTGCGGTTTTCAACACGTCTTGCAAATCTTCTGCTCGTTTCACGTAATAACCCTTGGCGCCAAAGCTTTCGGCGAATTTCACAAAATCAGGGTTGGTGACGTCGATATGTGATGAACGCCCATATTCACGCATTTGATGCCATTCGATCAGGCCGTATTTATTGTCGTTGAAAATGATAATCGTGATGTTCAATTTCAAACGCAGCGCTGTTTCGATTTCCTGATTATTCATCATGAAACCGCTGTCGCCAGCAACGGCCAAAATGTTGCGCTCTGGGTAAACCAGTTTCGCAGCAATCGCACCGGGCAGGGCGATGCCCATGGATGCAAAACCGTTCGAGATGATACAGGTGTTTGGGCGTTCTGCTTGGAACATCCGCGCCATCCACATTTTGTGCGCACCCACGTCGGAAATTACGATGTCTTCTGGTTCCATCACTTTGCGCAGATCACAGATGATTTTTTGTGGCTTCACGGGGAAACCAGTGTCGTCTGCATGCGCACAAAGCTCTGCTTTGATGCTGTGATGCAAATCGGTAATTGTGTTATCAGTATGTGCATTTGCGCGTTTTGCTAAACGTGACAGGCTGTCTTTGATATCGCCAACCATGCCGATGTCTGGAATGAAATGCGTATCCACTTCGGCAGGGGATGCATCAATGCTGACGATACGGATATCGGCATTTGGGTTCCAGAAGCTCGGCGTGTATTCAACCATATCAAGGCCGATACAGATCACCAGATCGCTTTCTTCGATGCCAAAGGCGACCAAATCATGTGCTTTCATACCCACGGTGCCAATTGACAACGGATGGGATGATGGAATTGCACCTTTGGCCATAAAGCTGGTTGCAACCGGTGCGTTCGCAGCCTCTGCAAATGCCAGCAATTCGTCACATGCATCGAAACGGATCACGCCGTTACCCGCGATGATCACAGGGTTTTTCGCTTCTGACAACGCTTTCAGAACCCGTTTTGCGCTGCCAAGTGGGGCAACGGGGTGCTGTGGTGATTGCACCTTTAGTGGTTCAATATATTCATGTTCCATATCCGCGACATTTTCGGGGAAATCGATGAAAGCGGCACCTGGTTTTTCGGCCTGTGCGTTTTTAAACGCTTTGCGCACCACTTCGGGAACGATTTCGGGTTCAAGAATTTGCACGGAATATTTTGTGATTGGATCAAACAGGTTCACCAGATCTAAAATTTGGTGGCTTTCTTTGTGAAGACGTGTTGTCGCCCCTTGACCCGCTATCGCAACGATGGGTGCGCGATCCATATTCGCATCTGCTACGCCAGTCACAAGGTTGGTTGCACCTGGTCCCAATGTGGACATGCAAACGCCTGCACGGCCGGTCAAGCGTCCATAAACATCGGCCATAAACGCGGCACCTTGTTCGTGGCGAGTGGTGATGAATTTGATTTTGCTAGAGAGCAGTGCATCCATGATGCCAATATTTTCTTCGCCTGGAATTCCGAAAATATATTCAACACCTTCATGCTCCAAACATTTGACCATCTGTTGTGCTGCGTTCAACGTATTCTTCGACATTCTTGTTCCCTTCATGTCTTGGTGGGCATTGCGCCCAAGTATCCCAATTACAATCATAACACGAAACATGTTGCCGCGACATCAGGCAGTTTTTGCATATCTGCCATTTGTTTTGCGTATTTCGTGTGCATTGCCGCATTTATAAGCAGTATCTAGCATGAAATTGTGCACTGCACAAATCCAAAATGACGCACTGCACAAAAAATATATTGCAATGCACAAAAATCGTGTTATGTAGGGTGTACAAATTAACAGAATCACAATGTGGTTCACCCGAAACGCGTTACTCCTCCCGTGGCGCATCAGAAAAGGAAAATACAATGGCTAATAAAGTTGACGGCGCAGAAGCAGTATCAAAAGCAACAAACACTGCGATCGAAAAAACACAAGAAATCTTTGCAAAATCTACAGCAGCGTCTGAAAAATTTGTTGAAGGTTTGATCGAAGTAAACGCATCTGCATTTAAAGGCGCAGAAGTTGTCGCGAAAAAAGCATATGACAACTATGTTTCAAACGTAACAACATCATTTGACGATGCAAAAGCATTGGCAAAATCTGCTGACGTAGCTGAATTTGTAAAAATCGCATCTTCTACTGCTACCAAATCTGCTGAAAAATATTCAGCACAAGGTAAAGAGCTTGCTGAATTGTCACAAAAGATTTTCAAAGACAACTTGGAAATCAGCAAAAAATTCTACGCATCTGCGTTCAAAGCTGCTTAACAACTCACTACAACTTTAGTTGTAGTTTTGGACGCCGCCCTTATCAAAGGGCGGCGTTTTTTGTGCGGTTGCGTAAAAAACGTTGCTGCGAAGAGGAATATTTGAACTATTGTGGGTTCTATTTCCAAAATCTATCGTCTAATCTTTTGCAGTTGCACAAAGCAGGAAGATGAAATGACAGCGGATAAGACAAAAAAACAAACGAGTCCCGATTCGTCTGATTCTACCGATCAGACGGATAAGCCGATTGTGATAAAGAAATATTCCAATCGGCGTTTGTATAATACGGCTGACAGTAAATACATCGTCCAACAAGACGTGATTGATCTGATCAATGAAGGCGTGAATTTCAAAGTTGAAGACGCCAAAAGCGGCGAAGACATCACGCGTGCCATCCTGAACCAAATTATCTTTGAGCAAGAAACCCAACACCAAGAGTTTTTGTTCCCGTTAGAGTTTCAGAAACAATTGATCCGTATGTATAACGACACATATCGCCATATGGTTCCTGGGTTTTTAACGCAATCAATCAACTATTTCACCCAAGAACGCTCGCAAATGTCGCAAGCTTGGCAACAGATGATGACCCACAATGCGGGTGCATTTGTGAAACAGTCACAGGACATGGCAAAGCAAAACATGGAAATGTTTCGCAAAACATGGGACGTTTTTGGGTTGATGAAGACCACCCAAGAAGATGATGCGCCGCCAGAGCAAGAAGAAGCCCCCGAAGGTGATCGCAATGATGCCTTGGAGCAAATGCAAAAACAGATTGATGCATTACAGTCGCAAATCAAGTCGATCAAATAGCAGGGAAAAGTGATGTTGAAGACCAACACGCAAACATACGTACAAGATCATGTTATGGGGCTGAATTTTAACGGTTTTCACCGAATAAAATACCTTGATTGGGGAAATCACGATGACGGTGCAGATACGTTGGTCTGTGTGCACGGTGTGACCCGAAATGGACACGATTTTGATAATCTTGCGGAAAGATTGTGTAAGAAATACCGCGTGATTTGCCCAGATGTGGTGGGGCGCGGTGAAAGCGATCATTTGATCAACGGCGAGGGGTACGATTATCTGCAATATAATGCGGATATGAATGTGTTGCTTGCGCGATTGAATGCGCCCAAGGTTGACTGGTTGGGCACATCAATGGGCGGGATCATCGGCATGGTTTTGGCAAGTCTGCCACAAACCCCCATCCGTCGTTTGATTTTAAACGACATTGGCCCCGAAATCCGCCGTGATTCACTGGTGGAAATTGGCGAATATATCGGCCGTTCTGGTGAATTTCGCAATCGTAAGGATTTGGAAAATTATATGCGTAAGATTTACGCAGAATTTCATCCCATGTCCGATGATGATTGGGCGCATATGGTCGAACACGCCAGCGTGCGCACGCGCACAGGTAAATACCGTCTGCGTATGGATCCCGCAATTGGTGATGCGTTTCGCAGCCAAATTTCGCTGTTTGATTTGGATATGTGGGACACATGGGAAAAAATCCAATGTCCTGTTCTGATCCTGCGCGGGGAAAATTCGAAATTCTTTTCCAAAGATACTGCGGAAAAAATGTTGGAACGTCACCCGAATGCATCATTGGTTGAATTTGCGGATGCTGGACACACGCCAACATTGCGCAACAAGGAACAGATGGATGTGATCGAAAAATGGTTGAAAGACACCAAATTTTGATAAAACAGTTAACACTGTTAATTAGTTCTTCCCAAACGCGATATCGCGAGCTAGGCTTGCGATATGAAGCTATTTTCCGACAAAAATCGACCCGCACATTTGGGGCCCTATCCGCTTGAACGTCTGAAACGTGGGGCAATGCCCGATCTTGGACAGGTGAACTCGTCACAACGACTTTCTTTTCACCGCGAAACAGATCCTGTGTCCATTGTGAATGCGATGGGAGAATATCAGGCGATGCTGGACGCCATTCGCATTGGGATCATTGCGAAAGTTCAATCTGAAATCCCGGCGAACCGGAACGAACGTAGCAACCATTTGAAATCATTTGGATATTTTTCAGATGCGTCAATGGTTGGGGTCTGTGCATTACCCGATATTGCACGGCTCGAAACGCCCATGCGCAACCCAGGTATTGATCATTTGGCGGCGGATTTGAAAACCCGACAAGTGAAAACACTGGCGTCTGGCGTTGACGTCATCATGGCCGATCTGAAAGAAACCATGATGGCACCCGCCAGTTCCATTGATGCGCATAAATTTGGCATTGTTTTTGCATATGACATGCCGCGCGATCCAGAACATGATGAACAGGGCGCAGATTGGATACAAGATGCACAGGCGCATCGCGCAGCACTACGCGCCAATGAAACCGCCTGTGTTATTGCCAATTATCTGCGCATTTTGGGTTTCGATGCACGCGCACACAGCGCATCATGCGCGGATGTTGATCTGAATAAAATGGCTGTAGCTGCGGGAATTGCCACCATGGACGGGCAGGGGCAGGTGATTGTGCCCTATCTGGGGCAGAAATTTGGGTTAGCCGCGGTCACAACAGAATTAGAATTGGCACCCGATGCACCCTTGGCGCCACTTGATGAGCAAAACACGCAAAGCTGGGCATGGCGTTTGGGCATTGGGTCGCAAAAAAACGGGCGCAATTTCACCGCATTTTCCAAGCGTAAATTCAAAGACGGGGATCATCCGTTTGAAACACTGAAACGCGTGGATGAACCCACAACATTTATCGACGAACCACGCATTCCACGGGTTCCCAAACGCACCGATATGTTCGCGCGTGCGTTGCTGGGTGACATGGGCAAAAAGGTACAAGATGGTGCGCGAAACGGTCACTATGCGCGCAAGGCGGCACCATCCGCCGCACAGCGCCGCGCATTGGGTGCATTCATTCCGTTGCAGGACGGCGACCATGCGCCAACGATTAACAAAACCACGCAAAGCGCCAATAAAAACGCTGATAATATCAAGGCCGCATGTTATTTTTTAGGTGTTGATGCAGTTGGTTTATCGCGCTGTCCAGATTGGGTTTGGTATTCCCACGATGCACGGGGCAACGAAATTGTTCCACCTCATGATCAGGCGATCAATATGGTGATCGATCAAGGGTACGAAACAATGGAAGGCGCATCGGGTGATGATTGGATTGCCTGTGCACAATCGATGCGAGCATATCTGCGTTTTTCTCTGCTTGGCGGGGTAATCGCACAACATATTCGCAACCTTGGATATCCGGCCAAGGCGCACACGGTTATGGACGGTGAAGTCTTGCAACCACCGTTGTTATTGCTGTCTGGGCTGGGCGAAGTCAGCCGTATTGGCGAAGTGATTTTGAACCCCTTTTTAGGGCCGCGATTGAAATCGGGTGTTGTGACCACAACCATGCCGATGACCCATGACAAACCGATTGATTTTGGCCTGCAAACATTTTGTGAATCTTGCAATAAATGCGCGCGTGAATGTCCATCTGGTGCCATTACGGCGGGGCCAAAATTGATGTTCAACGGTTATGAAACGTGGAAATCAGACAGCCAAAAATGTACAACTTATCGCATTACCAATATGGCAGGGGCGATGTGTGGGCGGTGTATGAAAACCTGTCCGTGGAACCTTGAGGGCATTTTCAAAGAACGCCCATTCCGCTGGTTGGCGATGAATATGCCAAAGGCCGCGCCATTGCTTGCACGTCTTGACGACGCTGTTGATAACGGCACCATGAACAGCACCAAAAAATGGTGGTGGGATTTGGAATGGTGTGATGATGGCGCGTATCGCCCAACAACAAATGGTGTGAATGAGCGTGACTTGCAAAAAGATTTGGATTTGAAATTTGAGGATCAAACGCTCGCGGTGTATCCTGCGAACCTTGCGCCTATTCATTTGCCATATCCCGATCCGATGAACCGTGAACAAGGCATTGCAGCCTATAACGCGATGATTACCGCAGAACATTACAAAATTAAATTGGCAAACGGTGAAACCGATTTGGCACCACAATATCGCGTATCATCCGATTTACCCGTAATCGAGGTTGTCGTCAGCCACGTCGAAGAAACCGCACAAGATGTGGTCAAATATGAATTTAGCAGCATCGATGGAACTGCGCTTCCGGAATGGACAGCGGGTGCGCATATTGACATCGTTGTCGCGCCAGAATTCTTGCGCCAATATTCGTTATCTGGAAATCCCGCCCAACGTGACAAATATCAAATTGCTGTTTTGCGCGAAGATATGGGCAAGGGTGGTTCGGTTTTGATGCAACGCATATTTACCGTTGGGCGGCGCGTGTTCATTTCAAAACCGATCAACCATTTTCCATTGATCGAAACTGCCAAAAAGACATTTTTGATGGGCGGGGGTATTGGTGTGACGCCAATGATTGCAATGGCACACCGCGCCCATACACTCGGGCTTGATTTTGAATTGCACTATTGCGCGACATCACGCAAGACGGCTGGTTTTTTGAACGATTTGCCAACATTTCCATGGGCGGATCGGGTGCATTATCATTTTTCTGATGAAAACACGCGTGCCGATCTGGATGCGGTGCTGAGCGGATACCAAGATGGCTGGCAAGTTTACACATGCGGCCCAGATCGGTTCATGGATGGGGTTATGACTAGTGCTATCAACCAAGGTTTTACGGATGATGCGCGCCATTTGGAATATTTTGCGCTGCCAGAAACGCCTGAATATGTGAACCATGATTTCACGCTGCGATTGGCAAAATCGAACCGCGAAATCCATGTTCGCGCTGATCAAACCGCCACGGATGCCTTGATCGAGGCAGGAGTTCACATTGATGTAAAATGTTCGGATGGAATTTGTGGGGTGTGCAAATGTGGATTATTGAGCGGCGAGGTTGAGCATCGCGATTTTGTGCTGTCTAACAAACAGCGCGAAGATGCTGTAATTTTGTGCCAATCACGCGCTGCGAAACACAATGCAACAATCGAAGTTGATCTATAACGATTTTCAATCCTATAGTGAAATTAGGATAATAGGAGGCGTATATGTCTGGTTCAAACGTCACCCCAAGAGGCATGCGCGATGCGCTTTCTAATTTTGCAACGGGCGTCACAATCGTGACGGCGGTTGATCAAAACAACAATCCGATTGGCATGACCGCCAGCAGCTTTAATTCCGTATCAATGGATCCACCTCTTATTTTATGGAGCGTTACGAAAACCGCGCTGTCGGCGCAGGGGTTTCATGATGCGAGCCATTTTGGCGTACATGTATTGGACGCGGGGCAAACCGATTTATCCAACACGTTCGCGCGCAGCGGCGAAGATAAATTTGCGAATATTGATTTCAATCTATCGGCGCAAAATATCCCGCAAATTCCTGGTGCGCTTACGCGTTTTGATTGCGAAACTTATGCAATTTACGAAGGTGGCGATCACTGGATTATCGTTGGTAAAGTGTTGGATATTACAACCACCAAGGGTCAAGGATTGGTGTTTAGCCAAGGGTCATACGCGACAGCCAGCCCCATTCAGATGCACAATCAATCTGGTGATGGCCGTGCGCCAGAAAACGGCGAAATCGATCAGCTGCTTTTGTATCATCTGTCACGTGCGTATCACCAATTATCGCAAGATTTCTATGTAGCTGTGCGCGAAAGCGGAATATCTGTGCCAGAATGGCGTGTGCTCGCATCACTTCATGGGCGGGCAACGCATGAATTGGCAGAACTGTCCGCACGGACTTTTGTTGATAATTTGCCGTTGCAAGATTTGGTACTTAAAATGCAAGACGAACAGTTGTGTACGGTTCAAGGCCGCGGTGCAAAAATGAAGGTTACGGGCACAGAATACGGTCAATCACGCGTGGAACATTTGTTTGAACTGGCAAAACAACAAGAAGCAATAGCCGTAGGAGTGGACAATCCCGCGGGTGTTGGCGCGCTGAGCGAATTGTTGATGACCCTTGTGCGTAACACCAATCGTTAGCTTACCCAATTCACTAAAATTGAATCGATAACATCACTGCTGAATTGGCGGTGAAGAGGTTTTGTTAATGTGTTTTTGGTTCAATCAGTCGGAATGAATTGTCGAAATTCCAAATCCGAGGTTGAACATGAATACACTAAAGTTGCACCCAAACGCGAGTAAGATTAATTTGGCGAAATGGGGTTTGAAAGCGTTATGCTCCGCGTCGCTAATTGCGCTTTCAACAGTTCAGGCACAGGCCGATATTCAACTTGTATTCGGCACATATGCTGCGGACAAACCAACCGAAACGGTACGAAAATTCAAGCCTTTCCTAACTTATTTGGGCAATGAATTAACCACATCACTTGGTGAGCCCGTATCGATCAAAATGCACATCGCGCCAAGTTATGACGATGGCATCAATGACTTGGTTGAAGGCAACGTTGATTTTTCTCGCTTTGGTCCCGCGTCATATGTGGCTGCCAAAGAAAGCAATCCAAATGTTAAAATCATCGCGATGGAATCTGAAAAGGGATCAAAAACATTCAAAGGTGTGATCGCCATCCACAATGATAGCGATATCACTGAACTGGCCGATCTCGCAGGGCATCATTTCGCATTTGGTGATCCGCTATCCACCATCGGCCGGTATTTGGCACAAAGCAATTTAATGGAACACGGCGTTTATGGGAAAGACTTGAAAGGTTACGAATTTTTGGGTCGCCACGATCGTGTTGGCGCTGCCGTTGGAACCAAAAAATTCGATGCCGGTGCTCTCAAAATTGGGACATTTGACAAACTCGTTGCAAAAGGTGTGCAAATTAAAATTCTGTTTGATTTTGATAATGTGACTAAGCCGTGGATTGCGAAATCTGAATTGGACCCACGCGTGTTATCCGCGATGCGACAAGTGTTTATGGATGCCAAAGATCCCAAAGTTTTGAAAAACATCTCGAAATCTGGGTT
The DNA here is from genome assembly GCF_014652655.1 of Paramylibacter ulvae. Lineage (GTDB taxonomy): Bacteria > Pseudomonadota > Alphaproteobacteria > Rhodobacterales > Rhodobacteraceae > Amylibacter > Amylibacter ulvae. The sequence goes on from NZ_BMZF01000010.1 coordinate 75,549, forward strand.
TCTGATGGGCGACGACTCTGATTTTTCCCCCATTCGCGCGGCAATCCAGAACAGCACTAAGTTCGACTAATCAAGGTTAAAGAATTTGCGAAACCTTCGTCTATCGTTTCAAATAGCCATGTCATTGTTTTTGGCCGCAATCTTCATCGGATTTGTTGCGGGTGAATGGGAGCGGCGAGTCGCCACGAGCCAATTACAAGATAATTTGGCACGCCAAGCGGATTTAACCGTTAGCTTGATGAATGGCTTGATGTTGGAGGCAATCATTGTAGAAGACATCCCGTTAATTAACACAGCGTTGGAACAAGCGGTGACGCGCATTCCAACGCTGCTTGCAATTGCGGTATTCAATGAGACGGGGCAAAAAATTACCAATTATCCATTGGACCCTATCACGACCAATGATGACACGACCAAATTCGAACAGGCCGTTACGTTTGAGGGCGAAAAATTTGGAAGCATGGAAATTTTGTGGTCAACAAGAGAGGGAAAAATCGCGGTCGCAAAAAAAGTTCAACAAACACATCGTATTATGACACTTACGATTTTTTGCTTGGCATCACTGATCTTGTTTTTAGTTTCACGCATGGCGATGCGCCCCCTTTCAATTATACATCAACGCATGCAGGCAACCATTGCACGTGAACGGGTGAATGAGTTGAAACTGCCCGGTTATGCCGCACAAGAATTCAAGGAATTGGATGGCTCCGTTGGTATGCTGGAATTGGTGCTGAGCGAGCGTGACGAGCGCGAAACCGCTCTTAATTTCGCCAAGGATCGCGCAAATGCGGCGAGCAAGGCAAAGTCAGAATTTTTGGCAACAATGAGCCATGAAATTCGCACTCCCATGAATGGTGTAATTGGCATGGCAGAGCTTCTGCTAGAAACGAAACTGTCGAAAATCCAACGAGATTACGTCGATACAATTTCTGGATCGAGTGCAAATTTGATGGCGATTATTAATGATATCCTCGATTTTTCAAAAATCGAAGCAGGCCGATTAGAATTGCTTGAAGAACCTTTCGTATTAGAGGAAATGGTCAATGGTATTATTCGCACGATGCTTCCGGTTGCAGCCAAGAAAAACATCGAAGTCATTTTGCAAATAGACCCCGATTTACCAACGGTTTTCGAAGGCGATAAGGTGCGCATGCAACAGATTCTGACGAATGTTATCGGAAATGCTGTGAAATTCACGGCAAAAGGACACGTCATGGTTCACATTTCAGGAGAGCCAAATGATGATCTGATAAACGTTACATTCGTTGTAAAAGACTCAGGGGTTGGAATACCCGAACATAAGCTGGATATAATATTTGACGCATTTCAGCAGGTTGATGGAGCAGAAAACCGCGCGTTTGATGGAACTGGGCTTGGGCTCGCGATTACACAAAGGCTTGTCCAACAAATGAACGGCATAGTTTGCGTAACATCTGAGGTTGGGGTCGGAACACAATTTAGTTTATCCATCCCGCTTCCAATCAGCGATCAATCTGTCACAAAAACCATATTGCCGGTACAACTGAACGAACATAAAAAAATACTTGTAGTGGATGATTTGGACATCAATTGCACGATATTATCTGAACGTTTGCGATCAATTGGGTATGAAAGCTCTTCTTTTTTATTGGCCAGTGATGCTTTGCGTGAAATGAAATCGAATAGAGAATTTGATCTCGCAATTTTGGACAATAAAATGCCAGAAATGTCTGGGTATGAGTTGGCCCAAAAAATACGTAAAATTCCAGATTATGAAACGCTGCCGATTATGATCCTATCATCTGCCGATGATTTGTCATCGCTGAACGATGCGAAAGACCTTCAAATTCAGGACGTGTTGTTAAAGCCGGTTCAGTTGAATGTCCTTCGTCAATCTATTCAGGATCTGTTTGCAGTGTCGGCCGCAAATATTTTGTCGTCAAAATCAGAGCCGGCAACAACGCCTTCGCAATATACGTCCACAGATTTAAGCAATAGCCACATTTTAATCGCCGAAGACAACAAAACAAATCAGACGGTAATTAAGACCATTTTGAAGAAAACAAAATGCAAGGTAAGTATTGCAAAAAATGGTAAAATTGCGCGTGACATGTATTTGTCATGTGCGCCGGATTTTGTGTTAATGGATGTCTCGATGCCGGAAATGGATGGTTTACAAGCCACCAGTGAAATTAGGCGACTTGAACGGGAAAACGCAATTCGAAGACGCCCAATTGTGGCACTTACCGCAAATGCGATGCCAGGGGATCGGGAGCGATGCCTTGACGCAGGTATGGATGATTATCTTACGAAACCTGTGCGTAAAGGTGTATTATATGAATGCTTGGATAAATGGCTCGCCGATAGACCAGCCTAGGCCTGTTTATTGATTGCAGTTTTTAAATCGTTAGATGTGATGCAAAGCTCGCCCGTTATGTGAACAGATACCTCGGTTCCCGTTTCTATTTCGGGAGCTGTTTGGCAATCTACCAACATTGTGATGTTTTTTTCCCGTGCCACAATTGACATGTGGCTGAGCCAACCGCCCACTTCACAAACGACACCACCTGAACGCAGCACATAGTTGAGCCATGCTGGATGTAGTATGGTACAGATTAATATGTCTCCGTCGTGAAATCCATCAAGTGCCTCGCCACTTTCGCTTTGGTGTGATGTGGCAACATATGCGCGGCCCAACATATCCTTGTCACCGGCGACACAAACCCCGAAATTCAATTCCCGGTTTTGAATGGAACCAAATTTTTCGCCCAAAGAAGCAATCTCGCAATCGAATAAAGACAGTCTTACAGGTCTTAGCGGGGTTTCTTTAAGTTTTTTCAGATGTTTCTGTCGCGCTTTCGCCTTTGAAATGTGTTCGTCTTGGATACGCACCCCAGAATTGCAGATTTCATCAATCTCGAAATCAAAAATTATTCCCTCAATTTCAGAACGTTTTGAAATGTTCAACAATAGTTTGCGAAGCAATGAAAACTGCTTGAGCGCCTCGTGCTTTGCGTGTTCTTTCAGGGCTTGTAATTGAAATACCTGTGTCCACTCATTTAGTAATGATTTTGGCTGTTCATGTTGTTGTTCACCCTGCGCCGCAAGGGTGCCCTTAACAAAACGATTTAGCAATTTTGGCGTTTCATGATACCTTGGCGTGCTGATTTCATAGTCAAACAAAGCACGGTGCCCGAGATTTTGCGCCACGAATTCAGCGCGGTCACGTTTTGCAATTCGCTGGCCTTGTGCGATCCATCCACTCGGTGAATATGGTGATTCAGGTTGTTGTTGTGTTATGCTGGATTCAGTTTTGTTTAGCCGCGCTTGGCTGGTTATAAAACTGGTTAAAATGTTTATGGTTTCAATCCAAACATATGTGTCTTGGATGAAATCTGAATAAATCTCCTTCAGCAATTCGACGCATTGGCGATGATTTAACCGATCTAGCTCGATGGCATCCCAGCGCGCGATTTTGTCGACAAAATCGGGTAAAAACACAGATTGAAATTCTGTTTCAATCGTATTTGCTGCGTTCAACAATCGTTTTTGAGAAGATTTATTTAGGGTTAATGCCGTCACAGATTTGATAGCAACATCGCAATATGTTTTGCCAAACAACAAAGCCAATGAGCCAGGGGTATTTTCGGGAACATCATATCGCAATCCAAGCTGGCGACATGCTATATCAACGGGTCCACCAGCGCACCAAATTCGTGACATTATGGAAAATGACATTGGTGTCGGGCGTAGCAATAATTCTGACATCTCGTCTTGTTCGAATATTATTTCATGCGGATCATCGACGTCGATCAGTTCAAAAATGCGGTTCCATTCACCAAACGCGACGGATTTAACATCATCACCCAATACACGCGCGGTAATGTCCCGGCTTTGAACGATGTAAAATCGGTTATCTGCATAGGCCCATTCGATGTCCTGTGGTTGACCAAAGAGCTTTTCAATCTGCTGTCCCATTTTCACCAAGGGCTGCAAATCAATTGGCGCGGTTTCATCCCCAACGGGTGTGGTTGAAAATCGCCCAAAGCGAAAACACAATGGTGTTTTGCGCCCCGAAACCAGATCGTCACCCGTGCCTGCGACCATTTCCACCATGGCGATACCTGCAGCTGTTGGGTCTTGGGTAAACAGAACACCTGCATATTCAGCACCAATCATTTGTTGGATCAATATATTCCCATCATTGTTACCATCAGTGTTGAAATCATAAAGATCGGTATGGGATGCGGAAAATGATGCAACCACTTGGTCAAGCGCTATGGGTAGATTTTTACGCGTTACGTTCAGAACGCTTTCGAAGACCCCGGCAAAGCTTTGATTGCTGCTGTCTTCTTTCGCGGCGGAGCTTCGCACAGCACTGGTTTTTTGTGATACGAGGTTCCATATTTTATCGCAGAATTCTGATTTATTGCGAACAGAAAGATTGAGATACGCGCGAATGGTATCTGTGCGCAAAACAACACCATCTGGAACGGGAAAACCGTGGTATTTTAACAATGAGAGCCGATACGCTTTGTTCCCGCTCAATTGTAGTTGGTCACTATATGACAGGGGGCAAATATCACGATAGAAATAGCGAATTTTAAAATTTCGAAACAGATTTTGCGCGCGTGCAAAAACGCGTTTATGCACGTTGACGACATACGCTCGTTGGATCAACAAAAACAATATCGCAAGGTTGAGATAAATATTGCCTGCCGCGCTGATTTTGGCGGTAAGCGCGAATAGGGCAGGTGCGGCAATAAACCAACACAACATCAAATGGAGACGTGTTCTTGCCATCGAAAATTGCAGGTATGCACCAGCCAGTATTGCAAAAATGAGTGGCAATAAATAGCGAGGATCTGGTGTGGAAAGTGACAAAACCCACAAAAAATCAGTTTCAAAATGCACCGCAGATTGTTCCACGGATTGCAAGCCAAGCGCCATTAAAGGCAAAAACAGTAATGCCAACATATTGCGAAACGGTGTCAGGCCCAGATCGCGTTGAAACTTTCGCATCGCGCGGGCGCGCCGTTCGGGATGATCGGCCAGATCCGTTTTTATCTTGGCAAGTGTTTTTGCGTTTTTTGCTGATAAAATCTGATCTCTTTCAGATTTCAGCGCGATGGGCAGCACTGCGATACGCGACAACATTGCAAGTAGTGCGATGGCGATCATGAAATGGGTGCGATCGGCAACCCAAACAAGAGCGTTTGAAATTCCCGCGACCATCTGTTGCCAATATGATGTGTTTTGATCAACCAGCCATGCCTGAACATGTGGTTTTGGGGGCGTGGGGATGAAATAATCCCACGGAGTGGTGTAGCGCCCCAAAAATGGTATGCCATGGCGTGACAATTCGTATCCCAAAACCTGTCCCATAAAACAACTTCGCCGATCATAGCAGGCGGCGATGGTTGGTGTATTGCTCAGTGCGTTTATCTTGCTTTGTAATGTGTCGCTTGGTAATGCGCGCAACGGGATGTTGATAGCATTTGGTAAATGTGAAACGGCAAAATCTGCGGGGTATCGCGCATCGATAATTTGCAACTCGCCCTGCGTAACAAGGGTTTGAAATGTGTTGGTATCAATCAATTTATCCTTGTTCGGATAATCTGGAATGGCGCGCAAGTCATGCAAGCCGCGTACATCTGAATTGGAAAATACGCGCCCTTCGACGATCCACTTTTCGATGCCCCCTGCGATGAAGCGACAATCAATTCCTAGCGCAGCCAGCTTGGCACAAGTTTCGGAGCTTCGATTGCCGTTATGACAATATAGCACGACAGATTTATCCTGAAACTGTTCCAAATTTTCGGCGATATCGGGGAATCGGATGTGGCTGGAATTTGGCAAGCGTCCCATCTGTGTTTCCGCCGTTTCGCGGATATCCAAAAATAATGTATCGGTGCTTTCCAACAACTGGTTTGCATCAGTGGTGTTAATCGCTAACGGATTTGTTGATTGGTTTTTATAAGGTGTTTCAATCAATGTGGCGTCTTGAATTTTTGTGCCGTCAAATTGGGCGGGACGCAAAAGCGTTGCTTGCAATCGGGTTTTTTGCGCCTGCTTTTGTGTTGTATATTGCCAAATATTTGCCCCCGCCAACACGACACATGCCCCAAATAATCCAAACATTATCCAACCGGTTATTTTGGAGTTTTGTTTACGTTTTTTACGCATTCCATATGCGGCACTGCCACCGGTAAGCATGGCAAATCCGACCGCAAAGAGTTGTGTAAGTGATGAAACCGACCCGATGACCAATTCGGGCGAGGGGATTGCAACCGCAGGTGTCGAGCTACAAAAAATAACGCTGAATAAGACCAAAGTGAAAATGAAGCGGTGAAAATCAAAATTAATTTGCATAGTCGGACTTTCATATTGGGTGGCCAACGCTGGGGCATGGCTCACGGCAGTATGATGAACAACTGGTTAACAAAGCCTGAAGCAGTTTAGTAAAAATTAACGGTTTCAAGGGATCGGCGAAAATCGGCGGGTGAAAAATTTGTGTTTTGGTATTTGAAATAATCTTGGCTACATTGATCGAAGTAAGAGTAGGGGTGATTATGCGGTGCATTTTGTTGGTGATGTTATTCTTGGCCGCCTGTGGTGGGCGTGCCCCCGAACCCGTCAACGCACCGTTACAGCCAAATGGAACCCGATTTGCGGATGCCGATCCCCACGATTGGCAAGGAAGAAAGCCGTGGCAATATACAGTGCATGGTATCGACGTTTCCAAATACCAAGGGACGATTGATTGGCGAACGGTGCGCCGATCCGGGATAAAATTCGCCTATATCAAGGCAACCGAAGGTGGCGATCATCTGGATGAAAAATTCAATGAAAACTGGCGAGGTGCTGCGCGCGCTGGTGTAAAACGCGGCGCATATCATTTTTACTACTTCTGTCGCCCGGCGTATCAACAGGCGAATTGGTTCATTCAAAATGTGCCAAAATCGCGCGGGGCATTGCCACCTGTTTTGGACATGGAATGGAACCATCGTTCACCGACTTGTCGTTTTCGCCCAGAACCAGCAAAGGTACGCAGCGAAATGCGGGTATTTTTGGATCGGGTTGGCACGGCATATGGCCAGCGCCCAGTGATCTATGCCACCGTAGATTTTTATCATCGAAACGAGCTGTGGCGCGTGCGTGGATATGAATTCTGGTTGCGTTCCGTCGCAGCACACCCATCCAAAATCTATCCCAACCGGCCTTGGGCATTTTGGCAATACACAGGATCAGGAATTGTGCCCGGTGTGCCGCGCCCGACGGATATAAACGTCTTCTCTGGCGGCACACAGGCTTGGTCAAGTTGGGTTGTGCGAAACGCGCGTTAACGCGCGCCTTATTCGGCTGCGTCTTGGTATTCATCCATTGGCGGGCAAGAGCAGATCAAGTTACGATCACCAAACGCATTGTCCACACGGTTCACAGGCGCCCAGTATTTATCCACCTTGAATGATCCAGGAGGGAAGCAACCCTGTTCACGTGAATAGGGGCGATCCCAATCGCTAACCAAATCGCGCATGGTGTGTGGGGCATTGTGCAACGGGTTATTGTCGGCTGGGTATTTGCCAGATTTCACATCCTGTGCTTCTGCGTGGATGGCAAGCATTGCATCGCAAAAACGATCAAGTTCCGCCTTTGGTTCGGATTCAGTTGGTTCCACCATCAATGTGCCCGAAACGGGGAAAGACATGGTCGGCGCGTGAAATCCGCAATCAACCAAGCGTTTCGCGACATCGTCCACCGTAACACCGTATTCGGCCATGGGGCGGGTGTCCAAAATGCATTCATGCGCCACACGGCCCTTGGGGCCCTTGTAGAGCACATCATATGCACCTTCCAATCGCTTGGCGATGTAATTGGCATTTAAGATTGCGAATTTGGTTGCTTGTGTCAGGCCATCCGCACCCATCATCAAGCAATAGGCCCATGAAATGGGAAGCAAGCTGGGTGAACCATATTGTGCCGCCGATACCGCACCTGACGTGCCTTCGCTGTGATGCCCAGGAAGGTGGGGAATAAGGTGTTTTTTAATGCCGATGGGTCCCATGCCGGGGCCACCACCACCATGTGGAATGCAAAATGTTTTGTGCAGGTTCAGGTGCGAAACATCAGACCCAATTTCACCAGGTTGGGCCAAGCCCACCATCGCGTTCATATTCGCGCCATCCATGTAGACCTGTCCGCCATGTTCATGGGTGATGTCACAGATTTCGCGCACGCGCTCTTCGAATACGCCGTGAGTGGATGGATATGTGATCATGCACGCGGCAAGGTTTTCGGAATGCTGTTCGGCCTTGGCGCGGAAATCATCCACGTCAATATCGCCATTTTCCGCCGTTGCCACGGCGACAACTTTGTAACCCACCATTTGCGCACTGGCAGGGTTGGTGCCGTGTGCCGACATTGGGATCAAACAGATGTCGCGGTGATCATCGCCATTGGCGCGGTGGTATGCAGCGATGGTCAACAACCCAGCATATTCGCCCTGTGCACCAGAGTTAGGTTGCATTGAGATCGCATCGTAACCCGTTATTTCACAAAGCTTTTTCGACAAATCTTTGATCAAAAAATCGTAACCCATGGTTTGCGATTTTGGTGCATAGGGGTGAATATTGGCGAAACCTTTCCATGTGATTGGCATCATTTCCGCCGCCGCGTTGAGCTTCATCGTGCAAGACCCAAGCGGGATCATCGCGCGATCCAATGCCAAATCACGATCGGCAAGACGGCGCATATAACGTGTCATTTCTGCCTCTGATCGGTTCATGTGAAAAATTGGATGGGTCATATATTCAGACGCACGCGCCATACCATCTGGCAGGCAATGTTTCGCATCGGTTGGGAATGCAGCATCATCCAAACCAAAGGCACGCCAAACGGCACCCAACGTTTCATCCGTGGTCATTTCATCCACAGAAATACCAATTTTTGTTTTGCCAACTGCGCGTAAATTCACGCCTTCATTTAATGCGGACTTGATGATGACAGATTGTAATGCGCCAACCTCCACCGCGAATGTGTCAAAAAACTCTGGAGCATCAATGGTAAAGCCAAGCTGGGCAATACCAGATGCCAGTTTTGAGCCCATCAAATGAATACGCTGCGCAATTGCCTTTAACCCCACGGGGCCGTGGAAAACCGCGTACATTGATGCCATCACTGCCAATAATGCTTGGGCGGTACAAACATTGGATGTCGCCTTTTCACGGCGAATATGTTGTTCGCGGGTTTGCAACGCCAAGCGATAGGCCTTGTTGCCACGTGCATCGACAGACACACCGACAATGCGCCCTGGCATGTTGCGTTTAAATGCATCGCGCGTGGACATATATGCCGCGTGCGGGCCGCCATATCCAAGGGGCACGCCAAATCGTTGGCTTGACCCGACACAGATATCAGCACCCATCGCACCCGGTTCTTTGATCAAGGTTAGGGACAATGGATCGGCGGCAACAACACCAATGGCCTTGGCCGCGTGCAGGGCTTCCATTTGTGGTGTGAAATCACGCACATGCCCATGCGTTCCTGGGTATTGGAAAATCGCCCCAAATACTTCGTCTGCGTTCAAATCATCAACTGATCCAACCACAATTTCAATGTTTAGCGGTGCAGCGCGTGTGCGCATCACATCAATGTTTTGCGGGTGACAGTTTTCGTCGATGAAAAACTTGGTCGCTTTGGATTTTGAAACACGTTGCGCCATTGTCATTGCTTCGGCACAGGCGGTGGATTCATCCAGCAGTGATGCGTTGGCCACTTCCATCCCTGTTAGATCAATGATCATGGTTTGATAGTTTAACAATGCTTCCAATCGGCCTTGGGAAATTTCTGGCTGATACGGGGTATATGCCGTGTACCATGCAGGGTTTTCCAAAATGTTGCGCTGAATGGCGGGGGGAGTGAACGTGTCGTAATATCCTTGCCCGATCAAAGAAGTGACAACGCGGTTCATTTTGCCAACATCACGCATATAGCTCAGCAATTGCCATTCTGACATGGGTTCACCCGTATCCAACGCCTTTTTTTGACGAATGCTTTTGGGCACAGTTTCATCAATCAGCGCATCAAGGGACGCAGCCCCCACAACCTTTAGCATTTCTTCTGTTTCTGCGGGCGATGGGCCGATGTGGCGTCGGTTCGCAAAATCATATGCTTTGTAATCTGTCATATCGTAAGTCATAGGGGCATCCTTGGGTTAGCCGATCAACTCTTTGTATTCGTCTTCTTCCATCAACTCGTCCATGTCGGACGGTGTGGTCAGTTTCATTTTGAAAAACCAAGCGGCACCCAATGGGTCTTCGTTTACCAAGGCTGGGTTTTCGACCAAGGCTTCGTTGACCTCAATGATTTCGCCATCAAGTGGGGCCAAAATATCGGATGCAGCTTTTACGCTTTCGATCACGACGACATCGTCACCCTTTGATACATTGATGCCCGCCTCTGGTAATTCAACGAATACCAATTCGCCCAATGCTTCGGCGGCGTGTGGTGTGATGCCAACGATTACGTGGTCGTCATTTGGTTCCAGCCATTCGTGTTCTTCGGTGAATTTCATCTGGGTGTTCTCCTTGTTGATGTGTTTTTTTAGCGTTTGAAATTTGCGGGGGTGAACGGCATTTTTGTGACCGTTGCCGCCATGCGTTTGCCACGTATTTCGGCGAAAATTTCGGTACCGATTGCGGCGAGCCCCGTTGGGACATATCCCATGGACATCGGGCCTTCGATTGTAGGGCCAAATCCACCAGACGTGACCGCACCGATTTGTTCATCGTCTGTTTCGCTGGCAAATAATGGCGTGCCATCGCGCATTGGGGCGCGACCTGCGGGCAGCAATCCAACGCGTTTACGCGCAGTACCGTTTTCCATTTGATCCAAAATAATTTCAGATCCAACAAATCCACCTTCACGTTCGCCACCTTTACGGCGAACTTTTTGAATGGCCCAGTTTAATGCGGCCTCTATCGGGGTGGTTTCGGTATCAATATCGTTTCCATAGAGACATAGCCCTGCCTCCAGACGTAATGAATCGCGCGCACCCAATCCGATGGGTTCCACATCTGCATCCGCCAATAATGCGCGCGCCAATGCGTCGGCGTCGTCTTCGTGTACAGAAATTTCATAACCATCTTCGCCAGTGTAGCCGGATCGCGAAACCACACATTTCGCGCCGTTCAATTCCAACTCGATCACATCCATGAATTTCATGTTTGCCACTTCTGGATTGATTTTGGCCAATGCGGTTTCGGCCTTGGGGCCTTGCAATGCCAATAGTGCCCGATCTGTGATCACCTCGACCATACAATCGGCTGACAGGTTGTCTTGCATGTGCATGATATCGGCGTCTTTGCATGCGGCATTTACCACCAAAAAGATATGATCGCCCAGATTGGTAACCATCAGATCGTCCTGAATTCCGCCCTGATCGTTGGTGAAAAACGCATAGCGTTGGCGCATGGGTTCAAGGCCAAGAACATCAATGGGAACCAATTTTTCCAATGCTAATGCGGCGTCTTTGTATTCTTTGGAACGTGGCCATAACACGACTTGGCCCATATGGCTGACGTCAAATAAACCAGCACCTGTTCGGGTTGCCAAATGTTCCTTCATCACGCCCATCGGATATTGCACGGGCATGTCATACCCCGCAAATGGCACCATTTTGGCACCCAGTTCGACGTGTAGATTATAGAGCGGTGTTTGTTTTAATTCAGCCAATGTTCGTCCCCGTGTTTGGCTGAGTGTTCCCAGCACCATTTAACAAAGCGTGATGCCTTGCGTTGATGCCTCCTCTGTCATGGGTGCCTGAGATCGCTATCCCTTCGGCGGGTGCATTCGCACCACTCTCCAGAGTTTGTGTCCGATACGGTCCTTTTGCCTGAGAGTTTCCGAGGCGGTTGCTCCTTCGGCCTTGATTGGGATCAATGTCTCCCGAACCAGACAGAATCTATTTAGCGTCGATATGCGACGCGATCAATCAAAATTCGACGCATTGCGTTAAATCATCTGTTGCCCGACCTGATCAACCGCTTTTTCAAGGATATCAAACATCAGATTAATTTCATCAATTGTGATGGTGAGCGGGGGCGAAAACACACACATGTTAATCAATGGGCGTACCAACAATCCCATTTCCTCGCAGGCATCATCCAGCATTTGCCCAATCTGGCGTTCATCGGACAATCGCGATCCGTCTTTTGATAATCGCCCCTCGATACAGCCCAGTAATCCCATGCCTCGCACATCGCCGACGATGGGATATTTGCGCAAATCTTGCAGGCGTTTTTGAAAATGCGGGGTCACGGTTTTGACGTGATCCAACAGGTTTTCGCGTTCCATAATTTCAATGTTTTTCAATGCCGCGGCACAGCTGACGGGATGGGCGGAATATGTATATCCATTGGAAAACAGCACGGGATCGTCGCTGGTCATACGTTCCATGACTGAATCGGAAATAATACAAGCACCAAGGGGCATATAGCCTGATGTCAAACCCTTGGCACAGGTGATCATATCGGGCTCAATCCCAAATTCATCATATGATGCAAACCAATGGCCAAGCCGCCCAAAACCTGTAACCACCTCATCAGAGATATAGAGGATGTCGTTCGCACGACAGATATCGAATGTGCGTTTGTGATACCCTTCGGGGGGAATAATCACACCGCCGCTGCATAAAATCGGTTCGGCGATAAATGCCCCGATTTTATCCGCGCCATGCGTATCAATTGCGCTTTGCAAATCCGCAACCTTGGCATCGCACCACTGATCAACCGACATGCCATCAGGGCGATGATATGGGTTCACATCTGGCAAAAAATGCACCAAGTCGCGCGCGGTATCAAACTGGGAAACATCGCGTTCCTTGCCCGTAACGCTGGCCGCCAAATAGGTGGAACCATGATATCCTTTTTCACGCGCCAGAATGATCTTTTTATTTTTGCGCCCAAGGTTGTTATTCATGAAATGCATAGCACGCAACGCGGTATCAACGGCCGTGGAACCACCAGTTGTAAAAAACACATTGTTCAAATCGTTTGGGGCAAAATCCACCAGTTTTTGCGCCAGAATCGCCGCAGGTTCTGTGGCATTTGTGAATGGCGATGCATAGGGTAATTTCATCGCTTGCACTGCAATGGCATCGGCCATTTCTTGGCGTCCATAACCGATCTGAACGCACCACATCCCACCGGGCCCATCAATAAATTTGCGCCCCGTACCATCGTAGAGATAAATTCCATCAGCGGTATCAACCAACATGTTGTCATAGCCGCGCCACGCATCCATCGCATGCCACGGGTGGACAACATGTTCACGATCCAGACGGTGAATTTCATCGAGCGAGGGGGTGTTTGTCATTTTTGCAGCCTTTTAATGTCACCTGATAGAACCATAAAAATGATCTGGCTGCCAAGTGCTGAGGTTGAGATTATGTTTTTGGGGCGACCACGCTTTTGCGTTCAATCAATTCCACGGGGATGATTTCTGATGCACAGCTCATAACCCCATCGTCAATCATGTTCATTACCATTTGCCCCGCATGTTGTCCGATCAATCGGCGGGGCTGGCGAATGGTGGTCAGGGCAGGGGTTAGATGTTCGACCACCTCGATATTGTCAAAGCCAACAACGGATACATCATTTGGGACATCAATGCCCGCATGTTGCAGCGCACCCATGAAACCTGTCGCCATTTCATCGCTGGCACAAAAAACGGCTGTGGGGCGATCATCTAACGCCAACCATTGCTTGGCGGCAAATGTACCTGAATCCATGCTATAATCGCCATTGAATATCCATTCCTTGCGCACAGCAAGCCCAAGCTGTTCCAGCGTGTTTTTCATCCCGTTTAATCGGCTGTCGGCCAACACATTGCCAAGCGGCCCCGTGATATGCCCAATACGCCGATGCCCGTTATCATACAGATGTTGAATGGCGATTTGCGCACCTTTTGCGTTATCAACGCGCACCGATGGCAGATCAAAATCAACCCATTCACAGGCCAATACAATGGGGGGGTGTTGTGGAGGTAACATTTGTTTTTCGGGCAAATGCCCATCAAAAATTACGATCCCATCCGCAAGACCATTTAGGATATAGCTGCGCAATCGTTCCTGTGGGTTGTTATCGGTTTGGGTATCCGCGATCAACAACCCATACCCCGCTGGCGATAACACAGATGAAAGCCCAGCCAAGATTTGGGAAAAAAACGGGTTGGCCAAATTGGGTACAAGCGCAAGGATGCTGCCGCTGCGCTGGCGGCGCAAATTTCGCGCGGCGTGGTTTATCCGGTAACCCGATTCTTCAACGGCGTCCATCACCGCCTTGCGCGTGGATTCGGCGACCAAATCAGGGTTGGATAACGCACGGCTGACGGTGGCGGTTGATACACCCGCAATGCGTGCAACGTCTTGAATTTTCGCTGTTTTTGCCTGCACGGTTCCGCCCATTTGAATTGCAATCTTTTGCCATAACAAAAAAAACTTGTAAACGATTACATTTGAATTATGGTTCCATGTAAACGATTACATTGCAAGTTTCGCAGCGTATTTCGTGTCTTGGAGGAGACTACATTGAAAAAGATTAAAGGCCCTGCGCTATTCTTGGCGCAATTCGCTGGCGATGATGCGCCGTTCAATTCTTGGGATGAAATTACCAAATGGGCGGCCGATTGTGGCTATGCTGGCGTGCAGGTGCCATCGTGGGATGCGCGCTTGATTGATCTGGAACTCGCCGCGTCGTCCAAAGATTATTGCGATACATTTGTCGGCCAAGCATTGGACAACGGTGTGGATGTGACCGAATTGTCTACGCATTTGCAGGGGCAGTTGGTTGCGGTGCATCCAGCCTATGATTTGCCAATGGATGGGTTTGCAGCGCCAAGTGTTCAGGGTGATCCAAAGGCCCGCCAAGAATGGGCCGTCGATCAGGTGAAAAAGGCGTTGAAAGCATCGCAAAACATGGGGATCGGTGCAATGGCATCTTTTTCTGGCGCATTGGCGTGGCCTTATGTTTATCCATGGCCACAACGCCCCGCCGGATTGGTCGAGGCGGCGTTTGACGAATTGGCAAAACGCTGGCGCCCGATCTTGGATTACGCCGATGATTGCGGTGTTGATGTTTGCTACGAAATCCACCCTGGCGAAGATTTGCACGATGGTGTCACGTTTGAGATGTTTTTGGAACGCGTCGATAATCACGCGCGGTGCAACATGTTATACGATCCATCCCATTACGTTCTGCAATGTTTGGATTATCTGGACAATATCGACATCTATGCCGATCGCATCCGCATGTTTCATGTGAAAGATGCGGAATTTAATCCAACGGGACGCCAAGGCGTTTATGGTGGGTATCAGTCATGGGTTGATCGGGCTGGACGCTTCAGAAGTCTTGGCGATGGACAGGTTGATTTTGGTGCCGTGTTTTCCAAACTGACAGCAAATGATTTTGATGGCTGGGCTGTAGTTGAATGGGAGTGTGCGTTGAAACACCCCGAAGACGGCGCACGCGAAGGGGCCGCATTCGTGCGCGATCACATCATTCGCGTGACCGACAAGGCCTTCGATGATTTCGCCGATGGCGGCACGGATGATGCTCAGAACCGCACGATGTTGGGGCTGGATTAATGGGCAAGTTTGAAAACCGTACCGGCAAAATTCGTCTTGGCATGGTCGGTGGGGGCAGCGGCGCATTTATCGGCGGCGTGCATCGCATCGCAAGCCGCATTGACGATAAATATGAATTGGTTGCGGGCGCATTATCATCCACTCCAGAAAAGGCAGCAATTTCTGCGCAAGAAATTGGGCTTCCGAACGATCGCAGCTATGCCAATTATGTGGAAATGGCAAAACGCGAAGCACGGCTTAAGGATGGGATCGAGGCGGTTTCAATCGTCACCCCCAACCACATGCATTTCCCTGTGGCGCGCGAATTTTTAAAACGCGGCATCCACGTGATTTGTGATAAACCGCTCACGTCTACCTTGGCTGATGCCAAGAAAATGGCGGCGGCGGTTGATAAGTCAGACGCATTATTTGTGCTCACGCATAATTACACTGCCTATCCAATGATGCGCCAAGCGCGTGCAATGGTGCGCGATGGCACACTTGGTAAAATCCGTGTGGTACAGGTGGAATATCCCCAAGATTGGATGACCGATCCCGCCGAGGCGGACAATAAACAGGCCGATTGGCGCAATGATCCCGAGCGTAGCGGTGCAGGTGGGGCAACGGGTGATATTGGAACCCATGCCTATAATCTTGCGCGGTTTGTGACGGGGTTGGAACTCGAAAGTCTTGCTGCCGATTTGCAATATTTCGTTGATGGGCGTCTGACGGATGACAATGCGCATGTGATGTTGCGATTTCATGGCGGTGCGCGGGGTATGTTATGGTGCAGCCAAGTTGCCCCTGGCAATGAAAACGGTTTGCGCATTCGTGTGTTTGGCGAAAAGGGCGGGTTGGAATGGGCACAGGAAAACCCAACCAATTTATGGTTCACGCCAAATGGCGATCATAAACGGCTTATCACACGAAATGGTGTCGGCAATCACACCGACGCAATGCGCGTATCACGTACACCTGCGGGCCACCCCGAAGGATTTTTCGAAGCCTTTGCCACGATTTATAGCGAGGCCGCGCGCGCCATCATCGCCCATCGCACAGGGGATGCACCGCCAAGCGATGTGACTTTCCCAACCATTCATGATGGGGTTGAGGGTATGGCATTTATCGATGCCTGCGTGCGTTCGTCCAAACGCGATGCTGCGTGGGTGACTATCAAATGACCACCCCCGTATTAGAAATCCAAAATGTTTCACGCAGCTTTGGCCCCGTTCAGGTGTTGCACGAAATCGATTTTGCGCTGCACGCGGGGCAGGTTCACGCATTGATCGGTGAAAACGGTGCAGGCAAATCAACCACGATGAAAATCCTCGCAGGATATTTGCAACCAAGTGCGGGGCAAGTTTTACTGGGTGGAACGCCTGTGCAATTCGCATCATCACAGGCGGCAGAAGACGCTGGTGTGATTATGATCCATCAGGAATTTAATCTGGCTCAACAGCTTAGCGTGGCGGAAAACATATTTCTTGGACGTGAAATCAAACGCGGCTTATTGCTGGATCACGCCGCCATGCATGACCAAAGCAGGGCATTATTGGAACGTCTGAACTGTCCAATTGATCCGCGCGCGAAAATTTCCGAAATTTCCGTGCCCAACCGCCAGATGGTGGAAATCGCCAAGGCATTGGGGCGCAACGCGCGCGTGTTAATCATGGACGAACCCACCGCCGTTTTAACCAGTCGTGAAACCGATATTTTGCTTGAACAAATTGATCGGCTGCGAGAACAAGGCACGGCGATTTTATATACGTCGCACAAGCTTGATGAAATCGCGCATATCGCGGATTACGTCACCGTTTTGCGTGACGGTCATCAGGTTTTTGCCGATCACGCCAAAGGATTGAGCGAAGATCAAATGGCTGAAACCATGGTCGGGCGCGAATTGTCCAATCTGTTCCCGCCACTGCAAACACCCCAAGATGAAACCGTGTTAAGTGTTGAAAACCTGTCCGTTACGGGCTGGGTTGAAGACATATCATTCACTTTGCACAAGGGCGAGGTTCTGGGCATCGCAGGGCTGGTTGGATCTGGGCGCACCGAAATGATGGAAGGTGTGGTTGGTTTGCGCCACGCCACTGGGCAGGTTGCAATCAACAATAAACCCCTCAAATCAAACTCCGTTTTGGCGGCACGTCAGGCGGGCATGGTTTATTTGACCGAGGATCGCAAGGAAAAGGGTTTGTTGCTGCAAAAAAATCTGCGCGAAAACCTCACGCTGTTAGCACTTGATCAATTGTCTGGATTGTTCATCAACAAGGCCGACGAAGAACGCGCACTTGATACCGCCATCGCTGACTTTGATATTCGTGCGGGGGATCGCGAAATGAATGCGGGCAACCTATCGGGTGGGAACCAGCAAAAACTATTGCTGGCAAAAACTATGTTGGCCGAACCCGATATTGTCATCATCGATGAACCCACACGGGGGATTGATATTGGCACCAAACAACAAATTTACGAATTCATCAATCAACTGGCCGCCAGCGGCAAATCCGTGATCGTGATTTCATCCGAAATGTCAGAGGTGATCGGGTTATCCAACCGCGTGATCGTTATGGCGTCGGGGCGTGTCGCGGGCGAATTAACGGGAGATGATATCAACGAGGGCACGATTGTACGTCTTGCCATGGGCATGACACAAAATAAGGCAACAGCAGCATGACAGATACAACAACCACCGCGCCACAGGCGCAAAAACGCAAATTGAATTTTCATCTGCTTGGGCCATTATTTGCGCTGATCGCGTTGATCATTTTGGGTGCATGTTTGAATTCAAATTTCCTAAGCTACGGTAATGTCACCAATGTTTTGGCGCGCTCTGCATTCATTGGCATCATCGCGGTTGGCATGACATTCGTGATTACATCAGGGGGCATTGATTTGTCTGTTGGATCAATGGCCGCGTTTATTGCGGGTGTGATGATCCTATCGATGAACTCGTTAATCCCAATTATGGGGGTTGGGGTGCCGGTGATTATCATGGGCATGTTGATTGCCGCGATTTCAGGGTTTGCCGCAGGTTGGTTGAATGGGTTTCTCATTGCCAAGGTCAGGATAGAGGCATTCATTGTCACCCTCGGCACAATGGGGATTTATCGATCATTGGTGACATGGCTTGCCGATGGTGGCACGCTATCGCTCAGCTTTGATTTGCGGGGTATTTACCGCCCGGTATATTACGATGGGATTTTTGGCATCAGTTGGCCGATCATCGTCTTTGCGGCCGTGGCCATCATTGGTGAAATCACCATGCGCCACACACGTTTTGGCCGCCATTGTTCGGCCATTGGTGCAAACCAACAAGTCGCCGTTTATTCCGCGATCAAGGTGAACCGTGTGCGTATCGCAACGTATGCATTGCTGGGTGTTTTGGTTGGTCTTGCCACGATTATGTATGTGCCACGTCTGGGTTCCGCATCGGGATCAACGGGTGTTCTTTGGGAACTAGAGGCGATTGCCGCCGTGATTATTGGTGGCACTGCGCTCAAGGGGGGAACAGGGCGTGTTTGGGGCACCGTGATTGGTGTTCTGATCCTTAGCCTCATTGATAATATTTTAAACCTCGCGTCGATCGTATCCCCGTATTTGAACGGCACGATCCAAGGCGTGATTGTCATTCTCGCTGTTGTTTTACAGCGCGAAAAAAAGACCGCTGATTAGCGGTAAACCATGGGAGAAGAAAAATGAAACGCAGAGAATTTCTGACAACAGCCGCGGTTGCGGGTGCGGTTGGCACGGTTGCAAAGACCGCCAACGCACAAGAGATAACGCATCGCATCGGTGTGGCGATCCCTTCGGCCACACACGGGTTTATGGGTGGGTTGAATTTCCACGCCCAAGACACGATTAAACGTGTCAAAGAAACCTATCCTCAGCTTGATTTTGTACTAGCCACGGCGGGTGATGCATCCAAAATGGTCAACGATATCGAAGATATGGTTGCCACACGCGACATTGATGCGCTGGTTGTTTTGCCATTTGAAAGCGAACCACTAACATCACCGGTTCAGGCCGTGGCGGAACAAGGTATTTGGGTTACGGTTGTAGACCGTGGTCTGTCTGTTCCGGGCATCGAGGATTTATACGTCGCTGGTGACAATCCTGGATTTGGCCGTGTTGCGGGTGAATATTTCCGCGAAAATTTGCAATCTGGTCAAAAAATCGTTGTTTTGCGCGGCATTCCAACCACGCTTGATAATGAGCGGGTGGATGCATTCACTGCCGCGCTTGATGGATCTGGTGTTGAAATTTTGGACATGCAGCACGGTAACTGGAACCGCGATGATGCGTTCAACGTGATGCAAGATTTCTTGTCGAAATACAGCGAAATCGACGCGGTCTGGGCGGCGGATGACGATATGGCCATCGGCGTGATGGAGGCAATCGCACAAGCCGGACGTAAAGAGGAAATGTGGATTGTTGGCGGTGCCGGCATGAAAGAAATCATCGGGCGCATCCGTGATGGCGATCCACAGTTACCTGTGAACGTCACATATCCACCTGCGCAAATTTCATCGGCGATTGAAATGACGGCGCTTGGGCTTGTCTCTGCGACACCCGTTTCTGGGCGGTTTATCATCGGGTCACAATTGGTGACACCTGAAAATGCTGCGGATTTCTACTTCCCAGACAGCCCATTTTAATTGGAAAAAAGGGTGTGGCGGTTTTCGCCACACCCGTTCATTATCCGTTGCTTTTGGGATCAAGCAATGCGCCAAGCGCGTCTTGGGCGGTTATCTGACCAATCAATTCCGATCCATCACTGACACAAATACAATCAACACCGCTGGACAATTGCGCCATCACATCGCGCACGGGCGTTTTGCTATCTACGGTGTCTTTGGACGTTTTGCGTTTTGTCGGTTGCATAATATCCGACGCACGCAACACGCCCATCGGATTCATATGGGCCACAAAATCGGCCACATATTCATCCGCAGGGTTGGCGACGATTTCTTGGGGTGTGCCACATTGCACAATGCGCCCGCCCTCCATAATTGCTATGCGATCGCCGATTTTGAACGCTTCGTCCAAATCATGGCTGACAAAAATTATCGTGCGTTTCAGTGTTGCTTGCAATTCCAACAATTCATCCTGCAAACGTGTGCGGATCAACGGGTCAAGTGCAGAAAACGGTTCGTCCATCAATAAAATCGGCGCTTCGGTTGCGAATGCACGGGCCAGCCCAACACGTTGCTGCATGCCCCCTGACAATTCGCCCACCTTGCGATCGGCCCAGTCCGACAGGCCAACCAGATCAAGTTGGTTTTTCACCCGAGTTGCCATTTCGCCCGCATCCATCCCGTCCATTTCCAGGCCAAAACCAACATTTTGCGCAACCGTGCGCCACGGCAACAGACCAAATTGTTGAAACACCATCGCCACACGATGCAGGCGGATTTGGCGCAATGTCGCCTTGTCTGTTTTTGTGACGTCGATCATTTCATCGCCGTTGTTCACATGTACTGCACCGCGCACCACGGGGTTCAACCCATTCACCGCGCGCAGCAATGTGGATTTGCCCGAACCCGACAAACCCATCAGCACCAAAATTTCGCCCGTGCCAACGGTTAATGAACAATTGTGCACGCCCAGTACTTGGTTGGTTTGTTCTTGGATTTCTGCGCGGGTTAAACCTTGGTCCATCAGTGGCAATGCCTGTTCAGGTTTGCCGCCGAATACAATATTTACATTGTCGAAAATGACTGCAGCGCTCATTTTTTCGGCTCCTCTACACGCAACATACGATCAAGCATGATTGCGACGACAACAATGATAAATCCGCTTTCAAACCCAAGTGCGGTGTTCACCGTATTCAACGCGCGCACCACTGGCACGCCTAAACCATCGGCACCAACCAATGCGGCGATCACCACCATCGACAGTGACAACATAATGGTCTGGTTCAACCCCGCCATGATTTGAGGCAGGGCATAGGGTAATTCAACCTTGAACAGCTTTTGTCGCGGTGTTGCGCCAAAACTTTCGGCTGATTCCAACAATGCGGCGGGCGTTGACGATACGCCAAGATGGGTTAAACGAATGGGCGCTGGCAGGACGAAAATCACCGTGGCCATCAATCCTGGCACCATGCCAATACCAAAAAACACAATCGCAGGGATTAGGTAAACGAACGTGGGAAGGGTCTGCATCAAATCCAAAACGGGGCGTGCCCATGCGTATAGTCTGGGGCGGTGTGCCATGGCGATCCCGATGGGAACGCCCACGGCCATACACACCACACAGGCGGATAAAACCAAGGTCAAACTCTCTGTCGTTTCTTCCCAGTAATCTTGGTTCAAAATGAACAAGAACCCGATCAAGATCATCAAACAGGTTTTCCAAGAGCGTTGAAAAATCCAAGTGAGCGCCACAAATGCCAGCACCACCAACAACGGGTGGGGCGTTTGCAAAACCCATAAAATACCATCAATCAATCCTTCGAGAGTGATTGATAAGAAATCGAAAAACCATTCAAGGTTTACTTGTAGCCAGTCGAAAACCGCGCTGGCGGTCTTTCCAACTGGAATTTTGTTATCTGTCAGCCATTCCATGGCGCCACCCCCGCGTGGTTTGCCAAAAACAAACCCCGCCAACTTGGGCGGGGTTTGAAATTTGTAAGTTGTATTATTTAAGCGCTGCTTTCACCGCTTCCATAGCATCGCCACCGTCCATGGTGGTAACACCGTCCAGCCAACCGTCCAACACGCCAGCATTCGCGCTCAGCCAAGCCGTTGCGGCCTCTGCTGGATCAGTGCCATCATTCAGGATCGCGCCCATGATTTCGTTTTCCATGGCCAATGTAAATGTTAGGTTGTTCAATAATGCGCCAACGTTTTTGCATTCATCAACGTAACCCGCACGTGTGTTTGTAAACACGTTTGCGCCACCCAAATTCGGGCCAAAGAAATCATCGCCACCTGTCAAATATGACATATCAAAATTGGCGTTCATTGGATGTGGTTCCCAGCCCAAAAATACGATCGGATCGCCTTTTTTATCTGCACGCGCAACCTGCGCCAACATGCCTTGTTCCGAACTTTCTGCAACTTCGAAATCTTTCAGATCAAACGCGTTGTCATCAATCATGGATTGGATCAAACGGTTGCCGTCATTGCCAGGCTCGATCCCGTAAATTTTACCCTCAAGCGCATCGGCATGTGCCGCGATATCGCCAAAACCGTTGATGCCGAGGTCGGACGCAGCCTTGTTCACCGCCAGTGTATATTTCGCACCTTCAAGGTTCATGCCAACCGTATCAACGGTGCCAGCCTCGCGATAAGACGCGATATCGCCTTCCATTGTTGGCATCCAGTTGCCAAGAAAAATATCGATGTCACCCTTTGCCAATGACGCATAGGTCACAGGAACGGACAAAACCTTGATATCCGTGTCATAGCCAAGCGCATCTAACACAACAGTGGTAGCCGCTGTTGTTGCGGTGATGTCTGTCCAGCCCACGTCGGAAAACGTAACTTCGCCACAATCGGCCTGTGCCATGCTTGCCGCAGCTGTCAGTGCAACCGCACTAATGGATGTGTTGAATAGATTCATGATGATCTCCCTGTTTGTTGTTTTTGTTGCGAAAACGGTACGCAAAATTTTCATGCTGTAACAAAACATGTGCAGCATTTGAATCATAGGGGAAAATTCGGCGCAATTGATCCGATTGCGACATACCGCGCCACCTAGGGGGGTATTGAATGGTTGTATGAGGATTTGGTGGAGCCTAGGAGGAACGCGATACACGAGTAGGTTTCTTTTGAAATCAATAGCTTAGTATCTATGTCTTTTCAAGGATGTAACAGCCTTCTGTAACACTTTTTGTCTAAATTTGAGGTGACTTGGAATGAGAAATGCTTCGGAGTGGATTTTTACTAAAATCATCATCCGCATTTGTCTGCGAAATCAGTTGCTCAATACCAAAGAAACGGAATCTAAATAACTGGTCTGATAATGACGTTACTAAACTAACATAATCTCTCGCTTTTAATGCTTTCCACGACTTGTGGCATAGTTTCGAAGCAAGAGAAGGTGAATAGCTTCATATATCAATCGAAAATAACCAGTTTTAGTAGTGATTTTTTTTGTGAATTCGTCTATTTACCCACAAACAAGGCGCAAGCCAACACGTAAAGATATAGATATGGGGTTATCAGTGAATGAAGATAAGCGAATGACTGAAACTCTGCCGAAGCTAGCGCTTATCGTTCCAGTTTTTAATGAAGAGCAAGCAATCGCACCGTTTGTTAATAAAATTGCTGATGTATTGGTTGGCTTTTCAAACAAAGCAACTATTGAGATTTGCTTTGTCAATGATGGCAGTACTGACAAAACTGAACAGATTATTGACGAAATTTCACAATCAACTTTGAACATAAAGACAATCAATTTGTCACGTAACTTTGGCAAAGAAGCTGCGCTTTCTGCGGGACTTGATTACACTGATGCAGATGCGGTGATCCCGATTGATGTCGACTTACAAGATCCGCCAGAATTGATACCAGAGATGTTTAACCTTTGGATGAATGGTGCGCAGATTGTGAATGCACGACGAATAACCAGAGATCAAGATACTTGGTTAAAACGCACAAGTGCAGGTGCTTTTTACAAGATATTCAACATTCTGGCTGACCACCCAATCCCTCGCAATGTTGGTGATTTCCGACTTCTTGATCGTGAAGTAGTGGAGGTTGTGCGACAATTGGGTGAGCGTTCGAGGTTTAATAAAGCTTTATTCAGTTGGGTTGGATTTGAAACTGCGGAACTTACACATGAACGGCCTGCTCGTGCTGACGGGGAAAGCGCGTGGAGCTATTGGAAGCTTTGGAAACTTGCGCTTGATGGTATATTTTCTTCATCAACAACACCGTTGCGCGTTTGGTCTTATATCGGTGTGCTTATGGGAGTAATGTCCTTCACCTATTCTGCGTATATACTGATAAAGACCTTAGCTTTTGGGGGGGACGTTCCAGGCTACGCTTCCACTATCATCTTAATATTAACCTTTGGTGGCTTCAATCTGTTCGCACTTGGCATAATTGGCGAGTATGTTGGGCGCATCTATACAGAGGTGAGGCAGCGGCCACTCTATGTGCTTCGCCAAGGTAGGTTACGAGGGAAAAATGATATGCACTTAAACGAAATTAAGCAGACGAAAATAGAACGAAAGCAGACCTAACAAATGCCGAAACAACTTCTTTGGTTTGGTGCGGTGGGCATCACCGCTACTTTGGTTCACATTATTGCAGCTCTTATGTCGGGGAAGTTTTTATTATTCCCTGCTCAACTTTCCAATTTGTTCGGATTTTGTTGTGCAGTCATTTTTTCGTACGTTGGACATTCACGTTTTACGTTTAATGAATCCTCAGGCGGTATGGATAGCTTTGTTCGGTTTTCTGTCTCTGCAATCACAGGGTTGATGGTGAGTGCGCTCGTTACATATATGATTTTTACGGTGCTCGAACAGCCGTACTTTATCGCGCAGGTTTGTGCGGCAGTTACAGTACCTATCGTTAGCTTTGCCCTGTTAAAGACTTGGGTATATAATGAAAAAGCTACTGTTAGTGCAGATTTTACGAAAGGGTTATTAATCGCTGTTGCTATTGGAGGGTTGGTGCTCACAGTTTTTTGGGGGCGCATGATCAATCATGATACAGCTTGGTATTTAATTGCCACACGGCGCTGGCTGGAGGGAGCTAAGCTTTATGTCGATGTGATTGAAGTGAACCCTCCGATCAACTTTTACTATACTGTCCCAGCGCTTATAGCTGCTGATATATTGTCAATAAGCGAAACCAATTCTCAATACCTTGTCTTTTCAGCGCTGCTATCTTTTAGTCTGTTATGGTGTTGGAGCATCATTTTAGGTGTTCAATCCATCGTAGAAACACGACGCATCATCTTTATTATTGGTGTTGCAGCGGCGGTTGTAATCCCTGCAACGTCAAACCTAGTTCAACGCGATCATGTTTTAGTTATATTCATGTTGCCGTGGCTATTTGGACAGCTTCCAATTACTGGCGTCCATAGTACTCGGTCACAAATTGCTCGGGCTTCTTTTGGTAGTCTAGGGATGCTACTAAAGCCATACTTCATCGTGATACCGTTAATTGTGTCTATATGGAAAGCAATCTCTCAGCGATCATTTGCACCTATTTTCAGCGCGTCGAATTGGACGTTTCTTGTATTTGGATTAGGTTATATTGGGTTCGTTTGGTTGGTACACCCAGAATACCTCACATACATTGTTCCTATCGCCAACGATATATACGGGTCTGTAGGTCATCACGGTACAGAGGTGTTGCGCCGTTTCTTTCCAATGGTGACAATTCCATTCTCATTGTTAGTGATTTACACAACATTAGCGCCCCAACGTGACGGGAACACAGGCGTATTGGTCGCGGCATGTTTGGGTGGCCTTGCAGTCTACTTTACGCAGGCTACAGGTTTTCAGTATCAGATTGTACCTTTCACAGCTTTTGCGTCAGTGTTGGCGGTCTGGATTGTCGTGGTATCAACAAGTTTAACTAGGCTTGTGGTGTCTAGCCTTTTTGTTTTGTGTTTCTGCTTCACTGTGTTCCTCAATAAAGGACCTTATCGAAATGCGATGGCAACGTACTATTCTGATTTTGTTGCGAAACATGGCACGGTTTCAGTTCTAACAACACATGTTTCAGCTGGGCCGCCATTAGCATTAGCCGCTGATGTTACTTGGGGGATTCGCCATTCAAGCCAATGGTTAGTACCAGGTGTGGTAAACGGACTGCTTAACTCTGATTGTGAAGTGCAAAGTGAATATTGCGAACGATTGAGAAAGATCGGAGAAATTGCGCGTGATGATGTTGTTCTGGATATTCAACAATTTACGCCAAGTGTGATTGTGGTCGATAAGCGCTCTGGATATATTAATACACCTGATTTCAACTGGATCAGTTTTATGGAGCAAGACAATCGCTTTTCCCTAATTATGGACAGCTACGTTTTGGAAAAGTCTACAGGTAGGTTCGATTTCTATTTGCGGTTAAGTGACGAAAACTCTGCTCCTCATTAACATTGCGCAAGTTTTGAAAGAATTATATACAAAATGGTGGTATGACGCCAAGAAGCGCCCGCATGGTCTTAACGGCTTTGGAGCATACCAAGACAGGGACTGTCCTTGGAGATGTCATTAGGTGGACACACTGTGTCACTGACGGGGTTAGCGTGTCGCGCTTGAGGGTGGGCGTGGCAGACAGTCATCAATGACTCTCAGCGGTCTTTATTTGCGCTCCAGCCATCTATCTAGTGTAAGACCCGATCAACCAAACAACCTCAATTGAATGAGCCAATTCAGTACTGCCTACCTTAAGGGTAACTTTAAAGGTAACCCTAGAGGTTTTTTTGAATTAGAGGATGACAATGATCCTCTTCATAAACCTTAAAGGTATCCCTAAGGGTATCCCTTAGAGTTTCATTTCCTGCTAGTGTGCAACCTATTGTCATCATGCTGTAATAAGGCTCAATCACTAATCAAAAAATAAAGAAGATACACGATCCCAACTACATCCCCCACCTAATCAAAGCTGCTTCACATCCTTGAGGGTCTCCCACAATCCTCAACACGGTCTGTCGGGTCAATCCTGTAGCCTTAGCAATCTGTGAAGTTCCTGCACCAGTACCACTCATATCCTGAACCTTTGTGAATGCTTCACGATCATAGCTGTGCTTCTTCCCTCTGTACTTACTCCCATCACTCTTGGCGGCCTCTATATCCG
>NZ_BMZF01000011.1 GCF_014652655.1 Paramylibacter ulvae
CTAACCTTACGAGTAACCTAATGGAATTCATCCCTAAGTACCTTAACAGTGTCTAAGTGAGTTTCTATGTTCAATTGACCATGAGCCTAGACAATTAGCTCATCATCTTTCATCTGATTAAATTAAAGAACTGAGGTTCGCTTCAAGTCCTAACTGATAAGTATAAGTTAAAGAGAACTTATAAGTTATGGGGAATAGGATGAGGATAGGTAATACTTTAAAGCTAACTCTTAGAGTAACTCTTAAAGTAACTTTGAGAGTTTCATTTCCTTCTCCTGTGCAACTTAATTATTTCACCTTTATTAGATGATAAAGTTTGCCTGTAATTTGATGCAGCTTCGAGATGGTTTTGTTGGTCAATTGGGTCTTCTCA
Source organism: Paramylibacter ulvae (assembly GCF_014652655.1). Classification (GTDB taxonomy): domain Bacteria; phylum Pseudomonadota; class Alphaproteobacteria; order Rhodobacterales; family Rhodobacteraceae; genus Amylibacter; species Amylibacter ulvae. The sequence goes on from NZ_BMZF01000011.1 coordinate 374, forward strand.
GTCAAGCTTTCCTTAAAAGAGGTGACGTAAGTTCAGCCCTTCATATTCAATTGCGTGTATTGCTTCTTGTAGCGTTTTTAACTGAATATCACGCGAACCATACCTTGCTCTCATTCCTGTCGAGCTACGCCCAGTGATCGCGTCTTTCGTGTCAATGTGTAGCTGTGCATTGCCACACGCATCTTCGAAGTTGTGTCTAAAGCTATGAAAGTTAGTTTTTGCGGTCTTGGCATCACATAGCTTCAAGAACCTGCTAAAGTGCTTTGAGAAATGATCAGAGTAACTACCATCCGCGCCAATCTTGATGGATGGGAAAAGCCGTGTTTCTCCTGATTGTTTCATTTCTCTTACAAATTTCAAAAAACCGATGTCGATCAATGTCGGGTGGATCGGAATCTTTCGTTGGGCATTTGGTGACTTAATTCCTTTATCACCCACGTTGCGCTCGTTCGCTAATTTACCATTGATGTCGAGGTAGGGAACTTTATCTGCTTCTTTGATGTCATCAATTTCAAGTTGGCATAGTTCGCTTAAGCGTCCACCTGAAAATAACCCGAGTAGGGGTATCCAGAACTTAGGACTCCCTTTTATCAGTTGCGTTCCTGACCGTGACCAGTGCGTTTCTGAAAGGCAGCCTGTGAATACTGGCGCGTTAAATATCTTTTCGAGTTGTTCATTGGAAAACGGGTCTCGGGCTTCGCGAGGGTTGCTTCGAATGTTGTATTTGAGACCTCTCAATGGTTGAGGCGCATTATCATCGAAGTAATGGGCATCTACCCAATTCCAAAACAAGCTAACTTTGCCGATCCCTTTGTTGATGTTTTCGAAACTCATCGGCTCAAGCTGCAATTCGGACGCCCTTGCAGAAGCCTTGTGAATATCAAGATGTTTGAGTTCTTTTCGAATGCGCCAACTTGGAGGAAGACGACTAAAGGTTTCCTTGAACAGCCGCCCATCAGCTTTGCTGTACTGATCTAGATGTTTATCACCACAAACCTCAAGGAAGTTATTTACCCAAGATAAATTACTCCGTTTCGTTTTGTCGCTCCAGCCATGTTCGACATCTTTAACCCACTGATCCACGGCTTCACTTAGGTTAGGGTATTTTGAGGCCGTCAGGGCTTCAACCTGAGTCACTGAGTCCACCTTGAGGGTGTCGACTATGTTCCCCTCATTTCTGGATAGACGGGCTTCGTGCGCCCTTACAATGCTCCTATACATTTCTCGGTGAAGGAGACTCCAACTGGGCGATCCCTCAGCTAGCTTTAGTTCTAGTCCATCCCATTCGAGTACTTCTTTGGTTTCTTCTTTTACGAAATCGTCTACTTTGCCTCGTGCCAGATGATACCTTGCATACTCTAGCATCTCTTCAATTGTGTCGCTTTGTTCCTCAAAGGTATCTCTGGGTAAATATTGCCGTTCGCTAATCCAAATCCTCTCGCCATCGATATCCTGAAATTCATCGAACCCTCTCAGGCGTTCATCTTCGTCTTCTTCCAAAATGTATGTGTAATATATTTCCCCAAAGAGCTTTATTTGCTCTTCGGTCAATTCATCCAAATAAGGCTCATTGGATTGAGCTAACCGTTTTCTATGAGCGTCGAAGCGTTCATCAACTTCAACAGCTTTGACCCTGACTAAACTTAAGGCTTCGGCTCTGTCTTTTGTTCCAAGCGAGAAGGTCTCTTCTTTTTTACCATAGGTCTTTGCGATGTCCTTGGGGACAGTTGCACGGTGATAATAAGTCGCGTTTCTACGGTAGAGTCGGGTATGTCCAGTCATCTTTTCAAGGTTGCTCACTGTAACACTCCAATGTAGCAGTTCTCTCAAAAAGCACTTATTTTACAGTAACTTGCTGATATTTCAGAAGAAAAAATAAGTTGGTGGAGCCTAGGAGGATCGAACTCCTGACCTCTTCGCTGCCAGCGAAGCGCTCTCCCAGCTGAGCTAAGGCCCCACGATGTTCGGTTCAAACCACCGAACAAGGGTTATGTATGAAACTGCGCTTGGCCATGCAAGCGCAAAATCAACTATTCTTCGTCGCCTGTTGCCACGTCTTTGATTTCTTCCAATGGAACGGTGTCGTCATCGTCGTCTTCCAACACGTCATCGCCCAAATCCACGTCGATATCTTCGTCATCGTCGTCCAACACGTCAACATCATCTGACAGATCTTCTTCTGTGGCCGCTTTCACAGATGCTTTGTCTGCTTTGTCGGTCATAGATGTTTTGGATTTGTCATAGGCAAAAAATGACACGGGGTATTCTTCGCCTGTGTATGGGCTTACGATTGGGTCTTTGCCCAAATCATAGAATCGTTTTCCAGTTTCTGGGCAAACGCGCTTTACGCCCCATTCTTCTTTGGCCATTGGGTTATCCTTGGGTGAATTTTGCAAATTTCTGATGCCAATTGCCATAACACGGGGGGCTTGTCAAAGGGGATTCGATCACAGTTTGCGCATCGTTTGTGAGATTTCGCCAATTGCACTCGGGCTTGCATATGATAAAATGCGGGCAATGAGCGAAACCTTACTTCTTGGCGATCCGCCGATAACCATTCATTTGCGCCATAATGCACGTGCGAAACGCTATTCGCTGCGCATTGCAAATAAGGATGGCAAGGTCAGCCTGACCATGCCTCGCTGGTCTAATTTGCGCGATGCAACTAAATTTGCCCAAGAACAAGAAGGCTGGCTGCGCAAACATTTATCCAAGCGCGTACAACCGATTGTGCCGGTATTTGGCGGCAAGATCATGTTTGATGGATTTAATGCACCAATCGAACACGGGGGCGGGCGTTCGGTGCGATTTGAAGACGGCGTTTTATATGTGCCAGGGCGCGACGAACAATTGATCGGCAAGCTGAAGGGATATTTCAAAACCGTGGCGCGTGAACGGCTGGTGCATGCATCCGAACACTATGCGGGTAAGCTTGGGCGCACAATAGGGAGCGTTTCAATCCGCGATACCCGTTCGCGTTGGGGATCTTGTTCATCCGAGGGCAATTTGATGTATTCGTGGCGCTTGGTGATGGCCCCGCGCGAGGTTCAGGTTTACGTTGCCGCGCACGAGGCCTGTCATCTGATCGAGATGAACCATTCGGATGCCTATTGGGCGCTGGTTGAAAAGGTTTACCCCGATTATAAGCCACAGCGCCAATGGCTGAAACGCAACGGTGCGCTGTTGCACAGTTATCAGTTGTAACTTGACGCTGGCGGGAAATGTGATCACAAACGGGGCATGTCAGCAATTGAACCACGGCGCGAAAACGTCACCCCATCTCATGAATTGGTTTATCGCAGCCTGCGATCATCCATCATGCACGGTGAAATGGCACCAGCGCAATCGGTAACCATTCGGGGCATCGCGAATACATATGGTGTGAGCATGACCCCCGCACGCGAGGCGGTACGCCGTCTAAGTGCCGAGGGTGCGTTGCAAATATCATCAACAGGGCGGGTATCAACGCCCGCACTCACTAACGAACGGATCGAGGAACTGGCATCCATTCGCGCGTTGATGGAACCCGAAATGGCTAGCCGTGCGTTGCCCCGTGTGCACCTGAATTTGATCGAGCGTTTGGGACGGATTAATAGCCTGATTGATCAGGCGATCGTCAAGGATGATGCGATCACCTATGTGCGCACCAATCTGGAATTTCACCGTACATTATATTTGCGTGCTCAGGCGCCAGCGATGCTGGCGATTGTGGAAACGGTTTGGTTGCAATTGGGGCCAACGATGCAGGCGTTATATGCCCGCTTGCAACGGCGCGAGGCATCAAACCACCACCGCACCGCGCTGGCCGCGATGAAGGCAGGAGATGAGCCGTCCTTGCGCCTTGCTATCCGTGCGGACGTGACCCAAGGGTTGCGCATGCTGGCAAACGAATAAAATTAAAAAACTGCGACGGAATGTTTTTGGTGGTGCGTATTATTTGATGAATACGCTAACCCCTTGGCGTATTTGCCAGCCTCCTAACCCCTTGCGAGGCTAACGAACTCCCTCTGGCGATGGATGAACAAGCATCGCCAGAGGGTTTTTATATCATTAAATCAACGATTAAGCGTGAATTGCGCCATCACCACAGGCCAATGCTGCTTCGCGCATGGCTTCTGAAAATGTGGGGTGTGCGTGGCATGTCATAGCAACGTCTTGGGCGGATGCGCCAAATTCCATTGCGACACAAATTTCATGGATCAAATCACCCGCAGATGGGCCGATCAAATGACAGCCCAAAATGCGATCTGTTTTGGCATCCACCAACAGTTTCACAAAACCTTCGCCTTGGAACACGGCCTTGGCGCGGCCATTGCCCATGAATGTGAATTTGCCGACCTTGAAATCAACGCCTTCGTCTTTCAATTCTTCTTGGGTTTTGCCCACGGATGCGACCTCTGGTGTGGTGTAGATCACACCGGGGATCACGCCGTAATTTACATGGCCATGTTTGCCTGCGATTACCTCGGCAACGGCCATGCCTTCGTCCTCTGCCTTATGCGCCAACATGGGGCCTTCGATCACGTCACCAATGGCGAAAATGCCATCAACATTTGTGCGCCATTGATCATCGGTTTTGATTTGCCCACGTTCGGTTAGTTCACCGCCCAGACCATCAAACCCAAGGTTATCCATGAATGGTTTGCGACCCGTTGCCACCAAAACAACATCGGCATCAATGCTGGCATCTGTTTCATCTTTGCGCAGTTTGTAATTCACTGTGGCCTTGGTTTTTTTCGCATCAACCGATTGCACCGCCGCGCCCAAAACAAAGTTAAGCCCTTGTTTTTTCAAGGTTCGTTGCAAGGTTTTTGCAATCTCTGCATCCATGCCCGGGGTGATGTGATCCAAGAATTCAACAACCGTCACATCGCAGCCAAGACGGGCATAAACGCTACCCATTTCAAGGCCAATCACGCCTGCGCCAATCACAACCATTGATTTTGGAACCTTTGGCAATTCCAAGGCACCTGTGGATGTGACCACAACCTTTTCGTCGATCTCGATGCCCGGCAATGAGGATGGTTCGGAGCCTGATGCGATGACGATATTTTTCGCCTTATGCACGTCTTTGCCAACGGTGACTTCGCCTTTGGCGGTGATTTTCCCCCAGCCTTTCAACCAGTCAATTTTGTTTTTCTTCATCAAGAATTCAACGCCAGATGTGTTCTGTGCGATCACGCCTGATTTATATTCTTGCATGGTTTTAAAATCGACGGATGGGGATTTGCCCATCAGACCCATTTTGGTGAAATTATGGGTGGCTTCGTGATACATATGTGATGCGTGAAGCAATGCTTTGGATGGGATACAACCCACGTTCAAACAGGTGCCGCCAAGGGTTTCGCGACCCTCGACAATGGCGGTTTTCAGACCCAGTTGCGCACAGCGAATTGCACAGACATAGCCGCCCGGGCCTGAACCGATTACGATGACATCATATTCTGACATGGATGTTAACCTTTCGTCGAATTGCCGCAAATACGGCGTATGGAATCCGTAGGACATGTGGCGGACAAGCGTAGGACACGCGTCGGACACATTCGGATTGTGGTGTTTAGTGTAAGTTTAATCATAGCAATGCCGCGATCAACATGATTGTGGTGGCAATTACCCCCGTCAGCCAAATATAGGACCGCCAAGGTGTCAGCCCGTAAACATAGGCCGGGATATAAAAAACACGCGCGGCCAAGAATACCCACGCACATGTGGCGGTGATCGCACTAGATTGCCCCGTGATTGCTATGATCGCTGCGGCAATGCCAAACAACATCAGATTTTCAAGCGAGTTGTTATAGGTGCGATAAACCCGCGCCGTTTTCCCCGTGATCTGATCGGAAAAATCCGTATCCCGTTTGCCCATGGTCATATAGCGGGGCAATTGCACATTCGCACAAATCACCATCGCGGTAAGCGTGGCAACATGCAGCAATGCAGCAAGGGTAAGGGCGGTGATTTCTGGGGTCATTTTTTATCGATTAACCCGTTTGGATCATGCATTCGTTGTTCTTTGTGAGCGCAGGATTGCTGGTCACACTCTAAGTGCCTTTGTTGGATATCAAGTTCGCCAAATTGTGGGTGAGGTGTGATCTTGGTCACTTTTAACGTGCCGACATTACAGACCGGACAAGCTTCACCATTTGTTATTACTTTTATTTTTTTACGCAGTTCAGAAATTTCTTCATCTCTTGTAAGTATCTCTTGTTTAGCGTCGAGCAGCGCGGATTTGGTTTCGTAAATAACTTCTTGTAAGTCGAGTAGCTGAGATTTGTATTCGGCTTGACCGATAGCTATGTCCAACTCCTTTAGTTGCTTTACTAGATTCAACGCTTGTGATGCCGAAGCTAGCCCAGTCATAATATCCATTCGACAGTCCTCACGAATTAACAGCTTCAAACTTCCGCCCAAAAGAGTGATGGGCGCGGCCCGACGTTGCCGTCGGGCGTTGCGTTATTTGATTACAGATCCATCAACAAACGGCGGGGATCTTCCAATGCTTCTTTGACGCGCACAAGGAATGTTACCGCACCTTTGCCATCAACGATGCGGTGATCGTATGATAATGCCAGATACATCATCGGGCGGATTACGATTTCATCGTTCACAACAACCGCGCGTTTTTGGATGCTGTGCATGCCCAAGATACCCGATTGTGGTGGGTTCAAAATTGGAGATGATAACAAGCTGCCGTAAACGCCACCGTTTGAAATGGTGAATGAACCACCCTGCATTTCATCCATGCCAAGTTTGCCATCACGTGCACGCGCACCTTTTTCGGCAATCGCTTTTTCGATTTCGGCGAATGACAGGCTGTCCGCATCGCGGATTACTGGCACAACCAAACCCGATGGTGTTCCCGCGGCGATGCCCATGTTGACGTAGTTTTTATACACAACATCGGTGCCATCGATTTCGGCGTTTACCTCTGGAATTTCCTTAAGCGCGTGGCAACATGCCTTGGTGAAAAATGACATAAAGCCCAATTTCACGCCGTGCTTTTTCAAGAACAACTCTTTGTATTCATTGCGCAAATCCATCACCGCGCTCATGTCCACCTCGTTATAAGTGGTCAACATTGCGGCTGTGTTTTGGCTTTCTTTCAGGCGGCGCGCAATAGTTTGGCGCAGACGTGTCATTTTCACACGCTCTTCGCGGTCAGCATCATCACCGCTGCGCGGTGCGCTAGGGGCTTTGGGTGCGGATGCGACAACGGGTTGTGGGTTGTTCATGGCGGATAAAACATCGCCCTTCATCACGCGCCCATCGCGCCCTGATCCATCGACATTTGCGATATCAACATTGTTATCTGCGGCCAATTTTTCGGCAGATGGTGCGTTTTTCGAATCTGTCGCAGGTGCTTGCTCTGATGGTTTTTTAGGCGTCGGTTTTTCCGCAGTTGGCGCAGGGCCAGCGGCGGGTGCATCTGCGGTTGCACCTTCGGTGATAGATGCAAGCAGGGCATCAACACCAACGGTTTCGCCTTCTGCTGCAACGATTTCGGACAGCACACCAGCAACGGGCGAGGGGACCTCTACCGTGACTTTGTCTGTTTCCAGCTCGCACAACATTTCATCAACAGCCACGGCATCGCCTGGTTGTTTGAACCATGTTGCGACGGTTGCTTCGGTAACACTTTCGCCAAGTGTGGGGACGCGTACTTCGGTCATTGAATTATCCTTTGAGCGTTAGCGCATCGTTCACGAGTGCGGCTTGTTGTTTTTTGTGCTGGCTGGCCAAACCTGTGGCCGGTGCAGCGGCAGATGGGCGGCCAACATATTTTGGTCGGTTGTTTTTCATGCCAAGGTTGACCAAGGTTTCTTCGATCCGTGGATTGATGAAATCCCAGTAACCTTGGTTTTGCGGTTCTTCCTGACACCAGATGAATTCAGCGTTTTTAAACCGTTTCAATTCCACCTCTGCGGCGGATTCGATATAGGGGTAAAGCTGTTCGAAGCGCAGCAAATACACATCATCAATGCCACGTGCATCGCGTTCCTCTAACAGGTCATAATAAACCTTGCCTGAACACATCACCACGCGTTTGATGTCTTTGTCGGCCTTCAACTTGGTTTCGGATGTGCCCAATTGCGCATCATCCCACAACACACGGTGAAAGCTGCTATCGCCCGTAAAGTCATCAATCGTTGACACGGCCAGTTTATGACGCAGCAATGATTTTGGTGTCATCAGAACCAGCGGTTTGCGATAGGTGCGGTGCAATTGGCGACGCAGGATGTGGAAATAGTTTGCCGGTGTGGTCACATTGGCAATCACCCAGTTATCCTCTGCGCACATTTGCAAGAACCGTTCAGGGCGTGCAGACGAATGTTCTGGACCTTGGCCTTCCATGCCGTGGGGCAGCAACATCACAAGACCCGACATGCGTAACCATTTGCTTTCACCTGATGAAATGAACTGATCGAACATGATCTGTGCACCATTGGCGAAATCGCCAAATTGCGCTTCCCAGAGTGTCAGCGCATTTGGTTCCGCCAGTGAATAGCCGTATTCGTAACCCAGCACCGCATATTCGGATAACATGCTGTCGATGACCTCGTAATGGCCTTCTTGATCATCGCGGATGTTGTTCAGCGGGTAAAACTTTTCGCCCGTGTTTTGATCCAAAATGCCCGAATGGCGGTGGCTGAATGTGCCGCGCGTACAATCCTGACCAGACAGGCGTACGGGGAAACCCTCGACCGCGAGCGTGCCAAATGCCAATGCTTCGCCAGTGGCCCAATCGATGCCTTTGCCTGATTTGATCATTTCTGCCTTGGCATCCAAAATCCGTTGGATCGTGCGATGTGGCGCCCATTTTTCGGGCAGGCGCGTTAAAGCCTCGCCGACTTCTTTGAACCGTTTTTTGGAAATATGGGTTTTGCCGCGTTGGTATTCTGGGTCTTTGCTTTTCATATGCGACCAGCGCCCATCAAGCCAATCGGCCTTGTTGGGTTTGTAGACTTTGCCAGCCTCGAATTCTTCGTTCAGGCGCATCTGAAACGCGGTTTTCATATCCTCGATTTCACCCTCTGGAATCAAACCTTCGCGGACCAGTCGTTCGGTATAGATCGTCAGCGACGTTTTATGCGCCTTGATCTTTTTATACATGGTTGGCTGTGTGAACATTGGTTCATCGCCTTCGTTGTGACCAAAGCGGCGATAACAGAAAATATCCAACACAACATCCTTGCGGAATTTTTGGCGGAACTCGGTGGCAACCTTGGCGGCGTGAACCACGGCCTCTGGGTCGTCACCGTTTACGTGGAAAATCGGCGCTTCGACCATCATCGCGATATCGGTGGGATAGGGCGATGAACGGCTGTCATGTGGGGATGTGGTGAAACCGATTTGGTTGTTCACAACGATATGGATTGTTCCACCAGTAATGTGACCTTTCAGGCCAGACAGACCAAAACATTCGGCGATCACGCCTTGGCCCGCGAATGCCGCATCACCGTGCAACAGGATTGGCATCACCGCGCCACGATCGCGGCCCAATTGATCGCCCTTGGCGCGTGCTTTGCCCAAAACAACGGGGTTCACAGCCTCAAGGTGCGATGGGTTGGCCGTGAGCGAGAGGTGAACAGAGTTCCCATCAAATTCACGATCCGCAGATGCGCCAAGGTGGTATTTCACATCGCCCGAACCTTCGACATCGTCGGGTTTGTATGAACCACCCAAAAATTCGTTGAAAATCGCGCGATACGGTTTTGACATCACGTTGCATAATACGTTCAAACGGCCACGGTGGGGCATGCCAACGATGATGTCTTTCACACCCAACGCGCCACCGCGTTTGATGATTTGCTCCATCGCGGGGATCAATGCCTCGCCACCATCAAGACCAAAGCGTTTGGTGCCTGAATATTTCACGTGACAGAATTTTTCAAAACCCTCGGATTCGACCATTTTGTTCAAAATGGCGCGTCGTCCTTGGGCCGTGAAAAAGCTTTCGTGTTCATACCCTTCGATACGTTCCTTGAGCCAACCTGCTTCCTCTGGGTCAGACAGGTGCATGTATTGCAATGCGAATGTGCCACAATATGTTTTACGCAGTTTCGCCAAGATTTGGCGCATGGATGCGGTTTCCATCCCCAGCACTTTATCAAGGAAAATTGGGCGATCCATGTCGGTTTCTTGGAAACCATAAAATTTTGGATCAAGCTCTGGGTGGGGTTCCTTGGATCGCATATCTAATGGATCAAGATCAGCAATCAAATGGCCGCGAATACGATAGGCACGGATGATCATCAACGCGCGCATGGAATCCAAAACCGCCTTTTGCACATCGGCATCAGACAGGGCAACACCGCTGCCCGCCGCGGCGGACTTGATTTTCTCGCCCGTTTTTTGCGGGTCTTCGCCCCATTGGCCATCCAGTGCAGAAATTAGATCATCGTTTGGCGCAGGTGGCCAATCGGGGCGTTTCCATGTGGCACCCGTGGCCTCTGCGGTGACGGCATCAACATCATCGCCAAGTTCGGCAAAGAACTCTTGCCAACTGGCATCAACCGACGATGGGTTGGCCACATATTGCGCGTAAAGCTGTTCAATATATTCCGCGTTATGCCCTTGTAGAAAGGACAGCGCGTGAAACTGATCGTTGGATGGTTGTTCGTTCATGATGTTACCTCATGCGTTGGAAAGAGCGCGGACAAACGGGCGATATTTGGATTTGTCGGCATGGTTGGTGTCAAATGGCGAAACGCATCGCCAATTGAATTGTTAGATTTGAATAGGGGCGAGAAGGGCGCATTCATTTCCATGCCAGATGCCAAAGACACCGACAATTTTGGATATGTATGTCGCCCTTCCGCCATCAATTATCCAATCGCCTTCACGACAGCTTCGCCAAGTTTTGCAGGGCTTTCAGCCACAACAATACCTGCGGATTTCATCGCTTCGATTTTTGAACCAGCGTCACCTTTGCCGCCCGCAACAATCGCACCAGCATGGCCCATACGACGACCCGGAGGCGCGGTTACACCGGCGATAAAGCCAGCAACTGGTTTTTTGCGGCCTTTTTTCGCTTCATCAATCAAGAATTGCGCGGCTTCTTCTTCCGCACTTCCGCCGATTTCACCGATCATGATGATGGATTGTGTTTCATCATCCGCAAGGAATAATTCCAACACGTCGATAAATTCAGTCCCCTTGATCGGATCACCACCGATACCCACGGCTGTGGATTGGCCAAGACCTGCATTTGTTGTTTGGAACACGGCCTCGTATGTCAATGTACCCGAACGTGACAACACGCCAACGGAACCCTTTTTGAAAATGGAACCGGGCATAATGCCGATTTTGCATTCATCAGGTGTCAGCAAACCAGGACAGTTACCACCGATCAAACGTGATGATGAATTGTCCAATTTATGTTTCACGCGCACCATATCCATCACTGGGATACCCTCAGTGATACATGTGATCAGATCAATACCCGCATCGATTGCTTCTTCGATTGCAGCGGCTGCACCTGCTGGTGGGACGTAGATCACGGATGCGGTTGCACCAGTGGATTCTTTGGCCTCTGCAACGGATGCAAAGATTGGCAATTCCTGCCCGCTGGCGGCGGCCCAATTTGTGCCACCCTTTTTCGGGTGTGTACCTGCAACCATTTGGGTGCCGTGATACGCAAGCGCTTGTTCGGTGTGGAATGTACCTGTTTTACCTGTCAGGCCCTGCACGATGATTTTAGTGTCTTTGTTGATAAGAATTGACATGGGGCTTAACCTTTCACCGCTTTAACGATTTTTTCTGCGGCATCATCCAGATCATCCGCAGCGATCACATCGAGCGGGCTGTTGTTGATGATGTCTTTACCTTCTTGAACTTTGGTCCCTTCAAGGCGGACAACCAATGGCACTTGCAGGCCCACTTCTTTCACCGCTTGCACAACGCCCTCGGCGATCACATCACAACGCATGATGCCACCAAAGATGTTGACCAAGATGCCTTTGACATTTGGATCAGAGGTGATGATTTTAAACGCTGCTGTTACCTTTTCGGTTGTCGCACCGCCACCAACATCAAGGAAATTGGCAGGTTCTGCACCCTTCAATTTGATGATGTCCATTGTGGCCATCGCCAAACCCGCGCCATTCACCATACACCCGATTTCACCGTCCAATGCGATGTAGCTCAGATCATATTTTGATGCTTCCAGCTCTTTTGCGTCTTCTTCTGTTTCATCGCGAAGTGCGAGGATATCTGGCTGGCGGAACAATGCGTTACCATCGAAACCCATTTTCGCATCCAGACATTTCAAACCACCGCTTTCCATGACAATCAATGGGTTGATTTCCAGCATGTCCATGTCTTTTTCAACGAACATACGATACAGGTTTGATGTCAACTCGACGCATTCATCAACCTCTGAACCTGTCAATTTCAACGCATCCGCAACGGCCTTGCCATTTTCAGGGGTGAAACCCGTTGCAGGGTCGATTGACAGTGTGATGATTTTTTCTGGTGTTTCCTCGGCAACCGCTTCGATGTCCATGCCACCTTCGGTGGAGGCCACGAATGAAACGCGTGATGTGACGCGATCCAACAAAACCGCCAGATACAATTCGCGATCAATGTCGGAACCATCTTCGATATAAATGCGGTTCACTTGTTTGCCATCGGGGCCAGTTTGGTGTGTTACCAATGTGTTGCCCAGCATTGCTTTGGCTTCTGCGGCGGCTTCGGCAACGGATTTTGTCAAACGCACGCCGCCTTTTTCGCCAGCTGCGGCCTCTTTAAAGGAACCTTTACCACGGCCACCTGCGTGGATTTGTGCTTTCACGACCCATAATGGCCCGCCCATTTCGGCGGCTGCGGCCTCTGCATCTGCTGCGTTCAAAACTGCGCGGCCATCTGATACGGGGCACCCGTATTGCTTTAACAGCTGTTTGGCTTGGTATTCGTGGATGTTCATAGAAGACTCCCTTTAAAGGTCAAACTTTGGCAGGAGACAACCACAGATTCGGTGCTGTCAAAAGGGTATTTTGCTTATTTTGCTGAATAGGGCGATATAATTTGATTTTGTGATCACATGATTATTTTTTGTGATCACGTATCTTAAGTTCTACTGATCGCGGGATGTGACGTAACGTTCCACAAAGGCGTTATCGTATTTATCCAACGCTTTGCAGGCCGCATAGATATCATCATTGTCGTTTATATCGGCGAGATTAATCACCTGCGGTGCGACGCTAATGTCTTGGCGATCATGGCTCACATCAAACGTGATAATCGCCTTACCAGTCAACAGGTTCACATCACATTGCGTTGTTGTCGCGTTCAGGCGATCAGCGCTGCTTGCGGTATATCCCGCAACAACGAATGCGTCGTTGCGATACGCAATCGTATAGGTTTGATGCGAATGGTACCGCCCGCAGGCAAAACACCCCGATATGGCGGTAAAGCTGGTATCACTGCGCACTGCCACACTTGGGGAATCGCCCCACAGATCAATGGGAAAGGCAAAAGCAAGGGGTGGTTCAAAATACCCATCGGGTAATCCTTTTGAAATCACCAAAAAATCGTGATCATTATCAAAGGGAAGCTTTTGGATTTTATCGGGAAAACCATCGCCAGTGACATCGCTTATAAAAATGGCAAGCGGCGTTGCGCGCAGCGTTTCATCAATGATCGGCTGGGCGAAAACCGCGCCCCCAATCGCCAGCGGCAACAGGGGCGCGATGAATAATTTAGGAAAGGCTGCCGTCAATTTCTTTACATGCTGCAACCAAACCAGCAACCGCTTCGACTGAATTGTCAAACATCGCTTGCTCGTCTTTATTCAAGCTGATTTCTACGATTTTTTCGATACCACCGGCGCCGATCACGGTTGGCACACCAACATAGATATCCTTGATACCAAACGCATCTTCAACATATGCCGCACATGGCAATACGCGTTTTTGGTCTTTCAAATAGGCAATTGCCATTTCAATCGCGGATGATGCTGGTGCGTAATACGCAGAACCTGTTTTCAACAGGCCAACAATCTCCGCACCGCCATCGCGTGTACGTTGGATGATCGCATCCAATTTGTCTTGTGTTGTCCAACCCATATCCACCAAATCCGGCAATGGAATACCTGCAACTGTTGAATATCGCTGCAATGGAACCATTGTGTCGCCGTGGCCACCCAATACGAATGTGTTGATGTCTTTTACGGATACGTCGAATTCTTCGGCCAAGAAGTGGCTGAAACGTGCGCTGTCCAAAACACCTGCCATGCCGCAAACTTTGTTCGCTGGCAGGCCGCTGAATTTTTGCAATGCCCAAACCATCGCATCAAGTGGGTTTGTTATACAGATAACAAATGCGTTTGGCGCATGCGCTTTGATGCCTTCGCCAACGGATTTCATAACCTTAAGGTTGATGCCCAACAAATCGTCGCGGCTCATGCCTGGTTTACGTGCAACACCTGCGGTCACGATGCAAACGTCTGCATCTGCGATATCTGCGTAATCTGTTGTGCCTTTCAGCTTGGCGTCGTATTTTTCAACGGGACCAGCTTCGGCCATATCAAGGCTTTTACCTTGTGGAATACCGTCAGCGATGTCGAACAGAACAACGTCGCCCAATTCTTTTAATGCTGCCAAATGTGCCAACGTGCCGCCGATCATGCCTGCGCCGATTAACGCGATTTTTGCCCTAGCCATGTTTTCTCTCCACATGAAATGAAACTCAAACAGTTGCTAGCGCTGTCGCGCCCAAAGGGCAAGTGTCATGCGCACAGATTTACGAATTGCACTATATTTCAAGGATTTAGCCTGTAAATCTTTGCCTCAAATCTGGTCGTGACGGTCTAATGCGAATCTACGATAGCGCAATCATTCGCATTCATTTCGCAACGCTATCCAAATTTTCCCCATTCCAAATGTTTAAAATATCCTCGCCGAAGGCATCAAATCATTTTATGTCGGCGCACCACGTTGCACGGTGTTGTCGGTAAATTCAAATGCGTCCCCTGCGGCCATCAAGCACGACATGCCATTTGGCAATGTTACCAATATCGTCCATGTTCCCGTGTTATCCGACGTATACAACTCAACCACACCATTATTTTGCCCCAACCCAATGCTGCGCCGTGTTTCGCCGTATTGATCATTCAGGCTTTCGACAACTTTGCCCCGTGTCGCACAATTACGCGTTTGCGCGGTACTGTGTTGTGCCATCATTATAACAACGCCAAACCCAAGCGACAGTGCGAAGAGAAGTTTTTGCATGTTGAACCCTTTCCATAGGTATCTGATATACAGGCTGCTCTCCGATGGGGGTGAACCCTTTGTCCTGTGATGCACCTAAACTGCATTAAATTTGCAAAAATCTGGTTAAGGCAGCGCGCGGATGTACGTGGTGATGTAACCCTTCGTGAAACTTCACTTGCCCAGCGATCTGCCATATGCTTGGAATAACACATGGATATTTCACCACTTCACCGCTCGCTGCTTTTCGTGCCTGGCGCCAATGATCGCGCCGTGACAAAAGCGCCAAACCTGCCTGCCGATCGCATTATTTTCGATCTAGAGGATGCAGTTGCACCGGATGCAAAACCCGCCGCACTTGCCCGTGTTTGTGCGGCCATCACCGATACCACCCTTGCGCCGCGTGCATTGGTGAGGGTCAATGGATTGGACAGCGCCCATATCGCCGCCGACTTGCGCGCATTGGATCACGCCAGACCCGCCGCATTGGTATTCCCAAAGGTTGAAACCATCGATCAGGTCATGCAGATTGATGCGCTGTTGCAAGTGTTCAACGGGTTTCAAAACACCCAAGTCTGGGTGATGATTGAAACACCGCTTGGTGTATTGAACGTCGCTCAGATCATGGCGCATCCACGCGTTACGGGCTTGATCTTTGGCCCCAATGATCTGCGCAAATCATTATCTGCGCAAACCAGCGAAAACCGCGATGCTTTGCAAACCAGCTTATCAATGTGTGTCTTGGCTGCGCGTGCTTATGACAAATACTGCATCGATGGCGTTTTTAATAACTTCAACGACAACGATGGACTGATGCGTGAATGCGCTCAGGGGCGCATGCTTGGTTTTGATGGCAAAAGCCTGATCCACCCCAATCAAATCGCCAACACCAACCAAACCTTCGCGCCCAGTGACGCCGAAATCACCCATGCGCAAAATATCATTGCCGCATTCCAATCCGCCATTGATGGCTTGGCCACGCTCAATGGTGAAATGATCGAAGAATTACATGTGCAACAGGCAACCGCACTGTTAAAACAAGCGAAAATAATAAAACAACAGGAGAGTTAAATGTTCTGGTTAATCCTTGGAATTATTATCTGGTGCGATGTGCATTTTTTTAAACGTATCTTGCCTGCGGGGCGCATGGCGATGGATGAAAAACTGGGCGCTGGCCCCGCCAAAGGCGTGATCGCATTGCTCTTGGTTATATCAGTTGTCTTCATGATTATCGGCTATCGCAGTATGGATCACTTGCCTGTTTACACTCCAATCTCGGGGATTGGACATCTTAATAACCTGTTGATGCTGATTGCTGTTGCGCTGATGGGGCTGGGCGCATCCAAAGGGCGCGCACGTTCATGGCTGCGTCATCCGATGCTAACTGGCGTGATCGTTTGGGGCATGGCGCATTTGCTGGTAAATGGTGATTTGGCCTCGATTTTTCTGTTTGGCGGCATGATTTTATGGGCCATTGGCGAAATGGTGTTGATTAACCGCAGCGAAGGTGCTTGGCTGCGACCAGAACCAGGCCCTGCATCTGGCGATATCAGATTGGCAATCATCACCATAGTGCTGTTTGCGATTATCGCGGGCATCCACACGGCGCTGGGCTATAACCCATTTTTAGGAACCTACGGCTGATGAAAGCATATCGTTTTATTACCAATGATGACACATCCGAATTTTGCCACCGTGTCAGCGAAGCCTTGTCAAAGGGCTGGGAATTGCACGGTGATCCGCAATATTCATATGACGAAAAACGCGGTGTGATGCGCTGTGGTCAGGCTGTGACCAAAAACAGCGATGAAACCTATTCCAAAGATTTAAAATTGGGCCAACTTTAATCTCCTACACAATCAGACGAGGCATACCATGACCATCCGACCAAACTCGATAGAGGCACGCGATACCGCATTTCATCTGCACGGTTACACCAACCCCGCAACGCATCTGGAAATCGGCCCGCTTGTCATTGAGCGCGGTGATGGTGTGCATGTGTTTGATAACCAAGGCAATAAATATATCGAGGCGATGGCGGGGCTTTGGTCTGCCGCCCTTGGTTTTTCTGAATCCCGTTTGGTGGATGCCGCAACCAAACAAATGCAGCAATTGCCATATTATCATTCATTTGCACATCGCGGGCATACGCCTGCGGCGGAATTGGCGGATACATTGGTGAATATGGCACCGGGCAATATGTCCAAAGCATTCTTTACCAATTCAGGATCAGAGGCGATCGATACCGCGATCAAATTGATCTGGTATCGTTCAAACGCGCTGGGCAAGCCCGAGAAAAAGAAAATCCTTGTGCGCAATCGCGCCTATCACGGGGTTACCGTTGCCGCCGCCGCATTGACGGGGCTGCCAGCCAACCACGCATCATTCGACCAAATCGTTCCGACATTGCGCCTCACTTGCCCACATTACTGGCGCGAAGGGTTGGATGGCGAAACGGAGGAGCAATTCACCAATCGTTTGGTCGAAGAATTGGAAAACATGATCTTGGCCGAGGGCCCCGAAACAATCGCGGCATTCTTTGGTGAACCTGTGCTTGGGGCAGGGGGTGTTGTTACCCCACCCAAGGGGTATTGGGCCGCCGTGCAAAAAATCTTGAAAAAATACGACATCCTTTTGGTCGCGGACGAGGTGATCTGTGGCTTTGGCCGCACAGGGCAAATGTTTGGCTGTAACACTTATGATATCACCCCCGATATGATGACGCTCTCAAAACAGCTATCATCATCTTATATGCCGTCATCGGCATTGTTGATGAACGAACATGTGTTCGAACCTTTGATGAACGAGGCGAATAAAATCGGCACCCTTGGTCATGGCTACACGGGATCTGGTCATCCAGTGGCCTGTGCCGTTGCCAATGAAACCATTCGTATCATTCGTGAAGATAACCTTGTCGAACACGCTGCCAATATGGGTGAATACCTGCGCGCTGGCCTGAACAATCTGTCCGATCATCCACTTGTTGGCGAAGTGCGCGGCGTTGGTTTGATTGCGGCCGTGGAATTGGTCACAAACAAGGAATCCAAGACCGCGTTGGAAAAGGTTGGGCAATTAGGGTTGCAAACTAATGCGCTCGCTATCGAAAACGGTTTCTTTAGCCGCCCAATGATGGATGCCATGGCATTTTGCCCACCGTTGATCATTCAAAAGACTGAAATCGATGATTTGCTGGGGCGCTTTGAAAAAACACTCGATCAATCGCTCGCTCAGTTGCAAAAAGACGGACATGAAATCGGCTAGCCCGTTTTCCATTTTGTCCAAATATCCAAATCCCAGCATCCATGCTGGACGCACAGTGCAAATGGAATGCCCCGCAAGGGGCATCTTTGGCCTAAACTTGGTATAAAACAGCGACCGTTATCGCTAACTGCGGCGATTTATTTGCAAAAATCGACTTATGGCTCTGTGCCTCGCAAAAAATATGGTCTAATAAACAGTTAAACGACGACCACCATGGGGAGACACATGGCAGACCAAAATCGTGGCAACCGCCCATTATCACCGCATTTGACGATCTATCGTCCTCAAATGTCCTCAATGACCTCTATCTTTGTTCGCTTGACAGGTATCGCACTGACCCTTGGGTTTGTGATGATCATCTGGTGGCTGATCGCGGCGGCCTCGGGGCCGGCGTATTTTGATCGCATCAATGGGCTGATGACAGGCTGGTTTTCAATCCTGATCTGGATCGCATCGATTTGGGCGCTTTGGTATCACTTCTTGGGTGGTGTGCGCCATTTGATCTGGGATATGGGCTATGGCTTTGATCTTAAAACCGCGGATATGATGGGTTATATCATGATTGGCGGCAGCTTCGTTATGACCATTCTGACATTTATCATGATCGGAGTGTGCTCATGAGCTTTAAAACAGATTTCCAACGTGTTGCGGGACTTGGCAGCGCAAAATCAGGTGCGCATCACTGGTTTGGCGAGCGCCTAAAAGCGGTCGCACTGATCCCACTGACATTGGCATTCATTTGCATCGTGGCCCCATTGGTTGGCTCAGACTACGCAAATGTGGTTGCGGCATTCCAAAACCCGATCAAGGCAATTGCCGTGATCTTGTTCTTTCTTGTGACTTTCAAACATCTGGAAGAGGGGCTGCAAGTTGTGATCGAAGATTACGTCCACGGCAAAGCAGCATTGTTAACATTGCTGATTGGTACAAAATTATTCTGCTGGGCATTTGGCCTCGCGGGCGTCTTTGCAGTCGCCAAAATCGCCTTTGGCGGCTGAGACAAGGAAGAGAATTATGTCATCTTACGAATATACAGATCACGAATATGATGTTGTTGTTGTCGGTGCTGGTGGTGCGGGTTTGCGCGCCACATTGGGCATGGCCGAACAAGGGTTGAAAACTGCCTGTGTGTCCAAGGTTTTCCCAACACGTTCCCATACAGTTGCCGCACAGGGCGGCATCGCGGCCAGCCTTGGCAACATGGATGTTGGCACCGAAATGAATGACCACTGGCAGTGGCATTTGTATGACACTGTAAAAGGTTCCGATTGGCTCGGTGATACGGACGCCATGGAATATTTGGTGCGCGAAGCACCCAAAGCGGTGTATGAATTGGAACATTACGGCGTGCCATTTTCCCGTACTGAAGAGGGTAAAATTTACCAACGCCCCTTTGGCGGTCACACCACCGAATTTGGCGAAGGCCCGCCCGTGCAACGCACATGTGCCGCCGCTGACCGCACAGGCCACGCCATCTTGCACACGCTTTACGGCCAGTCGTTGAAAAACAACGCTGAATTTTACATCGAATATTTCGTCACCGACCTGATTATGACCGAAGACGGGCGTTGTCAGGGCGTGATTGCGTGGAAATTGGATGATGGTACCATTCACCGCTTTAATGCGAAAATGGTTGTGCTGGCGACGGGCGGCTATGGCCGTGCGTATTTCAGCGCGACATCTGCCCATACCTGTACGGGTGATGGCGGCGGTATGGTTGCACGCCAAGGGCTCGCGCTTCAAGATATGGAATTCGTGCAATTCCACCCAACAGGGATCTATGGCTCTGGCTGTTTGATCACAGAGGGTGCGCGCGGCGAGGGTGGTTATTTGACCAACTCCGAAGGGGAACGTTTCATGGAACGCTACGCCCCAACCTACAAGGATTTGGCATCACGCGATGTTGTTTCGCGCTGTATGACCATGGAAATCCGCGAAGGGCGCGGAATCGGCGCCGAGGGCGATCATATCCATTTGCACCTTAACCACTTGCCCCCTGAAACACTGGCAGAACGTTTGCCGGGCATTTCAGAATCCGCACGGATTTTCGCAGGCGTTGATGTGAACAAGGAACCCATCCCCGTATTGCCAACCGTGCATTACAACATGGGTGGCATTCCAACCAATTATTGGGGCGAGGTTTTGGACCCAACCGCCAAAGATCACGATCGCATCTTACCAGGCCTTATGGCTGTGGGCGAGGCGGGCTGTGCATCTGTGCATGGTGCGAACCGTTTGGGTTCAAACAGCCTAATCGATTTGGTTGTGTTTGGCCGGGCGGCGGCAATCAAGGCGGCAGAAGTCGTTGATCCAAAGGCACCAAATGAACCGCTAAACGAAAAATCCGTTGAAAAATCCATGGCTCGTTTTGATGCGATGCGTCACGCGGATGGGGCAACTTCAACCGCAGATTTGCGTCTGGAAATGCAAAAAACAATGCAGGCCGATGCCGCTGTGTTCCGCACAGACAAAACATTGGCCGAAGGCGTTGAAAAAATGACCGCTGTTGCCAAGAAAATGACCGATATCAAGGTCACAGATCGCAGCTTGATCTGGAATTCGGATTTGATGGAAAGCTTGGAATTATCCAACCTGATGCCAAATGCGATGGCAACAATTGTGGGGGCCGAGGCACGCAAAGAAAGCCGCGGCGCACATGCCCACGAAGATTACCCAGATCGCGATGATAAAGTCTGGCGCAAACACAGTTTGGCCCGTGTTACCGATCACAAGGTGAAACTATCCTATCGTGATGTGCATCTTGATCCGCTGACAAAACAAGAAGACGGTGGTATTGATATTAAAAAGATCGCACCAAAAGCGCGGGTATATTAAAGAAATCCGTGCCCGTTTATTGGGCGCGGTACTGTATTTGAGGGGAAATTATGAATACGTTTTTTAAATTATCATCGGTGTGTGTGGCAATTTTCGCCACGGCCTGTACACAATCAAGCGTTGATAACACTATGATTACATCTGACGCGCCGACCACGAAAATGGCGAAATATTCACCGTCAAACACTGATGTGCCAAACATCACTCGATTTTCGCACCC
The DNA here is from genome assembly GCF_014652655.1 of Paramylibacter ulvae. Taxonomy (GTDB): domain Bacteria; phylum Pseudomonadota; class Alphaproteobacteria; order Rhodobacterales; family Rhodobacteraceae; genus Amylibacter; species Amylibacter ulvae. The sequence continues at coordinate 21,896 of NZ_BMZF01000011.1, forward strand.
CAAGGGCGAAACAGATGTCTGGAAAACGGCCTATTCCGAATGTGCGCGCGACGCTGGGATAACGGGCAACATTGATTTGATTTTGCGTGAATATGGCGCCTATAACACCGTTGATCTGTCACAAAATCAAGATATTTCCGACGCAGAATTTACAGCAACATTTTGGTGCATGTCTAAATTCGCACAAACAGCATAGGTGGTTAAATGCGCAGCATTGTTTCATTGATAATCATATCCATTGGCATCGTGGGCTGTGCGCCCGCAAAACCAACCATGAGTGTCGAAGACGCAATGCTGGCCTGTCGCGCCAAAGTATCAAAACCAGTGTCCACACGCGTGGGCGTTGGTGTTGGCATCGGATCGGGTGGCAAAGTACGCCCGCATGGCGGTGTTTCGGTGGGGGTTGATCTGTCGTCCATGATGAACCCAGAAAAAACCTATAACGATTGCGTCAAACGAAATTCGGGTGAATGGCCCACAGATATGAAAGGTTCTTCATCATGAATATTGTAAAACCAGCGGTTGGATTGGCATTTGTCGCGGCACTTGCGGGCTGTGAACAGCCACATATCGACGAGGGAAACATCTTGATGGGGGGGCGCGCGTATAATGTGGATTACACAACTTTTCACGCACCCCAACGCACGGCAAAACCTGTGCTCAAAATGATAAAATCCGAAACAACGGCGCCATTGGCGGCGTCGGCGGGGCAAACCTTGTCCAGCGGAACATTCGTGGTGGATACACAAAATGCCACCAACTATCGCGCCGCATATGGTAAATGTGTGCAAAACGCGGGGATCAGTGGCAATGTCACGATCCGCCAAAAACCTTATAACCAGCGCATCACTTTGGGTTTGGTCAAGACCAGTAATATCAGCACCGCGCAATACAAACGCGCCGCGGATTGCATGTCAGCGTATTACGCTGAAAATCAGCCCAAAGTTGTTAAAAAAGTAAGCTCATCGACACCGTTGTAAGCGGTTAGACAGGAATAAGATTGGATAAATCATGGTTGAACTGACCCTGCCAAAAAATTCGCGGATGACCGCGGGTAAAACATGGCCCAAACCAACGGGTGCCACCAATGTGCGCGCATTTCGCATTTACCGATTTGATCCAGATACGGGTGAAAACCCGCGTGTTGATACATATCACGTGGATATGGACAAATGTGGCCCAATGATTTTGGACGCGTTGATCAAGATCAAAAATGAAATTGACCCAACGCTTACGTTCCGTCGGTCTTGCCGCGAAGGCATCTGTGGATCATGTGCGATGAATATCGACGGGATCAACACATTGGCCTGTATTTACGGGCTGGACGAGGTAAAGGGCGATGTCAAAATCTATCCATTGCCCCATATGCCAGTGGTCAAGGATTTGATCCCAGACCTTACGCATTTTTACGCCCAACACGCCAGCATCATGCCGTGGTTGGAAACCAAAACCAACAAACCTGCAACCGAATGGCGCCAATCCATTGATGATCGTAAAAAACTGGACGGTCTGTATGAATGTGTGATGTGTGCATGTTGTTCCACATCTTGCCCGTCATATTGGTGGAATGGTGATCGCTACCTTGGGCCAGCGGCATTGCTGCACGCCTATCGCTGGATCATTGATTCACGTGACGAAGCAACGGGCGAGCGTTTGGACGAATTGCAAGATCCGTTCAAATTGTACCGCTGTCACACCATTATGAACTGTGCCAAAACCTGCCCCAAGGGTTTGAACCCAGCCAAAGCAATCGCAGAGATCAAGAAAAAGATGGTCGAGCGCACGATGTAAATCGCGCCAATATTTCAAAAATTCAAAAGGAGGCGTTTCGCCTCCTTTTTTTGTGAAAATCCGCAAAAACTGCGCAAATCAACTGTCATAACCTGCGCATCACCCCGCTAGGTCAGTTTTATCAAAACACCAAAAGGGGAATGATATGTTTAAATCCAAAGGTTTCCGATTTTTTGTCGTCGGGTTTATGGCGCTTCTGATGGCGATCCCGCTAATTTTTGTCAGCGAAATCGTGAATGATCGCGCCAATTACAACCGCCAAACCATTCAATCGCTCAGCACCGAATGGGGCGGGGCGCAAACGTTAAACGGGCCGATGTTGCAAATTCCGGTTACGGCACGCGTTAAGGTGAAACGCAAGAAATCGATCAAAGACCCGATCACGGGGATCGTCAAAACCACCGAAAAAGGCGAGGTGATTTACGAAGAATACGACGTGGAGGTCATTCAGCATTCCAACCCTCTTTATGTTCTGCCCGAAATTTTCAATCAGGCAATCAGCACCACAACCGAAATTCGCCAGCGCGGCATTTTTAATGTGCCTGTTTACCGCGCCAATTCGGAACAAAAAATCACATATGATGTGTCCGATCTGTCGCGCCATGTGAAATCCAACGAAACCATTCAATGGGATAAAACCAGCTTTATCCTTGGCGTCAGCCAGAACAAGGCACTGCGTGGTGCGGCAAAACTCTCGCTTGATGGTGTTGATGCAAAACTAGAACCACGCAATGCCACGGCGGGTCTTTATGCCGAAATCGGTGATCCGCGCAAAGTGCAACAATATGAAATGACACTTGGCTTTTTGGGGGCACAGCATTTGTATACCACGGCGGCGGGGCGCGAAAATACCGTGTCGATGATGTCTGACTGGCCACACCCCAGCTTTGCTGGTGCGTTTTTACCAGACCAACGCGATATTTCGGATGCTGGATTCAACGCCACATGGGAAATCCCCCATTTTGCCCGATCTGTTGCGCAAATTTCACGTGAAAACCCAGAAAAAAAACTGCAACAATCCGCGACACTTGGTTTGAAATTTTACCAACCCAATGATTTTTACCAAAAGGCATATCGTGCGGGCCAATACGGCTTGATGTTTATCGCACTCACGTTTCTGACCATCCTTTTGCTGGAAAAATCAGATGGTCGCCCCGTACACCCCATTCAATATGTGATGATCGGGTTGGTACAGGCGGTGTTTGTATTGTTGATGGTGTCGTTTGCCGAACAAATCGGATTTAACGCAGCCTATATCCTGGCCAGTGTGGCGACGATTGCGCTTCTGACACTTTATGCCTTTGTGGGGCTGAAACTGGGCAACTCATCCTTGATAGTCGGGGCTGCGCTTGCGGCACTATATGCGGTGCTCTTCTTGATCCTCACCTCTGTTGATTATGCGCTTTTGGCGGGTTCCAGCCTATGTTTCCTTGCAATCGCGGGAACAATGTTGGCAACGCGCAACGAAGATTGGTATGGTCGCATTGCAGATATGACACCAAGCAAGATAAAAATGCCGTTTCAAAAACCGCAACAACAACAAACTTAAACGGTGTCATTGTGCCTCCAAACATGGGGGCGCAATTAAATGACAGGCAAATTTGGATAACACATGAAAATCCTGACAACACTTGCATTGATGTTTTGCGCCACGACCGCTGTGGCGCAAAATTGCGTTGCGCCCAGCGATAATTTTATTGCGTGGGACTGCGCGCCATCTGGTCATGTTTCAATCCATGTGGTTCCTGATGATGGCAATATCTGGGATCGCCGCCCAACGCCAAAATTGGCAGTAACCGGCACATATTCCAGCGCCGATCGTTTTGGTATCGAAGGTCTGGCAATTCGCAATGGCAATATCATATCGCGCCGCTATAAATCATGGGATGGGATATTATTAATCAACCGTGGCAAACCACACATTTTCAATAGCACATCCGTGCGATTATCAGGGCGCAAATTTAACCTCAAAAACAGCACGAGCCGTGATGCGTTTATCGCCTTGGCGAAACGTAAATCAATTGATCTGATTCAATCGCATCTGTTGATTAACAATGGGCGTATTGATGTGCGCGATCAACCCAATCAACCCAAATTCAAACGCCGCCTGTTGGTGCAAACCGACGCGGGATTTGGGGTTTACGAAACGGATCGTCCCAAAACCCTGTTTGAAACCGCGCGCGATATGGCGGCGCTATTTGATCCCCAAATGGCGCTGAATTTGGATATGGGGGCGTATGATTATTGCATGAAGGGCGCAGCGAACTGTGGCAAACTGTTTGTTGATGCTGAAAAGCTTACGAATTTTGTAATTTTCGAGACAGATACTGAAACCAAGTAATTTCAACGCTTGTTCAATCAATTTTCCAAGGCTAGCGTTCATCTATGCCTCGTTTTTTCCCCATAGATATCCATTCAAGTAAAACGCCAAATATCGGTGAATTTTTCGTTTTTGGTGAACGCAATTCGGGCACAAATTTTGCTGATGCATTGCTGCGGAACAATTTTCCACAATTAAGTGCGAGCGCGAATGATCGCATGGCCAAACATGGGTTTCGCTACGGTTGGAAACACGGATTTCCCCAAATGATTGCCGCACCCGATACCACACTTGCGGTGGTGATGTTTCGCGATCCTGAGCGCTGGGTGCAAAGCATGCATCGTCAACCTTGGCATGGCGCAAAACATCTGCGCGAGTTAACATTTTCCGATTTTCTGGCCGCGCCTTGGCAATCGATTGTTGATGAAAAAAACTTTGGCATTACATCGGGCGCTGATCCGCGCGCATACGCTGAATTGCAATGGGATCGCCACCCATTAACGGGGGCGAGGTTTGACAATATCCTACAACTACGCAATGCGAAATCTGCGGGATTTTTATCGCTGAAAAACCGATTTTCAAACGTGATCTTTGCTCGCTACGAAGACGTGGCAAATGCACCCGCTGAATTCATCAATATGATTGGACAAACCTATGCCCTAACGGCGCGTGCAAAATTTGTATCCGTCGATCAACAACGCGGGCGTAAATCTGATGGCAAATTCGTGCGCCATGTTTACGACGATCTTACCCAAACAGATCGCGATTTCATCTGGTCAGGACTGGATACAAAGCAAGAGGAAATATTGGGGTATATTCCTTAACCTTTCGAATGGTTTTGCCAACGCTGGGGCAGGGCGCCGACTAAATCGGCAATCGCGCGATATTGGCTGGCGTATCGTTCCATCAAGGCTGCGCGAATGTGATCGGGTAATGGGCTGTCAACTCCGGCAAAGATACGTTTTTGTGTGTCAACGTTACGCGCGGTGACACCGATGAAATCGTGAATTTCATCCATGGTGGTTTGTTCAAACAGGTTTTCATAAAATGCGATCTTTAGTGAATCAGTCAATCCTGCTTGGGCCACGGAATCAATTGTTTGCGCGTAATTTCCGCGGCGATCAAGATATTGCATTTCGCCCGCCATCAAGCGCGATAACATATTGTCCATCTTGGCCATATCAATCTGTTTGGTCGCATTGTGACGATAGTACAACATGCGCATATTTGACCACGCCCGATCCACAGGATCACGGAGCAGATATAAAAAATGAGTGCGCGGGAAAATACCCGCCATCGTGGCAAAATCATTCGTGCCAAGTGCTGCATATGCGGGGGTGAAATCACCAACAACCTTGGCCGACCCAGCGCCGCGCAGAATAAATTTTTTATAGGCACGGTGATCAGCCCGCGCCGCAAACAAAGCACGAGCATAGGCACGATGGTGTAAATATTTCAACGGGCTCATCACCATTTTTGCACGATGCTTTGGCGTATATTTTGCGCGTTGCAATCGTTTTGCCTTTGGCCAATCACGGCTGTCGAAATAGTGGATTTCTTTGGTGTGCTGAAAATGCGTTTCGGGGTGCTTGTTTAATGTTTGGTGCAACCACGTTGTCCCTGCCTTGGCCGCGCCAATGCAATAAACCATCGACGGTTCCGGGTATTTTTTCGTCAAATCGGAAGAACCATCTGTTAGCAAAATCGTTCTGGCCCCACGGATTGCGTATCGTTATATCGATCACCATAGGCCCAGCCTGCGGGCAGGATGGTTTCAATCTCGGCCATATCATCATCGCTGAATGTGATATCGGCGGCATTTGCCCAATTGGCCATGTTTTCAGGATATCGCGTGCCAGGGATCGGGATCAAATGATCACCGCGATGTAAAATCCACGCAAGTGCAGCGGCAGATGTGGTTAATCCACGATCGCTGGCCCATGCGCTAAATTTCGCGATCATTGCGCAGTTATCCGAATAATTGGGTTCAACAAATCGCGGGTTGGTGCGGCGAAAATCATTGTCGCGCATCATGGCCGGATCGGGTTGTGCATCTGTCAGCATACCGCGTGCCACAGGTGAAAACGGCACAAAGGCCACGCCAAGCTCTGCACAAGTGCGGATCAATCCCAAATCGGGCAGACGGGTCCATAACGAATATTCGTTTTGCACGGCGCGACAGGGATGCACCGCATGTGCACGGCGCAGCGTGGTTGGCGACACTTCCGACAGGCCATAGCCCCCGATTTTTCCCGCATCAATGAACCCCTTAAGCGTTTCAACCACCTCTTCGATCGGGCGATCCTGTTCGCGCCGATGGATGTAATACAAATCAATGTAATCAACGCCCAAACGTTTCATCGACCCATCAAGCGCATTTTCCAAATAGGTGCGTGAATTATCAAAACGACGTTCGGGTTTTACAATAATTCCGCCCTTGGTCGCAATTTTAAACGGATTTTCTTTGCCCTTAAGGTAACTGCCAATCGCGTTTTCGGAAACGCCCATGCCATATAGTTCCGCTGTGTCCAAAAAATTGATCCCGTGATCGATGGCCGCATCCAAACAGCGATGGCTGGTCGCCGTGTCCGTTTCTCCAAAGAACCCCGCAAATGACATACAGCCAAGCCCGATTGCACTGACCTTTGGTCCGTCTTTTCCTAATGTACGATATTTCATGATACGACCCTTTCGTTTGACTAAAACCTAGCGTTTTGAACTGGCCTGTCCATATGCAATTTCGCTTGACGATAGCGCGCCGAACAGCCCATGGTATGCGACAATGTTTGAAACGATTGAAATACCCGTCTGGGCCGTATGGCTTGCTGGAATATTGGCATTAATTGCGGTGTTGGATCGTATTTTGATGCCCACGGTACAATGGTATTTTCATCGCCGATTGAACCGCACGGTCGAATTGTTGAACGAACGCCTGCAATTGAAAATCCCGAAATTCAAATTGACTGATCGCCATGTCATGGTGGATCGCTTGGTGAATGATCCGCTGGTGGTTGATGCCATATTAGAGGAATCGCGCACCGAACAAACCCCACTGGCCGTGATGGAACGCCGTGCGCGTAAATATGCGCGTGAAATCGTGCCATCCTTTTCCGCCATCGGTTATTTTGGCTTTGCCTTTCGTGCCACGCGCTGGTTATCAACGCTGCTTTATAATGTTCACGTCAGCTATCAAGACGAAACAGCGCTCAAGGATATTGATGCAGAGGCACGCGTTGTATTCGTAATGAACCATCGTTCCAACATGGATTACATCCTTGTGACCTATCTGTCCGCGTCACGCTCGGCACTGTCTTATGCAGTGGGTGAATGGGCGCGCGTGTGGCCGTTGAAACAAATCATCCGATCAACAGGTGCGTATTTTATCCGCCGTAAATCGCGCGGCGATCTCTATCGCCGTGTGCTTGCGCGTTATGTGCAAATGGCAACAGAGGGCGGTGTGGCACAAGCGATTTTCCCAGAGGGTGGGTTAACCCGTACAGGCGGGCTGCAACCTGCAAAACTGGGGTTGCTCAATTACATCGTGTCCGATTTCGATCCCGCAAACCACCGCGATATTTTATTCGTACCAGTTGGCGTGAATTATGATCGCGTGATCGAGGATCGCGTGATGCTGGACGCAGGGCAGGGCAAACGCGTTTCGCTCTTTGGCAAACTGGCCGCGATTTTTCATGCGATAAAATGGTATTTCTGGCTTCGTTTTGTGACGAAATTCAAACGCTTTGGCCATGCGGGTGTCTCGTTTGGTAAACCGGTATCACTGGTGGAATTTCTGGGCAAATCCAAGGGGCGCGTGACCGATCGAACCATTGGGCGCTTGGGCAAAGAATTATTGGCAAAGGTCGGGGATATCGTGCCCGTTGTGCCCATGGCACTGGTCGCGCGCGTATTTTTACGCAATGCGTCAACGGGGCTCACACTTGCAGAAATCATCACAGAATCACAAATTGAATTGGGTCTGTTGCGTGATCAGGGCGCGTTGATTGGTCTGACAGACGCCGAAATGGAACAGGGCATCACATTTGGTATTCAAATGCTCAAACGTCGTCATATCCTCGCGCAAAGTGGTGATAAATTCGCCCTGATCCCCGATCAGGCGGAAATCATGCAATATTACGCCAACTCGCTGGCGGATGTGGGTTAAACATCGCGACAAATTGCCAAAAGGGATCGCGTGACTCTGGTTTCAACGCTCGGTATAAGGCGCCAAAATCAACCCACACGAGACGTAAAATGATCAAAGTATTTGGCCACAAGGCACCCGACACAGACGCAACTGGTTCTGCCATTATCTGGGCATGGTACCAAACCGAAAAAGGCAACGCCGCCACGCCATATGTATTGGGCGAACCCAACACAGAGGCTGCATTTGTTTTGAACAAATGGGGATATGAACGCCCTGCGATTTTGGAAAATGTTGGTGCGGGTGATGATGTGATCATCGTTGATACAAACAACCCTGCCGAATTGCCCGAAGGTGTGAACGATGCCAGCATCATTGAAATCATCGACCACCATTTGTTAGTGGGTGGTTTGAAAACCAACCAGCCGATCAATATCACCGTCAAACCCGTTGCATCCACGGCCACAATCATGGCTGGCATGATGGGTGATGATTTGGCATCCGCACCAACAGGTATCAAAGGTTTGATCCTGTCTTGTATCCTGTCTGACACGCTGGAATTTCGCAGCCCAACAACAACAGATGTTGACGTGGCATTGGCAAAATCGCTGGCGTCCGATTTGGACTTGGATATCACAACATATGCGGGTGAAATGTTCGCAGCGAAATCAGATGTATCGCATTTTTCAGACGCTGAATTGCTCCGCCTTGACAGCAAACAATACGATGTCGCCGATAAATCGTTTCGTGTTTCTGTGTTGGAAACAACCAGCCCGGCAACCGTTTTGTCCCGCAAGGACAGCCTGATTGAAACAATGGTTCCTGTGGCATCAGAGGATGGCGTTGATCAGGTTTTGTTGTTTGTCGTTGATATCCTCAAGCAAGAGGCAACACTGTTGGTTCCAAATGATTTGGTGAAAAACTTGGCCACAGCATCATTTGGCGTTGATGTATCCGGTGACACTGTTGTGCTGTCTGGGGTTGTTTCACGCAAAAAGCAAATCATTCCTAACTTGAAAATGTAATAAAGCTCTGGGTTGAATACCTTGGCGGGTCATTTGCGATCCGCCAAGGTTTTGAATCTTTTAAAATCAACGTGTTAAATGTGCATACCCCGCTTTTTTGGGGTATTTTTTTTTCGCCTTTCGATGCGTAATACTGAATAGATAAGAAGACCGCGTTAACGTTCCGTTAACCTTTGTAACAGAGGCTGCAAAAAATGAACCACGACTGGATGCTGGATGTACTAGAGGATCTCAAATCGTTTGCGAATACACACGAATTGGAACGCCTTGCCGAACATCTTGACAGCACGCTAAACGTCGCGGAATCAGATTTGGCCACCTTTGGTGGTGCTACAAGGGTACAAAAACGGAATGGATCAAGACTTGTTGGCGTTCATCCATCGCGTCGAACGTGCTGAAACAATTGAAACGCTCTTTGACTGTGTCAAAGACATTCGGCGTATTTTTGGCGTAAACCACGCAATCTATCATTCCATTCAGTGGCATGGCGAAACATTCGCCTTGGCCACTTATTCGGCTGAATGGCACGAATATTATGGCGGCGAACAACTGTATTTGATTGATCCCGTTGTCATCAACGCATTCAAACGGTTTCACCCATACAATTGGAAATCACTGGATTGGGATACACGCAAAGGGCGTAAATTGCTCCAAGATGCGATTACGATGGGTGTGGGAAACCAAGGGCTATCGTTTCCCATCCGTGGCCCGAATGGCGAATTGGCGCTCTTTTCTGTTAGCCATAACGCCGATGATGAAACCTGGCAAAAATTCATCGAAGATCATCGCGCCGATCTGATGTTGATCGGTTATTTTTTTCACAAAGCCGCGCGGCGTCTGGTCATATCGCGTGATCTGGGCGATCCTGTTGCCTTGTCCCCACGAGAGATGGAAACGCTCACACTTCTTGCACTTGGGTTAAACCGCGCAACGATTGCGCAAAACCTGCAAATTTCGGAACACACGTTGCGCGGATATATTGAATCTTCGCGTATAAAACTCAGCGCAAATAACACCACCCACGCGGTTTCAAGCGCCATGGCACGTGGCTTAATTTCGCTGTAACACGTTAAATTTAAATAAAAATTTCATCAAAAATCCAAACCACCGTACGCTATGGTTAACAGCCCTTAACCACGATCGCGTTAGCACCTCCCTATGGAGGATTATCATGCTAACCTATCTTTACGCTGACCAACTTGCTCAACAAACTAAGCTGCACAATTCAATGTTTACCGATCGCGCGTGGCAATTCCGCCAACGGTTGAAATGGGATGTGGATGTGGATGCCACCGGGTTTGAACGTGACGAATACGATGATATGAACCCGCTTTATGCGATCTGGCGAAAACCAGATGGCACGCATGGCGGGTCAATGCGCGCGATGCCCACGTCGGGGCGTTGCATGGTGAATGAACATTTTTCAAACGTTGCAGGGCGCAAAATCAGTGACCCCAAAATATGGGAAAGCACGCGGTTTTGTTTGTCCCCTGATCTGGGTGAACAGGCGGGGCGCATATCGGCCGCATTGATGCTGGCGGGGTGTGAAATTGGCATTGGCATGGGGCTTGATCGGGCGGTTGGGGTGTTTGATCCGCGCATGGTGCGCATTTATCGCCGCCTTGGGTGGCCGCCTGAAATCTTGGGCACAACGGGTGCAGGGCGCGATAAAATCTATGTCGGGCTGTGGGATTTTTCCCAAACCGTGCGCCACAGATTGGCACAAAATGCGGGCGTATCACCACAAATATCTACGCTGTGGTTCGAACGTGCGTTTGGCGGGGTAAAAACCATCGCCGCATAACGCTTGGTGCTGGTGCATTTTTCATCGGCGGGTTAGGTTGGCGAAAAACGACAGGACCCGCCAATGCAATACTCCGACGACCAAGCCGCCGCATATGACGCGGTGACAACGGCACTTTTGGCCGCGGGCGTTGATATCGAAAACGAAGTCCTATTGCCCGAGGCCTCCGCAGGGTTCCAAATGATGGCGATTTTGGGCAAGGCGGGGTCGGGCAAAACCCTATTGCTCGCCAAGTTGGCAGAGGCACTGAATGGCGCTGGCGTTGATATCATTTCGGGCGACTACGAGGGAAAATCGCGCAAAGATCGGCGCACCTTGGCCATCCTTGCCCCCACGAATAAGGCCGCATCGGTGTTGCGCAATCGCGGCGTTGCCGCCACCACAATCCACCGCATTTTATACACGCCTGTTTATGACCCTGAATATGAAAAAATCGCCGAATGGCTGGAAGGGCGGGGTGAACGCCCCAAGGTGGAAGGGCTGACAGATGCCGCCCTTGATCGTGCCGCTGCGTTTTATGCGTTGAATAAATCCATCCCAGGGGCGATGGCCACGGCGGGTTTGCGCGGGTCTGATTTTATCACGGGCTGGAAACGGCGCGAAGACCCGCTTGATATCGGTTTCATCGACGAAAGCTCGATGTTGGACGACAAGCAAATGGATGACCTAAAGGAAATATTTACCACACTCGTTCTGTTTGGGGATCCAGCACAGCTCGCCCCCGTGGGGCAGAGCGGATCCATGGCGTTCGAAAGCATTCGCGACAGCCGCAAAATGTTTCTTAACCGCATTCACCGACAGGCCGATGATAACCCGATCCTTGATCTCGCCCACGCTCTTGGTGATGAGAGCCTGACATTCGATCAGTTTGAACGCATGATCGAAACCGCCGCGGCAAAAGATGATCGCGTCGTGCTCGCCCCCAGTGTTCAGGCCAGCTTGATGGCGCGATCCCCTGTGTTGGTCTGGCGCAATGCCACACGTATTCGCCTTATCCATGCGTTTCGCAACGCATATGGTGCCCCGCCTGATATGTTGTTGGAGGGCGAACCATTGATTTGCGATGGGATCGAGTTGCCCGCCAAACACCGCAAAAAACGTATTGATTTAGAAGCACGCGGCCTGATCAAAGGTGCGCAATGTGTGTATCTTGGTGCAGGGAAAAAGGTTGGGTTTTCCCGCCTGCATGTTCTGGGCGCAGAAGACCCTCAAGTTTCCGCCGCCACCATTATCAAAATCGAAATGCCTGACGAGGATGAACCGTTTATCCCATCGGCTGCGCGTATGGGCGCGGCATTCGTTCATGGTGCGGCCTGTACCATTCACAAGGCTCAGGGTTCACAATGGGATGATGTTCAGGTGTTCGCCCCCGATATTTACGCCGCCAGCCGCGCAGGGCGCATGGAGGCAGGGATACCATTGTGGAAACGCTTGGCCTATGTCGCAATCACACGCGCATCCGAACGATTGTTCTGGGTGAAACGATACCGTCTGGCGCGCCCCGATGCTCCGTTGACGGTGGCTGATCTGCGCCAAACAACACCCGCTGAATTGGTGTTACAAGCACCCGATGCTGGTTAGCGTACGCATCACTTACGCAATCCTAATCATAATCAGGGTATAACATCCCCGACGTCAAAACGTGGTACGATCCTGCACATGCGGGATTTTCCGATTATCACTGGTGAGTGGGATTAAAACCCCAATGGGAACAGGTTCGACAGACCTGATATACACAACCACAATGGTGGGCCCGCCTTTATCATTATTTACACAAACCCCGCCGCCAAATTGGGCCGTGGGGCGTTTGTGCTAAAATACGATATTCATCATCACCATGGACACGATTAAAAACAGCACGGTCATCATCCCGCCTGTGCGCAAGAAATCCGTCACTTTGTAACCACCTGGACCCATGATCAGCGCGTTCACCTGATGGGTTGGGATTAGGAATGAATTGGATGTGGAAATCGCCACGGTCAGCGCGAAAATTGCAGGATCACCACCCGCCGCCAATGCAATGCTTATGGCCAGTGGCACCAACAACACTGTTGCGCCCACATTGGACATCACGAGCGTGAATATGGTGGCAAGGATCGCAACACCCACTTGCAGTGCCCAAATCGGCCAACCATCCAACAGGAACAACACCTGTTGCGCAATCCATTCCGCCGTGCCGGTGGTTTGCACGGCCTGTCCCAGCGGGATCAAACTTGCCAGCAAAAACACGGTGTTCCAACCAACGGCATTATACGCCTCGTCGATGTTCAAAACCTTGGTGGTGATCATGCCAACCGCACCGACCAATAAACACAAGGATAAGCGCACATCGCTAAATAAAATAAGCCCCAGCGCAATCAGGAAAAATACCAATGCCCAGCCAACCTTGTGCGGGCGCAGCTCTTCTTGTGGGTAATCGGATGTAACGATCACAAAATTCTTGTCATCCTTTAGGCGTGTCAGGCTTTCCCATTCGGTATGCACAACCAAGGTGTCGCCCACCTGAAATGGGATCGTGCCGATACGCGTGGATTCATGTTCTTGGGTTTCAACATGGCTAAATGTTTCCTCGCCGCGGTGAATGGCAAGCAAGCTAATCCCAAGGGTTGCGCGAAAACGGCGTTCACGCGCGGTGGTGCCAATAATGTTGGAATCGGGTGGAATAACCAATTCCGCCACACCTGATTTTGTCGCGGCAACGTCTTCGGCAAACACTTCCAATTTGTCCAACAGGTTCAAACCGTAAGTGTCGCACATCTCTTGGATCACCTTGCGCCGCCCCAAAATCGCCAAACGACAGGGCGTTTCAATTGGGTTGGTCAACACGGGTGGAAAAACCTTGTTGCCGTTGTGATAATACCCAATCACATACAGATGATGCGCATCGCAAATATCGCCCAATGCTTCGCCTACCAACAGGTTGCCCTTGGGAATTTCGACCTCACATATATCGGCCTTTAACCCATAAACGCGCTTCATATATTCCTTCATTGATTGGCCAGATGCACCATTTGTTCGCGATGGTTTGTTGGGCAACACCCAGCGACCAAATAATACGAAATACAAAATCCCCGTCAAAACCAATGATGCGCCAACAGGGGTGACGGCGAATAATTCAAACGGTTCCATCTGCGCATTACTGGGCAAATCCTTGTTCGCCGTCACGATCAAATCGTTCAACAAGATTAACGGCGAGGATCCCACCATCGTCATTGTGCCGCCCAAAATCGCACAAAACCCCATAGGCATTAACAATCTGCTCATCGGCACTTCTGTACGTGCGGAAATGCGGCTCACGACGGGCACGAACAATGCCGCCGCCCCAACATTTTGCAAGAAACTGGAAATAAACCCAACCGTGCCAGAAATCACGGGTATAATGCGCTTTTCGGTACTGCCACCATATTTCAAAATCATTGAGGCCACCTTGGACATCAATCCAGTTTTATCCAGCCCCGCACCGATAATCATCACCGCAATAATTGAAATCACCGCATTGGATGCAAACCCATCAAACAGATGCGTGACATCCGCCAGATTTTGAAGCCCAGGCAAGTAACTTAACCCCCCCAACAAAACCATGACCATGATCGCGGCCAGATCGACACGCACAATTTCGGAAATAAACAGAAAAACGGTAAAGCCAATGATGCATAAAACGGCAATCATTTCAGTGGTCAGGGTGATGGTATCCATGTTCTCTCACAGGTAAATCGCATTGATTCACCTATAGGCTAGCTGGCATAGTGGAGCAAGGACTCTGCTTGTATTTTTGTATACAAAAGTGGCGATCTGCTATTCACAAAATCACTTTTCGCATCACCAGCGCATCTATTTTGCGCAGATCTGGGGTTTGATAATACCCTTTGCGTGTTCCCGCCATGTCAAAGTTGAACCGATGATAAAGCGCAATCGCGCCTTGGTTTTCAGAGCTGACCTCTAAAAACACCTCGGACACGTTATGTGAGTTGAGATGGGCATCAAATGCCCGCATCAATGTGGTGGCAATGCCGTTGCGCCGTGCGCGGGGTAACACCGCGATGGTTAATAATTCCGCCTCATCGGCAACGATGCGCCCCATGATAAACCCATCACGCGCGGTGCAAATAAACACGCCTTTGCTGGCGAGCAGGGCATCAAATTCGGTTGCCGACCATGGGCGCGGGGTTTGAAAACACGCGGCGTGTATCGATGCGAGTTCTGTCGCGTCCATTACAATATCGTGGGCAGGGGATCGGATGAAACAGCCGCATCTGCATCGCGCAGATATAATGGCGCGGGGCGCGGGTTATCATCATCAAATCGGTCATGCGCCAAATATGCCGTTGCCAACGCAATGCTGTGTTTTGGCAATTGGGCTATTTTGAAACGTTCAATAAGATCAACATCTTGTGGCGCAAGGATGATCTGTTCCTGATCACCCGACATTTCATCAACCGCGATCATTTTGGGATCATTGGTTGCTTTGCCAGCGTGAAATTCTTGTGTGTAAATACGTGCACGCCGTGCATCCAAAACGATCTGGTTCACACCCGTTGCACCATATGCCATTGCCGCCAGTCGTGATATGCCAATGGCGGGAATATTGCGTGCCAACGCCAATCCACGCGCGGCGGATACGGATATGCGCACACCTGTGAAATTACCGGGGCCCACACCCACGCCAATCGCGCCTAGATCGTCATATGTGTGACCTGTATCGGTTAACACCTGTTCGATCAGTGGGAACAGACGTTCGGCCTGACCCTTGGTCATGGGTTCGGCCACATCGGCCAAAACCCGATCGCCCAAAACCAAAGCGACCGCGCAATGCGCGGCCGATGTATCAAATGCCAATATCAGCTTAGGCGGCAACGGGGCGTACCTCTGTCACTTCTGGGATGTAATGGCGCAACAGGTTTTCAATCCCCATTTTCAACGTGATCGTTGATGATGGGCAGCCCGCACAGGCACCTTGCATATGCAGGTATACAACGCCGCGATCAAAACCGTGGAATGTGATGTCACCACCGTCTTGTGCCACTGCAGGGCGCACACGGGTATCAAGCAATTCTTTGATTTGATCCACAATTTCGGAATCTTCGCCGCTGTGTTCGGCGTGGCCACCTGCGGCATCCGCGTCTGCACCATCCATCACGGGTGCGCCCGATTGGAAATGTTCCATGATCGCACCAAGGATCGCAGGTTTGATATGATCCCATTCCATCGCATCGGTTTTTGTTACCGTCACAAAATCAGGGCCAAAGAACACGCCAGATACGCCATCCACCGCGAATATACGCTGTGCAAGTGGCGAGCTGTGCGCCGCATCAGCGGATGGAAAATCCGCTGTGCCAGCAGCCATAACCGTTTGACCGGGCAAAAATTTCAGCGTCGCTGGGTTTGGTGTTGATTCCGTTTGAATGAACATGATCACATATCCTTGTGTGGTTTGATCAGAATATGCGCCTATGGGGTGGGGAAGTCAAGATTTAGAATGATTCTAATTCTTTATCTCACGGCGGTGTGAAATCATTGGCTAGCTGGGTGATAACCAAGAAAATGCGCGGCGCAAATATGGCGGTGCATCGGTTTCAACGGGCGTGCCATGTGCCATCAAAACCTTTTGCGCGGGCCAGTCATAAATTTTGCGCAGTTTTGCACGCGCCGCCTTGCGATTTACAAAGCTCATCCGAAATTTACGCGGCACGGTTGGTTCATCACAAACCATCAGATCAAGGTGTGCAACAATCGCACGCCACCCTTTGTGCCAGCCCTTTGGAAATTGTTGCAACAGGTCGGTAAATATCACCGTCCCACTGGCGCGATGAAAAAACACCACCTCTGTTGTGATTGCGCATCGCATCATCACCTGATCAATCTGCCCGTCCCATGCTGGGGCAGGTATATCAGACAATTCGCTATCAAATGTGATGTCTTTGCGTTTTTGCGCCAACTTGGGCGCGCCGTGGATTTGTGCATTGGGATATGCTGCGATCCATTCAGGCAAAAACAAATGATGTAATGAATTTGGCGCAACGATATGGGCAACCATGCCAATGGCATCAACTGCATTTTTCAAATTATTATCCATCGCCACGGGTGAGCAGATAAACAGGGTTCCATCCGACAGGCGTATCACCGCCATGCGGGTGGGGTATTGAAATCCTGCAACGCTGACCACTTTGCCGTCGGCAATCCAGATATCGCTGCCAAATTCAACCAGCATTGTTCAAATGCCGCGTAATTGTGCGAAACATTGCAATGTTTTCCAGCGCGGGTGCACCATTGCCGTCTTTGAAATTCACATCCGTCGAATTGATCGCAATCACCACGTTTTCATCTGGGTTGATATAAATGAATTGGCCATAAATCCCGATGGCAAAACATTCACCCGCCACCGCATGGGGCGGCAGCCACCATTGATATCCATATCCAAGTTCACCCTCTGGTGTGCCGATTTTTTCGGGCAGGGGGGGTGGCGCGGATTGGGTGGTGGATTGTGTGATCCATTCTTTGGACACAACCCGTACACCATCAACCGTACCACCATTTGCAATCAATAAACCGATACGCGCATAATCACGTGTGGTCATGTTCAATCCGCCCAATACAAACGGTTCGCCCATGCTGTCGGTCATGATAAAGGGCGGCGTTTCAATGCGCAGTGGATCAAAAATATGGGTGATGAACAGGGGCAATATATCCGTATTCATCAAGGCGCGAATGGCCATGCCAATGACATGCGTATCAATGGATACATAATGATTATATGTGTTTGGCGCGATGTCAGTTGTCAGCCCAGCGGCAAATTCATCCATTGATCCGCCAAGTGCGAGCACACGACCCATGCGGTTAATGTCGGAATTATAATCCAAATAATCCTCGTTAAACGCGACACCGCTGGCCATGTTCAACACATTGCGCAGCGTGACATCGTGATATCCCGTACCGACCAAGCGTGGCACGATATCTGATATTTTACGATCCAGTGCGGATGGATCAACCAAGCCTTTGTCGATCAACGCGCCCAGCAATAATGACGTAACACTTTTGCACATCGACCATGAAATGCGCCGATCATCGGGGGCTGTGCCTTGAAAATAATCCTCGTGCACGATTGTGCTGTCTTTGATCACCACCATCGCGGTTAATGCGCGCCGTTTCATCCATTCATCAAATGCGGTTGATTGCCCCAGATGGGTCATGCCAATGGGCATATCATGTGGCTGGCTGGGCAGGGGGCTTGGGTTGTTGGTGTTGGTCTGAATATCTGTAAAATACAGCAATTCATTCATATTGCTGAAATTATGCACGATTTTATCAGGTGCAAACAATTTGTTCACCCGCCCCAACCGTTTGATCCCCGCAAAATCAAGCCGCACAAGATGGCGCAGAACGAGGGTCGCAGTATCGCTCAGTTGGGCAAGGGACATATTGTTACCTGTTAAATTTATCCATTAATTTTTGCATCGCACTGCGATTGTCTGTGGGCGCAGGCACGTCATCCTTGGCCTGTTTTTGCGTTGGCTGTTTTGCGGGCTTGGCCGTTTCCTTGGGCGCGCTGTGATTTGGGTTTACGCGCAGCGCCACCGCATTCATGAATTTGCCGTTGTCGCCATCGGCCAAATGCGGTGCACCATCGCCACACCCGCGCAACACATCATCAAGCCATTCGGCGTCCGATTTCGCAAAATCATGTAAAACATAGGCCGCAACGCGGTCTTTGTGTCCGGGATGCCCGATGCCCATGCGCACACGTTGATAATCCGCGCCGATATGTTGGTGAATGGAACGCAGCCCATTATGCCCCGCATGACCACCACCCATTTTGACGCGACATTTCGCAGGCGCCAGATCCAATTCATCGTGAAACACGGTCACATCGCTAGGGTCAATTTTGTAAAACTGCATCGCTGCATTCACCGATTGCCCAGACAGGTTCATGAATGTTTCGGGTTTTAACAACGCCACCTTTTGCCCGCCCAAGCGGCCATCGGCGACTTGGCCTTGGAATTTGGCCCGCCACGGGGAAAACCCGTGATCGCGCGCAATTTCATCCATCGCCATAAACCCAATGTTATGACGGTTCTGCGCGTATTTCGCGCCGGGGTTACCAAGACCAACAAATAATTTCATGGGTTTACTGATATGCGCAAATAAAAACGCCCGCAAGTGATGCGGGCGTTTCAAATTTAGCAATACAAAAGAATTTATTCTTCTTTTGCTTCTTCGCCTTCTGCTGATGCTTCTTCTGCACCTTCTTCTGTGCTTGCATCTGTTTCGTCTTCGTCTTCATCATCAGATTTCAACGCAGATGGTGCAGAAACGTTCGCGATTACAAAATCACGATCAGTAATCACAGGGCGTGTGCCTTCTGGCAATGTCACGTCAGAGATGCTGATTGAATCGCCGATTTCCATGTTTTCAACATCGATGACGATTTGTTCAGGGATATCACCCGCGGTTACAACCAATTCGATTTCTGGACGCACGGCGTTAAATGTACCGCCTGCTTTCAGACCAACACATGTTTCCATGTTGATGAATTCAACGTGGATGTTCATGTTGATGCGGCTGTCGCGTTTCAGGCGCAACAGGTCAAGGTGTGTTGGCAAATCTTTGACAACATCACGTTGAACACCACGACATACGCAACGCACATCTTCTTGGCCTTCGATTTTCAGGTTGAACAGGGTGGACATAAATCCACCGTCTTTTAGTTTTTTCAACAAAACGTTGAACGGGATTGTAATCGCTTGTGGCTCGGCGCCACCGCCATATACAACACCAGGTACAAGACCCTCACGGCGTGCAGATCGGGCGGCCCCCTTGCCTGTCCCCGTACGCGCCATGACTTCTAGATCAGGAATTTTCCCAGCCATAGTAATTCTCCTAAGGTTATGCGGCCTCCTCCAAGGGTGCAGTGCCGCGTGAAGCGCTGCATATAGGATGGATTGCGCCCAAAGGAAAGTGATTATTTACCCGTAGATTGCACAATACGTGGGTTAAATTGCACCTTTGGCTGTTCTGGTGGTTCGAAACTGTCGAAATCAGACGAAATAATGTGATGAACAAAGTTTTCGAGCGAGCCGAAAGCCTTTTCCTCTGATTTGTGATAGCGTTTTATTATCGATTCTGGAATCGTATCTTTAATGATGCGCATTCTCCCCCCTACAGAAGTTATGCATTGCGTGTTGTGTGTCCCTAGTACTGACACCTTAGGGGTGATATTTGGTAAATGCAATCTATGGTTGCAATTTTTTCAACATTTCATCAAACGCAGGTAAATTGGGTGGCAATTGTTCAATTTGGGCGCGATGTTTGTTTGGATCTATGCTCAGCAATCGCGCCAGATGCGGCGCATCGGGTGCGCAATCCATGCCAAGCTGTTTCGCCAAATCAATCGCGTTTTGTGCCAGCGTTTGTGGTTGATAAAAGTCTTCGTAAAAGATGTGCAGCGGGGACAGCTTGATTTGATCAATATGCGCGAGTGTTTGGTTTTTCAAATCCAAGAAATGCCCCATGCGGCTCGCGGCCTTTTCCAGATTGATCGGCTTGGCGGTGGCTTCGCCAGATTTCAGCTTTTGTAAGCGAGTGTTGAAAATCTTGGGGCGGTTGCGAAACCAAAGCTTGGTTGATTTGGCGATCATCAAACTTCGGAACCGTGCGATTTCATCGTGGCGCAGCAACAAAATCACGGGGCGGTTCATGTCATGCGCCAAATCCAGCAAGATATTGGTGATGTCAGGATGTGCAGTGCACAGGCAATGTTTGATATTTTCGCGTTTTTTCAAAACACTGTACAGGTCACCGGTTAATCGCGCGATATCTGGATTTTCGCGGTGGCGTTGCGTGGCAAAACCATATTGGCGTGCGCGCAGGAATGGTTCGTCTTGGGCGGTGTCAAACGGCGAACAAGCATCCAAAAACTGTGAGAGGCTGGTGCCGCCACAGCGTTGCATGGTGATAATTAACCACGGTTCTGGTTTAGTCGGCGAATTCATCGCGAAACCCTTTTGGGATCAACAGGTTATCACGTGACATATTGGTGATAAGACGTTCACCGCACAACGCCATTGTGGTATCCAATTCCTTGTGAATGACATTAAGCGCAGCGGTAACGCCATTTTCGCCCATCGCGCCAAGCCCGTAAATAAAGCTGCGCCCGATATAGGTTGATTTTGCACCAAGTGCCACGGCCTTGAGCACATCTTGGCCCGATCGAATGCCGCCATCCATGTGGATTTCGATATCCTTACCCACCGCATCAACGATGTCTGGCAACATGCGGATGGATGATAATGCCCCGTCCAATTGGCGCCCGCCGTGGTTTGACACGATCAACGCATCTGCGCCGCTATCGACCGAGCGGCGTGCATCGTCCACATCCAAAATACCCTTTAGGATCAACGGGCCACCCCAGCGTTCCTTGATCCAAGCGATATCATCCCAATTGAGCGCAGGATCAAATTGTTCTGCCGTCCAAGAGGACAGGGATGATAAATCCCCAACGCCCTTGGCGTGCCCGACAATATTGCCAAAACTGCGCCGTTTTGTTCCCAGCATCCCCCATGCCCACCGTTGGCGCAGACCGATATCAATCATATTGCGAATGGTCAGCTTGGGCGGGGCAGACAGGCCATTTTTAATGTCCTTGTGCCGTTGTCCCAAAATTTGCAGATCGAATGTCAGGACAAGCGCGGAACAGCCCGCCGCCTTGGCCCGATCAATCAGGCGTTCGATAAAATCGCGATCTTTCATCACATAAAGCTGAAACCAGAATGGTTTTGTGGTGTGGGCGGCGACATCTTCGATTGAACAGATCGACATGGTGGACAGGGTGAATGGCACCCCGAATTTTTCCGCAGCCCGCGCGGCTTTAATTTCCCCATCTGGGTGTTGCATCCCCGTTAATCCAACGGGGGCAAGGGCGACGGGCATCGCCACATCTTGGCCAACCATCGTGGTGGCCGTTGATCGGTTGGTCATATCTACCGCCACCTTTTGGCGCAGACGGATTTTTTCAAAATCCGAAACATTTTCGCGAAATGTTTGTTCCGTCCACGATCCGCTTTCGGCGTAATCATAAAACATCGTTGGCACACGGCGTTTGTAAATGGTTTTGAGATCGTCAATCGTAGTGATCGGTGGCATATGCGCGGCCCTTATCGTTGTGATGCCGCCATTGTTTCAAGGTTTTTGCAAATTGGCAATATTTTCTTACCAATTGGTGGAGTCGTTCGGTTGGATGTTGAAAAACGCTGAAGATGCGTGTTTAAGGTGGTTTAAAGCGAATGTCAGCTTTGAGCCCAGACTCACTGATGCTACGCGTTGGATGAATGTCTGCTAAGTTGAGACATGTGGGCTTGGCTCTTCGCCACACAAGAACGACTTCAGACTGTTTTTGAAGAAGTGGTTCCAGCCATCAAGGCAAATCCCCCAACAATTCAGCGTCGGCGTTAGTCCATCATGTATCATCTTGATCTCGGTCTTGTATCCAACCGTTTTGAATTCCCAAATGATCTTTGTTCCCAGCCACTCTTGATCGATCTCCTTCGGTTGGCCTTCGACTTTGTGGTGCGCATCAGTGCATATCATCTCGATGCGGTTGGGACTTTCGAAAGATGTGGCCTCAAACGTCCAAAACCCATAGTCGGGCGGGAACCGCGCAGTCACTATGTCACCAACCCCGTTGAGGCCCCCTTCGGTGGACTGGGTCCACCACTTGTCCATCTGTGTCGCGACAGCTTGGAAACAGGCCTCCTGAGATGCAGACACTTGGATGGTTTCTTCATAGTTTTTTGACAGTTCGATCAAGATAAGCTCCATTGAGGTGGTTTGATCTAAACATACTTAACTCATTCGGTTTGAAAAGTAGGCAGTATTTTGATACTTAAGTATCAAAACGATACTATTGGAGCTTCAATTGCAAGACGATACCAGTTCGAACCTTTGCCCCGCACCACTTGTCTTCGCGATGATCGGTGGAAAATGGAAGCTGTCGATACTGCAGATACTCATCTTTGATGGGACAAAGAGATTTGGGGAGCTTCGGAAAGCGATCCCTGAAATCACACAGACGATGCTGACAAAGCAACTACGGGATCTGGAATGCGATGGTCTCGTCAAAAGAGTGGTCTATGCTGAGGTGCCTCCAAAAGTTGAATACAGCGCCACCGAAGACGGCGTCGGGCTGATGCCCGCATTCAAGGAAATGCACTCATGGTGGGAAACACGAAAGCGTTCGTCAAATGCACCATAAATGCCGCGATGCCGCTGCGTAATATGGCTGGAAATTGAAGAAACCCTAAGGAAAACAGACCTTGCCGAAGCAATCTTAAATGGTAGATTCGTCCCCATACCTGCCGTTCGGCTCACACTGCCGCACAAAATATCAATCAGACAGAGTTGATTCAATTTACGCGCTATGCGCGCCGTCTGCCAATTCTTTGACGAAATCCAACACGGTTTCAACGCTATCGCCGTCGGCCAGTTTTTGTACGATTGCGGAACCCACAACCGCGCCATCGGCGACGGCGGCCATTGCGGCGGCGTCTTGCGGGGTTTTGATCCCAAAACCAACGCAGACGGGTAAATCGGTGCTTTGTTTAATGCGTGCAACTTCGCGCCCAACGGTTTCTGGGCTGGCCGAACCAGATCCTGTGATCCCCGTGATCGCGACGTAATAGATAAAGCCAGATGTGTTTGGCAAAACCGTTGGCAGGCGGCGTTCATCGGTGGTGGGGGTTGTCAGGCGAATAAAATCAATGCCTGCCTTGCCCGCAGGAATGCACAGCTCGCTGTCTTCTTCGGGGGGCAGGTCCACGACGATAAACCCATCAACACCCGCCGCTTTGGCATCCACCAGAAATGCATCAACGCCGTGGCTGTAAATCGGGTTGTAATATCCCATCAACACAATCGGTGTGGTGTCATCGGTTTTGCGAAATTCAGTGACCAGTTGCAGCGTCTTTTTCAACGTCATGCCACCGTCAAGTGCGCGTTGACCCGCCAATTGAATGGTGGGGCCATCGGCCATTGGATCGGTAAACGGTGCGCCAAGTTCGATGATATCAACACCCGCACCTGGCAATCCGTTCATCACCGCAAGGGTGGTATCATAATCGGGATCACCCGCCATGATATAAGACACAAAGGCAGATTTCCCCTGCGATTTCAGATCAGCAAATTTTGCAGCAATACGAGTCATAACCACCCCTTGAAAACCGTTTGGTGTGGTTTGCTGGAAATATTTCAGAAAATCAATGGCAAAGCGACGAAGGGGTTCAGTCCACCTAGATTTCCAAAGACACCAGAGTTGACTTTGAAAGCATCTGGAAATAATTAAGACCCACGAAACACATCGGAGGATTGTTGATGAACTATATTTGGACCCCGCCACTGCGCTGAACGCTGGTCCAATTGGGCTGTCGTTTTGGATGCGCCCAGAGTTAATCACAATTCCTGTTTTTGCCCGTAGAAAGGCACCCCGATGTTTCGTAAATTTGAAAACCTTATCCGTCCCTTTGAAAACGTGCCCGATGGTACGCCGCCCGCAAAATTGTGGCCCTATATGGTGCAACAATTAGCGCCGTTTAAAAAATGGCTGCCTTGGATGGCGCTGACTGGTGTTTTGGTTGCGCTGATGGAAAGCGGGCTAATTTTTTATTCGGGGCGTATCATTGATTTGATGGGCGCAAGCAGCCCCGATGCGTTTTGGGGACAGCATGGGTTTGAATTGATCCTTGTGATTATCTTCATCCTGTTTTTGCGCCCTGTGATAATCACGTTGAACCATTTCTTTTTGGAACAAACGCTTGCGTCAAATTTACAGGATCAAACCCGTTGGCGTGCGCATAAACATATGTTGGGGCAATCATCATCGTTTTTCCAAAACGATTTTGCTGGGCGTCTGTCCAATCGTGTGATGCAATTGGGGCCAGCGGTGGAGGATTCCACCTATATGGCGTTTGAAGGCATCTGGTACGCCACCACATATGTGTTGGGTGCGATTTTGATCCTGTCACAAATTGATATTCGCCTTGGCGCACCTTTGGCTATTTGGCTGGTGTTATACATGTTATATGTACGCCGCATTGCGGTGCGTGTGTCGGTTGCATCGGAAAAATGGTCGGCGGCGCGATCATTGGTGACGGGGCGGGTTGTTGATGCCTATTCCAATATCGAAACGGTGAAATTATTCGCACATGGCGCCAGCGAAGAGGCATATGCATTATCCGCACTGCGTCGATTGCGGCTACGGTTTCAACGGTTTTTGCGTCTTATGACGGAAATGTCGTTTGGGCTGAACTTGCTCAATGGGGCGTTGATGGTGGGGGTTGTTGGCCCAGCGATTTGGTTGTGGATCAATGGACATGTCACCATTGGCGAGGTGGCGGCGGCATCTGCGCTGACCATCCGATTAAACGGGATGAGCGGCTGGATCATGTGGGTAACCATTCGCCTGTTTGAACATGCAGGTGTGATCCGCGAAGGATTGGAATCCATCGCCAAACCACAGGCCGTGGTGGATGCGCCGCGCGCACCCGAAATGGTTGTCGATCATGGCGCAATCCATATCAGCGGATTGAGCCATCATTACGGCAAGGATCAGGGTGGGTTGAACGGTATTGATCTGCATATCCCTGCGGGGCAACGCGTTGGTTTGATTGGGCGTTCGGGTGCTGGGAAATCCAGCCTTGTGAACCTTTTGTTGCGGTTTCGTGATGCGGAGCAGGGCGAAATCACCATTGATGGGCAAAACGTATCGGATGTGACCCAAGACAGCCTGCGCCGCCAAATCGGCATGGTGACCCAAGACAGTTCGCTGTTGCACCGATCCGTGCGTGCCAATCTGTTATATGGTCGCCCCGACGCGAGCGAGGATGAAATGATTGCAGCGGCGCAAAAGGCCGAAGCTCATGAATTCATTCTTGATCTGGAAGACCCAAAAGGGCGCACAGGGTATAATGCCCATGTGGGCGAGCGCGGTGTGAAATTATCGGGCGGGCAACGCCAACGTGTGGCGATTGCGCGTGTGATATTAAAGGATGCGCCGATCCTGATCCTAGACGAGGCGACATCGGCGCTGGACAGCCAGGTCGAGGCCGCCATTCAAGATACGTTGTTTGATATCATGGAAAATAAAACCGTGATCGCCATTGCGCACCGTTTGTCCACCATCGCACAGATGGATCGCATTGTGGTGCTGGACGAGGGCGCGGTGGTTGAGGATGGCAGCCATGATGAATTGCTGGCAAGTGGCGGTATTTACGCAGAACTTTGGGCGCGTCAATCAGGCGGGTTTCTGGGCGTTGATGAATAACGAAAACTTGGCGGGGCTTGTGTTTTCACCCCGCCAAGGCTAGATGCTGCAAAACGGATTATTGCATAGCATCGGAGCATCCAAAATGGGTTTTAAAACTGGTATTGTTGGCCTGCCAAACGTAGGTAAATCGACATTGTTCAACGCGCTGACCCGCACCGCGGCGGCACAGGCAGCGAATTTCCCATTTTGCACCATCGAACCCAATGTGGGCGAGGTATCCGTGCCCGATGAACGTCTGGATAAATTGGCGGCAATTGCCAGTTCCAAAACCATCCTGCCTGCGCGTATGACATTTGTGGATATCGCAGGTTTGGTAAAGGGCGCGTCCAAGGGCGAGGGGCTGGGCAACCAATTCTTGGCCAACATTCGTGAATGTGATGCGATTGCCCATGTTTTGCGTTGTTTCGAAGACGATGACATCACCCATGTTGATGGGCGCGTTAACCCGATTGAAGATGCGGAAACCATTGAAACCGAATTGATGCTGGCCGATTTGGAAAGCATTGAAAAACGTCTGCAAAATCTGGTGCGTAAAATCAAAGGCGGTGACAAAGAAGCGGTCGCCACCAAGGATTTGTTGGACAAGGCCAAGGCTGCAATTGAATCTGGTCAGCCCGCGCGCACGGTCGAGGTGGCCGATGATGAACGCAAATTGTGGAACAGCCTGACATTGCTGTCATCCAAACCCGTTTTGTTTGTCTGCAACGTCGAAGAAGAAAACGCCGCCAAAGGCAACGCCCATTCCGATGCGGTTGCCAAATTGGCCGCCGAACAAGGTGCGGCATCTGTTGTGGTGTCCGCCGCGATTGAGGAAGAGATCAGCCAGCTGGATGACGAAGGCGCGGAAATGTTCTTGGAAGAATTGGGTCTGGAAGAGGCGGGTTTGAACCGCGTCATTCGCGCAGGCTATGATTTGTTAAAATTGCAAACATATTTCACCGTTGGCCCAAAAGAGACTCGCGCATGGACAATCAAGGTTGGCACCAGCGCACCACAGGCCGCAGGCGTAATTCATGGTGATTTTGAACGTGGATTTATTCGTGCGGAAACAATCGCTTATGACGATTACATCGCCAATAACGGCGAACAGGGTTCCAAAGAAGCGGGCAAAATGCGCGCCGAAGGAAAATCCTATATCGTGTCTGACGGCGATGTGTTGCATTTTCTGTTTAATACCTAAGCCCCGTTAACAACCGTTAAGCATCTATCACCCATCCTGCCCGTGGGGTAAGAGGTGGAACAATCATGTTGTCACCCTTGCAATCGGGCATAGGAGTGATGGGATATGACGCTCAGCGTGGTGGGTACGCTATTTCGTCAAGGCAATGGTAATTTGGTCGGCGTCAATGATTTCGCCGTTTTCTTTTCGGGCAGTCGCGTGTTTTTGGTAACAGGCAGCGAAGCACGAGGGAATTTTGCGGTTTACTACATTTATCCGGACGCAGAACCGCGCCGCCGTGGTGGCCTGTCGGAGGGTGACGAAACGGGATCAAACACGCTTTCTGGGTTTGAATTGATCACGCATAATGGTGAAACATTTTTGCTCACGTCGGGGCGATATGACGATAACGCTGCATTGGTTCCCATTGATAGCTCGGGAAAGCTCGACAATGAATTTAACATTTCTGGCGATGCGACAGATTACGGGCATTTCACGCTGACTCATACGGTGCAACTGGATGGAAAAACATTCACATTTGTCATTCGCAACGGGCAATCAGGGATTGAAAGTTATCGGATCATGAATGATCTTAGCTTTCGCCAAAAACGCGGATATGACGATACAAGTGATACGCATTTGGGCGATGTCACCGCGATGGATAGTGTCACAATCGGGGATCGCACCTTTTTAATTACTGTGTCGGGAATTGATGCGGGCATTCAAACCTATGTTGTTGGGCGGCACGGAAATTTGCGCACGCGTGATACGGTTTCACCTGATCATGGGGCGGGTTTGGCGTTGTCAACGGATGTTGATATTGTTGCGGTTGGGGAAATGCATTTTGCGGTTCTTACATCCGCAGGCACGAATAGCGTGACCGTCTATCATATCAATAATCATGGGCATCTGACTCAAACCGATCATGTTTTGGATGGGCGTGATACGCGGTTTCAGGATGCCAGCATCGTTGAAACCATTGCGCATCATGGGCGTGCATATGTTTTTGTGGCCGGGTCGGATGATGGGATCACGGTGTTTGAATTGACATCCGATGGGCAATTGCAATTGCGTGAAGTCTTGGCCGATGATTTTGAAACGGCGCTGAATAACATTAGCACAATGGAACTGGTAATATTGGATGATACAATCCAATTATTTGTAGGCAGCAGTAGTGAACACGCCATGACCCAATTCACCTATACCCCGCAAAACACAGGCTATGTGATCAATGGTGCGGGGGATGCGGATAACCTGATCGGCAGTGCCGATAATGACATTATGTTTGGCGCTGGCAATGGCGATCACATCAATGGGCGTGCTGGGGATGACATGATTGATGGCGGTGCAGGGCGGGATATTCTGACAGGTGGAACAGGGAATGACACCTTTGTTTTTGCACCCGATGGGCGGCGCGATATCATCACCGATTTTCAACTGGGCAAAGATGTGATTGATCTGTCGCAATTTGATCTGGTCGGGCATGTGGATAGTTTGGATATAAGAAGCAGATCATTTGGTGCGGTAATCGTGATTGGTGGCGAAACAATTCGCATTGAAAACCACCGCGAAGAAAGATTTTACGCAGATGATTTCACCAACGAAGATTTCATTTTTATTTAATCCAGTGGCAAACCGCTGGGCACGGAATTGGGAATGCCCAACCGTTGGCGTGTATCACTTGTCAGCGCGTGCATAAACGCGATGAGCTGGTCAATTTCCATATCGTCCAAATCCACGGGTTTGATATCTATTGCGCGCGCTTGGCGTGCCATTTCGCGCGTATCTTGTTGGACGATAAAATCGATTTCCGCCAACCACGGCGCATCGGGCAGGGCGGCCAGATCGGGGTGCCAATTGGCGCGTGATTTTTCGGGGTTTAAATGATGTTCAATAATCCCGCGCAAATCGGGATAGGCGCCGTTGTGACCATAGGGTGCGGTCAAGGCCACATTGCGCAACATCGGCGTGCGAAAACGATAAGCATCGGCCAGATCATCGCTATGCCCCATTTTGCCAACATCGCGCGCGATAAAATCGAATGTGCGTGTGCGCCCAGGCCCAAATGCAGGCAGACCAAGCGCGTAAAATTTTTGATCGCTAAACAACGGCTCAACGTGACAGGATGCGCAATTTCCCCGCCCCATAAACAATTCCATTCCCGCGATCTGATCCGGTATCATCGCGGTTTCATCACCCATCAGATAGGCGTCAAACGGGCTGTCCATGCTGCGCCATTCAAAGGAAATAAAACTGGCTAGCGCATTGCCAATATCGGCGATTGTGACCTGTTCAGGGGTTTGGATATGGCGGTAGGCATCGACAAAGCGTTGCCCGTATTCGGGGATCACGCGCACGCGTTTGGCCAAGATCGGCCACGCCGCATCGATGCGATCATGCACAGCACCTGCGATTTCATTTTCGCTGGGATTGCCCGCCATTTCAAATTGCGCAACCAGTGGAAAAATCGCCTGTGCGGCCAAAATCGATGTGAACCCTTCGGGCAGCCATTCTTGAGCGGGTGAATCAAGCCCGTTGCCATAGACATCTGAAAACGACAAACGCCCATCGTGAAACATAACGTTTATATCCTTGGCGCCCAAATTCCACAACGCGGGCGCATTGCGTGGGATCCGTTTTTTGATACGGCTGTCGCCCGTGCCCGCGTGGCGATTGGTGCCCAAACCAACGCCGCCTTCGCCAATGCCAAGCGATAAACCATCCCCCGTGCCAAAATCGGGGTGGTGACAGGTGGAACAGGCAATGTTTTTATTCCCTGACAGGATTTTATCGTAAAATAACAATTGTCCCAATGCCGCCTGTTTTGCATCATAGGGCAGAAAATCATTGGGGTCGTCATATGGGGTTTCCCCCGCAAATGCCGATGCACCCAGACCAGTACAAAGGATCACAAGATGCGCAAATTTTTTGGCATTTTTCTGTTGGCGACAACACCCGTTTTTCCCCACGGTGCATTGGCGGATGTGGAAACGGGGCGTGATTTGATGGAGGCGGGGCAATTCGAACAAGCGTTCGCGGAATTTTGGCCCGCTGCGCGTTCGGGCAATGCCGACGCCGAAGAATTGATTGGCGTAATGTATGCCATGGGTCAAGGCGTTGAACGCGACGATCAACGTGCGTTTGAATGGTATCTGCGCGCCGCGATGAAGGGGCACGCGGGGGCGCAATCGGGGATTGGTTGGTATTATGAGGTGGGGCGCGGTTTGCCGGCGGTGGATTTGGTGCGCGCCTATATGTGGTACACGCTCAGCGCAATTGGCGGCGATCCCGATGCGGCGATTTCGCTGGAAGAGGTCGTGAAAAAAATGACCAAAGCTGAAATTGAAAAGGCGCATATTCTGGTCGATGATTACAAGGTGTGGATGTATCCGTTTCGATAATCCAAAGGTGGGGGTGCATGGCTTCCCACGCACCCGGGGGGTTATTTTACGTCTGCTGCGCGCGCAGCGCCGATTTCGGCATTGGCGGCATCAACGGCAGTGGTCAGTGCGTTAAACACTTCTTCGCCACGTGTGACGTTTGATTTGAACCAGTCATAAACAGGCGTTGCGGCCTCTGCGAATGCGGCCTTTTGATCTGGTGTTGGAACGTATAAATCACCGCCACCTGCAACGAATTCTTCGTATGCTGCGATGGATTTGCGTTTTGGTGATGCGAATGTTGCCTGTTGCAGGGCATAGAACCCATCAACCACAACGGCGCGCATTTCTTCTGGCATGTCCATGAATGTTTGGTTTGACATCCACCACAACGCGCCCATGTATGCATGGCCATCAAGGGTGACATATTGCAGACCCGCATCTGGGAATTTCATCCCCATGATATCGGTGATGCCGTTTTTGGAACCTTCCACAACACCCGTTTGGAATGATGTGAACAATTCAGGCCATGGGATCGGTGTTGGTGATGCGCCCAGTGATTTTACCAATTCTTGCGGTAGGTCGGCAACCACGGTGCGGATTTTCAAGCCTTCCATGTCTTTTGGTTCTGCAACACGGCGTTTTGTGTTGGCAAAGTTGCGCCAGCCACCTGTGTTCCCAATGGTCATCAAGCGGATCGCATCGCCTGAATCCTCTAGTGCCATTGCGCGCATTTGACGGGTGAAATCACCAGACAAAACATGTTCTGCAACACGGTCATCGGCCATCAAATATGGCAGATCAAGAACCTGAACATATGGGAAAATGCCAGATGCACCACCTGATGTAGAGATATAGATATCAACCGTACCATCGGCGACACCTTGCAAACATTCCGCACCGTTTGAACACAGTTGCGTGCCGATGAACAATTCCACCTCGATCGCGCCGTTTGATGCGGCCTCGACGTAGTTTTTGAACACGACCAGACCATCGTAGTCTTCGTCGTTTTCATTTGAATTGGCGGTTGCGCGGATTTTGTAATCAGCGGCGGTGGCGCTGATGGCCGTGCCAGCCAAAATGGCGGCGAGTGCCAGTGTTTTAAATGTTTGTTTGAGCATTATGTTTCCTCCGAATACTCTGTTGGGTGGTTAGTTCGCAAACCCTGTTAAACGCGGGATTGTCATTGAAATGGCGGGAATATATGTGATCAAGAATATCACGATGATTTCAACCAATAGGAATGGCAAGATTGCCTTGGCGATGGATTCAACCCGTTCGCCCGACACGGCAGATGCCACAAACAGCACAAGCCCCATCGGCGGTGTCGCCAGACCCACGGTCAGGTTCACCGACATGATAATGGCAAAGTGGATCGGATCAACGCCAAGGCTGGTGAATATCGGCCCCAAGATCGGGCCAAGGATAATAATCGCAGGTCCCGCATCCAAAAACATCCCAACGATAAACAACAACAAGTTGATCAAGAACAACAGGATCAGCGGGTTTTCCGATAGGGTCAAAATGAATGCGGCAAGCTGTTCTGGTGCGTGCGACAGGCTGACGACGGTTTTAAAGGCCATGGCAGCACCCACCAGCAACAACACCACAGCGGATGTCAGGCCAGAGCGTGCAAGCACATCGGGCAAATCACCGATTTTAAGGGTACGCAACACGAACAGCCCGATGATGAGCGCATATGCAACGGCAACGGCTGCGGCCTCTGTCGGGGTGAAAACACCCGCCAAAATGCCGCCCAAAATGATCACAGGTGTGAGCAGGGGAAAGAATGCCTTGAGGCTGGCCTGACCACGTTCACCCCATGTGTGTTTACGCGTGGCGACAGGAAAATCGTATTTGTCGGCCATGAATTTGACCATGATCATCAAACCGATGCCAACCATTGCACCTGGCACAATCCCCGCAAGGAACAACGCGGCGACGCTTTCGCCCATGACATATGCATAAATAATCATGATCCCCGATGGCGGAATGATCGGGCCGATCACGGAACTCGCCGCCGTGATCGCGGCGGCAAAGCGGCGAGTATAGCCTTGTTTTTCCATCGCTGGGATTAACATTGACCCCAATGCGGATGTATCCGCCACGGCAGATCCAGACAGCCCCGCAAATAACATTGATGACATCACGTTCACATGGGCAAGCCCACCGCGCAGGTGCCCCAAGAATGCTTGGGAAAATTCAACAAGACGCATGGTGATACCACCACGGTTCATCAGTTCACCCGCCAGCATGAAAAACGGAATAGCCATCAATGGAAAGCTGTCCATACCATTATAAACATTACGATACAGGAGAGTGATATCTTTTTCTTGGCCGTTGAGATAGAGCAGTATGCCCGGTGCGGCGAGCAGGCCGAAAAACACGGGCAGACCGATCATCAGGAACAAGAGGAAAAGCGGTAAAAACCATATCAACATTATTCTGTCCCCACTGTTTCAGCATTGCGAATTTCAGGCATGGCGGCAGCACCACCAAACAGCGTGATCACGCTGCGCATGATTAATTCGATATTGACCGCAAGCAATAAAATGACGCCCACCAACATGGATGCCATCATCCAAGAGCGGGGCACGCGAAACCATTCATCAAACGCAAATGAAGTGGGCACATAAAGCGATGCTGTGGCGAAACGCCCGCCAAACCCTGTGACCTCTGACCAGCCGATTTTGGTGGCAACGACAAGCACCAACATGGATACACAGAGCAAAAACAAAGATAGGCTTGCGCCGATCACACGGGGCAAAAAACGTGTGATCATATCAATGGCAACAAACCCGCCACGGCGAAACGCGGTGGGGGCCATCAGACCTGTCATCCACAACATGCAAAAACGCGCAGCCTCATCAGGCCACGGCAGCGCATTATTGAGGATATAGCGATAAAAAACTTGGATAAGGATGGCCGTTACCATCATGGCAACCGCAAACACGCCAATGGCACGCCCAAATCGCAATACGAACGCGTTCACCATGCTAACAGGCGTTAGCAGTGCCAATAATGTGACCATATATTCCTCCCTTTATGCGCGCAGCCTCCACCCTTGCGCGTGTGTTAGACGTGTTGAGGCAATCCCCCCATGCGTCCAGCGTAAAATGCGAGCGCATCACCATCGCGCATTTCTGCATTGGTGACTTGTCCCAATATAATCGCGTGATCGCCACCATCGATATTATTGACCTGTGTGCATTCAAAACGCGCAAGGCAATTTTCGATCAACGGCACGTTTTGTGCGTTCACGATATAATCCAGCCCGTCGAAGGCATGTGCAGATTTGACGAATCCGTTGCAAATGTCGGCCTGTTCCACATCAAGTATATGGATTGCATAGTGTTTCGCAGCAGAAAAATAACGAAAACGACGCGACGATTTTGCAGGGGCCCATAAAACCAGCGCTGGATCGAGCGATACGGATGAAAAGCTGTTGACGGTAATGCCAACGGGGCCATCATCGCTGTTGCATGTGATCACTGTCACACCCGTGGCAAAGCGCCCAAATGCGTTGCGCAACAGGCGCGTGTTTTCGGGATCTGGTGTGAAACGTGTTGTCATGTTGCCGCCGCCATCTGCCATTATGCCACCTCGTGTCCTATTGCTGCTGTGTAAAGTTTGAACCATGTGATGCGATCCATATTCACCTTGGTCGCATCGGATATGGATTTGATACGTTTGAGATTATTCGTACCCATCACTGGCAGGATTTTGGCAGGATGCGCCAATAACCAAGCAACAGCCACCGCCGCGCGATCAACACCGTTGTCATAGGCAACCATGTCCATCGCCTTGGCCAATTCACCGTTACCAGTCATCAAATCACCACCGCCAAGGGGCGACCAAGCCATCATCGCGGTATCATGTTGCTGATGAAACGCCACATCGCCATTGGTGAAACCATCATGCGCACCCAGCGACAATTCAATCTGGTTGGTGACCAGTTTGTTTTTCATGCCCGATTGCAACAGATTCCAATCCCAAGGGCGGAAATTGGATACACCAACCGCGCCAACCTTGCCCGATGCCACCAGCGCATCCAATGCGCGACCGGTTTCCAAGTGATCCATCATCGGATCAGGGCGGTGGATCAACAACAGATCGATGTGATCAATTTGCATATTGGCAAGGGATGCATCCACGGATGCGTTAATATGTGCCGCCGATGTGTCGTAATATTTTACGGGCACATCTGCGTATTTGCCACAGGGGGCAACGATATCGCATTTGGTGACGATCTGCATTTGATCACGCAATGATGGGTTTTCACCCAATGCCGCGCCTAAAACCGCCTCGGCTCCATAATCGCCGTAAATATCGGCCTGATCAAATGTCGTGATACCCTGTTCCAAACAGGCGTCGATTTTGGCGCGCACATGTTTGGTGGATGTATCGCTGTCATCCGCAACACGCCACATGCCATAAACGATGCGGCTGAATTCAAGTGTATCGGTAAGTTGGATGCGTTGCATATTAACGGCGCTCTCCTGTGCCAAGCGGTGTTGAGGGGGTGGAATTGGGAACGCGGCCATATACCTCTGGTAGGGACACGTTTTTCAAATGCGGCATGACGCGTGAACCAAAATGTTCTGCTTCGTCGATATGGGGATACCCAGAAAAGATAAACGCACGGATGCCCATTTTTTGATATTCTTCGATTTTTGATAAAACCTGATCGGTTGAACCGACAAGTGCCGCACCACAGCCCGAACGCGCACGGCCAACGCCCGTCCATAGGTTGGGTTCGATATAACCAAATTTATCCGCCAGCTCGCGGTTTTTCGCCTGATGCGAAACCCCAAGGGATGTTGAATCCAGCGCACGTTCGCGGATCATGCGGCCATATTCATCATCCAATTTTGATGTGATGTAATCGGCGTATTCGCGTGCCTCTTGTTCGGTGTCGCGCACGATCATATGCACACGTAATCCGTAATCCAGCGTGCGGTTGTATTTCTCGGCAACGGCATTCACGGCCTTCATCCGTCCTGCGAGTTCATCCATTTTTTCAGGCCACATCAGATATACATCACAATGTTGACCACATAATTCCAAGGCAGATGGGGAATAACCGCCAAAATACAACAGCGGTCCACCGGTTTGATATGGGCGCACGGGATCTGTTGTTAATCCTTTGAAATCATATACTTCGCCGCTGTAGTTAATTTCGTCTTGTGTCCATGCTTGTTTCAAGATTTCCACAACTTCGCGCGAACGTTGATAGCGATAATCGCTGTCCTCTTTTTGGCCTGGGAAATCAGAGCTGATGATATTTACGGTCAGGCGACCCTGTAACATATGATCCAGCGTTGCGATGGTGCGCGCCAACATGATGGGTTGCATTTCGCCACAACGCACCGCCGCCAACAGGTTGATTTTTTCGGTGATCGGGGCACAGCCTGCCACGAATGACAGCGTATCCTGTCCAACCTGATAGGATGATGGGCAAAGGATGTTGCGAAATCCCTGAGCCTCGGCCGTTTTGACGATGTTGGAACAATGATCCCAGCTTGATCGCAGATCGCCATCAGGCACACCCAAGAACTGATAATCATCAGAACACAGTGCCGAAAACCAAGAAACCTCTGCGCCATCCAAATCCGCGGATGTGACCGGAACGATTGTCATCGTTATCCTCCCAAGATCGAAACAATTTTCACTTGCTTAGCATTGAAAAACGTGTAGATCAATGGTGTATCAATTTTAGATTTGGAGGAGTCTAAACCCTGATGTCATCGCCCGACCAAAATCCCAATGACTTGCCCAAATATGTGCAGATCAGTGAATTGTTAATCCGTGATATCGCCGCTGGGCGGTTGATGGATGGGGAGCGATTGCCCCCCGAACGCGACATGGCGGATGAACTAAACACATCTGTTGGAACATTGCGAAAATCGCTTAAAATCCTTGAACAAAAAGGCATGTTGCAGCGCATTCACGGGTCTGGAAATTACATTCGCCACGGGGTCAAAGACGACAGTTATTATGCGATGTTTCGCATTGAATTGCTGGATGGTGGCGGATTGCCACGTGCGGATGTGTTGGATGTGTCGATCATGGATAAACCCGATGATTTGCCCAAATTCGGCACATCACCACGTGGATCACGCATTCGTCGATTGCGCTATTTGAATGATACAATTATCGCGGTCGAGGAAATTTGGTTGGATGCGGGTGCGGGGTTGGTGGATAAAAATGCGCTTTCAGATTCGCTCTATCATTATTATCAGAAAAAACTGGGGTTTTGGATTCACCGCGCCGAAGATCGCGTGACCATTGGCAATGTTCCCGATTGGGCACCAGGAAAATTTACATTGCGCCACGGCGTAACAACCGCGTTTATCGAACGGTTTAGCTGGTCGGATGCACCCGCACCAATCGAATATTCGCGCACTTGGTTTGACACAACACGCGCACATTATGTGCAACGATTAAAATAGGAATGAATATGGGCAAGTTAGTAAATTATGGCGTCATCGGATGCGGCATGATGGGGCAGGAACATCTGCGCAATATCGCATTGCTGCCTGATACAAAGGTTGGCGCGATTTATGAACCCGATGCGGATATGGCCACATTGGCAAAGGGTTTCGCACCCGATGCGGTGATGGTGGACAGCTTGGATGCATTGCTGGACATCGCGAATTTGGATTGTTTATTGATCGTAAGCCCCAATTTTTGCCATGTGGATCAGCTGGAACAAATTGCCGCCAAACGCACATTGCCGATCTTGGTGGAAAAGCCGCTGTTCACCGATCCTGCGGATGTTGCACGGCTAGAGAAATTTCGCAAAAACTACGCCGCGCCCGTTTGGGTGGCGATGGAATATCGGTTCATGCCGCCAATAACGGCGCTGCGCGATGGGGTGGATGGCGCCACGGGTGGGATCAAGATGTTGACCATCCGCGAACACCGTTTTCCGTTTTTGCCAAAGGTGAATGATTGGAACCGTTTTAATCGGTATTCGGGTGGCACATTCGTTGAAAAATGCTGTCACTTTTTCGATCTGATGCGCCTGTTGGTGAAATCCGAACCCGTCCGCGTGATGGCCAGTGCGGGGCAGGATGTGAACCATTTGGATGAAACCTATGACGGCGAGGTCCCCGATATTTTGGACAATGGTTATGTGATCGTTGATTTTGAAAACGGTGCACGTGCGATGTTGGAATTGTGCATGTTTGCCGAAGGTGCGCGTTACCAAGAAGAAATTTCCGCCGTGGGCAGTGCTGGTAAGATTGAAGCCTTGGTCCCTGGCCCCGGTCGTTTTTGGCCCGCACATCTGGGTGATGCGCCGATCCCACAAGTGATCGTCAGCCCGCGCGACCCCAAAGGGCCAGAATTGCGCGAAATTCCCGTTGATCCAGAATTGCTGGATGCAGGTGATCACAATGGTTCGACGTTTTACCAGCATCGTGGGTTTGTCGCATTGGTGCGCGGCGAACGCGATGCACCCGATGTATCATTAGAGGATGGTTGGAAAGCGGTGGCCATGGGCATGGCCGCACAAGAATCCGTACGCACAGGACAGGCGATTGATCTGCGCAAGGGCGGATATCTTCCAGAAATGTGAATTGTCGCGACAGAAGTTTGTTGTGGTCACGTATCAGCTATGCTGATCACAACAAGGAGCTGTCATGCGTATCATTCTTCCAACTCTTTTTGCCGCGACAATGATCCCCGCAATATCCATTGCAGAAACCTATTCAGTGGATGTTTGGGCCGATAACTGGTTCGAAATGCGCATTGACGGTGTGCAGGTCGCAGAGGATAGCGTGCCCATCACAACCGAGCGTTCGTTTAACGCCGAAAGTTTCACATTCGTAGCCGCCGCGCCATTTGTGATTGGTGTGGTGGCCAAGGATTTCAAAGAAAACGATACGGGGCTGGAATATATCGGCAGCCGTCGCCAACAGATGGGCGATGGTGGTTTGATCGTTCAGGTAAAAAACAGTGCCGGCGAAACCGTGGTTGTCAGCGATGAAAGCTGGCAATGTGCGGTGACCCATACCGCGCCATTGGAAAAATCTTGCGAAAAATCCGAGAACCCTGTTGCTGGCGAGGGCGTGTGTTTGTTTGAAGCAGCCGATGAACCCCAAGGTTGGGACCACGCCGATTTTGATGCATCCGATTGGCCCGCCGCCAGCGTGTATAGCGCCGCCGCCGTTGATCCCAAAATGGGGTATAATGACATCAATTGGGATGATCACGCCGCATTTATTTGGGGACCTGATCTGGAACAAAGCAATACGGTGTTATGCCGTGTCAGCGTTGAATAATCTCTCTTTCTTTCACTTAATGTAGGACAATAATATGTTGAAACCCACCGCAACCGTTATCGTGCTTGGCCTGTATTCTGGTATGGCACAGGCGGATAATGTCGAAGTTTATGTGGTTGATATGCTCGATAATATCCAATACGGATATTGTTTGGATATCGCCAAAGGGCAGGGCGCAAATGCCAACCCTGATGATGGGCTTCAGGCGCATACGTGTTACAGCCCATCAGGCGAAATTTTTGTTGATCAGGCGTTTGATTCAGAGCGTTTCGATGAAGGCGTGATGTATATGCCTGAATTTGATGTCTGCATGGCCGCGACAGGCACAAAGGTGGGCGACACCGTCACGCTGGCCAGTTGTGATGAAGCATCAGATGCGCAAAGCTGGGTTTTTAACGGCGAGGGCACGATTGCCCCCACAGCAAACCCCGAAATTTGCATCACTCTTGGCGATGAAACCCGCACTGGGCGCAGCAAAGAAAACCAGATGAAAGCGTTGACGTTGGAAACCTGTTCCGATGAATTGGCCACCGTTCAAACATGGGATACCCGCACAGCAGAATAGTGGTGATATGCACACAAAAAAGCGCGGCACCCCGATTGGAATGCCGCGCTTAAATTTATTAGGTTTTAACCCGATTAGAAATGATCGGCGTCCAGTGCCATCATTGTTTCAGCACCTGCCATTGCACGTGCTTTGTGCATTTTGACGGCTGGCAGAACACGATCCATGTAGTATTTACCAGTGGTGATCTTGTTCTTGTAGAAATCTTGATCACCTTCGCCAGATGCGATGCCTGCCAATGCGGCCTTGGCCATTTGTGCCCACATCAAACCAAGGCTGACGTGACCAAATAGGTGCAATGCATCCGTAGAACCAGCAAGGGCAGAGTTTGGATCCTTCATGCCGTTTTGCATGAAATACATCATCACTTCTTGCAGATCTTTTGACGCTTCTTTCAACGGGTTCAAGAAATCAGCCAGCTCTTCGTTGTCTTTGTTTTCAGAGATGAACGTTTTGATCATGTCGAAATAGGCCATGACGTGCTTGCCGCCATCCTGTGCCATTTTACGACCAACCAGATCAAGCGCCTGAACACCGTTCGCACCCTCATAGATCATCGCGATACGTGCATCACGAGCGAATTGGGACATGCCCCATTCTTCGATATAGCCATGGCCACCATATACTTGTTGGGCCTGAACCGTCATGTCGAAACCAACGTCGGTTAGGAAACCCTTCAACACTGGTGTAAGCAGGGAAATCAAACCAAACGCGTCTTTGTCATCATTGTGATGCGCTTTGTCCAACATCATAGCGCCCCACATCATGAATGCGCGCGCACCCTCGTTGAATGATTTCATATTCATCAACATGCGACGAATATCTGGGTGTACGATCAATGGATCGGCAGGGCCGTTCGGGTTTTTCACGCCAGTAACATCACGCCCTTGCAAACGATCCTTGGCATAGATCACCGCGTTTTGATACGCAGCCTCTGATTGTGACAAACCTTGCAATGCCACGCCAAGACGCGCTTCGTTCATCATGGTGAACATGGCACGCATGCCTTTGTTTTCTTCGCCAAGCAAGTAACCCGTTGCGCTGTCATAGTTCATCACACAGGTCGCATTGCCGTGGAT
The DNA here is from genome assembly GCF_014652655.1 of Paramylibacter ulvae. Taxonomy (GTDB): domain Bacteria; phylum Pseudomonadota; class Alphaproteobacteria; order Rhodobacterales; family Rhodobacteraceae; genus Amylibacter; species Amylibacter ulvae. The sequence goes on from NZ_BMZF01000011.1 coordinate 62,758, forward strand.
GCCCATTTTTTCTTCGATGTTGCCAACGGATACACCATTGCGTTCGCCAATGTTGCCTTCGTCATCAACCATGAATTTTGGTACGATGAACAAGGACACACCTTTGATGCCCTCTGGGCCACCTGGGATTTTCGCCAGAACAAGGTGGATCACGTTGTCCGACATGTCGTGATCGCCAGCAGAGATAAAGATTTTCTGACCAGAGATTTTATATGAACCATCACCTTGTGGTTCCGCCTTGGTGCGCATCAGACCCAAATCCGTACCACAGTGTGGCTCGGTCAGGTTCATTGTACCTGTCCATTCCAGATCGGCCATTTTTGGCAACCATTTGGATTTTTGATCGTCTGTACCGTGGGCGTGGATCGCAGAATATGCACCATGTGTCAGACCGCCATACATCACAAACGCCATGTTCGCGCCAGAAAAGCTTTCGCCAACGGCGGTGGCCAATGTGTATGGCATGCCTTGGCCGCCATATTCAGGATCAAGATCCAAACCGTTCCAACCGCCCGCGCGATATTCGTCAAACGCTGCTTTGAAACCTTTTGGTGTGCGTACAACGCCATTTTCAAAGGTACAGCCCTCTTGGTCGCCACTGGCATTCAATGGTTGCAACAGGTTGGTCGCAATTTTGCTGGCTTCTTCCAGAACGGCGGATGTAAAATCAGCGCTCAGTTCTTCGAAACCGGGAATTTCTGCATCTTGCACTTTTAGCAATTCGTGCAAAATGAATGCTGCGTCTTTTGTTGGTGCTGTGTAACTTGGCATCAAAGCCTCCTGCAAAGTTAGGTGAGTGTGGTTGTTCGTGTTGGCGTTAAACTATCGTTCAAATATTGCGCTGCACAGTACCAATTTCGCGTTCGACGTGACGTAAACGTCAGCTCTGCGCGTCGTGACGTATGGGAAATTGAGAGGAGGTAGAAGTTTCAAAACCCGATGTGGGCGTTTGGGGCGTTCATCAACAAACATGGATATTTGGCGCACCCGACAGGATTCGAACCTGTGGCCTCTGCCTTCGGAGTGCGTTATTTGCTCAATTTATCTCGCTTACTTTTTCTTACTTTTCAAATCTAATCTGTTGTTTTTAAATATTAATATTGACATATTGGCTTACTGTTCATTTACTCTGAATTACCCCGACTTACCCTCATTTGGTGAACTGGTGGTGAACTGAGAGGACTGAAAAGTAACATGGCGCGTATTTCAAAACGGTTCGTTGATGGTCTTAAAATCAGTGATAAGCAAAGAATCGAGTGGGACGATACACTAAAGGGTTTTGGCGTAGTCGTTCGTCCAACAGGTAATCATTCGTATGTTTTTTCATATCGGAACCAACATAACCGTAAACGTAATGTTACAATAGCAAAGCTTGGTGGCTTAACACCTGCAGCGGCACGGGCAAAAGCGGAAGAATTTAGACACGCTGTTTTACAAGGGCGCGATCCAATTGCAGAGAAAGCTGCATCGCGACAAACATTGTTCCTTGGCGACTTATTCGATGCATATTTGGAAAGCTCATCTTTCAAATCGAAAGCAGAAACCACTCAGTATGTTGATCGTGGACGTATCAAACGGCATTTGCGGCCTTTGTTGGGAAAGACCGTTGTAACCGAATTGGATATGCGATCTGTCGAAAAGGCGTTTGAAGCGATATGTGCAGGCAAGACAGCAGTTTCGAAGCCAAGCAAGAATAAACATGGTCAAACAAAAGTAACAGGCGGAGAAGGCGCTGCGCGTATGGCGATACGTTTGTTACGCTCAATGTTGGGCTGGGGTTTTAAGGCTGGGTTGGTTTCCGGTGATGCAGTGCAAGCTGCACGCTATGTTGATATTGGTCGCGATGGTAAACGCGATTTGATTTTGGACGATCCAAAGCTCTACGCGCAACTGTGGGCAGTTTTAGATCGGCTAACCGACCCCAACAAAATCGGGGAAGGGGAAAAACCAATTCGAATAGAGGTTGCCGATGCCATTCGCGTGATTGCTCTCACTGGTGCGCGTAAAGGTGAAATACTTGGCCTTCGATGGTCATATGTGGATTTAGACGCTGGCACACTTACTTTACCTGTGAGCGCTCACAAAACAGGGCGCAAGACGGGTGATGCTCGTGTTATTGGCCTCCCAGCACTAGCGGCTGATATTATTCGCAGGCAACCTTTGGGGCAGGGTCATGAATTGGTTTTTAAGCCAGCAAGAGACGGCGCGTCATTGGATATTTCTAAGCCGTGGCGATACATTAGAGAGATTGCAGGTCTACCCAAAGGGATTGGATTACATGGGCTTCGCCATTCGCTCGCATCTCATATGGCGATGCAAGGTGCACAGGCCTCTGAAATCATGACGGCATTGGGTCATCGCGATATCACTACTTCACAAAATTATGTCCATTGGGCAATTGATCAACGGCAAGTCATTGCTGAAAAAGCTGCCGCGGGTATCACCGCGGCTATTATCGCAGATGCGGGTGATCAACATGGTTAATTACAAGGGCATATTGGGTAAAGCAGGGGAATCTTTCAACCCTGAGACCAGAGTGCATCCTAATCATTTGGGAAAAAAATTTGAGGACTACGCCGAGGAAAGAGAACGTGCACTTTTCGAGCATTTTGGAATTGAAAGATATGATATCAATTCGTGGCGCAACCTCGCGCTATCTTTAGCTGAAAGCCATGTGCCTGCATACCAACGATCTCAAGGTAGGCCATCGGTAAATGGTTTCGAAGATATTATGTGGTTCGAATTTTTTCTCGTTATTAAAGAAGTAGCTCAATGTACCAACAAAGAAGCTTATGAAAGAATAGCTGCACGACATGATGTTTCGAACAGTGCAGAAGAAATCAAAGAGCGACTTAAAAAGCTTAAACGAAAGTCGCCTCTGGAATGCCAAAGGGCGGAACGGATGATGGCAATATCGCCATATGAAGGGTATCGCGAAGGTCACTTCCGTCAAGTCTGGGCGCAAACAATTCTTCACTCAGAAAAAGAGGCAGCAATTGTCGAGCACCACCAGCATTATTCTAGGTTTCCTTACGGCCCACATATTGAGCGTGACAATCAAGATCGGGTTATACAGCTCACAGGTGACGACATTCCGCCATTTCCCGAGAAAAAAATCTAAGGGTCGAAAAGATTCATTTTCGCCCCGTTGATATTGCTGTGTTTGGGTGTCCTCATGAAAGTAATCATGAGGAACTAAAATATGACAAAGCGATTTTTAACACGGTCAGAAGCGGCAGAGTATTTGACCAATGTCGGATACCCTGTCGCAAAGAATACATTGCAAAAATTTGCATGCCTTGGCGGTGGTCCTGTCTATCTAATTTTCGGCAATCGTGCGCTCTACCGTCCAAATGATTTGGATACTTGGGCAAACCGAAAACTTGGCACTCCGCGTATATCTACGTCCGATGACTTGATTGCATAGACATAGTGCGGGTTCTCCAAAAATATTCGATGCGCGTCGCGTTGCCGACAGGCTGCGCGCGTGTGTTGGGTGTTTTTGGAGAACCTTACGGGGGGTCTTTGTAGCACCCCCCTCTACAAATACATTCCAATAAAAATAGGTGAACAATGTTAGTTATATATTCGGGTTTTGATAAGCTGGAAATGGCCTTCAAAGCCAACATTTCAAAAGAATTCGATCATCAACTTGCTGATGCAAAAGAAAGTGCCATCAAATGCAATAGTGAAGTACTACTCCCGATTGACGGGAAATATCTGCAAGTCGGTAAAGGTGGAATTGGCGGCGGATATGCCTATGTCTGTGATCTTAATGGTGATGGGACAAAATGGTTCATTAAACGCCCCAATAAAAATGATCCATGGGGTATTCGTGTTTCTGTCTCCTCATCTCAACTTGCACTATACGGCCTCGAAGGTACGCGAAAATATATTGAAAAAACACTAAAGTTATTCGGCATTGAGTTGGAAGAAAATGCTATCAGTATATCTCGGGTGGATTTTGCAGTGGATATCCTCGCGCCTCATCTCGCAATTGATCGCCAAAACATCGTTTCGCATGCACGTAGCAATATTACCGAGCGTGATCTTGGAAATGAAATCGCAACGAGCGGACATTCAGGTCGCGTGACATCTATAACCGTCGGGAAAATGCCCAGCCGTCAATTTATCTTTTACGATAAACGCGAAGAAGTGGTGGTTAAACACAAAGCGCATTGGCATACAATTTGGAATAACAGTTTGGCAAAGAAGGGATTGCCTCCTCTTGATTACTCTAACCCAATGGCATCACGTATTTGGCGCATCGAAGCACGGGCAGGAAAGACATACCTCCAAAAGAAATGGGGCGTCCGTTGCTGGAATTCACTTTATGAAAAGCTTCCAGAGCTGATGGCAGATGCTTTTGAAAAGGTGAGATACTGCGAGCAAACCACCGATACCAATCGTGCTCGTTGGCCTACTCACCCGATTTGGGACATGGCGAAAGAAACTGTGGCAACACGATTGACCGAATTTGAGCCATTAATCACGCAAAGTGAATTTCTAGACATATCTAAACACGAGCGTATTGGCGTTCTCGAAAAGCAAACCCTAGGGCTGGCCGTCAGCTTGGCCGCTATTCAACAAACTGAAAGCGAGGAATTTCCAAATTTTTTATATGCGCTGGCTCGCCAATTGGAAGCAAATTCACAAGATCATTATGTTCCGATTGAAGAGCGGTTACAAAAAGCGCGTGATCGGTATGTTCGGTTTCATGCGAGTTAAAATTAGTTTAGTTTTTAAATGAGCAAAACTTTTGAATATTCCTCCCACGTATCGGTGGGAGGTGATAGTTGAAAAATTCTTCTATTTTAATTTTAATATGGCCTAATTGTTCTTGTTAACTCATCCATGAAGTAGGACAGCATCGGCACGAATTAAGACGATCTGTACGCCATATATACTGCTTTATTTACTTGGGTTTTGCCTGATAGGTGCAAAAAAATTAAGTTTGTTATTCGAAGCACTTTCGAAGTAGTTGAGCAATTCTCGAGTAATGTTCGCCTTTTCTGTTAGCCGCAACAACCATTAGCTGCTTGCTGCTAAATTTAACATCACGTTGTTGTCGGGAAAGCTGTCGTTGTAACACCGCAAAGAGTGACTTCCCTCGAAGCGTTCTACTGTATGTCTTAAGCAATTCATTAAAAAAATCTTCAGGGTATTCCTCGCCTTCAATCAACTGCAGTTGCTCATTCAAAAATATCTGGTCGTCAAGAATCTTTGATGGATGAGTTCGAAATGGAATGGATTGGTCCTTGAAAAACCTAACCAGTGTAAGAGCATACCATTTCACAAACGTTTGCAAGTCACTATGGAATGCTTTCGCCTCAAGGCCGTCAAGGAAGCTTTCTAAATCGCCATCTCGAAAAAGGTCATTTTCAATCGAATATCCGTCAGTGGTCACTAAGTCCCCTGACATGTATTCTTTTGGAACCCCATCGTGGACCCAGAGATCTTTGTCGACGACAAATGCAATTTGAGTTTGAGTAGGATTTTTGGCAATTCGGTTCCTAATTTCTAACACTGAATCCTTATCGCCAGCAGCCAATACATCTACTTTTAAATCATTAAGCTCCTCCTCCAGCTTGCGGTAGAATATAATATCATCGGCCCCCTCAACCAAGACCGTTGGCAAGTTAGATTTACCAAGTAGCGAAACGATTTCGTCAATAGATGGATAGGCTTTGGTTTCAGACAATTTCATTCCCCTCGGTCAATATCAATGACAACTTCCTTATCGGGGTATTTTCCGTATATAAATGGAGAATGCGTCGCAAAAATGAATTGGTTCGTAGATTGTTGTGAGTTGAGTATTGAATACAATTGCCGCTGCCAATCCACGTGTAAACTCAACTCTGGTTCATCAATAACTATTACTGAATTTGTGTGAAAAGCATTGTAACATATAAAGCTAAGCATTTGCTTTTCGCCAGCTGACAACTGATCGCTATTAATTGCTTCAGCAGCATCTCCAAAGCTGAGACGACGACCGAATGAGATGCCCGAATGTCTGAAGAGAAGTTCCACCAGTTCGCGGACAGCGGTAAGAGGTTGCATCGTTTCTCTTCGGAAGCCTTCAATTTTCTCAATTTCTTCCCTTGTCTCCGAAAGAATAGCTTCCGCGTCTTGAATGCTGCCTTGAGTGCTGCCTTGAGTGCTGCCTTGAGTGGTTTCATAGGCTCGGATTTTCTCAATTACTGTTTTAGACACTTCTTGCTGGAAGGAACTCACTTCTTCAGAAAAACTCGCGTATCTTCGAAGCAACAGGCTATTAATATCTTGTGTGGAAATCGCTGCGACAAACACATGCTCAGCGTTTGTAAGTCTCTTTGATAAAGCTGAGAGCGCATCATTCACTTCGGATCCCGTCCGTCTTATGTTGATAAATGTGCCATTTTTCTCTGCACCAGGAAGAGAAAACCCACCTTCTATTCGGCGAAATGTTGGAAAGAAAATAGACGAACCATTTTCGATAAGATACGGGCCAGCTTTATCTTCCGCAGAATCTTCAAACGGGTTCTCAAGCTGGCCATCAATATCGTCATCCTCGAAGGTCATGGCTTTTCCGTCAATCTCAAGTTCAACCTTACAATGGACAGACCCAGTACGAATGACCTTGCACTTGTATTTGTCAGTGACAATTTCGCAAGTTCTGAAATTAACTTCACGCAATGCATGGATGATATTCCCACTCAGAATGCACCAAATCAATTTCAGTAGCGTCGTTTTGCCTGAACCATTTCGACCTGTTAAAATGTTTAGATCTGAGTTAAACTTGAGAAACAATGTTTCGGTGTTTCCAAAGAGCCCTTCTACCGTCACTGTTTTAATTTTCATTTTTTCCTCTTTCACCGTTAGGGTGTTAGTTGAAGTTAGTATGCTCGATGCTAATACTTTATCTATTAATTAATGGGTCTCGTTTCGCAATAGCTGGTCGTCTTTACTAGCTTGGCTCATGACCTGCCTCAAATTTTTAAAGTGCTTGATTACAAAGATAGTGACTAGCCATATTTAATGTCGCTGGAGTTTCGTTTGGTGAACTGATGGTGAACTGGATATTGTAAGCTTTTGTAAGTTATTATCTAACTCATTGAAATCATTGGTGCACCCGACAGGATTCGAACCTGTGGCCTCTGCCTTCGGAGGGCAGCGCTCTATCCAGCTGAGCTACGGGTGCTTGGGGGTCGTATAGGGGATTGGACGGTATGGTTCAATCTTGATTTTCCATCAATCAACAGCCTTGGCTGATTGACGGAGTTTCTCGCGTTTGGCGCGGAATTGATCGGCGAGGGTGGCGGTGTAATTGGCAAGGGCTGCCAGTGCTGCCTCTGCGCGCGTGGCGTCATGGGTTTCGATTGCATCGGCAATATCAGAGTGAAATTGAATGATTGTTGTACGATCGCGTTCGCTAAATGTGATCATATTCATCAGGGGCTGCATCGATTCAATCGCGCTGACCAATTGATAGGCGAGCACGGCATTGCCAGCACCATCGACCAAAGCGCGGTGAAAGGCGACATCGGATGCACAGAAACTTTCATCGCTTAGTCCTGATTGTTTTTGGCGATGGATTTCGGCGCGCATAGCGGCTAGATGATCGGGCTGACATCGTTGCGCGGCCAAGGGGATACAGGCGCGTTCGGCGGCGTATCGTGCCTCGCATGCGGTTTCGAATGATACATCATTCATCGAGAGGAGCAGCGTTGATGTGGTGATTTGCTGGGGATAGGCATCTTCAAAGCTAATCCGATTGATGAATGCGCCACCACTGGCACCGCGTTGCGTGCGGATCAGGTTTTTCGCCGCCAATCGTTTCAATGCTTCGCGTACGGTCGAACGTGACACGCCAAAGCGTTCGCCAAGTTCGGATTCTGAAGGAAGGCGTTCATCGACCAGCAATGTGCCAGCGACAATCGCATCTTGGATTGCCAAGGCAATTTGGGCCGAAAGTTCACCGTTTGGTTTCAACGTGTATTTCATCGCGATTAAACATTCCAATTGTCAGACATTTAAAACATTGCTAGACATTGCCCTGAATCAGCGCGGCAATCAAGGGTGTTTGCAGCGGTTTTATTGGAAAAACGCGAGAGGATAACGCATGTCATTTAACGCATTGATGGTTGAAAAGAACGACGAGGGCAAAACCCACGCTGCGGTGACGCAGATCGAACTGGATCAACTGCCCGAAGGGAATGTGACCGTGGCGGTCGAATATTCCACGGTGAATTACAAGGATGGCCTGTGCATTGGGCCAGGGGGCGGGTTGGTGCGCAACTATCCCCATATTCCAGGGATTGATATGGCCGGGGTGGTCGAGGCATCGGATGATCCACGTTACAACGTTGGCGACAAGGTTGTGTTAACGGGTTGGCGTTATGGTGAGGCCTATTGGGGTGGTTATGCGCAAAAAACCCGTGTGAACGCCGATTGGTTGGTGGCATTGCCCGATGGATTATCCACACGCCAAGCTATGGCCGTGGGCACGGCAGGTTTTACCGCGATGTTATCGGTGATGGCGTTGGAAGCACACGGATTGAAATCCGCAAACGGACCCGTGCTGGTCACTGGCGCGGCGGGTGGTGTTGGGTCGGTTGCAACCGCGATATTGGCCAATTTGGGATATGAGGTTGCGGGTGTCACTGGGCGCCCTGAAACGGCGGATTATCTGAAATCCCTTGGCGCAACGACGATTGTTGCGCGCGAGGACATTAACGAAACCGTCAAGCGCCCGTTGGAATCTGAAACATGGGCAGGGTGCATTGATGCGGTGGGTGGTGCGATGTTGGCGCGTGTTTTGGGACAGATGCAATATGGTGCATCCGTTGCCTCCGTGGGGCTGGCCGGTGGGGCCGCGTTGCCTGCCACGGTCATTCCATTCCTGCTGCGTGGTGTGAACCTGTTGGGAATTGATAGTGTGATGCGCCCCTATGATGATCGCGTGGCGGCATGGAAACGTGTGGCAACCGATTTACCGATGGATAAATTGGAAGACATGGTTGTGCCTGCAACCCTGTCCGATCTGCCCCAGTTGGGTGCGGATATCCTAAAGGGTCAGGTCAAGGGGCGTGTTGTTGTTGATGTGAACGCGTAACAATTGACAACCCCATAAAAAAACGGCGCCACATTGGGCGCCGTTTTCGTTTGTGAAGTGCAAATTATGCTTTGTCGCGAATACCATCACGATAAAGCGCCTTGGCCAGTGAAATCATCATCAAAACCATGATGAATGTGAATGGCAATGCGGCAATGATCATGGCGTTTTTCAACGCATCCATGCCACCACCACCCGCGAGCAGAAGCGTACCAATCACAAGTGTGAGCAAGATGCCCCAGATGATGCGGTGCTTGATGCCCGTTTCCTGTGCGCCGCCCGACATGATCGTGTTCATAACCAAAATGCCAGAGTCAGCAGATGTAACCAAGAATGTCATGATCAAGATCACACACATGATGGTAATCGCCTGCAACAATCCACCCGACAACATGTTTTGCAATGTTACGAATAATTTGGCCGTGTTGGATGCACCGATGATTGATCCATTTGCACCACCCGTTAATTCCAGATCAATCGCTGTGGCACCTAGGATTGTCATCCAAGCAAAACACACCAATGAAGGGGCAACAACCGCGCCAAGGACGAATTCGCGAATGCTGCGACCCTTGGAAATACGTGCCAAGAACAAGCCAACGAATGGCGCAAATGCAATCCACCAAGCCCAGTAAAACGTGGTCCAAGCGGCTTGCCATGCGAATTGGCGACCTTCTGCGGCATTGCTATACATCGTGGCAATCACACCTTCGGAGTTTTCCAATGCGGTTACGGATGCAGGCACGGATTCAGCGAACCCTGCCAACGAACCCCAAGGCCCTGTTGCACCCGCGTGCAATGCTGCGATTTCATCGGCGGGCAATGCTTTGACAGCATCGGGTAATGCGGCGGTGAATTCGGCCACATCCATGGGTGCATAGGCGCTAAACGAGAGCGAAAAGAAATGCACGATATAATCAAACAATGCGGTTGCATATGTTGTCATTGCAAACAGGAATGATCCAAAAATCACAAAGACCAACAATAGGATCAGCGACAATACCAAGTTCAAGTTAGACAGGTATTTAACACCGCGTCCCACACCAGACACAGCCGAAATAATCGACATGCCCATGATAATGACCAATGCCACGATCAGGCCAACCTTGCTTGGTGCGGGTGCATCGGCACCGTTCATCAACCAATCGGCACCTGTGATCGCATAAACCCCATCAACAAGTTGGCTCACGCCAAAACCGATGGTGACGGATACACCAAGGATGGTTGCAACCACGCCCAAAACATCAACCAAATGCCCAACAGGGCCGTTTGCGATGGAGCCCAACAATGGGGTCAGCGCGGATCGAATGGTTAATGGCATGTCACGCGTATATGCAAAATAAGCCAGTGATAGACCCGTTAACACGTAGATTGCCCATGCGTGGAAACCGTAATGGGCGAATGTGTAACGGTATGCGGATTTCAATGCCTCTGGCGTGTTGCCTTCAACCTCGCCCGCGACAACCATTGGGTTTGATCCCCAAAGTCCAAGCGGTTCAGCGGTGGCGAATGTCATCAAACCCACACCCAAACCAGCACCAAACATCATGGAAAACCACGAGAAATTGGAAAATTCAGGCTTTTCACCGGGCATGCCCAATGTGCGCCGCCCAATCGATGGGATCAGCGCAATGATAAAACAAAAGCAGGCAAACAGCCCGACCGCGATGATGTAAAATGAATTGAATCCAACCAATAGGTTGGTGTTCCACGCGGCCAATTTGCCATTCGCACTCAGCGGCCAAATCAAGGCCCAAAGCACCAGTAATGTCATGCTGATCTTACTGATCAATGCGATCGGAAGGCTGTAGCCTTCGTAAAAACCGTCATCAGCGGTTTTTATCTCTAGATCCGTAAACGGCTCGTTGATACTCATTTTTATCCCTCTTTTTTAGTTTTTGCTTACCTATGCCTTATGAAATTGATCGTGTTTTAGCACGGCAAACGACTCCCTTGTCACAGAAACGTTACCCGATTGAATGTGAAAAAACTGCAAAATTCGACGCCCCTTTGCCGTGTTTGCGACAGGATTGGTGGTTTTTGCACATTTTTTAATCAACTTGTGTATGAACGTTGTTGCTTGCATCGGATCGCAAATTGCGAAACCTTGCGGGCAAATAATGCCAGATCACAGGAAGAAAAATGAATCAAGATATCGAATTTGTCCGCGCCCAATTCCCCGCATTTGAACAGGCGTCGTTGCAAGGTCAGGCGTTTTTTGAAAATGCGGGTGGGTCATTTACCAGTGGTCAGGTGGTCAAACGATTGGAACGGTTTTATCGTGAACGCAAGGTGCAACCATACGGATCATACGAAGCATCGCGTTTGGGTGGCGAAGAAATGGACGAGGCGCGCACACGTCTGGCGGCAATCATGGGGATTGATACGGATGAATTGTCCTTTGGGCCATCAACGACACAAAACACCTATGTTCTGGCACAGGCATTTGCGAGCCATCTGAAAACGGGGGATGCGATAATCGTCACAAACCAGGATCACGAGGCAAACAGCGGCCCGTGGCGGCGATTGGCGGATCGTGGCATTGAAATTCGCGAATGGAAAATGGACCCAGAAACGGGGCATTTGGATATCTTGGATTTGGCGAACCTGTTGGATGAACGGGCGAAGCTGTTGTGTTTTCCCCATTGTTCGAACGTGGTTGGCGAAATCAACGATGTGGCGGCGATTTGTGAATTGGCGCGAAAGGCGGGCGTTTATACATGTGTGGATGGGGTGAGCTATGCCCCTCATGGCATTCCCGATGTTGGTGCGCTGGGCGCGGATATTTATCTGTTTTCTGCGTATAAGGTTTATGGGCCCCACCAAGGCATCATGGCGATCCGTCGTGAATTGGGCAACGCATTGCCAAATCAAGGGCATTATTTCAACGCTGACAGCCTGTATAAACGGTTCACGCCAGCGGGCCCCGATCATGCACAGGTTGCGGCCTGTGCGGGGATGGCTGATTACGTTGATGATTACGCGACGCATCATGGTGGCATGGGTGACGCTCGCGCACGCGGTGCATTCGTGCATGACATGATGCGCGCGCATGAAATCAAATTGCTCCAGCCGTTTTTGGATTATCTGGGCGATAAAAATTCCGTCCAATTGGTTGGCCCGCGTGATGCAAATGTGAAGGCCCCAACAGTTGCCATGCGTTTGAACATGCCCGGTGCCAAGGCCGCAGAGCAGTTGGCAGCCAAAGGAATTATGACAGGTGGTGGTGATTTCTACGGGCTGCGCTGTTTAGAGGGGCAAAATATTAACCCAACCCACGGCGTGCTACGCATTAGTTTTGTGCATTACACATCACCAGCTGAAATGCAGATGATGATGGATGCGCTGGATTCGATTTTATAATATAAAACAGGATATTACAGCGTAAATCTCATGAAAAAACCGATCATCATATGGTTTCGCCGCGATTTGCGGATCGCTGATCATAGCGCGCTTTGCGCGGCGGTTGCCACTGGGCGGCCCGTTATTCCAGTGTTCATTTGCGATCCGATGATGGATGCGCTGGGCGCGGCACCCAAATGGCGATTTGGGCTGGGTGTGGAACATTTTGCCAAGACACTCGCTGCGCTGGGTAGCCGCCTGATATTGCGCCGCGGTGAACCATTGACCGTGTTGCGTGACCTGATCCGCGAGACAGACGCGGATGCGGTTTACTGGTCGCGGGCATATGATACCGATGGGATTGCACGCGATCGCGCGGTTAAGGCGGGATTGCAAAACGATGGCATCGATGCCCAGAGCCACATGGGCCATGTGTTATTTGAACCCTGGACCGTGGCAAATAAATCGGGTGGTTATTTCAAGGTTTACACCCCGTTTTGGAAAACCGTGCGCGGGCGCCATTTGGATGCCTGTTTACCAGCACCACGCACCATCCCCGCACCTGATGTCTGGCCAAACAGCGAAGCGATTGACGACTGGCAATTGGGGCAAGGTATGCAGCGCGGGCGCGATGTTGTTTCGCGTTATGTTTGCGTTGGGGAAACGAACGCACAGGGGCGGCTGGATACATTTTTGGATCATGCGATTGGCACATACGAACACAACCGCGATTTCCCCGAAAAACCTGCCACATCGCGATTGTCGGAAAACTTTGCTTATGGCGAAATATCCCCGCGCATGGTTTGGCACGCCGCCTATGGCGCGATGCAAAAGGGCGCACAGGGGGGCGAACATTTTTTAAAAGAATTGGTTTGGCGCGAATATGCATATCACTTGATGTATCATTTTCCCGCACTGGCCGATCAAAACTGGCGCAGTGAATGGGATGCGTTTCACTGGTTGCCCGATAATGAAAACGCAGAACGCTGGCGCCGTGGTATGACGGGTGAGCCGATGGTGGATGCCGCCATGCGCGAATTATATGCGACAGGAACAATGCATAATCGGATGCGCATGATAGCGGCATCGTATTTAACCAAACATCTGCGCACCGATTGGCGCGTGGGGCGTGATTGGTTTGCACAATGTCTGATCGATTGGGACCCCGCCGCCAATGCGATGGGGTGGCAATGGGTTGCGGGGTGTGGCCCCGATGCATCGCCGTATTTTCGGATTTTCAACCCCGCAACACAGGGCGAAAAATTCGATAAATCGCAATCGTATCGCAAACGGTTTTTGTTCGATGAAAACAGCGCGGAACAACGCGCATTTTTTGCGGCCATTCCAAAATCATGGGGGATTACATCGGGCACACCATACCCAAATCCCTTGGTTTCGCTGGCAGATGGGCGTATTGCCGCGTTGGAAGCATATCGCGCGATGCGAGGGCGATCTGAAATTTGATTGCAAGGTGATGCAAAATCGTTACGCTAACTCAACGGGGGGCGTGAAGGGAGTGTAGCATGAGCAAATTGACTTCGACGCAGGGACAAACCGACCTGCCGCGCTATTTTAAACAAACGTTTGCGCTGCTGGGTGCGATGAAATCTGGCGCAATTGAAATTTCGCTGCCTGATGGGCGCGTATTTCTGGCGCAAGGCCAATCGGCGGGGCCCGTGGCACGCCTTGATGTGGTGAACCCAGACAGCTTTGCTCGTCTGATCCGCGAAGGCGATTTGGGGTTTTCGGATGCCTATCTCGATGGCTGGTGGACAACGCCCGATCTGCAATTGCTGTTGGATGTCGTTTACATGAATATTAACGAGGTCGGGTATAGTTTCCCCGGTGCTGGTTTGGTGCGCATGTATGAACGAATGCGCCACTGGATGCGCGGCAATACTGTGGCCCAAGCGCGTAAAAATATTTCCTATCATTATGATTTGGGCAATGCGTTTTATGCCAAATGGCTGGATGAAACCATGACCTATTCTTCTGCCTTGTTCAAAACAGGGCAAGAGGATCTGGCAAAGGCGCAAATCCAAAAATATGCGAATCTCTGTGATGATTTGGGGGTCAAAGAGGGCGATCATTTGCTTGAAATCGGCTGTGGATGGGGTGGATTTGCGGAATATGCCGCTGCAGAACGGGGTGCGCGGCTAAAATGTTTAACAATTTCCCAAGAACAGCATGATTTTGCAAAACAACGCATTTTCAACGCTGGGTTGTCAGATCGAGTTGAAATTGTGATGCAGGACTATCGCGATGAGCGAGGGTCATTTGATGGTATCGCATCCATTGAAATGTTTGAGGCTGTGGGTGAAAAATATTGGCCGATCTATTTTGACACAGTAAATAAATGTTTGAAATCAAATGGTAAGGCTACATTGCAGATCATCACGATCGCTGATGAAAAATTCGCGGCATACCGAAAATCGGTGGATTTCATCCAAAAATACATCTTTCCAGGGGGCATGTTACCCAGCCCAACAGCATTGCGCGGTGAAATCGAGCGTGCAGGGTTGGAATTTCAAAAATCGGTGGAATTTGGCAAAAGTTATTCGCTGACTTTGCGTCGATGGTTTGAATCGTTTAACAACAAGTGGGAAGATATTGCACTACTTGGGTTTGATCAGCGTTTCAAAAACATGTGGGATTTTTATTTAGCAGGATGCGCGTCGAGTTTTCAGCACGAATTAACGGATGTAACTCAGGTAACGATGCGCAAAGTAGGAGTATAGTTGAATGCCAACAGGAGCAAAATTGGTCGCAGCGCTCACATTGATGATCGTTGCATATATTGCATCAGCGGTTTTTATGCAAAGCCGCGTGAGCGAGGTTAATTTAATGTCGTCATTGCTGACAGGGTCAGCGGTGATCGGATTTGTAACTGGCTGGATCGTTTTGGGCAATGAGCCAGGATATGGTGGAATAGATTCCATCGCGGCTGGCTGGCGCGCAATCATCGTTGGCGTGGTTGCCGCGTGTTTTGTGTACGGTTTGGTTGTGGTAACGGGCCACATGGCAGACAATCTTTTTTCGGAACCATTTGCGGCTGTTATTGCATGGATCCGCATATCATTAACCATGATGCTGCGCAGCTTTGATCCCATTGTTTGGGTGATCTTATTTTTGGGTGGCGCGATCGCGGGGCGCTTAACGGGGATTGCCAACAAACGTTGGATATGATTGCCTCGGCGTGGGCTTGCAGCGCGGTGGCGTTGCGCGTATCAACATATTGAAAATACTAACACTGGGATTCCCTTAATGAACGTCTATTCCGATCTTCCTAATGCCGTTGGCAACACACCACTTATTCGCCTGAAGAAGGCTTCGGAAATAACGGGGTGTGAAATTCTGGGCAAAGCGGAATTTTTGAACCCTGGGCAATCGATCAAGGATCGCGCAGCACTAAGCATCATCCAAGACGCGGTGAAATCTGGCAAATTGGCACCGGGCGGTACAATCGTAGAAGGTACAGCGGGCAACACGGGCATTGGTTTGGCGCTGGTTGGGAATGCGATGGGGTTTAAAACCGTGATCGTGATCCCAGAGACGCAAAGCCAAGAGAAAAAGGATATGCTGCGCCTTGCTGGTGCGGAATTGGTGGAAGTGCCCGCAAAACCGTACAAAGATCCAAATAATTACGTGAAATATTCCGCACGGTTGGCGGATAAGCTCGCAAAAACAGAGCCAAATGGCGCGATCTGGGCAAACCAGTTTGACAATGTGGCGAATAAGGCTGCGCATTTTTATGCGACTGCCCCCGAAATTTGGGCGCAAACCGAAGGCAAAGTGGATGGTTTCATCTGTTCTGTTGGATCTGGTGGTACATTGGCGGGTGTTGCCGATGGTCTGCGCGATCGCAACAAGGATGTTAAAATTGGCATTGCAGATCCCGATGGCGCTGCGTTGTATAACTACTATGCCAATGGTGAATTGAAATCAGACGGAAGTTCGATCACCGAGGGCATTGGGCAGGGGCGTATCACCGCCAATCTGGAAGGGTTGAAAGTGGACATGCCATATAACATTTCGGACAAAGAGGCGTTGCCGATTGTGTTTGATTTGTTGCAAGACGAAGGCCTGTGTATGGGTGGGTCAACGGGGATCAATATCGCAGGTGCCATTCGCATGGCGCGTGATATGGGTCCCGGGCACACGATCGTGACCGTGTTGTGCGATTTTGGAAGCCGTTACCAATCCAAGCTGTTTAACCCAACCTTCCTAAAGGCAAATGATTTGCCAGCACCCGCGTGGCTGGATGCTCGCCCGCGCGCCATTCCCACAGTCTTTGAATAAGGTATAGGCATGCGCCGCACCATCACTGGAATTTTTGCGCTCATCACATTTGTGATGCTAAGCGCGAGCGTTTTTGCACAAAACGCACCCGTTACGTTTGATCTTGAAAAATTTCGCGAAACGGCCACGCGTGCCGAAACAATTTTGCAAAATGACGAAACGACCAATCAAACATTGGAAGAAATGCGTGCAACGCTTTCAACATTTCGTTCGCAATCTTTGGCCGAACAGGAAACGCGGGCAGGGCGCGTATCAACGGTGCGCGAACAACTTGCCGTGTTGGGTGATCCACCCGCCGAAGGGGAACCCGCAGAAACACCAGAGGTCGCAACGCGGCGCGACGAATTAAACGGTCAATTGGCCGAATTTCAAGCCCCATTGATTGTGGCTCAAGAGGCGTATCGCCGCGCTGGTTCGTTGATTGATCAGATCGATTCAATCATCCGTACACGCCAATCCGACACGTTGTTGCAATTGGGGCCATCGCCGTTGAACCCTAAACATTGGGCCACGGCAACCGTTGCAGAGCTTGATTATTTCAAGGGTATCTACGGCGAAGTTAAAGAAGCGTTCAGTGACGAACGCCGATCAAATGCCCGCTTGTCAAATGCGCCTGCGACCATTGTTTTTGTTTTGCTGGGGTTGTTGTTGATATTCCCCGCATCGCGCTGGGTTTCACGCAAACTGGCCGATACAACCGCCAAAGAACGCAATTCACGCCGCGCATTCTCCGCATTTTTGTTGTCCTTGGGATTGCTGATCGCACCAATGATCGGGTTTTTCCTGTTTGTGCGGGGTATTGAACTGGCCGATATATTGGGCGCGCGCGGTGATGCGTTAAGGGGGTATTTACCCTTTATTGGTTTGACCATTTTCGGCGCAATTTGGATTGCACGAAACCTATTTATTGCGGGCGGGCCTGGTGCGCAATTATTGAACATTGATCAATCGCGCCTGAAGGGTGGCAAACGCACGGTTTACGCGTTGGCCGCGGTGTTTGGATTAAACTATTTGATTGACGCTGGGCGCCAGACCGAAGATTGGCCCGCCGAAGTACCCGCCGTGATGCAATTTCCACTGATCGTGGCTGGTGCATTTGGGCTTTATATTTTGGCGCGTAAATTTCGCAATTATCGCGCAGGCATGACGTCAGAAGATTTGGCCACAGCGAATGAAACTTTGTCAGGGCGCATTTCACGATTGCTGACGGGGTTTTGTACGATTGTCGCCTTTGTCGGCCCCGCCGTTGCCGCGATTGGATATATCAATTTGGGCGCAAATATCGTGTTTTCGACGCTATTATCGTTGGCATTGATTGCGACCCTGTTTTTGCTGTTTGCACTGTTGGTGAATATCCTTGAAACGTTTCAACGCAAACCCGTGGCATTGTCCGATGGCGAGGTTAGCCAAGGAACCGCAGGTGGGCTTTATAAATCGGCGGTTGGTTTTGCGCTGATCTGTTTGGCATTGCCAGTTTTGGCAATTATCTGGGGTGCGCGTGTAAGCGACATCAGCGATCTGTGGATACAGCTTCGCGAAGGTATTTCCATTGGCGACACACGGTTTTCCATTTCGGATTTCCTGTCATTCGTGCTGATCTTTTCCATTGGTTATACGTTGACGCGTTTGTTGCAATCCGCTCTGCGCACCAGTGTTTTGCCCAACACAACCATTGATGATGGGGCGCAAAATGCGCTTGTCACGGGGCTTGGCTATATCGGGATATTCTTGGCGGCGTTGCTTGCGATCATGTCCACGGGGCTTGACCTATCCAATCTCGCGATTGTTGCTGGTGCATTATCTGTTGGTATCGGTTTTGGTTTGCAAACGATTGTGTCGAATTTTGTGTCTGGCATCATTTTGTTAATTGAACGCCCGATTAAACTGGGCGATTGGGTCGAGGTTGGCGCGTTTTCGGGTTATGTGCGCAAAATTTCCGTGCGTTCCACCAGTGTTGAAACCTTTGATCGGGCGACTGTGATTATTCCGAATGCCGATCTGATCGGGGGGACGGTTACAAACTGGACACATGGGAATAAACATGGTCGCGTGATTGTACCAATCGGTGTTGGCTATGGCAGTGACCCGCGCAAAATCGAAGAGATTTTATTTGAGATTGTCAAAGATCATCCAATGATCCTGAAATATCCAGCACCCAACGTGTTATTCCGCCGCTTTGGCGCGGATTCCCTGGATTTCGAAATCCGCGCGATTTTGCGTGATGTGAATAACATGATGTCGGTGGCATCTGATCTGAACTATGCAATTGCAGAACGCTTCAAAAACGAAGGCATAGAAATTCCGTTTGCACAGCGTGATATCACCATCAAAAATTTGAGCGATTTACAAAAACCCGTTACCGCTAAAAAGACAACCAAAAAGACATCACCCAAGGCGTAATCCTCGGGTGTTTTGGGGTTGATCACATGTTTTTGACAGTGTACATCACCCCTCACGGACAGGTGGCCGAGTGGTCGAAGGCGCACGCCTGGAAAGTGTGTAGGCGGGTGACCGTCTCCAGGGTTCGAATCCCTGTCTGTCCGCCATAAAGCACATCTATATTATTGATTTTAAACAATTATTGTTTACTTTGGATTTTTCAGCCCCACATCTAGCCCCACATTGGTATTGCGCGGTTAGACTAAACAACTAGCTTCAGAGAAACCTGTTGCAATGCGCTGCAAACTGTAGCAGGTTGCCTCTTGTCGTCATATTGAACGGCATTCGTAAGTCGAAGCGCAAGATGTGCTTCCCTTCTTTTTCAAAAAAGAGCCCACGTCGTGGGAAGGGAAACATCTATGTCTAAGACAGCAAAAACCCCCGATCTGTTTGAGTATAATAATTCTGCTGCTGTTAAGCCGCGTGCTGCTTTTGGCGAAAAAACGCCAATATCATCGGAAAATCCACAACAGCCGTCAGCTGTAAAATCAAAACAATCGCCACTTACTGGCCCTATCTACTTGCGCGTCGAGAATGTTGCCGCGCGTTATGATGTGTCTATTGCAACGATTTGGCGTTGGGCGAGTGAAACAGCGAATGTATTTCCCAAGCCCATTCAGTTGAGCAGGGGGACAACACGATGGTTGCTTGGTGAGTTGGAAAATTATGATGCGCAGTTGAAAGCGGATCGGGATGGTTCCAATGGCTAAAAGAAATATGAAGAGATTGTTTAAGGCCAACCGCGTTTATAGCGTCAAGCAAGTCTGTGAAATATGTAGCGTGACCCAAAATACCGTATTGGGGTGGGTAAAGGCTGGATTGCATCCATCAGATCATATCAAGCCATATATGTTCCAAGGATCGATGCTCAAAGCGTTTTTTGATGTGCAGTCGAAACGAAATTCGAAGACATTACGAATAGGTGAATTCAAATGTTTCTCATGTCGCGGAGTCTTCTGGCCAACTGCGGAAGCGATTGAATATATGTTTTCAACTAATAATGGCAATGCACTCGTCAGGGCCTATTGTGACAGCTGCAAAACCTGCGCCACAAAGTTTTTGAATGCGACACAATGGGACAGTGTTCAAAAATGCAAAAACACGGGCGCTAGCCTAGATACAATAGACGAAGGAGAAGCAGATTTTAAGGCTAAAACAGGCATAATACAGACCAGTAGCGAGAATATTTTCTACTATTCGAATGATAGATTGCTGCATGGGTACATCGTTTTTATGGGCAAATATGCGACGAAAACGATAGATGCGCATCTTATTGCGATCCGAGATTTCGAACGATTTAGCAAGGGTGTCGCGTTCAAACAGATCACTCCGCAACTTGTTGCGCAATATCGAGAAGACCTTATTCAACGCGGGAGTGAAGTTGGCGAAGACGCGATTGGCAATTCGGCGATCCGACATCGCGCATCACAACTACGCTTATTCCTCACTTGGTTGCTTAAGCAAAAAGGGTATCGCAGCCTTGATCAGACTTTGCCAGAATATCTGGACCTTCCCAAAGCGCAGATGGCCAAAGTCAAGCCAGCAAAGGAGAAGGTTTATCCAACGCTATCGGAAGCAGAAGAGATGCTTCGATCCATGCCCAAGGCAACGCAGTTGGATCGCCGTCAACGCTCCGTTTTTGCCTGTGCTTTTTTAACAGGATTGCGTGCAAACGCACTGGCAGGTTTGCGGCACCGAGATGTGGATTTGCATAAAAGCATCTTTGTTCAAGATGGCACCAATGGGCGTGCAAAAAACGGCAAGAGCTACCGGGGACGGTTTTTCCCAGTTCCAGAAATATTTCTGAGTGTGTTCACGGAATGGGTCAATGAAATGGAAACGTTTGGAGCAAATCGCGATGATGCTGTGTTTCCAACAAAGCAATCACTTATTCAAAATCGATCCCCTGGTGTTCAACCGCGCAAACCTTTTGAACCTCTAAAAGGTGCAGATGTGGTTCGACAAGCATTCGCTGTGGCCAGCAAGAATACCAAAGATAGCTATCATCCACACAGCGCGCGTCACTGCTTGGCAGCGCTTGGATTTGAAAAATGTCGGAGCGAAAAAGAAGTCAAGGCATGGTCTCAATGCTTGGGCCATGAAGATATTAAAATCACCCTTCGCCATTATGGTCAGTTGAAAGAGGAAACTCGTTTTGAAGTTATGGAAGGGATCGAAATGAACCGAGGTGAAACGGATGATGAGAAAGACTTGCTTCTAAAGTTCGCGCTGCATGAATTGCACGCAAGCGATCCAGGTTATGAAAAAGCGAAAGCTCTGTACAATACGCGAATTGGAAGGCCTGGTGACAGGTAGAAAAGGGCGGAGAGTGAACATCTGACAGATTAAGTCAGGTAATTGCCAGAAACAATCAAAGCGGACATTCAATTTTAGAGGGCTGACATTTGTTTGATGTTTTAGCGTTATTAGGATATACAAATACAAAGTATATCCATAGGAGCATATTATGCAGGTATCTAAATGGGGCAACAGTCTTGCGGTCCGCCTTCCTGCCAGCTTGATAAGGGAGCTGGGTTTAAAAGAAGGTGACAAGATCAACCTAAAAGGCAGCAAGTCTGATCTAATCGTGAAACGCCATCGTAGAGAGGATGAAATCCTCTCCGATCTGCGACGGTTTCGTGGCTCGCTGAAGAGCAGCGACAGGCTCAGCCGAGACGGTGCGAATGAGCGATAGGTTTATCGACACAAGTGTCATTCTTTATCTGCTCGAAGATAGTGACAAAGCAGATGTGGCGGAAGCAGTTCTATCAGGGGGCGGTGTCGTTAGCGTTCAAGTTTTGAACGAAGCCCTAGCAAATTGCCGTCGCAAGGCGAATATGAACTGGGATGAAGCCAGCATTTTTCTAAACGGTATTCAGGATCTATGTGACGTTTGCGATTTAACTGAAGACACCCATGTTCTCGGCCGTGCTTTAGGTGCCAAATATGGGTTTTCAGTGTACGACGCGATGATTGTCGCAGCAGCATTGACGAATGGTTGCACGGAGCTTTTGAGCGAGGATATGCAACATGGTCAAATCATTGAAGGAGGCCTTAAAATCCTAAACCCTTTTCGTGACAAAATGTGATCGAGAGTGTCTAGAATCGGTTTAACGTAGAAGTATTTTTCTATGTGGGCGGATAGCTGCCGTTCGCTGCAGGTGCAAAGTCGAGACGGTCTGTGTGAAAATTACTTGCACTGTAGATATTAGCGAACTCGCTAGCGTTGTTGGATTTTTGTCATCTGATGGTGAGGCATAAATCACGGGGCAAAACATCCGGGTAGATAGCGGCATTGTCCGTTCGGTTTAATTTAAAAAAATAAACAGTTGGTCGCGCAGACGAATACCCTGCGGGCGATGTGATGAAGTGATCGCCCTTATGTTTTGGGAACGTCTTCGCGATTGACGATGCCTGTTGTCATAAGTTTGCGCTGATAACCATCACCGATGAATAGTTTTGCATATCGTATGGGTGCGCCTGCGTGTTCACGCATCATGCTTTCGGCGCGCACTGGATCGCGCGAGCGGATCGCATCCCAAATGATGACATGTTGGGAATGCCCCACGGTCATGCGCAGCATTTCTGCCTGCGCCATCCCCTCGACTTCGGTGAATGCGCCAGGGGCGATAATTGGAATGTTTGCGATACGCTCCAAACTTTGGCCGACAAAATCGTTGCCACAGGTATCGACAATTGCCGAATGATAAATTTCATTGGCCTCTTGATAAACAGCAATTTCACGTTTTGTAACCGCATCGCGGCTTATGATTGCTTCTGTCATTGCGATGGATTTTTCGATTGCAACGGTTGCTTCTTCTGATGGCCCCATTGATGCGAGCCGCCCTGCTGCAATGCCCTCTAGGACGCTGCGCACTTCGGTTGCTTTTTCCAAATCGGCAAAGCTAAACGGGCGGATTTTGTAACCGCGCCCTTCGAGTTTGATCAATAGACCCTCAGATTCAAGCTGGCTGAGCGCGGAACGGGCAGGGGTGCGCGAAATTCCTAACAGATTTCCCGCACTGCTTTCTGTGATCCGCTCTGATATCGGAAGTTCGCCATTGACGATCATGCCGCGCAATTCGGTGACTGCGCTTTCTACTGCTGTGCTCATAACGATCCTCTAACAAGGGTATATGCACCCTTTTGTATCCGTATTCTACGTTTTTTACCGAAAAAGCTGCTGTTATGTCAAATTATGCATCCGTAATTGACTAACGTATCCATTAATGCTACGAATCGAATGAGTTTAGCGCCGTGAGGTGCAAAAGGGATACGAAAATGACGTTTTTGTCGTTTCCGCAGAACGTGGACGCGTCTGTTTTGGGAGGATTTGCATGCCGTTAGGTGAAAATAAAATATCGGATAGCGGTTTGTCGTTAATCTGCGAGGTTACAAATTTTGAAACGCTTGGAGTGGGCGTACCGCAATTGCGACGCGGCGATGCGCTTCGCACGTTGGTGACATCGTTATCGGGGTTTCAAAAAGAGGCGTTGGTATCATCGCGCCGATCAGGCCAAACATGGCGCATGGTGTCTGATGAGGGCAAATATTTGAACGGATATGATGCTGCGCCACCGCCGTTATCATATCTGACGGTGGGAATGATTGCGTCATACATGAATGAAATCACCGCGTTGGCCGCGCGAAATGATATCGCCATACGTCACCTGAAATTAACTCTGGATAACTATTACACGATGACTGGCTCGATGCAAAAACGCACAATGGTCGGTGGGGCAGAGCCCGTTGAATTACAGGTCGAAATTGATTGCGATTTGTCTGGTGGCGCATTGAGCGAATTTTTGATGAATGCGGTTCATGCATCGCCGTTGAACGGATTGATGCGCGGTAAGCATGATAGCCTGTTTAACCTGTCGCGCAACGGTACGGAGCTGACCCCGAAAAAGGTTGCGAAACTGGATGCGGAAATGTTGCCGAATCCAAATGATGCGGCGCAAAAAGTGCAGGTAACAGCACCAAGCGAAAATTTGTTAACCCATATCGGATTGACGGTCAAAAAGATCGTCTCGGGTGGCACAGAAAAAGCGGCATCATCATTGTCCGAACATCAAGACCGCCGTTTGAATATCGCAGCGGTTGCGACATTGCGCGATGATGGAATGAAGGAAATCCGACAGCAGCTTTATTCGCCACATGGCAAGGAATGGTTGTTTTTATCAGAAGAAGGCAAAGTTGATGGCGGTAAAGGGCGCGCACCTGATGCCGCGAGCTATATTTCCGCTGGCATCGGGTTTTGTTTCATGACCCAGTTTGGCCGCCTTGTGCCAATGCTCAAACTTGATTTGCCAGAATATCAAATCATCCAAGATACTCATTTCAGTTTGGGTGGTGCATCTGGCGGTACGGGTAAAGCAGGCGAGGCGGATCCAGTTGAAACGCATGTTTATCTTACCACACAAGAAAGCGATGACGTCGCGCGCGAAATGCTCGATCTAAGCGAGCAAACATGCTTCCTACATGCATTTTGCAGAACCGATTTAAAAACAAAACTGAAGACGCTGCAAATAACGCCGCTGCATGCTGCACAATAGATAGGACCACAAATATCATGAGCAAACTTGGTGAAAACATCATTGCAAACAGTGGACTTGCGCCGTTTTTCAAACTGGCAAATGCGGATGAGGTATCAATCGACGCTCCCGAAAATCGCAAAGGTGATGCGTTGCGCACATGGGTGCGGTCATTGTCGGGGTTCCAAAAAGAGGCATTCGTGCGTTCCGCCAAAACGGGGGATACGTGGAGGCTTGTTTCGGATGAGGGGCCATATTTGAACGGCCATGATGCTGCACCTTGTCCATTGGCATTTTTGTCAACAGGTGTTGTTGCCAGCTTTATGAATGAAATCATAGCACTGGCGGAAATTCGTAATGTCAAAATTCGCAAGCTAAAATTGATTCAAGACAATTATTACACCATGAAAGGATCGATGCCTAAACGCACAATGATTGGTGGTGCTGAAAACATCGATCTACAGGTGGAAATTGATTGCGATCTGGATGATGGCGCGCTGAACCAATTTTTGGTTGATGCAACATTTGCATCGCCTCTGAATGGATTGATGCGCGGACAATTGGAAAGCCTGTTTAAATTGGGGCGTAATGGTGTTGAAATTCCTACCGATAAGGTCGCGGAAATGGACAGTGCGTTATTCCCCGACCCAGGACAGCATTTTGATATGGCAATCCCAGAGGCGTCCGATCAAACATTTATGGAACCTGTTGGAGCAACTCCGAAAAAGGATGTGGTGTTGGGCACGGCATCTGCATCGTCATCCTTAGCTGATGAACAAGACCGCCGTTTGAACATCGGTGCGGTGGCGATTTTGCGCGAGGATGGGATCAAAGAAATTCAACAGATGCAATATTCACCCTATGGCACATCATTTCGTTTCCTCAGTTCCGAAGACGGGCGGGCACCAGATGCAAATTCGTTGATTTCTGCAGGGGTTGGGTTTTGTTTCATGACGCAATTTGGACGTTTCGTATCCATGTTGAAACTGGATTTACCAGATTACCGCATCGTACAGGACACACATTTTAGCCTTGGTGGCGCATCTGGTGGCACTGGCAAGGTGGGGGAAGCTGACCCGATTGAAACGCATGTCTATCTTGAAACATCTGAAAGCGTGGAAACCGCACAAGAGATGTTGGATATTTCAGAGCAAACCTGTTTCTTGCACGCGTTTTGCCGGACGGATTTGAAAACCAAGTTACGTGTGCGGCGGGTGAAATAATATGAAAACGCAAGTTTGCATCATCGGTGGTGGCCCGTCTGGTTTAATGCTGAGCCATATTTTGGACGCCAATGGCATTGATAACGTTGTCTTGGAGCGCCAATCAAAAGAATACGTGATGGGGCGGATCCGTGCGGGTGTATTGGAACATAACACCGTTCAGATGTTGCGCGATTATGGGTTGAACGAGCGGCTGGATAAAATTGGCAAACCAAAAGATGGCACACTGATTTTATGGGAAAACCGCCCAGAATTTTTCATTGATATCAAAAAATGGACTGGCAAACAGATGATGGCCTATGGCCAGACCTATATCACCGAGGATTTGTATGCTGCACGTGAACGCGACGGTGGGGCGGTAATTTGCGAGGCGCAAAATGTAGCCTTGCATGATATCGAATCTGATACGCCACATGTGACATATGAAAAGGATGGTAATATCCATCGTGTCGATTGTCGTTTCATTGCGGGATGTGATGGGTTTCATGGGCCAAGCCGTAAGGCGATCCCAAGTTCGCATAGCCAAGAATTTCACCGTGAATACCCGTTTGGCTGGATGGGGATCATGGTGGAACAGCCACCAGTGGAAAATTTCATCTATGCTTATCACAGCGACGGCATGGCGATGGCTGCACAACGCAACGAAATGCTTAGCCGTTATTATGTGCAAGCACCGATCAACGATACGCCAGAAGACTGGTCAGATGATCGATTTTGGGAAACATTGTTAACCCGTTTTCCAGAAGAATACGCAAAAAAGATCAAAACAGGGCCATCGATTGAAAAATCAATGGCGCCATTGCGCAGTTTTGTATCCGAACCAATGCGCCACGGTAGTCTGTTTATCGCAGGCGATGCCGCCCATATCGTGCCACCCACGGGGGCAAAGGGTTTGAATTTGGCGTTTTCAGACGTTCATTATCTGCAACGCGCGCTGGTGTCATATTTTAAGGGTGGAAACGTAGCATTGATCGACAGCTATTCGCAAACTGCTCTACGCCGTGTTTGGTCTGCGGAAAACATTTCGTGGCGCTTGACCAAGCTGTTGCATGTGTTTCCAGGCGAGGACCCATTTGAACAGAAGCTTCGCGAAAATGATTACGATCTGTTGTTGATGTCAGAGGCCGCACAGCATGCGCTGGCATACGAATATATGGGTTTGCCGTTTGAAGATTGAATAGCACGCCATCCACCGCGATAGGCCAAATCGTTTATCGCATTTATCGATTTTCATGGGAGGAAAAAATGAAAAAACGTACAGCACTATGCACATTTGCAATGACGGCCTGTCTTGCGATTGCACCGATGGCCATGGCCAAAGACCTTGCGCTCGCCTATTTTATGGGCCCAAAACATCCAATGAACGGCGCGGTTTTCACACCGTTTGCGCAAAAGTTGGCAGAGGTTTCAGACGGTGCATTGACCGTCACTCAATTCCCAGGCGGGGCGCTGAATTCTGCACCGTCAAAACAATATTCGATCTTGCGCGATGGCGTCGCTGATATTGCATTCCATCCACCTGGATACACAGCAACATTGTTTCCAGTAACCACATCGATTACGACGCCTGGGTTATGTTTGGACGCGGTTGAATGCACAGAAGCGTTGTGGCGCGCATATGATGTTGTTGAAAAAGAATTTGATGCCAAAATTTTGGCGCTTTGGGCCAATGATCCCCATGTGATTTTCAGCAAAGACAAACCAATTCGCACCCTCGAAGATATGTCAGGCTTGATCGTGCGCATGTCATCCGCACAAGACATACCGTTTATGGAAGCACTGGGTGGTTCCGCAGTTTCACAACCCGTTTCGGTCATAAACCAAAACCTTTCCAATGGTGTTATCGATGCCATCGCGATTGATGCATCTGCAAATATGTCGTTCAAATTGGACGAACCTGCCAATTACATCACAACCAATGTCCCCGGTTCAGTGACATCATTTGCGTTGTTAATGAACCAAGGTGTCTATGATGCGCTAAGTGATGAAGAAAAAGCGTGGGTGGCAGAAGCATCGGGCAAAGAGCTGTCATTGCAAGGTGCGCAAGTTTATCATGATCTAGCAATTCGCGGTGTCGAAATCGCGCGCCAAAACGGTGTGGAAATCATCACCTTGGCCGATGATGAACGCGCCCGTTGGGACGCGGCGATTGAACCAGCATTGGACGCATGGAAAGCAAGCGATGTCGGGCAGGGTCTGACAGGTGCGCAGGTCATGCAATTGATGCAAGGCGAATAGGAAATGTCTGCGCGCAGATTTTCCAATACCAACGATCTGATGGATCGTTGGTTTCACCACATTGCCAATGCTTTTGCTGTGATTGGCGCAATTGGTTTGTTCTTACTGATGTGCGTTACCGTGGTTTCGGTGTTTTGGCGTTATGCGTTGCGCGATCCCATTTTTGGAATCGGTGATATTTCATCCATGGCATTGACTGTGGTTGTTGCCGCTGGTGTCGCATATGGGGCGGTTCATATGACTCATATCAGCGTGAACATTTTCCCTGGAATGATAGGGCGAAAAATCACACGCATAACCGATTTCATCATACGGGTTTTGTCGGTTTTGACCTGTGGTTATGCGGCGTGGGCATTGGCGATCAAAGGGTCATGTGGGGTTTCTTGTGGTTATGCGACGCAAAACCTGTTGATCCCGCATATGCCATTTTACTTTTTGCTTTCTGCCAGCATGGCGGTGGTGGCGGCGTTCCTGACGTATCAATTGGTTATCGGGATTAAACATTGGAATGGGGACGACCCCTTTGAGGATAAAATGTGATGGATGGAACTACTCTGGCAATTTTGGGGTTCTCCGCTCTGTTGATCCTGCTTTTGTTTCGCATGTCGGTTGGCGCATCGATGTTATTGGTGGGGACGCTTGGCATTTATTTGATCCGCCCCGCGGCCAGTTTACCTGTTGTTGCAGGTGAAATTTTTGGCGAGGCGAGCAATTATTCACTGACCATTCTGCCCCTCTTTATCTTGATGGGGAACCTTGCGGGTGTTTCTGGCATGAGCCGTGATTTATACGACGCTGCGCATAGCTGGATTGGGCATTTCAAGGGCGGTTTAGCCTCTGCTACGATTGTGGGATGCGCTGGTTTTTCGGCATTATCAGGGTCATCTTTAGCCGCGGCGTTGACAATGGGAAAAGTGAGCCTGCCCGAAATGCAGCGTTATAAATATGATGACGGGCTGGCCACGGGTGCGATTGCAGCGGGTGGTACATTGGGGATTTTGATCCCTCCCTCAGCGGGATTTGTCATCTATGCGATCTTGACCGAAGAATCCATTGGCCGCCTGTTTATGGCGGGTGTTTTGCCAGGGCTTTTGTTAATGCTGTTGTTCATCGCAGCGATCTATATCGTGGTCAGCTTACAACCTGAAAAAGCGCCTCAATCATCCAATGCTGAAACCTTACGCGAACGGCTGTCCGCGTTGGGGCGCGCGCTTTGGATTATTGGTATTATCGTTTTGACCATCGGTGGCATTTATTCAGGTGTCTTTTCTGCGGTGGAGGCGGCAGGCATCGGTGCGTTCCTTGCGCTGATTGTCAGCTTGATCCGCCGGTCGATCACTTGGCCTACTTTAAAAGAGGTCGTGATCAGCACGTTGAAATCCACCGGAATGGTGTTTTTCATTCTGTTTGGTGCATTTGTATTTAAGACGTTCATTGGTTTTACAGGTGTTACATTCTCGATGTCCCAATGGGTCGAGGCACAAGGGTTTTCGCCAGCACTCGTGGTGATTTCCATCCTGTTTGGTTTGATCGTTCTGGGCACATTTATGGAAGGTTTTGCGATTTTGGTATTAACTGTTCCCTTGATCCAACCGCTTCTTGAAACACTGGGTGTTGATCTGGTGTGGTTTGGGGTGTTGATGGTTATCGTTTTGGAAATGGCGTTGATTTCACCGCCAGTGGGGGTGAATGTTTTCGTCGTCAAAGGGATCGCGGAAAACGTATCGCTCAATACAATCTTTCGCGGGATATGGCCATTTTGGTTGGCAATGTTGCTTGCGGTTATTTTGGTTCTGTTGTTGCCAGAAATCGCGCTTTATTTGCCAAATAAAATGTATGGATAAAATGGATTGCGGCATGTCTGCCGCGATCGCTGCGTTTGAACGTGGCCATTCAGTTTTCGGAGTTGATACAAAAAAGCCCTTTCTTTGCACCAATTTTTTGTGTGCAAAGAAAGGGCGTTAAGTTTTTGATAGATATGGTTAAATGTTAATTTTGCCACCATCAACGTTTAGGGTCTGCCCCGTCACGAAATTGCTGTCTTGAGATGTAAGGTATAACAGTGTCCCCAACAAATCTTCTGGCAACATTTCTCGCTTAATCGACCGCGATTGAACTGTTGGCGTGCGCGCCATATCGAAACCTTTGTTGGCGATGATGCCTTCGCTTTCGGTCAGACCGGGGGCGATTGCATTAACTTGAATGTTTTTATCACCCAATTCGCGCCCATGACAACGTGTTAAGGCGATCACAGCACCCTTGGACGCCGTATAATGTGACAAACCTGGAGGGCCGTAATAAAACGTTCCCGATGCAATATTTACAACCTTGCCACCGCCAGCTTTGATCATTGTGGGGACGATTGCGCGCATGACTTGATGCACACCTCGTGCATTCACGCGCATGATCATGTCAAATTCATCATCATCGATTTCAAAAAATGGCTTTGGTGTCAGCGTGGCAAATATCGACGCATTGTTGACCATGATATCAAGCCGGCCAAGATCGCGTGTGGCTGTTTCAACCATCGCCTTGAGATCATCGTTATTGGTGACGTCGACTTTCATGCCTTGGGCGCAACCACCGGCATCTGTGATTGCCTTAACTGCATTTGCGGTGTCTTGTACATCGGTGACCAGAACTTTGGCGCCTTCATCAGCCATTGCCTTGGCCATCAGGGCGCCAATACCTTGTGCAGCACCTGTAATTACTGCGGTTTTTCCGTCTAAACGGCCCATATTGTATCTCCATTTTTAGATATTGATTTCAAGTATTTGTGCCACTTCTGGCCAGCTCTTAGCCCCGTTTTTTCGCAAATCATTTGTCAAATCTTGTGGAACCCAATCGATAAGACATTTTTTGAAATTTTCACGTGCTTCGATACGTGCAAACCATGCTTCGACATTGGGGAGGCGTCCATTTTCCCACATGCCACGCATCGACATCATCGCCAATCTGTTCACATATGGTGTCATCGCAATGTCGGCGATAGAAAACGTGTTGGCGACCAGCCAATCATTGCCACCCGCCAATGCATCCTCCATTTTTTGCAGGTAGGTGTCATATAGTTTCACCTTTTCCGCAGCCCCCGGCGCGTCAAAACCATAACGTGTAAAGCTGTCTTTCTGGCTTTTCCAATCGGATGTCACAGACATCGCAGGGGTGGACGCTAAAAATTCCTTCACGCCTTTTTCGCCAAGGTTTTTTAAAACCGTATGTCGATGCGAGCAAACAAAGGTCACTGCACCACATGCAGGGTGCAAATCTTCGTCCACGGCCTTGGTCCAGATACGTGTTTGGGCGCGTGCAATTGGATCGGCGGGGTGGACGCTGGTTTCTGGTGCGATGTGATCCAAATATTCGATAATGACGGTGCTGTCCGTGATGATTTGATCATCGTGTGCCAATGTCGGCACCACGCCTTTTGGGTTCAGTTTTAAATAATCTGGCGCGAACTGTTCACCCTTGAGGATATCGATATAAACGCCATCCCATTCCAATTTTTTTTCTGCCATTGCAAAGCGCACTTTTGCCGCGCAAACCGATGATCCATGATGATAAAGTGTAAATGTCATAATTGTACCGTGATCCATTTAAGTTCTGTCATTGCTTCCATATCGGCATCAGTGCCTTCGCGCCCGACACCGCTTTCTCCGTTACCGCCAAAGGGAACATGTGCTTCGTCATGAATGGTGGGGCCATTGATATGGCACATGCCAGCATTGATATTGCGCGCGAAATGAAATGCGGTGTCGATGTTTTTGGTGAAAATCGCGGATGACAACCCATATTCGGTGTCATTAGCCATCGCCAAACCTTGTTCATAACTGTCGATTGGATAAATCGATGTAACAGGACCAAATGTTTCGGTTCGACATACTGTCATATCCTCGCTGACATCGGTGAGTAAGGTTGGTTGGCATCGATTGCCGTCCCATTCGCCACCTGTGACAACGGTTGCACCCTTGGCTTTGGCATCTTCGATGTGATCTTTGATGCGTTGGCGTTGGCGATCCGAAATGATCGGTGCGATGACTGTGTTTGGATCACGTAAATCACCCATGCCAATTTTGGATGCAATCATTGCAAAACGTTTGACGAATTCATCATATATTGGGCGTTCAACATAAAAACGGCTGGTGCCGATACAGGCCTGACCACCGAACATGAATATTGAGCGCGCCGCCAATGGCATCGCCTTGTCTAGGTCGGCATCGGCCAAAACAACAGTCGGGCTTTTGCCGCCCAGTTCCAGCGTGTTTGGCGTTTTGTTTTTGGCACATATTTCGCTAATATGTTGGCCAACAACGGTGGATCCCGTGAAGGTGACGAATTTCACATCCTTGTGGCTGGTAAGGTCATCGCCGATTTCGTGGCCATATCCGGTAACCACGTTATACACACCCGCTGGCATCCCAGCATCTGCCACGATTTGTGCGAATAATAAGGTCAAATGTGGTGCCATTTCCGATGGCAGATGTACCACCGTATTCCCAACAGCCAGTGCATTCGCAACAAGGCGCGTTGTTTTAATTAACGGGACATTAAAGGGCGTGATCACCGCCACCACGCCCAGTGGTTCGCGCACCGACATTGAAAATTTTCCAGGGGCGTCTGATGGAATGGTTTCGCCGCGCACATTACGACACAACCCCGCCGCTGCGCGGATCATTGTCAGGCCTTTTTCAAATTCAAACATTGCCTTTTGGATTGGTGATCCGATTTCGTCGATCAGACAATCTAACAATTCTGCTTTGCGCTCTTCCATGATTTCAGCAATGCGCAATAACCAACGTTCGCGTTCCTTTGGGAGGGTTTCACGATAATCTGCAAATGCTGTTTTTGCCTCAGCAACGGCCGATTGAACGTCTTGGCGTGATCCTTTGGCCGCGCGCAGATATAGGCTGTCGTCGAGTGGATTGAACACGTCCAGCGTCGCGCCGTCTTTGGCATGAACCCAGTTGCCCCCAATGTAATGTTGAAGCGTTTTTGTTGTTGTATCCATGTTGTTTATGGCTCCTTTGAATGCTATCCGCCGACCAATGTTTGTGGCAAAAACAACGCGACTTGTGGAAAAATGATGAGTAGGGCGATCATTATCGCCATGGCGAACCAAAACGGCCAAATGCCACGAAAAATATGGCTCATTGGGACATCGGGAGCGATAGATTTCACGATAAAGACGTTGATGCCAACGGGTGGGCTTATCATGCCCATTTCCAGCACGATCACGACGATAATCCCAAACCAGATCAGATCCCATTCCAGACCGATGGCAATGGGAATGACAACTGGGATGGTCAATACAAGCATCGCCATCGATTCTAGGAACATACCCAAAAACATGTAGGCCAGAATAATCACCAGCAAAACGCCAATGTCACCAATCGGAAGCGATGTGAGTAAGGTGACCAACTGTGCTGGTAATTCGGTCAATGACATGAATGGGATGAACACAAACGCGCCAATGATGATCAAAAACACCGTTGCCGTGGCATTCATGGTTTGCAAGATAACAACGCGCGACGCTTGCCATGTTAATGATCGACGCCACGCAGCAACTAGAAAGGTGAGGAATGCGCCAACGGATGATGCTTCGACTGGCGTGAAAAAACCAGTGTACATGCCGCCGATTGTCACCAAAACCACACCAAGGATCGGGGCGGCATGTGCCAGTGATGCCATGCGATCAGCGCGGCTTGATCGTTCGCCGCGTGGTCCCATATCAGGTTTGCGTGAAACCGTGAGATAGATCGCACCGATAAACAAAAGAGTTAAAATGATACCTGGTAAAACGCCTGCCATAAACAATCGCCCAATGGATTGCTCGGTTAATACGGCATAAATTATCATCCCCCCTGATGGCGGGATCAAAAAACCAAGCGTTCCACCCGCAGCGACGGACCCCGTGGCAAGGCTATCTGCGTATTTATAGCGTTTCATTTCAGGCAATGCGACACGCCCCATTGTCACCGCAGAGGCCAGCGATGAACCCGATAGTGCTGCAAATCCAGCACAAGCAGCAATGGTGGCCGA
This sequence comes from Paramylibacter ulvae, assembly GCF_014652655.1. GTDB lineage: Bacteria > Pseudomonadota > Alphaproteobacteria > Rhodobacterales > Rhodobacteraceae > Amylibacter > Amylibacter ulvae. The sequence goes on from NZ_BMZF01000011.1 coordinate 96,960, forward strand.
TGCCAGCCCACCGCGCATATGCCCCATCCAACGATAGGCCGCGTTAAACAGATCCTTTGACATGCCTGATATACCAGCCAAATTTCCCATCAAAACAAACATTGGGATCACCAATAAATTGAAGTTTGATGCGGCCTCGAATGTTTCACCTGACAGGTTGGAATAGGCGATTTTCCAACCGCGCGCCCACGCTTGATCTGGTGACATTCCAACGCTGATGAATTTGTTCGCATTGGCAATGATCGTGCCAACAAAACCAACACCAAGCATGGATAGAGCCACGGGCATTCGCAAGGCGAGCAACACGAACAATGCCAAGAGCCCCAACAGCCCCAAAGTTGTCATGCCAATCATAACGGATCACCCCCGATGTTGATTGAAACGACCTTGCCGCCGCGCAATAATTGACAGATATCGATGATCACAACCAAGGCATAAACGGCGATCGATATGGACAGTAGGTAATAAAACGGTTCGAATGAAATCAACAATTGTTGGGTGGTTTCGCCAAAGCGTTCGGCGCTTTGCCCCGCGTGCCACAACCGCCATGACATGACCGCCAACAACATCACACCCAATACTTTCACACAAATCATCGACCATTTGGCGAAACGTGCTGACATGCTTGCCTCTAATATTTCGATTTCGATATGGGCACCACTTCTGGCGCCAAACGGAATGGACAGCGCCACAATCACCACCAGTGACAGGATCAATAAATCCTCTGCTCCGATGATCGGATTGTTTAATGTTTTGCGCATAACCAAAACATTCCAAACCGAAAATACGGTCATGAATATCAGCGTTGCACCGCCACAGATTAATGAAATCAGAGTTAAACCCCGATCCAAATAACCCATAATATCGGACGCGTTCGATTTACTTGTCATTGTGAAATCCTGTTGGTGGTTATTAAACCTGTGAAAAATCGGGGCACCATTTCAAAATGCCTTTCCGAAAACTGTCGCGTTGATGAAGTGCGGCTGACCAACGTGATGTCTAACGTCAGCACCTTTGGGACATACCTGAGCATTTGAATAATGGAGGATTTCTGGTTCATCTTAACAATTAGGAGTTAAGCATGACAAAGAAATCAGGGCAGTCGAAAGCGGCTGCAGATAA
>NZ_BMZF01000012.1 GCF_014652655.1 Paramylibacter ulvae
CCGCCAACAAGGTTAAGATCCGCCGCCGTGATTTCCTACCCCCGTTGTCGGACATCCGAAAGATCGGCTTTGGCTGCTATTTCAAATCCTGCTTGATAGGTTATTTTGTTGGTACATTGCCAGGTGCGGGCGGCTCGATGGGGTCGTTCCTGGCCTATACCGAAGCCGTGCGCACCTCTTCCGAGCCGGAGACGTTTGGCAAGGGTAACCCTCAGGGCATCGCTGCGTCGGAAAGCGCAAACAATGCTGTCTGTGGTGGGGCCATGGTGCCTATGCTGACCTTTGGTATTCCCGGCGATCCGATCACCGCGATCATGCTGGGCGTTCTGGTGATCAACGGCATTCAGCCAGGACCGCAACTGATGGCTGATCAAGCTGGGCTAATTGCCCCGATGCTAGCCACGCTTTTGTTCAGCGCGGTGGTGCTGATCCCCCTAACGCTCTGGCTGATAGGGCCGTATTTCATCAAGATCGTATCGGTGCGCAAAGATGTGCTATATGCCGTGATCGCGCTTCTGGCCGTCGTCGGCAGCTACGTGGCAACTTATTCAACTTTCCAAATGTTCATGGCACTTGGAATGGGAGTTTTGGCCTTTTATTTGCGGCGCAATGGATTTCCAGTGATCACTATGCTGCTAGGTTACATCCTTGGGCCAAACTTGGAAGAATTCTTGCGGCGGTCTCTGGCATTGTCGAACGGCGACCCGACGACCTTCTTCACCAACCCCGATAGCCTGTTCTTTGTCGTGCTGACGTTGGTGTTCGTCTACTTTTTGGTGATCCGCAAACCTGCACCGAAGCCTGCAGCTATCAAAACCAAGTAGGTTTCAGCTCTCTGGCCATCCCTTTCCAAAGGGGTGGTCGCATGTATTTTAGGCTCGCGCGCGCCGCCACTGTATTTTATACTCAGATGCGGTTTATAAAAAAACTTGACGCGAACGCCCAACCCTCAAACAAGGAGATCACGTTGTCAGAGACAAGGCTACCCTCACTGGCAGATCAAGTATACGATAAGCTTCTGACCAAGATCCTCGAAGAGGAATACCCGGTACATAGTCGGTTGCCCACCGAAGAAATGCTGGCTGAAAATTTCGGCGTCTCGCGACCGATCATACGTGGGGCACTGTCTCGACTTCGAGACGATGGCATCGTACAGTCGCGCCGCGGTTCGGGAAGCTACGTTCTACGCCGCCCTGACCGCGAGTTGATCAGCTTCGTACCGCTGGAATCAGTTTCTGATGTTCAACGTTGTTACGAGTTTCGCATCGATGTCGAGGGCGCTGCCGCCGCTTGGGCGGCGCGGCGGCGCGACGACGAGGATCTGGCGGCGATGGATGCAGCCTATCAAGTGATGGAGCAGACCTATCAGCAAAACGCTCTTGGCGTAGATGCCGATCAGCGCCTGCACCTAACGGTAGCACGGGCGGCAAAAAACCCATTTTTCTCTTCAGTGCTGGAATCCTTGAGCGAGCAAATTGCCTATGGCGTTAAGTTGTCACGTTCCTTGACCCTGCTTGATGCTCCCGTCCGTCAAGAGCTAGTGTTGGCAGAGCACCGCGCTGTGCTTGATGCGATCCGCTTGAAACAACCCGAGGTGGCACAAGCGACGATGCGCCACCACATCACCGCCGCGAAGGATCGAATGTTCGTGGGAACGCAGGACGACTGACTCCACGACGAACCGGCCGATCAAGGCAGAAGTGATATAGGGTTTCTTGGTAAAACGAAGGGAAATATCTTCTTGGTTTTTAACAAGCGCTCAGCCTAGACAGATCGCCATTGATATCCTTCGCAACGAACGTCAGCTTGGATGACTGTTCGTATTTGAGCTAACTGATCTAATCGAGCGCCTCTATCTTGATGCCCTGTTCGAGCTTCAACAGCTGAGCGTCCCGAAGTCCCTCCCAGTCTTCAGCATTCGCACCACCTTGGCGCAAGTCCGGAGCTGTTAATCCCGTTGATGCCAAATCTTCGACCTGTAGTATCAACATCTCTTGGCGAGGGGCATCCGCTGGCACATAAGCAAATCGCGACCAAATATAGTCCTTTGGCACGGGAAAACCTCGTTCGTCTGTAAAGGAATAGTAGCGTTCCGAATCCGTCCCCGGTAAGCCGTTGCGAACCAGCCAATGACGACGGACCGGATCAGCATCCACATAGAATTCCAAAGGTCCGATGCGTATCGCTCGCGGAGCTGCGGAATAATCGTAACTCCCTTTGATGTCAGGCAGGATCGCCTCAAATTGAACATTGATCAAGGCTCGCGTTGAGCCATCCGGGTGCGACGACGCAAACATGTATTGTTCGGCTTCAGCCGTGCCATAGAGAATAAACCTTTGAGCACCGAGATATTCATATTCTGGTGGAAAAGTGATGCGCACGGATGGATGTTCATAAGAAGTAAGCGTGTTACCTTCGACAGTTCGAGTCAAACCCTCCATGCTCACGTCTGATGAGAACCGCCCGGAATGGCTATAATAGATCTTGTAGATGGCGTAGCCAACGGCACCAGAAACTCCAAGAACAAAGAGGGTCGTGGCTATCAAAATCCACTTTTTCACTATCCTGCTCCTACGTCATTAGATCTCGCTATCCGGTGCGGTATTATTAGCGACCAGCTTTGCGGTCTTCAATGCACAGGGCAGCCGTTATGAAACCCTGGTTCTGCTAAGTTTGTCGCCTTATTACGTGCAGTAACTATCGGCTCATGTTCAAAGCAGACACTGGGGGAGGAGGCAGAATGCCAGCTTCTGTCCCCATAACCGGTATTGGCGACGACATTGTTTCGAAAATACAGACATTTCTATTGTACAATAGAAGAAGCAACTTACCTAAAGCAAAGACTGCCTGCACGCCTATCAATCAACAATATTCCGTTAATCTTTATTATGTTAAATTTTATAGTTATTCAATTTTGGTGCAAAACATTCGCCGAATAAATAAGGTTAAAAGTAACCGCTCGTTTGACCTCACCTACCATAATCTAGTGTAATCTGCGATTTTTGGAATGCATGGGTCTCACGTGAACATCACTGACGGGCGCTACGTTTATATGCGAGCCCCCCAAAACCCCGAGAACAAGCCACTCTACCAATATACGCTGATGCCGACCCATATGCGCGCATCATTTGCGGTGGAAGACTTTTCGTTTCAGAAAGGCGCCATGACGATGAAGATCGAAAACGTCACATGGGTTACGCGTGACAAACAGTTCGATACCATGCTCTGGGATACGGAAAAGGACCCAAACCAAGTAAGTTGCCTCGACAATTCAAAGGTTGAAAGTTACCTAAAATCAAAAATGTTCGAACTCATGCTAGAAGTAGATACGCCAACGGAATAGTTTGAGAGATTGGGACTTATCGAATCCTAATCAATCTGACTTTATTCAGCTGTCTTTGAAAGATATTTGCTCATCTGATTTCATTCAAGCAGCAGACCCGCCGGATGGATCACAAAACGGCGCCCATTTGCCACGGCACAAATTCAACGCCGCCAAACCCTAGCGCTTCGCTTTTGGTTGCGGCTCCACTGGCCACCGCAATAAGCGTTTCAAAAATTTCCGCACCCTTATCGGTTAACGAACAACCATCGGCGATGTCGCCACAGTTGATATCAATGTCATCGCCCATACGCGCAAACAGATCCGAATTGGACGACAGTTTAATACAAGGTGTGGGTTTATAACCTGAAACCGAACCGCGCCCCGTCGTAAACGCGATCAAATTTGCACCAGACGCCACCTGCCCTGTGACCGAACATGGATCATATCCTGGACTGTCCATGAAAACGAAACCCTTGGTCGTCAATGGCGCGCCATAATCGAAAACACCTGACAGGGGCGCTTGTCCGCTTTTTGATACTGCACCAAGCGATTTTTCCAAAATCGTGGTCAACCCGCCGCGCTTGTTTCCAGGGCTTGGATTATTATCCATTTTCGCATCGTTGCATGCACAATAATCTTCCCACCATGACAAGCGATCGACCAATGCTTCACCAACCTCTTTTGTCACCGCGCGCGATGTCAATAAATGTTCTGCGCCATAAATTTCCGACGTCTCTGACAGGATCGACGTCCCTCCATGTTGAACCAATAAATCCGATGCAACCCCCAAGGCAGGATTGGCGGTGAAACCAGAATACCCATCCGATCCACCACATTGCATTCCTAACACCAATTCGGAAACGGGTGCGGGTGCGCGGCTGGTTTTATTGGCAAAACTTGCCAGCGATGCAAGGTGTTCCTGCCCCATATCAATAGTGCGTTTGGTTCCACCGGTTTGTTGAATGGTCATATAGCGCAACGCGCCGTCTTGTGTGATTTTGCGATCCCCGACAATTTCGGCCAATTGCAAAACTTCACAGCCAAGACCAACCAACAATATCGCGCCAAAGTTTGGATGATTTGCGTATCCTTTGAGCGTGCGCAACAAAATATCATACCCTGCCCCGCGATTGGCCATGCCACACCCGCTGTTATGAACAATGGGCACAATCCCATCGACATTAGGGTAATCATCCAACATCCCAGATTTTTCGCACGCTTCGGTGATGAAGCGTGCAACAGAACCTGAACAATTCACCGATGTTAAAACGCCAATATAATTGCGCGTCCCAACACGCCCATTGTCACGATGATACCCCAAAAACGTGCGGTCTTGGTCAACCACAGGCAACGGAACGGCCGCCGATGAATATGCATAATCAACGCTATGCGTGCTCATATCCATGTTGTGATCATGCACATGCGATCCTTTTTCAATCGCACATGTCGCCTGCCCAATGATTTGCCCGTAACGCAAAATATGCGCACCCTTGGCAACATCATCCGTCGCCATTTTATGCGAACGCGGGATTTCCATAACCGCGCCAGCATCACCAATTGCTAAGTTTTGCAAAGCAATCACAACGTTATCCGCCGCATTTAGACGCAAAATAGCAGGCTGGTTATTGGATGAACTCATATGATTTGGCTCCGAGTCATTGGGTCGTTTGGCAATCTGTCCATGCTGATATTCCAGATGTTATCGATCAAATTCACACTTGCAGAAATTTCCACACCCTCAAACCCATCATCCGTGGGGCGGATATCATCTGAGCGAATGCCAAAAACCAATTGATCGCCCACCTTTGCACCCGCGGGCATATCACAGGCAATTTCACCACCAGATAATTTAATACCGTTTTTGGTCACAACACATTCAATCAAATTCATCGGCGGGCTTCCCATGAAACCCGCAACGAATAACGTATCAGGATCATGAAAAACCTCGTCTGGTGTGCCTTGCTGTTCAATCCGTCCATCCTTCATGATAACAATTTTATCCGCCAGCGTCATCGCTTCGACTTGGTCATGTGTCACATAAATGATGGTATTCTTAAGCCGTTGGTGCAAGCGTTTGATTTCTGCACGCATTTGCCCGCGCAGTTTTGCATCAAGATTGGACAAGGATTGAACCAAACAAGCCTATTGATACACGATCTGGTAAACCGTGGATCGCCCCCCTGCCCCAGATTTGTTCAACGCGCCGATTTTGACCAGTTCATTCAAATCACGCGTTGCCGTTGCAACAGAAGTTTTGGCGATCTTCACATAGGACTTATTGCTGATGCCAAGATCAACACGCGTTGGCCCTTGTCCGAACAGGTTTTGCAACACCTGTATCTGGCGGTCATTCATTTGAGCCACAAAGCGAGCGAAAAATTGGTTGCGATGGGTTAAAAACAACGCTTCTTGCAAACCGCGCTCTGCGGCTGTTTCCAAACATTGCAAAAACCAGACGACAAACGCAGTTGCATCAATTTGCCCCTCGCCCAAAACCCGCCCCGCCTGCAAGGCCGCGTAATATCCTGTCTTGTCCGATTCAATCTGGCGCGACATCGAAAATGGCAATGCGTCCGTTTTGGCAAAGATGTTTTCAACAATCGCACGCCCGATCCGCCCGTTGCCGTCTGAAAACGGGTGAATGCTTTCAAACCACAAATGCATAAGCGCCGCAAATACGGGCACAGAGCGCCCCTGATGGCTATTCGCACCCGCAACCCAGTTTTTCATTGCATCGCCAACGCTGGCCGCAGGGATCGCGTTATAGAGGATTTCTTCTCGATCCGCGCGCGCCGACTTCACAATCACCATTTCGGATTGGCGCCAACGGCCCAAATCTTCGGCCTCGGTATGGGCGAACAGCAGATGATGCCAACGACACAGGGTTTGTTCATCCAGTTTTGTTTTCGGATCGCGTGCCTCTAACATCATTTGTGCCACGCGATCTGATCGCCGTGTCGCGCCATCCAGATTGCGCCCCGCCATGGATGCAATAACAGATTGTTGGATATCTTGTGCGCGCAGCGTTACGCCTTCTATCCCAAAACTATGCACGGCCTCTTGTGCAATTTCGCGCAACAAAATCTGTTCACGATCCGCCGGCGACAATCCAGCATGAACACCGTGCACACGCCCCAATCCATGCGAAAGCCGTGCTAAATACGGTTCGACAACGTTGTTATCGACACCAAAATTTGGCCAATATGGCGATTCCCAGATTTCTGTCATGAGGCGATTATTATCGTCATTCACCGCAAAAAACAATAAATTATGAGGAGAATAGGCGAATTATTCTCCTCAATACGGTAAACCTTCCCCGCAGGGAAGGTTTTTAATCGTCAAGCGCATCCAACATCTGTGCCACGGCTGCTTCCAATTTCAAACGATCCATCGCGGAAAAATCTTTGGGCAATCGAATTTCCAATCGCCCCGATGATGCCGTACATTTTGCGGCACCTTCAGCGCGGGATAATTGAAATGTTGTCTTGGCAACCCGCGCCTTTTTCGTGACAGGTTGTTTATCTTCGGTGGCATTTTTTGAATCACCCCCCTGCCCCGCATAACGGCGCAGCACGTCCAATTCAGCCGCGGATTTGCGCCCCAGTCGCGGCCCCAAATCCGCCTTGATCGCATTTGCCATCCAATCCTTGGATTGGATTTCCTTTAACACCGCAATCCCCAATGCGCGTGGAATATCCTGTGGAAAAATCAACGCATCACCCAAAGCATCCAACAGAGAAATGAAATTGCGGATATAACTGCGCCGCGCATAATTCGCCGATGAAAACAACTCTGCTACGGCCTTGTTCGGATCGTTCTGCGGCGTGTCCGGGTCGGCGGCGTAACGCATCGCAAGCTGTGCCATTTCAGCAAATGAAATATCCTTGCGGATCATATTTTCATCCACCATCTGGCGATACAAACCTTCTAGCGAATTACCCTGTGCCTGAACCGATGCAGGAATGCGCCCATAGGTTTGCGCATCATCCGTATCGCTCAACAATGCGCGATACGCGCTCAGGCGACGATAGCCTTGGATCAGTTCAAAACGCCCCTGCCCCGTTGGTTCAACCTTGATCGGATTGGACAGACCAATTTGGCTGATCGATGTTTTCAGCTCGTCCAATTCAGGATCGGCACCATCTGCCCGATCACGGGTTAATTTATCGGTATCGATCAGGTGCAACTCTATCTGTTCAACAATGAGGCCCTGTTTTTTCATGCGCACATGTTCATGTGCAAGCGCATCATTTTCTGCACGTATCGCTGCCTCTGTGTCGGCGCGTTCGCGATTGCTCGCAGCATTTTCATTGATCGCCGTTGCCATTGGGCCGCGTCGATTTTTTGATGGCGTCGGTGTTTCAACCACAGGTGGCAAATCATCTGTGGGCATTTCAATGTCAAACATTCTGCGCTTCTTGCTCATGCTTCATCCTCCAATTTCTGCCACGCGGCCAGAAAGGTTTCTTTGAATTCGTCGTAGGCCAAATCAAAACTGCCGCGCGCGCGCCGCCATGTGTCACGCGTCATGTCGCGGTAATCAATTTCGTAAATCGAGCTGAGGAATCGGCTTGATTGTTCTACCGCGCGGGTCATTTCGATTGGGTTGTCGGTTAATCTATCCCCAAAAACCTTTCGAAATGCTTCTACCATCGCACGGTGCAAATCATTGCTTGGCTCGTATCGTGTCACCAAAAAGCGGATGTCTTGGAATACCTTGGGCAATGAAACCTTCCCCGCGGGGAAGGTTTGTTCAAACCCAGCGCTGAGATCTTCCAACGCTTCTGCAAGCTGTCCGATGAAGCTGGTGGTGCTGTCATATTCCCAATAGCCAGGGCCAGATGGAATATACAAAAGGTCCGCCGCAAACACAGCATTCATGGATTGATAGCCAATCGCAGGCGGGCAATCGAAAATAATCAAATCATACGCATCATCAGGCAACGCATCCAAATAACGGCTAACCGCGGCAAAGAATGACCATTCGGGATTCATATGACGATATTGCGCCGAGGCAAATTCCACAAAGGCTGCATTGGCACAGGACGGCACAATATCAATTGTGGACCATGCGGTTGGCTTGATGAAATCATTGACGCGCAAATCACCCAAACCCATATCGGTGATCGCTGCAGGAATGCGGCGTTGGGGCAGGGCGGTTCCGCTTTCGGCGCCCACCGCAGCGGCATTTTGACGGTTGGTTTCGCGCTCCAAGTCACGCGCCATAATGCCCCAAACGGTGTGATCTTCAGAGACATTCGTGAGCCCCATTGAATGGCTTAGTGTAGCTTGTGGATCAAAATCAACGGCCAACACACGGTATCCATCAAGGGCGGCGGCATGTGCAAAATGAAGTGCAACGGTTGATTTTCCAGCACCCCCTTTGAAATTCGCAATCGCGCAGCGCACCGCACGTTTTCCCGCAGGGCGTTCTGGCATCATGCTTTGGCGGTTCACCTTCATCTTGCGGCGCAGCTCGTTCACCTCTTCCAAAGTATACCAGCGCTGGCGGCCATCTTCTTCGACCAAGCCTGCAGGCAAGGTCGGGTCACTGGCCAAACGTCCGCGAAAGGTGGATTGGTTAATTTTAAGGATCAGGCTCGCCACTTCCCAACTTGAAAAACGACGCAGCTTTTTATCCATTTCAGGGCTGAACGTCTGTTGACGGATCCAGTTTTGCATCTTTAATGAATTGGCTTGAAGCTCGCTTAAATCTTGGTGCGTGAACATTTTATAAATCCCAGGACGCTAATTTTGATTATTTTCGTAAATACGCCTAATTTGCAAAAATTGCAAAGATGTAATTCACTCAATTAAGGAAATTGCGAAAATAGGCTTTTGCCTTATCTATAGCGGGTAAATGATCGAAACCGATTCGCAAACAATTGCGTTGTACAGGGAACAATGGCTGCGGGGTGAACACAAAATATAGGGGACACCAAATCACCGAATACCGCACAATGGGTGACACGAATACGCCAATAGGGGACACGTTGAGAGTCACCCTTTACCAATAATACCTTTCTTTTATATTTGATTTGGAAAAATTCTGGGGGAATGTTTCGGTATCCCTTGACAGAATCGGATCGCTCAACGCAAATATGAGGAGGTTGTTGAAAAGCGTTGGGAAACAGGCTAATCAACAGTCACCAAGCAAGACAGTTGGCAAAACTGCGAAAAGGGCGAGCAATGGCAATACGAAAGCCAGTGGGGCAGGGTGCCTCATCAAAGAAATACGATATTTTGACGGCTTTGTCTGTGCATGGTTTGTCGGCGGACAAACATGTTCAACGTCAAGTGTTGCGTATTATTGCGTTGATCACCAGTCGCTATAATTGGCGCGGCGATGAATTGTCGATGGGACACAAAGAAATTGCACGTCTTTGGGCGGTGGACCCGCGTACCGTGAAACGTGAAATGGCAAAACTGCGGGATAAGAATTGGATTGTTGTCAAACGCCAAGGCGCGCGCGGGCGGGTTTCGACATATGGAATAAACCTTGATCTGATCCTCAAAGATACACAGGAACAATGGCCCAATGTCGGGCCAGATTTTGTTGAAAGAGCAGGGGGGCTATTGCCCGCGCCCGCAAGTCCGAAGATTGTCAAAGTTGATTTTGGCAAACCGCAGCCCAAACCGATTGATATTCGCAAAGGCAGCTGGAGCGATGTCTGCGCAAGCCTTCGTGCAATTGATCCAGTGCGGTTTGAAAACTGGTTGGCACGCTTGGATTTTAAAATGATTGACGATGCCGTGCTCGTCCTTACCGCGCCAAGCAGCTTTATTGCGCAATATGTGCAAACACACCTATCTGATTTCATCCTCAAACAAGCGAGTGGCGCATATCCAGGGGTGAAATCATTGCGCGTTGAAACCTAGTGATTCAAGACTGTTCAATCATGAAAGCATCAAAGAATTTTGCAAGCTCTGCATGTGCTGTGACAGGCAAGATTGTCGCGATGTGTTGATCTGGTCTGACAATGACAACACAGCCGTTGGTGCGCTCGATCCCACGAAGATCATAGATATCATTGCCGTCCTGCGCTTGGAATACTTTTTCATAGTCACGCAGTGCGTATTTACCCTTGGCAGGCCAGAGATAGTCAGGAAGGTCATGCATTGACAAATCTTGTTGTTGAAAGACCGCGTAAGTATCAATCAAAGAGTCAATATCGCCATCTTTGGGTGTGTATTTTTTAACAGGAGAAGACGGGTCATTGGCCAAGAAATCAACGCATTGATATGCATCTGACGATGCTTGCCTTGGATCTTGGACGCCACCAAATAGAAAGAGGCGCCAGCGACCGTCGGCTTTGACGAGGTGACCCAAATGCTGGGTTCTGCCATCGGCCACGCGCGTTGCCTGTGCCGAGTGGAAGCGTTGCCCTATTTTAAGACCCGTCGCCAAATGTTGGTTTTCTTGTCCGGTACAAATGTAGGACGGGAAATATTCGATTGATGTGCCGCTTACAAAACCGCTTTGGCGTTTCATAAAGGCTTCGATCTCGGCTGTGCCGATTCTGGCTGAGTCTAAATTGCCACCAGCAGTGGGGCGCGTTGCGATCAATTTTGACAGCTCCTTATCCGCATCAATCAGTTGTTGCGCCACTTTGCGACGTTCGGTGCAATATGTGGCCAGCAATTTGGGATCGCTTTGGCCTTGCAAGACTGCGGCCATTTTCCAGCCCAAGTTAAAGGTATCGGGCAAGGATGTGTTTAAACCCCAGCCACCCTTGGGGCTGTGTGTGTGACAGGCATCACCAGACACAAAGGCACGCGGCATGACATCGTCTGAACTGTCGATGGGGCGGTTATCAAAGCGATCTGCAATACGTTGGCCCACCGAATAGATTGACCACCATGCCACCTCTTTGACGTCCAATGTGTAGGGGTGGAAAATTTTCTGTGCTTTGGCGATCAGGTCCTGTTCGGTTAGCTTGATATCGGTTGCGCGTTTGCCTTTGGCCATTGAATCCATTTCGACGTAAAAGCGGCAAAGATAACCGCCCTCGCGTGGGATGGTCATCACCGCGCCGTGGTCTTTGGATTGGATAAAGCTTTTGACGCGAATATCTGGGAAATCTGTGTTTAACAGAATGTCCATCACACCCCATGCTTTATCAGCGGAATCACCTTGCAACGAAATGCCAAGCCCCTTGCGAACGCTGCTTCTGCCGCCATCGCTCCCAACGATGAAACGCGCCTTGACCGTTTCAACCTTGCCAGCGCCCGCATCATCGGAGCGTTTGAATGTTGCGGTAATCGGATAGGCGTCGAGGTCTTGGGTAAGGGTATCGTCGATATCCAAATCAACCAATTCGCGGCTGTAATGCGGGCGCAGGTTGGTGATCGAATTTTTCATCCCGTCGATCAATATTTCATGCAGTCGTGCTTGGTTGACAATGCCGTGCGTGAATTCTGACAATCCGTCCCTTGCATCGCTGATTTTTTCAGTACGCTTGATGTTTTGTGGATTTGCGTCGTCTGGTTCCCAGAATGTGTTTTGTTTTAACTGATAGGTTTCTTTGACCACCAAGTCGCTGCTGTTAAAGGCTTCCATGATTTCGATGGTACGGCACGAAATGCCATCCGCGCGGCCAAACAGCAACGGACCATGTGCCATATCAACAATGCAGGTTTTGATGTCTGCAAATTCCGACATTTGCCGCGCCATGGTCAAACCTGCTGGGCCAGTGCCAATGATCAGCACGTCGATTTCGCTGGGCAAGTCTTCGATCGGGGGAATTGGGTATGGTTTTCTTGCTGCATCAGGAACCTGATAGTTACCCGGTTTGAACCCGTTTAGATGATATTGCATGATAACCTTCTCCCGAATGATCGTTCCGCATATGCCACAAGATCAGTTAATTGTCATGTTAACTATTATCGAAGGAAGTTGATATTCACAAGTATCCTTTTCACAATTCCTTGGTGCGATCTGGCACAGATATAGGGTGCGCGATCTTGCAGGATGCGCATTTGGTGGAGAATTCGACGTGGGTTTTGTTTATTGCGTGCGGACAACGCCGTTGCGATCAGGGGTTCGCATCGGGGTCCAGCCGGGCCAAAAGATCAAGTAATTCTTCGTATCCTTTGGGGCCGAGTTTTTCTTTGAACCCAGCGACGATCTTTAGCGCTTGGGGCGTGTGTTCATCAATAATCTGCTGACCATTTTTTGTGATTTCAATGAATTGTCGCCGTCTGTCATTGGTGTCGCGCGTTTGTGTCACAAGCCCCTTATCGCGCAAGGTTGCCGCGATCCGTGTGAGGCTTGGAAACATAAGACTGGATCGATTGGCCAGCGTTTTAGTATCCATGCGGCCAAATTCCGTTAAGACCCGCAAAACGCGCCATTGTTGTTCGGTAATACCCGTTGTTTCCAGCATTTCACGAATCGGGGACATCAGGCCTTCGCGTGCTCTGATCAGTGCAATCGGTAGAGATCGGGCCGTCGAAGGAAGTTGTTTTGTCATTGGTGCCTCAATTTATATATTCCCCCTCACTTGCACGAGAAAGAAGGTGTTGACAACGCATGTTAGCATTAATTAACTTAGCATCAATTAACATGTTAAGGAATTTACGTGCCACACTTTCACATCGAATATTCTGCCAACCTAGAGGACGTCATTGATATGGCGGCACTGTGTCAGGAAATCCGCGCCGAAGCGGCAAAAATCGATGCCTTCCCCACGCCAGGTATTCGGGTGCGGGCAACGCGCGTTGATCATTTTGCAATGGCTGATGGAAATCCTAAACATGGGTTTATTGATCTGTCGGTTCGATTGCGCGAGGGCAGGGCGCCAGACGTAAAGCACGCGGCAATCACGCGTCTGTTTGAGGTTCTTAAAGATTTCGTCGCCCCCGCAATGGCCACCCGTTCCATCGCGCTCTCGTCAGAGATGCGCGACATTAATGCCGATCTGTCGCCGAAATTTGGCAACGTTCGCGATCACTTGGAGGATCCTCAATGAGTAAACTGAATGACAACATCGCCAAACTGGATGGATATCTGGGCAGGTTTCGCAAAACCGGCATCCTGAACCGGATCGCAGGACAGGATGTGGCGGGTGCTGATGGGGTGTTTCAAAACACTTCGCCTGTGGACAAATCCGTAATTTGTGACGTGGCACATGGCGCGGCGGCGGATATTGATGCGGCAGCGAATGCCGCACATGATGCGTTTGCTGCTTGGCGTGATATGCCAGCGCTTGAACGCAAAAAAATCCTTATCAAGATCGCCGAAGGCATTGAGGCACGTGCCGAAGAAATTGCGCTGTGTGAATGTTGGGATACGGGCCAGACTTATAAATTCATGTCCAAGGCGGCATTGCGCGGTGCAGAAAATTTCCGATATTTTGCGGATCAAGTCGTGCAGGCGCGTGATGGTCAACAGTTACAATCACCAACATTGATGAACGTCACAACGCGCAAGCCCATTGGCCCTGTCGGTGTTATTACACCGTGGAACACGCCGTTCATGTTATCCACTTGGAAAATCGCGCCGGCCTTGGCTGCGGGATGTACTGTGGTGCATAAACCTGCGGAAGCCTCGCCATTGACTGCGCGTCTTTTGGTTGAAATCGCCGAAGAGGCAGGTTTGCCACCGGGCGTTTTGAACACCGTCAATGGATTTGGCGAAGGTGCTGGCAAGGCGCTTTGTGAACATCCAAAAATCAAGGCGATTGCATTTGTGGGCGAGAGCCGCACAGGCAGTTTGATCACCAAACAAGGTGCGGATACGTTGAAACGTAATCACCTTGAACTTGGCGGTAAAAACCCTGTTATTGTATTTGACGATGCCGATCTGGATCGCGCATTGGATGCTGTGATCTTTATGATCTATTCGATAAACGGGGAACGCTGCACCAGTTCTTCGCGCTTGCTGATCCAAGATACAATTCGCGAAGAATTCGAAGCCAAACTGATCGAACGTGTTAATAATATTAAGGTTGGTCATCCGCTGGATCCCGCCACGGAAATTGGGCCATTGGTCACCGAAGAACACTTTAACAAAGTGACCAGTTATTTCGATATCGCCAAAGAAGACGGCGCGACAGTGGCCGCAGGCGGCGTGACAATTGGCGACGAGGGTTATTTCGTTCGCCCCACATTGTTCACCAACGCCAATAACAAAATGCGCATCGCCCAAGAAGAAATCTTTGGCCCTGTGTTAACGTCCATTCCTTTTTCGACCGAGGAAGAGGCGCTCAGCATCGCCAATGACATCGACTATGGTTTGACTGGTTACGTTTGGACAAATGATTTGACCCGCGCGTTGCGTTTTACCGATGCACTAGAGGCGGGGATGATTTGGGTAAATTCCGAAAACGTGCGCCACCTGCCCACGCCATTTGGCGGGGTAAAGGCCAGCGGTATCGGGCGCGATGGCGGCGACTGGTCTTTCGAATTTTATATGGAGCAAAAACACATCGGTTTTGCCACAGGTCAACATAAAATCACCAAGTTAGGAGCCCTTTGATGCCAATCCCAGCACCAAATCTGTACCCCGATTTCAACACAATCCGATTGAGCCACGTTTGCTTGAATGTAAAAGACCTTGCTGCGTCGCGCAAATTTTATACTGAGATTGTTGGTCTTCAGGTCACTGATGAATCCGATAGTCACGTTTACCTGCGCGCCATGGAAGAGCGCGGGCATCACTGCATAATTTTGCAAAAGTCCGATCAACCAGGCACCGTCGAAGTGATGGGTTTCAAAACCTATGACGAGGCTGATTTGGACAAGGCAGAAACCTATTTTAAAGGCAAAGGCCGCCCTACGTCTTGGGTTGAACGCCCATACCAAGGCAGAACATTGCTGACATCCGACAACATGGGCATTCCGCTGGAATTTTATCACAAAATGGATCGCTTGGACCCAATCCACCAGAAATATGCGCTGTATCGTGGTGTGAAACCGTTGCGGATCGATCATTTCAACTGTTTCAGCCATGATGTTGATGCATCCGTGGATTTTTACAGTGATTTTGGGTTCCGTGTGACAGAATACACCGAGGATGATGACAGCAAGAAACTATGGGCCGCTTGGATGCACCGCAAAGGTGGCGTGCATGATATGGCGTTCACCAACGGTACGGGTCCACGGATGCACCATGTTGCGTTTTGGGTGCCAACCCCGTTGAACATTATTGATCTGCTCGATCTGATGGCGACGTCTGGTTATGTCGATAATATTGAACGCGGCCCTGGCCGCCATGGTATTTCGAACGCTTTCTTTCTTTACATCTTGGACCCTGATGGCCACCGCATTGAGATTTACTGTTCTGATTACCAAACGGTTGATCCTGATCTGGAACCGATTAAATGGGATCTACAAGATCCACAGCGCCAAACGCTTTGGGGTGCTCCTGCACCTGAAAGTTGGTTCAAGCATGGCACTGCGTTCGTCGGTGTTGATCTGAAGGATTCCGAGATTGAGGCCAGCCCGATTATTGCACCTTAACGGATCTGGGTTTGAAAACTCTGATCAATTCGGACAACCGCCCCTTGCAATGGGGGCGGTGTATTGAAATGTTCAACGCTGGGATTGTCTTAACAAGAAATCCTACCTGAAACCGGCGACGATGTTGGATGATGGCCGTCGCTGTCATTCAAGAAGTTTTGGAGAAACTAAAATGAAATACGCAACATATACAACGCATGGGCAAACGCATTACGGGGCCGTCACAGATGATGGCATGGTTGCGCTGGATGGTGATTTTCCACAGTGGCCAACCTTGCTCGATGTGGTGCGGGCAGGCGGGTTTGACGCGTTGGAACAGGCGGCCACTGGCAAACCTGTTACGCATACAGAATTTGAATTTGAAATGGTTCTGCCCAATGCACCGCGCATTTTATGCGTTGGTGTTAATTTCCCCGATCGTAACGCGGAATATAAAGACGGTTCAGAGCAGCCCAAATATATGTCGCTTTTCCCACGCTTTGCCAGTGGGTTCACAGGCCACAACCGCCCATTGATCCGCCCGCCTGAAAACGAAACGCTTGATTACGAAGGCGAGGTTGCGATTGTTATCGGCAAGACGGGTCGCCGTATCAGCCAAGACGATGCCTATGACCATATCGCTGCGCTGACATTGTGTAATGAGGGTACGATCCGCGATTGGGTTCGCCATGCGAAATTTAACGTCACCCAAGGCAAGAACTGGGATAATTCAGGGTCAATCGGCCCATGGTTGGTGCCGTTTACGGATGCAAGCCAACTGGACGATGCCCGTATTATTACGCGTGTAAATGACGAGGTTCGCCAAGACGATGTGTTAAGCCGTATGATGCACCCAATTCGGCGCGAGATCGAATATATTTCTACCTTCATGACGCTTCAGCCGGGTGATATCATTGTCACGGGCACACCAACGGGTTCTGGTGCGCGTCTTGATCCGCCACAATACCTGAAACCTGGTGATGTGGTTGAAATCGAAGTTAACGGCATTGGCACGCTGCGCAACACAGTCGCGGACGAAGCGGTATGACCCCCCAAGATCACGCCCAAGCGGCGGCTGATTTATTGGTCGCAGAAAAATCTGGCGAACAGATTGGATTGTTAACCAAACGCCATCCTGAAATGGGGATGGATGATGCCTATGCCGTGCAAAACGCGATTTACCGTGCGAAACTGGCGGCAGGGCAACGTGTGATCGGCTGGAAGATCGGTTTGACATCCAAAGCCATGCAATATGCGTTGAACATCGA
This sequence comes from Paramylibacter ulvae, assembly GCF_014652655.1. Classification (GTDB taxonomy): domain Bacteria; phylum Pseudomonadota; class Alphaproteobacteria; order Rhodobacterales; family Rhodobacteraceae; genus Amylibacter; species Amylibacter ulvae. The sequence goes on from NZ_BMZF01000012.1 coordinate 17,035, forward strand.
CATTCCCGACAGTGGAATTTTGTTTGATGACATGCTGTTTGAACATGGCGCAACCGTTCCAAAAGGTCGCTTTATCCAACCCCGCATCGAGGCAGAAATTGCTTTTGTGTTAAAGGCGCCATTGGGTGGTGCGGATGTCACGTGTGAAGATGTCATCGCGGCCACTGATTTTGTGGCACCATCCATCGAAATCCTTGATACACGGATTTTGCGTGCAGATCCAAAAACAGGAGAGACCCGCAAAGTTTTTGATACGATCAGCGACAATGCCGCGAATGCGGGTATTGTTCTGGGCGCACAAAAACATGCCATTGATGCGTTTGATTTACGTTGGGTTGGCGCGATCACGTCGCGAAACGCAGAGGTTGAAGAAACTGGTCTTGGGGCAGGGGTTCTGAACGATCCTATTGAGAGCGTGGTTTGGTTGGCGCGGCGCATGGCGCAATACGGCCAAAGCATTGAACCGGGTCAAATCATTTTATCAGGCAGTTTTATTCGCCCAGTTGAATGCCCGTCTGGTTCACAAATCAACGCCGATTTTGGCGATTTTGGTCATGTCGATATAACATTTGCATAAAGGATCATCGTAATGCCTGCACCACATAATCCATTTAAATCCGCAATCGCAAACGGTGATCTTCAACTGGGATGCTGGCTTGGCCTTGCGGATCCGTATATTGCGGAAATCAGCGCCGGTGCTGGGTTTGATTGGTTGTTGATCGATAGCGAACATGCCCCCAATGATCTGCGTTCAATCGTTGCACAGTTACAAGTGATCGCTGCGCGTAACAGCCATGCCGTTGTGCGCCCACCAATTGGTGAAACCTGGATTATCAAACAATTGTTGGATGCAGGTGCACAATCGTTGTTAATTCCGATGGTTGAAAGTGGCGAACAAGCGCAAGAGCTGGTTGATGCGATAACCTATCCGCCCCACGGTGTGCGCGGGGTTGGATCCGCCCTTGCACGGGCGTCGGATTTCGCGGCAATTGGCGATTATTTGACAACCGCACGCGAACAAATTTGTTTATTGGCACAGGTTGAAAATCAAAAAGGTATTGATGCGCTGGATGATATTTTGGCGGTTGACGGTGTGAACGGGGTTTTTGTGGGGCCATCTGATCTAGCCGCTGATATGGGTTTTATCGGCAAACCTGGCCAGAGCGAAGTGCAAGATGCGGTCTTGGATGCCGTTGATCGGATCGTGGCGGCGGGCAAAGCGGCAGGTATTTTGACCTTGGACAAAGAATTGCAAGCAGAATGTTTTAAACGTGGTGCGCGTTTTATTGCCACGGATATCGATGTGACCTTGTTTGCGCGCGGTATTCGGGCGTCATGTGCCGCATCACGGGCGCATTTGACGAATAAATAACACGAGGACACGCGCAGAACCGAAAGGTTGGCGCGTGTCTTGTTCATCAAAGGGCGATTTTGATCCCGTCAAAGCCAACGTGCAATGGTCCGCTCCAATGATCTGTAACGCCATTTGCCCAATCATCTTGCGAATAATCTGGATCGTCGGAGGGGATTAAATGGGACAGCGCCAATTGTTTAACCCCTGCAGAGGTTGCGATCTGGGCTGCGTCATGTGCAAAAGTATGAGATCGGAGCCAATGCGCCATTAATTTCTCACTGCCATTTCCGATACGCGCCATCAACGCAGGCAGCGCGGATTCCAACATTGCTTCGTGGATGAGGACATCGGCATCCTTGGCGAAATCAACCATGGTGGCGATGGGCGCGGTGTCACCTGAAAACACTACAGTTTTTTCATCTGACGTAAATTTCAATGCAAAACAATCCACCAAAGGGGGATGTTCTGTGCGCATTGGCGCAACGACAATGCCCGTGTCCAGTTTGATATCATCATTGTCGATCACATGGATCGCAACCAATTTTCGCAGATCGGGGCGACCTTCGTCATCGATGCGCGTTTCAATGTCGGATTTCATTGATGCAACAAAGTTGTTCCAATATTGATCCAAACCAGCAGGCCCCCAAACATTGACCTTGGTTTTTAACCCTGCCGTCCATGCGGTGTGGAGCAATCCGCCCAGTTCAAGGTAATGATCGGAATGCAAATGCGTAATGAACACGGTTGAAATATCTTTTAACTGTAATCCTTGATCGACAAGCCCACGCGTAACACCGAGCCCGCAATCAACGACGATTTTGTGACCGTTCAGGCATAACAGATTGGATGTTGGCATGCTGGAACCTGGGCGAATGGCTGGGCCACCTTTGGTCCCGAGCAGCGCGACAAAATTATTATCCATGTGCTAGCCTTTGACGGTTGAAAGACCAGCATCAAGTGCTGATAAAATTGTATTTACATCCGCATCCGTCACAACCAGTGGCGGTGACATAATGATGTTTGGGCCAGAAACGCGGACCATAGCACCAGCATTGTATGCGGTTTCTTGGATCAATGCCGCTGATGCCCCATCGATTGGTTTTTTGGTGGCGCGATCACTGACCAATTCAATCGCCGTCATCAATCCTTTGCCGCCGCGCACATCACCGACAATCTCGTGTTTATCCATCAAGGCAAGGCAGCCGTCATACATCTGTGTGCCACGGGCCGCGGCATTTTCGATAACATTCAATCGCTTGGTTTCTTTTAAACATGCTAGCGCCGCCGCCGCGCCAACGGGATGGCCAGAATATGTGTATCCATGGCCAATTTTTGCGGCTGGATTGTTTTCAAACGCCTCGATCATCTTGTCACCCATCATGACGACACCAAATGGGAAAAACCCGTTTGTGATGGCCTTGGCCGTACACATCATATCGGGTTTAATCCCCCACAAACGCGCGCCAGACCATGCGCCTGTGCGGCCATATGCGGTAATCACTTCGTCCGTGATCAACAAGATACCATTGCGTTCACAAATTTCGGCAACCTGTGGTGCGAACGATTCATGGGGAACGATGACGCCACCCGCACCAAGGATCGGTTCCATGATCATCGCCGCAATGGTATTTGCACCTTGGAAATTGATCTCGTCCTCAAGCGCAGCAATACATAAATTAGCCAGCGTTTCAGGATCGGTTTCGTTGAATGGGTTGCGATAAGTATAAGGGGCAGGGATGTGGTGACACCCTGGCAATAGGGGTTCGTATGCATTGCGGAAATTTGCGTTCCCGTTCACACTTGCACCGCCAATATGTGTGCCGTGATAACCCTTTTTAAGGCTTAGAAATTTAACGCGCCCTGATTCACCACGCAGTTTGTGATATTGCCGCGCAAGACGTAGCGCCGTTTCAACAGAATCCGACCCACCCGACGTAAAAAACGCACGGCTTAACCCGTCTGGGGCGAAAAAATCGGCCAATTCATACGAAAGCTCTATCGCGGCATCATTGGATGTGCCGCGAAAGGTGGAATAATAAGGAAGTTGTTCCAGTTGAGCGGCAATCGCGTCTTTTACGGGTTGGCAGGAATACCCCAGATTCACATTCCACAGACCGCCAACCGCATCAACAACTTCGTTTCCGTCGATGTCTTGAATGCTGACGCCCTGTGCGCCGGTGATAATTTTGGGCGGCGTTGTTGTGCTATCCTCTGGCGAAGTCATTGGATGCCAAAAATGACGGGCGTTGTTTTCCTTTAGGAAATTTGAATCTTTCATATCGACATTTCTTTCTCTGCTAAAGATTTGGACGATTGTGCCCAAAGGGTTTGGATCGAGGTGGGAACACGTCCCCCCCAGTTATGTGAAATACTGGTGCTGGCTGTGATCAGGCTGTTGTGGATTTGATCGACCAACGCATTGGTAAGACGGCTGGCAACCGCGGCCACGGCAACTGTTCCGGCCATCTGGCCTGTGTGATCAAACAGCGGGGCTGCAAAACCAACGATATCGTTTTCAAATGCGCGATCCGAAAAACCAAACCCAGATTGTTGAACGCGTGAAATATAGCGGGCAAGTGTTTCAACATCCTGTGCCGTTTGTTTTGTAAATTGCGTCAACGTCGTATTGGCGATTTGCGTTAAATCGGCGGGGCCAAAGGCCAAGGCACAGATCCCTGATGCGGTCGCATGTAATGGTAATTTTTGCAGGTCAATGACAGCGCGTGTGCTGTGCAACATCGATTCGCACGCTTCCAATGCATGCAGGCCATTCCCCGAAAGAATCGAAACATGCGCAGTTTCGCCCGTTGCTTGGGCAAGTATTTCAAGCGGCTTTATGGCACCTTCGCGGCGGGGTACAGTTTGTTCGCGAATATCTGCCAAATGCAGAACCGCTGGCCCGATCCGATACATTTTGGAAACAGGGTTTTGTTCGACAAAATCAATAGATTCTAATGTCGTAAGGTATCTGTATGTGGTGGCCTTATCCTTTTTCGCGAGACGGCAAAGCTGTGACAGACCCAGTTCGGGGTTCTGAACAGAAAAGTGTTCTAGTAGAGAAATTGCCTTGGCGACGACCGACATTGATTGGCTCCGTACAGTTAATTTGTAGAAAAAGTTTGACATAAACTAATTAACAAGGCAATCTTTTTTACACAACAGTGGTTTAATAAATGAACCGAAGGAGTGTGAAATGAAAATAATCAACAAGACTCTCATTGCTACCTTTTGCGTCGCAACAGCGTTCGCAGGTATGGCACATGCAGAATATCCAGAAAAACCAGTAGAATTTGTTGTTCCATGGCCTCCGGGTGATTTGGAAGACGTTTTAACGCGCATGATCGCGGAAGATTTCCAAAAAGAATATGGCGTGCCAGCAGCGGTTGTAAATAAACCAGGTGGGGGCGGCGGCCCGTTCCCCGGTGCCGTCGAAGTGGCCAATGCACCCGCAGATGGTTACACAGTTGGGTCATTTATTATTGCGATCCCTGTGGTTGGCCCGCAGATCGGTATTCCTGATTTGAACCCAAATCCATTTGAACCGCTTGGCAATTTCCTAACGTATCCATTTGTTATCGCTGCAGGTGCAGATGCACCATATGATGATATGGCTGGTCTTGCGGCGTATGCCAAAGAGAACGATGTTGTGCTTGGCCATTTTGGCGCGCCATTGGTTCCAACGCAGGTGACCATGGGGCTGGCCAAAGAAATGGGCTTTTCCTATGCATCTGATGCGGCATTTGATGCCTTGGATTGTAATACTTTGGCCTCTGGTGATGTTGATGTTATCAACACAACTCTGCAATTGATTTTGCCTTGTTTAGACAGCGTCAAAGTGCTGGCTTCGGTTGGATCGGAGCGGATTTCTTTGACGCCCGACATACCAACGGTTGCCGAATTGGCGCCAGATTTGAACGTTGCACTTTGGAATGGATTGTTTGTTCACAAAGACACACCAGCCGATGCACGCGAAAAAATTATTGCGGTTGCGCAAAAGACAATGATGTCAGAACGCGCGCAAAAACTGGCAGCTGAAACAGGTGCGACGGTTTACTGGCAAAGTGCAGACGAAGTGACGGCGCAAATCGACACTGACATTAAAACGCTGGGCCATATCGGCACTTTGATCGGCGAATAAAGCGATCCATAAAAATTTGCTCGGGCTGCAACTGGCCCGAGTGTTTCAAAACCCACGAGGAGCTTGCATGTCACGGTACACAACACTGAAAGTGCTGTTCAAGCGATACCGACGCCCCGGAGACATCGTTTTCGCGTGGTTCTTCTTTGCTCTATCCGTATTTCTTTTGACACAAATTCTGGATCAAACGGCATATAAATCGTCGGGAAAATTATTTTCGCAACCGCGATTTTGGCCCGCTGTTTCACTGACAGGTATGACATTTTTTGCAGCGTTACACCTCCTTGCCTCTGGCCTGTCCGAACGTATCGAGGGCCGCTGGAAAGAGGTAATCGTTTGGGGCGCATCGCTAGAGTATGCGGGTTGGTTCATTCTGTACGCATTTGCAATTCCCTATATTGGGTATCTGGGCGGCACTATTTTATTTGCCGTATTGCTGGTGTTTCGTGTTGGTTATCGCAACCGTGCGATATTCATCGGCGCTGTGTGTTCGGCAATCGTGACTGTGCTGATGTTCAAAACCTTTTTGCAGGTCAAATTGCCCGCTGGTCAAATTTATAACGCCTTACCCGATGGTCTGCGTCAGATCATGTTGACTTATTTCTAGAGGATAAATCATGGAAAATTTACTCGCTGGCGCAGAGCTTCTTATGCGTTGGGATGTGGGGATTGCGTTATTAGTCGGCGCGCTGGGGGGCGTGATTATCGGCGCTATTCCCGGTGTTGGACCCGCGGTTGCAATTGCGATCCTTTTGCCCGCCACATTCTCCTTGGAACCAATTGTTGGTCTGACTGTGTTGTTGGGGATTTACGGATCGTCCATGTATGGCGGCGCTATTCCTGCGATCCTTATTAATACCCCTGGCACAGCGGCGAACGCGCTTACCTCTTATGATGGGCATCCAATGACCAAGCGGGGCGAAGGCCACCGCGCGCTGTCGTTGGCATATAGCGCATCGTTTTTTGGCGGTATTTTCGGCATCCTCTGTCTGATCCTGCTTTCACCTGTTTTAGCAGTGATTGCCCCGATGTTTGGCAGCAGAGAAATTTTTCTGGCAGCCCTATTGGGGATTATCCTCGTTGTATTTGCACACCGTGGACAGGTGTTCGCGGCGGGTATGCTTGCGATGTTTGGCATCTTTTTGAACACAATCGGATTGGATGCAATTACCTATACCAAACGATACACCTTTGATTTGACGTTCCTAAGTTCGGGCGTAAACCTTATTGTTGTGGTCTTGGGGTTATTCGCGCTTAGCCAAGCATTTTTCCTGCTAACAAACCCTGACAGCAGTCCAGATACCAAACCCGTTTCGGGCAGTATGACAACTGGTTTCAAAGAGCTGTGGAAACACAAACGCGTGGCCTCTGTCGCGTCCAGCTTTGGGGTGGTAATGGGCATGATCCCAGGTGTTGGTGAATTCACCGCACAATTCATGAGCTATACCTATGCCCAGAAAACCTCGAAAAAGCCCGATGAATTTGGCAATGGATCACCCGAAGGTTTGATTTCATCCGAGGCGGCAAACAACGCCGTTCCAGCGGCGGCGATGATCCCCCTTTTGGCGCTTGGTATCCCTGGCGAGGCCTTAACTGCGATGATGCTGTCGGTGTTTTACGTGCATAATGTCATCCCGGGGCCGGCACTGTTCCAAAACAATATTGATTTGGTTTACGGTTTATATCTGGCGCTGATCATATTGAACGTATTGGTTTTGATGTTCTTGATGGTGTCAACGAATGTGCTGACCAAGGTTATTCAAATCCCCACCCGCTTTCTTGGGGTGATGATCTTAATTTTGTCATTCGTTGGGGTTTATTCGCTTCGAAATTCACTCACAGATTGCATGTTGGCGGCTGGCTTTGGCGTGCTGGGGCTTGTTCTGAAACGCCTCAACCTTCCGATTGTTCCGATCATTCTGGGCATGGTTTTGGGTGGCATTATGGAAGTGAAATTACGTTCAGCATTGCCGCGGTTGAAAACACCCTTTGATATGATCGACCGCCCAATTGCGTTCATCCTCTTCGTCGTGATCGTCCTTGTGTTCGCGATGCATATCCGCACGCTCATCAAAGAGTTTCGCACTGTTCAACCAGATGAAGACCACGATCTTCACGATAGCCAAACACGGTAAATCCCATGAAACAAACTGATATTGATACATTGCGCGCGAAATCCATTTCGCCACAACAACACCTTATTGAGGGCAAATTCGTTCCCGCATCAGATGGTGCGACGATGGATATCATTTCTCCAATTGATGGCACTGTTTTAACATCGGTGGCACGGGGCACGGCGCAGGATATGAATGCGGCTATTGCGTCTGCGCGTGTGGGATTTGACGATGGTCGATGGGCAAACCAACCCCCAGCGGCGCGTAAAAAGGTTTTGATGAAATGGGCGGAATTGATTGAAAAACACGCGCTAGAATTGGCCGTGCTTGGTGTGCGTGACAACGGAACCGAAATTGGAATGGCGATCAAGGCTGAACCGGGTTCAGCGGCGGGCACAATCCGCTATTACGCCGAAGCATTGGACAAGGTGAACGGTGAAATCGCGCCAACGCAATCGGATGTTTTGGCATTGGTCAGCAAAGAGCCCGTTGGTGTGGTTGGCGCGATCATCCCGTGGAATTTCCCTTTGATGATTGGCGCATGGAAACTGGGCCCTGCCTTGGCGTGTGGAAATTCTGTTGTATTGAAACCCGCAGAAACAGCATCACTTTCGTTGATCCGTATGGCCGAATTGGCGCTCGAAGCGGGTCTTCCTGCGGGGGTGCTGAATGTTGTAACTGGTCAAGGCGCCGTGGTCGGCGAAGCGATGGGCCTGTCGATGGATGTCGATGTGTTGGTTTTTACCGGGTCTGGCCCAACAGGCCGTCGTTTGTTGGAATATTCGGCGCGATCCAATCTAAAACGTGTCTATCTTGAACTGGGTGGGAAATCCCCAAATATCGTTTTCGCAGACGCCACCAATTTAGACGAAGCAGCGGCCGTTTCCGCCGCAGGAATTTTTCGCAACTCTGGTCAGGTTTGCATCGCAGGGTCGCGTCTCTTGGTTCAAGAAGACATCCATGATGAATTCGTTGCCAAGGTCGTTGCAATCGCACAAGGAATGCGCGTTGGCGATCCGCTGGATTTGAACAACCAGATCGGCGCTGTAAATTCATTGCCCCAGTTAGAGCAAAACCTTGGGTTTGTAAAAACGGCGATCGCTGAAGGTGGTGAAATCGCGACAGGTGGCCAACAAATTCATACACAATCGGGTGGCTACTATATGGCGCCAACCATCGTGACACAGGTACGCCCTGATGCAACGCTGGCCCAAAAAGAAGTGTTCGGCCCCGTTCTAGGAGTGACGACGTTCAAGGATGAAGCAGAGGCAATCAAAATTGCGAACGCGACCGATTTTGGCCTGTCTGGCGCGGTTTGGACATCGGGATTGTCGCGTGCACATCGCATGATCAAGGCAATCCGAACAGGTGTGATTCACGTTAACACCTATGGCGGCGCCGATAATACCGTGCCACTTGGCGGGGTTGGACAATCGGGAAATGGTCACGACAAATCGCTTCATGCGCTGGATAAATACACAAACTTAAAAACCGCGTGGATCAAGCTGTAACAATAAAACAGGGGACATTATGTTGGAAAAAACCATTTTGGTCATCGGTACCTATGACACGAAAGACGATGAACTGAATTATATGGCGGATGTGATCCGTGACCAAGGCGGACGTGTTTTAACCATGGACGTATCCGTTTTGGGCGATCCCATTAATCCAACTGATTATTCCAAACATGATGTCGCCCAAGAAGGCGGGAGTTCAATCAAGGCTGCGATTGATTCTGGCAATGAAAATGCAGCGATGCAGATTATGGCTGCCGGTGCGGCAATGTTGACCGCGCGCATTTACGCCGAGGGAAAATGCGATGCGATGATCGTTTTGGGCGGCACCATGGGCACTGACCTTGCGCTTGATGTTTGTTCAGCCTTGCCACTTGGTGTGCCAAAATACATTGTTTCAACCGTGTCCTTTTCGCCATTAATTCCCGCCGAACGATTGGCCGCAGATACCCAAATGATCCTTTGGGCAGGTGGGCTCTATGGGCTGAATTCGGTTTGTAAAGCATCCCTCAGCCAAGCCGCGGGCGCCGTGTTGGGTGCCGCGCGCGCCGTGCAATCACCAAATCGCAACAAACCACTGATCGGGATGACGTCACTGGGTAAGACCGCATTGAAATATATGGTGCGCCTAAAACCAGCCCTTGAAGAGCGTGGATTTGAGGTGGCCGTTTTCCATTCCACTGGCATGGGCGGTCGCGCGTTTGAAAGTCTTGCAGGGCAGGGCGCTTTTGCCTGTGTATTTGATTTCTGCACTCAAGAATTGGGAAACCATATTCACGGATCAAATATTTCTGCGGGTGCCGATCGTTTGACGAACGCAGGGCGCAATGGCACCCCGCAATTAGTAGCACCTGGATGTTACGATCTGGTGGATATTATTGGCTGGCAGGGTATTCCCGCCAAATGGCAAAATAGCATGACACATGCTCACAATCGTCTGTTAACATGCATTGTCCTAAATCACGAAGAGCGCGGCGAAGTTGCCAAAGCACATTCGAGGCAATTGGCCACAGCAACAGGCCCAACTGCGCTTTTGCTTCCCAAAGACGGACTTGGCGAATGGGATCGCGATGGTGCTGATCTTTGCAACAAGAAAGGCCTGCAGACGTTTTTGTCAACACTTCACGAAACCTGCCCCGACAACGTCGAGATCCACGAGATAGACGGCCATATCAACGATCCAATTTTTGCAGATACTGCATTGGCATTGTTTGACGCGTGGTGCGAAACAGGCGTTGTAACAAAATAATTTTGGAGCCGTTGCGTATCCACGCGCCTTGTCGTGATGGTAGGTATGAGCGGCCTCGCTATAGAACCTGCCACCGTGATGTGATTCCAATGTCCAACATGTCTATGTTGATGTTGTTGCGGCGCATGAAGATCGAGGGCGTCACCGTCCACGGGTTCCGTTCCATGTTCCGCGATTGGGCGTCAGAGGTCGCCAATGCACCCAGAGAGGTTGCGGAAATGTCATTGGCGCATAAAGTGGGTTCAGATGTTGAACGCGCCTATGCCCGATCTGATCTTTTGGAACGGCGCAGGGTGTTGATGGGAGAATGGTCGCAGTTCGTCTCATCTGATTGCAAATCAAAGAAGGATTAAAGAGCAGATGTTTTGTCCAGTTGGTTACGTTACGATTGCAGAGCTTTGGAATGAGTTTTCTCAAAAACATCGTGCGACGCTTATTCAATTTATACTTGAACAAAATCAAAAAGAAGCTCTGGCCATTGCCGAGGAACATGGCTCGCCAGATGACTATTGCGAAGACATCTTTCTAGCATCGTTCAAATCATTCTCTGCCTATGTCGCCAATACGAACGGACGCGTTTCAAAACTGTTAATTGACGTTGATCTGGGACATTCCAATATTTTTACAAAAATGAGTGCGCTTGAGAGTTTCTTTGCAGCGAGCGACCCCATTGATGCGGGCGAGGATGGTTATTGGTTGCGAAGAATGGGGTCCAATAATTTTGTCGCGCTTGATCCACATGATCGAGAGGCATGGAAAAATGGTGTCTGGGAGCAAAGATGTTTAAATGGGGATGATTTTGCCTTTGCGTCACATGCGTATCACACGCTTCCATATGTGTTTGAGCGTGGTCGTTATATCATTCCTGATACGCCCCCACCCTGGCATGGTGATGCAATTGATGAGCATTTTTTACCAAAGATCGTTGAACTATTTGCCGGCAACTCACTTTGCCTTCTAGAGAAAGACGCAAACAAGTGGCGCAAAGTTACGCTCAACGGTTCAACATTTGTACAAGCATTGATGGGTGAAAAAATTTCAATTGGCCGAACTTCGAAAATTCCTGCTGCGATGGCCGATATGAAGCGCGTATTTCCTAAGGGTCTCCCCGATATAAGCTGGAAACAAATGCTCTCCCAAATCGCATTGGAAACTGGGAATCGTTATTCCGAAAGTACCCTCAGGCGCGCGATAGAGCGTAGTGAGCTATAAACGAAGCAATAAAAGTGATCGGAAAGTGCAGATTTCTTCTGTCAAAACCCCTGTCAAAACTCTTTTTAGGTTTTGACAGTTCTGACAGACTAGCGCTGACTTAAAATTCTGATTGAACCTCCACTCATCGAAATGAACGTGGAGGCATCGCAGAATGACCAATCTATTTGAAGATAATCGAAACTATGTGTTGGGTGATCCCGAGCTTGAATTAATCGGTGATCGCGACAAGCTGGCGCAATGGCGCCATAAAAACATGGAGCCAGCATTTTATAAGCTTGGGCGCAAAATCATCTATCGTGGTACAGATTTAAACGCTTGGGCGAATGCCTGTCGTATCGATCCTACGAACACTTGTTCAGGTAAGTGAAGCATTCTGTTGGCATAAGTTGCAACGTGATTGATGTTGCTTGGCATTTGATGCCTTTGCAAATTTTTCATTGCAAGCGAGGCTGTGGGCCATCGGATAGAGCCAGCCAAAAAGTGTTGGGGTATTTTTATCGCGGTAGCTCCAAATGAGCCGCTCATATAAAAACGTGCGTTTGAAAAAAGATCGTGTGTATTGCGTTGATGATCTCTGCTCAAAATACAACGTTTGCAAAAACACCGTCTCGAATTGGGTTCAAACGGACCTAAAACCAATAGATAAAAAACGGCCAAATTTGTTTCGCGGAGCAGCTCTGAACTTGTTTCACAAGGAACGACGACAGCGCTCAAAGTTAAATCTTCGCGCAGGTGAATTCAAATGCACTGGCTGTAAGTCTGCCGTTTTTCCGTTGCTCGAAACCATAACTGAAAAGAAACTTCGCAACGGGACAATTATGTATTTTGCGTACTGTACGGACTGCAATGCGATGGTGCAAAAGATATCATCTGAGGCTGATCGAGACTATTTTGCGCGTCTTCGAAATCCCAATACCACCGTGGGCTGCCTACACGAAGTAAAGAAGGCAGTCCCCGCTGGTATTGGGATTAACGAGGAAAAGTTTGCGCAAGATTGTTGGTCGACAAATGATCGCATCATCTTTGCATGGCAAATTTATGCGGGGCGATTGGATGAAAAAACAATTGATCGCCACCTGGCTGCAATCCGGTATTGTGAACGGATTACTAAAGGAAAGGCCTTTGATCAGTTCACTGTTTTAGATGTGTCAAAGATACGAGATGATTTAAAACGTCGCGCATGCCCTGATGCAGAAGATCATTTGTCAAAGTCGTCTGTTTTGCACTTCGTATCGCATTTAAAAGCGTTTGTTAAATGGTTGCTGAAGCAAGATGGCTACAAACGTTTACCTCAAGATTTACCGGATTATTTTGATTTGCCGCGGCGCGCTTTTTCGAAAAGCTTGCCACGTAGTGCCAAGCAATACAAATCTATAGAGGACGCAGCGCAATTGTTGCAAGAAATGCCAACAGGAACTTTGCAAGCGCAGCGAGACCGCGCAATCGTTGCCATTGCATATCTTGGGGCATTACGTGCCGATACAATCGTATCCTTGAGGCTGTGCCATTTGGACATCCCAAATAAACTCATTATCCAAGACGCAAATGTCGTGCGTGCAAAAAATGGCAAAAGCTTAAAGATAAGGTGGTTTTCAATCCTTGATATTTTCCACGAGGTTATTGTGGACTGGGCTGCAACGCTAACAGATTTAGGGTTTAAAGATGATGATGCACTATTCCCGAGCAATAATCACTTAGTGAATAAAAAGGCGTTTCGAGAAAATGATGGTGTCTCAATCCCAGTTATGGCCACCACGTATGCAGTGACCAAAGCCTTTGCAATGGCTTGTCGCAATAGCCCAGAAAAGATCACACCGCATTCGGCCAAGCATTCAATTTCAGCCGAGCGTGATCGGCGTCGGTTAAGCCAAGAACAACGCAAAGCGTGGTCAGAAAATATGGGACATGAAAACGAAACGACCACGAAGAAATTTTACGGAAAACTACCAGATGAACGCCGCTTTAAGCTTCTTGAAGAGGTGCAGGAAGACCAAGTCGCTCCACCGTTGTATTTGTCTGATGAAGAGAAAATTGAGATGGCAAACGAATTTTTGAAATTGATGAATGAGAAATTTGGGTAACATTGCGGCATATGCGAAGCTTCGAATGACAAGTTAATGGCGAATTTGGGCGGAATGCGGACCTTCGCTGCAACCGCAACCTTCATTAGAGACCGCACAAAACCGGACGTTATATACCCGACAGTGCCGTCCCCCGTGTTTAAAGGGTTGCAAACGCCGTTGGCTCGACGATTATGGTTGAATTAAAAGTATTCACTATATCTTTTTGGAAGCTATCAAATGCGTATCGCACATATTTCCATTTTGGAATTTCGAGGTATCAAATCACTTGAGTGGTCACCTTCACCGAACGTGAACTGTCTTATCGGCTCGGGTGACTCCTGTAAGACAACTATATTGGATGCCATTGAAATCTGCTTAAACCCGCGCTTCGGGTTCTCGGGCAGTGATCCCGACTTGTTCGGTTGCGATCCAGCCAGCAAACCAGAAATTTGCCTCACCCTGGTTGATCTGCCAGAAGAATTGATAGTTGAGCACAAGTATGGTCTGTATTTGCGTGGATGGAGCGACGCAGATAAAAAAATTAACGACGAACGAGCCGAAGGCGATCTTCTTGCCTTGACGGTTAAAGCGGCGCTTGATCCCGAAACACTCGATTGGCGTTGGGAGATTTTCAATGAACGCCTAGAAGGTGAACCTCCACGTTTCGGCTTCAAAGACGCCAAATTGATAGCTCCCAACCGACTTGGTGAATACGCAGACCGTCATCTCACATGGAGTAGAACCTCTGTGCTCGGAAGACTTGAAAAAGGTCCAAACGCCGCTGAGCTGCTTGCTGGTTCGGTTAGGCAAGCAAAGAAATCATTTGCAGCCGGAGATCGCACCTCGTTCGATGATGTTGTAAAACTGACAGAGAAAGTCAGTGCAGGCTTTCTGGTCCCCAAGAACCAAGGCTACGAAGCCCAATTGGACATTCATTCAGGCATGTTAGCTTCAGGCGCAGTTTCTTTGCACGATGGCAACCTGCCGCTGCGAACCCTCGGAAGTGGATCCTCGCGCCTTATGGTGGCAGGCGTCCAAAATTCTGGCCCAACACAAAACATCACGCTTGTCGATGAGCTTGAACTTGGGTTGGAACCGCATCGCATAATGCGCTTGTTGCGTTATCTACGATCTGGATTTCCACAAGATGGTATCGCTCAGCCTATCGTACACCAAACATTCCTGACAACACATTCCCCAGTTGTTGTTTGCGAATTGGAAGTCGCAGAACTGTTTTGCGTTCGTAGCAACGCAGGCAGTATTGCCGTTAAGTGTGCGCGGCCAGTCGAAGGAGACGCGGATACGGCACAACGGCACATTCGGTCCAGCCCAAGTGCATTTCTTGCCCCGCGCTTGTTGATTGGCGAGGGGCGAACAGAGGTCGGATTTTGGCGCGGCATGGACGACCTTTGGTGCGACGAAGGCAAGGAATCCTTCGCCTATCAGGGAGCCGTGGCAATCGATGGCAGCGGCAATGACAACGCCATAAAGCTTGGCTTGCATATGCAAAATCTAGGCTATCGGTGCTTCGTATTGCTAGACTCTGACGTTCCTGTGTCAGAAGCCAATCAGCAGGCGCTTAATCAGGCGGGAGTCCAAGTCGCGGAATGGACCGATGACTGCGATATCGAGCGCAGGGTCTTTCTTGACGTTCCATGGGCAACAGTAACGGCAATAGTTGACTTTGCTATCGAAGTTGTCGGTGAAGGAAGGGTTCTAAAAAATCTTCAGTTGGCAAAGCCTGCGGGCCCGGGCGTCGATCGAGCGGCGCTAGGTGCTCTCGCTGATACGGAAGATAATCGCAAGTGGTTAGCAATGGCCGCAACTCTGAAAGTTGAAAAAGGGCTGGGTAAAAAAGAAGATCGATCATGGTTCAAAAATATGTCACGTGGCGAGCAGCTAGGAAGAATTGTATTTGTTTGCCTCAAAGACATTCCGGATACCCCACTTGCCAAAACGATAAATGAAGTGAGGCAGTGGATTGATGCCTGAGCTTTCCCAAGAGGAAGTCACAGCCATCATACGTGCCACCAATGCAGGCAGCGTGATCGCGGCAGCCGGGTGTGGAAAAACTGAGCAAATCGTACGGACGGTGAAAGCGATTAGTGACGATCCGGAGGTATCGAAACGCAGCCTCATTCTTACCCATACGTTTGCGGGAGTCGATGTATTGCACAAGCGACTACGCAAGCTAGAGGTACCCGCGTCGTCCTACAGGCTCGATACAATCGCCAGTTGGTGCCTGCGATTTGCAAAAAACTATCCGAAGACGTCGGAAATCCTTAAAACTAACCCACAGAGCAATGAGGAATGGCGTAACGTCTATCCTGCCGCGGTCAAGCTGCTTGATTCCCGTAGTATCGATGATGTGGTCCTTAGCACGTACGACTGTGTTTTCGTAGATGAGTATCAGGACTGTAGCGCACACCAGCATGAGCTAATTGTGCGACTTAAACAGCTTGTTCCCGTCTGCATTTTTGGGGATCCGCTGCAATCGATTTTCGAGTTCGATGGTGTAGTGGATTGGTCCGATGTTGTCGAAAGGGACTTTCCTAATGTCGCTAAGCTCACCACGCCTTGGCGTTGGAGGAGCGAAGATTCCAACACAGAGCTTGGAGAGTATTTGGTCGAGTTGCGGGAACAGATTGAAGCTGGGGGCCCCTTGGACTTTCGGATCGACGGAAGAGGAATTCAGCGCTCTTGGCTACCTGATCTTCCTGGACCGAAGTCTGGGAAGGTTTTAAGCACTTGTCTTGATACAATGGACTTGGAAGGCACCTTAGTGGTTGTGGCGCAATCCGCATCAGAAGCCTCGCGAGCAAAAATCGCCGAAAAACTTGCTAAGCAACGGTTCGCAGTTGTTGAGCCAGTTTCATGCAAACCGCTAGCCAAGCATGCTAAATTAATTGAGCAATCAGGCGATGAAGGTAGGCTTTCAGCGGTTCTTGACTTTGTTAAGCTTTGCGTTGTTGGCCTCAGGGCTGATTTTTCAAGTTCAGTGAAATCTCACCAAATCGGAAAACGCGCTGGAAGATCGAAGTTCGGCGAGCTTATCGACATCGGAGATCGAGTCACTGAGCCGGATGGGTTAACGCATGTGTTGGACCTTATTGAAGGTATTTTGGACCGAGACGACATTTTTTCGTATCGCCGCGAAATCCTTAGCATGATGCTCTCGGCGCTTCGAACATCAAGAGCTACAGGGGTGGCGCTGACCGAAGCCGCAGCGGATGTGGAAGCTAAGACAAGGCACTTAGGGCGTCATGTTGCCCGAAGAAGCGTGGGTAGCACACTGCTACTGAAAGGCCTCGAATTCGAGCATGTGGTAATCGTGGAATACGCTGGGATGACCAAAGAGGATTGGTATGTCGCTCTAACGCGAGCGACAAAATCCGTTACCGTATTATCATCTTCTGCAATCGTCGCCTTTGATAAATAGCAACGCGCGTTTTTGATCTGCTCTCAAAAGCCAATCTCTGTTTCTGTTTAGAATAGCATACGATTAGGCCATGTCATCGCTTGCCGGAAGCGTCGGGTTTGATGTCAGCTAGGCACAGTCGAAGCATAATTTGACATTTTTACGTAAATCAGTTATTTCACGTAATATACATTTTTTACGTAAGTAGGGAGCAACATGGAATTTCGCGCTAACCAAGCAGCAGACCGTTTGAACAACAATGTGACGCGCTACTTTACCAAGAATCTGTCTGATCCGGCAGCGGGAGTGAGACTCCTCGGCGAAATACAAAAAAGACTCGGGAATGCCGTCGAAGGCTTGCCCGACTGGCATCCGATCTTGACTGCACCGGCTGAGCGCCCTCAAGCCCACTGGCACGCGTCGAGTTACTCATCACTACCAATATATAACTCATGCGATCACACTCAGGAATTTGTGCGAGGAATGCTCACCTGTCCATATAGTGAATCAGACGCCGATAAACTCGTAGAGACGGTGAACCAAGTCCAGGGGTTGAACGCTGAACGTCTTGATGGAGCCCTCTATATGGACAACGCATTTCCGGTGTTGATTGAGGCTTGGGAGGTAAAATTAGAAGCGGATGGAACCATTCGGAGCCGAGATGCATTAGCTTGGTTCGTGCAGGCAACTGTAGAACACGCTCGGGAAGCAAAAGTCGCTGAAACGTGGTGGAACGTTCGGTATCTGACACTTGGTAAGCCACACGGAGCCCGGTCATCACTACTGGTAAACGACTATACAGGGCGGCATATGCGAAAGATTCTTGAAACCCTGAATGAAAGTGGAATGTTCGGTCCGGTTAAAGAAGTGTCGCTAGAAATGCTTTCAGAGCGAAAACGCAGTGCGATCGCTCGCACGCTGATGCGGGCGGCTATAGACGCCGCTACACCTCTTGACAGTGTGACCGATGAGCCTCGTGACTTCACTTTCGAGTTGCGAGGGGAAACCTGCATAGGGCGAATTCGTGATACTTGGGGTGATGCTACAGAATATTCGCTGCGGATTAGTATTGGTGAATTCGATTTGAATACGTCAGGATTTTACTACCCCAGCGGTGATAAGTTGGAACACACAGAACCAACTGGCAAACGAAAGCTTGCGGAAAAGTTCGTTTGATCCCACTTGCGTCCTAATCTTGTTTCAAATCAAGCGCGGTGAGAATGACCAGAGCGTATGCTCTGGAGGCGCATTCAGTTCGGTGGTAGCTTTACAGTTCTGTAAATTATTAAGGTGAGCTCATGTCCGAGTTGAAAATCCAATGCCCGAAGTGCTCTAACGAAATTGAGTTGACCGAACAATTGGCTGGCCCGATGCTGGCCGACCTCAGGGCGTCTTTCAACGATGAGCTTGCCAAACAAGAAGCGCAAGCGACGAAGGCGCTCGCCGCCGCGCAGGCGCAGGCCAAGGAAACGGCCAAAGCTGAAACTGCAGCAGAACAGGCCGCCCTTGAGGAACGCGTCAAAGCACAGGATGAAAAGCTGCGCGAGGCTCAAAAGGCTCAAGCTGCAGCGCTAAAACGTGAACAAGAGCTCAAGGACAAGGAGGCTGAGATGGAGCTGACCTTGCAAAAGATGCTCGCTGCGGAACGTCCAGCACTAGCTGAAAAGCTAACCCGCGAGGCGAATGAAAAGGCTGAACTGAAACTCGCAGAACAAGAGCAAGTCATGCAAGGCATGAAACGTCAAATCGCGGCGCTGAAACAGAAATCTGAACAAGGCTCGATGCAGACCCAAGGTGAGGCAGCCGAGATCGTATTGGAAGAAACCCTCGGTGCGGCCTTTCCGTTGGATGCCTTCGTGCCCGTTGCCAGAGGCGTTAGCGGTGCGGATGTGCGCCAGGACGTGACCGCATCGGGTGGCATTGCCGGCAGTATCCTATGGGAAAGCAAACGGACCAAGAACTGGACCGCGGGCTGGCTGGCCAAACTGCGTGATGACCAGCGTGCATCGGGATGTGAGGCGGCTGTGATAACCTCCCAAGCTTTGCCCGAGGGAATTGACGGTTTCGGCATGGTTGACGGTATTTGGGTTTGTGCGCCCCGCTATGCAGTCCCGCTGGCGTCGTCCTTACGCCAAGGTCTGATCGACGTGGCAAACGCCAAGGGACGCGCTATGGGACAGGAAACCAAGATGGAAATGATTTATGATTACCTGACCGGAACGCAATTCAAACAGCGTGTCGATGCGATCGTCGAACGCTTCGAAGACATGCAGGACAACCTGCGCAAGGAACGCGTCTTTATCGAAAAGCAATGGGCTCTGCGTGCCAAACAGATTGATCTGGTGATCGCATCAACGGTTGGGATGCACGGTGATTTGCAGGGGATCGCTGGCCGGTCGATGCCTGAAATCGAAAGCGTTGAAGCGTTGTCGATCGGGAAGGATGACTGAGGGTGGTAAATGCTCTGCAAAACGGCAGGCGAGGCTCTTCGACAGGCGGAAGGGCCCTTCGCTTCAAAAGCCTAAGCTCGTCAAGTGGGTTAGTGAAACACTAGCTTATTCGAATGTCCGCAATGCGGGCTGCAACTGCAGCATTGGGTCATCGTGTCCAATGTCGATTAAGGGCCGTTCGTATTTATCGTAATATTAAAGTCGAATATCAGCCCAAGATAATTCAAACCTATCCAAGTATTTTCGCAATCTGTCCGCATCATTTTTACTCTTCTTCTCTGCACGCGAAGCCGCAAAAAGTGTGCGCCCAGCTTCGCTCAGCGTTTGAGACGAGCTGCATGTTCTTATTACGTTAGCCAACTGCGGAATATCAAAGGGGTCAACCTTATCTATATTTGGCCCTAAGAATTCAGACAGTAGTTTCTGATCAGGGTCCTGGACAGCGTCCCGCCATTGTTTTTTGAGAACTGAAATTTCATCCTCCACCATCGAAACCGTAATTCGTCCCCGAGCAGCGAATGTACAGAGCCGTTGGATGGATGCCCCGAGATCTCTGAAGTTACCGGGCCACGGTGTTGCAGGGTTTTTGGCAAACCGCAGGTAAGCATCGGACGCATCCTTGTTAAAGCCAACGCGCCCACCCAATGTTTTCTCCGCGCGGCCAAGTTCGCATTCTATATTTGCCTGAATATCCTCGCGCCGTTCCCGAAGCAAAGGAAGTGATACCGTCCAAAGATTTAATCGCGAATAGAGGTCGGCTCGAAACTTGCCTTCGGCAACCAGTTTGGCCAAATCCCTGTTCGCCCCCGCCAGCAGTTGAAAGTTCACTTTGATCTCATGATCCGAACCCAATGGATAGAATGAACCTGTCTCGACGGCATGTAGAATGGTTGCTTGATCATCGAGGCTTAGTTGATCGATTTCATCCAGAAATAAAACGCCGCCATCTGCTTCGCGCAGCAAACCCTTGCGATCTTGCCCACCACTTCCCAATGCAGCGCGGCGATACCCAAAAAGAGCGGACATGCCTTGTTCGCCTTTTAGGGTCGAACAGTTGATGTGAATAAATCGACCTTTGACCATTCTGCGCTGCCGCTTGAGGTCATAAATTCGAGAAGCAAGATGCGATTTTCCTGTACCTGTGGCACCAACCAAAAGAATGGGCGCATTTGACGAGGTCGCAATATTTTCCACTTTTTCGATTAGAGCATTGAAAACTTGGTTTTCAGTTTTTATCCCACCCTTTAACAGAGCGTTAGATTCAGCAGTCACTAAGTCAAAACGCTGTTGAAGCGCATCGTACCGACTTAAATCAAGATCGATGATTTGGATCGAGCCGTTTACGCCATCCTCTTCTGTAGGGGGTGAGGTTTGCAGCAGCCGCGCCGGAACATGACGAGATTCAGTCAAAAGAAACCAACAAATTTGTGCTACGTGTGTACCAGTGGTCAGGTGAACGTGATAACGCTCTCTGTCTTCGTCAAATCCATAGCCTTGTGCGAAATCAAACAGGGCGCCGTAAACCTCTTGGAAATCCCAAGGATCAGATAGATCGACTTGGCGTAGAATAATTTCAGTTTCTGGAGCTAAGGCTTCGATGTCACGCTTTACGGATTTAGCCAATCGAGTGAATTTACGATCGTGAAGTAGTTCCAAGCGATCGACATCGAAATCTTCTTGCAGACATATGGATACAGATGGGCGCCATTTGCGACGTTTCCCCATATCTAACTGCGTTCCAAGGAATCCAATTACAACGTTTCTCATATAAGTATATTATTTCGGATAAAAGCGTATATCAATAGATATAATTATTCGATCACGAATTCACTAAAACATGATTTAATTTTTTAAATACAGTTACTTAATGAATTTTAAAATTTTCTTTGGAACGTCGCAAGTGTTCCGTCATCTTAATCCTACACAAAAGAGAGAAGCAAAGGAGCAAACAAATCCGTGTTTGCAAAGACAGACAGATCGATGCAGGCCCTGATGCCCATATCCTTCGGGGTTTTGCATCGATCACCATAAATATTCGACCGTAGCTCAGATGGTAGAGCAGCCGACTGTTAATCGGCGCGCCGCAGGTTCGAGTCCCGCCGGTCGAGCCAAATTCGAAAAGCTGCAATAGGCCAGCGACGAAAGATGAAGAGTAAGAAAATGACGACCATTGACGAAACTAAACACATTGTAACTGGAAAAGATCTGATTGCATGGGGCCATCGCCCTGGACCTGAATTTGCATCGCTACTGGAAAAAGCGAACTGCGCAGTGAGCGAAGGTGCTTCCATTGATGCCGTTCAAAAACAACTTGAACTGTTTATTGTGCCGATGCCTGATCATCTTC
The DNA here is from genome assembly GCF_014652655.1 of Paramylibacter ulvae. Classification (GTDB taxonomy): domain Bacteria; phylum Pseudomonadota; class Alphaproteobacteria; order Rhodobacterales; family Rhodobacteraceae; genus Amylibacter; species Amylibacter ulvae. The sequence continues at coordinate 38,897 of NZ_BMZF01000012.1, forward strand.
CCTTACATCCTGATGGTAAGATTCCTTATCATATGAACATTGATGTTTCTGAAGACGATGAACTGGACAATGTGGAAAAGGTCAAATTGACCATGAATGCGGTTATGCGCACGCCCACCATTGTTGGTGGTGCAGTGATGCCGGATGCCTGTCCTGCGGGTCCAATCGGTACCATCCCAGTAGGCGGTGTGGTTGCAGCAAAGAATGCTATCCATCCTGGAATGCACTCTGCAGATATTTGTTGTTCAGTAATGTTCACCGATCTCGGTGACGCTGACCCAAAGACCGTTCTGGATGCAGCTCACTCAGTTACCCATTTTGGGCCTGGTGGACGTCGCAATGGACAGCGTTTTACGACTTCGTTGAAGTTGCTTGATGCGTTTCGTGAAAACCGTTTCCTTAGGGGCCCTCGTACGATGCGCATGGCGCAAGAACATATGGGCACACAAGGTGATGGTAACCACTTCTTGTTTGTTGGGCGGTCGCGTAAAACGGGCCGTACAGCAATGGTGACCCATCATGGTTCGCGTGGCCCAGGTGCGATGCTCTACAAAGAAGGCATGATCGTTGCGGAAAAGTTTCGTCGTGAATTGTCTCCTAAGACATTGAAGCAGAACGCTTGGATTCCAGCTGATACCCTTGAAGGTGTTGCATATTGGGAAGCTTTGCAATTGATCCGTAAATGGACCAAGGCAAATCATAACGCGATCCATCAAGCGACGCTTGAAGTTGCCAAAGCACAAATGGGTGATCGTTTCTGGAATGAGCATAACTTTGTGTTCAAACGCGATGATATTTATCTTCATGGTAAGGGTGCTACCCCCGCTTGGGATGGATATGCATCCGATGCATCGGGTCTAACACTTGTTCCGTTAAACATGTCGGAACCTGTGCTGGTCGTAAAAGGTTCAGATGCTGGTCACGCGCTGGGATTCGCTCCGCACGGCGCAGGACGAAACTATTCTCGCTCTGAGCATCGTCGTCGTATGGGTTCTGCTACAGCCGAAGATTTGTTGATCGCAGAAACCAAAGGTCTGGATATCCGCTTCCATGCCGGTCCGATTGATCCGTCGGAACTACCTTCCAGCTACAAAAAAGCTGAGACGGTTGTTTCGCAAATCAGCAAATTCGAGCTTGCTGATATTGAGGATTATATCGACCCTTACGGCTGCATTATGGCTGGTGATGTTCCACCGCCTTGGTTGAACAGAAAAAAGCGTAAATGACGTAGATAAAACTGACCATGGCTCACGGGCCGTGGTTACCGTTTATATACAGCGGCAGCTAATGGTGCTTTCGGAAACTGTCAAAACTCAGATGTATTTCTATTTAAAGGCAGCTTTGGGCCGAAACTTCGGTTTAATGTCCATGAAAAATACTGAATTATGCGTTTAGATTACGAATTGCAGAAATCCATGGGGACGATTACTCACTCTTCTTTTTCAATACATGCAGTGTCATAAGGCCCAGTGCCGAGAGCGACCTTTGTTCAGCTACCTCAAGGTCAGGTTACTGAAGCACTGAGCGAATTCCAAAGTCAGAATGCCAGCCCAACAGATTGGAAAACGGTGCGGTAAGTCGCTCGATCCGAGAAAGTATACCCGTTTCTCTGGCAAAATGGTTGGTGATAACGAACAGACCGTCAGGTTTACAGACCCGCGCCATTTCTTCCATGACCCTCCCAGGTTCCGGTACAACTGAAATAATATGCATCGCAGCCACGACGTCGAATGATGCATCGGGAAATCCACCAACATGGCAGCGCATCACCCGTATTGTGAATTTGCCCGTTTTTGTTATAATTTGTCCTATTTAAGAACAAATATAAGCATTTTTTGAACAAATAATCACATAATGTGTAAAATTTGTCTTGATTTGTAAATATTAACCACCTAGCCTGACTAAACCTTCAACGGCTTCGCCCCAATTGGCGTGCGTGTGAAGAGGCAATATGCCGAGACGAAAGGGGAGAGTTGTATCAGCTGTATCGGAGGCACAGCCCACTTACGTTAACGCGATGAACATTCATGACGCCGAGCCGGGAAAGCACAGCTTTTCGGGACCAGTCGGTGCACGGAGGACGCCAGACCTGTCTGGCAAACGACATCTGTATAGGAGGAACAGAACTATGTTTTATAAAAGCTTGAAAGCCACACTCGGCATTGCACTTGGTGCAGCCGTACTTGGGACATCTTTGGCCGCGGCGGATTTCCCGACCCGCGATATTCGTCTGATCGTGCCATGGCCCGCAGGCGGCGGCGCAGACGCAATCTCACGCAAGATCAGTAATATCGCTGAGCAAAGTTTACCAAAGTCCATCTATGTGGAAAACATTGCTGGTGCAGTCACTGCCACTGGGCTGATCCAGATGTCCAATGCGCGTCCCGATGGACACACCGTTGGCGTCCTCACTTATGACAGTGTCATCACCTTGCCGCGCGGCGAAATGGTACCGGGCTATTCGCTCGACAACATGAAGTTAATTGCGCGCATCACTTCTGAGGCAGACGCCATTGTTGTCTCTAAGCATTCGGGGATCGAAAGCTACGAGGATCTGATTGCCCGCGCCAAGGAAAACCCCGGCCAAGTACGTGTCGGCGTGGCCCCTAAGGGCTCTGGCCCCTACCTCTCCGTTATGCAGCTGGAAAAATTGCTAGACGTGGACTTTAACGTCATCACCTATGCTGGCTCGTCCAGCGCAGAAGCTGAAGCGTTGCTTTCTGGCGAATTGGATGCGGCAATCTCAAGCCTCGGAGACTTTAGCGGCATCTTAGCCTCTGGCGATGCCAAGGGTGTGGTCGAATTGACTTCAGTACAAAACGCCACTTACACCGACGTGCCTACGCTGAAATCCAAAGGTCACGACCTACAGACGGGTAGCTTCATCGTGCTCGCCGCTCCGGCAAACACGCCGGATGATGCGGTCGAGACGCTGGAGACCACTTTCAAGTCGGCCTATGACAGCGCCGAATTCCAGGACTGGTTAGCGCAGATTGGCGTAACCGCCGATTGGTTGGGATCCGATGAAGTTGTCACATGGACCGAAAATCTGCAAACCAAGACGTTCACGTTGATGGACGAACTGGATCTGTAATCCTCCACACCAAAGACATGGCTTTGGTGGAGCCAGCGACGCTGATGACGGCGCCGCTGGCAAAACGCCACTTTTTTCGCGCTCAGGGCAAATGTGAGGTCATCCGTTGCAACCGACCGCGCTGACGCACCCGATCACGCCCAACCCAGGAGAAGACGATGCTCTTACATAAGCAAATGGTATTTCTGTATGTCACTCTCGCAGTGTCTGCTGGTTATTTAGTCACGGCTCTGAGTTTGGGCCCTCCGATTGCCGAGAGCGGGTTGACGCCTGCCTTCTTTCCAACCCTTGTAGGCGGCGCGGCGATTGTCTTTTGCAGCATCTTGATTGTGCAGGCGCTGCAAGCCAAGCCAGAAACCGCACCAGCGGATGACGCGCGACGCTACACACATGTTTGGGTCGTGGTGGCGATCTTCTTTTACATTGTGGCGTTCAAGCCGCTTGGCTATTTCTTGTCGTCCGGCCTTTTCGTCTTTACGCTAATACTGCTGTTTTCAAACTTCGAGAAGTTGGTCCTCAAGGCTATTATCTCGGCTGCAATCGTCGGGATTGCCTTTGTCATGTTTCAACAATTGTTCGGGGTCCGCCTCCCGACGCTGTGGGGTTAAGTCATGGATTTCATCTTCCTCGTTTTCAGCAGCTTGTCATTGCTGGCCGATCCGCTCAACCTCACTTACGTAATCCTTGGCTTTGTGATCGGCACGGTTTTTGCTGCCATTCCCGGCCTGACTGCAACGTTAGCAATGGCGCTACTTTTGCCACTGACCTATTCGCTCAGCGTCGAAACCGCGCTGATGGCCTGTGCGAGCATCTATATGGCTGGCATGTGCGGTGGATCGATCACGGCCACAACGATCAACATTCCCGGCGCGCCATCCTCTATGATGACCGCGCTTGACGGGTATCCGATGCAGTTGAAAGGTAAAGGCGCACTGGCGCTTGGGCATGCGGCGCTTGGCTCGATGTTTGGCGGTGCAGTGGGGGCGTTATTACTGATTGCCGTCGCACCATTCGTGGCTGAACTGTCGCTTTTGGTAAAAACCACCGGGAAGTTTTCACTTCTGGCCTTTGCTTTGATAGTCGTAGTGATCGCGCAACGCGGTCGCATTCCACAGGCCGGGCTGGCCGCCTGTATCGGACTGATGCTGGCTACCGTCGGGCTTGATGCAATGGAGCCTATTACCCGCTTTACCTATGGCTATTCCAGCCTGACCGCTGGGATCGATCTGATGCCAGTGATCATAGGCACCTTTGCCATTGCCGAGGTGCTGATGCAAGCGTGCACGCGCGCAGATATCAGCGCCGCGACCGCAGCCGCCAACAAGGTTAAGATCCGCCGCCGTGATTTCCTACCCCCGTTGTCGGACATCCGAAAGATCGGCTTTGGCTGCTATTTCAAATCCTGCTTGATAGGTTATTTTGTTGGTACATTGCCAGGTGC
>NZ_BMZF01000013.1 GCF_014652655.1 Paramylibacter ulvae
TCCGCAAAGCCAGCACGGTCATGTGCCGGTCTATCAATGCGCAGGCGGAGTTCTGGATAAAGGTAGGTATGCTTGCCGAAACAAACCCAAGCATGACTTTCAATGAGATTGTCGCCCAACAGCTCAACAAAGCCGATGTAGCGCTACCAGCAGTTGAAGCGGCATAAGCAGACCTTGGTGCATGCGCAGCGAAAGCCCAAATTTTCCGCGTAGCCGACCTTGGTCTGCCAAATTTGCTGCGTCAGGTGTCAAGCGGCAGATTTCGAAATTCTACACCGCAGCGATCGACAGAACCGTCGAGGTCTGCTCAGGGACGTCAGTGACTGTCGCCTATCCGCACCGCGAACACGACATTGGCAACCCAGTCTACCGTCTTGTGCGCGATCGTGGCGAAAGCCTGCATGAAGTCTGGAGCGGGTCCGAGTGTTCTTCCCGAGGACATCAGCCACGATCCGCACGTGCCATCGTTCAGCGCGCCCGCAGACGAAACGATCCTGACCACCAATGATCTTGGCCCTCACGATACTCACGACGTCCTGTTGCTAATAATCGACGCCAACACCGGAAACGCCCACGCCTACTGGGCTTCGTGAGGGGCAAAGCGCTGCAGAGCATCGTGAGCCAGATCGTGGGTCAAGGAATATGCCGTCGTCTCGCGCCCGAGCGCTACGGCTTGACCGCAGTAGTGAGCGCTGAAATCCCGGTTCCCTATACGCTCAGCCGCGGCGCATAGCGGAACTGATGCAGAGAACCCCTTGGGAAAAGCGGGTGCGTTCTGAGAGATCGGGCCGAGTTCGCTCGCAATCCGGTTGGCGAGCACGCGAGTCGGTCGCCCAGAAATCACATTGCAGACTGCGGTTTCGCCATTGGCGGCATCGGCCAACGCCTGCCGGTAGAGCGGGCTGATGGTCGCCTCTTCGGTGAACAGGTACGCCGTTCCGATCTGTACCGCACTCGCCCCAAGCGCGAAGGCGGCGACGATGCCGCGCGCATCTGCGACCCCTCCCGCAGCAATGATCGGCAGATCGACCGCATCGGCAATCTGCGGCACCAGCGCCAGTGTTCCGGTCTGACTGCCGAGGTTGTCGGTCAGGAACATGCCGCGGTGGCCTCCGGCCTCAAAGCCTTGGGCGATGATCGCGTCGCAACCATGCGCAGCCAGCCATTGCGCCTCGTCCAGCGTTGTGGCCGAAGAGATAATCTTGCAGCCTGCGGCTTTGACCCGAGCAACAAGCGCGGGTTTGGGCAGTCCGAAGTGAAAGCTGACCACGGCTGGCGCGAAGGCCTCGATGACCGCGCAGCGCGCCTCGTCAAACGGTCGGAGGGGGCCGACGGACAGAGCATCCGGGGCGTCGAGCCCGAGCTCTGCGTAATAGGCCGACAGCTTTCCAAGCCAGGCGGCGTCGCGCGCGGGATCTTCCTTCGGCGCGGCGTGGGCGAAGAAGTTCACGTTCAGCGATTTGGCGGTTTTCTCTCGCGCTGTCGCCAGAACACTGTGCAGGCGGTCTGAACCCAGCGCCGCGCAGGCCAGGGATCCGAGCCCGCCTGCAGCGCTGACGGCAAGCGCCATGTCAAGGCCGCTGGCGCCGGCCATTGGCGCCTGGATGATAGGGTGGTCGATGGAGAACAGGTCGCGAAGACGGGTGTCGGGCCACATGGATGGCTCCTTTTCTGGCAGGTGCCGAATCGGCGGTTACCGGGAGATCAGCGGTGTCACTTGTAGGGTGCACCCGTTTTTTCACAGAGTGTTTTCAGCCTTTGTAGACTGTCCTGCGACCAGGTTGCCTTCTGGTTGTAAAACACCTCGACTGCGGGCGTTTTGTTCGGGATGATGTACCACGGAATCTTGGTGGCGGTGTAAATGTGAACATCGGGTGGCATAAGAGACGGATAATCGAGCGTGCCCACCCGCAAGAAAAGCTGGTGTTCGCCCTGGTTGTTGATCAGGTAGTTGCTCCACAGCGCGACCTTGCATGACGCGCAGCGCGCGATGCGCTGTCCACGACCGCTGGGCGTGTCGGCCAGAAATTGCTCGATCTCGCCAGACAGGAGAATGACGCGATCGGTTTCGAGGAGCGCGTTGATGGCGTGAGCGCTGCCGGTTTGCCTCTGACAATTGTGGCAGTGGCAGGCGTGCACAATCATTGGTTTGGACGTCACGCGGTAGCGTACCGCGCCACAGGCGCATCCGCCTTCGCAAAAGGTGGGATCATGGGTCATTGGGGGTTCTTTCCATGTTGGGCGCGCTGTCCGCCCGGCACACGGCCGGGTTCATGGACAGACAGACGGGTTGAAACCTGTTGCGGGTCGCGCAGCGCGAGATACCAGATGTCCCATGCCAGCGCCTGATCCACGATGCCTCGCACCGTGCTGTCAGCGGCGTCTGTCGTGACGTCGATGGCAATGCGGGTATCCAGCGGCGCGGCATGCCCTGAGCCGAGGCCGAACAGCGCGGCATCGTCGAAATCCATTTCGACCGAGACATCGACAGCCTCGAAACGGACAGACTCCCGCGCGGCGAGCATCTTGACGGCCATCGCGACGCAGGCGGCAATGGTGGCGCGGCCATGGAACCCCGGTGAAAGACCGGCGCACTCGCCGCCCATCGCGCGGCCCATATCGAGCATCATTTCGAAACGGCCCTGCGTGACATGGCAGGCCAGGCCTTCGCCGATGTGACCATTGGTTTTAATCGTGCTACGGGCCTTGCCCGGATCCGATTTCATGCGCGCGATCACCGCAGTCTGCGCGTCACGAATGTGCGCGTCGCGATCCGTGTTCTGAGGGGAAGTGGTGAAATGTTGGGTCATGTTGTTGTTCTTTCGGTTCATGCCGCTTGGCGGCCGGTGGATTGGACGAGGTGATCGGCAAGCGCGGCAGCATCGGCGCCGACGCCATCGATCAGCGATGACTTGCGGGTGCGCAGGAACGGAAGGCCCAGTACGTAGAGGCTCGGCGCAACGCGGCCGTCGCGATGGGCAAGCCGCCCCTTGCGGTCGAACACGGACACGTGAAGCCAGCTGAAGTCCGGCCGGAACCCGGTGGCCCAGATGACGGTCGAAATCTGACCTTTCGCGAGGTCAAGCCGGAGCGTCGGGCAAGGGGGAATCTCGGTCGCGGGGAACCGCTCAGGTGATGCAAGGCCGTCGATGCCGGCCTGCTCCGCCCAGATATCGAACGCTTCCAAGGCCCGGTTCATTTTCAGATCGGACAGCATCGCCGCATTGGCCAGGCCGCCGGAGAACAGGGTCTCACCGGCACGAATATCGGCAAGGCGACCAACCACGTCAACGCCCGCCCGTTGGAGCGCGTTGAGATCCAGAAATTGCGCCGTGCCATCGCCGACGAGTTGCAGCGATGGCACGGCGCGGGCGCGGGCAAGATCGTCGATCTCGCGGGTCGTGGTCGCGAGCAGCCCGGACTGCTCCATCCACCATTGGATGTCGCGCCCGCGATAATGCCTTGGCATGCGGATGTGCTGACCGGCGGCGAGGGTTACTGGGTGGCCGGCGGCCCGGATTTCGGACGCAAGTTGGACACCCGTAGCGGAAGCGCCGACTACAAGAACACCGCCGGCGCGCAGTTGGGACGGGTTGCGATAGTCCAACGGGCTCAGCTGGGTGATATGTTCGGGAAGCGCTGCGGCGCAGGCGGGGACATGCGCGCGGTTGCAGGCACCGCTCGCCAGAACAAGATTGCGGCAGGCCCAGATGCCCTTGTTAGTCATCACCCGGTATCCGTCACCCAGGCGGGAAATCGAAGTGACGGAGGTTTGCTCCTCAACCGGGGCAGCGATTGCGGCCGCGTATCCGCCAAGGAAGCGGACGACGCCAGCCATGTCCATGAAGCCGTCCGGGTTGGATCCGGAATAGGCGCAGCCGGGTAGCCTGCTTTGCCAGTTAGGGGTCAGCAATCGCAGGCTGTCCCAGCGTTCGCTCGCCCAGGAATTGGCGACCTTTCCGCGCTCGAGGAGCACATGCGGCTCCGCGCGTTGTTGCAGGCAATAGCTCATCGCCAGACCCGCCTGTCCGGCGCCAATGATGATCGTAGAAATGCTTTTCATAGGGTTGTTCCTTGTCTGGACGTCCGGCGTTTCCGCAAAACGTTGGGATTAGCGCTGCTTGCAGGGTGCCGCGGATGGGCGTTGCGCCGAAGTTTTTGGGTGCGGTCGGTAGTGGCCGAGGTCAAAGAGGGCCGCGCCGCGCAGTGGTTTGTGGTCGATAATCATTGTGTTCGTTTCGGTAGAGGGTTGGCTGGCCATCGGCCGAACCGCAGGCACGGCCGATGACGAGATGACTGTTACGATACGGTGACGGCGACGTTCGTCGGGTTGGTCAGGATGTCGAACAGAGCAGAGCGTTTCTGCGACTGGGCAACCAGCGCGCGGATGTCTTCGTCGCTTACGTCGGCGTCGATCTCGAAAGACACGCGTACCTCCGAGAAGCCGTTGCGGATTTCGGGATCCATGCCAAGGATGCCTTGGACATCAATGTCGCCCTCGACGGTGGCGCGCACTGAGTGCAGCTGGATGCCGCGATGCTGGGCAACCGCCGCTACGCCGCCGGTCAGGCAACTGGCGAGTGCCGACAGCACGATCTCGGTCGGGGTCGGAGCGCGGTCTGCCGCCGCAAAGACTTCCGGATGATCGGATTCGATCGAGAACGTGCGCTTGCGTTCATGCTCCTGGCCGAGACCGAAATAGCCGTTGATGGTGTTGCGGTTGTAGGTGCCTTCGATCCAGTCGCAGGTGCTCTTGAAGGTGAACTGTGCTGCGACAGGGGTTTCGGCAAACGCGCCGCGCGCGCCGATTAGGGCTTCGGTGTTGACGCCGTTGTTGGCGGGAGTCGTAGATACGTAGGTCATTTTTGGTCCTTTGGATTGGTTGGTTGAGTTCGAACTTTCGGTATCGCGGGTAAGCAATCCTAGGTTTCGTTGCTGGCCCCGGCGGGGAAACAGCAGGTGGATCGGGTGCAGGCGCCGGCGCGTGTCGGTCGGTTGATGCATCCCGTCACCGGGCACGTCAGACGTGCCGGCGAGTTCGCGCCGCGAGCGGCGGAATGGAGTGAAAAACATAGCGGTCTCTTTCTTTGTTGTTGCGGGTCAGCGTGGTGCGCGAGCGGTGATCAGCCAAGATGAACTGTCCATCCACAGGCCGCCCTCGCGCGCTTGGACGTCTTCAAAAAGCTCCGACAGGGCGATCACGATCTCGGCGCGGCGGGCGACACCCTCGTCACCGGCCTCGCGGTAGGTTTCCCCGGCAGGACCGACGGCGAGCTGGAAGTTCACGGCGTCATCAATGTCGCGTCCGACCTGCACCTTGGCGTCGATGCGCTGGAAGGCGATGTTGGTGAAACCAGCTGCCACCATTTGGGCGCGTGTCGTGTCTTCATCCGCCATCGAGAACGGGCCGGGGCCACAGGTACGTGCATCGGCACCCGGCGCGGGCAGATAGCGGCGCACGATGTCGCGGGCCTCGATCAGCCACGGGTTATCCACACGTTCGCGCCAGACGATATGCGCCATGTGCCCGCCGGGCTTGAGAGCGTTGCGCATACTGCGCAGCCCAGCCACCGGATTGGCAAAGAACATCGTGCCAAAGCGCGAAAAGACAAAGTCGTACTGGGCAACGCCCAAACCCCGCTCGGCATCGCCAGTCTCGAACCGGACATTGGGCGCGAACCTGCGTTCCGGCCGGTTGCGGGCGATATCAAGAAAGTCATCACAGCAATCGACGCCGACCACTTGGCCGTCTGGCCCAACACGGTTGGCCATCGCAATGGCGGTGTCGCCAAAGCCGCATCCGACATCCAGAACGTGGTTGCCCCGGCTGATATCGAGCATCGGCATCACTGTCTCGCTGTGGCGCGACAACCCGCCTTCGAGCACGTGGCGATATTTGAGGAATTTGGGGGCCAGCGTGTCGTTCCAGAATTCGACGAGCGGCGACGTCGGCAGGATTTCGGTATCATGTGTGGTGAATTCGTTTTGAAAAGTCATTTTCGTTTCTCCGGTAAAGGTCGCCTTTGGAATCAGCGAATTCGGTGTGGTTTCAGCCGCGCCAGATGGCGGATGATTCTCAGAAATATCCGGCGGCTTCGTATTCTGCCTCCGCCGGGCTGATGCCGATGTCGGACAGCTGGCGCGGCGTGAGATGGGAGAGGGCCAGCCTCTGACGGCGGATTTCGAGAAGGCCCCGGGGCTTGGTTCGCTTGACCGAACCGTCCTGTCGAAACCCTGATATTGCTTTGATAAACATTACTTTTCTCTTCGGTTTTTCCTGGCGACGGGGTGTCCGGTCGCCGATGACCAAAAGAATAGAGGAACAAGGGCGGGCGAAATACTTCACCGCCAGAAGTAACCCGCTACAAAAAACGAAGGAATCTGCTACAATATGTGAAGTTCATCATAGCCAAAGTGACGAGGAGGAGTGCTTATGAATTACAACCAGTTCTGTCCGATCGCGAAAGCCGCCGAGATCCTTGGCGAACGCTGGACCATTCTGATCTTGCGCGAACTCTTGATGGGCGGGCGACGGTTCAGCACGCTGCAGCGCGGGCTGGGAGATATTTCACCGGCCCTTCTGACCAAGCGGCTGAAGCAACTCGAAGAGCAGAACATGGTGATCCGTCGGCGCATCCCCGGTCAGAGAGGGTACGAATATTTTCCGACCGAGGCATGTGAATCCCTGTTGCCGGTTCTGTTTGCACTTGGTGAATGGGGGATCATCTGGGCCAAGAACACGATCCTAGACCAGGATTTCGATGTCGAGTTCCTAATGCTCTACCTTGAGCGCAGCATCGACCGCGAAAAGATCAAGGGGCAGGAAACAATCATCAAGTTTCGCTTCTCGGATTTGGAGGAGCAACGTAACTGGTGGTTGGTCGTCAGCCCAGAAAAGACAGAGGTTTGCATCAAGGACCCGGGCAAGGATATCGACGTCTATTTCAATTGCACGGTCCAGACCCTGTCGGACATCTGGATGGGCGACCGGACCTACCGCGATGCCATCAAGAACGGCGATCTATTAATGGATGGAGATCCAAGCCTGACCCGCACCGTAACGTCTTGGCTAAGACCGGGCGTATTCGCCAATTCGCCCCGCGATGTCGTGCACGGCGGAAGCCCGAGCCTTGACCCTTTGTGACTGTCGTCATTTGTAGCTCTCCTTGCCGAGAGCGGTACATTGATTTGCGCCTGCTTTCGGAGGCGCAAATGCACAGATGAGGAAGGCAGGGGCCAGCCCGGTCTTTTCCTGACGCCATCAAGGATGGATGCAATGCAGGCTCGGTGGGTGATTTGCCTATCTGTGCGCTCGCCGAAACGGAAAAGCATTTTCCTCGAATTACACAGCCCTGCCGCCGGGGTGGAGACAGGGCGAACCCACTGCGCGACTGGAAGAGTCCAAAACGCAGGGTGCCCGGCGATATGGGCCGCCCCGAAAATGAGCGCCGAGACGAGCAGGCTGCCGAGGTGGAGCCGGGGTGGTATAAGCGCCGTCCGCACGCGCGCACCGAGCCAGACAAGGACGGTCAATAGACGATACCGGAGTGAGTTCCTCGGTAATACCCCGTAACCGAGCGGATGAGCGCCGTGCAGACGCCGAAGTACCGAGAAGCCTTTCTGACGTTGCCTTGGCGATCGGCGCAGGCGAGACGCACGCAACTTTCGACGGTTGTCCCTTTGATCCTCTGGTATGAAATTCGCCCCTCCGTTTTCCCTTGGAGATTATCGTAGGTGGCTCGCTTAACCGCCCAAGCCTGCACTCGGTAGGCAAGGCGAACGTTCCGTTCGCACGGCGGTTGTCTACTGCCTATTGAATGTTGCGACCGCGCCCAATGGCGGCTTTGGCGAGCCGCAGCGCAGCACCTGGCCATTGCGCGAATTTCAGGTTAGGGCCGTCTCAAGACGGTCAACTTGAAAAGTTAATGTCTAATTTGGGCTCAAAGCTGACATTTGCAACCAAGACCATTAATGTCCGCTTCGAGCCCATGTTGACATCTTTTTGCATTGCGGTAATGTTCCGCGACAGTCAAATTGGATGGACACAACGCATTGAATATCAAAAAGCGAACATTTGGTGTCGTTGGTCTGGGAAACTTCGGAAGTTCTGTTGCAAAAGAATTGCAGCGGTTTGGCAACCACGTAATCGGCATCGACATATCCGAGGCGCGTGTCGCCAACCTTGCAGATACCCTGTCACAAACCATGATCGTAGATGCCCGAGATGACGCAGCGCTGCGTGATGCCGGGTTCAGCAACTGTGATACTGCTGTGGTTGCTATGGGCGATGACTTGGAGGGCAGCATCCTGTCGGCGATGAACCTCAAACTCGTCGGCGTTCAGGTTGTTTGGGCCAAGGCCACGACCAAGACCCATCACCGAATTTTGAAAAAACTCGGTGTGGACAGGATCGTTCATCCTGAAGTCGAGGTTGGCCAACATATCGCGCAAATTCTGCACAACCCGCTATTGCGGGACTATGTTAGTCTCGGAAACGGCTACCACGTGGTGAACTTTCGCATTCCCGAGAGCCTTGAGGGCCGCAGCCTGAGCCAGTTGCCGCATGGCAAGACTTACAACCTTCGTTGCATCGGCGTCATGCGAGGGAGTGAATTTATCGGGCAGGACGGGGCAGAGTTCAAGTTGCAGCGCGATGACCTTCTTTTGCTGCTGGGCCAACGCAAGGATCTTCACAGCTTTGCGGCCAGTCTCTAACCATGGCCTCCTTATTTCGGAATCTCCTCGGGCGTAAAAAGACCCTGCGGATGCCGCCGCCTGCGCTGTTGTCGCTATTCTACATGGCGTTCATCATTCTGGGGGCTATACTGCTCTGGTTGCCAATCTCGCATCACGGTGACATAGGTCTGAGCGAAGCTCTGTTCACCGCGACCTCGGCGGTGACAGTTACTGGGCTTGCTCTTGTCGATACTGGGTCCGCCTTTACCGGATTTGGTCAAGCGATCATTGCTGTGCTCATCCAGCTTGGCGGGCTTGGACTTATGACCTTTGCGGTGCTTTTGCTCGGAGCTCTGGGGATCCCTGTCGGTATGCCACAACGGCTGATCCTGCGCGAGGACCTCAACCAGACTTCGCTGTCGAACCTCACGTATATTGCTCGCATGATCCTGATCATCGCCCTCGCCTGCGAGACGGTTGGCGCCACGTTTATGGCTCTAATATTTGTCCCAGAGTTTGGCTGGATTGGCCTTTGGCAGGCGGTCTTTCACTCGATCTCGGCTTTCAACAATGCCGGGTTTGCCCTGCACCCCGACAGCCTTTCGCAATGGGTCGGAAACCCGATTGTCAATCTGGTCATACCTGCTCTTTTCATCTTGGGTGGGCTAGGCTTTATCGTTGTTGGCGATGTCTACAAGACGAGAAACTGGCGCAAACTAACCCTGCATTCCAAGCTGATGCTTGTCGGCACCGCTTTCTTGATCGTTTGGGGAAGTGTCATGTTCGGCCTGTTGGAATGGCGAAACCCCGAAACTCTGGGCCAACTTGGCACCATTGACAAGCTGTGGGCGAGTTGGTTTCAAGGGGTCACGCCGCGTACCGCAGGATTCAACACGGTCAACACCGGAGGAATGCATGACAGCACCTCCTTGCTGACGATGACACTGATGCTGGTCGGCGGCGGCAGCACCTCAACCGCTGGCGGGATAAAGGTCACCACACTATTCGTGCTATTGCTTGCCACGGTCGCCTTTTTTCGACGTCAAACCACGTTGCATGTCTTTGGCCGGTCTTTGGGGGTGGATGAGGTCATGAAGGTTCTCGCACTGACGATAATTTCCATGCTGCTCGTCCTGACGGGGATATTTTTGATGGCAATCAACCACGATGGTCAATTCATCGACCTTGCATTCGAAGTGACATCCGCCTTTGGAACGGTGGGCCTATCGCGCGGAATCACGGGGGAGCTTGATGGCACCGGGCGTGTTATCATCATGACGATCATGTTCGTCGGGCGGGTCGGCCCTTTGGCAATCGGTTTTTTCCTCGCCACCCGCAGCGTTCCGAAGGTAAAATATCCCGCAGGGCAGATTTATCTGGGGTGAGGGGCTGTTAAGTTCAACAGAGGTTGTTTGTCTTCGTTAGCCACTACCTATGGTGTCGTTGCTAACGCCGGCCTTGTCCCCTCTGCCGTCCTTCGGTAGCCCAAGATGCAGCACCATGCACGAATGGCCGGTTTAACTGGCCGCACCGCAGCATCCCGAACCAACTACCAATGTCCGGTTAGGGCCGGAAACTGCCACTTTACGAACGACTAATCTCTGTAGTGATGCAAGTTTCTTTAATGTGAGAGCGACAACGCCGAGAATTAGTTTTGCTCTTGCGTTAAGTTTGAATGCCAAGCTTTAGCGTAGTCTCGTAGCAATTCGAGCTTGGCAGGTGATGGTATCGCTTCTGCAGGCTTTATGTTGTCAGATGATCCGAATAATAGAGCGGCTCCAATACTTGTACCAGTCGTGGACTTGGAAATTTGGACAGGACGTTCTGTTGCAGCGCATAACATGGCTAAATATTCGCTATTTTGTGTGAAAGGACCTTCGACGATAGTCGGGCCATTTGCCCCCGTCAATCCAAGGCATGTCGCCGTCATGAGCGCAAGATAGTAAGAAAGTGAAACTGAACGTATGCCAGTGCCAGCCGCTGGTTCGGGGCCAATCCATTGCATTTTGCGACCTTGAAACGGTCCAGTCGAGGGCTCGACTGCGGGCAGAAGCATAATCTTATCGTTTAGCACGCGATTTACATCATTTTGTGAAACGTCAAAGGTATGGCCATTTTTGATAATTTCAAACTCTCGCCCGCCCATAAAGCGGGCTGATATAACTGGATTCCCAAACGCGTTAACATTAATAAGGGTATCCCGCGCGGGATCAAGAATGACCTCTTTGCCATTCATTGTCATGACAATAACCCATGTGCCCGTTGAAACCACAGACAACGGTGGCTGTTCCAATTGTAAATGTGGATAAAGTGATGCGTTGGAATCGTGCAACCCACACACGACTGGCGTATCGGGCGATAGTCCTGTCGTTGCCGCAATTTCGGGGAGAATTGTCCCCAAGATATCACCAGATTTTCGAACGGGCGCTATTTTGTTTGCAATTCCCAGTGTCTCAACGAGGTTTGAAAATTTGGCTTCTCGGGGTAACCATAAATCAGTGTGGCAACCGACTGAGGTAACATCGCTCGCTGCGACGCCAGTCAAAAGATAGCCCCAATATTGTGGATAGGTTAAAATGTGAGCCGTGCGGTCGTGTAAATCGGGATCTCGTGTAAACAACCAATGCAGTTGAGCGCCAATGTTCAATCCGTTTGCCAGACGCGGCGATCCAGTTTGTGAAAACAAAGGGCGAATTTTGTCATATGCGGCTGCGATATCTTCTGGACCATTGTGCTCATAATCAAGAACGGGGGCGGCTAAGCTGCCGTCGGCCTCAAGTAACACCGCACAAGCGCCATGTGTGGTTATGGAGATCGCATCAATTCTGTGAATGAGATGAAACTCGGCAAGAGCCGTTTGCAAAAATTTCCAATGCCCCGAGGTGTCAAAATGTGGCCAAGGTGGGCCAGACAATACAGTGTTGGGTCGCGTTAGTACCGCAATTTCGGACAGCGAGGCAAGATCAACTAATGCAAGTTTTATATTTGTTTTGCCGATATCGATTACAGCGATGTGTTGTGGATTTTTCATGGCATATGAAACATGCAGGATAAATCTGTTGTAACGGGTTCATTACTTGGTAGCGTTTCCATAATGTCTGCCATATGCGCCCACCATTTTTTCATTACCGGATGCGCGGGTAAATTCGACATATCGTGATCATCCGTGCGCGTCAGGATACCAATAAGCAATCGTGTTTCTGGATCCAAATAAATGCTATAATCGCTGACACCTGCATCTTTAAGCAAAACTATGAGTTCTGGCCAAATTGTGTCATGGCGTTCGCGGTATGCTTGCTCGGATCCTGCATTCAGGCGCATACGAAAAACATAACGTTCACTCATGGTGTGTTTCTCTTGGCTACAAACATCGCCCAAACTCGAGGCAACGCGATTACGCCGATCAAAAGCAAGCCAATGAAAATTGACATGACGATACCGGGTACATTTAACAACCCTAGTCCAAAGGTGACCAATCCCATAACAAATGCAGCGATGACAACGCCATGTATCGACCCTGAACCACCAAGAATATTTACGCCACCCAATACCACCATCGTCACAACCTCTAGCTCCATTCCAAGCGCGATGCTTGGTCGCGTGGAACCCAAGCGCGAGGTTAAACAAATGGCAGCCACGCCAGACATAAGCCCGGTGAGAAGAAAGAGAATGAACTTCACGCGCTGAACACGAATACCGCTAAACAGAGCCCCTGTAGGATTGTTCCCAATGGCATAGACAGCCCTCCCAAAATTGGTTTTGTGCAATAACACGAAATAGATGACTGCAATTAATGCAAATATTGCAATTTCGACGGTAAAAACCCAATAGATATATCCTTGCCCAAACCAGGCGAAATCAGCAGGGTAGCCGCGAAACGCTCCATCACCCAAAATAATAAAACTAATGCCGCGAAAGAGACTCATTGAGCCGATCGTAACAACGATAGAAGGTAGACCAAGTATCGTCACAAAGACTGCATTGAAAGCTCCACAAAGCAAGCCAACTGTTAAGCCGATCATAATAAGTTCGGGCGTGCCTGCGCCGTGTTGAACGGCGAAACCCATGGCAGTACTTGCCAATGCTATGATAGAGGCGACAGATAGATCGATCTCGCCCGCGATGATCAAAAGGGCCATTGCGAATGCGATCATAGCTTTTTCGGTAAAGTTGAATGTTGCATCACTCAGGCTCCACGCATTCAGAAAATAGGGTGAGGCAAAGCTGTTTATGACAAAAACAACTATTGCTACTGTCAATAATAACGTTTCCCAACTGCGCAAGGCGCGATACGAGCGAGAATGCAGGCGATCTGGAATGTGGCGGGTGTTAATATTGGTCTGGGTCATGTTGCGTCCTTTGATGTCTTAAGGATAATACGTCCCTTGGCCTTGCCTGATTGAGCGTTAAATGCGACAGCGATCAGTATTGCACTGCCTGAAATTGCGAGTTGCCAGAACGGGGAAATATTTACGACGGGTAGGGCATTCTTAACGACGCCCAGGAACAGAGCACCGAGTACCGCACCGCCAACAGATCCAATTCCACCTGCGATCGATATTCCGCCGATCACGCATGCTGCGACAACTTCCAATTCGAACCCGCCCGCGATGTCAACATAAGCCACAGCGTAACGCGCCACCCATAGATATCCAGTTAACCCAGCGAGTGCACCCGAGAGAACAAAAGCAAAAAATTGCGTTTTTCCGACGTTGATACCAGTGTAAACTGCAGCATGTGGATTGCCACCTACGGCAAAGATTGATCGTCCAAATGAACTGCGTGACATCATAATACCAAATAAAATGGTTATCAGAATAGCAACCCACGAAAGCATCGGGAGACCCAACATCACATCGCGTGGAAAGCCCGTGAATGCCGCGCTCATTTCATGTGAGTTGACCCACTTACCTTCGGATATTAGGAAAATAATCCCGCGAAAGATTGTCATGGTACCTAAGGTCACAACAATCGGTGGAATTTCGAGTTTCCAGACCAATAGCCCGTTGATTGCACCCATTGCCGCACCGATCAGAATTGAAAGGGCGATAATCAAAGCGATAGGTAAGTCTGGCATAGCCACATTTAACATCGCCATGGCCATTCCCGTCAGCGCAAGATTTGCAGCAACTGAAAGATCAATACACCTTGTCAGGATTACAACCATTTGACCCAAGGCCAATATTATCAGCGGGGCGGTGTCGTTTAAAACATTTGCTAAATTTGCTGGCGCGATAAAACCTGCAAACCGCGTGGCAACCAGTGCCAGCAATAATAAAATGGCCGCGCCAAGTATTGTTTCACGCATTGGGATAAGTTTGGATAACATGTTTATACCTCTTCCATTTGTGAACGGATGCCAATGCCAGCGGCGTGGCGCACCAATACCTCTGGGCGTAGGTCTTCACCCTCTACCTCGGCTTCGATACGGCCATCGCGCATCACAATAACGCGGTCGGACATGCCGATAACCTCTGGGATTTCCGAGCTCACCATGATGACGGACAAGCCCTGATCGGCAAGTTCTACCATAAATTCATGAACGGCTGCTTTGGAGCCAATATCGATGCCTTTTGTGGGTTCATCTAAAATTATAACCTTTGGTTGGGTGGCCAACCATTTGGCGATAACAACTTTTTGTTGGTTACCCCCTGAAAGATTGCCGACATCCTGATCCAAAGAGGCCGCACGCAGATCTAAGCGTTGTGTATATTCACGGGCAAGTTTGAATTCCTCTGCGAGCTTTAGAAAGCCAGATTTTGATGTTTGACCCAGTGAGGGCAGGGTTACGTTTTGAAAAATTGGCAAGCCAATAATTGCCCCCTGTTTACCGCGATCTTCTGGAACATAAACAATGCCGTTTTCAATTGCTTGAGCAGGCGAGCGGATCGCGCATATTCTGCCTTCTATCTTGCAGATACCTTTCGACGGTTTTGTAATACCAAACAGGGATTGCATAAATTCTGATCGCCCCGCACCGACAAGCCCGTAAAATCCCAAGATTTCACCGCGTTTCAATTTAAATCCAATGTCTGCAAATTCGGTTGGGTGCGAATACCCGACAACCTGTAATATCTCTTCGGAAGTGATTGTGCTGCGCTCTGGGAAGATGTGATCGACCGTGCGGCCCACCATCAATTTTACCAATGAGTTTTCGTCAATGTCAGCGATTTTGCCATCCGCAACAAATGTACCGTCACGAAATACAGTGTAGCGATCCGCAATCCGAAAAATTTCGTCGAATTTGTGACTGATAAACAAGATGGCTTTGCCTTGTTGTTTCAAAGTTTCAACCAGTTCATACAATTCAAGAATTTCTTTGTGAGACAAAGCTGCTGTTGGTTCGTCCATGATAACAACGCGAGCATCCACTGATAGTGCACGCGCAATCGCAACCAAATGCTTGTTAGCGATTCCAAGTTCACGCAAGCGCGTGCGCGGATCAAATTGGGCACCAATGCTATTCAATAATTTTGTAGCACTTTTTACCATTTCTGTTTTGTCGATCAAACCGAAAGGGGTTTTGGGAGCGTGACCGATATATATGTTTTCCGCCACAGATAGTTCATCAAACAAAACCGTTTCTTGGTGAATCGCCGTGATACCTGCACTTGCCGCGGCATTGGCATTCGCGAATGATATTGGGTCTCCGTCAATTCTGATGGTGCCACCGTCGGGTTGATAAATTCCCGTTAAAATCTTAACTGTCGTCGATTTCCCCGCCCCATTTTCACCGACCAACGCGGTTACCTGTCCTGCGTAGAGATCGAGGTTAACTTCATCCAGTGCCTTTACGCCTGGGAATTTTTTGGTGATCGCATCCATCGAGACGATGGGCGTTTCTTGCACGCTCATTTGAAATCTCACTTGGCTAGGGGTGATGTCAAAGGGGGCTGATGGCCCCTAATGTCAATACATTAAGGGCCAAACAGGGGAGATTAGAAAATTGACTTGAATTCGTCGATATTTGTCGCATCGTATACAAATGGATCAGCCATCGCGCCCTCGGATTTTTCATCGAGCTCTAGTGTACCCATGCGACCCATTGATATTGTCGCACCTGGCTCTGGTTTTGCACCGTTCTTGGCAATTTCGTAGGCAAGCATTGTTGCAGAATATCCCAAATCGATTGGATTCCAGATTGCAAAGGATTTTGAAGCGCCAGATTCAATCGCGCCAGCCATTTCGGATGGCAACCCGAGACCCGTTACATTCACTTGTCCAACTTTGCCGGCATCAACCACCGCTTGTGCGGCAGCTACAATACCAACAGATGTTGGGGCAATGATCGCGTCCAATTCAGGATAGGTTTGCATTAGGCCCGTCGCTTCGCGGTATGATTTATCTGCGAGATCATCGCCATAAACTGTTCCGACAACATTGATTCCAGCATAGTTATCCTTGACCTTATTCATTTCTTCAATCCAGGTATTCTGGTTGGTCGAAGTTGTGGTTGCGGATAGAATTGCAACGTCGCCACCGTCGGGGAGATGATCAGCTGCAAGTTTGATGATCATATTGCCAATCAGGGGATTTGATGATGGATTCAGATGTAGCTGACGACCCTCTGGTGCAACGCCGCTGTCCCAGCTTACAACGGTAATGCCACGGCTCATTGCTTTTTTCAAAACGGGGACCAATGCGTCGGTATCATTTGCAGAAATTGCGATGGCGTCTACGTTTTGGGCAATCAAGGCATTGATAACCTCGATTTGTCCTTCGGCGGTTGTATCCGTTGGACCTGTATAGATAAGCTCCACATCCCCGAGCTCTGCTGCTGCTTCTTCGGCTCCTTTTGCTGCGGCTTCAAAAAAGCCGATGCCCAATGCCTTTACGACAAGAGCGATGCGCGTTTCGTCCGCGGCGAGTGCTGGGGATGCAAGCATTGCCGACGCGATCGCAGTAGATGTCATTATTTTTTTTAATGTACTCATGGTTTCCTCCCTAGAGACGTTAGTTTTGAACCGATTAAGACGCGGTTCCTTTTTGCTGCGTCGTGCCTGAAGACACGACAACGAGGTTAATTTCAGCGGCCTCAAGCATGGAGGCAGTGCGGTCATCAATACCGTCATCAGTTATTAATGTGTTGATCCGGCGCAACGGACACAAAATCATGCTAGAGCGATTTGCAAATTTGCTGCTGTCCACTAACACGACCAATTCCTCAGCTTGGCCAATCAGTTTTTCCTCTGCTTGGATCAAAAGAGGGTCTTGTTCCATCAAGCCCAATGGGCCAATTCCCTGTGCACCCATAAACATGCGTTTCGCATAAAAATTGCGTGTCACATCGTTGTCAAAAGGAGATAGAATTATGTTTTGCTCACGATAGATAACACCGCCTGACAATAATACAGTATTGCGCGTGTTCTTGAGCAAATGCTCTGCGATTGGGAATGAGTTTGTGAAAACTTGCATTTGACGCGATGCAAGCGGATGCACCATCTGAAAGGTAGTCGTGCCGCCGTTGATAATGATGGGCTCGCCATCGGTACACATTTCAACTGCCGCCGCGGCGATGGCCTGTTTTTCAGCCATGTTAATTGTTTCATTGTAAGAAAATGGGCGACCAGCCAGCCCAACAAAAGCTTTGGTGGTTAATGCCTCAGCACCACCACGTACACGACGCAGCTTTTTTTGTGAATCCATAGTGCTGATGTCGCGTCGTATTGTTGCCTCGGACGCACCTGTAAGCGTGCAAAGATCAGCAACGGTTACAACCGAGTGATCCTGTACTGCTGATAGAATTACTCTATGTCGGTCATTCTCGTGCATTTCTGATCTCCGTGTTTGAGCCACGTTGCAGTGAGTCGGGGTCTTAAGTCAATCATTATTTGTCATAAGCTGTCATTTATTTAACATTATGATTGATTATGATTGATTATGATTGACATTAAGTGCCCGAACGGCCAGCTTGCCGTTAATGAAATTTTACTGTTACCCCTTGATGGAGACGGAAATGCCCGATGCAAAATTAAGCCAACGCCTTGAAAATAAATGGGATGAAACCCAAGCGAACGATATGAGTGAGCCTGAAAAGCTATTGTATCGTTCGAACCTATTAGGCTCAGATAAGCGAATCACAAATTATGGTGGCGGTAATACTTCTGCCAAGGTTATGCAAAAGGATCCTCTTGATGGAAACACCGTAGAAGTTTTGTGGGTTAAAGGATCTGGTGGTGATGTTGGTTCAATGAAAATGGACGGGTTTTCGTCTTTGTATATGGACAAGCTGAACGCGTTGCGCGGCGTGTATCGTGGGGTGGAATACGAAGACGAAATGGTTGGGCTGTTGCCACACTGTACGTTTAATCTGAACCCACGTGCGGCGTCGATTGATACACCATTACATGCGTACGTTCCACGCAAGCATGTTGACCACATGCATCCTGATGCGATCATTGCGATTGCGGCTGCAAAAGACAGTAAAGCATTAACGCAACAGATATTCGGCGATACGATCGGGTGGTTACCATGGAAAAAACCAGGGTATGAATTGGGTCTTTGGTTGTCTGATTTTTGCGAAAAAAACCCAGATGCAAAAGGTGTCGTTTTGGAAAGTCATGGCCTTTTTACATGGGCGGATGATGCGCGTGACTGTTACGAATTGACACTTGAAATCATCCAAACTGCGATGGATTGGTTTGCCCAGCAAACTGTGGGCAAGCCAGCATTTGGTGGTGCGGTTCACACCAGTCTTTCAGAGGATGATCGACGTAGTGTCGCCGCGCGGTTGATGCCTGCTATTCGTGGGATGGTTTCAGGGCAACAACATATGGTTGGTCATTTTACTGACAACGACACGGTGTTGGAATTTGTAAATGCAAAAGACATGGTGCGATTGGCAGCGCTGGGCACGTCATGCCCGGATCATTTCTTACGCACGAAAATTTGCCCGCTGGTTGTTGATTTTGATCCCGCCAACCCTGATGTCGATACTACATTGGCGAAATTGCCAGATGCCGTTGCGCAGTATCGGGAAGGTTACACAGCCTACTATGAACGTTGTAAGCGAGAAGATAGCCCCGCGATACGTGATCCAAATGCCGTCGTTTATTTGATCCCTGGTGTGGGCATGATTACATTTGCCAAAGATAAAGCAACGGCTCGAATTTCTGGTGAATTCTATGTCAACGCAATCAATGTGATGCGCGGTGCTGATGCGGTGTCTGAATATCAGGGCCTGCCAGAACAAGAAGCATTTGATATTGAATATTGGCTTTTGGAAGAGGCTAAGTTGCAGCGTATGCCAAAACCAAAATCGCTTGCCGGTCGCGTTGCGTTGGTAACTGGTGGTGCTGGTGGTATCGGATCGGCGACCGCAGAACGGTATTTGCGCGAGGGCGCCTGTGTGGTGCTGGCGGATATTGATGATGCCGCATTGTCCGAAACGGCTGCGAACCTGAGCAGCCGTTATTCGGCCGATGTCGTGCGTGTGGTGAATATGGACGTTACAGATGAATGCGCGGTTGATCGTGCATTCGACAAAGCGGCCAATGAATTTGGCGGCATCGATATATTGGTGTCGAATGCAGGCATCGCAAGTTCCGCTCCCGTCGAAGAAACCAGTCTTGATATGTGGAATATGAATATGAATATTCTGTCGACGGGCTATTTTTTGGTAAGCCGTGCCGCGTTTAAAATGATGAAAGTCCAAAAAATGGGTGGTGCTGTTGTATTTGTCGCCTCAAAAAATGGATTGGCGGCGTCACCGAACGCATCTGCGTATTGCACGGCAAAGGCATCAGAAATTCATTTGGCAAGATGTTTAGCGTTAGAAGGCGCACCAGAGGGTATTCGTGTGAATGTCGTAAACCCAGATGCGGTTCTTAAAGGGTCAAAAATTTGGTCAGGTGACTGGTTGGAAGAACGCGCATCTACTTATGGTAAGGACAAACAAGGACTCGAGGACCATTACCGCGAACGCTCAATGTTGAAACGTTCTGTTCTGCCTGAAGATATTGCCGAAGCGGCTTATTTTTTCGCTTCTGATCTGTCGGCGAAATCTACCGGGAACATAGTCAATGTGGATGCTGGCAACGTCCAAGCGTTCACGCGATAGGCACGATAGGGAGGAAACCAAATGATTAATACGGATATTATCGCAGAAGAAAATGATAAGAACGAAGCTAACTTACGGGCGAATTATGATGCGTTGGGTGAACACCTTGATCGTCGCAATATTGATATTTCTCATATCAAATCTAAAATTTCCAGTTACGGAATCGCGGTTCCAAGTTGGGGTGTAGGGACGGGGGGAACGCGCTTTGCACGTTTTCCTGGCACGGGAGAGCCCCGCGATATTTTTGATAAATTGGATGACTGCGGTGTGGTTCACCAGCTCACGCAGGCGACGCCATCGGTATCGTTGCACATTCCATGGGACGTCGCGCCAACGGATGATTTAAATGCGAAGGCACAACAAGTTGGATTGTCGTTTGATGCGATGAATTCAAATACGTTCCAAGACCATTCAGGTCTGGCGCACAGCTATAAGTTCGGTTCGTTATCAAATACCGACGCGGCTACGCGACAACAGGCGATAGAGCATAATATCGACTGTATAGAATTTGGGCAAAAAATTGGGTCTAAAGCCCTAACGATTTGGGTGGGAGATGGATCTAACTTTCCGGGTCAATCCAATTTTTCGAAACAGTTCGAGCGTTATTTGGATTCGGCGAAACAAATTTATGCCGCCCTCCCAGAGGATTGGACGCTGTTAACAGAACACAAAATGTACGAACCTGCATTCTACTCCACTGTTGTGCAAGACTGGGGTACAAATCTGTTGATCGCTCAGCAGATGGGCGACAAGGCTAAATGCCTTGTTGATTTAGGTCACCATGCACCCAATGTGAATATTGAAATGATTGTGGCACGATTAAAACAATTTGGTAAACTTGGCGGGTTCCATTTCAACGACAGCAAATATGGTGATGATGATCTCGACACTGGCAGCATCGACCCATATCGGTTGTTCCTTGTTTTTAATGAATTGGTAGAGGCAGAGTCAGACCCTGATTTCAACCCAATGCATATGCTTGATCAAAGCCATAATGTAACCGACCCCATTGAAAGTTTGATGGCTTCAGCAATGGAAGTTCAGCGTGCATATGCACAGGCATTGTTGGTTGACCGTGCCACATTGTACGGATTTCAAGACGAAAACGATGCACTTATGGCGACAACGACCTTAAAGCATGGTTTCCGAACTGATGTCGAACCAATTTTGGCAATGGCAAGGTTGGAGGCGGGCGGCGCGGCAGATCCAATAGCAGCCTATCGCAAATCTGGGTATCGTCAAAAGGTCTCTGGTGAGCGGCCTGTTGTATCTGGCGCAGGGGGTGGCATCGTTTAAGTGGATAGACCCAAAAGCAGGACAATTTGTGTTGGTCTAACGTAGAGCTGTGATGTGCTGCGTTAAGCTAACTCTCACCACTCTTTACCCGAACACCGTTATAGCGCACGCTTTTGACTCGAGTATGTGCGTTATAAGCAGATACTTTGACGTTCACCAGATACGGCCAACAGATTTAAACAAAACGGAAGTGGTTATGTCATCTTTGCGCTGGGCAAGGGTGATGAAGCTGAGTGTTGCTGGTACATGTATCTCGGGGCAAAGCGCGAGGCCAGATGATTGTTTTTGGGACAATGCAATAGAATCTCGACAAAGGCTCAGCCCGATGCCAGAGCGTACCATTTCAAGCATTGATGCCTCTTGATCAACACGTGCAACGATGTTTTGCACCACATCATGGGTAGCAAAAATCGGTTTCAATAGACGATGATGCACCGACACTTCGGGTGTTCCAATCCAAGGTAGCGCCGCCAGTTCGATCCATGATGCGGTTTCGAGCTGTTTTTGCCACCCTGTTGGGCCAATAATGCGGTAGTTGAAATCAGCGAGCCGCAAGGCGTGTATTGGTTCTTCTTGGTCAGATTGCGTGTTTTCAAATTCATCTGGCCCGCTGAGATAAAACCCAGCGTCAATTTGATTGCGGCGCAATCGCGATAGGGTTTCACCACTGACCCCATGAATTAGCTCTGTTTCGATGTCGGGATAGTCATTGCGCATATGGTGTAACATTTGCCCAAGCCGGATAAACGCAGGATCAACAATTGTACCGATGCGTAATTTTCCACTGATGCGACCAGCACGTTTATGCGCGCTGCGGTGGAAATCTGTTGCTGCCTCGATCACGCGTTCGGCTTTAGCCACCAAATTTGCCCCGTCTTGCGTAAGTTGTAGTCCGCTTGATGTGCGTTTGAATAAAACCACATCTGTCTCGGCGCTCAATCGCTTTAACTGATGGCTGATCGCGGGTTGTGTCAGGTTCATCGCATCCGCGGCGGCGGATACGCTACCTTCTTTGACAACGGTTACAAAGGCGAGCAGGGCGTTTATGTTGGAAAATCTTTGCATATAAAAAATACTAATATGGGTCACTCATATTTGTCATTAGCTTTGTGCAAATAATTTCAATATTTTTGATCGAAATCGCGTTCTGGGAGGAGCAGCGTCTTTTGTTGTGAACTCGTTCACAAGTGAATGCATTTCTTATGATCCCAGCGTGCGCAACATAAGTTATGGAGTGGGTATGAACAGGGCAACATACGAGACGGATCAATTCGATTTCATTGTGATCGGTGGTGGCTCGGCGGGCTGTTTAATGGCCAATAGATTGAGTGCAGATCCAAGCAATCGAGTGTTGCTGTTAGAGGCGGGTAAACCCGATAACTATGCATGGATTCATATCCCCGTTGGCTATCTGTATTGCATTGGAAATCCGCGGACGGATTGGATGTATAACACCCAAGCAGACAAAGGTTTGAATGGGCGAGTTTTGCGATATCCGCGAGGCAAGACCTTGGGTGGATGTTCATCCATAAACGGGATGATATATATGCGCGGACAATCACGCGATTATAATAAATGGGCGGAGCTGACGGGCGAAAAGCTGTGGAATTGGGAACATTCCGTTGACGATTTCAAAGCGCATGAAAATCATTACAAGATGGATTGTGGCGCCGATCCCGAAACAGGTGATAACGGTAAATTTTCCGATCATCATGCTCATGGGGGGGAGTGGCGCGTTGAAAAGCAGCGATTAAATTGGGATGTCTTAGACAGCTTTTCCGACGCAGCAAATGAAATTGGCATTGAGAAGACCGATGATTTTAACAGCGGTGATAACGCAGGTGTCGGGTATTTTGATGTCAACCAAAGATCAGGATGGCGTTGGAATGCATCCAAGGCATTTTTGCGGCCCGCTAAGTCGCGTCCGAACCTGACAATCTGGACTGAAGCCCAGGTCGAGCGTCTGAATTTAGTAACCGGAGATGACGCTAAACCACTTTGCGCGGGCGCATATGTTAACCATCAAGGCGAAACAAAATTGGTTTCCGCGAACAAAGAAACGATCTTGTCTGCTGGCGCTATCAATTCGCCCCAGATTTTGCAACTCTCTGGAATTGGCCCGCGTGAATTGTTGTCGAACCTAGGGATTGAAACGATTGTGGATTCCCCGTTTGTGGGTGAAAATCTGCAAGATCATTTGCAAATCCGCGCTGTGTATAAGGTGAACGGCACACGCACAATGAACACGCTGGCGAATTCGCTGATTGGTAAAATGAAGATTGGCATGGAGTATGTATTCAAACGCTCTGGTCCAATGTCGATGGCGCCTAGTCAGCTTGGCGCATTCACGCGCTCTGATCCAACGCAGCCGTATGCAAATCTTGAATATCACGTGCAGCCATTAAGCCTCGAAGCATTTGGCGAAGATTTGCACGATTTTCCAGCCATGACAGTTTCGGTATGTAATCTGAACCCAACCAGCCGTGGTTCTGTCCAGATTGCATCGCGTGATTATCGCGTTGCACCCAAAATTTCACCCAACTATCTGGATACGCCAGAGGATCGAAAAGTCGCGGCAGACAGTCTGCGCCAAGTGCGCAAAATTATGACACAGTCATCAATGGCCCCTTACTCACCAGAAGAGTACAAACCAGGGGTGCAATATCAGACAGACGAAGAATTGACAAAACTGGCGGGTGATATTGCTAATACGATTTTCCACCCTGTTGGGACCGTAAAAATGGGACATATTGATGATGATACGGCTGTGTTGGACCCACATTTGCGGGTCAAAGGTGTTGAAAATCTACGGGTGGTTGATGCGTCTGTTATGCCATTGATCACATCGGGAAATACCAATTCGCCAACCATTATGATTGCAGAAAAAGCTGCGCGATGGGTTCTGGCAGGACAATAAACCCATCGGTTGAAAACATGGGTCGTGCCCCACACTGATATCTTTGGAGGATATATGCAAAATACGTTTTCACAAAGACCACTTGTTGGCGTTAAGGTTGTTGATTTCGGCCAATACATTGCAGGCCCTGCAGTCGGGATGCTTTTGGGCGATCTCGGGGCGACAATCATCAAGATTGATCCTCCAACGGGCCCTATGTGGGATAGCCCTGCGAATGCGACGCTGAACCGTAACAAATTGATCGTCAATATTGATTTAAAAACCACGGCTGGCTTGGAACAGGCGCTCGCACTCTGTGCTGAGGCAGATATTGTTTTGGAAAATTTTCGCCCTGGTAAACTCGCAAAATTGGGTGTGGATTTTGAAAAAATGCGCGAAGAACGCCCCGAATTAATTGCACTGTCAATTCCAGGATTTGCTTCAAATGACGAAGAACGCCGTGAATTGCGCGCATTTGAAAGCATTGTCGCCGCCAGCTCCGGTGTGTTTACGGATATGGGACTGAACCGGGTGCTAATGGGGCTTAATCCATCGTTTTCGCCTTTGCCAATATCATCCGCTTATGCATCACAAATCGCAGCTTCTGCCACGGTTTTGGCATTACAAGCACGCCAGATAACAGGCATTGGCGATCAAATCGAAGTGCCATTGGCCGCCGCTGTGATGGAAGGCTTGTGTTACAATTCAATCAAAGTCGAAGATATGCCTGTTCGTTATCTGACCCAGCGCGAAATCGAGATTGAACGGCGCCGCGTAGAGGGTTTACCAATGAACGTGGGCTATGAGGAATTGCAAGAATTGCTCGACCCGTTTTTCCGTAGTTATATGTGCAAAGACGGGCGGATGTTCTATGTGGTTTGTCCAAGCCATAAATACCATGCGAAACGGTGTTTGGAGGTTCTGGGGTTATACCAAGAAATGATCGACGAGGGTCTTACGTCAGAGGATGACACCTACAAACCCTATAATCAGTGGGAATCTGACACATCCTTGGGTGTATATCCGATGCCAAAATTTTGGGCGGATAAGCTAGCTGAGCGTATGAAAGAGGTGTTCATGACGCGCACCTCGCATGAGTGGAAAAAAATGTTTGGGCGCGGTGGTGTGCCCGGTGCCCCGCAACGCTGGTTACAAGAATGGATTCACGATGAATACGCCGAAGCGTCGGGTTTGATGATCGATGTCTGGGATCCTGAATATGGTGAAATGACACAACCAGGTCCGGTGGTCTGGTTAGAAGAAAGCGGACAAGAGGCACTAAAACCCAACCCACGGCGTTGGGTGCATTTTGACGAAGCACTGAAAGCGTTACAAATGCATCGCACCGAAATTCCAGCACCAACAGATGAAACTGATCGAGAGGGATGGTTATCGGGTGTGCGCGTATTGGATTTATGCAATGTGATCGCTGGGCCACATTCTGCTAGCTATCTGGCGCGATTTGGCGCAGAGGTGATCAAGCTTGATCCATCCGAGCCGCTTTATGATAGCTGGAACACAGTGATTTACGGGCTGTCACAAATGCGCGGGAAGCGTTCAGTGCTAGCGGATATGAAATCAAACCACGGACGTCAAGCGTTTGAGGATTTGGTAAAAACCGTTGATGTGATCGTGTGGAATGCACCTGATAGCCAGATCAAAAAAATGGGTTTGGATGCAGAAAGTCTGCGCCGTATCAACCCAAATGCGATTTTCTGCAAATTGGATTGTTTTTCTGGGGTGAACCGCGGCGTGCGCACTGACTACATCGGTTATGATGACTTGGTACAGGCCACAACAGGTATCATGTTACGTTTTGGTGGTGCGATGGATCGCCCCGAAGAACACGCACATGTCGGCACGATTGATGTGATGTGCGGATTTGGTGGTGCGTTAAGTGTGGCCGCCGCATTATATCAAAAACATCGTTTTGGACGTATTGGACGGGGGCGTACATCATTGTCATCCAACAGTGGCCTGTTGCAGGTGCCATTCGCATTTGATTATGTTGGGCGCGGTCTTTTTGACGAACCATCTGGCCCCGACGTGAACGGATATGATGATCTAAGCCGATTTTATTCAACCGCATCAGGTGTTTATATTTTGCTGAGCGCCTATGAGGCTGATGTTCCACGATTCCGCGATGTCGAGGGGCTAGAGAAATTGCCAGACATCGACGTGGAAGATCGCGCAGCATATCTGGCAACCGAATTTCAAAGCCAGCCTGCAACAGAATGGGTAAAACGCCTAAAGCACGCGGATTTGGGGGTGGCGATTTGTGACAATATTGATGCGCTTCGCGCAGCAAACTCTCGGATCAGCGATGGTACTTCTGGCATAGAAAACGGCAGCTATTCGTTTTCGATATTTCCCGATCACCCAAGCGGGCACGAGGTCACGCAGCTTGATCCATATGCGGTGCGCCCAAAGGTGAGCAAGGTTTTCGCACTTGATCCGCCAGAGAAATTTGGAAACTCAACGCGCAGCATTTTCAAAGAACTTGGATATTCAGAGCAAGCTATCGACATGATGGTTAAGTCGGGGGGGCTAAATGAAAGCTGGAGCGAAGAATATTTACCAAGTTAGGGCTAATTTTGATCGCATACCTATGGAGGAGGGGACGCAATCATACCTTTGTGGAAACACTTTCACCACATTCTCGGGAGAGGCGTTTAACAGATCGTGCAGCTCTTCTTGCATATTGTGCGAGATGCGTTTGCCCATAACCAGTCGGGAGGAACAATGACTGATAAACCACCACTGATGGATTTACCCATCGAAACAGCCGATAGCGGTTTTTACGAAGGATTTAGTAAAAACGTTGCCATCACTTCCAAATTACTTGTTGCGGCATTAATAGTTTGGGCTATTTCTGTGCCTGATATTGCGGCACAAGTGCTCAGCAATCTTAACGCTGCGTTGCTGCATAGTTTTGCCAGTTGGTATATCTATGCCGTAGCATTTTTCTTA
Organism: Paramylibacter ulvae; assembly: GCF_014652655.1. GTDB lineage: Bacteria > Pseudomonadota > Alphaproteobacteria > Rhodobacterales > Rhodobacteraceae > Amylibacter > Amylibacter ulvae. Next base: position 26,898 of record NZ_BMZF01000013.1, read on the forward strand.
ATCATTTGCGTTTTATTGGCTTTAATCCCAGCGACAGGTCGACTCAAGCTCGGCCTTGAGGGGGACACCCCTGAATTCTCCCGCTTTTCATGGTTTTCCATGATGTTTGGTGCAGGGATCGGAATTGGCATGCTGACCTTTGCCACAGCTGAACCGATGTATCATTTTGCAACAAATCCAGATGTTATCGCGGGGAATGCGACGGGATCTTCCGCTGATAATGTTACACCAGCCTATGTTTGGTCATTCCTGCATTGGGGATTTTCTGCATGGGGCTGTTATGCACTCGTTGGGCTATCTTTGGCGTATTTTTCTTACCGTCGCAGCCTACCTTTGACTATCCGTTCAGGTTTAACGCCGATTTTTGGTGAACATCTGTCTGGCTTTGTCGGTCATTTGGTGGATGTTGTCGCGGTTGTTGCCACCATCTTGGGCGTCGCACAGACGCTCGGTTTCGGTGTCGAGCAATTTGTCTCTGGTCTGCACCGCATCGGTTTCGGTGATTGGCTGTTGAATCCGGAAGGCAAGCCAAGTGCCGCAGGTTTGATCGTCGCACTGGTCATCATCATGGGCGCATCCATGATGTCTGCACTGTCTGGTGTGGGCAAAGGCATCAAATGGTTGTCGAATATTAACATGGGTCTAAGCCTGTTTTTGTTGGCATTCTTCTTACTGTTTGGTTCAACATTTTTTGGTATGAGCGCATTGGTTAGCGGATTGTTCGATTATATCGTCCAATTACCCAAGCTGTTGTTCACAGTGTGGAGGGCAGATGGTACCGATACCGGTGATGCATTAGCAAGCTGGCAAGGCGGTTGGTCTGTTTTCTATTGGGCTTGGTGGATTGCATTTGCACCATTTGTTGGTGTCTTCCTTGCACGTATTTCGCGTGGTCGTTCACTTCGTGAATATGTGCTAGGTTCCATCATCATTCCATCATTAATGTGTTTCGTTTGGTTCACAGTGGTTGGTGGTACAGCGATTGATCTAACTTTGAACGGCGAAGCAGGTGATGCGATTTCAGGTGCAGGACAGCAAAATCAATTATTTGCAATGCTTGATTTCATGTTGTCAGGCGGGCTCGCATGGGTCATGGCAATAATCGTTGTTGTTCTGTTACTGACATATTTAGTAACAACCGCAGATAGTGCGATTTTGATTGTGAATACCATCAATGCCGCTGGCGAAGAAAAGCCAAGCGGTCGCCCACATATCGTGTTCTGGAGTGTCGCATTGAGCCTTGTTGTCGGTGGCTTGTTGTTGGCAGGTGGATTGGGTGCGATTAAAACAGCAATGGTAATTGGCGCGTTACCGTTCAGCTTTGTTATGGTTCTGATGGGTGTTGCATTAATCAAGGCTATCGTGCGTGATGCAATTCGCGATCGTAATGGCGTGCAGACGGTCCAAGAATAATCAGGATCTTATTAAATCCGGAAGAGAGAGCATTATGTTCTCTCTTTCATCTTTTCGCTTCAGTGTAACATCAGCGTAGTCGCGGGACGTTGAGATTTCACATTAGCTTATCTCTAAGGGCTTCGTAAGGCGTCTTCCCTTGGTGTGCGCCATGTGGCCTGGAAAAGTTATAGAACGCCTCCCATTCGGCCAGTTTAGCTTCCAAATCCACATCTCCTTTATAGCTGAGCAATTGATAGAATTCTTGTTGATCAGATCGATGGGATCGCTCCACTTTCCCGTTGAGTTGCGGTGAGCTGGGTTTGATGTAGGCGTGGCGAATGCCTTTGTCTTCGACATGCCAATGGAACTTAGCTTGAAACTCATGGTCGTTATCAGTTCTGATTTCACAGATGCGGAATGGGAACTTTTCAATGATATGATCGATGAAGTCGATTGCATTAGCCTGGGTGTGTCGCTCGTATATCTTCAATGCGCGCACACGAGTAGCGTCATCAATGGCGGTATATTGAAAACGACGTACCTTCTTTCCTGTTTTTCCTTTGAAAGTCAGAAACTTAACATCTACCTGTATGTGGTGTCCCCCTATCGGGATATTGCTGCGCAATACCCTAACGGGCAACGGGAACCTGCTTGTTGTAGCGTTTGGTATGGACTTTGCGCGTTCTTGTCCCGTGTGGAAGTCGATTCAATCCATTACGTTTTAGGATGCGGTAAACGCCAGCATCGGATATTTTTATCTCGTGATAGCGCGCCATGTACCAAGAAATACGGATCGGACCGAGGTGGTATTTCTTACGCAGGTAAACCACCTTTTCTTCGATCTCAGGAGCGGTTCTGTTTGCATGCCATTTCGGGATTGGGGGGTTGTCAATTAGGCCAGCTTCACCGTGTTCGAGATAGGCTGCACGCCAGCGATAAAAGCTCGCGCGACCAATGCCGAAATAACGACAGGTTTTTACAACCGAACCGATTTCGGCGGCATAACTCAAAATACGAAGTTTACGGCGAATTGCCCGTTGATCATCATTCATAAGAAACATCCTCCCTCTCCAATATGAAGATTACAGAAAATGTCTCGCGAGTACGCTAATATCTACAAAATCAGACGCCAAACATATCGCGCAAGAGAGGACGCAAGACGCGACGTATTCGAATATATCGAGATGTTCTATAATCCAAAACGAAAACACACAAACAACGGGATGCTGTCACCTGTTGACTTTGAAAACAGACAGCGAAAAATGAAACAAGAAGGTGTCTAGCAAACTAGGGGCTATTCAGATGTAACCAAACCATATGTGTTCCAAGGATCGTCGCTCATAGCGTTTTTGAAGCGCAGTCGAAACGAGACAAGAGAAGTTTACGAATAGGTGAATTCAAATGTTTCTCATGTCTAACGTCAGCACCTTTGGGACATACCTGAGCATTTGAATAATGGAGGATTTCTGGTTCATCTTAACAATTAGGAGTTAAGCATGACAAAGAAATCAGGGCAGTCGAAAGCGGCTGCAGATAA
>NZ_BMZF01000014.1 GCF_014652655.1 Paramylibacter ulvae
AACGCAACACCATCAATCAGCGCCGCTTGCAACACTTCAGAAAAGCGGCATAATCAAATCAACGACGAACCAGAGCCTCCATTAATTTATAAGCTCACGTGTTCCAATTTATCTGACGACGGACAGTTCAGATATTTTGTCCCCATATTTTGCGACGAAACGCGCCTACACATTTAAGTAAAAGGGGGGACAGACCCAAATTATGGCAAAAACGAAAGCACTCTTCTCCCTACTGGGGAAGAGAGAAACTGCAAGATCAATGCACCATTAATGAGGTGGAAAAGACCACTTCAAACAAGGGTTATTTTGCGAATAAAGGCACCTTCAAATGCGTTCGCGATTACCCTTGCGATGACTGCGCCCAAAGATTGATGTCTTGATCCGTTGCAATTTCATCAATTTGCGCAAGCTCATCCGCACTGAATTCCAAATTATCTATCGCGCCTACACAATCGATCACCTGTGATGGTTTTGAAGCACCAATCAATGCCGATGTAATTTTACCTTCGCGTAGCACCCAAGCGATTGCCATTTGGGCCAATGTTTGGCCACGATTTTCGGCGATGTCGTTTAACTGGCGAATTTTTGCGATTGCTTTTTCAGACAAGAAACCATCAAGCAACGATTTGCCCTGAACTGCGCGGCCTTCGGTGATTTTCCCACCCAAATATTTGTTGGTTAACATCCCCTGTGCCAGCGGGGTAAAGGCGATTGAACCAATGCCAAGCTCACCCAATGTATCCTTTAGCCCATCGGTTTCGATCCAGCGGTTCAACATATTATAAGATGGCTGATGAATAACACATGGCGTTCCCAGATCCTTGAGGATCGCGGCCGCTTCGCGTGTACGTTGCGAATTATAAGAGGAAATTCCAGCGTATAGCGCGCGCCCTGAACGCACGATATGATCCAGCGCCCCCATGGTTTCCTCCAGCGGGGTGTTGGGGTCAAAACGGTGCGAATAGAAAATATCAACGTAATCAAGCCCCATGCGTTTCAACGATTGATCACAAGATGCGATCAGATATTTCCGGCTCCCCCATTCGCCATATGGCCCTGGCCACATGTCATATCCCGCCTTTGATGAAATCAGTAATTCATCGCGATATCCGTCAAAATCGGTTTTCAGAATTTCGCCAAATGCTTCTTCGGCGCTGCCTGCGGGGGGCCCATAGTTATTGGCCAAATCAAAATGCGTAATGCCCAGATCAAACGCCGTGGTGCAAATATCACGCTTGTTTTGATGCGGAAAGTCATGGCCAAAGTTATGCCAAAGCCCAAGCGATATCGCAGGCAGCTTTAGCCCCGATTTGCCACAGTGGCGATATGGCATGTTATCGTAACGATTTGGGCTTGGTTGATATTTACCCGCGGCAAGGTTTTTTACAGGGCGTTTGGGTTTGTTTTCTGCATCTTTGGTCATTTTGCTATCCTTCTGAAACGCCTGCTTGTGCAAATGTTGCCATGCCCGAATGACAGGCAACCGCAGCTTTTACGATACCAATTGCAAGCGCTGCGCCCGATCCTTCGCCAAGACGCATATCCAACGCCAATAAGGGCTTTTTGTTCAAAGCGGTCAACAGTTTTATATGCGCCTGTTCATCTGATTGATGCCCCGCCACACAATGATCCAATGCGCCAAGTTGTGCGCTTTCCAAACAGGCGGCAGCGGCGGTGCAAATAAAACCATCCAAAATGACGGGAATAGATAAGACACGAGCACGCGCAATTGCGCCAGCCATTGCCACCACCTCGCGCCCACCAAATGCGGCCAAGATTGCCATTGGATCACGATCTGTGTTCGCGGCTAAACCATCGCTGACCACTTGGGATTTCAATGCAACGCCCGCATCATCAACGCCCGTCCCCTTGCCCACCCATGTCGATGGTTCACCGCCAAATAGCGCACAGGCAATTGCCGCGGCTGATGTGGTATTACCGATACCCATTTCGCCCGTCACCAACAGGTCGGTTTCTGGATCAACCGCATCCCATCCGATTTGCAACGCCGCCAGACATTCATCCGCGCTCATTGCAGGGCCTTTGGTGAAATCTTGGGTTGGGTTATCAAGATCAAGCGCATGCACATTCATTTTCGCACCAAATGTTTTGGCCAATTGGTTAATCGCCGCACCACCATGTTGAAAATTCATGACCATTTGCGCGGTCACATCCGCTGGAAACGCAGACACACCGCGCGCGGTCACTCCGTGATTGCCCGCAAAAATAATTACCTGCGGGTTTTCAATTTGGGGGGTCACTTCACCACGCCATGATGCGTACCAAATAGCGATATCTTCCAGTCGCCCCAATGCGCTTGGTGGTTTTGTCAATTGCCCGTTATGCGCGGTGGCATCACGCATTGCTTTCTGGTTGGGGTTCGGCGCATTTGTCAATACGGATTTGAATTCTGAAATCGACGAAAAGGCAGCAGTCATATTTTTACCCTGTTTGCGTGTTGAATTTACACCTCAATAACGGGTATCAGCCAACGATGTAATCCCAATTGCGAAAAGGTAGACGCGATGAACGACGGTGATGGCGAGTTTCAAATTGAAACCCACGATATCTGGGCGGCGGCGAGTTTGCTGACGCGCCTGCCAGTACCCGTGAACCATGAACGTGCAGGACAGCGTGGCGCGGATGCAGCATGGGCATTTCCACTGGTTGGTGTGGTGCTCGGTCTTTTTGCAGGGGTGGTTGCGTATTGTCTCAGCGCGATTGGCTTGCCATCTGGCATGCCAGAGCTGTGCGCGTTGGCAACTTTGGCAATTCTAACGGGTGGTTTACACGAAGATGGGCTTGCCGATTGCGCCGATGGTTTTTGGGGAGCGATGGACGCGGAACGACGCCTTGAAATTATGAAAGACAGCCGCATTGGCGCATATGGCACCTTAGCATTGATTTTCACCGTTTTGTTGACTTGGCTTGGTTTATTGGAAATTGGAACCGAGCGGTTTATTTTGGTGCTGATTGGAATATCTGCATTGTCGCGCCTACCAATGGTGTTAGCGATGTATAGTTTACCCAATGCGCGCCAAACTGGAATGGCGGCGCGCGCAGGCACACCATCGCGTCTAAGCGTAGCAATCGCAACCACACTCTGCGTTGCGATATCAGTTACGATATTTGGATGGCTTGGTCTGCCAATACTGGTGTTCGTAATTCTTGCAACCCTGCCATTGTTCATCATGGCATTGCGCAAATTGGGTGGACAAACGGGTGATGTTTTAGGGGCAAGCCAACAGATCGGCATGATTGCTGCAATCGTTGCGATTATATTGCTCACGTAAAAGCCGCACCCATTGGGCGCGGCTTTCAATCAAATTTGCGCAATGTGATTAGGCGGCAACGGCACGTGATGCCAAAACACCCAACACTTTTTCTGTAGCCATTGCTTCGTCTGTACCATCCACAGCCGCAACTTCACGGATAAGCCGCTCTAACGCCGCTTCGTACAACTGACGCTCGGAATAGGATTGTTCGCGTTGTTCGTCATTGCGGTGCAAATCACGCACAACTTCGGCAATCGCAATCAAATCACCCGAATTGATTTTTTGTTCGTATTCTTGCGCGCGGCGTGACCACATTGCGCGTTTGACACGTGCGCGACCCTTGAGCGTGGTCATTGCTTTGGTAATTTCATCCGCGCTGGCAAGGTTACGCATACCAACAGAATCGGCCTTGGCCGTGGGAACACGCAATGTCATTTTGTCTTTTTCAAATGAAATTACGAATAATTCCATGATGATCCCAGCGACTTCTTGTTCTTCGATCAACGTGATTTTGCCCACACCATGTGCAGGATAAACCACGTAATCGTTCATACGAAAATTGCCGACTTTTTTCTTGGCCATAGATGACTGTTCCTTCTCTCTTGCTCGCGCCCAAACCAAAACTTCTTGGTGGTAAGAATTACCATTACAACAGTTCAAATTTCGGGATTAAATTGCCTGCACAACTGCGCAATAACGATGCGAGCACTCCTTATTCATCCCACACAGTATACCACAAAAAAGCAGCACCTTCCAGCGCTGCTCATTCAACATTAAACGATCCTGTTTTCCCAATGAAATATGGGATTTCGGTAAAATTCGCCCCTATCAATTTCGCAAATGCGCGGAATGGTGCGAATCAGCCGCCTTCGCCTGGGTTTTCGGAAAAATACTTTTCCAATTTGCCCTCTTCGCCATCGCGTTCCTCTGCCTCTGGCAGTTGATCTTTCTTGGTGATGATCACAGGCCAGATTTCGGAATACTTGCGGTTAAACTCTACCCATTTTTCTGTTTCCGGTTCGGTATCGGGGCGAATTGCATCCGCTGGGCATTCGGGTTCGCACACACCACAGTCGATACATTCATCTGGATGAATCACCAGCATATTTTCACCCTCGTAGAAACAATCTACGGGGCAAACCTCGACACAGTCGGTGTATTTACAAGCGATGCACGCATCATTGACGATATATGTCATTGAACATTATTCCTGAACTAACCACGGGTCTAATATGGGTATGCTTACAATCAATCAAGGCTCTTTGGTGAAAAAGAGGACAAGGCGCGACGTTGTTTCCCAGTTGGGCGCCCTTTTCCTTCAAATTTCGGGTTTTGTGGATTATTTTCCCGCTTGGGTTTTGGCGGGGATAAATCTTCGTATAATTCCTGTGCTTCGGATGCGGGACCACGGCGTGTCCCGATACCCGCAATCGTGACGATCCGCTGCCATTCACCTTGGCGAAACAAAACGCGATCACCGATATTTACGGTGGTCGCAGGTTTTTTGATTTTCTGATCGTTTAAGATGATACGCCCATCCGAAATCAGTTTGGCACACATGGAACGGGTTTTAAAAAACCGCGCATACCATAACCATTTATCAATGCGAACTGTGTCGGGCGTATCTGTCAAATGCTATTTACCTTTAAGCGCCATCAAGGCCGCAAACGGATTATCTGGATCAACCGGTTTATCCTTGCGCGGTGGTTTTGCGCTGTGCTTCTTCGGTCCTGTTGATTTCGCGTTGCCTTTTGGCTTGCGTGGTTTTTGCGATTGCTGATTGTCAGGGCGTGCAGCACGCTGTTTTGGAACCCATTTAAAGGTATAGAAGATTTCTGTTGTGTCTTCCTCGGCCTCTGCACCCTCTTTTGCTGGTTTTTCTTCGCCAGCCTCTTGTTTCAGCTTTTCGCGCTCGCCTTTTTCGGCGGCAAAGCCAAGACCTTGCATCAAATCGGCGAATTGCTCCAAGGTCATGCCAGTGATAGATAACATATCACCATTGGCCTCGAACCCAGATTTCACATCTTGGGCGCGGGTTAAATCGGCAAGGCGTTCCAACATATCAATGCGGATCGCACGTGTGCCCGCCAAACGATAACCTGCACGTGGGTAATAACCCTTTGGTGCGCCTTTGACCTCTGGGATTGTGACCAAACCAGCGGGCGGTGCCTCTGGGAATTCGTCCAAGCCTTCCTGGAGCGACCATAAGACCAAACGCAAACGTGTTGGCGCGGGTTTCAACATCAACTGTTGGAAAATTGTGTATTGGCCAAAACGCACGCCGTGTTTGCGCAACAAACCACGTCCGTCTTGATCCAGGTCTTTCACCTCTTTTGCGACCACAGAACGCGGGATTACGCCCAGACTTTCGACAAGGCGAAACGCCAAACCACGGGCAAGGCCAACAATGGCCTCGTCATCGCGAAGCGCGATCAATGATTCAAATGCCGCGGCGATTTTGCGCTCAATGAAATGTGACATACGGCGTTCAACCTTTTTGGCAACATCAACGCCTGCTTCGTCATCAACGAAAACCTCGACCATCGGTGACAACGCATCCGCGCCTGCAACCAATTTGCCAACCGCATGTTCGCCCCACATCAATCCACCCTGTTCGGTGAAATCAAATTCGGTATCGGGTGCATTATACATACGATCCGACCGCAGATTGAATTCTGGCTGAAGTGCCGCAACAGATGCCGCACGCAATGTTTTCGCCTCTTCTGGCGATGCGCTTTTGTCCAATTGGAATCTGAATCCATTCAGATGACCAATAAATTCACCTTCGACGGTTACGCCACCATTGTTGTCTACTTCGGCCACAAGGCTCTCCTTCTGTTTCAAGCGGCGCATCAAAACGGATGTGCGCCGATCGACAAATCGTTGTGTTAATGCACTATGAAGCGCATCTGATAGGCGGTCTTCTACTGCACGTGTTTCCTCGCGCCAATAGTTTTCATTGGCAACCCAGCCCTTTCTTTGGGCAACATAGGTCCATGTGCGGATAAATGCCAATCGCTTGGATAAACTATCAATACCACCGCCGATTTTATCGATATGAGCAATCTGATTGGCAAACCAGTCTTCGGATACCTGCCCAAATTCGTGCAAGAAATTGAAAATGCGTTCGACGATATTGGTGTGATCGGTAAATGAAATGCCCCGAAAATCGGGGATTCGGCAAGTGTCCCACAATAACTGAACCGATGCAGGATCGCTTGCGCGCGCCATGACCTCTGCATCATTATAAACCGCTTGTAATGTGCGCTGATCCTCGGCCGGGCGTGCCTTGATCAACACGCTATCGCTTGATGATTGTTCCAGTGATTTGATCAAGGCATCCACTGTCCCAAAGGACAGTTTTGAATTGCGCCACTGCAATTTTTTCAACGGGGTAAAGCGATGGTTTTCGATGGCTTCCACCACCTCTGGTTCCAATGGTGGGGCTTCGCCCGTCACACCAAATGTGCCCGATGTGCGATACCGCCCTGCCCGCCCCGCGATTTGGGACAATTCATTTGGCATCAATCGGCGCATTTTGCGTCCGTCAAATTTCGACAATCCCGAAAATGCTACATGGGTGATATCCAGATTTAACCCCATGCCAATGGCATCTGTGGCAACCAGATAATCCACATCACCGTTTTGATACATTTCCACCTGTGCATTGCGCGTGCGCGGCGATAACGCCCCCATCACCACTGCTGCACCACCCTTTTGGCGGCGCAACAATTCGGCGATGGCGTAAACATTATCAACGGAAAATCCCACGATTGCACTTCGCGCGGGCATACGGCTTATTTTTTTGGAACCTGCGTAATTCAGTTCGGAAAAACGATCGCGGTGCATGAATTCCACGCCGCGCACCAATTGTGAAATCGGGCCGCGCATGGTGGATGCCCCCATGAACAGCGTTTCATGATGCCCACGCATATTTAACAGACGATCAGTAAACACATGTCCACGTTCAGGATCGGCGCACAATTGAATTTCATCAATGGCGACAAAATCCGCTCCCATGCCTTGGGGCATGGCCTCTACCGTGCACACCCAGAACTGTGCGCGTGCTGGCACGATGCGTTCTTCGCCTGTAACCAGCGCCACAACTGATGGGCCGCGCAATGCCACGATGCGATCATACACTTCGCGTGCCAATAATCGTAATGGTAGGCCGATGATTCCTGTGCGATGTGCCAACATACGTTCGATGGCATAATGCGTTTTGCCGGTGTTGGTTGGCCCCAACACGGCACAGATACGAGATGGATTAAGCGACATTCTTAAAGGGCGGTGCCTTCTAATTCTTGGGTCAAACGTGCCACGGCCTGTTTCACGGGTTCATGGTGTGGGTTTAATTCCAGCACCTGTTCATATGCGGCCAATGCTTCGGCCTTGCGATTCAAACCTTCGTATATTGAACCAAGCCCTGCCAATGCACCGAAATGTCGCGGGTTTAATATCAAAACCTGTCGCACATCCGACAAAGAAAGCCCATATTCATCAATCAAGAAAAACACCGTGGCGCGTGCGTTCCAGCCTTCGGCAAAATCAGGGGCGTGATCAATCAGCGCCGACAGATGTTCAATCGCGGCATCATAATCGCCCGCCTCCATTGCCTTTTGCCCACGTTCCAGCAAATAATCCATGGCATCCGAACCCGATTTCGACCATTCGCGCCAAATCTTTTTTTCAACACCTTCGGGATTGGTTTGATTTGGGTCTTTCAACTGTGCAAACAGATCATCCAGCACGCTATTTTCGGCCAACTCTTGTGCAAATACCGCATTTTTAAGCGGAATCATTCCCAGCGCGACAATAAACACTAGAAATAACGCAACGACGTGCTTTGATATATGGGTATAAATCTGCATGGTGCGCATAGCGTAGCATGCGACACGCAATCAGGAAAAGAACCTTGTCGGTTCAGAGGAGACAAAAATGAGTGATGTAATCAATACAGCCGTAACGGCGATCAACGAAAAACTGGACGGAGAAGGTTTTGACGGTTCAATCAAAATCGTTGTCGACGGCGAAGGTTCACTGATTATCAACGAAAGCGGCGCAGTCGCCAGCGATGATGATGCAGAATGCACAATGACAGCAGACGCCGAAACACTTGCTGGCATTATGACTGGCGAAGTGAACGCAACATCTGCGTTTATGTCAGGCAAATTGGCGGTTGATGGCGACATGTCACAAGCGATGAAACTGGGTACTATTCTGGGTTAATCGTGATGAACGCGCCATTTCATAAATCAGTGGCGCGTGCGCCAAAGGGTACTATCTGTAATTGGATGGTTTGCTCTGATGGAAAACGAATCCGTGTCGCCGGCTGGAAGGGCGGCGACAAGGGTACGGTGTTATTGTTCCAAGGACGCACCGAATATATTGAAAAATACGGCGCGGTTGCCACCCGTTTTGTCGAAATGGGTTACAGCGTTGTTGCTGTCGATTGGCGCGGCCAAGGATTATCCGATCGCTTCGGCGCATCGCGCACTATCGGCCATGTGGATGATTTTGCAGATTTCCAATTGGATATTGCAGCGGTGAATGAATTCATCACCGAACAAGGCTTCCCCGCACCAGAAGTGGCATTGTGCCATTCCATGGGTGGGGCAATCGGGCTTCGCGCGTTGCACAACGGTCTGCCTGTGAAAAAGGTTATTTTTTCCGCACCCATGTGGGGCATATATCTGTCCCCCATGATGAAACCCGTTGCCAGCGCGGTGTCCTCTCTTTCCGCGGCATTGGGTAAAACCGAAAAGCTTGCCCCGACCACCACATTGCAGAATTACGCGATGGTTCAGGAATTTAAGGGTAACACCCTGACCAATAATGCCGATGAATACGCAATGATCCGCAAACAGATTTCCAGCTTTCCCGATTTGGAACTGGGTGGCCCATCGGTGCACTGGATGCGCAAAGCGATGGAAGAAACTGCTACTCTGTGTGAAATGCCCGCACCGAAAACAGACTGTTTGTGTTTTCTCGGATCAAACGAGCAAATCGTGGACAAAGATTGCATTCGCAATGTGATGAATAAATGGCCAAACGGTGAATTGGTGATTTTGGACAATGCCCAACACGAGGTGATGTTAGAAGAAGACCACATCACCGCCGATGTATGGAAACGGATTGAATCCTTTTTGGCGGATTAATACCGCGCTAAAATCTCTAACGCTTGGGAGTGTATGGTTGCGTTTGCCGCTGCTATCACACGCCCGCCATGTTGCGCATCACCACCCTGCCAATCCGTAACAATTCCGCCTGCGGCCGCGATCACGGCCAAGGGGCCTTGGATATCATAAGGGTTTAACCCCGCCTCAATCACCAAATCCACCTGCCCAGCCGCCAACAGGGCATAGGCATAACAATCCATACCATAGCGTGTTAATTTACATTGCTTGGCAACGGCATGGAATGCTTCGCCTTCTTGTTTGCTGCCCACCTCTGGAAAGGTGGTGAAAATGACAGATTCCGACAATGTTGTGGTTTTACGGGTTCCCAGTGGCATTTCACGCCCCGCATGGCGTAACAACGCCGTGCCAAACCCACCGCAATATCGCTCGCCTGTAAACGGTTGATCAACGATCCCAAACACGGGTGCATCACCATCATTGATTGCAATCAAAACGCCCCAGGTTGGCGTACCGCTGATAAATCCGCGCGTACCATCAATCGGGTCCAACACCCACGTCAGCCCAGATTGGCTGGGAATGTCGGGAAATTCTTCGCCCAAAATACCATCATCGGGGCGCTGCACTGTCAAAATATCGCGCATCGCTTGTTCAATTTCGCGATCCGCCAATGTTACGGGATCAAACCCATCCGACAGTTTATTTTCCAACCCCTGTGCGGATTTGCGAAAAAAGTGAAGCGCAATGGGGCGCGCCGCGTCCGCCAATTCATGTGCAACCGTCATCAGTTCAATTTGAAGTTGTGAGGGTTGTTGCATAAAAAATTCCCGCTGTGGTTCACACAACGGGAATTTCACAATCATTGGCAACGGTCAAGCCACCGGTACTGGTTAATCTGAAAACTTACGCTGCTTCGGAAAGCACACGCGCAAGATCAAACAGCTTGCGACGTTGGTTTTCTGGGATTGCATAATATGAACGCACCAATGCCAAGGCTTCTTTGTCTGCCAATAAATCTGTATCGCTTGGTGCTGGTTCTGCGGTGATTTCAGTTTCGATTTCACCGTTTTGAACACCATCAAAAAAGAAATGCACAGGCACTTCTAATGTTTCCGCGATATCCCACAAACGAGACGCGCTCACGCGGTTCATGCCTGTTTCGTATTTCTGAATTTGTTGAAATTTAATCCCCACCGATTCAGCCAATTGTTGCTGTGTCATTCCGACCATCCAACGACGATACCGAATTTTTTTGCCTACATGCACATCTACTGGATGTTTCATACTATTTACCCTTACTTCACCCTAAGGCGATCATTAATTGTTTCACTCCCCTAGAATATACAGCAAAAACCGCCCCGATGCATCGTGATGCACTTTGACCCACGTAAATAAATTAGGAGAGTAAGTAATTGAAATTAAATAAAATATTCTAGAAATTTCCTCAGAAAATCTGAGAAAATTTAGAAAGCATTTACCGTATGGTTAATAAAAAAAGGAAATCTTTGCATTATGCAAAGATTTCCTTTTGTAAGAGATTCGTCGTAAATGAATCAAAAATACAAGTTTAACTTGCAACTTTGCTCATGCGTTTACGCTCATTTGGATCAAGATAACGTTTACGCAGACGAATGTTGTTTGGTGTCACTTCTACCAATTCATCGTTGTCGATATATGCGATGGCTTCTTCCAGTGACAATTTCATAGGTGTCGTCAAACGCACAGCTTCGTCTGTACCAGATGCGCGCACGTTGGTCAGCTTTTTACCCTTAAGCGGGTTCACTTCCAGATCGTTTTCACGGTTATGCTCGCCAATGATCATCCCTTGGTACACGTCTTCTTGTGCGCCGATAAAAAATTTACCACGATCTTCGAGGTTGAAAATCGCATAGGAAACGGATTGTCCGTTTTCCATGGAAATCAATACACCCGCGCGACGACCAGGGATTGGCCCTTTGAACGGTGCCCAGTCATGGAACACGCGGTTAATCACGCCAGTACCACGAGTATCTGTCAAAAATTCACCGTGATAACCAATCAAGCCACGTGCAGGCACATGGGCGATGATACGTGTTTTGCCACCACCAGCGGATTTCATTTCGGTCAACTCACCGCGGCGTACACCTGTAAGTTTTTCAATCACCGCACCAGAATATTCGTCATCAACGTCGATGGTCACCTCTTCGATAGGTTCCATTTTCTGGCCGTTTTCTTCACGCAGCAAAACTTGTGGGCGTGAAATTGACAATTCAAACCCTTCGCGGCGCATGTTTTCAATCAAAACGCCCATTTGCAATTCGCCACGACCCGCAACTTCGAAGGCTTCACCACCGGGTGTGTCGGACACTTTGATCGCAACGTTTGATTCTGCTTCTTTCATCAAACGATCACGGATCACACGTGATTGAACCTTTTTGCCATCGCGACCGGCCAGGGGGCTGTCGTTGATACCAAAGGTTACAGTGATGGTTGGCGGATCAATCGGTTGTGCTGGGATTGCTTCGCTTACGGAAACATCTGCCAATGTGTCAGCAACAGTCGCCTTGGACATACCAGCGATGGAAACAATGTCCCCAGCCTCGGCCGTTTCAATTGCGGTTTGTTCCAAACCACGGAATGCCAAAATCTTGGTCACGCGGAAATTTTCGATCAATGTGCCATCGCGTGACATTGCTTTGATCTGCTGTCCTGCCTTCATCGTGCCTGTTTCAACACGACCTGTCAGCAAACGACCCAAAAATGGATCGCCGCCCAATGTTGTCGCCAACATGGTGAAAGGTTTTGCCTGTTCTGCGATTTGTTTTGGTGCAGGAACATGTTCCAAGATCAAATCAAACAATGCAGACAAATCTTTGCGTGGGCCGTCCAATTCCATATCGGCCCAGCCGCTACGGCCTGATGCGTACATGGTTGGGAAATCAAGTTGTTCGTCTGTTGCATCAAGGTTTGCAAACAAATCGAAACATTCGTCCAATGCGCGATCAGGTTCGCCATCGGGTTTATCAACTTTGTTCACCACAACAATTGGGCGCAAGCCCAGCGCCAAGGCTTTCGATGTTACGAATTTGGTCTGTGGCATCGGACCTTCGGCCGCATCAACCAACAATACAACACCATCAACCATGGACAAGATACGTTCAACTTCGCCGCCGAAGTCGGCGTGGCCGGGTGTATCCACGATATTAATACGTGTGTTGTTCCAAACAACAGACGTCGGTTTAGCGAAAATCGTAATCCCACGTTCGCGTTCCAGATCGTTGCTGTCCATCGCGCGTTCTTGCGTGGCTTCGTTTTCGCGGTAAATACCAGACTGTTTCAACAGCTCGTCAACCAATGTGGTTTTGCCGTGGTCAACGTGTGCGATAATCGCAATATTTCTCAGGTCCATAACAAGGCGCCTTTATAGGAGGAAAGAGTTCCTCGCGCCCTTAGACCAGAAATGAAGCAATGGCTAGTGTTAATCGTTCATAACCCTGCGCGGAATACAATCGATGTGGGGTTATCATCCGGCTTTTCGCCCGATTAAGGTGGAAACCTGTTGATCCCCCAACCCTTTTAACCGTTTGGTTTTTGCCGGTGAAAATTCATAGACATTTTCCAACCGCGCACGGGTTTCTTTGGATGTTTGAATTTCGCCCACCTGCGCACTTGATTGCAATCGTGAGGCCAAATTCACTGTATCGCCCCACATGTCGTAATAAAACTTCAACCGCCCAACCACGCCTGCGGTCACGGGGCCCACATGAATACCAATGCGCAAATTCATCGCGCCCTGCCCGTTATAGGATAACTCTTGCGTAATACGGCGCATATCCAGCGCCAGCTCTGCAATTTTGGCAAGGTTCTCATCGCCCCCGTTATTCAATCCCCCCGCCACCATATAGGCATCGCCTGATGTTTTGATCTTTTCCAGACCAGCCCCATCAACGAGATCGTCGAATTTGGAAAAAACCTCATTTAACAATGCAACCAACCTTGCCGCAGGCATACGCGAGGCATTCGGGGTAAAATCCACCAGATCCGCGAACAACACCACCACATCGGGCAAATCATCCGCGATCATTTGTTCTGGGTTTTCTTTCAACCGTTCCACCACCGATTTGGGCAAGATATTTTGCAACAATCGGTCAGATTGGCTATAGGCTACGGCAAGTTGTTCCGCTTGTTCCCTGGCCAAAACCTGCGCCTTTAGCGCCTCGACATAAGCGTAATGCACCAGAAAATAGATGAATACAGTTAAAACAATCGCAACACTGATTGCGCCCTGCGTAATCGGGAGCTTTTGTGGCGAATGAAACAGTGATCCCATCGGGTTTAATTCGGTGATCATCCACGGGTGGTTGAATTCTGGCAAATACGGCGCGATCAAATAGACCAACGCCTCCACCCCGACGATCACCACCAACCACATCCACGATTTATGTGGGCCCCTTACGGTGATCGCAAGCAGTGGAAAAAACACCGGCACCAATAAATCCGCGCCGCGGTTTCCCACAACAGAAAAGCTGAACAACATCACAAACGCCACTGCGGTTCCCAAAACATCAAATGCCAACCAAGCCTTTTGTGTGAAATGTAAAACGGCCAGTGTAATCATGCTAATCGCGATGATGAACAAATCCACCGCATGAACATAGGGCGTGCGCCCAGGATCAAAATAAAAAATCGTTGCGGGGATGCAAAATGCAATCAGCACAAATGCAAATAGTGATTTAATGCGTTTGCTAAACGGGGTGTCGGTTTCGCTGTGTCCAATGGGTAAATATTTCGCAAGCCCAACCGTTGGTGCAATCGAATCCATTTCACTGGCCCGCATCGGGCGCTCTGTGAAATAGTCTTGATAGCTTTGCTTTCCCTTTGACATAACACCCAATCGTTAATCGCAGCAGATGCATTCAGCATCTGATAAAACCATGGGAAATAAAAGGCGAAACGTGTTTTGCCAGTGCCAGATGTCACATAATTCGTGGCAATACCGCCCGATGGTGTGCATCATCAGACAGCAACCAGCGCAGGTGTCTTTTTGCGCGGGTACAGTCCATTTTTATATTCCGCAATAATCAATTCACCCACCCGATCCAGCAATACATCCTGTGAATTTGCCTTGTGCATGGTGATTAAAAATTCGGGCAAGGCGGGTAATCCTGCCTCTGCTGGTACTTCGCACCAATCGGGCTGTTGCGTGCTTTTCAAACAGGCATGCAATGCTAACCCTGCGCTTACGCTGACCTCGACCGTGCGCGCGTGTTTGGTTTCAACCACCACTTCCCACGGAATGCCCACCTGATCCAAAGCCTCGATCACGAATGATCTGAACAAACAATGGTCTTCATATGCCAATGGCAATGGGCGTTGGTTCCAAATGCGGCTTTCTTTATCCGCGAACCATGTCAGGCTGGATGCTGTAATAACCGTGGCGCCATCGGGGCAACGTGCCTCTGTTCCCAAAATTAAATCAACTTCACCACGTTCCAATTTGCGTTTCAATTCCACTGTGAATGACGACAACAGATTCACCTTTACGCGCGGAAACTCCTGTTTAAAGCGGCGCAAAACCTGTGGGATATGGGGGTAAACGATGTCATGGGGCACGCCGATTGTCACCTCGCCCTCAAAATCATCGGCGGTCAGACGATTCCATGCCTCGTCATTCAACGACAATAATCTGCGCCCATAGCTGAGCAACAATTCGCCTTGTGCGGTTAACCCAATGCTGCGCGCTGATCGATCCAACAATTGCAACCCCATGGATTCTTCTAGCCGTTTAAGCTGCATTGACACCGCCGATTGCGTCAGATGCAATTGCGCCGCCGCCTTTGTTACGCCGCCAACATCGGCAACAGTTACAAACGAGCGCAGCGCGGTCATATCCAGATTTCGTATCACATCACAATCCTTGATGGGTTTGGTCACAATCATTCGTTTCTAAAATACATCACAGTCTGACATAACAATCAAGAAAATTGATGAAATTCACAGATTACATAACGAAACGGAAAGGGTAATCAGATGTCATACGCACCAACTAAATCCTACGCTTGCGCGCCAGGCCAACAAAAATCCTTTTTACAAAAAATCTTTGCAATGAACGCATTGCACCGCCAGCGCAAACAACTGGCCAACCTGCCAACATCTGCGCTTGCCGACATTGGCCTGACGACACAAGACGTCGCCGTTGAACAACGCAAATCATTGTGGGATGCACCCGTTTATTTTCGCAAATAACCTGTTCCACCCCCCAAACAAATAAATGCTTATACTCCCCTAAAGCATTCCCCTTGCATGAATTTGCGAGGGGTTTTTTGTTTCTGGCCACAAATCGTGCAATTTCGTTCGAATTCACTAAACATTCCCGTGATTTACCTTGAAGTTTCACGCCATTTCCCCAATATTTAGGACAAGAGCGCATTTTGCGCCAAGCCAACCTTTGAGGAGAGTATAATGGCCGATTTTGAAACAATCCGCCGCGCCGGCGCCGGGGCGATGTCTGACATCGACGAAGGTCTGCGCAGCCACATGAACCGTGTTTACGGTATCATGTCATTGGGCATGCTGGTAACAGCAATCGTTGCCTATGTCGTGGGTATGGATTTTGCCGCTGCACGCGCAGGGCAGGAAACCATGCTTTTGTCACCTGAATTATTGCAAACAATGTTCACAAGCCCTGTGCGTTACATCATCATGTTTGCCCCGCTTGCCATTGTGTTTGGTTTTGGAGCTGGGATTAACCGCATGTCTGAAAACACAGCGCGCGGTGTGTTCATCCTGTTTGCCGCTGTGATGGGTTTGTCGATCTCTTGGATCTTCGCCGTCTACACTGGTGCATCAATTGCAACCACATTCTTGGCCACAGCAATCGCCTTCGCCAGCTTGTCTTTGTACGGTTACACAACCAAGCGTGACATCTCTGCATGGGGTTCATTCTTAATCATGGGTGTGATTGGCCTGATCGTTGCATCATTGCTAAACATCTGGATCGGTTCCGCTGGTTTGTCATTCGCGATTTCATTGATCGGTATCTTGGTGTTTGCAGGCCTTACAGCCTATGACACGCAGAACATCAAAAACACTTATATCGCCATGGCATCTGCTGGCCAAACCGAGTGGTTGGGCAAAGCAGCAATCATGGGTGCGTTGAACCTGTACTTGGACTTCTTGAACATGTTCATGTTCTTGCTCAACTTCATGGGCAGCAGCGAATAGTCACCGCTACATAAACGCCAAAGGCCGGGACAAACGTTCCGGCCTTTTTTATATCAAACAGGGGAATAACATGACCAATTTAATTGTCACCAGCACCACCGCCGTCATCATGGCCATATGGATGTTGGCACAAACCATCAGCGTGATCAAAATGCGCAGATCCGAGCGGATCGTGCATGGTGATGCTAACAACAAAACCGTGATGAAACGCATTCGCGGACACGCCAATAACGTGGAACAAGCGCCACTATTTTTGATCTTGCTCGGACTGGTAGAATACCAACAAATGGCGTCATGCACGGTCTTGGCGATTGTCGCTGCGATATTTGTGATTGGGCGTTTATCGCATGGCTATTATTTCTTAGACATCGGCGCAAAACACACATTTCGCCAATACGGAATGTTGGCAACAATGATCGCACAGATCGCAATCATCCTGTGCCTGATTATCGGATTGTTGTTCTAAAAACGAAAAAGCCGCGCTCGATGGCGCGGCTTAAAATTCTGTCAAAGCGATCAAGACTATTTAATCTTGCCTTCTTTGTATTCCACGTGCTTACGCACAACTGGGTCATATTTCTTCACAACCATTTTTTCAGTCATGGTGCGGGCATTTTTCTTGGTCACGTAAAAGTGGCCAGTATCCGCTGTGGAATTCAGGCGGATTTTAATTGTGGTTGGCTTCGCCATGGTTTTTCTCCGTACAGCGGGGCAATCCCGCGAAATCTTGAAATGGCCTTTTAACCGCTGGGTAACACGAGTCAAGCGCCAAAGCCCGAGATTCATTCAAAACACCGCGCAATATTTGGTTTCACAGTGATCGCAGCTGCGCTAGCCTACCCCAAATGGGGATCATCTGATGAAATTATACCACAATCCGCAAACCATCGCATTGGCCAGCCTGATTGCAATGCATGAAACGGGCGCGAAATTCGAAACCATTCTGGTCGATATTGGGGCCGCAGCGCAACAATCCCCCGAATACCTTGGCATCAATCCCAAGGGGCGCGTGCCTGCGTTGATCACGGATAATGGGATCATTACCGAAACCATCGCTATATTGGGGTATCTGGCCACGATGTTTCCCGCCGCCAAACTCACACCAACGGATCCTTATCAATTTGCCAAGATGCAGGAATTTAACAGCTATCTTGCCAGCACCGTTCATGTGAACCACGCCCATAAATTGCGCGGGGGTCGTTGGGCGACACAAGAATCATCATTCAATGATATGCGTGCCAAGATTGCTCAAAACATGTTGGAATGTTTTCAATTGATCGAACGTGAATATCTGCGCGGGCCGTGGGTGATGGGCAATCAATACACAATCGCCGATCCCTATCTGTTTGCAATCAGCCGTTGGTTAACGGGGGATGGCGTGGATATGAACGCCCTGCCCGCCATCACAAAACATAGTGCTGCCATGAATGAACGCGCGGCGGTCAAACGCGCGCTTGCCGTGTAGTTATTTTTTAGCGGCTGGTTTCTTGGCCGCTGGCTTTTTCGCCGCTGCTTTGCGCGGTGTTGGCTTTGCCGCTGCTTCTAGCGCATCAATTCGCGCCATCAGCGCATCATTTTCAACGCGTGCCTTTTGCGCCATTGCCTTGACCGCATCAAATTCTTCGCGTGTGACAAAATCACGATCCGCCAACCAACGATCGATCCAGCTTTTCATGGCGGTTTCCGCTTCGTCCTTGGCACCTTGGGCAACACCCATGGCATTGGTCATGATTGCAGACATATCATCGAAAAATTTATTTGGTGTCGACATTGGGTATTCTCCATTTCGCGGTTCCCTGTTCACTATATGGGGATAATTGCGCCAATTGCCAAGCGAATGCTTGACAACAAAGCGTCGCAGGCCAAAAACCCCCTAAAACAAGTCGGAGCATTCCATGATCGCCCTTTTACCATTTCCAGATATTGATCCCGTGCTGGTGTCATTCGAAATCCTTGGGCGTGAATTTGCGATCCATTGGTATGCGATTGCCTATATTGTTGGTTTTCTGTTGGCATGGCGTTGGATCATCGCGCTGGTTGCACGCCCACAATTGTGGCGGGATGATACCGCGCCGATGCAAAAACAACATGTAGAGGATTTGCTGACATGGATGGTAATCGGCACGATCCTTGGCGGGCGCATTGGTTATATCTTGTTTTACAATTTTGGCGAATTCATCGCCGAACCCGCACGGATTTTGCGCATCTGGGAGGGCGGCATGTCTTTTCATGGCGGGTTTATCGGCGTGGTTTTGGCAGGATTGTTGTTTTGCTGGAAAAACAAGCTTCCCGCTTGGTCAGTTGGCGATGCGATTGCCAGTAGCGCGCCCTTTGGCCTGTTCCTTGGGCGGATTGCCAATTTTATCAATGCCGAACTTTGGGGCCGTCCCACAGATGCGCCATGGGGTGTCATTTTCCCAACAGAGGCGGCACAATCCTGTGGCCAAGCCTTGGGCGAGCTTTGCGCACGCCATCCAAGCCAGCTTTATGAAGCAATGCTAGAGGGTTTGATATTATTCGCCGCCATTGCCTATCTGATTTTGCGCCGCAATGCGTTGAAAACACCGGGTATTATCATCGGGGTGTTTTTCCTTGGCTACGGGCTTGCCCGCACATTCGTCGAAGGTTTCCGCCAAGCAGACGCACAATTCATCACATCCGATAATCCGTTTGGCCGTGTGATCCGTTTGGGCACAGATGTGGATAGTTTTGGCCTGTCCATGGGGCAGCTATTATCACTGCCAATGGTATTTATCGGCATCGCCATCATCATTTATGCAAAGCGACGCACATGACCCCGCTGCATGAAATATTGCTGCGCCAAATCGCGCGTGTTGGCCCGATCAGTGTCGCGGATTTCATGACACAGGCCTTGTTGCATCCCGATCATGGCTATTACACCACCACCACCCCGATTGGGCGCGGTGGTGATTTTGTCACCGCCCCTGAAATCAGCCAGATGTTTGGTGAATTGATCGGGTTGTCATTGGCGCAAGCATGGCTTGACCAAGGATCGCCTGCCCCGTTTCATCTGTGCGAAATTGGACCCGGCAAGGGGACATTGATGGGTGATATTTTGCGTGCGACCAAATCCGTGCCCAATTTTCACGCCGCCATGAATGTGATCCTGATCGAGGCCAGCCCGACGTTGCAAGCTGTGCAAAAACAAACATTGTCGGGCGTGGCTGTCACATGGCTTGATTCCGTGGCCGCCATGCCCGATGGGCCGATGTTTATGGTGGCAAATGAATTTTTCGACTGTTTGCCAATTCGCCAATTTCGCCGCAACGATACCGGCTGGCAGGAACAAATGATTGGCGCTGAAAATGATGCGTTTCATTTCGTGCTTGGCACGCAAAGCCCCGCAGATTTATTTCACACGCGCGCCGATTTACCAACAGGTGCAATCATTGAAACATCTGCCGCGGGCAATGCGATTATGGACACGTTATCGCGCCATATCGCCAATTTTGGTGGTGCATTCATCGCTCTGGATTATGGCGATTGGGGCACGCATGGCGATACGTTCCAAGCGATCAAAAACCATGAAAAATCCGATCCGTTGTTGTATGTTGGATGCGCTGATTTAACCGCGCATGTGGATTTTCACGCGCTTGGCGAAACCGCCAAAGCCCACGCCAAAATTTCACAAATGATCCCCCAAGGTGTTTTACTGGAACGTCTTGGCATCACCGCACGTGCGCAACAACTGGCGGCAAAGCTATCTGGTGAAGCGCTGGAAAATCATATCGCTGCGCACAAACGCTTGACCCACCCATCAGAAATGGGGACACTTTTCAAAGCGCTGGCGGTTGTACCACACAACGCGCCCCTGCCCGCTGGATTCGAGGGTTAACATGACATTGGAAATCATCACATCCGATAATTTATCGGGATTTAAACACGGATTTTTCACCCGTCGTGGCGGCGCTTCTGCGGGTGTTTTCAAGGGGTTAAACTGTGGCCAAGGGTCAAGTGATCAATGTGATGTGGTGTCAATCAACCGTGGCATGGTGGCCGATGCGTTGGGCGTGGAACATGATCATCTGTGTTCCGTTTATCAGGTTCATTCCCCCGATGTGATCCATGTTGAAGCGCCAATTGTGGGTGAAAAACCCAAGGCCGATGCGATGGTGACAAAAACGCCTGGTATCGCGCTGGGTGTATTATCCGCCGATTGTGCACCGATCCTGTTTGCCGATGCAAATGCGGGTGTGATTGGTGCGGCACATTCAGGGTGGAAAGGTGCCAAACGCGGCGTTGCACGCGCCACTGTGGAGGCAATGGAAATGTTAGGCGCGGATCGGGCCAAAATCCACGCATCCGTTGGCCCCTGCATCAGCCAGCGCAATTACGAGGTCAGCATCGAATTTTTCGAAGATTTCATTGCCGATGACATGGAAAACAGCCGCTATTTCGCGCAAAGCCATGTCGCGGATAAATACCAGTTCGATTTGCCAAGTTTCGTGTTGAACAGCTTGCGAAACGCAGGCATTGCATCCGCCAATTGGACGGGGCATTGCACATATGCAGAACCCGATCGGTTCTATTCATATCGGCGCATGACACATCTGAAAGAACCAGACTATGGGCGTCTTATCTCTGCGATTTCAATTACTTAACCAGATTCTGGTAGTTCTTTCACATATTCAAACGGAACGCCTGGCGTGTCTTTAGCAACGCGAATGACAAGCGATGTTTTCACCGACGCCACATTGGGTGCAGCGGTCAATTCTGCGGTCAGGAATGTTTGGAATGTGGACAGATCGGGTGCGACGCATTTGAGGATAAAATCAATTTCGCCATTCAACATATGACATTCGCGTACCAATGGCCAAGATTGGCACTTTTCCACGAATGTTGTCAGCTCTGGTTCTGCCTGTGTAATCAACCCGACCATGACAAAAACCTGAACATCGAAACCCAGCGATTTTGCATCAACAAAGGCATGGTAATTTTTGATAAATCCCGCCTCTTCCAAGGCACGAACACGGCGCAAACAGGGGGGTGCGGAAATACCGATACGACTGGCCAATTCAACGTTTGTCATGCGTCCATCGGCCTGTAATTCGGCCATGATTTTGCGATCAATATTGTCTAAACGATGCCCAGTCATCTGTACCCCCAAGTTTTGAAATCTATAACCCAACCACCCACCTTGGCGCAAGAATATTTCACATTTGGGTAATGATATAAGTTAACACCATGTGAGGCATCCGTCGGACATGTGTCGGACAGGCGGGGGACAGGCGTATGGCAGAAATTTTGGACGCCCAACCGACGTTACCCCACCAGCCAATCCCAACATTCATCCCAGATTGCTTCGCGGCCTTTGCGAAATGCACCGTCATGGCCGATGCGGGTCTGGGCGTAATCAGATGGCGCGCGCTGCACGATTTGGCTGGGTGCGTTTGGGTAACATGCAAGGATCGCGGCGGATGCAGTTTCTGTTGCGATCGGATCATCGGAAAAAACCCACGTTTGCATCGGGGCTGTGACGGCCGCGTAATGGTGTGGATGCATAAGAGTTTCATATTCGCTGGTAAAATAATCTTTCCGATGGCTCCAGCGACGCCATGTTTTAAATAATTTGGGTGGTAGCGCCCCACCGCGCCAACCCAAAATGGGTTTCACATATCCAAAAATCGCGAGCGATATTGAACCGATCCCCCACCAGAAATAAAGCTCTAGCGGCAAGTTTTTACGTTGATGGTGCCCCAAATAACCTGTGCCAACTGATACAAACGCATGACGTTTGATCCGCGCATGGTTGGGCATCAATCCGATAAAATGCCCACCAACGCTATGTGCCAGATGGGTGATTGGCAAATCGGGAGCCTGATCCGCGAGACAATCGATTGCGGCGGGTTGATCCAACCGCCCCCAATCAGGGTAATCAATGTCAGAATTTGCAAGTGTGGTTGGGGCCGATCCGCCAATCCCGCGGTAATCATAAGTCAACACCACCGCGCCCTTTGCCGCCAAATGGCGTGCTGCGTTGCGGTAAAATTGTTGCGGAAAACCCGTTCCCGCAGAGAGCAGGATTGCAACCGTTGGATTTTCGCCGCGATAAACAATTCCTGCCAGCGCCACCCCGTCGGATGCACGAAATTCGACTTCTTTTGATTGAACGTTTTGCATGGCCAGCCCATCATTTGACATCGATGGCACGATTAAATGGTGGTCTGGGTGAAATTGCACCCATAACGTTGGGTAAATCCCTTGCTGAATTTATTTTCAATCTTTTTTAAAAAACTTTGAAACTTTTGCCGATGTTGTCCCGTTACTCTAGTACAGCCCGCAAAAATGACGGGCCTTGGGATATGGAAAGGAATTGAATTATGACACAGTTAAAATCAATGACATTGGGCATTATCGCCGCCGCCGCAATCGGAACAACTGCATTTGCAGGCCATCACATGATGAGCGTCAAAGGTGTTGACCAAGATGTATCGGGTGGCACGGTTGTTGCAGATGAAATCATGGCAGAAGCCAACGGCTGGTTGGTGGTTCACCGCACAGATGCGGATATGAAACCTGGCCCCGTGATCGGCTATGCCCCACTTGGCAAAGGTAAAAACACCGATGTGAAGGCGATTTTGCAAGAGCCTGTGAAATCTGGTGAAATGATGATGTTGATGCTGCACGGCGAAGAAGGTGGCATGAAAACAGGCATTTTTGAATATACATTGGGTGCCAAAGAAGATGGCCCAATCAAGGTTGACGGCAAATTGGTAATGAGTGTTGTGACTGCCGAGTAAATTTATCTGTACCCCCAATAGATAAATACGTCAGAGACTGGGCTGCCCTCCCCAAAGGCAGCCCAGTTTTTTTGTGTTTAGGGTCGCACACCGCCATGTGACCGTGCGATTTTGCATAACGGGTATTCACATCTTTCCCTTATGACATGGCGTGGCTATATATTCCCAAACGATTTACGTAAGGGATTCCAAATCATGGCCGATACACGTCACACCAAACTACTAATCATTGGATCAGGCCCTGCGGGTTATACCGCGGGCGTTTATGGCAGCCGCGCCATGTTGGAACCGATTTTGGTACAGGGCATAGAGCCAGGTGGCCAGTTGACCACCACAACCGAGGTTGAAAACTGGCCCGGTGATACAGAGGTGCAAGGCCCCGATTTGATGATCCGTATGGAAGCCCATGCCAAAGCAATGGGAACAGAAATTATCGGTGACATTATCAGCGATCTGGATCTGTCCAAACGCCCCTTTACCGCCAAGGGTGACAGCGGCACGACATATACCGCCGATGCGGTGATCTTGGCGACAGGTGCGCGGGCAAAATGGCTTGGCCTTGAAACCGAAGAAAAATTCAAAGGTTTTGGCGTGTCTGCCTGTGCCACATGTGATGGGTTTTTCTATCGCGATCAGGAAATTGTGGTTATCGGTGGCGGCAATACCGCCGTAGAGGAAGCATTATTTTTGACCAATTTTGCATCCAAGGTGACATTGGTGCACCGTCGCGATGAATTGCGCGCGGAAAAAATTCTGATTGATCGTTTGGAAAAAAACCCCAAGATCGAACCTTTGTGGTTCCATGAATTGGTCGAGGTGACAGGCACCGATATGCCATTGGGCGTGGAAGGCATCAAAGTGAAGCACACCAAAACGGGTGAAATCACCGAAATCCCATGTAAGGGTGTGTTTGTGGCCATTGGTCATGCGCCGGCCAATGAATTGGTCAAGGATACGCTTGAAACCCATATGGGTGGATATGTTGTAACCAAACCCGACAGCACAGAAACCAGCATCCCTGGTGTGTTTGCCGCAGGTGATTTGACCGATCACAAATACCGCCAAGCGGTGACCTCTGCCGGTATGGGTTGTATGGCCGCACTGGAAGCCGAGCGTTTCTTGGCTGGCGAAGAATAATTTCCAACACTGTGGCGTGAAGGCGCAACTTTGTTCTCAAATGCATGTGATAACTTGTAATTTGCAGAACAAACTGTATGTCAGGCCACAGATTTCAACTCTTTATTGTAGAGACATAAAATGACCGCTGAAAACCTGTTGCCAGTACCCGAATTATACGCCCCGTTTGACCGAGCCGACGCATTGAAAATGGAGGCCGCCGATCTTGTTTCTTGGGATTTGACCGCGCGTCAGATTTGCGATCTTGAATTGTTGATGAACGGTGGGTTCTACCCATTGCAAGGTTTCTTGGGCGAAGACGATTACAACGGTGTTGTTGACAACATGCGTCTGGCCGACGGCACATTATGGCCAATGCCGATCACATTGGATGTGAAACAGGAATTTGCCGATGCGTTGAAGAAAGGGCAGAAAATTGCCCTGCGCGACCAAGAAGGCGTGATTTTAGCGACATTGGATGTGTCCGACATCTATGCCCCCGACAAAGCCAAAGAAGCGCAAAAAGTTTTTGGTGCTGATGATGCGGCGCATCCAGCGGTGAATTATCTGCATAACACGGCGGGTGCTGTTTATCTGGGTGGTAAGATCACGGGCATTCAACCAGCGGTGCATTATGATTTTCGCGCGCGTCGCGATAGCCCAAATGAATTACGTGCCTATTTTCGCAAAATGGGCTGGCGCCGTGTGGTTGCATTTCAAACCCGCAACCCATTGCACCGCGCACACCAAGAATTGACATTCCGCGCCGCAAAAGAAGCGCAAGCAAACCTGTTGATCCATCCTGTTGTTGGCCTGACCAAACCAGGTGACATTGATCATTTCACACGCGTGCGCTGTTACGAGGCGGTTTTGGATCAATATCCATCATCCACCACATCCATGTCATTGTTGAACCTTGCAATGCGTATGGCTGGCCCACGCGAAGCCGTTTGGCACGGTTTGATCCGTAAAAACCACGGCTGTACACATTTCATCGTTGGCCGCGATCACGCAGGCCCCGGTTCCAACAGCCAAGGCGAAGATTTTTACGGCCCCTATGATGCACAGGATTTGTTCCGCGAGCACCAAGAGGAAATGGGCATCGAAATGGTTGATTTCAAACATATGGTGTATGTGCAGGAACGCGCACAATACGAGCCAAATGATGAAATCGAAGATCGTGACAACGTGACCATCCTGAATATTTCAGGTACGGAATTGCGCCGCCGTTTGAACGAAGGGTTGGAAATTCCTGAATGGTTCTCTTTCCCAACAGTTGTTGAAGAATTGCGCAAATCACGCCCTGCCCGTGCAAACCAAGGGTTTACCGTGTTTTTCACTGGTTTCTCTGGTTCTGGTAAATCCACCATTGCGAACGCGTTGATGGTAAAGTTGATGGAAATGGGTGGTCGCCCTGTGACATTGCTGGATGGTGATCTGGTGCGTAAAAACCTGTCATCCGAGCTCGGCTTTAGCAAAGAGCACCGCGATTTGAACATCCGCCGCATTGGCTATGTCGCATCTGAAATCACCAAAAATGGTGGTATCGCAATCTGTGCACCGATCGCGCCATACGCCACCACACGCCGCGCAGTCCGCGAAGATGTGGAAACACATGGGGCGTTCATCGAAGTCCACGTTGCAACATCCATCGAGGAATGTGAACGCCGCGATCGCAAGGGTTTGTATAAACTGGCACGCGAAGGCAAGATCAAAGAATTTACAGGTATTTCAGACCCTTATGATGTACCTGAAAACCCAGAGTTATCGGTTGAAACGGAAAATGTTGATGTGGACAACTGTGCCCATCAAGTGATCCTAAAACTGGAAAGCATGGGGTTGATCAAAGGGTAATTTGATCACTATATGTTAAATTTAGGCCATCCCAAAATTTGGGATGGCTTTTCTTTTGCTGCGTCATATACTGTGGTTAAAACACGGATCGTATCGACAATATGCCACCCAAAACCCGCACAACCGAACGCATCTTGGATGTCTTTGAAGCAGTAATGTTATCGGGCCCAATTTCGTTAAACGAGCTGAGCGCAAACACCGGCATTCCACGAAGCTCTGCCCATCGCGCGGCGCAAATATTGGAAAACAAAGGCTGGATCAGACCCCGATTGTTCGATCATGCCTATCAGGTTACATCATTGTTTTCACGCGAATTTGTTTCCGTTGAAACCGCACATCGACTTGCCGAGCGGATCGGCCCATCATTAAAAACATTCGCAACTGAATTTGATTTAGACGCCGAAATCGGTGTGTTTAGCGACATTGGCGTTTTCGATACATTGGATAAAACAGAACGATCCAGCGATCTGGATACTCATCAATCATTGGTCATGTCGCCACTGGCGTTAATGGCTCAGCTGATCCTGCCGCCTGAATTGTTGGTACGCCATTTGGATGCATATCTAAGCTTCGCAAATACCGGCGAGCGCCACGAAATTACTACGGGTCAGCATCGTATAACACTGGCTGAATTGCGCAAAGATGGACCAATGGCAATTTCACCGTATTTCGCATTTCCGTTTCACGACCGCGAGCAACATTTTGGCACCATCGTATTTAAACAAAAACCTTCTGTAAGAGCACAAGAACACGTTTTGGCGGGTATTGGGCCAAAATTTGGTGCCACTTTGGTTCACCTAGGGTTAACGACCTATCCTTTTGGGCAGAATAATTAATAAAAAATTAATCAATCTGTGCCTTTTTTTGATTTTTTTTTGAATAAATTACCAACGTCACGACGTCAAAAACGGCAAAGCCATGATCAAACCAA
The DNA here is from genome assembly GCF_014652655.1 of Paramylibacter ulvae. GTDB lineage: Bacteria > Pseudomonadota > Alphaproteobacteria > Rhodobacterales > Rhodobacteraceae > Amylibacter > Amylibacter ulvae. The sequence goes on from NZ_BMZF01000014.1 coordinate 27,278, forward strand.
GGCAATCGGAAATAATTGTTTAAATACAGCGCATTAAAACAACACCTTTGCCATAATTATTGCTCTTTTTGAGAGCATTACGATAATCTGCAACCCCCAAAAACACGCAAGTTTTCGCCGCTACTCCCGCAAGAGTTGCGAAAACCCGCCTAAACCGCGGTTCAGTGCAATAGCTGTGTCCCACTAAATGGGATGCAACGGTTGCACGTCCGTATGTGAACCCCTATCTCTCCTACAAGGCGGCGAAACCGAGGGGCTTTCGGATTCTGTACGCGTTTATGATATTTTTAGGTGGAGAGTAATTTAATGGCTGACGGTACAGTAACAGGCACATCCGGCAACGACACAATCACAACTGGATCAGGTTTTTCAGATCTTAACGGCGATTCAATTGATAGCCTTGATAACAATCAGGGGCAAACGGGTCTTGAGCGTATCTCTTGGGATAATTTTGGCAACGATGAACAAGATTTCACAACGCTCACAACGTCCACTGGTACAACCCAAGTTGTCGTAACGGTTACACAGGGTGTAAACTTCGATGAAGCATCGATTGAAAATGGCGATGACCTTTATAATTATAACGGCGCGGACGACAACTCTTCTATCCACCTGCAAGGTGGCGGTGGCAACGGTAGCGACGCCGCAACCCTAACATTTGATTTTTCAACGCTTGACCCATCCAGCACAACAGGCGAAGTCAACAACGTTGTTTTTGGCCTGTTCGACATGGACGTGTTCCCCGGACAGTTCAACGACGAAGTTGAAATCCACGCCTATGATGCCGATGGTAACGAAGTACCAATCGTTTTCACGGGTGGTAACCTTGTTGATCCAAACACAGTAGACGGTTCAAACACCAACGCCCAAGGCGTTGAGGCCGACGATTTTGATGCGTTTGTACAAGTTTCCATCGCAGGCCCTGTTGCGCAAATCGTTCTTGATTACCGCAATACAGATACAAACTATGGCACACACGCGATCCGTGTTGGTGATCTGGAATTCAATTCTGTCACACCGGGTGACAACACCGATGACGTACGCGCAGGCGATGGTGATGACACGGTTGATACTGGTCTGGACGATGACACCGCATATGGCGAAGCAGGCGATGATACATTGTCTGGTGGTGCAGGCAATGACACGCTTTATGGTGGCGCCGATAACGATACATTGTTGACCGATTCTGGCAATGATACGCTTGATGGCGGCCAAGGCGACGATACTTTCGTTGTCACCGATGGTTTTGGCACAGATACAATCGTTGGCGGCGAAGACGCAGGCGACACAGATACCGATGTATTGGATTTGTCCGGCCTGAGCACAGGTGCAGATGTTACATACACAGGCAATGAGGCTGGCACAGTTTCCAATAACGGTGACAGCGCGACATTCTCCGAAATCGAAGAGATAATTCTTACTGATCAAGACGATACACTTGACGGTTCTGCCAGCACCGACGGTATCTCCGTTGTGGGCGGCGAAGGTAATGACGACATTACAACAGGTTCTGGCGACGACGTAATCGACACCAGCAATCCAAACGACCCAGATTACGACGGTATCGACAATACAACAGACGATCTGGACACAGTTTTTGCGGGCGCTGGCGACGACAGCATCTTTACAGGCGACGACGCCGATAGCATTGATGGCGGTGCGGGTAATGACACAATTGATGGTGGCATTGATGATGACACAATCAGCGGTGGCGCAGGTAACGACAGCATCATTGGTGGCGACGGTAATGATCTAATCGACGGCGGTGCCGGTAACGATACAATCGATGCGGGCAACAGCCCAAATCCAGACACCGACGATGTTGACGCAGACCCATCCGATGATCTGGACACTGTCTTTGGTGGCACAGGTGATGATAGCATCGCAACCGGTGATGACGCCGATACAATCGACGGCGGCACAGGCAATGACACCATTG
>NZ_BMZF01000015.1 GCF_014652655.1 Paramylibacter ulvae
AAACGCAACACCATCAATCAGCGCCGCTTGCAACACTTCAGAAAAGCGGCATAATCAAATCAACGACGAACCAGAGCCTCCATTAATTTATAAGCTCACGTGTTCCAATTTATCTGACGACGGACAACGTCAGTTTAGCGGCATCTCTGGGTTGGAAAGCCCGCGGCGGGATTGCGTTTTGCGGCGGCGAGTCAATACATATGATACACGCGAGTCCAGAAAATGGTTGGCGAATCTGCAGATGATCTTCTTAGGTTTGCCAATATTGCTGTGAGTGGGATAAATAGTGACCAACGCTATAAAGAAAATTGATATCACGGTTTCTATCTATGAAATAGGCGTCATTATTTTGGCGTCGTTCGAATGAAATAAATGGTCAGTTCGTCTGAACCTGTCAGCTTTCTGCGGAATTACTACGCTGTTATTATTGAATTAAATGATTTCATGGGCATCGTTTTGACGAAGAAATTTGATTTGAATGATATGTGAATCTTCACCAAAAAAAAATTTTGGTGCAAAGGAAAGAATTTTCGATTGGACAGTTTCATCCTCTGCGGTTTTGATGTGATAACGTATCAGCTAACATAAATCGTTAGCATCAAAAATGTAGATAACAAACAGGGGTGTTCCATGAAAAATGATCACAAACAAAACGGCGTCGATCGTCGTACGGTTTTGATGTCGATGGGTGCAGGCGTTACTGCATTAGCGATGCCAAATTTTGTCTATGCACAAGCCAGCGACAAGGTGTTGCGCTTTGGGCTGTCGACGTTTCCGCCAAGCGTTAAACCACATGACAACACGGGGCAGGCGGCCAATACGGTTAAACTAATGATGCTGCGCGGCCTGACGGGTTACGATGCTGATGGTAAGCTTTCGGGTGAATTGGCCGAAAGCTGGGAAATGGTTGATCCGCAAACCTATGTGTTCCAACTGCGCGACAATGCGGTTTTCCATAACGGCAATCCTGTGATGGCCAAGGATGTTGTGTTCTCGCTGAATAAAATCACTGCCGAGGGGTCATCTGCATTTTTGAAAAGTGATCTGAGCAGCATCGCAAGCGTGACTGCCCTCGCTGATAAAACAGTTGAAATCAAACTTTCGAGCCCCTCTGCGGTTCTGTTGGATTTGCTGGCCAATTTTAACGCCAACATTATCGCAGAAGGCAGCACCGACGAAGAATTCGTTGGCGCGGGCCCATTCAAAATGAAATCACAGGAACGCGGCGTCTTTATTGAATTGGAACGCTTTGACGATTTTTATGAAGCAGGCAAACCGATGGTCGCAGGCGTGAAATTCATTGCATATGGCGATGAAAACTTGCGCTACGCCGCGCTTGAAGCCGGCGATGTTGATCTGATCGAATATTTGCCATGGCAAAATTTTGATGCGGTTGATGCATCTTCGACATTGAAAATGTCATCCGCCGTTGGCCCGTTCATGTTCCTCTTGTTCAACGTCACAAATCCAGACAGCCCGCTCGCAAACCCAAAGGTGCGCCAAGCAATCGGTTATGCGGTCAAACGCCAAGACGTGGTCGATGCTGCATTCGCAGGGCGCGGCGAACCCTTGCTCGGGTTCCCAAATCCACCAGGATCGCCATTTGATTTATCCGACCCATCACGCGAATGGTCGTATGATCCAGAAAAGGCAAAGGCATTATTGGCAGAGGCGGGATATCCAAACGGGTTTGATTGCACATTATTGGCCACATCAACATACGGGATGCACCAAGATACCGCATCTGTGGTCGCGGCATATCTGCAAATGATCGGGATCAATGCCAAACTTGATCTGCCCGATTGGGGTAGTCGCGTCACCGCAGGTAAAGAAGGTAAATATGACATCGCCGTGCATGGCACCGCAGGGTATTATAATGACCCAGATTCAGTTTACACATTGCTCCATTCCGATAACCCATCCTATTTGCAATCCTTTGGGTTCAAGAGCGAAAACATTGATGGTTTGCTGGAACGTGGCCGCCAAGAAACTGATGTGAAAAAACGTAAAGCAATCTACGAAGAATTGGCAACAGCCTATTTCGAAGAGGTTCCACAAGTGCCATTGAATTGGCGTCAACAAGCATACGCAATGGCGAACAACGTCCAAGGGTTTAATGCCTATCCTGGCTTTCTCACCTTTGCATCACCTTACGTTGTTGACGACACTTCTGTCGAATAAGGCTGACTAGAATGACCGCATTCCTCCTGCGTCGTAGTTTAGCAGCATTGGTAATGTTGCTGGTCGTCGGCACGATTATATTTTCCCTATTGATAATCGTGCCGGGCGATCCTGCGGAATTGCTTTTGACAACGGGGGGTGGCACCACAACGCCAGAGGCCGTCGCGGCCTTGCGCGAAACCATGGGGTTGGATCAACCCGTATTAATCCAGTACCTTCAATTTTTAGGCGATACACTGCGCTTGAATTTTGGCACTTCGATCATCGATGGCACAGAAATTTCTCAGGCCATCGGATTGCGATTACCCCGCACATTGGAATTAATTGCAGCCGCCGCAATATTGGCGCTCGCAATCGGAATTCCATCTGGCACGTATGCAGCCCTACGTGCAGGAAGCGCGTTTGACGTGATCACATCTGGCATCATGGCATTGTTAACATCCGTACCCGTCTTTGTGGTCGGAACATTGTTTATTTATGTCTTTGCACAGATATTGAAAATCTTACCAGCGGGTGGGTATACCGCATTGTCCGATGATCCCGCCGCACATTTTCGTGCACTAATTTTACCCGCTGTTTCCGTATCCCTAAACCTGATGGCGATTGTGTTTCGTATGACGCGCGCATCTGTTTTGGAAATGCGCAGCCATGATTGGGTGCGCACCGCCACGGCCAAAGGGCTGCGTCGTAAACTGGTGATCCGTCGCCATATTTTGCGCAACGCCATGGGGCCAGTGATTACTGTGGTTGGTCTGCAACTTGGTATTTTACTGGGATCTACGGTGTTGGTGGAATTCGTTTACAACTGGCCAGGCCTTTCTGGATTGTTGGTGACCGCCGTGGAACAACGCGATTATCCGACCGTGCGTGCGATAATCTTGACCGTTGCTGCAATCTTTATCGTGATCAACCTTGCCATTGATATTCTCTACTCGGTCTTGGATCCACGGATACGCTTAAAATGAATATGTCCTTACCCATCCCAAAACGCATGGTTTTCCCATCAATCTTGTTGATCTTGTTGATTGTAACACCTTTCGCCGCCCCCTTGATCACGGGCGATGATCCCACCGCAATGGCGATCCCTCAACGCTTTGCAGCGCCCAGTTTTGAACATTGGTTAGGCCAAGATGAATTTGGTCGTGATCGATTGGCGCGCATTTTATATGGTGGTCAGGTGTCTTTAACCGTGGCCTTTGTTGCCACGACAATTGCCGCCGTGGTTGGGACATTGTTTGGCCTGATCGGTGCATATTTTCGCGGTCCTTTTGAATTTTTCACAACGCGCCTTGCTGATGTCGTGGTGTGTTTCCCACCCATCCTGCTGGCACTTTTGGTGGTCACGCTGTTTGGTCCAGGTGCGGTCACACTTATCGCGGTGCTTTCGGTGCTGTATTTCCCAGCCTTCGCGCGCATTGCATTCGCAGAAGCATTGCGCGTATCCGCACTCGATTTTGTCGAGGCATCACGCGCACTCGGTACGCCGTCGCGACGCATCGTGTTGCGCACGGTTTTGCCAAATATCGCAGGCCCATTGTCGATTCAATATTCCCTCACGGCGGCGGCGGCGATTACGATTGAAAGCGGGCTTTCATTTCTGGGTCTTGGCGTTGTGCCACCCGCGCCTAGTTGGGGACAGATGATCCGTGGTGCGCGCGCATTCATGAACCAAGAACCTCTTGGTATTTTGATCCCCTGTATCGCGTTGACCTTGACGATTTATATCATCAATTTCTTTTGTGACCGCTTGCGCGATGCGCTTGACCCAAAGGGCGCACAAGGTGCCAAAGATGCGATTTCACAACCCGTCACAACATCACAAAAAGCGCCCGATTTGCCCAGCGATGCGGTTGCCTCTGTGCGCGATCTGCGATTGGTCACGGGGCCTGCGTCACAATCGGTTGATCTGATTGCGGATGTGTCGCTGACATTGCGCGCAAATGAATGTACCGCACTGGTTGGCGAAAGCGGGTCAGGCAAATCGCTCACCTCACTTGCGTTAATGGGATTGTTGCCTGACGTTATCCGTCAAGAAAACGGACAGCTATTATTGCGGAGCAAATCGGACGGTGTTGTTGATCTTGGCAAAACCACTGCGCAGGGTTTGGAAAAATTGCGTGGTAATGATATCGCCATGATTTTCCAAGAACCGATGACATCCTTGAACCCTGTTCACAAAATCGGGTTTCAAATGGTCGAGGCGATTTTGGCCCACCGCCCCATGCCCAAGGATCAAGCACGCAATGAGGCGATTGAATTGCTGGAACTGGTCGGTATTAACGAGGCGGCGCGGCGTTTTGATGGATACCCGCATGAATTGTCTGGCGGGATGCGCCAACGCGTGATGATCGCTATGGCGCTCAGCTGTCAACCAAAATTGTTGATTGCCGACGAGCCAACAACCGCGCTTGACGTTACCATTCAGGCCGAGGTGATCGAATTACTACAACGCTTGCAACGCGAATATGCCGATGGTTTGGGCTTGTTGTTTATCTCGCATAATCTTGGAATTGTTTCAGAAATCGCGGATCGTGTGGTGGTGATGTATTCGGGCAAAATCGTCGAAGAGGGGCCAACAGATGTGGTTCTGAACGCGCCCAAACATCCCTATACTCGCGCATTAATGGGCAGCATGCCCGCCGCGCACACGGATTTACATTCATCGCGCAACGATCGTTTGGCCGCCATTTCTGGCACGCCGCCATTGCCAATGGCACGTCCATCTGGCTGTGCATTTCGCGATCGCTGTCCAATGGCAATTGCGGCTTGTGCCGAACACATACCCAGCCTTGATAACGTCAGCGATGTTCACAGCGTGCGCTGTATTCGCGCCGACGAAGTGGTGACAGCATGACAGGTCTAAATCCACAACCATTGTTACAAGTCAAAGGCCTGAACAAAAGTTTCCCAACGGGCAAACAGGGCATATTTCGTCGCCAAATGATGCAAGTTTTGCGCGATGTTGAATTGTACGTGAATCACGGCGAGGTGCTCGGTCTGGTCGGTGAAAGCGGCTCTGGCAAAAGTACAATCGGCAAGGCGGTGCTGCGCCTGTTGGATATAGACAGCGGCAGCGTGACATTCGATGGCCACGACATCCACACCATTGATCGCGAAACATTGCGTGGTTTGCGCAAAGATATGCAAATCATTTTCCAAGACCCATACGCGAGCCTTGATCCGCGCAAAACCATCCATGCCGTTTTGTCAGAGGCCTTGGATACCCATCAATTACACACCGGCAATGCTCGCCAACCACGTCTGCTGGAATTGATGAATATGGTCGGGCTTGATCCCAGTTTTTTGTCGCGCAAACCCCATGAATTTTCAGGTGGTCAACGCCAACGTATTGGGATTGCACGCGCGCTTGCGGTTGAACCAAAATTCATTGTCGCGGATGAGGCCGTATCGGCACTTGATGTATCCATTCAGGCGCAAATCTTGAACCTGCTTGCGGATTTACGTGCGAAAACGGGTATTTCCATCCTGTTTATCAGCCATGATTTATCGGTTGTCCGTTTTATCTCTGATCGTGTGATGGTGCTGTATTTGGGGCGCGTGATGGAGGTCGGGCCAGCCGATGAAATCCATTTTGCCCCCAAACACCCGTACACGGCAGCACTTGTGTCTGCCGAACCCAGCTTGGGTGAACAACGCGAACGTATTCACCTGACGGGTGAAATCGCATCGCCTCTTAATCCGCCATCGGGATGTGTATTTCGCACACGTTGCCCATTTGCATTGGATGAATGCGCAGCCATCGTTCCCGAATTGCGCGACATGCCAGACGGCCGCCAAAAGGCATGCATCCGCGATGACATTCTCTAACTTCAAATTTCTCCTTCAATAGAAAGTAACGAACATGACAGACAAAATACGCGTAAGCGAACTCACCAGCGAAGAATCTCGTGAATTCTTGACACAAGATGCGGTTGTATTGCTGCCAATGGGATCACTGGAAGATCAGGGAACACATGCACCCATGGGCGATTACATGGCCGCGGATTGCGTAGCGATGGACATGGCAAAAGAGGCACGCAAACGTGGTGTCATGACATTTGTAGCTCCGGTCATTCCGTTTGGTGGTGCGGATTACTTTGGATCAACACATGGTGGCATTGCGATCCGAAATTCCACATTGGTTGCGATTTTGGATGACATGTTTGCCAGCCTATCGCGCCACGGTTTGAAAAAAATCATGATCGTAAACGGCCACGGTGGCAATGTGCCCGCGATCACAGAGGTGGCGCTACGTTGGCGCCAGAAAAACGGTATGTTCGTGCCATCCATGTATCTGTGGCAAATTGCATATGAATTGCTCAAGGATATTTTGGGCCCAGAACAGGCGGCGAAAACATCGGGTCACGGTGGTGATCCACTGACATCTGTGGGCTTGCATTATTTCCCTGAATATCTACGTCTTGATCTGCGCCAAGCACCGCCCAAAAATCAAAAAGCGATGGGTGTTGATGTGGCAGGCTTTGCCGCAATCAAATACGCAGGTGCGCGTATTCAAGCCCCGCTTGAGGCATTGGAATCCGCACCCCACGGTGTGTGGGGTGGTGATCCGATCCATTGTAGTGCGGAAACAGGCAAGGCCGTTTCAGATCGCTTGGTCGATATCGGCGCGGGCTTAATCTGCGATCACGTTGTCACAGGATTTGCATCCTAAAATGGATGGCGGGATAATTTCTGACGATGCAAAAACGTCAAACTATCCCGCCTTTATTGCGGCACTAATTGATGCGGGATTTGCGGGTGAAATTTCGCAATCCCCATCAATACGCACGATTTTTGCAACCGATAATTCAATTTATCAAATCCCACCAGATGGTGTTGCCTTTCCCCGCGATGCACAGGATCTGATCCTGATCATGCGCACCTTGGATGATCCACGGTTCGCCGATATCGTCATTCGCCCGCGCGGTGGTGGCACGGGAACCAATGGGCAATCGCTGGGGGATGGGCTTGTTGTTGATTGTTCTCGCCATATGTGTGGCATTTTGGAAATCAATGCAGACGAACGCTGGGTGCGTGTTGAACCGGGTGTGATCAAGGATCAACTAAACGCCGCACTTGCCCCGTATGGTTTGTTTTTCGCACCAGAACTGTCAACATCATCGCGTGCCACAATCGGTGGTATGATTTCAACGGATGCCTGCGGGCAAGGCTCTTGTGCCTATGGCAAGACATCCGATCATGTTTTGGCACTTGATGCGGTGTTGCTAGGCGGCGAAGTTTTAAAAACCGCGCCACGCCAACAATCGGAATTTGGCATAGGGCGCGGGGGTGAAATCCATCGGGTTTTGGATGACATTGTCACCACCAAAACCGCCTTAATTCAAAAACGATTTCCCAAAATGAACAGAAGCCTTACTGGTTACGATCTTGCCCACATCAAACGCGCGAACGGTGGTATTGATGCGGCGTCTGTCATTTGCGGGAGCGAGGGCACATTGGCTCTGATCGCAGAGGCCAAATTAAACGTTTTACCCATCCCAAAGGCGGTGATGCTGGTCAATGTGTTTTACGATGATTTTGACGCGGCGTTAAAAGACGCTCCATTGTTATCATCGATGAACGCCACATCCGTTGAAACAATGGACAGCCGCGTTTTGGCATTGGCACGCGAAGATATTGATTGGATCAATGTCGCCGAGTTTTTCCCCGACCAAGATGCGCAAGGCGTCAATATGGTTGAATTTACTGCCCAAGATGCCGATGAATTGGGGCGTTTGGCACAAAACCTTATTGCCAATTTACATGTGGTCGATGGGCGGCGGGGATTTGAAACCGCATATGGATCACAGGTGGCACAGGTCTGGAATATGCGCAAAAAGGCAGTTGGGTTGCTTGGCCGATCCAACTCTGCCCGCCGTTCGCTCCCCTTTGTCGAAGATTGCGCCGTGCCCCCCGATCAGCTCGCGCCGTTTATACGTAAATTTCGCACATTATTGGATGATGCCAATCTGGATTATGGCATGTTTGGGCATGTTGATGCGGGAGTGTTGCATGTTCGACCCGCGCTTGATTTGGTTGATCCCGCGGACGAGCCAAAAATAAGAAAAATAACAGAACAGGTCGTCGCACTCGCCCATGAGCATGGAGGCTTGTTGTGGGGTGAACACGGCAAGGGGTTGCGCTCTGAATTTGTTCCAGATGTGTTTGGCGATCTTTATCCATGTCTTCAGGATATCAAACGCGCCTTTGATCCACGCAATCAATTGAACCCTGGCAAAATTGCCAGCCCAAATCAACAACCGTTGACGCGGGTGGATGAACCCCCTTTGCGTGCGCATTCGGATCGTCAAATCGATAAAACCATGCGGCACGAATATATGGATGCAATGGCATGCAACGGCAATGGCGCCTGCTTTGCGCAATCCGCCAGTGATGTAATGTGCCCATCGTACAAGGCCACCAAGGATCGTCGTTACAGCCCCAAGGGCCGTGCAGGGTTGATCCGCGAATGGCTACGCCAAGGTGGACCGGATGGCGATGCTGATCCGATTTTTGAAGCGGAATTAAAACAGGTGATGGACGGGTGTTTGTCCTGTCGCGCCTGTGCGAGCGCCTGTCCGATACAAGTTGATGTGCCAAAATTTCGCGCGAAATTCATGCAATCTTGGTACAAACGCCATCGCCGCCCACTGCGCGATTATGTCTTGGCGTCACTGGAAACATTGCTGCCTGTGATGGCGCGGGTTTCAATACTTGCGAATGTGGCGTTAACCAAAACACCATTGCCACGCATGATGGGGTTAACCGGATTGCCTGCATTCGTGCGTAATACGTCTATTTCACTGATATCGGGTGAAACATTGCGCGTTGCAGATGACGCATCTTGCCTTGATCCAAACAAATCCATTGTGATTGTCCCCGACGCGTTTACGCAGTTTTTTGAACCATCAGTGATTGCTGATTTTGCACAACTTGCCAAGCATATGGGGTTTGACCCGTGGTTAGCGCCCTATCGTCCTTCGGGTAAACCGCTACATGTTTTGGGCTGGTTATCCGCATTCGAAAAACAAGCACGATCGCAGGCGGAAAACTTGCGCCAATTTCGGGATTCGGGTATCGCGTTGATCGGTGTCGAACCCGCGATTACCTTGGCCTATGCCAGTGATTATCAAGAGGTCACGGATTGTGATATGCCCGATGTTTTACTCGCGCAAGAATGGCTGTTGCTACATATCGACCAATTGCCATCACAACAACATCAACAAACGGCGCTGTTGTTTGGGCATTGCACCGAAAAAACCCAAATGCCAAACGCGGCCCACGACTGGGGCGTGATTTTTCAACAGCTTGGCGTCACCCTTGGACATGCACCTGTTGGGTGTTGTGGCATGGCGGGAACTTGGGGGCATTTGTCGGAAAATGAATCACAGTCTGCACAGATTTTCCAACAATCTTGGCAACCAGTTTTGGATGATGCACAGGGCAGGGATCAAATCTTGTTGGCCACCGGATTTTCGTGCCGATGTCAGGCCAAAAAGCACGCGCAACAATCGCTGTTGCACCCGATTTCATATCTGCAAAGTCTAACGCGCTAAATCCGCGATCGGATTTTTATACCGGCATTTGATTCTGCAACGCAACGATCGTGTGCGCATAAATAAACATCGAAATTCGTTTGCGATTTGCACAAATATCTACCAAACCAAAAAAATATTTATGGCAATTGATGTGGAATATTGAGTAGAAAAATATATTCAAGCTATTGTTTTTAATTATTAATATTAAAAACAACTAATCACCAACAAAAAACATTTTATTACGCTATAAAAATAAATCTATTGGACGAAGCGCCCGCCGATTGGGTCTGATGAACTGGAAGGCGACATTTCAAATTGTCGCCCAGAAAACAGGGAGCCCAGAAACAAATGAATAAATTATTTCGCCTCACAAGTACCTCTGCATTAGCAATGCTTTTGATGACACAAGGCCTCGCCGCTGAAACATGGCGCATGGCAACAAAAATGCCAGTCGATAGCCCAGAGGGCAAAATATTTTCAAAGTTCGCCGAATTGGTGGATGAACATACGAACGGTGAATTGACGATTCAAGTGTTCCCAAATGAACAGCTTGGCAAAGAAGACGCCGTGCTTGAACAGCTGCAAGCGGGCATCGTGCAAATCTATGCCGAAGGTTTTGGATACATGCGCAAATGGGCACCAGACCTCAGTTGGGTTTCACCCGCATTCGTATTTGATGATTATGATCACTGGGTACGATTTATGGATACAGATTTGGTACAAGGTTGGTTCGAAACGGCAGCCGAAAAATCTGGTGTTGCACCATTGGGAAACCCTACAGAAGTATTGCGCGGTCCTTATCGTGTGATGGCATCAAACGTCCCAATTACAAGTTTGGATGATATCGCCGGGTTGAAATTGCGCATGCATCCAGACAAGCTCGCGATTGCAACATGGGATCATCTGGGTGCAGAGGTTTTGACCCTACCGTGGACCGAAGTTTATCAATCCATTTCAAAGAGCATCGTGGAGGCTGTGAACAGCCCGGTATCACTGGTTGAATCCATGCGCTTTAATGAGGTGGCACCATACATCACCCGCCATGACGAATATTGGCAGTCCATTGGTTTCATGATGAACGTCAAAGCATATGATGCCTTGCCAGATGATGTGCGTGAAGGATTGCTCAAGGCATACGAACTCACGGGTGATTTTTCCAAAGAAACCCTTGATGCCGCGACCCAAGAAAGCCTTGATCGCATGGAAGCTGCGGGCATTACCTACACGGTTGTGGACACCAAACCCTTTGTTGAAAAAATGGCAGACTTTTATGAGGGTATGGAACAGGCTGGTGAATTGCCAGATGGCTATCTTGAAGCCGTTGCCGCATCTCGGGCCGCAAAATGACGCCACATGAATATCAATCGAATGGTGCGTTACAGCGCGCCATTCATCGTGCCGATAAGATTGGCTGGTCGCTAGGGGGTGCATTTATCTTCCTTTGCAATCTTTGCATGTTGATGATGTTTTTACTGACCGCGATAACGTTTTTGATCCGTCCGTTTGATCTATCTGCCTATTGGATTTGGCCATGGACAATGGTGCTATTTGTCTGGCTGAGCTTCTTTGGTTTTTTTGCGATGTATGTTCGGCTCAAGGATGTGCGCATGGATTTGGTCGCGGAGAAACTTGGCCCCATGGGAATGCAGGCTACGCGTCTTCTAACCAATCTCGTTGCTTTGGCGATTTGCGGTGTTTTGCTAAAGGTGTTCCCAACGGTCATGGCAACATCATCGGGGTTCGTTGATGGTGCAATTTTACCAAACGGGCATGAATTGCCACGCCAATTTTTATCAATTCCATTGTTCATTTCGGCAGCACTCATTAGCGTTTCTGCATTGCTTGATATTGCGAAAATGCTGGTTGGCTTGCCTGAAAATGTTTCAATGCATCATCCGGAGGCTTAATCTTGGCCTATCTATTATTTGGTAGCTTTATCGCGCTAATTTTGCTGCGCGTTCCCATTTCGCTCTGCATTGGGGCGGCGACATTATTGACGTTCTTGATGTCAGATTTTTCATCCGCCTTGCAAATCTTGCCCCAACAAATGTTGGAAGGCGTGAACAAAGCATCGCTTACGGCCGTTCCATTTTTCATCCTTGCGGGGAACCTGATGAATGTGACTGGTGTGACGGAACGCATATTCGCGTTTGCCAATGCATTGGTTGGCCACATGAAGGCTGGCCTGGCACAGGTGAATATCCTGTCTTCAATGATCTTCGCAGGTATTTCAGGTGCCGCTGTTGCTGATTGTGCTGGGCTTGGTGCGATTGAAATAAAAGCGATGAAAGAGGCGGGTTACCGTGGTGATTTTTCTGCCGCTGTGACGGTGGCATCATCCGTGATTGGACCGCTGATCCCGCCATCAATTGGCATGGTGATCTATGCTTTTTTGGCGCAACAATCCATTGAACGTATGTTCTTGGCGGGGCTGGTTCCCGGAATTATTGTTGGCCTGTCTTTGATGATCTACGTGCGCATTGCCGCCATTCGCAATGATTTCCCAACGCAACCACGTGCGACAACGCAACAGGTTTTGCACAGCGGTCGCGATGGATTTTTGGCGCTGATTGCACCTGGGATTATCCTTGGATCAATTATGTTTGGATTTGTTACCGCAACCGAAGCAGGGGTGTTGGCATGTGTTTATTGTTTGATCCTTGGGTTTTGGTATGGCGAATTGACATGGGCTAAATTTTGGAATGCCATCACCGATAGTTCGATGATGACAGCCGTCATCATGATCATCATCGCATTTTCAATCGCGATGGGTTGGTTGCTGGCAATAGAACAGGCACCCCAAGCAATCGCAGAACATGTATTTGCACTGACTGAAAACAAAAACGTATTTTTGGCGCTGTTGATCGTGTTCATCTTGTTCGTTGGCTGTGTGGTCGAAGGTGTACCGGCCAAGTTGATCTTGGTGCCAACATTACTTCCATTGGTCGACGCTTACGGAATTGATCGTGTGCATTTTGGGGTGATCATGTCGTTGGGTCTGTTGATCGGGATTGCGACACCACCCATGGGTATCGGGCTTTATATCGTATCAGAGGTGGGGCGCGTGCGTCTGGAACGCGTGACCGTTGCGATTTTGCCCTTCTTGATTCCGCTGATTGGTTCGCTGATTTTGATCACTTATCTGCCAGCAATTTCAACATTCCTTCCTGATCTTATCCTTGGTCCAGACGCGATGTCTGGGCGATAACACTCACTTAAAAATTGGAAAATACCATGTCTAATCTCATCTATAAATCAAACCCGATGCCTGAAAAAATTCCACAGGATAAATTGGATCGCTTGGCAAAACTGGAAACCGCAACCATTGGCCACTTCTATCACTATGGTTTTGCAAGCCCTGCAATCCAGTCGGTGTTGCCAAACAAAATCATCGCGGCAACGGTTTGCACATTGGCGATCCCTGGGCTTGATTCCACGATGTTGCACAGCTGTTTGTCGCAAACTGGCCCTGGTTATTTTTTGGCGGTGGATCGTTTGGGCGATGAAAAATATGCATGCTGGGGTGGCGGTGTGACACGCATGGCGGCCTTGATGAAGCTGGAAGGTGGTTGTGTTGATGGCCCCCATACCGACACGCTTGAAATCGAAGAACAGGATTTCGCGATGTGGTCACGCGGCCCATCCCCTGTGACCACACGGCTCTATAACACCGGCGGTGGTTTCAACGTTCCTGTTTGTATCGGGGGCGCGGCGGTATTGCCAGGATACGCAGTACTGGCCGATCCATCCGGTATTTTATTCATCGCTCCCGAAGATCTGGACGAAGTGTTGGAGCGCGCAGAGTTTTTAACCGAACGTGGCCGCATCAGTGAGGCTAAAATCACAGACGGTATGCATTTGGGCGAAATGTCCGGCGCTACCGCAATGATCGCCGAAAAAACCAAAGCCTGATCGCGAACAAAAGGAATATCACGAATGACGTGGCAAGGATTGAACGCAGACGTTGAAAACTGGAACGTCACAACCCCAGTTGCAAAATCGGACAAGGGCGTTGTCGCCGCTCAACATCGGTTTGCCGCCCAAGCGGGTGCTGCAATGTTGGATAAGGGTGGCAATGCCATCGATGCGATTGTGGCAACAGCTTATGCGTTAAATGCGGTGGAGCCGTGGATGTGTGGCATCGGTGGTTCTGGATTTATGGTGGTTTGGTTGGCCAAGGAAAAACGCGCCGTTGCGCTTGATTTCCAAGGCACGTTACCGATGGACATTGACCTTGCGGATTATCCACCAGACCCCGATTTGCCGCCAACCCCAATGGGGTTTCCCACGGTCGTCGATAACGCAAATGTCGAAGGGTACAAATCAATAACGGTGCCGGGTGCAGTGGCTGGATTAAATCACGCGTTGGAAAAATTTGGGACATTATCTCTTCCAACCACGCTTGATCCAGCCATTCGCTTGGCTGAACAAGGTGTCGCCCTTGATTGGTTTTCGATGTTGCAAATTTCCCTGTGCTCACGTGTTTTGGCACGTGATCCCGTGTCATCGGATATTTATTTGCCTGCGGGTCATCCCGCAATCGCAGAACATGTTTTAAACATTCCAAAACTTGCCGATACGCTCAAGGAAATCGCGGTCACCGGAACCGAAGGTTTCTATCGCGGCGCGCTAGCAAAGCGCATCGTTAGCGATCTTCAGGCTGGTGGTTCACGTATTTCATTGGCCGATTTGGCCAGCTACGAAGTACAAGAATTCGAACCGATGGAGGCACAGCACCGCGGCCATACATTGTACACCTGTGGTGATACGTCGGGTGGCTTGCGCCAGCGTGAAATGTTGGCGCATACAATGGAAAATATGCCAACCCCGCCAACCGATCCAACGCCCGATACATGGGTTGCCTACGGCGAAGCACTTGATGCCTGTTGGAAGGCACATAAAATTCGAAACGGCGTGATCACCGAACAGGGTGCGTGCACATCGTCAATGTCCTCGGTCGATGCTGATGGCAACATGGTGGCACTGACCTATACGTTGTTAAACCGTTTTGGGTCTGGTGTGACCTTGCCATCGACGGGTATGTTGATGAACGATTCCGTAAGCTATTTTGACCCACGCCCAGGTTATCCCACCACGATGGAGGGCGGCAAGCGGATCAATTCATCAAACATGTGTCCAACCGTTGCGGTCAAAGACGGCGAAGCAGTGTTTTCCGTTGGTGCATCGGGTGGCAATCTGATCATGCCTGCGGTCACACAGGTCGCGGCATTGATGATGGATTTTGGCATGGATATCGAACAGGCTGTGCATCACCCCCGTATCGACGCAAGCTTTAGCGGGATCGTGCGGGCCGATCCGCGCCTTGGTGTTGATGTGTTAAATGCCTTGTCCAAAAAATGGAAGCTAGAGGTTTCGCAACTACTTGTTTATCCCAAATTATACGCCTGTGTTTCTGGCGTTTCACGCGACCCCAAATCGGGGATCTGTGCGGGGGTAAACGATCCATCCCAACCCATTGGCGGCGCCGCAGGATCTGCACCGTTTAAGCTCCCCTATATTGGGGATGATAAAACCATTGTGCGGGCCTGATCAATCTTCGTGAAATGACATATAGCGCGGATGGGCAGCACACCATTCGCGCGCAGCATCACGTGACATTTCATATATCTGATCGGCCAGTTTTTTGCGCGCTTTGTTGATATGGACACAGCGAATATCAAGGGGTGCAATTTGAACGGTGGTCGGGATTTCCACCAAATTCCCCAAGCGAATATCATGTTCCAATGGGGCCAGTGGGACGGCTGCAACACCATAACCATTGCGCACCATTTGAGCGATTGTTGACGCAGAATTGCCAGTATGACGCGCATTTGGTCGCCGGCGCTTTTCATCAACGTAATCGGCAACGGGTGCAAATAATGGGGATGTGCGCGGATATAAAACCAATGGCAGTTCGCGGATTTCTTCGGGGGTTTTAGGGCGGTTGATTTCACCAACAATGTCAGGGCGGGCAACCCAGCCAACATTGTAATGCACCGAAAAACTATTGCCAACTTGCGGCAGGCTTGCCTCTCCGGTGACAAACGACATATCAAGCGCACCAGAGTTCAATTGATGCCGCTGCTCAAAATTTGAACCGCAATGATAATCCACCCGCACCTCGCCATCCATCGCAGCGATTTTTTGGCGCAATGTCATGCCCCATGTCACCGCCACCATTTCGACCACGCCGATTGTGAATCTGCTTTTGTCGCGCAACTTTAAACGGCTTGTCATTGCCTCGCGCAGATTAAGAAATGTTTCTGCGTATTCCGTAACCTCGTGCCCTTGTTCGGTCAGGCGGAAATCTTTAGAGTCGCGATCAAATAACTTGGCGCCCAAAATTTCTTCTAACCCAGAGATTCGCGCAGAAACAGCAGGTTGTGTTAATCCGATATGATCTGCAACACGTTGATAACTATGAAGTTTTGTAAGCCAGTAAAATGCTTCAAGCTGTTTGAAATTCATAATATCTCCTTCATACTCTACCGCCACCATAAATTTTATTTATGATCGATGCTAGGATTTTTGTTTTGATTGAACTGCCAAAATTGGCGAATATATGGGCAACAGTGAATCAAGTTAAAGGACAATTATATGAGCATCGTTGTATCGATCCCTGCGAGAAAAACCGTCGATTGGTGGTGCGAAATGTTAACCGAATTGATGCCCGATTGGGATGTTTATCCGATGGGCGAAGAACCCGATCCAGCGGGCGTGGAATATGCGCTGGTTTGGCGCCCTGCAACGGGGTGCATGTCTGGTTATAATAACCTCAAAGCCATCGTATCCATCGGTGCGGGTATTGATCACGTTTTGGCCGACGAAGAATTGCCAAAAGGTGTTCCAATCATTCGCACGGTTGGTGCGGATTTGACCCAACGGATGCGCGAATATGTGGCGCTTCATGTGTTGCGCCATCACCGCGATATGCCAGCAATCCAAGAATCCCAGCGCAAAAGCGAATGGAACCAAATTGTTGTTCCCCCCGCACCGCAACGCCGTGTTGGCGTAATGGGGCTTGGTAACCTTGGTGCTGCGGCGGCGCAAACTTTGGCAGGACTGGGATTTGAAACCGTTGGTTGGTCTCGTTCCCCAAAAGATATCGAAGGTGTTCAAACCTATGCTGGCAAAGAAGGGCTTGGAAATTTTTTAAGCGGCACAGAAATATTGGTAAACCTATTACCGCTGACACAGCATACCCGCGGGATATTGAATGCCGACATGTTCAATCGTTTGAAACGTGGGGCGTCGCTGATCAACGCCGCACGGGGTCCACATCTGGTGGATTCTGATTTGCTCGGCGCACTTGATTCTGGTCAAATTTCGAATGCAACCCTTGATGTGTTTCACATCGAACCGTTGCCCAGCGATCATCCATTTTGGTTGCACCCCAACATTACGGTGACACCTCATATTGCGTCCCTGATTGACGCCCCGACAGGCAGCAAAATCATCGCCGCAAACATTATTGAATTCGACAAAAGTGGAACCGTCAAAGACATCGCGGACGCATCGAGAGAATATTAGAACACTCCCCAGAACAGTGATGTTGGCTTGCCAATGTCACTGTTCGCAAATACGAATAGCTTGCGCTGTAAGTTAGTGCGGAAAACAGAACGTTGCCGCAGCCGCATAAAAATTCCCAATTATCCACCAAACAAGATGGATCTAACGATTCATATACTCTATTTTGATCGTTGCGGGCTTCAAGTCGAGCTGCGAGCACCTACAAAATTGAAACGTGAGTTTTTACACCATCACTCAAGCTGGCTTTGACTTCGATGCGACGTGCTAGCTTTCGGTAAGATACCTCGAAGCCATACCAGTTCCCATCACATCCGGCTGGTCCAGCAGCGGTTGAATGAACGGCGCCCTGACATCTGACGACGGAAACATTCATACGAAACATCCTCCCTCTTAGATATGAAGATTACAGAAAATGTCTCGCGAGTACGCTAATATCTACACTTCGCCAGCGGAGCACACTTTAGGGACGAGTACCAAAAGAGCTTCGTACGAAACTTTGAACAATGAAGAACGAAAAGGGGAAATAAGGTCAGTTTGTGACGTAAAGGTCAAAGTTGTCTGACGTTCGATATAATTGAAATGGCGGACCGAGGAGGATATATACTTTCCTTTAAAATCAATTGTTTATGTCTTTTGTAGACAAATCGCAACTGCTATATTTAACAATGTCTTACACATCGAGTTGTCTAATGAGGCTGGTGAAAGTGGCGTCAACTGTAAAATCAAAAAGTGACTTTTTATTTTA
Source organism: Paramylibacter ulvae (assembly GCF_014652655.1). GTDB lineage: Bacteria > Pseudomonadota > Alphaproteobacteria > Rhodobacterales > Rhodobacteraceae > Amylibacter > Amylibacter ulvae. Next base: position 17,995 of record NZ_BMZF01000015.1, read on the forward strand.
GTTTCCGCAGATTTGGGAGTGAGTTTCTAAGTATTCACTTATCTGCAGAATTCAATTTTCAAAAGAACTCTCACAGCACTTCATTCGGGTAGTTAAGGCGGGTGTCTTCCAATCGATAATGACTATTTTTCTGGTGTTGCGTTGAAAATTAAACCCATGAGAAAAAAACTTACATCACCCAAGATTGTAATTAGGCGAAACATTGCAAGTAAAATCAATATTTCAGTTTCTGGAAATATTCCATTGAGCAAAAAGAACATAATAAATTCACGTACACCCAATCCGCCAGGCGCACCTGGTAAAACAAACCCGATGGCCCAAGATATTGCGGTCACGAAAATTAGAAATGACGATATTTCCCAATTTAATATCAAACTCGAAAGCATAAAAATACAGCCTTGGAGTAGAAAAAATAGACTACACAGGAATAATGCGATTACCCAAGTTTTTAGTTTGTTTGCGAATGGGCCATTCAATTGGAAAAAAACCGTTCCGTGCGTACCAGCAACAACGGCTCCAAGTATACCAAGCACAATAGATGGCGAAAGATCAACTTGAGGAATTAAAACCGTGTTCCAAAACAATAGCGAGGTTAAAAAAGCACACCCTAACATTAGTAGCGCCTCCAACAACGAGGTTTTTAAAACTGCTGAATGTGCAAAATTAAAATGTTGCAGATAAAAATGCCGACCAATCAAATGGAAAATGTTCCCAGGTAAATATTTCGCTATTTGAGCCCGAGCATAAATTCCGATAGCAGGCTTAATCGCAATTTTATTATTTTCAACATTTTGTAACAACACAAACCAACTAATTGCCAATATAAAGAGGGTTGTTCCGTACAAAACCGATAGTAAAAATAGTAAAAAATATTCTTGCGAATTCATTTCCCATTTGGAGATAAGCTCCCAATGATCATAAAACTTGATCACGATAAAAATGAACGAACTAAGCGAACAAATGATCAATGCATATTTTACAAAGATTTGGATAGAGCGAATTAGCATGCGTTTCCCGATAACTCTGCTTATTGAATTTCAGGGAAAATAAGTGTTGTTTCATCAAAGTATGGAAGAGATGGAACAAGCCCATTGTATCGTTCACAGCGTCCAGAAATTGCGTTCAGTCGCTTTTGATATCTTTTTCGGCGGCTGTTATCGAAAACGATCAAAGCGCCAGGGTTTAAACACGCCAATGCAATTTTAAGGCAGTCATCACGAGCACGACCATCGATTATAACAAGGTCAAATTTGTTTTCGTATTTTGTTATCTCTTTTACATAGTCAGAAAAATCCATATTTTTATTCCCCGGCTTTTGGGAATAGATTCCGTTGGTTAATGAAACTTTTTTAGCTTCACGGAGAACCAAGTTAATATTGTCAGAAATGTCAGGTCGCTTTATCAGCATTTTATGCCAATTTTTATGATGTTCTACGCTCGTTACATTCCCGCATCGCTTAGAAAGCCAAACTGTACTTGCACCACTTCCGTATTCAAACACATTTGAATGTGGATGAGATTTTAAGAATTTTTCTACTTCATCAATTGCATCATAATTCCACCATGGGACATCAAGCGAGATCATCGTGTCAAGATCATGTATTGCAAACAAACTTAACATCCAGTGCGCCAAGCGATGTTCTTTTCTCGCGCTCAGGACCTTCCAAACACCAGTCACTTTTGCAATCATCGCAAAGAAATGTATGATCTTTACATAAATCTGTTTTATATACACACTTATCATTTAAACTTATCCATCCTTCAGCACGCAAATTCTATCTACTCGGTTTGGACCCAGTTCAATTTTCTTCGACACGATTTCGGCACAATAATCATAGGACCATATACCATAGTGATCATGTGATCTGAAATATGTGGAGTAGTGATTTAGAATAACAAACCCGACCACGGAACTAATAATTAAAGTGATTGAGAATACCAGCCCAAGGGCAATTTTGTTCATAATTGCGCCGTTTCTCGACCAATTAACAGAAGATAAAATGATCCACACAAGAACTGCTATGAAGGGCCACAACTCAGCACGATAACGCAATGTTAACGTTCCATAACTGGATATCATCAAAAGTATGATTAGTGTTGTTGTTAACATCACATATTTTATTGCATTCATTTTGCGTATGAAAGCAACGCCAAGGATCGCAGTTGCACACCATGGCATCCAAAGGTAAAATATGCCTACAGTTGGTATTTCGTTACGAATAAAACCTAAATTTGAGGTTAAAACACCATAAATCTCATGAAGTGAAACTCTGAAACTATTGAGCGAATTTGTGATGTGTATATTGGGGAGATCCCAAAAATATAGCATAAAATTTGGCAATATACGACTAATGTTAAAGCGCCCATGCTCAGCAAACGCCAAATTTCGTGGGGTATCATATGGTTGAAAACCAAAGAATACAAATCCCATTTCCAGTGTGTCCTGATGTAATGCGCCATGCATCCGGGTAGGATCGCCAAATCTTAGCATATTGATCCCTAATAGAGCCAAACCGCAGACCAAGAGAATGGCAAAAGAACACAGGACTGGAATTATTACTTTACTTTTGTGATGCAACAATAAGTATCCAAGTAATAGAACGTTTCCAAAGTACAAACCAACGGCAATATGTGGGCGGGCGAAAACAGTTGCGCCCGCGCACAATGCAATAATCAGCAATAGCCGCATTTTTGGCAATTCGTTTACGTCAATGGTTGATACCAACAGCAAAAAACTCCCCGTAAAAAAGTACGCCATAACAATTGGCTCATGATAAACGGAATCATTCACAACCAACATTGCAGTGGGAGAAGCTATCCATACACCAGCATACAGCATGGTTACGAGAAAATAATTTGGTCTTTGATCGGAAGATGAGTTTGTATTCAGTCCATTCAAGAAAAATTTTGTATAAATCGCAGCAGAGGCAACGGAGAAAAAGTATATTGTATGTGTGGATATAGATATTTTTGTTAGGTCAATAAATGGGTAGGCTACAAAACGTGTGATAATGGGAGCAAGACCATGATATGGAAATGCACGCCCAATGCCATCATAGTGTCCCTCAGGCCCGATTATCTGTGCTGGTATGTCGAGTTGCCCGTCCAGTAATGATAAAAAGTAGTAGTTGTAAATGAGTTTCCCATATTGGGTGTATTTTGTGCCGTTTTCTAACATGAATGCCAAATAGAAATAAAAGACACTCCCTAATGTGACACCAATAATAAGTGCAACGCGATTTCGATACATGCTGCTATTCTTTTCTGTTTTCCAGTTGTGCCAATCTGTCCAGTGCTATCTCTAACAATCTTCTATTTGTCGCGATTGTGTCACTCAAAACGGCAATTACTAAAGTTATAAAGCCAAGTATGAAAACCGTGCTTCCAAGTACCAGTGATTGAATATGTCCTTCTCCTTGACCCATCACATAAAAAAACAAAAAGCGTATAATTGGCCATAATCCAAAAACGATCAATGTTAACCCTACAAAACCGAATGCGCGCAACGGGCTATACATGACGTAACTGCGCAATATTGTTGTTGCTTGACGAGAAAGAAACTTGATCATGGACGAGGCCAAACGCGAGGGGCGCGTTTCGGCGTTTGTTTCAACTGGAATTGAAAGCACCTTTAAACCTCTTCGCCCCGCACTAATCAACGTTTCCGTTGTATAACTAAAGGAGGTAAATACAAAAGTTTTCTGTGCGGCATCGCGACTATATGCACGAAAACCAGAGACCGCGTCCGAAATTTCTATACCGGAAAACTTTTTTACAACCCATGTTCCAAATCGCTGCAACTTTCTCTTCAGCAAAGAAAATTCAGGATTAGATCCAGGGTCGCGATCACCTACTACTATATCGGCTTCTTGCGCGAGGATCGGTGCTGTAAGTAATGGTATGAGCTGGGACGGATACTGATGATCTCCGTCTGTATTGACGATAACATCTGCTCCAAGTTCTAAACAAGCGTTAATGCCATTTTGAAAGCTTCGCGCCAGTCCTTGATTTTTTTTGTTCACAATAATGTGGTCAGCGCCTGCATCTAAGGCAACTTGGACGGTCGCATCCGTGGAGCCATCGTCCACAACCAGAACCTCAACTTTACTAAATCCTTGAATTTTTCGTGGTATAGCTTTGACAACGTCCGTGATTGTGCCGGCTTCATTAAAACAAGGAATTTGTACAATCAATTTCATTCGTATTCACCTATGTCGCAACTTTTCTGCCTATTCCATAAATTTGTGAACACTTAAGACATGCGCCCAAGTTTTCCCCAAAGTATAAAATGTTCTTGGTATGAAGTTAATGCCGACCCATAAGCCATTTGTCTAACGTAATTTTCAATTTAATCTCTTGTATGTGTCCGAATAACACCGTCAGCGGAGTTTGCTTGTCTGGAGGATTTGGCACTGTCCGTCGTCAGATAAATTGGAACACGTGAGCTTATAAATTAATGGAGGCTCTGGTTCGTCGTTGATTTGATTATGCCGCTTTTCTGAAGTGTTGCAAGCGGCGCTGATTGATGGTGTTGCGTT
>NZ_BMZF01000016.1 GCF_014652655.1 Paramylibacter ulvae
ATCTGCAGCCGCTTTCGACTGCCCTGATTTCTTTGTCATGCTTAACTCCTAATTGTTAAGATGAACCAGAAATCCTCCATTATTCAAATGCTCAGGTATGTCCCAAAGGTGCTGACGTTAGACAGATTAGCTCGCCCTCTCAGCGCCTAAGTCAAAGAAGACAGTTTTCGCCGCTGTTTAACAATTGTGGTTGTCTCAATGAAAGATTGAAATTCTGCTTTGCAAGACTAGACTAGACTAGAACGACAGCTCTACCCTTATGATAGTGGCTTGAAGGGTACGGTAGCCCGCCAAAATTGCACGAGGCCACGGTACATTTTTCCTTGCGACGCGACCCCTTCTTGAATTCATTTTCAGTTGATTTCGACTATCTTGCCCGGGTTCATGATGTTCTCAGGGTCAATCGCCCGTTTGAGCGTTGCCATCAGAGCATAAGCATCGCCATGTTCTTCTAACATGTATTTCTTTTTACCAGTGCCGACTCCATGTTCTCCGGTGACAGTTCCACCAAATGACAAGGCAACACGGTTTGCATCCGAGGCAAGCGACTTAGCACGTGCCAATTCGTTTTGATCATTCGGATCAATAAGGATCAACAAGTGGAAATTCCCGTCACCGACATGCCCGACGATAGGCGCAATCAAACCGCTCTGTTCAATGAGTTCCTTGGTGCGCGAAATGCACTCCGCCAGTGCCGAAATTGGGACACAGCAGTCAGTCACAACACCTTGGCAACCCTTGCGTAGCGATTTTCCAGCATAGTAGGCATTGTGGCGGGCATTCCATAAGCGATTGCGATCTTCCGTTTTCGTCGCCCACTCAAACCCCGAAACGCCGAATTCTTCTCCAACGCTTTTGAAGAGCTCAACTTGTTCTTTCACGCCATCCTCGGAACCATGGAATTCTAAAAACAGGTGTGGTTTTTCAGGCAGGTTCAGTTCTGGATTGAAAATATTCATACCCTTCATCTGCACCTCATCCAACAATTCGATACGCGCCATGGGAATGCCCATTTGAATGGCCATGATCACAGTATTTACAGCGTCATCAACCGTTTCATATGCGCAAGTCGCAGCTAGGATCGTGTCAGGTTGACCAAACAAACGCACAGTCAATTTTGTGATTATCCCAAGGGTTCCTTCGGACCCGACAAAGAGATGCGTAAGATCATATCCAGCAGAGGACTTACGGGCACGAGAGCCAGTTTCGATAATTGTTCCGTCGGGCAGCACGACCTCTAAAGCCAAAACATTCTCGCGCATGGTACCATAACGCACGGTATTCGTCCCCGAGGCACGCGTTGCCGCCATGCCGCCAAGTGTGGCATCCGCGCCGGGGTCGACCGTGAACATTAATCCGCTGGCGCGAAGTTCATCGTTCAGCTGCGTACGCGAAACTCCGGGCTGAACAACGACATCCAGATCGCTTTGGTGAACTTCGATGATTTTGTTCATGCGGCTGGTGTCAACGCTAATCCCGCCATGAATAGGGATGACTTGTCCTTCCAGCGAAGTGCCAATGCCGAATGGGACGACGGGCACATGGTATTGTGAACAAATTTTCATGATCTGAGAAACCTCTTCGGTGCTCTCAGGGAAAGCAACCGCATCAGGCAATGCAGGCGCGGAATAGGCCTCGTCACGGCCATGAATATCCAGAATACTTTCCCCTGTAGACAGCCTGTCGCCAAGTAGGCCTTGTAACGCAGAAATGGCAGAAGTGGTGTCGCGTTTGGTCATGTCAATTTCCTTTAAGATCATTTTAATTGCGAAATGTCCCTGTGTACGCTGGGTTTTCAAATAGCTTACGGTCGCATATCATTTGAATATCGCGTCGTAGTCCTCGCGCAGCACATTTTTCTGCACTTTGCCCATGGCATTCCGCGGCAGGGAATTGACAAATTCGATGTGTTTGGGTTGTTTGAACCGTGCCAGATTACCCTTGATACTGGCCATGATGTCTGTGGTTGAAACGTCAGCACCATTCTGTGTTACAACGACTGCAACCACGGCTTCGCCAAAATCTGTGTGTGGTACGCCGATGACTGCGCATTCGTTGATGCCGTCAAGCTCATCGATCAAAAGCTCAATCTCTTTCGGATAAATGTTATAGCCGCCCGAGATGATTAGGTCTTTTTGACGCCCGACGATATGCACATATCCATCCTTATCCATATGCCCAAGATCGCCTGTGATGAAGAAGCCGTTGCCGCGCAATTCCTCAGCAGTTTTCTCGGGCATATTCCAATAGCCCGCAAAAACATTTGGCCCTCGCACTTCGAGAACACCAGTTTCGCCTTGGGGCAAGGGTACACCCGTTGCAGGGTCAGTTACCAACAACTCGATTCCTGGCAAAGGAAAGCCCACCGTACCAGCGCGCCTGTCGCCCTGATAGGGGTTGGAAGTGTTCATGTTTGTTTCGGTCATGCCATAGCGTTCCAAGATCGCGTGCCCCGTCATTTCACGCCAACGATCATGTGTTTCGGCCAACAACGGCGCAGACCCCGATACAAAAAGGCGCATATTCGCCGCAGCCTTGCTCAAATCCTCTGATTTCAAAAGGCGCACATAAAACGTCGGCACGCCCATAAGCACCGTGGCTTTCGGCATGTAGCCAAGGATTTCATCAGCGTCAAAGCTGGGCATAAAGATACAAGACGATCCGGCCATAAGCGTAGTATTTGTCGCAACAAACAATCCATGCGTATGAAAGATCGGCAAGGCGTGGATCAAGACATCATCCGCACTGAATTGCCAAGCATCTTTCAGGGTTTCGGAATTTGATGCCAATGCCTGATGCGTCAGCATGGCTCCTTTGGAGCGACCCGTCGTGCCTGACGTGTAAAGGATTGCGGCAAGATCATCTGGCTTACGACTGACGGCTGTGAACCCCGTATCCACCCCATCGCGCAGATCCACCAGTGTTCCGCTTTCATCGGCACCAATGGTCAGCACTTCAGCAACACCCGCTTGTTTAGCAAGAGGCGAGAGCTCACGCTCGCGCGTTGGATCACAGACCAAAACTCGTGGTTCTGCATCGTTCAGGAAATATGTAATTTCGGCAGCGGTATAGGCGGGGTTGAGGGGCAGAAATACACCGCCGGCCAAGACTGTCGCGACATAAAGCTCCAGCATCGCCACGGTTTTCGGCGCCTGAACGGCTACGCGATCGTTCGGCTCAACACCATGCCCAACCAACACCTGTGCCATACGTTCGGCATTTGCAAAGAATGCCTCATATGTGATCTCTTCTCCGGTCTGATGGTTGCGCAAGAACTGGCGGTTTTCTGCGCCAAGGCTGGCTGCACGCAATTTTTCGGCCAGATAGTTTCCGTGGTACATGATCTCTTCCTTTAGCATTTTGCCACAGCTGTAACGTTGGGCGTTGACGAAAAATTGATACTTCAATCAAGCTGAGCGGCAGAATCTTCTAATACATCGTCGCCAGCCCACCGCGCCAAGAGATGAATAAGAATGATGATCATAGACACAGGCACTGCCACAGAAATCCAAGCCATTGGTATGCCAAGGGTATCGGCCGTCAGACCTGACTGGCGCGCAATATATCCTTTTGCAAAACCGCCCTTCAAACCGACAAAGCAAAAATAGATCACTGGCAGGATAAAGGTCAGCACCGCCACGCTTTGAACTGCTTTTGCAAAATAGGCGAGACGATGTGGCGGATCGGGAAATACGCTTTGCATCAAGACCGCATCAGATTGTGTTTTGAACGACAGTGTTGCACCCAATAATCCTGTCCAAACCATCGCATAACGGGCGACATCTTCGGTCCAAATTGGGGGTGCGGAAAAGACATAGCGCGCTATGATTTGCACAACGACCGTCACGAACATCAGACAGACCGCAAAAATGGCAACGTGGCGCATCAAGAAATGTAAGCGGTCACTGGTGCTAATGATGTAATGTCGCATCTTCATACTCCGGTTTCAAAACGGGGTGGGCCGTAGGATACGGCCCACCTAATTGTTTAGCGGTTGTCGTCAGACAGGGACTTCCATAGCGCGGTATCCTCTGCTGTCATCAGGTCTGAATCGTAAACCGGCAGAGACGCTTCCCGAAATACGGCGCGCTCTTCTGGTGTCAGGCGTTGAACTGTCACGCCCTTTTCTTCAAGTGCCAACAGCCCGTTGACCGATGCCTCTGATAGCCATTCTCGGGTTGCCGCATCCGCTGTTTCAACGGCTGCGTCAACGCTTGCACGATCAGTATCAGACAATCCATCGTACCAACCTTTGGACGCGATGACTGCCCGCAGTGGCCAGATCACATCTGCATCGGCGAAGTTCTTGATGAAATCTGTTTGTCCAAACATTACAGGAATGAAAGGAGAATTCAGGTAGCCGTCAATGACGCCTGTTTGCAAACCGGCTGGAACTTCACCCCAAGGCACGATGGTGCCGCTGGATCCCCAAGCCTGATACATCGCAATCTGCGCATCGTCTAAGGCACGCATCCGTAGCGAAGCCATATCCGCCGGAGAACGCACAGCCTGTGTGGTAGTGATAACGCCGGATGCCGGCCCAAGCGGTGCCAGCGCAAGCAGGATCGCGTCCTGTTCTGCGAGGGTTTCATTGATGCGGGTATAAACATCGCCCGCAGCCATTGCGCGGTCCATATGCGCGATATTTTCGAAGATATATGGGAGACGAACCCCATAGATGAACGGATCAACTTGCGCCACAGCGCGCACATCTGACAGTGAAACCTCAAGCAAGCCAGTAGAGACTTGATCGAATTTTTCGGCTTCATTGCCGACAGAGCCGCGTGGCATTTCACGCACGTCCATGCCCGCTTCTTTAAGCGCATTGCCAAAAGCAAATGCCCAATTGTACGAACCTGATGTTTCCAGATCCGGTTTGCTGTCCAATGCAATTTTGACCTCTGCCGACGCAGATGATGCCATTGCAACGAATGCTGCCAATGTTAGTGCCTTAAGTTTCATAGTTTCTTCTCCCTTAGTTTTGATTAGTTCACAGAAAATCCGAACTGGCGCGGCAATGCGAGGCTAAGCGCAGGCCAATAGACCAGTGCAAGCAACAACAGAACCTGAACGAAAATGAAGGGTAGCGCAGCATAAGCCAGGCGCCAATAATTGAGGTTGGTCATGGCAGACACAACCACGAGACATTTGCCCAATGGCGGCGTAATCAGACCGACGCATAGATTGAAGCATAACACGATGCCCAATTGGATTGGGCTTATGCCTTGTTCCATGGCTTGTGGTGCAAATAGTGGGATCAGTAAAGTCAACGCCACGGGTGTATCCATGAACATGCCCGCGATCAGAAAGATGCCAACAAGGAAAAATAGGTATTTGGTACCCGTAAGTCCGAAGGAATCGACCCATGTCGCAAGAGCCTGTGACCACCCAATTTGACCTGCCAAATACCCAAGTACAGAAATTGCCGCGAGAATGATAAAGATCGTACCGGTCATTTTTGCCGTAGCCTCAACTGCGTCAAATATCATGCGCCAATTCAGACCTTTGTAGAATTGACTCGCCATGAGTGCAAAGAATACCGCAATGGCCGATCCTTCAGTGGGCGTCGCCAATCCGAACACAAGTGAGCCAAGAATTACCACAGGCAGACAGAGTGCTGGTGCCGCGTTTAGCAAGCTTGGTAAGAAACGGGGTAGTTCATCAGACGCGCCGCCGGGATGTCCTTTGATGCGCGCTATGATTGCGTTCAGGATCATTAAAGATGCCGCAAGCAACAATCCGGGCACGACGCCCGCGATAAACAGCGCCGCGACAGATGCCCCAGTCAGACCACCGTAAATGATCATTATTATCGATGGCGGAATGATCGGCCCAATCATCGACGACGCCGCGGTGATTGCGCCGGCGTAATAGGGGTCATAACCTCGGGCTTTCATTTCCGGCACGAAGGTGCGCGATAAGGCAGCACTGTCGGCAATCGCCGATCCCGAGATGCCGGCAAAGAAGACGCTTGTAAGAATATTGACATGACCCAGTCCACCGCGAAAACGACCAACTATTGACATGGCAAAATCGATCAGGCTGCGCGTCACGCCGGCGCGGCTCATAATCTCTGCGGTCAGGATGAAGAGAGGCATTGCCATAAACGCGAAGACGTCAAGTTGAGCAAAGATGCGTTGAGGCAGAATTGAAAGGAACTGCGATTTATCCGCCGCAATGAAGGTCACGACTGAAACCGCGCCCATAAGATAGGCGAAGGCCGTGCCGCTGATCAGCAGGAGGATGAAAATGATAGGGATCAACCACATATTACACCGCCGTTCGCATATCGGCGCCTGAGGATGCAGAGCTTGCGTCCAAATCAGGCGGGTGCGTCACAATAGACCTTAGATCCACACGCGAGTGTGGAAGTGTTTGCATATTAGCCAAAGGCCGCGCCGTCTGTTCCGACCGCCTAAAGAGGGTTTCCATCGCTTTTGCGGCGCTGAGCAGCCCTTCGTCGCCGCGTACTGGCCCCATTACTTGAAGGCCAAACGGCATGCCTGATCCGTCGCGGCCACAGGGGAGCGTGATCGACGGCCCACCCGTTAATGACCCACGATAGCACAGCGCAAGCCAGCGGTAATAAATGTCCATCTTCTGTCCGTCGATGACTTCGGCATAAGGCTGTATCCACGCAAATGGCGATACGGGCGATGTCGGCAGCACGATCACATCGAACTCTGCCATCAGCGCGTTGTACTTGCGTAAAATTTGTGTTTGTTCGGCATGAGCCCAACCGCGATCGGCCAATGACATTGTTTCCCCAAGGGCAACATTATCTTTGACATGCTTACCAAAGCTGTCGGGGTCTTTGGTGATGGCTTCGCCAAAGGCAACACTAAAACTCTCGGCGCGTAGAATATCAAAACAGCGATCCATTTCACCAATGTTGAGATCAGCCGCGCGGCATTCCTTGACCTGCGGCGCAAGCACCTCAAGGCGCGCACGGAATGTCTCGCGGATACTCTGCTCAACGGGTGCGCCGCCAAAATCTTCGCTGAAACCAACGCGCATATCTTTTAAATCTATGGATGGCAGTTCCGCGAAGGGGGTTCTGACCGACGGCACAGACAATGGATCATCCGCGTGATAGCCCTGACAGACATCCAGTAACAGAGCCATATCGTCCACCGTACGCGCCATCGGGCCAAGCACCGAAATGCCCGACCAGCCTAATGGCCGCGTGGGATGGGCGATCACATCAACAGAGGGCCGGTAGCCCACCACACCACAGAGTGCTGCAGGCATCCGGAGCGATCCACCTGTGTCCGAACCCGTACAAAGCGGTAAGAAGTTGGCTGCCAGTGCGGCAGCGGATCCACCCGACGAGCCACCAGCGATAAGATTGGCGTCGAAAGGATTACTCGTCGCGCCCCAGACCCGATTGCGGCTGTTTCCGCCAGCCCCCATTTCGGGAACATTTGTCTTTGCCAGAATGATAGCGCCCGCCGCCCGCAAGCGCGCGACCATCGGCAAGTCGCTATCGGGGGTGTAATCCCGCGCCCGAATGCTACCATGGGTGGTCAACAAACCTTTGGTGTTCTGCAAATCCTTCACGCCAATAGGCAACCCATCGAGCGGCCCCACTGGGCATCCGTCCTGCCAACGTTGTGTCGCGCCTGCGGCGCAGGCGACGGCGTCCTCTATATCCATTGCGGCAATGGCATTTATCTTGGGGTTGAAACGGGAGATTTGCTCGAGGCAGGCCGCCAAGTATGCACTTGGCGTCAAACTCCGTGCCTTGAAGGCCGCAAGAACTGCACAGGCAGATCGTTCAAGCAACGTCTCGCTACTCAAGGGCGTACACCAAATATCGCAAGTAATCGATTTGACACCCTCATCCTCCCAAATCGTGTGTTTGGTTAAGGTAAAGGGTAATTTGAGTAGATAATAGTGAAACTTTCACCAAATACATTAACCAAAAGGAATGATATCAGGAAGCTCAGTGGTTTGCCGCAGGCATTTGAGGAACAACGCCAGCGTCGCATTTTGCGAAACTTGGTCTTTGCGCCAAAAACAGCGCGCCTCTGACAGCAAGTCACGTGTATCAAGGGGCAGGATCACGGTTTCACCCCGAGCGGCCTGCGCCTGCGCAAGCCGCTGCGGGAGCAATCCTAGTGCAGGCATCTCCCGCAAAAGTTCAAGGTTCAATGCAATCGACAAAGATGCGATCGTATTATTGGGTGGCGACAAGCCATTTGCTGCAAAAAGGGCATCCACGGCCTGACGCGCGACCGAGTTTGGTTGCGGCAATATCCAAGGATAAGTGGTGACATCTGTCCATGTCACATCACCCCCTTGCGACAGCGGATGATTGCGCCCGGCGACAACAACGATCGGCTCTGAGAACAAGGCCATTTGGTCAATTCCGGCCAATTCCTGAGGTTGCCAGATTCTCGCGATCACAAGGTCTAGTGCACCTGCCTCAAGCTGGGGCAATAATTCAACAAAATGGCCTTCGGAAACAGATACGTTTGCCTGCGGCGTACTGCGCTTGAACAGTTCAATGGTGCCGGGCATCAAAGTAGGCGCGACTGAACTGACCACGCCGACAGAGACAGAGCCGGACACCCCACTTGTCATCGCCTCAATATCAAATGCAGCGCGATCAAGTTGGACGAGTGCCAGGCGTGCATGATCTGCAAGACGGACACCAATAGGTGTCAGGTAGAGCCTATTGCGGTCGCGGGTGACAACAGGCACGCCCACGATTTTCTCTAACTCTGCAATTTGTTTTGAAACTGCTGGCTGCGTCACGCCAAGCGCTTCTGACACTCGTGCGACCAGCTTCAAATCTGAGAGCGCTACGAGAGCACGCAAGTGTCGAAGCGTTATCGCCTGCTTGAAACCTTTACCCAGAATCTTCTCCTCCTCCACGCGAATCCAAACCTACGGTGCTATAGTTCTTTTCTAAGGGTCGCATGATTGTTTCCCATGTCCCTTGAAAATGGGTTCGAAGTCAAACAAATTTTCCGATCACTTTTTGATGGTAAAATATGGGCGCAATGATTCCCCTTTTGAGCCCCTACTAGCCATTCGTTTTGGAACCGCTGGCGGTGCATAGGCCTAAGAGTTGCCAGCAGCGATTCCAAAGATATCCGTGTTTGCTTCGTGGCAAGGTAGTACATCTGACTAAAACTCTAAAACGCTCACTTTGCCTTCCAAAGCCGAAATTGAGTAAATGAAGACATACGAATGTTGAGTAATGTCTGCTTTCGGGAAATCACACTACTGCAATTTTACATTGGTCGAACGGCCGCTATGGGCCGACTGCTGCTTTCACACTATATACCGTCTTTTACGCGATCCCATGTCTTCTTCAGGTGGGCGACCATTGCTTGGCCCAATCGTGTGGCATCTCTACCCTTTAGCGCAAGGATCATCTCTTCGTGGTCAGCGACTGCGCCAGCCCAAGATTCGGGTGTCTGACTTCCAATATAGCGAATGCGTTTCAGCCTTGCCTGAATGTTAGACTGCATTTCTTGAAGAGTTTCATTTTTTGAAAGCTCTGCCAATCGAGAGTGAAATTCCTGATTCATTTTATAGTAAGGCATTCGATCTTGGGTGCGGTAACACTCCATCATGCTCTCGTGCAACTGAACCATAGCTTCGACTTCTTTGTCACTTGCTCGCTCACAAGCGAGTTCGCCCGCAAGTTTTTCAAGACTTCCAAGTACCTCAAGCATTGAAAATACATCTTCTTGGGTAAGCTTTCGAACAATGCTTCCTTTCGAGGGTCTAACGATTACCAAGCCTTCCGCGGCAAGAGTGCGAAGCGCTTCTCGGAAGGGGGTGCGCGATACACCTAATTCTTCGAGCATTTGCAATTCGTCGATTCGGCTCCCCGGCTCTAAACTTCCCTCAATAATGAGGTCGCGTATACGGCTCGCCACTTGGTCGTGCAGTGAGCGGTTAATAATCGCGATAGATGATCCCATTGATAACTCTCTTTGTTTTTCGGACTTTTAGGTAGTCAGTTTGGCTTTTGAATACAATATCCAAAATTTTCTTGATAGTCGATATTTTGCTGTGTATACAAAATACATGATGCAAATATACAAAATGTTATTTGCAAAAGGGAGAGAGGAAAATATTATGAAAACTATTCGCAATGGCGTCTTCGCCAGTCTGTCGACACTTGTGCTTGCCGCTGCGCCGGTGGCCGCAGAAACTTATATTGTTGCTGTTGGGGCTGCTTCAAACAGCCTTCAGGGACGCAGTGCTGCCAAGTTCGCAGATGATCTTCAAGCCAAGCTTGGTGATGCGCACACCGTGGAGTTTTATGCAGACGGGCAGTTGGGTGATGAAAAGGAACTGCTGCAAAAGCTGCGCCTTGGTACTGTACAGTTTACTTTGGTTTCATCGATCATGACAAATGTTGCGCCAGAATTTGCGTTGTTTGACATGCCGTTCCTTGTGCAAGATCGCAAACATCTTAAGGCGATCGACGCTGAAATCGTACAAAGCGATCTTGCGCCAAAAGCTGAAACTGCTGGTTTGAAAGTTTTATCGACGTGGGAAAATGGATTTCGTCAAATTACCAACAACACGCGGCCGATCAATACGCCTGCTGATTTGGAGGGGCTGAAAATCCGAACGCCGTCTTCTGAGTGGCGTGTGTCTATGTTTAAGGAGTGGGGTGCTAATCCGACGCCGATGTCATTTTCAGAAGTTTTTGTTGCTTTGCAGACAGGTACAATGGACGGACAGGAAAATCCGTTGACCAATATTACAGGGGCAAACTTTCAAGAAGTGCAGAAATACCTCAGTTTAACGGGACATGTCTATTCGCCGACCTATTTGACGAGCGGTTTGAGTGGCTGGAATGAACTACCAGAGAATGTTCAATCTTCTGCGATCGCTGTCGCGGCCTCTATACAAGATTGGTCTCTGGCTCAGGGTGAAGCTGCTGACAATGATCTAGTCGAGAAGGTCAAGGCCGCAGGTGTTGAAGTTAACCAGGCTGACAAAAAGGCATTCATCGAAGCATCCGCGCCCATCTACGCGGCCTTTGCCGAGGCCGTTGAGGGTAGCGATGCCTTGGTAAAACGCGCCCAAGAGTTGGCCGAATAGATCATCGTAGATGTGTTGGCCGGTTAACGCCGGCCGCATTTTACAATAGTAGGGAGGTTTCGCAATGATTGCGAAAATTGAAAAAGGGCTGTTGTGGTTCATAGAGACGATATGTCTTGCACTTCTGATCGCATTGGCGCTGTCAGTCGTTTACGCGACGACCATGCGCTATTTGGGGGCGTCACCGTCATGGTATGACGAAATCGCGAGCGTATTGCTTGCTTGGCTGACTTATTTTGGTGCAACTTATGCGCTTTTCTTGCGCCAGCATATGAGCTTTGGTGGCATTGTAACTGCGCTCCCCAAACGTGCTGCAGTTGCGTTAGCTATATTTTCTGAATTTTTGGTCATCGCCTTTCTGGCAGTTGTTGCATGGTATGGAAATGCGGTTCTGGCAGTGGCCAAGTGGGACTCTCTGTTAAGCATTCGTTGGATGAGCTTGGACATCGTCCAATCCGTTATTCCAATAACTGCAGTGCTCATGATTATCGGTACCTTTCTGACTATGCCGCGCGCATTGCGCAATGCAGCTGCGGGGATTGATGTTGATCATGCGGAGATTGAACAAGCCATCGCAGATGCTGAACGTGATAACGCAGGCGCGACGTCAAAGGACGAATCAAAATGATATTACTATTTACGACTTTGGCTTTGATCGGATTAATTTTGATCAACGTGCCTATCGCTGTTGCAATCGGGATTGTCGCTTTGGGTGGTCTTTTGGTCACGCCAGGCGGTGCGACGCTCTATGATATGGCGATTGCTTTATATTCTGGATCAACCTCGTTTCCACTGATCGCAATTCCGCTGTTTATTCTTGCAGGTAATCTGATGAATACATCGGGTATATCTGTGCGCCTGATTAATTTTGTTACTGCGCTGATCGGTTTTGTACGCGGTGGGCTTGGTATGGTAAATATCGGCGTTTCCATGGTTTTTGCCGAAATTTCTGGCTCCGCAGTGGCTGATGTTGCTGCGACAGGTACCGTTTTAATTCCGGAGATGAAGAAGCGTGGATATTCACGCACACTGGCGGCCGCGATTACTTCTTCATCGGCGTCACTTGCAATTATTATACCGCCATCTATCCCTATGATCCTTTATGGTGCGATTGCCGAAGTTTCTGTGCTCAAGCTGTTCATCGCGGGTATTGTACCTGGCGTGTTGGGGGGCGTGTTGCTTATGGCGGTCACCTACATGCTTGCTGTTCGCTATGATCTGCCGCGTGCTGAAGGTTTTGATCTTTGCCATATTTGGCGTTCTTTCAAGGAAGCTATCTGGGCGTTATTGATGCCAGTTATCATTCTTGGTGGTATTTTTTCTGGTGTTGTTACCGCGACTGAAGGTGCTGGTTTGGCTGTGCTTGCTGCACTCGTTATCGGTATATTCATCTATCGCGACCTCGATGTATCGCGACTGCGCAAGGTAATGTTGGAAGGTGTCAGCCAAACGGGTGTCGTCATGTTGCTTGTGGCGACATCTGCCGCTCTGGGCTTATTCCTTACTCAGGCACAGGTGCCACAGCAGTTGGCGCAGCAAATCACTGAACTAACTACAAACCCATTAATTGTACTCGCACTTTTGAATTTGCTTTTGTTGGTATTGGGGATGTTCCTTCATGGGGCAGCTGCAATCATCTTGGTCGTACCTGTCGTGATGCCGTTGGTAAATGCAGTTGGGATCGATCCAATCCATTTTGGCATTATGGTTACGCTCAACCTTGCGATTGGCCAACAAACACCGCCTGTTGCATCGGTTCTGATCACATCTTGCTCGATTGCCAAAGCTGGCATCTGGGAAACGTCTCGCACCAACTTGCCATTCATCGGTGTTCTCGCTTTTATTCTCTTGCTGGTTACCTACGTACCTCAAGTTTCACTCGCACTAACAGGGTACTTCCAATGACAAAATTGAAACCACGCATCGCAATTATTCCAGGGGATCCATCGGGGATTGGACCAGAGTTAATTGCCAAGTTGTTAAACGAAGAAGGAGTTTGTGAAGCAGCGGATATCGTTTTGATCGGGGATGCACATATATGGGATCAAGGCGCAAGCCAGGCCGACTTGAATGTTGATCTTTCACAAATTGAAGAGGTCGACGTGGGCAAGTCATCTGGTTTGTCGTGGCTTTCGATGGACACGATTGACCCCAAAGATGTTAAAATATCCGAGGTTACGGTCGCAGGTGGAACATCGAGTTTACGCTGCTTAGATAAAGCGCTTGATCTTGCGATGGCTGGTAACGTTGATGGTGTGTTGTTTGGGCCGTTCAACAAGGCTGCCTTGACCAGCGCTGGATTGAATGCCGAAGATGAACACCGCTATATGGCGCGCTATTTGAACTTCGAAGGTTATCATAGCGAAATTAATGTTTTGGATGACCTAATGACCACGCGCGTGACCAGTCATATTGGTCTACGTGATGTAGCAGAAAAAATCACTGGGGAAGGCGTAGAGCGGGCTATAGGGCTTGCCGAAGAAACGCTTAAACGGGCTGGTAAAATGCGACCACATATTGCTGTTGCCGCACTTAATCCACATGCAGGAGACAACGGTAAATTCGGGCGCGAAGAAATTGATATTCTACAACCTGTTATCGAGTCTGTGCGCGCAAAACAAAAAAATGTCTCCGGTCCTTGGCCTTCTGACACAGTTTTTTTAAAGGCGCAGCGCGGAGAAGTAGATGCTGTTGTCACAATGTACCATGACCAAGGACAGATTGCGATTAAACTCATGGGTTTTGATCGTGGCGTTACGGTTGCTGGTGGCCTCCCGATCCCCGTAGCCACACCAGCGCATGGCACTGCTTTCGACATTGCGGGACTTAACAAAGCCAACGTGGGTGCCACATTACAAGCGTTTAATCTTCTTGTCCGCATGGCTCAAAATCATCGCGCTGAACGTGCTGCAAATTAAAAAGGAATAAGTGAATGACCAAGATTAAATCGGTACGCACACGCGTTTGGAATTGGAAAGGGCCAACGGTTCCACCAACGGGGAATTTTTGTACCAATGCGTCTGATACGCTTTGGACCAAGGGCGATGCGATGTCTTCATTTCGTTTTCACCAATGGCTGACCGTAGAAATTGAAACCGACGATGGCACAATCGGGATCGGCAATGCCGCCCTTGCACCATCAGTTGTGAAAAAAGCAATTGATGATTGGTATGCCCCCCTTGTGATTGGCGAAGACCCGTTTGATTACGCCTATCTTTGGGAAAAAATGTACCGCCGCACCCACGCTTGGGGGCGCAAAGGGATTGGCATGACCGCCATTTCCGCCATTGATCTGGCGATCTGGGATTTGATGGGCAAACTGGTTGATAAACCTGTGTTCAAATTATTGGGTGGGCGTACCAAAGAAAAAATCCCTGTCTATTATTCTAAGCTTTACGCAGGTTCGATTGAATCCATGCAAGCCGAAGCAGAAGAAGCCAAGAAAAACGGTTACCAAGGGTATAAAACGCGGTTTGGTTATGGCCCCAAGGATGGCATGAAAGGCATGCGTGAAAACCTTAAACGTGTCGAAGCGATGCGCGAAGTGTTGGGCTATGATGTTGATCTTATGCTTGAATGCTACATGGGTTGGAATTTAGATTACACCAAACGCATGTTGCCCAAGTTGGAAAAATTCGAACCCCGCTGGTTAGAAGAACCCGTTATCGCCGATGATGTTGCAGGTTACGCCGAACTCAACGCCATGGGCAGTGTACCAATTTCGGGTGGCGAACATGAATTTTCGATCATCGGTTGCAAAGAGCTGATCGAAAAAAAAGCCGTCAGCGTTTTGCAATATGACACCAATCGTGTTGGCGGCATTACTGCGGCGCAGAAAATCAATGCGATTGCAGAGGCGCATCAAATCCCTGTCATTCCCCACGCAGGCCAGATGCACAATTACCATCTGACCATGGCGAATGCGAATTGCCCCATCAGCGAATATTTCCCTGTGTTCGATGTCGAGGTTGGGAACGAGCTGTTCTACTACATCTTTGAAGGCGACTCAGAGGCCGTGGATGGCTTCCTTGATCTGGATGACAACATTCCAGGTTTGGGCATCACCATCAGCGATAAACATCTCCACAACTTTGACATCGAGGAATAGATCATGAATCCAATGTACCAAGGTATTTGGCCCGTTGCGCCAACGCCATTTAACCCCGATGGCACGCTTGATCTGGATGGGATGAAACGTGTTCTGGATTGTCTGATTGATCAGGGTGCAGATGGTATCTGTATTCTGGCTAATTTTTCCGAACAGTTTTTGATCTCTGATGCGGAGCGCGAAATCTTGACACGTTTGTGTCTTGAACATGTTGCTGGACGCGTGAAAATGATTGTTACCGTCAGCCATTTCGCCACGCAAATCGCCGTGGAACGTACCCAGCTGGCCAAGGATCTGGGCGCTGATGCCGTGATGATCATGCCCCCCTATCATGGGGCAACATTGCGCGGGAATCCAACCCAAACCTATGAACAATTCAGCGCGGTGGGCGCCGTTGGTATTCCGATCATGATCCAAGATGCGCCAATGTCTGGCGTTGATCTGCCTGTGCCGTTGTTGGTGAAAATGGCGCGCGAAATTGAAATGGTGAAACTGTTCAAAATCGAATGTCCATTTGCGGCCAATAAATTGCGTGCACTCATCGCAGAAGGTGGTGATGCAATTGAGGGCCCATTTGACGGCGAAGAAGGCATCACATTGCTGGCCGATTTGGATGCAGGTGCTACGGGTGCGATGACATCTGGGATGATCGTTGATCAAATCAAACCAGTGATCGAACTGCACCGCGCGGGTGACATGTTGGGTGCAACGGCGGCTTATGGGCGCGTTGCCATGGCGATCAATCACGAAAACCGCCAATGCCTGTGGCGTTCCTGCAAGGCGGCAATGGTCGAAGGTGGCGTGATTAAATCCGAATTCTGTCGCCACCCGATGGAACCGCTTCACCCTGATACGCGCTCACGGTTGATAAACCTCTTGCAACCACTTGATCCACTTGTCCTAAAATGGGGAAAATAATATGACTTTGACTGGTAAAAGCACATCATTCAAACCACACGGAAAACATCTCGTTGCAGGCGAATGGGTTGCCGGAGAGGCTACCTTTTTATCGGAGCCCGCACATGGTGAAGCGCATTCTTTTTCTGTAGGTACTCCAGAACATATTGAAAGTGCGTGTGTCGCGGCAGAGGAGGCGTTTTGGACCTTTGGTTATTCAAACCGTGTTGAACGTGCTGCATTTTTGAATGCGATTGCAGATGAAATCGAGAAGCGCGCCAATGAAATTACTGAAATTGGCACACGAGAAACAGGTCTACCAGAGGGTCGCTTGCAAGGCGAACGCGGGCGTACGACTGGTCAGTTGCGAATGTTCGCCGAACACATTTTAAAAGGCGATTACCTTGATCAACGTCACGACGTGGCACTACCTGATCGTCAACCAATGCCACGTCCCGATATGAAAATGATCCAGCGGCCGATTGGTCCTGTCGCGGTGTTTGGTGCGTCGAACTTTCCATTAGCGTTTTCCACTGCTGGTGGCGATACAGCGGCCGCTTTTGCGGCTGGTTGCCCTGTGGTTGTAAAGGGGCATGGTGCACATCCTGGTACGGGCGAAATCATCGCAGAGGCAATTCACGCAGCAATCAAATCATGCGATTTGCATCCAGGTACGTTTTCACTGGTTCAAGGCGGCACACTTGAAGCAGGTCAAGCTTTGGTTCAGCACCCGCTTATCAAAGCTGTTGGATTTACAGGATCATTGGCAGGTGGGCGTGCGTTGTTTGATCTTTGTGCACAGCGTCCAGAACCTATTCCATTTTTTGGTGAGCTTGGTTCTGTTAATCCAATGTTCTTGTTGCCAATGGCGTTGTCCACCCGTGGCGAAGCGCTGGCAAAGGGTTGGGCTGGATCGCTAACAATGGGAGCGGGTCAATTTTGCACTAACCCCGGGATAGCTGTTGTGATTGATAGCGATGGTGCTGACTCTTTCATTTCTGAATCTGTGTCCGCGCTAAACGGCGTTGATGCGCAGACTATGCTCACCGACGGGATCGCAGCCGCATACGAAAAGGGTAGGGACCGTGTCGCGGGATCGTCAGAAGTGCAAACGCTGTTGAGCACCGCGTCAGCTAAGCGTAGTGCTAAACCAAATCTTTATGCAACAACAGGTAAGGCGTGGTTAGCAAATACAGAGCTTGGCGAAGAGGTTTTCGGCCCACTTGGACTAGTAGTTCGCGTCGCAGATGAAGACGAAATGATAGCCGTCGCAAAAAGCCTTGAGGGGCAATTGACCTGTACGCTGCACCTCGATGACGCAGATGCTGACCTTGGTCGATGTCTGATGCCTATACTTGAGCGAAAAGCAGGACGCATATTGGCCAATAATTTCCCAACGGGTGTCGAGGTTTGTGACACGATGGTTCATGGCGGACCGTATCCAGCATCAACAAACTTTGGTGCAACATCAGTTGGGACAATGGCAATCCGACGGTTTTTACGTCCAGTCTGTTTTCAAAACATTCCAAATGCTTTGATGCCCAGCACGACTTAACAAATGGCGATGCAGGGAAAATCTTTGCGTCGCAAAAAAATTACCTTGGAGGAGGAAATCATGAAACTATCAACGCTAACACTTTCCGCTGTCGCTGCGTTTGCGGCATTTGGGACAAACCCTGTATTGGCTGAATACCCCGAACGTCCTGTCACGGTCATTGTGCCGTGGGGGGCCGGTGGCGGTACCGATACTATTATACGCATATTCGCAATTGGTTTTGAGGAGGCTTTGGGGCAACCGATAAACGTGGTTAATCGTACAGGTGGCTCTGGTGTTGTGGGGCATTCAGCGATTACACATTCACGTGCTGATGGTTATACGTTGGGAGCGTGTACTTCTGAAATAACCTATTTTGACACGATTGGCCTTGCTCCCATCACACCTGAAAGCTTTGATTTGGTATCACGGCTTGCGGAAATTCCAGCAGGTGTAACTGTTTCTGCGGATAGTCCATATAATTCCGTTCAAGAAGTTGTTGATGCGGCGAAAAAAGGGGGGTTAAGTGCTTCCGGTTCAGGTCTCGGTGGGCCATGGCATATGGCGATTGCGGGCATGATGAAATCCGCAGGTGGTGATGTAAATACGGTACAGTTTATCCCGTCACAAGGGGGTGCTCCTGCACTTCAGGATCTTGTTGCTGATGGCATTTCAATATTTAGTGGATCACCGATCGAGGCGCGCGCGCTAGCAAGCGCAGGCGAGGTCAAAATGCTCGCAATTATGGCCGATGAACGCTCGCCGGCGTTTCCAGATTTGCCAACACTAAAAGAAAGTGACGTTGATTGGTCTATGAGCAATTGGTTCTCTTTGTGTGCACCTGCTGGTCTGCCCGAAGACATCAAAGTTAAAATTGAAACCGCTGCCAAAAAAGCGCATGGATCAACGGCTGTGCAAGAAGCGCTGGCGCAAAGAGGCATTACCCCAGTTTTTGATGGTTCAGAAAACTTCACCACTTTTGCCAAAGGGTTTGCATCTGAGGCCAAATCGCTTCTGACTGATCTTGGTTTGGCAAAGTAAAGGGAGGGGTGCCAAAGTATATCATTATGGTTTGGCACTCATTATTCTTATGAAAATAAATGACCGCATTATTGGTGGGCTTACCATCCTAGGTGGACTAGGCGTGATTGCCGGAACTCTTGAATTTCGAGAAATTCCCGGGCAACTGTTTGGCTCTGCTTTCTTTCCGCGCATTCTCGGCGTCGCGTTGATTTTGACGGGGTTCGTACAAACGGTGACTGGGGCCAATGGTGCATTGTTTCAAGTGAATGAAATTTTAAAGGGTCGTTCTGGTTTGCAGGTACTTGCGGCATTAGCAGCCATCGTAATTTGGGTGATTATATCACCAGCACTCGGCTTTATCTTGACAACAGCATGTTTAATCGCGGCGCTGGCAATGCTTGCCGAAGGGCGACTCTGGCCTTCTATTGCCACTGGGGTCGTGATGTCGTTCATCTTGTTCTTTGTATTTGGCAAGCTTTTGCGCGTGCCTCTTCCCTATGGTCTTATTGAAAGTGTACTGACATGAGCGCGATAGCCGAAGCGTTCGTACTCGTAACGCAACCAGAGGTGATCGTAACAATCGTTGTTGCTAGCTTGCTGGGAATTATCATTGGCGCGATCCCAGGGCTCACCGCTGTTATGGGGGTGGCTCTTTTGGTTCCGATTACGTTTTTTATGGATCCAGTTCCCGCTATATCTGCGATCGCGGCTCTGGCTGCCATGGCGATATTTTCTGGTGACATACCCGGTACACTTTTGCGCATACCAGGTACCCCTGCGTCTGCCGCTTATGTGGATGATGGGCATGCTATATCCAAGTCTGGTCGCCCTGAGTATGCATTGGGACTAAGTATGATATCGGCGTGTGTCGGGGGCGTGATCGGTGTTTTGCTGTTGATGACAGCTGCGCCAATTTTAGCGCGGTTCGCCACCAACTTCTCTTCAGTTGAGTATTTTTGGTTGGCTTTATTAGGGCTGAGTTGCGCGGCGATCATTTCAGCGGGCTCGAAGATCAAAGGCGTCTTGTCGCTCTTGTTCGGTCTCTGGGTTGCCACTATTGGAATCGATGCGGTCGCGGGGCAACCACGATTTACATTTGGATCAATCGAGCTGACAGGTGGCGTCAGTTTTATCCCGGCGATGATCGGTATGTTCGCTTTACCTGAGGTTTTGCGAAACATCACTGCGCGCGCTAAAAAGCAAGAGCCCCCAACCATGGGGCCTGTGTTTCGCGGACTTGGGACTGCAATGCGTAAGCGTTGGCGCAATCTCTTGCGAGGTGGTTTAACCGGCTCGGTAATTGGTGCTCTACCCGGCGCAGGAGCTGACATTGCAGCTTGGGTTGCCTACGCGATCGCGAAACGACGCTCGAAAACGCCAGAAAAATTTGGAAAAGGACATGATGAAGGATTGATAGAGGCGGGCGCTGCGAACAATGGAGCGTTATCGGGAGCTTGGGTTCCAACATTAGTATTTGGAATTCCGGGTGATAGTATCACGGCTATAGTGATCGGTGTCTTGTATCTCAAAGGTCTAGAGCCTGGTCCAATCATTTTTGTTAAAACGCCTGAGTTGGTTTATGCAATCTTCTTCGCATTTTTGATGGCTAATTTATTGTTAATCCCATTCGGTTGGGCAATCATCAAGGCGTCTCGTCACTTGTTACGTATTCCACCAGCCTATTTCGCCCCTGTTGTCTTGGCCTGCTGTATTGTGGGAAGTTATGCGATCAATAACACTGCGTTCGGAGTGCTCACGATGCTTGTGTTCGGTATTGTTGGTTGGCTGTTTGAAGAAAACGAAATCCCAATAGCTCCAGCAATTTTGGGCTTAGTTTTGGGAGGGATGTTGGAATTTAATTTTGTGACATCAATGCTGAAATCCCAAGGAGATATTGCGATATTTTTCTCTCGCCCCGTCGCAGCTTTTCTGGGAGTATGCGTTTTGTTTGTTTGGATATTTCCGGTGTTTGGTGTTTGGCGACGTCGTAAAATTAAAGGGGTGCGAACATGAAAATTATTGATGCACATCATCATTACTGGGATCCGAGCGCAAATTATCATCCGTGGTTAAGGGATAAGCCGATGATCCCTTTTCGCTATGGCGACTATTCATCCATTTGCGATAAGTTTATGAATTCTGAATATGACGTCGTTACCCAAGATTGGGACGTTGTCGCGACAGTGACCATGGAAGGTGAATGGGATCCAGCGGATCCAACGGGTGAGGCAATTTGGATGCAACGACAAAATGACGAGACTGGGCGACCAGCGGCGCATGTTGCACAAGCTTGGTTGGATAGCGACAATATAGTTGAGTTGTTAGCAGCCTATCAAGCCTTGACTATCGTGCGTTCGGTGAGGCACAAGCCAAGGTTTAACGACAGGCCGGGTGGTGCTGCGGGCGGTATGATGGACAAGGCGTTTCGCGAAGGTTTTTGTCGTCTCGCGGATAGCGGATTGATTTTTGACCTGCAGACACCTTGGTGGCATCTGAACGAAGCCATTGATATGGCAAAACTTGCACCCGAAACCAAAATCGTTTTAAATCATGCGGGATTACCGTCTGATCGTTCCACAGAGGGTCTTGCTGGTTGGCGTGCCGCCATGACCGAGTTTGCTGCTCTACCGCAAACCTATGTGAAAATATCAGGTCTTGGTTTACCTGGACGTCCGTGGTCCATAGCCGACAACAAAGACATTATTCGGTTTTGCATAAACACATTTGGCCCTGAGCGCGCGATGTTTGCGTCAAATTTCCCTGTAGATGGTCTTTGCGGTTCTTTTGATACTATTTACTCTGGTTTTATGGATGTGACATCTGCTGACAGTGAAGGCGACAGAGATCAACTGTTCTATAAAACCGCTAAGCAAGTTTACGGGCTTTGATCGGTTTGTAGCAATATTGACTTGTGCAGTTAGTACGAGCGTAAGGAAAAGATAGCTTGCCAAGCTAGTCTAATTTCATGCCGAAGTTTATCTCTCGCGACATGGATTTGTGGGCATATCAGCGTGGCGTAACATTGGACTTCTCAAGGCCTGGAAAACCCACTGACAATGCGTTCATAGAAGCTTTTAACTCCAAGCTGCGATCGGAATGCTTGAACGCGCATTGGTTCATGACACAGGAAGACGCTTGCGAAAAGATAGAGGATTGGCTTAGATACTAAAATGAAGAACGACCACACAGCGCAATTGGGAGTGTTCCCCCGATAATGCTAGTGAACTCAGTTGGCGCTACCAGCCCGTCATGCTGAGAAAAGACGAAAAACTCTAGCACCCGGTGGCAGAAGGTTGGGTAGCAGAGCAATCAAACCAAGGACTCTACAAAAGATGGAGGGAACTTGGGGCGCAGGTCACGGGGTTTATGCTGTCTAACGTCAGCACCTTTGGGACATACCTGAGCATTTGAATAATGGAGGATTTCTGGTTCATCTTAACAATTAGGAGTTAAGCATGACAAAGAAATCAGGGCAGTCGAAAGCGGCTGCAGATAA
>NZ_BMZF01000017.1 GCF_014652655.1 Paramylibacter ulvae
TTATCTGCAGCCGCTTTCGACTGCCCTGATTTCTTTGTCATGCTTAACTCCTAATTGTTAAGATGAACCAGAAATCCTCCATTATTCAAATGCTCAGGTATGTCCCAAAGGTGCTGACGTTAGACACTCTGTTCCCAAAGAAACCCCGGGCGCTTTAAAATCGCGTTCGATCAGCCCCAATGCCAAGGTCCAGAACTCAACCGCACGATCAAGGTCGGTCACCTGAAGTTCGACCGATCCCCAAGACAGGCGATCGCTGTGCGGGGGCACGTTTGTATTGCTAGCGGGCATGGAATGGAGCATGGGGGCAACCTTTTGAAGAAAAAGAGCGCCCCGGCGGGATAAACCGGGGCGCGTTGAGTTGGACTAAGCGCGCGGTGCGATAGGCGCTTTGTTCGTGCGTCCCCAAATCACCAAAGCGGCCAGTGCGAACAGGATCACGTTCATAGGCACAACTTCGAACTCACCGCGTGTGATGTGCAGGCCAGCGGCCAGAACCATGATCACGGCAAGACCAGCTGCAGCCCATTTCGTCAGGTGTGGCAAGAAGCGTGTTGCAGATGGCAGGATCAGACCAAGCGCGCCTGCGACCTCGGCAAGGCCAATGAATTTAATCAGCAAGAAGGGCGCGTTTTCGGCCCAGCCCATGCCCATCGCGACCAATTCAGCCGATCCGGTCATCAGCTTGGTAGCGCCTGCCATCAGGAACATCGCAGCCAATAGGGCTTGGGCGACCCACAGGCCAATATTCCAGCCCTTGCTGGTCTGCACGGGGTTTGTGTCAATCGTTGTCATGTCGTTTTCTTTCCAAAAAATCGCTTATGCAGCGCGTTATGATAAGAATAGGAATAAACATTTCCATTGATGACATCATTGGGCTATTTGTTTATCTACTATTTACTGTGAGTTGATGATGGACACACTTCTAAGCCTGCGTGTTTTTGCCGAAGTTGCAGAACACAAGAACTTCTCTGCCGTGGCAGAGCGCCTGAATATCTCGCCTGCGATGACCAGCAAACACGTCAAACACGTCGAGGCGCGCGTCGGCGCTCGCCTGCTCAATCGCAATAGCCGGAATGTGAGTCTGACCGAGGCAGGCGCGCAGTACTTGCTGACGATCCGCCCTTTGCTTGATGGCTTGGCCGAAGCTGAGGCGCAATTAACCTCCGACAGCCTGTCACCGCGCGGTACGCTCAGAATGTCGATGCCTGTTTGGATGTCCAATCCAGCCTTTGCGCAAATCCTGACCGCCTATCATCAGCAAAACCCGCATGTGACTTTTGATGTCGACCTGAGCGGCCGCAAAATCAACATGGTCGAAGAGGCTATCGATCTGGCGCTGCGTGTTGCTTTCAAGTTGGACGAGGGTTTGATCGCGCGAAAACTGGCAGAAGTCACGTTCCAATTGGCGGCGGCGCCTGCATTCCTGGACAGATTTGGCCGCCCCAAAACCCCAGAAGATCTGATCAACGCCCCGATGCTTGCTTATTCTCAAGTTGCAGCGGACGGTCGTATCAGATTTGGTGGCGAAAAAGGGTTGGATATCAAACTCAGGCCGATTTTGGTAAGCTCCAACGAAAGCATTCTTCACCAAGCGGCAGTAGCTGGCATGGGCTTTGCCATGCTTCCAAACTGGTCAGCCCAGAACGACGTGAAAGACGGTCGACTTGAAACCGTATTGCCCGAGATCGCATGGCCAAAATTACACATTCAGGCCATCTATGCTGACCGCAGCTATCTGCCTGCGAAGGTAAGAAGCTTTTTGGATTTCTTGGCCGGGCCGGATGGTTTCTCCGCCGTTTTGAAGTAGTTTATCGACGACCAATTGTGTGACCTAGGCGGCCAAACTTTTTGGTTAACAAAATGGTGCCGCGCATCGCAGACTACAGCGATGGCCCTATTCTCGTCGTTGTTTTTTTGCGGCTGGCGAAAGGCGTGTATAGCGGCCGTTCAAACCAAGAGTGTCGATGGCAGCTTTGTCCCCCATAGCTGCCATTTGCCAACAAAGGGTGTCCTATGGGAAGCCAATGTCCGCAATGCGGACCTTGCCAACTTTCGCTGCGGCCGCTCCAATGATCGCTTTCAAGCTTCCTTAAATATTTCCGACTAAAATCGACGCGTCAAAAACAGGGGTTTGTTACCGTAAACAAAAACGCAACCAGTTTTCAATTTTC
Organism: Paramylibacter ulvae; assembly: GCF_014652655.1. Lineage (GTDB taxonomy): Bacteria > Pseudomonadota > Alphaproteobacteria > Rhodobacterales > Rhodobacteraceae > Amylibacter > Amylibacter ulvae. The sequence continues at coordinate 2,175 of NZ_BMZF01000017.1, forward strand.
GTTGCCTACTCTTCCGGTTTCAATCGCAATCGTGCGGCCACCAATACTTTTTGCGTAAACCTCTTCGGATAACGCAGGACAACAGCTTCGGCGCTTAGATCAAGCATGCCTGTCGCTTTGAGAAGGCGATAACCGTCTGACGGCTGAGCCTGAAGGGCCAAGTCGGCAAGGGTCTTCTCTACACCAACTCTTGCGATCTTCTGGCGAGTTCGGCTCAATCTAATAGTTTTACGCCGCTCCTCACTAAGCTCGTTCTCCAAGGCGGTGATGCTCTTCCAGAAGTCCTGGACAACTGGGTCATTCGGATCATCAATGTCTTTTGCTGCCCGAACTTCGATACGACGTCTTCGCGCAGCATCTTCGATTTCTTCAGCACCTTCCCGGTTTGCATTGGAAATCCAATTTTGTAGCTTCTTCTCGTCATCGCAAGTGGCGATAATATCAAGGAGTTTTCGATTTTTTGACATCACGAAGTCCCGCTTTTAACTGCGTAGCGAGACGCTCTGGAAAAGATGCTATTTGCACTGCTTATCTTAACGTTGCCCTGCTGTAGAACGCATCCTCTACTCTCCATTATTTGCCTAACCATGTGCCCCATCATCTGCTTAAGTCGGTCCTGTCTCGCACGGTCACCAAATCGCTCAATAAGAAAAGGCGAAAGCGGCTCAATGGCAGGACGGGAGAGATATGTCGCCGTTTCCATGCGGATGATGTTCTCGGGTCTGACTAAGAAATCCCAAATCTCCTTGCCACCCTCGTTAACAAATGTTGTGCTGAAGCGCCCAGCGTCGTAATTCATTCGTTTTCTCCATTTAAGATACGTCATAAATGACGCGTCTTAAATGATTTGTCAAGTGCAGTCGAAGTATGTGCTCAATATATAGCATAGTGGCAAAAACGGTCGTTTTGGTCACTGGCAACCATGCGCTTGTGAGCATTGAAAAATCTTGTTCCAAAAACCTTTGTGGCCTCCGCCCCAAGTTCCCTCCAGTTTTAGTAGAGCCCTTGGTTTGATTTACTTGGTCTACAATTGGGTGTCCTCTCGAATAAGTTGGTTGTTTTCGAGCCATAAGCTCCGCAATATTTCCCCTTCTCCAACAAAGCGTTCTACCAATTGCTCGCAGCCGTAAATTCGGTCTGTTCTAAAATGTCTAAAACCTGCTCTTAGCTCACACCAGCCGGCCAAAAGAATACAAGTAGACCGATAGGATAGAGCAATTGGACGAACTATGCGGCAAGTTTCGTTGCCATTTTCATCTCGATAGATAAGGCTCAGTTTGTGCTCGCCACGAATTGCGTTTCGTAGCGTAGAAATTGATATGCACCCGCGATCGGGATCATCAACAGGGGCTCCCCACGGAGAAACCTGCAGCCACTCAGCTGGACCATGAAGAACGTCAACTTTTTCAAAAATTCGAGAAGCCGCACGTTGCAACATGCTGTCTCCTGTCCTTGCGAGCAAAAGCAGCCCAACTCTCAAGGCCTCGATTTCTTCTTGATCAAAATTTAGCGGTGGAAGATCATAGCCTCGTCTCATTACATAGCCGATACCGGCTTCTCCTTCGATAGGAGTTTGCATGGTTTGGAGTGCAGAAATATCGCGATAAATAGTTCTCGTGGACACTTCAAGTTTCTGGCCAAGTTCCTCCGCCGTGATGGGCTTCGAGCTGGCTCTTAGAATCTGAATGATTTCGAACAGTCGATTAGATCGGTTCATAACGTGCCCCGTAGTTTTCTACTGACATCATAACATAGCCTCCTGACAACAGTATGTCAGTGGGGTTTTGAGATACTCAAAAAAGGGAGATATCTCATGAACTACTATGACTACGCCACTGAAAATGTCTTAAAATTGAGACAATGTTCAAAACCAGAGCAACTGCGAAGTTGGGAATTGGAGCAAGAGGCAGCACTACAACGAAGTGTAGATCTAAGCGAACATCCATCACCAAAGCATGCGCGCGCGCCAATCGTATTATTCAGGCGGATATCAAAATTGTTGCTGTCTACAACTGGTCACAAACCTTAGCTAAATCGTTCCTGACGCAGATAAAATCTTCATTGCAGCCATCGTCAACTTGGAAGCGTTAGGATGTAATTACTCCGAATTCCAAATCTTCGCTCAGCGCGACCATCCAACTTTAACCCACCTCTTTTTTGCTATATTATAACTACTCACAAGGAAGATTAAAATCGGTCCTTCTTGTGGTTCGCATCACAGTCGGCAGCGGGGACAAAGTGACAGTGACAGTATTTCCATCCAATTGATGAGGGCTGGCTACGGTCGTTGGATAGATTTCGCGACAAGGTCCGCCGAATTGGGCCGTAAGCGACCAATTTAGATTTTGACTAAATGTCCGCTAAGCGGACAAAGCGGGCGTTAGTCGCTTGGGCATTGATGTCTGCCTCGACCCCTAAGCAGAACTACGCGAAGACTCGTTTGGGCGTCTTTCGCTCAGGCGCTTTGACGCGCTCGGGTTCTGGCCAAATTTCCGTTTGTAGTCACGACTGAAATGCGTGGGGCTCTCGTATCCCACCTCGTAAGCCGCTGATGCGACAGTGCAGCCGCTGTGCTCGAGCAAATCCATCCCCGTGATCAAACGCAGGTTCTTTTGATACTGTAATGGGGTGGTGCCCGTCACCTTTTTGAAGTGCGTATGAAAGGCGGAATTGCTCATGCCGATCTGTTCTGCGATCTCCGGAACTCGCAAGGGAGCCGACAACTGTTGACGGATCACAACAATGGATCTGGAAATCCGGCTGGCGTAGCTGTCCGTTGCAAGAAGACCACGAAGAAGTGCCCCGGTCGATGACGTCAGCAACCGAAAATGGATTTCCCGCAGCAATTGGGGACCGAGCACGAACAGGGTTGTTGGGTCTCGGGCCATGTCCAGATAGCGATGTAAAGGGTCGATCCATGCCGCGTCCGACGGCGAGCAGCTGAATGCTCCGTCCGATTTCTCGTGATCTTGAAGGCCATCGAGTTGCGCGTAAAGTTCGCGCAAGGTGGTGAGGTTCAGTGACAATACGATTGCGAGGTAGGGTTCCTGGGGTGAGGCCTGTGTAATGCGAGACATCACAGGTAAATGTTGGCTGACCACCAGCGCGTCTCCCGTGCTGACATGGACGGATTGTTCACCGGAGCGCATCATTTTCGCCCCCTGAAGCACCATACAGAGCACGGGTTCGTATAAATGCGCTTCGAGAGCACTTGGTTCGTTGCGCCGATAAATACATACCGCCGGTGGCGGTGAAAGCGCCACGGCTCCATCAGGGGCGCAGAGGTCGATAAGCTCCGTCACGGGTATTGTCCCATCATCGATAGTCATGCAGTCATCTTTACTCGACAGATAGAATGCTGCACCATATTTCTTACAGATTGTAGGATTTGGCAGATTTTTGGTAGAATTCGGCATGCAAGGCCATCCCTGGCGTAGTATCTGTATGAATAGAACAACATATAATTTTCAGGAGCGATGAATGTCCATCCAAGATCAGTTTCGCGATTTCACAACCCATCACGATCGGTACCCCTTGATTGATTCCAAAAGCACGTTGAGCGGCAGCGCCGAGGGAAAAGTTGTCTTTATCGCAGGTGCGTCTCGTGGCATCGGTCAGGCGACAGCAATTGCGTTTGCTCAAGCCGGAGCTGCGGCGGTGTATTTAACTGCGCGCTCCGAAACCGACTTGCAAGAGACATGCACACTCATCGCAGAGACAAATCCAGTCACCAAAACCGCCTATTCGGTTTGCGATGTCACCCTTGCTGATCAAGTTGCTGCATCTGTTGTAGATTGTGTCGCGCAGTTTGGCGGTATTGATGTCGCTGACGCCAATGCCGGGTTTCTTGGCCCTTGGGTAAAAATCGGTGAATCTGACCCAGCGTCCTGGTGGAAAAATTGGGAAGTAAACATGCAAGGCACCTACCACATCGCTCGCTACGCGCTGCCGCATTTGATCGATAGCGCGAAACGGCATGACAGTGCGGGGCAAAGCGGCGGCCACCTGATCCTGATGTCGTCGATCGGTGCACAGCTTCTGATGACGGGGGCGTCTGACTACCAAACGTCCAAACATGCCATAAATCGGCTTTGCGAGTTTGTTCAGTCAGACCACGGCGAGGACGGAATCAAGTGCTTCGCCGTTCACCCGGGTGGCGTCGCGACGGAGCTTGGGCACAACATGCCCGAGGAAATGCACGAATACTTGGTCGACACGCCCGATCTCGCCGCCTGTTTCATCGTCTGGCTCGCCAGCGGACAGGCCGATTGGGCAAAGGGTCGCTATCTGTCGGCAAACTGGGATGTGGATGAACTTAAATCTGCCCGCACAGAAATCGAAGACAACGATCTCTTCGTAAACCGGCTACGGGCATAAGATGCAAATGCGGTTGCTGGAGACAGCGGTCGTTTCGCCGCTCTGCAGCATCCATCACTTTGGGCTCAAAGCAGTCTTTCGTTACATTGAACTAACGAATAGACTTCTATTAACCGAGCGTCCGCTTCCCGCCCATTTGTTTCGATCGACGTGAACGGCCCTTAGCCGACATTGGTCCGATAAAGTTGTCTTCATTTAGCTCAGCGTCCGTTGTGCGGGACGAAGATGTCATTCACTATACTCTGATAAAAGTCATCTATCTGTTGTCGTCATATCCATTTGGTCTGTTACATCAAAAAAACGTGCTTCCAAAGCAGATACGGCAAGGCAAATGAAGTCTCTCAATTCAGCGATACGCGCGATTTCACTCCGACCCTTACGAGAAATCACCCACAGATCGTGGTAGCGTTGTTTTGGAAGTTGAATGATTGCCAGCTCCTTCTTTCTAACAAAGGCGTCCACGCCGGATTTTGGCAATATTGTGTATCCCAGTCCCTCCGCTACTGGGATGGGAATTTGGCCGATCTGGTTGACGAAAGTCCTTACCCTCAACCGATCAGCGCCTTTGAAGTCTTTTGGGAAGTTCAGCGAAAAAAGATCATCCGCATATGCGTATCCGTCTGGATGCGCGACAAAGCCAAGCTCGTTCAGGCGGTGGAGGTCAAAATCTTGTCCGGCAAGGGATCGTGGAACAACCAAACACAACTCTTCACGGGTCAATTCAATTGCCTCCAGTCGAGGATGGTTGATTGGTTCAGCGACGACCCCCAGATCAAATTCGCCACTCAGAACAGATGTCACAATGCTCATATGTGGAGCAGCTGTAACTCTGATCACAAGCTCTGGCGCATGATGCATCCGATCAAGAATATGCGGATAGAGCCACATGGCAAAGCTGCCGGAACACCCAATGCTGATGTCGCCTACGTGTGGATCATCAATATTGATCGTGTCTTGCAGTGCGCGTTCTTGCTGACGTCGCGCAAGGCCGATGGCCAGCACAGCTTCACCAGCTGGGGTGAGCGTGAAGGACTTCCCATCCTTTGATATCAGCGGTTTTCCGACTTGGGACGCTAGTTTGTGCAAATGCTGCGAAACACCAGGCTGGGTCATCCCCAACAGCTCCGCCGTCCGTGTAAAATGCCCGACGTCGCATAGCGTCGTAAAGGTATCCAACCACGTGGCGTTTAGCATGGGTGCCTCATAAAATTATGAAAATCATACAAAATGATAATTTTTAATACGGGAGCAGTCCATCTAATTCTCTTTCAACACTCTTGAAAGGAAACACTATGCAACCAACGCCACGCTCATTCTCTCATATCGGCTTATCTGTTCCAGATTTGGACAAGGCGATCAAATTCTACGGCGACGTTCTTGGCTTCTATGTCATCATGGAACCTACGATCATTATTGAAGACGACAGCGACATTGGCCAGATGTGCACGGACGTTTTTGGCAAAGGTTGGGGGCACATGCGCATCGCGCACTTAGCGACGGCTGATCGTATCGGGTTTGAACTGTTCGAATTTGAAGCGCACGAGGCACCGGGCGACAACCTCAACTTCAGACAACACGGCACGTTTCACTTTGCTATTCAGGATCCGAATCTTGAGGATCTACTGGTTAAAATCGTCGCGGCTGGCGGCAAGCAACGCATGCCCATTCGCGAATATTTTCCCGACGAGAAACCATATCGCATGGTTTATGTCGAAGACCCCTTTGGGATCGTCTTTGAACTCTACAGTCACAGCTATGAACTGACATACTCTAACGGTGCGTACTCCTAAGCCAGAAGCCGGCATTCACATTGCAAGTGAATGTCGGCACCCTGGGCTCAAAGCAAACCTCGGACGCTATGCGAAATCCTGTGATATAATGTTTTGTCAACGTTGGGTTGTCGATGTGGGAGGGCGTGGCGGATCAAAGGATACATCATGCAAACACCGAATTTACCCGCCATTCGCGCAGTACGTCCAGCCTGGAACAAAGGCCGGATCGTCGGCCAGAAACGGCCGCTCAAGCCCAAACACGTCTGGGCGATCCGTGTAAGGCTCGAGCTGGCTGAGAACTATCGCGATCTTGCGCTGTTCAATCTGGCCATCGACAGCAAGTTGCGCGGCTGCGATTTGGTCAAAATGAAGGTGGTCAATATAATGGCGTCCGGCCAGATCAGAGAGCGGGCGTCAGTGTTGCAAAGCAAAACCCAGAAACCCGTTCGCTTCGAGATAACCGAAGGGACCAGAGCCTCGCTCGCAAAGTGGATGGAAGAACCAATGATGGTCGGGTCCGAGTACCTTTGGCCAGGGCGTTTTCACGAGCGCTTGCACATCTCAACCCGTCAATATGCGCGGATTGTGCGGCACTGGGTCTCGTCTATTGGTTTGGAAGTGACAGCTTATGGAACTCATTCGATGCGACGCACGAAAGTCACGCAGATTTATAAGAAAACCGGTAACTTACGAGCGGTTCAGCTACTATTGGGTCATACCAAGATGGACAGCACGGTGCGGTATCTTGGCGTTGAGCTTGAAGATGCGCTGACTATCGCAGAAGCCATCGAAATTTGATGTTCAAAAGCTGTCATTGGCAGTTGGTTCGGGATGCTGCGGTGCGACCAGTTAAATCGGCCATTCGTGCATGGTGCAGCATCTTGGGCTACCGAAGGACGGTAGATGGGACAAGGCTGACCTTCGCCTTTAGCAGAGCAATGCCCGCTTTTCATTCAACCGGGGTGCCAAATACTGCGATGCCTACGCCGAGCAAAGCCAAGACCGCGAAGATAACTGTTCGTGCAGGATGGCCGGACCTAGCGGCACGGATCGTGGCGATCGTCGATTGTAAAGCGTAGTAAAGCGCGAATGCCCGCGACGCATAGCTAATGATCTCGAAGATATTGGCAGTCCAAGTAAGCACAAGTCCGATACAGACCAGCAACGCATAGGCTAACTTTTCGGACACTACACCTCTGCTAACCTCTGCAATCAGGCCCCCTGATCCACTTGTATCTGCAATTGCGGCGCTAAACTGGGCGCTCAGTGCCGCCACGACCAATAGCAGCGGCAGGATTGGGGCAACGACCTGCATAAGGTCGATGATCGCGGTTTCGTCTAAAGAGAGTGGATCTGACTCGAACGCATAGGTTAATAACACGATATACACACTGTAAATGGCGGTGGATAGCAACTGCGCCAAGCGCATGGACCTGATACGCATGGCGGCGTCATAAGTTCCACCCAGATAGCGCGATGTTTCAAACCCTTGGACGGTTACGATCAATCCAGCCATAAGCGTGATCCCCGCCCAGCCTGTGACACGCGGTTCATCAAAGTGTAGCACGTGTTGCCCTGCTGTATTGCCAAAATGGACTGCAAGCCCAAATAAAAGGCCTGCGATGATGGCCAGCTTCAAACCGACAGAAACCTGCTCCATTCGTTCAAGCGCCGAAAAGCCGCGCGTCATTCCTGTAAACAAGATCAGGAGGAACACTGAACTCGTCAGCATGTTGGCGTGGAAGGCGTCGTTCAGCTGCGTCAAGCTAACACCGAACGCCCCAAAAAGGTTTAGATAGTAGGCAACTGAAACCACAAAGGCGAAGGCAAGGACGCAGGATGACATGACTTCAAGTGTGTTAACAACTTGAGACGAAAGCGGCTGTCGGTCAATGTCCGCGATGTTGAATCTGATTGCACCGCCGAAAAGATAAGCAACCGCACAGAGGCCAACCATCACAAAAGGTGCATACCCTCCGTAGCTGACATCAAGGATGGGCCCCAGAACCAGAAACCCGCTCCCAATTATCGACGCCAAAGGGGTGATGGTTGCACGCCAGACTCTCGCATTTGAGAGCCGGGGCCAAATCATTACCGCCCCAGCGAAAGTGACCGTTGCGAGAATAAGAGCATTCAACATGGTGCGAGAAATACACGTGTTTTCCGGCAGAGTAACCCTCCAAATTCAAAAGCAGTCATTTGTGTAGGTCACAGCATTGGTTAAATTCGGGCTCACTGCCTCCATTAAATCGGCGGCAGCATTTTGCCTGTGGGTGCTATCAACGCAAATAAGAACGGCCCAAAGCCGTTATTGGTCCGATAAAGTTGTCTTCATTTACTCAGTGTCCGCGTTCGGCCCAAACTGGACTTTCGGTAGACCATTCCAATGCTGCAGTGCAGCCAATCGAACTCGGCATTCGTGCGTATCGCATCAATTATAAAAATTGGGAGGTCGCAGTGCAAAAAACTCGCTAAAGACTATTTGCCTTGCGTATCATTTCGACAAGCTCATTAATCTTCTCCCTCAAATCCAAAGTATCCAAGTCAATTGGTTTGTTACAGACTATCGCTGCTGCACCAACTTTGTCTCCGCCTTTGTAAGTGATTTGCTTGCCTGAACCATTCGGATTTTCGCGAAAAAAGTAGAATGCATGGTCGTATTGGCCAGTCTTACCTGCTTTCTTGTATAATCGCGGGTGGAGTGTTTTCAAAGCCGATTGAAGCTCGCCCCCATCAACGTAATTCTCAATTTCACGACCAGCGGTCACCCACACGACACCTGCTCCTTCGCTCATCTCTGTTACAATCCGCTGCGCATGTGGCTTGAGCTCGCTTTCGTCGTCCCCCTTGTCGCTGTCGAGAACTATAGCCATGTGCCTATTTAGCTTTCGCAGGGCGATAAACTCGTTCAACGCATCATCTGATGCGCTGAGGTGGCTGATAAGCCCACCGCCATAGAACATAATAGTTTAGTGGATGCCTTCTATTAATCGAGTATCTACCGCATTGATCCAATGATTTAAGTAAGTTCTGTCAGATGGGCCTTCGACCCAAATAACGGAGTTTGTTTGCAAAATGTCCGACGCCTGATAACCAAGGTCATCTAGGATTTGTCCACGGTCTTCAGCAGTGACTACTGCTTGAATTCGGGTTTGCTGGCCATCATTCGTGACGTGGAATACGTTAGCATTTGGTGTGTCGACAAACGCCGATGAGTGGGTCGCTATGAAATATTGGCTTGATGTGTGGTCCTTAAGGTAATTGATTAATTTTCTTTGGAGCAATGGATGTAAATGAATTTCAGGTTCCTCGAGACACATTATGCTTTTATCGTAAATCGTGCAAAAGGCAGCGATCAGAATAACTTCGTGAATACCAGTCCCAAGTGAGGCAAGTGGAAGCACTTTGTCATCCATGTGTACGAGCAGATGCTCTCTACCACTTGGGACCTCTAGGGTTGCATCCGATTTACCTGTGACGGTTCTGAGAAAATCGGTGATACGTCTGAACTTTTCTCGGTCTTCTTGTTTGTTCCAAGCAGGGTTTTGCAAAGTGGCGAGGTGGTCAATCAACCCGCGGCCACTTAGGTCTTCAAAGTTCTCCCCCGTGAGGCCGAGTGTGCGTTTTGCAGGGATCATGTAGATAACACGGCATTCGTTGCGTGCAGGGCTGTGGTTTTGATGGGGCCGAAGCTTTTACTTGCAACAATCGCACCAAAAAGCACTATCGATGTAATAGTATAGATTGCAACTATACTACAGGGCTTGAAGAGCCACCGAAAGTACTAGATTACTACATAAACCCTCCTACATTAGGGCCGTTACTAAAGGAAATTAAATGCTTAAGCGAAACAGACCACTTTATGCGGTGTTAATCGATGCGGACAATATTCCAGCGAAACACGCTGCACCAATCCTAAAAGAGATAGCAACGTTTGGTGAGCTGGCGTTGCGACGCGTTTACGGAGATTGGTCAAGTGGGCAACTTAGGGGCTGGGCTGAAACTGTTCGCGAACTTGGATTGGTAGCGCATCAGGAAACAGCAAATACCAAAGGTAAAAATGCCAGTGACATCGGTTTGGTAATTGATGCGATGGATATCTTACATGCAGGCCGTTTCGACGGGTTTGTTTTGGTTAGCTCTGATAGCGATTTTACAGCTCTTGCTAACCGTATACGTGAACAAGGTTTAGAGGTTATTGGTATTGGTGAAAGCAAGACACCTGAAAGCTTGCGTAATGTTTGCAACCGATTTGTGCTTGTAGAGAATATAGTAGAAGAACCAGCACCCGCAGAGAATGGGAAGCGAACTAAAAACAACAAAAAGCCTGCAAAAAATGCAATTCCATTAATTATTTCAGCAATGGAAAAAATTGAACAAGATGATGACTGGTATTCACTTTCAGCTCTAGGTAAGCAAATTATTGCTGCCAATTCAGATTTTGACACTCGCACCTACGGATACAAAAAACTCAGTGAACTTGTCGGTAGTCTCAGCCCATTTGACATTCGCAAGACCAATCAAACCCTGTACGTTCGGCAGGTGAGCTAGCTGGGCCAGTCCAATTTTTATCATTTGCTTAATCCAAAATATGGGGGGCTTTAATTCCCAACAATAACTCTAAGTATCCCCATTTTCTTCTTCCTCTAACCATTCCGACTATTGGTGTCGGCCATCTGATAAAATGGAAAACGTGAGCTAAAAAAATACTTGAAGCTTTGGCTCCTACCTTTCCTGTTACTGTTATTTATTCCCTTCTTAGTAACCTTGCCCCGCCCCTTAGAGAACCGTTAATGTAAAATCTCAACATTTCGCGACTAGGCTAATGTGAAAAATACAAAGCTATGGAGTTCTGCCTTGGGAAGGTCAAACCATTTGACGAACAAGGCCAAATACATCAAAGATATTAAAACGCCATAAAAAGTTGAACTATGCACCTCGCTTTTATTCAAAATTTTGCGTACTTTCTTTTGATAGGATTTGTCACCTACACGACTTTTTCAGCAACAATATCACACAAAATTTCGTTTCGTCGAAGCATATTTATCGGTTCCGCACTTGGAACCATCATCTTCCTATTTATTTCACACCCAAGCATTACAAGTGACACCGCCTTTCCGTTAGATGTCGACTTTAGCGCGGGGCCATTGATTTTGGCAGGCTACCTTGGCGGACCATTCGCAGCCATTGTTGCAAGCCTGATTGGATTATCTTCTCAGGTTTGGAATGGCGGGCCGTCTCCAATTCTCGCAGGCGTAACGTCTGCATCACTACCGTTCCTAGGTGTTCTTGTAGGTTACCTGCGGCCGTATCAACATTGGCTGGACATAAACGCGAAGGTTATATTAGCCTCAATTTTTGGCTTTCTTTCGATTCAATCATTTTTCCTAATTTCATCCATCTGGATATTTAATTCTTCAGAAATGCAATGGTCCATGACAAATGCGTTTTCGTTGTTTAGCACTGGTGTACTGTCTGTCATTGCGACGTCCATCGTGATTAAGTATTCAAAATATTGGGCCGAAAAAAACGTATCAATTGCCACATATGTCTCAAAGTTCGAGCTAGCAACCAAGTCAGCCGGGTTAGGTGTTTTCGTCGCTATTGCTGATTCCGAGACACTGTATTTTGACAGCGGAACGATGGCTATCTGTGGTCTGGATCGTGACAGCGGAGATATAAGCGTAAAAGAATGGCTATCACTGATTCACCCTGACGACCTTGAGGTAACAAAGAAGACTTTTGCTGCCTTGTGGAACGATACTTCGTCTTCGCCGGAATACGCATACCGTATTGTGCGACCTAATGGGGAGATCGTTTTTGTCCAGGCCAATTGGTTTGTTGATCGTGCTAATGATGGAAAAGTAAAAAAAATCATCGGTGTAGTGGCTGATGTATCCGAAATTCGAGAAGTCGAACGTAAATACTCTATTTCAGAGGCCCGTATTGCCGGGGTCGCGAACAACCTTCCTGGCGTGTTTATGAGCTTTAATTATATGGGCAACAACAAATTCAATTTGACTTACATATCCGATCAATGTGAGGACATTTGGGGTTACACCTCGCTAGAGATGACCAAAGATAGCGGGATTTTGGTGAGGGCCCATGATCCAGCTGATCTTGATGACATGTATGATGCCATGGCGGATGCCGCCACAAAACTTGATGATTTTACGCGCCGTTTTAAAATTACCGACAGGTATGGCAACGTAAAGTGGTTAGAGGGACGGGTAACTGCAACCCACAAAGCAGACAATGTTGTCTATATGGATGGCCTTTTTCTTGACGTTACGAAACAAGTTGATGCCCAAAGCAGGTTAACAGAGCAAGCTAGAATGGCACATCGCGCGCAGAAAAACGAAAGCATTGGCCAGCTAACTGGCGGTGTAGCGCATGACTTTAACAATCTTTTGGCGATCGTACTCGGCAATTTGGAGTTGCTTCGTGATAAGCTTTCAAATGAAGAGCATTTCGAACTAATCGACAAAGGGATTGCTGCTATTCAACGCGGGAGTAACCTTACCCGCAATATGTTGGCTTTCGCCCGTAAGGCGCAATTGGCCCCCAAAGCTATCGACTTGAACAAGCTGGTGCGTGATACTAAAGATTGGACATCTCAAACCCTTCCGGCGACCATTTCAATTAAGATGTCTCTATCAAAAGGGCTTTGGCAGGTCGAGGCAGACCCCAGTTCCACCGAAAGCGCATTGTTGAATTTGATTTTGAACGCACGAGACGCGATGGAGAACGCGGGGGTGCTTACCATTGAGACTGCCAATGTTACCATTGGTGATGATTATATAGATGTTCACGAAGAACAATTGGAGCCTGGCCGGTACGTCATGTTATCAGTTTCGGATACAGGTCATGGCATACCAACCCACAAACTCACCAGCATTTTTGAGCCATTCTTTTCAACCAAGGCACCTGGAACCGGCTCGGGGCTGGGGCTTTCCATGGTTGATGGGTTTATGCGTCAATCAGGCGGAACTGTGCAGGTTTATTCAGAAATCGGCGTAGGAACATCATTCAAGCTATATTTTCCGGCATTTGCAAGCGAGGATAAGTTCATCGAGAAACAGAAAGTCAGATCAGTCGAAACAATAACAGGGAGCGGCAAAATACTTGTTGTTGAAGATGAGCCAGAAGTCTTGCGTGTTATCGTCGCGAACCTGACGAATGCAGGGTATGCTGTGACACAGGCAAGCTCGGGGGACCAAGCAAAAGAGATTTTCGATGCGAACCCGTATTTTGACCTTTTGCTAACAGATATTGTCATGCCAGGTAACCTTCAGGGTACGACGCTGGCCCGAGCGATTCGCGAAGATCACCCGGATTTACCTGTTGTGTTTATGTCGGGTTACGCCAGCGAGGCAACTGTTCATGGTAATGGTTTGCGTCCTGAGGACATTCGCCTGATGAAACCGGTTGGACGTGCAAAACTATTCGCTGCCATTGAAAAGTTATTAGCTAGACGGTTCCCCAAGTAGAATTAATATTTTGACAACCCATTCGCTTCACTATCATCAAATGGAGGTTTTGCCCCCAAAGCACCTTCAGCCTTCTTAGAACTGAATTTCCGGGCTACTCAAATCCACATCCCCACAATACTTCCTCTTGCTCTAACCATCCCTTCCTTTTTTCCCCTCAAGCCTTTCCCATTACTAGTATCTATTCCCTTTGCTAACTACCTGCCCCGCAGACAGACAGTACGCCTCCACCGATAGCCACCCCCATCGAGTACCCTGCACTGAGGCTTTGCGGCTGGGTTGTAGGGGCCTCAGAGTAAAAGGACCCCAAAAAGGGCCCCAGTTTCTGTCGGGTGTTGTGGGTGTCGTGGACGCTAGCCCCGGTGCGCCTTAATCACGGGGTAACAGGGTGTGGTTCACACCGTAGGCAGCGTGGGCCCGGTCGTCGTGTTTGTTGTTTCGGTATCGGACCTTCTTTGGATGTCTGTGTCTGTCTGTTGGAGAGGGGAAGAGGGGATTAGATACTAGTAATGGGAAAGGGTAGGAAGAAAAAAGGAAGAGGAAGGAATGAAAAAGGAGGGATGGTTAGAGTTTAGGGAGTATTTTGGGGGATGTGTGTTTGAAATTTTTTTCTGGATTTGAATTCAAAAAGGGGTCGGGGATGCTTGCAGCCCATAATTGACATTAAAGGTCTTGGCTGCAAATGACAGCTTTGAGCCCATTTCAACCGATGCTGCGGGACGCACAAAAGACGGTTAAGACACTGCTTTTTTAATTTCAACACCGGGTGCATGAAGGCCCTTTTTTTGAATTAGTGAAGATTTCGAACCCATCTGCGGTCACACCCA
>NZ_BMZF01000018.1 GCF_014652655.1 Paramylibacter ulvae
TTATCTGCAGCCGCTTTCGACTGCCCTGATTTCTTTGTCATGCTTAACTCCTAATTGTTAAGATGAACCAGAAATCCTCCATTATTCAAATGCTCAGGTATGTCCCAAAGGTGCTGACGTTAGACACCTGCCCCACAGACAGACAGTTCACTCCACCGATAGCCACCCCCATCGAGTACCTTACACTGCGGCCCTGTGGCTGGGTTGTAGGGGCCTCAGGGTAAAAGGACCCCCCTTAGGGACCCCCTGAGAGACAGTTTGAGAAAAGACCAACAGGTTCAACAAACTCTAGGACTCCCTCAGCCCCTGCCAAGCTGCTGATCGCCCAATAAACCAAGGCTGGATCAGAGTTCCTCTCCAGAAATTGCACCGTTTAGGACCCCAAAAAGGGCCCCAGTTTCTGCGGGATGTTGTGGGTGTCGTGGAGGTTAGCCCCGGCGGGCTTTAATCACGGGGTAACAGGGCGTGGTTCACACCGTAGGCTGTGGGTGGGTCCAATCGTCGTGTTTGTTGTTTCTCTATCGGACCCTCTTTGGATACTAGTGTCTGTCTGTTGGAGAGGGGAAGAGGGGATTAGATACTAGTAATGGGAAAGAGTATGAAGAAAAAAAGGAAGAAGAAGGACCTAAACCTCCTTACTTCAATAGATATCTTCAGCCTCTAAAGCTTTAGCCTTCCGTCTTTCTTCCCACAACTTCAGCCTAGCTTCATAACCCGGTGTAATTGAAAGCTGCCCGGGGTTGGGGGTGTCTCCATCGTACAAAGGGTCGTGGAACCGATGGCCTTGGGTGGTATTCAACAATCGGTGGTTTTTGGCATGCCGCAATTTTCCGATCACTCGAGGACCGCACCTACGGGGTTAACCGAATGAGTAAAATCCTCCAAGTCTCTGTAATATTGTCCTCTTCGGGCGCTTTTTGGCTTCTGAGGGACGGCGGTCACACCTGAAGGAGAAATGCTTGCATCTTCGAAGAGCGCGTTTGATCAGTTTGTGCGCCTGTTCAGCGCGTTTTTGTCGCCCGATTTTCATGTAGTGAGAGGTATCGATTGAACCATCTGGATGGCGCTTGATGTCTTGGGGTTCATTTTGCTGTTGCATGTCAGTCGTCCTTTAATTGCTATGAACCCAGTTAAGCTTGGGCTGAGCGTTCAAGCTTGAAGATAACCTTAAGAACTCCTTGTTATTTCCGTAACCTCACCCATTCTCGAAAGATTATCTTGTCTGGTGGGGCGGATAAGTTGTTCAATGGGCCATGATGTATCAATTTGCCAAGTGTTCAATCGACCCTGAAAAACACAGGTTTCTTCGGGACAACAAACTTGTCCACATCGAGCCGCAAGTATTTGAATTACTGCTCGTACTTGCCGCAAAACAGGGGCGATTAGTCACCAAAGACGAATTGGTTGAAATCGTTTGGCATGGGCTGAGCGTTTCGGACGCAACGATCAGCGCTCGGATCAATGCAGCACGCAATGCTGTTGGGGATACGGGACGAGATCAGGCGATTATCAAAACGGTACACGGGTTGGGTTTTCAACTGATAGCTGAAGTCACAACGGCCGATGAACAGACGGTGCAAGCACCTCCAATTGATCCGGTTGACACTCAAGTTATTAGGTTTGCGCAATCATCTCATAATGCGAAGATAGCTTTCGCACAAAGTGGAAATGGGCCACCGCTTGTACGGGTTGGGCATTGGCTTTCGCATTTGGAACTCGATTGGGAAAGTACTGTCTGGCGACCGTTGCTGGAAGCTCTCGGTCATAAACATTCTCTTTATCGATACGATCAAAGAGGGACCGGCCTTTCGTCTCGCGAACTAGATGATGTAGATCTCGACGCTTTTGTCGATGATTTGAAGGCTGTTGCGGACGCGAACAAACTGGACAACTTTCCAATATTTGCCGCGTCGCAGGCCGTTCCAGTCGCAATCCGCTTCGCTGAATTATATCCAGATCGTGTCAAAGGGTTGGTTTTGTACGGCGGCTTTGCGCTAGGGCGTGCGCTGCGGGCCAAATCTCCCGATGACATCGACGAAGATATTATCTTGGGGCTGATCAAAGCCGGATGGGGCAAGGCGAACAGCCCATTTGTAAATGCATTTTCCGCGCTATTCGTACCGGACGCAACATCTGAACAAATGGAAAGCTTCGTGAAAATGCAAACCGAGACCGTGTCGCCACAAAACGCTGCACGGCTCAGGCAGATAATCGACAGGTTCAACGTCACAGATATTTTACCGTCAATTTCCGCCCCTACACTGGTAATCCACGCAAATTGCGACGCAGTGCAGCCCAGTTCGCAAGGTAGGGTACTCGCGAGTGAGATTCCGAACGCAAAATATGTTTCACTCGATAGCAGAAACCATATTCCACTTCCTCAGGAAGATAGCTGGAAACGGATGATCAACGAAACAGAAGCGTTTCTCGAAGCAATCACCAGCGGTGATTTTTGAGCCCCTCTTCAACCGCGGATGTTGTACAAACCCACTCCACCTGATGGAAGGTCCGATACCGAGACAACACACACGATAATTGGGCCCACGCAGCCTACGGTGTGAACCACGCCCTGTTGCCCCGTGATTAAGGCCCACCGGGGCTAAGGCACCCGACACCCACAACACCCGACAGAAACTGGGGCCCTTTTTGGGGTCCTAAACGATACAAATTCTGGAGAGGAACTCTGATCCAGCCTTGGTTTATTGGGCGATCAGCAGCTTGGCAGGGGCTGAGGGACTCGAACCCACGACCCTCGGTTTTGGAGACCGATGCTCTACCAACTGAGCTAAACCCCTAGAACCAAACTGTGCAGGACGAATACGGAAATGCGACTGGATTTGCAAGCACTGTTATTGTGCAATCCGATTTTTCACTGTTTTCATTTTTGGTGAGTGCTGTCACTGCGCAATCACCCTCGTAGGGTGCATACATCATCCTTTAGCAATCTAAAGGAGATTAATACAATGAGTGTATCATCTACGTCTGTGTTGCATAATGTAATTTTACCCCATTCATCATTATACAAAGGCCTGTTTGGCCGTATGTTTCGATCGCTTCCTGCTTGGACACCAGAAGAATCGAGCGAACCTGATATCATTGCTGGCTTGCAAAATTTTGCAAACGCCGCAATGAGCGAACCGCCCAATGATCCATTAGGCGATAATGCCAATATGCCTGCGGGTTATACCTATTTCGGGCAGTTCGTGGATCATGACATTACGTTTGATCCCACATCATCTCTGCAACGCCAAAACGATCCGAACAAGCTGCATAATTTTCGCACGCCACGTTTGGATTTGGACTGTCTTTATGGAGAGGGCCCATCGGATGAACCGTTCATGTACGACGATCTTCGCGGTGGTATGTTTCTGATTGGGCAGTCGGGCGAACAGAATGAACCCGATTTGCCGCGAAACATCCAAGGGCGCGCATTGATTGGTGACATGCGCAACGATGAAAATGTGATTGTCAGCCAGTTTCAATTGGCGATGCTCAACTTGCACAATCGCATTTATGGGCAGTTGATGTTTCCAAACGGCAATATGCCTGCCAAATTCGGTAAAAACGACGAAAAATTCGCACAAGCACAGCGGATTTTACGTTGGTTTTACCAATATGTGGTTTGGCACGATTGGGTGAAACGTATCGTCAAAGATGCGATTTGGAAAACCGTGTTGAAAAAGGTGAACGGACAATATGAATATGGTGGCCAGTATTATAACTGGGAATACCAACCGTTCATCCCCATCGAATTTTCTGTAGCGGCCTATCGTTTTGGCCATTCTTTAGTGCGCCCTGGATACCAGGTAAACCTGAATACCGATGTCGATTTGGGTTTCGGTGTTGAAATCCCGATTTTTCACCCCGATCGCGTTCCCGGTCAAGATGATCTGGCGCTGCATGATTTAAAGGGTTTCAAGAACCTACGCAAAAAGCACACGATCCAATGGGATTGGTATTTCCAAATGCAAAGCTCGCAAGGGCCATTCCCACAAGCATCACGCAAAATCGACCCCCAACTGTCCAGCGCTTTGTTCAAGGTGACAGAGGGCCCAGGTGGATTAAACCACCTCGCCTTTTTGAACTTGATGCGCAGTTGGCGGATGGGATTACCATCTGGCAGTGCCGTCGCACAGGCGATGGGTTTCACGCCACATCCCGTTGCCAACGCACATGAAGACGTGCTGTGGCATTACATCCTGAAAGAGGCCAGCGGCCCGAAAGGGCAATCGGGTAAAATGCTGGGTGATGTTGGTGGCACAATCGTGGCCGAGGTGTTTGGCGGATTGCTTTATGGCGACAACAGCTCGTTCATTTCTGCCGCCCCTAATTGGACGCCCAACCAAGAACCCGCGATCATGGCGTTGTTGCCGCGCGGCAAACCAGAATCAGCCGGTGACAACGATAACGATCCCGCCAATTGGACATGGGAAGTGGCCGATTTGTTACGTGCCGCAGGTGCACCAATTGATGATACGGATGTTGCCAGCACGATTGCAACAGGAGCAAACCCAAGCGCGAATAGCTAATCATTTGGGCCGCTGATACGGCGGCCCACTTAAAACCAACGCATTTTACGAAACAGCCAGACTTGTGCGGCTACAATAATCACCATTCCAAGCGCAAACCACCAAAACGCATTGGGATTATCCGCACCCGGAATGCCACCGATATTGATACCCAACAGCCCCGTTAAAAACCCAAGTGGCAGGAATATCGCCGCAATAACAGACAGGATATACATGTTGCGGTTCATCTTGTCCGCGAGCCCGCTTGCCAATTCCTCTTTTACGATTTGGGCGCGTTCGCGGATCATATCTAAATCTTCGACGTTGCGCTGTGCGATATGATAGCTTTCGCCCAAATGACGGCGGTCTGCCTCTTTCAACCAAGCCAAATCAGCATCGCGAAATTGTAAAATCGCATCTTTTTGCGGGGCAAGAAATCTGCGCAAAACCAGTGTTTTCCTTCGCGCAGCATTGATTGCATGGCGTTCTGATTGATCGACACCTTCGATGAGCTGTTCTTCCAGATCATCAACAGTATCGTCAATTTCAGAAACAACAGGACCAAGATACGCCGTTAACCGCGCGGTGATCGCCGAGGCAAATGCACCCGCATTATCTGGCCCCTTGCCCGCCCCAATATCGCTGGCCAATGATGCAATCGATCGCGATGGGCGGCGCTGCAGGCTGATGATGCGATGTTCATCAATCCAAAGGCGCACAGAAATCATATCCTCTGGCGATGAATTTTCGTTCATGTTCACACCGCGATAAATCACCAAGGCACCTTTGCCTGTGATGGTGGCGCGGGGTCGCGTTTCTTCTGCCACCAATGCCTGTACGACAAATGGATCAAGATAAGACAGGTTTTTATGTAACCAATCGGCGGCATTTGGATGGGTGGCATCCAAATGCACCCAGGCCAAATCATCGCTCTTTAACACTTCGCCGATACGTTTTCCCTGTAACGCCTGCCCCGCCGTGGCACCATTTAATCCATATGAAAAAATTACGGGATCGCTCATGTTATTCACCATTTCTGTTTCGAACCAGATTGGCTCAATCTGTGTGTTTGGACAAGTTGAAAGACATGCGACAAAAAAAGGGCGCCCCATTGGACGCCCTTTTCTAATTCATTAGCTCAGATCGTTTGGCCAAAGGCCAAGCCGACCACGCTGGATCGTTTCCCTGACGGGAAGCCGACCAGTGCTTACGCGTGGATTTTAGAAACCACACCAGAACCAACAGTACGGCCACCTTCGCGGATCGCGAAGCGTAGGCCTGCTTCCATGGCGATTGGCGCGATCAGTTCTACGTCGAACTTCAAGTTGTCGCCTGGCATCACCATTTCTGTACCTGATGGAAGCTCAACAGTACCCGTTACGTCAGTTGTACGGAAGTAGAACTGTGGACGGTAGTTGGCAAAGAACGGCGTGTGACGGCCACCCTCATCTTTGGTCAGAATGTAAACTTCTGCTTCGAATTTGGTGTGTGGGTTCACTGATTTTGGCGCTGCCAAAACCTGACCACGCTCAACACCTTCACGGTCGATACC
>NZ_BMZF01000019.1:2500-5160 GCF_014652655.1 Paramylibacter ulvae
GTTTAGAGAGCATTAATAACACGAGACGTAAGTTTCTTGTTTGGACTAGGATTATTGGACTTGTTCAATATCTCAGTTCGCAACAGTTCCGGTGACGGGACAGCATAATCAGACTCGGGTGACCAACCCACTGTGCATGCGTTGCTAGCAAGCCATCCAGTGCGTGTTGGCGAACTAATACAAAGATAATTTACAGTCTTTCCAAGTCAAATACACTAACCATCTTGGTGATCATTGATCATCAGGAGCCAGAGTGATTTAGATCTACTCTGGTAATTATGGGACACTCGTAAGAGTGTTCGATTAAACTGGGAATGTGCGGACATTGCGCCAAGCGATGTCCATGAGTTCAATAAATTATGAGCCTCACGCAAGTGAAGTTCATTAACTCTCAAAATTATGACGACTTCTGTTTCAGAATTACAGACTGACTTTACCAGCCGGTCTTTTTCTGGATCAGATCAAGCGCGAGAAGGGCGTTTGGTGGATGCCTTGGCAGTAAGAGGCGATGAAGGACGTGATACTCTGCGATAAGCTTTGGGAAGTCGAGAATAGACGCTATACCCAAAGATCTCCGAATGGGGCAACCCAACTGATATTCTGTTATTGTTAGCCGCAAGGCTATTCAATAATAGGGTAAACCAGTTATTAATTACCTGAATATATAGGGTTTTTAAAGCAAACCCGGGGAACTGAAACATCTAAGTACCCGGAGGAAAGGAAATCAATAGATACTCCCTTAGTAGCGGCGAGCGAACGGGGACCAGCCGAGCTATGAATGTGACTAGAACCATCTGGAAAGTTGGGCAATATGGGTGACAGCCCCGTATAGGAAGCATGATTAGACGTATTAAGTAGGGCGGAACACGTGAAATTCTGTCTGAACATCGGAGGACCACCTTCGAAGGCTAAGTACTCCTTACTGACCGATAGCGAACCAGTACCGTGAGGGAAAGGTGAAAAGCACCCCGACAAGGGGAGTGAAACAGTTTCTGAAACCGGACGCCTACAAACAGTCGGAGGGGCATATGCCCTGACGGCGTACCTTTTGTATAATGGGTCAACGACTTGGTCTTACTAGCAAGCTTAAGCCGATAGGTGTAGGCGCAGCGAAAGCGAGTCTTAATAGGGCGAATGAGTTAGTAGGATCAGACCCGAAACCGAGTGATCTAGGCATGAGCAGGTTGAAGGTACAGTAACATGTACTGGAGGACCGAACCCACATCTGTTGAAAAAGATCGGGATGACTTGTGCCTAGGGGTGAAAGGCCAATCAAACTCGGAGATAGCTGGTTCTCCGCGAAATCTATTTAGGTAGAGCGTCGCACGAATACCTTCGGGGGTAGAGCACTGGATGGGTAATGGGGACTCACCGTCTTACTGATCCTAACCAAACTCCGAATACCGAAGAGTAATATGCGGCAGACACACTGCGGATGCTAACGTCCGTAGTGAAGAGGGAAACAACCCTGACCTCCAGCTAAGGCCCCTAATTCGTAGTTAAGTGGGAAAGCAGGTGGGACGACCAAAACAACCAGGAGGTTGGCTTAGAAGCAGCCATCCTTTAAAGATAGCGTAACAGCTCACTGGTCTAAATAAGTTATCCTGCGGCGAAGATGTACCGGGGCTCAAACTACGAGCCGAAGCTGAGGATGCACGTAAGTGCATGGTAGCGGAGCGTTCTGTGATATAGAACGCTGTCTCTTTAGTATCTTCGGATATTACGGAGACAATGTTCTGACTGTGAAGCCGGCCTGTGAGGGATCCGGTGGAGTGATCAGAAGTGAGAATGTTGACATGAGTAGCGATAAACAGGGTGAGAGACCCTGTCGCCGAAAGTCCAAGGGTTCCTGCTTAAAGCTAATCTGAGCAGGGTAAGCCGACCCCTAAGGCGAGGCCGAAAGGCGTAGTCGATGGGAAACCGTTTAATATTACGGTGCCAGGAAGATGTGACGGATCGAAAGCGTAGTGACTCCTTATCGGATTGAAGTTGCTGCCGGACGGTTCCAGGAAATAGCCTTCCATTAGATCGTACCCTAAACCAACACAGGTGGACTGGTAGAGAATACCAAGGCGCTTGAGAGAACTGCATTGAAGGAACTCGGCAAAATACCTCCGTAAGTTCGCGAGAAGGAGGCCCTATCAGAACGCAAGTTTTGGTGGGGGGCACAAACCAGGGGGTGGCGACTGTTTACTAAAAACACAGGGCTCTGCGAAGTCGCAAGACGACGTATAGGGTCTGACGCCTGCCCGGTGCTGGAAGGTTAAAAGGAGTTGTGCAAGCAGCGAATTGAAGCCCCAGTAAACGGCGGCCGTAACTATAACGGTCCTAAGGTAGCGAAATTCCTTGTCGGGTAAGTTCCGACCTGCACGAATGGCGTAACGACTTCCCCGCTGTCTCCAATGCAGACTCAGCGAAATTGAATTGCCTGTTAAGATGCAGGCTTCCCGCGGTTAGACGGAAAGACCCCGTGCACCTTTACTACAGCTTCACACTGGCATTAGGTCAGACGTGTGCAGGATAGGTGGTAGGCTTTGAAGTGTGGACGCCAGTTCGCATGGAGCCTCCCTTGAGATACCACCCCTGTCTGTCTTGATGTCTAACCGCGGACCATTATCTGGTTCCGGGACCCTGTGTGGCGGGTAGTTTGACTGGGGCGG
>NZ_BMZF01000020.1 GCF_014652655.1 Paramylibacter ulvae
CAAATCCACTAGGATTTAAGATGTTGCTGCGATGGTTTTCTCGCACATATATTACGGTGTTTGGTATCTGTGCTGCTAGCATAAAGGCAAATGTATTTTTCGCGGTGCCACAAACCTCATGTGCGCGACCTGATTTAAGTGGGTAGGATGTGATTGTTGGATCAACAGACATAGCGAAGGCCAATTGGGACATTTGGGGAACAAAAGCAAATCACAGAGATTCGGTCAAGTTCCAGTCACAAACCAATAGCGATATTCACCACATCGCAAATGTTGCAGGCAAAACATGCGTCGGCATTTGGTGGGTAAATCCACAAAACCGCGGGCAGACATGTCTTTTCGCCTTTGGTTCATTATTTCTGCATTCCATATCAAAAACGCCCCTTGCAGTGTGATCTGCAAGGGGCGTTTTTTGAATTGAGTGCTTATTAGTTTTGGCGGTGACCTACTCTCCCACGTCTTAAGACGCAGTACCATCGGCGCAACCGTGCTTAACGGCCGAGTTCGGGATGGGATCGGGTGTTTCACTGGCGCTGTGACCACCAAAACGAATAAGCACTCAACGATATGTCGTTGAGAGGCATTAATAACGTAAGATTTTTGCGTCTTTCCGGACTTCAGCTCCGTGTAATTACAGAATTGAGCGATTGTTGCTCTAGTCTGTCTATTACTGGATCAAATCAAGCCTATCGGGCAATTAGTATTGGTCAACTGAATGCATTGCTGCACTTACATCTCCAACCTATCGACGTGGTGGTCTTCCACGGCCCTCAAGGGAGACCTTGTTTCTGGGGGGGCTTCCCGCTTAGATGCCTTCAGCGGTTATCCTGTCCGAACATAGCTACTCTGCACTGCGGCTGGCGCCACAACAGATCCACCAGTGGTTCGTTCACCCCGGTCCTCTCGTACTAGGGGCAACTCCCATCAAGTCTCCTACACCCACGGCAGATAGGGACCGAACTGTCTCACGACGTTCTAAACCCAGCTCACGTACCTCTTTAAACGGCGAACAGCCGTACCCTTGGGACCTGCTCCAGCCCCAGGATGAGATGAGCCGACATCGAGGTGCCAAACACTGCCGTCGATATGGACTCTTGGGCAGTATCAGCCTGTTATCCCCGGCGTACCTTTTATCCGTTGAGCGATGGCCCTTCCACTCGGGACCACCGGATCACTATGACCGACTTTCGTCTCTGCTCGTCTTGTCAGACTTGCAGTCAGGCGGGCTTATGCCATTGCACTCGACGACCGATTTCCGACCGGTCTGAGCCCACCATCGCGCGCCTCCGTTACTCTTTAGGAGGCG
>NZ_BMZF01000021.1 GCF_014652655.1 Paramylibacter ulvae
TGTCCGTCGTCAGATAAATTGGAACACGTGAGCTTATAAATTAATGGAGGCTCTGGTTCGTCGTTGATTTGATTATGCCGCTTTTCTGAAGTGTTGCAAGCGGCGCTGATTGATGGTGTTGCGTTTGATCTTCTTCCTTTCTCTGATGATTTCCTTGTCGCGCCCGAAGTACACATCTGCGGGGGTGACGTTATTTAAACTCTCATGGTAGCGCTTGTTGTTGTAGTATTCGACGAAGGCTTTGAGCTGACGTTCCAAATCACCTGGCAGATAATAGTTTTCCAAAAGAACTCGGTTCTTCATTGTCTGATGCCAGCGTTCAATTTTGCCCTGTGTTTGCGGATGGAAAGGCGCTCCGCGAACATGATCCATTCTTCGATCACCCAACCAATCGGCCAGTTCCCCAGAGATGTAGCATGATCCATTGTCGCTGAGCAGCCGTGGTTTGTGGCGAACGACGGCCTGATCACAACCCGATGCTTCCAGAGCCATTTCCAAGGTGTCAGTCACATCACCAGTCTTCATCGTCGTACACAGCTTCCATGCGATGATATAGCGGCTGTAATCATCTAATATCGTGCTCAGATAATACCAGCCCCAACCAATGATCTTGAAGTAGGTGAAGTCCGTCTGCCACATCTCGTTTATACGTGTCGTTTTGTCATGGAACTCAGATGCGGCCTTGATCGAAACATGGCTTGGCGCTGTGATCAGATCAGCAGTCTTCAATATACGATATACTGAAGATTCTGAGACAAAATACCGCCTCTCATCGGTGTATTTGATGGCAAGCTCTCTTGATGTCAGTGCTTCATGTTCCAGTGCAAACTCGATCAGATCATTACGCTTAGTTTCTGGAATACGGTTCCAAACAAGACCAGGGCTTGGTGACCTATCAGCCAATCCGTCCAGCCCGTTCTCAAGGTATAAGTCATACCAACGATAGAATGTGGTACGTGGAATGCATAACATATCCAAGGTTTTCTTCACTGACAGGTGTGACGCTTCAACAGTTCGTATGATTTCCAGTTTTTCCGACGCGGGATACCTCATTCCTCGTACTCCCCACTTCCTGTCATGCTTTTTTTGAGAAGGCGGTTCTCCAATGTCAGGTCGGCCACGCATTCTTTCAACGCCAAGGACTCTGATCGCAATTCTTTTACTTCAGGCGATGTAGCTTGGCGGGCAGTATCCCCTGACAAGCGGCGTTTCCCTGCTTCAAGGAATTCCTTGGACCAGCTGTAATACAGGC
>NZ_BMZF01000022.1 GCF_014652655.1 Paramylibacter ulvae
TTAGCAATCTGTGAAGTTCCTGCACCAGTACCACTCATATCCTGAACCTTTGTGAATGCTTCACGATCATAGCTGTGCTTCTTCCCTCTGTACTTACTCCCATCACTCTTGGCGGCCTCTATATCCGCTCTCTGAGCCTCTTTGGTGGCTTCTGCTTGTGCCTGTGCTGTTGCAGCCATGAAGGCGATCAGTGCATCTCTTACGGCCTCTTGCATGGGGTCTTTGGTGGCTCCGTCAAATGTCATGTTGTTGATCACGGTACGGATGATCACACCTTCGCGCATGAAGTGCCTGATGGTGTCTGTTACGTCCTGATAGTTTCGCCCTAGGCGATCCACCCAACGCACCACAAGGATATCCCCCGATCTAAGCTTATCAAACAGCCTCTTGCCCTCTGTACGGTCTTTGAGCTTCGTGCCAATGCCAGAGATACCATGATCGGCAATCACATCATCAATCGTAAACCCTGCATTCTCTGCTTGGGTCTTTTGATGAGCGATGTTCTGATCGGTAGTTGAAACACGTGCGTAGAGTATGGTTGCCATTTAGTCTTCCTTTGGGTGTCCGTTAAGGTATTGACCATTTGACATGGTGTACGATTAAAAATGTAACCCTTACGGATAAAAAATAGAATACCTTTTCAGTGACCATTGAAGTATACCCTAATGGATAAAAGCTAAATGCGCTGGGCTTGTCCTCGATTACCCCACGGTCATTCTAAATCTCGGTTTTAAACCCCTAGGCTACTCACGAAGTTCTTTCGGGATGTTGTGAATGAAGGGCTAGGGGGACGGGGGGGATTTGTGAAAGGCTGCTAACCATATACCATTTCAAATTTATGACCCAAAAATACTCTGACCCTATTTCATAAAAGGGATGATGAAGATGAGATCAGGTCAAAAGGGCTTGGCAATGAACTTCATCCTAACCTTACGAGTAACCTAATGGAATTCATCCCTAAGTACCTTAACAGTGTCTAAGTGAGTTTCTATGTTCAATTGACCATGAGCCTAGACAATTAGCTCATCATCTTTCATCTGATTAAATTAAA
>NZ_BMZF01000023.1 GCF_014652655.1 Paramylibacter ulvae
TTTCAACCGATGCTGCGGGACGCACAAAAGACGGTTAAGACACTGCTTTTTTAATTTCAACACCGGGTGCATGAAGGCCCTTTTTTTGAATTAGTGAAGATTTCGAACCCATCTGCGGTCACACCCACCGAATGCTCAAACTGAGCTGACAAGGACTTGTCGCGGGTCACCGCCGTCCAGTCATCCGCCAGCATCTTTACTTCACCACGCCCCAGATTGATCATTGGCTCCACTGTGAAAATCATACCTTCGCGCAGCTCCAAACCTTTCCCGGCTCTGCCGAAGTTCAGGATATTGGGAGAGTCGTGGAAAACCTGACCAATGCCATGACCGCAGAAATCGCGAACGACTGAACAGCGTTCTGACTGCGCATAGGACTGGATGGCATGGCCGATATCGCCAAGTCGCGCACCGGGGCGCACGGCCTCAATCCCGCGCATCATCGCTTCATGCGTGATCTGGATAAGCCGCTCTGCCGCCCGCTTCGGCTTGCCCACCGCGTACATCCGACTTGAATCGCCGTACCAACCGTCAAAGATCAGCGTCACATCAACGTTGACGATATCCCCATCGCGCAGCTTTTTCTCATTGGGAAAGCCGTGACATACAACGTGATTAACCGATGTGCAGCAGGCATATTTGTAGCCCTTGTAGCCAAGGGTCGCAGGTATCGCATCATGCGATACCGCGAAGTCCAGCACATAGGCATTTATGTCTGACAACGGAATGCCATGGCGGATCAGATCGGCTACGCCGTCCAGACAAGCAGCAGTCAGCGCACCTGCGCGCCGCATTCCCTCAAAGGCGTCCGGTCCATAGAGCTTGATGCTTTCAGTTCGGCGAGCATCCTTAGCGGCAGGGGCGACCGGTACATTGATATAGCTGTCCATCTGGCGTTCTGTCCCTATACTAGCGGTAAATCATGCGCTATACGATTCGTATATGTTTCGTATATATATCATCGGGAGACGCTTCAATGGGCATCGTAAAAATCGGC
>NZ_BMZF01000024.1 GCF_014652655.1 Paramylibacter ulvae
CATCGATCACATCGTTGCCTGTGCCACCATCAATGCTATCCGCATCATCACCGGTTGTGATTGTGTCGTTACCGGCACCACCAATAACAGTGTCCAGATCATCGGATGGGTCTGCATCAACATCGTCGGTCGCTGGGTTCAGGCTGTCGCCTGCGTCGATTGTATCATCGCCCAGACCACCATCGATCACGTCATTGCCGTGGCCACCGATGATGCTGTCATCACCTGCGCCGCCTTCAACGCTGTCGTCATCAATGCCCGCATCGATCACATCATTGCCGTCGCCACCATAAACCGTGTCAGCGTCGTCACCTGTTGTGATCGTGTCATTGCCGTCACCACCAAAGACAGTGTCCAGATCATCGGATGGGTCTGCATCAACATCGTCTGTGGCTGGGTTCAAGCTGTCGCCTGCGTCGATTGTATCGTCGCCCGTACCACCGTCGATTTCATCATTGCCGTCGCCACCAATGATGCTGTCGTTGCCAGCGCCACCGCTGATTGTGTCATCATCGATGCCACCATCAATGGTGTCATTGCCAGCACCGCCATCAATGCTATCGGCGTCGTCACCGGTAAAGATGCTGTCGTCGCCCAGACCACCGGTTACGGTATCCAGATCATCATTTGGATCTTCACCAGGTGTGCCATCAGGAACACCAGGGCCAGAGCCATCAGTTGAATCGATCACGTCGTTACCAGCGCCACCGTCCAGCGTATCATTACCGTCACCACCATAGATGGTGTCGTTTTCATCGCCAGCCAGCACGCTATCGTCGCCGTCGCCCGCATTGACGATATCTTCGTCGCCAGTTGGGCCTGTGCCATCGTTATTGTCGATTTGCTCGCCGTCAAACGGA
>NZ_BMZF01000025.1 GCF_014652655.1 Paramylibacter ulvae
ATGGCAAAAGAAAAGTTTGAACGTTCGAAACCGCATTGCAACATCGGCACAATTGGCCACGTTGACCACGGTAAGACAACATTGACCGCAGCGATCACCAAGCAATTTGGTGACTTCAAAGCGTATGACGAAATTGACGGCGCGCCAGAAGAAAAAGCACGCGGTATTACAATTTCAACAGCACACGTTGAATATGAAACCGAAAACCGCCACTACGCACACGTTGATTGCCCAGGCCACGCTGACTATGTGAAAAACATGATCACTGGTGCGGCGCAAATGGACGGCGCGATCTTGGTTGTGAACGCAGCTGACGGCCCTATGCCACAAACACGCGAGCACATCTTGTTGGGCCGCCAGGTTGGCATCCCTTCAATGGTTGTTTTCATGAACAAAGTTGACCAAGTAGACGACGACGAGTTGTTGGAATTGGTTGAAATGGAAATTCGTGAATTGTTGAGCGATTACGATTACCCAGGTGATGATATTCCAATCATCGCAGGTTCAGCTTTGGCAGCTTTGGAAGACCGCGACGATGCGATCGGCAAAGACAAAATTGCTGAATTGATGGCTGC